>NZ_CP021029.1:0-515326 GCF_002117725.1 Rhizobium sp. TAL182 | reverse complement strand
TCAGCTAACTTCGGCGATTGGCGGATCCTTCGCCCGCAGCAGCGCCATCAGCATCGGGCCGAGCGCGAATTCGCCGCGTTTGGCGCGACGCGTGAGATCCCTGAGATAGCCGCCGGCGGAGGTGATGCACCCTCCCCTTTGCAGAATGCAGGCCATAACGATGGCCGCATTTTCCGGCCCCATCACCGCACAGGCTTCCTCATAGGCCGGCGGGCCGACACGCAGCATCGTGCGCACGGTGACCGCCGCCGTCATGAGATCCCGCCAGCTGCCGATCGCTCCGCCCGTGCCATAATCGGCGATATCGGGGCAAGCCTTCAGGACCGTGCCGAGTGGAAAGGATTTCAATCTCCCGGCATCCGTCCGAACAGCCCGCAATCCCTGCCCGCCATCCCCTCGCCTGCCTTGATCATCGTCTTTCAGCCCTGACCTCGGTTGATCGTCCCGCCTCGCCTCCTGCGCCGTTTCCAAGCCCGGTTCAGATTCAGATAGGGATTCGGAATTCGAATTCTGTATGTGGCGCTCAAACTGGGATTCACTGGTGCTCGCAATTTGCATTTCCTCTCGTGATTCCAATATGTTGATGATATCGAGGCGGAGTATCTCCAGTTCCTTTAGAAGCGGCGGCAGATTTTCGGGTGTTGCCGCCTTCGGGATGCGTTCCAGTAGTGCGTGAAACAGCGAATAAATCCGCTCCCACTCGCCGGGAACGGCTTCCTCGACGGCTGCGGCGATGAGCTTGGCGATGTCGCGCCGGCAGATCGTCAGCCGCTCCTTCATCGCCCGCAAGATCTGCCGGTCGGCGGCGAGCCCGGCGGCCATTGCCTCGATCTCCGAGGCGCGGGCCAGAAGCGGGGCGAGACTGAAGCCATAGGCCTGGTCGATGCCGCCTGCTCCGCCGCGGCGGACATAACGCTTGCCGTTCGGACTGTCCTTGCGGGAGATGAGGCCGGCCTCGACGAGCACGGCCAGATGCCGGCGGAGCGTCGCGGCGGCCATGCCGCGTGCTCGCAGCGAAAGCTGCACATTCGAGGGAAAGACCACCAGCCCTTTTTCGCTGGAGAGTTCGTTCTCGGGATAGAAGCTCAGCAGCGCATCGAGCACGGTGAGCGCCCGATCGGTCACGCCGAGCCCTGTCCGCGCCTCGCAGACCGATCGGAACAATTTCCATTTGTTGCGCGTCGTCCCGGCCGCAATCGCTTCGCCACGCCGCTGTTTCAGCAGCAAGGCAAGCGTCATCGGCCGCCGCCCGAAGGGCGTCGTCACAGTCTCACTCTCCATTTCCTTCACCTCTAATCAGGCAAAAGAAATCCGCTCACCGAAACGATGCGAGGTGAAAAAGTGCTACAGCGTCATTTGCATGTCTGGGAAGACGCGGGTGGCGCTAGAGGACTCTTGACTGGGATTCGTGAAAATGCGATTCTCTGTCTTGCTAAGGATGTGAGAAGGGCTTCCACGACTCGTTCGTTTGGGGGCCTTTTTCTTTTGCGGTTTCAGTCTCCTTGTTTGCCTTCCTCGGCGAGGAATTGCTCGTAGAGCGCATCCAGCCTGCTGGAGAGAAAGTCTCCGAACCGGCCGGCATTTCTCGCCTTCATCGAGAGCGAGAACGCCTTGCCGTCATTCTTCATTTCCGCCTGAACCGCGTTATCAAGCGGCTGCCAACTGACCTTCCTCGCGGCGATGGTTTTCTTGACCGGCCGTGCGCTTTTGTTCAGCGCCGCATAGAGCGCCTCGAAACGTTTGTCGGAAGATAGCTGATGAAAATTGTCGTCTTGCAGGACCTTGGCGACACTTGCCGCATTGGCCGCTTTGCCGGCGAGCAGCGAAAGTTCCACCCAGCGTTCGCGACCGACGCCGGGCGCCGCGCCGATCGCCTGGACGACCTCCGACGAGAGGCGATCCATGACCGACAGCATCTTCGAGACTGAAGCCGCGTTGGCGGCAAGTGCTGTCGAGATAACCTCCCTGTCATAGCCGAGCTCCTCGAGCCGTCTGGCGAACAGCGCCCGCTCGATGAAGGTGAGGTCCGAGCGCGCCGAATTCTCCTGGCCCTGGGCGATCACGTGGGTCCGGTCGTCGATCGTCTTGACGACGGCGCGGACATTGCGGCCGAGCTCGCGGGCGGCGCGCAGCCGCCGATGGCCAAAGACCACCTGATAACGCCCGTCGATCCTGGCGTGGGGACGCACCAGGATGGGCGTGTCCTGCCCGCGCGCCCGGATCGCTTCCACCAACGCGTGAAAATCCTCGTCATCCTCTGACAGGCGATCCTTGACGAAGGAGGCTTCGACGAGATCGGGGTCGAGATCGACCACCGCTTCGCCCTCCAGGAATTTTTCCGCCTGCTTGGCAAGCTCATCCAGCGAGCGGACGAGCGACCGGCCTGCCCCGCGCATCGGATAATTCGGCGCGCCGGCGTTTTCATCCGGCATATCGGCCAGCCCTTCAAGCAGATTCTTTCGTGCCATCGCTTCCTCCGATTGCGGTCATTGCATTGATTTGCTTTACGGAAACGGCGAATTTGTCAGCCGACAAATTCACCGCCCCCATGCCTGGTGGATGAGGCCGGCGATCTCCGCGTTGACGGCGTCCATCGCCTCCAGCGCGCGATCATAGGTTCCCCGGTTCATCGAGGCGCGCTCGACCTCGTAGAGCGTTTGCTTGGTGATCCCGGCATCCGAGATCGCCGTCGATTTGACCATCTGGTTCTTCAGCATGAACTCGTGGAACATCGTCGACATGAAGCCAACCATCTGCGCCTGCGGCACGTCGGTCGGCTCGTAGCGGGTGATGAGATAGCGATACCAGGAGAGGTTCACCTCGGCGCCGGCGGCGCGGATCGGCTTCAGGATGCCGCCGAGCAGGAGCAGGAACTGGCCCATCGACATGACGTCGAGCATCTGCGGATGGATGGTGATCAAGACACTTGATGCCGCCGTCAGCGCCGTCAGGGTGAGATAGCCGAGCTGCGGCGGGCAATCGATGACGACAACGTCGTAGCGGTCGTCGACTTCGGCGAGCGCGCGCGAGATGCGGGTGAAGAAGGTCTTGCCGTCATTGCTCGACTTGTCGGCCATGGCGAGGGGCGTATCGTACTCGTATTCCTGCAGGTCGAGATTGGCCGGCACGATATCGAGGCCAGGAAAATTCGTCTTTTGGATGATCTCGGAGAGCGGCTTCTTCCCGCCGTCATAGCGGATCGCCTCATAGAGCGAGGAGGCCTGGTCGAATTCCGGCTGGAAGCCGTGCAGGGAAGAGAGAGAGGCCTGCGGATCGAGATCGACGGCAAGCACGCGATGGCCGGTCAGCGCCAGATGCTGGGCGAGATGGGCTGATGTCGTCGTCTTGCCCGAGCCGCCCTTGAAGTTGACGACGGCGATGACCTGCAGTTTCTCATGGGCGCGGCGGTGGGGCACATACATGCGGCTCTCGGAGCGGCCATGCGCATCGAGATAGCGCCGGAGCTCCAGCATCTGCTCGGCGCTGTAGGAGCGCCGCCCGGAAGGCGAAGTCTGCGGGCAGGGGCCTTTGCCTTCGAGATGCAGTTTCTTCAGCGTGCTCTGCGAGGCCCCGACATAATTGGCGACCTCGGCCAGGGAAAAGCGGCGCAGCGTCTTCTTTGCGTTCGGCGGAAAGCGCTGCACGCTCAAAAGATGCAGCTTCTTCGAAATGACATCGCCGTGCTCGAGAATCTGATCCTCGAAATGCAGCGGCGCGGCCTTCAAGGCGTTCGAATTGGCGTTCATCGGCAGCAATCTTTCGGATAACGATTTTCGGGAGCAAAAGCCCTTCTAACCGTTATTATCCGCGATTCTCCGATGCCGGCCAAGAAATTTAAGGTTAACGCATATTAACCTTTTCGGTGCTTGTTCAAGCACTTGCCGCCTCTCTGCGTGATGTCCGGACGACCGGGGATTTTGGGCCGGGGGCGCGGCGAACGCGCCCCCGGCGGCACCCGGCCGAAGGGGAGGGGTCATTCGGCGGGCTTAGCTCAGTGGCGCTTCGCCTGTCGTGATGCGCTGTTCGTCTTCGCCGAACAGGTGAACGGTGTCGTGACCAGGGGCGATCCTCAACACGTCGCCTGGGGCGGCCCTGATCCGCTCGCGGAAGACGCAGGTCAGCGTCTGCCCTCCGAGCCGAACAAGGACGAGTGTTTCCGAGCCGGTCGGCTCGACGACGACAGTCGTCACTTCGATGCCGTTGGGGTCGAGCATGATATGTTCGGGGCGAATGCCGTAGGTCACCGCATTGCCCGGGCGGCGTTCGCTCGGCAGCAGCAGGCCGTCCCCGGTTCTGAACCCGTCTTCGCTCATGCTGCCCTTGATGAAATTCATCGCCGGCGAGCCGATGAAACCGGCGACGAACAGATTGTTCGGGCGGTCGTAGAGTTCGAGCGGCGACCCCGATTGCTCGATCAGCCCGTCCTTCATGACGACGATCTTGTCGGCCATGGTCATGGCCTCGATCTGGTCGTGGGTGACGTAGATCGTCGTCGTCTGCAGCCGCTGGTGCAGTTCCTTGATTTCCGAGCGCATCTGCACCCGCAGCTTGGCGTCGAGGTTCGACAAAGGCTCGTCGAACAGGAAGACGGCCGGATCGCGCACGATCGCCCGGCCCATGGCGACGCGCTGCCGCTGGCCGCCGGAAAGCTGTTTCGGATAACGCTCCAGCAGGTTTTCCAGCCCGAGGATTTTTGCAGCATTGCCGACGCGCTGATCGATCTCCGATCTTGGCATGCGCTTCATCCGCAGCGAAAAACCCATGTTCTTGGCCACCGTCATATGCGGATAGAGCGCGTAGTTCTGGAACACCATGGCGATGTCGCGATCCTTGGGCGCAAGCTCGTTGACGATGTGCTTGCCGATCTGGATTTTCCCCGAGGTGATGCCCTCCAGGCCGGCGATCATCCTGAGCAATGTCGATTTCCCACAGCCGGACGGGCCGACCAGGACGACGAATTCGCCGTCGCCGATATCGACGGACACGCCTTTGATGGCCTTGAACGCGCCGTAATCCTTGCGCGCATTGCTGACCGAAACATGGGCCATGAAATTCCTCCCGAATTCGCCGTCAAAGACCGTTCAAGACACTTTTGAGATAATCGAGGCCGAGGCGCTCGCCTTGCCTGCGCGCGGCCAAGTCCTTGCCCGGCCAGCCATAGGCGGCATCCTCGTGCTCGATCGACAGCGTGCCGTCAAAACCGTAGCCGCGGGCCTGCCTGAGGAAACGCGGCCAGTCGAGCAGGCCGAGCCCCGGCAGCTTGTATTGCCACCAGCCCTTGCCGTGATAGCCGAGCGCCTGCAGGGCCTCCTTATCGATCGCCGTATCCTTGGCGTGCAGAATGGCGATGCGATCCTTAACCGCCTCCAGCGCCCGATAAGGATCGACACCGATGCGGATGAGGTGCGAGGGATCGAATTCGAGGCCGAAGCGGCTGTCCTCGATTCGGCGGAAAAGCTCCTGCCATCCCTTCGGCGTCGTTCCGATGAAATTGTCTCTCGGACCCGGCCAGTTCTCGATGGCGAAGGTGAGGCCGCTTGCCTGCGTCTCTGCGATCAGCCCGTTCGCGAAATCGGCGAAGTCATCATAATTGGCGTCGTCGCTCGCCGTGTCGTCGCGGCCGGGAAAGATGACAAAGATCGGAACGCCGGCCTTGCCGACCGCTCTGGCAAATTCGGAGGTCCTTGCCCGAAGCTCACGGCGCTTGTCGCGGTCGGCATCGAGCTGGTTGCCGAAAAAGGTGATTGAGGAAACGAAGAGGCCGCGGCTTCTTGCGAGCGTAACGGCGTCCTCCACCCGGTCGGGCGTCTTGATGTGGCCGCCGACATCGATCTCGATCGCATCGAACCCCGCCGATGCGGCGAAATCCACCACTTCCTCCAGCGGGCGGTCATTGAATGTCGAGGTATAGAAGCCGATCTTCACCATATCCTCCGATCTTCATCAAAATCCAGGCCCTGCGGCCGTTTCAACTGTTCAGCCGATCCATGAATTTCAGCGGCGAGCGCGTGCGTTGCGCCACATCTGCCGATGCGAGCATGAGGGCCGCCGCCATCGGCATCGCCGCCGCGCCCATGGCCGAGGCATCCTCACCGATCGAGGCGCGATGCAGCGAGGGCAGGTTCGTGTCCTCGGCGTCGAGATGTTCGTGCACATACCGCAGCAATTCATCGACGATGCGGATCGGCAGCCGGCCGCCGACGAGCACGGCGTCGGGATCGACGATCATGGCGATATGTTTGACGGCGACGGCGAGATGCGCGCTCATTTCCTTCAGCCACTGCGAAACGAGGCGCTTGCCGCGCGCATCGAGCGCCAGCAGATCCTGGGGCACGCTCACCTTGATCCCATGCCGGGCGAGGAATTCATAGAGGAAGAACAGCGAAAAGATCTCACCGAGAAGCTGAACCTTCTGTGCCTCGCCGTCGCGGCCGTCGGCAATCGGAAGCCAGCCGATCTCGCCGCTGAGGCCCATGGCGCCGCGATGGCCGTTGCCGTCGAGAACGAGGCCGCCGCCCGGGCAGGCATTGACGGCGATATAGAAGAAGCTGCTGCTTTCCGCGCCGAGGCCGTAGTTGAGCTCGGCAAGGGCGGCGGCATTGGCCTCATTCTCGGTGAAGACGGGATGCGGCGTCAGGTTCTCCAGTGCGGCGCGCACGTCGAAATCAGTCCATTCCTGATAGGCATCGGGCTTGCCGAGTAGCGAGATTTCGCCCAGCCAATCCGGCATGGCGAGACCGATGCCGGCAAGGCGCGCATCGTCGATCAGCCGGCTGCGCTGGAAATGCGAGATCGCATCTGATGTCAGCTGCATGAATTCCGACGGCAAGATGAAGCGCTTTTCGTGATGCACCCGGGCGCGCACATTGCCGACGGCGTCGACGGCCAGAATCGTTAGATGGTCGCGGTCGATATTGATGCCGATCGCGTAATAAGCATCCGGATTGATCTCGAGCTCGATCGCCGGCTGGCCCCTCAACCCATGCCGACGGCGGGCTTCCATGATCAGGCCCTCGTCGAGCAGGCGGTCGACGATGCGGGCGATCGCCGGTTTGGTAAAGCCGGTTTGCCTGGCGATCTCGGCGCGTGAAATCGGCGCCTGGCGGTGGATGCAGCGGAGCACGACGGCCCTGTTGTGCTCGCCCGCATCTTCGACATTGGCGCCCGTCAGATCGGGAGAGTGCCTGGCGCCGAGTGTCTGGTTCATGTGTTCAATCCTTCCGCACGCGTGAAGAGTGAAGCAGACCTCTTCATCCCTTCACCGCGCCGCTGGTCATCGCACCGAGGATCAGCCTCTGGAGCGACAGGAAGGCCACGATCGCCGGAACCACCGCAATCAGGCAGGCGGCGGCAAGCAACTGGATGGATGAGTCGGTCTGCATGCCGCGGAAGTTAAAGATTCCGACGCCGATCGGCATCAGGTCATTTTTGGTGAGCAGCAAGAAAGGCACCAGGAATTGCGACCAGCCGGCAATCACGGTGATGATGAAGACCGAGGCGATGCCCGGCGCCGACAGGGGCAGGATGATGCGCCAGAAGACCGAGAAGCGGTTGCAGCCGTCGATCATCGCCGCCTCGTCGAGGCTGCGCGGAATGCCGTCGACCGTGCTTTTCAACAGCCAGGTCGCCAAGGGAACGCCAAGCGCGATATAGACCATGACGACGGCGAAATGCGTATCCAGCAATCCGAGGCGGTTCATGTAGCGATAGAGCGGAACCATGATGACGAGCGGCGAAATCATCTGGAAAAGCAGCAGCCCCATCATCGACAGGCCCTTGCCGCGGAACTGGAAGCGGGAGAACGCGTAAGCGGCGGGCAAGGCAACGATCAGCACGCCGAGCCCGCTCAGCGCCGCAAGCTTCAGGCCGTTCCAGAGATAGATCGGAAAATAGCTGTTGTTCAGAACGGTGATGAAATTCTGGATGGTGGGGTTGTCGGGAATGTAGCGCGCGGCGCCGCGATAGACCTCGCGCTTGTCACGTAGCGCCATCGAAAGGAGATAGGTGAGGGGGCCGGCAAAGAAGACGAACATCACCAGCATGAAGAAATAGCTCATCGCGTCGCCGAGCCGGGTTCCGGTGCGTCCGCTCATTGCTCTTCCTCCTTCGGCAGGAACGAGGCGTAGACGAAGGCGAGCCCGAGGCTGATGATCAGCATCAGCACGGAGAGCACGCTGCCGCCGGAGAGATCGTAATTTCGGAAGACGATATTGAAAACGTAGAGCGAGATCACCTCGGTCGCGCGCCCGGGTCCGCCGCCCGTCAGTGTGATGATCGCATCGAAGGTGTTCACCGTCTGGATAGTGATCAGGATCATGTTGACGAGGATGGCGGCGCGCAGCTGCGGCAACGTCACGAAGAAGAACTGCTGCGATGCGTTGGCGCCGTCGACCTCGGCGGCTTCGTAGAGCGAGGGATCGATCGATTTCAGCGCCGCATACATGACGACCATTGAAAAGGCCGTGCCCCGCCAGATGTTCGAGATCAGCGTCGACCACGGCGCCATCGCCGGGTCCGAGAGCCAGGCGACGGTCGGCATGTGCATAAGCCGCAGAATACTGTTCAGCGCGCCGTAAGGCGCTTCGGAAAACAGCATCTGCCAGATGATGCCGCCGGCAATGCCCGGCACGACCCAGGCGACCAGCGCCGTCGTCCTCAGAATCGTGGTGCCGAACAACCCGCGCTTTTCGCCGCGAATGACGGTGACGGCGACCGCAAGGCCGAGGATCTGCTGGCCGATGACGCTGCCGCCGACGAAGATCAGTGTCGCCCAGAGAATGTCGGGGAGCTGCGGCGAGCTCAGCGCATTGGCGATCGAGCCAAACGTATATTGCTGGTTTTCGCCGATCAGCGTCGCATTGGTGAAGGAAAGCCGGAAAACGTCGATGACGGGATAGAGGTAGAATATGCCGATGACGACGATCACGGGCATGATCCAGGGCAGGGGTGCACCGGCGAACCGGCGCATGAACGTTCTGCTTTGAGGCGGGCTGTCAGCCTCGATGGCAATAGGGCTCATTGGCTTCTCTGTCCGGGTTTGGCACTGTCGACGGCGCCTGCTGACAGGCGCCGTCATGCTCAGATGCTGCCCCTCACCCTCACCCTCTCCCCCGTAAAAACGGGGAGAGGGGACGTGCCCTGCGAGGCGCTGGTGAGGGACGGAGAGATCGCGTGTGCGGGGAGAAGGTGCCGGCAGCCGGATGAGGGGCTGGCCGCGATCCCTGAGCTCAGCCGTGGCATCACAGGCGCTTGTAAGCCTCCATCGCCGCGCTGAATGCGGCATCCAGGGCTTCTTCCGGTTTCTTCGTTCCCGAGAGCACGTCGCCCATCATGATCTGGATCTGGTTTGATATTTCCGGATAGATCGGCACGCCCGGACGCGCCTGGCCGTCGACGAGGGCATTGGCGAAGGTCTTGTTGGCTTCCGTCGAGAAGACCTCATACTTGTCGAACAGTGACTTGCGGGTCGGCAGCTGCTGCTGCAGCGCGTTTGCCGGTCCCATATAGACCTCGCGCGCCAGGTTGGCGCACATCTCGATCTTCTCCTTGTCCTTGCTGAAGGAAGCGATCGTCCAGCCGCCGGTGCCGGTCGAGCGTTCATTGACCGAGGGGCCGGGGATCGGCGAGAAGGTCCAGTTTTTGAAATCGTCCTCGTCGAGCGTCGACTTCAGCTGAGCATATTGCCAGTTGCCGCCGATGAAGAGCGCCGTCGTCGCAGCAGCGGCCGCCGCGTTCATGTCGTCATAATTGGCGATGGTGGTGACGCGCTTGGGGGCCGCGCCGGAATCGACGAGATCCTTGAAGTAGTTCAGCGCCTTCAGGAATTTCTCCTTGTTCTCGCCTTCGCCGAAGATGGGCTTGCCAGAGTCGTCGACGAGCTTGCCGCCGAGCGCCCAATAATTGGCGAGCCAGTCGAAGGTCGTGCCTTCCCAGCGCCCGCCGTTGAAGAGCACCCCTTCCATGCCTTCCTTGGTGGAGGCAAGGGCTGCCTTCTTCAGGTCGTCCCAGGTTGCAGGCGCATCAGCGACGACAGACTTGTTGCGATAGAGCACGCGAAGGTCCGTATCCCACCACCAGGCGCGGATCGTCTGATCCTTGTCGGTGATGCCGCTGCGGATGAAGGGGAAGAGGTCGTCCACTTCTTCCTTGGAGAAGTAGGGCGTGAAATCGGCCAGCACGTGGTTGACCATGAACTGCGACAGCACGAAGGAGTCGACGGCGGCGCAGTCCGGCGCATTGCCGGCCTTGGCCTGTTCCAGCATCTTGGCCTGTTCGGTGCCGATGTCGGAGGACATGAATTGCATCTGCAATTTCCAGTCCGGGTGCTTCTTGATGAAATCGACGAAGAGCTTCTGGTAGCCCTCGGCGATGGCGGGATCGGAATTGTTCGGGCTGTCGTTCGTCAGGCGGACGACGAGAGTCTTCGGCGCATCGGCAGTGCCGATCCGGTCTTTGGTGGCAAGTTCCTGGGCAAAAATCGTGGATGCTGAAAATAAGACAGTGCTCAGCGCCAATGCGCTGACGGTTGCGCTCTTCATGATGGGTCTCCTCCCCATTTTGAACGAATACAGCCTGGCGGTCGGTTGACCTCTCCTCATTTCCGTGCTGCATTAATTAGATTAAGTTACTTTGATTTGATGTCAAGCCAGAGCTTGGGAGGATGAGATGCTGGCGACATTCAACAGCAGCTAGCGCACGCCTCGGTTTTCGGAAGGGATGCCCGTCAAATTAAGTTATCGAGCGCGCCTTACGGACGCCCCGTGCATCCAACCCGCAATTTTCCTGAAGAAGAGTCCCGATCGATCGCGGATGGCCGCGATGGTGTCGGTTCGTCTTGGCCCGGCCGCAGCGGCAGCCGGAAACTGAAGTCCATGGAGGAGAAGATGCGTTTACTCATTGTCGGAACCGGCGGCATGGCCAATCAGCACGCCGCCCACTTCAAGACGATCGAAGGCGTGAGCGTCGTCGGCGGCGTCGATGTTGTGCCCGAGCGGCTCGCGGCCTTCTGCACCGAACATGGCGTCGCCAATCACTTCGCCACGCTCGAGGAGGCGCTCGCCTGGGGCGAGTTCGATGCGGTGGCGAACGTCACGCCTGACCGCATCCACCATCCGACGACGCTGCAGGCGGTCGCCGCGGGCAAACATGTCTTCTGCGAAAAGCCGCTCGCCACCGATGCCGTGAAAGCCATGGAAATGACCGAGGCGATCGAGCGGGCCGGCAAGGTCGGCATGGTCAATCTAACCTATCGCAATTCGCCGGCGCTGCAGAAGGGCCGGCAGATGGTGCTTGCCGGCGAAATCGGCGCGGTGCGCCACGTCGAGGCGTCGCATCTGCAAAGCTGGCTGGTCGGCCGCCATTGGGGCGACTGGAAGAGCGAAAGCAAATGGCTCTGGCGGCTGAGCAAGAAGCACGGCTCGAACGGCGCGCTCGGCGATATCGGCATCCACATCGTTGATTTCGCATCCTATGGCTCGGGCCTCGACATCGCCCATGTCTTCGCGCGGCTGAAAACCTTTGACAAGGCGCCGGGTCATAAGATCGGCGAATATGATCTCGACGCCAATGACAGCTTCACGATGAATGTCGATTTCACCAATGGCGCGATCGGCACGATCCAGGCGACACGCACGGCCGCCGGCCAGATGGATCAGCTCCGTCTCCGGGTCTATGGCGAAACCGGCTCGGTCGAGATGATCTACGATACCGGCAAATCGACGCTGCGCGCCTGCCTCGGCGAAGACGTGCACACGGCGACCTGGCGCGACGTGCCTTTCGATCCCGTCGAGACGAACTATCAGCGTTTCGTCCAGGCCGTGCGGGCGGGCAAGACCCAGGAACCCTCGTTCCGGCGCGCCGCCAACCTCCAGAAGGTGCTCGACAAGGCGCTCGCCTCCGATCTCAGCCACGCCGACGAGACGCTTGCGTAAGCCGGTCAAGCGCGCAGCGCTTTTGGCTTCAAGCCGAGGCCGGCGGCAGCAGCAGGGTGTTGAGGAAGGGCAGGAGGGCCGCACCCAGCGCAACGCCGCCGCCGCTGAAGCTTGCCGGCCGCATCGGCGAAATCCATGGCGTCAGCAGCGGCCTGGTCGAGGTGTCGCGCCGCTCGACGGAGAGCTGATGGATCAGCGCCTCGATTACGCCGTGCGGCAGGTCGCCGCCGATCATGACGACGCTCGGGGCGATGAAGCCGGCCATGGCGATGATCGGGTCGAGCAGATGCCCCGCGGCCTCGCGGATCCATTGCGACAGCGACGGCGAGGAAAATTCCTCGCCCTTGAGCAGGCGAGCGAAGTCCTCGTCGCCGATGCGTGAGCGCAGGGAACTGAAGCCGACGACGGTGTTGAGCTGGACATTATCAGGCCCCGTCAGCATTTCGCCGATGCTGCCCGCCCGCCCATGCACGCCGGAGTAGGGAATGCCCCGGATGAGGAAGCCCGCCTGAACGTCATCGTCGATGATGATCATCGCAAGCCCGCCCTCCGGCATGGCACTGCCAATCGTGCGCTCGGCAAGGAGGCTCGCCGTGCATTCGTTTTCGACGCAGGGCCGTGACATCTTCGACATCCCGGAGAGCTGCTCGCTGCGCGCATCGCTCCAATCGTTGGCGGCGATCCCGAGCCCGACGATCGGCAATGTCGCATGCCGATCGACCATGTCCCTGACTGCCGCATGCACCGCGCCGACCCCGTCTTCCGGTTCCACGTCGAAATAGACCCGATCATGCACTTGGCCGCTGAGATCGATCAGCACGATCTCGCCGCGCGTCCGGCGAAGCTTGACGCCGATCGAAAACGCGCCCTCCGGGCGCAGCGAGAATTCCGTGGCTGTTGCCCCACCGCCGAGCCCGTTGCGCCGGTTCGACGTCACGAGCTTCTCTTCGGCGAGCCGACGCAGGATATTGGTGATGCCAGGCCCGGTCAGCCCGCTATGGCGCCCAAGCTCGGTGCGCGTCAGTGGCCCATGCCGGCGGATGGCTTCTAGGATGACACGAATATTCCGATCGGCGATCTCCCCCGACCTCAGACCCACCGTTTTGGCGCGCGCGGCGCCCACCTCCTGCGTGTGAAGCCGACGCGGCCCTGACCGAAGATACCGCATGACTGTCTTTCCTGGAGCACTTCGACGGTGTGTATCACGCTTATCGGTGTTCGTAACGATTTTCCAACATCCGTTGTAACGAAGAGCTCCGGCTTTCGAAAACTGCAAGGGGTGCCGATCATTCTCGCTGCGTCATCTATATGCTAATAGCTGCAAGGACGATCGTTGCCGAATCCGTCGCGACAAGCCGGCCTGAGTGCGAAGTCAGCGCTGGAGTATCCAATCGAGCCGGTCTGCGCCGGGTCGGTAGAGCTCGTCGTGCAGGACGACGCCGACGTGGCAACGGCGATGAGCATTGCCATCGCTGCGGGCAATTTCCGAATCCGGCGCATCCCTCAACCCTCCCATCGCTCACTCACAGCCAGCGTCTTCAGTGTGGTTGCCAAAGCAGATAGATCGATGCTGCGATCGGGAAACTGTCATCATCGATCAAGATTGCGTTATCCTTGCGGCTGATGGTCGCCTACTTAGAAAGGGAGGGAAGGGAATTTCCGACGGGCTCGGAGGCTGTAGAAAGCTCCAGCCGGCTCGGAGAAACGACATGGCACGGGCCGTTGAGAAAATCACGCTCAGTGTTGGACGTGAGATCGCTTTCGATAAACTTATCTTGGGCGTCAGAACGTGCTTTGGATAAAGGCAGGGAGCTCGATCCAAAATCTCCCTGAGGACATAGCACGCCGCGGATTGCTGACCAGCCTGAATGTTCGCCCGCGGATGTTTCCATGCTATGATGGGCCTGCAAAGCTCAAGTTCGACGTCTGCAATATGCCAGAGGCCGAACGCTACTTTGCCCTGCGAAGGGAGTTTGCGCCCAGCAGGGGCTCGACCCCCGAAGCGCTGGGTGTGCTGCCCTTTTTGATTGATCGGGAGGAGGTTGTTCATGTCCACGGATCGTGTCGACCGCCCGCTGCAGCCGGGCGACCGGGCACCGAATGTTGTACTCGATGCGATCTCGCGCGAAGGCAAGATCGCGCTCGATGATTTTCGAGGCCGTAGCCCGTTACTGATCGGTCTATTTCGAGGCCTACACTGTCCATTCTGTCGGCGTCATGTCTCGGCGATGGCGCAGCTCAACCCTGCCCTGAAGGAGAAAGGCATCGAGTGTCTCGCCGTCGTCAAGACGCCCGTCGAACGGGCGCGGCTCTACTTCCGTTACCATCCATTACCCAACCTTATTAGCGCATCCGACCCGGAGGGGGCTTCGCATCGCGCCTTCGGTTTACCCATCCTCGAGCTCACGGAGAATGAAACCGCATGGCCGCACAAGCTCGGAATGGACGCGGTCATGACAATGCGGATCGATTTGCCGCGGGAGTTGCCCGTGCCGATGAACCCGGCTGCGGCGGGCGACTTTCTTGAGAAAAAGGACCCGTATGAAATGACGGCGGCCGACCAGCAGATTATCATCGCCGGTCACATGCCGCTTATCGGCGAGTTCCTGCTCGATCGGGAAGGCACTGTGCGCTGGAGTTTCACAGAAGCCGAAGAGGGGGGCCAAAATCTATGCCGGGCGCCGAGTCCCGAAGAATTGATGTCAGCAGCTTCCCAAGTCGCACTTCAATAAGCTGCTGAAAAACTCGTCCCACGAGACGGTTGGCAGCCTTATACCAATCGGCGAACGCGCAGAGCTTCCCGTTGTATACGATGATCAGCAGGTCTGGCGCCACCGGCGGACCGGGGGCATTGCGAAGCCCGCGGCCGGTCGTTACGCAGCTGCACCAAGTCCGTGGCGAGCAACGGTCATCAGAACCAGTAGCATCTAGACCAAAGTCAGCAGCGCGCCTGGAAGGGTCTCAACGAGCCATCAAGGTCAGGGCCTCGGATGGTAACCTCTTTGCAACATCCGCAATGAGGAGGAAGTCGCTCCCTCCCCATTAATCACTGCATGGCCGTGACCTCATTGATGGACCGGATCCGTCACCGCTTTGATGACCTCGGACGCCATCTTGAACTCCTTCTCGCGGCTAGTGATGCCATGGCGTCGCGCGATCCAGTTAAAATCCGTATAGGCGACGCGGACCGTTCCATCCTTCGCTTCGTAGACGAGAACTCTGACGGGCCAATCGAGCCCGGCCACTGGATTGGCGGTGATGAACGTCGTTCCGAGCGCCGGATTGCCGAACAGGATCAGCCGCGAAGGGCGGACCTTGTTGCCGGCCGCGTTGCCGAGCCCTGCTTGATCGATATCATCGAACAGCATTATGCCCTTCTCTGCGACGCTGGCCTCGATCTTTGTGACAGTCTCGTCGATTGAATAGCGGCTCTTCAGAACTACGACACCGTCCCGGGCACCTGCCTGGACGACAGTGGCCGATGCCGACAGAATTATTCCTGCCACTGAAAGCGCGGCCACGAAAAATAGTCTGATCGTTTTTCGCATGTTATTTCCTCCTTTGGGTTGTGTCTGCATTCAAAGTCATCGCCGGCTTCCACGCGGAAGGGGCAACCCTTATTCCGGCCGCGCCGGTGGGATCTATCGGTGCGGCACGCTCAGCGAACCCCCGAGCAGCATCGCTGCCGCGAGAGCTGCGATAAGCACGTAGACGGATGCGTTCCAGCCGACGTGATCGTAGACCTGACCAAGAACCACACTGCCGACCATGCCTCCGGTATAGTAGGATGCGAGGTAAATGCCGCTCGCTCCAGCCTTGTCGCTCCTGGCGCGTTGACCAACGACGCCGGTCGCTATTGCCTGTGCGAGGAAGGTGCCGACCGCCACCAGCGTCAAACCGATCAGGATGACCGGCAAATACGTACTGAGAAGCGCCACGAGGCCGACGATGGCGATCGCAAGCGTCAGTACGATTGCGGTTGTCGGCTCCATAGCGCTTGCGAGCCTGCCGGCGAAAGGCGTGGTGAAGATCGACGGAAGGAAGACGAGATAGACAAGGCCGAGCGCCATCGGCTGTACCCCAAGCGTGACAATCCGAAAATTGACGTAGGTGTAGATGCCGATGAACACGAAGAGGATGAGGAAGCCGATACCAAAGACGCGACGGAGATCCGGATCGGCAAGATGTCCGCCCCAGACGCGCATGGTGAGGTTCCCGCGATCATCGCTCCGCATCATGCTGGCCGTCCTTTTGAGCGTGAACCAAACCAGGGCGGCGCCGAGGAGGTTGAAGGCGGCAAACACCAGAAAATTTACCGAGAGGCCGCCAATGCCTGCAACGGCAGCGGACAGCATGCGGCCGAAGAGGTTGCTGGCAACATTGCCGGTGACATAGGCGGCAAGGGCCGTGGAGGCCTTTCCGGCGGAGAAATGCTCGGACAGATAGGCGGCCGTCAGCGTGAAGGCCGTCGACATGCAAAGCCCCTGAAGCACTCGCAGCGCGGCAAAGACGATGATGTTGTCGGTAAATGCCAGAAGCGTCGTTGGAACGGATAGGAGCGCGAGGCTGATCCAGATGCCGTTACGCCGGTCCAGGCCACTGCCGAAGAACGCGACGAGCAGACCGGCGAGCGCCATCCCGAAGGTGCTGGCATTGACGGCGAAACCCATTGTGGCGCGGCTGACCTGAAACCTCTCGACCAGGGAAGGCAATACGGCTTGCGCCGCAAAGAGATCGACCAAGGTCAAGAAGGCGATGAGCGCGATCAGTCCAAAGCGCCAACTGTCGGCGTGGATGGTCCGGCGCTCTTGAACGGATGCCGTGATTGGCTGTTCGATGTCGGTCATGCTTGTTCCTCCGGGGATGTCCGGCGTTTCCCTGCCAATGCGAGGGAAACGCCGGCGAGCGATGGGGCTGCTTCAGATGAAAGGGCAACGGTTACATCGCTGCGTCATCGGTGTGCATTTCCGGGCTCAGTATGTCGGAGGAATAAAGCACGGCCGGAGCCTTGCCATTGTTCTTCCACCAATGGGAGAGATGTCCAAACTCGGCCGTCACCTCGCCCTTCTTGTGCAGGATCGGCACCTTGCAGGTGCTGCTGTATTCCGTGATCGAGCCGGAGATGATCAGGATATTGGCCGGGCGCATCTCGTGCGAATGCCAGGGAACGATGCCTCCCGGCTGCACGACGAGCTTGCGCATGCGCAGCATGCTTCCCTTCCATGCCTCGCCCTTGGACGAGAGATCGATTGATTTGACAACACTGTCGGTAACGCCCTTCGGCATCATCGGGCCAGGCTTCATGCCATCTTCAGTGACCTGATCAGCCGGGCATTCGCCCGCCATGGCGGACGCGGCGGGCAGGCCGGCGCCGAGGACCACTGCAGCGAATGCGAGAGCGGCGAGGGACATGCGGTCGGGTTTCAATACGGGCTTCATCAGCGGTTTCTCCTTGTTGGAGCCCGGCGAGGACGGTGCCGAGCATGTTCGAAGACTGGCGGAGCGCCGATCGAAAGAGAAATGCCAGATGCTTTTGATTTCGATAGCCGCAAGCTATTGTCAGCCGCAGGGGAAACACCGAATGCCCGGCAGCTTGCCAGGCTGTGCTCCCGTGGTTGTTACGATACTGCCTTTAATGCGAACGGCCCGACGCTTTCGCCCAGCCATAGGATTTCACGGCGCCGACAAAGACTGAAACCGCCGGGGAGAAGCGTCGGCCCGCCACCGTCACAAGGCAGACCTCGCGCGAGACTTCCGGCTCCGCGACAGGTCGCACCTGCAATCCTGGGATAACGGCGCTGTATTCGGGAATGAAACAGATACCAAGGCCACCGGCGACCAGGTTCTGGATCCAGTCCTCGCGCTCGCTGGAATAGGAAACGAGTGTCTTCACGCCTTGTGCATCGCAGAGATCCGTGAGGTAATCCCAGTATTCGCAGTTGACACGCCGCAGGTAGATCTCACCGTCGATCGCCGCGATCGGAATGGCATCGTATTGGCCGAGGCGGTGGCCGGCGGGGAAAGCCAGCATGAACCTCTCACGAAAGAGCGAGGTCACGTCGAAGCGTTCCGGAAAGCTCGTTGCCGTCGACATGAGCGCCACATCGATCTCGCCGGTCTCCAGCAGATCGGACAATCGGGCGGGAACGCCCTCGATCAGCTGCAGCTGGATACCCTTGTGGCGCATATTGAATTCGGTGAGCAGACCGGTGAACCGGCGCGGTCCGATCGTGCACATGATGCCGACCTTGAGATGCGCTTCGCTGAGACAAAGAAATCGCGATGCCTCAGTACGCACACCCATCAACTCGTCCTGGATCTGCTGGAATCGTGGGCGAAGAAGATTGCCGAGATCTGTTATGTGCGTGAGATTGCGCTCCCGGCGGAAGAGCAGTCCGCCCACCTCATCCTCCAGCTGCTGGATGGCGCGACTGAGAGCTGGCTGAGTAACATTGCACTTTTCGGCCGCGCGCGTGAAGTTTCGCGTTTCACACACCGCCAGGAAATACCTTATATGGTGAATATCCATCGCCGCCCCTCGGCATGAATTCTATTTGCAATGCCCTCAATATTCTCCGCGGGCGGCATTCTCCTCCAATGCCATGGATTTATCAATTCCATACCAGACTGGCATTTCTAAAGCGAAGGCCCGTCGACCATTGTGATTGCAAGACGCCAGACGGCGTCGTCGATCGTAGTGGAGAGCGGATATGCTGAACGCCTTTGATCCCGTAACTGATACTCTCGTCGGCCGCAGGCCCTTGGAAGGGCGTAGCGCCATAGTCACGGGCTCGACCAGCGGCATCGGCCTTGGCATTGCACATGCGCTTGCAAGGGCAGGGGCCGCCGTGATGTTGAACGGCTTCGGCGATCCTGCCGAGATCGAGATGCTGCGCGACGGCATTGCCACCGATAACGATGTCGATGTTGCCTATGACGCCGCTGACATGTCGAAGCCGGAAGCGATCCGCATGATGGTCGAGAGGGCGGTCGCCCGTTTTGGGCAGGTGGACATCGTCGTCAACAATGCCGGTATCCAGCATGTTTCGCCGCTCGGGAAGTTTCCGCCTGAAAAGTGGGACGCCATACTTGCTATCAATCTTTCCTCAGCCTTCCATCTCGTCCAGGCGACGTTCGACAGCATGTGCGCCAACCGCTATGGCCGGATCGTCAATGTCGCCTCCGCCCATGGATTGGTCGCGTCCCCCTTCAAATCCGCCTATGTGGCGGCCAAACACGGTATTGTCGGCTTCACCAAAACGATTGCGCTCGAAGGCGCGGAATACGGGGTGACATCCAACGCGATCTGCCCCGGCTACGTCTGGACGCCGCTTGTCGAACACCAGATCGAGGATCAGGCGAAGTCGCACAACATCCCACGGGACGCGGTGATCCGCGACGTCTTCCTGAAGGATCAGCCGACGAGGCGCTTTGCCACCGTCGAGGAAATGGGCGCGCTTGCCGTCTTTCTCTGCAGCGATCTTGCCGGATCGATCACAGGCACGGCGATCCCTGTCGACGGCGGCTGGACTGCGCACTGATCGACTATTTAAGACACGGAGGTGCGATCGTGAACAAACATGTGGGTGCAAAACTCAAAATGCAGCCCGACTCTTCGCTCGCCGAGCGGGAGCCGCGGACCATCAATCTTGCGCTGCAGGGCGGCGGCGCGCATGGCGCCTTCACGTGGGGAGTGCTCGATCGGTTGCTGGACGAGCCAAGCCTGTCATTTGAAGGCATTGTGGCGACCAGCGCCGGCGCGATGAATGCTGCGGTCGCAGCCTATGGCCTGGCTGAGGGCGGACGGAACGGAGCACAGACTGCGCTGGCCAATTTCTGGCGCCGTGTCAGCCACGCAGCTGCATCCGGACCTTTGCAGCCAACCTTGCTCGACCGCCTCACGGGCTCGAAATCGCTGGAATTCTCGCCGGCGTTCATCATGTTCGACCTGGTGACACGGCTGATGTCGCCTTACCAGTTCAACCCCTTCAATTTCAATCCCCTGCGCCAGGTGCTGGAACAGTCGATCGACCTGGGGGCAATCCGGATGGCACGCTGCCCCGTCAAGCTCAACATCTGTGCCACCAACGTGCGGACCGGCAAGGTGAAGGTGTTCGGCAACGACGAGCTCTCGATCGATGCCATCATGGCGTCTGCCTGCCTGCCTTTCCTGTTCCAGGCCGTGGAAATCGGAGGGGAAGCCTATTGGGATGGTGGCTATATGGGCAACCCAGCAATCTTCCCGCTGATTTATGGCTGCGACACGCCCGATGTACTGGTGGTTCACATAAATCCGATAGAACGAACGGAACTGCCGCGTACCGCTGGAGAAATTCTCAACCGCATCAATGAGATCAGTTTCAATTCGTCGTTGCTGAGGGAAATGCGTGCGGTGGCCTTCGTCACACAGCTTATCGATACGGCAGCGACGCCGCCTTCCAATCTCAAGCGCATTTTCGTGCACGGTATCTCAGACGACCAAGCGATGAAAAACCTCAGCGTCGCCAGCAAGCTGAACGCCGACTGGGGCGCGCTCATGGACCTGAGGGATCGCGGCCGCCAATGCGCCGACCTCTGGCTGCAGGCCAATTACCAGGAAATTGGCAAACGATCGACCGTAGATGTCCGCGAACGTTATCTCTGATCCTCAGCCATTTCGGCGGTCCCGCCTCCCGCCCGCCGAAACTTGAGACCCCGTCCACCACTCCGGCGGGGTCTTTTTTTTGTCTTCAAGATTGCCTGTCGACGCATAGAGACGGCGTATCGAAATCATGCAGAGACAGCATTTCAGGTGACGGCTGGCTTCTGGGAAGGTGGAGACAGGCAAGCCGATGACGGTTTGACCTCACGCAACCCAGGAGATTTCTCATGAATACCACTCGTCTTCTCATCAGTTCGGCCCTCGCCGCCGCAGCCTCCGTTGCTGCGGGCAGCGCCTTTGCCGGCCCGGCTGCCAAGCCGGATTTCTCGTTCGAAAAGTGCTTCGGCGTCGTCAAGGCCGGCCTGAACGACTGCCAGACGGCCAGCCACTCCTGCGCCGGCACGGCGACCGCCGACAACGCCAAGGATTCATGGATCTACGTGCCGGCCGGCACCTGCACCAAGATCACCGGCGGAAGCAACGAACCCAAGGCCTGACCTTTCCACCACTTCAATCAAAGGAGTAATCGATGTCCAAGATATTTCCGAGCAATCCGGTGCCAACCGCCGCGGGCATCGGTCTTCGCTCTCAGCATATCGGCGAAATGCTGTCTCGCCGCCCCGCGGCGGGAT
This sequence comes from Rhizobium sp. TAL182, assembly GCF_002117725.1. Classification (NCBI taxonomy): domain Bacteria; kingdom Pseudomonadati; phylum Pseudomonadota; class Alphaproteobacteria; order Hyphomicrobiales; family Rhizobiaceae; genus Rhizobium; species Rhizobium sp. TAL182. Next base: position 494,123 of record NZ_CP021029.1, on the reverse strand, counting down.
GGCTTGAAGTCCATGCGGAAAACTACATGGGCGGCTCGGCGGCCGTCGACGCGCTGGAGCGGCTGCGGGAAAGCTATCCCCTCTCCATCCATGGCGTCGGCCTTTCACTCGGGAGCAGTTCCGGTCTCGACCGCGACCATCTGGAGCGCATGCGCAAGCTCTGCTTGCGTTTCCAGCCAAGCCTGGTGTCCGAGCATCTCGCCTGGAGCGCCGCCGACGGCGCCTATCTGAACGATCTCCTGCCGCTGCGTTACGACACCCAGGCCCTCGCGATCGTGACTGCCAACGTCTCGAGGCTGCAGGATACGCTCCAGCGGCGCGTCTACATCGAAAACCTCTCTGCTTATGTCGCCTTCGAGGGGTCGACAATGACCGAGGCGGAATTCCTGGCCGAGCTCGTGCGCCTCACCGGCTGCGGCCTGCTCCTCGATATCAACAATGTTCATGTCTCGGCCTGCAATCTTGGCTTCGATTCGAAAGCCTTCATCGACCAGCTTCCCGCGTGCGCCATCGGCGAGATCCATCTTGCCGGGCACGCGATAAACGAGGTCGAGGGTGATATCGTCCTGATCGACGACCACGGTTCGCGCGTTCCGCCGACCGTCTGGTCGCTCTATGCTTACGCGATCCGCAAGATCGGCCGGCGTCCGACGCTCATCGAATGGGATACGGATGTGCCCGCTCTCGACGTGCTCCTCGGTGAAGCCATGTGGGCCGACATGCTGGCGCAGTCGATCGCCTTCGAAGACCGCATGCTGGCGGAAAGGCCGACACCACAGTCGACCCGGTTCGAGGGGATGATCCTGCCATTGCGGGCCGACAGCCGAACGGGCCCAATGCCGGCGCTCGCCGCGTTTGCGACGATTAAGCCGTCAGTATTCGCCAATCGTTCGAGCGCAAGGAGGGTTGGCCATGCTCTCTAGTTGCGCACTGCAATCGCGGGTCGCCCAAGCCATCCTCGGTGGCGATGGCTGCGATCTTGCGCCGGTGCTGGCGAAAGGTGCTTTCGACCCGCTGCGTCGGTTCAACATTTACCGCAACAACACCTTCGCCTCACTGACAGCGACTTTGATCGCGGTTTTTCCGATCACGGTCCGGCTTCTGGGCGAAAACTACTTTCGTTACGTCGCCGGCGCCTTCATCCGGAATAATCCGCCGCAGGAAGCGCAGCTTGTTCGCTATGGCGGCAGTTTCCCTCGCTTCTTGGCCGACTTCGATGGCATCCGCTCCATGCCCTTCATTGCCGAAACGGCGCGGCTGGAATGGATGATTGCCGAGGCGCTGGATGCGCCGGCGCTGCCGAGCTGTCGCTGGGAACAGTTGGCGGACGGTGAAGCCGACACCGCTCCCGAGATTTTTCTTCAGCCCTCGCTGCGCCTGCTGGTTTGCCGTTGGCCCGCGCTCGACATATGGGAGGCGCATCAAGCCGGCGGACATATCGAAGCATTGGCGAGTCTGAGCCGCCGACCGGAGCGGATCGCGCTCTGGCGCGGCCAAGATAGCATGCGATTTCTGCGCCTCGATGCCAGCCATTTCGCCTTCCTTCATGCGCTGAAAAGGCGCGCCAGCCTGGAGGCTGCGGTCAGCCGCGTGCTTGCCCACACTCCCGGCTTCGATCTCGAGGGTGCCTTTGGCGGCCTTTTCGCCTTTGGCCTCGTCGCTCGCATTCGCCACATCAAGCCCGCAACCAAGTAAACAGGATGGAAGTCATGACTATGATGTCCCCTTCTTCAGTGCGACACAGAGGCGGTATTGTCGGATTCTATGTCGCCGCGCTCGAGAGCTTCAACAGCCTGCCGTTGTCGCTCGTCCAGTTCGTTTGCCGTCTGGCGGTCGCTCACGTCTTCTGGCAATCGTCGCAGAGCAAGCTTGCCTCCTGGCCGGCGACAATTCAGCTGTTCACGCTCGAATACCAGCTGCCGGCCATCGATCCCGGCGTGGCCGCCGTGCTTGCGACGACGGCCGAAGTGACTGGCTCGATCCTGATTGTTCTAGGCCTGTTCTCTCGCCCTGCCGCGATTATGCTGCTTTGCGTCATCTCGACGATCCAGCTCCTCGTCTACCCGCAGAACTGGCCGGACCACTTGCTCTGGACGGCGCCGTTGCTGTTGATCTTGGCGCGCGGGGCCGGCGCCGTTTCGCTAGACTATCTGGCAGCACGCCTGTTCCCGAGTGGGCGCTGAGCCATGCGCACCGTTATCGAAGAGACGAGTGGCGGTTCGCCGCTCATGGATCCAGGGGCATGTCAGGCGGCGGGTCGCCGCCCGAGGGTCGTCATCCTCGGGGCCGGATTTGGCGGTCTTGCCGCCGCCAAGGGCCTTCGGCATGCGGACGTGGATGTGACGGTCGTCGATCGGCGCAACTATCATCTTTTTCAGCCGCTGCTTTATCAGGTCGCGACGGCCGGGCTTTCGCCGGCCCAGATCGCCATGCCGATCCGGCGCATTCTTTCACGCCAATCCAACGTCACTGTGCTGATGGAGCGCGTCGAGGGAATCGACAAGCAGAGCCGGTTCGTTCAGACCACAAACAGACGCATCGCCTACGACTATCTGGTCGTCGCCACCGGTGCAAGGCACGCATATTTCGGAAAGGACGAATGGGCGGAGACCGCGCCCGGGCTGAAAACAATCGCCGATGCGACCGAAATCCGGGCTCGGATCCTGTCCGCCTTCGAACGTGCCGAGGCAGCCGAGGACGAAGCTGAGCGCCGGCGGTTTCTCACCTTCGTCATCATTGGCGGCGGCCCGACAGGCGTTGAACTGGCGGGAGCCATCGCCGAGCTGGCAAGAAAGGTCATCGTCCGTGACTTCAGGCGCATCGACCCGTCGTCGGCGCGTGTGGTGTTGGTCGAAGCCGGCAATGTCGTTCTGCCGACCATGCCGCCGAAATTATCCGACGAAGCTCGGCGACACCTGGAGATGCTCGGCGTCGAGGTATCCCTCCGGGAAGCGGTTACGCGCTGCGACGCCGAAGGGGTAACGCTTGCCGGCGGCCGGCAAATCCGATCGTCCTGCGTGCTGTGGGCGGCCGGTGTCATGGCCTCCAGGGCGGCGAAATGGCTCGGCGTGCCCGCTGATCGCTCCGGCCGCGTCCATGTCGACCGAAACCTCAACCCGCCGGGCAATGACGAGATCTTCGTGATCGGCGACACGGCGGCGGTCACAGACAAGAACGGCAGGCAGGTTCCTGGAGTCGCGCCGGCCGCCAAGCAGATGGGCGAACATGCGGCCCGCGCCATTCTCGCCGGTCTCGATGGCCGGGCGGTTGGCCTGTTCGGCTATCGCGACTTCGGAAATTTGGCAACCATTGGACGCAATGCGGCGGTGGCCGACTTTCGCCGCATCCGCCTTTCGGGATTTTCCGCCTGGCTGGTCTGGAACATCGCCCATCTCTGGTTCCTCGTGGGCTTCCGCAATCGCGTCGTGGTGTTTGCGGATTGGGCGCTGGCTTATGTCCGCTATGACCGCGCCGCCCGTCTGATCACCGACCGCCATGAACGCTAGAACATTCCCACGTATAAAGATGGGACGTGCGGTCACTGCACTGCTACTGCTTGCTGTGTTGTCGACGGCCGCGCTCGTCCATCTGGTCTGGTATCGCACCGCAAGCCGGAACATTGAAACGGTAGTCGCCAGCCTCGATGCTCAGAGTACCGCTGCGGTCCGCAACGAGCTTGCTTCAAACCTGGCGCTGGTTTCGAGCAGCGCGGAGATCGTCAGATCGGTCTTTTTCCAGGGAGCGATCAGACCGGACGACGAGGTAAAGCGTGAATTCCTGTTTCTGTCGTTGCTGCGTGAACAGCCGGCGATTGCCTGGATCGGTTTCGGCTTTCCGGACGGCCGTTTTTTTGGGGCGCACGCGCTGCCGGATGGCGAGATCGAAATGGTGGAGATCGGCCATGCACCACTCGGCAAGCCGCGTCCGCTGCGCCGCGATCTCTATAGGCCAATTCCGGGCGATATCTTTTTCGAAAATCGGCTGAAGGCCGAGAGTGTCTACGTTCCGGAGGGCTCGCCATGGTACAGACTTGGTCGGGCCAGCGCAGAAGCGGCCTGGAGTCTCGTCAATATCCTTCCGAACGGCTTCGAACCGGCGATCGTCGTCTCGAAGAAGGTCGAGGTGTTCAGCCATTTCGAAGGTGTGGTGATGGTGGCGGTCAGCCTGCATCGGCTGTCGGCCATCCTTGGCGGGCTCAAGATGCCGGACGGCAGCAAGGCCTTTGTGCTGGCGCGGGATAACGCAGTGCTGGCGACATCCGAGCCGTCAGACGGTATGGTCGCTGCTCGTCTCAAAGACTTTGCCGCGTCCGACGCCCTGGCCGCGGCAGTCGCCCTGGCTGCCAGCCCCGAAAAGCCCGACGGTTCCCGGACGCTGGTGGCAAGCAAGGCTCTCGGCCCAATCTTCGTGTCATCTGGCAAGTTGCCGTTCGAAGACTGGCGCCTGGTCACCGCCATACCGCGGGCGACTTTTGCCCGTGACATCGACGCCAATACCGAGCGACTGATCTTCATCATTGGGGGTATTGCTGTGCTGGCCGCTGTGACGGCGATCCTGTTTGCCAGAATTCTCTTCGCTCGGCCACTGTCGCGCCTTGCCGAGCAACTGCATCTGATCGAGAGGTTCGAGCTCGACGCCGTGGAACATCGCCCTGCGCTGTTGACAGAACTCGATCATTTCTCCTCCGCCCTAAAGCGCATGTCGAGCGGCCTTTCCGCGTTCGCGCGCTTCATGCCGGTCGAGGTCGTTCGTCCCCTAGTCGATGGTGGTCTCAAGCCTCGTCCCGGCGGCGAACTCAAGGACATAACCGTGTTGTTCGCGGATTTGCCGGGCTTTACGGAACTCACGGAAGAGTTCGGCACTGGCGTTGAACCAAGCCTGACACGCTTTCTGACCCTCTCGATTGCCGCTATCCATGCCGAGGGCGGCACAGTAGACAAATTCATCGGCGATGCGGTGATGGCGATCTGGAATGCTCCCGGCAATGTGCCGGATCACGCATTGCGCGCGTGCCGCGCCGCAGCGGCAATTCGCGATGCGATGCATGCCATGGCCCCAATCGCGCCCAAGCATGATGCCATTCGCGTGCGGATCGGTATCAACACCGGCGTGGCGCTTGTCGGCAATATCGGCTCGACTGAACGCCTCAGCTACACGGCGATCGGCGACGTCGTCAATCTCGCGAGCCGGCTCGTTGGCGTCGCCAAGGACAAAGGTGTAGAGATTGCACTAAGCGACGAAACGCTTCGAAAGACCCGTGACCTTATTCAAACAAGGCAGCTTGGCTGCGTCGGCATACGGGGAAGGATCGCGCAGGTCCGTGTGCACACGATCGATCCGGCTGTTATGGCGGACTGAAGGAGCATGACGATGCTGCTGCTCACAACGCTGATCTGGTTGCAAACCAAACACTTCATGGCTGACTATGTCCTGCAGCCCGAATGGATGATTGGCGGCAAAGGCAACTTCAGGAAGCCCGGGGCTTATGTCCACGCTGGTGTCCACGCCGTCGCCACCACGCCGATCCTCTTGGTTGCAATCGCGGATCCGATGTGGATTTTCGCCATTGCCTCCGGCGAGTTTCTGATCCATTTCCTCATCGACCACTTGAAGGCCATCCACGGTCAACGCCAGCCGCACCCGGTCAATACGCGTTCATTCTGGATACTTCACGGTGTCGACCAACTCGCTCATCATCTGACCTATTCGGCAATATTGGCGATTGTGGCCTGGGATACGGACTTCATTCCATGACAATGCGAGTGCGCAGGCGAAGAGCACCATGACGACTTTCATGATCGCTCTCGTTCGATCCTGAGAATTCAATGGCATTAAAACGAGGGAGCAAATCCTCGAATCATCATCTCGGCAGATGAGATCAGGTTATGCGGCACATTCCTTTTTCCCGCGCAGCTTAGAGAGAATTGAAGCTAGTTTTTTCAATCAGGAGGCGGGCAACAGCAGTTCGTGTCCTTCGCATCCTTCATAGCTCGCATTTAGATGGGTCTACGGTTCAGCTCCCATGCACGGCAGAGCGAAAAGTCTAGGAAACGGCGATCTTTTGCGGGCTTGACGTCAAATCAAAGTTACTTAATCTAAGCGTCAGCCGAACCCGCTGGGAGGAGGGGCCGGCATTCGCGATCCCTATCGCATCATCTTTATCTCCCAAAGCCATGATTCCGGATCGTTCGTCGCCGAGTTTCCAACAGGATAAGCCATGCCGCTCACCATCGCCCAACGCCTCGATAGTCTGAAGGTCCGTATCGCCGAGCTCGCGCATTGGCGGGACCGCCATAGCAGCCCGATCGATGGCTGGACCTTCGAGGGGGAGCCGATCGCCCGTCACCAGGACTGGCCGCATCGTGAGGGCGTGGTGCATTTTGCCGCGAGCGCCGAGGCGCCGCAGAGCTGGCCGCTCGAAGATATTCGCCTGCAGCTCGATCTCGGCGGCGAGAGCCTGATTACGCTGACCTATCCGGGCGACGAGACGGAGACGTTCGGTCTCGATCCCTATCACCAAGAATTCCCTGTCATAGGTCGCCGCTTCAAGATTGCGACGGAAAGCGTCGCGCGCTTTCCGTTCGGCGAGCCAAACCGGGCGCCGCGGCTGAACAAGGCCCGGTTCATCTTACTCGATCGTCCTGCTCATCAGCTGCATCTTCTCCTGAAGCAGGTCACTGAGGCGATCGGGGTACTCGGCGAACATGAGGTCGTGCCGCATCTGGTCGATGCCGCAGAGCAGGCCTTGCGCAGCCTCGACTGGCCGTCGGATACGGCGGCTTACATTTCGCGCACATCAGGCGCTGTCATGCAGCAGAAGATCTGGGAGCTGCCGGAGCTCGAGGCCAACCCGGCGGGCCTCTCCGACGAGCAGAGCGCTTCGGCGGCTTCCGCTTTCGAGACGCTGACGGCGCGGTTAAAGGAGCTGCAGAAGCGCTTCCCCCCGAATGGCGAACTGCTGCTGACCGGTCATGCCCATATCGACCTTGCCTGGCTTTGGCCCTATCGCGAAACGCGGCGGAAGATGCGGCGCACCTTCAACACGGCGCTGTCGTTGATGGAGCGCTCAGACGATTTCCGCTTCAACCAGTCGACCGCCCATTATTACGCGCAGATGGAAGAAGAAGATCCGGAGCTTCTTGATCGCATCAAGGAGAAAGTCGCGGAAGGAAAGTGGGAAACCGTCGGCGGCATGTGGGTCGAGCCTGATACCAATATGCCCACAGGCGAAAGCCTCGTCCGCCAAGTTCTTTACGGCCAGCGTTATTTCGAAAAGACCTTCGGCACGCGCCATACGGTGTGCTGGCTGCCGGATTGCTTCGGCTTCTCCGGCGCCCTGCCGCAGATCCTGAGACAGGGCGGCATCGACAGCTTCTTCACGATCAAGGTCAACTGGAGCGAGACTAACCATATCCCCTCCGATTTCTTCTGGTGGAAGGGCCTCGATGGCAGCCAGGTGCTGACCCACACCTTCGACAATCCGATGCAGGGATATAACGGCTTCGTGCAGGCCGACTGCTATGTGCCGACATGGAAGAATTTCCGCGGCAAGGTACAGCACGATACCTCGCTTCTCGCCGTCGGCTACGGCGACGGCGGCGGTGGCGTGACGCCTGAAATGGTGGAGCGCGAAGTGCAGCTGCGCGATTTCCCGGCGGTCCCGCAGGCACGCTGGGGCACCGTCAAAAGCTTCTACGAGCGGGCGCACAAAACCGCTGGGGAGAAGAAGCTTCCCGTCTGGGACGGCGAGATCTATCTCGAACTGCACCGCGCGACGCTGACGACCCAAAGCGGCGTCAAGCGCAAGCACCGCCAGGCCGAACGCGCGCTGATCACCGCCGAGACTCTCGCTTCGCTGGCCCATCTGCTCGGCGCCGAGAAGCCGAAAAGCCTCGAGGCGGACTGGCGCGTGGTGCTGAAGAACGAGTTCCACGACATCCTGCCGGGTTCGAGCATCCGCGAAGTCTATCAGGATGCGGAGCAGGAGCTCGGCGGCGTCATCGACCATGCCAAGGCCGAGCAGGCGAAGGCTTTGCAGGCGCTTTCGGCCAATTTGCCGAAGGGCGGGGTCACTGACGCGCTCATCGTCGTCAATCCCTCACTTGCGCCGCGGCCCGTGAGCGCGACACTTGCCGACGGCACGACGCTTTCGGCCGCTGAGATCGTCGCTCCCTTGTCGGTCGCCGTCTTCGACAGGCAGGCATTGAAGCCGGCGGGTGGGCTGAAGGCCGGCGCCGATCGCCTCGAAAACGATCATCTCTCAGTCGTCATCGGCAAGGACGGGGCGGTTGCCAGCCTCATCCACAAGGCGAGCGGCCGCGAAGCGGTCGATGGCTCCGCCAACCAGCTCTGGGTCTATCCGGCCGATAAGCCGCGCAACTGGGATGCATGGGATGTCGACGCCGATTATGCCGAAAAGGCCGTCCGGCTCGAAGCGCCCGAAAGCATCAGCCTCGTCGAAAGCGGCCCGCACCGCGCGGCAATCCGCGTCGTTCACCGCTACCGGCATTCGAGTGTCACCCAGACCTACGTTTTGACGGCCAATTCGAAGCGGCTCGACATCGAAACGACCATCGACTGGCACGACCGCCGCACCCTGCTGCGCACCCTGAACCCGGTCGACGTCAAGGCCCGCAAGGCAACCTTCGAATGCGCCTTCGGCGTGGTTGAGCGGGCGACGCATACGAATACTTCCTGGGAGCAGGCGATGTTCGAGGCCGCCGCCCATCGCTTCGTCGATATCAGCGAGCCGGGCTTCGGCGTGGCGCTTCTCAACAATGCCAAATACGGCCACAGCGCCCGCGGCAATGTGATCGGCATGAGCCTGGTGCGCGGTCCGATCTATCCCGATCCCCTGGCCGATGAAGGCGAACAGAGCTTCACCTATGCGCTGATGCCGCATGAGGGCGCCTGGCATGACGGCGGCGTGCTCGACGAGGCGCTCGACCTCAACCAGCCGCTGGTGACGGCCGAAGCCAAGGACCTGTCCTCCGGCAGTTTCGCGCCGCTTGAATTCGCAGGCACCCCCGTCGCCTTCTCGGGCCTGAAACCGGCGGAGGAGGGCGAGGGCCTCATCCTGCGCCTCTACGAACCGGCCGGCCGGCGCGGCCGCCTTTCCCTCGATCTGCCTTCCGGATGGAGCGCATCGCAGCCGCTCAACATTCTCGAAGAGCCGATGGAGCGCAAAGGGCCCGCCGACATCATGCCCTTCGAAATCAGGACCTGGAGGCTGCAGAAGGCCTGACGCCGCCCTTTGGAGAGACCGCGCCCGCCGATTCCGGGCGGCGGGGCGGTCTATCCACCCACCCATGCGAAGAAGTGGGGCCGTTGGGCCCAGCCGATCTGCACCGGCGTTCCGTTTGATTGCCGACGGCTGACCAGCCGCCGCCCTATCCACTTCCGGCAGTTATTATCCCAATCGCGCATCGAAGTTGCATGCTCCTCGAAATTGAACTTTTTGTTAGATTTTTATCGATCTGTTAGCCGGCTCAGGCATGGCAAAACTATTTCCCTTCAAAGGTAAGGTGATCTCGAAAGGCTGGCCGCAGATGTTTCGGTCGAATGATGTCGATCGTCTATTTCGAAGCCAGCCGGGGATATGAAGACTCCTGTTGCCGCCAAGCAGGAACTAAACATGCCCGCAAGCATCTTTTCGCGCATCAGCACCAAATTGGCCGCGCTTTCCGGCATCGGTATTTTCCTGGTGGCGGCCATGCTCTTCACCGTCTGGCAAGGCGGTCAGCATGTCTATGAGCGCGCAAAATATCAGGAAGGTCAGTTGATCGTTTCGCGCGATCTGGTCGACGCCAAGGCTTCGTGGCGCGGCCTGCAGGTCGGGGTGCGCGATCTGCGTCTCGCCAGATCTGCGGATGACATCGCCAAGGCCACCGATTACATCGCCGCACGCCACCATTCGGCTGTGAAATACCTCGACGAGGCTATGGCCGGGTTGCGGATGCAGGTCAACAAGGACCGGATCGTGAAGCTCAAGGCGTTGGCCGAGAGCCTCTTTGCCGCCACTGGCGACATAGCCGAAATCGCCAAGCAAAAGATCGCCCTCAAGGACGGCGATACCTCCCTCGATGCGAAGCAAAAGGAGGCACAGGCAAAACTGCTGGCGATTTCGGACGAGGCAGCCAAGCTGCTCGACGAAGGGGTGGACTCAGCCAAGACAATGGCGACGAAGGCTGAAGAAGAGGCGGATGCAGCCGCTCTTGTGGTCCTAAGCCTCAATCTCGGCGTCGGGCTGCTGACCATTATCACGCTGATCGGCGCTGCGGTTTTCGGCGCGCGGGTGATTGCAAAGCCGATCGGCCAGATCACTGCAAGCATGAGCGATCTGGCAGAGGGCAATCTCGACGCCGACATCCCCTTCACGGACCGGCGCGACGAGATCGGTCAAATGGCCAGCGCCGTTGCCGTTTTCAAGGAGAACGGCATCAAGGTTCGCGAACTCGACGCCGCCGGCGCGGGCAAGCGCGCGAAGATCGCCGAAATGCAAAAGAACGTCGATGCCGTCGTCAGTGCAGCTGTTGCCGGTGACTTCACGCATCGCGCCACGGCGGAATACGGCTATGAGGATCTCAATGAGTTCGCATCCGGCGTCAATGAGCTCGTCGCCGCGGTCGATCGCGGCATCGCGGAGACCTGCCGCGTAATCGCCGCCCTCGCCGACGGCGACCTGAGCGAAAACATGAAGGGTGAATTCCAGGGCGCTTTCGGCATGCTCAAGGAAAACGTCAATGCGACGATGAGCAACCTGCGCACGGTCCTCGGAGAAGTGCGCGGGGCCGTCGATATCATCAATGGCGGCGCCGGCGAAATGCGGATCGCCTCCGGCGATCTGTCGCAGCGCACCGAGCAGCAGGCGGCCTCGCTGGAGGAAACCTCCTCGGCGCTGGAGGAAATTACCGTCGCGGTAAAGCATTCGACCGAGCGCGCATCGGAAGCCAGCCACATGGTCGACGAGGCGAAGAGAAGCACCGGGCAGTCGAGCGCCGTCGTCAGCCAGGCGGTGTCGGCCATGGGGCGGATCGAGCAGGCCTCGGGCGAAATTGGCCAGATCATCAGCGTCATCGACGAGATCGCCTTCCAGACCAATCTTCTGGCGCTCAATGCCGGTGTCGAGGCGGCGCGCGCCGGCGAGGCCGGCAAGGGCTTTGCCGTCGTCGCCCAGGAAGTGCGCGAACTGGCGCAGCGTTCGGCCAACGCGGCCAAGGACATTAAGGTGCTGATCAACCGCTCCAGCGGGGAGGTCCATACCGGGGTCAAGCTGGTGACGGCGACCGGCGAAGCGCTGGGAGACATTCAGGGCCATGTCGTCAAGATCGACGAGTATGTGCGCTCGATCGCCACGGCCGCGCGGGAGCAGTCGACCGGGCTTTCCGAAGTCTCGACCGCAGTCAACCAGATGGATCAGGTGACGCAGCAGAACGCGGCGATGGTGGAGCAATCCACGGCGGCGGCAAACCGGCTGGCTGAGGAGGCGGCGAATCTCGCCCGCCTGATTGTCCGCTTCAAGCTCGACGCCGCCCAGACGGCGCCGCGCGCCATCACATCCGAAAATCGCCCGGCACCTTCGCCGGCGCGCGCCCTCGGCCGCAAGCTCGCCGGCGCCTTCGGCGCAAAAGCTGCGACGGTAGCTGCCGCGGCATCGTGGGAGGAGTTCTGAGAAGAAGCGATTAGCTAGCCAAATTCGTTGCTGTGAACCTGGCCTTCACCGGCTTACGGTCTTTGTGCGCCGGTCGTGGCAACGTAGACGGAGTAGAGTGAGCGCGTTGCGGCTATGAACAGACGGTTGCGTCCGGGGCCGCCAAAGGTGAGGTTGGCGACGGTCTGAGGGACGCGGATCTTGCCGATCAGCTTGCCTGTCCGATCGAAACAATGCACACCATCACCGGCACTGGACCAAAGGTTCCCCTGCACGTCGGTCCGGATTCCGTCCGGGATGCCGTTGTCGATAAGGCAGAAGACGCGGCCGTTCGCAAGCCTGCCGCCGTCGACCACGTCGAAGGCGCGGATGTGACGTGGCAGGCTTTCGTCGTGGCTCGCTGCCGAATCCGCGACGTAGAGGATCGTCTCGTCAGGCGAGAAAGCGAGGCCGTTCGGCTGGATGAAATCCGCGACGACGGCCGCAAGTTTACCGGTCGCCGGATCGAGCCGATAGACGTTGCGCGTCGCCTGCTCGGGCTCGGCCTGATAGCCCTCATAATTCGACATGATGCCGTAGGTCGGATCGGTGAACCAGATCGTGCCGTCCGATTTCACCACCACGTCATTCGGCGAATTGAGCCGCGCGCCTTCGAAACGGTCGGCGAGCACGGTGATCGAGCCGTCGGTCTCGGTGCGCGTGACGCGGCGCCCGCCATGTTCGCAGGAGACGAGCCGGCCCTGGCGGTCGCGCGTGTGGCCGTTGGTGAAGTTGGATGGCTGCCGGTAGATGGAGACGCCGCCCTCGGGCGTCCATCGCAGTATGCGCTGGTTTGGAATGTCGCTCCACAGAAGCTGGTTGGCATCGTTGAACCAGACAGGACCCTCCGCCCAGCGGCAGCCTGAATAGAGTTCTTCGAGACCGGCGCTGGTGACGATCAACTGCCGGAAGCGCGGATCGTGGATTTCGTAAATGCTGGCCTCGGCCATGGCGGTCTTCCTGATTATCGCATGCCGGCCCGGCGACCGCCGGCGAGCATGATCACGCTGATGATGATGAGGCCGGTCATGATGAGGCGGATACCCGCGCCGAACCCATAGGTGTTGAGCATGGAGACGACCAGGAACATGAAGAGCGACGCGCCCCAGATGCCCGGTACGTTGGAATCGCCGCCGGCCACCGCCGTGCCGCCGATCACGACGACGGCGATCGAGGTCAGCAGATATTCCGAGCCCATGTTGAGTGCTGCGCCGCCGGAGAAGCAGGCGAGCAGGTAGCCCGCGACGGATGCAAGCACGGCGCAGAAGAGGTAGGTGACGAAGCGCGTGCCGTCGACCGGAATGCCGGCCATGCGTGAGGCGGGCATGCTCTGGCCGATCGCCGAGATCCAGCGCCCGTAGATCGTCTTATGGAGCAGGAACCAGGCGAGAAGCGAGATGAGGAGCGCCACGATCGCCACGTTCGGCACGCCGAGCGTGTTCGAGGTGGTGAATTCCGCAAGCATGCTCGGCGGCTTGATGCGCAAGCCGCGGTTCGTCCAAATTGCCGCGGACTGCACGATGAAGCTCACGGAAAGCGTGGCGATGATCGGCGGAATGCGCAGCGCCTTGATCAGGGCATAGTTGCCGAGGCCGACGACGAGGCCGATGAGGATGGCGACAAGAAGCCCAGGCAGGATCAAACCGTTTTCGACATTCATCAGCTTCAGCGCCACCGTGCCGGCAAGTGTCATGGTGGCGGGAACCGACAGATCGATATTGCCGGGACCGAGCGTGATGACGAACATCTGGCCGATGCCGACGATGACCGAGAAGGCGGCGAAGGTGAGTGCCGCCTGCGACAGGCCGAGCGTACTGGCGCCAAGGGTCACCATGATCGTCAGGAACCAGACGACGAAGGCGGCAAGCCATGACCAGATCCAGGGTTTGCCGAAAAGGCTGAGAAGGGGAGTCATCGGCGGCGTTTCTCCCGTTTCTCCAGGCGGTTCAGCATCAGGCGAAGCGCGAGCACGATGATTAGGATCGCGCCCTGGGCTCCGATCTGCCAGTCGGGCGAGATGCGCAGGAAGGACAGGAATGAGCCGGCGAGCGTCAGCGTCAGCGCACCGATGACGGCGCCGACAGGGGAGACGCGGCCGCCGATGAACTCGCCGCCGCCGAGGATCACGCCGGCGATCGACAGCAGAGTATAACGCAGCGCGATATTGGCATCGGCAGACGTCGTGAGGCCGACGAGAGCGATGCCGGCTAGCACGGCGAAGAAGCCCGCCAGACCGTAGGCGGTGGCGCGAGCGGCGACGATCGACCAGCCGGCCCGCTCGACAGAACGCTGATTGCCGCCGATGCCGCGGATCAGCACGCCGAGCGAGGAGCGCATGACGAGAAGATGGGCGACGGCGGCGATGATGATGCTGGCGACGATCGCCATTGGCGCCAGCGGCGGCTTGACGGTCATCAGAGAGCGCACCCAATCCGGCGCCTGCCCGCCCGGCGCCGGCAGCAATAGCACGGCAAGGCCGCCCCAGACGAAGCTCATGCCGAGAGTGACGACGATCGACGGCAGGTCGCGCAGGTAGATGATGACACCGAGGCCTGCATAGGCTGCGATCGCTGCCGCAAGGATCAGGACGCCGGTCACTGGGTCATCGCGCAGAAAGGTTGCGCTCACGCACGCGACGAAGCTGACGAAGGTTCCCATCGACAGATCGAGATCGTTCACCGCCATGACAAGCATCTGGGCGATCGTCGCAAGCGCAATCGGCACGGCCAGATTGAACAGCAGGTTGAGCCCGACATAGCTCATGGCGCGCGGCTGCAGCCAGAAGACGGCGGCGAGCAGCAGGGTCAGCGACAAAGCGGGAATGGCAAGACGCATGGCGTCGGACGAGAGCCGGGCCGTCATGCGGCGACCCCTTCGAAGGAGGCGGCGATGATATTCGTCTCGTTGACGGCGTCACCGGCGAGTTCGGCGGTGATGCGGCCTTCGCGAAACACGTAAACGCGGTCGCAGAGGCGAACCTCGTCCATTTCAGTCGAATACCAGATAAAGGTTCGGCCGCGCGAAGCTTCGTCGCGGATGATGGCGTAGACCTCCTGCTTGGTTCCGACGTCGACGCCGCGCATCGGATCGTCCATCAGGACGACAGGCGCGCGTGTGGCAAGGGCGCGCGCGAAGAGCACCTTCTGCTGGTTGCCGCCCGAAAGCGACAATATGCGGTTAGCCATGTCGGGTGTGCGGATGTCGATCCGCCGCTTCCAGTCCGCGCCCTTGCTCTCCTCTTTATCAGCGAGAATGAGGCCGCGCCGCGACAAGTCACCGAGCGAGGCGACGGAAAAGTTGCGCAGGATGCTCCAGAGTTCGAAGACGCCGTTGAGGCGGCGGTCGCCGGCGACGAAGGTGACGAGCGGATTGTGCTCGGGCAGCCAGTTGCCGGACTGGGCGGCATGCAAGGCAAGCAGCAGCTCTGTCTGGCCGTGGCCGGCGAGGCCCGCCAATCCGATGATCTCGCCCTTGCGGGCCGAAAAGGGATGGCCCGCCGTCTGATGGGACAGAATGAGCGGAGCGGTGGATTGCTCGCGCGCCGGGCGCTGCCCCGTCTCCTCCTTCGCAACGGTGCCCATGGCCTCAACCAGGCCGTGATGGTCAAAGCCATAGGCGGGGCGTTCGGCAACGACGCGGCCGTCCTTCATGACGACGATGCGGTCGGAGGTTTCGAGAATCTCGTGCAGGATATGCGAGATGAAGATGACGGAGCCGCCGGCTGCGACGAAGCGGCGGACATGGTCGAGCATCTGGCGGGCGAGGCTCGCATCGAGCGAGGAAGTGGGTTCATCGAGGATCACCAGCCGCGGCGCAATGCCGGCCTCGGAAAAGGCCATCGCGATCTCGACCATCTGTCGCTCGGCGATCGAAAGGTCTCCCACTGCCCGGCCGCTGTCGATGCCGTGGCCGGGGAAGACCGCATCGAGGCTCTTTTCGATGATTCTTGCGGCGCGCCTGCGCCAGGCGAAGCCGCCGAGATGGCGATGCATGATGCGGGTGTTCTCGACGATGGAGAGGTTGGGGCAGAGCGAAAGCTCCTGGAAAACGCAGCGCACGCCGCGGGCTCGTGCCGCATTGATGCCGTAACGCTCCAGCCGCTCGCCATCGCTCGCCACACTTCCTTCATGGGGCGCGAGGCCGCCATTGATGACGCTGACGATGGTGGACTTGCCGGCCCCATTGTGCCCGACCAGCCCGACGCATTCGCCCGGCATGACGCGGAGCGTGACGCCGTCAAGCGCCCTGACCGCGCCGAAACTCACCTTGGCGCCATCGACGGCGATCACCGCCTTCAAAACCTCATCCATGCTACCCGCCACATCTGCTCGGAAAGACTGCCGCGCGGCCGTTTTCGGCCCGCGGCAGTCGCCGGGAGAGTTACTTTGCCGACTCGATGACCTTGATCGCGTCTGCCTGCGTGTATTCCACATTGGCGACGCCGCCGGCCTGGGTGTTGGCGAGGTTCGTTTCCAGATTGTCCTGGTCGATGCGCAGGAAGGGCACGACGAGATCCTTCTTGACCTGCTTGCCGTCGAGGATCTGCTGGGCGACCCAGAAGGCGAGGGTGGAGACGCCAGGCGCGATGGACACCGACATCGTCTCGTAGCCCTTGGCGTCCTTCTGCTCCTTCCACCACTTCAGTTCATCTTCGCGGTTGCCCATGATGATGGTCGGCATCTTCCGGTCGGTCGCGGCAATCGCCTGTGCGGCGCCGTAACCGTCACCGCCCTGCGTCACCACGCCGACGATGTCGGGCAGGCTCGGCAGGATGCCGGCAACGGCCTTTTGCGCCACGTCCTGCGCCCAGTCGCCATGCACGGAGCCAACGACCTTGAACTGCGGGAACTGCTTGACGCCTTCGTGGATACCGGCCGAGATCTCGTCATCGACGAAGACGCCGGCAAGGCCGCGGATCTCGAGCAGATTGCCGCCCTGCGGGAGCTTCTTCGACAGATACTCCACCTCGCTGCGGCCCATTTCCTTGAAATTGACGGCGATGCGCCAAGCGCAGGGTTCGGTCACGATGCCGTCGAAGGAGACGACGGTGATGCCGGCATCGCAGGCTTCCTTGACCGCGCCATTCAGGGCCGTCGGCGAGGCGGCGTTCAGCACGATCGCGTCATAGCCCTGCAGGATCATGTTCTGGATCTGCGCCGCCTGTTCTGTCGCCTGGTTCTCGGCGGTGGTGAAAGGGTCGGCGGCGGCAACGACGCCAGCCTTTACGGCCTCGCTCGTCACCTTGCCCCAGCTCGTCAGCATGGCCTGGCGCCAGGAGTTTCCGGCGTAGTTATTGGAAAGGGCGATCTTCTTGGCCGACGTGTCGGCAAAGGCGGAAACGGGCATGGCGGCGCAAGCAATAGCGGCCGATGCCAGAAGCATCTTACGGATTGTCATCTCTTCCTCCCTCATGATCGCGCCGGTCGGCGGATCGCTTCACTCCTGCCGGCTCAAGCGGGCCTCGAGTGAAAATTGTTCTTGAACTGAGCTTCCTCCTCTCAGTAAGGGCAGGATGCGGGAGATCGGCCGACCTGTACAGGGGCAAGGCAGCAACTCGTTTGCGGGTTTTGCGCGACAAGCTGCGGGTTTACGCAAGACGGCGGCCCACTTGCGGGCGCTTACTGGGATATGATCACGACAGGTTGAGGAGTCTGTTGTGACGGGAGGAACTGACAATGCTGCATCTTGCACCGGCAGCCCTGTTCGACCACTATCTCGGTATTTCGCGGCTGCTCGCGGGCCAGCTCGACTTCCGCTCGGCCATTCGTTCAGTCGCCGCCGAGGTCGCCCACATTATCCCGCACGACCATCTCGACGTCTGCGTGCTGCTCGAAGGCGGCAACTATCACACGGCCTATGAGACGGGCATCGAGACTGCCTGGGGCGAGATTGCCGGCGCGCCTGTCGTCAACAGCCCTATCCGTTCGCTGCTGAGAGGTGAGGTCGAATTTCTGCTCTCGGACGACGCCATGAAAGATCCGCGCTTTCATTTCGAGGGCGCCTTCAAGCGGCCGATCGTCGAGCAATCGCTGAGGAGCCGGCTGCATGTTCCCATGAAGGTGCAGGGCACGATCATCGCAGCACTTTCCTGCTCTTCTCACAGGGCGGGCGTCTATACGATGGAAGATGTCGAGCGCGCCCGCATCATCGCCGATCTGCTGACGCCCTATTTCTTCGCGCTGCAGGCGGCCGAGCAGGCGCAACGCTCGGCGATCGTGGAGGCCGAAGCCCGCGCCCGCGAGGAGGGGCTGCGTCAGGGCGCGCTGAAGCTGACCGAAGCCCTGGAGCAGGAACGCCAGCGGATCGGCATGGACCTTCACGACCAGACGCTTGCCGACCTGACGCGGCTTGCACGGCGGATCGACCGGCTGTCGCGCAACGGCGAGGTGGCGCCCGAGGCGCTCGAACCCGTTTCGCGGTCCCTGCAGCATTGCATGCAGGATCTGCGGCAGATCATCGAACAGGCAAAACCCTCCGTGCTCCAGCTTTTCGGCCTCGCGCAGGCGATAGAGCATCATCTCGACCGTTCGACCCGCGATACCGGATCGGGCATCGAATGGGGCCTTGTCGACGAGACGAACGGCGCGCTGGAAAGGCTGGAGCCGACCGTCAGCGTCGCCTTGTTCCGCATCGCGCAGGAAGCGATCAACAATGCCGTGCGCCATGCCGCCCCGCTGGCGATCATGGTGGGGCTCGAAGCCGACGACGAGCAGCTATCGATTCAAATTTCCGACGATGGGGCTGGCCTTGCCAAGACGCGAGGACGGATCGGCGGCGGCATCGACAATATGAAGACCCGCGCGCGGCTGATCTCGGCGCGCTTCACGATCGGCCCCGGCCATAACAATCGCGGGACCGCGGTGCGCGTCGTGCTGCCGCTGGCGCCGAACGGCCCGGCGGGCGAGCCAGACTGAGGAGAAAGACACGATGAAAGTTCTGATCGTCGAGGACGACCCGCTGCACCGGTCCTACCTGCACGAGGCTGTTAACGCCGCCCTGCCGGAATGCGACACGGTGATCGAGGCGGAGAACGGAACCGTCGGTGAGAAGCTCGCCCGCGACCACAAGTCGGCGCATATCGTCATGGATCTGCAGATGGCGAGCCGCAACGGCATCGAGGCGGCGCGCACGATCTGGAAGGAACGGCCGGAGACCCGCATCCTGTTCTGGTCGAATTATTCGGATGAGGCTTATGTGCGCGGTGTCTCGCGCATCGTGCCGGATGGCGCCGCCTATGGCTATGTGCTGAAATCCGCCTCCGACGAGCGGTTGAAGCTTGCCCTGCGCTCGATCTTCATCGAGAGCCAGTGTGTCATCGACCGCGAGGTGCGTGGTCTGCAGCAGAAGAGCCTCGGCCAGACCAACGGCTTCACCGATTCCGAATACGAGATCCTCGTCGACATAGCCCTCGGTCTGACTGACCGGGCGATCGCCAAACGCCGGAGCCTGTCGCTGCGCAGCGTGCAGAACCGCCTGCAGCAGCTCTACGACAAGCTCGACGTATATCAGACGACTGGCGACGACCACGAGGACGGCCGCTTCAATCTCCGCGCCCGCGCTGTCACGATTGCTTTCTTGCGTAAACTTCTGAATTACAGCGCTCTAGAACGAGCTGAGGCGGAGCTGCAGGAATGGCTTGATGGAAAGTAATTTCCCGAAGAGATCGGCGACATAGGCGAGCTTTTCTTTTGGGGCGCAGCCGTTTCAGGGCTCCTGCTTGACGCTGGATACACTCGACATCAAAATCGCGGTTTCGAAGGTGAGCCGGCTGTAGCGCTTTCACATCGTTGCTCGCCTCAAAGGATTGGCCACGGGGATTGACCAGGCGCCGACCGACGCCGCTGGTCGCAAGCTTGCGAGGCAACGCAGTGAATAAATTGTTCTCAGCCGGTTCTTCCAGCGACGGCCCATCCCCGCGCTGGAAGTTCCCGTTGCTGAGCAACCGGCGCTCGTTACGTCGGTCAGCGCTGTTGGTCCTCGCCCTGGTTGTTGCAACCATTGCCGTTTCTTACATTGACATCCGCCGATCCGAAGCTCCGACCGAAGATTTTGAAAATCGAGCGCCGAACAACGCTGCCCCTTCCGCACGCTTAGCCGTTCGCTCTGATCCGGCTGCTTCTTCTCCTCGTCCGACGATATCGATATCGCGGCATCTGATGGAGCTCCCAAAGCTCGACCTGGCAAGTCAGTTTCTGCGGATGTGGTTGGTCTCGGGCGCCAATATTTGCGGCGCTCTTCGAGAGGCGGGCATAGAGGTGAGCGAATGGAAAGCCGCATCGATGCGCAATCGCGATTATGAGTGTTATTTTCAGCGCATCTACGAACGGGACGAGGCGCGGCCGCTCAGCTCGACCTTCCTCAGGGTTCGTGGAGATGGGACGGGTAATATTGTTGAGATCCGCGCCAAGATCGTCGGACCGAAGATTGATGCTGAGGGACTTCTCGCCCCTGAAGTGCTGCGCATTTTCGAGATCATTGTGAAGCAGGCGTGCTGGCGAGATTTTGAAGATGCGCTTGCGTCGATCCAAAGCCTTCGCGATGTCGAAGCCGAACGATTCGGCTCTTATCTCAGCTTCAGGCGCGAAGCCGGCAGCGAAAACAGATTTAGTTTTGCTCTAGGCCTCAAGGCAGCTCCAGGTTCGCAGGCAAGAACCAGGGCGTATTTTTCGCCAGACCGCTGGCTGGCCACGACGGATCCGCGCATCCCGCGGACATCATCCGCATCGATCGCAACGGCGCGTTCAGATCAGCCAATGGCACTCAATGGCGGAGCAAGCGCCGGCTCCGATTCAAAACCAAGCCGGAACTGCGGCTGAGCTTCAAAGCCCCCAGCTTTGTGAGTAGGGAAGGTGCACCCGCTTCGGATATGGCGCGCCGGCGGATCAGCGCGACAGGCTGGCTGCCGGTCGAAAAGCGTCGGCTCGGGCGGCACAGTTCTCGACGACGAAATCCACGAAAGCGCGGACTTTGCGCGAAAGCTGGCGATTGGACGGCCAGACAAGCGAGAGTGAACCGAAGGGCACCATGAAGGAGGTGAGGACGGGGATCAGGCTTCCCGCTCGCATGTGCGATGCCGCGACATAGACGGGCAGGTGGGCGAGGCCCAAACCATCCTGTGCTGCCCGCAGCCCTGCATCCGTGTTGTTGAATGTTAGGCTTTTCTGCAGAAGCAGTCGCTCGTACGGCGCGCTGAAGGCCCAGGGCGCGACGCGGCCGCTGGATGGATATTTGAAGTGAATGCAGGCATGCCTGAAGAGATCGCCCGGCGTCTCAGGCCGTCCACGGCGCTCGAAATAATCGGGACTGCCGCACACGACGAAATGCTGATCGCCGAGATGGCGGGCGATCAGCCGCGCATCGGCAAGTTCGCCGCTGCGCACCACGACATCCAGACCTTCCGCAACCAGGTCTATGACCCTATCTTCGAAATCCACATCCAGCTCGATCTCCGGGAAGCGCTCGGCAAAGGCCGGCAGCATCGGCATCAGCAGATGATGCCCGACGATATGTGGGACGCTGACGCGCAGGCGCCCCCTCGGGCTTTCCCGGCTTTTCGACAGGGTTGCCTCTACGTCCTGCATATCGTCGATGATGCGTTTGTAGCGCTCGTAGAGAACAGCCCCTTCCTCGGTCAGGCTTATGCTGCGGGTCGTTCGGTTGAAGAGCCGCACGCCGAGCCGGCTTTCCAGACGCGCCACCGCCTTTCCAATCGCAGACGGCGAGACGCCGGCAATGCGCGCGGCTGCGACATAACTCTGCTGTTCGGCCGCATGAACGAAGGCGAAGACGCTCGCGAGACTATCCATGGCAAAATCCGATTGGAGACATTTTGTCCTTTATGTAAGTCCACGCACCGGAATTGATCAACATTGCGTAACAAATATCCTTTGTCTCGAAAGCCGGAAGGATGGGCCTGCCGAGATCAAGGAGTGGATGGCATGCGGGACTACGCGAAAGAATTACCGGAGCACAGGACAAGATACATTGGCGAGAACGACCTGTTCCTGGAAATCTTTCCTGGGAACAACCGCCTGGATGCGGCCGATCGACCGCCCCTGCTTTTCATTCATGGCGCCTTCACCGGCAGCTGGATGTGGAGCAAATATATTCCGCACTTCATGGCGGCGGGATGGGACTCCTACTGCATCAATCTGCGAGGTCATTACAAAAGCCGGTCGGTGGATTTTACGACGGTCGAATTCGAGCACTATCTGGAAGACGTTCGTGAGGCTATTTCCGCAATCGCCGAGCAACGTGCTGCCGCTCCTGCCGTAATCGGCTTCAGCATGGGCGGAATCCTCAGCCAGAAACTGGCGGAAAGCGTTGGCATTGCCGGGGTGGTGCTGATCGATTCCAGCATCTCCAGGCAGGTGCATGACGAGGTGCCCTACCAGGATCTTGCGCCTGAGATACCTGGCGTCGTTATTCCCGCGCCGGTGCGCGACGAGCAATCCAGCCCCGACGAAACTCCCGACGATATCGCCTTCCAGCGGAAATACCTGTCCATGGAATCCGCCAGAGCCTTCGGTGCCTTTTCCTTTCATTTTGGAGCCGAGGGGATTTCCGTCGACGGCGGCAAGATCACCTGCCCCAGCCTGGTGATCTCGGCTGTCAATGACGAAGTCGCCGACCGGCGAGGGCAGGCGATGGCGCGGCACATCGGCGGCGAGTATCTTGGTCTCTGGGGCACGACGCATACCGGCTTGCTGGTCGGGCAGAGATATTATGAACCCGTCAGCCGCATCATGAGCTGGCTCACGCGCTTCGATGAAGAGGGAATTCAGCCCTCGAGGCCGAGGCTCGCCAGCAGGCGGCCGACATAAGCTTCCAGGCCGCCGACCATATCGAAGCGATCGGGATCACGCAGCCACAGCATCTGCAGACCGTCCATCACGGCGATCAACTCGGCGGCGGTGGCCTTGCTGTCGATCCCTTTGTCGATCGAGCCATCGGCGATCGCCCGCTCGAAGGTCGCGGCGATATCGTTCTGCATCTCCGTGGTGCGAGCGAGAAACCACGCCTTGGCGGGGTGGTCCTTCATGAGGCTCTCGGCATTCAGAATGGCGAAGGCTCGGATGACCTCGATCATTCCGGCATTGCGGCGAAAGATTTCGACCATGCCTTTCAGCAAGCCGCGGAGATCGGAGCGACAATGCCCGATAAAATCGGCGCTATCGAGGTCGCGCTTGGCGAGGATGGCGAGCAGCAGATCGACCTTGGTCGGAAAATGGTGCAACAGGCCGGGCAGCGACAGGCCGACATCCCGGGCGATATCGCCGATCGCGGCATTCTGGTAGCCGTCTTCGGCA
Organism: Rhizobium sp. TAL182; assembly: GCF_002117725.1. NCBI lineage: Bacteria > Pseudomonadati > Pseudomonadota > Alphaproteobacteria > Hyphomicrobiales > Rhizobiaceae > Rhizobium > Rhizobium sp. TAL182. The sequence continues at coordinate 471,125 of NZ_CP021029.1, read as the reverse complement.
AAGCGCCGCATCGCCGCCGCCAGGATCTCTGCGCGGCGCTCTTCTCCCTTGCGCGAACGGCGCCGTCGCTTCTCGTCCTGTTCCACCTTCTGCTCTGCCATCGTTTCTCCCATCGGCCTCTTTTAAATGCAATACGCCGATCCGCAATGCTCCGGCCGATATCTCCTCTGCTTCCTTCCTACATCAGGTCCGTCAGCTTGACATCTTAAAAATACCGAGTAATCGGTAGGTTTAACAGGCGCGATGCTCGCGGTCTTTTGGGGAGGTTTGCATGATCGATTCCATTCTCGACAGGATGACGCTCGAAGAGCAGGTCTCCTTGCTGTCGGGCGCCGATTTCTGGACGACCGTGCCCGTCGAGCGTCTCGGCGTGCCGAAGATCAAGGTGACGGACGGGCCGAACGGCGCCCGCGGCGCGGGCTCGCTGGTCGCCGGCGTCAAGGCGACCTGTTTTCCCGTGGCCATCGCGCTCGGCGCCAGCTGGAATCCGGATCTCCTCAGGCAGATGGGCGCTTCCCTTGCGCGCCAGGCCAAGAGCAAGGGAGCGGCCGTGCTGCTCGCGCCGACGGTGAATATCCACCGCTCCGGTCTCAACGGCCGCAATTTCGAATGTTATTCCGAAGATCCGATGCTGACATCAGAACTCGCCGTCGCTTATATCGAGGGCGTGCAGAGTGAGGGTGTTGCCGCAACGATCAAACACTTCGCCGGCAATGAATCCGAGATCGAGCGGCAGACCATATCGTCAGACATCGACGAGCGGACGCTGCGCGAAATCTACCTTCCGCCCTTCGAGCAGGCGGTGCGCCGCGCCGGCGTGATGGCCGTCATGTCCTCCTATAACCGCCTCAATGGCACCTATACAAGCGAGCATCACTGGCTGCTGACCAAGGTGCTGCGCGAGGAATGGGGCTTCGACGGCATCGTCATGTCCGATTGGTTCGGCTCGCATTCGACAGCCGAGACGATCAATGCCGGCCTCGATCTCGAAATGCCCGGCCCGGTGCGCGACCGCGGCGAGAAATTGGTTGCAGCCGTGCGCGAGGGCAAGGTGGAAGCAGCGACGGTGCGTGCGGCAGCACGACGCATGTTGCTGCTGCTCGAGCGGGTCGGCGCATTTAGGAGCAAACCCGATCTTACGGAGCGGGCGGTTGACTTGCCGGAAGATCGGGCGCTGATCCGGCGTCTCGGCGCCGAAGGCGCGGTGCTCCTCAAGAACGACGGCATGCTGCCGCTTGCCAAGACGTCGCTCGACCGGATCGCCGTCATCGGACCGAATGCCGTCACCGCTCGCGTCATGGGCGGCGGCAGCGCGCAGATCGCGGCGCATTATACGGTGAGCCCGCTCGAAGGCATTCGCGCGGCTCTTTCCAATGCCAACAGCATCAGCCATGCCGTCGGCTGCCGCCACAACCGCCTGATCGACGTGTTCAAGGGAAAGATCACCGTCGAATATTTCAAGGGGCGCGGCTGCAAGGGCGATCCGCTTCATGTGGAGACCGTCGACAAGGGCGAGTTCTTCTGGTTCGAGCTGCCGTCGGGCGAACTCGACCCTGCCGATTTCTCGGCCCGCATGGTGATGCAATATGCGCCGGAGGAGAGTGGCGAACATGTCTTCGGCATGACCAATGCAGGGCTGGCGCGACTCTTCGTCGACGGCCGATTGACCGTCGACGGCCATGAGGGCTGGACGCGCGGCGAGAATTATTTCGGCACCGCCAATGACGAACAGCGCGGCGGGGTGAGCCTGGAAGCGGGCCGGTTCTACGAAATCGCTGTCGAATATGAACCGGCCATGGCGAGCGAGGAGGGCATCAACCTTATCGCCATCCGCTTCGGTGTCGAAAGGCCGCTCGGCGACGCCGATATCGAGGCCGCCGTCGAAAGCGCCCGCAATGCCGACGTGGCGCTGCTCTTCGTCGGCCGCGACGGCGAGTGGGACACGGAGGGACTTGATTTGCCCGACATGCGGCTGCCGGGCCGGCAGGAGGAGCTGATCGAGAAGGTCGCCGCCGCCAACGCCAACACCGTCGTCGTGCTGCAGACCGGCGGTCCCATTGAGATGCCTTGGCTCGGCAAGGTCCGCGCCGTGCTGCAGATGTGGTATCCCGGCCAGGAACTCGGTAACGCCGTCGCCGACGTGTTGTTCGGCGACGCCGAGCCGGGCGGCCGCCTGCCGCAGACCTTCCCGAAAGCGCTTGCCGACAATTCCGCCATCACAGGCGATCCTGCCGTTTATCCCGGGAAGGACGGGCATGTGCACTATGCCGAAGGCGTCTTCGTCGGCTACCGCCATCACGATATCAGCGCCGTCGAACCTCTCTTCCCCTTCGGCTTCGGCCTTAGCTATACCCGCTTCCGTTGGGGCGAACCGCGACTCTCCGCAGGAGAAATGGATCCTGAAGGCATAACCGTCAGCATTGACGTCACCAATACAGGCGACCGGCCAGGCTCGGAGCTGGTTCAGCTCTATGTGCGCTCGCCGTTAGCCAAAGTGGAACGGCCGGACAAGGAACTGCGCGCCTTCGCAAAGCTGTCGCTGCAACCCGGCGAAACAGGCACGGCCGTCATGAAGGTTCTGCCGCGCGATCTGGCCTATTTCGATATCGAGGCCGGCGCCTTCCGGGCCGAACCGGGTGGTTATCAGCTGGTCCTGGCGGCGAATGCCGCCGACACAAGATCCGTGATCCACCTGCCGTCGCCAGCCGGCTACGTGCTGCCACCGTCGATCGCATGACCCACGTCGAAACGGTCAGGCGTCATCGATTTAGGTGAATGAAAACAGTGCTCAAGAGCCTTTCCGGCCTGCCGGATGAAGCAGGCTGAAATTTTTAGATTCTCCTCTTGAATCGAAAATCGTGCGAAACCAGATCATTTTCGTCGGCAGCGCAAAAGCGGGCCGATGAGTAGTGCGGAGACGCAGGTTTGCGACGCGTCTCCATCCCATGTTGCTTTACGGAGGATATGGCTATGAGAAACGAACTTGACTTCGCCCCCCTTTATCGGTCCAGCGTCGGCTTCGACCGTGTCTTCAATCTCCTGAACAATGCGCAGCGCCTGCAGGCGATTGATGCCTGGCCGCCCTACGACATCGTCAAGACGGGCGAAGACGACTATCGCATCCAGATGGCAGTGGCCGGCTTCGCCGAAGGCGACCTCGACATCACCCAGGAGCGGAACGTCCTCCTGGTGAAGGGGCAAAAGCCGGCCGACGGAAAGGACGGCGAATATCTGCATCGCGGCATCGCCGGGCGCGCATTTGAACGGCGCTTCGAACTCGCCGATCACGTCAGGGTCGAGAATGCCTCGCTGAGGCATGGTATTCTCTCGATTGCGCTGAAGCGTGAAGTGCCCGAAGCCATGAAACCGCGCAAGATCGTTATCGGTGACGGCTCCTTTCAGCAGGCGCCTCTTCAGATCGAATCCGAGCGTCAGGTGGCTTAAGGAGAGCCTCTCCATGAAGTCCCGGATAAAGCCGTTCATCGTAGAGATCAGGAAACGTCGCGGAAGCAGCGCAAAAAACGCGGCAAAGTCTCTGTTTTCGAAATCGTTAGGCAAGCTCCGCAGCGCGGACGCGGTTTCTGAAGCGCGATCCTGAACAGGGCTTCCATGTCAATCGGGGCCGGCGCCATGTGGCCGGCCCTTGTGCACGAACGAGGTGGACTGAGTTTGTTCTCCCCTCGAACTCTCTTGCCGCAAATCCCGGCCTAACAAGCTTGGCCCTCCGTTCGGCCCTCCTGCAGGTCCACCTGCAATCAGACTGCATCAGGCTGGGTGCGCAGATTGGTGACGACGCGCCGGTTCTGCACCTTGCAGGAGCGCTCTGTGCAGTCGCGGACTTCGCGGTCGTTGCCGTAGCCCTTGGCCCACATGCGCTTGGGGTCCACGCCCTTCGAGGCCAGATAGGCCATCGCCGCGTCGGCACGTTTCTGCGAGAGCGTCTGCATTTTGGAGGCGGAACCGGAATCGTCGGCAAATCCCTGAAGCTTGAGCAGCCAGGTCGGGTTCTTGTTGAGCCAGGCGGCCTGGTTGTCCAGGGTGGCCATGGCGACGGAATCGAGCGCGGCGGAGTCCTGCTTGAAGTAGATCCGTCGGCCGACACTAAGAATGAAATCCTCCTCGCTGCCCAGCGCGACATTCTCGAAGCCGGGGGCGGGGTCGTTGGTCTGTCCGGTCATCGGCACCGCGGCCGGTTCTTCCAGGGAGGCGACCTCGGTGGTGGAGCAGGCGGCGAGCGCCAAGAGCATGGCTGCGCCGGCGAGGCGCTTGGTGTATCCGATCATCGCAGACATAGGGGTGATATTCCTCATTCGACCGGAGTTGTTTCGCTAACCTGCGTGGCGCCGTCAGCCTGGTCGGCAATATGCGGCAGAACCTGTACAGCAGTGCCGATGGGGCAGCGCTGATAAAGATCGATGGCGTCTTCATTGAACATACGGATACAGCCGCTGGAGGCATCTTTGCCGATGCTCCATGGCTCCAGCGTGCCGTGGAACCGATAGCCGGTGTCGACGCCGTCGCGATGCAGATACATGGCGCGGGGGCCAAGCGGGTTCTTCGGTGAGCCACCCGCGACGAATTCCGGCAGTTCGGGATGGCGCTTGCGCATCTCCGGCGGCGGCGTCCAACGCGGCCAGAGTGATTTGGCGTCGATGGTGGCGCGGCCAAACCATTTGAAGCCTTCGCGGCCGACGCCGACGCCATAACGGATGGCGGTCTTGTTCTCCATGATCAGATAGAGAAAGTGGTGCCTTGTATCGACCACAACGGTGCCGATCGGCTCGCTGCTGAAATATTTGACGACCTGGCGATGCCAGCGCCTGTCGATTTTGGCGAAATCGGTGCTGCGAAACGTCACGCCGTTGTCGACCGCAGCGCCGTCGAAATAAGAAGCTGCCGCGGCGGCTGCCGGTTTGCTGACGGCGCCGGTCCCAAGCAACGCCAATCCACCGAGCATAATACTCCTGCGGGTCCACACCATCGGCTAAATCCCCCCTGAAAGCCAACAAGCGAAGTGCAGTAAACCAGATTTTTTATTTGCCTCAATAGAAAACTCCTCTCCCTACCAAGATCGATAGAGAAGCTATGGTCGCCTGATGCTGTATTGCTTCGGTCGTTACTCCGGGCGGGAGAATGTTATGCCGACTGCGTACGGATCCGGAAATCGACAGGAGGCGCGGCCGGAGCCTGCATCGCAGGTGTCCCGTGCCGGCGTTCCAGTGTCGATGCTGCGTGCAACCTCTTCGCGAACGGCCGTCACCGCCAGATCATCGAATAAAAGATGACAAAAATAATCACCTTATGTTGACAAGCTCTATTTCGCTCCATAGGTTCCGCCCGCATCCGTGACGTAGGGACCAAGCAATGGCGCGTGTTTTTTTGAATGTTTCTAATAATGTATCGCGAATTTACAGAGACAGCCTTTTTGCGACGACCGCGATCGTCCTGATCGGCATTGCAGCATCGCCGGCCGCCGCCCAGAGCGCCTCCGCAGGTGACACCGCGACGACACTGGAGCCGATCGTCATTCAAGGTGCAGCCTCTGATAGCAAGACCGACCGGACGTCGGTCACCGCCAAGAACAGCGCGAGTGCGACCAAGATCAGCACGCCGCTCGTCGAGACGCCGCGTTCGATTTCCGTCACCACTGAGAAGGAAATCGAGCAGCGCGGCGCGCAGTCGGTCATCGAGGCGGTTCGTTATACGGCCGGCGTGACGACCGGACCGAACGGCTTCGATCCGCGTTTCGACCAGATCTACATTCGCGGCTTCAACATCACGACAGTCGGAGACTTTCGTGACAGCCTGCGCCAGCCCTATATCAATTACGGCATGTTCCGAACCGATCCCTATCAGCTGCAGCGCGTCGAGGTGATCAAAGGACCGGTTTCGGTTCTCTATGGTGCGGGATCGCCGGGCGGCCTCGTCAATAAGATCTCGAAGCTTCCGACCGAGGAGCCGATCCGCGAAGTCGGCATCACCTACGGCACCAAGGATCGGGTGCAGGGAATGTTCGATTTCGGTGGGCCGATCAGCGAAGACAACGACGATTTCCTCTACCGCATCGTCGGCCTCGCCCGGCGGGGCGACACCAATTTCGACATTGCCGACGACCGCTACTTCCTGGCGCCGTCCTTTACCTGGAAGCCAGACGAGGACACGACCTTCACGGTGTACGGTCTGGCGCAGTCGGACGAGACCGACTCCAACGTCGGCGCGATCACGACCTTGGACGGGAAGATCCACGAGCTCAGGGAGAGCGATCCCGACTACGACTACCAGAAGGTCAAGCAGCAGCAGGTCGGCTATCAGTTCGAGCATGAATTCGACAACGGCCTGACCTTCCGGCAGAACCTGCGCTATTCGCATCTCGATCTGGAGGCTCGCTATCTCGGCGTGACCAGCTGGACCGGGACTGTCGCGCATCGTGGCACAAATGCGATCCGCGACGAAATGAACGTTTTCCAGGTCGACAACCAGCTCGAAGCGAAGTTCGACACGGGCCCGTTGGCCCATACGACGCTGTTCGGGCTCGACTACACCAATCTCCAGTCGAGCTTTGGCTACGGCGCCGGCGCTGCCGATCCGGTGTTCGACTTCGATATCGCCAATCCGACCTATGGTGTCTCGGGCGCCACGCCGGACTACAGCATCCTGGCTTCCGACGCGGACATGCGGCAGGTCGGCATTTATGCGCTGGACCAGATCGAGGTCGGAAATTGGCGGTTCAACCTCGGCGGCCGGCAGACCTGGGTGAACCAGACGCGCGATGCGACTTTGCCCGCGGTCAGCTCGGAGGAGGTCGATAAGAACGCCTTCTCCTGGCAAGCCGGTGCCCTCTATCTCTTCGACAACGGCATTGCTCCCTTCGTCTCCTACGCCACCTCGTTCGATCCGGTGACCAACCGTTCGACCTCAGGCAAGACCCTCGCGCCGACAGAGGGTGAACAGTACGAGGTCGGTGTGAAATACCAGCCGCCGGGCTCCGACATCCTGCTGTCGGCCGTTGCCTATCACATCGTCGAAAAGAACAAGCCGGTGCTGGTCGACCCGCTGTTGTTTGCCTATGGATCGATCGGTGAGGTGACCGGAAAGGGTATCGAACTGGAAGCCCGCGCGGCGGTAGCCGATGGCTGGGATCTTATTGCGGCCTACACCTACAACCATTCAGAAGTGACGGGAGGCGGCGAAAACGAGGGCAATACGCCAGCCCTCACACCTTCGCATGTCGCCAGCCTCTGGGCCAACTATACGTTCCAGGAAACCAACCCCTTCCATGGCCTTTCCGTCGGCGCGGGTGTCCGTTATGTCAGCGAGAATTGGACGGACACGGCGAATACGTCAAAGAACCCCTCGAGCTTTTACATCGACGCGTCCGCCGCTTATGATTTCGGCGCGGTCGACAAGAAATACGAAGGCCTGACTGCGGCCTTCAATATCCGCAATATCGCCGATGAACGCGATACCGTTTGCAACGAGGGCTTCTGCTACCTCGGCCAGGGTCGCAACATGACCGGCACCCTGAAGTATCGGTGGTAGCACCATGGCGGCGGAGATGAACGGGGCGGGCGCACGCCCTTCGATCGCCGATCATCCTGTCGCCCACCAGGCAGTCGACCTCGACGGCTTGGTGGGCGATGGCCCGTTCGCCTATTGCCGCGGGAAGCTGCTTGCCTCTCCGCCGCCGGCCGGGATTGTCATTCCCTGCAGGGATCTTGGCGACCGGGACGTCTTTGACGGCATCATCGCGCGCTATTCCGAAAAATTCCCGGGCAGCGACCGCCGCGCGATCGTCTCCATGTGGACGCTCTATTATTTCAGCATGCTGACGATCGCACCGACCGTCCATATGTTCGTAAACCGCATCGCGCTGCCGCTGGAGATGGACCGGCTGTCGCTGATCTGCAGTGAGCAGACAGGTGAACCGGAAGCATTCGTGATGTCCGATCGGCCGGAGGCTGCGGCCGATCCGGCTGCCGAACTTCACCGGCTGATGCTCGGCCATGCCGAACCGGTCATCGCGGCGATCGCGGCCAATGCAGGCGTGGCGCCGAAGCTTCTCTGGAACAATGCCGCGGCATATCTGTCCTGGATCCTGAAAGAGATCGCCCACCGCCACGAGCCCGCTCTCGTCGAAGGCGGTCTGGCGCTGCTGAATGATTCTGAATGGCCGGGCGGCGGACGCAATCCGATGTTCGGCATGATCCGCATGGCACGCCAGCAATGCGGGCTGGAATTTGCCCGCCGGAAGGTCTGCTGCCTGCGTTATAACCTGCCGGGCGTCGGCGGCTGCGGCGAAGCCTGCCCGCTGCCGGACGGGCGGCATTAGGCCAGAACCGGACTTCGGCAAAACCGCTACGCATTTCGTCGGATTGCTTCATGTCTGCCGGCGCAGAACGAACAGCAGCATCGGCGCCCCGACCAGGGCCGAGATCAATCCCGCTGGGACCTGGTAGGGGAAGGCGATCATGCGTCCGGCCCAGTCGGCGATGACGAGCAGGACTGCTCCGATCAGCGCAGCTGCGAGAAGCTGGGTCGAGGGACGGCGAAGACCAAGCCCGTGGGCAAGGTGCGGCGCCATCAACCCGACGAAGCTCAAAGGGCCGACGACAAGCGTGGCGGCAGCTGTCATGATCGCCGAGAGCGCGAACAGGGCGCCGCGCGCCGGAGCGATCCTGAGGCCGAGTTCGCTCGCCGTCTCCGAGCCGAGCTGCAGCAGGGCAAGCCAGCGGCTTGCAAGAAAGGCCGCGATGAGACAGGCAAGCGCAATCAGCAGGGCGCTTGCCGCAACGCTGTTATCGACGAAATAGGTCGAGCCCGACATCCAGCGGATCAGCGCCAGGCCGCGCGGATCGCCGCTTGCCGCCAGCACGCCGATCCCGGCGTCGAGGATCGCGCCGAAGGCGATGCCGGCGAGCAGGACACGGTTCGGGCCGAAGCCCGAACGGGCGCTCAAGAGGAAGATCAGCAGTAGTACCGCAAGCGCGCCGCCGCCGGCAAAGGCAAGCTGGACCGTCAGCCCCGGCGCGGCAAAGGCGAACATAGCGGCTGCGACACCGAGCGTCGCCCCGGCCGATACGCCGAGCACCTCGGGGCTTGCCATTTCGTTTCCGGTCAGCCGCTGCAGGATCAGCCCCGTCACGCCGAGTACCGTTCCGGCACCGAACGCTGCGGCGACTCGCGGCAGGCGGAGGGGGAGGATTTCGCCCCATGAGGCGACGGGCAGCCAGGCCCAGTTTCCGTCGGGTGCACGGCCAAAGAAGATCGCGACAATCACCAGTGCGACGACGGAGGCGAGCAGCAGGACGAGGGGGGACGCTTTGCTGCTGACCGCGAGCCGTGGTGAGGTCATGGCGGGCAGCGTGCGTGAGGCTGTCGCAAGCCGTGGCAGAAGCGCGATGAGGATCGGCCCGCCGAGCAATGCCGTCACCGCCCCCGTCGGCACGAAATCACCGGGAGCAAGAAGCTTAATGGTCTCGTCCGTCAGGAGGAGAAGGCCGGCGCCGGCGATGGGCGACCAGATCAACTGGCTGAGGATGCGTCTGGCGCCGGCCAGCCGGACGATCTGCGGGGCGACCAGCCCGATGAAGCCGATGACGCCGACGGCGCTGGTGACGAGAGCGCTCAGCGCAATCGCGATCGCCAGGATGAAGGCTCGCGCCCATTTGATCGGCAGGCCGAGGCTGGTTGCGCCGGCATCGCCGAGCTGGCTCAGCGCCAGCGGCCGTGTGGCGAGAAGGGCAAGGGCGGCGAGCAGCGCGACCTTCGGCAGCAGCGATAGCGGGATCGCCCAGCTTTGCTGCGAGAGCGATCCGGCGCCCCAGATGAAGATCCCCGAGAGATATTGATCGTTCATAAGAATGAGGATCGCCGCCGCTGCCCCGCACCAGAGGCCGATGATCATGCCCGAGAGAATGAGGGAAAAGGGCGAAAAACCGTGCCGGGCGCTGATCGAAAAGATCGCGAAGGCTGCAGCGGCACTTCCCGTCAGTGCGACCGCGTCTCGGCCCCATCCCGCCAGCGAGGGAAAGGCGAGCATGACGGATACCAGCGCCAGATTGGCGCCGGCTGAGACGCCGAGTGTCGTCGGCGAGGCCAGCGGATTGCGCAGCACCTGCTGCAGGATCGTTCCCGAGAGTGCGAGCGCGGCTCCCGCGATCAGCGCCGTCGCCATGCGCGGCAGCGTGGAATAGACAAGCAGAAGGTGCTGGGCGTCGTAACCGCCTGTCGTTTCGAGATGCGGCAGCGCCGGCAGGAGATCGAGGACCGCCAGGCTGAGGCCTGAAAACAGCAGCGGCGCCGCAAGTGCCGGCGCGCCGAAGCGGGAATATTGAGGCTTCATCAGGCGGCAGTCTCCAGAACATCGACCATCAGGGTCGAAAAGCGCAGCGCTTCTTGGACCATTCCAAACATCAGGACGCCTGGAACGACCGAGATCCGCTGCCGCCGGACGAAGGGCAGGCTGGTCCAGAGCGGGCTTTCGGAAAGCCGGGTCAGGACATCGGACGGAAGCAGCGGCGACACGACGACGAGGTGGGCTTCTTCACCGAGTTCGGCGAGTTGCTCCAGGCCGATCGTCTGAAATCCCCAGTAGCTCGCCTCGCCCTTCCAGGCATTCTCCAGGCCGATGCGTCTCATGGCGCCGCCGTAAAGCCCGGGGCCGCTATAGATGCGCGCATGCCTTTGGTCGATGAAATTGATGACGGCGACAGGCGGTGCGGACAGGCTTTTCACCCGCTCGCGCAACCGCTCGAACGTGGCATCGGCATGGGAGAGAAGCGCCTCCGCTTCCCGCTGTCGCCCGATCATAGCGCCGAGACGCAGCGTTTCGGCGTAGGAGCGGTCGAGCGCATCGCCGTTCTGGGCATAGACGGTGAAAGTCTCCACGGGCGCGATGCGGGAGAGCTTTTCATCCAGCGCCGCCAGGAAAGGCGTGCTGAGGATCAGCGATGGCCGGAGGCTGGTGAGGACTTCGAGATTGATCTCCGACGTGGTGCCGACATCGACGACGCCTGGCGGCATAGACGGCTCGACAACCCATTCCGACCAGTTCCTGAGCGAGGCGATCGCACGCGGCACGCTGCCGAGCGCCAGCATCGTCGATGCCAATCCGTAATCGAGCGAAACGACGCCGTCATCGCCGGCGTGCGCAATGACGGGCGCGCCCGCTATCGCCAGCGCGCCCAGAAGAAAGTCCCGTCGTCTCAAAGCGCAGTCTCGCTCGGCTGATTTCCGGCGAGCGGCTTGACCATGAATAGGCACGGATGATCTTCATGCCAGAGCTTGGCAAACACCTCCGCTCTGACGAAGCCGTTCCGGTCATAGAAGCGCCGCGTCGCCTCGAATTGCGGTTCGTCGCGGCCGCGCGGCGCCAGCGTCTTGACCGTCAGCAGCCGGGCGCCCGATTGATGGGCGAAACGTTCGGCCGCATCGACGAGATGCCGCCCGGCGCCGTGGCCGTGATATTCGGGCCGGGTCGCGATCAGCGCGATCTCGACGGCGCCGGGCAAATGTGGCTTCAGCGCGATCATGGCGGTGACGACATCAGCCTCGATATAGCCGAACACCGGCAGATCTTCGACCGCCTCTGCGCTTGCTTCGATGACCTCGGGTTCGGAAAACCAGTCGGGCAAGGCTCCCATGATCGATCGGCAGAGCTCCCCCTTGCCCGTCAGGATCTCAATTGTTCGTCCCATTTTTTCTCGTCTCCGGTCGGTCAATTTAAACTTGACTCTTGTTATCATCTTAAATTAGACACTGCAATCACATCGTGTACCTTTGTTCAGAAAGGAGCGCCGAGGCCGAACCGAGCAGCAACGACAGAGCCTGATTTTCCATTTGTAAAAAGGGTACAGGGCAATGCGAGCATCGCATCGTGATGTGAACGGAAATGCGGTTGTCAATGCGATGATCGAAAACAAGGACAAACTCCTGAAAACGATCGAAAGCGTTGTCAAATCAAGGTCATATTCTGAGGATATATTTCAGGATGGTGTCATCAAGGCCTACGGCGTGAACGTCGAAGGCATTCGTTGCCCGATCGGTTACGCCTTCCGGATGGTCTATAACCTCGCGCTTGACGAGAGCCGCCGGCGGCGTCAGCAGATGAACAACTATAAGTCGATAGATCAGGTGCAGGAGATCACGGCGCCGATCCCCACGGTGCTCGATCAGCTCGTAGCGGCCGAGACGCTGCGCGACCTACTGGCCTCGCTCGAGAGGTTACCGAAGCGGACCAATGACGCCTTCATCCGCCACCGCCTGAATGGCGTGCCGCAGAAGGATATTGCGGCCGAACTCGGCGTCTCGAGGACGCTTGTCAATTTCATGATCAAGGCGGCGGAGCAGCATTGCCATTCGGCAATCACCGAGCCCGCCCGCCCCGATCAAGAGCGCCCGCGAGATATTACCGCTTCGCGGCGTGCAGCGCCTGCTGCAAATCGTTCCACAGCAGTTCCGGTTCTTCCAGCCCAACGGCGAAACGTATCGTCTGTTCGCTCACGCCGAACCGGATGAAGGTGGTCATCCGGTCGGGGATCTTCAGCGCGACCTTGGCGGGGACCACGAGCGTTTCCGGGCCTCCCCAGCTGACGCCGAGGCGGATCTCGAGCAGCGCGTTGACGAAGCGCGCGACATCGATATCGGGCGTGAGGTCGAAGGCGAAAAGCCCGGCGTAACCCGTGAGCGTCGCGCGTCCTGGATGATCCTGAAAGGCTGGGTGGCGGACGCGCGCGATGTCGGGATGCTGCTTCAGCCGATCGGCGAGCAGAAGCCCGCTGCGCTCATGCTCCTTGAGGCGCACACGCAGCGTGCGCATGCCGCGCAGCAGGAGCCATGCCTCGAAGGGCGAAAGCTTGGCGCCGACATAGGGGTAGGAAGTCGAGTTGATCTTGGCGATCGCCTCCTTCGTCCCGACGACGACGCCGGCGACCGTATCGCTGTGGCCGCCGAGATATTTCGAGGCGGCGTGAATGACGATATCGACACCGTGCTGGATCGGCTTCTGGAAGAGCGGCGTCGCCCAGGAATTGTCGATGATCGTGGTGACACCAGCCTCCTTCGCCATGGCCGACAGCGCCACGATGTCCTGAAGCTCGAAGACGAAGGAGGAGGGATTTTCGAGATAGAGCAGCTTGGCGCCCGGCAGCGCCTTTCGCACCTCGTCATGGTCGGAGGGATCGACGAAATCCACGGTGACGCCGAGCCTGCCGAGGAGCTTCACCAGAAGGCGGTAGACGTCATTATAGAGGTGGCGGACCGCGACGATCCGGTCGCCCGCTTCCACGAGGCTCAGAATGGTCGAGGTGATGGCGGCCGTTCCGCTGGAGAAGGCGCGCCCATCTTCCGCGCCTTCGAGGCGGGCGACCAAGAGCTCGAATTCGCGGACGGTCGGATTGTCGCCGCGCGAATAGATGAAGTTGCGCGCCCGGCCGGCGAACACATCCGCCATCGCCTCGTAGCTGTCATAGCTGAAGAGCGATGTCTGGAAGATCGGCGGCGAGACGGCGTTGAAGGCGGCCGGATCGACGGGCGTGAAGAGATCGTCGGCGGCCGCGTGGGCGCCAAGGTCGCGTGGGCTGAAGGACTGGTTCATGATGATCCTTTCATGGGCAAAAGCGGGGAGGGGGACGGATAGCGCTCAGAGGTTCGGCCGAGCGCTGCCGGAGCGCGCCGAGCGACCTCGCCAGGCAGAAGCATGACAGCAGGCCCGTGAGCGCCGAGGCTAGAAACATAGCTGCGAGCAGGCCGGAAAAACCGAAAAAGGGCGGCAGGAGAGCAAGCAGCGGAAAGAGAAGATAGCCGTTCTGCGCCAGGCCGACGGCAAGTGCCGCTTTCGGCCTGCCCTGCGCCTGGAAGAGGATCAGCACCGTCTGCCGCAGGCCGAACAGCAGGAAGGGAAGATGGGTTGCGATGATGGCCTGGCCGGCGATCGTAAGCACGGAAGCTTCGTCGGTGAAGAACGAAGAAAGGCGCTCGGAAAAGATGATCGCCGTCAGTCCGTAGACCCCGCCGACCGTGCACGTAACCACGGAAAGCATGCGGGCTAACGCCAGAACCCGCGATATATCCCTGCGGCCCCAGGCGAAGCTCAGGATGGACTGGGCTCCCAGCGAAATGCCGATGACCGGCAGTGCGCCGACCGCAAGCAGCCGCAGGGCGATGCCGACTCCGGCAATGCCGTCTTCACCGTGATAGGTGCCGGCGACCGACAGCATCGCGGCGATTGCGCAAGCGGTTGCGAGGCTCGTCAGCGTCGTCGGCGCGCCCACGGCAAGGACCAGCCTGAGATGCCTGAGATCGCCGAACCGCCAGCCGAACGTCAGCCGGATCGTGCCGAGCCTTCTGGTATGATAGGCGCCATAAATGCAGAGCGCCACGAGCTGGGAGAGGATCGTGGCGATTGCCACGCCTTGCAGGCCGAGGCCGAAGCCGAAGATCATGATCGGGTCGAGGATGATGTTCAGCGCGAAGCAGGCGACCAGCGTCCACATGCTGAAGCGGGCATTGCCCTCGGCGATCGCCAGGAAATCGAGAATGATCTGCGCCATCGTCAGCGGTATCGAGACCGCGATGATGAGGAGATAATGCTGCGCAAACGGCTCGATCGCGGGTGTCGCGCCGAACAGTAGGAAAGATGGAAGCGCGACGATGGCGACCGCGCATGCCGCGCCGAAGGCGACGCCGGCGGCCAGGCTGATGGAGGCAAGCGTGCTCGCGTATGACCGGTTGCCGGCGCCGAGCGCCCGGCCGACCTCGGTCGCCACGCCGACGCCGATGCCTTCGCCGAAGGCAGCGACCAGCATGAGGATCGGTAGCACGATCATGATCGCGGCGATCTGATCCTCGCCGATCATGCCGACGAAGATCATATTGATCGTGTGATGCGCGGCATTGATCGACAGGCCGAACATGGCGGGCAACCCGAGCCGCAGCAGCAGCCGGAAAAGCTGCGGGCTGGCAAGATCTTCCGGTGCAAGCCGCCGTTTCCGCAGGCTGCCGCTCATCTCGCTCATGTCGTTCATGATGCGGGAACCCAGAGATGATCGCCGAAGAAACGCTCGCGGCTCAGCATCACCAGAAGCGCCCGCTTGTGCGGAAAATCGAAATGCTTGACCTTGGCAAAGCCCGAGCGGTCGAGATTGCGGATCTGCTGCTCGTGGCTGGCGCGCGGCTCGCCGACGATGCGCCTGGTGCGGGGATCGTCCAGAAAGATGAAATGCATCAGCGAGGGGAGCCACGCGCTGATCCATTTCTTGCCGCGATAATCGGGCTCGCCGATCGCCACATGCCATCCGCGATCGTAATCGTCGGCATCGTAATAGGGACCGAGCCGGTTCTCCTTGGCCCAGTAGACTTCGAAATAACCGAAGGGAATGTCGGCGAAACTGCCGATCAGCGGCAGGACATGCGGATCGGCGATCCTCTCTTCCAGGATCTCCCGGTGCTTGTCGATCGAGCCCGCATCCTCCCAGATCGTATTAACCTGCTCGTCGTTCATCCAGCGGTGGAAGACGGCAAGATCGGTTTCGGGGTCGGCCACCCTGAAGCTGATGTCCCGCTCCAGCCAAGGGATGAAGCGCTGGTAGACCGTGCCTTTGGGCTTTGCCGGCCGGCGCGGATGGTAGCGGCCGGCGGTCATCTCCTGCACGGGCGGCAGCGGATAGGACATCTGCGGCAGCCATAGCGAGGGCCATTGCCAGAGGATGGCGGAGTCGAGCCTTCCATCGATGGCTGAAATGTGCCGGGGAAGGCTTGTCTGATGCCCTTCGAAAGCGACCGATTTGATCGAGCGGTCTTGTGCCGTCACCGCTTCGGCGGCCGCCATGAGAAGCTCCGCCGATTGCACGGGATTTCCCTCGTAGAAGGTCAGCGAGGCGATGCCGGCTTCGACTTCGAGGGCGACTTCGTGATTCCCGTACACGGTGTTGAGATGGACGATATTGGGGGCAAGCCTGACATAGCTGCGCGCCTGCAGAGCCCGCCTTTGTTTGGCGGCGTCGAAATCCATGATGTTCTCCGTGATCGGCAGGGCTTTTGATGCTGCGAGCATGAAGCCCGCGCCTGCGCTGATTTGGTAGAATGACGATCCATCCCTGGGCGGATTTAGGGGAAACGAAGAAAAAAATTCTCAGCAATTTTCTAAACTCTAGCAGGGGGGATCCGTCATTTGCGCATGACGTCAATCTCTGCTGGAGCTTCGAATGGACAATCTTGAGCCCCGCGACGATCTCTGGATCGTCGTCCACGACACCGAGCATCATTACTCGGTCTGGCCGCAGGACAAGCGGATTCCGGTGAGCTGGCAGGCGGCGGGTTTTGCCGGTTCGCGCCAGGAGTGCCTCGCCCATATCCGTGACGTCTGGCCCGACCCACGCCCGCTCTCCCTGCGCTCGGCCATGGCAGCCGATGCACGTCTCTGAAAACGTCTGGATGGCAAGATGAACAAGCAGATTACCAATTTCGCCGATGCCCGCCCGACCGATGCTGTGGACACCGTCTTCGAGAGCTTTCCGCTGACGATCGCGCAGAAGCGCATCTGGTCGCTGGAGCAGATCGGCAACTACACGGTCTTTCCCGATCAGGTCATCGGGCTGCGATTGAGTGCCGCGATCGACATCGAGACGATTGCCGGAGCCTGCCGTGCGCTCGTGGCTGAGAATCCGTCGCTTGCTACCCGCTTCCGCCGGCTGGCGGGCGGCCGCATCGAGCAGTATCGCGGCGCATCGAACTCCGTGCCGATGGAAATCCTCGGCAAGGAAGGAGCCGCTCTTTCCCAGGCTGAAGCCCTGGCCGCGCGAAAAGCCTTCCGCGACAAGCGCTTCGATCTTCTGGAAGGACCGGGCGCGCGTATCCAGATCATCCGGCTTGCCGACGGGCAGTCGCTGCTGACGATCGTGTTGCATCCGATCATCTCAGACGACCACGAAAAATCCGTTCTTGCCGGCTCGCTGGCGCGCATTCTCGACGGCGCGCCGGCCGGCGACATGCGCTCGGCGGAAATCTCGGCCGGAACGCGGGAGGAAGAATGGCTGGAGACGGATGAAGCGCGCGAAGCGCTGGCCTATTGGCGCGACACGATCGGTCTCGACTATGCGGCCTCGACCTTTCCCACTCGCTTCAACAGCGGTGGGCTTGCCGGCGTGGCGCGCGCTGAGCATCGGTTTGCAATCGAGCCCGAGCTGTGGGGCAAGCTCGAACGGCATGCGCAGGGCAAAGGATTCCAGGTCGAGCGCGTGCTGCACGCCGCCTTCTGCGCGCTGCTGGCACGCTACAGCGGCAACTATGCTTTGCTGACCGGCCTGCTGGTCGCCCGGCCCCGCACGGAGCATTTCGCCAGCCGCGGCCGCGCCGAACAGGTGCTTCCCCTTGTCCTGCCGCTCGCTTCCCGACTATCCCTCGACGATGTCGTCGCGGCGATCTCCTCGGTGGCGGAGGGGGGGCTTGCCCGCCTCGTGCCGCTGGAGCGCATCACGCAGGAATTGGTGGTCGACGAAGCGGCCGCCCAGGAAGCCGTGGTCAAGGCGCTGTTCGAATTCCGCGAACCCTATCCGGTGCCGAGAGATGCGACGAACCTGGAACCATCAGGCGCGCGCGCCGACAGCGAACTTTCTCTAGTCGTCGAGGCGCGTTCGGACGGCGGCGCATTCGGGCTGATCGATTACGCCCAAGATCTTTACGACGGCACGCTGATCGCCCGCGTCGCCAAGCATTTCCGCCTGGTGCTCGAACAGATCGTCGCGCAGCCAAATCTCCGGATCAAAGATATCGAACTCGTCGGCAGCGACGAGCTCGACTGGTTGTCGGCGCCTTATGAGGACGACGTCGTCAACGATGACCGGCCGGTCCACGAGCTGATATCGGCCCATTCGCGCCGGACGCCTGAGAAGACCGCGATTGTCTATGGCGACGAGGAGTGGAGCCATGGCTGGCTGGAGGCGAGCACCAACCGCCTCGGGCATCGGCTGCGGCAGCTCGGCGTTCGCGCCGAGGTGACGGTCGCGATCTTCATCAAGCGCTCGCCGGAGGCGATCGTCGGCATCCTCGCGACGTTGAAGGCTGGCGGCGCCTATATCCCCGTCGAGCCAGACCATCCGCCGGTGCGCAACCACCACATTCTGCGCGACGGCGGCGTCAAGATCGTTCTCACCCATAGCTGGCTGCGCCATCGGCTGCCGGACGAACTCGATGCCATTATCGTCGAACTCGACAAGCTCGATCTCGACGGCGAGCCGGATACGCCGCTCTATATTCCCACGCACAAGGATCAACTCGCCTATGTCATGTACACGTCGGGATCGACCGGATTGCCGAAGGGTGTCGCCGTCGAGCACGGGCCGCTGACCCACCATCTGCAGAATACCTCGCGCGTCTACGGCATGAGCTCGGAATCCCGCGAACTGCCCTTCCTGCCCTTCAGTTCGGATGGCGGCCATGAGCGGTGGATGAACCCGCTGATGGAAGGCGGCAGCATCATCCTTCCCGACCAGCCGCTGTGGACGCCGGAGGAGACGCTGACGGCGATGCGCAAGCACGGCGCCAACAATGCCAGCATTCCCACCACCTATCTGCAGCAACTGGCGGAATGGGCCGATATCACCGATGGCGCGCCGCCGATGCGGCTTTACTCCTTCGGCGGCGAAGGGCTGGCGCAATCGACCTTCGACCTCTTGTCGCGGGCGCTGAAAGCGGAATGGCTGATCAATGGTTACGGCCCGACGGAAACCATCATGACGCCGATGGTCTGGAAGGTGAGGGCCGGCACCAAGTTCCAGGGCGTCTATGCTCCGCTCGGCCGCGCCGTCGGGCTCAGGCGGGTCTATGTGCTCGATCCCGACCTCAATCTGTGCCCGATCGGCGTGACCGGCGAACTCTATATCGGCGGCGAGGGCATCGCCCGCGGTTATCTCGGCAAGCCGGATACGACGGCGGACCGCTTCATCCCCGATCCATTCTCGAAAGAGGGTGGCCGGCTTTATCGCTCGGGCGACCTGACGCGCTGGCGCGAGGACGGAACCGTCGAATTCGTCGGTCGCGTTGATCATCAGGTGAAGCTGCGCGGCTACCGCATCGAGCTCGGCGAGATCGAAGCGGCGCTGCTGCAGCAGCCCGGCGTCGGCGAAGCCTTGGTCGTGCTGCGCGACGACGATGCCGGTGAAAAGGCGCTGGTCGCCTATGTCGTTCCGAAGAAAGACGAGAGGCTTGACGTCGAGACTGTTCGGTCCGGCCTCGAACGCAGCCTGCCGTCCTATATGGTGCCGGCGGCCGTGGTCGAACTCGAAAAGATGCCGACCAATCCGAACAGCAAGCTCGACCGCTTCGCGCTGCCCGCACCCCAGCCGGTCAAACGCGCCATCGTCGAGCCGGCGACCGCGCTGGAAGAGGAGGTGCTGGATGTCTGGCGCCAGGTTCTCAAGCTGGAAGCGATCAGCGTCGAGGATAATTTCTTTGCCATCGGCGGCAATTCGCTGGGCGCGATCCGCATCCTCACGCAGCTCAGGCAGCGCCGGCCGAAGATCCCGCTCACCGTCGCCGATATCTTCAACAACCCGACCATCCGCGCCTTTGCCGGTGTGATGGAGCAGGGGGAGGAGCGCGATCTCTCCGAGGTAATCGTGCTGCGGGCATCAGGCACTAAACCGCGGCTCTATTGCTTCCCGGGGCTCCTCGTCAGCACCCGCGAATATGTGAAGCTCGTCGATTATCTCGGCGCCGATCAGCCGGCGACCGGCTTCATTTGCCACATGCTGTCCGAGAAGAAGGAAGTCGGGGCGCCTGTTGAAGAGATCATCGAGAGCTATGTCGACTATATCAGGAAGCACAGCGGCGGCGCGCCCTGCACTTTCCTCGGTTGGTCCTGGGGCGGGCTCCTGGCTTACGAGGCCGCCCGCACCCTTGCCAACGAGGTCGACGTCAGGATGATGGCGATGGTCGATGTCTGCGACCTCGGATCGGAATTTGCCATCGGCGCCAAGCCGAGGTTCCGGCCCGGCGAACGCGACATGCTGCACCGGGACGTGCAGGCATGGCTGCAAAAGACGGCGATGCGGCCCGAATGGGACCGGCTGCTGTCGATGATGGACGCCGATACCTACGAGCAATTCCTGCGCTTCGTCGGCGACGAGAAGGACCCGCTTCCCACAGACGGGCCCGACATCAGCAGCCGCGAGCATACGTTCTGGGTGCTGATCGACAATGCCCTGATCTTCCGCAAGCATCGGCTCGTTCCCCATGACGTGCCGATCTATCCCTGGGCGGCCGACGACAGCCTCAATCGCGGCCTCAACCTGATCGATTGGCGCCGCCTGTCGCCGCGGGCGCGCGGGGCCGAAATCATCACCGGCACCAACCATCTGCACATGATCGGGTCTCCCGCCTTCCATTCAAGGCTTGCCCTGCGTCTCAAGGAAACAGAGAAGGATAACGCATGACCGTCGCTTTTACCCGCAGGGATGCCCTCAACGAGCCGCTCGATCTTGCCGGCATCGGCATCGGTCCCTCCAATCTGAGCCTTGCTTGCCTGCTGGAATCCGTGCCCGAGGTCCGCAGCCGCTTCTTCGAGCGGCGCGGCGCCTTCGACTGGCATCCCGGCATGATGATGCCCGGCGTCGAGCTGCAATCGTCCTTCCTGAAGGACCTCGTCACGCCGGTCCTGCCGACCAGCCGGTGGTCCTTCGTCTCCTATTTGGTGGCCCACAAGCGGCTTTACGCCTTCCTGAACGCCAACTACGAGGCCGTTCCCCGACAGGAATTCGCGCGTTACCTCGCCTGGGTCGCCAACGGCGTCGACGGCCTGCGATACGCTACTGACATCCGTGACGTCGAGCACCGTGACGACCGCTTCGTCCTGCGCTTCGACGACGGGCAGGAAGAAGCGAAGAACCTGGTGATCGGCACGGGGGCTTCGCCCTTCGTGCCCGATTGGGCGAAACCCTTCCTCGGGCCCGATTGCTTCCACAACAGCGAGGCCAAATCGCGTCTCAAGGATCTTCGCGCCGCCCGCATCGTCGTGGTCGGCGGCGGCCAGAGCGGCGGCGAGGTGGTCGAGGCGCTGCTTGGCGATCCTGCGGCGATGAAGGAACTGACCTGGATCAGCCGGCGCCACAATTTCGAGCCGATCAACGACACGCCGTTTTCGAACCAGGTGTTCTCGCCGGAATATGTGCAGGCCTATCTGAAGCTCAGCGGCGAGCAGAAGCAGGCGGCGCTGAAGAACTCGATCCTGACCAGCGACGGCCTGTCGATCTCGACGATCCACTCGATCTACCGCCGCCTCTACGCGCTGCGCTACCTCGATCAGAGCACGCTGAACGCATCCCTGTCGCCGAACCGCGACGTGATCCAGATGGAGCGGAACGGCAATGCCTATCGGCTGATCGTCCGCAACCATTTCGACGGCGGGATCGAGGTGCTGCATGCCGATGCGGTGGTGCTGGCAACCGGCTACAGGTTCCGTTTGCCGGATGCGCTCGGCTCGCTCAGCGAAAGGATCAGCCTCGACAGAAACGGCTATCCCACCCTGAACGACGACTACACGATGCAGTGGACCGGCCCGCGGACCAACCGGCTGTTTGCGCAGAATGCCGGCCGATACTCGCACGGCATCGCCGATTCTCAGCTCAGCCTCATGGCCTGGCGCAGCGCCGCCATCGTCAACACGCTTCTCGGCCGGCAGCATTTCGATGCCGAGCCCGACAATGCGCAGCTGGTCTGGGCGACGGAGGCAGCTTCTGCCATGCCGCATCAGCTGCGCGCCGGCTATTCGGACGGCCTGCTCTCGTCCTGAAACATCCGGAGACGAATGCCGGGGGCGCCGGATTGGCAGCGGACGGCCAGCGCGACGACGTGCTGGCTGCCGCTTTCGAGCAGACGGTGATGCCATTGCCGGTCGGGTTCGCCGCTCTGAACCAGGACAGGAATGCCGTCCTGCCAGGAAAAGGAGACGCTGCGGGGATCCCGGCGCAAGCCCACCCCGAGCGCCTTGAGATGGCTCTCCTTGAGCGTCCAAAGGGCAACGGCCGCACGCGGCCGTTCGCCCGCAGGCATTTGATCGAGCCAGCGCCGTTCGTCCAGACTGCAATAGCTCTCCAGCGCCGCCGCTTCGATTTCGGCATCGGCGCGTTCGCAGTCGGTCCCGACGCGCTCGCATTCTGAAGTGATCGCGACCGCCACCAGCCCGTCGGCATTGGAAAGGTTGAACTGCAGCCTGTCGCGGCCCTCGACCGTCAGCTTGCCGTACGCATCCGCCAGCAATACGATCTTGTCAGGCTGCGTTTCGGTATGCGCGCTCAGCAGTTGCCGCAGCAGATAGCGGCCGGCAATGAACGAGGTCCGGTCGCGTTCGAAGCGATAGGTCGCGGCGCGCTCCCGCTCATTCGGTGAAAGCGCCCGCAGCCAGCGCTCCCCATCGCTCCCGTTCTTCGGATATTGCCAGAGCACGACATTTATGGCGGCCGGTGGATTATCTGATCGCTGCATCGGGCCAGTATGCGTAACGCGGCCCGATTGGCAATCGCGGCGGGGTCTACTCCGCGGCTTCGATGAAGCGGTGGCGTTCGTAGAGGAACTTCAGCACGGCTTCGCGGCATTTGAGATATGTCCGGTCGGAGGCGAGTTCGATGCGGTTGCGGGGGCGGGGCATGGTCACGTCGAGCACTTCGCCGATGCGGGCTGCCGGGCCGTTGGTCATCATCACGATGCGGTCGGAGAGCAGTACCGCTTCATCGACATCATGGGTGATCATCACCATCGTGTTGCCAAGCCGGGCGTGGATTTCCATCACCGCATCCTGAAGATGGGCGCGCGTCAGCGCATCGAGCGCGCCGAAGGGCTCATCGAGCAGCAGGATCTTCGGCTCCATGGCAAGCGCGCGGGCAATGCCGACGCGCTGCTTCATGCCGCCCGAGATTTCCGCGGGCCGCTTGTCTCTCGCATGCGCCATCTGCACGAGGTCGAGATTGGCCATGACCCAGTCATGCCGCTCGGCCTTGGTCTTCGTTCGGCTGAAGACCTTGGAGACGGCGAGATTCACGTTCTCATAGACCGTCAGCCACGGCAGCAGCGAATGGTTCTGAAAGACGACGGCGCGTTCCGGGCCTGGCTCGTTGACCTCTCGATTTTCCAGGAGCACGGCGCCTGAAGACACCGGCGTCAGACCGGCGATGAGATTGAGCAGGGTGGATTTGCCGCAGCCGGAATGGCCGATGATCGAGACGAATTCGCCCTCTGATATTGTCAGGTTGATATCCTTCAGGACTTCGGCGCGCACGCCGCCGCGATCGAAATGCTTGTCGATATGATCGAGCTTGAGATAGGCGTTCATCAGAATGGTCCTCAGTTGGCCATGGCGCCGCGGGTGACGAGTTTGCCGAGCGCGGCCACCAGCTTGTCGAGGGCAAAACCGACGATGCCGATATAGGCGAGCGCGACGATGATGTCGGGAAGGCGCGACGAGTTCCACGCGTCCCAGATGAAGAAGCCGATTCCGACGCCGCCGGTCAGCATTTCAGCCGCGACAATGGCGAGCCAGGAGAGGCCGACGCCGATCCTGAGGCCGGTGAAGATGTAAGGGGCTGCCGACGGCAGCATGATCTTCCAGAAGAATTCGAGCTGGTTGAGCCGCAGCACCTCGGCGACGTTGCGATAATCCTGCGGAATATTGCGGACGCCGACGGCGGTGTTGATGATGACAGGCCAGATCGAGGTGATGAAGATGACGAAGATCGCCGAAGGATTGGAATCCTGGAAGGCGGCGAGCGACAGCGGCAGCCAGGCGAGCGGCGGCACGGTGCGCAGCACCTGGAAGATCGGATCGAGGCCGCGCATCGCCCAGACCGACTGGCCGATGATCGCCCCGACGATGACGCCGGCGACAGCGGCGAGGCCGAAGCCGTAAGCGACGCGCTGCAGCGAAACCAGCACGCGCCAGCCGAGCCCGATATCCTGGGAGCCGTAGTTGAAGAACGGGTAGGCGATGAGGTCGTAGCTATCCTGCCAGACCTGGTGCGGCGAAGGCAGAGAGGCGTCCGCCGATGAACAGAGCGCTTGCCACAGGAGGAGGACGAGCGCCAGCACGACGGCCGGCGGAACGACATTTTGAAGTGCGGTCAGCGCCGCACGGCGAAGATCGATCCGCGAGCCTTGCTTGCCGGAGAATGACAGCACCTTCGCCGCCGGGTTGGCGGAGGCGACGATCGAGGGAGTTTCTTTATTTGCCAGGGCGGACATCAGCGCGCTCCTCACGGGAATGGAAGGCCGGCGCGCTGCTCGCGCGCCGGAGGCGGGATCAGGAAACGGCCTTGATCGACAGGCTGTCGAGATAGGCGGAGGAATTTTCAGGATCGAAGACCTTGCCGTCGAAGAAGGTTTCCTTGCCGCGCGACGAGGAGGCGGGAATGTCGGCCGCAGCGACGCCCAGATCCTTGGCGGCCTCGCGCCAGATGTCCTCGCGGTTCACCTGATTGACCAGCGCCTTGATGTCGGTTGTACCAGGCAGATTTCCCCAGCGGACATTTTCGGTCATGAACCAGGTGTCGTGGCTCTTGAACGGATAGGAGGCGCCGTCCTTCCAGAATTTCATATAGAGGTCGGTGGCCTTGGCCTCGCGGCCGTTGCCATAGTTGATGTCGCCCTTGAGGCGGCCGAGCACGTCCTTGGTCGGAACGTTGAACCATTGGCGCTTGCCGAGGATCTCCGCCATCTCGGCCTTGTTGTCCATGCTTTCGCACCATTGCTGCGCCTCCATGACGGCCATCAGCAGGGCCTTGGCGGCGCTCGGATTCTTCTCGATCCAGTCGGCGCGCAGGCCGAGCGCCTTTTCGGGATGCCCCTTCCAGAGCTCGCCGGTGGTCGCCGCGGTGAAGCCGATGCCCTGGTTGACGAGCTGCTCGTTCCACGGCTCGCCCACACAGAAGACGTCCATATTGCCGACCTTCATGTTGGCGACCATCTGGGGCGGCGGCACGACGATTGTGGAAACATCCTTGTTCGGATCGATACCGCCGGCGGCGAGCCAGTAGCGGATCCAAAGGTCGTGGGTGCCGCCCGGGAAGGTCATGGCGGCCTTGACCTCCTTGCCTTCCGCCTTCTTTTTCTCGAAGGCGGCCTTCAGCTTGGACGCATCGAGCTGCACGCCGGTGTCGGCATATTCCTTGGCGACTGAGATGCCCTGGCTGTCGAGATTGAGCCGGGCAAGGATCGCCATCGGCACCGGCTTGTTGTTCTGCGTCACCTTGCCCGTCTGCATCAGGTAGGGGAGCGGCGAAAGGATGTGCGCGCCATCGATGCCGTTGGCTGCGCCGCCGAGCACCAGATTGTCGCGGGTGGCACCCCAGGATGCCTGCTTGGCGACGTCCGTTTCCGGCAGGCCGTGTTTGTCGAAAAAGCCTTTCTCCTTGGCGATGATCAGCGGCGCGGAATCGGTGAGAGCAATAAAGCCGAGCTTGACGCCCTTGACTTCAGGACCCGTCCCGGCCGCAAAAGCGCCGGAAGGAAAGGCAGTCTTGACGGCGCCGATCAGGGCGGCTGCCGCAGTCGTTTTGAGCATGCTGCGGCGGGTGATGCCGGTTGTCGAAATGCCAGTCGTCGAAATCTTTTTCATCTGCAGGTTCCCCTCTGCTTGCTGAGTTCGGACGCAAAAAAACGCCGCCGGCATCTGCGTTCGGAATGGGAGATCCCGGACAGCAAAAACCTTGCGACGTCGGTGTCGAAATCGGCGCCTATGCCGCGCCTCTCTGCCTCAGTCGCCGTTGACTGGGCGTTTGGGAACTTGCAACCCGCGTGCCAATTCAGAGGAGGGCAAGTAACAGCAGGAAGCGAAACAAGAAAATCGGAAATTTCAGAAGTGATTATTTAATGTGCATAAGCAGAATGTGATTACGATTTGTGCGAATGCGAATGCGGGCGTACGCGCGAAGCGCCAAATTTGTGCAGCGCACATAAAGTAGCCACGCGAATTAAGCCCTCCGGATCCGATCGAAGGCTGCACTGTGCGGTCGACTGCCGAAGGCATCAAACGACCCATTATCATGTTGGCGGTCTGACGAATCGCAACGCGGCGGCAGTCTGGCGGCGCCCGCAGCACTGAATTTCCGCGTCCGGCAAAGTCGTAATTCTGCTTATTTTCCAGTAACTTTGAGTGGAGGCGGCTTCGAATTGATCGCGGAAGTAATTGCGCCCACCAGAGATTTTGAAAACCGAACGACTCTCCTCGTTTAGTTAATACTAAATTATCGAATCCGATGGGAAATTTCGCATTAACCGGCAGCGACCGTCCCAAGAGGAGACCCGCATGAAGCGCCCGAGTATCAAGCAAGCTCTCATCCTGAACCTGTCCATCATCAGCATGTTCATACTTGGTCTGTCCTATGTCTCGCTGGACACCATTTCCTCGCTTCGCGCAAATGCCGAACAGGTGGGTACGTTCTGGGTGCATCGGCTGGTGACGGCGCGTGAGATCAAAGCGAACTTTCTTGATCTGAAACTTGCCCACGCCCGGTACTTGCTCGAAGACACCGCGGAGAACGACAAAACCGAAAAGCAGGCGATCGCGGCCGCTTCATCGGGGCTCGATACGGTGGTCGGCGAATACGAAAAGGGCGTGCGCACGGAGCGCGGGCGCCAGTTGATCCATCAGATAAAGCCGGAACTCGACAAATATCGCGTACTGGCGGAGCAAATGATTGCGCTCGAAGATAGCGGCAAGACAGCTGAGGCAGTCCGGCTTTTCAAGGAGAAGATGGAGCCGCAGGCCGAGTTGGTGAACAATGGGGTAGCGGATCTGGTGGCATTCATTCTCAGCCAGACCGAAGGCTTCGTGGCGGCAAGTGATGCTTCCGCGAAATCCGCTTTCATGCTGACTGCTGCGATCGCCTCGCTGGCCTTGCTCGTGGCTATCGCGGGTATCGTCTTTGCGATTTCCGGCATTGCCAATCCGATCCGCAATACGGCGTCCGCCATGAAGCGGTTGTCGGCTGGAGATCTCGACAGCGATATTCCTTATGCCGGCCGTGCCGACGAAATCGGCGAAATGGCCGGCGCAGTTGAAGTGTTTCGTCAGAATGCTCTCAACGTTGTCAGGCTCGAGAAGGAGGCTGCCGAATCCCGCAGCGAGAGCGAGGTGGCGCGCGCCGCAGCCCAGCAGCGTGCCGAACGCGAAGCCGAGCAGTTGCGCTTTGCGACCACCACCTTGGGCGAAGGTCTCCGGCGCCTTGCCGCGGGCGATATATCCTTCCAACTCTCGGAACGATTTGCCGCTGAATACGAAGCATTGCGCGACGATTTCAATACTTCGCTGCGGCAATTGGGCACGACGATCGGCGCGGTACTTCAGACGGTGCACAGCATAGACAACGGCACCGGTGAAATAGCATCCGGGGCCCAGGACCTGTCGAAGCGCACGGAGCAACAGGCGGCTTCGCTCGAGGAGACCGCCGCCGCGTTGGACGAAATTACGTCGAATGTCGCAATGGCGACGAAGCGCACCGAGGAGGCTCGCAACATCTCCGTGGAAGCGAATGTCAGCGCCCAGCGCTCGGCAAGCATTGTGTCGGAGGCAGAGCAGGCCATGCGACGTATCGAGGACAGTTCGCAGCAGATTTCCAACATCATTGGCGTCATCGACGAAATTGCTTTCCAGACGAACCTGCTGGCGCTCAACGCCGGCGTCGAGGCGGCGCGCGCAGGTGAGGCAGGAAAGGGTTTTGCGGTCGTCGCACAGGAAGTCCGCGAGCTCGCCCAGCGTGCCGCGCAGGCGGCCAAGGAAATCAAAGGTCTCATTCAGAAGTCATCGACCGAAGTCGAGCACGGGGTCAAACTGGTTCTCGAAACCGGGACGTCACTGAAATCGATCGGCGAACGCGTTGCCGAGATCAACCGAGCCATGGAGGCGATCGCCACCTCGGCGCGCGAGCAGGCGACCGGGCTTTCCGAGATCAACACGGCGATCAATCACATGGATCAGGCAACCCAGCAGAATGCGGCGATGGTCGAGCAGTCCACGGCCGCCGCCTCTTCGCTAGCCTCCGAAGCAAGCCGCCTGCGCGAGCTGGTCAATCAGTTCCAATTGGATGGTCATAGAGGTCCGGCGAATGCCCAGTACAATAAGCACTCGTTGGAAAGCAGCATGCCGTCGCAGGTGGTCGCTCTGCGGCCCGTGATGCAAAGGTAATTTGTGGCCGTGGAAGGGAAGATTCCCGCTGACGAGACGAGCGGCAGCAGCTTCGGTCGAGCAAATGGTTCGGTTGCGCTTGCCGGGACTTATCAGCAAGATCGGCGCTTGTTCGGCAATGGCTGTTGAGCGGAGATATGCGATTGGTCGGATTACGCCGGCGGGTTGCTCTCGATTAGCACTCTTTAAAATGTTCGATGCGACATTCGGGCGAACGAAACAGCGAGATCGCCTTGAGCAACAAACGATCCAGGACAAATGTCGAGCTTGAGAACCTGCTTCGCCAGCTTGGACTGGCCCTTGAAGCCTCCGGGATTGGGATTTGGCAGCACAACATCCCCAAAAACCAGACGCGATGGGATGAACAGCTCAAATCGATCTATGGCGTTCCGAAAGCGCCGCTCGATGTCATCTGGCTCGACAGTATCCACCCCGACGACCTGGTGCCGACAAACGAGATATTTCTGCGCGCGATCGAAACGAAATCGGATTATGCGTCCGAGTTTCGCATCATTCGGCCGGATGGAGCGACCCGCTATCTGCGTTCGCGGGCTCGTTATTTCGTCGATGCCGCCGGCGACCCATGCTTTGTGGGCGCCGAATGGGATGTGACGGACGACGTGCTTCTCAACAAGGAACTGGAGAGGAGCCGGGCGGAGGCGCGGTTCGCGGCCGATCACGATCACCTCACCGGTCTGTTGAATCGGCGCAGCTTCGATTTCGCCCTGGCCGAACTTTCCAGGCAGGAGAGCGTCGAGGTTGCGCTTCTTCATATCGACGTGGACCATTTCAAGGAGATCAACGACCGCTTCGGGCATGCGGTCGGCGACCTCGTTCTCTGTCACGTCAGTAAAATTCTGCTGGAGGCCATTTCAGCCGGTGACGTCGCGGCACGGCTCGGCGGCGACGAATTCGCTGTCGTCATCACCGAGGACGGGTGCGACAAGACGATAGCTGTGCTCGATCATATTCAGAGACGTCTGGAAAGCCCGCTTCCTGTCGGCGATCAGACGCTCATCGTGCAGTGCTCGATTGGCGTTGCCAGCGCCATGAGCGCCGATTTCGCCAGACTGCTCTCCCAATCCGATCTGGCGCTGTACCATGCCAAACGCAACGGCCGGAATCGGGCCGAGATTTTTTCCGACGAAATGGCGTCGACGCTGGCGAACGAAAGGCAGCTGGCCCAGGATCTGCGGTCCGGGCTGGCGCTCGGCCAAATCCGCCCATTCTACCAGGTGCAGGTCGATGCCAAATCTTTCCGGGTGAACGGTGTCGAAGCTCTGGCGCGGTGGCATCATCCCACTCGAGGAATTCTCGCCCCGGCGCATTTCCTGTCCATCGCCTCGTCGAATGGACTGGTTGCAGAGCTTGACGACGTCGTTCTGAAGGCTGTCCTGTCGGACATGAAATCATCGGCGCTGCTCGAAGGCATCCGCGTGTCTGTCAATCTGTCCGCCGATCGTCTCGACGATCCCGAGCTGGCGGCGAAGCTCGACGTCTATGACATCCCATCCGGTCGATTGAGCTTCGAGCTGATCGAGACGATATTCCTGGACAGCCTGAGTGATCAGGTGCGGCAGAACATCGAGGCGATCAAGTCTTTCGGTATCGCCATCGAAATCGACGATCTCGGGTCCGGACACGCTTCCTTGCTGGGTTTGCTCGAGCTGCGGCCGGATCGGGTCAAGATCGATCGCCAGCTGGTGACGCCGATCCTGCAATCGGTGCCCAGCCGTCGGTTGGTCGGCTCATTGGTCGACATAGCGCGGGCGCTGGATATGGAAGTGATCGCCGAAGGCGTGGAAACGCTCGAGCATGCCAACGTGCTTGCCGCGCTCGGCGTCCACACCCTCCAGGGTTATGCGTTCGGACGACCGCAGTCGTTTGCCGACCTGTCGGCGCGATTGGAGCAGGAGACATTCGATTGCCAGCGGGCCGAAGTTGTTGGGGCCGGTCGATAACGAGTGGTTCTGCGCTTTGCTTAAAAGCGGAGCCGCTCTAGCTTGCTTTCCAGTTCGCATTGTTGGGGATTGACCGCTGAGGCACGACGACTTGGATGATGGACGGACTGTTCAGGTTTTCTTTTGCGGCGTTTATGGCGTCCTGCAGTTCGCCATAGGTGTCCACTTTCCAGCCCCGGCAGCCAAAGACCTCTGCCAACTTGCTGTAATTCCATCGGTGCAGGATGCAGGAATTGTAGAACGGCTTGTTGCCATGGAAAACCGATGCATCGGCAAGCCATTGCTCCACGCCGTAGATGCCGTTGTCCATCACGAAGATGATCGGGTTGAGATTGAAGCGGGTTTGTGTCGAGAGGCATTGAGCGGTCATCTGAAACCCGCCATCTCCGGCAAAGACCAGCAGCCTCTGTTTAGCTTGCTTCGCCAGCGAAACCCCGGTCGCGGCCGGGCCGATATAACCGATCGCCGAATAGGATGATTGGACAATGAAACCGCGGCGAGCCCCCACTTCGAGAAGCAGGCTCCCGAAATAATTCAAACTGGCGTCGGCACCAACGATGGTATTGCCGTCGATCTGCTGCTGAATGAAATCGTAGAAGCCCTGATAGGTGATTTCGCCCGCCGGATTCACGATTGGCGCTTGTCGGGCCGTTTTCGCCGGAAGGCTTTGGGCTTTGCATGTCAGCCTTTTGTCGATCAAGCCGTTGACGAGATCCGCCAGCGAAACCTGTGAGTTGAAGATCGTGCCGTATTTCACCGCATCCCAGGAGGCGAATGCGGTTTTGTCGAGATCGATGGGCCAGCCCAAATCGTTGATATCGGTCAACCAGACGCCCAACGCCAATACGAAGTCGGAGTCTTTGACCAGAGACTGGACATAGGGTGACGACGATTTGCCGTCAAACACGCCGGCAAATTGGACATTGTCTTCCGACAGGATGGCCTTGCTCAGAAGTTCGGTCACGTAGGGAATTTTGAGGTCCCGGATAAGCCGCTCCGCCTGGTCGTGAAGGCCGAACCGGTCGATCTCGACCCCGATCCAGATCAGCGGTTTGGTGGCATTTTGCAATCTTTCGCTGATTTGCGCGATCGACTGATTGAGACTGTCCTCGTCGGATATGTCAGGCGCCGCTTTCAATGCAGTCGACGGGCGCGTGCATTCCAGGTCGACCATATCCTCGAGCAACTCAATATAAACAGGACGTCTTTCCGTGATGCACTGTGTCAGCGCATAATCTATCAGCATTGGCGCAAGATGAGGGCTGTCGATGCGAACAGTAGCGGCCGTGATGTATTCGAACACCTGACGATCCGTTTCGCGCCCGCTGATGAAGTGATGCGAACTATAGCCGGTTTGTTCGAATCTGAGCGTTTTCTGGATGCTTGGCGCACCGTTGATCAGGACGACCGGCACTTTCTCGACGTAGGATCCGGCGATCGCATTTGTCGCACAAAGCGAGCCTGCGGAATAGGTGACGCACAGCGCGCCAATTCCTTTCAGTCTCGCATAGCCGTCGGCCGCATAACCGGCATTCAGTTCATTCACCTCTTCGATGACCTGAATATCGCTTTTCTCGACATAGCTGTTTACCCATTCGATCGAATAATCGCCCGCCACGGAAAACAGGTGTCCCAGGCCCAGTTCGCGAAGTCTGTCGACCAGATATTGTCCAACCGTGTATGTATCGACCATGTTCCGACGGCTCCCCTGTTGAGGACAATTGACGTATATTAGAACTCGCTCGCGTTATCGAATAAGCGCGGTATGTATATGTCGAATATTCCGGGGCATTTTCGCTCGGGAAATCTTTCCAGCAGGAAGCGCTTGAACGCATCATTGGTGAGTCCGTTGCCGGCGGCCTCCATGGCGACGGACAAATATTCTATATTTTTGGCAACCTCGTTTTTGTCAGCCGGGAAGCCGTGACCGGGAAGGAACAGGTCATAGTCGGACAGCAGCATGCCCTGCAAAATCCCGATCCAATGCTCCATGTATTTCGTCAGATAAAGGTGCGTTCCGCTGTAGATCAGGTCTTGCGCAATAAAAACGCCCACATCAGGAAGACCTATGGTGAGGAGAAAATCGATCTCCGTATCAACGACTTCATCAAATACGTATTTGACTCCGTCGATGATCTCGTGGCCGGCACGGACGGTTTTTTCGGGAATGACCAAGCTCGTCGGAGCGAGGTTGCCAAGTTTCCAATGGTCATTCAGGGAACCCTGGCCATGCTGCCTCAGGAACTCCTTCGTTTCCGACAATGCATGAATCGGAATGTCGCTGAAGGCGGCTCCCAGGCCGAACCAATGGTCGGGGTGCCTGTGCGACAGGTAAATCCGGTCGATCTCCTTGCCGAGGCTGTCGGCATAGGCCCTGAATTGCAGCGCATAAGGAACGAGGAATTGCCCATCGACAAGAACAAGCTTGTTCCTGCTTTCGATGATGTGCGTTGCATTGGCGATATTGTCATCCGTGAAAGCTGAAATGAAAGTATGAATACGGACATCGCCTGCTCGCCTGACGATTTTAATGGGATCCGGCAATTGCGTCACCATCGGTATCTCCCTGTTTGAAGGTCGTTTGCTGAGGTTTGACGTTCACCCGGGCATGGCGGAGACTTGGATCCCCAGCATTCCCGGGCTGTTTCCAACATTTGCGCGCCGCAGCGCCATCACGGATGAGATCGACGGCCGTGGGACGCGATCTTTTCCTCCAATGTCCTCAGGGCGGCGCGCGCAACGTCGTAGGCGCTGTCGACGCCCGCCTCCGGCGCATCCTCGCCCGGCCGCCAGAAGCGTCTGCGCGTCATTCGCATCGAGCTCTCGAAGGGGGGAATCGCGTTAAAGACTTCGACGAGATAAGGGCCGGAATAGACCGGCTCGATTTCGTCCAGCATGATCTCCCAGGGAATCCAGCTATCTCTGACCGCACCCCGGTCCGGCGCTGAGATGTGAACGTAATTCAGCCGGTTTTGCTGTACTGCTCGGGCGACATTTTTCCTGAAGATTGCCGGCCCCTGGCTTTCCATCACGACCTGGGCTGTATCGATCGTGACACCACAGACCGGAATGTCGGCGCTTTCGAGAAAATCCAGGGCTTCCGAGACCATGGTCGGCCCGGGCGTTTCCCAATTCTTGACGGGTTCGATGGCGAGCTTCACCCGCTTCTCGGCAGAATATTGCGCCAATTCCCGGAAGATCGAGGCCGCCGCCGCATATCGTGGCTTCATCCAATCCTGGAGCGCGTCGCTCCATATCCCTTCACCGTCATCCGTCAGCGGAAAGATACCATAGGGGTAGAGGAAGGGCCCCGACATGATCGTATTCTCCCCGCCCAGCACCGAGGTGATGTCGACGCGGGATTTGAGATAGGACAAGGCCTGCTTGCGCTGTTCCTCGTAGGGCGAGGTCGGATCGAAGGTCCGCGTGGTCCCCACATTCGTTGTGAACTTCACATCCCGGAAGCCGGCCTGATCGAACGCTCGTCTGAGGCTGATATAGCTTTCGACCTCAGCATGATGACCGACATGGGCCGGTCCTGAGGCGATATGCACATCGAAGCCGGTGTAGCCGATCTCGGTAAGAGCTTTCAGATGTCTGACGAGAACCTGGGTATAGGCCGCGTCATTCGGCCTCAAGTCCGCTGTAAACATAAAGAAGCTGAAATATATATCTCGCCTGCGTGCCTCTTCCATCTTCATCGCTCCAGCTGTGGCTATCCAGGAATGCGTGGTTCAGAGTGATGTCTCGCCCGGCATTGTGATGAGGCGAGATCCGTCCCCCGCCTCCTTCACAGCGTCATCGGGCTGCAACAAACGGTCCGCGCCGGGCTACCATCCAAGCAGCTTGCGCAGATATTCGCGGCCCATTTTCGCGTATTGCAGCGGATTGGCCTTGGCCGGATCCTGCTCCGCCTCGATGCAGATCCAACCGGCGAAATCCGCCTCGGCCAACGCATCGAGGATTTCCGGAAAGGTCTCTATGGAGCCGTCGCCCGGCACGGTGAATATCCCCGCCTCGATCCCTTGCTGGAAGGACAGTTCTCTGTTGTGAATGTTGGTAACCACCTCGGCGCGAATGTCTTTCAGGTGAACATGCTTGATGCGGTGGGCGTATTTTCTGGCCAACGCCAGCGGATCGACACCGGCGGCCGCCTGGTGCGCGGTATCGAGAAGCATGTTGACCAGGCGAGGATCCGTCTCGTCCATGAGCCGGTGGATCGCTTCCGTCTTCATCACCCCGGTTCCGAGATGCGGGTGATAGCAGAGCCGGCGGTTGCGGGCCCTGGCTTTCTCTCCGGCCGCATGCAGGCCTTCGATCAGCTGTTTCCACTGATCCTCGGAGAATTCGGGGCAATTGGGAAACAGGGCAACCGGAAGCGGATTGACCGCTCCGCCAAACTCGGAGACGACAAGATCGGCCCTGCGCGGATCGTCGCTGCCGCCTTCCATGGCTTCGAGGAAGTCGAGCTGAGCATCGACGCTTTCAAGAGTGTGACTATTCATCGCCTTGATGGTGAAGTAAGTGCTCACCCAAGGCTCCGAAATCCGCAATCCCCTGAGTTCGAGGACGGGGCGCAAGATTTTCGGATCCGTCGGATATTTATGGCCGACGCCGCACCCGACATAGCCGGCGAGCGCCATTTCACTCAGAGCCTGCTCGTAGGGGATGCCGATGTCGATGTTGATGAAATCGTCATTCCACCAGAGCGTGGGGATGACGCCGAGCCAGACCTTAGCGGGCGTCAGTCGATGCAGATAATTCGTCATGGCGTTGATCCAGTTCTTTGAGGACAAGCGGAAGTGGCGTCAGCTCAGGTTTTGGAACGGAGGCCGGAGCCGGAATTTTCGGTGGAGAGGCCCAGGAGCCGAAACCCTGCCCCTTGGCGCCTGCAGGGTGAGCTCCGATCGCCTTCCAGAGCAGACCCTCGATATAGGCATCGGGAGAAACGACGAAGGTGGTATTCGCAGGCCTGGGGCCGAAGCGCTCCGTCCAGGCGGAGGACAGCTCGAACCAGGTGCCGGAATACCAGAGCTTGATCAGCGCGCGGGCCACGTCTCCCAGCAATTCATTGCCGAGAATGGTCGTGCGCACGGCGTGGATACGGGCCTCGCTTTCCGGCGGTGGCAGGGCGGTGAAAGCGGTCAGCAGCGCGTCGGTGATCTCGCTGCCGACCACCGTGTCGAGCGTGGCGAGATAGCGTTCCGCCAGGCCGGTTCCCAGAAGATCAAAGTAGGAGAAGGCCGTCAATTCGACGGAAAGACCTAGAAATGGCTCGAAACGGCTGCTCATGCGTTCACCTCCGCCTGCCGGGTGACGGCTGGCTGTTTGATACCGCCGGGGATCTCATAGGTGGGACTGCCATTCTTGCCGGGATGCCCCGGCAGCGGATTGCGGATGAGTTCGAGGATCATGTTGCGGAATTCGAACATCATCGGAACGGCTTCCAGCAGCAGGTTTGGCTGGCCGTTATAGGCACGCGTCAAAAGCTGGAGAAATTCGCCATAGCGCGTGTTGAAAGCGATCGCCGCCTCACGCAGTCCCGAACCTTCGAGTATATCTTTTACTTTCAGGTTCTGTTTTACGGGATAGGCGCCCTCCCAATCGACCTGCAAGTGTGGACCCGTGGGCTGGCCGGGCTGGTCGCCCTTCTGGTAGTAGCGGCCTTTGACCAGTTCCTCGAAACGATAGTAATGGGCCAGTTCGTGGTCGTCATCGTCGTAGATACCGCCGCCGTCGCCCTCGCCCTGTTCGATGATGAGCTCGACGGCTTCCAAGGCAGTCTTCAGATCGGTCACCGGAAACAGCTCGCCGCCGCCGGAGTAATAATATTCCGAGGTGATCTGGCGCGACCTGTCGCCGGTAAAGATGGTTGTGCCCGCCCCATGCGCTTCGGCTTCCAGGTATTTGATACCTTCCGCGATGGCCGAGTAGAACTCGCCGATACTGTAGAAATGGAGATCCTCATGCCTCGGATGGCTGGCAAGCGCGGTGATGTCAGCGGGAGTTTTGCGGTACATCAGGCCCTTTCCGACGAGATGTTTAGGGCGCTGGGCCGGCCGCTCGATTTTCAGGAAAGTCGCCAGCGCCTCACGGCCGAATGCCTGGATGCCGACCTTGAAATCGGTCTCACCGTCAGGCAGGGCGGCCGGATAGCTGGCTACGAAGTCCGGCCTGACAAGATCCGGCTTGCCGCCGATGGCATTGAGAATATTGGCCGCGATCGTCAGATGCAGCATTTCTTCAACGACGATCACGCGCAGAACCTGGGTCGCATCCTGGTTGACGCCGGGCTTGATCGAGTAAAGCGCCGTCAGATACGGCGGAATCGTCGCATGCTCGAGCTGCATCGCCCGGTAGAGAAACTCTTTCAGCTCATCGAGCGTCTTGATACTGTAGGAATCCATGCTCATGCTCCGTGAAAGATAAGTTGGGTGCACTGGCCGACTGTCACTTGCATCGAACCCATAAGTTCGTGCCGCGCTGGATGCCGGTCTTCGTTCAATGCAGAGACTTCAGAATGTCGCGACCGCTTCGGAAGCACATGGCGGCCAGCGTCAAGGTGACATTGGCCGTGCCGATCGTCGGCATGCTGCCGCCGCCCACGAGATAGAGGTTTTCGTGGTCCCAGCTGCGCTGGTTCTTGTCCACGACGGAATTGGTTTTCGTCGTTCCCATGATATGGGTGCCGGCCAGATGATTGCCGCCGCGGATCGCATAGCCTTGTCCCTCATAGGCCACATAGCCGTAATCGCTGGGGGCGTAGTGGGTATGGTCCTGCGCGCCCAGGCGCGTAAAGACGGTGCGCGCAAACTGGCGGCCATAGGCGGCACCCTTCATGGTATATTCCGGAACCGTGAAGGACAGGATGGGCCGCATGTTGCCCAGAGCATCGGTATATTGCGGATCCACCGTGATGCGGTTGCTTTCGACGGGCATGACCTCGATCATGAACGCCAGCAGCAACTGCCGCGAAACCTGGTCGACCATGCCGCGCCGAAGATCCGCGCCGTAGAGGTTGCGATCATCCACCAGTTCCAGAAGGTCGGAGGTCGGCGCACCCGTGGCCCAACCCCAGCCGTCATTATGGATATCGATGGCGAAGGCGGCCTGCTTTTCCCGGAAAGGGCCGTCCCGCAGGTCGACGATACCGCCCGTCGAACTGGTTCCGCGCATCGTGCCGCAGATCTCAGGCATCAGCGCCCAGTTCAGCAGGTAGGCGTGGTCCATCAGATTGCGTCCGACAAGACCGCTGGTGCTGCGCAGGCCGGAGGCCAGCATAAGACGCGCGGTTTCGATGGCGCCTGCCGCAAGCACGAACACCTTGCCCTTGACGGTGATGGTCTCGTGAGCCGGTGAGGCCGGGTCCTTGTAAATCTTGACCTCGAGGGAGCGGACTTTCCCGCTATCCGGATCAATGTTGACCTTCGAAGCGACCGCCTGCGGCAGCAGTTCGACAAGCCGCTCGCCGCCTTTCCCGTTTGCCGCGAACGCCTTGGCAAGCGTTTTGCCGGAGTGGTAGCGCGCTTGCACGGGACAGAGCGGTACGCAGTTGGTGTTGCCCTGGCACCGGCCGCCCTCTTCGACCTGATGCGTATCAACGGCGCCGATTGGACGATAGCCCTTCCCACCGTCATAGGCCGGGTTGGGTATGCCATTGCGACCCTGCGGATAGGGCCTGACCTTCAGGGGATAGGTCTTGTCGTAAAGTTCGACACTGGTGCCTTCGATGCCCTTGTTGACCTGCTGATCCAGATAGGAAAGCGGCAGGCCGCGCATGGGAAAGACATAGTCATCCGGGAAGGTCTGCCCGAGATATTGCTGATCTTCGACATTCGCCGATACACCGATTTCCCGCTCGGCCAGGCGGTAGTCCTCCTCGACTTCCTCAAAGCTCAGCGGCCAGTCAAGCCCGTGCCCAAAAAGCGTGCGCGTCTTGAAATCCGAGCGAAGCAGGCGGGGCGTTTTCGCCTCCCAGTGCATGGTCGTTCCGCCGAAAATACGGGTATATACCGTATCGCTGACATAAGGGCCGGATTGAACGATGTAGTTCGAACTATCGGTTTCTCCCGCCTGCAGCTTGCGAAGCTGCGGGCTGCGGGGTATGGCCGCGTTCGCATTTAGCGGAAAGGGCGACTGGTTGTCCTTGGAGGCTGCCGAATAGAAAGTCGTCAGCAGATTGTCATAGCCTGCCAGAGTGACATTGGAACCGGTTCCGGCTTCAAGGATAAGGACACGTTTGCCCGCTTCCGCAGCCTGCTTGGCAATGATTGCTCCGGAAATGCCGCTGCCGACGATCACGATATCATAGTCGCCCGACTCTGCGGCGGTCTTGGGATCGGCTCTTATTGCCGACTCGAGGGGAAAAAGCACTTTGGTCCTCCATTAATCCCGGAAAGCCGATCAGGGCTTTGCGAACCATGCCGTTCTGGACTCAATCGCGATTTCAGGTCCTACGGGCCTTCCATCGTCATGATTTCGAGCCGCGAGAGTTTCGGGGCTTGGCCTTGGCGGCCGGGGCGGCGGAGCGGGCTCTGACTGCCGAGAGAAAGGAGGCATAGCTCCAGGTCAGGTTCCGGACGCTTTTCTCGTAGCCAACGGTTCCATCGAACTGTTCGCTCAGCTCATAGTGATCGCTGTGATAGACGATGGCGCGCAGCATGGCGTCAGAGGAAGCCCGCAAGGCAGCCGACGCATCGGCGGCGCTGCTGGATGCGCCAAGTCCCAGTTCCGTGAAGAAGGGTTCGGAGAACTGATCGAGGGGGATGGCGCCGCTGGCCTCGATGGCATTGGCAAGCCGATATTGAAACTCGGCGAAGTTGGCGGTGCATAGAGCCCAGGGATGCCCGCCGGTAACCGGAGCCGCCACATCGCCATCGTAATGATCGCCTGGATAGCGCCCGAAGAGCGGTCCGAGCCCCTTGGCCGCGTCGGCGCCATTGACCGGGTAATAGTTCGAAGACGAAGGATCGGCCCACTGGCGCCGCAGGATGGCCGCCGTTGCCAGAAGCTTGGTATCGGTCGGCTCGATCCCGCCATAGCAGACCGAAGAGACGATATCGATGTTCGCGTCGTAACCGGCTTGCTCCGCGGCGTCCAGAATGCTCACATAGAGCTGCCCGTTCCAGTGGGTGGCCAGCTGGCTTTCCAGCCAGGAGACGGCATCGGCCACCCCGGCAGGCACCGCAATGCCGATTGTGTTTGTGGAAATTACCCGGAAAAAGCGCAGCTGTACGGCTCGTGCGAAAAACGAATAGCCCTCATATTCCTCCCAGAGATTTGTGGTCTTGTTCTGGTAAACTTCGAGAAGATAAGAGAGGTTGGCCTCGACTAGTTGTTTGGCGATCGTCTGCGTGGCGCCATCCAGCTGATCGAACAGGGTCAGGATCGCGATCGACTGAATGGCCGGCCCGTCATTCTGCTCCGACCACGGACGAACCTCGCCGGTGATGGTGAAGCAGGCGTGGCCAAGGGTGACGGTCGCGGAATTCTTCGCATTCGCCTGGCAGAGCGCGGCGAAGTTCACGTAGTCGACCAGGCTCGGCAAAACTCCGCCCGGAACGGGCAGCAAGCCGGCAAGCGCGATCTCGATGGCCGTAATGGCCCCGTCGCGGACCCAGTTGAAAACATAGTCCTGGTCGACCCCCGGCGTGTTCGCTGGATAGGAGGGTGCGGCGATGACGCAGCCCGGGGCCGAAAAGACGCCGGGCGATGTGGGATCCTCGATGACATAGCCATCGCTTGTGATGTTGCGCATCATCAGAAGAGAAAAATAGCGCGACAATGCGACCAGATCGGTCTGCGCGAAGGCAGGCCTCGGTTTGACTGTCGGCGCATTGGCGCCGATATGGGCCGGGTTCGCACCCGTCATTGACTGACTCCAAAGCGCAACTGTCATTGACTGACTCCAAAATCGGTTGAGACTTGCCGGGACCAGATCGAGAAAATATTCCGGACCCGGATGGGAGAAATATTGCGGCCGAACGGGCGTTGAGAGTGAACACAAGGTCTCTGCGGCGAGGGGCAGGTTGGCTGGCCGCCCGCCGCCCCGCCCTCGCCGCCGCTGAACCTTTAATTAGAAAGATCGCCGAGGATCTGCTTTTTATCAACCTAAACGTGTTGATCTCAGGTCAAAAAATCTCAGGGAATTGCGCTTGGCGTTACGGGGTGCTCCGGCGGGATGGATTCGACCAGCCCGACGAGATTGGAGCGTGTTGCCGCAGACCGGTTGCGCAACGCCAGTATTATTTGCAATTCCGTGGCGGAGATCGCGCTGTTCCTATGCCAATCCATCGTGCCGCGCCCGAGCAGCAGCCAAT
Source organism: Rhizobium sp. TAL182 (assembly GCF_002117725.1). Classification (NCBI taxonomy): domain Bacteria; kingdom Pseudomonadati; phylum Pseudomonadota; class Alphaproteobacteria; order Hyphomicrobiales; family Rhizobiaceae; genus Rhizobium; species Rhizobium sp. TAL182. The sequence continues at coordinate 430,680 of NZ_CP021029.1, read as the reverse complement.
CGAGGGAGACATCCAGCAGATCGGCGAGCGCGCAGACGCTTTCCAGCGAGGTATGACCGCCATTCTGCCAGCGTGAGACGGCAGCGACGGACACGTCTAGTTCGGCCGCCAGGGCGTGAACTTTCCGGAACTTGCCGCGGGATATCGCCTCTCGAATACGTTTACCGCGTGCCATGTCGTGGGTCATCAACAATCCTCCCGTTGTTGCGTTAAAATTGGCAATTACCAAGAGCTTTCGATCGACGAACATCAGAAACTTCTTATGGAAGGGGACGGCAAAGCCAAGCACCGGTCAACCTGGTGAAATATCCAGATTGCTCCCGCTCGGCCTCCTGTTGTGAAACGTCAGAACATCAGGAGGGACGGATATGTTGCGGATACTCACCAAAGACATGCTCGAGACCGATCGACGTGCTTTCGATGAAATGTTTCGGGCTCGTGCCGCCGTTTTTCGCGATCGGCTGGGATGGCAGGTCGATGTCCGGGATCAATGGGAGAGGGACCGATACGACGAGGCTGAGGATCCCGTCTATCTCGTCACGCAACGACCTTCCGGCACGCTGACCGGTTCGTTGCGCCTGCTGCCGACCACGGGAGCGACAATGCTCAAAAGCGAGTTCCAGCATTTCTTCGATCAGCCTATCGACGTCGATAGCCCGACGACCTGGGAATGTACTCGTTTTTGCCTTCATCCGCATGCCGGACACATGGAGCAATCGCGCGCAGTCGCCACGGAACTGCTCTCAGGGCTTTGCGATCTTGCGCTCGACACCGGTATCGAGAGCATTGTCGGCGTCTATGACGTCGCGATGGTCGCCGTATACCGCAGGATCGGCTGGAGGCCGACGCCGCTTGCCCGATCCCGGCCCGAGATCGGCAAGCTGTATGTCGGACTATGGGATGTGACGGCGGACAATTGTCGCACACTTCGGGCCAACCTGTCCCGACTTCTGGAGCAAGCCTCTCCCTATCCTGCCGAAGCCCTTGTCGATGGCGGCATGCGGTAAGCGCAGTCGCTGTCCCGCCCGGCATGGGATAGGTCTCGTCGGTCTTTAACCCGTTCTTCATGTCACGCCATGGTTGCTAAAAAATATGCTGTTCTCGGCAGTTGCGAAATGTTACCATTGCGAGCAGTTATGAAATCGCGCAACCACGAGTCCATCTCATGCTGAGCAGTTCTCGTTTTTTCTACTGTCTGGACAGGATCTCCGCAGCGCCGACATTGCAGGATCTGGAAACGACGCTGGACGAAGTCCGCCACATCTATGCGATATCGCACATGGTTCTGCATGTGACCCGCTCCTCGGGGATGGCGGACAGCAATCCATTGCTGATGCTGACCTACCCGCCCGAGTGGGTGAAGCAATATCGTGACCGGGACTACTTCAGTATCGATCCCGTTGTGCGTCTCGGCCGGCGCGGCTTCCTGCCCGTGGAATGGTCCGCATCAAAATGGGATTCAGGCCGAGCCTATGGCTTCTTCAAAGAGGCGATGGCCTTCGGTATCGGCCGGCAAGGCGTTACCCTGCCGGTGCGGGGACCTCAGGGGGAGCGATCGCTGTTTACCGTGACCTCCAATCATCCCGACGCCTACTGGCGGCAGTTCCGGATCGACAGCATGCGCGACCTCCAGTTTCTCGCCCACCATCTCCATGACAGGGTCATGGTGCTGTCGGGCATGAGGGAGATTGCGGATTTTCCGCAATTGTCGCGCCGCGAACTGCAATGTCTTGAAATGACGGCCAGCGGTCTAATGGCAAAGCAGATCTGTGCCCGCCTGTCCATTTCGGTGAGTGCGGTGCAACTCTATCTCGCCTCCGCACGCCGGAAGCTTACTGTCGTCACGACGAGCGAAGCGGTCGCCAAGGCCACGGCGCTCGAATTGATATGAGCGTGGGGATCGCGGTTCAGCGCCGGCTCCGCGTGCGCGTCGCCAGAACGTTGCGGATCGAAAAGCTGGAATGAATCCTGAGGACGCCGGGCAGGGTCGACAGGATCTCCTTGTGGATGCGTTCGAACTCGCCGGCGCTGGCGACCTCGACGCGCAGCAGGTAGTCGGAGCCGCCCGTCATCAAAAAACATTCGCGGATCTCGGGATGCCGGCGGACCGCCGCCTCGAAGCGGTCGAGATGGTCCTCCGTCTGCCGCTCGAGGGTAATGTTGATGATCACGGCGATCATCTCATCGGCATTGCCGGTGTCCACCAGCGCCGTATAGCCACGGATCACGCCTGATTTTTCCATGATCTTGATGCGTCTGAGACAGGCCGACGGCGAAAGGCCGATCTCGGCGGCGAGCTTGGCGTTGCTCATACGCGCATCAAGACGCAACAGCCTGAGGATATTGCGGTCGACCGTGTCGAGGGCGGGCATGACGGTTTCCTTCACATCTTGGCTGATTATGCGAATAATATCCAATACGCGCAATAATCAACGACAAAATCATCGGCAATTTCGCTCATTATTTCATAAGCTTCTGATATCGAGATGGGGTGGACATGGATAGCGATATTTTGGTTTCCCGCGCACGCACCGCGACGATCATGCAGGGAGCCACGGGCTATCTGACGATCGATCTTGCGGCACTCGGCCGCAATTATTTGAAGCTCGCGTCGATGCTGGCGCCGGTCCGCGCGGGAGCCGTCGTCAAGGCCGACGCTTATGGCCTCGGTGCCGAACGGGTCGCCCAAACGCTCTACGATCAGGGCTGCAGGCATTTCTTCGTCGCCCAGTTCGTCGAGGCCGTGAGGCTGCGGCCGGCCCTTGCTGAGAGTGCCCAGATATTCGTGCTGAACGGCTTGCAGCCCGGCAACGAGCTCGCCTGCGCCGAAAGCGGCATCGTTCCGGTTCTCAATTCGCTCGCGCAGTGGCGGCAGTGGTCGGCGACGGCGCGCCGGCTGAAGCGCTGCCTGCCGGCCGTTCTGCAATTTGATACCGGCATGTCGCGGCTCGGCTTTCCCGAGGAGGAGCGAGCCGAATTGGCGGCAGCCCTTCGCGACGGCGCCAATGTCGAAATCCTGTTTATCATGAGCCACCTGGCCTGCGCCGACGACCTGGAGAGCAGCCAGAACGGCGAACAGTTTGCCGAGATGGCGCGCATTGCCGATGAATTTCCGGGCTTCGACATCTCCTTCGCCAATTCCGGCGGTGTCTTTCTCGGCGATGCCTATCATGGCGTACTCGCCCGCCCGGGCATCGCCCTTTATGGCGGCGCACCGAATGCCGGCGGCACGAACCCGATGGAACCGGTCGTCAGGCTGGACGTCGCCGTCGTGCAGACGCGCACCGTACCTTCAGGCGCCAAGATCGGTTATGGCGGCGCGCATGTGACGCGCAGCGAAACCCGCCTTGCCACCATCGCCGCCGGTTACGCCGACGGCCTGCCGCGCAGTCTCGGCGACTGCGGCGCCGTTTATCACAAGGGCATCCGTCTGCCGATCGTGGGGCGCGTGTCGATGGACAGTGCGACCGTCGATATCACGGCCTTGCCCGAAGGGGCGCTGAACCTCGGGAGCCTTGTCGAAGTGCTTGGCCCCAACCAGACGCTCGAAGACGTGGCTGGCGATGCCGGAACGATATCTTACGAAATACTAACCGGTCTGGGCGATCGTTACGCCAAGCACTATTGCTGAGAGCCGGCCGGCATTGTTCTTGAGGAAATCATGAAAGTCATCGTTCTGGGTGCCGGCATCGTCGGCGTCACATCCGCCTATCAGCTGGCCAAGTCAGGTCATGAGGTTACCGTCGTCGATCGGCAATCCGGGCCGGCGCTGGAGGCGAGCTTTGCCAATGCCGGCGAGGTCTCCTTCGGTTATTGTTCGCCTTGGGCAGCCCCCGGTATTCCCGTGAAGGCCATGAAATGGCTGTTCATGAAACATGCGCCGCTCATCCTGCGCCCGAAATTCGACATGGCCATGCTCGCCTGGATGACGAGGATGCTGTCGAACTGCACCTCGGAACGTTACGCGATCAACAAGAGCCGCATGCTGCGGCTTGCCGATTACAGCCGCATCGCGCTCGCCGAGCTTCGCGCCGAAACCGGCATTGCCTATGACCAACGCATGCAGGGAACCCTGCAGCTGTTCCGCACGCAGCAGCAGCTCGATGCTTCGGCCAAGGACGTCAAGGCGCTCGCCGCCGACGGCATTCCCTATGAGGTACTGGACCGCGACGGCTGTATTCGCGTCGAACCGGCGCTCAGGCACGTGCGCGACAAGATCGTCGGCGGGCTGCTGACGCCGAAGGACGAAACCGGCGACTGTTTCAAGTTCACCAATGCTCTCGCCGCCAAAGCCGAGGCGATCGGCGTCCGCTTCGCCTATGGGACGACGATCAAGGCGTTGGACGTCGAAGGAGGCCGCGTGCGCGGGATTGTCACCGCTCGCGACCCCGATCGCGACCACGAGCGGATGAGCGCGGAGGCTGTGGTGGTCGCGCTCGGCAGCTATTCGCCGCTGCTGCTCAAGCCCTTTGGCATCAGCCTGCCGGTCTATCCGGTCAAGGGCTACTCCCTCACCATTCCAATCACCGATGCGTCACGCGCGCCGGAATCGACCGTCATGGACGAAACCTACAAGATCGCGATCACCCGGCTCGGCGACCGCATCCGCGTCGGCGGTATGGCCGAAATATCAGGCTACACCAACGATCTCGGTCTCGCCCGCCGCAGCACGCTCGAACATTCCGTCACCGATCTCTTCCCGGGCGGCGATGTTTCCAAGGCTTCCTTCTGGTCCGGCCTGCGCCCGATGACGCCCGATGGCACGCCGGTCATCGGCCCGACCAAGGTCGCCGGCCTGTTCCTCAATACCGGTCACGGCACGCTCGGTTGGACCATGAGCACCGGTTCGGCGCGGCTGATCGGGGATCTCGTCAGCAGCCGTTCGCCTGAAATCGACGCCAAGGACCTTGCAGTCAGCCGATATGGCTGAGCAGGGCAGGACAAAAAGGAATTTGTATTACAATTTAAATCGGCTATGCCAAGCGTAGATCGTCTTGCGGGGGGCACGCATGTCCGTTGATTCCGATAGGCATATTGCCGGCAGTTCAACCCGGCAGCCGGTTCTACCGAGCATGACGGTTCGAGAAACTGCGCGGAGCGGAACGGACGTGGACGAGCTCTCGGACGCATTGTCCACGCCGAAGGCCGCGATCAAGATGACGGCGCAAGGCGATGCGCCCATTGCATATCGCTGCAATTTCATCTCGGTGGACGATGTCAGCGTTGCCGATTGCTCTTATGAAGGCACGATCGTCGGAAAGCGGGACGGGGTCGTCGACAGGATGGCTATATTCCTGCCGACGGAGGGGAATATGACCTTCGGAGGGAAATGGGAGCCGATATATTCGGTGCCCGGTCGAGGTCTGATCCTGGAGCCGGGCGATGCCAGGGGCACCAGCATGTTCGGTCCTCGCAGTCACCTCTGCATGTTCATCGATCAGGCGAGGATCACCAAGCGCCTCACGCATATGTTCGAGCGGACGATCGGCGGCGACCTCGATATTCATCCCGATATCGATCTTACATCAGGTGCGGGGCTGGTACTGCAGCAGATCGTGGCAAATCTTCATGGCGGTCTTTCCGAAAACGGACCGCTGCGACGATCGCCGCTGGCTTTCAACTCCCTCTGTGACGCGGCGATCTATCTGCTCCTGGAAGCCTGTCCCAATCGCTATTCGAACGAGCTGGCGCAGGCGGCCGCGGCGCCGGCCCCGCGCCATGTGAAATGGGCCATCGACTACATGCAGGAACACATTGCCGAGCCGATTTCACTCGACGACATTGCGGCGGCAGCCAAGGTAAGCGTTCGGACTTTGCAGCAGGGCTTCCGTCAGTTCAGGAACACCACTCCGATCGCCTATCTGCATGAAATCAGGATGATTGCCGCCCATCGTGATCTGCTGGACGCCGACTCGACGCAGGCCGTCGCCGATATCGCGCTCAGATGGGGATTTACGCATCTCGGACGCTTTGCCGCCGAATACAAGAAGCGTTTCGGTCAGCTGCCGTCACAGACCTTGAGGGATTGATCGAGGCAGACTGAAGCGCGTCGCCTGCCGCGCTTCAGGTCCTGTTTTTATGCATGTCGTTATCGAAAAACCGCGGGCACTTTTGCGCAACATGCTCTGGCCCATGACCAGCCGCGTTCGCGCGGACGGTCATGGGCACAGCTGAGCTCAGTGTTCGGTCAGAGGTGACGGTCTTCGGCGTGCCTGCGGTCGACCCCATCTGCCCCCCGACTCCTGCTGCGTTAACGATTAACCACCACTTTGGGGTCACGGGGTTAATAAAGATTTACTTCCTTTCAGCGCCGCGCCGAACGTAGTTTCCTTCCCCATGCGTGTGCCGCAGCCGCCCGAGCTTGTCATGTCGATGTTTCCCATCGGCAGGCCTGTTGCAGCCGAATGAAAGGCGTTCGGTCAATTGCCGTCGCAGATCTTCAGACGCCGAGCTTCACAACCTTCGCGTATCAGCTTGATGGAAGCCGCCGGCGTGCAATTCCGGCATGGAAGTTCGCGCCGTGCAGGAGGCCGTCGTCGTTGAAATCATAGGTCGGGTTATGGAGCGGCGGCGAGTGCTCACCATTGCCCAGGAAGACGAAGCAGCCCGGCACTTTCGCGAGGAGCTGCGCGAAGTCTTCCGATCCCGTCATCGGCTTGCTCGCGACGGCAACATTCGACGCGCCGTAGAGATCGCGCGCGACGGTAAGCGCTTCCTCCGTCAGGGCAGGGTCGTTCATCAGAGGGACGAATTCCCTGGTGTAGAAGACCTCGGCCTTGACGTTATAAGTCGTGGCCGTACCCTCGGCGATGACCCGCATCTGCTTTTCGATCTGCTCGCTGATCTCGGAGCGGAAGCTGCGGGCATCGCCGAGAATGCGGGCGAGGCCGGGAAGCGCATTGCGCGTGCCGTCGGTGATCAGTTCGGTGACCGAGACGACGCCGATATCGGCCGGGTCGAGCCGCCTGGAGACGATGGTCTGCAGGTTGGTGACCAGCGCGCAGGCGGCGACGAGCACCTCATTGCCGCAGTGCGGCCGCGCGGCATGGCCGCCGATGCCGGTCAAGGTGATCTCGAAATTGTCCTCGGCCGACATGATCGCTTCCGGGCGCGTGCGGAAATTGCCGACGCCGAGCCCCGGCATGTTGTGGAGTCCGTAGATCTCGTCGAAGGGGAACCGTTCGAAGAGCCCGTCGGCGATCATCGCGAGCGCCCCCTTGCCCCATTCTTCGGCCGGCTGGAAGACGAAGCGCACGGCTCCGTCGAAACCGCCTTCCTCAGCCAGGATTTTTGCCGCGCCGAGCAGCATCGTGGTGTGGCCGTCGTGGCCGCAGGCATGCATGATGTCCGGGTTTCGCGAGCGGTGCGGCAGGTCCGATTGTTCGTTAATCCTCAGCGCATCCATATCCGCGCGCAGCGCAATGGCGCGATTGCTGTTGCCGCGCTTCAGCGTTGCGACGACGCCGGTGCCGCCGACGCCTTCGGCGACCTCGTCGCAGCCGAATTCCCGCAGCTTGGCCGCAACGAAGGAGGATGTCCGCTGCTCCTCGAAACCGAATTCGGGATGGGCGTGGAGATCGCGTCTCCACGCCGTCATCTCGGCATGAAGCGTGTTCCTATCGATGCTCATGCCGGCGCTCCTTCCGTGGCGAGGCGACGGACGACGTCGAGCAGGACGTTGGCGCCTGCGACGAGATCTTCGTCGGCCGTATATTCCCTAGGGTTATGGCTGATGCCGCCGGCGCTCGGCACGAAGATCATCGCCGACGGGGCAATCCTTGCGATCATCTGCGCATCGTGGCCGGCGCCCGATGTCATTCGCCGGCAGGCAAGACCCCGTTCCCGCGCAGCCGTTTCGATGAGCTGTACGATGCTCTGATCGAATTTTACAGGCTCGAAGCGAGCAAGTCTTTCCACGGATATACCGACCTGCTCCTCGGTCGATAGCGTGTCGAGGAAGGTTGCAAGTGCCGCTTCCTCTTCTCTCAGCCGATCTTCGTCGGGATCGCGGAGATCGACCGTGAAGATCGCCCGCGACGGGATCACATTGATCGCGTTCGGTTCGAAACTCATGCAGCCGACCGTGGCGACGGTCGGCGTATTGGACGCTTTCGCCCGCTCACGCAGGAAGGTGACGACCCGAGCTGCGGCGTGGCCCGCATCGCGGCGCATGGAGATCGGTGTCGTTCCCGCGTGGTTGGCGTCGCCGGTAATGGTCACCCGCTGCCAGGAAATGCCTTGAAGATCTTCGACGGCGCCGACCGGAATGCCCTCGCGCTCAAGGACCGGTCCCTGCTCGATATGCAGCTCGATATAAGCGTGCGGCTTAAGGACACCCGGTTGATGCTCGCCGGCGTAGCCGATCCGCTCGAGTTCGCGGCCAAGGATCGTTCCATCGGTGCCGATGGTGGCAAGCGCGGCATCGATATCAAGGCCTCCCGCATAGACCAGAGATCCCATCATATCGGGCGCGTAGCGCACGCCTTCCTCGTTGGTGAAGGCGGCCACGGCGATCGGCCGGGATGGCGCCAGGCCCTCCGCTTTCATCATCTCGATGACTTCGAGCCCCGAAAGCGTGCCGTAACAGCCGTCATAGATGCCGGCGCCGATGACGGTGTCGATGTGCGAGCCGAGCAGAATGGGGGCTTTGTTCGCCACGCCGTCAGGCTTCCAGATGCCGAAAATGTTGCCGATGCGATCGACGGCGACCTCGAGCCCCGCCTCCCTGATCCATGCCACGAATTGGTCGCGGCCGAGCTTTTCCGTATCGGAAGCCGCCAGCCGCACGAGCCGGCCGTCGCTATCCCGGCCGATTTCGCCGAGCGTTCTGATACGTTCGAGAAGACGCGCCGCGTCGATGGATGGCCTGGTCATATCAAGGCTCCTTCGCGGTTCTTGGCGGCGACTGCCGCGGGCGGCAGTCCGGTGATCTCTTCATATTTGCCGGGGTCGGTCGCGCCTTCCGTGTTGACGACGAAGATGCGGGAGCGGCTCTCGATCGAGAGCGCCGCCTTGATCGCGGGATCGGCGGCGGCCTTGATAGCGGCTGCGAGGCCGACGCCGCCGCTTTCGCCGGCGACGATGGCGGGATCACCGGCAACGGGACGGGCAAGGCGGTTCATCATCGCGGTCGCATCCGTCTCGTCCACCGTCATGAAAGCGTCGGCGGCGCGGGAAAGGATCCGCCACGCGACGAGGGAGGGCTCGTAACATTCGAGCATCGCCATGACGGTTGGCTCGCCATGGGCGATCGTCACGGGATGGCCGGCACGGGCGGTCTCGAAGAGGCATGCCGCGCGGGCGGGATCGACGACAGTGAAGACGGGACGCCGCTCCCCGAGCGCGATCGCCAGATGGCCCGCGACCGCCGCGGCAATGCCGCCGACGCCGGATTGAATGAACACATGTGTCGGCGGCTCCGGCATCTGCCGGAGCGCTTCCCGGACGAGTGAGGTATAACCCTGCATCACCAAGCCGGGGATGCGTTCATAGCCCGGCCAGGAAGTGTCGGAAACAATAGTCCAGTCCTTCGCCTCGGCCACGCGGGCCGCCTCACGTACGGAGTCGTCATAGGTTCCCGCAACCCGGATCATCTCGGCGCCAAAGCGGGCGATGGCGGCGACCCGCTCGTCGCTGACGCCGGAATGGACGAAGATTGCGGCTCGCGCCCCGACGAGCTGTGCTCCCTGCGCAACGGAACGGCCATGATTGCCGTCGGTGGCGCAGGCGACGGTCATTCCGCGCGCAATGGCGCGGACTTCTTCCGAATGCAACTCGGCCATATCGACTGCGCGCCCAAGCCGCCGCTCCGCCTCTTGAAGAACGAGGCGGATCACCGCATAGGCGCCGCCGAGCGCCTTGAAGCTTCCGAGACCGAGGCGATGGCCTTCATCCTTGATGTGGATTGCGGCAACGCCGATCTCGCGCGCCAATCCCGGCAGGGCGACGAGCGGTGTTATCGCATGGTCTTCACGGAAGCTGAGGTAGCGCTCCACCTCCTCGGCGCCGGCGATGCCGAGCGTCTTCTCATCGCGTGGATCAAGCGGCTGACGATAGTCGGCGGTTGTGTTCAACAGAAACATGGCAAACCTCGATTTCGTGCGGTTGCTGAACTCTATTGCATCGCTCACGAAAAAGGCGCTGATATTGGGCCGTCAGTTTGCAATTTTGTTTCGTCGGAGTCCCCACTTGAACAAGCGCGTTCAGCACTCGCCGCTCGATCTCTTTGATCGCAAGATCCTCGCCATTCTCCAGCGGGACAACATGACCCCGCAGCGCACGATCGGCGATGCGGTGAACCTGTCCGCGCCGGCCGTTCAGCGCCGGATCAAGCGGATGCGGGAGGAGGGAGTGATCCGGGCGGATGTCTCGGTCGTCGCGCCGGAGGCTGTCGGGCAGTCGATCACGATCTTCGTCGAGGTGGAGGTGATCAGCGAAACCGCCGATCAGATCGAGCGGGCGAAGACGGAGTTCGCAGCCGCGCCGGAAATCCAGCAATGTTATTACGTCACCGGCGAAGCGGATTTCATCCTTGTCATCGTCGTGCCGTCGATGGTTGATTACGAGGCACTCACCCGGCGGCTCTTCTTCGGCAACAACAACGTCAAGCGCTTCCGCACCTTTGTTGCGATGGACCGGGTCAAAGTCGGGCTTGGCGTGCCTCTGGAGTAAGCCGATGCGGCGGCCGGGTCGCCACCGCATCGGCAGGAAACGGAGGGATTATGCCGCGCGCTTCAGTGCATCGCCGATCGTCGAGACGATCGTGTCGATCTGGTCTTTCTCGACGATCAGCGGCGGAGAAAGCGCGATGATATCGCCGGTCACGCGGATCAGCAGGCCCTTCTTGAAGCAATCGACGAAGACGTCGTAGGCGCGGGTTCCCGGTGCCCCGTCACGCGGAGCGAGTTCGATTGCGCCGACCAGTCCGAGATTGCGGATGTCGACCACACCAGGCAGGCCCTTCAGCGAATGGAGGGCGTCCTGCCAATACTCGGCCAGGTCGGATGCACGCGTCAGCAGCCCTTCTTCCTCGTAGATTTCGAGGGTCGCGAGCCCCGCGGCGCAGGCGACCGGATGGCCGGAATAGGTATAGCCGTGGAAGAGTTCGATCGCATTGTCAGGTCCGACCATAAGTCCGTCATGGACCTTACGGCTGGCAAAGACTGCGCCCATGGGGATGGCGCCGTTGGTCAGGCCCTTCGCCGTGGTGACGAGATCGGGTACGACGCCGAAGTAATCCACCGCGAAAGGCGTGCCGAGACGACCGAAGCCGGTGATGACCTCGTCAAAAATCAGCAGGATGCCATACTTGTCGGCGGTGGCGCGCAGTTTTTCCAGATAACCCTTCGGCGGCAGGACAACACCGGCCGATCCCGACATCGGCTCGACAATGACGGCTGCGATGGTTTCGGCGCCATGCAACTGCACCAGGCGCTCGAGATCATCCGCCAGTTCAGCGCCATGGGCGGGCAGCCCCTTCGAAAATGCGTTGCGCTCGATGTCGAGCGTATGGCGCATGTGATCGGCCGGGATCTGAGGGAAGACCCGCCGATTGTTGACGAGACCGCCGACGGAAATGCCGCCGAAGCCGACGCCGTGATAGCCCTTTTCCCGGCCGATGATCCGGGTGCGCGTCCCGTGGCCGATCGCGCGCTGGTAGGCGATGGCGATCTTCAGGGCCGTGTCGACCGATTCCGAGCCCGAGCCGGTGAAGAAGACCCGGTCGAGCTTGGCGTTAGCCCCGCCCGGTGCGTTGGCGGCGAGTTTTGCGGCGAAGTCGAAGGCGATCGGATGCCCCATCTGGAAGGTCGGCGCATAGTCGAGCGTGGCAAGCTGCCGTTCGACCGCCTGGGCGATCTTCCTGCGGCCGTGGCCGGCGTTGCAGCACCAGAGCCCGGCCGTGCCGTCCAGCACCTGGTTTCCATCGACGTCGGTGTAATACATCCCTTCGGCAGCGGCCAGCAGGCGCGGCGCAGCCTTGAATTGCCGGTTGGCGGTGAACGGCATCCAGAAATTTTCGAGTACGGGCGCGTTCGTCTTGCTGATCTGGTCCATCCTGGCCTCCTTTGAAATCGCCTGGAGAATGGCAATTTCCATCCTTCAAACAAGTCCTTTTCTTTGCCGATGTAAGTTATTGAAATTGAACAGAGAAGAAGATAGATTTTGAGGTATTCTGGACAACGCAAACGGATCCATCATGTCAGTCGACATCGGCAGCCGCCTTCGCCATCTGCGCCTCGCCCACAAGCTTTCCCAGCGTGAGCTCGCCAAACGCACCGGTGTGCCGAACTCGACGATCTCGCTGATCGAATCGAACGCCTCCAACCCTTCGGTCGGAGCGCTGAAGCGAATTCTCGACGGCATTCCGATCGGGCTGGCGGAATTCTTCGCCTTCGAACCGGAGCGTCCGAAAAAGGCCTTCTACGCCGCCGAGGAGCTGGTGGAGATCGGCAAGGGCGCCATTTCCTACAAGCAAGTCGGTGAAACCCTGTTCGGACGCAGCCTGCAGATACTGAAGGAATGCTACCAGCCGGGTGCCGACACCGGAAAAATTCCCCTTGTTCACGAAGGAGAGGAGGGCGGGATCGTGCTCTCGGGAAGACTCGAGGTCACGGTCGACGACGAGCGGCGTATCCTTGGGCCGGGCGACGCTTATTATTTCGAAAGCCGGCGCCCGCATCGGTTCCGCTGCGTCGGACCGGTGCCCTGCGAGGTTATCAGCGCCTGCACGCCGCCGACCTTTTAGTTCGATTTCGCAAAAGCGCGCAGTGACTGCGGAAAGACGGTCCCGGAGGCGGACCGATAAACGATCCGCCTCAGGCAATTGATCTTGACTTAGTCGTTCGCCGATACCTTGACACCGAGCACCGTGGGAATGGTGTTCGGCGCGCCCATGGCTGCCCCCACGATCATCGGCACGGGAACCGGCTTTTCCGGGGCGGCGCGGACGGTCAGGCTCTTGGGCCTGTCGAGATAGGTGTCAAGAGCTGCGGATATCTGATTTTGCAGTTCCGGCATGTTGAGTTGCGCCATCATCATCGGAACCAGCGCCTTCAGCGATTGCGCCAGCTCGTCGCCCGTGACGCCTTGCTTGGCGCCGGCATAGTCGAGCGCCTTTTTGGTGATCGAGGCGTCGTCGAAGCGGATCGAGGCGCTGTTGAATGTCAGCTGCTGCATCAGCCCCATCATCGCAAGTCCAGCGGCCTGGTTGGCCTCTTCCTTATTTGGATTGGCTTCGGCTGTCTTGACCGCCTCCTGTAGCGATTTGATGAAGCCGAGCGTATAACCGGAGAAGTCGATGGCGAAGTTCAGCCGGCCGACATTCTTGAAATCGAAAGCATATTCGTCGAGGACAACCTTGCCGCTTTCGACTTCCCAGCTTCCCTTCATCGTCATGGTGCCGTCGAGCGTCGCCAGTCCGAGCTTCTCGATGGCCTCCTTCGCAGCCGCGTCCTCGACCTCAGACAGGTCGGCCTTGAAGCCGGCGACATTGGCATCATAAGTAAAGCCGCCGTCCCGGCGCCCCATGTTTGCCTCGACGCCTTCGATCGCAAACACGTCCTTGCCCTTGATGTTGAGAGCGATTGGCCCGGTGCTGGCGGTTTCATAGAGGAGGATGTCGTCCAGCGTCTCGCCGGTCGCATTGGCGGGAATCGTCAGTCCGGTGAACAGAATCTCCTTGGCGGAAAAGCGCCCTCCCTCCTGGCTGATATCGACATCCGGGAAGGAAAGGCTCTTGGCGTAATAGGCGCCGCCTTCTTTTTCCTCGACGCCCTCGAAGGTGAGGTCGCCGATCTTCAGCGCATCGCCGGGCAGGTTCGCAAATCCCACCTGGACGCCCGTTGCCGTCACCGTGTCGCCGGCGACTTCGGCCTTCTCGAAGGTGATGACCGTGCCGCCGGCATTGGCCGCGGCGCTGAGCTTCTTCATCATATCCGCGCCGTCGAGGGCGAGCGCCGGGCCGGCCAGCGTCAGGAACGCCGTGCTTGCCATCATCAGGTGGAAATTGCGCAGATGCTTCATGGAGATGTCCTTGTGTTGAAAGTAGATGCGGGGGAATACATGGAACATGCGCCGGCGGCGCTCTGCTCGCAGAGCGGCGGGGACGTCACGGTTCGTCAGATCAGCTAATTGGAGGGAATGCGATCGCGATCGGCCGGAACCGGCAGGCCGGAGGCATTCGGCCACCCTGCCGCCGGCGGCCGGGCGAGGATATTTTCTCTAGCAAAAGTAGTTTCGTGACTCATCGTCAGAGCTAAATTGCATTTCTTCGATTATTGCAACCGCGATTTTTGATGGCGGAGCGGAAATCAGTCAGGCTTGGCGGCGACGCCGACGCATTCCAGAATTGTGGTGCGGCAAACACCCGCCTCCCGCTGTGGGCGAGGCTTGGCGCGCCAGTTCTGGTAGGCGATCCGGAATTCGATATCCTTGTAAAAATAGGTCCTGGCCTTTTGTCGCGAGCGGCTCCTGTTCAACGCATCCGCCGTCACTACGACATGGGTGGCAAGCCGTTTGAATTGCCATGGCGGCGTGCGTCGCTCCTTCTCGATCACCTCGACGTATAGGGATCGTCTTCCCCGGGATCGGGAGCCGTGTGGACGGTGGCCCAACGGACGGTCCGAGGTGAGACGGAGAGAATGATGGCGGAAATGGTCGGTCGCTCCACCGGTTCGGCGCGGGCTAAAATCGCCTGGCCCAAAATCGCGGCGACTGTGAAAAGGACGGTAAGGGATGTTCGCTTAGGGTGCATGCGCTTCAGTTGCTGCGGCCCTCGATGCGGGCGAGCACACCGTCGAGTGCCGCGGTCAGCGCAGCAAGGCCGCCCTTCTTGTCGACGTCGGAGAGAACCTGCTCGTTCAATCCGCCCTTGGTGGCGAATTCGCGGCTCAGCGCGCTGAACGGCTCGGTGCCTGGGCTGTTGGCCTTCTGCGCCAGGCTTGCGAAAAGCGGCGCGATGTAGGCATTTGCTTTAGGCCTTTCGAGGCCGCTCTTTTCCAGCCAGCCGGCTGTAGTTTCCATGATGCCGAAATAGGTCGACATCAGTGCGCTCGCCGCCGCGAGCAGATCATATTCCTTTTTAGACTGACACTCGACGGCGGTTCCGAGCGTATCGAACAGCGCCGCGACGGCGGCATCCGGCGGGAGGATGGCGGTGACGCCTTGCCGCTGCGCAACGAAAGGCAGGGGGATGGCCTGGACGAGGTGCACGTCGGTGCCGATCCAATCGAGAAGAGCCTGGCGCTCGGTCGCGGCTACGAGGCTGACGACCACCTGGCCGGTTCTGAACGAAAGCGCCCGTACGACCTCCTCGGCGATCTGCGGACGGATTGCCAGGAACACCATGTCGCTGCGATCGACGACAGTCTGGTTGTCCCCGGCAATCCTGACGGCGGCGAACTCCTCTGCCAATGTCGCGGCAATGTGTGCGCTCCGCGGCGATACGTGGATCTCGGAGGCGTAAGCCGGTGCGGCCAGAAGCCCGCGAACCATCGCTTCGGTGATCGCGCCGGTGCCGACGAATCCAATGCTGTTGATCATCACTGTTACTCCGCAGCCCGCAGCGGTCCCAGCGCGACATCCGTCGTGTAGTTCTCGCGCATGAAGTTGATGAAATTGTCCTGGAACTGGCGCGTATGGGCGTGGGCGAGCTCGTCGGCCAAATCAACGTTCTTGTCCCTGATGGCGTCGAGCATCAGCGTGTGCTCATCGGTCAGCAGATAGCCCTCATGCGTCCGCTCCAGATATTCGAAATGCAGGTGCAGCATGCGCTGGCCCTGCGACAAAAGCTTCTCGTAGAACGAGGCGAGATACTGGTTTTTTCCGGCATGGGCGATCGCCATGTGGAATTCCTTGTTGGCTTCCGACATGGCGAGGTGATTGCCTGTCCTGACCGCCGCCTCGAACGATTTCAACCGCTTGGCGATGATCTTCAGGTCGGCCTCGGTTCTGAGTGCCGCGGCCAGCCGCGTATTCATCCGCTGGGCGATGTCGAGCGCCTCGACATATTTCGGAAAGGTCGCCACTTCGATCGGCGCGACGATCGTGCTGCGGTTGGAAAGCGTCACCACCAGCTCGTCGGCACCGAGTCGGATCAGCGCTTCGCGCACCGGCGAGCGCGACATGTCGAAGCGTTCGGCGAGCGTCATCTCGTCGAGAAGCTGACCGGGCGGCAGAGCGAGCGACAGGATCTCGTTGCGCAGCGTTTCATAGACGCTCTTCCAGCCGGTCCCGCGGATGCGTTTCACTTCCGATTCTTCAGACACTTAAGTCCCTTTCTCTCGACGACAGGTCCATTGGGCCAGAAAAACAGCGTGTCGGCAATGTAATTTTTCCGCTTGACTTTGTCGACACGCTGTTGACATATTCTTGCCAGTCGACACGCAGCCGACAAGAAAACAACAGAAACGGCCAGAGCCGACGAGTGGAACCGCGCGCTTCGCGCACAACAAAAGAGGAATGCCCAATGCTTTCTTTGATAACGTCCGCCCTGCGGGCGCTGCCCGCGCTCGCCCTGATGGCAGGTCTTTCCGCAACCGCCGCCCACGCCCAGACCGCCGAGGGATATTGGCAGGGCGTGCAGAAGGCAGGCGCTTTGCGTTGTGGCGCGGCTGTAGCGCCGCCCTATGTCATGCGCGATCCGGCGACGGGCGAGTACACCGGCTTCTTCGCCGATCTCTGCAAGGAGTTTGCCGACGTCCTCAAGGTGAAGCCTGAATTCGTCGATACGACCTGGGACAATATCGTCGCCGGTCTGCAGGCGGGCAAATGGGATCTGTCGCTCGCGCTTAACCGGACGCCGGCGCGCGCCATGGCCGTGCAGTTCTCGATCCCGGCGATGGAGTACCAGATCTCGCTCGCCTACAATAAAAACAATCCGAAGATCGCGGCCGGCGCCGCTTCGGTGGCCGATATAGACAAGGCGGGCGTAACTCTTGCGGTCATGTCAGGCACGGCCCAAGACAAGGCCATTTCCGCGGCGGTCAAGAACGCCACGATCATGCGCCTGCCCGGCAACGACGAGACCCGCCTGGCGGTCACCTCGAAGCGCGCCGACATCCTGGTCGACGCCTCCGACACCAACCAGCTCTTCACTCAGTCGAACCCGGATTGGGCGGTTGCGCTCAACCCGACGCCGGCCCTTGCCAAACAGGGTGTCGCTTTCGGCCTGCCGCATCAGCTTTCGGCTGCCGACGTCGAAGTGATCAATATCTTCCTCGAAGAGAGGGTCGCCACCGGCCATGTCGACGAGCTGATCCGCAAAGCCGTCGACGAAGTCCTCAAGGGCGCGAAGTAGCCTCGCCGGGGCCGGTGCGACGATCGCCCCGGCCCTTTCAAGCTTCGATCATCGGAGATTGGCCATGACCACGTCCTTCAGCCTTCCCCTCGTGAAAATGCAGGCGCTCCACAAAAGCTATGGCGGCGGCGCAATCCAGGTGCTGAAAGGCATCGACATCGAAATGAAGCCCGGCGAACGCGTCGTCGTCATCGGTCCGAGCGGCGGCGGCAAGAGCACGCTGCTGCGCGTGATGATGGGGCTGGAACAGATCGACAGCGGTTCGATCAGCTTCGATGGCAAGCCCTATATTTCTTCCGACGGTGCGGCCAGCAAGACGCAGATCGACACCAATGTCCGCCGCTCGATCGGCATGGTCTTCCAGCACTACACGCTGTTTCCGCATCTGAACGTCACCCAGAACCTGATCCTGGCGCCCTGCAAGGTGCGCGGAGAGGCCAAGGCGAAAGCCACGGCCCGCGCCCAGGCGCTGCTCGAGCGCTTCGGGCTCGGCGCCAAGGCCAACGCCTATCCGGCCCAGCTTTCCGGCGGTCAGAAGCAGCGCGTCGCCATCGCCCGCGCGCTGATGCTCGATCCGAAACTGATGCTGTTCGACGAAGTCACCTCGGCGCTCGATCCGGAGCTCGTCAGCGAGGTCGAGCAGGTCATCCTGCAGCTCGCCGCCCAGGACATGCCGATGATGATCGTCACCCATGACATGTGGTTCGCCAAGAACATCGCCTCGCGCGTCATCTTCTGCGCCGGCGGCGTGGTCGTCGAGGACGGCCCGCCCGAACAGGTGCTCGGTGCCCCGCGCGAGGAGCGGACCAAGGAATTCATCGACCGCGTCTTCCACATCAAGCAGTAGGAGGGGCAGGCCATGAACTACACGTTCGACTTCCACGCGGTGACGCTTGCGCCGCTCTTGCAGGGCCTGTGGGTTTCGCTGCAGCTGACGGCGGCGGCGAATATCATCGGCATCGTCTTCGGCTTCGCGCTCGCTCTTTTGATCATGAGTCCCTACCGGGCCGTGCGGCTGCCCTTCATGCTGTTCGTCGAGTTCTTTCGCTGCACGCCGGCTATCGTCCAGATCGTCTGGATCTTCTACTGCGTGCCGATGCTGTTCGACGTCTTTCTCGATCAGATGACGATGGGCATCATGGCGCTCGGGCTCAATCTGATGGCGTTCAATGCCGAAGCCTATCGCGCCGCAATCCAGGCGGTGCCGCGCGAGCAGCTCGATGCCGGCATCGCGCTCGGCCTCAATCCGCTGCAGCGGGTGCTCTATATCGTTTTCCCGACGGCCTTCCGCGCCTCGATCCCGGTGCTTCTGACCAATGGCATCGTCATTTTCCAGCAGAGCGCCCTGGTCGCGATCGTGGCGATCCAGGACCTGATGTACCAGGGCAAGACGCTGGCGACGGAAACCTACCGCCCGATCGAGACCTTCACGGTCGTGGCTCTCATCTATTTCGCCGTGTCCTTCCCGATCACCCAGATCGTCGGCCTGCTCGAACGCCGGCGCCAGATCCTCGTCAGCTAGGAGGCCAGCATGATGACGCTCGACTTCTCGATCCTGCTGCGCTTCGAAAACGCGCTGCTGCTCGGCCTGTGGATGACGATCAAGCTGACGATCATCTGCATCGTGCTCGGATGCTCTCTCGGCTTCCTCGTCGGCTTGGCCCGTGCATCGCGCAATCTGGCGCTTCGCGCCATTGCGGGCACCTATGTCGAATTCTTCCGCGGCACGCCGGTCCTTATCCAGCTCTTCTGGATCTTCTTCTGCCTGCCGCTCATCCTCGGCGTCGAGCTTTCGAATCTCGCATCGGGCGTCATCACGCTGACGCTCTACATGGGCGCCATCACCAGCGAAACGTTCCGCGCCAGTCTCAAATCCATCGGCCGGGAGCAGTTGGATGCCTGTGTCGCCCTCGGCCTGCCGCAGAGGGTCCAGGTCGTCAACGTCGTGCTGCCGCAGGCG
Organism: Rhizobium sp. TAL182; assembly: GCF_002117725.1. Taxonomy (NCBI): domain Bacteria; kingdom Pseudomonadati; phylum Pseudomonadota; class Alphaproteobacteria; order Hyphomicrobiales; family Rhizobiaceae; genus Rhizobium; species Rhizobium sp. TAL182. The sequence goes on along the minus strand of NZ_CP021029.1, from coordinate 411,424 downwards.
GTGCTGCGGGCCGTCCCGACGCTGCTGTCGAACTGCGTCAGCCTGTTCAAGGAAAGCGCGCTGGTCTCCGCCGTCGGCATGGCCGACCTGATGTTCGTCGGCCAGAACATTTCGAACAATACCGCCCGTCCGGTCGAAGTGCTGACGGTCGTCGCCCTGATCTATTTCGTCATCGCCTTCCCACTCACGCGGGCGGTCTCCCTCATCGAGGGGCGCATTCTCAAGAAGCTCGCAATCTGAAAACCGTCGTTCCCAGGACAGGAGACATCCCATGAAACTTTCCGGCGTCATGCCCGCCCTCATCACGCCCTTCGACGCGAACAACAGGATCGACTTCAAGGCATTCGAAAAGCTTCTGACGCATCTGCGCGAGGCAGGCGTCACCGGCTGGGTTCCGAACGGGTCGACCGGTGAATATTTCAGCCAATCCAGGGAAGAGCGCCGTGACGTGCTGCAGTTCGTCAAGGAATTTGCCAGGCCGGGCGAAATCCTGATCGCCGGCACCAATGCGCCCGCGACCCGCGAGGTGATCGAGCAGACGGCGATGGCGAGAGATATCGGCTATGACACGGTCCTGCTGGCGCCACCGTTCTATACCCGTCCGACGCAGGCCGAACTCATCAAGCACTATGAAATGGTGCTCGGCGCCGTCGATGTGAGCCTCGTCCTCTATTCCTATCCGGCCAAGGACGGTTCGGACATCAGTTTCGACCTGATGGACCACTTTGCCGATAATCGGCGGGTGATCGGGATCAAGGAAAGCTCCGGCATATTGCAGCGGGCGATCGACATCGCCAGTCGCTATGAGGGCAAGATCCAGCTGGTCAGCGGCTCCGACGACATCGCGCTCGATTTCATGTTCTGGGGCGCGGAAAGCTGGATTTGCGGTCCGTCCAACTGCATGGCCAAGGCCTGCTGCGATCTCGACCGCACGTTCAAATCCGGCGATCTCGACAAGGCGCGCAAGCAGATGAAAACCCTCTATCGGGCGATGAACATCCTCGAAAGCGGCAAGTTCGTGCAGAAGATCAAATATGGCTGCGAGCTTCAGGGCCTGCCTGTGGGGACGTGCCGCGCGCCGCTTGGCGAACTGACGGCGGAGGAAAAGGCCGAGTTCCGGGCGGCGATGGAGCCGATCCTCAACTGGTAGGATTTCTCACATCGATATCGGGATCGGTCAAACCGATCCCGTGTTTTCCATGAGGAGCAGGGAGGCTGAAGCGATGCGATTCAAGAAGGTTCTGTCCGTCGTCGATTGCCATGCGGAAGGCGAGAGCGGCAAGGTGATCGTCGGCGGTGTCGGCCAGGTCAAGGGCAAGACCATGTTCCACAAGCGGACCTATCTCGAAACCCACATGGACGATATCCGCAAGATGGTTCTGTTCGAGCCCCGCGGCGCCGTCTGGCACAACGCCAACATCGTTCTGCCCTCCAATCATCCGGAAGCCGATTTCGGCTATGTGATCCTGGAGACGACGGAATATCCTGTTATGTCGGGTTCGAACACGATGTGCGTGGCGACCGTGCTGCTTGAAACCGGCATTCTGCCGATGCAGGAGCCGGTGACGAATCTGACGCTGGAATCGCCGGCCGGCCTCATTCGGGTTCGCTGTGAATGTTCAGACGGCAAGGTGACGAGTGTCCGGCTCGTGAACCAGCCGGCCTTCTGCTACCATCTCGGCAGCCATATCGAAGTCGAAGGTCTCGGTACTGTTGAGGTCGACATCGTCTATGGCGGCATGACCTATACGATGGTCGATGCCGCGGCTCTCGGCTTTTCGATCGATCCCTCCGAAGCCCGCGACCTTTGCGAGATCGGGCAGAAGCTCAAATTCGCCGCCGCCGAGCAGCTTGCGGTGGAGCATCCCGACAACCCCGCGATCCCCGGCATCACCAACACCCAATTCATGGGACCGCTGCGCCGCGAAAACGGCCAGCTGATTTCCAACAATTGCGTGGTCGTCTCTCCCGGCCGCTGCGATCGCTCGCCCTGCGGCACCGGCTCTTCGGCCCGTCTTGCCCTGCTGCATGCCAAGGGCCTGATCGCGCCCGGCGAAACTCTCATCCATGAATCCATCACCGGAAGCCGCTTCACCTGCGCCATCGACGGGCTGGCGAAGGTCGGAAAATACGATGCCGTCATTCCGGCAATCTCAGGACAGGCATGGATCACGGGCTTCTATCAGATGGGCATGGATCCGACCGACCCCTATCAGGAGGGGTTCACCGTCGCCGACACCTGGATGACTGCTGCTTGGTGTTGAACGATCTGGAATGGATATGAGTGCAAACAAAGCCCCCCTGGTGGTCGTGGGCGCCGGCATCATCGGCGTCGTCATTGCGTATGAGCTGCAAAGGCGCGGGCAAAGTGTCGTGCTGGTGGACAGGGCGGCCCCCGGCATGGGCGCCTCCTACGGCAATATGGCGAGCATCGCCGTCACCGAATTCATGCCGGCCTCGCGCCCCGGCATCTGGGCGCAGATGCCGAAATGGCTGCTCGACCCGGAAGGGCCGGTGCGCATTCGGCCCGGCTACCTGCCGAAACTCGTGCCGTGGTTCCTGAGATTCCTGGCTGCCAGCCGCCCCTCAAAATTGAGGGAATTGGAGGCGGCCGGCGCCGTGCTCTGCCGGCGCGTCTACCAAGACCTGGATGCGCTGCTGAAGGAGACCGGGCTGAAGCATATGCTGACGGCCGAGGGGTGCCTGAGCCTTTATACCGACGAAGCCGAGTTCAGGGCCGATCGCGAGCATATCGAAATCCTGGAGCGCTTCGGCTTCCGGCACGAAATTCTCGGCGGCAATGCCATCCGGGATCTCGAGCCGGCCTTGACCACGAAGATCGGCAAGGCCGTGCTCTTTCCCGACAATCGGTCGATCACCGATCCGCACAAGCTCGTCCTCGCTCTTGCCGAAAAGTTCCTGGCGCTCGGCGGCAGGGTGGTTCAAGGCGATGTCGCCGGTTTCGAGCAAAGCGAGACCGGCGTCTCGGCCCTCCGCCTGGCGGATGGGCGCAGTGTCGAGGCCGATAAGGTGGTGCTTGCGGTCGGCGCCTTCACCGCGAGGCTTTCCGCCCTGCTGCGGGAGCCGATCCCGCTCGAAACCGAACGCGGCTACCACACGCAGATCATGGAACCCGGCATTTCGATGCGCCATTCAATCATCTGGCCGGCGCGCGCCTTCATGGTGACGCCGACGGCGGGCGGCATCCGTGTCGGAGGCACGGTCGAAATGGCCGGTCTCGACGCGCCGCCGGATTATCGGCGCGCAAAGATCCTGGTGAAGCGGGCTCGAGAAGCGTTGCCGGAGCTGAAGGCCGAAGGCGCGACGGAATGGATGGGGCACCGCCCGGCACTGCCCGACACCGTACCGGTCATGGGTCCATCCGCCAAGCGCCGCAACGTCTGGTACGCGACGGGTCATGGGCATCTCGGTCTGACTTATGCCGCCACGACCGGCCGCTTGATGGCCGACCTCGTTACGGGCGTCCAGCCGCCCGTGGACATGAAACCTTATCGCGTCGACCGCTTCTAAGCGCGGCGCTGACGCAAGGCAAAAGGGAGTGAACATGCGAAGCGAACTCTACATTGATGGACAGTGGGTGAAGCCGGTCAAGGGCGGCACCTGCACGGTGACGAACCCGGCAACGGAAGAGGTGATCCAGACGATCGGCGCCGCAACGGCCGAAGATGTCGACCTTGCCGTCAAGGCAGCGCGCCGCGCCTTCGACACGGACGGCTGGCCGAAGTTGACGGGCGCTCAGCGCGCCCGATATCTCCGGGTCATCGCCGATGGCATCCGCGCCCGCCAGGCCGAGATCGCCCGCCTCGAAGTCCTCGACAACGGCAAGCCGTTCCCCGAGGCCGACTGGGACGTCGCCGACGCCGCCGGCTGCTTCGATTTCTATGCGGGGCTTGCCGAACAGCTCGACAACAATCCCGAGGAGACGATCGCGCTTCCCGATCAGCGCTTTACCTCCAAGGCGGTGCGCGAGCCGCTCGGTGTCGCCGGCGCGATTATCCCCTGGAACTATCCGCTGCTGATGGCGGCTTGGAAGGTCGCCCCGGCACTGGCCGCCGGCTGCACGGTGGTGCTGAAGCCCGCCGAGCTGACATCGCTGACGGCGCTTGAACTGGCGGCGGTTGCCGACGAAGCCGGGTTGCCGCCCGGCGTACTCAATATTTTGACCGGCGCAGGGTCGGTCGCCGGCCAGGCGATCATCGATCATAAACAAGTCGACAAGCTCGCCTTTACCGGCTCGGGGCCGGTCGGCTCGAAGATCATGGCGGCCGCCGCCCGCGACATCAAGCGGGTCAGCCTCGAACTCGGCGGCAAGTCGCCTTTCGTCGTCTTCGAGGACGCCGATATCGACAAGGCTGTCGAATGGATCATGTTCGGCATTTTCTGGAACCAGGGCCAGGTCTGCTCCGCGACATCGCGGGTCCTCGTGCAGGACACCATCTACGAGCGGTTGCTCGCGCGGCTGATCGAGGAAACGAAGAAGATCAAGATCGGCAACGGCTTGGACGAGGGCGTTCTGCTGGGGCCGCTGGTTTCCAAGCGCCAGCACGAGCAGGTCGTCGCCGCGATCGAAGCGGCGCGGCAGGCGGGTGCGACGGTCGCCTGCGGCGGAGCCCGCCCGGAAGGATTCGACAAGGGCTATTATCTCCAGCCGACCATTCTGACCGAGGTTCCGCTCGACAGCGCCGCCTGGGTTGAGGAGATCTTCGGGCCTGTCGTCTGCATCCGGCCATTCAAGACCGAAGAGGAGGCGATCGAACTCGCCAATGATTCCCGCTTCGGCCTCGCCGCCGCCGTCATGTCGAAGGACGACATGAGGGCCGAGCGCGTCGCGGCCGCCTTCCGCGCCGGCATCGTCTGGATCAATTGCTCGCAGCCGACCTTCACCGAGGCGCCCTGGGGCGGCTACAAGGAATCCGGCATCGGCCGCGAACTTGGCCGCTGGGGCCTCGACAACTATCTCGAGACCAAGCAGATCACCCGCTTCGTCAGCGAGGATCCCTGGGGCTGGTACATCAAGCCGGAGGCGGCCGAATGAACTGGGACCGCAGCCTCGATCTGTTGCAGGTCCACTGCCAGGGCGAGATCGGCAAGGTCATCATGGCGGGAGCGCCCGAGATACCGGGCGCGACCATGCTCGACAAGATGAACCACATCAACACGGTCGACGACAGCCTGCGCCGCTTCGTCACCTTCGAGCCGCGCGCCAATGTCGCCATGTCGGTGAACCTGCTGGTCGCGCCGACCCGCGCCGATGCCGACGCCGGCTTCATCGTGCTGCAGGCCGACCGCGCTCACCCGATGTCGGGTAGCAACTGCATCTGCGTCGTCACCGCGCTTCTCGAAAGCGGGCGGTTGCCGATGTCAGAGCCGGAGACGGTGGTGCGGTTGGACACGCCCGCCGGCCTGATCGTCGCGCGCGCTGCCTGCCGCGACGGCCGCTGCCTGTCGGTCAGCCTCGACAACGTGCCGAGCTTTGCGGAAGCGCTGGACAGAGAGGTGGATGCGCCGAAATGGGGCCGGCTCAAGGTCGATGTCGCCTTCGGCGGCGTCTATTATGCGCTGGTCGATGTCGACCAGCTCGCCCTCGATATTGCGCCGGCCAATGCCCGGCGGCTGGCGGAGGCAGGCATCGAGCTCAAGGCGCTTCTGGCTAGCCAAGTCTCGGTCGCCCATCCGGTCCTGAGTGGCGTCAACGAAATCGCCTATGTGATGTTTCGCGGGCGCGAGGCTGACGGTGCGGTCAGGACCTGCACGACGCTGCAGCCGGGCCGCGTCGACCGCTCGCCCTGCGGCACCGGCAGCTCGGCCAATCTGGCGACCCTTTATGCTCGCGGTGAGGTCGCCGTCGGAGACTCGAGGACGTCGCGGTCGATCATTGGCGGCGAATTCCTAGCGGAGGCGATCGGCGAAACCGAGGTGGGCGGCCGCCGCGCCGTGTTGCCGAGAATAACCGGCCGGGCCTATGTCTATGGCCGTGAGCAGCTGCGCATGTCCGGCGACGATCCCTTCGCCGCGGGCTTTGCGCTCGCTGACACATGGGGGCCGCAGGTCGGCCTGCTCGGATAGGAGCCTGCAATTGTCTCACCTTCAACCTCTGGCCGGCCAGACTGTCCTCGTCACCGGAGCATCCGGCGGTATCGGCGCAGCCATCGTCGAGCGCCTTTCGGCCGAAGGCGCACGACCGGTCATCCATTACGGCCGTGACAGGCAGCGTGCGGAAGCCCTGCTCGGCCAGCTCGGCGGAAACGGATTGATCGTTCAGGCCGACCTCTCCAGTCCGGACGGCGCCTTCGCGCTTTGGCGCGACGCGCTTTCGGTGGCGGGACGGATCCATGCCGTCGTCAACAATGCCGGGGTCCGCAACGAGATTTCGATCGATGCCGATCCGGCCGACTGGCGGGCGGCCTGGCAGAAGGAGTTTCAGGTGAACTTCTTCGCGGCGGCGATCTCTGCAAAGAGGCGCTCGTGCATTTCAAGCAGCATGGCGGCGGGCGGATCGTCAATATGGCCAGCCGCGCCGGTCAGCGCGGCTACGCAGCCGACGCCATGCCTTATGGGGCGACGAAGGCGGCGCTCACCAATCTGACAAAGTCGATCGCGAGGAGCTTCGGTCGCGACGGAGTGGTCGCCGTCTCCGTCGCGCCGGGATGGGTGCGGACCGAAATGGCCGAGGATTTCGTGGCAAGGCACGGGAAGGAGGCGGCGGTTGGCGATATTCCGATCGGTGAGATGGCCGAGCCGGGCGAGATCGCCGAACTGGTTGCCTTCCTGCTTCGTCCGTCGCAGGCATCGGTCAACGGCGCGACATTCGACGTCAATGGCGGCAGCTACATCAGGTAGAGCAATTCCAGCGGTGCGGCAGCGCTAGTGCGTCCGCAATCGCCTGAGGACAAAGGGAAGGGGTTCGTTATGAAGAGATTTTTGGGCAAGGTCGCCGTCGTGACGGGCGGCGGAGGCGGCATCGGGTCGGCCATCTGCAGGAGGCTGGCCGATGAGGGCGCCTTGGTGGTGGTGACGGACGCGAACGCCGAGGCGGCCGGTGACGTCGCCGCCGGCATAGAGGCCGTTGGCGGATCGGCGATTGCCATCGCGGCCGATATTTCGCGGAAATCGGAATGCGTCGACCTCATCGAGAAAGCCTTTGCGATCAAGGGGCGGCTCGACGTGCTGGTCAACAATGCCGGCATCAACCGGCGCGGAAATCTGCTGGCGCTGTCGGACGAGGATTGGAACACGAGCTTCGCCGTCAACCTCGATTCGATGTTCCATCTCTGCCGGGCCGCACTGCCGCATATGATCGCCGCCGGCGGCGGCGCGATCGTCAATACTGCCTCGCAATGGGGGCTCTACCCGGCGCCGAATCACATCGCCTACAACACGACGAAAGCAGCGGTCGCCGCCTTCACCCAGAATCTTGCCCGCGACTACGCGCCCGACAAGGTCCGGGTCAATGCGGTTTGCCCCGGCGAAATCCATACGCCGATGCTCGAAGCGGGCGTCACCCGCTCCGGCCGGACGATCGCCGATCTCGACAAGCTCGTTCCCTACGGCCGTATCGGCAGGCCGGAGGAGGTGGCAGCGCTCGTTGCCTTCCTGGCATCGGATGAAGCGGCCTTCATGTGCGGCTCACTGGTGGAAATCACCGGAGCGCAAGCCGTGGCTTGAAGCGCCGATCGGCCTTGAGCAATGAGATCGTCTACGATATCCCAAGCATCTTCGCGCCCCGCAGAACAAGAAGGAGCTTGGGCCATGCCTTTCAACACCGCTCAGGTGACCAATCTCGGGAAGGCCCCCACCGCCTCGGATGTCATCCTGAAGTTCATCCGCGATTCCATCGCGGACGGCTCGCTGGATGAAGGCGAGCCGATCCGTCAGGACGATGTCGCCCGCCTGTTCAATGTCAGCAAGATCCCCGTGCGGGAAGCGCTCAAGCGGCTGGAGGCCGAAGGTCTGGTGGAATTCCACCGGAACAAGGGCGCAATCGTTACCAGTGTCTCGGAGCCCGAGATCGCCCAGATCTTCGAGGTGCGAGCGATCCTGGAATCCAATGCCATCAGGCTCTCGATTCCTCATATGACGGAGGAAACGTTCGAAAAGGCGCTCGCCTATTGCGACGCCTTCGCCAAGGAAACGGATGTGGCGCGCTGGTCGGAATTGAACTGGCGGTTTCACAGCTGTCTTTATGAGGACGCGCAACGACCTTTCCTGGTCAACACGATCCGTTCCGTCAACGACCGGCTGGAACGCTATCTCCGGGTGCAATTGACGCTGTCGCACGGCCAGCAGACGGCGGACCGCGAACATCGGCAGATCATCGAAGCGTGCCGGGCGCGTGACGAAGAAAAGGCGGCCGGTCTCGTCTATGCTCACATCATGAGCGCCTGCCAATCCCTCCTCGAACATCTTCCGGCAAAAAAGCCGCGCTGAACGCACCCTGAAATCGATGCCGGTCCGTCAGGCGTCCGCGATCTGCTTGATGGTCTCGAAGACCGCGCGCGGCACTTTCAGGCTCTGGGACGGCGATTTTGGATATTCGATCCCGTCGACGCCAGGTATGAACACGCCGTGTTGCTGGAGCCGGGTTGCCTGGCGATGCGCGCGCTCGACGAGGCCATCGTCGGGGCGTCCGGGCATCATTGCGATGACGGTCAATCCCACCGCCGGGCTGGCGTTTCCCGATCTGAAAGATGGCGTGTCCAGCGACCAGGGGCCTCCGGACAGTCCGGCCGACAGCATTTCCACCATCAGCGCCAAATTGGCGCCCTTGCGCCCGCCGAAGGGAAGGAGAGCTCCGGCCAGTGCTCTTGCGGCATCCCGAGTGTCCATGCCCGTCTCGTCGACCGCCCATCCCTCCGGAATGCTGCGCCCCTCGGCTGCGGCTGCGACGATGTTGACATAGGCCGTTGCGCTCGAGGCCTGGTCGATGATGAGCGGCAGCGAGCCTTCTCCGAGCGGGAAGCCGAAGGCCATCGGGTTCGTGCTGTAGACGGCGGGACCGCCCGCTTTGGCGACCACCATGGCATTTGCATTGGTCGCGGCGATGCCGGCAAGGCCTTCGCCGGCAAGCCGACGAACATAATAGCCCAGCTCTCCCGCGGTGTAGCTGTTCGTTTGCGTGAAGATGGCGACCCCGAAAGTTCGCGCCGCTTCGGCCAGATCGTTTAACGCCAGATCGAAGCCGAGCTGCGCGATACCGCGATCGGCATCGGCGATGAAGAAGGCGGGAAACGGTCGCTCGCAGGTTGGCGTTGGATGGCAGTTGATGCGGCCCTCGCGAAAGCTGTCGAGATAATCCAGCATGTGCGGAAATCCGAGGGTCGCAGGGCCAAAGAGCGCGGCGGACAAGGTGGCGTCCACCAGGGAGCGGGCGGTGGATTGCGCTGCGCCGGCTGCCCGACAGGCCCGTATCGCCAAGGTCTCGGCTTCAGACTGATCGAGTAAAACCTCATCCGACATCTCGGATCTCCATTCGTTGTTTTGTCCTCGGATGCCTTGCGGGCATCCGCCAGCTTTGACGCAGCGTTCAGGCCATGCGGCGTTCTAGCAAAGCAGGCAAACGCCGACAGGCCAAAATGTACAATGGTGTCTATGGCCATCACTTTGGCGATTGACAGGTCTGCATCTTTGGATATCGTATACGATATTACAAAGCAATAGCGATCGCGGGTCATTCGTCAGGCTCTCGCGGACGGGCACGACGGTCGCTTGAGGTAAACGCGCCGAAAAGCTGGCATTGGAGGAAAAAATGGGTTTCAAAAGAACGATCCACGCAGTCGATACCCACGCGGGCACGCCGATGCGCGTGGTCACAGGCGGCATTCCGCATATTCCCGGCAATTCCGTCTATGAGAAGATGAAATGGCTGGAGAGCAACGACGATCAGCTGCGCAAGCTGATGCTGCGCGAGCCGCGCGGCTATCCCGCCCATTGCTGCAACATCATCGTGCCGCCCTGTCACCCGGAAGCCGATGCCGGCTATATCATTCTCGAGCAGGTCGAATATCCGATGATGTCCGGCGGCAATACCATTTCGGTCGTGACCGTGCTTTTGGAAATGGGCATGCTTCCGATGAAGGAGCCGATCACCGAGCTGGTGCTCGAGGCGCCCGCCGGCCTGATCCGCGTCAAAGCGGAATGCAGCAACGGCAAGGTCAAGAACGTCACCTTCAAGAACGTCCCGGCCTTTGCCGCCCATCTCGATGCCGTTATCGACGTGCCGCATCTTGGAAAGGTTACGGTCGATGTCGGCTGGGGCGGCATGTTCTATGTCATCGCCGATGTCAGGCAGTTCAAGGGGCTCGAATTGATCCCGGCGCACGGGCGGGAGATCGCGCGTGTTTCCGCGATGATCCGCCAGGCGGCCATCGAACAGTTGCCGGTTGCCCATCCGCATTATCCCGGCGTCGGCATCACGATCTCGCAGCTGTCGGGGCCAACGGATGATCCGAACGCCGACTGGAAGAACACGGTGACGATGGCGACGGGTGATCTTTCCTGGGACGATCCCGCGACCTGGACGGGAGCGCTCGATCGCTGCCCCTGCGGCACTGGCACATGCGCGAAGATGGCCGTTCTGCATGCGAAGGGCGAGTTGCCGCTCAATCAGGATTTCCGGCATCAGGGGATTCTCGGCAATATCTACACCGGCAGGCTGGTCGAAGAAGCAAGGATCGGTGATAGATCCGCCGTCGTCCCAACGCTGACCGGCACCAGCTGGATCTCCGGCCTGAACACCCTCGTTCTGGACAATGACGATCCCTTCACCGAAGGGTTCACCCCAGGGGACATCTGGGCCTGAGCTAAGGGGCGCGACGCATCGCCTGGGCGATGATCCCGCTTTCGTTTCGGACGTCATGTGTTTACAAGCGCAAGCTGTAAAGATTCGACCGAACGGAGGCATTGATCTTGCATATCGTGCGTCGCGCGCTGTTGGGGTCTCTATGGGCCCTGATCGGCTGGAAACCTTCTTTCGCTATCGACACCAGCCCGGAAACAGTCGCCCAGGAGGAGGCGTCGTCGGTGACACCCCGCCATGTCCTCTGTTTTCTCGGGAGGGATCGCGACCTCAGCCGCTTGTCCGAAGCGGCAGCCCAAGCGATCCGTGATTTCGCCACCGGGTTCAGCGTCGATGAGGACTATTCGCAGGCAGAGCCGGATGACCGCATGAGCCGGTCATTCGATGTCTGCTGGGATCGAGTCGAACCCGATGCATGGAACGAGGCGGACGAGAAAGCCGTCGCCGATCATCAATCCGTCCTCTATGTCCTCGGGCCGAGCATGGCGCGAGCAGACACCGTCGAGGTGTCGATGACGGCCCTGCGCCTCGTCGAGCGGTTGATCGAGGCGGGAGCGGTTGCCGTCAAGGGCGAAAGCGCCGGTATCGCACATGGATTGGATCGATGGAGAGTGCTGATCGGCCAAGGCGTCGAAGCGCAGAAAGCCGGCAATCCGCTCGCCCAGCAGCGCGTCGGCCGGCTGGCCTTCGCGAAGCGGCCGCTCTCGGCGCGGGGATATCTGGAAAGCGTCGGCTTCCATCTCGTGGGGCTGCCGGAGGTTTATGTGCCGGAGACGGCCGGTAGCGAAAGGCAGGCCGTTGCCATCATGGATGCAGTTGCCGACGAGATCGGTAAGCAGGGTCTCGATCCGACGCTCAAGGCGCGGGGCGCAAGCCTCTCCTTTGATTCCACCTATGAAGTGGACGAATTCAAGTTCAATCCCTACGGCATCGTCAGGCTCGCGGGGTGAGCCGGCTCGATCTCGCGGTTATCGGCCTGCGACAGGGCCAAGCGCTGAATCGCCGTTGCAGCGACGCGCTCATATGCATTAGTTGTAACTGATCGTGTCGCTCACGCGTGGGCGATTGAAGAAATGGTGGTCGAAGCTGTAGCCGTTCTGTCCGGTGAAGTTCGAGAAAAATGACGACACCGGTGTCGTCAATGTGTATTGTACCCGCGTCAGCACCACCTGGACGCCCGTCTCCTGGATCTTCGTCGGTATGTCGATCGCGCTTGCCGTGCCGGAAGCAAGCGACGAGGTGTTGAACGCGGCGGACCAGTTGACGGTCGCCTTGCCGCTGTTGTCGACATCATTGACCGTGACCGTAATCGTCAGCCCGGTGGTCTCATAGGGCTGCAGGATGAAGCTCGCCCCGGAAAGAAGCTTGGCGACGTCGGTCTTCGTCCAGGTGCTCTGTTGCGCGATCATATCGCCTGTACTGGAGGCAATCTCGTCTATCTTGCGGCTGACGGTGAGGGCATGGCCGAGATCGACGGTGCCGAACAGCAGCACGATCAGGATCGGCAGCACCAGTGCGAATTCCACGCCCGAAGCGGCCGTGCGGTCGCATGCGAGGCGACCGATGCAGGATCGGGCGAGGCTGAGAAGGGGGAGGTTCCGTTTCATGATCATCTCAAAAGGGCTCATTGCGAAACAGAGCGGAGGACCCAAGGAGATAGCGGCCGTCCGAAAGCTTGGCGCTCGACAGGCTGAAGAAATTGACCGAGGCTTCCCAGGGCAGAAACGCCTGTACCAGAATGTAATCGCTGCCCTTGCCGATATCATAAGTCTCGGTGACGGCGAGATTGCCGCTGTCGTCGATCGGATCAGCGCTGGTGGCGGACGACAGATCGGAAAGCACGCTGACCTTGACGACGAGGCCGCTCGAGCAGCTGAAAGATAGAAGCATGTCGTCGCAAATTTTGCTCTTGAAAGTGGCCAGTGTGATCTTCGATGACGCCACCTCGCCGGTACGGATCATCCGAGAGATTTTATGAACGGAAGCGTCCAGCGAGGAGTTGACGAAGAACATCAGTGACACTTCGATGATGCCGAAGATCATGATGAAGAGCGGCAGGGCCAGGATCGCAAATTCGATCGCAGCCACTCCCTTGCGATCGCCGAGCAGGCGGCGAAGCAGTGCAAAGCGGTTTCTTGCGATCATTGGGTCAGCCGGACGGAAGAGAGATATTGAGTGAAGAGCGTCGACAGGCCCGCCGTGATTTCCGTCGACGACGATGCCGATATGAACAGGCTCTTCGACGATGCGCAGTCGGCAAGCGCGTAGGGAATATAATCGCGTCTCGTAATGCTGGTCGACACGCCGCTGTCCATGGTGCCGCCCCAGGTGCTCTTCCAGTTGGCGCTCGCCATGGTCGAGCCGACGGTCGCGTTATAGCCCCAGTCCGTGGTGATCGGCAGATATTCGGTGTAGAGCACGGCCATCGTGTTGGATTGATTTTTCAGATAGTCGCACCAGGCGGGGTTGAGGGGCGCTACTTTAGGCCAGTACTTTGAGCCATTTGTCACCCATTCACGCTGCGATTGGACACCGTCCGTCAGCAGGAGAACCAGCTTGAGCGGCGAGCCCGAGGAGGTTCCGTCCCCTCCGGCGCCGACTTTCTGTTTGAGGGTCGCAAGGGAAACGTTGAAATAGGTGGCGGCCTTCGAGGTCGCGCTGGTGAGGCCGTAGCTGCTGTCCGCGAGGCGGGTGCGCGCCGTATCCGTGCTCAGAGTCGGGGCGAGAACCTCCGAAAGCGTATCTCCGAGGCTGTATAGCCCGACCTTGATGCGTTCATGATTCTCATCGGATTCGTCGATCATGTCGAGCACTTCGCGCACGGCGTCGCCGGCGACATCGGCGCGCAGTTTTATCTTCTTTTCCTTGCTGTAGTCATAATTGGTCGCGTATGTCGTCTTGCCGATGGTGTGTGAATCGCCCGTGTGGCAGGCGAACTGGCATTTGATGCCGGTATACATGGTCGACTGACCTGACGTCGTTGCCGCCAGCAGCATCGACGGCGATGTGTCGATGACGATATAGACATTGAGATAGGACGTGGCAGGGCCCTTGACGGCGCTTGCCACGCTCACGGGAACGGTCTCGATATTGGCGATCTTCATGAATGTCGTCGGAACGGTGCCGTTCGCCGTCGCCGTGATGTTGTGGTTCAGGGTATCGATGTCGATATCGCCAAGCGTGTAGCTATTGTCCACCTGTGCGTGGAACCAGTCGGCAACCTTCTCTTTGAGAGCGTCGGTATCCTCGGTGTTGTTGATCTGCTTGACCGCTGCGATCAGGGCCGCGTCAAGGTCGCTCTGCATCCTCTGCCGGACATTGTAGCTGCGGATATAGTCGAAGCTCGCACCGACGGCGACGAGCATCGGAACGAGGCTGAGGGCGACGACGATCGCGACGTTGCCGCCCCTATCCCTTCCGAGACTGCGGAGGGCGCTCGTAATTCGAGCAAGTGAGTATGAAAAAGCCGACTGCAAAACACACCGTGACGCAAGACAAAAAATAGCAAAAGCAAGATGTAGCTGGAAAACTTGAGGGTTTGTTAATTTCCCAGTTTCCGGTAGAAGATGCACTGTCGGCACGCCGTTTGCTGCGCTTATTGGACATGGTTGCGAATTATGGATATTCGCTGCGCTGTCGGCGTGTGCGGAGTGAGCCTCTCTCAGCGCTGCATCAGCAGATCGTGCAAGCGTCTTTGAACCTCTTGCGAAGACATGTTCCTGTCGTTGAAAAAGTCTCCCACCACGGCAATCCAGCCTTCCGACATCTAGGTCGGCATGGCCTGCGACTGGGCGCTGACTTCACCCTTCTTGGCCTTGATCATCTCCAATCCGAGCTTGCCGCAATGATCGAGCCCGGACGAAGCGACGTCGGTGCGGACCGGCAGCGATCCCTTGATCCGGCTGAACGCAACCTGATTGTTGCGATCGACATCCGGGCGAAGGCTTCCTGCCCCCCGGTCGCGCCATTGCGATTGGTGAGCGGGAAGGTCTTCTTATAGACATGTCGTTGAAGATGAGAGACACCTCCCATCGCGCACCGCCGAGCGCGACCGGCACGCGTCCCGCAGCCTTGATCCTTTCGGCGGCTTCGACGATCTCGTCGCAGGACTGCGGCACCGAGCGGGCGGGATTTTGCCGACGAAACTATCCACTTTGCGCCGGGATGATCCGTATCGCGCGCCGAAAATTGCAGCGCCGCCGCAGACGGAGCGATCTCTTAATTTTCTGACCGCAGTGTTCCGGGTCGAGCGACGTGCTTGATGTAGCGGATCCGCGCCCCTCAAATGACTTGGGCGGCTTTCTTGGAAGAACACGCAGCCGGTGGATGAGATATCCGGTTGTTACTCATAGTGGTAAACGCATGACGAAGTCCTCGTTCCAGTCGCCTCGGCAGCCCGTCAGTCTTATGCAAGATGGAGAGGGCGAGGGAAAAGGAATGCAACATCAGGATGTCGCAATTGACGGGGAAGCGCTTCTCGAGGCTTTGCTGGGGCCATTCCCCCTTCCGCTTTTTTACAAGAACCCACATGGCCACTATCTCGGCTGCAACAAGGCTTTCGAAGATTTTTGCGGCTACCGACGCGAAGAGATCATCGGGAAAACCGATTTCGATCTCAGTTCGAAACACCTGGCTGAACTCCATTTCGTCGATAATGAGGCGCTCCGCGAAAGAGGTGGAGCCCAGCGTTCCGAACGAAAGATGCTGACCGCGAACGGTGCGGTGCGGAATGTCGTTTTCAACAAGGCGGTGTTGCCAGGGGAAAACGGCGCTCCGTCCGGCCTGATCGGCGCCGTTGTCGATATTACCGAGCACAAGCAGGCGGAGCAGGAACTCAAGAAGGCGCTTGAATTCGCGGAAGGTATCCTCATCGCCATCCCGGATGTTCTTTTCGAGATGGATGAGGACGGCCGCTATCTCCAGGTCTGGACTAGAAGCCCGGAACTGCTGGCTCTACAGAAGGAGATGCTGCTCGGCAAGACGGTCAACGAGATTCTTGCGCCCGATCAGGCAGCCATCGCGATGGAGGCTCTTCGCACCGCCGGCCAGGAGGGCGTTGCCTACGGCCGATGCATCTGCATCGCCCTGCCGAACGGCGAAACGCGGTGGTTCGAGCTTTCCGTGGCGAGACGACCGAGCGCCGATCCGATCGCTGCCACCACGCTCCTGGCATTCTCGCGAGATATCACTGAGCGAAAACAGGCTGAAGACGCCATCAATTCGGTACGGACGCAGTTGCTCAGCGTGCTTCAAACCATGCCCGACATGATCTGGGTCAAGGACATGGATGGGTTCTATCTCCTGTGCAACCACACCTTCGAGCGGCTGACCGGATTGGCGGAAGCCGAGGTTGTCGGAAAGACGGATTTCGACCTCTTCGATATCGAAAGGGCTCGGTTTTTTCGGGAATCGGACAAGGCGGCGATCAGGGCCGGCGAGTGCATCCTCAGCGATGAGGAGTGGGTGGTTTCGCAGGAGAATGGCCAATCCATTCTTCTTGAAACACGCAAGGTGCCGGTCATGGATGCGGCGGGAGAGGTCGTCGGGGTTCTTGGCGTGGCGCGTGACGTGACCGAGCTGAATGCCTCGCGCCAAAAGATCCACCAGATGGCCTTCTACGATCCCTTGACCGCGCTGCCGAACCGGTCGCTGTTCAACGATCGGCTGCGGCAGATGATCACCTCGGCCGGATCGCGGGGCGAGCGCGCCGGCGTGATGCTGATCGACATCGACCATTTCAAGGTGGTCAACGACACGATGGGCCATCCTGTCGGCGACGAGTTGCTCTGCCAGGCGGCCGCACGCCTCAATGCGAGTGTGCGCGATTACGACACCGTCGCCCGTCTTGGCGGCGACGAGTTCGCAATCCTGCTGCCGGATCTCAGGCAAGGCGATAATCTCGGCCGCATCGCCAGCAGCATTCTCGAGAAGTTCAAGGACGGCTTCCTGCTGGATGGCAAGGAGGTCTTCATTTCCTGCAGCGTCGGCATTGCGCTCTATCCCGGTGACAGCGCCGACGCCAATGACCTGGTGAAATACGCGGATTCGGCGATGTATCTCGCCAAGCGCTCGGGGCGAAACAATTTTCGTTTCTATTCCAAGGACCTGACGGCGAACGCCGAGGAACGCATGCGGCTGGAATCGGAATTGCGCCGGGCGATCGAGCGCGAAGAGCTGGAACTGCATTACCAGCCGAAGGTGCTTCTGGACAGCGGCGCGATGGTCGGATCCGAAGCCCTGCTGAGATGGCGCCACGCCGAGATGGGCATGATCCCGCCCGACCGCTTCATTCCGGTCGCGGAAGATACGGGACTGATCGTCGAGCTTGGGCGATGGGTGCTGCGCGAGGCCTGCCAGACCGCGGTCGAATTGAATGCCGGCAGCCAGGCGCCGCACAAGGTGGCGGTCAACCTGTCGGTCAAACAATTCCAATCCGCCGGACTGGTAAAGTCGATCGCCGAGATTCTCGGCGAGACCGGTTGCCGCGCCGAATGGATCGAAATCGAAATCACCGAAAGCCTTCTGCTCGATCAGAAGGACGAGACGCTGCAGACGCTCTCCGAACTTCGCAGCATGGGATTTTCGATCGCCATCGACGATTTCGGCACCGGCTATTCGGCGCTGAATTACCTCGCGCGCTTTCCGATCGACACGCTGAAGATCGACCGGTCCTTCATCAACAGCGCCGACAGGCGCAATGAGGAACTGGTGAAGGCGATTCTCTCGATCGCGCGCTGTCTCGGCCAGAATGTCGTGGCGGAAGGCGTCGAAACCGCCGAGCAGGCTGCCTTTCTCGCCGCAAACGGATGCGGCTCGGCGCAAGGGTTCCTTTACAGCAAGGCAGTGCCGAAAGCGGATATCATCGCCCTGAGGCTGCACTCTCCGGTGGGCGGCTCCAGTCCCAACGAGATGTGGCCTCGCGGGTGAGCGCCCGCCCATCAACTATTCATCGCGGCGGCGCCGGATCGACGTCATCCTCCTGAATTCCACAGGCCCGGCCCCGGTCAGCAAGCCGAGCCTGCAGTCGTGGGTTGCGCTATCCGATTGTCGCAGCTCTGTCCAGTTGGCGCAGCAAAGCCGCAAAGTGAGGTGCGAGACGTGCGAAAGTAGGGATTTGTTAAGGCCGATCCGGCGTTTACTGCCACACGAACAATGCGCAACTCATTGAAATACATGGCGAACTGTTCCGGTTGACCGGCGATGAAGCAGGCCGCAGCCCTTGAGCCATCGGATACGGAGACATGAGCGTTTCCCGTCCTCCAGAATATGAAATAATGAAATGCAAATTGCCGAAATCATCCCTTTTCCAAATTCAGTTTCCAAACTCTCGATAGGCTCCAACGAGTCGCAGGCCACAGGTGAGCCGTCCGGCGCTGCAGACATCGATCAAATGCTTCAGGCACGCGCCCGAATTCGGAAGGTGTTGGATGAACTCGATAGATTGAACGGCGAGCTAAGCCATCTGATCATTGAAGGTTGATAGCGGGCGGCGGAATTCACCGGTCCCGCCGCTTGCCCCATGCACGGAAGAACCTCGCCGTCGGCGCGGGCAAGGTCGAGGGGGTCAGCGCCGCCGTCTGGAATGCTTGATGATTTCGAGAAGGCATACGGCCTGCCTGCCTCGCGTTGCAGCGTCGAAGCAAGCGCGTGCTGATGCCGGATCTCACGATCTCTGGCGAAGGGCTGCGATGACGCGATCGCCCATGGAGGCGCAACGAGCGCCGTCGAAGGGAAACAGCGCGGAGAATGCGCCGGAGAGCTGTTTCTCGATCGACTGGCGCATCAGCCTGCGCGCCCGATGCAGCCGGGTCTTGGCGGTTTCAGGCTTGATGCCGAGATAGGATGCGGCCTCCTCGGTGCTCATGCCCTCGACCTCGCGCAGCACGAAGATGGCGCGAAATTCGTCCGGAAGGTCGTCGACGGCCTGTTCGAGAAGATGCCGCGCCTGGCTTCGCGACAGCTCGCTTTCCGGGTCGGTCGCGGAGAGCGAGGAGGGGAACTGGAGGACTTCGCCGCCCCGCGATGTCGTCTGCATGTCGATTTCCTCAAGCCCGGTGGTATTCTTTCGTGCGCGCACACGGCCCAGCGCCTCGTTGAGCGTTATCCGGGTCAGCCATGTCGAAAGCTCGGCCTCGCCCCGGAATGTCGCCAGATTGGTGAAGGCCTTGACATAGGCGGCCTGCACGACGTCTTCCGCTTCCCAATCGTTGCGGATGATGGCGCGCGCGGTGCGGAACAGGCGCTGATTGTGACGCTGGACAATGGCGCGGGTGGCGGGCTCGTCACCCTGCTTTGCAAGGGACACGAGCTCGGCATCGGGGAGCGCTGATATATTCTGCCGGCGTTGCGCGACCGGAACCGCAATGGCTGTCATGCAAATCTCCGCATTGCTTTGGATCGGAGCCCGGCCTTACGGCCGGACGTCCAGTTTGCCCGTCATGGCGGGATGAAAGCGGCAATAGAAATCGACCGCTCCCGCTCGGCCGACCGTCATCCGCGCCTCCGATTTCGGCGGCAGATCTACATCGAAGCTCTTGTCGCGAGCCGTCGCCGTATGCCGGAATATATCATTGTTTCGCCAGACGATCACATCGCCGACATGCAGCTCGGCAGGCGGCGCACCGAATTTCATGCCTGCGATGGTGACCTGATATTCCGCCGCTGAGGCGACTCCGCTGCTTGTCCAGAGCAGCGCCAACAACAGCGGCGCCAATTTCATCAGCGATCCCATCGCGACCCTACTTGATCATCGAAGCGAGATGCTCGGCATGCGTCTGGTGTTGCTTGAACAGGGTTAGGCCCGTTTCCAGCAGCGATTTCAGCTCCTTGTTCTGAGCCGAAGGGATCAGCACCTTGGCAAGGGCATCGTTGACCGACTTGTGATAAGCGACTTCGTTTTCGACATAGGCCTTGTCGAAGGCTGCACCGTCGAGGGCGTCAAGCGTCTTCAGTTCCTTGCTCGCCTGGGTCGAGAGCGACTGGCTGATCTTGTTGTCCTCAGGCGTCACCTTCAGCTTCTTCACGAGGGCGAGCGCCTGGTCGTTGACGGCCTTGTGGTCGCGCTCCATGGTTTTGGCGAATTCGATGACCTCGGCATTCTTGCTTTTCTTCAGCGCCTGCTCCGCGGCGGTGACATCGATCTGCCCGGCCGTATAGGCGATATGGGCGATCTGAGGGTCGGTCGGCTTGGCATCGGCGGCGATCGAGGCCGTGCCGAGCAATGCCGCGATGAAGGTTGCGCCGAGAATTCGTTTGAACATGATCTGTCTCCTATGTCGGATGAATGCGAGCATTGGATGCAGATCGATCGAAAAGGTTCCCGGATATTTTCGCAGGGGAAATGGTTGTCGGGCCGCTTCAGTTGTCGCCGATGAAGCGCTGGAGCACGATCGCGTGGTTGTGGTGTGGATCTTTTGCCGCATAGAGAAGTGTGACGTCGTCCGATTCCCCGATCCGGCGTCCGAGCTCCTCCACAGCTGACGAGTTCTTTCTGAGCTCGTCGCAATAGCGGCGCTGGAACTCGCTCCATTTGGCGGGATCGTGGCCGAACCATCGGCGCAGCGCCGGACTTGGCGCGATCTCCTTCAACCAGACATCGACGGCCGCCTCCTGCTTCTTCAGGCCGCGCGGCCACAGCCTGTCG
Source organism: Rhizobium sp. TAL182 (assembly GCF_002117725.1). Taxonomy (NCBI): domain Bacteria; kingdom Pseudomonadati; phylum Pseudomonadota; class Alphaproteobacteria; order Hyphomicrobiales; family Rhizobiaceae; genus Rhizobium; species Rhizobium sp. TAL182. Next base: position 390,965 of record NZ_CP021029.1, on the reverse strand, counting down.
ACCAGAATACGCGTGCCGTCCTTGTCTTCTTTCGGCTCGTAGATTCGTTTGATGTGCAAGGCCATCTGCTCACCCGCTATGAAGGTAATTCAGAACGAATACGCCGATGCAGGATTTGGTTCCACTCATGGCCTATGGTGCCAATTAGTCACACTGTACTGCCTCTGAGCTGTCACAGTTGATTTTTCGCGTGCAACTGCGTCAACCGCCGCCGTTTCCAGGTACGTTTAGGTCAGCGCGCCCTATGACTCACCGACAGGCGCATCACCTCGCATCAGGCCAAGCGATTTCAGGTCCTCCCACAGCTCGTGAGGGATATGTGTGTTCCGCGCGCGTTCGTTTGACGCCACTTGATCGATCGACTGGCCACCCGGGATGATAGAAACGACAGCCGGATGGAAGAGCGGAAAGTTGAGAGCCGCGTCTGAGAGGGCGACATTGTATTTCAGACAGACGTGCTCGATGCGCCCGACTTTATCGAGGATGTGTGACGGGGCGTCAGAGTAATTATACTGCGCGCCAGCAACCGGGCCTGTCGCGAGTATGCCGGAATTATAGGGCCCGCCGAGCACGATGCCGATATTGCGGGCGACGCACAGGGGAAGAAAGGATTCCAACGCCTCCTGCTCGAGCAAAGTATATCGTCCAGCAAGAAGAAACAGATCGAAGTCGCCACGCTCGGCAAGCGTCTGGCACATCTCCCACTCGTTTATCCCGCCACCAATGGCTTTCACCACTCCCTGGTCGCGTAGTGAGGTCATCGCCTGATACCCACCGCTCATGAATTGCTCGACATAATGGTCACAGGCCGCCGGGGTGCCGTGATTGAAGACATCCAGATCGTGCACGAACAGGATATCGAAGCTGTCGAGCCCGGTGCGCTCGAAAGAGGCTTCGAAAGATCGCATGATGCCATCGTAGCTATAGTCAAAAACCTCTCGGCGATTGGGAGTATCGAAGAATTTGCCGATGCCGGTCCGCTGTTCGGGTCGGCAGACCTTGAGGAGCCGGCCGACTTTTGTCGACACGACGAAGTCTTTACGCTGTTTCGTTGCGAGGAAGCGGCCAACCCGCCTCTCTGCGAGGCCAAGTCCATAGAGCGGCGCGGTGTCGAAGTAGCGGATGCCGTATTGCCAGGCTGCATCCAATACCGCTGCCGCCTCCTCATCGGTTATCGCCTGATAAAGATTGCCGAGCGGCGCGGTGCCGAACCCCAATTCCGTAAAGGTAAGCCCGCCGTCTCCCCTGCGATCCCAATGTCGCGTCTTCATGTCAAGTACCCGCATCCCATTCGTTTACCGTTCGTGCCCGACACTGCATTCTAACCAATAACGCTTCTGGGTGGAATCGAAGCTAAAATGACAAACCTTGGTCTGCGATGGCGTCTGCGATGGCCCGGGCAAGGGTGCCAACCCAGCGAGCATCCGTAGACGAGCGCGATATCCGGTGCATTAGCCGGTGAATGGCGCATCCAGCTGCCCGATTTAACGAAGCCCAAACCACTCTGTCGTATGACAGGGTTGTTACATGGTTTGGAAGGTGGACCCAACGCGGTGAATGGCATCTGGACGCAATTTGGTGGCAACCTTTCCTTCGTGTCTCTGGCAATGTCGCTCTGGGCGCTTTTTTCGATCCAGTTTCAACGTCATTCCTTCAGGCAGGAGAAGATCGCCTTCGGGATAATAGCCGGCGGCGCCTCCATCGGATCCATATTGCTGGCAATTGAATTCCATCCCGGCATCTATATCGACCTGCGTTTTTCGCCGCTGGCATTGGCCGGCATGTTTGGCGGGCCGATTGCGGCGGCCTTTGCCGCGTCGATGGCGATCGCCTTTCGTTTTGCCGTCGGCGGCACGGCGATGGTCGATGGAATCATCACAATCGCATTTGCAACCAGCGTCGGCGTGGCCGGCCATTTCTGGACTCGCAAGAGATCTCCCGGTTTCGCAGACGTTGTTCTGCTGAGCCTCGCCCTCGGCGGCGCGCTGGTCGCATCGATGGCTCTGCTTCCCACTCTGGTGACCGCTCATGTGCTGGCCGGCGTCGGTTTTCCGCTGACGGCCTTGAATTGTCTGGCGACCGTGCTGGGCGGCTTTGTCCTCTTGAAGACGCAGCAATGGGAACTCGAACGAAGCATCCTGGTGACGGCATTTTCGCAATCGCCGGACTATCTCTATGTGAAGGACCGAAACAGCCGGTTCATTACCGTCAATGAAAACATGACGCAGCTCTTCCGTTTCAGAACGACGGCGGAGATGACCGGATTGTCGGATTTCAATCTGATGTCGCAGCCGCTCGCTGAAGAATTGTATCATCTCGAGCAGCAGGTCATGGAGACAGGGACGCCGCTGATCGACTCCAACGAGCGGATCGAAGGCCGCTTCCTGCTCGCTTCCAAGGTGCCACTCAGGGACAAGCAGGGACGGATCATCGGTCTTGCGGGCGTGACGCGCGATGTGACCGAGCGCACAGCACTGGAGCGGGAGCTGCGCGAAAGCAAGAACCTGCTGTCGCATGCGATGGCGAACATGTCCGATGGCATCGCCATGTACAACAGCAAAGGCTTTCTTGTCTTTTGCAACGAACAGTACCGCAACGCCTTTCCGCTCTCCGGAGATGCCCGCGTTGTCGGCGCGCATATCAGCGACATCCTGCGCCGCGTCGTCGAAACCGGCGAGCGGCCTGCTATCGCAGAGGGTAATCTGGAAGAGTGGATCAAGACCGCCAGCGCGACCCTGCACAGCAATAAGGATGAGGAGATTCAGCTTCACAACGGTGATTGGCGCAGCATCCGCACAAGGATTGCCGGAGACGGCACGGCGATGGCCGTCGTCTCGGACATCACAGCGACAAAACAGGCGGAAATCGCGCTCAGGCTGTCGGCGGAGCAATTGAAGAATCTTGCCGAGACCGACGGGCTCACCGGCATTGTCAATCGCCGCGCTTTCGACGAGGCCTTCGCACGCGAGACGGCGGGCAGCACCAGGAAAAATACGCCTTTCAGCCTGCTGATGGTCGATATCGACCGCTTCAAAGCCTATAACGATACCTATGGCCATCCCGCCGGCGACCAATGCCTGCGCGTCGTCAGCAAGTGTCTGCGCCAGTCCGTCAGTCGGCCTGCGGACATCGTTGCGCGCTACGGCGGAGAGGAATTCGCCGTATTTCTTCCCGACACCAGCGCCAAGGGGGCGATGATTGTTGCCGAACAATTCGCGCGTCGCCTGGCCCAGGAGAATATCATTCATTCCGGCAATGAGTTCGGCCGGGTCACCGCCAGCATCGGCATATCCTGCGCCACAGGCGCGACCCTGCGGACCAGCCCGAATCGGCTATTGGCAGAGGCCGACGCCGCGCTCTATGAGGCCAAGACGCAAGGTCGCAACCGTATTCTGGCGCATTCCCGCGAGAACGGGCATGCCCTGAAGGAAACCGGTTAGAAGCTACGCGCTTCAGCTCTCTCGATAGGTTTCTTCTATCGAGTCATCATTCGTACGCCCTTGATGTTTAGCGCCCTTCGTCAATACAGGGCGCATGGACACAAAATTCATTGGGAAGAAATCGGCGGCAGCCGGCGGCTGGGGCGCTCTGAAAAGCTGCGGCAAACAATTGCTGCAAAGCGGCATGCCGGTCTCGGGGGCGCGGACGATGCTGAAGGCGAACCAGCCGGACGGCTTCGATTGCCCGGGCTGCGCGTGGGGCGATCCGGAACACGGCTCGTCGTTCGAATTTTGTGAAAACGGCGTGAAGGCCGTCGCCTGGGAGGCGACGGAAAAGCGGGCGACACCCGCCTTCTTCGCGGCGAATACGGTCTCTGAGCTTCGCCGGCTGTCGGATTACGAACTGGAACTCAACGGCCGCCTCACGCATCCGATGCGTTACGATGCTGCGAGCGACCGTTATCTGCCGGTGGCGTGGGAGGATGCTTTTGCCGAGATCGGCAGCATTCTGAAGGGCCTCGAGAATCCCAATCGGGCGGAGTTCTATACGTCCGGCCGCGCCAGTAACGAGGCTGCCTTCCTCTATCAGCTGTTCGTGCGCATCTATGGCACCAACAATTTTCCCGATTGTTCCAACATGTGTCACGAGGCAAGTGGAATAGCCCTGAACCAGGCGATCGGCGTCGGCAAGGGCACCGTGCTTCTGGAGGACTTCGAGGAGGCCGATACGATCTTTGTGATCGGCCAGAATCCCGGCACCAATCATCCCCGAATGCTCGGCGACCTGCGCCGGGCGGCGACGCGGGGCGCGCGGATCGTCGTTTTCAATCCGATCCGCGAGCGCGGGCTGGAGCGTTTCTCCGATCCGCAGGACAAGATCGAGATGCTGCGCGGCGGCGCGACCGATATCGCCGGCCTCTATCTGCAACCGCAGCTCGGCGGCGACATGGCCGCTGTGCGGGGAATGGCAAAGGCGGTGCTGGCCGCGGAAGACGCTGCGGTTGCCGCCGGTCTGCCACCGGTTCTCGATCATGCATTCTTGGCCGAACATTGCGCCGGGTTTGCGCAATACCGGGCATTAGTCGAGGCGACGGCCTGGGCTGATATCGAAGACCAATCGGGACTAAGCCGACAGGAGGTCGAACAGGCGGCCGATGCCTATATCAGGGCCGAACGGGTCATCTGCACCTGGGCAATGGGTGTGACCCAGCACCTGCATTCGGTGGCGACGATCCGGGAGATCGCCAACTTCATGTTCCTGCGCGGCAATATTGGCAAGCCTGGCGCCGGTCTTTGCCCGGTTCGCGGCCATTCCAACGTCCAGGGTGACCGGACCGTCGGCATCAATGAAAGGCCTGCGGACGGTTTCCTCGATGCGCTGGAGAAGCATTTCGGCTTCTCCGTGCCTCGTGACCATGGCCACAATGTTCTTGCCGCGATCGGGGCGATGCTTGACGGCTCGGCCGAGGCCTTCATCGGGCTTGGCGGCAATTTTGCCCGTGCGACGCCCGACAGCGCACTGGTCGAAAAAGCGCTTCGCCAGCTGAAGCTGACGGTGCACATCGCCACCAAACCCAATCATTCACATCTGATGCCCGGCCAGGCGTCCTTCATTCTGCCCTGCCTCGGGCGTACCGAGATGGATCTGAACGCTGCCGGCAACTCTCAACTCGTCAGTGTCGAAGATTCGATGAGCATGGTGCATGGATCAGCCGGCATCAACCGTCCGGCCTCGCCGCATCTCCTCTCTGAGGTCGCCATCATTGCCGGCATTGCGCAGGCAACGGTCGGCTCCTCCGTGGCCGACTGGGCAGAACTGGCCGACGACTACGACCGCATCCGCGATCATATCGAGGCGACCATTCCCGGCTTTGAAAACTACAATGCCCGCCTGCGCAAGCCGCGCGGTTTCCATCTGCGCAACCCGGCCGCCCATCGGGAGTGGCAGACGCCGGCAGGCAGGGCATCATTCTCTTGCCAGCCGCTTCCTGCGGAGACCGTGCACCAGCGTGCGCGAAGGGGCGAGGGGCGTTTCGCTCTGCAGACGTTCCGGTCGCATGACCAATACAATACGACGGTCTATGGTCTCGATGACCGATATCGCGGTGTCTACGGAGAGCGGCAGGTTATCTTCATTCATCCGGCGGATCTGAAGGCGATGAATGCCGAGGCCGGGGACCGTGTCGACGTGATCGGCGAGTACGATGACGGCATCGAGCGTATCGCCGGGGATTTCCGCTTCGTGCCCTATGATATTCCGCGGGGCAGCATTGCCGGTTACTACCCTGAACTGAACGTGCTCGTGCCGCTTGGCAGCGCCGGCGAGGAAAGCGATACGCCGACCTCGAAATCGATCATGGTTGCCTTGCGCAAGCGAGACGCCGCGTGAGCAACGAGGCTATCGGCGCAGACCGGTTTCTTGCCCTTGTCGCTGCGGCGCAGGATAGGGACATTGGACTGACCTCCGTACAAGCCGGTCTGCTCGTCGCTGCCGAGCTCGGGATCGCGTTCGACAGCCGCTCCTTTGCGCGCATGCTGGGGATCGCGCATGCCCTTGTGTTGCGGGACCTCAGCGCTCTGGCGGAGCGTGACGATATGCTTCAAATCGTCAATCGGGATCCGAGGACGATGCGAGTGCATTACAGCTTGGCCGCGCTCTAAAAGACAGAAGGTGCAGGAGCGAAGCTTAAGAATCGCCGCGCGCTTCAGCTGGAAGTTACCGGCGACTTACGCGCTTCCTCGTTTCGGAGGGATATTCGCCATAAGTCGCCTTGTAGACCGCGGAAAAGCGGCCGAAATGAAAGAATCCCCATTTCAGGCAGACGGCCTTCATCGTCTCCTTGCACTCGGGATCGAGCAGATCCCGGCGCGCCGCGCGCAGACGAAGCGTTAGTAGGTAAGCGGCGGGGGACGTTCCCTTGAATGCGCGGAAACCGGTTTCGAGTGCTCTGCTGGAGACGCCGGCCGCTTCCGCCACCTTTGGCATGGTGATCGGCTGATCGATATTGGCCTGCATGAACTCGATCGCCCTGCGCACATGCTTCGGAGCAATCAGAGCGGGTCCCTTTTCAAGGAAGTGCGACAGCCGGTGCGGCACCATGCGTACGACGAGATCGGCGAGCGCCTGCGTCATGTGCGCCATGGCGATCGGCGACTGCAGCAGCGGGCCGTCATCGCGCATCCCTGATATGATTGTTTCGGTGAGATTGTCGATCGTCCGGCCGGCCGGCGTCGACAGATCCAGTTCGGGCAGAAGGTCGAGCGAGCCGCTGAACGGCATTTCGAACGTCTGGCCGATCGTCTGGAGGATGACGGGCCAGTTGATCAGCAATTCGTCGATGACATTGCCTTGCCCATGCATGAGAACGCTGTCGGGTTCGAAATTATTGTAGAGAAGCAGTTTGCCTTGCCCGGCCTCAGCCTTGCGCGCCCCATAGGTAACTCCCATGCCGCCGCGACGCGGCACGACGAGCGACAGATACTCCGCCGTGCTGACAGTCGGCTCGACGTTGAATTGGAACTCCGCCTCATGATAGCCCGTCAGCAGGACGGCGCTCTCGGCCACGGAAAAATCTAATCCCCAATGAAAGTCCTTGGCGCGGCCGACAGGCTCGGCATCAAACGCGCCGAAAGCGCCGCCGAGGGTTTCCACCATGTTGTCGAAAGACGAACCGTGGAATCGGAAGGAGAATGGCTGGGCGCTGTTTTCCGTCATACTTTCCCCCTTTATTTCATCTGGCGCCGGACACGGCGTGATGCCTCGGCCGCATCGTCGGCGTGGGCGTCGCCGAGCTCATCTTTCTTCTCGCGGCTTTCAGGATCCGATGCAGGGCATGATGAACGAGGCGTGGCCGTATATTAGCGAATAAGAGGCGAAAGCGCAGTAAGGAGGCAGCGAAGCGGGCAGATTTCAAGGTGATGCGGGCGTCGGTATCGCTGGATAACGCAAGCCGGTCCGGGCCGAGCCTGAGCCTGGCCGGCGTCGGAAATACAAACCTTTTAAATGCCTTATCTAAAAATCCCATCTGGTGGATCTTCCTAGCCGGTCGGCAGGAACTGACAGAAGCGGCAGCACTTGGCAAGGTCGCGGGGCTGCTGCTTTGATGGTAATCCGGTGATGAAACGTTTAGCCATCCTGCGCAGATGGCGCGTTTGGGTGCGCCATCCGAAAGTCGCCTGCCGAAGGTTCTAAAGTGGACCGCTCGAGATAGCCTTCGGCAGGCTGACAGGCAGTTGGCATACGCACGGGATGGGGTGCGTATGGATGTAATCCCCTTCCACCATTTTGGGGGTGATCGATGGAGGGGAGCTTCCGGACCGTAAGCCATCATGGCTCCGGTCGGATCTACTTTAGTGTTCCGTAGCGATGGAGCAATTGTCGGGCACCGATATTGTCGGCCAATCGGCTTTTCGTGACGCAGTCTGGACTGGTCCTGCGCAAAACGTATAGGCTTGGCGCTGTCTGCCCCTTCTTTTCAAGGCACGGGATCAAAGCTCCAAATCCGACTCACGCCAGAAATGAGGGACCACGCTGCAGTCATCGGGACGAAAATTCCGCGGGTCAGTATGGTGGCGGGATGAGCCTGCATCGGCTCGACCACGATCATCCCGGCGCCGTCGATGGCGCGCCGGCGTGACGTGCTGGTCACGCGGCACGCCGTTCTCGGCCGTGTTTGCGGTACGCGTGCCGAAGACGATCCTGTTGCGCAAGCTGCGCCCGCGCAAACTGACCGGCGAAAACAGACGCGGAAAAGCTTCGACATGGTGGTCCCTCAGGCAGCCGGCTTGCCCGTTGCAGTGCGTGTGACGCGCCGAACGTCAATGTCGCCGGGCAACCGAGAGGCGTACGTGGAGCTTCAGAGCGCCACTGAAAGGGCACTGTCGCGCTGGGGAGCCACCTCCTGCGAATTCACCATTGCGCCTGCGAGCTGGCGGAAGGTGACGAGGCCCAAGGTTTCTCCCGACGGGGAAACCACCCTGGCATTGTCGTCCGGCGTCGAGGCCAGCATCCGGACGGCCTCTTCCACCGTCGTGCCGGCTGCGATCGTCGGCCCGTTTGCCGCCGCGGCGGAATGGAGCGGCGTCATGACGGCTTCGACATGGACGACCCGGCCGCGATTGACCTCCTTGACGAAGTTGGCGATGTAGTCGTCCGCAGGGCGCAGCACGATATCCTGGCTGGTGCCCTGCTGGATGACCTCGCCGTCGCGCAGGATCGCGATCTGATCGCCCAGCCGCAAAGCCTCGTCGAGATCGTGGGTGATGAAGACGATGGTCTTCTTGATCTCCTTCTGAATGTCGAGAAGGACCGTCTGCATATCGGTGCGGATCAAAGGGTCGAGGGCCGAATAGGCCTCGTCCATCAGAAGCACCGGTGCGTCGTTGGAGAGCGCCCGCGCCAGACCGACGCGCTGCTGCATGCCGCCGGAAAGCTGATTGGGGTATTTCTGCTCGAAGCCCTTCAGCCCGACGCGCTCGATCCAGCGCATGGCGACGTCGACGGCCTTCGCGCGCTCCATACCCTGCACTTCGAGACCGAACATGGTGTTGTCGAGAACGTTGCGGTGCGGCAGAAGCGCGAACTTCTGGAAGACCATAGCCGTCTGCTGCCGGCGGAACGTCCGCAATTCTGTTTCGTTCATCTTTACGACATCGACGCCGTCGACGAGCACCTCGCCGGCAGTTGGGTCGATCAGCCGGTTGATATGGCGGATCAGCGTCGACTTGCCCGATCCCGAAAGGCCCATGACGACCTGGATGCAGCCGGAGGGCATCTCGAGATTGATATCCCGGAGGCCGAGCACGTGGCCGTACTTCTGATTGAGCTCGGTCTTCGTCAGGCCCTTCTGCACCGCATCGACATGGGCGGCGGGGTTGGGCCCAAAGATCTTGTAGAGGTTGCGGATCTTGATACCGCCGAAATGATTCTCAGCCATGGACGGTCTCCCGATGTTTCTGGAGCCTTTTGCCATATGCCTGGCTGACCCGGTCGAAGATGATAGCGATGCCGACGATGGCAAGGCCGTTGAAAATGCCCAGCGTGAAGTACTGGTTGGCGATCGCTTTCAGCACCGGCTGGCCAAGGCCCTGGACGCCGATCATCGAGGCGATGACCACCATGGCGAGCGCCATCATGATCGTCTGGTTGATGCCGGCCATGATGGTGGGAAGCGCCAGTGGCAGCTGCACCTTGAAAAGCTTCTGCGCTCTCGAGGTGCCGAAGGCATCTGCGGCCTCGAGCACGTCCTTGTCGACGAGCCGGATGCCGAGATCGGTGAGCCGGATCATCGGCGGGATCGCGTAGATGACGACGGCGATCAGACCGGGCACCTTGCCGATGCCGAGCAGCATGACGACGGGGATGAGATAGACGAAGCTCGGCATCGTCTGCATCACGTCGAGGATCGGATTGACGATGCGCTGCAGCCGGTCGGAGCGCGCCATCAGGATCCCGATCGGAATGCCGATAGCGATGGAAAGCACCGTGCAGACGAAGATCATCGAGACCGTCCGCATCGTGTCGTCCCACATGTCGAAATAGCCGATCAGCATCAGGGTCACCAGACAGCCGGCGACGATCTTCAAGCTGCGGCTCGCAAACCAGGCAATGACCAGGATGATCAGGGTAATGATCGGCCACGGCGTTTGCGTCATGAATCGCTCGGCAGCGATGAGGAAGTGCTGCAGCGGGACGAAGAGGCTTTCGATGCCGTCGCCATAGCTGCGCGTAAATCCGCGAAAGCCGTCATCGATCGCTTTCTTCAGGTTGCGAAGCGCGTCGTCGTTCATGTGCGGGAATTTATAAAACCATTCCATCTCGGTTCCCCTTTCGTCAAACAGCCGTGGCAGTCTTTTGATTTTGTCGGCGCGTGAGAAGCGGTGCGCTTTTGGCGCACCGCAATTTTGGCTTAGAGAGCAGCTTCGATCTTCTTGGCTGCCTCAGGCGAGACCCACTTGGTCCAAATGTCCTTGTTTTCTTCCAGGAAGTGCTTGGCGCCGTCTTCGCCGGTCGCCTGATTGTCCGTCATCCAAGCCATCAGCTTGTTGACGGTGTCGTTGCTCCAGGAGCGCTTCTTCAGATAGTCCATGACCTCAGGCCCAACCTTTTCGGAGAAAGGCTTGGCAACGAGAGTCACGACGTGATCGACTGGCCATGCCGCCGGCTTCGGATCGGGGCAGTCGGCAACCGTGATGCAGCGCTTCCATTCGGCAGCATCTTCCGGCACGCCGGCTTCGAGCTTGACCATCTGATACTTGCCGAGCAGCGCGGTCGGAGCCCAGTAATAGCCGACCCAGCCTTCCTTGCGCTCGTAGGCCTTGGCGATCGAACCGTCGAGACCGGCGGCAGAGCCGGTGTCGACGAGGGTGAAGCCCGCCTTTTCGGCATCAAACGCCTTGTAGAGCTGCGAGGTGACGACCGTGCCGCCCCAGCCCTGCGGGCCGTTGACGATGGCGCCCTTCTTCGCGTCTTCCGGATCGGGGAAGAGTTCCGGATGCTTCAGCGCATCGCCGATGGTCTTGATGTCGGGATGGGCGTCGGCGAGATATTTCGGTATCCACCAGCCCTGTACGCCGCCATCCGGCAGCGGCGAGCCGACCTGCACGATGCGGCCTTCTTCCGTGCCTTTCTTGACGACATCCGGCAGCAGGTCGATCCAGGCTTCCGGGGCGATATCAGGCTGACCCTTTTCGGCCATGGAGGTGATCGTCGGGACGGTGTCGCCGACGGTGATGTCGGCGCTGCAGCCGTAACCTTCGTTCAGGATGAACTTGTCCAGGTTGGAGAGAACTTCGGCGCTCTGCCAGTTCATGCTGGCGATGGTGACGCTGCCGCATTCGGCGGCGCTGGCGAAAGACGCGCCGCCGAGCAGGCCGAACGTCAAACATGTCGATGCAAGTAGTTTCTTCATTCTCGTTCCCTCTATTTAGCGGCTGATCTAGCTAGACGGGGTGCCGCAGTACCCGCCCTCAACGGTTGTCAGGAAACAGCTCCCATACTCACCGATTTCTTGAATGCTGCCGATAGTCCTTCTGTCACCGCAGCGTCGAACCCGGCGGCGCGCATGCCTTCGATGGCTGCCGCGGTGGTGCCGCGATAGTCGAGAAAGGTTTGAACGACGCCGTCGGGACAGTCGCTGCGGCGCTCCAGCAGCCGGCCAGCGCCTGATATCACCATATTGACGGCGCGGCGCGCAACCTCGGCCGGCAGGCCGCGGGCGACGGCATCGCGCATCATGGCGGCGGCGAGCAGCGCCGGGAATGCCGGCCCGGAGCCGGAAAGGCCTGTGAGATAATCGATGTCGCTTTCCCTTGCGACCTCGTCCTCAGATCCGCAGGTTTCGAAGATCGCGCGGACGACGGCGCGATCGTCGCTAGTGATGTCGTTCGCGCCGATCCAGGGGGTATAGGATCTCCCCACTTCGGCAGCGGCATTCGGCAGGGCGCGGACAACGCGGCCTGTCTTGTGGCGCTCCGAGAGGACGCCCAGGCGAATGCCGGCCATGACCGAAATCACGAGCTTGTCGGAAGCATCGAGCGCGAGTGGATACCAGTCATCGGGGCGGATGGAGAGAAGGATCACATCCGAGCGGTCGGCAAGTTCCTGGCTGTCGGTGGTCCAGAAGGAATCCGGGAAACGGTCGGGCTGCCGGCTGCGATAGGAGAGGCAGAGATTTCGAGGGTCGATCAGGCCGGATTCGAGGATCGAGCCGGCAATGGCCCCGCCGAGCCAGCCGCCACCACCAATTATACCGATCCTCAAGGAAACGCTCATCTCGGCTTCCTCAGCCGGGCCTATAGCTATGCCGCGCGAAGAAGCGATCGAGCTCCCTCTGCTGCGGCACTTCGCCCGTGTAGATCGCAATATATTCCGGAATCCGTTTCATGCGGATGGCGAGTTCCTCCTTCGACTGCATGGAGATATAGCCGATCTGAACGAGATAAGTTGTCCGCGCTCTGACATCTGATGTCGTTTCTGGTACCCCGAACCGCATAAACATTCGTTTAAGCGCCTCCAGCCGGATCTGATCGGCCTTGTGGACCTCGGCCAGAAGCTCGTCCGACTGCAGCGCCCAACTGCGCACGGCAAATTCGAACTTGGCGTCGAAGAGATCGGTGTTCAGCCAGCAATCGAAAACGTTGAGCATCGCTTCGGCCAGCGACTCCGCATAGGCTTCGGACTGCTTGACGATATTGCCGGTGTTTTTATCGCGCCAACGCGCCACCAGCGCGCTCAACAGTTCCTCCCGATCCTTGAAAAACCAGTAGAAGCTCGTTCGCGAGAGATTGAGCTTCTTTGCGAGCGGCAGAATTTTCACCGAGTCAACGCCCGACTCGAGCAGGGAATGGTAGGCTGCTTCGAGCCATCCCTCCTGCGATCCGCGCCAGCCAGTGTCGTTCAAAGCCTGATCCATGAATTAACTCCTATCAAATTACGACACGGCGCACAAGAAAAATGTACATATGTGTCGAAAATAACGACCCGTCTGTTTTCTTCGTTGACACCTATGTACATTGCGCATAGCGTTCCGTTGTCGTTTTTAATCCGGAACCACGGCCCATGTCGAATGATCCTCTCCTTCAGCCTTACCAGCTCAAGCATCTGAAGCTGCGCAACCGTATCATCGTGACCTCGCACGAACCGGCCTATCCGGAAGACGGTATGCCGAAGGAAAAGTATCGCGCCTATACGGTGGAGCGGGCAAAGGGCGGCGTGGCCCTGACGATGACGGCGGGTTCGGCGGCCGTCTCCAAGGACAGCCCGCCGGTCTTCAACAACCTGCTCGCCTATAAGGACGAGATCGTCCCGTGGATCAGGGAAATGACCGATGCGGTGCACGAGGAGGGGGCGGCGATCATGATCCAGCTCACCCATCTCGGCCGGCGCACGCGCTGGGACAAGGGCGACTGGCTGCCTGTTGTGGCGCCGTCGCATCATCGCGAGGCTTCGCACCGCGCCTTCCCGAAGAAGATGGAAGACTGGGATATCGAGCGCATCATCAAGGATTTCGCCGACGCGGCCGAGCGCATGAAGGCGGGCGGCATGGACGGTGTCGAGCTCGAGGCCTATGGCCACCTCATCGACCAGTTCGTGTCTCCGCTCACCAATGAGCTCGATGGTCCCTATGGCGGTTCGCTCGACAATCGTCTGCGCTTCTGTTTCGACGTGTTCAAGGCGATCCGGAAAAGGGTAGGCGACGAGTTCATTCTCGGCCTGCGCTATACGGCCGACGAATGTCTTCCCGGCGGCACGGGCAAGGCCGAAGGCCTCGAATTCTCCAAGCGCCTGAAGGAAAGCGGCCTCATCGATTACCTGAATGTGATCCGCGGCCATATCGACACCGACGCGGGCCTGACCGACGTAATCCCGATCCAGGGCATGGCGAATTCGCCGCATCTCGATTTCGCCGGCGAAATCCGCGCCGCCACCCAATTCCCGACCTTCCATGCGGCGAAGATCCCCGACGTCGCAACCGCGCGCCACGCGATCGCGGCCGGCAAGGTCGACATGGTCGGCATGACCCGCGCCCACATGACCGACCCGCATATTGTCCGCAAGATCATCGAGAAACGGGAAGAGGATATCCGCCCCTGCGTCGGCGCCAACTACTGTCTAGACCGCATCTATCAGGGCGCCGCCGCCTATTGCATCCACAATGCCGCCACCGGCCGCGAACTGACCATGCCGCATATCCTTGATAAGGCCGATGTAAAGAAGAAGGTCGTTATCGTCGGCGCCGGTCCGGCCGGTCTCGAGGCGGCGCGGGTTGCCGGGGAACGCGGCCACAAGGTGGTCGTTTTCGAAGCGGCGAACAATCCCGGCGGCCAGATCCGCCTCACCGCCCAGAGCGAACGCCGCAGGGAGATGATCAGCATCATCGACTGGCGTATGAGCCAGTGCGAAAAATACGACGTGACCTTCCACTTCAACAGCTGGGCGGAAGCCGACACGATTGAAGCCGAAAACCCCGATGTCGTTATTATCGCGACCGGCGGCCTGCCGCATACCGAGGTGCTTTCGACGGGCAACGAGCTGGTGGTCTCCTCATGGGACATCATCTCCGGCGACGTGAAGCCCGGCACCAACGTGCTGATTTTCGACGATGCCGGCGACCATGCCGGCCTTCAGGCGGCGGAATTTCTCGCCAAGGCGGGCGCCAAGGTCGAGATCATGACGCCCGACAGGTCCTTCGCGCCTGAGGTCATGGCGATGAACCTTGTGCCCTATATGCGCTCCCTTCAGAAGCATGACGTGACCTTCACCGTCACCTATCGCCTGGAAGCCGTCGAGAAGAGCGGCAATCAGCTTGTTGCCCATGTCGGCAGCGATTACGGCGGGATTGCCAAGCAGAGCAGCTACGACCAGATCGTCGTCAATCACGGGACCATTCCGCTCGATGAGCTCTATTTCGAGCTGAAGCCCAATTCGAGCAACCTCGGCGAGATATCGCATGACCAGCTCCTGGCCGGTGAACCGCAGTCGGTCGTTCGCAATCCCGAGGGCAAATTCCAGCTGTTCCGGATCGGCGACGCTGTCGCTGCGCGCAACACGCATGCCGCCGTGTATGACGGCCTGCGCATCGCGAAGGATATATGATTGCGGCAGAGGCCACCGGCTGGCAGGCCTAAAATCGTCCTGTTCTAAAGCGTGTCGCGATCTTTCGGATTCGCTTGTCACGCTTTAGGTCTTTGTTTTTACGCATGTCTTTTATCGCAAAACCGCTGCACACTTTTGCGAGACATGCTCTAGGGAGGGATGGCATGAGTTTACGCGGGGGGAGCCTGCAGCTTTTCTTGGACACAGCGTCTCAGGCTTTCCAGGCATTTGCGATAGCCCCGGAGGCCCGACGCTCGATACGGCAGTTTGTCGCAACGCTGGAGCAGCCGGGAACCGCACGTGCCGGCGACGGAAGCCGGTTGCCGGTCTGCGCTTACCTTGATGTGGCGCTCGCGATTGATACCTCCTATGATCCTTCGCTGGGGCGATTGGTCGAGGCGTTCAAAGGCATCGAGCCAATGCTTGAATGGCGTCGGCGCACCAAGTATGACCACTCGGCGAGCGACAATTTTGCCGATGGGCATGCCAATGCGATGATCATCGGCCCCGGCGGACTTGAGGAGCGGAGCGACCTGTGGCTCGGGGTGACGTTGATGGCGCCGCATGTGCGCTATCCCGATCATGATCATGCGCCGGAGGAGGTCTATCTCGTGCTTTCCGAGGGGGAGTTCAAGCAGGGGGAGGGGAACTGGTTTTCGCCCGGCATCGGCGGATCGTTCTATAATGTCCCAGGGATCAAACATGCCATGAGGTCGGTCGATACGCCGCTTTTCGCCTTCTGGGCGTTGCTTGCCGATCGACCGCACCAGTGGCGCGATGAGCAGGTTTAAACCTTGCAGCGCCCTGTGCGCGTCTGAAAAGACGTCCGGCGCTGTAGGGATCAGCATTCGGAATAACAAAGGGGATTGCAAATGAAGATTCTCGTGCCCGTCAAGCGGGTTGTCGACTACAACGTGAAGATCCGGGTGAAGCCGGATGGTTCGGATGTCGAGCTTGCCAATGTGAAGATGTCGATGAACCCGTTCGACGAGATCTCGGTGGAAGAGGCGCTGCGGCTGAAGGAAGCCGGCAAGGCGGAAGAAGTGGTGGTGGTGTCGATCGGTCCGGCCAAGGCCGAGGAGACGCTGCGCACCGCGCTCGCCATGGGCGCCGACCGGGCGATCCTGGTCGAGACCGACGAGCAAGTCGAGCCGCTCGCCGTCGCCAAGATCCTGAAAGCGGTGGCCGATGCCGAACAGCCGGGTCTTGTCATCGTCGGCAAGCAGGCGATCGACGACGATTCCAACCAGACCGGCCAGATGCTGGCGGCACTGCTGGGTTCGGCCCAGGCGACCTTCGCCTCGAAGATCGAGATCGGCGACGGCAAGGCGACGGTCACCCGCGAGGTCGACGGCGGCCTGCAGACGATCGAGATCAAGCTGCCGGCGGTCGTGACCACCGATTTGCGCCTGAACGAGCCGCGTTATGCCTCACTGCCGAACATCATGAAGGCGAAGAAGAAGCCGCTCGACAAGAAGGCTCCTGCCGATTTCGGCGTCGACACGACGCCGCGGCTGAAGGTGTTGAAGACCGAGGAGCCGTCCGGCCGCAAGGCCGGCGTCAAGGTCAAGTCGGTCGCCGAACTCATCGACCGGCTGAAGAACGAAGCCGGCGTGCTGTAACGGGCAAGAACAGGAGCAACTATCATGACCATTCTTCTTCTGGCCGACCATGACGGCAATCACCTTTCCGACCAGACCGCCAAGGCACTGACCGCAGCAAGCCAGATCGGCGCCGACGTGCATGTGCTGGTTGCCGGCAAGGCTGCCAGAGCGGCGGCCGATGCGGCGGCAAAACTTTCCGGTGTGACCAAGGTGCTGCTCGCCGAAAGCGACGCGCTTGCCAACAATCTCGCCGAACCTCTGGCCGACCTGATCGTCTCGCTTGCCGGTTCCTACGACACGATCGTCTCGGCCGCCACCTCGGTCGGCAAGACCGTGCTGCCGCGAGTGGCCGCCCTGCTCGATGTCGCCCAGATCTCGGAGATCATCGAGGTCGTCAGCCCCGATACCTTCAAGCGACCAATCTATGCCGGCAATGCCATCCAGACGGTGCAGGCAAGCGACGCCAAAAAGGTGATCACCGTGCGCACCGCCTCCTTCGCCTCCGCGGCTGATGGCGGTTCGGCAACGGTCGAGGCGATCCCGGCCGTCTCCGATCCGGGCCTGTCGCGTTTCGTCTCCGATGCGCTGTCGGCTTCGGAACGTCCGGAACTGACCTCGGCCAAGGTCATCATCTCCGGCGGCCGGGCGCTCGGCTCGGCCGAGAAGTTCAGGCAAGTCATCCTGCCGGTTGCCGACAAGCTCGGTGCTGCCGTCGGCGCATCGCGAGCGGCCGTCGATGCCGGTTATGCCCCGAACGACTGGCAGGTCGGCCAGACCGGCAAGGTGGTGGCGCCCGATCTCTATATCGCCTGCGGCATCTCCGGCGCCATCCAGCATCTGGCCGGCATGAAGGATTCCAAGGTGATCGTCGCCATCAACAAGGACGAGGAGGCGCCGATCTTCCAGGTTGCCGACTATGGCCTCGTCGCCGATCTGTTCGACGCACTGCCGGAATTGCAAAAGGCGCTCTGAGCGAGGGGGACCGAACGTGGCGCGCATGGCGGGACGTCCAATCAGACCTGGTGCCGACCTTCTCCTGAACGATGAGGAAAAGCCGGCCTATATCAGGCTGCACGACATCGGCAGGGAACGGCGTCCCCGGCCGCTGCAGGAATTTCTCAACGATATCGGTGGGCTGATGCTATCGGCCGACGCTCCCGCCGTGGCCAGTTTCGTTGCGGGCAAGGTCCTTCAGAGGCTGCTCAA
Organism: Rhizobium sp. TAL182; assembly: GCF_002117725.1. Lineage (NCBI taxonomy): Bacteria > Pseudomonadati > Pseudomonadota > Alphaproteobacteria > Hyphomicrobiales > Rhizobiaceae > Rhizobium > Rhizobium sp. TAL182. The sequence continues at coordinate 373,119 of NZ_CP021029.1, read as the reverse complement.
GACAGGCAAGGTGCACCCGGAAGGAGGCCCTCTTCCCGGTGTGCCCGAGGGATTGGATGAGGCCATCAGTCATCTGGCGAAGTCGGGACGGAAATACGAGGCGATCGCCGGCCAGTTCAAGAGCCTCGCCGACAGGCTGCTCTGGAGGCGCGGCCGCACCGGCCCGTTTGCCAGCCTCAACTTCGGCAATACGCACTCCCACGCCGTTCTGGTCGGTCCTGGCGGCATGGAGGAGCGCGCCGATCTACGGGTCGGCGTGATCTACATGGATCGCTACACCCGCTTCCCCGATCATGTTCAGACCCAGCCGCGCGCCTTCATTCTGCTTTCGCCAGGAGAAATCTGCCTTGGTGATTCCCAGTGGTTTTCTGCCGCGACCGGAACGGTCTTCGCAAATGATGCCGGACAATCCTTTGCGATAAGATGTACGGCCCAGCCGCTTCTTGCGGTGTGGTGTCAGGTCGAGCCCGGATGATCGAGGTGAGGCCGAGGCAGATCGTTTCGATCGCGCGGTCGTATCTTCGCATATTTTAACAACCGAATTGAATTAACAGGAGGGATTATCAAATGGACGTTCGCGCCGCCGTAGCCGTTCAGGCCGGAAAACCGCTTGAAGTGATGACCGTGCAGCTGGAAGGGCCGAAGGCCGGCGAAGTGCTGGTGGAGGTCAAGGCGACCGGCATCTGCCACACCGACGATTTCACCCTGTCGGGAGCCGATCCGGAAGGCCTGTTTCCGGCGATCCTCGGCCATGAGGGCGCCGGCATCGTCGTCGATGTCGGCCCGGGTGTGACCTCGGTCAAGAAGGGCGACCACGTCATTCCGCTTTATACGCCCGAATGCCGCGAATGTTATTCCTGCACGTCGCGCAAGACCAATCTCTGCACCGCCATCCGCGCCACCCAGGGTCAGGGTCTGATGCCGGACGGCACCTCGCGCTTCTCGATCGGCAAGGACAAGATCCATCACTATATGGGCTGCTCGACCTTTGCCAATTACACGGTGCTGCCGGAGATCGCGCTCGCCAAGATCAATCCGGACGCGCCCTTCGACAAGGTCTGCTACATCGGCTGCGGCGTCACCACGGGCATCGGCGCGGTGATCAACACCGCCAAGGTCGAGATCGGTTCGACGGCGATCGTCTTCGGGCTCGGCGGCATCGGCCTCAACGTGCTGCAGGGCCTGCGCCTTGCCGGCGCCGACATGATCATCGGCGTCGATATCAACCCGGATCGCAAGGCCTGGGGCGAGAAGTTCGGCATGACGCATTTCGTCAATCCGAAGGAGGTCGGCGACGACATCGTTCCCTATCTGGTCAACATGACCAAGCGGAATGGCGACCTGATCGGCGGCGCCGACTACACCTTCGACTGCACCGGCAACACCAGGGTGATGCGCCAGGCGCTGGAAGCTTCGCATCGCGGCTGGGGCAAGTCGGTCATCATCGGCGTGGCCGGCGCCGGCCAGGAGATCTCCACCCGGCCGTTCCAGCTGGTGACCGGCCGCAACTGGATGGGCACCGCCTTCGGCGGCGCGCGCGGCCGCACCGATGTTCCGAAGATCGTCGACTGGTACATGCAGGGCAAGATCCAGATCGACCCGATGATCACCCACACCATGCCGCTCGACGACATCAACAAGGGCTTCGACATGATGCACAAAGGCGAGAGCATCCGTGGCGTGGTGGTCTACTGAGCCATGAAAACCCTCTCGATCGACAAGTCTTACGGCGGCACTCAGGGCGTCTACGTCAGCCGCTCCGAAGCCTGCGACTGCGACATGACCTTTGCGGTCTTCGTGCCGCCGCAGGCGGCCGAAGGCAAGCGCCCGGTTCTGTGGTACCTGTCCGGCCTGACTTGCACGCATGCCAATGTCATGGACAAGGGCGAATATCGGCGGCTTGCCGCCGAGCTCGGGCTGATCATCGTCTGCCCGGATACCAGCCCCCGGGGCGATCACGTTCCGGACGAACCGGACAATTGGCAGTTCGGCAAGGGCGCCGGCTTTTACGTCGATGCCACCGAGCCGCCGTTTTCGGCGAATTATCGCATGTACAGCTACATCACCGAGGAGCTGCCACGGCTATTGGCTGCGGAATTTCCTGTCGACATGGATCGCCAAGGAATTTTCGGCCACTCGATGGGCGGACATGGCGCGATCACTATTGCGCTCAAGAATCCCGACCGCTTCCGGAGCTGCTCGGCCTTCGCGCCGATCAGCCACCCCTCGGTTTCCGGCTGGTCGAAACCGGCCTTGCGGAAATATCTCGGAGCCGACGAAAAGACCTGGCGGGCCTATGACACCTGCTCGCTGATCGAAGATGGGCATCGCTTCGCCGAGCTCCTCGTCGACCAGGGAACGGCGGACAGCTTCCTGGAGGACGGCTTACGTCCCGACGAGCTCCGGCAAGCATGCGAGGCGGCAGGCATTCCGCTCAGGCTGCGCATGCAGGAAGGCTACGGCCATTCCTACTTTTTCATTTCGACATTCATGGAAGACCATCTGCGCTGGCACGCGCAGAGGTTGGGGAACTGATTTTAACGAGCTCGGCCGGGCATAACGCAAACGGCCAGGGAGGGAAGGAGAGAAGCAATGAGCAGCATAGCCATTCATCCGGCAGTGGATTCAGGCTTTCGAGCGACTGACGCTGCTTTCACAGGCGGGACGCTCGTGTGCAAGTGCACGAGCAATCCGGTAAAGGTCAGGATCAAGGGTGATATCGCCCACAATCACGCCTGCGGCTGCACCAAGTGCTGGAAGCCCGAGGGTGCTGTCTTTTCGGTCGTGGCGGTCGCTCCGACCGAGAGCGTCGAAGTGCTCGAGAACGGCGACAAGCTCGCCGTCGTCGATCCCGCTGCTCTGATCCAACGGCACGCCTGCAAGCAATGCGGCGTGCATATGTATGGGCCGGTCGAGCGCGAACACCCCTTCCAGGGATTGTCGTTCGTCCATCCGGAGCGCTTCCAGGAAACCGGCTGGGCAAAGCCGACCTTTGCGGCCTTCGTGTCGTCAATCATCGAAAGCGGCTTCGATCCCGCCAGGATGGATGCGGTCCGGGCGCAGCTGAAGGCGTCGGGTCTGGAGCCCTATGATTGCCTGTCGCCCGGCCTGATGGACTATATCGCGACCTGGACTGCCAAGAAGAACGGCGTGCTTGCCGCTTAAAGCTCCCCGGGGAGCGCCGACCCCGGCGCTCCCCGATCATTGGACGACCAATGTCCCATGACGGCCGCGCTCGGCCGCTTCCCACACATTGCTATCCACCATCAGCTTGACCGCGCCCTCATTGAGCGTCGCGCGCCCGGAATCCTCACGTTTACGGACGGCTTCGCGTTCGATCACGGCAAACTTTCGTCGCGCCGAAAGAATTGTGTTTTTCTCGAATACGAATTGTGTACGCAGAGTACACAATTATTGACTCCTGCTGGAAGGCGTGTCATCTTCCCGGCAGTAGAGCAACGAATGGCCGGAGATCGACGATGGCGAAGACACCCAAGAGCAATCTCTACGAAGATTTGAAACGCCAGATCCTGACGATGGAGCTGGACCCGGACGCCGATCTGGACGAGGCCAGTTTGAGCGAAAGATACGGGCTGTCGCGGACGCCGGTGCGGGACATATTCCGCCGCCTTGCCGGTGAAGGCTATATCGACATCCGCGAGAACAGGGGTGCACGGGTCATCCCGATGAACCACTCCACGCTGCGCAATTTCTTCCTCGTCGCGCCGATGATTTATGCGGCGATCGGTCGTCTGGCCGTGCAGAACTTCAAGCCCGCGCAGCTGTCGGACCTGAAGCAGACGCAGGAGCGGTTTCGCGCCGCCAGCGAGAACATGGACGCTCTGGCGATGGTGCTGGAGAATAACCGCTTTCACGAAATTTTCGGCGAGATGTCGGGCAACGTCTACATGCAGCCGAGCCTCGGCCGGCTGCTCATCGACCATGCGCGCATCGGTCATACGTTCTTCCGGCCGAGAAACGAGGACATGCGGCGGCGGCTTCGATTGGCCGTCGAGCATCATGACGGCTTTATCGCAGCGCTCGGCGCTCACGATGAGGATGCCGTCGTCGACCTCGTTTTCGAACACTGGGAATTGTCCCGCGAGAACATGGAGATGTTCATCGCTCCGCAAGGCCTCAAGGCGGACGCCTTCGTCGGCGGTCCCGCCACGCAATTATTGGAGAAATCATCGTGAAATTTGAGGGGATTTATACACCGGCGGTGACGCCGCTCGATCAAAATGGGCACATCGACCGACCCGCATTCGCTGCCGTGCTCGAGTCGCTGATCGAGGCGGGCGTGCACGGCATCATCGTCGGCGGCTCGACGGGCGAATACTACGCCCAGAGCAGCCAGGAACGTTACGAACTTGCAGCCTATGCCAAGGCAGTGATCGGCACACGGCTGCCGCTCATCATCGGCACCGGCGCCACGCGGACCGAAGATTCGGTTGAATACGCAAAATCGGCAAAGGAAATCGGCGCTGATGCGATCCTGGTATCGTCACCGCCCTATGCGCTGCCGACCGAACGCGAAAACGCCGTGCATGCGCTGACGGTCGACCGCGCCGCGAACCTGCCGATCATGCTCTACAACTACCCTGCCCGGATGGGTGTGGTGATGGGCGAGGAATATTTTTCTCGCGTCGGCAAGTCGAAGAACGTCGTCGCCATCAAGGAAAGCTCCGGCGACATGGGCAATCTTCACCTGCTCGCCCGGAAGTTCCCGCACGTCTCGCTCTCCTGCGGCTGGGACGACCAGGCGCTCGAATTCTTCGCCTGGGGTGCGAAGAGCTGGGTCTGCGCCGGCTCCAATTTCCTGCCGCGCGAGCATGTCGCCCTCTATGAGGCCTGCGTCGTCGAGAAGAACTTCGACAAAGGCCGGGCGATCATGAGCGCGATGCTGCCGCTGATGGATTTCCTCGAATGCGGCAAGTTCGTCCAGTCGATCAAGCACGGCTGCGAGATCATCGGCCTGAAGGTCGGCCCGGTACGCGCGCCGCTGCGCGGACTGAACTCCGAAGAGAAAAGAACCCTTCAGACCGTCGTTTCCACGTTGAAGCGCACGGTCGGCCAGATCACGTCGGGAGCCAACCATGCATGAACCTTTGACCGCCGCCGAATACAAGGCACTCGCCAAAGAACTCCATCTGCCAACCAATGCCTTCATCGACGGCGCGTACCGTCCGGCGAAGTCGGGCAAGACCTTCAAATCAACCAATCCCGCAACCGGCGAACTCCTCGCCGAGATCGCCGCCTGTGATACAAGCGACGTCGACTATGCGGTCGCCAAGGCCCGCGAAGCCTTCGACGATGGCCGTTGGCGTCAGCTGACGCCTGGCGCACGCAAGGAAACGCTGCTCAAGTTCGCAAAGCTGCTGGAGCGCAATCGTCACGAGCTTGCCGTCATGGAAAGCCTCGACAGCGGCAAGCCGGTCCGCGAGTGCCAGACCGTGGATGTCCCCGACACGATCCACACGATCCGCTGGCATGCCGAGCTGATCGACAAGCTATACGACAACACGAATTCCGTCGGCCCCAATGCGCTGGCGATGGTGGTTCGTGAACCTATCGGCGTGGTCGCTTGCGTCCTGCCATGGAACTTCCCGCTGCTGATGCTGGCCTGGAAAATCGCGCCGGCGCTTGCCGCGGGCTGCTCGGTGATCGTCAAGCCCGCCCAGGAAACCACGCTGACGACGCTGCGTGTCGCCGAATTGGCGCTCGAGGCCGGCATCCCGGCAGGCGTTTTCAATGTCGTCACCGGCAGCGGCAAGGATGTCGGCGAACCGCTTGGCTTGCATATGGATGTCGACATGGTCGCCTTTACCGGATCGACCCCCACAGGCCGTCGCTTCCTCCACTATTCTGCCGATTCCAACCTCAAGAAGGTGGTGCTCGAATGCGGCGGCAAGAACCCGGCCGTGGTGCTTGAAGACGCTGAAGATCTCGATCTCGTCGCCGAGCAGGTGGTCAACGGCGCCTTCTGGAATATGGGCGAGAACTGCAGCGCATCCTCGCGCCTTATCGTTCACGCCAGCATCAAGGATGAACTCCTCAAGCGGATCGGCGCCTATATGCGCGAGTGGAGGACCGGCGATCCGCTCGATCCGGAAAACCGCATCGGCGCGCTCGTCAGCAAGAGCCATTTCGACAAGGTGAGGTCGTTCCTCGACGACGTGAAGAGCGAGAAGCTTTCGCTGGCCTTCGGCGGGCAAACCCAGGACGGCGTCTTCATCGAACCCACGGTGGTTGACGGCGTCACGCCTGCCAGCCGCCTGTTCAAGGAGGAGATTTTCGGGCCGATCCTGTCGGTAACGACATTCGAGACCCTCTCCGAAGCCGTGGCTCTCGCCAACGACACCAATTACGGTCTGACCGCGTCGGTCTACACGGGCAGCCTGCGCAATGCGATCCGGGTGTCGCGGGATATCCGTGCGGGTCTGGTCACCGTCAACTGCTTCGGCGAGGGCGATGCGAGCACACCGTTCGGCGGCTACAAGGAGTCCGGCTTCGGCGGCCGCGACAAGTCGATCTTCGCCCACGACAATTACTGCGAGCTCAAGACCATCTGGATCGACGTATCCGAACGATCTGTCGACGAGACGATCCGATGAGCCGTCATGTGATCAAGCACCTGCCGACGGATACCGGCGTCTCGGGATGGGAGGCGACCAGCGAGCGCGCCTTTCCCGTGACGGCGCTTGAACACGACATCACCGCCGACTGGCTGATCATCGGCGGGGGATTTGCCGGCCTGTCGGCGGCCCGCCGCCTTTCGCAGTCGCGGCCCCAGGAAAAGATTGTCATCCTGGAGGCGCGCGAACTCGCCAAGGGACCGGCCGGCAGAAATTCCGGCTTCATGATCGACGTGCCGCACAATCTGTCGTCGGGCGAATATTCGGTCGCCGACGAAGCGGCGACGAAGGACGAGATTCGCCAGAACCGTCTGGCGATCTCCTTTGCCGCCGACGCCGCAGCCGAATACGGCCTCTCCGCGGAGACCTTCGATCCGGCGGGCAAGGTGAATGCCGCGGCTTCCGAGCGGGGGCTGGGGCTCAACGACAACTATCGGAAGTCGCTCGAAAAGATCGGCGAGGAACATCGTGTTCTTGACGCTGATCAGATGCGGGAGATGACAGGCTCGCGTTACTATCTCGGCGGGCTCTACACGCCTGGTGCCGTGATGATCCAGCCCGCCGATTATATTCGCGGCCTGGCACACGGGCTTTCCTCGAAAGTCACGATTCACGAGCATTCGCCGGTTCTGGAGCTTGCGCGCGATGGCCGAACCTGGAAGGCGAAGACCGCGCGTGGTTCCGTTTCTGCGGCCAAGGTCATTCTGGGTGTAAACGGCCATATTCAGAGCTTCGGCCACTTCCGGGGCCGGCTGATGCACATCTTCACCTATGCGTCGATGACATCGGCCTTTTCCCAGAATGAATTCGGCGGCGATGTCACCGGCGTCGATCGCTGGGCGCTGCTGCCGGCCGATCCGATGGGCGCAACGGTGCGCAAGATCACCAAGAATGGGCTTTCGCGGATCGTCGTCAGGACCAGGTTCACCTACGACCCGAGCCTCAAAGTATCGGAGAAGCGGGTCGCCGGCATCGCGGCCGAACAGCGCCGCTCGTTCGATGCCCGGTTCCCCGGGCTGGAGCGCCTTCCGATGGAATACAGCTGGGCGGGTGCGCTTTGCCTCAGCCGAAACCATGTGCCGGCGTTCGGTGAGGTCGAGGAAGGGCTCTTTTCCGCCTGCTGCGAAAACGGTCTCGGCACCGTCAAGAGCACCTTTGCCGGCATGATGGCCGCAGATCTTGCGACAGGAGCCGCAAGCCCCGAGCTCGACACATACAAGAACCAGCCGGAACCGACGAGATTGCCGCCCGAGCCCATTGCATGGCTCGGAATCAACTCGGTCATCCGCTTTCAGGAATTGCGAGCCGGCCGCGAGGGGTGATCCCTCGGCCGGCGCAATATGAAGACTGCCGTCCGCAGGCTTCAATGAGAATGGGAACGAAAACCAGGAGTAACAACAATGAAGGCTTTATGGAAGGCGCTTTGCGCCGCTGCGGTGATCGGGATGAGTATCCTGCCTGCCCGCGCGGAAGAGAAGACGATCAATCTGGGCACGATGGCATGGGAAGACCTGACCCCCATCACCGGTATCACCAAGAAGGTTCTTGAAGACGCCGGTTACACCGTGAAGGTCACCGAATTCTCCGAATGGGGCATTGCCTATGCCGCTCTTGCCAAGGGCGACATCCAGGCACTCACCTCGCAGACCGACTACGTCGCGCAAGATTATTGGGACAAGAACAAGAACCGCCTGGAGAAGATTTCTCCGGTGTCGCACGGCCTTTATCAGGGCGTGGCCGTTCCGAAATATGTTCCGATCGACTCGCTCGAACAGCTCAATGAAAACGCCGACAAGTTCGGCGGCAAGATCATCGGCATCGAACCGGGCGCCGGCCTGATGCGCGATACCGCGAATGCGGTCAAGGAATACGGCCTCAAGCTCCAGCTCGTCGAAGGCAGCACGGCTGCGATGACGGCGGCGCTGAAGTCTGCCTACGACCGTCAGGAATGGATTGCGGTGACGATCTGGGAACCGTCGTGGATGGTCCAGAAGTACGAGGTCAAGTACCTCAAGGATCCGAAGGGCGTCTTCCCGCCGCCGCAGAGCTACTACTGGATCGGCCACAAGGGCTTCTCGGAAGAGTACCCGCATGCCCGCGAAGTCATGGCCAGCGTCTACGTGCCGATCGCCGACATCACCACCATCAACGGTGCAGTCAAGGACGGCAAGACCATGGACCAGGCCGTGCAGGATTGGATCGGCGCCCATGCCGACCTGATCAAGCGTTGGGAAAACATCAAGAAGAAGTGAGCACCTCCTGGCCGCCCGAGCCGTCGGGCGGCCATCTTGAAACCTAATGAGAAGCCAGCGCCATTGGCTCAAAGGGGATCGCTATGAAAACCGTCAATATCGATGCCAAGGATGTCCTGATCGATTGCCAATCCCTCTGGAAGGTCTTCGGAGGTAAGTCCGCTGCGGCGATGAAATCGATCAAGGAGCGCGGCCTCGGCAAGAAAGAGGTCCTGCAGGAGTTCAATTGCGTCGTCGGCGTCTCCAATGCGAGCATTCAGGTCCGGCGCGGCGAAATCTTCTGCATCATGGGACTGTCGGGAAGCGGAAAATCGACGCTCATTCGCCTTCTCAACAAGCTGATTACGCCGAGTTCCGGCAAGGTTCTCGTCAAGGGGCGCGATCTCGCCAGCCTGTCGCCGGTCGATCTCCGGCAGATGCGCGCCAAGAATATCGGCATGGTGTTTCAAAGTGTCGCTTTGCTGCCGCACCGGACAGTTCTAGAAAATGCGGCCTTCGGCCTCGAGGTCCAGGGAATTGGAAAGGCGGAGCGAAACAAGACCGCCGCGGCCGCCCTCGAGAAAGTCGGCCTCGCCGACTGGCTGAGCCGTTATCCCAGCGAACTTTCCGGCGGCATGCAGCAGCGCGTCGGCCTTGCCCGCGCGCTCGCTTCCGATCCCGAGATCATTCTGATGGACGAACCGTTCAGCGCGCTCGATCCGCTGATCCGGCGCCAGCTTCAGGACGAATTCCGCCAGTTGACGAAAGCGCTCGGCAAGTCCGCCGTCTTCATCACCCATGATCTCGACGAAGCGATCCGCATCGGCGACCGCATCGCCATCATGAAGGACGGTGTCATCATCCAGACCGGCACGGCCGAGGAAATCATCCTCAACCCGGCCGACGCCTATGTCGCCGAGTTCGTCGCCGGCATATCCCGCCTGCATCTGATCAAGGCGCATTCGGTCATGCGCAGCGTTGCCGAATTCCAGCAGGGCGCTGCGAATTCGGATATCGCATCGCTGGCGCGCACGACGCCGGACGCCGACATCGACGAGCTGATCTCTTTGACGATGCAGTCGGACCGCGACGCCATCGCCGTGGTGGATAATGATCGGGTGGTCGGCGTGGTTACACCGCGCAGCCTCCTGATGGGCGTCAAGGGAACCTCCGCCCACGATCTGACGGCGGCGTGATCCCAACTGGAGGTATTGATATGGATACTTCAGCCTTCACCGACCTTTTCGACGAATGGACGGACTCCGCGCTCGAATGGGTGAGCGACAACGGGGAATTCCTGTTCGACTATATCAGACAGCTTCTTGAGGGTCTCTATGACGGCATCCTCTGGCTCCTGGAGCTTCCGCCGTTTTACGTGGTCGCCCTGATCGTGGCGCTGATCGGCTGGCGGCTGGTCAATGTCTGGTTCGCGCTCCTCAGCGGCGTCGCGCTGGCGCTCTGTTTTTCGATGGGGCTGTGGCCGGAGACGATGAGCACGCTGGCTCTGGTCCTGACTGCCACCACGATCGCCCTGGCGATCGGCATTCCGATCGGCATTGCCGCCGGCTTCTTCACGGCTCTCGATCACTTCATGGAGCCGGGCCTCGATCTCATCCAGACGATGCCGCCGTACATCTACCTGCTGCCGGCAATCGCTTTGCTCGGTTACGGGCCGGCGACGGCGCTGATCGCCACAGTGATCGTTGCCGTGCCGCCGGCCATCCGCCTGACGTCTCTTGGCATCCGCATGACGCCCAAGGAGTTCATCGAGCTCGGCGAGGCACTTGGGATGACGCCGGGGAAGATGTTTTTCAAGATCCGCCTTCCCTTTGCACTGCCGAGCATCATGGCGGGCATCAACCAGAGCCTGATGATGGCTTTCGGTATGGTCGTCATCGCCGGCATCGTCGGCTCCGGCGGGCTCGGAGAGACGATCTATGGCGCGATCAGGACGCTCGATATCGCGACCTCGATCAATGCCGCGATCGCAATCGTGGTACTAACCATGGTGATTGACCGGATAACCCAGAGTGCTGCCCGGCTGGGAACAGGGAGGAAGTCATGAATCCTGCGGACCTGCAGTTTTCGCCGGGCGCTTTCCTGGCCCCGGCCGTCGATTGGCTCAACACCAATCTTCATCCGCTGTTTGCGGCCATCAGCACCGTGGTCGAAACGGTCCTGTCGGCAATCGAGACGGCACTCCTCTTCGTGCCGCCTTATGCTCTGATCGCTATCATCATCCTGCTGGCATTCTTCGCCGTCAGCCTGCGCGCCGCCATCCTCGCTGGCCTTTGCCTCGGCTTCTGCCTTCTTGTCGGGCTGTGGACGGCGTCGATGCAGACGCTTTCGCTGGTGACCGTCGCCGTCGCGATTTCCGTTCTCATCGCCTTCCCGATCGGCGTGCTTTGCTCGCGCTACAAGACATTGGAGGCTGTGGTGCGCCCGGTTCTCGACGTGATGCAGACCGTGCCGCCATGGGTCTATTTGATCCCTGCGGTGATGATCTTCAGCCTCGGGCGGGTGCCTGCCATCATCGCCACCATCGTCTACGGCATTCCGCCGATGCTGCGACTGACGACGCTGGCTTTCAACCAGGTACCGAAGGTGTTTATCGAGCTCGGCAGCGCCATCGGCGCGCCGCCCCGCTCGATTCTCTGGAAGATCGAAATTCCGCTCGCCAAGCAGACGCTGCTCGTCGGCCTCAACCAGTGCATCCTTCTGTCGCTTGCCATGGTCGTGCTCGCCGGCCTCGTCGGCGCAGGTGGTCTCGGCGCGGAAGTGACGCGGGGCCTGACGCGCATGGAGATGGGGCTCGGCCTGAGAGCAGGCCTGGCGATCGTCGCAGTCGCTCTTCTGCTCGATCGGCTGTCCCGCGGCCTGCTCGACCGCGGCAGTCTGCCGAAGGCGAGATGAGCAAGGAGATGGTGGAATGAGACACAGCTTCTTCTGCATCGATGCGCACACCTGCGGCAACCCGGTTCGTCTCGTTGCCGGCGGCGGCCCCCTGTTGCCGCACGTGCCCATGGGCGAACGACGCGAGATCTTCGTCCGTGACCATGACTGGGTGCGCAAGGCGCTGATGTTCGAGCCGCGGGGGCATGACATCATGTCGGGCTCGATCATCTATCCCGCCTATCGGCCCGATTGCGACTTCGCTGTCCTGTTCATCGAGGTGAGCGGCTGCCTGCCGATGTGCGGCGCCGGCACCATCGGCACCGTCACCGCCGCAATCGAGGAAGGGCTGGTCAAGCCGCGCGAGCCCGGAAAGGTCGCGATCGAGACGCCGGCGGGCAGGGTCGACGTAACCTATAAGGAGAAGGATGGATATGTCGATTCCGTCCGTCTCCACAACGTCGCGAGCTATCTCCATGACGCCGATGTCGCGGTGGATGTGCCCGGAATGGGCCGCCTGCGCGTCGATATTTCCTATGGCGGCAATTATTATGCAGTCGTCGAGCCACAGGAGAACTGGAGCGGACTCGACGGCATGAGCGCATCCGACATCGTCGCCTGCAGCCAGAGGCTCAGGACAGTGCTTGCCGATATCTGCAATCCCGTTCATCCCGACGATGCCAGGATATCGGGCGTGCATCACGCGATCTGGTGCGACCGGCCGGTGAACGACGTGTCGGATGGGCGCTGCGCGGTCTTTTATGGGGAAAAGGCCATCGATCGCTCGCCGGGCGGCACCGGCACCTCAGCGCGCATGGCGCAGCTGCATGGAAAGGGACGGCTTACCGTCGGATCGAGCTATCGTCATGAAAGTCTGATCGGAACCATCTTCGAGGGGCGGGTGGAGGCCGAGGCAAACGTCGGGCCTTATCGCGGCATTCTCCCAAGCATTGGAGGCTGGGCGCGGGTCATCGGCCACAACACCATTTTTGTTGACGACCGCGATCCGCTGGCGCACGGTTTTCAGATCAGATGAGCGCATTCAGGAACGGTGATGAGATGAATATGCGACCTGGGCAGCATCGGCAGGCAGACGGCGCCGCAAAACCCGCCGCCCGGCTTAAGGTTGGTTTCGTTCTGTCGCGGTCGTTCACGCTGTCCGCCTTTGCGCTGTTCGTGGATACGCTGCGGCTTGCCAGCGACGAGCAGGACCGTTCCGGAAGAGTGCTTGCCGACTGGCAGGTGATCGGCAGCACGCGGCACCTGATCACTTCGAGTTGCGGCGTCCAGGTCGCTCCGACGTCGGACTTCGTCGATCCCACACGTTTCGATTACATCGCCGTCGTCGGCGGCCTTCTGAGCGTGGAGAACCCCGTCGATCAGCAGACCATCACCTTCCTCAAGCAGGCGGATGCCAAGAAGGTGCCGCTGATCGGCGTATGCACCGGTACGTTCATCCTTGCCGCGGCGGGCCTGATGAAGCGGCATGAATCCTGCGTCAGCTGGCTGCATTACAAGGAATTTCGCGAGCGCTTTCCCGATCTCAGTGTTCGCTCCGACCGGCTCTTCAATCTCGATCGCCAGCGCGGATCCTGCGCCGGCGGCAGCAGCAGTGCCGATATGGCGGCGCTGCTGGTCAGGAAATACATCAGCCGCGATGCCGAACGAAACGCGCTTGAAGTGCTGCAGATCGAGAAGGCTCGCGCTCCGGCCGACATTCAGCCCCGGCGTCCGCTCTACGACGATTATGACGATGCCCGCGTCAAGGCGGCGATGATCACCATGGAGCAGTTCGTCGACGGCAGTATGCCGATCGAGAAGCTCGCCGCCATGGTCGGGCTATCCAGGCGCCAGCTGGAGAGAATCTTCATCGAGAAGACCGGTATGTCGCCCGCCAAGGCCTATAATCGTGTCCGCATGGAGCGGGCAAAATCGATCCTGGCTCAGTCGAAGGCGCCGCTGATCGAGATCGCGCTCGATGTCGGCTTCGAAAACGCCTCGCAATTCACGAGGACGTTCAAGCGCACATTCGGGCAGACGCCCTCGCAGCATCGCGCGGCCGCTGCGAGAGCGCACTGAACATAGCGACCGTTCAGATATCTTCCCACGGAAAGCTGTCCAGCCGCTCCGCGCCCGTCGCTGTGATCAGGGCCTGGGTCTCCAGCTTGATGCTTTCGGAGCCGGCCTCGGCGATCAGGCTTTCGACGTTCAGCACCATGCCTTCCTCGATGATGCCGCTGAAATCGGGATCGAAATCCGGATGCAGCAGCACCCCCGGCCACTCGTCCGCCATGCCCGTCCCGTGCAGGGCGAGCGTATAGCGATAAGGCTGGTATTTCTCCGGAATCCGCCACGACAATTCGTTGAATTCGCCGAAGGTCATTCCTGGCCTGATGACGGAAAGATTGTGCTCGATCTGATCCCTGGCTGCCGCGTAGAGCTCCTTCTGCTTGGCGTTCATGGCGACATGGCCTGCCGTCCATGAGCGCGAGAGATCGGCGCAATAGCCGTAGGGGCCGATCATGTCGGTATCGAAGGAGATCATCTCGCCGCGCTTGATGACGTAGTCCGAACATTCCTGATACCAGGGATTGGTCCTCGGACCCGCGGTCAGCAGCTTGGTTTCGAGCCACTCGCCGCCGCTGCGCGCATTTTCGAAGTGCAACTCTGCCCAGATCTCCCGCTCGGTGCGGCCGGGCTCCGAAATTTCGTACATCCGCGCCATGCCGGCTTCGCAGACACGGATCGTCCACCGCATCAGCTCGATCTCCTCGGCGCTCTTGATCGATCGCGCCCGTTCGGCCAGTTCCTGGCCGTCGAGCAGCATTAATCCGCGTTCCCTGAGTTCGAAAGCGCCTGCCGGCTCGAGCCGGTCCACCGCGATGCGCCTGTTGCCGCCATTGCCGGTGACGAGGGCGGCGATCTCGTCGGCCCAGGCTTTGATCCGGGGCTCCGTGAGGTTTCCTGCCGTGAAGAATGTCCACGACTTCGCCGTCCGGATTTCATCGATGCCGGGCAGCCCGTCATTGACGTGTTCGGCGCCTTCGAATTCGAAGAGGATCGCCGGACCGTCGGTGAGGATCAGGGCGTAGCGCGACGGATTGTGCATCGTCCAGATGCTCATGTTCGAGGAATCGAAAGCGTATCGGATGTTGACGGGATCGTAGAGCAGCAGGGCGCCGCAGTCCCACTCGCGCATCTTCAGCCGCAGCCGCTCCAGCCGGTAATGGCGCGCCCGGTCGAGCGTTGCGGCCGGCACGGGGCTGATCAAAGGCCGGTCAGCTCCCTCGGGATTGAGATAGGCCTGCTTTCTCTCGTCCTTGAAAACCGTCGAGCCGGACGGCTCGGCGGAACAGCTTTCGTCTCGCAGCATCCGAGTCGATCCTTCTTGTCCGTGAATGGCGTGGGGTGAGCGAGCGCTCAGCGCTCGATGACGAGATCGCTGAGCGGCTTGGAGCAGCACGGCAGGAAGAAACCGGCGTCGATCTCGCGTTGCCGGATACCACCATTATGGTTCATCTCCACCGAGCCGGACACGAGCTTCGACTTGCAGGTCCCGCAGACCCCGTTCGAACACGAGGAGGGCAGGCGGACGCTGCCTTTCTTTGCGGCTGAAAGCACGGTCTGGTCTGACGGGACTTCCAACGTTTTCTTCTGTTTCGAGAATTCGACCTGGAAAGTCCTTGCCGTCGGCTGTGCTTCGACGTCGAGGACCGGCTCGTCGATGACCGCGGCGTCGAAGCTCTCTTCGATATAGTTTTCTGCCGGCACCCCGAGAGCCGCCGTGATCGAACGCGCCGCTGCCATGAACGGCGCGGGACCGCAGCACATGACGACGCGTTCGGCGATGTCGGGAACGGCAAGCTTGAGGAATTCCGGCGAGATCCGGCCGGTCAGCCCTGGCCATGATAATTCGCCGGCGACCGTCTCGGGAAGAAATTGGAGACGCAGTCCCTTCATCCTCGCTGCGAGCCCCGAAAGGTCCTGGCGAAAGATCAGATCGGCAGGGGTTCTCGCCGCGTGCAGGAAGACGATGTCCGACACTTCGTAGCGGTCTGCCAGATCACGCGTGATCGACATCACAGGCGTGATGCCCGAACCTCCGGAGAGGAGCAGAAGCTTGATCTTATCGCCCTTGGGCCGGATGAAATGACCAAGCGGTCCCTGACCCTTGACGGTCATGCCTGGCGCCATGTGGTCGTGGAGCCAGTTCGATATCCTGCCGCCTGGCACACGCTTGACCGTCACCGTAAAGGCGTTCGTTCGATGGGGCGACGACGAGATGCTGTAGCAGCGCGCCTCGCCATCCGAACCCGTGGGGAACTCGAACAGAAAGTACTGGCCGGCATCGAAGTGGAAATGCTTGCCTTCGGGCGACGCGAACGTGAAGCTTTTCACGTCATGCGTCTCCTGATGGACGTCGAGACAGACGAGGGTCTCGTCGGTCTCAGGGTCCCAGATCTGCTGCGCGCTCTGGCCTAGGCGCATGGATGTGAGATCAATACCCATGAGCGCGCATCCGGTCGATGTACCAGGTGGCGAACTTGTCGAGGTTCGTCTCGGAGAAGCGGGAATAGGGGCCTGGCTGATAGGCGGGATCGAGAGCGCCGGCATGGGAACGGGCGACGAGGTCGGCGTCCTGGTCCGTCGTTGCGATCCAGACATCCGTCAGCTTGTCGAGGTCGTAATCGACCCCTTCGACGGCGTCCTTGTGCACCAGCCACTTGGTCCTGACCAGCGTCTTGCCTGCCGAGAGCGGAATGACGGTTGCCACGACCGCATGGTCGCCCATGAAGTGGTTCCAGCTGTTATGACCCCACAGATGCGTGTCGCCGAGATCCTTGCGGGTCATCTGCCCGAGCAGCTTGGAGGATGCAGCGGTGGCGTCATGGGTCTGGGACTCGCCGGCGCCTGCTATGATCAGCCGCTGTGTGCGGAAGTTTGTGGCGCAGTCGGTAAGCTGCTCGATGGCAGCCGAGGGGAAACCGTCGGCCTCCCAAGCCTGCGTGCGTTCCTCGTAAAGCCGGAAATGCTCCTCCGCCTGCTCACGGTCTTCCGGGCTTAGCGTTTCCGGATCGAAGCCGAAGTCGAGATCGACGAAGGAGACGCAGAGCTCCGGGTGGTTGGCGGAGCAATGGTAGCATTCGCGATTGTTTTCCATCGTCAACTTCCAGTTGCCGTCCTCGATGACATCGGTCTGGTGAGCGATCTTGGCGTTGCGGATGTCGTAGGGAGCGAGGCGCTCGACCATCGCCTGTTCGAGGCCGGCAATATCCTCGGGCGGATTGTCGGAGAGGCAGACGTAGATCAGGCCGCCGATCGATTTGAAGATGACCGGCTTCAGGCCGCGACAGTCCTTGTCGAAATCCTTGCCCATATGAGGGGCGTAGCTGAGTTCGCCGGTCAGTTCATAGGTCCAGGTGTGGTAGGGACAGACGAGCTTCGAAACGATCGTCTTGCCCGCATCGAGAAGGCGGGAGCCGCGATGGCGGCAGACATTGTGCAGCACGCGGATTTCGCCTTCGTCGTCGCGCAGCAGGATCAGGCTCGTCTTGCCGATATCGATCACCGTGGCGTCGCCCGGCTCGGGAACGTCACAGTCGAGGCCGACGCAGATCCAGTGCTTGTGGAAGAAGACGTCGACATCCGCTTCGAACACGTCTTCGCGGATATAGAGGCCGGCCGGCAGCGAATGGCCTTCCGCGCGGGAGTCGAGCAGCGCCGAAATGGAAGAAGGAAGCCTGTTTAGCATGAGAACCTCTTATGTGAGAGTTTCCCTAGATTGCCCTTGCAGCACTTGTCTTTCAACGGCATAAAAAATCACGCTCGCATAATATTTTCTCATGTGAAGAGGATTTCGAGATGCAGTTTCGAAGACGGCTTCCATCGCTGACGGCGCTGGTGACGCTGGAAGCGGTGCTGCGCCGGAAAAGCTTCACCACGGCTGCCAGCGAACTCGGCGTCACCCAAGCGGCCGTCAGCAGGCAGATCGCCGCCTTGGAGGAGGAACTCGGGCAGCCGCTCTTCCTGCGCAAGCACCGGGCGATCGAGCCGACGGCGGCCTGCGTGAGCCTCGGCGCGACGCTGGCCAAGAGTTTCGCCGATATCGCCGAGAGCGTGGAGGCGATCCAGTCGCGCAGCCAGGACGTGGTGACGATCGGCGCTACAGTCGCCTTCTCCTCCTTCTGGCTGCTGCCGCGGCTTGCCGAATTCCGCCGGGCCAATCCCGGTATTCTGGTGCGGGTGATATCCCAGGATAATCCGATCACTCTTGATGGCGGAGAGATCGACGTGGCGATCCGGTACGGCGTGCCTCCCTTCAGCGACGGAACCGTCATTGCCTCGCGCGGCGACGTCGTCTGCCCGGTCTGCTCGCCCGACCATCTCAAGCGCCGGGGAGATGGCCCGCTCGGCTCCGCCGATGAATTCATCGAAACGGATGTGGTCGATCGTTCCTGGTATGGCTGGGCGCAATGGGTGTCGCTGACCGGCGGCAATATCGAGGTCAAGCCGTCGCTTCGCTTCAATCACTACACCGAAAGCATCGCGGCGGCGCGCGCGGGGCAGGGGATCGCTCTTGGATGGCGCATGCTGATTGGCACCTTTCTGGAGGACGGAACCCTGGTGCCCGCCTCGCAAACCGAGCTTGCAGCCGAAGGCCGCTACAACGTGATCGTGCCGATCAAAGCCAAGCGCAGCCATGCGAGCGATCTCGCCGCCGCCTGGCTGACGGCCTCGCTGCACGGCTGATCAGAGGCCGAGCCCCGGAGTTGACGTCCGGTGAACCCCCTTGGGGACAAAGGCGAACTGGTCCGCGAGGCCGAGGAAATCGGCCGCCAGGTGAATGACCGAAAGCCACATCTCCGTTCCCTGCAGGCTCGCTTCGCCGCCGTCGGCGAACGGGAAACCTTCGCCATCCCGCCATCTGTCGAGCGCCCTGGAGATCAGGCCGCGCGCGATCGCCTCGCCGTCGGTCCGGCGATAATCGGTCTGCCGCCCGATCAGCAGCAGCGGATGGATCGTATCGAGCAGGTTGCAGGCATTGTATTTCTCGGCAACGAAGCCTTTGTGGTTGCGGTAATTCAGGTGAACCGTCTCGATCGCTGCATGCGGATGCGGAAGCGGCATGCCGAACTGTGCATAGGTCCCGCGCGTCAGGCGATAGAAGCCGTTCACCGGCTGGAGCCATCCTTCCGCCACCGTCGGCTCGCCCCAGAGGCCGGAGACGCTGCCGGCATTGCGGTTCAGCCACTCGAAGAGCGCCTGCCGTGGCCCTTTGATGCCGAAATGCCTGGCGTTGAAGTACATGGCGGTTCCGATGGCATCGACGACGCTGCCGGCGTGCCACGCCCGGCTCGACCAGGGCAGGGCGTTCAGCCATTGCTCCAGCTCTTCGGCGTCGAGCTGCACCGCCTGGATCGGGTGCCGTGGCCCGGAGCCAAGCAGTTCAAGCGCATAGCCGACCGAAAGCACGTTGTAGAGTGCCTTCGGATCCTCCCGCAACGCCCGGCCATGCCCGGGCGAATGTTCTTCCGGGAAAAGGCCGGTCTCCCGATCCTGCAGGCCCTGGAGACGCTCGACGGTCTGCGACAGATCGAATCCGGGCGGCAGATGCCCGAAGCCGGCCGCGATCTCGATGGCATCGCAGAGATGCCGGATCGCCGGGCGCCTGACGCCGTCCGCTTCCAGCGATTCATAGCCTTCGGGTGTTTTCCAACGGCCAAGAATATCGGGCCATTGCTCTTTCGCCTTCTGACCGAGCCTGCCCAGCCGATTTTCGATCTCTGCGATGCCGGATTTTCTGGCCGGCGCGCCTCGGCTGCGCAGCACTTTTGCCGGTACACCGCCGGCAATCGCTAGCGCAGGAATGTCTTGCGTGACCACCGCTCCGGCGGCGATCACGGCGCCGTTGCCGATCGTGACGCCATCGAGGATCACGCAATTGGCGCCGATCCAGACATCGTCGCCGATGACGATGCCGAGGCTGACGACGCCCTGGCGATGGATGGGCCGATCGGGATCGTCGAAGCCATGATTGAAACCGACAATCGATGCATGCGAGGCAATCCGCACGCCATTGCCGCAGGTCACCTTGCCGGAAACGCAGGCAAAAGGATTGACGCTGCAATCGTCGCCGAGGACCACGTCGCCCCGCACGAGCGCGTGCCCGGCAATCCAGGACCGCTCGCCCATTGTCAGGCTTTCGGTGAAGATCGCGGCCTCTTCGGCGATATAGGAGGTCTCGGCCAAATCGGCGGCGCAGGCTTGCCGAAGCGCTGCCTTGCGGGCGAGATGAGCGGGATGGTCGAGATCCGCCGCGATGCGTTCCCAGGGAAGGTATTGCAGCCGGCGCGCTTCCCTCTGTTCGCTCGCCGAGCCTTGCGGACTATTGGCCTGATCCATTTTGACCCTCACCTGCGCTTCAGTGGCCGAATATTGGCTTGGCGTAACGGTCGGCAACCCCGCCGTTCACGGAAGGCTCGACCCGAATTTGTCCCAGCCTTCCTTGATCGTCTCCATCGCGACATTGGTCGAAGTGTTGGCCACATGCGGCAGCGTCGAGATGCGTTCGCCGAGGACGCGGCGGTAGCGGCCGATATCGCGGGTGCGGATCTTCAGGAGATAGTCGAACCGGCCGGCGATCATGTGGCACTCTTCGACTTCTCTGATCTTTTTGATGGCCTCGTTGAAGCTCTTCAGCGCATCCTCACGGGTATCGGAAAGTTTCACTTCGACGAAAGCGATGTGGTCGAGCTGCATTTTCGCGGGGTTGAGGACGGCTTTGAAGCCTTCGATATAGCCGTCGTTGATCAGCCGCTTGAAGCGGATCTGGCAAGGCGTCTTCGAAAGCCCGACGCGCGCCGCGAGATCGGTGATCGACAGCCTGCCATCCTCGGCCAGCGCCGCGAGGATCTTTCTGTCGAACTGGTCCAAATCACTAAATGTCTCGGTTTCTGCGGCCATATGAACTCTTGGCGATCGTCTTATAAGTTCATACAGCTTAAAAATGGCTAAAATCAAGTGAGATCGCGATTTGCGGCTGTGATAGATTGTGCGTCGGCAAATGAGAGGAAGGCGTGAGCGTCTGGCGCATTGCCGGGATCGGCAGCGGCGCCGCACCACAGGGGGATCTTGGATGCACGGGAAACAAATCGATGACGATCAGAAGCCGGACTTGCTCATTCACTACAGGCCGGTGGCGATAAGAGCGGTTGCGGCCGCATTCACCCTCAAGCGTGACAAGTCGGAGGCGCGCCCGCTTCGCGAGACGGAATATTCCGGTCCCGCTTTTCTGGACGATGCACTCTGGGATGACGAGCCAGGTGTTCCATTTATCCGCTAAACAGATTTTGATCGAACAGGGACTCCCATGTTGAACGCAGCGATCGACCCCGCATCCTCCAAAGAACCCGCCGGCGGCGTGCCGTTCGCCGCCTTTGCCCCGCCGATCCGGCCGCAATCGGACCTTCGCCAGGCCATCACATCAGCCTACCGCCGACCGGAAACCGAATGCCTGCCGCCGCTCGTTGCGGCCGCGCGCGTTTCCGAGGCGAAGCGCTATGACATCCGCAGCACCGCTCGCACGCTGATCGAGGCGCTGCGCGCCAAGCACAAGGGCACCGGCGTCGAAGGACTGGTGCAGGAATATTCGCTTTCCAGCCAGGAAGGCGTCGCGCTGATGTGCCTTGCCGAGGCACTGCTGCGCATTCCCGATACGGATACCCGCGACGCGCTGATCCGCGACAAGATCGCCGAGGGTAACTGGACCTCGCATATCGGCGGCGGCAAATCGATGTTCGTCAACGCCGCCACCTGGGGTCTCGTCGTCACCGGCAAGCTCACCTCGACGGTCAACGACCGCAGCCTGTCGGCGGCGCTGACGCGGCTGATCGCGCGCGCCGGCGAGCCGGTCATCCGCCGCGGCGTCGATATGGCGATGCGCATGATGGGCGAGCAGTTCGTCACCGGCGAAACAATCGAGGAGGCGCTGAAGCGCGCTCGTCCGCTGGAGGCCAAGGGCTTCCGCTATTCCTACGACATGCTGGGCGAGGCGGCGACGACCGCAGCAGACGCCGAGCGCTATTTCAACGATTACGAGAAGGCGATCCATGCCATCGGCAAGGCGGCGGCTGGGCGCGGCATCTACGACGGCCCGGGCATTTCGATCAAGCTTTCGGCTCTGCACCCGCGTTATGTGAGAGCGCAGGCCGACCGGGTGATGAGCGAGCTGCTGCCGAAGGTCAAGGCGCTCGCCGTTCTGGCCAAGAGCTATGATATCGGCCTCAATATCGATGCCGAGGAAGCCGACCGGCTGGAGCTGTCGCTCGATCTTCTCGAAGAACTCTGCTTTGCTCCGGAACTTTCCGGCTGGAACGGGCTCGGCTTCGTGGTGCAGGCCTATGGTAAGCGCTGCCCCTTCGTGCTCGACTATATCATCGATCTCGCCCGCCGCTCCGGGCGCCGGATGATGGTGCGTCTCGTCAAGGGCGCCTATTGGGATGCGGAGATCAAGCGCGCCCAGCTGGATGGTCTCGACGACTATCCGGTCTATACCCGCAAGATCTATACGGACGTCGCCTACATCGCCTGCGCACGCAAGCTGCTTGCCGCCGCCGATGCCGTTTTCCCGCAGTTCGCCACCCACAATGCGCAGACGCTGGCTGCGATCTATCATCTCGCAGGGCCTGATTTCGCGGTCGGCAAATACGAATTCCAGTGCCTGCACGGGATGGGCGAACCGCTCTATGACGAGGTCGTCGGCAAGGAAAAGCTCGACCGGCCCTGCCGCATCTATGCGCCTGTCGGAACGCATGAGACGCTGCTCGCCTATCTCGTCCGCCGCCTTCTCGAAAACGGCGCCAATTCCTCCTTCGTGCACCGCATCTCCGATCCGAACGTCTCGGTCGAGGCGCTGATCGCCGATCCGGCTGAGACCGTCGCGGCCATGCCCGTCGTCGGCGCCCCGCATGTGCAGATCGCGGCGCCCAAGGCTCTTTACGGCAGCGCACGCGCCAATTCGAGCGGCCTCGATCTCTCGAGCGAAATCACGCTTTCGGACCTGGCGGAGACGCTTGCCTCCACGGCTGTCGCGCCCTGGCATGCGCTTCCGATCCTCGCTGACGGCTCCACGGACGGCGTGACGCGCGATGTCCCCAATCCCGCC
Organism: Rhizobium sp. TAL182; assembly: GCF_002117725.1. Lineage (NCBI taxonomy): Bacteria > Pseudomonadati > Pseudomonadota > Alphaproteobacteria > Hyphomicrobiales > Rhizobiaceae > Rhizobium > Rhizobium sp. TAL182. Next base: position 350,197 of record NZ_CP021029.1, on the reverse strand, counting down.
GATCACGGCGACGTCGTCGGCACGGTGACCGAGCTGAAGGTCGAGGAAGCCGCCCGCATCGTTGCGATGGCGGCCGAATATGCGCCGCAATGGGCGGCTGTGCCGCCGGCAGAGCGCGCCGCCTGCCTCGATCGGGCGGCCGATATCATGCAGGCCCGCATCAAGGTGCTGATGGGCATCATCATGCGCGAAGCCGGCAAATCCGCCGCCAACGCGGTCGGTGAAGTACGCGAAGCGGTCGATTTCCTGCGCTATTACGCCGATCAGGCGCGCAAGACTCTCGGCCCGTCGCATCTTCCGCTCGGCCCGATCGTCTGCATCAGCCCGTGGAATTTCCCGCTGGCGATTTTCACCGGCCAGGTTGCTGCAGCCCTCGTCGCCGGCAATCCGGTGCTGGCGAAGCCGGCCGGCGTGACGCCGATCATCGCCTCGGAGAGCGTCAAGATCCTCCACGAAGCAGGTGTGCCGGTCGGCGCGCTGCAATTCGTGCCCGGCAGCGGCCGCCTCGGCGCGGGCATGGTCGGAGCGCAGGAAACGGCCGGCGTCATGTTCACCGGCTCGACCGAAGTGGCGCGCATGATCCAGGCGCAACTTGCCGAGCGCCTGTCAGCGACCGGCAAACCGATCCCGCTGATTGCCGAAACCGGCGGCCAGAACGGAATGATCGTCGATTCCTCCGCACTGGCCGAACAGGTCGTGGCCGACGTCGTGACATCGGCTTTCGACAGCGCCGGCCAGCGCTGCTCGGCGTTGCGCGTTCTCTGCCTGCAGGACGACGTCGCCGACAGGACGCTCGCCATGCTGAAGGGCGCTTTCCGTGAATTGACGATCGGCCGCACCGATCGGCTGAGCATCGATGTCGGGCCAGTCATCAACGACGGCGCCAAGGCGGAAATCGACCAGCATATCGAAGCGATGCGCCGCGCCGGCCGCAAGGTGGAGCAGCTGCCGCTGCCGCAAAGCGCAGCAAAAGGCACCTTCGTTCCGCCGACGATCATCGAGATCAAGTCGCTTTCGGACTTGACGAAGGAGGTCTTCGGTCCGGTCCTGCATGTTGTCCGCTTCAAGCGGAACGGCCTCGATCGGCTGATCGACGATATCAACGCCTCGGGCTACGGCCTCACATTCGGGCTTCACACCCGGCTCGACGAAACGATTGCCCATGTGACGAGCCGCATCAAGGCCGGCAATCTCTACGTTAACCGCAACATCATCGGCGCGGTCGTCGGCGTGCAGCCTTTCGGCGGTCGCGGCCTGTCGGGAACCGGCCCGAAGGCCGGCGGTCCGCTCTATATCGGCCGGCTGGTGCAGCGCGCGCCAGTGCCGCCGCAGCAGGATTCCGTTCATACCGACCTCGCCCTTCGCGATTACATCGTCTGGCTCGACAAGAAAGGCTTGACGGCGGAAGGGGAGGTGGCGCGCGGCTATGCGAGCCGCTCAGCGCTCGGCCTCGAACGTGAGCTCACCGGCCCCGTCGGCGAACGCAATCTCTACGCGCTCCATCCTCGCGGCCGCATCCTGCTCGTTCCGCAGACGGAAGGGGGGCTGCATCGCCAGGTCGCCGCCGCCCTTTCCACAGGCAACCACGTCGTCGTCGACGCGGGTTCGATATCGAAGTCGGTTCTGGCGGATCTTCCGGCGGCTGTGGCCGGCCGCCTTTCCTGGACATCGGATTGGGAAAAGGACGGGCCGTTTTCCGGTGCGCTCGTCGAAGGAGATCGCGACAGAGTTCTTGCCGTCAACCGGAAGATCGCCGCGCTGCCCGGTCCGCTTCTCTTGGTTCAGGCCGCGACGAGCGAGGAACTGGCGAGCGACCCGGAAGCCTATTGCCTCAACTGGCTGCTGGAGGAAGTGTCGACCTCGATCAACACCGCCGCTGCCGGCGGCAATGCCAGCCTGATGGCGATCGGCTGAGTGGGCAGGGTGAGCGCGGAAATATGCGCTCTCCAGGCCTCCGGCCCAAGGCTACAACTCCTCTTTCGTCATGCTCTGGCTTGTTCCATGGCTGTCCGATTCGCGTTGCGATTGCCCCTCACCCTCACCCTCTCCCCGTTCTGTCGGGGAGAGGGGACGTGCACTACGAGACGCTGTGAGGGAACGGAGAGGCTGCGGCATATCCCCTTCGCCCCGTTTACGGGGAGAAGGTGCCGGGGCTGGTTTCGTCGATCTCCGGTGTCGGGATGTCGCCTGAGATTGAACTCCTGCTCGTGTCTCAATTCGCAGGAAGCGTCTGCAGTGGCACAAGGCCGAGGATGACGTCGAGTAAAGAGCGAGGTTTATCAGCGAGCCTGAGGAGGCAGAAAAATGGAGCCTCGGTTACGCATTTGGCGACTCCGAACGAACTCGACACTATTGACCATTTTTTTAGCAGTTGCGGCTATCGTCGCGCCATCAGGCGTGACCATTCCTGGGGGCGGGGCTTTCTTATGGCATTGATTGATCGACTGTTGCAGCGTATGCGGATCGTCACGAAGGTTCTCTTCTTCGTGGTGCCTCTGATCGTCCTCATAGCGGGCATCGGGCTTTTCGGCTATTTCACCGCCGGCACGCTCAAGGGCCAGATGACCCTGACGCGGCAGACGATCGACACGCTTTCCAGTTTCCAGCAGCTCAGATCCTCGCTGACGGCCTTTACCGATCTTCCGACGGCGGCCACGCGCGACCGGCTGATCGCCGGCATCTCGGATCAGGAGAAGGGGGCTGCGACGCTCGATGCCATGCTGATCGATCCGTCGCAGAAGCAGCAGATCTCGGCGGTGCGCGACCTCGGCGGCAAGATGCAGGGTAGCGCCGACGCGCTCTGGGCCGTGGCACAGGAGCGCACGAATACCGAACAGGCGATCGATCAGGCTGTGGCGCAGCTTTTCAAGGAAAGCCAGACCGCCCGCAAGCAGCTCGACGTCCTTCAGGATCAGGCGAACGGAAAGGAAGCCTTCGTCCGGGCGCTTCTTCTCGATGCCTCCGCCTACAAGACTATCGCCCAGCGCATTGCAAAATTGCGCAAGGCAACAGCGCAGGCGACTGCCCCCGCCGATATCGCCGGCGCTCTCGGCAGCCTCCTGCCGCCGCTGGTCAAGGAGGTCGGCGGCAGCGCCGCAGTCGCCTCCGACAAGGCCCAAAGCCAGATTGCCGCGCTGAAGCCGGTGCTGGACAAGCTCGCGGCGATGGCCAAGGACAGCGCCAACCTTACGCTCGAGGGCTATGCTCCGGTCGACCAGGATCTGCAAGGCGTCGAGGAGAAGTTCGTCAAGCTCGCCTCGGGCAATGCGGATACCGCAATCGAGCGTTTTGTCGGCATGGATGCGAACATCGGCACGCTTCGCTCAATGGTGGCGATCGTCAGCACCGCTTTCAAATCGATCGACGATCTGCGCCTGCACCTGAGTGAACTGAACAGACGGGTCGATACCGAAGCCCGGGACGCCGTTCTCGCCGATCTCAAGGCGCTGCGCGAAAGCGCTGCACAGCTCGTACCCTTGAGCGGTAAAAATGCCGCCTTGCAGGACCTTGCGAAGAAGATCGAGCCATCCCTCGCCACGATCGAAAAGGACACGTCGCTGCTGATATCGGTCGCAGAACGGTGGCGGGCAGAGAGGGGGGCGGCAACCGAACTCGTGGCCGCTGCAAGCCATACTCTGGAGCAATTCGTCAGCACTGCGCAGGAGAGCGGCAAGGACATCAGCCAGCGTTCGGCCACGATGTCGCTCGCGGCGATGATTGCCGGCACGGTGCTTGCGATCATTGGCGGCCTCATGCTGATCGAAACGCTGCGCGCACCGCTGAAGCGGATCACCCAGACGATGACGAGACTTGCCGCCGGCGATCTCAACGTGCCGATCGGCGACGGCAAGCGTGGCGACGAGATCGGTGATATGATCCGGTCCGTGACCGTCTTCCGCGACCAGGCGCTCGAAAAGACAAGGCTCGAAGAGGTCGCTGAAACGAACAGGGCGCGCGACGAACAGGAACAGGCCCGCCGCGCCGCCGAGCAGGCGCGCATCGAAGCCGAGCAGAGCGAGGCCCTGGACGCACTGTCCGACATGCTCGGCAAGCTTGCCGACGGCAACCTCGCCGCCGTGATGAGCGAGGAGCTGGCTGCCGATTATGTCGCAATGGCCAGGACCTACAACCAGGCGATCGATGCGCTTCGCCGCACACTCGCCGAGGTTCGCAACACCACCTACGAAATCGCCGAGGGCAGCACCAATCTTTCGGGTGCGGCCGACGATCTGGCGCGGCGCACGGAACAGCAGGCGGCCGCTCTCGAAGACAGTTCACGTGTGCTTGGCGAACTCACCGCCAGCGTGCGCACGACGGCGGAAAACGCCCACCAGACCTCGCTTTCCGTCGCCGAGGCGCATCGGCAGGCGGAGCATTCCGCTGCCGTCGTCGCCATGGCCGTTGACGCCATGGACGCCATCAACCGTTCGTCGGACAAGGTCTCCAGCATTATCGGTGTGATCGACGAGATCGCCTTCCAGACCAATCTTCTCGCCCTCAATGCCGGCGTCGAGGCGGCGCGGGCAGGTGAGGCGGGCAGAGGTTTTGCCGTCGTGGCCCAGGAGGTGCGCGAGCTTGCGCAGCGGTGCGCCAAGGCTGCCCGCGAAATCAAGGATCTCATCTCCAACAGCGCATCGCAGGTTGGCACTGGCGTCAGGCTCGTCGAGGAGACCGGCCAGGCGCTTTCGGCGATCATGGAGCATTTTACCTCCATCAACGGGCTGGTGCAGGTCATCTCGACGGCCACCAGCACGCAGTACAAAGGCATCGACGAGGTCAACAGCGCCGTCCGCGACATTGAGCATATCACGCAGCACAATGCCGCCATGGTGGAGGAAAACACCGCCGAAATTCACAGGCTTCGGCAGCAGGTGGAACTGCTGAATGAACGGATCTCCCGCTTTCAAACCGCCGACGGCCGCAGGGCTTCCTCTGCCGTGAGCCCGCGGATGGCCGTGGCCTCTTGAGTGGCCCGACCTTCGGGTCTTTTGCGCGGCACGCGGAGATCTAAAGAGTGAGAGAGTCCTTTGGGGGTCCGCACGGACGCACGGCGCTCTAGAAGTCGGCGACCTTGCCCCAGGCGGAGGCCGCGAAGCGATTGGGATGATAGGGCCTGGGATCGACGATCGGCTCATCGCCGGCGACGATGTCGGCGATCAGATGACCGGCGCCGGGTCCGATGCCGAAGCCGTGGCCGCTGAAGCCCGCAGCGAAGATGAAACCTGGAAGCGTGGCGATTTCGCCGATCGCCGGCACGCCGTCCGGCGTGCTGTCGATATAGCCTGCCCAGGCGGCGTTGATTTCGGTGTTCTTCAAGGCGGGCAGCAGCTTGAGCGCCCGTGAATGCGTCAGGGCAATGGTAGCCTGGTCGACCGCCGGGTCGAGGATGCGCATGCGCTCCATCGGCGTCGGCCTGTCGAGCCGCCAGCGTGCCAGAGATTCATGGCCCGAGCGATATCCCTCCAGTCCGCCGGGTGCCAGACTCCGCCAGCGGCGAGCGAACATCGGCAGGAACTGCGGCGCGAAACGAAACTGCTGCGCCGTGGGATCGACGCGGCCGCGGCCGCTGATCGCCAGCGTGTAACCGCCATCGCCGCGACGTGTCACCGATACCGCTGATGTATGCAGCGCATCCGGCAGGCCGGGTGCTCCCGGCGAAACTGACAGGATCGACGAGCGGATCGAGGCCTGCGGAAATCGAATGCCGAGCTGGCGGCAGAAGGACGAGGCCCAGGCGCCGCCGGCCAGGATCGCGATTTTTGTCCGGATGGTGCCATGCTCCGTGACGACGCCTGAAACTCTGCCGCCTTCAATCTCAAGGCCGCGGGCCGCAGAGGATTGATGCACCGTGCCGCCGAGCTTCAGGATCGCACGCGCGACGGCAGGCGCGGCTCTTCCAGGATCGGCGGTGCCGTCGGTCGGCGAAAAGACCCCGCCTTTCCATGCGGTGCCGGTGGCCCGTCCGCGTTCGGTGGCTTCCGCGCCGCTTAGCATGTGCGTCGTGACGCCGACCGATCGGGCGAAATCGCGCCAGCGGGCCCAGCCGGAAAGTTCTTCCTCGCTATTGCTGAGATAGAGGAGACCGCAACGGCGGAAGCCGGTGTCCTCGCCGGTTTCGGTGGCGAAGCGCTCCCACAGATCGAGGCTCTTCGTCGACATCGGTAATTCACGGGCATCGCGGTTCTGCTGCCGGCACCAGCCCCAGTTGCGGCTCGATTGTTCCGCCCCAACAAGGCCTTTCTCGACGAGGGCCACCTTCAATCCGCGCCTGGCCAGATAATAGGCCGCGAAAACGCCGACGATGCCGCCGCCGATCACGACCGCATCGGCGGCAGCGGGCAGCTGCGTTGTAGTTTCGACACGCGCGAGCGGTGCGGGCATGGCATGGTCTCCGTTTCAGACCAGTCTAGCGGATTCACCGCTGCGACTTTGCCGGAGATCATCAGGCGGCAGCAGAAGATTCCGTCTTGCGGGCCAGCCAGCAGCCATTTGTGCTTCGGCATGTCCTGCAATCCGGTCGACACCCCTTTGTGATGTGTTAAGCTCGACGCTCAAAAGGCTGCAGCATAATCTGCTGCGCCGTTGGCGATCTCGAGCAAGCGAAGGCGCGTGTGATGATGAAACTCGACCGGATCGACATAAAAATTCTCTACGAACTGCAGAAGAATGGCCGCGTCACCAATGTGGAGCTCGCCGAGCTGGTCAATCTGTCGCCGAGCCCCTGCCTGATGCGGGTGAAGAAGCTGCAGTCGGAAGGTTATATCGAAGGTTATTCGGCTCAGATCAACGTCAGCAAACTCGGGCAGACGCTGACCGTGTTCACCGAGATTACCCTCAAAAACCATCGGCAGATCGACTTCGCCCGCTTCCTCGGCGCGATCGAGAAGGTCGACCAGGTGATCGAATGCCATCTGGTTTCGGGCGGCTATGATTATCTGCTGAAATTCGTCACCGCAGGAATAGACGAATACCAGACGATCATGGAACGGCTCACCGATATGGACGTCGGCATCGATAAATATTTCAGCTTCGTCGTGCTGAAATCTCCGATCATCAAAGCGCATATGCCGCTGACCACTTTATTTCCACATTAGAGAGCGCGGATCGCCCCGGCATGTATGATCCGCACTTGCCCTCCTCGGTGACAGCTGTCGCAACAGTCCGCAGGTGTGGCTGGGTCGTGGAGAGATTTCGAAATTTACGACTGAAACAAAGGCCTTATTCGGTAACGCCGACTTCCGCATCGCCTTCATCTCGGATGACACCACGACCCATCCCAGAGGCAGGCCGGGACGGTCGAGGCCATTGGCAGCCCGTACTGCTCAGCTGTCGCGCTCGGAAACAGTCCAACCCTCGCCTCGTAGATCAGAACCGCCTCTCAAAGAAGGAAGATGACATGTCACTGTTGGTCACCATCGACACCAATCCGGATTTCGCGCTAAAGGACGCGGTCCTGGGCCGGAGCGTCTGATTTCGGGCAATCCCTTTTTCAAGACCTGGGCCCTGGCGAGCATCATTCGATCAAAGGCACCACCTACGAATTCTGCCATATTATTTCGGGCCTCGTAGAAATCGAGGAGAAGGGCGGCGAGACGAAAACCTATCGGGGTGGTGACAGCTTCGTCATGAAGCCCGGTTCGTTGGGGTTTGGCGTACTATTGAGACCGTACGCAAGATCTACGTTTGTGTTTACGAGTGACAGCAGATCTCAGGTGCGCCCACTAGAATAAAGGCGCACCTGAGAATTCCAGATGAGGCGACTTCAGAAACCTGAACCGACGTTACTACAGCGCCTCGCGTAAACATCCCCGAACGGACATACCGAAGTTTGGACATTCACTCGTCCAAGAAGCCGACGATGCTCTTGGTTTCGCTAAACTCGTGCAGTCCGAACTTGCCGTACTCCCGACCGTTGCCTGATTGCTTGTAGCCGCCAAAAGGGGCGGCGCTGTCCCAGGCGCAGCTGTTGAGGCGAACAGTGCCGGCGCGCAGCCTGCCTGCGAGCGCCCGCGCTTCTTGCGGATCTCCCTGAATGTAGGCCGCCAGACCGTAGGGGCTGTCGTTGGCGATCGCGATCGCTTCCTCTTCGCTATCATAGCCGATGATCGACAGTACCGGGCCGAAGATCTCCTCTCGTGCGATCGTCATCTGATTGGTGACGCGGGCAAACACGGTCGGGCGCACGTAATAGCCGGAATTGAGATGCGAAGGGCGCCCAGGACCACCGGCGACGAGCTCCGCTCCTTCCGCGATGCCGCGTTCGATCAGCGTCTGGATCTTGTCGAACTGGGCGCCGCTCGCGACCGGTCCGAGGTCGGTGCGTGGATCCGAGGGCGGGCCGACGACGAGCGCAGCTGCTTCCCTCGCAGCGATCAAGCCTGCTTCCTCCATTCGCAACGCCGGCACCAGCATCCGCGTTGGCGCGGTGCAGGTCTGGCCGGAATTGCCGAAGCACCGGCGTACGCCAGCGCTGACCGCGGCGGCGAAATCGGCGCTGGGCAGGATGATGTTCGGCGACTTGCCGCCGAGTTCCTGATGCACTCGCTTGACGGTCGGTGCCGCCGCCTGTGCCACGGCAATGCCGGCCCGCGTCGAGCCGGTGAAGGACACCATATCCACATCCGGATGGCTGGCCAGTGCGGTTCCGACAGTAGGTCCGTCGCCTTGGACGAGGTTGAAGACGCCTTTCGGCACGCCGGCCTCATCCATGATCTCGGCGAAGATCACGGCACTGAACGGAGCGATCTCCGATGGCTTCAGGACCATAGTGCATCCCGTAGCGAGCGCTGGAGCGACCTTGCAGGCGATCTGATTGAGCGGCCAGTTCCAGGGGCTGATCATCGCGACGACCCCGATAGGCTCGTGTACGATGCGGGTAGAGCCCTGCATGTAGTCGAAGGCAAAAGTCTCGATGGCCTTGATCGTCTGCTCGAAATGGGTAGCTCCGATACCGGCCTGCTCTGCCCGGGCCATGGCGAGGGGAGCGCCCATTTCCCGCGAGATGACATCGCCGAGCTCGTCATTGCGGCGCTTGAGGATATCCACTATGCGCTTCAGCAGATCGATGCGCTCGGTCTTGGAGGTCTGAGAGAAGGAGGCGAACGCCCCCCGCGCTGCCGTGACCGCCCTCTGCACGTCGGCGGCGCTGCCGAGCGCTATCGTGCCCGCCGGCTGCTCCGTCGAGGGATCGATGACTTCGAGTGTTTTCGAGACGCAGGGTTCGACCCACTCACCGTCGATATAGAACCTGTGGGCATGCATCATTGATGGCTCCAATCTGTTGCTTGGTCTGCCGACGAACGCAGTCCGCGATACGAACGGCGGACAGCTTGTATTTGCCAAAGGATGATCGCAGACCTTCAACGGCGACCGGGTGGTGCATTGACCGAAGCTGAATGGATCACAGCGCTAATTGTAAATCTCGGCCAGGTCGTGTAGATCCCAGTTCCCGCCGGACAGCACCGTACAGACTTTCTCTTCTGGCTTCACGTGTATGCTGCCTGCCAACAAGGCTCCGATTCCAATGGAGGCGGCCGGCTCAGCGATCAATTTTGCATCTTTGGCAAGGGCACGCATCCCGGCAATGATGTGTTCGTCGTCAACAATAACAATCTCGTCCACATATCTTTCGATAATGGGATAGGGGTTTTGCCCCGGGACGCTTATCCTCAAGCCATCGGCAATTGTGTTCTTCAAGGGAAGCGTTGTCCGCTCCTTGTTGATCCGGCTATGGAAATACTTAGGTGTCAACGCAGGTTCCGCGCCTATGACCCGCACGGATGGGTTCGTTTCCTTGATGGCGGTCGCGATTCCCGAGATCAGCCCGCCGCCCCCTACGGGAACGATGACGGTATCCACATCCTCCAGATCCTGTAATATTTCACAACCGATCGTTCCCTGACCGGCCATTACTATGGGGTCCTCAAAAGCGTGAACAGCCGCGTATCTGTTTTCTTCGGCGATTTCATACACCCTTTTCCATCTGGCGGCGGTGTCGCCGTCGAAAAGAATAACTTCCGCTCCGAGGGCCTTGGTGTTTTCGATTTTGATCTTGGGCGTGGTGACCGGAAGGACCAAAATCGCTTTCACACCCAGCATCCTGGCGGCATAAGCGAGCCCTTGGGCATGGTTGCCCGACGAGGTCGCGATGATCCCGTTGGCGATCTCTTCTCGGGAGAGCGAGAGAGCCTTGTTCAGAGCGCCGCGGATCTTGAACGCGCCAGTAATCTGCAGGGTTTCGGGCTTGAGATAGAGCTGACAACCAAGCACTTTCTCGATCTTGTCCGCACGCAATAGGGGGGTATGTCTGACGTGCGGTTTCAGCCGCTCTTGAGCTTCACGGATGTCGTGAATGGTGGGGAAATTGCGCATGGTCATTGCTCGAAAAACTGAAAGAAGGTGCCGACGTTATTGGCTATGGCGTTATGATAAATTTTGCTGGCCGTCGTATTGTCCTGTATGGCCATGCCCGTGGAGTCGAAGATCGTGATTTCGTCATCACTTTCTCGTCCAGGTTTCCTTCCCAGCAATATCTCGCCGATTTCACCATGAATGTCGTCTTTGGTGATGATATTCTTGTTCAGGGGATGCCAGGTTTCGCCCTTCTCGGTGCACTGCGCCATCGAGTCGACGACTAGCTTTGCGTTCCTGAATATCTCTGGATCCAATTCCTGCTTGCCCTGTTGATCCGTGCCGATCGCAACAATGTGCGTGCCGGGCCTGACCCAACCCGCTTCTACGAGCGAGCCTTTTCCGCGGGTCGTGGTAACAAGGATATCGGCCTGCTCGACGGCCTCCTTTTTGGAATTCGCCATCATGACAGGAATGCCAAGCTCGCTTTCAATATCCGTCTTGTATTTGAAGAGCGTGTCGGGGTTGCTGTCCCAGGCGTGGATCTCCTCGATCTTCATGATCTCGTTGATCGAACGGATTTGCATTCTCGCTTGATTGCCAGTGCCGATCGATGCGACCGTCGTGGCGTTCTTCCTCGCCAGCGCTTTGACGGAGACGGCTCCAGAGGCTCCCGTTCTGAGACCAAGAATCAAACTTCCATCCATAACGCAAATCAACGCACCGCTTCTGGCGTCGAACAGGAAAATCGTCGCCATGCCATTGGGCACTCCGTGTGCAGTCGGGTTATCAATGAACCCGCCGGAAGAGGCTTTCATGGAGATTATTTCATTGGCTTTGTAGTAGCCAAGCTTAAAGTCGATTTCCCCCCGAGGCGACGGGAGATCTATCCCCATATAGTCAGGTTGCTCCACCTGATCACTGCTAAAGGCCTTGTACGCCTCTTCCACGGCAGCGATGACTTCGGTGACGCTGATCAGCCGACTGACCTCGTCCTTTTTAAGCAGCAGCGTTTTCATGCACCAGCTCTCTATTTCTTGATTCAACCACCGCTTCGACTATTCCGCCCAATTCCGCCATCATCATAATCGCCGAGTTTTGGCTTTATTAGCCATATGCGCGGAGCCCCAGGCAGATTATTTTATATTGCGCTCAGCTTTTGGCAGAGAGTGCGGCCCGCGCCTTGGTGGCGCCCATGGATTGTGTCCTGTGCGCCATCAGCGCCGCGTTTCTAAGAATCCGGCGACAGCGACGATGGCTGCATCCGTGTGCGGCCAAGCGGCTAGCTCGCCCAGCGTCACTGGTTTGATGGGCGGGCGCAGCCGATAGTAACCAGCCTCGCTGGGCGAGCCGCCACGGCATTTTGCCAGCAGTTCGACCGCAGTCAGGCCGCACAGCCGGCCTTGACATGGGCCCATTCCACATCGTGTGAACGCCTTCATCTGGTTCGGGCCCGGCACGCCGAGCGCTGCAACCTCGCGCAGCTTCCCAGCCGTAATTTCCTCGCAGCGGCAGACGATGGTGCTGTCGTGCTCCGGGATCCGGAATTTCTCGCCAGAACGAAAGCGACGCTCGATGAGCGTCCTGCCTCTCATGGCTCGAGCTAGCTCTCGAGTGAGCCGTGCCCGACGCTCTCCGTAAGCATTTCGGTCAATGAGGTTTAAGTCAAATGAGGCATTGAGGCCAGCCAACTTCCCTTGGAGTGCGGAGGCAACCGCGCCGACGATGCCGGCACCATCGCCGGCGATCGAAACACCTGGAACGGAACTTGCGCCACAGGCATCGACGCTCGGGCGGAAAACGGCCGAATGCTCATCCCAATAGTAATCGCATCCCGCCGCTAGCGTGAGATTGAGGTTTGGCGCGATTCCTTGGTGCAGGAGGAGAAGGTCGCCTTCAATCTCGAGAGAATTCTTGCCCCTGCTCGCGCGCAGAGCGCTGAATTTTTCCTGCCCAACGGCCTCGATTGCGGTCACCCCGCGAACGACTCGCGCCCGCCGGTGAACGTCGAAGAGAAGTTTCAGGCCTTTAAGGGCATGGGGTGAGGTGACAAAGGCGGGCAGATGAACGAGAGCCGTACGCCAGTTCTCGCGTGGCGTGGCGTCGACAACTGCGATGACATCTACGCCTGCCCGGAGAAGCTGGCTTGCCACTAAGTGCAGCAGCGGCCCGGTTCCGGCGAGGATGGTGCGCCCGGACGGCACGAGACCTGACGACTTCATCAAGATCTGCGCCGCTCCCGCCGTCATGACACCCGGCATGGTCCACCCTGGGAACGGGAACGGGCGTTCGAGCGCGCCTGTTGCGAGGATCACCCGATGGGCGGCGATCGGTCGAGCAATCCCGCCGAGGGTAATCCCGACCTCGAGCGGATGCGCGCCGTCCAATTCTTCGTCAGCAGGCCCGACACTCCACACAGTCGCACGGGGGGCGTAGCTCAAGTTTCCTTGCCGAAATCGCTCGATGAGCTTCCGCCCGGCAGCGTAGTCCGGCCCCATGCGGGCGAGGTCGGCATCTGATGCATGCTCGACCGACCGATAAATCTGCCCGCCAGGGGATTCATTTTCATCGGCGAGCAAAACCGCGAGACCGTGGATCGAGGCTTCGATGGCTGCCGAGAGGCCGGCAGGGCCCGCGCCAACGACGACGACGTCATAGGCAGGCGCGAGATCGGTGGCAGACTGAATGTTTCTAATCACCCTTCCTGCCTCGGCATGGCCGCGCCCTCCTGTGTTTCGATCCGCATCCCCTCCGCAACGTTGGTCAGGCAACCCTGCTGGTTCGGCCGGCCATCGATTTTGACGAGGCACTCGAAGCAGACACCCATCATGCAGTAAGGACCACGGGCGGCGCCGGAGACCGGGCTGCGACGCGTGCTGCCATATCCCGCGGCCAACAGTGCGGCGGCAACGCTATCGCCTTGTCTGGCCATGGTCGGCATACCGTTGAATGTGAATGAAATTGAACTCTCCTTTCGGTCAGGCAGCCGCCGGAACATGGAACCTCCGGGAATGAAATGCGGAAAGATCGTCAGAAAGCGCGCCGGCTGAAATCTGCCGCGACAGGACCAGCGCATGATTGGCCGCCAGAGTCACGCCGGAATGGCAGGCACATGCGAACGCACCAGGAAACCTCTCTGACTGCTCGTAAATGGGGTAGCCGTCCGGCGTCACTACTCGGAATGCGGCCCAGATCCGCACTGCACTGGCGTCCTTTAGAAGTGGGAATGTGCGCACGGCGCGCTCAGCCAGGACCGCAGTAATCGGCCCGCGCGGCCGCTGGTGATCGATTGTGGTTTCCTTGCTTTCGCCGATCAGCACAGATCCCTCGTCTGTCTGCCGCAGATGGCCGGTGGCATGGCTTAGGAAGGGCTTCAGCCGCTCGGTCACAATGATCTGGCCGCGGCTGGGCGAGAGCGGAACGTTCAGCCCGACCATCGGAGCGAGCGCGGTGTTGCCGATCCCTGCAGCAAGGACGATCTTGCCGGCACCGAGTCGCCACCCGTCTCCTGCCAATTCGAACGTACCTGCGCGATGACTGATCGCAATCGTCTGCCGATGCGGCAGATAATGAACGCCACGCTGCTTAAGCGCCTTATGAAAGCCTGCGAACAGCCGCAGCGGATTAACGTGTCCATCGAGCGGGCTGAAAATCGCCCCTGCCACGGTCTCGCCGACCAGCGGCAAGCGGCGACGCGTCTCCGCCTGATCGAGTATCTCATATTCGAGCGGTGGGGTTCCTTCCGCCTCCATTCCGGGCTGGCCGGCCAGCTTCGCCATGGATGTGATCCCGCGTTCCAGCTCCGTAGACGTGAGCCGAATTGAGAAGCCGCCCGATTGGACGAATCCAGTGTCGACGCCGGTTTCGGCCTTGAGCTCGGCCGCCAACTGGTGCCAGTTTGCAGTCGAGATTCGCGACCACCGCGAATAGGCGGCGTTGCCGAGGCCCTTGCTTGAACTCCATACGAGACCGAAATTCGCCCGTGCCGCCCTGTTTGCCACATCGCCTTCATCGATGACGGCAATCCTTTGTCCGCACGTGGACAGACCCCAGGCAATCGATACGCCCACGAGGCCGCCGCCTATGATGATTACGTCGTAATCCATTTCGCTAGCTTCCTTCCATGCGTGTATCAACGGCCTCTTGCTGGCCGGCACTCACGTTCAGATGGCACCTACCTTAACTTTCGAACCGTCCACCAGGCGCAACAGGCGGAAGGGGGTGGGGTCGACACAGGGTGTATCGTTGGCAACGAGGTCGGCGGCCAGGCGGCCGATGCCCGGGCCGAGGCCGAAGCCGTGCCCGGAGCCGCCCGCGGCCAGGTAAAGGCCCTTCACACGATCGGCCGGCGAGATGACCGGCACCGCGTCCGGCGTGAAATCCACGTAGGCTCCCCAGCTGTCGGCGATTTCGACGCCCGCCAACGCAGGAAACTGCTCGATGACCCGTTTCAAAATGGCCGCGATCGTGCGGCGGCTCGGCGGCGGGTCGAGAACGCGCATCCGCTCGAAGGCCGACGGTTTACTCGTGTTCAAGCTTCCGAATGCCTCCGGACCCTGGAGGAAGGATTTGCCGATGCCGAACTGCACCGCTTTCAGACGCTTCATGAACATCGGCATGAACCAGCGGGCGTAGCGAATGCCTTGTGGAGTGATATCCAGCATTGCCCTACCGCTGATCGCAAGCGTGTAACTGCCATCCAACCGGCGGGTCAGCGCGCAGTCCGGCGTATAGATCGCCTCACCCAGATCCTTCGTGGGCCGCGTACGAAGCGCTGTCTGGCGCACGCTCGCCTGTGGAAACACAACGCCGTGCTGGCGGCAAAACATCGACGTCCAGGCACCGCCAGCACAAAGGACGGCTTGTGTCCGGATGGTTCCCTTTTCGGTGATGACCCCCGCCACAGCTCCATTGACCAGATCGAGACCTTGCGCAGCGCACTCCTGGTGGATCGTCGCGCCAAATTTGCGAGCGCCGTACGCGATCGTCGGCGCGGCGATGGCGGGCTCGCCCTTGCCATCATCGATCGAATGCACGCCGCCGACCCATCGGCGTCCATTTGCCGGGATCGTGGCAGCCGCTTCCTTTGCGCTGAGCATCTTCGTATTGACATTGAACTTCCGGGCGGTCTCACGCCATGCTTCCCATTCCGCCAGTTGCCGCGGATTATCCGTAGCGTAAAGCAGACCGCATCGGCGGAAGCCCACGTCCTCACCGATTTTAGCCGCAAACTCATCCCAAGCTTGCAAAGCGATGCCCGAGAGCGGTAACTCGCGTGCATCCCGGTTCTGCCGCCGGCACCAACCCCAGTTGCGGCTCGACTGCTCGCAGCCGACATAGCCCTTTTCGACCAGAGCTACGGACAGTCCCCGCTCCGCGAGAAAGAAAGCTGCCGTTGCACCAATAATGCCGCCGCCAATGACGACAACATCAGCCTTTGCGGGAAGCTCTTGATCGTTCGGTATGCGCTTGACAATTGGAGACATGGGGGCTGACCTGAACTGATTTTGGCGGCCGATCTATACGGCACTGTTTCCTGCTCCTCCGGCGGGAGCAATTGAGGCAATGACGGCTATCGCATCGACTTCGACGAGATAGCCCTAGTGAAGTTCCGGTACCGGAACGACGTGCGAGTCGGGCGGGAAGCGCCCAAGCCTAGCCGTTCGGACGGATGCATTTCGATGACGCCTTCTGCCGGACGCAGGAAATTCCCGACGGACAGGGCAGGTCATGTGAAGCTACCGAGCGGAGGCGAGCAGCATGTATCGAATGCAAATGCAGGGGCGGCAGGAAATTCCGTTTTCGGCGGCGCGACAGTCACAGCTAGGACGGTCGACCGGGTAAGCTACAGAGCATCGTCTGACGACAGCGGTTTTTGAATTGGTTTCCCGTCGAGCACGACAGATGCCCTGATCAGGTCCATGTCACCCCCGCTGCTACAGCCTCACGATAAAGAGCGTGCACAATAAAAAACCGAGACATTCTATGACTACAGGCACTTATGAGTCCCCTGCGCTTGCCATGATCCACACGGTCCACGGGATCATCCCCGCGTTCAACGAACTCGTTAGCCGCCATCTGCCCGGTTGGCGCCCGTTTAATATGTTGGATGAGAGCTTGCTGGGGAACACGATCCGCGAAGGCGCGCTGTCGCGTCAGACCATGCGGCGGCTTGCGACTCACATTTGGTCGGCGGTGGATGCGGGGGCTTCCGCAGTCCTCGTCACTTGTTCGTCGCTCGGCCCTGCAGTGGATGCGGCAATGCCACTCTGCCCCGTACCTCTCTTCCGTATAGATGATGGGGTGGCAATTGAGGCCTTGCAATGCGGAGATCGAATTGGCGTCCTCGCAACGCTGTTTACAACATTGAGCCCGACGACCCATTTGATCGAACGCCATGCTCAGCGAATGGGTCGCGAAATTCTCCTTACAAGTCATCTCTGCGAAGGGGCGTTTGAGAAACTGCGGGACGGAGACAGAGCGGCGCATGATGCGCTGATACGTGAAGGCCTTGCTGCTCTGTTGGGCAACGTTGACGTGGTTGTTCTAGCTCAAGCATCGATGGCAAATGCGCTGAGCGAGATGAAAGGCACGCCGGTGCCAATACTAGCTAGTCCCGAACTTGGAGTGCTGCGCATGTCCTCAGCGCTGAAGAGCGCGACGTCGGGGAAAGCCCTGAGAGGCTAGGTAACCCATCGATATTCCGGCAGCTCAACGGATGGTTGAGGGTTCGCGTCGTTCAGGGGCGACGCGGCAGAAATGATAGGCGCACTGCTCATCCAAGGATCAACTGGCGGCCAGCAAAATCGGCGAACATCAGGAAATCGTGGAGCGACCTGATGAACAATGGATGTGGCATCGACAAATATTTGCGCCACGTACGCTGAAACTCGCCGACCGTCAAGTCGCACCTGCCGCTGAGAGCCTCCTTCCCGCAATTATCCGCCTCCGACGGCGCGGATCAGCTTCGGATCCTGCTTGAGCCCGTCGAGCCAGGCCGGGTCGAGCTTCGGGACGGAGGAGAACAGTAGCTGTGAGTAGGGGTGGCTCGCGCTGCTGCTCATGGCCGAGGGAGGGAGCTGCTCGATCTTTTCGCCCGCATACATCACCGCGACTTCGTCGCAGATCGCCTCGACCACGGAGAGGTCGTGGCTGATAAAAATGTAGGAGAGAGAAAGCTCCCGCTGCAGCTCCTTGAGAAGGTCGATGACGGCTGCGGCAACTACGGTATCAAGTGCCGACGTAACCTCGTCACACAGGATCAGTTTTGGCTCGGCAGCGAGCGCGCGAGCGAAGTTGACGCGCTGCTTCTGACCCCCGGACAGTTCTGACGGGCGCCGGTGCTTCAAGGCCCGGGGCAGCCGAACCATATCCAGGAGTTCGTCGATCCGCTTCTCACGCTTCTCACCTGTCATGCCGTGATAAAAGGCCAACGGTCGCCCGAGAATATCGCTGATCGATTTGGCGGGATTGAGTGCGGTGTCGGCGTATTGGAAAACGATCTGCAGCTCTCGCAACTGTTCTCGCGTACGGGCGCCGGCGGCTGGCGCCAGCGTCTGTCCATTGAAGGTGATCTTGCCCGCGGTTGCGGGAATGATGCCGGCAATCGTTCGAGCCAGGGTGGATTTGCCGCAGCCGGACTCACCGATAATTCCCAGATTGCAACCGCTCTCAACCTCGACGCTGACGGATTTCAGGGCTTTGACGAGGGGTGTGCCATCGGCCTGGATGGGTCCATAGCCTGCGATAAGGTCTTGCACCTGAAGAATCGCTTTGCTCTGCTGCTTGTCAGGGGATTTGGCCCGCGCTTCCGGCTTGAAAGCGCCTAACAACTCCTTGGTATAAGGATGCTGCGGTCTGCTGAGGATTTGCTCGGTGCTTCCGATCTCCTGGACTTCGCCTCCTTTGAGGACAACGATGCGATCGGCAATTTGGGCCACTACGGCAAGATCGTGCGAGACGTACACGCCGCCGATGCGACCCTTGTGCATTACGGATTTAAAGGCGCGCAGCACTTCGATCTGTGTGGTCACATCAAGCGCCGTCGTAGGCTCGTCGAAGATGACAAGTTTTGGATCACCGATCAGGGCCATCGCGGCCGAGAGGCGCTGCAACTGACCGCCGGAAACCTGATGCGGATAACGGGAACCGATCGTTTCCGGATCGGGAAGCGAGAGCGCCTTGAATAGGCTTACCGCGCGGGTGCGGGCCTCTTCGGCGGGCATCAGGTCATGGATGCGAGCGATCTCGATGACCTGTTCCATGATCGTCTGTGACGGGTTGAAGGCCGCGGCGGCACTTTGTGGTACATATGAGACGACGGTTCCCCGGATCTTGGCCCGTTTTCGCTCCGGAAGGCTTGCCATGTCCTGACCGGCGAGCACGACGGAGCCGCCGCTGATCCGACAGCCGGCGCGGGCATGGCCCATCAGGGTTAGAGCGATGGTCGTCTTGCCTGACCCACTTTCACCGATCAGAGCGACGATCTCCCCTTCAGCGACTTCGAAACTGACGCCACGGATGATTTCGACGACGCGGCCGGAGTCGGTCTTGGCTTCGACCTTGAGGTCACGGATTTCGACGAGGTTGGCCATCATTCGCTCCGATCGCGTATTTTTTGAGGAAGGTTGTCGATCAGCAGATTGACGCTGATCGTCAGCGTGGCGATAGCGATCGAGGGGAAAATCACCGCGGGTGCGCCGAGCGGGAGGCCGCCGATATTCTCGCGCACCAGGGCTCCCCAATCCGCGTAGGGCGGCTGCACGCCAAGCCCGAGGAACGAAAGACCCGATAGGAGCAGCACGATGAAGACGAAGCGCAGGCCCAGGTCGGCAAGAACCGGCCCGACAATATTGGGCAGGATTTCGGACGCGACCAAGTAAGCTATACCTTCGCCGCGAGCGCGGGCCACGGTGATGAAGTCCATCGTATTGATGTTGACTGCGAGAGCCCGGGCGAAGCGATAGGAGCCGGGCGTGTAGATCACCGCAAGTGTCAGCACCAGAACGGGAATGGACGATCCGACCGCCGCCACGACCACGAGGCCGAAAAGTTTGCTTGGAATGGAATTCAGGGCATCGAGAAAGCGACTGAGAAAGGTGTCGACCCATCCCCCAGATACCGCCGCGATCATGCCGAGCACGACGCCCGAGAAGCAGGCGATGCTAACCGCGACTAACGAAATGCCGACCGTATAGCGTGCTCCCATCAGGATGCGCGAAAGCATGTCACGTCCCAGATAGTCTGAACCGAGCCAGAACTGCTGGCTCATGGGGCCGAAATAGTCAAAATCGAGTATCTCACCCACCGGATGGGGGATGATCCAGGGAGCAATGACGGCGATGATTGCCCAGAAAGCAATGACGGCGAAGCCGACCACACCGACCAGGTTGATGCGATAGGCGAATTTCCGACGCTTTAGCGCATGTGTTTCGATCGTGGTCATCATCGTAGCCTCGGGTTGGCAAGAATAGCGATGATATCGGCCGTCGTGATCAGGATCAGATAGCCGACGCAGAATATCATCGCGCAGGATTGGATGAGCGGGAGATCGCGGGTGGCGACGGCGTCGACCATCAGCTTGGCGATGCCGGGATAGTTGAAGATCGTCTCGACGATGATTACTCCGCCCAGAAGGTATGAAAGCGAGAGGGCAATTGCGTTGACGATCGGACCGAGGGCGTTTGGCAGCGCATGTTTCAACACGATGCGGCTTCGTGAGGCACCCTTCAATAGTGCCATTTCGGCATAGGGTGTATTCAGTGTTTCCACCACCGCAGCCCGCGTCATGCGGATCATCTGCGCGGACACCCCGAAGGTGAGGGTGATCACCGGCATCGCGTAGACGCGCACTATGTCGGTGATAGTGTGGACTTCGTTGGTGAGTGAAATCGCGGGCAGCCATTGCAGATAGACTGCAAAGAACATGACAGCCAACGTCGCTATCATGAATTCCGGTACCGATATGACGCCGATCGTAAATACGGTGACCGCTCGATCATAAAGCGAGCCCCTTACCATGGCGGCGGTGATGCCGAGCGTCAATGCAATCGGTACTGCGAACAAGGCCGTGACGCCCGCAAGCTTCATCGAGTTCGCGAACCGGCCGCCGATCAGGTCGGCGACCGGCATGTTGTTGGCGTAGGACGTGCCCAGGTCACCCGATAGCAGTCCGCCCATCCAATAGATAAAACGCAGAAATGCCGGGTCGTCGAGATGCATGGCCGTGCGCAATCCGGCGACGGCCTCCGGCGTTGCAGCCTGGCCGAGAAGGATCGAAGCAGTATCCCCCGGCAGGAGCGTCGTCGCTGTAAAGACCGCGAACGAGACGATGACCAAGGTGATCAGGGCGATGAGCAATCTGCTCAGCACCAGGGATAAGACCTCTTTGTTCACACTCGCTTCCTTCCAGTTATCGGAACCAAAGTGCAGAGGGGCCACAGCAACGTGGCGGCAGCCCCGAGACTACTTTGTCGATCACGATTCAAACCAAACATGCTCGGCCATGCGATAACCCATCATACCTCCGAGCGGGTTCGTTTCCATGCCCTTGAGCTTGTCCGTGATGGCGTCGATCCCGGTCAGGTAGGCCGGAATGATGGTGCCGGCCTCATTGGCAATCATCACCTGCATCTCATTGTAAATCGCTTTACGCTTCTCCTGATCGAGCGAGCCGCGCGCCTCGATCAGCATCTTGTCGAATTTATCCGATTTGTAATGGCTCTCATTCCAGGGTGCGCCGGACGCATATAGCAACGAGAACAGGATGTCGGGCGTCGGCCTATAATTGATATTGCCGAAATGGATCGGGGCCTTGAGCCAATACTTGTCCCAATAGCCGTCGGAGGGCACGCGCTGGACGTCGAGCTTCATGCCGATTTCGGCGCCGGCGGCCTGAATAATCATCGCCATGTCGATTGCGGAGTTCGCGGCCTCGGACGCGATCACCGGGATCGACTGACCGAGAACGCCCGCCTTGTTGAAATAGAACTTTGCCTTTTCAGGGTCGTACGGCTTCGGCTGGAGATCGTCGTTGCGATAGGGGTTGCCCGGGAAAATCGGCTGGTCGTTGCCGATTTCACCGCGCCCGCGCAGGGCTGCCCTCAGGATCTGCTCACGATTAACCAGGTGCTTCATGCCCGCGACGAAATCGCTGTTTTGACCAGGGGTCGTATCGAGGCGCATGTTGAGGTTGGTGTAGCTGTTGGCGCTCGATTTCGACAGAACGAAGCCGGGCCTGCCTTCGACGAGCCGTTCCGAGCGGGGATTGATAGCGGCCGCGACATGGATGTCTCCCGACAGCAAGGCATTCACGCGCGAGCTGTCGTCGCTGATCGCGAAAAACTCAAAGGAGTCGACAAATGGTCCTTTCGACTTCCAGTAATGGTCGTTCCGCCGCATAAGCGAGCGCACACCGGGTTCGAAGTTTTCGAGAACGAAAGGCCCTGTGCCGTTCCCCTTCGAGAAGTCGGCGGTCCCTTCCGCGACGATCATGAAGTGCTGCAGCGCCAGGATGGTCGGCAGGTCGGCGTTGGCGTCTGCGAGTGTTATTTCGAGAGTGAGATCGTCGAGCGCCTTGAACCCCGTCATTTGCTTTGCGATGGCATTGACCTTCGAGCCGACGTTGGGATCCAGGTGGCGCTTGAGCGAGTAGATCACATCTGCGGACGTAAGTTGTTTCCCGTCGTGAAAGGTGACGCCCTTGCGCAGCTTCACGGTCCACACCTTGCCATCGGTGCTCTCGATGCTTTCCGCCAGCTCCATCTCGACCGCGCCGGACCTGTCGAGGTTGGAAAGGCGGCTATAGACCGCGGAACACCGTGAATAATCCGTTGAATTCGATGCTTTGGCCGGGTCGAGCGTGTCTGCGGTCGAAGACGTGAAGCCTGCCGCCTTGAGATGTCCTCCGGTGATCGGAGACGCGGCGATCGCTTTAGTGGCGCGACCAACGATGACGCCGCCAGCAGACATGGCGACGCCGCCAGCGAGAAGCATCTGCAGCAGTTCACGGCGGGTGGCGCCGCGTCTGATGGCGCATTCGACCACTGCGTCGTCGGCGCGGGTCCAGTTCGTAGTCCTTAAGTCGGTCATGGCATTCCCCTTTTCTTTCTGTGACGGCCGCCTGCCGGCGAGCCGATCCGGTTTTAAAAGTCAGGCGCGCGAAGCGGCCACGGCCTCCGCGGGGCGGCCATCGACGTGAAATGATCGGGTGCGGTGAATTCCGCCGGCTCGATCGTGCCGTCGCAGCCCTTGTGGGCATGCCGCCGCTCCCGCAGCGGCCCGCCGGCGGGCAGGCCAAGCTCCGTCCCGCTCGCGAGATAGGCGCGCACGAGATCGTCGGGAAAGAGGTCAACATCGTCTGAATAGCGGTGGGCCTCGCGATAGAGGCTGAGCGTCGCCCGCTCGCTATTGATCTCGTGTCCCGTTTCGGCTGAATCGATGAGCAAGCCGACCTCGTCGAAGCCCATGTAGCTGATTTCCGGAAGACTTTTGCTCACGCGAATTCCCCAGTGTTCGGCTCCGATGGAGCGCGGCTTCTCAAAGAAGAATATTCCGTTCCCGGCAGGATCGTTGTCCCGCTCTTGTATGAAGGCCGGATTTGTTGTGATCCGTGCCTTTCGTCTGTTTCAGTTTGTCACTTGCGCTGCGCCGGATTCTCCGAAAAGGCGCCCTGGCGCGGCACAAAACACCGAATCTAACCGTTTCGCGCTATTCTCAGACCCGCAGCGCCCCGCGCACATCCGGGTCCTCAAGCGTCTGGTCCAGCGTGAGGCGCGTGCGCTCGACGATCGCATCGATTTCCGTTTCGGTGCAGCACAGCGGCGGCGCATAACCGAGCACGCCGTTGCCGAAGGCGCGGATGACGAGGCCGTTTTCCCAGGCGCGATCGAAGATCCGGCGGGCGGGTTCGGCGGATGCCGGCAGCGGCGTCTTGTTGATCTTGTCGACCACGAGCTCGACGGCGGCGAGCATTCCGCGGCCGCGGACATCACCCACGAGCGGGTGATCTCTCAGCGATTCCAACCCCTGCATCAGCCGCGTCCCGGCCTTGACGCCGTTGTCGAGCAGGCCGGTTTCGTAAAGCTTCAGGACTTCAAGGCCGACGGCGGCGCTGACGGGATGGGCCGAATAGGTGTAGCCGTGACCGATCGCGGCGGCACCGGCACCCTCGGCGATCGTTTCATAGACGTGGTGGGCCATGAAGACGGCGCCCATCGGGACGTAGCCGGAGGTGAGACCCTTGGCGGTGGTCATGAAATCCGGCACGATTCCCTCTTCGCTGCAGGCAAAAAGCGGCCCTGTGCGGCCAAAGCCGGTGATCACCTCATCGGCCACGAAGAGAATGTCGTGCTCGCGGCAAAATTCGCGCATCGCCTTCACCCAGCCTTTCGGCGGTACGAGCACGCCGCCCGAACCCTGGATCGGTTCGACGTAGAAGGCGGCGACGCGCTCCGGCCCGATCGCCTCTACCTTGGTTTTCAGCGCTGCCAGCGAGGCCTCGATAATCGCCTGCGGATCCTCGCCGACCGGGTTGCGGTAGGCGTAATGAGACGGAATTTTATGCTGCCAGTCGAACGGAAGGCCGAAGCCGGCATGGAATGCGGGCAAAGCGGTCAGGCCCGCACCCGCCGTCGAGGAGCCGTGATAGCCCTGTTCGACCGAAATGAACTGATCGCGCTCGGGCCGTCCCCGAGCATTCCAGTAGTAGCGGATGAACCGGATCGTGCTGTCCACCGCGTCGGAGCCGCCGAGCGTGAAATAGACATGGTTGAGATCACCAGGCGCCCTGTCGGCGAGTTCTGAGGCAAGCCGGATCGCCGGCTCGGAGCCGAGGCCGAAATAGGCCGTTGCATAGGGAAGCTCCCGCATCTGCCGGGCTGCTGCCTCGACTATGCTTTCGTGGCCATAACCGGCATTGACGCACCAGAGGCCGGCGAAGCCGTCGATCAGCTGTCTGCCGGAGGCGTCGGTGACCGTTGCGCCCTCGGCCGAGGCCAGCACGCGCACGCCGTGCTTCTCGTGACTGCGGTAGGAGGCCACAGGATGGATGAGATGGGCGCGGTCGAGTTCGATGAGCGAGTTGCTGTACATTGAGATCTCCGGATCAGCCGAGTGCCTGGCTGGCAAGGGCAAAGGTGGTGGCGGTCCGGGCGGCGACGTTGCCGGCCGATGGCTTTCTCATGGCGATGCCACCACCGACATGGGCGAGCCCCTGTGTGGCGAGCCATGGAGAGAGTCCGGCTTCGGCAGTCGTGTCCACCCTGAGGAACCTTCCTGGACGACCGGCGATGTGATGTTCGATGAGTTTCCTGGCGTCATCGATATCCGCGGCGACCACGGGTCCGATCACCTCGCCGCGACCGAAGGGTCGCAGGCAGGCGAAGCCCGAAACGCTGCGGTCGCGGCGAATGACGGAGAA
This sequence comes from Rhizobium sp. TAL182, assembly GCF_002117725.1. Taxonomy (NCBI): domain Bacteria; kingdom Pseudomonadati; phylum Pseudomonadota; class Alphaproteobacteria; order Hyphomicrobiales; family Rhizobiaceae; genus Rhizobium; species Rhizobium sp. TAL182. The sequence goes on along the minus strand of NZ_CP021029.1, from coordinate 325,428 downwards.
TTCGCCCACCGTTGCGAGGTAGGAGAGCAGCCCTTCGCGGTCGGCGCCGAAGGCAAGGCGGTCGAGCGTCATGATGGCCGGGAGATCGCCGGCGGTGGCGGCGCTCGTGCCGGCCGGTGCGTCGATTTCTCCCGCGAGGCCTTGGTGCTGCAGCACGGTCCCGGTTTCATGAAAGCCGAGCTTCTGGTAGAGCGGCAGGCCCGCCGTTGTCGCGACCAGCCGCAGCGGCCGGTCGCCTGCGATTCGCAACGCGGCATCCATCAGTCGGCGGCCGAGGCCACGGCCGCGCATGATTTCATCGACGATGACCATGTTGATGGTCGCACAATCTTGTTTGTAGGCTGTGACGAGGACCGTGCCGACGACCCTGTCGTCCTCGATTGCGACCATGCCTTCGCTCAACGCGAGGGCCATCTGCCAGTCCTCTGGCCGATGCGGCCAGCCAGCCTGTCTGGAGAGCGCAACGGCTGCTTCCAGATGGTCTGGGCCGAACGCGGCGATTTCGATCTGACGTGTTTGCATCGGGCCGTCCTTCATGTCGTGCCCGCAAGTCTGCCGGAGCCCCGGCGGGCAGATCGTCTGAAGGCCGCGGTTCAGGCAGTATCTTATTGCTTTACGCCGACGGGCCGCCGCATCTTATGCCGGAGCTATTTCATCGGGATGCTCTATGCCTGGCTAGGTCACCGCATCATCGCCAGCGCTGACGCAAAGAAGTCGTCGCCACCGAAGTTTCCTGATTTCAATGCCAGAAGCATGTCGCCTTGTGCATTGCCGACCGTGCGCAGCACCGGCACGCCGGGAGCAATCTCGGGGCCGATCAGAAACGCCGGGATGGCGAGCCTGTCGACGGCGGCCCCCGAGGTTTCACCGCCGGCGACCACCAGACGCCGCACGCCTCTTTCAACCAGTTCGGCTGCGATAATCGACGTTGCTGTCTCGATCGCGTGGCCCGAGGTCTCCCGCCCATATTGCGATTGCAGGCGGGATACGGTTTCGGGCGCCGCGCTCGCGGCGACCACGACCGGGCCGGCGGAGATGCGGTCTCCGGCCCAGGAAATCGCGGCGGCGATCTCATCCGGGCCTGATATCAGGCGCTCTGGATCAAGCCGCAGCACAGGCATCGACCGTTCGGCGACCTCGAGCTGGCGTAGCGTTGCTTTCGAACAGCTGCCGGCAATAATCGCCGAAAATCCGTCGACAGGGCGAATGATGTCTTCAGCTGTTGCGCCGCCGGATATGCGGCCGGAACGGACGAGCGCCCGGGCAAGGCCGAGGCCAAGGCCGGACGCACCGGTCGATATCGGCGTTTCGAGCGCGATCTCGCCGAGCGTTTCCAGATCCTTTTCGAAAATTGCGTCGGCAACAGCCATGGTCACGCCTGTCGTGCGCAACGCATCGAGACTCGCCCTGGCGGCGGCAGGGCCGGCCGCGATGGCTGCCAGATCGATCAAGCCGACGGCGCCGCGCGTTTGCCGGGCGAGAACCCGCACGAGATTGGCGTCGTGCATCGGGTTGAGGGGGTGATCCTTGAGCGGGCTTTCGTTCAATGGTTGGCCGCCGACGAACAGATGGCCGAGGTAGACAGTCCGCCCTGTTTCTGGAAAGGCTGGTGTAACCAGCACGCTGCCGCCGCCCGCAGCATCGCGCAAGGCCTCGGTGACGGGACCGATATTGCCGGCGTCGGTGGAATCGAACGTCGAGCAGATTTTGTAAAGCACGTGGCCCGCGCCCCGATGGCGCAGCCATCGCTCGGCTTCCGTGGCAGCCGTCACGGCCTCAGAGGCAGGGACCGAGCGGATTTTCAGGGAAACGACGACGGCATCCACGTCGGGCAGCGCGAGCGAGGGATCGGGGATGCCGACCGTCTGCACCGTGCGCAGGCCATTCTTTGTCAGCGTGTTGGCGAGATCCGACGCGCCCGTGTAGTCGTCAGCAATCGATCCGAGTGAAATGGCCATTAACTAGCTCCGTGCAAAAGGGGCGAACCAGCCTAGACCGTCCAGCGTGCGGCCCCGCGGAATGTATTCGCAGCCGATAAAACCGTCGTAACCCAGCCGGTCGATTTCGCTGAACAGATAGGGATAATTCAGCTCCTCCGCATCCGGCTCATTGCGGGACGGCACACTGGCGATCTGGATATGGCCGGTGACCGGCAGCAGGCGCCGCAATGCCATGGCGACATCGCCATGGATGATCTGACGGTGATAGATGTCGAATTGAAGCTTCACGTTCGGCAGGCCGCATTCGGCGATCAAACGCTCGGCCATGGCGAAGTCGTTAAGGAAGTATCCCGGCATATTGCGCCCGTTGATCGGCTCAAGCAGAAGGTCTATGCCCTTTTCCCCGAGCCGGCCGGCGGTGTAGGCGACGGAGCGCCGGTAGGAGGCAGAGGCGTCTCGATCATGAGGATCGGCGATGCCTGCCATCAGGTGCAACCGTCTGACGCCGGTCGCCGCCGCATAATCCAAAGCCCGCTCGACACAAGTCTTCAGCTCATCGAACCGTCCGGGAAGGGCCGCGATGCCGCGTTCGCCGGCACCCCAGTCGCCTGGCGGCAGGTTGAACAAAGCCTGCTGCAGATTGTTGCGGGCGAGCCGTTCGGCGAGGGCCTCCGGCGCGGCTTCATAGGGAAAGAGATATTCGACGGCGGAAAACCCCGCATCGGCTGCAGCATCGAAGCGGTCGAGGAAGGCCCATTCGTTGAACATCATCGTCAGGTTGGCGGCGAACACAGGCATGTCGGCTTCCTTTACAGGCTCTGCGGCTCCTTGACGCGGCCGGGCAATTCTGCGCCGGAAAGCAGGGCATAGAGGCGTGCGAGTGAGGAATCGTCGTCACGGCCCATGCCGGCTCCGGCCGCCGCCAGGTACATTTGCAGGGCGGCTGCCGCGAGCGGCGCCGGATATCGTTCGTAGCGCGCCATATCCTGGACGATACCGAGGTCTTTGACGAAGATCTCGATGCTGCTGAGCGGCGTATAATCCCCGGCAAGTACATGCGGCACGCGGTTTTCGAACATCCAGGAATTGCCGGCCGAGGCGGTGATGACTTCATAAACCTTGTCGAGGTCGAGACCCTGCTTGGCCGCAAAGCTTATGGCCTCACATGCGGCTGCGATATGCACGCCGGCGAGAAGCTGGTTGATCATCTTGAAGGCGGCGCCGGTTCCGGCCGCGCCGCCGAGCTCGTAGACCTTGCCGGCCATGGCGTCGAGACCTGGGCGCGCCCTGTCGAAGGCTTGGCTGGAGCCGGATGCCATGATCGTCAGTTCGCCAAGCGCCGCCTTGGCTGCGCCGCCCGATATCGGCGCATCGAGATAGTGCAGACCGAGGGCCTCTACTCTTTGTGCGAGATTGCGTGCGACGGCGGGATCCATGGTTGCCGATGAGATGAACACGGCGCCTGCCTTCATCGTGCTTGCAACGCCTTCAGGGCCGAACAGCACGGCCTCGGTTTGCGCGCCGTTGACCACCACGCAGACAACAATGTCGGCCTCCCTGGCGGCGTCGGCAGGAGTCGCCGCGCCACGTCCGCCGTCGGCGACGAAGCGGTCCACTGCCGCCGGCGTTATGTCATATCCGATGACGTCAAGACCTGCGCGCTTCATCGACCGGGCCATTCCCAGTCCCATAGAGCCTAGACCGATGACGGCCGCAATGACGGTGGGGCGCGAGTTTTCGGCAAGCGGTGTCATTGGAGTTTCTCCAGTCTTGAAAGATCCATGCCCTGGCACCTGCGGCCAGCTGTTTTGGCAGCGCTGCCATTTTCCTACTCCTTTTTGGCAGCGCTGCCAACTGTGAATTGGCAGCGCTGCCAAAAAAATCTTGCTTCTGGCCGGAAGTGATGAAAAATGGATGTCGCACTGAGGCGCCCCCAAGGATTGCTTCGCGCGTCCAAAGATTCCAGAGGCCGGGTTCGAAAGTGACCATGGAATTCAAACATCAGTCGACGGTGACCCTTGCAGAGGTCGCGCAAGCGGCCGGCGTCGGCGAGAGCACGGTGTCGCGCGTGCTGCGCAACCACGGTTCTTTTTCCGGCAGAACGCGGGAGCGGGTGATGGCTGCCGTCGAGCGGCTGGGCTATGTCCCGAACCGGATCGCCGGAACGCTTGCCTCAACCGGTTCGCGTCTTGTCGCCTTCGTCATTCCCTCGCTGTCCAACATCGTATTTTCCGACGTGCTGCGTGGAGCGAGCGCCGTTCTGGAAGAAAACCGCTATCAGGCGGTGTTTTCGGTGACGGACTATGATCCGGGCAAGGAGGAGGCGCTCGCAACCGCAATGCTTGCCTGGCGGCCGGCGGCAGTGATGCTGGCGGGGTATGAGCACACCGACGGCACGACGAAGATGTTGCGCGCCAGCGGATGTCGTGTTGTGGAACTGCTCGATTTGGACGGCGATGCCCTTGATATCGCCGTCGGCTTCTCGAACCGCGCTGCCGGGCGGGAGAGTGCTGCCTTCCTGCTCAGGCGGGGCTATCGACGGATTGGCTATGTCGGTCACGACCTGGACCGCGACACCCGCGCCGGCAAGCGTTTTTCGAGTTTTTGTGACACTCTCGACGCCAACGGAACTCCGCTCATCGCTCGCGAAATTGTGGCGGGCGCTTCGTCGGTGGAAAACGGTAAGCAGGGGCTGGAGCGACTGCTGGCACGAGCAACCGACCTCGACGCGGTCTATTTTTCCAACGACGACATGGCGCTCGGCGGTTATTTTCACTGTCTCGCCCAAGGGATCGCCATCCCCTCGCAGCTCGCCATTTTCGGCTATAACGGCCTCGATATCGGCCGGGCAATACCGCAACCCTTATCGACCATCCGGACGCCGCGCGTGACGACGGGGCAGATCGCCGCTGAGCTGGTCATCGCCAACGCACCGCCGCAGGCCATCGATCTCGGTTTTGAACTGATCGAAGGGGCAACTGCGTAATATTGGAGGAACCGCCATGTCCGATGCGCGCCTGCGTGAGGAAATCTGCCGATACGGTCGCTCGTTGTTCGAGCGCGGACTGACGCCCGGTTCGTCCGGCAATATATCGTTGCGGCTGGAGGACGGCGGCTGGCTGGTGACGCCGACCAACGCCTCGCTCGGTTTTCTCGACCCGGCCCGGATCTCGAGGCTCGACGCGGAAGGCCGGTTGCTGTCCGGCGACAAGCCGACCAAGGAAATCCCGCTTCACACCGCCCTCTATGATACACGCGGCAGGGCTCGCGCCATCGTTCATCTTCACTCCACCCATGCGGTGGCGCTCACCATGCTGCCGGAGATCGATCCGCGCGCGGCCCTGCCGCCGATGACACCATATTACCTCATGCGCGCCGGCGAGACCGCTTTGGTGCCGTATTATCGCCCCGGGGATCCCGCGGTGGCCGATGCAATCCGGGGGCTGGCCGGCAAATATTCATCGGTGCTTCTCGCCAATCATGGACCTGTTGTCGCCGGTGACAGCCTGGAGGCGGCGGTCTTCGCGACCGAGGAACTGGAGGAAACGGCGAAGCTCTATCTGCTGTTGCGCAACCTCAATCCCCGGTTCCTCAGCCCGGCTCAGGTGGCCGATCTCGTCAATACCTTCGGCCTCGATCTTCCGTCGCATCATGACCACGATCACGATTGAACCCGAGAGCACGCAACCTTCTGCCAAACGCCGCTTTCTATACGATAGATTCTGCTTCCGATGCCGCCCAATTCAGGTAAGCCGCGGATAAAGCGGTGCCTATGATTGTGAAACATCCCGGTTCCAATCATTCAAGGATAGGCAGATGACGACGTTCCGCCCGAAATACATCACCTTCGACTGCTACGGCACGCTCACCAACTTCCAGATGGCGGAAGCGGCACGCGATCTCTACGGCGACCAACTCGACGAACCGCGCATGGCGGAGTTCGTCAAGAATTTCGCCGCCTATCGTCTCGACGAGATCATGGGCGCCTGGAAGCCCTACGCGGAGGTGGTGCACAACTCGCTCGAGCGGACATGCAAGCGCAACGGCGTGACGTTTCGCGATGAAGCCGCTCAGATGGTCTACGCACGTGTTCCGACCTGGGGGCCGCATCGCGACGTACCCGAGGGTCTTGCCAGGGTTGCCCAGGAAATTCCGCTGGTGATCCTGTCCAATGCCATGGACGCGCAGATCATGTCGAATGTCGAAAAGCTCGGCGCGCCCTTCCACGCGGTCTACACCGCGCAACAGGCAAATGCCTATAAGCCGCGTTTCCAGGCCTTCGAATATATGTTCGATATGCTCGGCTGCGGACCGCAGGACGTGCTGCATTGCTCGTCCTCCTTCCGCTACGATCTGATGTCGGCCCACGATCTCGGCATCAAGAACAAGGTCTGGGTCAATCGCGGTCACGAGCCGGCCAATCCCTATTACGGCTATGTCGAAATCCCCGATATATCGGGTTTGCCTGGCGTCGTTGGCCTCTGACGGAGACAAGCGGATGCGGTTCCAGTCCTACTGGCACGACACAGCGCGTGCTTTTGCCGATGCGGCTCAAGGTCCTGTCGAAGGACATTATGACGTCGCCGTCATTGGCGCGGGTTTCACCGGGCTTGCGGCAGCGCGTCAGCTTGCGAAAGCCGGCGTCAAGGTCGTCGTGCTGGAGGCCGAACGCGTGGGCTGGGGGGCGTCGGGACGCAATGGTGGTCACCTCAACAACGGACTAGCCCACAGCTTCCTGTCCGCTAAGTCAGCGCTCGGCGCGGAGAGGGCTATCGCGCTTTACCGGGCATTCGATGAGTCCATCGACACGATCGAGGCGATCATTGCCGAGGAGGGGATCGACTGCAATTTCCGTCGCGCCGGAAAGCTGAAGCTTGCCTCCAAGCCGCAGCATTTCGATGCCATTGTCCGCAACTTCGAGGCTGTGCATAGGGAGGTCGATCCGGAGACGGCGCTTCTTTCGGCGGATGACTTGAAGAGTGAGGTCGGCTCGCCCTTCCATGGCGCCATGCTCTCGAAGAAGAGCGCGATGATGCATATGGGCCGCTATGTCGCCGGGCTCGCCGCCGCGGCCGTCCGCCACGGCGCCGTCATTTTCGAAAAGGCTGCCGTGACCGGCCACAGGCAAGGCAACGGCCGCCACAGCCTCGAGACCGGGCGGGGCACCGTCACCGCCGACCATGTGCTCGTCGCGACAGGCGCGTACACGCCGTCGCTCTTCGGCTATTTCCGCCGCCGGATCGTTTCCGTCGGCAGCTTTCTGCTCGCCACCCGACCGCTGAACGACGCCGAAATCGCAGCGACGATGCCGGGGAACCGGACCTGTGTCACCTCGCTGAACATCGGCAATTATTTCCGGCTGTCGCCGGACAACCGGCTGATCTTCGGCGGCCGCGCACGCTTTTCCGCCACCTCGGATCAGCGATCGGATGCAAAGAGCGGCGATATTCTGCGCGCCGGTCTGGCTGAAATCTTCCCGCAACTTGCCGGCGTCGAGATCGACTACTGCTGGGGCGGGCTCGTCGATATGACGAAAGACCGCTATCCCCGCGCGGGCTATGTCGACGGCGTTTGGTACGCCATGGGCTATTCCGGCCACGGCGCCCAGCTCTCCACCCATCTCGGCATGATGATCGCCGATGCCATCATGGGCAAGGTGGATCGCAATCCGGTAAAAGGGCTCGAATGGCCCGCCGTTCCCGGCCATTTCGGCAAGCCGTGGTTCCTGCCGGTCGTCGGGCTCTATTACAAGACACTCGATCGCTTCATGTAAGCCGCGGCGTGACGAGCGCGGTTCAGCCGTTCTCTGGCGTGTGTCGCAAAACATTGCAGCGGTGCGAGACAGGATCCGAAGCTTGCGATATTATTTAGGAAGGGCGCCGGAATGACTTTCCGGCGCCCTTTGTTTTCTTGTCGATCAGGAGAGCCCGCCGATGTGGAAGCTCTTCATTTCCAGATATTCGTCAATGCCGCATTGGGCGCCCTCACGCCCGAGGCCGGATTGCTTGACGCCGCCGAACGGAGCGACCTCGGTGGAAATGGCGCCGGTGTTCAGGCCGATCATGCCGAATTCGAGCGCCTCACCGACCCGCCAGGACCGCTTCAGGCTCTCGGTGTAGAAATAGGCCGCAAGGCCGAAGGGGGTGGAATTTGCGATGCGGATCGCCTCCTCCTCGGTGTCGAACCGGAACAGCGGGGCAACAGGTCCGAATGTCTCTTCGCTGGCAAGCTGCATGTCGGTGGTCGCGCCGCCAAGCACCATCGGAGCGGCATATTGATCGCCTGCCGGCACGGAATCCGCAGTGGCGAGGATCTTTGCTCCCTTGTTTACCGCATCCTCCACGTGCCGGTTGATCTTCTCGATCGCAGCTTTGTTGATCATCGGTCCGATATCCGTGCCGGCCTCGGTGCCTGCCCCGACCTTCATGGCCGAGACCCGCGCGCCGAGTTTGGCGGCAAAGGCATCGTAGACGCCAGACTGGACGAGAAGACGGTTGGCGCAGACGCAAGTCTGTCCGCCGTTGCGGAATTTCGATGCGATGGCGCCTTCGACGGCAAGGTCGAGATCGGCATCGTCGAAAACGATGAAAGGCGCGTTGCCGCCGAGTTCGAGGCTGAGCCGCTTGACGCTGTCGGCGGCACCACGCATCAACAGCGAACCGACGCGGGTCGAGCCGGTGAAAGAGATCTTGCGGACGGTCTGGTTCGCCATCAATTCGTCGCCGATTGCAGTCGGCATGCCGGTGACGATGTTGATCACGCCCTTGGGAATGCCGGCGCGTTCCGCCAGAACGGCGAGCGCCAGCGCCGAAAACGGGGTCAGGTCGGATGGCTTGATGACAACCGTGCAACCCGCCGCAAGCGCCGGCCCCACCTTGCGGGTGATCATCGCATTGGGAAAATTCCAGGGCGTGATGATCGCCGATACGCCGACGGGCTCCTTCAAAACGACGATCCGCCGATCCGCTGTCGGCGAGGGAATGGTCGTGCCGCCGATGCGGCGTGCTTCCTCGGAAAACCATTTGATGAATGAGGCGCCGTAGCGGATTTCGCCCCGGGCTTCCGTCAGCGGCTTGCCCTGTTCCGTCGTCAGGATCAGCGCCAGGTCCTCGATATTGTCGAGCATCAGATCGTGCCAGGCCTCGAGCAGGGCGGCGCGCTGGGCATGGGTCTTGGCCCGCCATGGACCAAAAGCTTTTTCTGCCGCCACGATCGCGGCCCGCGTGTCGGCTCCGTCCATGTCGGGCACGCTGCCCAGCACGTGCTGCGTCGCCGGATCGATGACCTCGATCGTGCGCCCGGCTGCGCCCCCGCGCCATTCTCCGTCGATGAGCCCCTGCTGGCGCAGCAGGCTTCCATCCCTCAATCCGTTCATCTTGTCCTCTTTCATCAAAGCGTCCTCTCCACAATTCCGGGCGCAAAACCGCGGCGCAATTTGTGCGACGTGCTCTAATCGAGTGCCGAAAGCACCGATGCCGTGATCGCCTCCGTCTTGTCCTTGCCGGGAGTGGCGCCGATGCCGCGCGCGGTCGTCGTTTCGATCGCGGCCATTATCCTTCCGGCGGCAACCGCTTCTCCGAGATGCTCCAGCATCATTGCGCCCGACCAGATGGCGGCGATCGGATTGGCAATTCCCAGATGAGCGATATCGGGCGCGGAGCCGTGGACCGGTTCGAACATGGACGGCGCCGAGCGGTCAGGATTGATGTTGGCGGATGCCGCAAAGCCGAGCCCGCCCTGGATGGCGGCGCCAAGGTCGGTCAGGATGTCGCCGAACAGGTTGGAGGCGACCACGACATCGAGGCTTTCGGGCGCCATCACCATGCGGGCGGCCATGGCGTCGATATGATAGCTGGTCACCTCGACATCGGGATATTCCGCCGAGAGCTTGCGGGTAATCTCGTCCCAGAAGACCATCGAATATTTCTGCGCGTTGGACTTCGTCACCGAGGCGAGTTTGCCGCGCCGCGCCCGTGCTTGCTCGAAACCGAAACGCAGGATGCGTTCGACCCCCTTGCGGGTGAATATCGCGGTTTCGATCGCCACTTCGTTGTCCGTGCCCTGATGGACGCGGCCGCCGGCGCCGGAATATTCGCCCTCGGTGTTTTCACGAATGCAGAGAATGTCGAAATCGTCAGACCGCAGCGGTCCCTGCACGCCTGGAAGCAGACGGTGCGGGCGGATATTGGCATATTGCACGAAAGCCTTGCGGATCGGCAGCAGGAGGCCGTGCAGCGATACGGAATCCGGCACTTTTCGGGGCCATCCGACGGCGCCGAGCAGAATGGCATCGAAAGACCGCAGCGTTTCGATCCCGTCGGCAGGCATCATGCTGCCATTTTCGAGATAGTAGTCGCAGGACCAGGGAAGGCGGGTTGCCTCAAGAGAAAGTCCGCCTGATCCGGCTGTTTTTTCGAGCACGGACCAGGCAGCGTCGGTCACGTCGCGGCCGATGCCGTCTCCGGGCAGAAGGGCGATTTTGTAGGTCTTCATCGCAGCTCCTTTAAAGGCTGATGAGCACGCTCTTGCTCTTGCGGTTGGCATGATAGGCTTCGCGGCCGAGATCCTTGCCGATGCCGGATTGCTTGTAGCCGCCGGTCGGCAGGATATGGTCGCGCGATCGGCCGTAACGGTTAACCCAGACGGTGCCGGCCTGCAGGCGACGGGTGAGGCGGATCGCGCGCGAGAGATCGCGGGTGAAGAGGCCCGCGGCCAGGCCATAGGATGGGTGATCGGCGAGGCTTAGCGCCTCCTCCTCATCCTCGAAGGTCTGGATGGTCAGGACCGGTCCGAAGATTTCCTCGAGAACCGCGGGCGATGTTGCCGTCACGCCCGAAATCAGCGTCGGCGCGTAAAAATAGCCCTCACGATCGAGCCGGCCGCCACCCGTAAGACATTCGGCCCCGCCGTCGATGGCGGCGCGGATGATGCCATCCATGCGGGCGATTTGGCGTTCGGAGATAACGGGCGAATAATCGGTCGTTTCCTCCCAGGTCGGCCCCGGTCGGACTGCCGCCAGTCTGGCGACGAGGGCCGCTACGAGCGCGTCCGCCACCTTCGCCTCGACGATGAGGCGGGATCCGCATATGCAGGCCTGGCCGGCGTTGGACAAAATGCTGGTGGCGATGGCGCCTGCCGCAAGGTCGAGATCGGCATCCGCGAAGACCAGCTGAGGGCTCTTGCCACCGAGCTCCAACGTCATGGGCTTCACGCCGGTGCGGGCAATATTGGCCATGATGGCTGCACCGGCCGTGGTCGAGCCGGTGAAGCTCACTTTGGAAATCCCGGGATGCCCGGTGATGGCGGTTCCGGTGATCGGACCGTCGCCAAGGACGACATTGACGAGGCCGGCGGGCAGGCCGGCCCGCACCGAAAGCTCGGCGAGATAGAGTGTCGAGAACGGCGTCATCTCCGATGGCTTCAGCACCACGGCATTGCCCGCCGCCAGCGCCGGGGCAAGCTTCCAGCCTGCCATCGACAGGGGAAAATTCCAGGGCGTGATGGCGCCGACGACGCCATAGGGTTCCGTCACGATCATGCCGAAATTCGCGTCGTTGGTCGGGACGAGATCGCCGCCTTCCTTGTCGGCGAATTCGGCAAAGAAGCGAATCTGCTCGGCGGTGACGGCGATATCGCCGACGACGAGATGGCCGACGGGGCGGGTCGAGGAAAGCGCTTCGAGCTTGGCGAGGGTCTCCGCCTCGGCTTCGATCAGGTCCGCCCAGCGCTGCAGCGCCTTGGTGCGATCGCGCGGCCGCACACCACCCCAATTGCTTCTATCTAACGCCCCCCTTGCCGTCTCCACGGCCTGATCGACAAGAGCTGCATCGGCAAGCGGACAGCCGGCATAGGGCTTGCCGTCGGACGGCCGATGCATATCGATGACGGCTTCGGCCGGAACCAGCCGGCCGCCGATGAAATGTCCCATGGGCAGGGAAATCGAGTTTGGATCGAAGCTGAGTGTCATTGCGTGTCCTCGGCATGAGCTTGTTTAAGCCTAGCTTGGGAAACCGAGCAGCATGCATCGACCGGAATTGCTGCAGCGGATGAAAATTGCGTTTTCCGCGCCGCCGCCAGTCAAATCTACGGCCGGTGATCGCGCCGGGCCGCTCGCCGTCACGTCACGGTCACGTAGATCTTGCGAACCGTCTCGATCGTCTTCCAGACGCCGACGAAGCCGGGCTTCATAACGAAACTGTCGCCGGCCCCGTAGACCACCGGTTCTCCGCCGTCCGGTGTGAGCTCGACCAGCCCGGACAGAATATGGCAGAACTCGAACGTCTCACCCTTGATCGAACGCGTCTCACCGGGCGTTGCCTCCCATACGCCGGTATGGACCGTCTCTGCGCGAGCGACGTCCTGCGCCCAGGTCTTGAAGATGGGATTACCCGCGATCAGACGCTCGGGCAGGGGGCCGGACTCGCGCGGCGGATGGGATGGGTTGGTATCGATCGTCTTGAGCAGGGACATGGTTTTCCTTTCGAGGTGCAGATGGTGGGAGAGAGGATCAGTAGCCGCGGCTGCGATCGACCAGTCCGATCGGGTCGAGGCCCGCCCGGTGCCGTTTGATGTTGCCGATCACCACGGCCGCAGCGGTTTCGGCTTGGGTGACGCTGGCAATATGCGGCGTCAGCAGGATTTTCGGATGATTCCAGAAGGCGTGGCCCGATGGCAGCGGCTCGGGATCGGTGACATCGACGACAGCGCCGGAGAGATGGCCGGCGTCGAGCGCACCGACGAGCGCCTGATGATCGAGTTGAGCGCCGCGACCGACATGAACGAGTGCGGCCCCAGCGGGAAGCCTGGCAAAGAGCTCGGCATTCAGGAAGCCGCGCGTCTCCTCGGTCAGCGGCAGCATGCAGACGAGAATATCGGTGGTGGCAAGCAGGGTACCGAGTCCCTCGCCGCCACTGAGGCACCGGACGCCGTCGATCGCACGCGGAGTGCGGCTCCAGCCGGACAGCGTAAAACCGAAGGGGCGCAAACTCTCAAGCACCGCGCTTCCCAGCATGCCAAGCCCGAGCACGCCGATGCGGCGTTTTGCGGCCTGAACGGGTGCGAGCGGCTGCCAGATCCCGCGGCGCTGCTGGCCGAGATAGGCCGGCAGATCGCGATGGAGAGCGAGCACAGCGAGCGTCACATATTCCTGCATCATTCTGACGATGCCGTCTTCGACCATGCGCACCACCTTGACCTGCGCAGGCACGGCATCGATGCGAAACTGATCGATGCCGGCGCCGATCGAAAACAGGATTTCAAGATTATCGTAACGGGCGAGATCATCCGGCACGGTCCAGGTGATGAGGTAACGCACAGCCTCCGGTTCGACCGATGCCGGATCCATGGCGAAGGCTATGTCGGGCAGTTCGCGCGCGAAGGCCTCGGCGAATATGGCGCCGCGCTTCGCATCGGAATTGAAGAGAAAGGTCATGGCAACGCTCCTTGATCGTCAGGCGGTGCAACGTCGGGCGAGTGCCTCGATCATGCCCTGGCAGGCCAGGAGTTCGCTCGCGAGGATGAATTCGTCCGGTCGGTGAGCACGGGCGATATCGCCTGGGCCGCAGATGATCGCATCGATGCCGGCGCGCTGGAAAAGGCCGGCCTCGGTGCCGTAGCTGACGGCGGCGAGCGGCTCGATACCTGTGAGTTCTTCAAGCAAGTGCGCAAGTGGCGCATCGGCGGTAAGCGACAGCGCCGGATAGGCGCTAAGTTCGCGCCATTCCGACTGAAAGCCACGTTGCGGCAGCGCGTCGGCCATCGTTCGCAGCGGCGCCAGCAGCGTGGCCGGGTCGATTCCGGAAATCGCCCTGGCCTCGAACTCGGCCTCGCAGCTCTCGGGAATAATGTTGACCGCCTGGCCGCCCTTTAGCGTGCCGACCTGGAGCGAGGAATAGGGCGGTTCGAACCCAGGATCGAACGGACCCTGCGCCAGCCGTTCGGCTTCGGCGCTGGCGCAAGCCAAGACCTCGGTCATGGCATGGATTGCATTTAGTCCCTGGTCGGGGCGCGAGGAATGGCCGGATCGGCCTCTGACCGTCAGCCGGGCGGCCGCCTTGCCCTTGTGGGCGCGGATCGCCCGCATGCCGCTCGGCTCGCCGATAATCGCGCCGAGCGGAGGTTCACAGAGCTCAGGCAGGCGGGCGATCATGTGCGGGACCCCGCGGCAGCCTGCCTCCTCATCGTAGGAAAAAGCGAAGTGGATGGGTCGGCGGAGTTGTGCCGCCGCGAGTGCCGGGACGGCGGCAAGCACGACGGCGAGAAAGCCCTTCATGTCCGTGGTTCCGCGACCGTAGAGGCGGTCCGTTTCGGCGCGGAGACGGAACGGATCGCTGCTCCACCCGCCTTCCGTGGCAGGAACGACGTCCATATGGCCGGAGAGGATGTAGCCCGGCGTCTCCCTTGGACCGATCGTTACAAAGAGGTTCGACCGGTCGCCCTCGGGGCCGGCAATCTCCGTGGCGACAATACCGTGCCTTTGCAGGTAATGCCTGATCCACCCAACGATCTCACCGTTCGGCGTGCCGACGACCGAGGGAAAGCCGACCAACCTTTCGAGGATTTCAATTGCCTGCATGAGCTTCCTCGCATCGCGGGATATAGAATTGCACCGGCCCACTCGCGGTCAACGGCACGGGCGGCGGTCGGGATCTGGTCAATGACTGTAGGGACCCGCCCAGGCTTTATTTGCCGAAACTGCATCGGATTTGGACGATTGTTGTGTTTGCACGGGCTTCGCCAGTGAATTGTATCGCGCGATCCGTCCTAATCTCGACGAAGGAACTTCCGGGCGCAGCTTTCCCTATGGGGTGGCCGGACAACACCGCAGGAGGGCGGGAGTGAGTGCACTGACATCCGAATCCAGGTTGGTCGATAGTTTCGAGACGCGCATAACCGGGATCGACAGTGTCGACCTCGACAAACTGCATACGCTTTCGATGTCCGTCGCTTGGCCGCATCGCCGTGAAGACTGGCAATTCCTGCGCGAATTCGGCCAGGGCATTGCGGCCATCGATGAAATCGGGCGCATCCTCGGCTCCGCGATGTGGTTTCCCTATGATGACCGGTTCGCCACAATCGGTATGGTCATCACCTCGCCGCGCCTGCAGGCCAATGGCGCCGGGCAGTGGTTGATGGGCCACGCGCTCGACCAGGTCGCCGGACGAAATCTTGGGCTGAACGCGACGCGGGCGGCGCGACGCCTTTATCTGTCCTTGAATTTTGTTCGTGAGGCGCCTGTCTTTCAATGCCAGGGCGAAGCGATAGCGCCACCGGATGTGGAGTTGCCGGCCGGTGCTGCAATACGGCCCGTGGAAGCTGAAGATCTGGAGGCGATCGCGGAACTGGATCGCGTGGCCTTCGGCACGGACCGCACGCCACTTCTGGCTCGGCTCATGACAAATTCGAAGGGTGTCCTGCTGGTCCGCGGCGGCCGGATCGAGGCCTTCTCGCTTTGCCGAAGGTTCGGGCGCGGACATGTCGTCGGCCCGGTGGTGGCGGTCAGTGACGCAGACGCAATTGCGGTCGTCCATCCGCATGCGCTTGAGCATGCGGGGTCATTCCTGCGCCTCGATACGCGCGAGAAAGTCGGGATATTTGCCGATTTTCTCTCCCGCTGTGGCCTTGCTGTCTTTGACTTCGTGACAACCATGTCGCTGGGCGACCCTTGGCTTCCAAGTCCGGGAGGTCAGGTCGGGCATCGGCCGAAAACCTATGCGCTCGTCAGCCAGGCGCTCGGCTGACGGGAATTAGGCGCCGGGATAAATGGGCATGGCGGCCGAAGCCTTGATACGTTCGGCTTCGGGTCGGAAGGAACGATATTGCCACAGGCCTTCCGCCGTTTCCCGCCGGTATACGGTCTCGAGCCAGAACACCGTGTCATCGATCGGCAGGACAGGATGCCAGGCATACCACTCCGACCAGATCCTCTCTCGCCGATCGATATTCATCGCCCCTCTCCCCATTCTTGAAGCGATCCGCTTCGAAAAATATTCAGCAGGAGAGAACTATATTACGAAATTATTCTGTCGCGAAGATCGTTTTTGGCGCCGCGCGAAGTTGCTCAGCCAATTGTCTCACCGCCGCTTGCGCGGACAAGACGGCCGGATACTCAGCCAATCGAACGTAGCGCGAGATAGGCGGCCAGGCTAACGGCAGAAAGGGCGATGGTCAGCCTGGGTCGGGCGTCGTCGAACATTGCCGCCAGCATAAGGCAGAGCATCAGCACGACGGATTTGGCCCAGAGATTTTGGTCGGAGATGGTGAAGGCGACTGCCGCCAGAAAGACGGCGCTTGCGACGACCGTCACTGGAGCGGATTTCTCGGCGAGATCGCCGCCGGAAAAATACGGCAGAAGAAAACGCCGCATGCTGAGGCCTGAAGCGACGCTCAGAAGAAGGCAGGTCAAGACTAGGTGCAGCATATGGTCGGCGCCGGTCGCTCTACAGATCAGCATAGAGACGCAATCCCCATGCCAGCCGCAAAACGCCCGGTCGCCGGGACGATGCAGCGGTTTGCGTGGCTATTTCGGTGGCGTCTCGATCTTTTTTTCGGCAATCACTTGGCTGTCTGGCCTGCGGATGGCGCCGACATTTTTAATGAGAAGGTCGAGCCCGGGAGCCTTCACGCACGGCCCTGATTCCGGTTTTTCGCCTATGTCTAAACCCGCTTGAGCTCGGGTGATGATTTTTATATAGAGAACAATGACTCGCTTTAATTCCGGAAAAGAGATTTTTCATTGGACCTTTCGTCAATCGAGATATTCCTCGCCGTTGCCAGCGATCGTAGCGTTACCAAGGCCGCAAAGGCAGTCGGGCGGGTGCCGTCGAACGTGACGACGCGCATCCAGCAACTGGAGGAGGACCTTGGCACTTGCCTGTTCAGCCGTGACGGCAAGAAGATGACGCTGACACGGGAGGGCGAAACCTTTCTCGTCTATGCCAACCGACTTGTGGCGCTGGCGCTCGAAGCGCGTCAGGCCGTGCGGCCTCTCGCTCCATCGGGAACATTGCGGGTCGGCACGATGGAGAGCACGGCGGCAAGCCGGCTGCCGGCGGCGTTGACGCAATTCAACCAGATGTGGCCCGATGTGTCGCTGCATCTGACGATGGGCGCGTCTCGCGATCTCGCCCGCGACGTTCTGGCCGATGCGCTGGATTGCGCGCTGATTGCCCGCCCACCAAAGACGATGCGCGAGGAGGATCTGGATTTCGATGCCGTACTCAAGGCGCTGGAGATGGAGACGGTCTTCGTCGAAGAATTGTTGATCGTGCTGCCATCCGGCCATCCCGCCATCAAATCCGCGGCCGACCTGCGTGTCGGATCCCTGGCAGCTTTGGAACCTGGCTGCACCTATCGCCGGATTGCCGAAAACTGGGCGCGAAAATCGAGGGACCTGCCGACGAGCGAGCTCGGCTCCTACCATGCGATCCTGGCGAGCGTTGCGACCGGGAATACGGCGGGCGTGATGCCAAGGTCCGTTCTCGATCTCATGCACTGGCCGACTGCCGTTCAGACCCATCAGCTCGGGCCGGTCGAAACGCTGCTGGTTTACCGCAAGGACGATTGCCCCAGCGCCTTCAGTGCCTTCCATGAGGTGCTTGGCGCAACCAAAGGCAGAGATGTCAGGCTAGCGGCGAACTAGCTCCTGCCTCTCCTCCTTCACCCCTCAGATTATCCTCATCATTGGTCTTCGCATGCAGTTTCCCGTTTCACCGAAAGTGGGGCCGAGCCGTATCGGCCGCTTTCGCCTGTTTTCGCCGATCCTGGCCGGCGCGACGTTAAGAGAACGATTGATCGCCTGTTTCGGCGCGTTGCTGGGCATCGGTCTCACCGGTGTCATCAGCGGCTATCTGTTCGGCCAGGGGCCGCATCTTCCGCTGATCGTCGCGCCGATGGGGGCATCGGCGGTGCTGCTTTTCGCGGTGCCGGCAAGTCCGCTGGCGCAGCCGTGGGCGATCATCGGCGGCAACACAATTTCCGCCCTGATGGGCATCATTGCCGCCTATTTCATTCGTGATCCGATCATCGCCACGGGCGTCGGCGTTTCGCTGGCCATCGGCGCAATGTCGTTCACGCGATGCCTTCACCCGCCGGGAGGGGCTGCGGCACTGACCGCGGTGCTCGGCGGTCCTGTCGTCGCCGGTTGGGGGTTCCTCTTTCCCTTCGTGCCGGTCGCTTTGAACTCCTGCATTCTCGTCGGGCTCGGGCTGCTGTTCCACAAGCTTTCCAGACGGAACTATCCACACGTCGTTCCGAAGCCGGCGGAGAACACCCACCAGACGATCGATCCGCCATCCGCCGCGCGGGTGGGCTTTCGCGAGGAGGATGTCGATGCCGCCCTCGAGGCGCTCGACGAAACCTTTGATATCGATCGGGCAGACCTCGGAAGATTGCTGCAGCAGGTCGAACTGCAGGCAGCCATCCGATCAAACGACAAGATCAGCTGCGCCGATATCATGTCGCGTGACGTGATCGCCATCGGCGAGACCTCCGAGCCGGACGCCGCGCGACATCTTCTTTTGAAGCATAATATCCGCACCCTGCCGGTGAAGGATCCGGAAGGCCGCCTGGTCGGCACTGTCGGCTTGCGTGAATTGTTTGGGGGCGGCGATACAATTGCCCACGCGATCTCCAAACCGGCAGTGGCGAGAGCTTCAGATGCTGCCCTGTCGCTGCTGCCTGTTCTGACGGACGGGCGCACCCATGCCGTCATCATTGTCGACGACGACCACCGGATCCTCGGCCTGATATCGCAGACCGACCTTTTGAGCGCCGTGGCGCGGCTGCTGCCGAACGACGGCGACACGATCGCTGCCGTGGCGTGAAACGTGCGGAGTGGCTCGGATTGCCGCTGGCCCATCACGGCCGCCGAGGGCGACATGCCTTCGTCGTCAGCCCTTCCGATATGATCTCGGCTATGATCTGAAACGGATGCGGGACGCGCTCGTCATCGATTTCGTGCCGGCGCCGTCACTGAGCAATCGGTGGGCCTCCGTCCGTGTCAAACAGGCCGCGGGCCGCCTGGACCATCGACTGCAGATGATTGGGATCGCGCACGCCCTGTCGGTAGAGCTCGATGATGATGCTCGCCATTCGTTCGGCTTCGTCGCTGTCTCTTGCCACTGCGTAATCGGCGCTGAGCTTGTCGAAGACGTGTTGGCAGGTTTCGAGATCGCGGGAGTCCAGCGGCACCTGCGATCGGTTTAGGATCGTTTGAACCATCTTCATTCCCTCGGAAAAGGCCCGCCCGGGGTGCCCAGGCGAGCCTACGACCCTGTCTTAAAAGTCCATACCGGCGCCGGCCGGCATGGCCGGAGGAGCATCCTTCTTCGGCTTCTCGGCGATCATCGCTTCCGTCGTCACCAGCAGACCGGCGATGGAGGATGCGTCCTGCAGCGCGGTGCGAACGACCTTGGCCGGATCGATGACGCCCTGCGCGTAGAGATCGCCGAATTCGCCGGTCTGAGCGTTCCAGCCATAGGAAAATTCGCTCTTCTCGCGCAGCTTGCCGACGACGACCGAGCCTTCGGCGCCGGCGTTTTCGGCGATCTGGCGAGCCGGGGCCTCGAGCGCACGGCGGACGATTTCGACGCCGACCCGCTGGTCGTCATTGGCGGTCTTGATATTGTCGAGCGCCTTGACCGCGCGCAGCAGCGCCACGCCGCCACCGGGCAGGATGCCTTCCTCGACCGCCGCCCTTGTTGCATGCAGCGCGTCGTCGACGCGATCCTTCTTCTCCTTCACCTCGACCTCCGTCGAGCCGCCGACGCGGATGACGGCTACACCGCCGGCGAGCTTGGCAAGACGTTCCTGCAGCTTCTCGCGATCGTAGTCGGAGGTGGTCTCTTCGATCTGGGCCTTGATCTGGGCGATGCGGCCCGAAATCTCCTCCTTCGAACCGACGCCGTCGATGATGGTGGTGTTTTCCTTCTCGACCGTGATCTTCTTTGCCCGGCCGAGCATATTGAGCGTCACATTCTCAAGCTTGATGCCAAGATCTTCGGAGATGACGGTGCCGGCGGTGAGGATGGCGATGTCTTCCAACATGGCCTTGCGGCGGTCGCCGAAGCCAGGGGCCTTGACGGCAGCGATCTTGAGGCCGCCGCGCAGCTTGTTGACGACGAGTGTTGCCAGCGCTTCGCCTTCGACGTCTTCAGCGATAATGAGGAGCGGCTTGCCGGACTGAACGACGGCTTCGAGGATCGGCAGCATCGACTGCAGGTTCGACAGCTTCTTCTCGTGAATGAGGATATAGGGATCCTCGAATTCGACCCGCATCTTGTCGGCATTGGTAACGAAATAGGGGCTCAAATAGCCGCGGTCGAACTGCATGCCTTCGACGACTTCGAGTTCGGTTTCGGCGGTCTTGGCTTCTTCAACGGTGATGACACCGTCATTGCCGACCTTTTGCACGGCCTCCGCCAGGAAGCGGCCGATTTCGGCATCGCCGTTGGCGGAGATCGTTCCGACTTGGGCAATTTCGGCATTATTGGATATCTTGCGGGCGTTGGCCTTCAGTTCTTCGATGATAGCGCTGACGGCGAGGTCGATGCCGCGCTTCAGGTCCATCGGGTTCATGCCTGACGTCACGGCCTTGGCGCCCTCCTTGACGATCGCCTGGGCAAGAACGGTTGCGGTCGTGGTGCCGTCGCCGGCGATGTCGCTGGTCTTCGAAGCGACTTCGCGGACCATCTGCGCGCCCATGTTCTCGAACTTGTCTTCGAGCTCGACTTCCTTGGCGACCGAGACGCCGTCCTTGGTGATGCGTGGCGCGCCGAACGACTTGTCGATGACGACGTTACGGCCTTTTGGTCCGAGGGTCACTTTCACGGCATTCGCCAGGATATCGACGCCACGCAGCATTTTTTCGCGGGCTTCGACGCTGAATTTGACTTCTTTAGCAGCCATGTCCTCACTCCTTCATCGGCAGCTAGCGCATGTCGCCAAGTGTACAGCGGTTTTGCGAGAACGACATGCGTTGAAATTAAGATCTGAAGCGCGAGAAGCGAATCTCAGAGATCGCAACGCGCTTTAGCGTTGACTTCCGACGTGATGGACTCAGGCGGCCTCTTTCCGCTCGCCCTGAGCTTCGATGATACCCATCACATCGCTTTCCTTCATGATCAGCAGGTCCTCGCCGCCGATCTTGATCTCCGTGCCGGACCACTTGCCGAACAGGATGCGATCGCCGACCTTGACGTCCAGCGCCTCGATCTGGCCGGCATCGTTGCGGGCGCCGGGACCGACGGCGATGACCTCGCCTTCCTGCGGCTTTTCCTTGGCGGTGTCGGGAATGATGATGCCGCCCTTGGTCTTTTCCTCGGAAGCGACGCGGCGGACGAGAATGCGGTCATGAAGCGGTCGGAACGACATGTCTTCCTCCATAGACAAACAATGACGACGGTGTTGGCGCTCGCCGGACCGGATTGACCAGGTCCGGACGAGCGCAAAGTCGCGTGCCTTGCGCGAATGATCTGGTTCGAGCGTTTTTCGATTTCAAGAGGAGCAGGAGAAAAATTAGCACTCTCTATCGACGACTGCTAATAGCTCTCCCGGGAACAGAAGGCCGGCTCCGGCGTTCGGCATAATGACGATGGTCGTTCCCTCGTCTCGAAGGCGAGTTCAAACTGCACATGGCTTGAATCCGGATGTCGGCGTTCCTAGCTCTCAGGCGATCGAGGCTCGATGAGCTCGATCACCGTCCCACGTCTTTAGGAGTGAGTGACATGGAAGAGAAGACCAATATAATCAAAGACCTCAGTATCGAGGAACGCGAGGAGATCTTCGTCGATATCGCTCGCACGCTCGAGGATACGGCGCGTGAGGCTCTTGTCGAAGGCAATACGCACTTCGCCGTGCTCTCCAACAACATGGCCGAAGCAATTCGCGTCAATGCCGACGAACTCGCCCGCGACGATCCCGAGAATGCCGAGCGCGTTTTGCTCCAGGCAACCGCGATGATCACGCAGTTCGAGGCCGTGCACCCCTATCGCATGGTGAGCATGGCCGTTCACTGATTGCCGGCAGCACGGCCTGGCTCGACCGCCCGCTCGAATCAGTCGCCAGTATGCGGAACTCTCGCGGCCGGCGGAGGTTATTGGATCACAGCATCGAAAGGTGATCCATGACCACTTCCCCAACCAACATGTCACCCGAGAGTGGAACCGACGACGCGCGGTCCTTCGACACGCCGCAAGCCGAGGCCGATCGCCAGGCGGCATCGGAGGCCGCCCGGCGCAACGTCCGTTCGACGCTGGATCGCGATGGGGGCAATGAGACCCCAAGCCTGAAACTGGCGAAGGAGTATCTGAGCCTGGGTGGGCGCCGCCGGTCCAAGATCGATGACAACATTACCAATGTTCGCCAATGGGATGAGGATCCCCCGGCGGCCGAACGCTTCTGGAAAGAGCGGGTGGAAACGCTTTCAAAGGATGAGCGCAAGCAGGTGGAGGATTTTCTTCCCACCATCAACACGCCCTGAAAGACAACCGGCGGCTCGTTGTCGCACGATGTGTCCGAACGCTCCGAAGGAGGAAGAGCATGCATAAGATCAATCCGGCAATGCAGGAATGCATCGACAATTGCCTGCGCTGCTATAGCGTTTGTCTTCGCACGGCCATGAACCACTGCCTCGAGGCAGGTGGAAAACATACCGAACCCGCGCATTTCAGATTGATGATGGCTTGCGCCGAAATCTGCCGCACCTCGGCGCATTTCATGCTGATCGGCACGGGTCACCACAAACATACCTGCCGTGAATGTGCCGAGATCTGCACGGAATGCGCGGCCGACTGCGAAGGAGTGGGCGATATGCAGGAATGTGTGGATGCGTGCCGAAGCTGCGCGGAAAGCTGCCGGGCGATGGCGGCCTAGGGCGCGATCGTTCAGGCGGGCCGGAGCCAAGCGCGAGCTGGAAGGTCAGGTCGAAACTGGAGAAGATCATGGCCATAGACAAACACGAGCAGATACGGCGGCGCGCCTATGAAATCTGGGAAGCCGAAGGCCGCCCTGAAGGTTCGGACCTGCGCCATTGGATGCAAGCTTGCGACGAGCTGGCCGGCGAAGACGAGCACGAGACGCTGCAAGACATGCTCGATCAAGACGACAGAGATGATGCGGCCTTGCTTCAAGGGGCCGGGGAAAGCGGTGATCTCGATCCGCCGCGCGCCGGCCTTGCTCAAGTTGCTGGCGCGACGACGCCCGATATCGAGATAACAACGGGGGAGAAGCCTTCCCGGCGAAAAATCAGACGGACCGAAGGACCGTAACCACGATGCAGCATCTCGACCATGCCATGCAAATCGCCTTAGAGGCGCATGAGGGGCAGGTGGACAAGACCGGTCGACCATTCTTCGAGCATTGCCAGCGGATCGCGCTTCTCGTGTCGGGCGACGATGCGCGAACAGTCGCCTATCTTCACGATGTCGCCGAAAAAGGCAGCGGCTGGACGCTCGACAGGTTAAGGGAGGAAGGCTTCCCGTCGGCGATCATCTCCGCGGTGGATGCCTTGACGCGGCGGCCCGGGGAGCCTGATGACGAATTCGTCAGACGCGCCGCATCGAATCCGCTGGCCCTGCCAGTCAAACAGGCCGACCTTGAAGACAATCTCCGACAGGCCGAACAAGCCGGCAAGAAAACCGAAAAATACCAGCGCGGTCTGGATCTCCTGCACGACATCCGGAACGAACACTAGGTCTGTTCGGGCGGCGCCGGCGAAATCTCGAAGAATGTCCTGCCGCGCTTTCTCATGCATCACCTGATATTTTTCCGCATCGCCTGCAACCATTCTTCAACCATAGAACGCGGAGCGCCCTGATGCCGACCTGAGGTGAGGGGCCTGTTAACCGGTACGACTTATAGTCGCGTCCATGTGGATGAACGGGGAACGGTCGTGTCCGGCGAACTGCACACAATCTTGGCAATGGATGGCACGTTGGCAGACCTGCATGGTGTCGGCGACGCCCTTGAGCGACATGGTATCGTGCTGCGCGTTCACCTCGACCGAGCTGCGTTTCATGATTGCGCCGCCAAACGACCGCTGCCGGCGCTCGTTCTGCTGGACGCCCTGTCGCCGGAGGGAGGTGGTCTCGAAGACTGCCGGCGTCTCAAGGCAAACCCGATAACGTGTGATATTCCAGTCATCATCGTGGCCTCGCCGCAGGACGAGGAGAGCCGGATCGGAGGGCTTGCCGCCGGTGCGGTCGATTGCGTTTCCAACCTTGTCTCCGCCGCGGAGCTCGTCGCCCGCATTAAGCGACATATAGAGCTCGGCGCAGTCCACGCGCGCCTGCAGCGGCGCAACGAGCAACTCGATACGGCGCTTGCCAGCATGGGACAAGGCGTCTGCCTGTTCGACGAGGCAGGCCGGCTGCTGCTGTCAAACAACCGTTATGCCGAGGTCTACGGACTTGATCCCTCCGTCATCCGTCCGGGACAGTCGCTCGAAGACATCCTCAACCTGAGACAGGGGGTCGGCGCCGTTCCCGCCACCTCGACCTCGGAATATCTCGCCTGGGCCGAAGCGACCAACAGGGGCGATACGCCCCGAGACTGGATCAAGGAACTCAAGTCGGGCCAGATCATCCGCGGCTATCATCAGCGCACGTCGGACGGCGGCTGGGTATCGACCCATGAGGACATCACGCAGGCCTGGCAGGCTGAAAAGGCCCTTGCGAAGGCGCATGTTCAGGCAGAACGCGCCGAGCAGGAGGCGCGGGCGGCGCATGCACGTCTTCTGGCGGCTTTCGAAGTCGTCCCGGAAGGTCTCGTCTTGTTCGACGAGGAAGACCGCTTCGTCCTGTGGAACCAGAGATATGAGCAGCTTTACGCCGAAAGCGGCGATATGCTCGTGAAAGGCATGCGCTTCGAAGACCGCCTGCGTGCAGGCCTCGAACGCGGCCAATATCCGGAAGCGGTCGGGCGCGAAGAGGAATGGCTGGCGGAAAGGCTGGCCCATCATGCAAAGCCCACCAGCAAACACGAGCAGCGCCTACCGGGAAATCGCTGGATTCGGATCGAAGAACGCCAGATCTCCGAAGGCGGTAGCGTCGGCATACGTGTCGACATCACCGACCTCAAGATGCAGGAGGCGTCGTTCAGGCTGCTGTTCGAAGGTAACCCGATGCCGATGTGGGTTTACGATCATGAAACGTTGAGATTTCTCCACGTAAACCAAGCCGCCATCGATCACTACGGTTATCGTCTGGAGCAATTCCTGACGATGCGACTATCCGACATCGAGGCGCAGGAACCCAACCCGCCGCAGGCCGTCACTTTCGATGTCGAGGACCCTGCCTCGTCCCGCTTTTCCCGGCATTTCAAGGGAGATGGAACGGCCATCGAGGTCACCGTCTATTCCACCTGCTTGAACTACAAGAGCAAGGCGGCATCGCTGATGGCCGTGGTCGACGTCACCGAGGCCAAGCGCGCCGAAAAGGCATTGCTGCAGCACCGTGACACGCTTGAAGAGATGGTGCGCTCCCGCACGGTCGAACTGGCGCGGCAGACAGAAGAGCTCGAACGAATGCTCGAACAGGAAAAGCAGATCAACGAGTTGCAGCGGCAGTTCGTCTCGATGGCATCGCATGAGTTCCGCACCCCGCTTGCGGTGATCGACGGCGCGGCGCAACGGCTCATTCGGCGCAAAGAAGCAGCGACGCCGGAGTTTCTTTGCGAAAAAGCCGATCAGATCCGCAGCTCGGTTTCGCGCATGCTCGAACTGATGGAAAGTATCCTTGCTGCCGGGCGGTTGGACCACGGCAGGATCACCATCGTGCATAAGCCGTGCTCGATTGCCGAAATCATCGAAGTCTGTGGCGCCCGCCAGGAGAGCATCCGGCGCACCCACCGCTTTCTGCTTGACCTCGATCGGCTTCCTCCGGCCATTTATGGAGATCATCCTGCGCTCGACCAGGTCTTCAGCAATCTCTTCTCGAACGCCGTGAAATACGCACCGGATTCGCCGAACGTCCACGTCACCGGATGGCAGGAAGGGGACAGCGTTTGCATCACCGTCCGCGACGAAGGCATCGGCATCGACGCCGATGACCTCCCGAAGATGTTCCAGCGTTATTTCCGCGCCAGAAGTTCCACGGGCATTGCCGGCACCGGCATTGGCCTCAATCTCGTCAAGCAGATCATCGAACTTCACGGGGGATCGATAGAAGTGGCAAGCAGCCGCGGAAACGGCACGACGTTTACGCTGCGGATTCCGATCGGCGCGGAGCTGCCAGACCAGTTGCGTGTCGCTGCCGGATAGGCAGGCGGCATCTTCTCCGAGCGGCGGCTGCCTTCGCTGTTGGTCGCATTGTTGAGTGCGCTCGCCGCTGGGAGATGGAGGTTCAGAATGATCGATCGCCAACCCTTCGATCTCAAGGCCTATGTGCGTGACACTGCGGCGAGGCCATGCTTTATCTGCGGCTTGATCGAGAATGATCCGGCTTGTTTTCATCATCGTATTTTCGAAGACGATGAGACGATTATCTTCCTGAGCAAATATCCGACACTGCCCGGTTATTGCCTTGTCTGCCCGAGGGAGCATCGGGAGGATTTGGCGCAAGACATGTCGACAGATGAGTATCTTCGACTGCAGGAGAAGGTGCACGTTTTGTCTCGGGCGCTGAAACGCGTCTTCGACGCCGAACGAATTTACGTGCTTTCGCTCGGCAGCCAGCAGGCCAACAGCCACTTACATTTTCATGTCGTTCCTTTGCCTGGAGGCGTGCCTCTTGAGAAGCAGCAATACCATGCGTTGATGGCGGAACATGGCGTTCTGCAGATGCCCGATAATGAGATGGCGGAGCTGGCGCGGCTGATTGCTGAAGCCTATCGTGTCGAGCTGAGCAGTCATGATTGGCGACGGGTGGTCTGCCATCAACGCGTACGGAAAGTAGCCGCACAGCGCCCGCCTCACCAAGCTATGTCAGAAGAGCGAATGCCGGCACCCGAACGCCGTTTTCGCGGAAGTGCCGCTCCACTTCATCAAGATCCGGGCCGGCCGGCGGGTGCTCCAGTGCCTGTGCCCAATTCTCCTGAACAGGCAGAGCCAGTGCCGCGGTGACCAGCACGGTGGTTCCGGGGCCGATTTCGCCGCGCAGCTGCGGCAGCAGGGTCTTGGCGTGAATGAGGTTGGTGTTCGGGATCGGGCTCATCGCATGGCCGGTTCTCGGATGAAGCGAGAGGTCGACAATGGCGCTGACGTCTGTCTGGCCGTACCAGACGGCGCGGCCTTCTGCCTGTTCGGATCGGTCGGCGTTGAAATCAGCGCGTTCGATCGCAAAGCCGCCCTCGATGGTGCTGAGCGAACGCGGCGTGGCGGTGCGGTGAATGCGGATATGCCAGGGATTGGCGGGAAGTAGCCAGGTTTCGATGTTGACGTCGTTCCACGGACGCCAGCGCGAATAGAGCCGGTCGCCTGCGATCAGCGCCTCCTCCATGGTTTCGCGCATACGGAAATGAACGCCGTCGTCGGAAAGACCGAGCATGCAGTCGAAGCTTGCGGCCGAAAAATTCCGGTCGTCGGCCTCGATGTTGAAGGCGTAGCGGGTGGAATAGGCGAATTTCGAATATTTCTCGTTTGCACCGCGCATCTTGTCGTGCTGCTGGCCGGAAGAGAGCACGACCACATTTCCCGGCGTGTGCATGGCGACCATGCCGGCCGACTTCAACGCCACCGGCTTGGGGAAATCCGGCTGCTGCGCCTCTTCGACGGTCCAGAACGGATGATCCCGGGGAAGGGCGAGCGGCAGGAAGAATTTCAGCGCCCAATAGGGCGAGCCAGGCGAATTGTAGCTCTCGCTCATCAGCAGGTTCGGATAGCCGTAGCCGATGGAGAGCACGCCGTCGCGATCGGCGATCGGCATCGCCGACCACCAGCGGATATGGCGCATATAATAGCCCTTGAGCTCCGCCCAAGGCAGCGCTTCCACCCCGGCGAAGGCGAGCGCGCCCCAGAAGCCGCCGGCCGCGAAGCGGTAGGTCTGGCTGCGGCCGAAGGCGAGTGCTGCGCCATCAGGGCCGAACCAGTGGCGGATATCCCCGGCGAAGATCTCGGCGCGATTGCGGAACCGGTTCTTTCGCGCCTCGTCGCCGCGCGCCAGTACCGTGTAGATCAGGCCATAGAAATGCATGGCGAAGGGAATGTAGTGGTCAACCCGCCGCACCGGCCCGTCGCGATACCAGCCTTCGCCGATGTCGAAAGCTTCCAGTTCATCGAGATAGGCGGCGGTTTTCGCCATGTCGAACGCGACACCGACGCGCTCCAGTCCGAGATCGATCAGGACGCGGAAGAATTTCCAGTTGTTGTCGATGAATTCCAGTTCGCGCGCGGCAAGAAGATAGGCGGCGACGGTTCTTTTCTCGCCATCGCTCAGCGGTTCCCAGATGTGTTCGGGCACCAGCGCCAGCGCAAAGCCGACGGCGGCGAGCTCGACCAGCCGCTGATTGCGGTCGGCCAGATCGCCCCAATATTCGGGATGCGCAGGATTGGTCCCGTTCGCCAGTCCGCGCCGATAGAGATTCCAATGCGGGAAGTGGCCGCCGCCTGCAGCGAGCGGAACGATGCCCCAGAGCGGGCGTGCAAATCCTTCGAGATCCGCTGCCGCCCGGTCGAAAATCGCGCCGGTAGCGCTAAGGCGCACACGGGCGCCGCCTTCGGAGAAATAGGGCAGCAGCGGTCTGAAGAGATCGATGACGGCCTTGGCCAGATCGTCGCGTGTCTTCAGCGGGTTGCCGGAAAGCGGATTGGCCTTGGTGGGATCGTAGATCATCGTCAGTCCGAATTTTTAAAACAGAACCGGCCGCAGGCGAAATGCTCACCCGCGGCCGCGATGTCGTATGGCGCTTACTTGATGGCCTTCACGCCTTCAGTCATTTCTTTCAAGCCGTCGTCGACGGAGGTGTTATCGGTCATGATCGCGTCATGGGCGCGGTTCAGGACGACCTCAATTTTAGCGGCGTTCGGATTGACCGCCATCTCCAGGTAGGTCTTCGACGGTATCAGCGCTTCCTTGCTGGCCGCGTCCTCAGGGAAACCAGGCGTCGCCGCGATCTTTGCACTGACGTCAGCGGTCTTGAGCGCCGGGAAGGTGCCTGTCGAGGCGATAACGGCCGCCCCTTCCGAGCCGGTGACGAACTTGATGAAGTCGAGGGCAGCTTCTTTGTGAGTGGAATTGGCGTTGACCGCCAGA
Organism: Rhizobium sp. TAL182; assembly: GCF_002117725.1. NCBI lineage: Bacteria > Pseudomonadati > Pseudomonadota > Alphaproteobacteria > Hyphomicrobiales > Rhizobiaceae > Rhizobium > Rhizobium sp. TAL182. Next base: position 296,303 of record NZ_CP021029.1, on the reverse strand, counting down.
CCTGAGATCTGCGCAGCCGTCGTGCCGGCGGCCACGCCATCCGGATGCGGGAACTTCACGATGCCCCAGTTCTTGCTCTTCGATTCACCGGATTTCACCTTGGTGATCTGGGTGCCGACGAACCAGGTTCCCATCGGCAGCATGCCGATCGTGCCGTTGAAGAAGAGCGCCGAGTAATGCGTGTTCGACGTCTTCAGGAAGGCGTAGGAGGGAATGGCGCCGTCCTTTTGCAGGGTGAGCGCTCGCTCGTACCACGGCTTCAGGAAAGCATAATCGCCATCGACGAGCGTGTGTTTTCCGTCGAGGATGCCGGGCAACTGGACGGTGGAGCGCCAGGTATGAAGCAGCGCGCCATAGGTCTTGTTAGTGCCCATGCCGCCGGCAAGCTTCTCGGCCGTTGCATCGAACTGCGCCCAGGTCATGTCATTGGTGGGATAGGGAACGCCGGCCTTATCGAAGATGTCCTTGTTGTAATAGACGATCCAGAAGTCCGATCGGAACGGAATGGAATAGATCTTGCCGTCTATCGTCAGTTCCTCGATCAGGCCGCCATAGGGCGCCGGATCGATCTTCTGATCCTTCATGAAGCCGCTGAGATCGGCGATGTTGCCGGCGCGCACCAGGTTGGTGTAGCCGGGCACGTCCTTGACGGTGACGATGTCGATGTCCTTCGAGCCGCCGGTCAACTGCGTCGAAATCATCTGCTGGTAGTCCTGCGAGCCGAGGTCCATCGGCTCGAACTTCACATTGGGGTGCTTGGCCTGATAGGCCTCGATCAGCGGCTTGTAATAGGCTGTCTTGTCCCAGTCCCACAAAGCCCATTTCAGCGTTACGGCGTCTTGTGCAAGTGCGGCGCCGGCCGTTGTTGCGGCCAAGGTGAAACCCGCTACGGCGAGTTTCACCGTCCTCCCGAATTTATCCAAATACATTTCTGTTCTCCTTCCCTGGATCGTCTCTGGATCGACTGTTTTATGATGCGTTTGGTGCATGCGGTTTACGGTGCGGCTGCGATGTCTCCGGCTGGTCCAGAACCATCACCGCCGCCCGATGGACGCCGAATGCGACGGCGAACATTCCGAGTGAAAAATTGAAGATCGCCGGCATGAACACGGAAACCGGATAGAAGAGGATATGCGCCAGCCACAGGGCAGCGTTGAAGGCCAGCGCCACGATCGCCGGAAGCGGACGGACGACGGAAGCGAGCGCGGCGAGACGAAGGAGCCGCAGAGCCGGCAGGTCGCGCATCACCATCAGCACGATGAGATGGCAGGCAGTGACCGCAAGGAAGGTGGTGGCGACAAGTGCCACGGCGAGCGGGGCGGCAAGAATCAAGTTGTCCCGCGCTCCGACGCCATAGGTGAGGATCACATAGATGCAGATGGCAAAGGCCGCGGCCAGCGCCAGACCCCAGGCGGTGGCGCGCCAGAAATAATGCAGGAACGCTTCCGTGAAATCCCTGAGGAGATAGGTGTTGCGATCCTCCACCAAAGCCACCGAAACCCGCGCCATGGCGGCGAGTGCCGCCGGCAGCGTCGCGACGAGGAGCGAGGCCAGGAGGAACAGGATGTTGAGCTTGACCATCTCCCACCATTCGCGGACGAGGGTCTCGATGAACAGGGCAAGGCCGGTCTTCGCAGGCGCATCCTTCGGAATGCCCGGCCCCTCCTTCGTCCACATGTCCCGCAACCACTGCATCGCCGTCTCCCGCTGGCGCCTCAGTAAAGAATCGAGCGTTCGGTTTCCTTGTCGAACAGCTGGGCATTGCTCATATCCGCCACCAGCGTCGCCGCGTCGCCAATCGCAGGCCGGAAGCGCGGCGATACGCGAGCGATGAGATTGCGCCCGCCGGCGACCATGTTCAGATGCACTTCCGAGCCCATCGGTTCGGCCAATTCCACCACCGCCTTGAGCGGTGCCAGGTTCTCGGGCGGAATGTCGGCCGGCGGCAGTTCGTGGAAGTTCTCCGGACGGATACCGAGCACCAGCTCGCGGCCCTCGTAAGGGGCGATCCTGCCCTTGTCGAAATGATCGGGCAGCGGCAGTTCCCGTCCGTCGAAGACGGCGATGAAGCCGGCGCCCCGGCGCTGAATGGTCGAGGGCAGCATGTTCATCTGCGGCGCGCCGATGAAGCCGGCGACGAACATGTTGACGGGACGGTCGTAAAGGTTCTGCGGCGTATCGACCTGCTGGATGTGCCCGTCCTTCATGACGACGATCCGGTCCGCCATGGTCATGGCTTCCACCTGGTCGTGAGTGACATAGATGAAGGTGGCGTCGAGGCGCTTATGCAGCTTGGTGATTTCCGAGCGCATCGTCCCGCGCAGCTTGGCGTCGAGGTTGGAAAGCGGCTCGTCGAGCAGGAAAACGGCGGGATTGCGCACCATGGCGCGGCCGAGCGCCACGCGCTGGCGCTGCCCGCCCGAAAGCGCTTTTGGCTTGCGGTTCAGGAGATGGGTGATGTCAAGGATCTTGGCGGCATCCTGGACCTGCTTGTCGATGAAATCGCGCGAAACCTTCCGCAGCTGCAGGCCGAAAGCCATGTTCTTGTAGACGGTCATATGCGGGTAGAGCGCATAGTTCTGGAAGACCATGGCGATGTCGCGGTCTTTGGAAGGGACATCGTTCATGACGTCGCCGCCGATCCGGAGTTCGCCGCCGGAGATTTCCTCGAGGCCGGCGATCATTCTCAGCGTCGTCGATTTGCCGCAGCCGGAGGGGCCGACCAGGATGATGAATTCCTTATCGGCGATCTCAAGATCGATGTCATGGACGACGGTGAGCGCGCCGTAGGATTTGTTCAGCTCTTTAAGGGAAATGCTGGCCATCGGATTCTCCTCACCTCACCAATAGGAAGACCAGCGGCGCGACAGGCGCGTCAAAGCTTCCATGTAATAATAATCTCCCCAGGAGACGCATTCATCGACGCCCTCGCCGCGGCAGGTGTTGAAGGGCGATTTCTTCGAATAGGTGGCGTGCAGCACCAGGCCGTTTGAAACCGCGGCGTCCTTGACCGCATAGTGATCGGCAAGGCTCTTCATCATGCGCCGCGCCAGCGTGCGGTAGCGCTCGGCGGTTTCAGGTTCGACGAGCTCGGCCATTTCAAGCAGGCCACAGGCCGTGATCGAGGCTGATGAACTGTCGCGCGGCTCGCCATCGCCATCCGAAAAGACGAGATCCCAATAGGGCACCATGTCGGCCGGCAGCCGGTTGAGGTAGAAGGCGAGCAGCCGGTCGAAGGTCTGGCGATATTCCTCGATCCGCTCGTAGCGGTAGGAGACCGCCATGCCGGCGATGCCCCAGGCCTGCCCGCGCGCCCAGGCGCTGTCGTCCCGGTAGCCCTGCTTGGTGGCGCCGCGCACCGGCGCGCCGGTGACCGGGTCCATGTAGAAAGTGTGATAGGTGGAATCGTCGGGACGCACCGAGTTGGCGAGCGTGGTGCGAGCATGGGTGAGCGCGATCTCACGATATTTCGGATCGCCCGTCTCGCTGCTGGCCCAGTAGAGAAGCGGCAGGTTCAACAGGCAATCGATGATGTAGCGGTATTCCTCCGGCCTGCCCTTGCGGCCCCAGGCCTGGATGAACTGGCCGATCGGCTGGAAGCGCTCGATCAGCTGGTCGGCGGCCAGGATCGCGGCCTTGCGGCCGTCCTCGTCCCCGACGAGCTTCCAGGCGGCGATGCAGGAGGGCGAATAGAGAAAGCCCATGTCGTGATGATCGGTCTCGATGCGGTTGACGATCCGATGCAGGAAGGACTGGACCTGGATCTGCGCGGCATGCCGGAACACAGGATCGCCGCTATGCTCGAAGGCGAGCCACAGCTCGCCCGGCCAGAAGCCGGCGGTCCATTGGTCGTTGGCGACGGCGGGATAGAAATTATTGACGCTCGAATGGTTCTGCGCGGCGTAGGTGAATGTGGGAAGATTGCGCCGGACCTGCTCGACGGCAAGATCGAGCGCGGTTTTCACTTCCTTGTCGGTGATCGGCTGCGGGGCGACTGTTGAAACGGCATTCATGGCTTTAACCCTTCAGTCCCGTCGAGGCGATGCCTTCGACAAAGAAGCGCTGCAGAGCGAGGAAGACGACGAGAACGGGCACGAGTGCGACGACGGAGGCCGCCATGATCAGCCCGTATTCGGCTGAATATTGCGAGATGAACATGCGCAGGCCGATCTGGACTGTCTTCAGCTCCGTCTTGGTCAGATAGATCATCGGGCCGAGGAAATCGTTCCAGGTGCTGACGAAGGTGAAGATCGTCAGTGTCGAGAGCGCAGGCTTGGAGAGCGGCAGCATGATGCGCGCCCAGATCTGATATTCGTTCATGCCGTCGATGCGCGCCGCCTCGCAAAGCTCGGTCGGGATCGACATGTAGAATTGCCGCATCAGGAAGACGCCGAAGGCGGTGAAGGCCTGCAGGCAGATCAGCGCCAGATGCGTGTTGTTGAGGCCGAACTCGCGCATCAGCAGGAATTGCGGCACCATATAGACCTGCCAGGGCATGGCGATGGTGGCGATATAGCCGAGGAACAGCGTGTTCTTATAGGGGAAATTCAGCTTGGCGAAGGCGTAGGCCGCAAAGCTTGAAGTCAGAAGCTGCAGCAGCGTGACGATGATTGTCAGCTTCGAGGTGTTGTAGATGAAGAGCGCAAGCGGGATCTTCGTCCAGATATCCACGTAGTTCTGCCATTGCGGCTGTGACGGTATCCACTCGATCGGGAAGGCGAAGACGTCGCGGCTGAGCTTCAGGGATGCCGAAAGCATCCAGGCGAAGGGCATCAGCATGACAATCGTCACCGTGACAATGATGGCATAGAGCAAGACCGTTTTGGCGGTCACCTTGCGTCCCGCGATCCTCATGCCTCGTCCTCCCGCTGGCGGCGGAACTGGAAGACGGTGACGGCGAGCACGAGGAAGAACAGAACGAGCGCCACCATGCTGGAATAGCCGAGATCCCAGGAAATGAAAGCCTCGTTGTAGATGTGGTAGACGAGAACCAGCGTCGAGGTGCCGGGGCCGCCCTGGGTGATCATGTAGATCTGGTCGAACACCTTGAAGGACTGGATCGTCAGCATGACGGTGACGAAGAAGGTCGTCGGCCCGAGCTGCGGCACGGTGACATGGATGAATTTCTGCCAGGAATTGGCGCCGTCGAGATCGGCTGCCTCATAGAGTTCGGCATTGATCCCCTGCAGCCCGGCCAGATAGATGACCATGTAATAGCCCATGTTCTTCCAGATGCCGAAGAGGATCACAGTGACCATCGCCCAATGGCGGTCGGCCGCCCATCTCGGCATGTTTTTCGGATCGAGGCCGAGCGTATAGAGGATCATGTTCACCGGCCCCATCTCGGGGTTGAAGATCATGTTCCACACGACCGCGACGGCGACCAGCGAGGCGACGTAGGGAAAGAACATCGCGGTGCGGAAGAAATCGCGGCCTACGATCTTCTGGTTGAGGAGAACGGCGAGGCCGAGCGCACAGAGCAATGTCGCCGGCACCGAGGCGACCGTGTAGATGATCGTATTCCAGAAGGCTGCGATGAATGCCCTGTCCTCGAAGAGCCGCCAGAAATTGTCGAGCCCCGCGAAGGTGATCGCGTTCGAGCCGTCCCAATGCATGAAAGCAAGCGCGAAAGCGAAGAGGATCGGCCCGAGCGTGAAGACGGCGAAGCCGAGGAAATTCGGCGCGATGAAAGAGTAAGCGACGAGCGCGCTGCGGATCTTGCGCTGCCGTTTGGACAGGACCGCCACCTTCCGGTCAGAAGTTGCCGGGGCGCCATCCGTTGCGATGATCGAATTCGATATGGACACCGATGCTTTCCTCCTGCGCGGATCTTCTGCGGCTGACGGCTTGTGGATTCCTCTGCCGGCCGCCGCCATTCTCCCCCGACCAACGGCATAACACATATCTGGCACTGGTCAAACAAGTTCTGAATAGATCATACAAATTTTATAGCGGACGCTAGAAACATATGATAAGTGAGCATGGAAGGCCACACGCTCGTGGCGGCATTTTCAGCGTAGTGAGGAACATGTTCAGCGAGATTTCAGGAGGTCTGCCGGACAGCTTGGGCGACTTCACGCCCGGAGCGGTTTCTTCCGATCGCGGGAGATGGAGTGCGGTGCCGCAGGCGATGCGCGATGCGGTTATTCGCGATGCCGAAGCCACACTTGCGCGGGTCTGGCCTCTGATCACGGCTTCAGATTACCGCGAATACACGACGAGCGGCAATCGCTCGCGTTTTGAGGAGCTTTATTTCACCCGGCGGCGGATGCTCAATGATGTGGTGCTCGGCGAACTCGTCGAAGGCAATGGGCGGTTCCTGCCGAAGATCATTGACGGCATCTTCCTGATCGTGGAGGAGAGCGGCTGGCAGCTTCCGGCGCACAATGGCTATGAACGTGGTGGCCCGCGCCTGTCGCTTCCCGATAATTCGCAGCCCGTTGTCGACCTCTTCGCCGCCGAAACGGCAGCCCTGCTCGCAACGATCGTCGCCCTGCTGGGCAAGGCGCTCGACGGCGTCAGCCCTGAGATCACCGCACGGGTGGCGCGCGAGATCGAGGGCCGCATTCTCTTGCCTTATCTCGGGCGGCACTTTTGGTGGATGGGCCGTGGCAATGAGAGGATGAACAACTGGACAGCCTGGATTACCCAGAACGTCCTGCTGGCGACCTTCTCGCTGAACACTGATCAGGCGACGCGCCGGGCGGTTGTCGAGAAGGCGCTCGGTAGCCTCGACGCTTTCCTCAAGGACTATGCCGAGGATGGAGCCTGTGAGGAGGGCGTGCTCTATTATCGTCACGCCGCCCTCTGCCTTCATGGCGCCTTGACGGTTCTGGACGCCGCGGCGCCGGGCCTTTTTGCCGGGATCTGGCAGCAGCCGAAGATCCGCAACATGGCCGAATATATCGCCAACATGCATGTGGCCGGCCGCTACTATTTCAACTTCGCGGACTCCTCGGCCGTCGTCGAGCCCTGCAGCGCACGGGAATATTTGTTCGGCAAAGCGGTTGGTTCGCAGATGCTGGCGGACTTCGCCGCAGCCGACAGGGCTGCCGTCGAACACCCGCATTTGCCCGAGGAATGGAACCTCTGGTATCGCGTGCAGGAACTGCTGGCCGGCCCGCAGATCCCGATCATCGAGCCGCATGCGCTGTCGCGCCGGGACATTTTTTATCCCGGCATCGGCCTGCTTGTCGCTCGCGACGATCGGTTCTCGCTTGCGGTCAAGGGCGGCAACAATGGCGAGGGCCATAATCACAACGACGTCGGCAGCGTGACCCTCTACAAGGACGGGCGCCCATTCCTGATCGATGTCGGCGTCGAGACCTACACGGCGAAGACCTTTTCGCCGCGGCGCTACGAGATCTGGACGATGCAGTCGGCCTATCACAACCTGCCGACATTCGACGGCGTCATGCAGTCCGCCGGCGAAGCTTTCGGCGCGCAGGACGTCGAAACGGAATTCGGTGAGAACCTGGCGCGCATATCTCTCGACATCGCTGGCGCCTATCCGGTGGAAGCGCAACTGCGCAGCTATCGGCGTGCCGTCTCCTTGGTCCGCGGACGCCATGTCGAGATCGTCGATAGCTATGACGGCGACAAAGCGGCGGTTCTGTCGCTGATGACATGCCTGCCGCCGACGATCACCCGGGACAGGATCGATCTTGCCGATCTCGGCAGTATTTTCGTCGACGGCGCCGGGCCGATCGAAATCGACGAGATCGAGGTGAATGATCTCAGGCTGAGATCGGCTTGGCCGGAGAAGCTCTATCGCCTGCGCATTCCGCTTGCCGGGAAGCTCCTGAAATTACTGATAAATTAAATAGTTAGAGCCTGATGCTGTCAGAAATCTTCAGGCTCTGAGGAGGACGAACATGGAATTGACGCTGAAGATCGTGGATGCCGATGGGTCCGTATTGGCAAGCGCCACTGGGCAGGATGAGACGTTCCTGGTCTATCGTCAAAGCTATCGCGAGGGCGAGCAGGTGATTGTGGAAGTCTCCAGGCCCGGACATGTCTTTCTCGCGCTGGACAGTGCGATCCAGCCAAGCCTGGTCTATATGAAGCAATGTTCCTACGCGCTTGCGGTGCCTTTCGGCGACAAGCGCAAATCCTATTCCCCGAATGCGTTCAGCGGCGATATCCACCGGCTGTCCGTGCGCTGTGCGCGCCCCGAGGAGATCGCCCATCGGCGCAATCTTGCGCTCAACCCCTGGGACGATCACGCCAACCGGGCGCTATTTCCGCATGCGCGCGCCAATGTCGAAACCCGAGGCGAAGCGGTCTTTGCCGCCAGAAACGCCATCGACGGCGAAAAGGCCAATGACGATCATGGCTTCTGGCCCTATACGAGCTGGGGCATCAATCGCGATCCGCAAGCGGCGCTGACGGTGGAGTTCGGCAGGCCGGTCCGCGTCGACGAAATTGTCTTCTACCTTCGCGCGGACTTCCCGCATGATTCCTGGTGGGAAGAGGTGAGCGTCACCTTCTCGAGCGGCAAGACCTCTCGTTTCCCGCTGGTCAAATCCGGTGCCGCCCAGGGCTTTTCCATCGAGCCCTGCATCATCGAATGGATCGAGCTGCATGGCCTCATCAAGGCTGAGGACATCTCACCCTTTCCGGCGCTGACGCAGATCGAGATCTGGGGTACGGATGTAGCCGGCGCTGCAACCCCCGGCGTCGAAAATGAGGTCGGGCGCGCGCCCCTTCCTCTTACTCTATGAGCCCACGGCCGGCTTCGTCCGGGCCGCGCTCGGCGGGCTGTCATGCAGGCGGTTCCAGGCGCGGCGCAGTTGCCGGGCCGAGCCGAAGCCGGCGCGCATTGCCACGGCCTCCATATCCAGCCTTGAGCCGGCGAGCATCTCGCGGGCGAGCGCCACGCGCATGCGGTTGACGAAATCCGTGACGCTCATGCCGGTGTGTTCGTTGAACAGCCGTGAGAGGTTTCGCGGGCTGGCGCCGCTGAGGCGCGCGAGCGAGGCGACCGACCAGTCGCGGGAAGGATCGGCGGCGACTGCATCCTGGGCGCGATGGATGGCCGGGTGGATATGGTTGCGGCCTTCGAGCCAGGGCGAAAGCTGCGGATCCGAGCCGCCGCGCCTGAGATAGACGACGAGATATCGCGCCACCGCAAGCGCGCAGGCATGTCCCGCCGCTTCGGCAACGATATGCAGCATGAGGTCGATGCCGGCGGTGATGCCGGCGCTGGTGAGGCGCTCCCCATCCTCGACGTAGAGCCGATTGTCCCGGATGCGCGCGGTGGGCGCGAGCCTTGCCAGGTCCTCCATGCAGCCGTGATGGGTGGTGCATTCGCGGCCATCGAGCATTCCGGCCTCGGCCGCGAGCAAGGCGCCCGAGCAGATCGAGGCCAGCCGAACCCCCGGGCGAATGGCCCGCTTCAGCCAGGCGACGATCGCGGCCTGGGCGGCGCGCTCCTCTTCGTCCCACGGACGGTTGTTCTCCATCGGCGCGTCGGCGCTGCCGGCGATGACGACGAGCGCCTGATCGGGCAAGCGCTCCGGCAAGGCGGCGACACCCGTAACGGCAAGGCCGATCGAGCTGCCGACCGTTGCCGATGGGCCGATATAGGTGGCGCTGAAGCGCACCGTCTTCTGTTCGAGGTTCGCCTTGCGCAGCACTTCGATCGGGCCGGCGACATCGAGCAGCAGCACGCGCGGCGGCACGACGACGTAGACGGGGATATCGAAGGGCCGCGCTGTATCAGTCATGCCGCGAGTTGCTCTCCGCTTCCCGCCAGCGCCTGTTCGACGGTTGCGATCCGGGCGAAACGGCCCGACAAAACCAGTTCCGTGCGGCCGCGGATTTCTCCGGCGCTCCATGTGCGTCCCGATACGTCCGTCATCGGGAAGGTCAGGGTCGCTTCGCCGACATAGTCGACTTGATAGCCGAGATCGGAGGCGTGACGGGTCGTGGTCTCGCAGCACTGTTCGGTACGGATGCCGGAGACGATGATGCGGCGAACGCCATTCCTGGTCAGCCACACGTCGAGGCCCGAACCGACGAGTGCACTATGGCGGTTCTTCCTGAAGATCGCTTCGGGAGCGATCCTGAGAGGGGCGAGCGTTCTGACGAAGCCCGAGCTTTCCGAAAACGGCCCGTTTCCGTCAACATGAAAGATCTGGATGACGGGTATTCCGCGGGCTTCTGCGCCGTCGATAAGAGCCTGCTGGCGTTCGATATAGGCGGGTGCGAGGCCTTCATCCCAATAATCGCGCTGCCGGAAGGACTCCTGGGCGTCTATGACGAGAAGAATGGTTTCATGGCCGGACATTTTCTGCTCCGTGGTGGTTGATCATGAAGCCATATTCTGCCGCCTAAAGCCAAAGGAAAATGCCCGCGTCGGACAAATGGCGGACAATTCGCGCCAATGATTGCCGAGGGCGGCGTCGCGCCGGGAGCGGCAGGCGAGATACAACGCCTTAGGCACGCTTCCGCCATGCCCTCTGCCCGTGCTAAGGGGGACGGATGAGACTGCTTGTGGTGGAGGACAACAAGGATCTGGCGGCCTGGCTGGGCAAAGCCCTGCGGCAGGCGCAGTACACTATCGATATTGCCTATGATGGCGAGGACGCCGAGCATCTGCTCAAGGTGGCGGAATATTCGGCGATGATTCTCGACCTTTCGCTGCCCAAGCTTGACGGATTGACGCTTTTGAAGCGGCTGAGGCAGTCAGGAAACAAGTTGCCGGTCATCATCCTGACCGCGAATGCAAGTCTGGACGGCCGCGTGGCCGGACTCGATAGCGGCGCCGACGACTATCTCGCCAAGCCTTTCGAAATCGCCGAACTCGAGGCGAGAATCCGTGCCGTGGTGCGCCGCGGGCAGGACCGGGCATCCTCCGAGATCACCGTCGGGAACCTGCGTTTTTCCGGGGGCACGCGGCAATTTTTCGTGGCAGACGAACCACTGCAATTGACGCCGCGGGAATATGCCGTTCTCGAACAGCTCGTCATGAAGCTCGGCACCACTGTCTCGAAAGCCGCCCTGTCCGAAAGCGTCTTCGGTTTCGACGACGAGGCCGATCCGAGCGCCATTGAAATTTACGTCCACAGGCTCCGCAAGAAGCTCGAAAACAGTTCGGTTCAGATCGCGACGCTACGCGGGCTCGGCTATCTCCTCAGACATGTCCAATAGCGTCGTGACAAAGGCGGGCGGAACGATCACGCGGCTCAGCCAGAGCCTGAGGGTGCAACTGCTCTGCTGGGTGCTGCTGACGCTCTTCGGCGCCATCGCCTTCAATCTCTACGACAGCTTCTGGTCGGCCGACGCGACGGCAAAGCTGGTGACGGACCGAACGCTTCTTGCATCCGCCCGGGTCATCGCCGAGGCGGTGCGCGTCGATGAGGGCGGCAATGTTCAGGTGGACGTTCCGCCGGCCGCGCTCGAGATGTTCGATACGGGCTTTGGCGACCGTGTGTCCTACCAGGTCATCACCGCCTGGGGCAATCTGGTGAGCGGCTTTCCCGATCTGCCGCGGCCGACCGTCCAGCGCGTCGGCGAGGATCTCGCCTTCCATGGCGCCGACGTGCGCGTCTTGATGCTCGATCATCCGGTCGTCGGTCTTCCCAATGACGGCACGATCTCGGTGACCGTCGCCGTGACGCATAACAGCCAGTATGCGATGCGAAGGCAGTTGTGGCTTTCGGATTTTTCCAAGCAGTTCGTGCTCGTCTTTGTCGCAAGCCTGGTTACGATCCTTGGGCTTCAACGCGGCCTCGCGCCTGCTCTGAGGCTGCGGGACGCGGTGCGCCGGCGTGGGCGCAACCGTCTTGATCCGCTGTCACCCGAGATGGTGCAGAGCGAATTGCGTCCGCTCGTCCATGCGCTGAACGATTACATGGAGCGCGTCCAGAACCAGATGGCCGCACAGCGGCGGTTCGTATCGAACGCGGCGCATCAGTTGAGGACGCCGCTCGCGCTGATTTCGACGCAGGCGAGCGTGGCCTCCCGCGAAGACGATGCCGCCCGCCGCGACGAGGCGCTTGCTGCGCTGCGCACCAGCACCCGGCAGATTTCGCGTCTCGCCAGCCAGTTGCTGACCTTATCGCGGGCCGAGCCCGGCAGCCGCCGCCCGCGCAGCGACGCGACCGATCTCTGCAAGGCGGCCCGCGAGATCCTGGAGGCCTATGCCGAAGAAGCGCTCAAGCGCAACATCGACGTGGGCCTGGAGGCGGACCGGCCGGTTGTCGTCGAGGGCGATGGGACGATGCTGCGCGAGATGCTGGTCAACCTCATCGACAACGCGATCCGTTATAGCAAAGCCGATGGACGGGTGACGGTCGCCGTCGGGCAGGCGGACGGCCACGCCGTCGTCACCGTTGAGGATAACGGGCCGGGCATTCCCGAAGGGGAGCGCCAGCAGGTTTTTGAGCGGTTCTATCGGATCATGGGAACCGAAAGCGAAGGGAGCGGACTCGGGCTTGCGATTGTCCGCGAGGTCGTCGAAGGGGCTGGAGGTTCGGTTTCGCTCGGTGATGCTGAAGGCGGCGGTCTCGTCGTGATCGTTCGGCTTCCGCTTGCTTGAATGGTCATGCTTGGGCTTGTCCATGCTGTGCGGTTCGCTGGGATAGCTTGCCCCTCATCGTAACCCTCATATGCGCTGGGTTAGGGGCAAAGGCAGCCAAGACTATGGATGTGAGTCAAGCCTGGGATGTTGATTTGACCGATATTTTGGCTCACTGGCCGAAGGTTGAAGCGGGGCTGCCGGTCGGCTCAGAGCCTAACCTAGCGCATATGACCCTAGCCCTCCCCCGCAAACGGGGCGAGGGGACGTGGCTTCCGCGACGTGAGAGGGGAACGGAGAGGCCGCGGTACATCCCCTTCTCCCCGCGCGCGGCGAGAAGGTGGCGGCAGCCGGGTGAGGGGCAAGCGCCGGACGACACGTCAATAAAACGAAGGCCGGGCGTTAGCCCCGCCTTCGCTTCGATCTGCCTTGGGAGGAGGCCGATTTATTACTGCGTATCGAGGTGCTGCTGCGGGCGCCATTTCGCCAGGCGGTTCTCGATCAGCGTCATGATGTATTCTGCAACAAGCGTGACGACCATGACGAGGAGGATGGCCGCGAACATGCCGGCCGCATCGAACGTGCCCTTCGCGATCGAGATCAGCTGGCCGATGCCGAAGCGGGCGCCGACGAATTCGCCGACGATCGCGCCGATGATAGCAAAGCCGAAGGAGACGTGAAGACTGGCGAAGATCCAGCTCATTGCCGAGGGAATGACCACCGTGCGCGTCACCTGCCAGTCGGAAGCGCCGAGAATGCGGGCATTGGCGATCATGTTGCGGTCGGCTTCGCGCACACCCTGGAAGGCGTTGGCGAAGACGACGAAGAACACCATGATGAAGGCGAGCGCCACCTTGGACGGCAGGCCGAGACCCATGATCATGATGAAGATCGGGGCCAAGACGACGCGCGGGATCGAGTTGATCGCCTTGATGTAGACGGAGAAAATGTCGGAGAGGAAGCGGTTGCGGCCAAGCCCGATGCCGACGAAGACGCCGGTGATCGAGCCCGCAAAGAAGCCGATCAGCGCCTCTTCCATCGTCACCCACAGATTATACCAGAGCGATCCTTCGGTGGTACCTTCGGTCGCCCATTCGTAAAGCCGCTCAAGCACGCCGCTCGGGCTCGAATAGAAGAACGGGTCGATCCAGTTCATGTTGGAGGAGAGCTCCCACATGCCGATCACGAAGACCAGGATGGCGATCTGCCAGAAGCGCACCAGCGTGTTGCGCCGGCGTATTGCCTTCAGCGCGGAGGCTTCGATCTCGGCATCTGATGTGCCCGGGCGAAACAGGGTGGCCGAGCCGGCCTCGAATGTGACGTGTGCCATGGTATCCTCCGTCAGGCCGCTTCGCTTGCGCGGCGGTAGCTGGTCTCGACCTCTTCGCGGAGATCCTCCCAGATCGTCTTGCAGTAGTCGATGAAGCTCTGCTCGTAGCGGATCTCCGACACGACGCGGGGGCGGGGAAGGTCGATCGGATAGACCGATTTCACCGTGGCGGGGCCGGCGGTCAGAACATAGACCTTGTCGGCAAGCGCTACGGCCTCTTCGAGATCGTGGGTGACGAACACCACCGAGGCTTTGCGCTCGGCCCAGAGCTTCAGAAGTTCTTCGTGCATGACCGTGCGGGTCTGCACGTCGAGCGCCGAGAAGGGCTCGTCCATCAGCAGGATTTCAGGTTCGTTGATGAAGGTCTGCGCCAGCGAGACGCGCTTGCGCATGCCGCCGGAAAGCTGATGGGGATAATGGTGCAGAAATTTCGACAGGCCGACGCGCGCCAGCCAATCGCGGGCGCTCTGTTCCGCCTCGGCGCGGGACTTGCCGCGGAACAGCGGGCCGGCCATGACGTTTTCGATCACGTTTTTCCAGGGAAAGAGCGCGTCGGTCTGGAATGCAAAGCCGACACGCGGGTCGATGCCGGTGATCGGCCCGCCCATCAGGCGGACTTCGCCGGCGCTCGGGCGTGCGAGGCCCGTCACGAGATTGAGCGTCGTCGACTTGCCGCAGCCGGTCGGGCCGACGACGGCGACGAATTCGCCGCGGGCGACCGTCATGTTGAAATCGCGAAGCGCAGTCAGCGACTTTCCGGTCGGCGAGACGAAACGTCGGCTGACGTTGATCAGCTCGATCGCGGGGATCTGTTTGGTGTCCTGTTGCATGGTGATACCTGAAGGCGTGCTTAAGGGCGCGCACGCAATGCCCATGATCGAACGGACGCCGCTTCCGCTCAGGAGCTGGAAGCGGCGCGACGGCCTCACTTGACGTTCTTGACGAACTCGGTCGTGTAGGTCTTGGAAAGGTCGATCTGTTTGCCCTTGACGTTCTTGGAGAACTCCGAGAGCACGGCAAGCACGGTCTTCGGGCCGTCCTCCGGCATCACGCCATCGGGCGTGAACATGCCCTTGCCCTCGTCGAGAGCCTTGACGTAGCCATCCTTGTCGCCGACGTAGAAGTCCTTCGGCATCTTGTCCGCGATCTCGGCGGCGGAATGCGTATTGATGTATTTCAGCGTCTTGACGAAGGCATTGGCGAGCTTCTGTGCCTCGTCCTTATGTTCCTCGACCCAGGAAGTTTCCATGTAGAGCGAGGCGGCCGGATAGGTGCCGCCAAGCGCCTTTCGGGTCGCTTCGACCGTGCGCATGTCGACGAGAACGCTCGCTTCGCCCGTCTTGATCAGGCGCGAGATCGTCGGCTCCGTCGTCATGCCGGCCTGGATCTGATCCTGCTGCATGGCGGCGATGAACGTGCCGCCGGCGCCGACCGGAATGGTGACGACGTCGCCGGGCTTGAGGTCGGCCTTGGAGGCCATGAAGAGGGTGAGGAAGTTGGTGGAGGAGCCGAGACCGGTGACGCCGAGGCTCTTGCCCTTGAAATCGGCCGGCGACTTGATCTCGGGATGTTTGCTCGAAACCATCTCGACCTCGCCCGGCGCCTGGCTGAACTGGACGATGGATTCGACGAACTTGCCCTTGGCCTGCAGGTCCACACAGTGGTCATAGAAGCCGACGACGCCTTGGACGGCGCCTGCCAGCAGCTGGTTTTCGGCGTCGACGCCGGCAGCTTCATTCAGCAGTTCGACGTCGAGACCTTCGTCTTTGAAGTAACCGAGGGATTCGGCGAGCTTGGCGGGCAGATAGATCTGCTTCTCATAGCCGCCGACCATGATGGTGATCTTGTCGGCCGCGTGGGCGGCGCCTGACGTGAATGTGGCTGCGGCGAGAAGCGCGGAAAAAGCGACGCTGTGAAAAAGGCTGCGTGAAGAACGCATGGAAATCTCCTCCTGATGGTTTGCCTGCATCGTCGTCTCGTCACCTTGACCGTGTCTCCTCCACGATGCAGCCTTTTCCTAAGACGTCGAAGCTTTCAACTAGCTTTCAGCCGCAAACGATCAACCTGTCGCGTGAACCGGCGGGGAAATGATGCGCCGACGCCCGAGCCTGGATAGCGGCAGCTTACAACGGGCAGAGCTATTTGCTGGCTTTGTCCCTTGCCAAGGCGTTCGGACGCTCGGGAGTGGGTATCAGCTGGTAAAGCTTCGCAGATCCTTGAGCAGGTTGCGATATCTCGCCTGGCTGCCGACCAGATGCTCGCGCATGGCATTGCGGGCGGCCTGATCGTCCCGGTCGGAAATGGCGACGACGATCGCTTCATGTTCCCTGTGGATCAGCTTTCGGTAGGCGGTCTGCTCGGCCGTCCTGGTTTCCGGCACGAGCCTCGACTGCGGAATGATCGCCGCGCCCTGAGATTCCAGGAAGTGCTTGAACAGCGGATTGTTCGTCGCCTCGGCGATCGCGACATGGAGTTCGAGATCCGCCTCACGGATGGACCGATCGGTCTCGATGCATTGGAGAATTTTCCGGTGACATTCGAAGATCGCTTCCTCCTGCGCCGGTGACCGGCGGAGCGCGGCAAGTCCCGCCGCCTCGATTTCGACAGGGGTGCGGATTTCCAGCACTTCCAGATCGGAGGCGACGCGGGCCTTGTCGACTTTTCGCCCGGAGAGAGAGGGATCGTCGCCAAGCACGAAAATGCCCGCGCCCTGGCGCACCTCGACCAGCCCGTCGGAGCGAAGGGCAGCCACCGCCTCGCGCACCACGGTCCGGCTGACGCTGTGCGTTTCCGTCAGTTCGTGCTCGCTCGGAAGCTTATCGCCGGCGGCGTACTGGCCGCTGAGGATCGCCTGCCGCAGGCTTTCGCCGACCTGTGCGACCAGCGACCCCGAGCCCCTGCTGCGATCCTTCCCTTGCATAGCCACGCCTCGATCCCCGCATCGGCTTCGATCCGGACGCCGTTCGAACCAGCGGCACTCCGAAATTTATGATTCATCACACATGTATGACAAATCTCGCGGTCTTTCAATGGATGAAGGATCGACGCTTTTGCTTTGGCTGCTTCACCGGCCGATGAAAATCCGACATTATACCTCACAACTCTCGATGCTGCGTCACCTTTCTGAGAAGTCTGAGCCGGGCTTCATGACGTATAGGCGCTGGATATAATCAAGATTAATCGCTATGATTATGATTGATTGGCGTTGAGGAGTTTTTGATGGAGACCAAAGTTCTCACGGCTCATGTTCCATTGCCGCTTGCGCAGAAGGTCGATCAGCTTGCATCGCGCCTTGAGCGTTCGCGCGGCTGGATCGTCAAGCAAGCCCTGACTGCATGGATCGACCAGGAAGAGGAGCGTCGGCGTTTGACGCTTGAGGCGTTAGCCGATGTGGATAGCGGCAATGTTGTCGATCACCAGTCTGTTCAAGCCTGGGCCGATAGTCTTGATGGTGACGAGCCGATTTCGTTGCCCCGGTGATGGAAATCAAGTGGACGAGCAAAGCTGTCTCCGACATCGCTCGCTTATACGACTTTCTCTCCCCGGTCGACCGGCGAGCTGCGGCCCGTACCGTGCAGGCGCTGGCGGCAGCCCCCGCTCGTCTAATTGAGCAGCCACGTCTCGGCGAGCGGCTCGAAGAGTTCGATCCTCAGGAGGTCCGCCGCATTCTCGTTGGCCGTTATGAGATGCGTTATGAAATCCAGCAGTCGACAATCTATGTGTTGCGGCTTTGGCATACGCGCGAGGATCGGTAGTAATCCTTATAGCCGCCTTGTCGACTCTCCACGCACGAATCTCGGCGTCAGGATGAAATCCTGCGGCGGCTCGGCGGCGGCCTCGGGGCTTGCGATCCTGGCCAGCAGGCGCTGGGCGGCCAATTCGCCGAGCTTCTGCGCATCCTGCACGACCATGGTGATGCGAGGTGTGATGACGTTGCTCCAGGGCACGTCGTCGACCATTGCCAGCGAGACGTCGTCGGGACAGCGGAAGCCCATTTCCTGCATCACCTGCAGGGTTGCCAGCCCCATCATGTTGTTGGCGCCGATGATGGCGGTCGGGCGGTCGCGGCGGGTCAGCAGGCGCATCGCCTGCGTGTGGCCGCCGCTCCTGGTGTAGCCGCCCTCGACCACCAGTGACGGATCGACGTCGGCGCCGGCGCCTGCCATCGTGTCCATAAAACCTTTCAGGCGCTCGTCGGCGGTGTGCAGGCCGCTCGGGCCTGATATGAAGGCGATGCGCCGATGGCCGAGTTGCAGCAGGTGCTCTGTCAGGATCATCGTCGTCAGCGGATTGTCCGAGCCGACGAAATCGCGCGCGGCGCCATCCACCTTCTGGTCGAACATGACGATCGGCGTCTTGAACTCGCGCAGGAAGGTTGCGTATTCCTCGCCGCGTCCGTTGGCCGCCAGAGCAATGCCTGCGATCTTCTGCGCCTGCAGGCGCTCCAGCAACGCCCGTTCGAGATCGGCCCTGCCGGAGGAGTCGGCGATCAGCACGAAATAGCCGTGGTCGAGCGCCTGGTGCTCGATCTCGCGGCGGATGTCGCCGAAGAACATGTTGCCGAGATTGGCGGACACGAAACCGATCAGCGAGCTGCGCCCGCGCGCCAGCGTCTGGGCCACCGGATCGATGCGGTAGCCGGTCGACTGTATCGCCTGCCGGATGCGGTCGAGCGTCTCGGCGCCGACCCGTTTCGGGCTGTTGAGCGCGAGCGAGACGGTCGAGATCGAAACTCCCGCAAGGCGCGCGACATCGCGTATGGTGGTCATATCTGTCGAACCGGTTCTAAAGCTTTCTTCTGTCAGATTTTGTTTGCTGTTGCAACATATCGCGCTTGATTGCTCAATTATGGTGCGTTTACCTCGCGGTTATGCAATTCATGAATTTCGGCTTGACAGGTGCCGGGTCAAGGACGATGTTCAATCGCCGAACCGGTTCGACATGAAGTGGAACCGAAAAACAGGGAGGAGAAACCTGTGACGAATTCGGAGCGCCAGCCGGAAAATTCGGTGCCGGGAGCGGGTAAGCACGCCTGGTTCAGCCATGATCGTCTTGGCATGTTCATCCATTGGGGCCTCTATGCGCTCGGAGCGCGGCATGAGTGGTTGAAAAACCGCGAAGAGCTGAGCGACGACCATTACCAGCGTTATTTCGACAATTTCGATCCCGATCTTTACGATCCGAGGGACTGGGCGCGCCGCGCGCGTCTGGCCGGCATGAAATATGTCGTGGTGACGACCAAGCATCACGAAGGCTTCTGCCTCTGGGACAGCAAGGTCACCGACTACAAGGCGCCGAACACGCCCTGCGGCAGAGACCTGCTGACGCCGCTGGTCGAAGCGTTCCGCGCCGAGGGGCTGAAGATCGGCTTCTACTATTCGCTGCTCGACTGGCACCATCCCGATTTCCCGATCGACGTCCACCATCCCTTGCGCAACCATCCGCAAGCCGAGGCGCTGAATGCCGGTCGCAACATCGCCAATTATGCCGCCTATATGCGCGAGCAGGTGCGCGAGCTTCTGACCGGCTTCGGCCGCATCGACATCATCTGGTTTGATTTCAGCTATCCCGGTCGCGAGTATCGCGGCCTGCCAGGCAAGGGCCGCGCCGACTGGGAGAGCGAGCGGCTGCTGGAGCTGGTGCGCGAGCTGCAGCCCGAAATCATCGTCAACAACCGCCTCGACCTGCCGCCGGGCAAGCTGCCCGACGTGACGACGCCGGAGCAGTATACGCCGCGGGTGGCGCCCGCTATCGCCAGTCAGGGTGTGCTTTGGGAAGCCTGCCACACCTTCAGCGGCTCATGGGGCTATCACCGCGACGAGGACAGCTGGAAGAGCCCGGAGCAGATCATCCAGCTGCTGATCGATTCCGTCGCGCTCGGCGGTAACCTCCTGATGAATGTCGGCCCCACCGGCCGCGGCACCTTCGACGCCCGCGCCATCGCCGCGCTCGATGTCTACCGGAACTGGATGGAGGTCAATGGGCGCTCGATCTATGGCGCCGGTCCGTCCGAATTTCCCGTGCCGGCCTGCTGCCGCTACACCCAACGTGGCAACCGTCTCTATCTGCATGTCTACAACTGGCCTTACCGCCACATCCATATCGAGGGCCTCGCCGACAGGATCGCCTATGCGCAGTTCCTGCACGATGCCAGCGAAGTGCGCTGGCTCAGCCACACCAGGGATGTGGATTCCAATATCGGCGTGATGGTGCCGGAGGGCATGATCACGCTCGAACTGCCGGTCCGGCGACCTGACGTTACCGTGCCGGTGATCGAGATCGTCCTCAAGGCGTGAACTCGGTCGCACTCGCGTGTTCATTGCGTCATGGAGGGAGGAGAAACCCATGAAGGTTCTGAAGAAAACGCTTTTGCTTGCCGCAATCGGCGGCAGCCTCTTTGCCACATCCGCCTCGGCCGAGCAGGTCAATCTGACCTGGCAGATGTGGACCGGTTCCGATGCCGATACCAAGGGCTGGCAGCACCTGGCCGACATGGTGACCGCCAAATACCCCGATATCAAGGTGACGCTGACGACGACCGGCTGGGTCGATTACTGGACCCGCCTGCCGGTGCTGGCGGCGTCGGGCCAGCTCGCCGACATCGTGTCGATGCAGTCGCTGCGCATGCCGAATTTCTATTCGCTGCTGGAGCCGCTGAATGACCGGATCGCGGCCGACAAGTTCGACATTGGGGCCTTCACCCCCTCGATCATCGGCGGCATGTCCGTCGACAAGCAACTCTACGGCCTGCCCTATGACGTCGGTCCCTGGGTTATCTACTATAACCAGGACGCGCTTCAAGCCGCCGGTATTCCCTTACCGGAGCCGGGCTGGACGCTCGCCGAGTTTACCGATGCCGCCAAGAAGCTGACCAAGGACGGAAAGTACGGCTTCGGCATCACCCCGCAGAACTATTCGGTCCTGGCCTCGGCCTGGGGCGACAAATATGTCAACGATTCCGGCGCTCTCGATCTTACCAATCCGAGCGCCATTGCCGCTGCCGAGAGGGTGATCGGCTTTGCCGCCAAGGACAAGGTCGCGCCGCTGGTGCCGTCGAGCGCCGATGCCGGCACGGTCATCCAGGGCCGCTTCTATTCAGGCAATGTCGCGATGTATGTCGACGGTCCATGGTCGATCATCGGCATGAAGGACAAGGTCAAGTTCAAAGTTGGTTCCACCACCCTGCCGCGCGCAGAGGGAGAGCTTACCACCGTTACGGCGGGCTCCGGTTTCGGCATTGCCACGACGAGCAAGAACAAGGACGCGGCCTGGAAGGCGATCCAGGTGCTGACCAGCCCTGAGGCGCTGCAGTACCTCGCCGAACAGGGCCGGGCGCTGCCGGCGCGTACGGCCTCGCAATCCTCCTGGTACAAGGTGGCGGCCAAGGACATCACCAATGGCGGCGAGGCACTGGATTATTCGCTGGCGCATTCCGTGCCCTATGTCATCACCAACAACTGGGCGGCGGTGGAAAATCTCTTCAACCAGTATTTCCCGCCCGCCTTCGGCGGCAGCGCCGACGCCAAGCAGACGATGGAGTCCATCCAGAGCCTCGCGCAGCAATAGAGCGTGCCGTGCTAGAGCGCGGCGGCATGAGCTGCCGCGCATGGAGGAAGAGATGTCGGAAAGCGCCGTTGCCGAAATTGCCCTGCAGCCCGGTCAGCCCAGGCGCTTCCTGAAGCCCGAGACGCAGACGGCCATGCTGTTCCTGCTGCCGAGTTTCCTCGGCTTCATGATCTTCATGGCCCTGCCGATCGTTGCGTCGCTGGCGCTCTCCTTCACCAACTGGCAGCTGATCTCGACGCCATCCTTCGTCGGCTTTCAGAATTACATCAAGCTCTTCACCGTCGATCCGGCCTTCTACACCATATTGGGCAATACGCTGTTCTTCGCGGTCGAGTATCTGGCCGTGAATATCATCGTTTCGCTGACGCTCGCGGTCTGGATATCGAGCCTCAAGCGCGGCAAGGCGATCTTTCGGGTGATCTTCTTCCTGCCGACCTTTACCCCGACGATCGCAGCCTCCGTGGTGTGGCTGCTGATCTTCACGCCGGACGGGCTCGCCGACAGCGTCATCCGCTCGCTCGGCCTCGGCCTGCCGAATTTCCTGCTGAGTTCGAGCTGGGCCATGCAGGCGGTCGTGCTCGTCACGCTTTGGGCCAATGTCGGCTACAACGTCGTGATGTTCAACGCCGCGCTCGACCTGGTGCCGAAGCACTATCTCGAAGCGGCGATGATCGACGGCGCCGGTCCCTGGCGGCGCTTCTGGCGCATCCGCCTGCCGCTCATCTCACCGACGGTCTTCTTCGCCACGGTCATGACGGCCATTACCTCGCTGCAGGTCTTCGACGAGATTTTCGCCATGACGCGCGGCGGTCCCGGCTCGGCGACGGCGACCCTCGGCTTCGCCATCTATCAGAAGGGCTTCACCAATTTCCAGATGGGTTACGCGTCGGCGCTCGCCTGGGTGATGTTCGTCATGATCATGGCGCTCACCATCCTGCAGTTCCACATGCAGCGCAAATGGGTGCATTATGACGACTGACCCGGCCTCACGGCATCCGCATTCCCAGTCCCGGAATCGGCATCGCATCCTGCGGCGGATCGGCACCTTCGTCAGCTACGCCGGACTGACGCTGATCGCGCTGCTCTTCCTCTTTCCCTTCTTCTGGATGGTGTCGAATGCGGTGCGCTCCAATACCGAAGTGCTGGCCGTGCCGGTCCGTATCCTGCCCGAGGAATATCAGTGGGGCAATTTCGTCGAGGCACTGGTGTCGCTGCCCTTCGGCAGCTTCCTGCTGAACTCCTTCGTCGTCGCCTGCGGCGTGACCGCGATCGTCATCGTGGTCTCCTGCCTGTCGGCCTATACTTTCGCCCGTCTGAGGTTCCCCGGCCGTGAGGGGCTGCTGCTCACCTATCTCAGCACGCTGATGATCCCGCAGGTGATGCTGGTCATTCCGCTCTTCCTTCTGGTCAGCAAGCTCGGTTGGATCAACACCTATCACGGCATGATCCTGCCGGTCGCCTTCTCCTCCTTCGGCACCTTCCTGCTGCGGCAGTTCATCCTCGGCATTCCCAAGGACCTCGACGAGGCGGCGATGATGGATGGAGCCTCGCGCCTGCGCATCCTGGTCACCGTCATCGTGCCGCTCGCCATGCCGGCCATCGGCCTGCTGTCGCTCTTTACTTTCATCGCGCAGTGGAAAAGCTTCCTGTGGCCGCTGATCGCCACCAGCGGGCTCGAAAAGGCCACGCTGCCGCTCGGGCTCACCCTGTTTCAGACGCAGCAGGGCACCGCCTGGAACTACATCATGGCGGGCGCCACTATTTCCATGGTGCCGGGGGTCATCCTCGCCATCGTGCTGCAGAGGGTGATCTACAAAGGCATCAGCGTCGGCTCCGGCTTCGGCGGGCGGTAATATTGAAAAGGATGATTTGATGTCTTTGCATCGAATCGACTTGATCCAATCCAAATCCAGCCGCTTGGCGGCCTCCCCGCGTTACGTCTCGCTTTCGGCGCGAAAAGTAAAATTTAACCAAAATTTGAAATAACGCGCTTCCATCCGAATTGCGCAGGGGAATTCATGAAAACGGCCACGCTTGCATCCATCGCCTTGGCGATGTCGGTCTCTGTCGCCAATGCTCAGACGATCGGCGTTTCGATGTCCGATCTCGACAAATTCAGGACGGCGCTTCTCAATGGCGTCGTCGCCCACGGGCAGACGGTCTCCGGCCTCAAGCTGGTTACCGAGAACGCCAAGGGCGACAACGAGCTTCAGAAGAAGCAGGTTCAGAAGCTTATCGCCGACAAGGTCGACGCCATCATCCTGGCGGTCTCCGATGGCGATCTCGGGCCGCAGATGACCAAGATGGCGGCGGATGCCGGCATCCCGCTGGTTTACATCAACAACGTACCTTCCAACCTGCTTGATCTTCCCGAAAATCAGGTCGTGGTCGCCTCCAACGAAAAGGAATCCGGAACGCTGGAGACGAAGCAGGTTTGTGCGCTGCTCAAGGGCAAGGGCCGCGTCGTCGTGCTGATGGGCGAGCCTTTCCACGCCGCGGCTCGTGCCCGCACGCAGGATATCTCGGATGTCATCGCCACGCCCGACTGCAAGGGCCTGGAGATCGTCGAGCGGCAGGCCGCCTACTGGTCGCGCGATTATGCCGACCAGCAGATGCAGGAGTGGCTTGCGGCCGGCGTCAAGTTCGACGCCGTTATCGCCAACAATGACGAGATGGCGCTCGGCGCGATCCGCGCCATGAAGAAGGCCGGCATGCCGATGAAGGATGTCGTCGTCGCCGGGGTCGACGCGACCGACGATGCGCTAGCCGCGATGGTGGCCGGCGATCTCGACGTGACCATTCTCCAGAGCGCTGTCGGACAGGGTGCCGCGGCGGTCGACGCCGCTGTGAAGCTCGTCAACAAGGAGAAGGTGCCGCGCGAAAACAACGTTCCCTTCGAACTCGTCACGCCTGAGAACATCTCCAAATACCTGCCGAAGAGCCAGTGAGCATAAGAGGCCTATGATGTTGCATTTCTGGAATAAATTCGGCATTCGCGCGCAGATCACTTCCGGCTTCGTGCCGTTGATCTTGCTGATGAGCCTGCTGACCGTCAGCGCGATCTCGGGCATGAACGGGCTTTCTTCGATCTTCGCCTCCTATCGCGCCACGGCCGGCCAGAGCCTCGCCATCTCGGACTACAGTGACCAGCTGCACGAGATCCAAATGTCGGCCGAAGCCTTCCGCACCACGCCGACCCAGGCCGTGGTCGACAGCTTCCGCGCCGGCGTCAAAGCCTTCGAAGCGGACGATCCGCGCTTTGCCGACAACAAGGACCTGCAGTCTGGCCTGGCGACGATCCGCCAGGATATCGCCGCCTATGGCAAGGCTTTCGAGCAGATCGTCTCGCTCCAGGCCCGCCGCGACCTGCTGATCTCCAAGGTCACCGAATTCGGCCCCTGGACCAGCATCGCGCTCAACGACGTCATGCGCAGCGCCTGGCGCCAGAACGACGTCGCCCTTCTGCACATGACGGCCGAGACGCTGGAAGCCCTGAACCGCAGCCTCTATTTCTCCGAACGCTTCGTGCATTCCGACGATTTCGCCGCTTACGATACGGCGCAGACAGCACTTGCCGAAGCGGTGGCGCTCAATGATGCCGCCGCCAAGGCTGCCAAGAACGAGTTGCAGAAGAAGCGCCTGATGGGCGCCGGCCAGCTGATGCAGAACTACACTGCCCGCCTCGGCGACATGAAGGGGGTGCTGCAGGCCTCCGGCAATATCCGGCAGACCCAGCTTAATGTGCTCGCACCGAAGATCGCTGGGGAGTTCCGGGATCTGCAGGCGACGGTGACCGGCGCGCAGAAGACGCTCGACGGTTCGGTGGAAGCAACGGTTGCTTCTGCGACCAGCACGACGCTCGTCATCAGCGGTCTGCTGATCGTCATCGGCCTGGTGCTCTCCTATTTCGTCGGCCGGCTGATTTCCTCGGCGGTGCGCGGCATGGCGCATTCCATGGAGCAGCTTGCCCGCGGCGACGACGCCATCGTCATCACCGGCGTCGAGCACCGGCACGAACTCGGCGCCATGGCGCGCTCGCTGAAGGTTTTCCAGGAAACCGGACGCGCCAAGCTGATCGCCGAAGCCAATGCCGAGCGCGCCCGCCTTGCCGCCGAAGAAGAGCGGCTGCGCCAGGAAGCCGAGCGGCTTTCCGACGCGCAGGTGATGGAGCATGCCTTCCGCCAAATCTCGCTCGGTCTCGATGCGCTCTCGAAGGGTGATCTCTCCGTGCGCGTCGGCGAAGTCGACCATCGTTACGTCAGGATCCGCGATCACTTCAACAGCTCGGTCGCAAGTCTCGAGGAAGCGATCGACTCCGTCATCCGTGCGGTTACGACCATCCGCTCCGGCCTTGCGGAAATCTCGACCGCCTCCAACGATCTCGCCCGCCGTACCGAGCAGCAGGCGGCTTCGCTTGAGGAAACTGTCGCGGCGCTGGGCGACGTCACCCGCGGCGTCAACGGAACGGCGGAGGGCGCCAGCCGCGCCCAGGCCGTGGTGGCCACGGCCCGCACCAATGCCGAAAAGGGCGGCGAGATTGTCTCGCGCGCCATCGCCGCGATGACGGAAATCCAGAACTCCTCGTCCAAGATCGGCAACATCATCAGTGTCATCGACGAGATCGCCTTCCAGACCAACCTGCTGGCGCTGAATGCCGGTGTCGAGGCGGCGCGTGCCGGCGAGGCCGGCAAGGGTTTTGCCGTCGTCGCCCAGGAAGTGCGCGAACTCGCCCAGCGTTCCGCCAATGCGGCACGGGAGATCAAGGAACTGATCTCCACGTCCTCGGCACAGGTCAAGACCGGCGTCGAGCTGGTGGGTGAATCCGGCCTCTCGCTCGAACAGATCGTCGAGCAGGTCACGGCCATGAACGCGACCGTCGCCGAGATCGCCGTCGCCGCCCGCGAGCAGGCGACCAGCCTGCGCGAGGTCTCGGCCGCCGGCGACCAGATGGACAAGGTCACGCAGCAGAACGCCGCGATGGTCGAGGAAACCACGGCCGCCGCCCAGAGCCTGACGCAGGAAACCGAGAGCCTCGCCGAGCTGCTGCGGCGCTTCAAGACGGGCAACGGCCGGGCATCGGACCAGCGATACTACGCGATGGCGTCGTAACGTCCTGCTAACGCAGCCAAGAGAACGCCGCCGCCTTCAAAGGGCGGCGGTCGCGTCAATGGCCTCCGGCCGCCGGACTGTGCGGCGCGCCGGCGATGCTTCGGCGAACGTGGCGGACCGCCGTCCAGACGGCGAAGAGGACCAACGGGATGGCACCGAGAACGGCGAGCTTCGTCATATGCGGATCGACACCCAGTGCGGAGATGCTTTCGAGGCAGATCTTTGCCAGGCCGATGGTGTAGTAGGTGATGGCGATGACGGAGAAGCCTTCGACCGCCTGCTGGATATGCACCTGGATGCGCGCCCGCTCTTCCATTGAGGTCAGCAGTGAGGCGTTCTGATCTTCGAGCTGAACCTGCACCGTGGTTCTGAGCAGGTCTCCGGCCAGGCTGACGCGTTCGGCCAGTTCGTCGAGGCGCCGTTCTGCCGCATAGACCGAGCGCACAGCCGGTTGGAAGCGGCGGTCGATGAAGGTGCCGAGCCTTTGTCTTTGCTCGACCCGCTCTTCTCGAAGCTCCGACAGCCTGCTCGCCACGATCTCCGCATAGGCTTTCGTCGCGCCGAAGCGGTGGCGG
Source organism: Rhizobium sp. TAL182 (assembly GCF_002117725.1). Taxonomy (NCBI): domain Bacteria; kingdom Pseudomonadati; phylum Pseudomonadota; class Alphaproteobacteria; order Hyphomicrobiales; family Rhizobiaceae; genus Rhizobium; species Rhizobium sp. TAL182. The sequence continues at coordinate 269,200 of NZ_CP021029.1, read as the reverse complement.
GCGAGTGCCGAGAAGTTGAGCACATCGGAGGAGAGCCTCGTCACCTCGGACAGCAGCGCCTTGTCGACTTTGACGGCGCTCTGCATGTGGACGATCAGGAGATCGAGGCGCTGGTCAAAAGCGGAAAGCTTCGACACGGTCTCGCGCGCCATCGGCAACGCCAGCAGCGCCATCATCCGATATGTTTCGATTTCCAGGAAACGCCGGACCATGCGGCCGGTGCGATAGGCGTTGAGATTGCGGTTGAAGAACAGGAATTCGAGGAAGCCGCTATCGGTCAGTCGAAAGTTCGAATGCACCTCGGCGTCGCCGCCGCCGACCCGCGAAGCGACATAGTCGAGCTTGGGTTTTTCCAGAATGCGCCCGTCCTTTTCGTCACGCACCAGCACGCGCACGGCCGCTATGACCTTTCCGCCAATCTGACTGCAGCAGGCCCGAAAGGCTTCCGGCGGGTTGCTGCCGGGTTCGGCCGACGCCGGCACGACGAAGGTGAGGGTCAGGAACTCGGTATGGGCTTCCCATTTCAGCCGACCGTCGCCGACGCGGCCGATGCCGTGGTTGCCCTCGCCGGTCGTGGTCACATCTTCCAATCCCGGCAGGGAACCGGGCAGCGAAGGAGGGCCGTTCTCGCCGACGATGGCGACGTGCCAGACATCGGTATCGCCATCGAAGTAGAGCGACGGGCGCGCATGGAGCTCGTTGTGAAGTTCCCTTCGCAGCGGATGCTCAGAGCCGAGTGGCATGGAAATGCACCTCAATGGGCTGGACTGCCGCCGTTTGCCGGCTTCAGTAAGTTGAGCCTGACGCCGGCGCGCCGCGCAGGCCGACACGCCTATAACCGCTCGCGAAGTCCGTGTCACGACACGAAAGAACCATCCCTCCTATCCGCGCCGATCTGCCGCGGCGGGTAGCTGATCGCCGGAGGCGGCCGAAAACGATCAGCCACGGCCTGTTGCGAGGCCGTGGCTGATGCAGCGCGCAATCTGTGGGAGACAGGCGCGGCCGGTTACTTGTTGGCGGCGAGCGCCACGTTGACCTTGTCGACGTCGGCGCTCATCGCCTTGAAGGTGTCTTCGAGGGAAAGCTCGCCGACGATCAGCTGGCTCATCCGCTGGACGATGAGCTGATAGATGGCGGACGAGCCCTTGAGGCGTTCGAGGTCGCGGGCTGCCTTCGGCGCGCTGTTGCGGGCCGCGAGGAAGACGGCCATGGCGTCCTTGGCGTTCTGGCTCTCGAGCTTGTACTGCGGATCCTTGATGTCGGCGCCGGTCAGGATGACGTAGTTTTCGGCGATTTCACGCTGGACTTTTTCAGAGCCGAGGAACTCGATGAAGGAGGCCACCGCTTGCGGGTACTTGGTGCGCTTGAAGCCGACGATTGCGGTGCCGCCAGGCATCGGGTAGCAGCCGGCATCGCCGCAGGGTGCGCTGATCGCCGTCCAGTCGAAGGCGTCGCCGATCTTCTTCTGGAACGGATTGACCATCCAGTTGCCGGCGAGGTAGGTCACGACATTGCCGTTGACGAACTCGTCACCCATGTTCTTGTACTGGGTTCCGCCGGCCGCACCCCACATTTCCTTCGGGAAAGAGCCGTCCTTCGACCAGTTGTAGAGATCGGTGATGTAGCGCTTGGCGGCATCGTCGGGGAAGGAGAACTTGCCATCCTTGACGTAGTTGGAGCCGTAGGAGAAGGCCGCGCCGGAGAAGCGGTGGCCTGAGCGGTCCATCGTGAACGGGATCTGGGCGCCGGTCGCCTTGGCGACGCGCGCCGAGGCTTCGACGATGTCCTTCAGCGTGGCGGTCGGCTTCGGAAGCGGTTCCTTGGCCTGTTCGAACAGCGTCTTGTTGACGAAGGGCAGGTTGAAGGTCTGCGAGGCGACGTAGCCGTTGATCGAATTCGGATCGTTGACGCCGGGGAAACGAAGCGTGTTCAGGCTGTCGCCGTGCAGCTTGGCAAAACCGTCGGGATCCTTCATCAGCGGCCGCATGTCGAGGTAGTAGGGCGCCAGCTGCCAGTCGGTGATCTTGGCGACGTCAGGACCTTCGCCAATGGCAAGCTGCACCGGCAGCTGCTTGGCAACGGCATCATAACCCGAGGAGACGAAGTTCACCTTGATGTCGGGATGCGCCGTCTCGAATTCCTTGCTCAGCGCTTCCATCCGCTGGACATAAGCCTGGTCGTCGTCGGTGAAGAGAAAGGTGATCGTCTGGGTTTCGGCCATGGCCACGCTGGACCAGGCGAAAGAAACGGTGGCCAGCGCCAGTGCGAAAGCCCCTGAGAGATAGGTTTTCATTTTCATCCTCCCATGAAAACATTTTCATCAATCGCGGCCTCAGCCATCGATAAGTGAATTTCATATACTTGACATTAACGCCGTCAAGCTATTTTCTAAGCGAATAGCGATGTTTTTGAGCAATTTTCAGAAATAACGCGCAAAAATCACTTAATGAAAATATTTTCATAAGATTGCGGAGGAGGCGATCTGTGGAAACGGAAAGCATCAAGCAGCCGGACAACATGGCGCCAGCCTACAGCGTGGCCGAGGGGCAGACGATCACGGCGTGGGCCGTTTCTGCCCTCATCGAGCGCTATTTTCCGGGCGAGCCGGCCCTGGCCGAAGATCGCGTGAACTATCGTTTCATCAACGGTTTCGTCGATGTCGGCGACCTGCCGTGCCGCAAGGCCTTCTGGTCGACGATGGTCGGGCGCGAGCTTGCTCCCGACACCTCATGGTCGACCGAAAGCCTCTATCTTCCCGGCTCTAACCGCCGTGTCGAATTCACCAGCTTCTGGCATGTGCCCACACATGTCAGGCGATGGCTGAAGGGCACGTTCAGGACGGAAGAGCCGCGCACGCTTAATCTCGCGCTCAAGACCTGCGGCGGTGTCCGCATCTGGGTCAACGGCCAGGAAGCGGTGCGCTTCGAACCCTTTAAGCGCAATAGCGAGAGCGCAACCGAGATAGCGCTGCGGCTGGACGCCGGTGACAACGAGATTCTCGTCCATACCGAAGATCTCGCCGAACGCGATACGACGTGGTTCTTCGAGCTCGAAATGCTGGACGAGGAGCCGCTCTGCGTGCTGCTGCCGGTATCGCTCGATCAGGATGAGGTGAGGGAGCTGGAAGCGCTTTCGCGAGGCGTGCGCCCGGCGCGCGACGTCTTCGTCAGAGAGCCGCTGGAGATCATCTTCGATACGGCGCCGGAGCGCGACCTGCCGGTGGAGCTCAAAGTGGTCGGCCATGGTCACGAACGACCGGTTCTTGCCCATGCGAAACTGACCCTGCACGCCGGCCGGAACCGGCTGACGGCAGACGATGTCTGCGCCATTGCGGACGGTTATCACGGCATACATATGACGATCGGCTCCGGGCCGGGCTCGGTCACCCGCGTCATCGACGCCGCCTTCATGAGCAGCATCTCGCCATTGCCGGCAGAGGCATCGCTTGCCGCCCGCAAGCGGCAGGCGCTGGAATACAGCGCCCGCTTTGGCGCCAACCGCGCCGGCCGCCTGATCGCGATGATGGAAACCGGCTACGACGACCAAGAGAGCTTCGACCGCATCGTCGATGCGACGCTCGCCTCCATCGATCAGCGCGAGGATTGCTCCGATTTCATCATGGTGCCGCTCCTGTGGCTGCTCGGCGCCTATGGCGACCGCATGCCCAAGGCCACGGTCGAGCGCATCCGCCATTCCGTCCTCTCCTATCGCTACTGGGTCGACGAGCCGGGCAATGACGCGATGTGGTTCTGGAGCGAGAACCATGTGCTCTGCTTCCATACCAGCCAGCTTTTGGCCGGACTTCTTTTGCCCGGCGAAGTGTTCTCAGCCTCGGGGCGGACGGGACGGCAGCAGGCGGAACTCGCTGTGGAGCGCCTCGGGCGCTGGTTCGACAGCGTCGAAGCCCATGGTCTGGCGGAGTGGAACTCGGCCGCCTATTACCCGATCGATTTCATCGGCCTAATGGCGCTGGAGCGCTGGGCGGAGAGCGGGATCGCCGATCGTGCCCGGGGCCAGATCGATCTCATCTTCCGCATGATCGCCCTTCATACGCTTGCCGGCGTTCCGGCCGGATCGCAGGGGCGCGCCTACGACAAGGAACTGCGCGCCGGCCCGCTGACCGAACTTGCGCCCTTCGCCCAGGTCGCCTTTGGCACGGGCTGGCTCAACAATGGCGTGGCGGCGCTGACCATGTTCTGCGCCGGTGACTATGAGCCGCCGGCCGATCTCGCCGAGCTTGCTTCGCTTTCGCGGGGGAGAAGCGTCGAGGCCCGCTACAGTCAGGGGCTGGAGAGCGGAAAGCTCGTGCTCTTCAAGAACGAGGCCGCGCAGCTTTCGACCGTGGTCGATCACAAGACCGGCCGGAAGGGGCATCAGCAGCACGTTCTCGATATCCGGCTCGCCGGCCATCCGATGGCGAGGCTCTGGGTCAACCATCCCGGCGAAGACGATCCGTGGGGCAATCAACGGCCGTCCTATTGGGCCGGCAACGGCATCCTGCCGCGTGTCGCCCAGCATCGCGACGTCGCCCTTTTGATCGAGGACACGGGCGATGCACGGCATGCCTGGACGCACGCCTATATCGGCCGAGACGGGCTCGACGATCTGATCGTCGAAGACAAATGGCTGATCGCCCGGTCGGGCAGGGGATTTGCCGCTCTCTGGGGCTCGAATGGCCTGGAGCTGATCACGGACGGCCCGACCGCCGGCCGCGAGGCGCGCTCGCATGGATCGCTCTGCGGTTGGGCGGCCATCGTAGCATCCGGCAATGACGATGCTTTCAAAGCCTTCATCGAGCGCCTGTGCCAGACGGCGGTGTCCTTCGATCCGACGCTTCGGCGCCTTTCCCTGACGCCGCCGGGCGCCCCGGCGATCGCTCTTTCCTATGCCGACGGTCTTTCGATCGCCGGCAATCCCCGGCCGTTCACGCATGAACAGCCGCATCCGATCCTCACCCACGACAGCGCCGCGTCCCAAGCCGGCACTGACGGGCCGTTCTACTGCTAAAACATAGGTCTCCAGCATGAACACAGCATCTGTCGACAACGCCGCCCTCCTGACGACGATCGATCGCGTGGCGACGGCTTTCAGCCGGCTCCGGGGCATCAAGGAAGGTCTCGTGACGGATAATGCCGCCTCCGGCATCCAGTTCGACGAATGGGACTGGGAAGTCGGCGTCGGCCTTTACGGATTCCTGCGCCGTGCGATTTCCGCCAACGACCAGAAGGCGCTGCACGAGCTCGTCACCTGGTACAGCGCCCAGATCGAACGCGGTATTCCGCCGCGCCAGATCAACAGCACGGCGCCGATGCTGCCGCTCGCAATCCTCGTTCAGCATGTCGATCGCCCCGATTTTCGCGCCCTCGTCGAGGACTGGGCCGACTGGCTCATCAAGGAACTGCCGAAGACCGAGGACGGCGGCTTCCAGCACGTCTGCAAGGAGCGCGTCAACGACGGCGAATTGTGGGACGATACGCTGTTCATGGCCTGCCTCTTCCTTGCCCAGGCGGGCGTGCTCTGCGAGCGCAAAGACTGGATTGACGAAGCCGTCTATCAGTTCGTGCTCCACACCCGCTATCTCTCCGATCCGGTGAGTGGTCTCTGGTATCATGGCTGGACCTTCAACGGCCGGCACAATTTCGCCAATGCCTTCTGGGCGCGCGGCAATGCCTGGATCACGGTCGCTATCCCCGAACTCTTCGATCTCGTTCCGACGCTCGGCGAGAAGGACCGGCGTTTCCTGTCGAACGTCCTCGTCAGCCAGGTGCGCTCCCTGAAGGCATACCAGCGGCCGGACGGCATGTTCACGACGCTTCTGGACGATCCGTCCTCGCCGCTCGAAACCTCGGCAACGGCTGGCATTGCCTATGGCATGTTGCGGGCCATCGATGCCGGCATTCTCGACGAGAGCGACAGGGTCCATGCGGAGCGCGCGCTCAAGGCGGTGCTGGCGCAGATCGACGACGAAGGCGTCGTCCACGGCGTTTCCGACGGCACGCCGATGGGCCATGACCTCGATTTCTACCGGCGCATCCCGAACCTGCCGACGCCTTACGGCCAGGCGCTGACCATGCTGCTGCTGACCGAAGTTCTGATTGAGAACGGCCGCCGCCAATGAGCGCTCCCTCCCTTGTCGCGATTGAGGCGCTCGACAGCGACAATACCGCCCGTCTGCAGGCGGCGATCGATGGCCTTTCTGCTTCCGGCGGCGGACGCCTGGAGCTCCTGGCGGGCATCCACATCTGCCGGGGCCTCCGGCTGCGCTCCGGCGTCGATCTGCACCTTGCCGCCGGCGCGGTGCTACGTCCTGTTCCAGATTATGCCGCTTACGCGGATACGACGGTTTCGGTGATCGCCGAGAAGTCGGATCGCGGCATGATCGTCGCGCGGGACGCGCGGCGCATCGGCCTGACGGGAAAAGGACGCATCGAAGCCGGCTGCGAAAGCTTCATCACAGGCGATGACGAGACGGTGGGAACTTTCATTCCGGCCGAATTCCGTCCCCGCGTCGTCGTCTTCGAAGGCTGCGACGAGGTCGAGATCAGTTGCGTCACCATCAGCCGCTCGCCGATGTGGACGCTGCATTTCGTCGACTGCACCGATCTCACCGTCCGCAATGTGACGATCGAAAACGACCGCCGCCTTCCCAATACGGACGGCATCGTGCTCGACGCCTGCCGCGGCGCCGTCATCGAGGATTGCGCGATATCGACGGCCGACGACGGCATATGCCTGAAGACGAGCATCGGTCCTGAGGGCGTCGCCATCGGCCGGTGCGAGAACATTCTCGTGCGCCGCTGTTTCGTTCAGAGCTTGAGCTGTGCGTTGAAGATCGGCACGGAAACGCATGGCGACGTTACCAATGTCCTGTTCGAGGATTGCAGCGTCTCGTCTTCCAACAGGGCGCTCGGCATATTCTCCCGCGACGGCGGCCGGATCTCGAATGTGAGGTTTTCCAGAATTTCGGTAGAGTGCCGTGAAACGCCGGATGGTTTCTGGGGCTCGGGGGAGGCGCTGACCGTCAATGTCGTCGACCGTATCGCCGAACGCCCCGCAGGCGCCATCGAGAACCTGATCGTCGAGGATGTGACCGGCCGCATGGAAGGCGCGATCACCATCATCGCTGCGGCGCCGTCAGGCATCCGGAACGTGTCGCTGGCCCGTATCACCGTCGACCAGCAGCCCGGAGAACTCGGCACGGGGCGGGCCTACGATCTGCGCCCGACGAATGCCGACCTCGCGCCGAAGGCCGATGGCGGCGGGCGTGCCAATGCTTGGACCCGCGGTTCGGACGGGCGGGTGATCGGCCTGCAGGACTATCCCCGGGGGATGCCGGCCGTCTACGTGGCCGATGTCGCCGGGATCTTGATGAAAGAGGTGCGGATCACGAGGCCGACACCATTGCCGCAAGGCTGGAACGAAAACGACGTCGTCTTCGAAACGGCGGCACCTGATGGGAGTGGGGCATGGCAGAACTGAAACTTTCCACCGTCAACAAGTCGTATGGCGCCGTCAAAATCCTGCATGACGTCGAACTCGACATCGAGGACGGCGAATTCGTCGTCTTCGTCGGTCCGTCGGGGTGCGGCAAGTCGACCCTTTTGCGCGTCATCGCTGGCCTGGAGGAGGTGACATCAGGCGCAATTGCGATCGGCGGACGCGACGTCAGCGCGCTGTCGCCGGCCGAGCGCAAAATCGCGATGGTCTTCCAGTCCTATGCGCTCTATCCGCATATGAGCGTACGCAAGAACCTCGCCTTCGGCCTGGAAAACCTGAAGTTCAAACGCGCCGAAATCGAAGCGCGCATCGCCGAAGCCGCGAGGATGCTGGCGATCGAACCCTATCTCGACCGGCGTCCGAAGCAGCTTTCGGGCGGCCAGCGTCAGCGTGTGGCGATCGGCCGGGCGATCGTGCGCGAGCCCGACATCTTCCTCTTCGACGAGCCGCTGTCGAACCTCGACGCGGCGCTGCGCGTCCAGACCCGGGCCGAGATCACCAAGCTCCATCGAGACATCAAGACGACGATGATCTACGTCACCCACGACCAGGTCGAGGCCATGACCATGGCCGACAAGATCGTCGTTTTGCGCGCCGGTCGGGTCGAGCAGGTCGGCGCACCGCTGGAGCTCTTCGATCATCCGCGCAATCTCTTCGTAGCGGGATTCCTCGGTTCGCCGCGCATGAACATCATCAAGGGCAAGGTCTCGGGCGTCGGCGAAAACGGCGTCGTCATTGATGTCGGCAACGGCGGCACGATCGTCAGCAATGTCGATCCCGCCGGCATAAAGGTCGATCAGTCGGTTATTGCCGGTATCCGGCCCGCGCATTTCACCCGCTCCAGCGAGCGGGGCCTGCCATTCGTCGTGCAGTATCACGAAGGGCTAGGGACCGAGACCTATGTCTATGGCAATCTTGCCGGGCAGGACGATCAGATCATCATCCACGAAGCCGGCCATTTCGCGCCGGTTTCGGGCGACCGGATCATGATCGATGCCGATCCGGCCCGCGTTCATCTGTTCGATCCCGAAAGCGGCCTGGCCTTTGGCAGACAGTCCGGGCAGGGGAGGCGCTGACATGGCAGAGATCACGGCCGGTACACTGCTGTCTCAGACAGGCGAAACGGCGATGAGGGTGGTCGAGGCGCCGATGAATGCGATCGAGCGTCTGTTCGGCCGCAAGCGGATGCCATGGCTGTTCCTGGCGCCGAACCTCATCCTGTTCGGAATCTTCACGTTCCTTCCCATCGCGATCGCCGTCGGCTACGCCTTCACGGGCGGCACCAATCTCTTCGTCTCCGAACGGCCGTTCGTCGGTCTCGACAATTTCCGCACCCTGCTTTCCTGCGGCAATTATCTTCAGCCCGGAACCTGCCAGGAATCGCTGTTCTGGACGGCGGTGTGGAACACCCTTTGGTTCGTGGCCTTCAACGTCGTCGCCACATTGCTGGTAGCGCTGATCACGGCGCTGATCCTCAACCGGGCGATCTTTGCGCGTGGCTTCTTCCGGGCGATGTTCTTCTATCCGGTTCTGCTGTCGCCCGTCGTCATCGGCCTGATCTGGAAGTGGTTCCTCGATCGCAACGGCCTGCTGAACGCCTTCTTTCAGATGCTCGGCGTGCCGCCGGAGATCTTCCTGCTCGATGTCGGCTGGTCGCGCTTCTTCGTCGTCGTCGTGTCGGTCTGGTTCCATATGGGCTTTTACACGCTGATCCTGCTCGCCGGCCTCCAGGCGATCCCGAAAGATCTCTACGAGGCCGCGTCGATCGATGCCGCTTCACCGCGCCGCACATTGTTCAGGATCACGCTTCCGCTTCTTGCCCCGAACCTGCTTGTCGTGTTCATCCTTCTGATGATCAAGTCGGTGCAGATCTTTGACGAGGCCTGGGTTCTGACCAATGGCGGCGGCCCAGGCACGGCCAACAGCTTCATCGTTCAATATATCTATCAGATGGCCTTCGGCAGCGATCTGCGCCTCTTCGGCCTTGCGTCGGCCGCATCGGTTCTCATGGGTCTGGTGCTTCTGGTTCTCACCCTCATACAGCTGCGCCTCGGCAAGCGAATGGAGTCCTGAGATGAACAGCTCTATGAACCCAATCCGCTTCATGACACGCACACGTCGGGCCGGACGCATCGATATCACCGATATTTTGTCATGGGTCTGGCTGATCGGCGGAACGTTCGCCGTGCTCATTCCCGTCGTCTGGGCAGGCCTCTCCTCGCTGAAGCCGGCGGCCGAGATCACCCGCTTTCCGCCGTCGCTGCTTCCCCGGGCCGCCGTGGAACAGACCGTGCCCGGATTCGACAAGCCGCTCAGCCTTTGGAACGTCACGATTGACAGCCAACAGCGTGAAATGGCCATGATCAGGCGCATCGGTCTCAAGGCGCAAATGGTCGACCCCGCAAATCCGGGGCAACCGGTCGGTGTCGACGTGAAGGGGATCACGCCGGTCCAGCATCTGACCGTTGCCACCGAGAACTACACCGATCCGCTGACGCGCTTCAACTTCCTGACCTTCCTGAAGAACTCGGTCTTCGTCACCGTGGTTGCCACGCTGCTGACGCTTGTTGTCAACGCCATGGCTGCCTTTGCGTTGTCGAAATACAAATTTCGGGGCGACACGACTGTGTTCGTCATCATCATCTCGACGCTGATGATACCGCTGGCCGTCGTCATGGTCCCGGCCTATCTCGTCATCGTCGGGGTCGGGCTCGCCGACAATCTCTGGGGTGTTATCCTGCCAACCGTCGCCTCGCCGACGGCCGTTTTCCTGCTGCGGCAATATATGCTGACCATACCGGACGAGCTGATCGAGGCGGCGCGCGTCGATGCGGCGAGCGAATTCTGCATCTTCTGGCGGATCATCCTGCCGCTGACGGCGCCGGCGCTTGCGGTGCTGGCGATCTTTTCCGTGCTCTGGCGCTGGAACGATTTCCTCTGGCCGCTCATCGTCCTCAACAGCCGCGAGAATTTCACCTTGCAAGTCGGCCTGAACGCCTTCCAGGGGGAGTTCTCGGTGCAGTGGCACTATATCCTGGCGATGACCTTCCTCAGCCTGCTGCCCGTCACGGTCGTCTTCCTGTTCCTGCAGAAATACATCACCACAGGCATTGCCGGTACGGGAATGAAGTGAACGAATCCTGGCGCCCAGCCCCGATTGGGATCGAGATGAGGAAACCTCCCAAGCATTGAAGACTGCCTTCCCATCTCATCGCGCCGGCTGAAGCGCGCCGCATCTGGTCCTGCGGTGCGCTTCAGTCCTTTCAGAGCAATTCCAGGAAAAGTGTGAAGCGGTTTTCCGTCCGGAATTGCGTAAAAACAAAAACTTAGAACGGTTCAGCGCTTCCATGAAAAGCTGAGCCGCTCTATGGGGGAAGTCGCGCGGGGCTTGGCCGCCTGAGCCGTCATCACAAAACAGTTTCGAATAGCGGGATCAAGGCCGCGCCGATCGCGCCGGGGGCGTCGATGATCTTCGCCACGGCCAAGCCCGGAACGTCGCGCAATGCGCCATGCCGAGGCAGATTGTTGAATTCGGTGCGTTCGATCAGCATTCTCGCAAGTGAACGTGGAAGCTCGCCGCCAAGCACGATCAATGCCGGGTCGAAGATCGCGCAGATCGCATTGATGGCTCTGTTGTGGGCCGGAGTGACGCGGTCGATCCATTCCTCGACACCATCCCACTCCACCAGAGTTTCGTTCTTCAGGTCCTTCAGCGTCAGCCCCACGCGCCCCTTGGCGCGAAGATGTTCGAGCAATTGGTTGAGTGCGGGACGATCGTCGTAATCCTGCCGTCCGAAGAGAACCGAGAATTCCCCGGCATTTCCGAAACTGCCGCGAAAGGGCATGCCTCCGGAAACCAGGCCGCCGCCATAACCATGAAGATGGGCGATATAGGCAAAATCGGCGACGTCACGGCCGACGCCGAAAATCGCTTCAGCCAAGGCGGCGGTCCTGGCGACGTTGTCAGCCCAGACCGGCAGGCCAAGTCGCTGTCCCAGCTCGGGCGCCAGGTCGATCAGCGACCAATGGGCCAGCGGCAAGGGGCAATTGAAAGCTGTCTCCAGCATCCGATGGCCGGCGACTGCCAGGCCGACGCCGAGGATATCGCTTCGCTTGGCTCCGCGGCGGGCGAGGATATCTTCGACCGCCGCTGCGATCCGGTCCATCTCCAGAGGCAAGGAAGCGCCGGCCTGGGGAATTTCCATATTGTCCAACGGTTCGCCGAAGCCCATGAGGCAAAGGCCGATAGAGCCGACATTGACGGAGATGCCGAGCGTCAGACACCACTCCTTCCGGAGCGTCAGCTCCGGGCTGGGCGGACCGGCCCGCCGGTTTTCCGACTGGGAAAAGGCGACCATCCCCCGATCGTGAAGTCGCCCGACGATCCTGTGCAGTGATTGCTGGGTGAGATCGAGCGGTTCCGTGAGATCGGATCGCTCGATGCCGGGCGACTTCCAGATCAATCGCAAGAGGTCGCGTTCGTTGCGAGAGGCCACTCTCGCGGGCTGCGTGTCTCGCAAAAAATGTGGGGCGACGTGGTCCAGCGGATCGTACTTCATTTTCCGAACATATTGATTTACACTGTAAGTGTGAAGCAGGTGGGTGGGACGCTTTGCTTCTGCAGGGCAACGATGCATCCGTGGTTTTGCAGTCCTGCTTAACGCATCAAGATTGGCCAGACCAGTTGCGATGACGTCTCAAGCGGCAGGGGAAAAGAAGCGAGCGGCATGGATTCACTAAGAGCGGAGAAATTGGCCTGCATTGCCGAGCATGAGGGTTACGGTTTTGAGCCCACGCATGAAGGCGCCAGCTTCGAATCAATGGTCCAGGCGTTTTCGGCCGGTTATGGGGCTTTCGCCGCACAGCCATTGAAGAATGGCCGAAAATTCGCCTGGGCCGCGGATTTGAGAAGGACCGAGGCGCTCACGGTGCTTCACTCCGTGTATCAGAGTTCCTGGACAATCCGGACGCTTGATGAGACTCCGCAGCATCTCGCATTTTTCATGCCGCACACCGGATCTTTTCGACTGTCGATAGGGAAGAGAACGGTCGAAAGCGGCGCCGGTCATCTGCTTATGGCCAACAACCACGAAGCCGGCGATCGTGTGGTCCAGGGGGGACCGCATCGTTCGGACGTCCTCTTCCTGGACTGGAAGGTTGTGAAAAGGGTGCTCGCCTCGCTGGTGGAAAAGCCCCTCTCGGAGTCGTTCGACCTCGACCCCATCCTTGATCGCACGACGCAGTCAGGCCAGCTTATCGGCAATCTGCTTCAGACGATCGTGCAGGGCGTGCGCGGCGACGGTCCGCTGCTATCTTCGCCTCTTGCCGCCGCCGCGATCAGCGAAACCCTCGCTCACCTCGTGATCCGATTTGGCCGGCATCGTTTTTCCAATCATCTCGAAAAACAGAAAGTATCGCTGATTGCTCCCTGGCACGTCCGGCGGGCCATCGACTACATGCATGCCAATATCGCGGAACCTCTCACCATGACGATGGTGGCCGACGGTGTCGGCGTTTCCCTTCGTGCATTGCAAACGGGCTTCAAGGCCTTCAGGGGCACGTCGCCGGCAGGGTACCTCCGCACGATCCGGCTGCAGGCGGCCCGCGAGCAACTGCGGGATCCGACCAACCAGCAATCCGTCCGCGAAATCTGTGCGATATGGGGTTTTGCGCACGCGGGGAGGTTCTCCATCATCTACCGCAGCACCTTTGGAGAGAGCCCGCGCGATACGCGGCTGCGGGCCGAGCGCCTGCGCTGAAGTAAGCCGAGAAGCTGCTCTTCCGGCCGTTCAGCGCGGCGGCGCGATGCTGCCGCGCAGGACGAGATGACAGCCGAGTTCCAGGCGATGAGCCGGCCGCTGCGGATCATTGGCGATCAGCCGCTGTTCGATGAGCGCGAGCGCTGCCGCGCCGAGACGGTCGGTCGGCACGCTCACGGTGGACAGCGGCGGGCGGCTGAACTCGCCGGGAACGATGTCGTCGAAGCCGAGCACGGATATTGCGTCGGGAACGCGTATATCGCGATCGGCCAATGCCTTCAGGCAGCCGAGCGCCAGATTGTCGGCCGCGCAGAAGACGGCGGTGGCGCCTTTCAGCGTGGGGTCACGATGGAGCAGCGCGTTGATGGCCGCTTCGCCATGCCGGGGCTCATATCCCTCCGCCTCGATGATCATATCCTTCGGCACGGGAAGCTGTGCGGCGAAATAGGCATCGGAAAAACCGTCATACCGGCGCTGGATGGTCGTGCGGCCCTTCCACGTCAGATGCAGGATCCGGCGGTGGCCAAGCGCCAGGAGGTGCTCGATTCCGAGCCGTGCGCCGAAGCGGTTTTCAGGTGTCACCGTATCGACCAGCATGGCGGGATCCTCGCCGTTGACGATCACGACGGGCATATCCGCCGAGGCGAGGCTGCGGATGAGTTCGGGCTGATCGTCATTCAGCACCACGATGCCATCAGCGCGTTCTGATATCGCGATCTGCCTGACCTCGGCGCCGTCGATCCGCCGGCCGCTGCTGACGTAGGGCACGATACGGATGCCGCGGCGCTCGCATTCCCTGCGAAGACCGTTGAGAATCGTCCAGCTCACCAGATTGAGATCGCTCTCCGGCGCGGCATCGTCAGGAATGGCGAGAAGTAGAACGTGCAAGGCGGCGATCGTCGCCTTCTTTCTCCGGCGGTCGAGATAACCGAGACGTTTTGCCGAATCCAGAACTCTTTCTCGCACCTCGATCGTCAGCGGCGCAGTTCCGTTCAGGGCGTGCGAGGCCGTGCTCAGCGACACTTCGGCATCGCGTGCGACATCCTTGAGATTGACTTTACGTTCCACTTTTTCCGCCAGGAATTCAGATCGTACCTTCGAAGCATAAGCTAACTCGATGTTTTCACATAAAGACTTTAGAAAAGCTATGTGCTTGCGTTGATATTTTCGTCATCCGCAATCAGCGACGTTCGGCAAGCAGCCCGTTGAACAGCAGGTCGAAATAGGCCCGCATGAAGGCGTCCTTGCTGGGCGTCGGCACGCGGCGATCGTCGAAGATCAGCCGCAGAACCGTCGTCGTCAGAATCGGCGCGACGACGAGGTCGGAGAATTCGACAGGAATTTTGCGAAATTCCCCTGACGCAACGCCTTCCTCGATGAGAGCGTCGATCCTGGCGATAATCGGCGCTATGAATTCATCGTGGTGGCGATCGATCAGGTCGGGGAAGCGCTGTCCTTCCGAAATGACCAGCCGCGTCAATTCGCGGGTTGTGCGATCCTCCGCGATTTGGTCGTAAAGTAGACCGAGAATGGACATCAGCCTGTCGGTGGCGCTGCCGCTGAGGCCAGCGGTGATTTCAAGCAGTTCCTGAAAGGGGACCGAGAAGTGACTGATCATGGCTTCGAAGAGCTTTTCCTTCGTCTCGAAGTAGACGTAGACCGTGCCCTTGGTGACGCCGACCCTGTCTGCGATGTCGTCGACTCGGGCGCCGGCGAATCCGTTTCTGACGAATTCCTCGAAGGCGGCATCCAGGATCTGGATGGGCCGCAACGCCTTCTGTTCCGCGCGTGTGAGTTTCTTCTGAGTTGCCATTCGTGTCTCGCCTCCCTTGTTTTGTACCGTCGCCCCTATGGCAAAAGTTTCATTGACTAATCCGTCAGTCAATTATATAGCAGCTGCCGTTGAGAGCAAGAGGTCAACTATGAGAACCATTCTGGTCGCCACAGCGATCGTATGCACGATCGGTCTCGTCTCCTGCAGCGAGCCGGGCGGGCCGAGCGAACCTGCCGCGCGGCAGGTCGGCGTCGTCGTCGCCAGGTCTGAGCCGCTGAGTGATGGCGGCGCGTTGACGGGAGAGGTCCGCGCCCGTGTTCAGACCGATCTGTCCTTCCGCGTCAGTGGTAAGATCGTCGAACGGCTGGTCGAGGTCGGGCAGTCGGTAAAGGCGGGGCAGCTGCTGGCGCGCATCGATCCGGAAGAGCAGAAGGCCGACCTGGATGTGGCCGCCGCCAATCTCCAGTCCGCCGAGGCGCAGCAGACCCAGGCGCAGCTTGCCTTCGACCGCCAGCAGAGCCTGTTTCGAACCCAGGTGACGACGCGCGCCGCGCTCGACCAGGCGCAGGAGGCGCTTCTGACGGCGCAGGCATCGACCAAGTCGGCGCAGGCGCTCTTCGAAACAGCGCAGGACACCCTCTCCTATACCCAGCTGAAGGCCGATGCCGATGGGGTGATCACCGCCCGCAATGCCGAGGTCGGGCAGGTGGCGCAGGCGGCTCAGGTCGTCTTCACCCTTGCCCACGATGGC
This sequence comes from Rhizobium sp. TAL182, assembly GCF_002117725.1. Lineage (NCBI taxonomy): Bacteria > Pseudomonadati > Pseudomonadota > Alphaproteobacteria > Hyphomicrobiales > Rhizobiaceae > Rhizobium > Rhizobium sp. TAL182. The sequence goes on along the minus strand of NZ_CP021029.1, from coordinate 253,419 downwards.
GACCGGGATGCCGTCTTCGAAGTGGTCGAGAGCGCGTTCCTCCGCCCGATCGACGGCGACGGCACAGTGGCCCTTCTGTCGGACCCCTCGCAGAAGATCACGGCGAAGGTGCGCGAGATTTCGCCGACGATCGATTCTTCCACCGGCACCATCAGGGTCAAGGTTGCGTTGTCGAGCGATGCTCCCATTCCACTCGGCGCTCCCGTCGTCGGAAAGTTCAGTTACGTTCCGCAGGACGTCATCCAGCTGCCCTGGTCGGCAATGACCTCCAAGGGGGGTAAGCCGGCAGTCTGGATCGTCGATCCCGCATCCTCTGCGGTTTCGGTAAGGGCGATCGACGTCGCCGGCTACGAGACCGGCAGCTTCGTCGTCAAGTCGGGCGTGTCGGCAGGGGACGTCGTGGTGACCGACGGCACCAAATTCCTCCGGCCCGGCGAAATCGTGTCTTATGTCAAGGAAGCATCCAAGTGAGCATTCGTCCCAAGATAATCGCACTGATGATGGGTACGGCCCTGCTCTCCTCCTGCACGAAGCAGGAGGAAAGCACTGGTGAAGCGCCCCGTCCCGTGCTGTCGATGACGGTCAAGCAGACGCCCGCGACCAGCCTCGGCCTGACCGGCACGATCGAGCCGACGATCGAGACCGAGCTCGGCTTCCGAATCCTCGGGCGGATGATTGCCCGCAACGTCAATGTCGGTGATGTCGTCAAGAAGGGTGATGTCGTTGCCGCCATCGATCCGCTGGCGCTGGAGCTTGCGGTGCGCAGCGCCCAGTCGGATGTCGAGAACAGCGACGCCCAGCTCCGAAACGCGGTGACGACGGAACAGCGCCAGCGCGCGCTGGTGGAATCGCGCTCCGGAACGGAAGCCTCGCTCGAAGAGGCCGAACAGGCGAGACGGACGGCCGCAGCCGCCGTCGCCAAAGCGCAGGCCAATCTCGACAAGGCCAGGGAGCAGCTCGGTTACGCGCAGCTTCAGGCGGAATTCGATGGCGTCGTGACGGCAAGCTCGGCCGAGGTCGGCCAGGTCGTGTCGGCCGGCCAGACGGTCGTCACGATAGCCCGGCCGGACAAGCGTGACGCCGTTGTCGACGTGCCCCAGGCCGCTGCCCAGAAACTGAAGATCGGCGCGCCCTTCGAAGTGACGCTGCAGCTCGAGCCTTCGATCCGCACGACGGGCGTCGTGCGCGAGATCGCACCGGAGGCCGAGACCGCCACCCGCACGAGCAGGACCAAGATCGCGCTCGCCGATCCGCCTGAAGCCTTCAGGCTCGGCGCGGTCATCACAGCCTCCGCAACCATCGCTGCCGATCCCGAGATCGTGCTGCCTTCCTCGGCGATTCTTGCCGGCACCGACGGCGCCAGCGTCTGGATCGTCGATGTAGCAGGCAAGAAGGTCTCGCGCCGCCATGTGAAGATCGACGGCGACGTCGTCGATGGCGGCACCGTCCGCGTCACCGATGGGCTCGCTCCCGGAGAGCGGGTGGTCGTGGCGGGCGTGCATAAACTTGAAGATGGCCAGGCCATCAGGATCGACCAGGAGATCAGCCAGTGAAGTCCTTCAATCTTTCCGACTGGGCGCTCGAACACCGTTCGCTCGTCTGGTACTTCATGATCGTTTTCATTCTCGCCGGCGCCTTCTCCTATCTGAACCTCGGCCGCGAGGAAGATCCGAACTTCACCATCAAGACCATGGTGATCACCGCGCAATGGCCCGGCGCCTCCGCCGAGGAGGTGACGCGGCAGGTGACCGACAGGATCGAGAAGAAGCTCCAGGAACTTGAATCGCTCGATTATACCAAGAGCCAGACCGTCGCCGGCCAGACCACCGTCTTCGTCGAGCTGCTGCCGACGACCAAGGCTAAGGATGTCGCGCCGACCTGGCTGCGCATCCGCAACATGATCGCCGACATCAAGGGCGATTTCCCGAGCGGGGTCGTCGGTCCCTTCTTCAATGATCGCTTCGGCGACGTATTCGGCAACATCTACGCCTTCACCAGCGACGGGCTGACCCAGCGCCAGCTTCGCGATCTCGTTGAAAATGCCCGCTCTGAAGTTCTGACGGTGCCGAATGTCGGCAAGGTCGATGTGATCGGCGCCCAGGACGAGGCAATCTATCTCGAATTCTCCACGCGCCAGATCGCAGCGCTCGGCATCGACCAGCAGTCGGTCATCCAGACGCTGCAGGCCCAGAATGCCGTCACTCAGTCCGGCTTCGTCGATGCCGGTCCGGAGCGCATCGCCTTGCGGGTGAGCGGGCAGTTCACCTCCGAGGAAAGCCTGCGATCGATCAACCTTCGCATCAACGACCGCTTCTTCCCGTTGACCGATGTCGCCACGATCAAGCGCGGCTACGTCGATCCGCCCTCGGCGCTGTTCCGCTTCAACGGCGAGCCCGCGATCGGGCTTGCCATCGGCATGAAGCAGGGCGCCAACCTGCTGGAGTTCGGCGAGGCGCTCGACGCGCGGATGAAACAGGTCGTCGCCGATCTTCCGATCGGCGTGGATGTCCACCGCGTTTCCGATCAGCCGGCCGTCGTCGACGAAGCTGTTTCGGGCTTTACCCGCGCGCTATTTGAAGCGATCGTCATCGTCCTGGTCATCAGCTTCATCAGCCTCGGTGCCCGCGCCGGCATGGTGGTGGCGATCTCCATTCCTCTCGTGCTCGCCATCACCTTCGTGGTGATGGAATATTCCGGCATTTCGCTTCAGCGTATCTCGCTCGGCGCGCTTATCATTGCGCTGGGCCTGCTCGTCGACGATGCCATGATCGCGGTCGAGATGATGGTCGCCCGTCTGGAGGCGGGCGATGATCTGAGAAAAGCCGCTACCCACGTCTATACATCGACGGCTTTCCCGATGTTGACCGGGACGCTCGTCACCGTCGCGGGCTTCATTCCGGTTGGCCTCAACAGCAGCGCCGCCGGCGAATTCACCTTTACGCTTTTTGTGGTCATCGCGGTTTCGCTGGTTGTTTCCTGGATCGTCGCCGTGTTGTTCACGCCGCTTCTCGGCGTCACCATCCTGCCGAAGACCATGAAGTCGCATCACGAGAAGAAGGGACGGTTCGCCTCCGTGTTCTCCTGGCTTTTGGGGCTGGCGATGCGCTGGCGTTGGGTCACCATCGTGCTGACGGTCGGCGTCTTCGCTCTTTCGGTCGGCGGCATGGGGCTGGTGCAGCAGCAGTTCTTTCCGAACTCGGACAGAACCGAGCTCGTGATCGACTGGAACCTGCCCCACAACAGCTCGATTGCCGAGACCAACAGGCAGATGGCCAAGTTCGAAAAGGAGATGCTGGCCGATAACAAGGATATCGATCACTGGACGACCTATGTCGGCCAGGGCGCGCCGCGCTTCATCCTGTCCTTCGATGTGCAGACGCCCGATGTCACCTTCGGACAGACCATCATCGTCACCAAAGGCCTCGACGTGCGCGACAAGGTGCGGGCGGAGCTGCAGGATTATCTGACGAAGACCTTCCCGGGCACCGACGCCTTCGTGAAGCTTCTCGATATCGGCCCGCCGGTGGGCAAACCGGTCCAGTACCGGATCAGCGGCCCGGATATTCAGAAGGTACGCGATATCTCCCAGCAATTTGCGGGCGTTGTCGGCACCCATCCGCTGTTGTCGAACATGGTCTTGGACTGGAACGAGCCCTCCCGCGTTGTGAAGGTCGACGTCCTGCAGGACAAGGCGCGCCAGCTCGGCGTTTCCTCCGAGGACATCGCAACCGCGCTCAATGGCATAGTCGAAGGTTCGACGGCAACGCAGATTCGCGATGATATCTACCTGGTCAACGTCGTCGGGCGAGCCAGGGCATCCGAGCGCGACTCCATCCAGACCCTTCAGAATCTGCAGCTCTCCACCTCCAACGGCAAAGTCGTGCCTTTGTCGGCCGTCGCGAATTTCCGTTACGAGCTCGAGCAGCCGACGATCTGGCGTCGCGACCGGCAGCCCACGATCACGCTCAAGGCAGCCGTCATCGGTTCGACACAGCCGGCCACGATCGTCGATCAGCTGAAGCCGAAGGTCGAGGAGTTTCAGAAGAACCTTCCCGTCGGATACAAGGTGGAAATCGGCGGCGCCGTCGAATCCAGCGCCGAGGCGCAGGGGCCGATCGCGGCCGTGGCTCCGCTGATGCTGTTTACGATGGCGACGATCCTGATGATCCAGTTGCAGAGCTTCAGCCGCCTGTTCCTGGTCTTTGCGGTGGCGCCGACGGCTCTGATCGGCGTGGTTACGGCGCTCTTGCTCAGCAATGCGCCGATGGGCTTCGTCGCCATCCTCGGCGTGCTGGCGCTGATCGGCATCCTGATCCGCAACTCGGTCATCCTGGTCGTGCAGATCGAGCATCTGCGCGCCGAAGGGGTCGCGCCATGGCAGGCGGTCATCGAGGCGACCGAACACCGCATGCGGCCGATCATGCTGACGGCGGCGGCGGCAACCCTCGCGCTGATCCCGATCTCGCGCGAGATCTTCTGGGGGCCGATGGCCTACGCCATGATGGGCGGCATCGTTATCGGAACCGCGCTCACCCTGCTGTTCCTGCCGGCGCTCTACGTCGCATGGTTCAGAATCCCGAGGGAGGAGGCTGTCCGGGCCGAAGCCACCGCGGAGGCATGAGGTGAGGCTTCGACGGCCATCGCCTACGCCCGCCGCGGCGGCGGCTGCAACACGGGCCGCGACGAAATGGGTGGGATGGCGCGGGCGATGCCGTCCCACGCCGGGCGGGAACGGCATGGCGAATGATGACGTGGACAGAGCCACACGCCGGAGAGCGTCTGGCCTTGAGGGAAACGGATCGATAATGCAGCGACATTTCCGAGACCTGCCAAAGGCAATGCCGGCGATCATCGTCGCCATCGGCCTGGCGATGCTTGCGGGCTGTGCCACGCGGCCATCGCCTGAAGTTTTGACGCCTGTTCATCTCCGCGAGCCGGCCCGTTCGGAAACGGCTCCAGACAGGGTGAGGGTGCTCGTCGCGACCAACAGAACCCCCGATCGCGTGCGGGGCGGGTTCGACAGCACATGGGCCGAGAAGCTGACCTATGAACAATATGCGTTTTCGGTTCCTCCCGGCAGGAAAGATACCGCGATCACCTATCCCAAGGCAAAGCCGGATCCGGAGCGGCAATATGCCGTCGTCGAGCGCAGGCAGCTGCCGAAGGATGCTTTCGTGCAGCAGGCGCTCGCCGCCGTGCAGCCCGACGGCACTGTCGGCATCTTCGTCCATGGCTACAACTACAGTTACCAGGAAGCGCTTTACCGCACCGCCCAGATCGCCGCCGATGCGAAGATCCCGGGCGCTCCGATCCTGTTTTCCTGGCCTTCGGCGGCATCCGTCGCCGGATATGTCGCCGATCGCGACGCTGCGCTTTCCTCGCGCAGCGAACTCGATTCCCTCGTCACATCGCTCTCGGTATCGAGCAAGGTGAAGCGCATCATCCTGTTCGGGCACAGCATGGGCGGGTTCCTGGTGATGGAAACGGTGCGAGAGCTCAAACTGCAGCATCGCGACGCCGTCATCGGCAAGCTGGCGGTGGTGCTCGCCGCTCCTGACATCGACGTCGATGTCTTCCGGTCGCAGCTGAAGGACATCGGTCCAATGCCGAATCCGATCTCCCTTCTGGTTTCCAAGGACGACCGGGCGCTCGTGGCCTCAAGCTTCATCGCCGGCGAACGGGCGCGCGTCGGCCGCCTCGATATCGACGATCCTGTCATCCAGGAGGCGGCCTTGCAGGCGAGGCTGCGGGTCATCGACATTACCTCGATCAAGACCTCCGATGGGTTGGGCCACGACCGCTACGCATCGCTCGCGAAGTTCGGCGCCCAGCTTGCTTCCTTCGAGAGCGGCGGCCGGTCGACCGCCGGCGACGTCGGCGCCTTCGTCTTCGATGCCGCAGGCGCTGCAGTCGCAAGCCCGTTTCGCCTGGCGGGATATGTCGTTCGCTCGCAATAGAGCGGTTTTGAATTTACGCAATTCCCGGCAAAAGCGCTTCGCGCTCTGCCTGGGAAAACCGCTCGCACTTTTTCTGGAATTGCTCCAGGTCGGGAGCCTGTACATCCTGATCATCAGGATTGTGTACAATATGACTATTAAATTGTCAGATGCCTAAATGAAGCGCAAACTTCCATCGTGGCCGAGTCGGCCACTGGGGATATGGGAGGGCATTATGAGCATTCAAAATCCGTCTCCCTCGTTGTACAACGAGGATCTTGCGCCCGCGGAGGAGCGTAAGTGGGGTGCATTCAGCATCTTCAACGTCTGGACGTCGGACGTCCATAGTCTCTGGGGCTATTATCTGGCGGCAAGCCTGTTTCTGCTCTGCGGCAGCTTCGTGAACTTTGTCATCGCTATCGGCATCGGCTCTCTCGTCATCTTCTTCCTGATGAGCCTAGTCGGAAATGCCGGCGTGCGCACCGGTGTCCCCTTTCCGGTTCTGGCGCGCGCCTCCTTCGGCACCTTCGGCGCCAACGCTCCGGCGCTGGTCCGAGCGGTGGTCGCCTGCTTCTGGTACGGCGCGCAGACCGCCGCCGCATCCGGCGCGATCGTTGCCTTGTTGATCCGCAACGAGAGCCTGCTCGCCTTCCATCAGAACAGCCACATGCTCGGCCATTCGACCCTCGAGCTTATCTGCTACATCATCGTCTGGGCGCTGCAACTGCTGATCATTCAGCGCGGCATGGAAACGGTCCGCAAGTTCCAGGATTGGGCGGGTCCCGCCGTCTGGATCATGATGCTGATCCTCGCGGTCTATCTCGTCACCAAATCCGGCACCTTCTCATTCGGTTCCGAAATCCCGCGCGACGTGCTGATCGAAAAGACCAAGGATGCCGGCGTGCCGGGCGAGCCCGGCTCCATTGCCGCACTTGCCGCCGTGGCCGCCACCTGGATCACCTATTTCGCCGCGCTCTACCTGAACTTCTGCGATTTCTCGCGTTACGCAACGAGCGAAAAGGCGCTGCGGAAGGGCAATCTCTGGGGCTTGCCGATCAACCTCCTGGCATTCTGCCTCGTCGCCGGTGTCACGACCACGGCCGCCTTCACCGTATACGGCGAGGTCCTGCTGCACCCGGAAATGATCTCGGCGAAATTCGACAGCTGGTTCCTGGCGTTGCTGGCGGCGCTGACATTCGCGGTGGCAACGCTCGGCATCAACGTCGTGGCGAATTTCGTTTCGCCGGCCTTCGACTTTGCCAATGTCTTCCCGCGCCAGATCAACTTCAAGCGCGGCGGATATATCGCCGCCCTGATTGCCCTCGTGCTCTATCCGTTTGCTCCCTGGGAGACGGGTGCGGCGCACTTCGTCAACTTCATCGGTTCGACGATGGGGCCGATCTTCGGCATCATGATGGTCGACTATTATCTCATCCGGAAGAGCCAGCTGAACGTCGAGGCGCTCTACCAGGAGAATGGCGAGTTCCGGTTCCAGAACGGCTGGCACGGCAATGCCTTCATCGCCTTTGCGGTCGGTGCGCTGTTCTCCTCGATCCTGCCGACCTTCACCTCCATCCTGCCGGACTGGTGGGGCACCTATGGCTGGTTCTTCGGCGTCGCCATCGGCGGGGCGATCTATTTCGTGCTAAGAATGGGCGCGCGGCGCAATCCGGCCTTCGCCTCATGACGAAACAAAGGCGCCTGGCCATCGCCGGGCGCCTTCATGTTCCGTTTTCATAAGCTGCCGCCCCGGGAGCGCGCGACTATACGCTCAACAGACTGACCGGCTACATCGATCAGGATTGGGACGATATCTCCACGGAAACGCGATGGGCGACGCAGAGGCTGTTTGGCATCGGCTCTTTTATGCTTGTGCCGAAGCGGATGCATGTTTTGCGAAATGGCATTATGATCGGCGCAACGCCTGACCGGCGTTGGTTGCGGATACGTGATCCGCGGGACGGGGAGGACGGCAGGATTTGGAACGGCTGAAGGATCTGGACAGTGTTTCCGCGCGGGTCGGCAACGGGTCGGCGTCGCCTCCTTACGAGCGGCGCGGAGTCGTGGCCGCAGCCGTCTACGAGCATGGGCAGCGTATTCGCGACATCAAAATAGAGGAAGCCGGCGAGTGGCGAAACCGGGAGAATGCCATCGTCTGGATCGGTCTGCATGAGCCGGATGAAGTGCTGCTGCATCAGATCCAGGCCGAGTTCAATCTGCATCCGCTGGCGATCGAGGATGCGGCGCAGCCCCACCAGCGCCCGAAGCTGGAAATTTACGGGGAGGCGATGTTCATCGTCGCCCGCACCGCCCATATGAAGGACGGTGAAATCGTCTTCGGCGAAACGCATCTCTTTGTCGGCCGCGGTTACGTCGTCTCCGTTCGCCACGGCGAATCCTCCTCTTATCTCGCGGTCAGGCAGCGCTGCGAGGCGACGCCCGCCGCCCTTGCCCATGGCGAGAACTACATTCTCTATTCCATCCTCGATTTCATCGTCGACAACTACATGCCTGTCATCGAGGTGGTGCAGGAAGAGGTCGAGATGCTCGAGGATCTCGTGCTGCGCGAACAGCTGGGAAAATCCGACATCGAGCGGCTTTACATGCTGCGGCGCAAGCTTCTGCGGCTGCGCAACGCAGTGGTGCCGCTCGTCGACGTCTGCCGGCGATACGAGCATATCGATCTTCCCGGCATGGATCCGACGCTGCAATCGCTGTTTCGCGATGTGACCGATCACGTGCGCCGGGTTCAGGAGGATATCGATGCATTGCGCGAGGTACTCGCCTTCGCCTTCGAAGCCAGCGTGATGATCGGCCAGACGGAACAGACGGCAATCGCCCGCAAGCTCGCCGCCTGGGCGGCGATCCTCGCCGTTCCCACCGCGATCGCCGGCATCTACGGCATGAATTTCAGCGATATGCCGGAATTGAAATTCCAGTACGGCTATTTCGTCGTATTGGGCGTCATCGCCGTCCTCTGCCTGAGCCTTTTCGGCTTCTTCCGCCGGCGAAAATGGCTTTAGTCAGGACAGCGCTTTCAACAGCCGATTTCGGTGTATACCGATATAGCCGATGTCGTTCAGATAGAGCCTGGCGTCTCCTGCGTCGACGTCTTCCGCGAAGGTCTCGTCGCCGGCCGCAGTCCTTGCCAACATGAAATCGGCAAGGGCTTGAAGCCGGCTGCAGATCATCTCGGGAAGCCGGCGCCGTTCTTCCATCGTCGCGCCATAGGCGCTGCAGAAGATTGTCGCCCGCCGCAGCTGGTCGTCCAGACCGAACGCTGCAGAGGGATTGGCAGGATCGGAGAGGGGTGCCCAGCGATAGACCGCGTAGGCGAGATCCCAGAGGCGCGGGGCGGGATGGGCAGTGTCGAAATCGATGATCCCGACAGCTTCCTGATCGACGGTGGCGACATTGTAGGGGGCAAAGTCTCCGTGACAGACGATCTCACGCGGCTCCTGCGCCGGCAGCATCCATATCTGAGCATCGTCATCCGATTCCAGAAAGCCCTGAGATGCTGTATGAAAATCGCGCAGGAGTCTCGCTGCGGAAATCAGCATGCGCTCTGATCCGACAAGGGGATCACGGAGGTCTTCGCAGACGCGCCCGGCGACGTAACTGACGACCTCCTGATCGTCGCCGGTAATTTGAATGGGCTGCGGAGCCGCCGGGAAGCCATTGCTTCTGAGATGGCGCAAGAACCGGTGCGTGGTCGGCGTCCATGCGCCTGATGGTCTGATGACGGTATCGCCGTCGCGCCAGATCTGCCCGGTTCGCCCGCCCTCCAATAATTTCACGCATGGCCTCCTACGCAGATTTCAGTTTTTCGATATGGGCCTGAACCGTAGCGGCAAGGTTCGTTTCATGGCAGTTCCGGTAGAACGCCGCCGTGTCCGAAGGCATCCCGTCGGGAATGGCGACGAAGTCTTCAAGCCGGAAACCACTTGTACTGCCGAGTTCAGGGTCGCCCAGTTGGCTTTCACTGAGGCCGCCGACTCGAACAGCTAGGGCTTCGAAATAAGCAAGATTCTCATCCACTGCCGAAGGCGAAGATGTTCTGCCGTGCGCGGGAATGACCAGTTTCGCATCAAGGTCACAGATCCGCCTGAGCGAGGAGCGGATCTGGCGAAGATCATCGGCACTCCTGCTCCAGACTTCGGGAATGGGATATTCCACCGCGTCGACGGCCAGGCAGATACGGAGTTCCGGAATCCAGACGGCGATATGGTCAGGCGTGTGTCCCGGCGTATGAATGAGTTCCAGCGTCAGATCGCCGCCGTTCAGGACCATCGAGCCGGAGAAGGTGATATCGGGGCCGATGAGTTCGACGTCTGCAAACCGCGATTCCCGTCTCGCCTTGTCCTTCAGGATCTGGTGCGTGGAGGCATCACGCAGACGGTCGAGCGCTGCGGCATGCGCGATGATCGGAGCGCGTCCTGAAACCGCAGAGTTTCCCCAGAAGTGATCCCAATCCATATGCGAATTGACGACGATCAGCGGGCGATCCTCGCCTCTGTCCCTAAGCAGATCCAGCGCCATCCGGCACAGTTCGGGCGTGCCGAGCGTATCGATCAGGACATTGAACCTTTCGGTCCGCACAAACACGGCATCGACCTCGTCTCCCGCCCGGAGGATAACGATGCGCTGGTCAAGTCCGGGATGGGAGCACAATTCTATCGCTGGGTTCACGTCTGCCCGCCTTCGTTGCAATCGCAGCAATATTATCTACTACATCAAATCTCGTCTGGATGCTCGCTCTCTAAGGGCTCCCCGATTTCCGCTCCACCGGCACTGGCACATCCCACCGTTCCATCACGGCGTTCGGCACGGCGGTCGCGCAGATCACCATCACACTGGGCTTCGAGCGGCCGAGGCTCTTCGGCGTCCATTGCGCCTGGAGCGGGACGGCGCATCGGGGAACCAGCACCTTCGCGTTCGGTTCCAGCACGTCCCAGCGCTCGTGCCCCTTGGCGTTCTGCTGTGCGATGAAACGCCTGGCCTCCTCGCGGATTTCGAACAAGCCATGCTTATCAGGTGTCGAGCGATCTGTCTCGATGCTCCAGGAGGCGAGGCTGGGTATGCAAGCCGTGAGGGCGGTGATGAAGACTATTGATCTCAGCATCGATGGGCTCTCAACCGCTCGTTTCCGGATCGGAAACAGTCAGAGGATCTTTTAGCGCATGGCGGCGATATCTCTACCGGCAAATCGTGAGGACTTCCTTCTCTCATTGAGCGAGATCGACCTGCCGGAAGATGTGATATCCCATCTCGCCGCGCGGGCGCGTCCCGGGTTCCCATGCCCATGCAGCCGTGAATTGACGACTTGAGTGGAACAACCTCCGTCAAAAGAAGTTTGCCTGAAAAGCAACGCGAGGCGGCGGCCGATGTTACTCTCTGCGAAGCAGGGTGCGTTCAGCACCCCACCCCGGATCTATTATGTCAACCCGCTACTTCTCCAAGGCATCGATGCATGGGGCGAGGTTTTCGGCCATGCGGCGGATACTGGCTTCGATTATGTTCTGACGGCGCCGCTCTTCGACCGAGGCGGGGACTGCAGCGTCTTTACCTCCCGGGATTTCGATCGTCTCGATCCTGAACTGCAGCTCGGAAGCGCGGTCGATGATGGGATATCGCGCTTGGCGGAGGCCGCGGAGAAGGGCGGCGTCGGCCTGATGATGGACCTGATGCTCGACGGGAAAGTCGGCGATGCGCAAGCGGTTCGTCCGGTCGATCCTCGACGCTCGCCGCTCGATCCGGCGGAGCCGATGAACACGATCGGGTCCGAGCGGCAATTGCGTTTGTTGGGGGAGTGGACCGAACGGCTGTGGCGGCTGTCCGGGCTCGGCCTCTCCGGCTACCGGGTACTCGGAATCGATCGCGCCGCACCGGCGCTTTTCAAATCGCTGATCGCTTCGGTGCGCGAGAAGGCCGACGCGCAATTCCTCGCCTGGACGCCCGGCACCGATTTTGCGGTGAGAAGAGCGATCGCGGATGCGGGCTTCTCAGGATGCTTTTCATCGATGGCCTGGTGGGATCTCGACGAGAGATGGTTTGTCGAGGAGCATCGCGTCCAGGAGGCGCTCGGCTGGCAGGTCGCCTTTCCCGAACCGCCATTCGCCAGGCGCATTGCACACGGGACCGAGAGCCGAGAAATCCTCGAGCGGCGCGCCGTGAGAGCGCTGCACCTTGCCGCCTCGCTTGGCGGCGGTCTCATGGTTCCCATGGGTTTCGAATATGGTGCGGCGACACCGCTCGATCCGACCCACGGCGATGGTTCGGGGCTGCGGAAGCTGCGCCATGATCTCGCCTTCGACATCTCCTCCGAGATACGCGTCGCCAATGCCGAGATCGGCAGGGCCGGCCAGGCGCGCGCTCCATCGCTCCGCCTGATCCGCAACGCGAACGGGCCGGTCTCGGCGCTTGTGCAATCCGAGGAGCAGGATCTTCGCACCGCATCGAATGTACGGTTCGTCCTGATTAATCGGGACCTCCGGAGAAGCGCATCCGCGCCGATGACGGCGCTTCGCGAGGCGGCCTCCGGTTATCTTCCCGTCGCGGCCGATGGCGCGGTCCTGCGCCTGCGGGCAGGGGAGACCCGGATCATCGAAAGCAAAGCGCCGGAGCCGATCGCATCCAGACCTGCCCTCGACGTTGAGCAGGCGATCGCCTCGCCGCGGCTCGCCATCGAGAACATCATGCCGCGGGTCGATGACGGACGCTTTCCTGTCAAGCGTGTGATCGGCGAGACCGTCACCGTCGAGGCCGATATATTTGCCGACGGCCACGACCCGATCGCGGCCGTCCTGCTCTGGCGGCCGCACGACGCCATGGCGGAGTGGAAAGAGACCAAGATGCAGCTGGTCGAGAACGACCGCTGGCGCGCCGAATTCCTGCTGGAGCGCATCGGGCGCCACGAGTTCGCGGTCGAAGCGTGGAAGAACCCGTTCACGATCTTCCGCTACGAACTGACCAAGAAGAACGATGCCAGGCTGGACCTGAAGCTGGAGCTTCAGGAGGGATTGAACCTCGTCCGGGCCGCGAAGGCCGAAGCGCCGCCGGCACTCGGCGCCGACCTGCAGGTGCTCATCGACAGTCTTGAAAACGCGTCGGATGCCGAGCGCACGGCAATCCTGCTCGATCCCGAGACCTCCGAGTTGATGAACAAGGCTGACAGGCGGCCTTTCCGGCTTCGCTCCACGACGAGCGCCGTCGATGCCGAACGCAAATCGGCAGCCTTTGCCAGTTGGTACCAGATCTTCCCGCGCTCCCAGAGCGGCGATCCGAACCGGCACGGCACCTTCGACGATGTCATCCCGAGGTTGGCGGATATCCGAGATATGGGCTTCGACGTGCTCTATTTCCCGCCGATCCATCCGATTGGATCGACCAACCGGAAGGGGCGCAACAACAGCCTGAAGGCAGTACCCGGCGATCCCGGAAGTCCCTATGCCATCGGCTCCGAAGAGGGCGGCCATGATGCCATTCATCCCGAGCTCGGCGATTTCGAGGATTTCGGCCGGCTGGTCGAGGAGGCGGGCCGGCATGGGCTGGAGATCGCGCTCGATCTTGCGATCCAGGCTTCGCCGGATCATCCCTGGCTGACGGAGCACCCTGGCTGGTTCGACTGGAGGCCCGACGGGACGATCAAATATGCCGAAAACCCGCCGAAAAAATACGAGGACATCGTCAATGTCGATTTTTATACGAAAGACGCGCTGCCTTCTCTGTGGGTGGAACTCCGGGACGTCGTCCAGCTCTGGGTCGACCAGGGCGTCAAGCTGTTTCGGGTCGACAACCCGCACACCAAGCCCTTTCCGTTCTGGGAATGGCTGATCGGCGATATCAGGGCGCGTCATCCCGAGGTCGTCTTCCTGTCGGAAGCCTTCACCAGACCGAAGGTCATGTACCGGTTGGCGAAGATCGGCTTCTCCCAGTCCTATACCTATTTCACCTGGCGCAATACCAAGTGGGAGCTCGAGCAATATATGCGGGAGCTGACCGAGGCTGCGCCGAAGGAATTCTTCCGCCCGCATTTCTTCGTCAACACCCATGACATCAATCCGGATTTTCTCCAGAACGCGCCGCGTCCGGCCTTCCTGATCCGCGCGGCACTCGCCGCAACGCTTTCCGGACTGTGGGGCGTCTATAACGGCTTCGAACTTTGCGAGGGGCGTCCCGACGCCAAGCGCAAGGAATATGCCGATAGCGAAAAATACGAGATCCGCGCCTGGGATTACGACCGGCCGGGCAACATCATCGCTGAAATCCGGATGCTGAACCGCATCCGGAACGAAAACACCGCGCTGCATTCGCATCTCGGGCTGACGCTGCTGAACGCCTGGAACGACAACATCCTGTTCTTCGAAAAGGCGAGCCGCGCCCGCGACAATGTCTTGCTGATCGCGATCAGCCTCGACCCCCACAATTTTCAGGAAAGCGATGTCGAACTGCCGCTTTGGAAGTGGTCGTTGGATGATGGCGGCGCGCTCGACGCCGAGGATTTGGTCACGGGGCAACGGTTCAGGTGGAGCGGCAAGCGGCAGAGAGTGGGTTTCGATCCTCAGATCCTGCCTTTTGCGATCTGGCGCGTTCGCGCAGCGGAGGCATGAATGGACACGATGAATCCCGGTGGCGTCGACCCGCTGCTCTGGTACAAGGATGCGATCATCTACCAGCTGCACATCAAGTCGTTCTACGACGCCAATGGCGATGGCGTCGGCGATTTTGCCGGCCTGCACCAGAAGCTCGATCACGTCGCAGCACTCGGCGTCAACGCCATCTGGCTTTTGCCTTTCTTTCCCTCACCGCGTCGTGACGATGGTTACGACATTGCCGACTACGGCAATGTCAGCCCGGATTACGGGACCGTGGAGGATTTCCGCGCTTTCGTCGACGCCGCCCATCAGCGCAACATCCGCGTCATCATCGAGCTCGTCATCAACCACACTTCCGACCAGCATCCCTGGTTCCAACGCGCACGCCAGGCGCCGGCGGGATCGCCGGAGCGGGATTTCTATGTCTGGTCGGACAGCGATCAGAAATTCCCGGAAACGCGCATCATCTTCCTCGACACGGAGAAATCCAACTGGACATGGGATGCTGCCGCCGGCGCTTACTACTGGCACCGCTTCTATTCCCACCAGCCGGACCTCAACTTCGATAGCCCGCTTGTGATGGAGGAGCTGCTGAAGGTGATGCGCTTCTGGCTGGAAACCGGCATCGATGGTTTCCGCCTCGACGCGATCCCGTACCTCGTCGAGCGCGAGGGGACGATCAACGAAAACCTTCCCGAGACCCATGCGATCCTCAAGCGCATGCGTGCCGCCCTCGACGCTACTCATCCCGGCGTGATGTTGCTTGCCGAGGCCAATCAATGGCCCGAGGACACGCGCGAATATTTCGGCGAAGGCGACGAATGCCATATGGCGTTCCACTTCCCGCTGATGCCGCGCATGTATATGGCGATCGCCAAGGAAGACCGCTTTCCGATCACCGACATCCTGCGCCAGACCCCTGAAATCCCGGAGAATTGCCAATGGGCGATCTTCCTGCGCAATCATGACGAGTTGACGCTGGAAATGGTCACCGACGCCGAGCGGGATTATCTTTGGAAGACCTATGCTTCCGACAAGCGCGCTCGCATCAATCTCGGCATCAGGCGACGCCTGGCGCCGCTGATGGAGCGCGACCGCCGGCGCATAGAGCTGATGAACGCGCTTCTTCTGTCGATGCCGGGGACGCCCGTGATCTATTACGGCGATGAGATCGGCATGGGCGACAACATCTATCTCGGCGACCGCGACGGGGTGCGGACGCCGATGCAATGGTCGCCCGACCGCAACGGCGGCTTCTCGCGGACAGACCCGGCGCGCCTCGTCCTGCCGCTGATCGCCGATCCGCTCTATGGCTTCGAGGCCGTCAATGTCGAAGCCCAGAGCACCGATGCGCATTCGCTGCTCAACTGGACGCGCAAGATGCTGGCGCTGCGTGGCAGGCATCCGGCCTTCGGACGCGGTTCGCTGCGTTTCCTTTCGCCTGAGAACCGCAAGATCCTGGCCTATCTCAGGGAATATGAGGGCGAGACGCTGATGTGCGTCGCAAACCTCTCGCGGCTGCCCCAGGCGGTCGAGCTCGACCTCTCGGCCTTCGAGGGCCGCGTGCCGATCGAACTGACGGGCATGTCGCCTTTTCCGCCGATCGGGCAACTGACCTATCTCCTGACGCTGCCGCCCTATGGCTTCTTTTGGTTTCAGCTGGAAGCGGATGCCGATCCGCCGGCATGGCGCACCGCGCCGCCGGAACAGCTTCCCGACCTCGTGACGATGGTGATCCGCCGCGGTCTGCTCGATCTCGTCGATGAGCCGCGGTTGGGACGCGTCCTTAGCAACGAAATTCTGCCCGCTTATCTCGCCAAGCGGCGCTGGTTCGGGGCGAAGGACCAGCCGCTTCAGGCGGCTCGGCTGATCTCGGCAACGCCAATCCCCTATGCCGATGGGATCGTTCTCGGCGAGTTGGAGGTGGAGCTGCCGGATCACAGCGAATCCTATCAGTTGCCGCTGGCGGTCGCCTGGGACGATGCGCAACCCTCCGCTCTGACGCAGCAGCTCGCGCTCGGGCGGGTTCGTCAGGGCAGGCGGGTCGGCTTCCTGACGGATGGCTTCGCGATCGAGCCGATGGCGCGGGGCATTCTGCGCGGGCTGGCCGACCGCTCGCGCATTACCGGACGTACCGGCACCCTCGAATTTCTCGGCACCGAACGGCTCGATCGCCTGCAGGTTGCCGACGGCATGCCGGTTCATTGGCTCTCGGCCGAGCAATCGAACAGTTCGCTGATCGTCGGCGACGTCGCCATGATCAAGCTGATCCGGCACATTTTTCCGGGCGTCCATCCGGAGGTGGAGATGACGCGGTTTCTGACCTGCGCGGGTTACGATCACACCGCGCCGTTGCTCGGCGAGATCGCGCACACCGATTCCAGCGGCCGCCGCTCGACCTTGATCATCGTCCAGGGTGCGATCCGGAACCAGGGCGACGCCTGGAACTGGATGCTGAACAATTTGCGCCGCGCGGCCGACGAGCTCGTGCTGAACGATCCGGCAGTCGAGCCTGGCGACGACGTCTTCCGGCCGCTGATCAGCTTCGTTGCCATGGTCGGCATGAGGCTCGGCGAATTGCATGTCGTCCTCTCCGGAGAAAACGCCGACGAGGCTTTCAGTCCTGTCGTCGCCGGTAACGATGAGGTCGAGGCAATCAAGAAGGCGGTGGCGGGCGAGGTCGCCTATGCCATGTCGAAATTGGCAGAACGCGACGAGAATGCCGATCCCGCGATCGATCTGCTCGCCCGCCCGCTTCTGGAACGCCGCTCCGAACTCGTCGAACTTGGCGCGCGCCTGGCGGAGAGTGCTCGGGGCACACTGATGACGCGCACGCATGGCGACTTCCATCTCGGCCAGATCCTGGTCAGCGAGGGCGATGCCGTCATCATCGATTTCGAGGGCGAACCCGCGAAGAACCTCGCCGAACGCCGCGCCAAGACCGTTCCGCTCCGCGACGTCGCCGGACTTTTGAGATCGCTGAGCTATCTCGTCGCCACTGCGCAGCTCGACAATGACGCGGTCACCGAACATGAAAACGATGTGCGCCGTAACGCCATCGCCCGCTTCGGGCGCAATGCCGAACAGGCTTTTCTCGATGCCTATTGGCAAGCGATCTCCGCATCGAAGGCGCTCGCCATGCCGACCGAACAACGACGGAGGGTTCTCGATGCCTTTCTTCTCGAAAAGGCCGCTTATGAAATTGCCTATGAGGCCCGCATCAGGCCGAAGTGGCTGCCGATCCCGCTCGCCGGCCTTACCGAAATCGTATCGCGCCTAGCGGGGGTCAAGGCATGAATGTTGAACGCTCGGAACTTCTCGCCGGCATCGGACATGATGCCCTCTGGGCCCTGATCGAGGGACGCCACGGCGATCCCTTCTCGATCCTCGGTCCGCATGAAAGCGGCGGCATGACGATCGTGCGCGTATATCTGCCGGGTGCCGAAGGCGTCGATCTCATCGAAGCGGCGAGCGGCAGGGTGGTGATACCCTTCAGCATCGCTCACCCCTCCGGCCTGTTTGCGGCGGCGATGGGTTCGAGGATGGCTTACCGGTTGCGGATCACATGGCCGGATGGCGAGCAGATCACCGAGGATCCCTACAGCTTCGGGCTTCTGCTGGGAGAGCTCGATCTCCACCTGATCTCCGAGGGCACCCATTACAGCCTGAGCCGGACGCTCGGCGCCGTTGAAATGTCGGTCGACGACGTCGCGGGCGTCCGCTTCGCCGTCTGGGCTCCGAATGCCCGCCGCGTTTCGGTTGTCGGCGATTTCAACGCCTGGGACGGGCGGCGAAACCCGATGCGGCTGCGGCAGTCCGCCGGCGTCTGGGAGCTGTTCATGCCCCGGCTAGCGCCCGGCGAAAGATACAAGTTCGAGATCATCGATCCGCATGGAAATTGCTTGCCGCAGAAGGCCGATCCGGTGGCGAGAGCGAGCGAAGCCGCCCCGTCCACCGCTTCGATCGTCGCATCCTCGACACGATTTCGATGGACGGATGACAATTGGATGAAGGGCCGGTCGCGAGAGCAAAGACTGGAAGGGCCGATCTCCGTCTATGAGGTGCATGCCGGTTCCTGGCTGCGGGAGAATGGCGGGCGGTCGCTCGACTGGGCCGAACTCAGTCAGCGGCTCGTTCCCTATGTTCGCGAGATGGGATTCACCCATATAGAGCTGCTGCCGATCATGGAGCACCCCTTCGGCGGCTCCTGGGGTTATCAGCCGCTCGGCCTCTTCGCCCCGACCGGCCGTTATGGCACGCCTGAGGATCTCGCCTATTTCATCGACCGCTGCCATGGCGCCGGGATCGGCGTCATCCTCGATTGGGTGCCGGCCCATTTTCCCACCGACGTCTGGGGGCTCGCCCGCTTCGACGGCACCGCGCTCTACGAACACGAGGACCCGCGTGAAGGCTTTCATCGCGACTGGAATACGCTGATCTACAATCTCGGCCGCAACGAGGTGAAAGGCTTCCTGATCGCCAGCGCCCTGGAATGGCTCGAACGCTACCATATCGACGGGTTACGCGTCGACGCCGTCGCCTCGATGCTCTACCGCGACTACAGCCGCAACGAGGGGGATTGGATTCCGAACCGGTATGGCGGCCGTGAGAACCTGGAAGCGGTGGAATTCTTCAAGCATCTGAACAGTATCGTTCACGAGCGCTGCCCGCATGCCATGACGATCGCCGAGGAATCGACGGCTTGGCCAGGTGTCACCAAGCCGCCGGAAGAGGGCGGGCTCGGCTTCGACATCAAGTGGAACATGGGCTGGATGCACGACAGCCTGAGCTACATCGAGAAAGATCCCGTCTACCGGAGCTACCACCACGGCACGATGACCTTCGGCATGATCTATGCCTATTCCGAGCGCTTCATCCTGCCGATTTCGCACGACGAGGTCGTTTATGGAAAAGGCTCGCTGCTCGGCAAGATGCCGGGCGACGAGTGGCAGAAATTCGCCAATCTGCGCAGTTACCTCGCCTTCATGTGGGGCCATCCCGGAAAGAAGCTGATGTTCATGGGAGGCGAGATCGCCCAGCCGGGCGAGTGGAACCATGACGCGTCAATCGCCTGGAACGTGCTGGACCGGCCGGCCCATGCCGGGCTTCAGCGGCTGGTCAAGGATTTGAACGGCTTTTACGCCGAAGAGCCGGCCCTGCAGTTCGGCGATTTCCATCCCGAAGGCTTCGAATGGGCGGCGGCGGACGATGCCGTCAATTCCGTCCTCGGCATGCTGCGTTACGCCGAGAATCGTGCTTCGTCGGTTCTCGTCGTCTCGAATTTCACGCCGGTGCCCCGTTACGGCTACCGGATCGGCGTGCCGCAGGACGGCGTGTGGATCGAGCGGATGACGACGGATGCGCGCGAATATGGCGGCTCCGGCCTCGTCAATGGCGCAGTGTCGAGCGAACCCGTACCCGCGCACGGCAGGCCGCATTCGCTCTCGCTGACGCTGCCGCCGCTGGCAACGATCTTTCTCAAGTCACCTTGATAGGGCTTCACGTCGTTCCGGTCATTCGTGCGGAGCCGGATGGATGAAAGGCCAGGGGCTTGCCTCCGATCCCTTTTCGACCGGAACTTCGATCAGAACGGGCTCATCGAGTGAGAGCGCTTTCTCCAGTATGTCTTTCAACTCCCCGGGGCTCGTCGCCTTGAAAGATCGGATGCCGAAGCTCTTGCCGAGGGCGACGAAATCGGGATTGGTCAGATCCGAGCCGAGAGTGCGGCCCTTGTAGGTCTGCTTCTGGTCGCGCAGCACATTGCCGTAGGCGGAATTGTTGAAGACGATGGCGACGACGGCGATCTTGTGCTGGACGGCAGTGGCAAGTTCCTGGACGCCGAACATGAAGCCGCCATCGCCCGAAACGGAGACCACAGCTTTATCGGGATGGGCGACTTTCACGCCCAAGGCCGTATTGAAGCCGAAACCGAGATTGTCCTGGTAGCCGCATGTCACGTATTGGCGAGGGCCATAGGTCGGGAAGGCAAAGCGGGCGGTAAAGCCCATCTGACTGATTTCCTCGACGAAGAAGCCGTCTCTCGGCAGGGCTTCGCGAATGGCTTCGAGATAGCCAAGCTGTGGCTGCACCGCCGAAAACCGAGACCTTGCCTCTTCATTGAGTTCGGCAAATTCACGCGTGCGATCCTCACGGCTGGAACCGCCTAGCGCATCGATCAGCGCCTGCGTTCCATCCCTGGCGTCCGAGATGATGCCGACATCAGGCTTGAGCCGGACCATTTCGGTTGGATCGATATCGATGCGAATGATCTTGAGCCCCTCGGGCAGCCACTTCCAGCGCATGAACTGCAATTCGAGCCGGCTGCCGATCCCGATCAGCACGTCGACCTTCTTCCAATATTCATAGGCGGCTACGAAATTCAAATAGTTCGGATGGTCGTCGGGCACGATGCCCTTGCCGGAGCGATGCGATGTCACCGGCGCCTGCAGCAGTTCCGCAAGCGCGGCGATCTCCGCTCCGGCATCCGCCGCGCCGCCGCCGACCATGATCATCGGATTGCTGGCGCCTGATATCAGCGCCGCCGCGGCAGCGATCTGATCGGGATTGACTGCCGGATGAGGCGCTCTCGCGCCGACGGGAACGTCGATTTCAGGGGCGGACTGTCCGAACACGTCCCAAGGGGCTTCGACCGCTCCCGGCCCCTGACGGCCGGAGAGCATCTTGGCGACGACCCCGGCCATAACGGAACCGGCCTCCGACTGGTGGTTGATGCGCTCGGCCGTCTTGGTAATCCCGCGCATTGTCGCGATCTGATCCGGCAGTTCGTGCAGCTGTCCTCTGCCTCGGCCGATCAGATGCGACATGATGTTGCCGGTGATACAGAGCACTGGCGCGTTGGCGCCGTAAGCGGTGCAGAGGGCCGCGCCGGAATTGAGGACGCCTGGGCCGGGGACGACGGTATAGGCGCCGATCCGGCCGGTGGACTTGGCATAGCCGTAGGCCATGTAGGCAGCCCCCTGTTCATGCCGGGTGTGAATGAAGCGGATCTTGTCGCCGGCGTCATAAAGGGCGTCGTTGAAATCATACATATGGGCGCCGGGGATGCCGAAGATCGTGTCGATCCCATGGGCGACAAGCGAACGGGTGATCGCCTGGCCGGTCGTTTCTTTCCTGCTCATTCGGAGGCTCCAACGATGTGTTCGGTTATGATTTCAGGCAGCCTTCGGCCCGGAGCGCGGCGACAATGACACCGGCATCGGCGGGCTGCATGCCGGCGAGATTCATGCGCCCGGAATCCGCCATGTAGATGCCATGGTTTGCCCTGAGCGCGACCGCCGTTTCCTTGCGCATGGAGAGATTGGAGAACAGGCCACGTTGCCGGCTGATGAAGGCCAGCTCCGGAGAGGCAGCGGCCAGCGCCGCGCGATTGCCGTTGACGCGCTCGCACATCTCTTCGAGTTCAACGCGCCACATCGCCGTCATTTCCGGGCTTTCGAGAATACACCTGACAATGGCGGCGCCATGATCCGGCGGCATGGACCAGTTGACGCGGGCAAGCGCCGCCATGTTGCTTTCTGCCTTTCTGACGTCATCGGCATTGCGGGCCACGACATAGAGCGCGCCGACGCGTTCGCGATAGAGGCCGAAGTTCTTGTCGCAGGAATAGGCGATCAGCGCTTCCTCGACCGCGTCGAGGATCATGCGCGTCGGCGCGGCATCCTGTTCGAGACCGTCGCCCAGGCCCTGATAGGCAAGATCGATGAAGGGCACGAGCCTGCGTGCAACGAGGAGATCGGTAATCTCTCGCCACTGTTCCATGGTGAAGTCAATGCCGGTCGGATTATGGCAGCAACCATGAAGCAGGACGACGTCGCCTTTCCCAGCGGAAGACAAGGCGTCGACGACGCTTTCGAATGTCACCTGCTGTAACGTCAGGTCGACGAAGGCGTATTCCTTCACGTCCAAGCGTGCCGAAGCGAAAATCGGTGCATGATTGGGCCAGCTCGGCGTTCCTAAGAGAACCTTCGCCGATGGGTTTGCCGTTTGGATGAGCTCCGCGCCGATACGGAGCGCGCCGCTGCCGCCGGGCGTTTGAATACCGGCAAGCCGTTGGGCGAATGTCGGCGAGTTGCCGAAGATGATCGGCCTAAGCAGGCGGACGAATTGCAGATCGCCTTCGGGGCCGAGATATTTCTTGCTGTCCTGGGTCTCCAGGAGAAACTGCTCCGCCGCCTTGACGGCCCGCATGACGGGCGTGCGTCCCATGGCATCGCGATAGACGCCGACGCCGAGGTCGATCTTTTCGGGACGATCGTCGGCCTGGAAGGCCTTGATGAGTGCGAGCAGGCTATCGGCCGGCCGGTTCTTCAGTTCCTCAAACACAGGTCCACCTCCGTTTTTGATGTCATTGGCTGGAGATTAACGGAACTTTCGCGACGAATTTCTGCGATTATCACCTTTCGCCGCCATATCGATGCAGACAATCGGCGAGGAGCGGCTATATTGCGCAGAAATTCCCCTTATATGAGAGGCGGGCCATGCTCGACCAGTTCGATGTCAAATTGCTTGCCGCTCTGCAGCAGAACAGCGAGCTGACGCAGAGCGAACTGTCTCTGAAGGTCAATCTCTCCGCGACCCAATGCGCCCGCCGTTTGGAAAGATTGCGCAAAGAGCAATATATCCAGAGCGTCGTCGCCATCCTCAATCCGGTAAAACTGGGTTTCACCGTCGTCGCGCATACGCTTGTCAGCCTCCGAGCCCATACCGAAGGCGGAAACGAGCGGCTCCATCGTTTCATCGAGACCGCGCCGGAGATCCTGGAATGTTATTCGCAGACCGGTGACGCCGATTTTCTGATGAAGGTCATGACGCGCGACCTCGACCATCTCAGCCAGTTCCTCGAAAGAATGATCCGGGTCATCGATAACCTGGCCTCGGTCAAATCGAGCATCGTCCTCAAGACGATCAAAAAGACGACCGCTTTGCCGCTGCAGATCGTGACGTGAGAGCGGCCGTTCTCACCTGAGATAGTGGATATGCGGGCGCGAATGATGGGGGGAGGCTTCGATGCGGGCCTCGACCGAAAAGACCTCGCGCAGCAGCGTCTCGCTCAGCACGTCCTCAGATGCGCCTGACGCGACGATCCTGCCCTGCTGCATGATAATAAGCTCATCGCAGAACATGGCGGCATGGTTGAGATCGTGCAGGGCGACGATGCTGGTGATCGGCAGGCCGGAGACGAGCCGCATCAGGCCGATCTGGTGCTGGATGTCGAGATGATTTGTCGGTTCGTCGAGGATGAGTTCCTGCGGCGACTGAGCGAGCGCCCTGGCGATGTGGGCGCGCTGTTTTTCGCCGCCCGACAGACTCTGCCAGCGCTCGTCGCGCTTTTCGGCCATGCCGGCGCGCGCGAGCGCGGCCTCGACCGCCTCTTCGTCGGCTCTCGTCCAGCCCGAAAACATCGACCGGTGGGGGAAGCGGCCGAGCTTGACGACGTCGACGACCTTCAGATTGGCATTGGTCGTGGCGTGCTGCTCGACGAAGGCGATGCGCCGGGCGATCGAGCGGCGGCTGATCGTGCCGATATCGCTGCGGTCGAGGGTGACGCGGCCGGAATGCGGCCGCTTGAGCCCAGCGAGAAGCCGCAGCAGCGAGGTCTTGCCGGAGCCGTTCGGTCCGAGCAGGCCGAGCATCCGGCCGGGCTGCGCCTCCATGGAAACGCCGTCCAAAATGGTCTTCCTGCCAATTTTCCAGGTGAGGTTGTCGGCCTTGATGCTCATGACGCGCGCTGGAACCGGTAGAGGATGATCGAGAAGAAGGGCACGCCGACCAGCGCCGTGACGACGCCGATCGGCAGGATCTGGTTGGGAATGAGGGCGCGTGCGGCAATGTCGGCGAGCACCATGAAGATGGCGCCTGATATGGCACAGGCCGGCAGCAGACGGATATGCAGCGGCCCGACGACGAAGCGGGCGACATGCGGCACGACAAGACCGACGAAACCGATCGAGCCGACCATGCTGACGATGGTGGCCGTCATCATCGCGGTCACCGCAAAGAGCGCCATTCTGGCGCGGCCGACATTGACGCCGAGCGAGGATGCCGCCTCATCGCCGAAAGCGAAGGCGTCTAGCACGCGGGCGTAAAGCAGACAGGCGGCGAGGCCGAAGCCGACGACGATCGAGACCAGCGCGAATTCCGGCCAGCGCACGCCGCTGAAGCTGCCGAGCAGCCAGAACATGACGTCGCGGGCCTGCTGCGCATTGGCCGAGGTCGTGACGATGTAGGAGGTCGAGGCGTTGAAGAGCTGCGATGCGGCGACACCGGCGAGGATGGTGCGGTCGGCGCCGCCGCGCGTCCCGTTCGAAAGCAGCGCCACGAAGAAGAAGGCGGCGAAGGCGCCGGCAAAGGCGCCTGCCGACAGCGACACCGCACCCGCGCCGAGGCCCAGGATGACGATTGCGACGGCCCCGGTGGAGGCGCCGGCGGAGATGCCGAGCACATAGGGTTCGGCGAGCGGATTGCGCAGCAGCGACTGCATGATGGCGCCTGATAGCGCCAGTCCCGCGCCGCAGAAGGCGGCGACGAGCGCGCGGCTGAGCCGATAATCCCAGATGACGGTCTCGTGGATGCGGTTCAGCTCGACCGCGGTCCATCCGAGCCGGTTGGTGACGGCCGAGAAGGTGGTCGCAAGCGGGATCGGCAGGTCGCCGATGCCGACGCTGGCGCCGACGACCATCGCGATGAGGCAGAGGGAGCCCAAGAGCAGTGCCGTGACCGCTCCCACTTGCCGGAAGAGGCGGCCCGCTTCCGTCACTTCAGGAGACCAAGCGCCTTCATCTGCTCGGCAACCTGCTCGGCGCCGTAGATCGTGCGGATGGTCGGGTTCATCGCCTGGCCGTCCATCACGACGAGCGCCTTGTTCTTGACGGCCGGGATCTGGCTGACGGCCGGATCGGTGTTCAGGAAGTTGATCTTGGCCTCGGGCTTGTCGAGCTCCCAGCGGTTGCGGTCGAGGCTGGCGACGACGATGACGTCGGGATTGGCGGCGATGATGCCTTCCCAGCCGACAGTCGGCCATTCCGCATCCACGGTGATCGCATTGTGGCCGCCAAGGAGGTCGGCGATGAAGCCGGAGGCGCTGTTCTTGCCGCCGACATAGGCATCGGCCGACGGGCTGGGGCTGGAGAACCAGAAGACGTAGGAGAGGTTCTGGCCGTCCTTGGAAACGCTCCCGCGAAGCTTGGCTTCACGCGCCTTGAAGTCGGCAATCAGCGCCTGGCCGCGATCGGCGACATCGAAAATCTGAGATAGTTCGTCGATCTCCTTGTAGAGGAGATCCATGTTCCACAACTCGCCGCGGCTGCCGTACTGATCCTTGACGTCCTTGGTGCTGAGGCAGGTGCTCGGCGAGAGATAGGTTGAAACACCGACCTTGTCGAAATCCTCGCGCTTGGCGATCTTGCTGTTTGGCCCGACGAGGCTCGGCAGAGCCACCGCCACGAAATCGGGATTTTCGGCGAGCATGGATTCGAAGGTCGGCATCTCCACAGTCAGGAGCTTGACCTTGGCATTGGCTTCGGCGAGCTGCGGCAGGACCTTGCTCGGCCAGAAGGCCGTGCCGACCATCTTGTCCTGAAGGCCGAGCAGCAGCAGGATCTCCGCGCTGTTCTGGCCAAGGCCGATCGCCCGCTCGGGCGCCTTCTTGAAGGTCACTTCGGCGCCGCAATTTTCGAGCGTCAGCGGGTAGGTCGTCGAACCGGCGAATGACGGGGCTGCGGCAAGGCCGATCAGGGCGGAGAGGCCGCAGGCGGCCAGAAGTGATTTGAGGCTGGTCACGATGAAAATCCCGGTGCGTGAATATATGCGGCCGGGGTATAGCCACAGGAACGACCGGAAAACAAGACAAAAATGATCAACTTATTGCAAAAATCGACGGCACTGAACACTGCCGCCGGAACAGTGTTCGCCAGCGTCGATTCGAACACGGTCAGCTAAGCTTGCCGACAAGCTTGGCATAGTCCGAAAACGTCGCCCCTTCGCCTTTGCTGCCGGCTTCGCCGGCAAGCTGCAGCACGCGGATCGGAAACAGGATCGCCGCGAGGTTGGCGCCGGACAGCTCGTGATCGTCATCCTGCTCGATCGCCCTTTTAGCCTTCGAAAGCGCGGTATCGAGTTCCCCGCGTGTGAGCAATTCCTTTTCGACGATCGCGTCGCATATCGAGGCCATCGCCATGATCAGGCCTTTAAGCTGCAGATTGGCGGTATTCATGAGAACTCCCAGGTGAAGAAAGGATTTCTAGTCCTGTTCGACCGGCCGTATCGTATCGACCGAGACCGTGCCGTCGAGGATACCCCGCTTTATATCACGTCTGTCCCGATCGATCTCGATCACGGTGTAGAGTTTGTCGTCACGAAAGGCGCTGGCATTGGCTGTGGTGACATCTTCGGCGGGCGCCGCATCGACTTCCATGAAATCGAGCTCGCGCGCCGCGGCAACGATCCTGGCATCGCCGGTCGTCCGGGCGGCGACGACGACGGCGCCGTGGTTGGGGGCATTGCCCCATCTGGGATCGTCTGGCCTGGCGATCGGCTCCAGCCGGTAGATGTTCAGCACCTCGCCGCCGGTTTCGGACGATGCCTCCGCCGCGGCATCCTGCATCTGCGCCTGGCTCTCGACCGACTTTCCGAAGGTCGTCGGGCTGGTCGCATTGTTGATCTCTTCCTTGCCTGTCCTTGAGACGTTCGACATGTCGCTCTCCTTGTCAGGACGGAAACGACGGCCGGCGGGAAACTGTTCCCACGCAGGCAAAGTTTGGCCGCTGACATTGGGTTAGGCCTATCTCTGCAACCCTGCGGCACACCCATACACTTTTTCCAGTCGAGCACTAGTTACCCTCTGTCAAACAGGGGGGATTTCGTGAGCACGCAAACCGGTGAATTTTCGCGCGACGACGCTGCGGCCGAGAGCCTCAACGGGCACGACCACAAAAGCATGGCGTTCGAGGATGCCAGCGCCCTTTTGGAGGTGCTGGTCGCGGTCAGACGCGGCGATTTTTCCGTGCGGATGCGCTCCGACCTGACCGGGGTTACCGGCAAGGTCGCCGATGCGCTGAACGACATCATCGCCGCCAACCAACGTATGGCCCAGCAGCTCGAACATGTCGGTCAGGTCGTCGGCCGCGACGGGCGGACGAGCACGCGCGTGCGCTTCGGCCTGTCCGATGGTTCATGGTCGGAAATGGAAGGCTCGATCAACGGCCTGATCGACGATCTCCTGTGGCCGACGACGGCGGTCACACGCACGATCACCGCAGTCGCCAAGGGAGATCTGCTGCAGACCGTGCCGCTCGATGTCGACGGACGGGCGCTGAAAGGCGAATTCCTGCGCTCGGCCGATATCGTCAATACGATGATCAAGCAGCTGAGCGTCTTCACCTCGGAGGTGACGCGTGTCGCCCGCGAGGTCGGCACCGACGGTAAGCTCGGCGGGCAGGCGCAGGTGCCGGAGGTGACGGGCGTCTGGAAGGACCTGACCGAAAGCGTCAATTCGATGGCCTCGAACCTGACGGCGCAGGTGCGCAATATCGCGGAGGTGACGATCGCCGTTGCGAACGGCGACCTTTCCAAGAAGATCACCGTCGACGTGCGCGGCGAAATCCTGCAGCTGAAGGAAGCGATCAACACCATGGTCGACCAGCTGCGCTCCTTCGCTTCCGAAGTGACGCGCGTCGCCCGCGAAGTCGGCACCGAAGGCAAGCTCGGCGGCCAGGCGCTCGTGCCTGGCGTCGCCGGCACCTGGAAGGATCTGACCGACTCCGTCAACGCCATGTGCGGCAACCTGACCGCGCAGGTGCGCAACATCGCCCAGGTGACGACGGCGGTGGCGCGCGGCGACCTCTCGCGCAAGATCACCGTCGACGTCTCGGGCGAAATCCTCGAACTCAAGGAAACCATCAATACGATGGTGGATCAGTTGAACGGCTTTGCCGGCGAAGTCACGCGCGTGGCGCGCGAAGTCGGCACCGAAGGTCGGCTCGGCGGCCAGGCTCAGGTGCCAGGTGTCGCGGGCACCTGGAAGGATCTGACCGACAACGTCAATTCGATGGCGTCGAACCTGACGGCGCAGGTACGCAATATCGCGGAAGTCTCCACGGCCATCGCCAATGGCGACCTGTCGAAGAAGATCACGGTGACGGTGTCGGGCGAAATCCTCGAACTCAAGGAAACCATCAATACGATGGTCGATCAGCTGAACGCCTTTGCCTCGGAAGTGACGCGCGTTGCCCGCGAAGTGGGCACGGAAGGCCGGCTCGGCGGTCAGGCGAACGTACGTGGCGTCGCCGGCACCTGGAAGGATCTGACCGAAAACGTCAACTCGATGGGCGGCAACCTGACGGCGCAGGTGCGGAACATCGCGGAAGTTTCCACGGCCATCGCCAATGGCGACCTGTCGAAGAAGATCACCGTCGACGTGAAGGGGGAAATTCTCGAACTCAAGGAAACCATCAATACGATGGTCGACCAGCTGAACGCCTTCGCTTCGGAAGTGACGCGTGTGGCGCGTGAGGTCGGCACGGAAGGCCGGCTCGGTGGTCAGGCCAACGTGCGCGGCGTCGCCGGCACCTGGAAGGATCTGACCGACAGCGTCAATTCCATGGCCTCGAACCTCACCGGCCAGGTGCGCAACATCGCCGAAGTCGCGACTGCGGTCGCTCAAGGCGACCTTTCCAAGAAGATCACCGTTCCGGTGTCGGGCGAAATCCTGGAGCTGAAGGAGACCATCAATACGATGGTCGATCAGTTGAACGGCTTTGCCGGCGAGGTGACGCGCGTGGCGCGCGAGGTGGGTACCGAAGGCCGGCTCGGCGGCCAGGCGAACGTGCTCGGTGTGGCCGGCACCTGGAAGGACCTGACCGACAGCGTCAACTCCATGGCCGGCAACCTGACGGCGCAGGTGCGCAACATCGCCGAAGTCTCGACCGCGATCGCCAATGGCGACCTGTCGAAGAAGATCACGGTATCGGTTTCGGGCGAAATCCTCGAGCTCAAGGAAACGCTGAACACCATGGTGGATCAGCTGAACCGCTTCGCATCGGAAGTCACCCGTGTTGCCCGCGAAGTCGGCACCGAGGGCAAGCTCGGCGGTCAGGCGCAGGTGCCGGGCGTCGCCGGCACCTGGAAGGACCTCACCGAAAACGTCAACTCGATGGCCTCGAACCTGACAGGCCAGGTGCGCAACATCGCCGAAGTCACCACCGCGGTGGCGCGCGGTGACCTCTCGCGCAAGATCACCGTCGACGTGAAGGGCGAAATTCTCGAACTGAAGAACACCATCAACACGATGGTGGACCAGCTCAACGCCTTCGCCGGCGAAGTGACGCGCGTTGCCCGCGAAGTCGGCACCGAAGGCAAGCTCGGCGGCCAGGCCCAGGTTTCCGGTGTCGCCGGCACCTGGAAGGACCTGACCGACAGTGTCAACTCCATGGCCGGCAATCTGACGGCGCAGGTGCGCAATATCGCCGAGGTGGCGACCGCGATCGCCAATGGGGACCTGTCGCGCAAGATCACCGTCGATGTGCGCGGCGAAATCCTGCTGCTCAAAGATACCTTGAATACCATGGTCGACCAGCTTCGCTCCTTCGCCGGCGAAGTGACCCGTGTGGCGCGCGAAGTCGGCACTGACGGCCGACTCGGCGGCCAGGCCGTCGTTCCCGGTGTCGCCGGCACGTGGAAGGACCTGACCGACAACGTCAACCTGCTCGCCGCCAACCTCACGACCCAGGTTCGCAATATCGCCGAAGTGACGACGGCGGTGGCGCGTGGCGACCTCTCGCGCAAGATCACCGTCGACGTGAAGGGCGAAATCCTTGAACTGAAGAACACCATCAATACGATGGTCGATCAGCTCAACGCGTTTGCCGGCGAGGTGACGCGTGTGGCTCGCGAAGTCGGCACCGAAGGCAAGCTGGGCGGCCAGGCGCAGGTGCCCGGTGTCGCCGGCACCTGGAAGGATCTGACTGACACCGTCAACGTCATGGCCGCCAACTTGACCGAACAGGTGCGCGGTATCGTCAAGGTGGTGACGGCGGTGGCGAACGGCGACCTCAAGCAGAACCTCACCGTCGCCTCCAAGGGGGAGGTGGCAGCCCTTGCCGAAACCATCAACAACATGACCAATACGCTCGCGACCTTCGCCGACCAGGTGACCACAGTGGCGCGCGAGGTCGGCGTCGAGGGCCGCCTCGGCGGCCAGGCGAATGTGCCCGGTACCGCGGGAACGTGGAAGGACCTGACCGGCAACGTCAACCTGCTTGCCGCCAACCTGACGACCCAGGTGCGCGCCATCGCCGAGGTCGCCACCGCCGTCACCAAGGGCGACCTGACGCGCTCGATCAAGGTCGATGCGCGCGGCGAAGTGGCCGAGCTCAAGGACAACATCAACACGATGATCGACAACCTGCGCCTGACGACGGAGCGCAACACCGAGCAGGATTGGCTGAAGACCAACCTGGCGCGCTTTACCAACATGCTGCAGGGACAACGCGATCTGACGCTGGTCGGCAAGATGCTGCTGTCGGAGCTGGCGCCGCTGGTCGGCGCACATCAGGGCGTGATCTACCAGGTCGATGCCGACGAGAGCCAGCCATTCCTGTCGCTGCTCTCCGTCTATGCGCAAGGGGTCGAGGCGGCGCATCCGCCGCGGCTCGACTTCGGCCAGGGCCTCGTCGGCCAGTGCGCGAGCGATGCCCGCCGCATCCTGGTCACCGATCTGCCCGAGAATGTCGTCCCGATCAGCTCTGGCGTGTTCACGACGCTTCCCAGAAGTGCCATCGTGCTGCCGGTGCATTTCGAGGGGCAGGTGAAGGCGGTGATCGAGCTTGCCTCTGCAGGCGAATTCACCGAGCTGCAACTCTCATTCCTCGACCAGCTGACCACGTCGATCGGCATCGTGCTCAACTCGATCGAAGCGACGATGCAGACCGAAGGCCTTCTCAAGCAATCGCAGCAGCTCGCCGCCGAACTGCAGACGCAGCAGCGCGAGCTGCAGCAGACCAATGAACAGCTCGGCCAGAAGGCGCAGCAGCTGGAGGAGCGCAACGTCGAAGTCGAGGCGAAGAATCAGGAGATCGAGCAGGCCCGCCGGGCACTTGAGGAAAAGGCCACCGAACTGGCGCTGACTTCGAAGTATAAATCCGAATTCCTCGCCAACATGTCGCACGAGCTGCGCACGCCTTTGAACTCGATCCTCATCCTCGGCCAGCAGCTCGGGGAAAATCCCGACGGCAACCTGTCGGTCAAGCAGGTCGAGTTTGCAAAGACCATCCACGGCGCGGGCACCGATCTGCTCAACCTCATCAGCGATATTCTCGATCTCTCGAAGATCGAGTCCGGCACGGTCTCGGTCGACGCAGAGGAGATCTTCGTCAGCAACCTGCTCGAGGTGATGGCGCGGCCGTTCCGGCACGAGGCGGAAAACCGCAACCTGTCCTTCGCGGTCGAAGTCGGCGCCGACGTCACGAAGAGTATCATCACGGACTCGAAGCGACTGCAGCAGATCCTCAAGAACCTGCTCTCGAACGCCTTCAAGTTCACCGCGCAGGGCGGCGTCACGCTTCGCGTTGCATCGGTGACGAGCGGCTGGTCGCCGGAGCATCCTTCGCTGCGGCACGCGCCTTCCGTCATCGCCTTCGAAGTGGTCGATACCGGCATCGGCATACCGCCCGAAAAGCAGCGCATCATCTTCGAGGCGTTCCAGCAGGCGGATGCCTCGACCAGCCGCAAATATGGCGGCACCGGCCTCGGGCTGGCGATCAGCCGCGAACTGGCGAACCTGCTTGGCGGCGAAATCCAGCTGCGCAGCACTCCGGGTGTCGGCAGCACCTTCGTGCTTTACCTGCCGCTCACCTATGTCGGCGCCGGTGCGGTGGCGCCGAAGCCTGCTCCGGCAGCGGCGAACGTCGTCGAGTTCGCCGAGGCGGCTGCTCGCCGGGCGGAGAAACCTGTCGAACATGTCGCCGACGATCGTCACCGGATCGAACCCGGCGACTCCGTGCTGCTCGTCGTCGAGGACGATGCGCATTATGCCCGCGTCCTCGTCGATCTCGCCCGCGACAACGGTTTCAAGGTACTGGTCGCGATGCGCGGCAGCGACGCGCTTGTTCTCGCGCAGGAGTACAAGCCGTCAGCGATCTCGCTCGATATCTTTCTGCCTGACATGCTCGGCTGGACGGTGCTGAGCCAGCTCAAGCAGAATTCGCAGACGCGGCACATTCCGGTGCAGATCATCAGCCTCGACGAGGATCGTCAGCATGGGCTGACCCGCGGCGCCTTCGCCTTCATGAGCAAGCCGACGACGCCGGAAGGCCTCGGCAAAGCCTTGTCTCGGCTGAAGGCCTATGCCGAGCCGCGGCGCAAGCAGCTGCTGCTGGTGGAAGACAACGAGGCCGAGCGCATGAGTGTCACCGCCCTTCTCGGGCACGACGACATCGACATCACGAGCGTCGGCTCCGGATCGGAGGCGCTCGCCGTTCTCCGCCAGGGCTCGGCTGATTGCGTCGTGCTCGACCTCACACTGCCTGACATGTCCGGCTTCGAGGTGCTGGAACATATCCGCGACGACGCCGAGATCGGCGAAGTGCCGGTCGTCGTCTTCACCGGCCGGGAGCTTTCGCCGGACGAGGATGCGACGCTGCACAGCATGGCTCGCAGCGTCGTGGTGAAGGGCGTGGAGTCGCCCGAACGCCTGCTCGACGAGACGGCGCTTTTCCTGCATCGGGTGGTTGCCGACCTGCCGGCCGCAAAGCAGGCGACGCTGCAGGAATTGCACAGCTCGGACGAGGATCTGGTCGGCGAGACCGTGTTGCTCGTCGATGACGATGCCCGCAACATCTTTGCGCTGAGCAGCGTTCTCGAACGCCGGGGGATGAGGGTGCTAACGGCGACGACGGGCAGCGAGGCGATCGACGTCATCAACACAGAGCCCTCGGTGGCGTTCGTGCTGATGGACATCATGATGCCCGGGATGGACGGCTATGAGACGATGCAGGTCATCCGCTCTGAGCCGCGCTTCCGGCGGCTGCCGATCCTGGCGCTGACGGCCAAGGCGATGAAGGGGGACCGGGAGAAATGCCTGGAAGCCGGCGCGTCGGACTACCTGGCAAAGCCCGTCAACACCGAGCAGCTCCTATCGGCTCTGCGCATGTGGCTGCACCGCTGAGGATCCGGCCATGAACCCCGTCAACATCCTCCTCGTCGACGACCAGCCCGCAAAGCTTCTGAGCTATGAGGTCATTCTCGAAGAGCTCGCGGAAAATCTGATCAAGGCGCAGTCGGCGCGCGAAGCTTTCGAACATCTGCTGCGCAGCGAGATCGCCGTGATCCTCGTCGACGTCTGCATGCCCGAGCAGGACGGTTTTGAGCTCGTCGGCATGATCCGCCAGCACCCGCGCTATCAGAACACGCCGATCATCTTCGTCTCCGCCGTGATGCTGGCCGAACCCGATCGGTTGCGCGGCTATGCGGTCGGCGCCGTCGATTATGTCTCCGTCCCGATCGTGCCTGAGGTGTTGAGGGCCAAGGTCAGGGTCTTTGCCGATCTCTACAGGAAGACGCGGGAACTCGAACGTCTGAATGCCGAACTGGAGGCCAGGGTACATCAGCGCACCGCTGAGCTCGAAGCCTCGGCCGCGCAACTGCGTCAGCTGAACGAGGAGCTGGAGCACCGCATCGATCAAAGGACGCGCGAGCGCGAGGAGGCGCTGGCGCAGCTCTTCGAGGCGCAGAAGCTCGATACGATCGGCCACCTGACGGGCGGCGTGGCACATGATTTCAACAATCTTCTTATGGCGGTGCTCGGCAGCCTCAGTCTGCTGAAGAAGCGGCTTCCGGCGGACGAGCGAAGCGAACGCCTGGTGACGAACGCCATCCAGGCGGCCGAACGCGGTACGGCGCTCACCCAGCGCCTGCTTGCCTTTGCGCGCCGACAGGAGCTGAAGCCACAGGCGGTCGACTTTCTCCGGCTGTTCGAAAACGTCGAGGATCTGCTCGCCAAGGCGGTGGGACCGCGCGTCGAGATCCGCAAGCGCATCCCTGCGGATCTGGAGCCCTTGCTGGTGGACAGCAATCAGCTGGAACTGGCGCTGCTCAACTTGTTCGTCAATGCGCGGGATGCGCTCGAAAGCGGCGGTGTGGTGACCGTCGCGGCTGCGGCGGAGGATGCCCGGCCGGCTGGTCTTGCAGGCGGGGATTACATCAAGATATCGGTGTCGGACGATGGCGAAGGGATGGACGAAGCGACGGTCCTGCGCGCCGCCGAGCCATTCTTCACCACGAAGGGGATCGGCAAGGGCACCGGGCTCGGCCTGTCGATGGTGCACGGCCTGGCAGCGCAATCGGGCGGTTCGATCCAGATTTCGAGCACGAGAGGTAAGGGCACGACCGTCTCGCTCTGGCTGCCGGTCGCGCAGAGCATTGCCAAGGCGCAACCGGCGGTCGTGCCTGCGGCCGTGGAACCTCTGAAATCGGTCCCGCGATCGCTTGCCATCCTCGTCGTCGACGACGATGCGCTCGTCAGGACCGGGACCGTGGCAATGCTGGAGGATCTCGGACACCTGCCGCGGGAGGCGGCTTCCGCTACCCAGGCCCTGGAATTCCTCGCCGGCGGACAGAAGTGTGATCTCGTCATCACCGATCATGCGATGCCGGGCATGACGGGCGCCGAGCTCGCGCGCCACCTTCGTTCAGCCTTCCCCGACCTGCCCGTGATCCTCGCCTCCGGCTATGTCGAGCTTGCCGAGGATCAGGGGCTCGGCCGGATGCTCAGGATGGCGAAGCCGTTCACGCAAGAGCAGCTCCAGGCGGCTATGGACGAGGCACTGAGAGACAAGGTCGCGGCGGCGTGATGGACGAAGCGAGTGGCAGGCTCGGCCGAACGTTGGGCTGAGACTGAAGCGGCGGTGGGGCCGCCTCTTATTTGCCTCGCTCCCAAGCGATGATGAGAAAGTACGAGAAGCTATCAATCTTATTATCTTTGGGGTTTATCGCCAAAGCCGCCTCTTCGAAATTTGTCGAACCGCTCAAGGTGTACACAGTCTTACATCTGCCGAGACTGTCCACCGACGGATCGCAAAATTTTAGAAGGCGATTTTCGATATGCAACTCTTCATTGATGATCTTGCCAATGTCCAGCAAGATTTCCTTTGCATGGGGATCTGGATCTTTCATGTACGAAGAGCCGTCAAGTTTAAGAGTCTTTGCAATCCTTAAGCTTCGCCTGCTCCCATCGCATTCAAATATCAGTGCGGCATCCGGCGAGCTTTTGCCGAAGGCTGGACATTCACCTTCAATGGATCCTAGAGACTGTATCGAAAAACCTTCGGGTAAATTCGGTGCCTGCATTCCGGTGAAAAGTAAAATAGACATAAGGCCCAGAATATATTTCACGGCATCACCTTCGCTCCGTTGTGCCCCGTTTCTGCTCTTGACTATTGACCGTCACGATCGCCGTCAGTTTCCTGTGTCACGTTATCAAAACTGATATCATCCATGCGAGCACCGTCGGGCCCGGCTCGACAGACGCGAGTCCCACGCTGGCGGAGTGACTCGCCGCTTCCCACATCCGGCTTGCAGACGAAACTTTTTGCCGCCGTGCAAGTTACCCAGTTCCCGTTCATTATCAAAGGCTGTCCCTTGACCAAAATGACGTTTGGCCCCGCATTCAGCGAAGACGGCATTCTGTTCCGAATCTGGGCTCCTCTGCATGACTGCGTGTTATTGATGATCGAAGGCGCGGACCTGCGTCCGATGCAGGCGGACGACGATGGCTGGCATCGCTGCGTGGTCGCGGAAGCCGGCGTCGGCACGCGCTACCGTTTCGTGCTGCCGGATGGTCTCGGGGTTCCCGATCCCGCCTCGCGGTTCCAGCCTGAGGATGTGCATGGCCCGAGCGAGGTGGTCGATCTTTCTGCCTACCGCTGGAAGACCACTGCCTGGAGGGGCCGGCCTTGGGAGGAGATGATCATTTACGAACTGCATATCGGCTGCTTCACAGCGCAGGGAACTTTCAGGGCCGTGATCGAGCGTCTCGACCATCTGCGGGAACTGGGCGTGACGGCGCTGCAGATCATGCCGGTCGCTGAATTCCCGGGCCACTATAGCTGGGGCTATGACGGCGTGCTTCCCTATGCACCCGACAGCAGCTACGGCCGGCCGGAAGATTTGATGGAGCTGGTAGATGGGGCGCATGAGCGCGGCATCTCGGTCTTCCTCGACGCGGTCTACAATCACTTCGGACCGGAGGGAAACTATATCCCATCCTACGCGCCGCTCTTTACCGATCATCACAAGACGCCCTGGGGCCGCGGCGTCAATTATGACGGCGACGGCTCCGAGATGATCCGCGAATTCATCATCGAGAACGCCATCTATTGGATCACCGAGTTCCGACTCGATGGTTTTCGCTTCGATGCCGTCCATGCGATCAAGGACGACAGCAGGGAGCATCTTCTGCATGCGCTCGCCCGTCGTGTCAGGGCAGCGGCCGGCGACCGGCAGGTTCACCTGATCGTTGAGAACGAGGAGAACGACAGCGACCTGCTGCAGCGCGATGAGAGCGGCGCGGCGCGGCTGTTCACCGCCCAGTGGAACGACGATATCCACCATGTGCTGCATATTGCCGCCACGGGTGAAACCTTCGGCTACTATGCCGATTATACCGGTGACGCCGGCGAGCTCGGCCGGGCGCTGACGGAAGGCTTCGTATTCCAGGGCGAGCACATGCCGTATCGCGGGGAAAGCCGAGGCAGGCCGAGCGGCCACTTGCCGCCCACCGCCTTCGTGTCCTTTATCCAGAACCATGACCAGATCGGCAACCGGGCGCTGGGGGACCGGATCATGGCTTCGAGCCCGACGGATGCCGTCAAGGCTGTCACATCGATTTACCTGCTGGCACCTGAGATACCGATGCTGTTCATGGGGGAGGAATGGCGTGCGCGAGAGCCTTTCCCGTTTTTCTGCGATTTTGAAGGGGATATGAACGAGAAGGTCAGGAAGGGCAGGCGTGAGGAGCTTTCGCGCCTCCCGGGCTTCGATGCTGACGAGCATCTCGACCCGACGGCGCCGTCGACCTTTGCGGCTGCCAAGCTCGACTGGTCGAAACGCGCCTCATCGGAAATGCTTGAATTCTACAGGACGCTTCTCCACCTCCGACATCGACGGATCGTACCCCTGCTGAAAGGCGCCGGCGGCGGAAACGGGGTCTATCGCTCGGCAGGTGCAACGCTCGCGGTGCATTGGGCCCTGGCCGGCGACCGGCGCCTTCATCTGCATGCCAATCTCGGCGGCGAGGCGGCGCCGCCTCTCTCGCGGCATGACGAAGGCGAAACGATCTTCCGCCTGGGTGGCAGCGACGGAGGCCGACTGGCGCCCTGGACGGTGATCTGGAGCATCTCGAAAGGTGAGGGCCTGACATGAAGGCGATCGGACGATGAAATCCGCCGAACTCGACAGGCTCGCCCGGCAATACGGGATCTGCCCGACCAGGCCCAGTCCCGACGATCGCGAGGTGGCGATTTCCGCCGACACCAAACGCAAGATACTCTCGGCATTGGAAGTTGAACTGTCGGCACCCACCGATCGCGAGACGAAGGGACCGCGACGGGAGCAGCAGCCGGAGCGGGCGGATAAGACGATCCCTAAGTCGTTTCTGCCGGACTTCCTCTTCAAGACACGCATCTGGGGGATTAGCCTGCAGCTTTACGAACTGCGTTCGGCACGAAACTGGGGCATCGGAGATTTCGAGGATCTGTCCGATGTGGCCGACCTGGCGGGGACGCTTGGCGCTGATTTCATCGGCATCAATCCGCTTCACGCACCATTTCTTGCCGATCCCGATCGCTGCAGCCCCTATGAACCTTCAAGCCGTCAGTATCTCAACCCGCTCTATATCGCGGTCGATCGATTGCCAGGTTTTGTCAGTAGTGTCGAACTCGAACGGCAACTGGAGCGACTTCGCCGAAGCAACCTCGTCGATTATGCCGGAGTTGCGAGGGCCAAGCTTGGAA
The DNA here is from genome assembly GCF_002117725.1 of Rhizobium sp. TAL182. NCBI lineage: Bacteria > Pseudomonadati > Pseudomonadota > Alphaproteobacteria > Hyphomicrobiales > Rhizobiaceae > Rhizobium > Rhizobium sp. TAL182. The sequence goes on along the minus strand of NZ_CP021029.1, from coordinate 214,866 downwards.
CTCTGCGGGATCTCTGGCGCGCCTGGCTGCAGGCGGGTGCCGCCGATGAAATCTACGATCCCGTTGATTTCGATGCCTTCGTCGCGCGGGGCGGCAACAGCTTGCGGCGCCATGCGCTCTTTGAATGTCTTTCGCTTTCTATAGCGGAACGCGGGGCAGGCGCCGGTTGGCAGGCATGGCCCGCAGATTTCCGGCGCTCTGACAGCGCCGCCGTCGCTGAATTCGAGCGTGGGCATGCGGACGAGGTCTGCTTCCATATGTGGCTGCAGTGGCTCGCCCACCGGCAGTTGCTGCAGGTAGCGGACCGAGCGCGCGAAGCCGGCCTGCGGATCGGGCTTTATCTCGATCTTGCCGTGGGCGAGGCGGTCGACGGATCGGCGACATGGAGCGAGCCGGATGTCTATATTTCGAAAGCGACCATCGGCAGCCCTCCCGATCCGTTCGCCATAGAGGGGCAGGACTGGCATCTTGCCGGATATTTGCCTTCCGCGATCGCTGCGGGAGACGGCTCGCCTTACCGGCGCATGGTAAGCGCCGGCATGCGCTATGCCGGTGCGATCCGTATCGATCACGCCCCGGCGCTCCGGCGCCTCTTTCTGGTGCCGCTCGGCAGCAGGCCGGATGGCGGCGCCTATGTCCGCTACCCCCAGCATCGGCTTCTGCAGATCCTGGCCGAGACGTCCGCCGAGCATCGATGCCTCGTTATCGGTGAAGCGTTGGGAATGATCCCGCCGGATTTGCCTGACGGGCTGGCAGCGGCGCAGATCCTTTCGTATCGCATTCTCTCCTATGAACAGGACGAGAAAGGCTTCAAGCCGCCGGATGCCTATCCCGTTTTCGGCCTGACCTGCATTTCGACGCACGACCATCAGACGCTTGCCGGCTGGTGGCGTGGCGCCGACATCCAGGATCGCCGCGACCACGGCATCGTGCCGCCCGATCTCACGGCAAAACATCTCCAGCACCGCCGCCGCGAGCGACGAAATCTGAAGGCGGCGCTCCGCGCTGCCGGCATCGACGTGCCGGCTCGTCTCAGTGCAAGGGCAAGCCGGGAGACCTTGAGAGAATTGACCGTCAGCGCCTACCGCTTCATCGCCCGTACTCCGTCGCTTCTCGTCGCGGTTCGGCTTGCCGACCTGACCGACGAAAAAAGGCCCACCAATATCCCTGGCACGAGCAATAGCTACCCGAACTGGAAGCCGAAGCTGTCGGTGTCGCTGGAGGGGCTGGCGTCGACCCCTCTGCTTCATCGCATTACGGCGGCGATGCGGGAGGAAAGGCCACGGATTCAAGCGGCAGAGGAACGATCGGGGGGCAGGCGGATTTCGAATAGAGGACCGCCGAGATGAAAGCCAAAGACCACTTGTCGACGTCGCCGTAGAGATTGACGAAGGACGGGTGCCGCTGGGCATGATGAACGCCAAGCAGGCATTGTCGTTCCCTGACGATCTCGATGAAGGTATCGCATCCCGGAACCTCCACGGGCCTGGCGTGTTTGACTCCATAAATGGAAGGAGAAAATCATGGCACATGCCGATCGGAAACATATTGGCGCGGGCGCGCAGGGGAAGGGCGACGGAGGCGGCGCGATGACCAATCTCGACGAGAAAAAGCTTCCCGAGAACACGGTTCTTTCGAACCGCGACAAGACCCGGCACTCCAAAGAGCGCGGCCTCGACGGCAAGACTGTTCAGACCGAGCAATATTCGGATCACAGCTCCAATCGGAATCCTAAATGAGGACGAGGTGATGAGCAGCAGACTACCCCCCATTCCCGCCGACAACGTCAGCAACAAGGGAGCCGGCAAGCCGGCGCGAACCGAGGCAGAGGATTCCGCGATGGCAGGCGGCAGCGAAAACCCTGAAAAGAAGGGTCAGCAAGGAAACACCAAAGTCAACACAACCCATCAGGGTTACCAGCAGGACAGGTAGGAGGCATTGATGTCTACCTCGAAGAAGAGCCCGTCGACTATCCGCCAGGGCGGCCCAGGCGCATCCCACGAAAACGCCAAGGCGCCGCTTGAGATACCGAAGCCGGCAGCCGAGCCGGATAGACGTACGAAAAGCAAGGTTTCCGGCGGCGGTGGCGAGCATGATCGCCATCACACCCACGACGCAAGGGAGAAGTGAGGGACAGACCTGGCGGCGGAACCTGATGAGCCAAAGGCACGAGTTCCAACGCCTCATGATCAACATGACGGAAAACAGACCATGACGACCGCATTCATCCTTGTTGCACTGGCTCTCATCGTCATCTACGCCGGCCCGACATTGCTTTACATCTGCGTCGGTTATGCTGACTACATGATCGAACGGCGCCGACATTTGTTGGCGGTAAAACACGCGGTAAAGCGTCGCAGCGACGAGCTTTAGCTGTCCGGTTGACGGCGAGCCAGGATTTCATTCACGCTTGGGATGCCGATATCTTCGGCCGCCGCAGTATCACTCGATTTCGTCGGCACGCTGGGTGATCGCGAAGTCCTGAAGGATGCCGGCCTTTTCAGGGTCGTTGCCGGCATGTGCAATAAGAGCGTAGAAGGCCGCCCGAACGATCTCTCTCTTGGTGGCCTGCGGATGCGATTTCATCACGGCCTTGATCAGCTGCTTTGGTGTAATATCGGCTCGCGTTTCCTTCAGGATGGCCTCGCCGAGCTCCTTCAGATCCTGTTCTTTCATCCGATTTCCCCCGGACCTTATGTCCGATTTCCTTGAGATCATGATGAGGCAGAATGCGCTGCTTTACTTCCTAGATCGCGACCGCGACGCCTCTCCTTGGCGGCCGCGGCCGCCTTGGCCCGCGACAGTACGCTTTTATCTGCGCGTTTGCGCAAGAGAGATTCCAGCTTTCGAACAGACGTTAGTGGATCGACTGCGACGTCGGAGCGTTGATTTTGAGCAGGTCAGGGGCGGGAAACATCTCGATCAATCCCGATGCGAGGTCGTCGACATCGGTCTTGCCGTCATTGAAGAGCTGGATGGCGGCGCTGCACAGGATCTGGCTGTCGTGTTCACTGACCGCGACGCCGAAATGGCGATACCAGCTCATGACAGCCTTCGACAGGCATTTGAAATCCTGCGGTAGTATCGGTCTGTAGAAAATCGCCATGAACGCTCGCCACGATTACCGCTTAATTTCATCGCTCTTCACTCAATCAAGATAATGGGGGCGCTGTCTGATACCAAGCGGCTTGTTTCCTTGGTGCGTTAGCGCACGGACCAGCTGTTTCGAGCGGCGTGCCGAGCCTTTTTTGCCTCAGGCGAGGACACCCGCGGCAATGGCGGCCTGGATGAAACGTTGGCGCGCCAGTTCGGCGCTTCCGCGTCGGCGAAGCGCATCGACGCAGCGCCGCTTCGCTTCGAAATAACCGCCACCCCGAACCTTGCACCAGCGATGGTTCAGGACGTCGAGTGCCGCGTCCGGACCTTCTATTCGCTGCTGCTCGCTTTCCGCGGTGCGGATGAAAACCGGATATTGCCAAAGCAGGTGGAAATCGACCTCGATGACGTCAGCCATGATATGATCCAGAATGGTCTTTCGGACGGCGGCCCCTGCCTCTGTCTCGGAGCGTCCGGTACTGGGCCGGGTGGCCAAACGCAGGCCGGGTCCTCGCGGAGAGCCTCGGTCGGATCGGTGCTTCATGGTTCATATGGCATCTCCTTTGCCGGCCGAACTACGCCATGGCACGGTTGTTCCTGTTCGAAGAGGAACTCTTGCCTGGCGCCACCGGGTTCTGGAACAATGTCCGCCGCCTCTTGTTACTTGTGCGACAGGCGAATGCTGAAGCAGCCGGAGGATTCGATGAGGCGGAGCGTGGGACTGGCGCTGGTTCTGGCCATCGCGCTGACGGGTTGCACCACCAGCGCAGGCAGCTACTCATCAGCGGGACTGGCGCCCATTCCGGGCAGCATCACCTATCAGGGGCAACCGCGCACAAAGTTGACGAGATCGCCGGTCGGTTCATCCTTCCCGCACACCTTTACGGATCAATGGGGACGGCAAGTCGAGGAGATCTACATTATCCGGCCCGACCGGAGCTTGCTGATCGCCGAGCGCCATTACCGACCGGTTTTTTCGCTCGATGATGACTAGAGAGGAAACCTGATCATGCCGCGTCGCAAGAACACTGTGGGGACGATGCTCGACACCAAAGGAGCCAAGATCGGCGAGCCGGTTCCGAAAGCGATCGTCGATATCAATACCGCCTCTGTCGGAGTTCCCCGTCAGGCCGAGCAAGATTTGCGCACAGAACTGAGCGCTCTGCGGCAACAGGTCGATAGGCTTCAGCAGCAGGTCATCAGTGCCGGGCGATCGGCGAAGGGCGGCGCCGGAATGGTGGTCCGCGAGACCGGGGCACTGGCGAAACATTACCCGCTCTCAACCTTTGCCCTCATTGCTGCCGTCGCGGGTTTGTCGGCGTTTGCCTCACGTCAACTCTCCCTGCCGCGCCATCGCGGGCCATCGGCCTTGCGCGAACTCAGGGATTTCTACGGCAGAATGCGCGACTGGATCTGACAAGATCTTAGGATTGTCAGCATCCCGATTCTCCCCGATTCTTGATCAGGCAGAGAGGGAAAACGCATGCTCGACATCCTTATACGAAGCGCTCTCGATATTGTCCGGCGCGCGGAGCGCTTGATCGAAACGGCGAGAGGGCTGCCTGACAGGGATGATCTTGATGAGGTCGAATTATATGAACTCGATTATGAGATCGAACGGCTGAGGGACGAGGTTCTTGCGGCGGACGAAGCTGTCCGGTCGCTCGCGCGCGGGGTCGAATGCTGGCCGCAGGCCGTTCGGGGCCACGCGTTACAGACGACATTGCACTGATTGCGTGACTTTCGCGGGCTCTGGGCGATTCCATAAGAGACTGTTCTTAAAGGTCTTTTATAGCGTGCAACTGCGTGTCACGCCGATGTCACGCGACCATGGAAGCAATATATGCTTGATTGGGCCGCTCAGCGCTTATGATTTTCGGCCGGATGCACTGAAATAGGGGGGCGAGGGACAGGGCGCTGTTATCGTTGGGGCATCGCGATGACTTTGAAAACCTCCGGGCAAATATCCGAGCCCGACGAATTCGTATTTCAGGTTCACACCCGGACGATTGCTGAGATACGCTATGATATTCTCAACCAGGTCATGACGGTCGTCTATCACGACGGCCGCTCGCGCGCGACAAGCGGCATACAGGGTCCGGCGATGCTTAGGATCCTCGCCCAGCGTCCGCTGGAGCGTTCCCCGTTTCTGCTGCAGACGGTCATCTGATCGAGAGAGCTGGGGCGTCCGCCGCTAAATCGTCTTGGCGGTGCATCTATTTCGGGGGAGCTGCGTTCATCCTGGGTAGCCAGACCATGAAGGGAACGCCGATGACCTTTCCACCGCCAAAAGCCGAGGCTCCCACTCAGCGCTTCGAAGAAGCGAGCGCTGCTGCGCGCGACGCTTTGGAGAAGTTGATCGCCGCCGCCAATGAAGCCGGATGGGGAACAGAGGAAATCTCGGTCGCATTCCTCGAGGCGGCGCGGTTTCTAACCGAAGCAAACAGAAAAGATCCCGATCCTGCCGACGACCCTGCGATCAGCGACGTGCCAGGCAAGCGGGAGCAGATTGGCCACGGTGAGCTTTTCGATTAGACGTCGCTTCACATCCCGCCGAGGACCAAGCTCATCGGCCAATCCTTGCGACCGAGCTGCGTATGACGAGCCGCTCCGACGGATCAATTAGAGCCATCGAGCGTTCTGCCGGAAGGAACCAACGGGAGACGCATCATGTTCAAGGATCGGGCCGCCGCCTTCGGCGCTGAAAATAACCGCGGCGATGCCGCTGCTTCAGTGCCGAATGGAGAAGAACCGACCATCAATCCGGACCTCATTCGGCGCGAGGGGTTCGCGAGCGAGGCCGAATACCGGGCCCATTTTGCCACCTTGGGCAGAGACGCGTCCGCTCCGAACGAGGATCATGCCGGAGAACCGGTGCGGATCCCCGAGGATCACATCCTGGAAAGCCGGTTGCAGGAATTGAAGTGGGAACTCGAAAATCTTCGGGTTCGCCTTCATGGGATCAGACGCCAGGCCGCGACCGTCGTAACCGAAAATGTCCGGTGGGCTGATTCCAGCGCCCATGCCCAGCTCGGCGATCAACCGTGGCTGAAGCTCGCCGGCGCGATGGCGGGTGCCTTCGTCATCACAAGGGGGCTGAGACGGTTGCCTTGGGGAACCGTGGTGACAACGGCATTGCCTTTGGCCGTCGCTGCGATGAATCGAAAGCTCGCGCGACGGTGATGGCAGCGGGCACGGATGGGTCTGCGTGAGATCGCGTGTCGCTTCACCGTAAGCGGTGTTCCCCTCACAAGTAAATCAGGTTGCGCCGGACTCCGATTTCGCTTTTTGCTTGACAATCTGAGCTTTGAACGAGGCGGCTTGAGAGGGATGATAATTGTGCCAGTAATCTACAAACGCCTGCAATTTGGGTAGCGCTTGTTTTCGATCCGGAAAATAGATGAAAAAACCAGGACTCGTGGGCATGAACGTTTCGAGGCAGGTTTCGAGGAGACCGTGGCGGATCAGTGGCTCGACAACGCCAGCGATATTGTAGGCTAAACCGACACCTGCCTGCGCGGCTGAAAGAGAAGTCGCGGGTCCATTTACGATGAGACCTCCTGCCACATCCATCACGAAGCTCCGAGTCCCAATCTCCTCGGTGTGCTCGACAAAATCCCAGCGGTAGACCGCGCCTCCTGCGAGGCGAATATTGATACAGGAGTGACGCTCAAGCTCTTCTGGCCGCAGCGGCTTCCCGCGTTCTGCGAAGTAAGCAGGTGACCCCACGACAACCCTCGGAGAAGCTGGGGTCAGCCGTACTGCCACCATATCCTGTGCGATCATCTCCCCGATCCTGATGCCCGCGTCATAGCCTTCTCCGGCGACGTCAACAAAACGGTCCTCAAAGACCAGTTCGAGTTCGATGTCCGGATACGCATCAGTAAAGCCCTTGAGCATAGGTTCGATAAGAGTTTGCGCTACGTAAGGAACGCTCAAGCGCAGAAGCCCCCTTGGGTTATCACTGAGGCGCTGAGCGGCCTCATATGCAGCTTCAACGTAGGCGACGCCCGCTGAAGCCTGCTCCAAAAAGACTTGTCCCGCTTCGGTAAGGCCAACAGAACGCGTTGTGCGCGTGAAGAGCGGTGCGCCCACACGCGCCTCCAGTTGCTTGATCGTCCAACTGATTGCAGCAGGCGTCACGCCGAGTTCTAGCGCAGCAGCAGTAAAGCTGCGTCGTTCTGCGACACGAGTGAAGACGACTATTCCTTCCAGGATGTCAGCTCTCATTATCAAATCCGCCTTACAAACCCTTTTAGTTTTTTGCAGATTATCAAACCAAACTCCACCGGATATCTTTAGAGCCTTCGTTAGGAGTTGTCGCCAATGCCTCTTGCATCGATCACACGCCGGAACCTCGGCCTCGCTATTGGGGCGACTGCCGTTCTCTTCAGCACAGGAAAAAATACCATGGCACAGACACTGACCGAACGAAGCCAGCCAGCGGCGCAGAAAGTCAGCTTTGCAAGCGGGGACGGGTTCGTCGTCGCCAATCTATATCTTCCAGAGGGACATGATCCATCGCGTCGCTATCCGGCCATCGCGGTCGGTGGTTCGCTAACCTCGGTGAAGGAGCAGATGGGCGGAAATTATGCTGGCGAACTTGCCCGACGCGGCATCATTGCGCTCGCAATTGACTATCGCAATTACGGCGAGAGTAGCGGTGCGATGCGCCAGTTCGAGGACCAGGCTTCGAAGGCGGAGGACTTGTCGGCCGCGCTTCGGTATTTGAAGAAACGTAGCGACGTCGCCGGGACCGGTATCCTCGGAATTTGCACATCAGGCGGCACGGCACTTTACACGGCTGCGAAGGACCCCAACGTGGGCGCGTTGGCCACTGTTGCAGGGTTTTTCTCCGACCCCGAACTCGTGTTGAAGATGTTCGGCCGTGAAGGTATCGACAACCGGATCGCGGCAGGTCGACAGGCGCGTAAACGATACGACGAAAAAGGGATAATCGAAACGGTCTTCGCCTATATGCCGAACGACAAATCGGCAATGAGCCCCAGCCCCAGCGAATACTATATGGATCAGTCACGCGGCGGGAGCGTTCGTGCCTGGCGCAACGAGTTTGCAGTTATGGCCTGGGAGCCTTGGCTTGCGTTTGACCCTTTGGCGGAGGCTCCCCATGTTACGGCACCAGCACTCGTCGTTCACTCAGATGGTGCGGCGTTCCCTGATCAGGCTCGCAAAGTGTATGACCTTTTGGCAGGCCCGAAAGACCTTCATTGGATTGAGGGAAAACACTTCGACTTTTACGACCAAGCTGAGACAGTGCGCCAAGCTGCTGATCGGGTTGCGTTACACTTCCACAGCAAGCTCAGTTAAGGCGACGCCGAGGAGACGGTGGCAGAAGCGTTCAAGGGTGTCCTGCTGTGGAGGAATTCCACCAATTTGGCTCTGCTTGTGTCCGTTGATGATGGTGATGAGCGAATGGTCAGGTAAGCCTGTGGATCAACGGCATTAAGCTTGCAGTCTCGATGAGCGAGGCGATGGTCGCCCAGTTCTCCGCTCCCACGTCGTGCCCGGCGAAGAGTGCGTTCTTCCTTCGCCGAGCGGGGACTTCGTCGCAACACGAGCGCGGTGATGGACAAGCCAACCCTGCATGTCAGCGACCAGTGGCGCTGACCGCTCCTGTCTTGCAGCAAGAAGCCTGCGGATCAAAGCCGCGCAGTTCGGCCTCGATCCGATACTCGTCTCCGATCCGTTTGACGCCGTCATCTGCAGTCGCGCTGTGCCGTTACGGGTGATCTCCACCAGCTTGCGACGAGCGTGCGCCCAGCAATAGGCCAGCCGGATGTCCAAGCCGACACGCTCAGGTGCGATCAGTCTGTTGTATCCGGCATAGCCATCGACCTGCAGAATGCCCGAGAAGCCCTGCAATATCCGTTCGGCATGGATGCCCCCGCGACCAGGCGCATAGGTGAAGGCCACGCCCGGTGGAGCGCCGCCTAGGCGGATAATGACCGGACCGACCACACTCTCGGCGCGGGAGACTGCTTTGGTAGCCAACGGCTCCCGTAGGGGCGTCTCAACGACCATGGCCGCGAATTCGACTGCATCCTCCGGTTCCGGCAATACCAGCTTGCCCTGCCGCCCCAGTGTTCGCCAGGACGATAGGTGGTTGGCCTTCAATCCATGGCGTTCCGCGACTTCGTTAACCGTCACGCCGGGCCGCAAACTCTCCGAAACAATCAGCGCCTTGACCTCGTCGGGCCATTGGTGATGAGCCTCACGTCCGCTCCGCTGCGTCGTGAGAACCTCCAATATAGTATCCATGGAGAAACGCCTTGTCGCTCGTCCATGGAAACTCGATCACAGATCAGGCGACAGCGGGCAATGTGGGAACAGAACACCGGTTACTCTTCACCATGGAAGGGACGCCATCATCTCGCCGAAGTGTTCGTGACATCCTACCGCTTTAACGGAGGTGAACATGGCTGCACATGACGATCGCTACGTCGAGATCACGACGCGTCTTCGCTCGGTGCGGTCGTTCTGTGACTTCCTCTCGCAGGGCGGAACTGTCCGCGTCGCCGTATCGGAGGGCGAACCGTACAAGGATGTTACTGCCGCGCTGCTGGAGCGGAACCGTCGGGAGGCGGAAGCACTCGCCCGCACGCGCAGACATCTCTACCCGGAGCTCGCCGACGAAGAAGTAGCGCCGCCGCTCTATAGCCGTCACTGACGCACACGTTTGAGCATCGCTCTAAGCAGCGGCAACCCGGCGCGCGTGCGTTTCATCCAGCTGGAACTGGTCGATCAACTGCAGGAGCGTTCTGGTCTCATCGGCAAGTTCCTTCGTCGCTGCGCTGGTTTCCTCGACCATGGCGGCATTCTGCTGTGTCATCTGATCCATCCTGTTGACGGAAGAATTGACCTCGTGCAGCGCGTTGTACTGCTCCCGGCTCGAACGGGCGATGACATCCATCTGCTCGGATGCGGTGACCACTTTTGCGGAAATGCTTTCGAGGACTTCACTCGTTTCGCGAACAACCCGGGCCCCGTTGGTAATCTCCGCTCGCGAGCGTCCGATGAGTTGCTTGATCCTTTGGCCGGCCTCTGCGGAGCGCTGCGCGAGATCGCGGACTTCCTGGGCCACGACCGCAAAACCTTTGCCGGCCTCGCCGGCGCGGGCCGCTTCGATGCCGGCATTGAGCGCGAGCAGGTTCGTCTGGAAGGCGAGGTCATCGATAACGCCGATGATCTGCACGATCTCGTCGGAAGCCGCTTCGATCTTGCTCATCGCCTCGATGGCGCTGGCCACCACCTCGGATGAAGAATCGGCCGTCTTCTTGGTATCGGTGATAATCTCACGGGCATCGTCGGCGCAGGCCGCCGACGAACGAACCGTGGTGGTGATCTCCTCAATGGCGGCGGCGATCTCTTCGAGCGCGACGGCCTGCTGTTCCGTGCGCTTCGCGAGGTTGCCGGCGGACAGATCCATCTGACCGGCATTGCCCTCGATCATCCGCGTATTGGTGCGAATCTGGTCAATCGTTTCCTGCAGACGAAGCAGCGACGAATTGAAATCGTTGCGAAGCTGCTCCAACCGACCGAAGAAAGGCGTTGCGATCGTCTGGGAGATGTCGCCACGCGCCAGGCGCCCGAGCCCCTCGGCCAGTGCCGTCACCGCAAAATCGATCTGCTGCTCCACCGCGCGTTTCTCCTGGTCATTGCGGTACCTTTCTTCCTCGGCCCGCGCCCGTTCGATCTCGCTGCGCTCCTCGATCTCGACCTTGGCGATCGCATTGTTCTTGAAGACACCAAGCGCACGGGCCATGTCGCCGATTTCATCGGCGCGGCTTTCGCCGACGATCGACGTTTCCAGCCTGCCGTCCGCCAACCGCCGCATTGCCGAGGTGATCTGATTGATCGGCCCTTTCAGCGCCACAGTCAGGCCGATGCCGGCGAGAATTGCGATCACCACACCAAGGAGCGTTGTTCCGAGCGACATGGAGTTGGCGTCGTCGCGTTCGTCGGCCGCGTTCTGTCGCTGCATTTCGGCGAAAGCCGTCAGCTGGGACCACATCCGATCCACGTCGGCGGCGGCGGCACGGAATTCGTCCTGGCGCTGCGCGCTGATGCGGACGAAGTCGGCAGCGGATTTCTGCATCTTGTCCAGCGCCGGCAGAAGCTTCGGTGTGAGATTGTCGAATTGTGCAACACCGCCGGCATTGGAAATCAGCATGTCCAGACCTTTTCTGACGGCGGTGATCTCCTGCGAAAGCCGCTGGAGATTGGCGTCCGTCGGGGCCAGAGTCAGCTTTGCCAGGACGATCTGGATCACGTAAGCCGAGGTCGTCAGCTTCTGACCGTCTCTCTGACTGGTCTTGGCGCGCTCGACCGTTTTGGCTGTCTCGGCCGCCTTGTCGGTCACGGCCTTGATCCGCCGCGTGGCAACCACCTGCAATCCGGGCAGCCTGGCGACGATCTGACTGGTATTATCCCTGAGGCCGGCTGCCCGTTGCTCGGTCTGGCCGGAGGTTTCGACGAGCGGCTTCAGGGAAGCGACGGCGTCGTCGATCGCCTTTTTGGCATCCGGCGCTTCGCCGCCAAGGGCCATTCCCACGATGCGCTGCTGCCGGGCGAGCTCCTCCATATCCGGGCCGGCAATCGTGCCTGCAGCCTGGGCCTTGTCATGCAGCGATTGGGCGAAGGACGCGAAGTCCGAAATGCGCTGTGCGTCGGCGAGGATGTTGCGGGATTCATCTTCCTGCAGGTCGGCGGCACGTTGGAGAGCCTTGGTCCCTTCGACGATATCTGTCTGAGACGATACGACGACGCTCTGGGCTTTCTGAAGATCGGTGAGCAGTGCTGCCCTGCTCACCTGAAGCTGCCACAGCAAATCCATGCGGGCTGCAATTCCGTCAATGGAAGAGAGCACCTGCTCCAGTTCCTGCTGGCCACTGCGATCTGCGCTGAGCCGCTCGATGCCGGATTTCAGAAGGCTGCGCTGGTCGGCAAGTCTGGCGTTGACGGTCTCCCGGTTTTCCTGCGTGGCATTGGCGAGGAACTCGGCCATTGCCGCCGACAGATTGCGAAAGCCGCTCAAGGACTGCAGGACGGAGTTGGAAATATCCATCCGCCCCTGAAGCAGACTCGATGCATAAAAACCCGTCGCGCCCACGGCCATGATGCTCAAGACGAACGGAACGATGAACAGCATCACCTGCGTCTGGATGCGAACCCGCGATAACAGCCTTCCTAACATCAAACCCCTCCACTCCGTGCAGGAGAACAGCCGATCTCGAGTGAAGGTCCCGATCCGCTCGAATCGACTCTATCCGTCTCCGTCCGACACCTATGTATCGCGGAATGAATATTTCATAATGCATAATTCGTGAAATACTCGTTTCAATGTCGCTATAGGCGACGTTGAATGTCGTTTTCTGCGTGAGACTCCGTGCGCTCGGCGCTGGCGAGTGATCATGCGAAACTGATTTCCGCAAGGAGAGGGAGGTGGTCGGAGGCGACCCTCGTCAGTCGGGTTTGGAGCACTGTTGCCCGTTGAACGACAAGGTCTTCGGTGACGAAGATGTGGTCGAGACGCATCAGCGGATAGCGGGAGGGGAAGGTCGCTCTCGGCGCTGCGCTGCCTACGAGCTGGGCGTCGGCCAATGAACGCGCGGCAAGCCGGTAGGTCGCCGATGACGGAATGGCATTGAAATCGCCGCAGAGGATGCTCGGGACAGGTTCGTCCGACGGGCCGCGCAGCCAGCCGGAATTCAAGAGCGTCGTCATCTGCGCAATGCGCTCGCGCCCTCGAAGGCCGAGATGAGTATTGACCACGAGCAACTTCCTGTCGCCGACCAATATTTCGACTGATAACGCGCCCCTCGCTTCGCCGATGGACGGCAGCGGACCGGCCTTGACCGCGCCGGTTGGCAACGCGGTGATGATTGCATCGCCATATTGCTCCTCGGCAATCGACAGCGCCGGGTGAAAATGAGCCTGCATCTTTAGAAGGGAGGCGATTGCATGGGCCTGATCGACGCCGCCGGTCCTACGCCTGAGGACGTCGACCTCCTGCAGAGCAACAATATCGGCTTCAGCCTCGGCGATGACGGAGGCGATCCGTCCGGGATCGAGCTTTCGGTCGTTGCCGATGCAGCTATGCACATTGTAAGTCAGGAGTTTGATCGATTTATCCGGCATAGGTCCGCTGAAGCTGATCACCCCTCGAGAGACGGGACTCGTTCTCCCCGAGGGGAACACAGAACTCTTTCGATCGTTCCAGATGATCGAGCCGTGGGGGCTCGCACTTCGGAAGCGGACAATCGATGAATCTGAAACGCATAATCTGGAATGGATTTCTCGTTGCCGCCCTTTGCGTCGCGGGCCTTCTTCTCTACCGGATCTTCCGCCAGTACAGCCTGGAGCAGATCGTCCAATCGGTCCGCAGCATACCTTTTGCAACCTTCTGCACAGCACTTCTCTTCGCGATGTCATCGTATCTATGCCTGAGCTGTTTCGACTTGCTCGCGATCCGTTCGCTCGGCAAATCCTTGCCCTACCGGAAGATCCTGCTCGCCTCCTTCATCAGCCTTTCGCTCGGCCACAATATCGGATTTGCGGGGTTGAGCAGCGGCGCCTTCCGCTATCGTTACTATTCCCGTTGGGGGCTGACGATCGAGGACGTGGCGAAGATCATCCTGTTCTGCGGTGTCACAGTCGGGCTCGGCCTCACGACACTCGCCGGCCTCGCCTTGCTCGTCAATCCGGATGATGCCGCACGTCTGCTACGCCTCGATACGGCGGGCGTCCGCCTCTTCGGATTGTCGGCGCTGATCGTGCCGGTCATCTATGCAAGCCTGGCGTTTTTCGTTCGCCGGAAGCTGCGGCTGTGGCGCTGGTCGTTGCAGCTGCCGCCCTTTTCGACCGCGGTTGCCCAGATCGGGGTCGGGACAATCAACTTCACCCTGGTTTCCGCTTGTCTGCACCAGATGCTCTCGGTCTTCGGCGACCTTGCTTTTTTCCGATCGGTGACGGCTTATGTGCTCGCCAATTCGGCAATCCTCGCGACTCATGTTCCGGGTGGGCTCGGCGTGCTGGAGGCAACCGTCTCCTATGCCGTGCCGCAGGAAGCATCGATCGGAGCGCTGATCGCCTTCCGCTGCGCTTATTTCTTCATTCCGCTGGCACTTGGCGCGGTGCTTCTGCTCATCAGCGAAGTTGTCTTCCGGCGGTCACGCCGGGCGGACGAAGAGGCGGACGAGCGCGCCGAGGCCCAGTCGGTGTAAGGGCAGGAAAGGCCGGGCGGGATCGACGATCGCCGTACCTGTGATCGGCGAGACTTTGCCTGACAGTTCGATGGCAAATTCCCTAAGGCCGCGATCCCCTTGGTTCAGCGCGTCGATCGCCTCGATCATCGAACCGCGTTGCGCATAGGCAGTCGCGAAAGCCTCGGGAGCCGCTCCGAGATACTCCGCAAGAAGCCGACTGTACAACTCCCCGATCGCGCGGCGATGCTCGACGGTTTCAGCTTCGAACAGCAGATCGCATTCTGAATCAAGCCCTTCCGAGCGATTGTTGAGATTGGAAGAGCCGATGCGCACCAGCTCGTCGTCGGCGATCATCAGTTTCGAATGGATGAGCACCTCGACCTCGTTGTGCGGCCCAGGTTCTTTTGGTCCTGGCACGACGGGATAGTAGACGCGCAAGCGGTTGGCGCGATCGGCGCGTTTGAGGCGGCGGATGACACGGTCGCGATTGCTGCCCATGACGAGCTTTTCGATCAGCCCGTGAGAGCTGCGCGTGCAGATTACGACCACCTCGGGCCCGTCCTCCTCCTGCAATCGTGCGGCAATGGCGTCGGCTACCCGGAAGGAGGCGAAATATTGCGCCTCGATATAGAGCTGGCGCCGGGCTTGGGCGATGATCTCCAAGGTCGAGGCGATGCCGTCGCTGATGCCGGTGCGCCAGGTGGTTGCCGGCTCCGTGAGGGCGAAAGCGACGGGGATGTCTTGCAGCGAAATCGAGAGGTCGTCCGGCCAGGCGAAGGGCATGCTGCCGGCAAGCGGCAGATGTTTTTCGCCGGTGGCGTTTTCCCAGCGCCGCCTGGCGATATTGCCAATCAGTCGGGCGGCATCGCCCGTAACCATCGCCTGCACGTCGTGCAGCGGATCGTAGGGGGCACCGTCAGGGTCGCGCCTCAGCCTGTCCTTGGCGTGATGGCGCCTGGTATCCCATCGCCGCGACGTCATGTCTATGCCGCCGATGAAGGCAACCGCGTCATCGATGCAGACAAGTTTTTGATGATGACAGCCGCGCAATGCGCCCTGAAGATCGAAACGCAGATCGATCCTGGCATTCCTGGGGAAATTCTTCTTCCGAAGCAGATCTATCGATTTGTCCGAATAGATCGGCCCGAGCGCCCAAATAAGAATGCGTATTTCGAGTTCGGGATTTTTCGCCGCCAGCGCATGCAGCAGGTCCGCCAAGGTTTCGTCCGATTTCTCGGGCTCCAATCGAATATTAGGATGGAAGTCCCATCCGATGATCCACACATTGCGGCGGGCCTGCCGCAACGCCCTTGAGACTTCGGCAAAATATTTGTTGCCGTTGATCAGAAAGGCGGCTTTTTCCGCGCGTCCCTGGAGCCGCAATGCCGCACTCCCCTCTTTTTCGCCTCCCCGATGTTGCGCTTTTGTTCGGGTCAGGTAGGGTTGATTGGACATGGTTTCCAATGCGGTCATGTTTGCCTCGGCCGTTTTGACTGAAAGCAAACGCCTGGAAATTCACCGGGTTCCCGATCCCGGCCGTTGCCGCATAGCGGGTCGAACAGAGAGGATATAGGAAACGAGATGTCACGACGAGCAGGCAGTGCCGACCTTCCCCTTCACGGGGGACGCGTGCCGCATTGGCTCGGCGACCGGATGACGCGGCTGGGAACGCTGATCACAGAAGCGATCGTACATCATTACGGCCGCGATGAATTTCTGCGCAGGCTCGCCCACCCTTTCTGGTTCCAGTCCTTCGGCGCGGTCATGGGCATGGATTGGCATTCCTCCGGCATTACAACAAGCGTTCTTGGTGCGTTGAAACGCGGGCTGAAGCCGCGCGCCGGCGAGCTCGGCCTGCATGTCTGCGGCGGCCGAGGCACGCATTCGCGCAAGACACCCCAGGAGCTCGTCTCGATCGGCGAGCGCGTCGGTCTCGATGGGCATGGGCTGGCGACGACGAGCCGGCTCATCGCCAAGGTCGACAGCGCCGCGCTGCAGGACGGCTTTGATCTATATTTGCACGGCTTCGTCATCGCCGATGACGGACACTGGGTGGTGGTCCAGCAAGGCATGAATGGCGACCGACGGCAGGCCCGGCGTTATCACTGGCTCTCCGAAGGGCTCGAAAGTTTCGTCGACTCGCCGCATGCGGCAATTGAAGGCAGAAGTCAGGGCGAAATCGTCAATCTCGCCGATAAACGCGCCGAGCGCTCACGGCGTGGTCAGCTCGACCTCTTGGCAACGCTCGGCCCAGACAGGATCGTGCGTGAGGCCGCCGCACTGCTGCGCGCCGAAGAACCTGCGCCCGAACCCGCCGCACAGCCGATGCTGCCGCATCTCATCATGCCCGCCCATCACGAGGTGCGCGAGAGCGACGTCAACATGCGGCGCCTGCACGGAAATCTGGCTGCCGCGGCCGATCGTGGACCGGCCGATTTCCAGGAGCTGCTGCTCGTCCCCGGCGTCGGCGCCCGCACGGTGAAGGCGCTGGCGATGGTGGCGGAAGTGGTACACGGCGCGCCCTGCCGTTTTTCCGACCCGGCGCGCTTCTCCATCGCCCACGGCGGCAAGGACCGCCATCCCTTCCCGGTGCCGCTGAAGGTCTATGACGAAACGATCGGCGTGATGAAATCGGCGGTGCTGAAGGGCAGGCTCGGGCGCGAGGAGGAACTGCAGGCGCTGAAGCGCCTGGACGATCAGTCCCGGCAGATGGAACGCTATGTCACGGGTCCCGATCTCAAGGAGATTATCGCCGGCGAATTCCGCCAATCCGCCGATTTCGGCGGCCGCAGCGTCTTCGGCTGGGAGTCGCCGCCGGCGGAGGATTGAACCTCAATGGCCGTCAGGCGGCACGGCTTCGGCCGGAACCGTCTCTTTCAGGTTCTTCCGGTGGAAGATGAAGAGCCCGGCAAAGACGATGATCGCTGCGCCGACGATGATCTGCGTGTCGGGAATATCGTTAAAGAAGATATAGCCCAGCACGATCGCCCAGAGCAGCAGCGTATATTGCAGCGGCGCAAGCAGCGATGCCGGTGCGAGCTTCAGCGAGCGCGTAATCAGCAGATGTGCGCACGTGGCGACGATCCCGAGCAGCAGCATGCCTGACCAGTCGATGGGTGTTGCCGGCTGCCAGTGGCCGATGCTGAGGACGATGCCGGTGGCAAGCGCCGCAACCGTCTGCCATGTCACGAGCGTGGTGTCGCTGGTCGAGCGGAGATAGCGGCTCATCACCAACGATAGGGCAAAGGAAAGGCTGCCTGCAAGGCCGAATAGCGAGGGAAGCGACAGCATTGCCGTCGACGGACGCAGCGCGATGACCACGCCGGCGAAGCCGACCAGAACGGCGAGCCAACGACGCCAGCCGATCTTTTCCCCGAGAAAGAAATGCGAGAGCGCGGCTATGTAGATCGGCCCGGCCATATAGAAGGTCATGACGTCGGCGAGCGGCAGATAGGCGACGGCCGCGTAGAACAGGGCGACATCGCCGGTCGCCATGACGACCCGCATGAATTGCAAGCCCTTCTGCTCGACGCGGAAGAGCGCCAGCGGTCCCTGCCGCAGGATCATCGGCCCGAGCAGGATGAAAGCGCCGACCGAACGGATCACCAATACCTGGCCGACCGCAAAGCTCGTCACCAGCCACTTGCCCATCGCATCGTTCAACGCGAACAGCAGATCGCCGAGCAGCATCAGCACGACGCCCGTCATGATCAGGTTTCCGGCATTGGCGACGGCCGCCTTCGTCTTCATTCCTCGAATCCTCGCAAAAACGGCCGCGCATGCGCGGCCGAGTGCGGCTTCGGCTTTAACGCGGCCGATGTCAAGTGTTCACTTGTGTACAGACGGGCGAGAGCGTCCGGCTCCCCATTATCGAGGAGTTGGAAACCAACGAGGCGGAGGAATGCATCCCCGCTCCGAAGCAGAATTTGAGAAATCCACCTCATCGCAAGGTGAAGCGCAAGATTTGATGGCCTGTTCCTTCCGGCATCCGGCTGATTTTTGAACCGATGCGGAGGCTCGGAGAAGGGCCTTCAGTATTTCCAGCTTGTATAGTCGTCAGCAACGCATCCGAAAGGAGCGCGATCCTGGCCGAACCGCTTCCGCAATTGAATGCATCCCCATTTGTTCAATGGCGTCGGCATGAGATTGTTGATGTCCATCCCCGGCGACTGAAACGGTGTGCTGGCACTGGTCACATACCACAGCCAGAAACCAACCAAACCGCCCAGGATCAAGAGCATGGTGCCAAAAAACAGCCGGAGCCGCCCTCCGATCGACATCGTTTTCTTGGGTTGCTCACTCAAGACAGGCACGGCCTGGTCGGCGTCGGATCGCGCGAACGGGGAAAGGGCAAGGTTTCGCTCGGTCTCCGTCAGCTCGACACGCTGCAGCCGATTATCCAGAAGCACCGGCAGGGCTGTCTTGCCATGCCGGACGGCCAGCCCAACGGCTTTGCCATTTGCTTCACCCACGATCAAAGGCTCCTCGCCCTTTTTCATGCGCGTGTAAGCCGATCGGTCGGTCTTATCACTGGCGATTTTGTCGTTATAGGTAACAGATAGGATATTGCGCTTGCGATCGAAGGCTGTGATTTCGACCGGTATGGCGTTCAACAAGGCTGGCTGGCGCAGATGCCGTTTGACACGCCATATCCGCACAACCTGGAACAATGTCCCAAGGCTCATGCCGCCGAGCAACAGGGCAAATGTGCTGAGGGTGATGATCCGGTTCCAGAGCTTGTCCAGACCGAGGCTGATCGTTGCCAATTCCGGATGGTCGGCCGAAATCACGACGCCGGTTTCATAATCGCCGGTATGAAAATCGACAAACATCACGTCGGCTTCCGTGTCGTAGTTCCGCCCGTCGTAACTGTAGACGAGGCGCGCGCTGCAGTCGGTAAAGAAGAGCTTGCGTGTCGTGCATCGCCCATTTTGGACATCACCGTCCTCAAGAGCCAGAGGATTTTGGCTGATCTGAAAATCCCTGATGACGCCGGGTGCTTCCCAGATGAGCATCAACACCGTCAGGGCCAGCATGAACGGGGCGGCCCAAAAATAAGCTCGCGGTGTAGAGATCACATCGGGTGCAAGCGATAACGGGCGGCTGGGAAGAACCAGAGCGGGCACGAGGATGACGCCTTTCGAATATACGGGCGGACAATGGCCTAGTAGGATTTTGATCGAATCGGGATAACGGCTTCAAGGCAATGATCGTATTGATACATTGTCCGCCAGCCAAATGTCACTCTGGTTGTCTCGCGAGGTTGGCGTGCTCACAGGAAAGAGCGCACCAAGGCTGAACCGCCGGCGGTCATCATCGAAGCGGTCGTTGCCGGGACTGCCGGCGATGTTTGACAGAAGGGGCTAACCCCTGCCGTACATCCTGCTCGCCCGCAGCAGGCGCTGCGAATAGGGATGTTCGACCGCGCCTCTTCGCAAGGCCGCGATATCGACCTGTTCGACGATCTCACCCGCTTCCATGATGGCGACGCGGCTGCACATGTGGGAGACGACGGCGAGGTCGTGGCTGACGAGGAGATAGGTGAGGCCGCGCTCCTTGCGCAGGTCCTGCAGCAGATTGAGGATTTCGGCCTGGACCGAGACGTCGAGCGCCGACGTCGGTTCATCGAGAAGCAGGACGTCGGGGTTCAGCATCAGGGCGCGGGCGATCGCCACGCGCTGGCGCTGCCCGCCGGAGAGTTGATGCGGAAACCGGTAGCTTAGCGCCGGGTCGAGGCCGACGGATCTAAGCACGGCGTTCACATCGACGGAATTCCTGTCCACACCCTGGTTGCGCAAGGGCTCCTGCAGCTGCGACCGGATGGTCTTGCGCGGATGGAGCGATCCGTATGGATCCTGGAACACCATCTGCACCCGGCGGAAGAACGGCCGGCTGCGCTGCCGGTCGAGCGTTTCGCCATTGAGCGCAATCTGCCCATCATAATCGGCGTTGAGGCCGGAAAGCGCCCGCAGAACCGTGGATTTGCCGCAGCCGGATTCGCCGACGAGACCGAAGGCCGTGCCGCTCTCGACGGCGAGATTGACGTCTCTGACGACAGGCCTTTGCCCATGCCCGAAGCGGATGGTGAGATTGTCGATCCGGATCATCGCGGCGGCTCCACTGCAAAATCGTCAAGCCAGGCGGGATCACGCTTCAGGATCGGCAGCCGCGCCGGTGGATCCTCGATCTTCGGCAGCGATGCCAGCAGCCCTTGCGTATAAGGATGCTTCGCGTTGTCGAGATCACGCGCCTCGAGCACTTCCACGACGCGGCCGGCATACATGATGAGGACGCGGTCGCAGAAATTGCGGATGAGATTGAGGTCGTGGCTGATGAAGATCAGGCCGAGATTGCGGCGCAAGACCAGCTCGTCGAGCAGAGCCAGGATCTCCAGCCGCACCGTCACGTCGAGCGCCGACGTCGGCTCGTCGGCGATCAGCACTTCTGGTTCCGCGATCAGCATCATGGCGATCATCACGCGCTGGCCCATCCCGCCCGAAATTTCGTGCGGATAGAGACGGGCGACGCGCTCGGGATCGCGGATCTTGACGGCTTCGAGCATTTCGAGCGCCTGGCCGTAAGCCTTCCTAGCACTCTCCTTGGGATGGTGGAGGCTGTAGGTCTCGGCAATCTGTTCGCCGACCCGCATGACCGGATTGAGCGAATATTTCGGATCCTGCAGGATGAGCCCGATGCGCCGTCCCCGGATCGTCATCATCGTTTTCTCGTCCGCCTTCAGCAGATCGAGTTCACCAAAGCGCATTCGATCGGCGCTGACCTCAGCCGTCGGCGGCAGGAGTTTCATGATGGCGCGGCCGACGGTGGACTTGCCCGATCCGGATTCGCCGACGATGCCGAGTTTTTCCTGCCTGAGCGTAAAACTCACGCCGCGCACGGCGCGCATATGGCCGCCGGCGTAGGCGATTTCGAGGTTGCGAATATCGATCAGGGGCTCAGTCATTCCGAACCTCTCGGATCGAGGACGTCGCGAAGCGCATCGCCGACGAGGTTGAAAGCGAGGCTGACGAGCGCGATGGCGATGCCGGGCGCTGCGATCACCCAAGGGCTGTCGAGCATGAATTCGCGCCCGCTTGCGGCCATCGAGCCCCATTCCGGCCATGGTGGCTGTGCGCCGAGGCCGAGAAAGCCGAGGCCGGCGGCGGTGATGATGATGCCGGCCATGTTGAGCGTGACGCGGACGATCACCGACGGAATGCACATCGGCAGGATGTGGCGGGTGATGATTGCGAGCGAGGTCGCTCCCTGCAAGCGTACGGCGGCGATATAATCCGCCTTGCGCAGGCTGAGCGTCTCGGCGCGCGCCAGCCGCGCGATCGGCGGCCAGGCGGTCAGCGAAATGGCGATGATTGCGTTGGTGATGCCCGGACCGAGCGCTGCGGCAAAACCGAGCGCCAGCACGAGGCCTGGGAATGAGAGGAAGATATCGGTGATGCGCATCAGGATTTCATCGACGATGCCGCCGAAATAGCCCGAGAAGGTGCCGATCAGCAGGCCGAGGGGGGCGACTATCATCGTGACGAGCATGATGATGTAGAGCGTCGTGCGCGCGCCGTAGATCACCCGAGAAAAGACGTCGCGGCCGAAATTATCGGTGCCGAGCCAGTGCTCGGCCGACGGTGGCGCAAGCCGACCGGCCATATCCTGAACGATCGGGTCGTAGCTCGTCAGCAAGGGAGCAGCGGTCGCCACCACGATCAGGAGCACGATGACAATGAGACCCGCCAATCCCAGCGGATGCAGGCTGAACTTCTGCCAGCCCTGATGGAGCTGCTGCGCCGACGAGTGGAACCAGCCCTGTGGCTCCGGCGCCAGCAGCCATCCGCGAAAGCCGCCGGCGTTGCTGCTGTCTGCGTCTTCGGTGGAGATCGTCATGGCGTCACCGTGTTCTCGGATCAAGGATGCGATAGAGGACGTCCGACACAATGTTGATCGTCAGGAACACGGCGCCGATCGTCAGGACCGAACCCATCACG
The DNA here is from genome assembly GCF_002117725.1 of Rhizobium sp. TAL182. Classification (NCBI taxonomy): domain Bacteria; kingdom Pseudomonadati; phylum Pseudomonadota; class Alphaproteobacteria; order Hyphomicrobiales; family Rhizobiaceae; genus Rhizobium; species Rhizobium sp. TAL182. The sequence continues at coordinate 192,551 of NZ_CP021029.1, read as the reverse complement.
ACGTTCATGTCGTTCATCTGCAGTCCGCGGGTGAGATACTGCCCGAGCCCCGGCCAGCCGAAAACCGTCTCGATCAGCACCGCGCCTTCGAGCAGGCCGCCGAAGGTCAGCGCCAGGATCGTCAGCAGCTGCACGCGGATATTCCGAAAAGCATGGCGCCAGACGACCTTGCGGGTGCCGAGCCCCTTTGCCCGCGCGGTGACGATATATTCCTGGCTCAGCTGCTCCAGCATGAAGCTTCGCGACATGCGGCTGATATAGGCGACGGAGTAATAGCCGAGGATCGCCGCCGGCAGGATGATGTGGCCGAGCGCGTTGTAAAATACGTCCCATTGGCCCTGGATCGCCGCATCGATCAAAAGGAAGCCGGTCATCGGTGTGACGAGGCCTTCGTAGAAGACGTCGACCCGGCCCGATGCGCCGACGAGCTTCAGCTTCGCATAGAAGACGAAGAGCGCCATCAGGCCGGTCCAGAAGATCGGGATGGAATGGCCGGCAAGGGCAACGATACGGGCAATGTGGTCGATCACGGTCCCCCGCCTAACGGCGGCGGTGATGCCGAGCGGGATGCCGATGATTGCGCCGATGATCATGGCGATGATGGCAAGCTCGATGGTCGCGGGAAAGATCGTCATTAGATCGGTCAGGATCGGCTGGCCCGTTGTCGCCGACATGCCGAGGTCACCTGTGGCGATCTTGCCGACATAGGAGAGAAACTGCATCCATACCGGCTGGCCGAGCCCCAGCTCGTTATAGACCCGATCGTAAACCTCCTTGCTGACCTCCGCCCCGGTGATTGATAGCACCGGGTCGGCGGGCAGCAGGCGGCCCATGGAGAAGGTGAGGAAGAGCAGGCCGAGCAGCGTCGTGACGACAGCCACCACCCGCCCCGCCAAGCGCCGTAGCAGGCTGATCAGAGGGTGCGGGGCCGCATCGGCGAACCCGCCCTCCGCCGAGCGGCGGCTCGCCTCCTGCTTCGATGTCAGATCGGCGCTCGCCACGCGCTCTACTCCTTGGTCACATCATGCCAGCGCGTCGACCATGTCGTGTGCCCGTGATAGCCCTTCACGTTGGCGCGCATGACATAGGGGTCGGTTCGCTGGAAGAAGATGACGAGCGGGGAAGCCATGCCTGCATAGATGCCGTCCATCTTCTTGAAGATATCGGTGCGTTTGCCCGTGTCGCGCTCCTTCATCGACTGATCGATGAGCGTGTTGAGCTCGTCCACCTTCATGCCGGTCCGCCAGAGATAATAGCTGCCGAGGCGTGCCTCGTCGCTATTGTCGGGATTGAAGGCGTATTGCGTGGCGACGGCGAAGGGATCGGGCAGGCGGGCGCCGGAATTGCCGAGCAGCACTTCGAATTTGCGCTCGCGGAAGGCGGGCGTGAATTCGCCGGGCACGAGATCGAGATCGAAGCCGGCGGCCCGTGCGCTCGCCTGCAGCGCTTCGGCGAAGGGCAAGGTTGGTGCCCCCGACGGATTGAGCACTTTCTTCAGGCCATTGGGATATCCGGCCTCCGCCAGCAGCTGCTTGGCCTTGGCGGGATCGTAGTCATAGCGGACCGCAGCCTCTTCGGGAGCGCCGATCATCCCGCGCGGGATCATCGACTGCCAGGGAAAGCCGGTGTAGCGCATGATGTTGCCGGAGATCGCCTTCCAGTCGAAGGCGTGCTGGAAGGCCTCGCGAACCTTCGGCTTCTGCAGGTCCGGGTCTTTCTGGTTCAGGGCTATGTAATAGAAGCCGAGACCCGGAACGTTGTCGATGACCATATCCTTGTTGCTGGAGAGTGCATCGAGATCGCCGCTCGCCACATACTGGCCGACATCGACGTCGCCGGCCTCCAGCTGAAGCCTGAGATTGCCGGATTCCGGAATGTGGCGGGCGACGACGCGGGCCATGGCGGGCTTGCCGCCCCAGTATTTCGGCTGCGCATTGAAGATCGCCACGTCGTTCGGCCGCCATTGCGCCAGAGTGAACGGGCCGCTGCCGGCGGAATTGGCCGAGAGCCAGGCGCCGCCGAAATCGCCGTTCGCCTCATGCGACAGCACCGTCTTTTTGTCGACGATGCCGATCGAGGAGCCTGCCAGCGAATAGAGCACCAGGTCGGTATTGACCGCCTGCGGCAGCTCGATCTCCAGCGTGTGTTCGTCCTTGGCGCGGACGAGCTTTTCGACGTTATCGGCCGTGAAGCCCCAGAGCGCGACGTCGGTGGAGCCGACCTGGCCCATCTTGATGACACGCTGGATCGACCAGGCCGCATCCTCGGCGGTCACCTTGTTGCCGCTCTGGAAGACCGCGTCGTCGCGCAGGGTCAGCGTGATGACCTTACCATCGGGCGAGACCTCCCATTTCGTCGCAAGCATCGGCTTCAGCGTCTTGAGGTCATCAGGAGACAGCTGCACGAGATTGTCGTAGATGTTGGAGATCAGCTCGGAGACTGTGCGGGCATTGTTCTGAGCCGGATCGAGCGTGCGGATGCCTGTCAGATTCGTGCCGATCACCAGCATGTTGGGCGGTGATGCCGCCAGGCTCGGCTGCGCCGCCATCAGGGCGCCTGTCATTGCGATCGTCGTCAGTAGCTGTTTCAGCATCTCAAGACCTCCCAATCCTGTTGCTTGCGGGAATGATGTTTCGAACTTAGCCGGCTGCCTTCACGTCCTGCCGGTCCGTTTGGATATCGCCCTCGGCCTCCCAGCCTCGAAGCAGCCGATGCAGCTCGTCGCGATCCTGCGCGTCGAGCCGCGGCAATCCAGGCACGCGCACCGGGCCGACATCGAGGCCGGAATAGGTGACGGCCTCTTTCACGACGGTGACGTTCGCGCCGTTGCGGAATTTGGTGCGCATCCGCTCGAAGGGTTCGAGCTTGTTGACGATCGTTCTCGCCGCGGCAAAATCGCCTTTTTCAAGCGCTTCGTGGACGGCAAGCGAAAGTTTCGGTGCGACGTTGACGAGGCCCGAGGTGAAGCCGCGCGCGCCGGCTGCGGTGAATGTCGGCGCCCAGCTCTCCGCCAGGCCGCACACAAACAGCGCGCCATTCGGATCGGCCGCGGGGATCGCCCGCGACAGCAGCATCAGATCAGTCGTGGCGAACTTGATGCCGGCAATATTGCCGTGGTTGGCGAGGCGGACGATCTCGGCGACACTGAAGCCTTCCGCCCTGACATAGGCGACGAGCGGCAGGGGGGAAGCATCGGCGAGATTGCAGAAATAATCGATCTGGGCCGATGGTGCCGCGAAAGGATCGACGGGCTGATGCGACATGACCGCCGATGCGCCGATCGCGGACGCATCCCGAGCCATGCCGATCGCTTCGCGCAGCGACCGGCCGATCGCCGCCGTCACCGGCGCGCGGCCATCGACTCCCGATACCGCCGCCTCGTGGACGATCCGGATCTCCTGCGGCGTCAGAGCATAGAATTCTCCGGTATTGCCGGCCGCGACGATGTTGTGAATGCCGGCCACGGCCACCCGCTCATAGACTTTCGCAGTAACCCGGGGCTGGACTTCCCCCCCGGCGTCATAAGCCGTGACGGGAACGCCCGACACGCCCCTAAGCGCCTTGCGCATGATCGCGATGCTCATTTTTCTCCCCCGTTCGCTTTTCTTCCAGTTGATCGTCAGCCGAAACGGAAGGGCGGCAGCCCCTCCGCATCGACATCGAAGGCGATGACCGTGCCAGCCTCGAAACGTCCGGTGCGGTCGCTCGACAGGCTCGTGACGTAGAGGGTGCTGAAATCCGGCCCTCCGAAACACGGCATTGTCGGTGCTGCGACCGGCAGAATGTAGATTTCGACGACTTCGCCTTCGCTCGATATCCGGTTGAGGCGACCGGCGGAAACGCCGGCGCTCCAGTAGAATCCATCGCGATCGGTCGTCGCCCCGTCCGGTCGCCCTTGTTCCTCCGTGAAACTGCGAAGCCGGCGTCCCGCGCCGAGCTCACCCGTTGCGGGATCGAAATCGAAGGCTTGCAGAAAACACTGTCGGCTGTCGGAGTGATACATCCGCCGGCCGTCCGGCGACCAGGCAAGGCCGTTGGAGCTCGTCAGTCCCGTTGCCACCGTCCTCGAGCTGCCATCGGCGCCGACACGGAAGAGCGCCGCGTCATTCATCTGCGGCTTGGCCTCGCTGATCGAGCCGACCCAGAAATGCCCATCCGGGCCGACCTTGCCGTCGTTGAGGCGGCCATTGATGTCGCGCCCGACCGGATCGCAGAGAAATTCGATATCGCCTGAGACGGGATCGAAAAGATGGACGCCCGTCTGCAGACCAACGATGATCCTGTTGTCGCGGCAGAGCCCGAGGCTGCCGACTGCAGCCGGCATCTCGAAGCGATCGACCTTGCCTTGCGGGGAAATCCGCAGGATTGCCGGCGCCAGGATGTCGACAAGCCACAAAGCGCCGGTTTCCTCGTCCCATACCGGCGATTCGCCAACCGTCAGCGGTTGCTGCAGCACGGAACGGGTCTTCGGTTCAATGATGCGCGGCGCCGTCACGAGACCGTCTCCAGATCTTTGACGAGGCCCTCGGCATCGCGCATGCGGATGTTGCCGTCGTGATTGAATTCGCAGAAACCGCCGCCCTGGAAGGAGCGGGCGACCCGCCCCTCCGCTCCGTCCTCGATACGGGCGTGATCACGCGGCCGATCCTGCGGCTGGTAGCCAAGCCGCGTCGCCAGATCGTTGTCCCACCATTTCGTGTCGGTGTCGGAAACACCGTAAACGACCGTTGCGGCGATCTGCGGATGGGTGAGGCCGATCCGCACCAGTTGCGCCAGATCCCGGGCGCTGATCCAGATCGCGATCGTGCGCTCGCTGTTGGGGTAGGTGCCGGCATTGCCGATGCGGATGGAAAGGGAGCGGATGCCCGATGTGTCGTAATAAAGCCCCGCCACCAGCTCTCCCCAGCATTTGGAAAGTCCGTAGGGACTGTCCGGGCGCATGGGATCGAGCGGCGAAATGACCTCGCCGCGGGGATAAAAGCCGGTCGCATGGTTGCTTGAGGCGTAGACGACCCGCTCGACCTTGTTGACCCGGGCGGCCTCGTAGAGATTGTAAGTGCCGAGCACGTTCGCCTGCAATATCGCGTTGATATCAACACCGCCCGCAAGACCGGCGAGATGAACGACACCGTCGATGCCGCCCAAAGCGGCCGTTGCCTCTTCGAGCTTTGACAGATCGGCGCCAACGAAGCCTTCATTCTCGGCCAGGTCCGCAGGCTCATGAATATCGATCAGGCGGAGATGCTCAACATGCTGCCGGAGAAGCGGGCGCAGCAGCGTCCCGACACGTCCGGCGGCACCCGTCATGGCAATCCGTCTCATCGTCCTTCCTCCCATTGTCGCTCAAACCCCCTGGAACATGCGGGCGCGCGCATTCAGTATGTGTGTCTTCATCGCATCATGCGCTTCGGCTTCCCGCCGCGCGAAGATCGCCTCCACGATGACCGCATGCTCGTCCTGAACGCTGCGGATCTGCTCCGGAGTCCGTTTCAGGCTCAGGCTTCGCGTTACGGAATGGCCGATGGCGAAATGCGGCTTGAACCATTCGCGCACGGTGATGTGAAACTGATTGCCCGTCGCCATCGCGATCGCGTCGTGCAGGGCCTGGTCTTCGTCGGCGCCGAGTTCGCCGTTCCTCAGACATTGTTCGATCGCAAGAAGCGCTTCAGTGATCCGCTCCTTGTCGGCCGGCTGCCAGTTTCGCGCGGCAAGCTCCGCAGCTTCGGCCTCGAGACCGGCGCGGAATTCGAAGAACCGCTGGACATCGGCAAGCGAGCCGACCGGGACCATTTTCAGCATCGACGAATCCGGCCGCTGCCGGACATAGGAGCCGGAGCCCTTGCGGGAAACGACGAGGCCGTCGGCCCTCAGACGTTCGAGTGCTTCGCGCACAACGGGTCTCGATGCGCCGAAATCGGCGGCGAGCCTGGTTTCCGACGGCAGCCGTTCGTTCACGGGAAAGTTGCCGTCCGCGATCATCCCTACGATCTTCTCGTAGATGATGTCGCTGAAGCGCGTTGCGCCCCGGTTCGAAACGGCATCGACTGCAAACGTCATTATCGCTCTTTTCTCCCCCGCCAAGTGGCGAATTCGCCCCGTCGGCTCTTCGCCCGGCGAGCAGAAGCCGGATATGCCTTCTCGACCATGCGCCGGGATGGCGCCGCGCCGTCATCGGCCGCGATGCGGCCTGTATACAGCTTCTGACAGGTCTGTCTTCTTTCCCTATCCAAGGCAGGATTGCCAATGGCTTGGCGTTGTGTCTGATACGGCATGGCTATCGAATCTGTAATTATCTGTCAACTCTTGTAATCATTTGAGAACGTGTCTATGGTTTCGTCCCAGCGCCGAGGAGGGCGCAAAACGGCAGGTCGGACGCCCGCCTGTGCCGGCATAAAAGGGGAGGAATCGATGCCCAATGAAATTCTGTCTCGCGGTATCACCCGCCGCGCCGTTCTCGGCGGCATGGCTGGTGCTGCAGCATTGTCCATCGCCGGTCGCGCCTTTGCCGCCGGCGGCGAAGCGCCTGCGCTGGCGCAACTGGTCAAAGACGGCAAACTGCAGCCGCTGGCCGAGCGCCTGCCGAAGAAGCCGATGGTGGTAACGCCGTTCGAGAAGGTCGGCACCTATGGCGGCACGTTGCGCCGCGGTCTGCGCGGTTCATCCGACCATAACGGCATTCTGCGCATGGTCGGCAACCAGAGCCTTGTGCGCTGGAACCTGGAATTCACCGCCGTGCAGCCGAACCTCGCCGAACGCTGGGAAGTCAGCGACGACGCGACTCAATTCACCTTCCATCTGATCGAAGGCGTGCGCTGGTCAGACGGCCACCCGTTCACGGCCGACGACGTTGTTTTCGCGATCGAAGACTGCGTGAAGAACACCGAGCTTTACAGCGCGACGCCGGCGCAGCTAGCCGTTGCCGGCAAGCCGGTCACTGTCGAAAAGATCGACGATTATACGGTGAAATTCACCTTCGCCGCGCCGAACGCGCTTTATCTCGAGAACCTTGCCACGCCGCTCGGTCAGCATCCGACGCTCTTCCCGAAGCATTACTGCAGCCAGTTCCTGCCGAAGTACAATCCCAACATCGAGGCCGATGCCAAGAAGGCAGGCGTCACCAGCTGGACGGAGCTCTTCCGCAACCGCTGCGGCGACATCGAAATTCCGACGCGCTGGGGCAATGTCGACAAGCCGACACTCGATCCCTGGGTCGTCAAGGAACCCTATGTCGGCGGCGCCACGCGCGTCGTCATGACCCGGAACCCTTATTTCTGGCAGGTCGATACGGCGGGCAATCAGCTTCCCTACATCGATGAGATCAATTTCGGCATTTCGCAGGACGTCGAATCGCTGATGCTGAACGTCATCTCCGGAAAGATCGACATTCAGGAACGTCACATCAGCGTGCTGGCCAACAAGCCGACGCTCTCCCAGAACATGCAGAAGGGCGATTATCGCCTGCTGACGCTCGTGCCTTCGGCCTCGCAGCAGTGCCAGATCTACTTCAACATCACCCACAAAGATCCTGCCATGCGCAAGATGTTTGCGGACAAGGCGTTCCGGCAGGCGCTCTCGATCGGCATCAATCGCCCGGAACTCATCGATATCGTCTATTTCGGGCAGAGCGAGCCCTACCAGGCCGGGCCGCGCCCGACCCATCCCTGGTACCACGAGAAATATGCGCGTCAATTCACCGAATATGACGCCGACAAAGCAGGTGCGATGCTTGATCAGGCCGGTTATAAGAAGGGGCCTGACGGCTTTCGCGTTCGGCCCGACGGCCAGAAGGTGTTCTTCTCGGTCGACGTCATTCCGACGCTTTATCCCGATCTCGTCGATGCCCTGGAGCTGGTCAAGACGCATTGGTCGCAGATCGGTATCGACATGAAGGTCAATACGATCGAGCGGGCGCTCTATTATACCCGCGGCGACGACAATGCCCATGATGCGCAGGTGTGGCCGGGGCCGGGCGGTCTCGATCCGATGCTCGATCCGCGCGATTTCTTCGCCTTCCATCCGCAGGGGTCGCGTTACGCCATTCCGTGGACGCTCTGGTATACGTCTAACGGCGCGCGCGGCGAGGAGCCGCCGGAAAGCCAGAAGAAGCGCATGAAGCTGTTCGACGAAGCGCGTTCGACGGCCGATCTCGACAAACGCGGCGCGATCATGAAGCAGATCTTCGACATCGCCGCGGAGGAATTCGAGACCGTGGGCCTTTGCCTCGCGGTCGGAGGCTTCGGCATCATCCGCAATAATCTGCGCAATGTTCCCGAGAAGCAGCCGGATAGCTGGTCCTGGCCCAATCCGGGACCTGCGATGCCGCAGCAGTTCACCTTCACGAGCTGATTTTGATCAAGCGCCGTACCGACGGTACGGCGCTTTATTCGGTTCGCCTTCCGATGCCTTGCCGGCGATGAGAGCCGGTAAGGCATCGGAGGGCGGTACTCAATGCAAGAGGCGCCCATGCTGGTCTTTATCGCCAAACGTCTGCTATGGATGATTCCATCGCTCTTTGCCGTCAGCTTCCTCGCTTTCGTGCTGATCCAGCTGCCGCCGGGCGACTACGTCACGACCTATATTGCGACGCTGGCGGCCTCCAATGAAATCGTCGATCAGAACACCGCCGCACAATTGCGCGAACGCTTCGGACTCGATGACCCGATGCTCATCCAATATTTCAAATGGATCTGGGGCATCCTCTCGCGCGGCGATTTCGGCATCTCCTTCGAATGGCAGCAGCCGGTGTCGGATCTGATCTGGGAGCGCATGGCGCTGACCCTCGTCCTGGCTCTCTCGACATTGATCGCCACCTGGGCAATCGCGCTGCCGATCGGTGTCTTTTCCGCCGTGCGCAAATACTCGATCGGCGACTATTTCTTCACCGCCTTCACCTTTTTCGGTCTGGCCGTTCCGTCCTTCCTGCTGGCGCTGGTGCTGATGTATATCGCGGCGGTCGAATTCGGCCAGGATGTCGGGGGATTGTTTTCGCCGCAATATGAGAATGCGCCCTGGAGCTTTGCCAAGATGGGCGATCTCTTCTCGCATCTCTGGCTTCCCGTCATCATCCTTGCCGTCTCCTCGACGGCGAGCCTCATCCGCGTCATGCGCGCAAACATGCTCGACGAGCTGCCGAAGCCTTACGTGACGACGGCCCGGGCAAAGGGGCTCTCGGAATTCCGCCTGCTGATGAAATATCCGATGATGATCGCGCTCAATCCGTTCATCTCGACGATTGCCTGGCTGCTGCCCAATCTCATCTCCGGCTCGGTCGTCGTCGCCATCGTCCTCAACCTGCCGACGGCCGCACCCTTGCTGCTGCAGGCGCTGATGGCCCAGGACATGTATCTGGCCGGCGCCTTCGTTCTGCTGATCTGCGCGCTGACGCTGATAGGCTCTCTGATCAGCGACATCCTGCTTGCGCTGGTCGATCCCCGCATCCGGTTGGAATAGGAGCCTGATATGGCCGACATCGCCGTTACAAACATTCAGCCGGATCGGGCCGCCGTCGCATCGCAGTGGCAGCTGATCTGGTGGGCTTTTCGCCGCCACAAACTGGCCATGGTGGCGCTCGTCGTCACCGTGATGATGTACATCGTTGCCCTGGTTCCGGGCTTCTTCGCCATCAACGATCCGAACCTGCAAAATGCGCGGGCGACCTTCCACCCGCCGCAGAAGTTGCACCTGATCGACACCGAGAACGGGTTTTCCTTCGGCCCGCATTATTATCCGATGAAGCTGACCCGCGATCCGGAAACGCTTGCCGCCATCTTCAGGGAAGACACGACGAAGCGCGTCGACGTCCAGTTCTTCGGGCGCGGCTATGAATATTCCGTGTTCGGCCTGTTCAACACCAACATCCATCTGATCGCCTCGCCCGACAAGACGACGCCGCTGCTTCTCTTCGGCGCCGACCGGCTTGGGCGCGACGTCTTCAGCCGGACGGTGCAGGGTTCGCAGGTCTCGCTGTCGATCGGCCTTGTCGGCGTCTTCCTGTCGTTGATGCTCGGCATCGTGATCGGCGGCATCTCGGGATATTACGGCGGCCGCATCGATTTCTTCATGCAGCGGGTGATCGACTTCGTGCTGTCGCTGCCGACAATCCCGATCTGGCTCGCCATGGCCGCGGCCCTGCCACAGGATTGGCCGGCGACGCTGCAATATATGATGATCACGATCATCCTGTCGCTGACCGGCTGGGCTCAGCTCGCCCGCGTCGTTCGCGGCCGCTTCCTATCCCTGCGCACCGAGGAATTCGTCGCTGCAGCCAGGCTGGATGGCGTTCGTGAAGGCCGCATCATCTTTCGCCACATGCTGCCAAGCTTTGCCAGCCACATCATCGCGTCGATCACGCTCGCGGTGCCGGCGATGATTCTGGCCGAAACCTCTCTTTCCTTCCTGGGGCTCGGGTTGCAGCCGCCGACGATTTCCTGGGGCGTGCTGCTGCGCGAGGCCCAGAACATTCGTTCGATCGCCACGGCGCCCTGGCTCTTCCTGCCGGGCTGCGCTGTCGTGGTCGCCGTCATGGCGCTCAATCTCCTCGGCGACGGTCTGCGCGACGCGGCCGATCCCTACAACAAATGAGGCCGGCATGACCGACATCGTTCCCATTGCCGGCAGGCCGCTTCTTGAGGTGAAGAACCTCACCGTCGATTTCCCGCTGCGCACCGGCGTCTTTCGCGCCGTCAGCGACCTGTCTTTTGCAATAGAGCCGGGCAAGACGCTCTGCGTGGTGGGTGAAAGCGGATCCGGAAAGTCGGTGACGGCGCGCTCGATCCTGCAGATTGTCGACGCGCCCGGCCGCATTGCCGGCGGTTCGATCACATTGAACCACCCGAATGGCGGCTCCATCGATCTGACCAGCCTCAATCCGCGCGGGCGCCAGATCCGGGCGATCCGCGGCCGCGATATCGCGATGATTTTCCAGGAGCCGATGTCGTCGCTGTCGCCCATCCATACCGTCGGCAACCAGATCATCGAGGCGCTTCGCCTTCACACGAGAATGAGCAAGGCGGAAGCGCGCGCCGAAGCCATATCGCTGCTCAAACAGGTGGAAATTCCTGCGCCTGAAAAAGCGCTGGATCGATACGCTTTCCAATATTCCGGCGGCATGCGCCAGCGCGCGATGATCGCCATGGCGCTCGCCTGCAAGCCGCAACTGCTGATCGCCGACGAGCCGACCACGGCCCTCGACGTGACGACGCAGGCCGAAATTCTCGACCTGATCGCCCGGCTGCAGAAGGCCAACGGCATGGCCGTTCTCTTCATCACGCATGATATGGGCGTCGTGGCGCAGATCGCCGACGATGTGCTTGTGATGCACAATGGCATCGCCAAGGAATATGCGCCGGTCGAGCAGATCTTTCACGCCCCGAAAGACGACTATACCCGCATGTTGATTGGTTCGGTGCTGAAGCTGGAGCAGAAGGCCGAGATTCGCCTGGCGCGAGCGCCGCTCGATCGGACGGCGGCGCCGATCCTGGAATTGCGCAATCTTTCGATGGATTTCGGCGAGGTAAAAGCACTCGACGAGGTCTCCATTTCGCTGCTGCCCGGTGAGACACTCGGCATCGTCGGCGAAAGCGGATCCGGTAAGACGACGATGGGCCGCTCGATCATGCGGCTGCTCGATCCAACCGCCGGTGAAATCCTCTATCGCCGGGCTGATGGCGGCATCATCGACCTCGCAACGGCAAAAGGGCAGACGCTTGCCGCCGCGCGCCGCGAATTGCGCATGGTGTTCCAGGATCCCTTCGGCTCCCTCAATCCACGCATGACCGTCTCCCAGATCATCGGTGAACCCTTGCTCGTCAACGGCATCGCAAGGGGACGGGCGCTGGACGAGCGCGTCTGCCACCTGATGGAGCAGGTCGGCCTTGATCCCAGGGCCCGCGAACGCTATCCGCACGCCTTCTCCGGCGGCCAGCGCCAACGCATCGGCATTGCCCGCGCAATCACCCTCAATCCGCGCGTCATCGTCGCCGATGAGGCGACCTCGGCGCTCGACGTCTCCGTGCGCTCGCAGGTGCTCGATCTCCTGATGCGCCTACAGGACGAACTCGGGCTCGCCTATATCTTCATCAGCCATGACATCGGCGTCATCCGCTACATGTGCGACCGCGTCGGCGTCATGTATAAGGGCCAGCTCGTCGAAATCGGCGAGGCGGAGAAGGTCTGCCGCACGCCCGAGCATGCTTACACGCAAGCGCTGATATCGGCCATTCCGCGGCCGGATCCACGCGACCGCGACCGTTCGCGGCGCTTCCGTTATGTCGCTCCCGACACTCTGAAGAACGGGAGCGTTCAGCGATGAAGATCACCGGCATCAGAACGTTTCTCATGCATGCAGGTCAGCCCGATCCGTCGAAATGGGCTTCGGATGAGCGTTCGGGAGAGGGGGCGTCAACGCAGCTGCGGGGCACGAGGAACTGGCTGTTTTTGAAGATCGACACCGACGAGGGCATCACCGGCATCGGCGAATGCTCCGGCTGGCCGCGCGTTATCGAGACGGCGATCCATGATTTGGCGCCGCTCCTGATCGGCGAAGATCCGGCCCATATCGAGCGCCTATGGCAGAAGTTGCATATTGCGATGATGGGTCACGGCATGCTCGGTACGGTCGGAGGCGACGCGATGACCGGCATCGACATGGCGCTCTGGGACATCAAGGGCAAGGCGCTGGGCGTGCCGGTCTGGATGTTGCTCGGCGGCAAGGTGCGCGACAGGGTCCCGATCTATTCGCATGCCAATACGCCCGAACGTGCGCTTGCGATCAAGCAGCGTGGCATAAAGGCGATAAAGTGCGGTGGCGTGGCCGATCCTGTTCGCAAGGTCGCAGCACTGCGCGAGGCGGTCGGCGACGATATGGACATCGCCATCGACCTGCACGGTCCGCCATGGCTGACCCCTGCGGACGCCTGCCGCCTGGTGCGGGCGCTCGAACCCTATGAACTGATGTGGGTGGAAGATCCGATCGCGCCCGACAATCTCGAAGGCTACAAGCGCATTCGCGACGCCGCTCATGTGCCGCTTGCCGCCGGCGAACGCTCGGCAACCATCTTTGGCGAGCGCGAACTCATCGAACGAGAGCTGGTCGATGTCATTCAGCCCGATACCGGCCGGGCCGGCGGCATCACTCAGATGAAGAAGATCGCGGCCATGGCCGAAGCCCATCACATCCAGATGGCACCGCATTCTGGCTCGCTTGGACCGGTGGCGGAATATGCAGCCCTGCATCTGTTGGCCGCCATTCCGAACGCGCTCATCCTCGAGCGGCTGGACGACGACTGGGACGGCCGCCGCCGGACGATCGTGCCGCATCCCGAGCAGGTCGATGGGCTGATCGCCGTTCCCGATGCCCCCGGGCTCGGCTGTGATATCGACGAGGAATTCGTCGCCCGCTTTCCGAGCGGCGGCAACGTCTCCGTTCCCGTGCCGGAGGCCGCCGGATCCTACAATCCCGGAACCTACAACGAGCATCTCTACGTGCAGACGCGCGTGGCGCGCCGCAGTTATTTCAATCGCTAGAAGGACAGAATGATGAAGATCGACCGCATGCGGGTGTTCATGACCCGTGACAAGGACCGACCCCGCGTGATCGTCGCACTGGACACCGATGACGGGCTGACGGGCTGGGGCGAATGCTACAATCACGGCCCCGACAAGGCGCTGCCGCCGCTGCTCGATTATCTCTACGGCTTTCTCTCCGGCCAGGACCCGACACGCGTCGATTATCTCGTCAACCTGCTGATCCAGCAAAGCCGCTTCCCGCCGGGCGCACTCGGCCTTGCTGCGATTTCCGCGCTCGACCATTGCCTGTGGGATTTGGCGGCCAAAGCCGCGAATGTCCCGGTCTACAAGCTGCTGGGTGGCGAGGTGCGCGACCGCATCAAGGTCTATGCCGGGGTCTATACCGCCCCCGACGCGCCCGCCGCCCGCGACGAGTTCGACCGCCTGAAGGAGGAATGGGGATTCACCGCCTTCAAGCTCAGCCCCTGGCGGATCGACATGCATGCTCATCGCTGGGGCAATGTCGTAAAAGCCTCGGCCGACTATTTCCGCTCGCTTCGCGAGACGGTGAATGACGAATACGAGATTGCCTTCGATGCTCATGCCAAGATTTTCGAACCGATCGCCGCAAGGCAACTCGGCAATGCGCTGGCGCCCTATGATCCGCTGTTCTACGAAGAGCCGCTGCGTCCCGAGAACATCGAGGCCTGGGGCGACCTGAAGCAGGGGCTCAACTGCGTGCTCGCCACCGGCGAGTCGCTCTATAACAGGAACGAATTCCTGCGGCTGCTGCAGGTCAAGGGCGCCGACTTGATCCAGCCGGATATCTGCGTCGTCGGCGGCATCAGCGAAATGCGTCGCATCGCCACGCTTGCCGAAGCTTATTTTGTCGGCGTCGCTCCGCACAACCCGATGGGACCCCTGGCGACGGCGGTCAATGTGCATTTTTCGGCCGCGGCCCAGAATTTCCGCATCCTCGAATACCGGCTGCCAAAGGGCCAGGCCTATGTCTATGGCGGCCTCGACATCGAGAAGCGGCAGGGGGAAACCCGCTATGTCGTCGACCCTTATCTGCCGAAGGATGGTTATCTCGAACTGCGTCCCGACCGGCCCGGCTGGGGCGTCGAAATGGACGAGAAGGCGATGCAGGAGGAAGGCTATATTCATTGGCAGCGGCGCGTGCCGAAGCGGCCGGACGGCTCCTACGCCTTCGCCTGAGGGTGTTACACACTAAACCAGAACTGGCCGCCGGCTTGGCGCGGCCAGCTCCCGCGGAGCGACGTTGCAGGCATTGCAGGAACACCGCGATCCCATTCCAAGCGCCTCTAGGCGTCTTTCGGCAGCACTGAGCGAACCCTCGCGATGAAGACGTGGAAGTCCTGCATGAACGTTCGAAGGAAATCGGCGGTACTGGCGTTCGTGACCTCGCCGTCATCGGTGATCAGCCCCGGAGTGAATTGGATGTAGGCTTCCGGAGCATTCATCTGCGGAGAGTTGCAGAAACCGAGCACGCTGCGCAAATTCTGCTGAGCGACCGCTGTGCCGATGGCGCCCGGCGACGTGCCGATGACCGCCGACGGCTTGTGTGTGAACGAGTTGGTGCCGTAGGGGCGGCTCGCCCAGTCGATTGCGTTTTTCAGTCCGCCGGGGATGGACCGATTGTATTCGGGCGTCACGAACAGCACGGCGTCGACGGCCGCGATTGCCGCCTTGAATGCTCTGCCGGCCGGAGGGTAGTCGGCGTCGTAATCGTAACTGTAGAGTGGCAGGTCCTTGAAGGATATCTCCGACATTTCAAGTTCCGGTGGGGCGACGCGCACCAGCGCCTTGGCGAGCTTGCGGTTGATCGAGCCCTTGGCGAGGCTGCCGATAAGATAGCCTACTTTATGCGTGGTCATGGCGTTCTCCAATATCCCGCACGATAGAAGACCTATCATACGCGGAATTCTCGACGGGGTCTCTGTCCTTTTGGCGCAAGCAACTATTCGCGGATAAACGTGACTGTCTCGGCCAGCGGGGCGCGGCCCGTACGGGCGTAACTTACCGCAGGATCTTCGTAGCCGATCGACATGCCGCAGAAGAGGATCAGCCCATCGGGCGGCGACAGGACCTCGGCGACCGTCTCGCGAACCTGCGACCACGCCATCTGCGGGCAACTGTGCAGTCCTTCGGCCCGGAGTAGCAGCATCACGGTCTGCAGATACATGCCGACGTCGGCCCATTGGGGCAGACCCAAGTCGCGGTCGATGTAGCAGAACAGGGCGGCGGGCGCGCCAAAGCAATTCCAGTTGGCGATTGCTGCCCGCTGGCGCGCCTCCCAGTCCTCGCGCGCAATGCCGAGCGCGCTGTAGCGCTCCTTGCCGAAGGCGGAGCGGCGCTCGCCGTAGGGCGGCTTCAGCACGGACGGGTACATCTCGTACTGCCGCTTGTCCCAGGCGTCGCCATGCGCCACGCGCTCGACAGCTGATGTCTTGAGTTCGGTCAGCGGCGCACCGGTGATCACGTAGGTATTCCACGGCTGGATGTTCGATCCCGACGGCGACCAAGCCGCAGCGGCCAGCACGCGCTCGAGTATCTCCATCGCCACAGGCTGGTCTTTAAATCCGCGCACCGACCGTCGGCTTGTGACTGCCTCATATACGTCCATGACCGCCTCCATGTGCCGGGCCGTTCGTTCCGTTCCTGATGTGGTTCATTATCGCCATTCGCAATGGAGGCGTAATCACACCGCGGTCTAGGAGGCGTACATCAAACGTACATCAGCGATCGACGTGGTCGAGGGGCATGTCAGCAGAATTGGAGACCAATCATGAGCGGCAAGATCAGCGTTCCGCCAATGGCGTTAGGTGCCCACGGCTCGGGCACGTTCAGCCGCCGTACGACGATGCGATCCGAAAATGTCAGCGAGCGTATCGAGCATTGCCCTGACCCCGTCAGATTGAAGTGAATAATAGATCGTCTGCGCAGCCCTTCGTGTTTGCACGAGTTCCTGGTCTCGAAGAATTGCCAGATGCTGAGACGTCGAAGATTGGCTCAACCCCACTTCGTCAGCCAGGACGGTTACGGACATTTCTCCTTCGGTCAACAGATGCAGAATGTGAAGCCGTTTGGCATTCCCCATGGCCGACAGGAAGTTTGCTTCGTTGTCGAAGGCATTGGTTTTAGGGGAAGGCGCGACTGACGATTGATTGTTCAAGGCGAGATCTCCTTTGGGGAACCAAAGCCGGGTACGATGTCATATCCCCGAACTTTAATTTAGAGATAACGCAAGCGTGCGGGGCCGAAACCCATTACCGGCGCCGCATCCTCTTTTTTGGCGTGAATCGGATACGGCGTGCATCAAATGGACAGCCGGCGTTCCTGGCTCCTTGATTGAAAGCTAACGCGCCCCAACCTGACGCATCTGTGCCGGCAATGTTTCCCAGGCCCGTATCAGTTCGCCGATCGAGGCGGCCCCCATCTTGTGCATGACATTGCTGCGATGCAGCTTGACCGTCACCTCGCTGATGCCAAGGTCGAAGGCGATCTGCTTGTTGAGGCGCCCGCGTGCCACTTCGTGCAGAACCTCGCGCTCGCGCTGCGTCAGCGTCTCCAGCCGTTCGATATTGCGATTGGCGATCGCCGCTTCCGCTCGTCGTTCGCCGTCCATGACGATGGCTGCTGTCACGGCGTCGAGCAGCGTCTGGTCCCGCGCCGGCTTGGTGAGGAAATCCACGGCGCCGGCTTTCATCGCCTGGACGGTCATCGGGATATCGCCATGGCCGGTCAGGAAGATGATCGGCTTGGCAATGCCGTTCTCGGCCAGATGGCTCTGCAGGTGGAGACCGCTTGCCCCCGGCATGCGCACATCGAGGATCAGGCAGCCGGGTCTGTCCAATATATCCGCGTCGAGCAGTTCGCGGGTCGAAGCAAAGCTGACCGGCTGAAAACCAGCCGACAGGATCAGCTCCGACAGCGCCTCGCGAATGGATGCGTCGTCGTCCACGATCATGACAAGCGGCTGATCCTCTTCACGTTCACGCTGCGCTGACAAAGGCGCCGATCTACGAACGAACGGCTGGTCAACCCTCATGTCACCCTCCATCTCTCGATTTGTGCAAGGCATTGGCGATGGCCGCGATCAGGGCCTGGGCATCGAAGGGCTTGCGGAAGAATCCGCCGGCGCCTTGAGCGCGGCCCTGATCCGCGATCTCGTGACGGCCCGTGATCAGGAAAACCGGCAGCTCCGGACGGGATTTCCTGACGAGATCACGAAGTTCGAAGCCGTCTATGCCGGGCATTCCGATGTCGGTGATGAGCAGATCCAGGTCCGACAGCCCGGCGACGAGCAGCGAGCCTGCCGACGAGAAGCCGCGGGCGACATAGCCCGCCGATTCCAGAAGGTCGCTCATCGATTCAAGGAGTCTTGGATCGTCATCGACAATCGCCACGACATGTCTTGTCTTGTTCATGTTCAATTCCCTCCCACGCGGCGCGAGTGGGTTATCGGTATTTCCAGTTTCTCCGCGATGCGGACGAGGTCGGCGAGCGATGCCGCCGCCATCTTCTGCATCACGTTTCTTCTATGGATCTGCAGCGTGACTTCGCTGATCCCCAGTTCCGCCGCCGCCTGCTTGTTGAGGAGGCCGCTGACGACGAGCGGCAACACCTCACGTTCGCGCGGCGTCAGGTCGAGATAGTGTTGTCTCAGCATGCCGAGTTCGGCTCGCTCGGCCCTCTTTTCCCGATCCTGGGCGATCGCCGCCTGGATTGCCGCCATAAGGTGCTCATCGCTGAACGGCTTGGTGAGAAAATCCACCGCGCCGCGCTTGATGGCGCGCACGGAGGAGGGGATGTCCCCATGTCCGGTGATGAAGACGATCGGCGGATGATCGCCATCCGCGATCTGCCTCTGCAGGTCGAGGCCGTTGATATCGGGCAGTTCGATATCGAGGATAAGGCAGGCGGGAACATCCGGCTTGTCCGCTTGCACATAGTCGCAGGCCGACTCGAAGGCGATGGCGCGTATGCCATGCGAGTCCAGCAGCTCGCCGAGAGCCTCCCGGATGCGTTCATCGTCATCTACGATGAAGACGATATGGTCATCGGTCTTCATGACGCCGCTTTCGTTTCAACCGGCAATGAAAAGATCAACGTCGCTCCGTGCGGTTGGTTCTTCTCCGCCCACAACCGTCCGCCATGCAGCTCGACGATCGAGCGGCAGATCGCCAGCCCCATGCCCATGCCGGTTTCCTTGGTCGTGAAGAACGGCTCGAACACCTTCTCGGGGAATTCGATTCCCTCGCCGCGGTCGCTGATTTCGGTCTGGATGGCATTTCCCACATGACGCACACGCATCTCGATCACCCTGTCGCCGGCAATGGCGTCCATCGCCTCGATGCCGTTGCGGATGAGATTGATTAGAACTTGCTGAATTTGGACGCGATCGATGGCGATGAGCGGAAGGTTGCCATCGACCTCCACCTCCATGCGGGCGCGACGGCGCGCCATCTCGTCGGCCATGAGGTTACGCGCTTCGTTGACGATGCCCGAAAGCGCCGTTTGTACCCTCCTGTCTGCGGATTGTTTGAACAGGGCGCGGATGCGGCTGACGACATCCGCGGCCGAATTGGCGTCGCGGATAATGCGCTCGACCGTCCGCTGCGCTCGCTCAAGATTCGGCGGTTCGGCCATCAGCCAGCGCTGGCAGGCATGCGAGTTGGCGACGACGGCTGCGAGCGGCTGGTTCACCTCATGGGCGATGGAGGCCGAGAGTTCGGCAAGGCTTGCCACCTGACTCGATCTGGCAAGGCCCTCTCGCGCCTGACGGAGATCTTCCTCTGCCCGAACTTCGGCGTCGATATCGAGGCAGATGACATTCCACTGGACGATCACGCCTTCGGCATTGCGCATCGGCGCAGCCCGCGTCTCGACCCAGCGATATTCGCCATCGAACCGCCGCAGACGATGCCGGCGCGCATAGGGCTCGCCGGTGCGCAATGAATGGGCATAGTTCTCTTTAACACTCGCCAAGTCGTCGGGATGAACGCCGGCATCGAGTGTGCCGTCCAGCCGGGTTTTTCCCGTTCCATCAAGCTCTTCGAGCTTATATCCGAGGAAGTCGCGCAGTTGAGGGTTGCGGTATACCGGTTCTCCATCCGGAGCCGCACAATCGATCATCGCGGGCAGTGTTTCGACGATCTGCCAGAGCGACCGTTCCCTCTCGCGCAACTCCTCCTCGATGCGCAGTTGATCGTCTATGTCATGCGTCAGACCGTACCATTGAATGATCCGCCCGCTTTCGTCCCTCAGCGGCTCCGCGCTGCCTCTGACCCAGCGGTAGATGCCATCGGCGCGCCGCAGGCGATACTGTTTGGAGAAGCGCTCGCCGGTGGCGAAGGAATGCCTCAGCGCCTCGCCAAGGCTTTCCGCATCGTCGGGATGGATGGCGGCTTCAATGATGGCGGACAGCCGGTTCGTGCCCGGTTTGCCTGTGTCTGCAATATCGGGACCGAGAAAATTGATCAGCCGCTTATTAAAGAAGGTCGGCTCTCCCTCCGCATTCAGGCGCCAGAGAAGGCTCGGCACGATATCGACGAGCTGCGATAACTCCCGTTCCCGCTCACGCAGAGCCTGTTGCGCGCGCACCTCGTCATCGATGTCGATCGCAGCCGCGTACCATTGCACGATCGCTCCATTCTGATCCCGCAACGGCTCGGCTCGGCCTTCCATCCAGCGATATTCGCCGTCCGCCCGACGCCGGCGATATCGTATTGTGTAAGGCTCCCCGGTCGCAAGCGCGCGCGCGAGCACCTCTCTCATGCGGGGTCCATCCTCGGGATGCACGGTCGCCCCGATGATGGCCGCCGAGCGGCTGATATCAGGCTTGTCCCAGGCTGTGACATCATCCACCCCGATGGATTGCAGTGTACGCCTGCTGAAGAATGTTGGTTCGCCGTTGGGCGCCATGCGGGCAATGTGAACCGGGACCATGTCCACGAGCTGCGAGAGCTCGCGCTCTCGGTCACGCAAGGCCTCCAGGGCACGCACCTCTTCGTCGACGTCGAGAGAAACCCCGTACCACTGCACGACGTTTCCATCATCATCGCGCCGCGGTTCCACTCTGCATTCGGCCCAGCGGTAGACGCCGTCCTGTTCGCGCCAGCGAAACCGCATCACCGTACCGCCGCCGGTTTCGAAGCAGTTCCGCAGCGTATGCTGAACCTCGGGGGCATCCTCGGGATGGATCAGCTGCTGCAGCAGATCTTCGATGCTCGGCTCGCCGATCGCTTCGAAATCGGCAATGACTGAGCGGAAGTGATCCTGGTAGCGTTTGTTGAAATAGATCGACCTGCCCGCCGGCTCCACGCTCCACACGCGGACCGGAACGGCGTCGATCATCTGCTGAAGCTGCCGTTCGCTTTGTATGACCGCCTCTTCGGCATGGACCTGATCGTCAATGTCATGGCAAAGCCCGTACCATTGGAGGATGTTGCCGGCCTGATCCCTCAGCGGCTCGGCGCGGCTCGACATCCATCGATAAACACCGTCAGCACGGCGCAGCCGGTAGCGCATGGCGAAGGTCTCGCCGGTGACGAGGCAATGGCTGAGGGCCGTGCTGAATTCGGCCGCATCATCGGGATGAACGATGGCCTGAAAAAGCGCTTCCAGCCGGCTCATATCCGGCTTGTCGGAGTCCCCTACGTCAAGGCCGAGGAAATCGACCATACGCTTGTTGAAGAAGGTCGGCTCGCCGTCGGGTCTCAGGCGCCAGACATGGCTCGGCACCATGTCCACGAGCTGCGACAGTTCCCGTTCCCTTTCGCTGAGCGCTTCCACGCTCTGGCGCAACGAAAGCACCGCCAGCTGATGCTGACGCGATATGGCGGCGACGATCAGCGCTGAGAATGCCGAGATCGCCAGGAAAAGCTGCAGCATGACCTGATTGTGTCTCTGGGACTCCGGATCGCCGGCAAACTGGCTGGCGCCGGTTATCGTGAAGACGGCTGTGATCAGGGCGAGGAGAGCGAGCGACACTGCCGCTCCCTTGAATTCGAAGCGGACCGCGGCCCAGAGAAGAGGCGGCATGATGATATAGGCGAAGGGGAGATAGCCACTCAGCGAAAGCGTGGCGACGCCGAGAAAGATCAGCGCCAGGACGGCCGCTTCCACCCATTGCCCGATCGAAAGCTGGGTCTTGCCGCGCCAGCTGTGGAAGAGGACCAGCGCCAGCGGCGCCACGATCAGGACACCGGTCGCGTCTCCGATCCACCATAAGGGCCAAGCCGTCAGGAAGGATTGCGACTGGATGCTGAACCAGGCAAGCGTGGCGCTTCCGACGGTCGCGCTGACGATTGGCGCAAGTCCGGCGCTGATGACGACGAATGCGGTCACTTCCTGCAGGGTTTCGAGCCGAACCGGAAGCTTCAAAGTCCGGTTGACGAGCCATGCCGCGACCATCGCTTCGAGAGCGTTGCCGATATAGATCAGGAAGGCCGCAGCTTGCGGACTATGGAACCACAGGACGTTGCTGAACATCTCCGCCAGGCAGCCCGCCACTATCCACCACGGCCAGCTGGGTCGGGAGGCGAGGATGAGGGTCGCGATGAACAGCCCGGCCGGAGGCCAGATGGAAATACCGGTTCCCGGCACCACCGCGAGCGACTGGGCGAAGCCGCAGGCGAGCACATAGGCGAGGAAGAAAAGCGCCAGACGCAGAAATGGGGGGCGTTGCGACCAGACTGTTTCCATCCATCGCTCCGGCCGGACAGGCAAAGCCGGGGAATCGTCAGCATGTCCTGCAGCAGTTGTTTTCCATTTCGGGGCCGGCGCGCTCATATTGAAACCGTAATCTTGCCGCGCCACAACCGCAACTCATGGAAACCCATGTATTGCGCGGGAATGGAGCCGTTTTTTCGTCCCCTGGCGTAGCCTTTTGTGTTTCTGATGAGGCATCCTAAACTTTGGGCTGGCTTCGCTATGCCCTGCGTCTCGGACGTTCGACCTCAGGCATGATGGAATGCGCTCGGCGTTCCGGCCATTCTCCATCCGCGCAAGCACGAGGACGATGCAACAGAGGAGGCCGACATGAAAATCGTGGTAGCGGGAGCAAGCGGCCTTATCGGAACGCAACTGGCGGCGGATTTGCGGCGCTCGGGCTACGACGTCGCGGCCGCATCTCTGTCGCACGGCGTCGATACGGTGACCGGCAAGGGCCTGGAAGCGGCAATGACAGGTGCCGAAGTCGTAGTCGATGTGACCAATGCCGCCTCCTTCGGCGATAATTCGGCGCTCGATTTCTTCAAGGCATCGACGAAGAACCTGCTCGCAGCCGCGGCGGAAGCCCGCATCCAGCATTATCTCGCGCTTTCTGTCGTTGGCACCCCGCGCCTCGTCGAAAGCGATTATTTCCGCGCGAAAGCGGTGCAGGAAAATCTCGTTCGGGCCTCGGCTCGCCCCTACACGATTCTCCGCTCGACGCAGTTCTACGAATTCATCAACGGCGTGATCGACATCGGCGCCGAGGGCAACGTCGTTCGTTTGCCTCCGGCCTCCGCGAGGCCGGTCGCGGCTCATGAAGTCGCGGCATTCCTGGCGGAACTGGCGACAGGAGATCCCTTGGGCAACATCATCGAGATCGGCGGCCCCGAACAGTTCGGCATCGATGAAATTGCCCGGATCTATCTCGCCGCCAACGAAGACCAGCGACAGGTGATCGCCGATCCTTCCACCTCGTATTTCGGCGTCGAACTCACCGGTGACGTGTTGCTGCCTCATGTCGGCGCGCGCGTGGCGACCCAGAAGCTCTCCGAATGGCTCTACCGATCGATGGCGGCTTAGCGGCCATCGTGAATTTTACCGAATGAAGGAAGTAATACCTTGTTCTTGGAGAGTATTACAGAAGGCGTTCGCTATGGCCACGACCGTTACTGCGAAAGGGCAGTGACTATTCCGAAGCCTGTACGGAACATCCTTGGCATCGTTCCTGGCAGCCAGATCGATTTTCATCGTGCTGCCGACGGCAGTGTGGTTCTGACGCGCGCCGACAAGAAACGGCCGGCAAGCCGCTGCGAGAAGCTGCGCGGCCATGCCGGCAAGGGCCTCGATACCGACGCTATCATGGCTTTGACGCGCGGGAAAACGTGACCTTCGTTGAGACCAATGTGTTCCTGGACCTCGTAACTGACCACTCGGAATGGGCGGATTGGTCTATTGCCCAGCTCGAAGCCGCGAGTATCGAGAGTCCTCTGCTCATTAACGATGTCGTTTAGAACTTGCGGTTCATACGAGAGATCGAGGCGCCGGCGGCCTTTGTGGAACAGGCTGCCCTCGAGATGAGGCCGATGCCGATACCCGCCTTGTTTCTTCCGGCAAGGGTTCGGCGAATGGCGGGTCGCACCAAACGTTGTATTCTGTGCTAATGATAGTTAGAGCATGATGCGTCCGAGACAGGCGCCATGCGTCAGCCCTGTCACGCCCGACGGGCGTTTCTCGTGCCTATCTCGGCGCTTGCGCGCCATCGAAGATATGCCGCGCCTTGGCCCTCGGCGCAGCGACGGAATGACGATTGACCAGCGAGCATTCGAGCTTCGTAATTGGGTAGCGCTTGCCGGGCATGGTCTGCAGGTTGAGATGTTCAATCGCCCACTGACCCATGGCGAGGTGCGGAAGGACCGAAGTGGTCAGCGCCGGTACCAGATGTCTCGAAATTTCTTCGTCGTCATAACCGACCACCGACATGTCCTGGGGAATGCGAAGGCCAGCATCTTTGAGCGCTTCGTAGCATCCCACGGCAGTGCGATCGTTCTGGCAGAAAATCGCGGTCGGGGGTTCCTGCAAAGCAAGCAATTGCATCGTAGCGGAGTAGCCGGCACCGGCCGACCAGTCGCCTTCAACGACTAATTCCGGATCGAAGGGTATATCGGCGGTCGCCAGTGCGCGGCGGTATCCCGTCAGCCGGTCTTGTGCAGCCTGCATCCAGATTTCACCAGTGATCGTCCCTATGCGATGGTGGCCGTGCGTGATCAGATGCCGGGTGGAGCTCTGGCCGCCGGCGATTTCACTTGGCACCACGGCTGGAAAGGCGTGATCCGCCGTGTAGCAGTTCAACAATACCGTCGGGATGTTGAGTTCACAGACATAAGAAGGGAGTTTGACCTCTCTGGTATAGATTGTCATGTATATGAGTGCGGATATGCCCCCGTTCGTCAGAGCCTTGATTGCTTTTGGCTCCATGACGGGATCACCGAGCGTTTGGGTAACCAACAGCACGTTGCCCGTATTCCACGACGCTTGGCGGGCGCCCTCGATCGCGACAATCGCTTCCGGGCTGGTAGCGAGCTGATCCACGGCGAAACCAATCACATTGTCCAGGCCCGAATAAGAGGCCTTCATATAGCTTGTCCCCATGTAGCCGAGGGCGCGCGCCGCCTCCAATACGCGGTCGCGCGTCTGCTGTGAGATGCGGGTGCCGGGCGTGTCGTTGAGCACGAAGGAAACAGCAGCCTGTGAGCAGCCGGCCGCTGCCGCGATGTCCATCATGGTCACGCGGGCGGGCTTATCCATTTCAGGATTCTTTCGGGTCTTAGGCTTTCGCATTCGGGGGGAATGATCTCCGGATCTTAGAAGGATTGGCGGTTTAGGTAATTAATATTAGCATTTATCCGAAAGTGCTGGCAATCTCGCGAACGCCTGCAATGCTTGCCAATCCTCACTGTAAAACTTCATTCTCACTGTTCCGCGATGAAATGTTTTGATGTGCATTGATAATACTATTTACTAATTAAGATTCTTGTATACCGTCAGAGAGCGATCGGAACCTATGCCACTCGTCGCGTTTTTGCGGCGGCCCTAGGAGGGGGCGCGCATTCGGCCGGCCGTAATTCGCAAACGGGCCCATGCGACTGCGGCCCCTCGGGAGGTATATTATGAAACAGCTGAAACGGAATGCAGCCTTGTTCCTTGCCGGGCTGATACTGAGCGCGGCGCCGATTGCAGTATCCGATGCCGCCGACAAACCGACTCTTGCTTTCGTCGTCAACGGAGCGTCCGACTTCTGGAAAGCTGCGGAAGCGGGCGTGAAGAAGGCCCAGGCCGAATTGCCAGATTACCAACTGGAGCTGAAGTACCCTGAGCAGGCATCGGTAGCCATCCAGCAGCGCCTGATGGAAGACCTCGTCAGTGCGGGGGTCAAGGGGATCATGGTTTCCGCAGTCGATCCCAAGACTCAGACCGAGGGCTTGAACAAGATCGGCTCACAAACAGCTCTCTTCACGACCGACAGCGACGCGCCGCAGACCAACCGCGTCGCTTATATCGGCTCATCCAATATCGACGCCGGTCTGCAGGCGGCCGAAATCGCGAAGAAGGCAATGCCGGATGGCGGCAAGTGCATTGGTTTTGTCGGGCTCCTTGGAGCCGATAATGCCAAGGAACGCATTCAGGGCATGAAGGATGGGCTTAAGGGCACGAAGATCGAGCTGACAGATGTGCGTGGCGACGATATCGACCAGACACGCGCAAAAAAGAATGTCGAGGATGCGCTGGTGGCCAGCCCGGACGTGACCTGCATGGTCGGCTTCTACTCCTATAACACGCCACGCATCTATGAGGCGCTGCGCGACGCCGGAAAGCTCGGCCAGATCACCGTCGTCGGCTTTGACGACGATCCGATCACGCTCGGCGGCGTCAAGGAAGGCACGGTCGCGGCAACCGTCGTGCAGCAGCCGTTCGAATGGGCTTATCAGGGGATGAAGCTGATGGCCGCCTACCTCAAAGGCGACAAATCAGGTGTTCCCAGCAACGGTTTGATCATCATTCCGACGGTGATCATCGGCAAGGATGACGTCGACAAATATGCCGCTAACCTGAAGGCCATGGCTGGAAAGTAATTCTCTTTCGCGGCGGGGTACTCCCCGCCGCGAAAGGCGTTTCATGCCGCAGCACCCGCAGTCATGGACAGGCAATGAATCATAGCTCAGACATCCCGTCACCGAACGCGCCTGCAACGCCGTTCCTTTCGCTTTCCGGCGTTGGTAAGACTTTTCCAGGCGTTGTAGCGCTTGAGGGGTTGTCGCTCGACATCGTGCCGGGAGAGGTCATCGGCTTGGTCGGCGAGAACGGGGCCGGGAAATCGACGCTGATGAATATTCTTGGCGGCGTGATCGCTCCGGATCGGGGCACGATCCTGCTCGACGGCGTAGAACTTCGCCACCTCACTGTGGAGTCGAGCATCGCCTCCGGCATCGCTTTCGTGCATCAAGAACTCAACCTCTTTGACAATCTCGACGTCGCCGCCAATATCTTCCTGGGCCGTGAGCCGTTGAAAGCGGGACCTTTCAAGTTTGTCGATCGCGCCCGGCTTCGAGAGATGGTGACCCCGCTCTTGAAGCGGGTAGGGGCACATTTTTCCGCCGACACACCCGTTGCGTTGCTTTCCCTTGCCGAGCAACAGATGGTGGAAATCGCCAAGGCACTGTCGATCAAGGCCAGGCTTGTCATCTTCGATGAACCCACTTCCAGCCTGCCGCTGGCCGAAACCGAACGGCTGCTGAACATCATCAAATCGCTGAAAGCGGACGGTATCAGTGTAATCTTCATCTCGCACCGCCTCCACGAAGTTGAGCGCGTAGCAGACCGGGTGGTCGTCTTGCGCGACGGCACGCTCGTGGGTACGCTCGCCAAGAAGGACATTGGCCATGATCAGATGGTCAAGCTGATGATCGGCCGGTTGCTCGCGGCACGGACGGCAAAACCGCAGCGTTCGCCAGGTCCGGTCGCATTGAAGGTAAACGGCGTGCGCACCGAGGCCTATCCCAGCCGCCCCGTTGACCTGGAAATCAGGTACGGAGAAATCCTCGGGCTTGCCGGCCTCGTCGGGTCGGGCCGCAGCGAGCTTGCAAGGGTACTCTTCGGCATCGACCGGAGTTACGGTGGAGCCATTCTGCAGGACGGACGCCAAATTACGATCGGTTCTGCCCGGGACGCTGTCGCCCGCGGCATCTTTCTGGTGCCGGAGGATCGCAAGCGCAATGGCATTCTTCTAGATCTTCCGATCGCCCAGAACATCACGCTTGCCGATCTTCCCAGGATTTCCAGCCGCTTCATGGTCTCCGCTGCGCGGGAGATCGAGGCCGCTGAAAAGCAGCGTGTTCGTCTCGGTATCAAAGCGCCCTCCGTTTCGACACGAACCGGCACTCTGTCCGGTGGCAACCAGCAGAAGGTGGTTCTGGCCAAATGGTTGTCGATGAGCCCGAGGGTAATGATCTTCGATGAGCCGACACGCGGCATCGATATCGGCGCGAAGAACGAAATCTATGGCCTGATGCGAGCGCTTGCCGATGCCGGTGTCGCGATCCTGATGATCTCCAGCGACATGGAAGAGGTGATCGGCGTTTCTGACCGCATCGCCGTCATGCACGAGGGCCAGATTGCCGGCATTCTCGAAGAGGACGAATTCAGCCAGGAAAGCGTCCTTTTGCTTGCTGTCGGCAAAAGCGTAAAATAGCGGCTGCGGCCATTATGAATTGGTATCGGGGGATGGGTCTCGAATGATCAAGAAAGATCTTGGACTGCTGCTTTTGATCGTCGTTGTCGGCGTCGTTGTCGCCATCATCAACCCGCGCTTCTTGCTGCCGATCAACCTTGCGAACACCGCCAACCTGATCGGCCTGTTCGGCATCCTGTCGATGGGGCAAGCTTTTGTCATTATTACGGGCGGTATCGAGCTTTCGGTGGGCTCGCTCGTAGCGCTTCTTGGCGTACTGTTCGTCGATTTCATTGCCGTACAAGATATGCCCTGGACGCTGGCGCTACCGCTCATTCTCCTGCTCGGCGCAGTCATAGGGGCCGTCCACGGTTGGCTCATCACCCGGCTCAACTTGCAGCCATTCGTCGTCACCCTCTGCGGCCTCCTGATCTATCGCGGGGCTGCGCGCTTCTATACGGCCGACGGAACGGCGGGATTTGCTTTCGGCCAGAATTTTCCGGAGCTTGAGTTTCTGACCGCGGGGCGGCTCTATGGCATTCCGAGCACCTTCATTGCTATGGTCGTCATTGCCGTGGCCATGTGGTTGGTGCTTCATCGCTCTGTGTTCGGCCGTTATCTTTACGCGATTGGAAAGAACGAAGAGGCTGCTCGCTATTCAGGTATCCGGACCGACCGTTTGGTTATGACGGCCTATGTCATCTGCGGACTGCTTACGGCGCTTTCGGCGATCTATTTCGCCATGTACACGCGGTCGATCTCGCCGGCGAGCCATGGCCAGTTCTACGAGCTCTACGCGATCGCCGCCGCCGTGCTCGGCGGCTTTTCACTCCGCGGCGGTGAGGGATCGATCGTCGGGGTCGTGCTGGGTACGGTCCTACTGCAAGAGTTGCAAAATCTTGTGAACCTGCTCGGCATTCCCTCGTCGCTGAACTTCGCCGTCATGGGTGGCGTGATTCTCATCGGCGTCCTGATCGACCAACAATGGCATTCGATCCGCGCAAGGCGACGTCTCGTCTCCGCCGCACGAAAGGCTGAATCCCGCCATCCGAATGACGGGACCTTGCCACTCGTTGCAAACAGGGATTAGGCAGGTTAGTCGAATTTTTACTGCTGCTCGTCGAGGTGAGCGTGACCGAAATTGGAGGACATTGTCGCGCCTTCCAGATCGATGATCGCCTGCCAATTTTCCTCAAGAAATCCGCTCGTCCCTCCGCGAGGGACAACGTTCGTGAAACGACCTTGACCGCAAACACAGACCCGAAACATACATAAAAGGCGGGTCAGATCTCGTTGGAAATACCGGTCAGTTCTCAGTGGAAACCAACGGGCCCTCCTTTATCCCTACTCCTTTTGAATTATCGAAAGCGTCGGGCCGCGCGGAGCGTGGCTTTGGGAGCAGACCGGGAAACTTACCTCCGCACGACCCAACTCTGGGATGGAGTGGATCGCTAAGAGAAAGGGCATTGTGCGATCTGAACGTTACTTGCTTTCTCTCGCGATCCGGTGAGTTAACTTTATTGTATCAACGCGGTTCCGATACGATGCCAAAAAAAGCCCCGCCGAAGCGGGGCGAGTCTTGACAACGGATCGCACAGGAGGAACACCCGTGCTTCCTGTTACTTCAACGAAAGAGGGACTGACTAGGTTCCACTGCGGTGTTGAACATAGTTTAACTCATCTTGGCAAGTGTTATTTGCTTCGCCAGGGAGGTTCTGACTGGATACGCAGCAACATTGCTAAAATCTCCCTGGCGTCCTCTCGACAAGGATGAAGAAAATCTATCTTGAATCTTAGCCAGAGAAAGACGGACTAAAGTCGCACTATGGGGCGCCGTGATTTGTAGTGCGGTTCCAGTAGATGCCAAACAAAAAAAGCCCCGCATTCTCGCGGGGGTGAACACCATGGGGTTATTTTACGGCATTATGGAGCAAGTGCCACAAAGCATCGACGTGTTCCTTGAAATTGTCACGGCGACAACAAGCGAATTGACTGCTGGTCAATCAGCGGCTGTCTGGGAGCAAATGAACGGAGACCTTAATGTTGGTACAGATTTTCCAGGTAGACGCCTTTACGCGGCGGCGCTTTGGCGGCAATCCGGCTGCCGTGATGATCCTCGAAAGCTTCCTCGATGATGCGCGTCTGCAGGACATCGCCGCCGAGAATAATCTCGCAGAGACCGCATTCCTAGTTCGTGACGGCGCCGACTATCGTTTGCGTTGGTTCACGCCGACCGTTGAGGTGCCTCTATGCGGCCATGCCACGCTCGCAAGCGCTGCTGTGGTTCTTGAGCGGCTTGAGCCGCGTCGGGAGGTCGTAACCTTTCATTCCGCGAGCGGCCCGCTCGTCGTTTCCCGTTCGGGGGACAGCTACGTCATGGACTTTCCGGCTCGGCCCATGCTTGCCACTTCCACGCCCGAGGCGCTGACCGCGGCGATTGGGCAGAACCCGACCGAGACTTTGGTGGATCAGCATAACTATCTCGCGGTCCTGGAAACTGCCGAACAGGTTCGGAAACTGGCCCCGGATCTCGGGGTAGTCACCCTTCTTGGTCGGGCTGGTCTGATTGTCACCGCACCGGGCGACGATGGTTATGACTGCGTCAGCCGCTATTTCGCCCCCGCCAAAGGCATTCCTGAAGATCCGGTCACGGGCGGAGCGCATTGTGCGCTCACGCCCTATTGGGCAAACCGGCTCGGCAAAACCAGCCTACACGCATTCCAGGCCTCCGCGCGTGGTGGTGAGCTACGTTGCCGTACTCTAGGCGAGCGCGTCGAGCTTGAGGGTTCTTGCGTCTTCTACCTCGAAGGCCAGGCAGAAATTTGATGCTGCCATTCGAACCGCTAGTGTTTTCAGCAGCGCCGACATAGTTGCGGCATTATGTAGCAAGTGCCACGGTAGCATCAGCCCTTCGCTTGGATATTGTGGCAGCTGCTCCATAATGTCGCTATTTGCTAGCAGCTTTGGGCGACTTAGGTGCCTTCGAGCCTGCTCGAGGCAGGGCATCGGACAATTTCGTTGCTGCGACAAGCTCCAGTGCCACGGCATCGTGTGAAGTCAATTCGGGGCGGCAAAAGAGCAGCTTCAGGACAGGCCCAGCGCCCCTATCTGCTCCGGTTGAGCCTGAGAATCCGCGTTAATCAGGTCATTGCGTGCTTCTTTACAATCATGATTGGCAGCGCTACCATTGGCTGCGTGACGCCCTCGGGAGGAGCCCATCCGGCGTCATTTGGATAGCGTGTCGACATGCATTGCCGGACCGGCAACCGACTGCAGAACAAACTGCAGCGGACAGTCGATGATTCCGACACCCATTCGATGCCGATCCGAACATGGCAACAAATGGGAGGATTCGATGTACAAGACATTGGTCGGCGGCCTTCTCGCCGCGGCTGTATTTACGCTTTCCCACTCCACGGCTCTTGCCCAACCGGAAATTGTCAGCGGGCCTGCGGCCGACCCTGACTGCTTCGTGCCGTGGACGGCGGATACCAAGTTCTTCAAATTTCCCAAAAAAGACGGACCGTATCGCATCGCGCTCGCCAATGGGTATATCGCCAACACCTGGCGCATTCAGATGATCCAGACGGCGAAAGCCTATGCCGCTCAGCCGGATGTCGCCGCCAAACTTAAGGAGTTCAAGGTCGTTTCCACCGGTGAAGACGTGCCGGCGCAGATTTCGGCGATCAACAACTTCATCGATTCCGGTTACGACGCCATCGTCGTCAATGCCCAGAATCCGACGGCATTCGGACCCGTCATCAAGCGCGCCAAGCAGGCCGGCGTTGTCCTGGTCGCCTTCGACAATATTCTGGATACGCAAGACGCAATCAACGTCAACGTCGATCAGAAGGGCCTCGGCGTGTTGTGGGCGAACTGGCTAGCAAAGCACCTGCCTGACGGCGGCAAAGTTCTCGAGGTGCGCGGGGTTGCCGGAACGTCAGTCGATACCGACCGCCACAACGGCATACACGAAACCCTGGATGCCACGGGCAAGAAGTGGGATGTGGTCGAAGTACTAGGCAAGTGGGACGACCCAACGGCACAGAAGGCCACCGCCGACGCGATAGCCGTGCACAAGAAGTTCGACGGCATCACCGCGCAAGGCGGCGATACCGGCGTCGTGCAGGCAATGATCGATGCCAAACATCCATTCGTGCCGTTCGGTGGCGAAACCGAGAACGGCTTCCGTAAGTTCTGCGCCAAATATGCTGGTGAGGGCCTGAAATGCTCCTCGGCCGGCACCGGGCCTGCCCAGGTGGCGGTTGCAATCAAGACGGCGATCGCAGCACTTGAAGGACAGGTCGTGCCGCAGTCCATCAAGCTGCCGCTGGCAATCGTCGAAGACCCGAACTTCAAGGAGGGCCAGGACTACTATCCGGATCAGTCGGACAATTTCTTCGTCGGCAACGCTTTTCCGACCTGCGGCATCAATTTCACCGCACAGGAGATCATGGGGCAGTCGAAGGAAAACCAATAGGCCGGGGTCCAACCGGATCGCTTGAGCGGCGTGCCGCGGCTCTGCCCGCGGCGCGCGAGAAACACCTGCCCCGAGGACATTCATGACGGTAACAGAAAAAACGGCGGCAACCCCGCTCTTTGAGATGAGCGGTGTATCGAAGCGTTACGGCGGCGTGCATGCGTTGGAAAACGCCAAACTCGCCGTGGAAGCCGGGAAAATCCACGCCATTCTCGGCGAGAACGGGGCGGGCAAATCCACGCTGATCAAGATCATGGCCGGCGTCGTCGCGCCGGATGAAGGCCGCATGCTGCTCAACGGACATCTGGTGACCTTCCGCTCTCCGGCCGAGGCTTCCGCCGCCGGCGTCACCTGCGTATTTCAGGAACTCTCGCTGATCCCGGACCTCAGCGTTGCTGACAACATCTCTATCGCCGCTCCGCCGCGCCGTTTCGGCCTGATTGACCGGAAGGCGCAACGCGTCATCGCCGAGGAGATGCTCGCGCGGGCAGGCGCCAGCGACATTCATCCGCGCGAGCTGGTCAAGGACCTGCCGCTCTCGCGCCGACAACTGGTGGAGATCGCCAAGGCGCTTGCCTGGAAACCGCGCATTCTCATTCTTGACGAAGGAACGTCGGCACTGACGGCAGCCGATGTCGCCGAGGTCTTCTCCGTTTTGCGGCGGCTGAGGTCCGAAGGGCTGGCACTCCTTTACATTTCTCATCGCATGCAGGAGATCGCCGAATTGGCGGATCAATGCACGGTCTTGCGCAACGGCCGCAATGTGGCGAGTTTCCCGGCAGCCACGCGCAGCGATGGCGAGATCGTCGAAATGATGATCGGACGGGAATACAGCCGCGCCTTTCCGCCGAAACCGGAACGGGTTGCGAAGGATGAAGTTCGTCCGGTCCTGGAATGCCGCAAGCTCGGCTGGGCGGATACGCTGCACGACATTTCACTCACTGTCGGTCGTGGTGAAGTCGTCGGCCTTGGAGGCCTGGATGGACAAGGGCAGCGCGAGCTGCTGCTTGCGCTCTTTGGCGTCCTGCGCGGGACCACAGGTTCCGTCCTTGTCGACGGCAAGGCGGTTACGCTCGCAAGCCCGGCAGCGGCAAAATCCGGACAGATCGGCATGGCGCTCATCCCCGAGGACCGCAAGACGGAAGGCTTGATGCTGCCGATGACGGTCCGGGAAAATCTATCCTTTGCGGTACTGGACCGGGTGTCCAGAGCGTGGGTGATAGATCAGGAAAAGGAAGAACGGCTGATCGAGGAGATGGTACAGCTACTGGCGATCAAGACGGCAGGTCTCGACATTCCGGTAGGAGCGCTCTCCGGCGGCAACCAACAGAAGGTCGTCATCGCCAAGTGGCTGATGCGCAAGCCGCGGATCATTCTGCTCAACGATCCGACACGCGGCATCGATGTCGGCACCAAGCAGGAGATCTATCAGTTGCTGCGACGCTTGGCCGAAGCGGGAGCAGCCATTCTCTTTTATTCGACGGATTACGGCGAGTTGATCGGCTGCTGCGATCGCGTTCTCGTCTTCTACAACGGCAGCATCAGACGCGAATTGAAGGGCGACGGCATCACCGAGCATGCGCTGGTGGCGAGCGCACTGAATGTCGGCAGCGAGAATGTGGGGAGCGCGGCATGACGGAGTGGCGTTACCGGTTGGGCGAACGGCGCGGCACGCTGATGGCAGCCGGCATATTCCTCGTCATGTTTGCAATCTACGTCTCCAATCATCCCGCCGGACTGACGGCCAACGTCGTCCAGACCGCGGCGAACAAGGGCGTGCTGCTTGCCTTCGTCGCGATGGCTCAGACGTTGGTGGTGATCACCGCCGGCATCGACCTCTCGGTCGGCATGATCTTCATCCTGACCAATGCGCTGGCCTCCTGGCTCGTGCTCGGCTCGCCGCTTGAAACTGCTCTTGGGGTGATGGCCGTCCTGGCAACCGGTCTTGCCTGCGGCGCGCTCAACGGCCTGATCGTCATCTATGGACGGTTGCAGCCGATCGTTGCCACGATCGCCACCGGCGCTGTGTTCTTCGGCATTGCCCTCCTGCTGCGACCCTTTCCCGGCGGATCGGTCAACGAGGAACTGGCCGACGTCATGACCGGCAAGGTCTTCGACCTCTTGCCGGCCAGCCTTGTCGCTCTCATCGCCGTCGTTCTCGTCATATGGGTACCGTTCAGCCGCTCCCTGATCGGGCGGGCAGCCTATGCCTCCGGTTCATCGGAGATCGCGGCTTATATGTCCGGCCTGCCCATCCGCCGCGCGAAATTTACCGCCTATGCGCTCGCCGGTCTTCTTGCGTCGATTGGCGGGCTTTTCCTCACCTTCTTCACCTTCACCGGCGAGGCAGCCTTTGCGAGCGGCAATGCCTACACGCTGTTCTCAATCGCTTCGGTGGTCCTCGGCGGCGTATCCCTGTTCGGCGGCAAAGGCAGCGCGATCGGCGCAATCTTCGGAGCCCTCGCCTTCCGAACCATCGGCGACCTGCTCTTCGTCTTCGATTTCGATCCGCTGTGGCAGCCGCTGTTCCAGGGTGTGGTGCTGCTCGTCGCGGTGAGCCTTGGCGCGTTCGCATTGTTCCGTGTGCGCAATCGCCTGGAATGGTTCGGATGAACAAACTAATGCGAGAACACTCAGTGACCCGGCTTTCCAAGTTCATGCATCGGCTGGACCCGGCCATCGCCACCGCCTTCGCCTGCATTTTCCTGCTGCTCATCATCGGCAGTTTCTATTCGGCGAGTTTCCTGTCGCCGGAATATCTCCTGCAGCAGTTGAAGGTCGCATCCTTTCTTGGCGTGATCGCCACAGGCATGATGATCGTCGTGCTGCTCGGCCAGATCGATCTTTCCGTACCGTGGTCTGTCGCCGTCGGCGGAATGATGGCGTGCGCGGCTGCCGCTTACGGGCCACTCGGCGAGGCTCTGGCCATTCCCTTCGGCATTGCCTGCGGCATGGCGATCGGGCTCTCCAACGGGATCGGCGTCGCCTATTTGCGCATCCCCTCGATGATCATCACGCTGGCGACCAACGCCGTCGCGCAAGGACTGATGGTCGTCTATACTGGCGGCTTCTCGCCACAGGATTCGGCAACATTTGCGATGCGCTATCTGGCAACCGGCTTCCTTCTGCCCGGGCTACCCAATGCCGTTCTCATCTGGGCGGTCGTCGGCGCTGCAACGGTCTTCGTCCTTAACCGCACGACATTCGGCCGGTCCGTCTATGGTATCGGCAATCGGGAGAGTGCCGCCTATCTTTCCGGTATCAATACCCGCCGGATCGTCATGATCGCCTTCATTGCCTCAGGGGCGCTGAGCGCCTTCGGCGGTGCGCTGCTTGCTGGCTATGCCTCGAAAGCGGCACAATCCATGGGCGATGCTTATCTCCTGCCCTCGATCGCCGCCGTCGTCCTCGGCGGAACCTCCATTCTCGGGGGCAAGGGCTCCTATCTCGGCACCGTCGCCGGCGTGATCCTGATTACGCTGCTGCAATCGATCCTCTCCGTCATGCAGATGCCGGAGGCAGGGCGGCAGATCATCTACGGCATCGTCATCATCGCCATGCTTTTGCTTTACGGCCGCAGCCCAGCCAACCGGCAGTAGCGCGCCTGCGTTACTGCAACGCCGGATCAAAATCGCAGGACCACCGCCGCCCCGTCAGTCCGGCACCCGCCGAGCCAGAAGGAGCGTCTCTCCTGGAACAAACCGGCGCTCCTCATTGGCAATCGACAGCGACAGCGGAATGGTCGTGGCGGACGATTGCCGTAATCGCCGATCGTGTTCACCGTCTTCGCAGTCGGGATACCCAGCTTCTCGCACACAGCGCTGAAGATTCTAGTATTGGCCTGATGCGGGGCAAAGCGGCTGATAACCTCTACCGCAATTCGTGACTGGTCGAGTGCCCGCTTCGAGGTGACTGTCATCATTTCAACGGCCCGCGAAAACACCTCGCGTCCATCGCGCATCGTCATCAGGAAGTTTTCCGTCCTGATCCCGGTGCAAAGGGGCGGTTGCTGCCGCCGGCGGAAATCGAGATCAAGTCGCAACCGCTTCCGTCGGCGGCAAGATCGCCGCCGAGGAGACCGCTGTAACAATCACGCGATGATAAAAGCACGACTGCGCCGGCCGCATCGGCGAAGAGAATCGAACTCGCGCGCTCTCGTCGAGATCACCACGATCTTCAGGAATTAGGTGACTACTTCGTTCGGCAAGGCGGGCAATTCGGACCCAGCCCACACGAGACCCCGCTGTCGGAGAAGAAGTATTGTCCTTCTTTGAGGTAAGTATACACGCCTCGAGCCTGGAGTGGACAATGAAGCTTACCGGCGTCTCGATCGCGGTTTCGTGGATCAGGCGGTCGGCCGCCTTGGACCAGTATTCGGCGAATTCGCAGAGCTTGCCGTTGTTGCCGATTATCGGGAGATCGAACTCGTTGAAATCGTCTTCCAAAAGGAGAGTAGAGACACGATCGGGATATCCGGGCCACAGTGATCGGGGGAATGCTATTCTGAAGCTTCACGGGCTTTCAGCCCTACTTGAAATCCGACCGGCCTGCCAGTCGAATGTCGCCGTCGAGATGGCTGGCAAAGCCATGAAATCTATCTCGCTCGGTTCACCGTCTGGGATCTGAACAGTGCTGTTTAGTTAAGCGTTTGTAAAGTGCCAACGAATCGGGGCATATAGCAACTGCGCAACTGAAGCGCTTTCGTTAAAAATTGCGCAGTTACGTGGGAAAACCAATATGCAGCCGAGTCTTGCTCTCCAAGACGATCAAGAGCATCTCCCGTCGCTTCTGGCAACAGATGCGCAGGAGTTATCCTATCAACTTCAGCAGCATCAGGCCAAAATCTTTCCCCCGTTGTCGCAAAAGACGATCAGGACATTTTCGCCGGCGGAAGCCGCTGCCTTCATCGGCATCGGCGAAGGTTATCTCCGGCAGGTGGCGGCCGATGGTCATGGTCCGGATCCGCTGGCAAACGGACGACGGCTCTATAGCGCAACCGACATGGACCGGATCCGCCGCGTCCTCGACGAGCGGAACGGAACGCCGAAATATGTGCCGGCCCGCAGGCCGGGCGAAAAGCTCCAGATCGTCTCGGTGATGAATTTCAAGGGCGGCTCGGGCAAGACCACGACCGCGGCCCATTTTGCGCAATTCATGGCGCTCCGGGGCTATCGCGTGCTCGCCGTGGACCTCGACCCCCAGGCCTCCCTGTCCGCGCTGTTTGGCCATCAGCCGGAGTTCGACGTCGGCGAAGGCGAAACGATCTACGGCGCAATCCGCTATGACGATCCGCGCCCGATCGCCGATATCGTGCGCGCCACCTATACGCCGAACCTGCATCTCATTCCCGGCAATCTCGAATTGATGGAATTCGAGCACGAGACGCCGAAGGCCATGGCATCGGGCACGGCGGAGACGATGTTCTTTGCCCGTATCGGCGAGGTGCTGACCGACATCGAAAGCCTTTACGACATCGTCGTCGTCGACTGCCCGCCGCAGCTCGGCTTCCTGACGATGTCGGCGCTCTGCGCCGCGACCTCGGTCCTGATCACGGTTCACCCGCAAATGCTCGACGTCATGTCGATGTCGCAGTTCCTGACAATGACCAGCGAATTGATGTCTGTCGTCGAGAAGGCCGGCGGGCGCACCAGCTATGACTGGATGCGCTACCTCGTGACCCGGTTCGAACCGAATGACGGGCCGCAAAGCCAGATGACCGGCTTCATGCGGGCGATCTTCGGCAATCGCATGCTCCACAACGCGATGGTGAAGTCGACGGCCGTTTCCGATGCCGGCGTCACCAAGCAGACACTCTACGAAGTCGAACGCTCGCAGTTCACACGCGGAACCTATGATCGCGCGCTGGAGTCGCTGAACCTCGTGAACGGTGAGATCGAAGCGCATATTCGCTCCACCTGGGGAAGGAGATAGCATGGCGCGCAAGAACCTCATCGAATTCTCCGCACCGAGCCCAGCAAGAGCAGAAGCGGTCGCGCCCCGCGATAATCGCCCGATTGCCGGTTTCGTACCGCAGGAGCGCAGTGGAGGGCCGGTCGGCGGCATCACGAAGACGCTCGGCAACATCACCGAGAAGATGGAGCGCGCCAGCGAGCTGGAGCGGCAGCTTGCCGCGGGCCAGATGATCATCGAGCTCGATCCCGGTCTGATCGATGCGTCCTTCGTCAGCGATCGCCTGGCGATCGACGCTGGCGAACTGGCCGAGCTGGTCGAGCAGATCCGCGAGCATGGGCAGCAGGTCCCAATCCTCGTGCGTCCGCATCCGGAAGTCAAAGGCCGCTATCAGGTTGCCTATGGCCATCGCCGCCTTGCGGCTGCGCGGGCAATCGGCATCAAAGTGCGCGCGGTCGTTCGCGACCTGACAGACGGCCAGCTGGTCGTCAGCCAGGGCCAGGAAAACAGCGCCCGCACCAATCTCTCCTATATCGAGCGCGCGCTCTTCGCGTCGCGGCTGGAAGAACGCGGTTTTGGCCGTGACGTAATCATGGCGGCGCTGAGCGTCGACAAGGCGGCGCTGTCCAGAATGCTGATCGTGATACGGCAGGTGCCCCTTGATCTCATCAACGCCATCGGGGCGGCGCCTGACATCGGCCGGCGGCGATGGCTGGAACTGGGCGAACGGCTGGAAAGCGCCGACGTCGACAGGATCATCGCGGAGTTGTCCGCGGACGACGCACGCAAGATGCCGAGTGACGAGCGATTTCACCGGGCATTCGTTTTGTCAACGAAGAGGGTCGCGGCGCCTAAGCCGGCAGTCGTCAAATCCGAGGTCAGCGGCGTGCCGGTGACCGTTAAGAAAACAGCGTCCGGCGCCACCTTTATCTTCGACGGCAAGACCGCGCCCGGTTTCGATCAATTCGTCCAGGAACGGCTGCAGGGCCTGTTCCAGGAATTCAAAAAGCACAGAGGAGCGTAGCGCGCAAAAGAAAAAGGCCCCCAACGACGCCGTCGCGGAAGCCCTTCTCAGATCTTAAGCACATCGAGAATCGCATTTCCACGAATCACAGTCAAGCGTCTTAGGCACCAAATTGGTGGACTGTTTTCTTTTGCCTGAACGAAGGTGAAGGCGAATGGAGAGTGGATATGTGACGACGCCCTTTGGGCGGCGGCCGATGTCGCTCGGCATGCTGGCAAGCCAGCAACTGGCCGAGACGATCGAGCCTGGAATGAGACGCAGCAAGTGGAAATTGTTCAGGGCGATCTGCGAAGCGCGGCCGGCGCTTGGCGTGACCGACCGGGCGTTGACGGTGCTCGATGCGCTGTTGACCTTCTATCCCCACGACGAAATTTCCGAGGAAAACGGCCTGATCGTCTTTCCCTCGAACGCGCAGCTTTCGCTTCGCGCCCGCGGAATGACGCCGGCAACGCTGCGGCGGCATCTTGCCGTGCTGGTTGAGGCCGGCCTGATCCTGCGCAAGGACAGCCCGAACGGAAAGCGTTATGCGCGCCGCGACAGGGAAGGGGAGATCGATGAGGCTTTCGGCTTCAGCGTCGCGCCACTGCTGGCGCGCGCGGTCGAAATCGAAAACCTGGCCGCCGAGGTGGTTGCCGACCGAGAGCTCATCCGGGCGACCAGGGAGCGCCTCACCGTGTGCCGGCGGGATATCTCGAAGCTGATCGCAGCAGCGATCGAGGAAGCTGTGCCTGGCGACTGGGAGCAGATGTCGCTGATGTTTCGCGATCTTGTTCGCAGGATTCCGCGTGTCGCAGGGGCCGAGGAATTGGCATCACTGCTCGACGAGATGGGGCTGCTGCGCGAAGAAGCCATCAACCTGCTGGAAAGACATATAAAATTACAAAAATTAGACGCCAATGAGTCTCAAACTGAGCGCCACAAACAGAATTCAAACCCCAACTCCATATCTGAACTTGAACCAAGCTTCGAAACGAAGCAGGGCGCGAAGCCGGTGGCCGACAATAGACCTGTCGCCGGGCCGCAAGACGAGCAAGGGCTGAAACATTCGGCATCTGCCGGCGGAATGAATGGTAGGAGATCCGGCGCGGCTGAACCGGATCCGGGACATACGCTGAAATCCTTCCCGCTGGGCCTTGTCCTCCACGCTTGTCCGCAAATCCTCGATTACGGGCCGGGTGGGACGATCGGCAACTGGCGCGACCTGATGTCGGCTGCGGTCGTTGTCCGCTCCATGCTCGGCGTCAGCCCCTCTGCCTATGAGGAAGCCTGCGCCGGCATGGGGCCGGAAAACGCCGCGACGGTGATCGCCTGCATTCTGGAAAGGGGCGGGCATATCAATTCGCCTGGCGGTTATCTCCGCGATCTCACCCGGAGGACCGAGAGAGGTGAATTTGCGATCGGCCCGATGCTGATGGCGCTGGTGCGCGCGAATGGTGGAGTGCGGCGCGACGCCAGCTGATGGACTTCGACTGGAGCGCAATCGTGCATCGGGTGGTTGCTCAAGTCAGCGCGGCGGCGCGGTACTTTCCCGCAGGATCAGCTCGACAGGCCAC
Organism: Rhizobium sp. TAL182; assembly: GCF_002117725.1. Lineage (NCBI taxonomy): Bacteria > Pseudomonadati > Pseudomonadota > Alphaproteobacteria > Hyphomicrobiales > Rhizobiaceae > Rhizobium > Rhizobium sp. TAL182. The sequence goes on along the minus strand of NZ_CP021029.1, from coordinate 151,614 downwards.
AGTTCGTGGATCTCGTCTGCGGGGCGGCCAGCGATAAGCTGTAGTGTCAGCTCGGCACAACGTGTGCCCGCGGCGCGCATGGAGGACCGCGTGGTCGAAAGCGACGGGACCATGTTCTCGGCCGTCAGATAGGGGAAGACGTCGTCATGGGCTATGACGGAAATATCCTGTCCCACCGTCATCCCAAGCGAACGGACGGCGCGATAGACACCAAGGGCTGTCATGGTGGAACCGGCAACGATGGCGGTTGGCGCGTTCGAACTCTCCAGGAAAGAGCGGGCATGGCGAAAGCCGCTTTCGTCGGAGAATTTGTCGCAGACCATCAGGCTGGGATCGGCGGTGAGCCCACGCTCCTGATGGGCGATGCGAAAACCCTGTTCGCGATGGATCGAATAGGTCTTGCCACGCAGGCCATTGATCATCCCAATGCGCCGGTGACCGAGATCAAGCAGGTGTTCGGTGGCCCGGCGAACAGCACCTTCGTTATCGATGTCGAGCCAGGCATGAACGTGCTCGGTCTCCGAGCGGCCGTGGACCAGGAAAGGCACGCCCAAGCCGTTTAGCATCTCGATCCGCGAGTCCCTGGGGCGAGGCGAATGAATGATCACAGCATCCACCCGGCGGCTCTCGACTAGGCGCCGATAGGCCTGGATCTCGTCGTCATCATTGTGAGCGGTAATTGGTGTGATGAGAATATCCGTATCGGCCGTTTCCAGGCGCTGCGCCATCCCCGATACGAACTCTGAGAAATGAATTTCACCCGAACGCCCCATCAGAACGCCGATCGCTCCAGCTCGGCCGGTCTTCAGGCGCACAGCATTGATATCGGGGCGATAGCCAAGCCGGATTGCTTCGCTTGCAACCCGGGCGCGCGTGGCTTCGCTCACCTCCGGATAGCCGCTAAGTGCGCGGCTGACCGTTGTCGGAGAAAGCCCAAGCTGCTTTGCAAATTCACGAAGTTTCATCGATGTCTTCTTTGTCCGGGAAATCAATGGACGATGCGTTGATGATGCGCAACGGGCAAGTGCTGATTCAGTTCAAATTGAAAACGGTTTCAATTATGTGGCGATGAAATGTCGGCTGCGGATGCCGAATCTACGCCCTTATCCGCGCAGCATGGCTGTTATTATCAAACCAATGCAACCTCAAGGAGCTCATTTTGGTGTCTTGACGTCATCAAAGCCTTCTGCAATGTTCCGTTTGCCAAATCGATTTCAATTTCTGGGAGGAGATTATGAAAAAGTTTGCTCTGGCCTTGTCCGCGCTTGGCCTTGCTATCGCGGCCGGCCCCATTCACGCCGCAGAAATTTCGTTTGCCGCGAACACCACCGGGAAAAACGTCGAATTCCTGAACAAGCAGCTTGCGATTTTCGAGAAGGAGACCGGCAATCAGGTGAAGCTCGTCACCATGCCGTCATCGAGCAGCGAGCAGTTCTCGCAATATCGCTTGTGGCTTGCAGCAGGAAACAAGGACATCGACGTCTATCAGACCGATGTCATCTGGGCGCCGCAGCTTGCCGACCAGTTCATCGATCTGAAGGAGGCCACCAAGGACGTGGTCGGGCAGTTCTTCCCGTCGATCATCGCCTCGCAGACTGTCAACGGCCGGCTCGTGGCGCTGCCGTTGTTTACCGATGCTCCGGCGCTGTTCTACCGAAAGGACCTGCTCGAGAAATATGGCAAGCAGCCGCCGAAGACCTGGGACGAGATGGCCGCAACCGCCAAAGAGGTTCAGGACAAGGAACGCCAGGCCGGACAGAAGGACCTATGGGGCTACGTCTTCCAGGGCAATTCCTATGAAGGGCTGACCTGCAACGCGCTGGAATGGGTGAAGTCGTCGGGGGGCGGCCAGATCGTCGAGCCGGACGGCACGATCTCGATCAACAATGAGAAGGCGGCAGCAGCGCTTGAACGCGCCAAGGGATGGATCGGTACGATTTCGCCGCCCGGCGTGCTCGCCTATCAGGAAGAAGAATCGCGTGGTGTCTGGCAGACCGGTAACGCCGTCTTCATGCGCAACTGGCCATATGCCTATTCCCTCGGCAACGGCGCCGACAGCGCCGTGAAGAGTAAGTTCGACGTGATGACGCTGCCGGTTGCGGCCGCCGGCGACAAGCCATCCTCGACACTCGGCGGCTGGAACCTGGCGGTGTCGAAATATTCGGAAAAACAGGAAGCAGCCATCGCGCTCGTCAAATTCCTGGCGTCGAAGGATGTGCAAAAGGCTCGCGCCATCGAGCTGTCCAATCTGCCGACACTGACCGACCTTTATGACGACAAGGATATTGCCGCCGCGCAGCCCTTCATGCCCAACTGGAAGCCGATTTTCCAGGATGCGGTGCCGCGTCCTTCGGCGACGGCCAAGGTGAAATACAACGAAGTTTCCTCGAAGTTCTGGACGGCAGTGCACAATACGCTATCCGGCAGCGGCTCGGCCGCCGAGAACCTCGAGCTCCTCGAAGCCGACCTGACGACCCTCAAGGGCGACGCCTGGTGAATATCGGGACCGCCGGCCGAGAGGTCGTCGGTCCATCCTCCGGATGGGCTTAACAGGGGATAGGCTTTCATGACTGAAATCGTAGCTCCACAAGCAGTTGAACGAAGGGTTTCCCGTCTCAGCGCCTCTACGGAGCTGCGATCCGAACGCATTCGATCGGCCTGGGTGTTTCTGGCGCCGACGCTGTTGATCCTAGCAATCGTCGCTGGCTGGCCGCTGTTCAGAACGATCTATTTCAGCTTTACGAATGCGTCACTCAACGACCTTGGCAATGCGCAATTCGTCGGATTCGCCAATTATCTGTCGTGGGTGACGCTGAAGAGCGGGAAGACCGTCTATCGGGGTCTGCTTGCCGATCCGGTCTGGTGGAATGCCGTCTGGAACACGGCCAAATTCACTGTCCTTTCCGTCGCGATTGAGACGATGCTCGGCTTGATCGTCGCGCTGGTGCTGAACGCTCAGTTCGTCGGACGTGGAATCGTTCGGGCTGCGATCCTCATTCCTTGGGCAATCCCGACCATCGTTTCGGCCAAGATGTGGGCCTGGATGCTCAACGACCAGTTCGGCATTCTCAATGATATTCTGCTCGGCCTCGGCCTGATCAGCGAGAAGATCGCCTGGACCGCCAATCCGGAAACGGCGATGGTCGCCGTGTTGATCGTCGACGTCTGGAAGACGACGCCCTTCATGGCGCTTCTGATCCTTGCCGGGCTGCAGATGGTGCCGGGAGATATTTATGAAGCGGCCAAGATCGACGGCGTCAACCCGGTCAAGGTTTTCTGGCGTCTGACGCTGCCGCTGATCCGGCCTGCCATCATGGTTGCCGTGATCTTCCGGATGCTGGATGCGATGCGCATCTTCGACTTGATCTATGTGCTGACGCCCAATAATGCGCAGACGAAGACCATGTCGGTCATGGCGCGTGAGAACCTGTTCGACTTCGACAAGTTCGCCTATGGCGCCACCGCCTCGACGGTGCTTTTCCTCATCATCGCCTCTGTCACCGTCTTCTATATCTGGCTCGGCCGCGTCAAGCTCGGCGGGGAGGAACGCTGATGCTGCTTTCGATCACCAAGAACACACTCTTTTACCTGCTCGTTACGATCATCGTCATCACTGCGGTTTTCCCGTTCTACTATGCGATCCTCACCAGCCTGAAGACCGGCACTGCGCTATTCGAAGTTGATTACTGGCCGACCTCGATCTCCTTCGGCAACTATGCTTCCGTGATGGGCCAAGGCAGCTTCGTCCGCAGTCTTGCAAATTCCGCGATGATCGCCTGCATCGTGGTTTCAGCATCGCTGTTGCTTTCGATCACCGCTTCGTTCGCTCTCGCGCGGGTGAATTTCCGCGGACGGGCACTGTTGATGCTGACCATCCTTTCGGTGTCGATGTTTCCGCAGATTGCGGTTCTTGCCGGCCTCTTCGAACTCATCCGATGGATCGGCATCTTCAACACGCCCTTCGCGCTGATCTTTTCCTACGTGATCTTCACGCTGCCCTTCACCGTCTGGGTGCTGACGACCTTCATGCGGGAATTGCCGATCGAGATCGAGGAGGCGGCGATCGTCGACGGCGCTTCACCATGGGTCATCGTCACCCAGGTGTTCATGCCGCTGATGTGGCCGGCGCTGGTGACGACCGGGCTGCTCGCCTTCATCGCCGCCTGGAACGAGTTTCTTTTCGCGCTGACGTTCACATCGTCCGATACACAGCGGACCGTGCCGGTTGCCATCGCCCTGCTGTCGGGCAACAGCGAATTCGAAATTCCCTGGGGCAACATCATGGCGGCTTCGGTGATCGTCACTGTCCCGGTTGTCGTGCTTGTTTTGATATTCCAGCGCCGGATCATTTCAGGGCTGACCGCCGGCGGCGTTAAGGGTTGAGGGAGTAGGACATGGCAGAAATCCGACTGGAAAATATCCGCAAGAGCTTCGGCGCGTTCGAGGTGATCAAGGGCGTGACGATGGACATCCGCCGAGGCGAATTCATGGTGTTCGTCGGGCCTTCGGGATGCGGCAAGTCCACGCTGCTGCGGCTTATCTCCGGGCTCGAAGACATCACCTCGGGAAACCTCGCCTTCGACAATGAGACGGTAAACCGGCACGCGCCGTCGAAGAGAGGGGTCGCCATGGTGTTCCAGTCCTACGCGCTCTACCCGCATATGACGGTCTTCGACAACATGGCTTTCGGCATGAAGCTTTCCGGGAGCAACAGAGACGAATGCCGCCAGCGCGTCGAGCAGGCGGCCGGTATGCTGCAGCTCTCATCCTATCTGGACCGCTTGCCGCGACAGCTTTCCGGCGGACAGCGTCAGCGCGTCGCCATCGGCCGGGCGATCGTGCGCGATCCCAAGGTCTTTCTCTTCGACGAGCCGCTGTCCAACCTCGATGCGGCGCTTCGGGTCGCGACGAGGCTCGAGATTGCCAAGCTTCATCGCAGCATGCACGGCACGACGATGATCTATGTGACGCATGATCAGGTCGAGGCCATGACGCTGGCCGACCGGATCTGCGTGTTGAGGGACGGCGTCGTCGAGCAGATCGGCACGCCGCTGGAACTTTATGAAAGCCCGAATTCGGTCTTCGTCGCCGGCTTCATCGGTTCGCCGAAAATGAATTTCCTGTCGGGCGGGCTGGCGCAGCCCTATGACAGCCATACGATCGGTGTACGTGCGGAGCATGTGCGCATCACGGCCGAGTCGCCGGTTTGGCGTGGCACCGTCATCCATTCGGAAATCCTCGGTTCCGATAGTTTCGTCTATCTGGACATCGGGGCGGATGAGCCGCTTGTCGTGCGGGAGGCCGGCGTCTCTCGTCATGAGCCGGGCCAGACGCTTGGACTCGCGCCACTTGCCGGTCACATCCACCGTTTCGACCGGTCGGGCCGGGCGCTCGAACGTGAATCCATGCGGGCAGCCTGATCCACGCATCGATTTCCTTCCCAGGCTCGATCCGCTTCAACTACAAGGAGAAAACGACGTGACCATACGCACCGTTGTGTGGGGTGAAAACATCCACGAGAATACCAATGCGATCGTCCGGGGCATCTACCCCGAAGGCATGCATACGACGATCGCCAATGCGCTGAATACCGACCCAGGCATCTCCGCCACCACGGCGACGCTGCAGGAGCCGGAACATGGGCTGAGCGAAGCCCGGCTTGCCGAAACCGATGTGCTGACCTGGTGGGGCCACAAGGATCACGGCGCGGTGTCAGACGTCGTCGTCGAGCGCGTCGCCAAGCGCGTCTGGGAGGGCATGGGCCTTCTCGTCTTACATTCCGGCCATTTCTCGAAGATCTTCAAGCGGCTGATGGGCACGCCCTGCGCGCTGAAATGGCGCGAGGCGGGCGAGCGCGAGCGGCTGTGGACGATCAACCCGCGCCATCCGATCGCCGCCGGCATCGGCGAGCATTTCGAGCTTGAGAACGAGGAAATGTATGGCGAGCAGTTCTCGGTGCCGGAGCCTCTGGAAACGGTGTTCATCTCCTGGTTCCAGGGCGGGGAAGTGTTCCGCTCGGGCCTGACATGGCGCCGCGGCGCCGGCAACATCTTCTATTTCCGCCCGGGCCATGAGACCTATCCGACCTATCACGACGCCACCATCCAGAAGGTGCTGATCAACGGCGTCAAGTGGGCCTACAACCCTGAAGGCGCGTTGACTGCCATTACCGACGCTCCAAATGTGCCGGTAGAGAAGGCACTGGAGCCGATCGTCGAGCGCGGCCCGAAACTGCACCAAGCCGGCGAAGCCGGTTACCGCTGAATTCGATAAACGACCATGAGGACAAAAATGCGCTTGATCATTCTCGGAACTGGAGGATGGGCAAATACCCATGCCATGAATTTCTCGGAAATCACCGGCGTCAAGATTGTTGCTGCCGTCGATACGGACGAGGTCCGGCTGCGGGCCTTCGCGCTCAGGCATAGCATCCCGCTTACTTTCACATCACTCGATGACGCCCTTGCGTGGGGGGAGTTTGACGCCGTGACCAATGTCACGCCGGATCGAGCGCATTATTCCACGACAATGAAGATACTCGGCGCCGGCAAGCATGTGCTCTGCGAGAAGCCCCTTGCGGTCAACTACCGCGAGGCCAAGGAGATGGCCGACGCCGCGGCGGCGTCCGGCAAGGTCACGATGGTAAACCTTACCTATCGTAACGTGGCGCCGCTGCAGGCGGCGCGAAAGATGGTGCTGGATGGCCGTCTCGGCGCGATCCGCCACTTCGAAGCCTCCTATCTCCAAAGTTGGTTGGTGTCCAAGGCTTGGGGCGACTGGACCAAAGAGTCGCAATGGCTTTGGCGGCTGTCGACAAAGCATGGCTCCAACGGCGTGCTGGGCGATGTCGGTATTCACATTCTCGACTTCGCGGTCTTTGCCGCCGGCAGCGACGTCAAGGCGGCGGCATCGCATCTCAAGGTTTTCGACAAGAGCCCCGGGAACCGGATCGGGGAATACGAGCTCGATGCAAACGACAGCTTCCTGATGATGGCCGAGCTCGAAAACGGCGCGGCCGGCGTCATCCATGCGACGCGCTGGGCAACCGGCCATCTGAACGAATTGCGCCTGCGCCTGCATGGAGACAAGGGGGCGCTGGAGGTGGTGCATACGCCTGAAGGTTCGACCCTCAGGGCCTGCGAAGGCGCCGATGCCGACAAGGCGATCTGGCGCAAGATCGAGGTCGAACCGGTGATCACCAATTTCCAACGATTTGCAAACGCCGTGCAAAAGGGCGAGTCGGAGGAGCCGGGTTTCGGCCATGCCGCCAAGCTGCAATTTGTTCTTGATCACGCAGTCAAGACGGCCGGCGCCCTGACGGAGCTGTAGACAGGTTCTTCGGAGGGCGGTCGAGCTCGTCAGATGCGCTGGTTCAGCTCGTCTTCGCTGATGCCGAAATGCTCGAGGATGATGCCGACATTCCGGCGGTGAGACTTGAAATAGACGTCGAAGAGATCGCCGATCAGCGGAACCGTGCCGCAGGCGGCGTCGACGCCGAGATTGACCGCCATGCGGGCGAGTTTGTGGGCGGGAAGGCCGAGCCGCCTTGCCTCGTCGATGATGAAAAGACCGATCAGGGATCCGGCAATGTCGCCGACAGCGGGGATAAGGCCGAGGACCGAGTCCGCGCCGATCCGCACGCCGACGACCGGCAATCGGACGGCGGTATCCATCAGACGGGCTATGCTAGCAGCGCGGCGAATTCGCGCGAGTTCGGCAGGGGTGAGATATGTCGTTTTGCCGCTGTCCATGGCCGTGAAACGCCGCTAAACCGATAAGGTTCGCCGGCGGTGTGATCGGGGAAGCGCACTATCTCTGGTCGGGAACCACGACCAATTTGCCGACGAAGTTCTTCGCCATGAAATCGGTCTGGGCGCGATGAAATTCCGACAGCGGATAAACACCGCCGACGAGAGGCCGGATCTTGCGGCTTTCGATATGGCCGACCAGCCGGCGGAAGTCGGCGCGGCTTCCCTGGCTCGATCCATGTAGTTCCAGCTGCTTCAGATACATGGTCCTCAGGTCGAGCTGGACGACGGGCCCGGCGATGGCGCCGGCCGTCGTGTAACGGCCTTCGGGACGCAGGATCTTCAGGAGATCGTTGAACAGCGGTCCGCCGACCAGATCGGCGACGACGTCGATCGGCTGGCCACCGCTTGCGGAATGGACGGCTTCGACAAGATCGCCCTTGCCGCGGGTCACGACCGCTTCGGCGCCGATATCGATCATCGCCGCCTCCTTGCCGGGACCGGCGACGGCGATCGGAATGGCGCCGCGGGCGCGCGCAAGCTGGATGATTGCCGAGCCGACGCCGCCGGAGGCGCCGGTGACGAGGACGCGTTCGCCGGCGGCAAGCCTTGCCCGTTCCAGCACTCGTTCGCCTGTGAGATAGGCACAGCAGAAGGTGGCGAGCTCGACATCGGTCAGATCGGTCGCGACGACATGCGCGTTCTCGGCAGGCAGCACCATATATTCGGCGTAGCCGCCATCCCGTCCGTGACCCATGTAATCGATGTCGGCGAGGCTGTCGTCGTCGCGATTATAGATCGAGAAGTCGACCATGACGCGTTCGCCGATGCGTCTCGGATCAACGCCGGTCCCGACGCCGACGACATGACCGACGGTATCGGTGCCCTGGATGCGCGGGAATGTCAGCGTGTTGCCCTGCCTGCGCCAGGTGGAGACGGCGGAGGGATCATCCTCTGTACCGTAGGCGCCTTGGCGCACCCAGACGTCGGTATTGTTCATGCCGCAGGCGGTAACACGGATCAGCACCTCGCCTTCAGTCGGCGTCGGGACAGGCACATCCGTGGCATAGATGAGCTTTTCCAGGCCGCCATGGCCGGTGAGCAACACCGCCGCCATCTTTTCCGGGATCGTCATGCGGCTCTTCTCCTCAGATGGTTTTGAAAACACTTTCGATCGCGTCCGCAGCCGCCTTGACGACGACGTCTGCTTCTTCGCGGGTGAGGCAGAGTGGTGGAGCGAAGCCGAGAATATCGCCCTGCGGCATGGCGCGGCCGATGACGCCACGTTCGAGAAGGGCGGATGCGACCTGCGGACCGATCTTGCGGCCGGGATCGAAGAACCGGCGGTCGTCCCGGTCCTCGACGAATTCGACAGCGGCCATCAGACCGTCGCCGCGGACTTCACCGACATTCCGATGGCCGCCAACCGCCTCTTGCAACTGCGACCGGAAATAGCTGCCGGTCGTGCCGGCATTGTCGACGATGCCGAGTTCGTCGATCAACTCCAGATTGGCGATACCTGCGGCAGCACAAATCGGGTGGGCGGAATAGGTCCAGCCGTGGCCGATCGCTCCCAATTCATCGGAACCCTGCACCAGCACCTGCCACATCTTCTCCGAAACGATCGAGCCGGAAAGCGGAGCATAGGCTGAGGTCAGGCCTTTGGCGATGGTGATCAGGTCCGGCTTCATGCCGTAGTGATCCGAGCCGAACATCGTGCCGAGACGGCCGAAGCCGGTGACGACCTCGTCGGCGACCAGCAGGATATCGTATCTGTCGAGCACCGCCTGGATCTTCTGCCAATAGCCCTGGGGCGGCGGGACGATCCCGCCGGTGCCGAGAATTGGTTCGCCGATGAAGGCGGCGATGGTGTCGGGCCCCTCGGTGACAATCATCTCCTCCAGTCTGTCGGCGCAATGTTGCGAGAATTGCTCCTCGCTCATCGACCGGTCGGGCCGGCGGAAATAATAGGGCGCTTCGGTGTGGAGGATCGGCGCGCGCGGCAGATCGAAAGCATTGTGAAAAAGCGCAAGACCGGTGAGGCTGCCTGTCATGACGCCGGAGCCGTGATAGCCACGCCAGCGTGAGATGATCTTCTTCTTTTCCGGCCGGCCGAGAATGTTGTTGTAATACCAGATCAGCTTGATGTTGGTCTCGTTGGCATCCGAGCCGGAAAGGCCGAAATAGACGCGGCTCATGCCCGCTGGTGCGCGGTCGATAATCATTTTCGCAAGCGTAATCGACGCTTCCGTGCCGTGGCCGACATAGGCGTGGTAGTAGGCGAGGTTCTTCGCCTGTTCGGCGATGGCGTCGGCGATCTCCTGGCGACCGTAGCCGACATTGACGCAATAAAGCCCGGCAAAGGCATCGACGCTTTTGCGGCCGCCGGTGTCGGTGATGTAGACACCTTTGCCCCCGGCGACGACGCGCGTCGGCGTCTCGCCGCGCGCATGCATGCCCATATGGGTGGAGGGATGAAAGAAGTGGTCGCGGTCCCAGGCGGTGAGTTCGTTGCTTTTGTCGAGCATGTCCTATCCTCTCTTGAAATGGGCGCTCAGGCGGCCGTGTCGATGCAGAGATATTTGAGCTCGGTGAAAGCTTCGAGCCCGTGGCGGGAGCCTTCCCGGCCGAGGCCGGACTGTTTCCAGCCGCCGAAGGGGATGGGGCCGCCGGTGATCTTCACGCGATTGATCGCCACCATGCCGTATTCCAGCGCGCGGCCGAGGCGCATCTGGCGGGCGCCATTCTCGGTGACGACATATGCAACCAGGCCATATTCGGTATCGTTGGCACGGGCGACGACCTCTTCCTCCGTATCGAAAGTGGCAAGTGCGGCCACAGGCCCGAAAGTCTCCTCCCGCATGATCAGCGCATCCGCCGGAACATCCGTCAGAAGCGTCGGCTTATAGAAGAGCGGGCCGGCCCTATGGCGGCTGCCGCCGGCAACGAGCCGGGCGCCACGCGCCAACGCGTCAGCCACTTGGTCCTCGATCTTGACGACGGCGCGTTCATGCATCAGTGGCCCGATTTCGCTGTCAGCCTCGATGCCTGCGCCGACCTTCAGCGGGCCGATGCGCGCGGCAAAAGCCGTGGCGAAGGCATCGGCAATGCGCCGCTGGACGAAAATGCGGTTGGCGGCAAGGCAATCCTGGCCCGATGTCGCAAACTTGGCGCCGACGGCGATCTCGACGGCTTTCGCGACATCGGCATCGTCGAAGACAATCAGCGGCGCGTGCCCGCCGAGTTCCATTACCAGCCGCTTCATGGTCGGCGCGCACTGGGCGGCGATCAGGCGGCCAACCTCGGTCGAACCGGTGAAGCTCATGGCGCGCAGGCGGTTATCGCTGCACATCCGTCCGACGATCGTTGCGGCATGGCCGGTGACCACGTTGAAGACGCCGGCGGGAATGCCGGCCCGTTCGCCGAGTTCGGCAAGCGCGAGGGCCGAAAGTGGCGTCTCCGAAGAAGGGTGGGCAACGACCGTGCAGCCTGCGGCAAGTGCTGCGCCCGCCTTGCGGGTGAGCATGGCGGAAGGGAAATTCCAGGGGGTGACGACGCCGACGACCCCAAGCGCCTCGCGCCGCACGATCATTTCCGCTCCGGCCAGATGGCTGGTGACACTTTCGGCGTTCAGCCGCTTGCCTTCTTCGGCATACCACTCGATGAAGGAGGCGGCGTAGTCGATCTCACCACGCGCTTCGGCAAGCGGCTTGCCCTGTTCGAGCGTCATGATCAGCGCCAGGTCTTCCCTGGCGGCGAGCATCAACCCGTGCCATTTCCGCAGGATCGCCGCGCGGTGCTGCGGCAGCATCGCGCGCCAAGCGGCAAAGGCCTGCGACGCCGCATCGATCGCCATCGCCGTCTCCTCCGCATCGAGGCTCGCAACCCAGGCCAGAGTTGCCGAAGAGGCCGGATCGGCAACAGCGAAGCTTTTGCCTGTCGCCCCCGCGATCCACCGGCCGCCGACATAGGCGAGATCGCGCAGGAGATGACGGTCGGCAAGCCGTGACAGCGCATCATGATAGTCGGGGCGGGCAAAAACGGCGTTCATGTCCATCTCCTCGTTTGCGGTTGACGCAAGTCTTCCACAAGAGCCGACGAGAGATTGTCCTTTACCGAAGGCGGAAAGAGACAGACGGTCTAAAGGACGGCCGTCTGCTAGACAGATTGTCTAGGAGACGTTGTGTTCTTCCTCCCCGGAGGCGGAGAAGGAAGAGACCGGAAGGACTGTGTCCTCCTTCACCGTCTTGGTGACGATGTAGGTGAAGTAGCGGTCGATGCCGAGTTCGCGGTCGAGAAGACCGTCGACCAGCCGCTGATAAGCGTCGATATCGGCCGCGATGATTTTCAGGATATAGTCGACGCCGCCGCCGACCGACCAGCAGGCGACGATCTCGGGGGTTGCGGCAACGGCGCGCTCGAAGCGCTCGAAATCGGCCTGGCGATGATTGGCGAGCGTCACTTCCATCATCACGCTGGCGACCGGCGCTATGCGCCGCGGCGCGATGCGGGCGTGGTAGCCGGTAATGATCCCCGCCTTTTCGAGCTTGCGCAGCCGCATCCAGCACGGCGTAGGCGACAGCCCTGCCTTTTCGGCCAGCGCCAGCTTGGTAATGCGTCCGTCGTGCTGGACGGCGTCGAGGATACGCAAATCGATGGCGTCGAGTTTCATGGCGCTTTCTTTAGAAAAAAACATTTCAAACGCGGTGAAAAGACAATGGAAGCGCATTTTGGCATTGTCAATTGAACTGATTTTCAGCAGTGTTGAAATCATGACAAATTGGCGCCCCGATCCCTCGCAACTCCGCCGGCCTGCCTATCTCTCGCTCGCCGAGCAGATCGCCAATGCGATCACCGACGGCAAGCTCTCCGACGGCATGCAATTGCCGCCGCATCGCAAGCTGGCGGATGATCTGCATCTTTCCGTGCAGACGGTGAGCCGAGCCTATGACGAACTGAGCCGCCGGGGGCTGATATCAGGCGAGATCGGACGCGGCAGCTTCGTGCAGACGCGGCCGCGCGAGCCGGAACCACCTTATCTGCCGGAACGGCTGGGCGAGGTGATCGATCTCTCTATCCTGAAGCCGGTCTGCGAGCAGATTCATCTGGAAAGGCTGCGCCAGGCCTTTGGCTGGCTCTCCGAAAATCTGCCGTCGAGCTCGGCCCTGTCGTTCCGGCCGAACATGGTCTTTCCCCGCCATCGCGTCGTTGCCACGGAATGGCTGGCGCGCTGCGGCCTCGACGTATCGCCGCTGAACATCAGTCTGACGAATGGCGCGACATCGGGCATGACCGTGGCGCTGATGAGCGTCGCCCCGCCCGGTTCGACCATTGCGACCGAGGCGATCAGCCATCATACGCTGGTGCCGCTCTCCACCTATCTCGGCCTGCATCTCGAGGGGCTGGCGATCGACGAGGAGGGCATGATTCCCGAAGCGCTGGACGAGGCCTGCCGGACCGGGCCGATCCGGGCGATCTTCCTGCAGCCGTCGGTGATCAATCCGATGGCGGCGCTGATGAGCGCAGAGCGCCGGCAGGCGCTCGCTGCCGTTGCCGCCAAGCATGACATAGCGATCATCGAAAACGACATTCTCGGGCCGATGGTCGAGGACCGCGCGCCGCCGATGGCCGCCTTCGCGCCGGAGCGGACGCTTTACGTCACGAGCTTCACGAAGATCACCGTTCCGGGCCTCAGGATCGGTTATCTCGCAGCGCCGGACCGCTATGTCGCCGCCGTTGCCAACCGGCATCTGGTCTCCAGTTGGATGGCGACGCCGGCGATGGCCGAAATCGCCACCCGCTGGGTCAGCGACGGCACGGCGATGGAGCTCGTCAACTGGCAGCGCCGCGCCCTTGTCGGGCGCCATGCAATCGCGGCGGAGATGCTGGCCGGCCTGTCCTATCGAACGCATCCGCAAAGCCTGCATGTCTGGCTGCCGCTTTTCGGCAGCCATACGGAGGATGGTTTCGTGTCGCAGGCAAGGCTGCGCGGCGTGGCGATCGCGCCGGGCAAATCCTTCCGCACCGCCGATCACGGCTGGACGCCGGCGGTACGCATCTCGCTCGGCTCGACGACGGAAGGCGAGCTGCGGACGGGACTGGGGATCGTTGCCTCACTGGCACAGGGAAATCCCGAAGAGCTGCTGCTCGCGATTTGAGGCGGGCGCCTCATTTGCCGGCAGCCGCAGAATAATTGTCATGATATTATTTTACGAATTGACATGATTTTCGAGCGCCGTCATCGTTAGGTCATTGCTTGTCTCAACAAGGAGAGACATGAATGCCTGCGCCCATCATCCGCATCGACAACATCGTCAAGAGATACGGCCCGCTGACCGTGCTCGACGGCCTGTCGATGAATGTCATGCCGGGCGAGAAGCTGGCGCTGATCGGGCCGTCCGGCTCCGGCAAGACGACGATCCTGCGCATTCTGATGACGCTGGAGACGATCAGCGGCGGTCATATCGAGGTCGATGGCGAACAGCTCTATCATATGCCGAACGGTGGCGGACTTGTGCCGGCCGATGAGCGGCATCTGCATCGCATGCGCGAGAAGATCGGCATGGTCTTCCAGCACTTCAATCTGTTTCCGCACAAATGCGTCCTCGACAACGTGACGCTGGCACCCATGTTGACCAAGGGTATCAAGCGGCCGCAAGCCGAGAAGCGGGCGATGGAGCTTCTCGAGATGGTCGGCCTTGCCGACAAGGCCAGAAGCGTCCCGGCGCAGCTTTCCGGCGGGCAGAAGCAGCGTGTCGCCATCGCCCGGGCGCTGGCCCTGTCGCCGAAGATCATGCTGTTCGACGAGGTGACCTCGGCACTCGACCCGGAACTCGTCGAGGAGGTGCTGAACGTCATGCGGAAGCTCGCCTCCGAGACCGATATGACGATGCTTCTCGTCACCCACGAAATGGGTTTCGCCCACGACTTTGCCGACCGCGTGCTGTTTTTCGATCGCGGCAGGATCGTCGAGGAAGGCAAGCCCGGCGACATCTTCCGCAATCCGACGCAGGAACGGACGCAGACCTTCCTGCGCAAGATCATCGCGGCAGGGCACCGCGTCTGACCTCAGACATTGCCCGCGAACAACAAAACTCAAAGAGAAAGCCAGAGGAGTTGGGAACGATGAAAGCAGGATATGTTTTGAGCGCCGTCAGCCTGTCGGTGCTTCTGGTTACGGCGGCCGCCCCGGCATCCGCCGCCGATGACAAGCTCGAACAGCTGAAGGAGCAGGGTTTCGCCCGCATCGCCATCGCCAACGAGCCGCCATTCACCGCCGTCGGCGCCGACGGCAAGGTGTCGGGCGCCGCCCCCGATGTGGCGCGTGTGATCTTCGAAAAACTCGGCGTCAAGGAAGTGGTCGCCTCGATCTCGGAATACGGCGCGATGATCCCCGGCCTGCAGGCCGGCCGACACGACGCAATTACGGCGGGCCTTTTCATGAAACCCGAACGCTGCAACGCCGTTGCCTATTCCGAACCGATCCTGTGCGATGCCGAAGCCTTTGCTCTCAAGAAGGGCAACCCGCTGAAGCTGACGAGCTACAAGGATATCGCCGACAATCCGAACGCCAAGATCGGTGCGCCGGGCGGCGGCACTGAGGAAAAGCTGGCGCTGGAAGCCGGCGTGCCGCGTGACCGCGTCATCGTCGTTCCGGATGGGCAAAGCGGTATCAAGATGCTGCAGGACGGCCGCATCGACGTCTATTCGCTGCCGGTCCTGTCGATCCACGATCTGATGGACAAGGCGAAGGATCCGAACCTCGAAACCGTCGCCCCCGTCGTCAACGCGCCGGTCTATTGCGACGGCGCCGCCTTCCGCAAGCAGGACGTCGCGCTGCGCGATGCCTTCGACGTCGAGCTGAAGAAGCTGAAGGAATCCGGTGAATTCGCCAAGATCATCGAACCCTACGGCTTCTCGGCCAAGGCGGCGATGTCGACGAGCCGCGAAAAGCTCTGCGCCGCCGCCAAGTAACCTGATGTAAGCAGCCGGCCATGCTCCTGATGGCCGGTTGCCCTTCACACCATCTCCAGAGAAATGAGCTGCCGATGTCGGTCTGGTCCGGCTATCTGACACTGATCCTTCAAGGCGCCCTGGTGACGCTCGAGCTGACGATCATGGGCTCGGCGCTGGCGCTCGTCATGGCCTTCCTGGCCGGCCTCGGCCGATTATCACGCTTCTTCGCCGTCCGCGCTGTGGCGACGGCCTATATCGAATTCTTTCGCGGCACTTCGATCTTCGTCCAGCTCTTCTGGGTCTATTTCGTCCTGCCCTTCGCGGGATTGACGCTGACGCCGCTGCAGGCGGGCGTGCTGGCGCTCGGTCTGAATGTCGGCGCCTATGGGGCGGAGGTGGTGCGTGGCGCCGTCAAGGCCGTCGGGCGCGAACAATCGGAAGCCTGTATCGCGCTCAATCTGTCGCGATACCAGCGCATGCGCCACGTCATACTGCCGCAGGCGTTGCCGCTCATGCTGCCGACCTTCTGCAACAATGCGATCGAGCTTTTGAAGGGCACGGCCGTCGTGTCGCTGATCTCGCTGACCGACATGACCTTTCAGGCGCAAGTGGTGCGGGCGCAGACCGGCAATACGCTGGTGCCCTTCGCAACGATCCTCATCCTCTATTTCCTCATGGCCTCCGCCATCTCGGCGGCGATGCGCCTTTTGGAGCGACGGATGACACGCGGCCTCGACGGTATGAGGACTTGATCAAATGGAATGGGATTGGGATTTCGTCTGGCAGATCATGCCGACCCTTCTCGAAGGGTTCAAGATCACCATTCTCGCGACCATCCTCGGCGCTGCTGTCGCCATGGTCGCAGGCCTCGCGCTTGCCATCGCGCGGCGGTCACCGGTCGCCGCCATTTCCGGAACGGTCGGCTTCGTCTCGGAATTCATCCGCGGTACGCCGCTGCTGGTGCAGCTCTACTTCATCTTCTACGTCCTGCCGGATATCGGCATCCGGCTGTCGCCGCTCACCGCCGGCGTCATCGGCATGGGCATTCATTATGCGACCTATACGGCCGAGGTCTATCGCGCCGGCATCGAGAACGTTTCGCGCGGACAATGGGAAGCGGCCAGGGCCACCAATCTGACGACGCGCCAGGCCTGGATCCACGTGATCTTGCCGCAGGCGATCCCGCCAATGATCCCGGCGCTCGCCAATTATTTCATCGCCATGTTCAAGGAAACGCCACTGCTATCGGCGATCACCGTGCTGGAACTGATGAACCAGGCCAAAAGCATCGCCAATAGCAACTATCGCTATATTGAACCCATGACGCTCGTCGGCGTCTTCTTCCTCGTCATCAGCCTGGTCTCGGTCGTGGGCTTGCGCTGGCTCGAGGAGCGCTATGCCAGGATGGATGACTGACATGACGAAATCGATCGAGATCATTCCCGCCGGCCGACTGCCACGGCTGGACGACCGGCCGCTGGAAAAACGCATCGGCCTCGTCATTCTGGCGACCGACCACACGACGGAAGCCGACTTCCGACGTATGGTCGCCAGCGACCGTATCGGCGTCTATGTCAGCCGCATTCACTACGCCAATCCCGTGACGGCGGAAAATCTCCTGAAGATGCAGCCGTCGCTGACCCAAGGCGCAGGGCTCATTCTGCCGGGTGAGACGCTGGATGCCGTCATGTATTCCTGCACCGCCGCCTCGGTCGTCATCGGCGACCGCAAGATCGAGGAAGCGATCCATGCGGCCAAGCCGGGCGTTTCAGTGGTGACGCCAACGGCGGCTGCTGTAGAGGCCCTGAAGGCGCTCGGCGCCAGGCGGATTTCCGTGCTGACACCCTATACGATCGAAACCAGCCGGCCGATGGCGGATTATTTCACCCGTCTTGGTTTTGCGATCGACCGCTTTACCTGCCTCGGTCTGAGCGACGACCGCGAGATGGCACGGATTGCGCCGGATGAAATAGCCGCCTTTGCCCGCCAGGCGCTGGCGCCGCAATCCGATGCACTGTTCATTTCCTGCACCGCCGTGCGCGCCGCAAAGGTCGCCGCCCGCATCGAAGCCGAGACGGGCAAGCCGGTGGTGACCAGCAATCTCGCCACCGCCTGGGCCTGCCTGCGGCTTTGCGGCGACGATCAGCCGCGGCCCGAGCTCGGTCAACTGATGACCAGGCCCTATGGGGAAGGCTGAGCGCATGAGGGGCCCCTTGCCAGTTTCCGTGGAGGATATCCGTGCGGCGGCGCACCGGATCGCCGGCCGTGTTGTGGAAACGCCGATCGTGTCGTCGGCATCGCTCGGCGAGATCGCGGGCGTTCCGGTCTGGCTGAAGCTCGAACATCGTCAGACGACGGGCAGCTTCAAACTTCGCGGGGCGACCAATGCAGCAGCGTCGTTGTCGCCGGCGGAACGCGCGCGCGGCGTCGTCGCCGCCTCGACGGGAAATCACGGCCGGGCGCTTGCCCATGCGGCGAAGGCACAAGGCATGGCCGCGACGATCTGCATGTCGCGGCTGGTGCCGGCGAACAAGGTTTCAGAAATCCGCCGTCTCGGCGCCGATGTGCACATCGTCGGTCGATCACAGGACGAGGCGCAGGAGGAGGTGGACCGGCTGGTGCGAGAGCAAGGGTTCGTGATGGTTCCGCCTTTTGACCATCCGGCTGTCGTAGCCGGTCAGGGGACGCTGGGGCTCGAGATCGTCGATGCATTGCCGGAGACAACCACGGTTCTGGTGCCGCTCTCGGGTGGCGGCCTTGCTGCGGGCGTTGCCGCTGCGATCAAGGGCGTCAATCCGAAAACGAGAGTGATCGGCCTGACGATGGAACGCGGCGCCGCGATGAAAGCGAGCCTCGATGCCGGACGGCCGGTGCAGGTCGAGGAAGTGAGAAGCCTTGCGGATTCGCTCGGAGGTGTCATCGGCCTCGACAATCGCGTGACTTTCACCATGTGCCAGGCGCTTCTCGACGAGGTCGTCCTGCTGACGGAGGCGGAGATCGCCGCAGGCATGCGTCATGCCTATGCCTGTGAGCGCGAGATCGTCGAGGGCGCGGGAGCGGTCGGAATAGCAGCGCTGCTGGCGGGCAAGATCAGCTCCGGCGGCCCGGTCGTTGCGATCCTTTCGGGGCGGAATGTCGACATGGAACAGCACCGCCGGGTGATCAACGGCGAGGGTACGGCATTCACGGAGGATGGCCCATGAACCGCATGATCATTTTGACGGAAGCGGAATTGCGCAAGATCGTGGTGCTCGATCGCGATGCGGTCGCCTGCATCGAGCAGGCTTTCGCGGCGCTTGCAACGAAGGCGGTCGCCATGCCGCCGATTCTGCGGCTCGACATTCCGGAATATCGGGGTGAGGTCGATGTGAAGACCGCCTACGTTCCGGGCATTGAAGGTTTCGCCATCAAGATCAGCCCCGGTTTCTTCGACAATCCAAAGATCGGCCTGCCGAGCACCAATGGCATGATGGTGCTGCTGTCCAGCCGGACAGGTCTGGTACAGGCGCTGCTTCTGGACAATGGCTATCTCACGGATGTGCGCACCGCGGCAGCCGGCGCCGTCGCTGCGAAATACCTGTCACGGCAAGACTCCAGCGTGGCCGCAATTTTCGGCGCCGGAATGCAGGCTCGGCTGCAGCTCGAAGCACTGACGCTGGTGCGACCTATCGCCGAGGCCAGGATCTGGGCCCGTGATGCCGCCAAGGCGCAGAAGGCAGCGGCCGAATTGCGCGGAGAACTCGGATTTCCCGTCATCGCTGCGTCGGATCCGAGAGAGGCAATCTCTGGTGCCGACATTATCGTGACCACCACGCCTGCGGAAAAACCGATCGTCGAAGCCGGGTGGCTCGAACCCGGGCAGCATCTGACAGCGATGGGATCGGATGCGGAGCACAAGAACGAAATCGATCCCGTGGCCATCGCCCGGGCCGGCCTTTATGTCGCCGACAGTCTGAAACAGACGTGCCGCCTCGGCGAGCTGCACCACGCAATCGAAGCCGGTCTGGTCGCGGCCGATGCGGATTTCGCCGAGCTCGGCCGGATCGTTTCCGGCCGGACGCCGGGCAGGACGAGCAGCGAGCAGATCACCATTGCCGACCTCACCGGCACCGGCATCCAGGACACCGCTATCGCCACTCTCGCCTTCGCCCGCGCCGGCGCGATGAAGGCAGGAACCACGTTCGAAAGCTGACCGGCGCGGCGCCGGAAAAGAAGGGAAGAAACATGACCCAGCCCAATCTGAAGTTTTCGCTCGGCGAATATGCCGCGCGGCTGGAAAAAACACGACGTGCCATGGAAGCGAAGGGTGTGGACCTGCTTGTTGTCAGCGATCCCTCGAACATGGCCTGGCTGACCGGCTATGACGGTTGGTCCTTCTACGTGCACCAGGCGGTGATCGTGCCGCCGCAGGGCGAGCCGATCTGGTTCGGCCGCGGCCAGGACGCCAATGGCGCCAAGCTCACCGCCTACGTCAAGCACGACAATATCGTCGGCTATCCCGATCACTACGTGCAGTCCACCGAGCGTCATCCAATGGATTACCTCTCCGGCATCCTGACGGAGCGCGGCTTCGCCAAGCTGACGATCGGCGTCGAGATGGACAATTACTGGTTTTCCGCCGCCGCCTTCGCTGCGCTGCAGAGGCATCTGCCGAATGCGCGCTTCGTCGACGCGACCGCGCTGGTCAACTGGCAGCGCGCGGTCAAGAGCGAGACCGAAATCAAATATATGCGCAACGCCGCCCGCATCGTCGAAGCGATGCATGCCCGCATCTTCGACAAGATCGAAGTCGGCATGCGCAAGTGCGATCTGGTGGCGGAAATCTACGATGCCGGCACCCGTGGCGTTGACGGCATCGGCGGTGACTATCCGGCGATCGTGCCGCTGCTGCCGTCCGGCGTCGAGGCGTCAGCACCGCATCTGACCTGGGACGATCGGCCGTTGAAGAAGGGGGAGGGCACCTTCTTTGAGATCGCCGGCTGCTACAACCGCTATCATCTGCCGCTGTCGCGCACCGTCTTCCTCGGCAAGCCGACGCAGGCCTTTCTCGACGCCGAAAAAGCGACGTTGGAAGGCATGGAAGCCGGTCTTGCGGTCGCCAGACCCGGCAATAGCTGCGAGGATATCGCCAATGCCTTCTTCGCGGTGCTGAAGAAATACGGGATCGTCAAGGACAACCGCACGGGTTATCCGATCGGGCTTTCCTATCCGCCGGACTGGGGCGAGCGCACCATGAGCCTGCGGCCCGGCGACCGGACGGAGCTGAAGCCCGGCATGACCTTCCACTTCATGACTGGCCTCTGGCTCGACGATATGGGGTTCGAGACGACGGAGAGCATTCTCATCACCGAAAGCGGTGTCGAGTGCCTCGCCAACGTGCCGCGCAAGCTGATGGTCAAGGATTGAGGCTGTCATGACAGAGACTGGCTTGCGGCCGTCGCCGATCAGCGCGACGGTGGATTTGGCCGCCGAGGGTGTCCAGCACGGGTTCCTGAGGCTGCCCTACAGCCGCGACGATTCCGCTTGGGGCTCGGTGATGGTTCCGATAACGGTCGTCAGGAACGGCAAGGGACCGACGGCGCTCCTGACCGGCGGCAATCATGGCGACGAGTACGAGGGACCGATTGCGCTCTTCGATCTCGCCCGCTCGCTGCAGGCAGAGGAGGTGAGCGGCGCTGTCATCATCGTGCCGGCAATGAATTACCCGGCATTCCTTGCAGGGACCCGGACATCGCCGATCGACAGAGGCAACATGAACCGCAGCTTCCCGGGTCGTCCGGACGGCACGGTGACCGAAAAGATCGCCGATTATTTCCAGCGTGTGCTTCTGCCGATGGCGGATCTCGTGCTGGACTTCCACTCCGGCGGCAAGACGCTCGATTTTCTGCCGTTCTGCGCAGCGCACATCCTGCCGAACAAACAACAGGAGGCGCAGGCTTTCAATTTCGTGACAGCCTTTGCCGCACCCTATTCGATGAAGATGCTGGAGATCGATGCGGTCGGCATGTACGACACGGCGGCCGAAGACATGGGCAAGATCTTCATCACCACCGAGCTCGGCGGTGGAGGTACCGCCACGGCCAGAACAGCGGCGATCGCCAAACGCGGCACCATGAACGTGCTGCGACATGCCGGTATCGTCGCCGGCGCCGTCGATATCGGGCCAACGATCTGGCTGGATATGCCGGATGGCCGCTGTTTCTCCTTCGCTGAACAGGGCGGTTTGATCGAACCCGCGATCGACCTCGGTGAAGCGGTCGCCAAGGATGCCGTTATCGCTCGCGTCTATCCGACCGGCAGGACGGGTGAGGCGCCGCGCGAGATCCGTGCCGCCATGGACGGTATTCTCTGTGCGCGGCATTTCCCGGGGCTGGTCAAATCAGGCGATTGCGTTGGGGTCGTGGCGATCGTGACGAACTGACGACGACTGGCGCGTGATGAACGTCACTGTCCGATCAACATCAAGCTGCCTTCCGCGCTCTTGATCCGGCAGCTGCCGCATCGGTCTGGAAGCGACCGACAATCCCTTCCAGCGTCTGCGTCTGGCCGCCGAGCGCACGGCAGGCTGAGACCGTTTCCGCGGCCATGGCGGCGTTGCGCTGCGTGACCTCATCGAGCGCGTTGACGGAAGCATTGATTTCCCCGATCGCCACCGCCTGCTCGGAGGAAACCGAAACGATGCGGGCGATCAGGCCGGCGACCTGCTCGACCTGGCCTTCGATTTCCATAAGCGCCTTGCCGGTGCGGTTGACGAGCTCCACGCCGGTGGAAACCTGAGACGATGACGTGGAAATCAGAGATCTGATCTCCTTGGCGGCATTGGCCGAACGGAGGGCGAGCTCACGCACTTCCTGCGCTACAACGGCGAAGCCTTTGCCCGCTTCGCCGGCGCGGGCGGCTTCCACACCGGCGTTGAGCGCCAGAAGGTTGGTTTGGAAAGCGATCTCGTCGATGACGTTGACGATCTCGCCGATCTGGGCGGATGAACCTTCGATCCGTTCCATGGCGGCAATCGCATCGCGAACGATGGCCGCCGAATGTTCGGCGCTGTTGCGCGTCTCGGCCATCATGCCGGTCGCCTTGCCGGCATGGTTCGAAGCATCCTTGGCCTTGGCGTTCATTTCGCCGAGCGCGCTCGTAGCCTCTTCGAGCATCGCTGCCTGCTGTTCGGTACGCAATGCGAGGCTGTCGGCGGCATTTGTGATGCCGGCGGAAGAGCTGCCGACCTGCCTGGAGGTCTGGGCGACCTCCGCCATCGAAACGCAAAGCGCATCCAGGCTGTCGTTGAACTTGGCACGCAACGTTTCGTAGGCCGGTGCGAAGGCTGCGGTGATGCGGCAATCGAGATTGCCGAGCGAGAGCTGGTCCAGGCCGTAGGTCAGTTCCTCGATCACCGTTTCGCGTCGCTGGTCCTCGGCGGTCTTTTCAGCCATCTGGCTGCGTTCGCGCTGGAATTCCTGATCGCGAAGCGCCGTCTCGCGCTTCTGGGCATCTTGTCGTTCCAGCGCATTGCGGCGGAACACCGCCACAGCCTTGGACATGGCGCCGATCTCGTCGGAGCGGTCGGAATAGGGAACCTCGGTCGAAAAATCGCCTTCGGCGAGGCTGCCCATATAGGCCTTCATGCCATCCAGCGGCACAATGGCTCGACGGCGCAGAAAATAGAGCCCGACCAGCAACAGGGCGAAGGAGCCGAAGCCCGCGGCGCCCGCATAGATTGTCCAGGTTACGATTTCCGAAGCGGCATTGCTCTCTTCGTCTTTCAGGAAAGCGTCGGAATTGGCGACGAGCTTCTCTACAGCATCCTGATGCGCATGGAAGGCGACGCGCAACTGCTCGATCGCGCCATGTGCTTTACTTTCGTCCTTGGCGTTCAAGGCGGGGATGATTTCGCGGTTCATCACCTGCCAGAATACATCGCCCTTGGCGAGCACATCGCTTTCGAGCTCATCCTTCAAAGACTGCGGCAACCGGGTGGTTTTCCAATAGGCGCGACGGTCGTCGTAAGCGGCTTTCAGATTGGCGATCTTCCCCAGATTGGTTTCGGTGAGTTCGGGGAATTTGCTCGCCTCGAAGGACAGCATGTAGGATTCGACCACAAAGAGAGGCGGCGGCAATATATCGGCGATGAGATCCTTGCCATAGACCACCTGCTCGTAAACCGGGCCATTGACTTTCAGCCTTTCAAGCGCCGATTGCTGCAATCCAATCGACATGAAAAGACCGGCTGAAACGGCGATGCCAAACGCCACCAGGCTGCGCGCAATGGTAAATGCCAAGACTCTCTCCAAATAACTTTGGGCTTCTCTTCTTCGAGATGCCTGATCTACGTATGCCATTATTTCTCAAGAACGCTGAAATATGGTTAACTTCTTACCCGGACGCGAAGTCGACTAACTGTCTAGGGTCGAGTAACCGTCCAAAATTGGGGTGATCGTCATATAGCCGTTAGTCAGCCATCATCTGCAATTTACATTTAATGGCTGTGGCGGAAAAGCAGCTGCTGGCGAAGCCCCACTGGCCGAAACGGTCCCGCGCCAGCGTCACAAACTGGGCCGTCAGTTTGTCGCCGCCGCTGGACGTGTCTCGGTCGAGCCGGCCGGTCGCAGTTGATTTTTTTTTAAATCAGACTACAGGAGAGGATGTTCTGGGATGCGGATGTCGGGCTCTTGCTTTAGGTAGGAAGAGACTGACGCGGCGGCAGAAGGGTCGACAAAAGCGCTATATCGCTAGAGGGTGGGGGCGCATCGCATTGCAGAATTATTTAGTTCTCTGAATCGAATTGCTGATGCCGCAACCGGAAAAATCATCCCTCAGATATAGCAGGCTGCTTTTCAGGATCGGTGGCATGCGCTTCGGCAAAGCGGTGTGATCGTCATGGATATTGCCGACGAGCGCGTAGATGAGCCGCGAAAGCGGGGGCGGCCGAAAGTCTCCAGCGACGAAGACAAGCGGACGCATATCGTTGAAGTCGCCCGCCGCGTTTTCGTAAAATATGGCTATGCCGGAAGCACGACCGCGGTCGTCGCCTCGGAGGCGGGTGTTTCCAAGCAGACGCTCTACAAGCTGTTTCAGAGCAAGGAAGAGCTGTTTGCCGCCGTGGTCGGCGCACACCGGCGCCTGATGCTCGACCTGCCGAGATCCGCTGAAGATATCCCGATCGCCGAGAGCCTCGAACGTATATTCATGATCGACATGGACGAGGAACTGGATGCGGAACGCGCCGGTTTCCTGCAGCTCGTCTTTCGGGAAGCGGCGCAATTTCCCGAGCTTATCGACATTCTCCAGCGCGAAGGCATACTCGCCAGCCGGCAGCATCTCGCTGACTGGCTCACCGATCGCCGGGCGGAGGGCAGGCTGTCGCTGGATGATCCGGAGAGCGGCGCCCGCATGCTGATGGATATGATCTTTGGCGGCATGGGCCCACCGGAAGGCCGCGTGCTGGCTTGGCCCGACCGGAGCCTGATGCTTGCCCATCTTCACCGCTGCATCGCGATCTTCGCCGCGGGCATCGGGGCCGCTTAGAGTGGAAGAGCGGCGCAGCAACTCTCGCTCTTTACACCGCCAATCTCTCGATTAAGTGCCTGCCGCTTGCCCTCGACCGCCGTCACCGGCCGATTTCGACTTCCAATTCCTGATTGTATTATTGATAGAACCATATGGTTCCATTAATTCGATTTCGCCATATTCACCTGGCCCCGCCTCTTTTCACCAAAGAACAGAAGCTTCAACCGCCGCTGATAGGCTTTCGCGCTACGTTGCCGTGTTGGAGCAATTTCAGCAAAAGTGCGTCGCGGTTGCGCGTCCGGAATTGCGGCTTCTCCGCCGATACGCTGCTCGCCGTGGCAACTAAAAAGCAGCGAAATGCGCCGACTGCATTTGTGGCGGGCTGAAGAAGACTCACCAGCCTCCGCTTTCGCTGAACTCGGAGTGCAGGGTCGTTCAGAGATATTTTGAGCACCCGAAAGTCGGCGAGAGGTTGTCCTGCTCCGCCGTCTGCGATGCTGGGTTGCAATCTCTGCGGACTTGAAAGCCACCTGCCGGCCCAGAGCGTGCAGGTCGAATATTCACTTCAGCAGCCCTGATCTCGCTTCGGTGTCTGCCGAGTAGCGCGCAGTGCGGCGACTTCATACTGCGCGTTTTTCGTCACAGCCCATTGACAATTCATCCGCAATGGCACTTGATACATCATTCCAGTAAAACAGACATGCGTCCATTATATTGGAATAATAGGAACTAATCACAAGGGGAACGCCATGACCATTTCCTTTCGCACCTGCGCGATGTCGCTGGCCGCCGCCGCGCTCATGTCCACGCCTGCACTGGCTGACGGCAGCAAGCTCGACGAAGTGCTGGCCCGCGGCCATCTTGTGCTCGGCACGGGCAGCACCAATGCGCCCTGGCATTTCAAGAGCGCGGACGACAAGCTTCAGGGCTTCGATGTCGACATGGGCCATATCGTCGCCAAGGCTCTGTTCGGCGATCCGGACAAGATCGAATTTGTCAACCAGTCGTCGGACGCCCGCATTCCGAACATCACCACCGATAAGGTCGATATCACCTGCCAGTTCATGACCGTTACGGGCGAACGCGCCCAGCAGGTCGCTTTCACCATTCCCTATTATCGTGAGGGCGTCGGCCTGATGCTCAAAGCGGATGGAAAATATGCCGATTATGCTGCGCTGAAGGCTGCCGGCTCCTCGGTCACCATATCGGTTCTCCAGAACGTCTATGCCGAAGCTATGGTGCACGCCGCATTGCCGGAGGCGACCGTCGACCAATACGAATCCGTCGACCTGATCTATCAGGCGCTGGAGTCGGGGCGCGCCGATGCCGCCGCCACGGACCAGTCGTCGCTCGCCTGGTACATGACGCAGAACCCGGGCCGCTACAAGGACGCCGGGTACGGCTGGAACCCACAGACCTATGCCTGCGCCGTCAAGCGAGGTGATCAGGACTGGCTGAACTTCGTCAACACCGCTCTTCACGAAGCGATGACTGGTGTCGAGTTCGATTTCTATGCCAAATCCTTCAAGACCTGGTTCGGCAAGGATCTGGCGCCGCCGCAGATCGGCTTCCCCGTCGAATTCAAGTAACCGCGATGCGGGGCGCGGGAGCGAGCTCCCGCTCCGCTGGAACAGGATGATCTTGGGTCCAGGTCGGGCTGAGATCCGAATCCGCTTCTGAATCGAATGGTTGGAGCATGACTTCGTCCGGGTCGCTCGTACATTCGGCGGCATGCTCCGGTCTGAAAGGACCCGTATGGGTTACACACTGAATTTCGCTGCCGTCTGGCGCAATTTCGACTTTCTTTTAAGCGGACTTGCCCTCAGCCTTGGCCTTGCCGTGATCTCGATCCTGATCGGGGCCGCAATCGGTCTTGTCGTGGCCTTTGCGCTGACGTCGAGGAGCCGCTTCGCGCTCGTGCCGGCGCGGGTCTATGTCACGGTCATTCGCAACCTGCCGATTCTCGTCCTCGTACTTTTCGCTTTCTTCGCACTGCCGCAGATGGGCTTGCGCCTCGACAAGATGAAAAGCTTCGTGCTGGTTCTTTCCCTCTATTCCGGCGCCTATCTGGCCGAGGTGTTCCGCGCCGGACTGCTGTCGATCCCGAGAGGATTGACGGAAGCCGGCCTCGCCATTGGCCTGACGCCAATACAGATCCGCAGCTCGATCATCGCTCCGTTGATGCTGCGCAACGTGCTGCCATCGCTCTCCTCGACGATCATCTCGCTCTTCAAGGACACCTCGCTCGCCGCCGCCATCGCCGTGCCCGAGCTGACCTTTGCCGCACGCAAGATCAATGTCGAGAGCTTCCGCGTCATCGAAACATGGATGGTTACATCAGCCCTTTATGTTGCGACCTGTTTCCTCATCGCTGCCTTGATGCGCCTCGTCGAGCGCCGTCTGGCCCTGCCGAGGTAATCCGATGTCTCACACCTTTCTCGAACAACTCTGGATCGCCCGCTATGTCATCGTGAACGGCATGGCCATGACCGTGTCGATCTCGCTGCTGGCCATTCTCGCCGGCTCCGTTCTCGGCGTATTTGTCGGCCTGGCGCTGGTTTACGGCGGCATCGTCTTACGTCTCCTCGTGCGTGCCTATACGGATATCATCCGCGGCACGCCGGTGCTCGTGCTCGTGCTGGCAAGCTATTACGTCTCGGCCGCGGTCGGTCTTGATCTCGGACCGTTCTCCGCCGGCGTCCTCGCCCTTGCCGTCTTCTGCTCTTCACATGTCGGCGAAATCGTGCGTGGAGCGCTTCAGGCGATCCCGAAAGGTCAGACCGAAGCCGCCAAGGCGATCGGCCTGACCTTTACCCAGACTTTCACTTCGGTACTGTGGCCGCAGGCCATGCGCCAATGCCTGCCGGCCTGGGTGAATACGGCGGCCGAGATGGTGAAGGCCTCGACGCTGCTCTCCGTCATCGGCGTCGCGGAGCTTCTCCTGCGCACGCAGGAGATCATTTCCCGCAATTTCATGAGCCTCCAGTTCTATTTTCTGGCCGGCGGTCTCTATTTCATCGTCAACTACGGCATCGAGCACTTCGGCAAATATGTCGAGCGCAAGACCGCCCTGCCGTCCTGAGGAGCCTATCGATGGCCAAGACCATTCTCGACATCAAGGGTCTGCGCAAGACTTACGGCATCCACGAAGTTCTCAAGGGCGTCGATTGCGCCGTGCAGGAGGGCGAGGTCATCTCCATCATCGGCTCCTCCGGCTCGGGCAAGACCACCTTGCTGCGCTGCGTCAACATGCTCGAGGAATTCCAGGGCGGCACGATCAGCCTCGACGGCGAGGAGATCGGCTATCACGTCGACGGCGCGACCCGGCGGCGCAAGAGCGAGAAGGAGATCGCGCGCCAGCGCGCCCTGACCGGCATGGCTTTTCAGCAGTTCAATCTCTTTCCGCATATGAGTGCGGCCGAAAACGTCATGCTCGGCCTCGTTAAGGTGAAGAAGATGACGAAGCCCGACGCCCGCATTATTGCTGAAAAATGGCTCGACCGGGTCGGCCTCGCCGCCCGTGCCAACCATTATCCCGGTCAGCTCTCCGGCGGCCAGCAACAGCGCGTCGCAATTGCCCGCGCGATCGCCATGTCGCCGCGGTTGATGCTGTTCGACGAGGTGACCTCCGCGCTCGACCCGGAACTGGTGGGCGAAGTGCTGCAGGTCATCAAGGGGCTTGCTGCCGACGGCATGACCATGCTGCTCGTCACTCATGAGATGCGTTTCGCCTACGAGGTTTCGTCCCGCGTGATCTTCATGAACCAGGGGGTCATCTGCGAGGAGGGCGATCCGAAGGAAATGTTCGTGCGTCCGAAGACCGAACGGTTGGCGGAATTTCTCAAGACCTCGAGCTTCAACTAAAAAGGCGATGGCCGGCTCGCCCCGTCAGATCGCCCGCGTCGCCTCAAGTCGGGCGGGGTCTTGAGCGGCGGCATCGGCCACGGGGCCAATGTCGGGGGAGGGGGAGCGGCTGCACAATTTACATTCAGTCTGCATTCCCGGCAGGCAAGTTTTCCACCAAAAATCCGGGACGGTTTGAAAAGTCTGAGGGCAGGGTTTTTGGCACGGGCTTTGCTTCCTGTCTTGTATGCAAGAGAGCCAGACATCCGAAACCACGCAGAAATCCATTGAAGCAACGATCGTCTCCGGGATCCTTTCTGCCAAGATTCGGCCGGGCACGCGTCTTGGCGAAAATCAGCTGGCGGCGCTCTTCGGTGTGTCCCGAACCCGCGTCCGTGAAGCGATGATGCGTCTGGAGACACGCGGCATCGTGCATGTCAGCCCCCGGCGCGGCTGGTTCGTCGTCGAGCCCTCCGCTGAGGATGCGATCGCCGTCTATGAGGCAAGGCGTGTCGTCGAGGCCGGATTGCTGCGCAGCATGGCCGTGCTGACAGAGGAGGGACGCAAGGCTCTCGACGCCCATCTGAATGAGGAGAGGAATGCCATGGCGGCGGGCGACCGCCAGCGGCTGACTTATTTGATGGGCGATTTCCATATCCGCATCGCGGAATGAGCGGGAACACGATCATCGTCGACATCCTGCGCGACCTGACCGCGAGGACGATCCTCATTTCGATGCTCTATCAATCCGAATTTCATGCGGCCCAGTCCCATGAGGGGCACTGCCGCATTTTCGAGGCGATGCAGACAGGTGATTTCGTCAGAGCTGCAGAGCTCTCCGTCGAACATCTTGACGAAGTGGAAATGGGCCTCGACCTGACGGCGCGGCCGGATCCGCTTTCGGATCTGCGCAAGTCCTTGTCGCTTCCGCCCAGGACCGCGTCCTCCACCTTCCAGCCGTCAGATCCAAAAATCACAACATCAAAGGAGCAATGAACACATGCTGACAAGACGGATCTTCTTCGCAATCGCGGCTCTCGCGGCGACCTTCGGCTTCAACTCCCCGTCTCATGCCGATGCTCTCGCCGATATTACGGCGCGCGGCACGCTGCGTGTCGCAGTCCCGCAGGATTTCCCGCCTTTCGGCAGCGTCGGCACCGATATGGCGCCGATGGGCTACGATATCGATATGGCCAATCTCATTGCTGAAAAGCTGGGCGTCAAAGCCGAACTCGTGCCGGTCACGAGCGCCAACCGCGTCCCCTATCTGCAGACGAATAAGGTCGATCTCGTGATATCGAGCCTCGGCAAGAATCCGGAGCGCGAAAAGGTGATCGATTTCTCGGTCGCCTACGCGCCCTTCTTCAACGGCGTGTTCGGGCCGGCCGATCTTTCGGTCGCCAAGGCGGAAGATCTCGCGGGCAAGAGCATCGGCGTCACGCGCGGCGCCGTGGAGGATCTCGAGCTGACGAAGATCGCGCCGGCCGATACGACGATCAAGCGTTACGAGGACAATAATGGCACCATCTCGGCCTTCCTGTCCGGCCAGGTCGACATCATTGCCACCGGCAACGTCGTGGCGGCCGCGATCCTCGCCAAAAATCCTCCCAAGCGCCCTGAGTTGAAGTTCCTCATCAAGAACTCGCCCTGCTTTATCGGCCTCAACAAGGAACAGTCAGCGCTTCTGGAGAAGGTGAACGGCATTGTCACTGCTGCCAAAGCCGATGGCAGCTTGAACGCCATATCGCAGAAGTGGCTCGGCGCCAATCTGCCGTCCGATCTCTAAGGAAACCCGGTCTCGCGCATGTCTTCTGCTGCCGCGGGATGACATGCGCTCCGTCACCGCAAGAGGGGACATTCCTTGAGCTACCATTTCGAATTCGGCTGGCTGCTTGAATATTATCCCGAAATCATCAAGGGCGTGCTGATCACCCTGGAGCTTATCGCGATCGGCGGTGTGCTCGGTATTTCGCTCGGCATCGTCTGCGCCTGGGTGCGGGCGCTCGGCCCGGTCTGGCTGAAGCCGGTCGTTGCGACCTATGTGGAACTGATCCGCAACACGCCGTTCCTGATCCAGCTTTTCTTCATCTTTTTCGGTCTGCCGTCGCTCGGCCTCCACCTTTCCGAATTGACAGCCGCCAACCTTGCGATGGTCGTCAACCTCGGCGCCTATAGCTGCGAGATCATTCGTGCGGGCATTCAAGCAACGCCGAAAGGCCAGTTCGAGGCGGGCGAGAGCCTCGCCATGACGCGCTTTGAGACTTTCCGCCATGTCGTGCTCGTGCCTTCGCTGCAGCGCATCTGGCCGGCGCTGTCGTCGCAAGTGGTCATCGTCATGCTCGGCTCGGCGGTCGTATCGCAGATCGCCGCCGAGGATCTGACCTTCGCCGCGAATTTCATCCAATCGCGAACCTTCCGAGCCTTCGAGGCCTACATCGTCTCGACATCACTCTATCTCGCGCTGGCGATCCTGCTCCGGCAGGTGCTGGGCCTGATCGGCTGGTTCATCTTCCCGAGGAGAGCAGCACGATGATCACGTTCACGCTTTGGGACATCCTGCGCAACCTGCTGCTCGCCACCCGCTGGACGATCCTTCTTTCGCTCGTCTCGTTCGTCGGCGGCAGTCTGGTCGGCCTGGGCCTGCTGTTCCTGCGCATCAGCAGGCGCAAGGCCGGCCGGGCATTTGCGAAATATTACATCGAGCTCTTCCAGGGCACGCCGCTGCTGATGCAGCTCTTCATCGCCTTTTTCGGTCTTGGCCTCTTCGGAATAGACGTGCCGGCCTGGCTTGCTGCGGGATTGGCGCTGATCCTGTGGAGCGCCGCCTTTCTCACCGAGATCTGGCGAGGCTGCGTCGAAGCGGTTGCGAATGGGCAATGGGAAGCTTCCGCCAGTCTCGGCATGGGGCGTCTGCAGCAGATGCGTTACGTCATCCTTCCGCAGGCCCCACTGCTGTCCGGTTTAAATTCGTTACCATTGGAGGCTCATCTGGTGGAGATGGTGTGGCGGAGTGGCGGTGGGTTGCAGCAGGCGGTCGATCCTGCGGCGGTGCATGAGATTGGCGCGCACCAGGCGGGCGAAAGCGAGCGGGCTTGTGACGGTGGTCTGGTCAGCCTTGGCCATCTGCAGCAGCAGGTAGGCGATCAGGGCAACGGCGATCTGGATGCGCACGGCATTCTCGCTGTTGCCGAGGAAATGGCGGATCTTCAGCGTCTGCTTGACCCAACGGAAGAACAGCTCGATCGCCCAACGGCGCTTGTAGAGCGCGGCGATCTCCTCTGCCGGGGCATCGAGATCGTTGGACAGGATGCGCAATATCTTGCCGGTTTCGATCTGCACGCAGATCTCCCGCACCGGCCCGCTCATCGGATTCCTGCGGCTTTTCGCCATGCGCTGCGGCAGGAGGCCGACCCGATCCGACATGATGGTTCCATCCGGGCTGACCGCTTTTTCCTCTGTGACGGCCAATCTGGTATGGGATTTGAGGCGCGTGACGATGCGGCAGCCGGCGGCATTGAGCTTCGCCCACCAGCCGAAATCGTAATAGCCGAGGTCGAAGACATAGGTGGCGCCCGCCTCGATCGGCATTACCTTGGCGGCGGTGATGTCGTTGACATTGGCCGGCGTCACCGCCGCATAGATCGGCCGTTCGGCATTGGCATCGTAGACGACGTGAACCTTGGCGCCGCAGGCCTGATCGGAAAAGCGTGCCCAGTCCGATCCCGCTCCGGAAAGGCGCAGACTGCTGCTGTCGATCAGATGGACCGCCTCGCCGACGGCCCGCTTGAGCCCACGCCCGGCGCGTGACACCATCTGCGCGAACAGCTCGGCGAAAACCGCACTCGAGCGCCGGCCATTGGCGTCGGCAAGGGTCGAGCGTGACACCGGTTGGGCGCCGAGATGGTAAAGACCGCTGCGGTGGCTTTGCAGGCCGCCGACGATTTCGCGCAGGCTGACAGCCCCGGAAAGCTGGCCGTAGAGCAGCGCGACCAATTGGCTCTTCGTCGACAGCCGCCGCACGTGCTTGTCGGCCTGATGCTCCTCCACAAGTCTTTCGAAGGCCGCCCACGGAATCCGCTTCAACAGATCATGAAAGACGCTATTCTGATGCCGCACGGTGTTGTTCCTCTTTCGTGTCCGGGATTGTCGCCAAACATCCGAATACGAGTAGAATCAACACCGTGCGCCATGTCCACCAAATTTAAACCGGACAGCCGTGCGCAGGCCCTGAGGATCGCCATACCGCCGACCGTCGGTTTCTCCGTTCAGATCATCAAGGGCACGGCGCTGACCTCGATCATCGGCTTCGTCGAATTGTCGAAGGCCGGCACCGTGGTCACCAACGCCACCTTCCAGCCTTTCGCCGTCTATGGGCTCGTGGCGCTCATCTATTTCGCCCTTTGCTGGCCCTTGTCGAAAAGCAGCCAGATCCTGGAGAGAAAACTCAATGTCGCTCATCGAAATCACTGACGTCCGCAAGAGCTACGGATCCAACGAAGTACTGAAAGGCATCAACCTGAATGTCGAGCCTGGCGAGGTCATCGCCATTATCGGCAAGAGCGGTTCGGGCAAATCGACCCTGCTTCGCTGCATCAATGGTCTTGAGACCATCACCAGCGGTTCCATCTCCGTGGCGGGCGCGCAACTCATCGATGACGAAGTCCATCTGAAGGCGCTGCGTCTCAAGGTCGGCATGATCTTTCAGCAATTCAATCTCTTCCCGCATCTGACTGCCGGCGGCAATGTCATGCTGTCGCAGACGGTGGTCAAAAAGACACCCAAGGCCGAAGCCGAGGCCGCCGCCCGCAGGATGCTGGAACGTGTGGGGCTGGGTCACCGGTTCGACGCCTATCCGGACGAGCTCTCGGGCGGGCAACAGCAGCGCGTCGCCATCGCCCGCGCGCTCGCCATGCAGCCGACCGCCCTTCTCTGCGATGAGATTACCTCGGCGCTCGATCCGGAACTGGTCGCCGAAGTTCTGGCTGTCGTGCGCGAACTTGCCGCCGAGGGCATGACGCTGCTGATGGTCACACACGAGATGAGGTTCGCCCGCGACGTCTGCAGCCGCGTCGTCTTCATGCATCAGGGCCGTGTCCATGAAGGAGGCCGGCCGGAGGATGTCTTCGCCAATCCGCAGACTGCCGAGCTCAGGCAGTTTCTCGGTGTCAACGCAGATTTGCCCGGCAAATCTGCAAGACTTTAGAATGCCGGATGCATTTATCGCTCGCCACAGCGAAGCGGTGCGGCCTCTATGCCGGGTATTTCTCTAGCCAGGATCAAAGGCGATCGGCTCGGACGTACCAATGGATATGCCTTCGCCAATCGCCTTTGCCCTGACGAAAACCTGCTCCGGCAGAGTGCTTCAAGCTAGCCCGAAAAGCTCAACTCAGTGGCTCAGCATTTCCTCGGCGATCCGCTTCCCACTCAGGTTTGAGGGGTAGTAGGTCGGCCAGTTGGTGACCTCATTCAGTAGCGCGGCGCGGTCATTGCCCCAATATAGATGGTAGTGGTCGGCCTTCTCTGGGGCGACGATGTGGTCGCTGAACTGGATGAACTGAGGTGCCGCGTCATCACCGGCGCTTTTTCTGAAGATGAAACGAACCCCTCGATTGCCTTTCTTGTAGGTGAGGGTTTCGTGCCCATCCGTCTCGTAGTCTCCGGTCACTGAGTCCCTGCCGCGGAAAAACGTAACCTTCTTTCCGCTGATGACGATCCGGTCGACGTCGGTCTTGTATCCCGTCTCGTAATAGGCACGATATTCCCCGGCGTTCTTGTCGCCATGTTTCGCCTTGTCGGCCATCACCGGATCCAAGGTTCCGTCGACAAGATAGGGGTAGACCGACTGCCAGTCGCCTTCCCAGTCCGACAGTTCACGCGCCTTTACCTGATCGTCATCGAAATACCCATCATACACCGACCCCTCTTTATCGTGGGTATGGCTGTGGTTGTGATTGTTTCCCGAGGATGTCTCAGCGCCTGCCATTCCTGCAAAAGTCAATGTTGCGGATACAGCCAGTGCGTAGCTGAGTGTTGTCATCGCCTTGTTCATTCACTGAAACCCTTTCGATTGGCCGACACGGCTTGTGCTAGTCTGTGATGTAATAACATTACAAACGCGAATTAGCGCGGTTTGATGGCAAGCGCAAGGCGGAAACCGCTGAGACGCATCGCTTGGGTCACCATGCACGACACCAAGTCAATTCAGGAGGCGCCCGTCGCTAGGCGCGGTCGGCGAGCGCGTGTTTGGACGGTCCAGTGACGGGATCACAGGAGGAACCGTCTTTTCCTCGTCGATCCGCTGCAGATCGCGCTCGCTCATCGCAATCAATCCCATCTGCAATCTCCCACGTCAGCAAATGCGGGGAGAGAGTGACATTCCTACTTTGCAGAAACAGGACATTCTAACTTTGCGGTGTGACTTCTAATGTAAATGCAACAAGGGCTTAAGGCTGCTACAGGGCAGGGAGATCAGCCCCCGATCCGACCGGCTGGGCCGGGTTGCAAGGGAGGAACGGGGGCGGGTGATGACGCTCCCCTTTGGCTTTAGCTTTCTCAGTAGCAATTGTTCCGTCGCCGGTTGATACTCGCTTGCACCTGCATGGGACGGGGTAGGGATCAAAGCCGCACGATGCTTCCGGAAATCAATCTGCACGGGGACGTCGATGTCGCCGCTCTGTCACCACTTGTTCGTGGCATGCTTCTTTCGATTGCCTATGCTGACGGTGAGGGTGGCATAGGATTGACGGCGACCGGCGCCATGAACCGCAAGTTCGTGCATTGGGCCGCTGTGCACTTCCTCTGGCCGGGCTTCACAGCCGAAGACCTCTACAGCATGAACAAGGTGCTCAATGAAAGCGACATGCCGCCGCTTTGGGTCGTGCGTGACATGACCCATCATCTGAAGCTTCTTCGCCGGAAAAAGGATGTGCTGCTGCCAACCAGACGCGGCCGGGAGTTTCTGGTGAACCCGCAAGCCTTCTTCGATCTGGTCGCCACGGATTATCTCTATTCGTATGTCCACGCCACCGAGCGGGAAGAGGAGGTCCGAGCGCGTTTACGCTGGTGGCGCATGTTCCTCAATCTTCTCAATATCAAGGCCAGAGAAGGTTGCACGCCAATGGAAGTTGTGAAGGTCCTCTATCCAGACCTGGCGCCTCTGTCGGACACCGAAATGACCATAGAAGCCTGGGAGTTGAAATCCGATCTTCGGTATGGCGTCTTCCAACGCTTATGCTGGCTCGGCTTGCTCTATGAGGCACGAGAGGGGCTCTCTCTTCTGCAGGATGGATCCTTCCACAAGACGCCACTTTGGGCAGCTTGCCTGCAGTTAGAGTCGGATACGCAAAGCGATATCGGCGTGCATTGACGATCTCTATCCTGCCGCTGGCTGCCTAATAACGCTTTCTCTCGCCGCGCAATCACCGCAGGATCATTCATAAAATCCGTCCTCCGCCCCGGCTTGCCGTCATTTGTTCACTTCACGCCTGAACACTTCAGCTGGGGTGTGGAAACCAAGGCATTTTCTGGGCGTACTGTTCAACCGATCGATCAGTAATCCTATCAATTCATCAGGAACTGACAGGACAGCAGTATCCCTCGGCAGGTAACGCCGAATCCGCCGATTCATGTTCTCGACGGAGCCTTTTTGCCAGGGCGCAGACGGATCGCAGAACCATGCATCGGTTCCCATTCCTTGCTTCAGTCGCCGCCAGGAGACGAATTCAAATCCGCGATCAAACGTCAAACTTTGCCGGGCATGCCTGGGCAGGGGGCTGAGCACGTTGATGAGCCGCTCCATGATCGGCTTGGACTGCCGGTCGTTGTTCTTGAACAGCATGGTGAACCGGCTCGTCCGCTCGACAATCGTTGCCACATTGGCATTGCCCTGAACCCTTTCGAAGATCATGAGATCGGCTTCCCAGTGACCGAATTCCTTGCGATCGTTGATGGCTTCCGGCCGATGTTTGATCGAACGCTCATCTGGAAAGACTGGATTCTGCGGCTTGCGAGCATATCGCGGCCGGCGCTTTCTCCGCCGTTCCGGTAGAAGCCGCGCGAGTTGCTGCCTTTGTCCTTCTGGTGAATAGACATATCGGTAGATCGTCTCGTGACAGACGCTTGCCTTGGCCGCTGGTTCGATCTTCAGTCGTCCAGCAATCTGTTCCGGTGACCAGCCGGATTCCAACTTTCCGATCACTTCGTTCCGCAGATCCTCGCGACGAAAGAGCTTGCCGATCCGCCGGCGCCTTTCGCGCGCCATGTCGTTGGCGGTCATCGCCCAGTAGCCCTCGGCATCGGGGAATTCCTGATCGTGCCAGTAGTTGCGTTTGATCTCCCGGGAGATGGTCGCACGGTCCCGGCCGAGGCGTCTGGCGATCTCAGACTGGCTAAACTTCTGATCCAACATCCTGGAAATCGATCGGCGTTCGTCAAAGCTCAAATGCGAAAAGGTACGGCTCAAACCATGGCTCCCGAAAGCAGGCAGCTTAGCGCCTTTGTTGCAGTTCGAGATAGAATGTGCCCGGCTACAGGCGAATCTGGCGTAAGATAGCTTATGGAACTCTCATAAGAGGCCTATCAAAATACGCCGAGCTAATCCGATGCTTCTAAATCCTGTAACCACGCCGGAATATCCTGCTTGGCGTGCAGAACCCGCCACACGTCGACCTGGTCGGCTCGTTCAAGATAGAAGATCACATAAGGAAAACCCTTCAGCGTCGCACAGCGCAGATCGGGCAGACCGAGTTCATATGAGTAGCGCAGTGAGCCCGATGCAGGATGCTCTGCGATCAAAGTATAGGTCGATTGCAGTGCATCGATGAAGCCTACCGCTATCTGCGCTCCCGCCACGCGAGCGTAATAGTCCACGGCATTCTCGACATCCCCGCGAGCCGAGTGGCGGGGGACGATAGGTTTTGCGGTCACTTGGAGCTTTGTTTCGTTGCGCGCTCGCGCAAGCTATCGAAATAGCTGGTATCGATGGGTTCGGTCGTCTCGGATGACGCGCCCTCGAGCAGAAGATTCCGCAACTGCTGCCGATCCTTGTCGCGACGGATCAGTTCGCGCACGTACTCGCTGCTCGTGCCATATCCTCGACCGGCGACCTGCTGGTCGACGAAGTGCTTCAGATTGTCCGGCAGCGAGATATTCATAGTGCTCATGGGACCAGGATAGCCAGCATGGCAAAATTTGGCAAGGTCTAGCCCGTTTCTCTCACAGCCGCGTTGATTTTGATTAGGGCAGTGGTGAGTTTTGGTAGTGGGAGGACGAACGATCCGAAACCTTGGTTGGCTTGCTCGGCGCGGTCTTCCGGGCGCGCTGCCGCGCCGGTCCGCCAGCGCTAACAAGATTATGTGCCGTATTGATCAGGCCGATGTGCGAGAAGGCCTGGGGAAAATTGCCGAGCAGGCGGCCCGTCGCGGCGTTATATTCCTCCGCGAGCAAGCCGAGATCGTTGCGGAGGTCGAGCAAGTGGTCGAACAACTCCCGGGCGTCATCCCCGCGGTTAGCAAGGACATAGGCGTCAGCCAACCAGAAGCTGCAGGCTAGAAATGCCCCTTCGCGGCCACCGACCCCGTCGTCGGTCTCATCGGTCGAGTAGCGCAGGACCAGCCCGCTCTGCAACAGATCCCGCTCAATCGCTGCGATCGTGCCGATGATACGCGGATCGTCGGGCGCCAGGAAACCGAGTTGCGGCATCAGTAGCAGGCTCGCATCGAGTGTATCCCCTCCGTAATATTGGACAAAACTGTTCTTTCCGGCATCGAAACCGTTAGTGCAGATATCGTCGTGAATCTGCTGGCGCAGCTCACGCCATTTGGCAATCGGTCCTTCGAGCCCGTATCTCTCGACGCCGATGACGGCTCGGTCGAAAGCAACCCAGGCCATCAAGCGAGAGTGGGTAAACGAGCGCGCCGGACCGCGCACTTCCCAAATTCCGCGGTCGGGAATATGCCATGCACTTTCCAAATGACGGAGCAGGACCTTTTGCAGCCGCCAAGCCTCGTCGCGCGGCTGAAGTTCGGCATCGCGTGCCGCATGGAGGGTGTCGATCAACTCGCCAAAAACGTCGATTTGCACCTGCTCAGCTGCCTTATTGCCGATCCTGACCGGACTACTTCTCTCAAATCCTTCCAGCCACGGCACCTCGACCTCGGGCAGCCAGCGCTCGCCCCCGATCCCGTACATGATCTGGAGTTGATCCGGAGAACCGGCGACTGCGCGAAGCAGCCATTGCCGCCAGTCTTCCGCTTCCTTGCGATATCCTGAATTCAACAGCGCGTAGAGCGTCAAGGCGGAATCACGCAGCCAGCAATAACGATAGTCCCAATTGCGCGTGCCTCCGATCTTCTCGGGAAGCGAGGTCGTGGGTGCGGCGACGATGGCGCCCGTCGGCGCGTAGATCAGCATCTTGAGCGTGATGAGCGAGCGGACCACCGGCTCGCGCCAAATGTCCGGCATGTCCTCAAAACTCCCCCTCTTGACCCATTCGCGCCACCAGATTGCTGTGCGTCCCAGCACCTCGCGGCGGTCAGCGACGAAGTGCGGCTTCTCGTTCGAAGCGTGGTAGGACAATGTCAGCGGTACGCTTTCACCTTCACTCACGCGGAAACGTGCGCAGGTCTTCATGTTGCGGCCTTCAATCGGCAAAGCAGTGTGCAGTTCAATCGCGTGAGGACCCGCGACCGCGCTCAGGCCATAATCCTTACGCCGCACCCAAGGTACTGCCTGGCCATTTTCGAACCTCAGAACGAGTTCCATATCCATTTCGACCGTGCCGGAGACACCCGTCACGATGCGGATCACGTCGAGTGTGCGATCCGTTTCGCTGATCGGCATGAAATCCGTAAGGGTAGCGGCACCGGTAGGCGTCTCGAACCGGGTTTCAAGAATTGCGGTGTCGGGAAGGTAGCGCCGGCTCGTTTTTACTCCCTTTCCGACGGGTGCGATCCGCCAACGGCCGTTGTCAGGGGTCCCGAGAACCGCTGCGAAGCAGGCAGGCGAGTCAAAGCGGGGGAGACATAGCCAATCGATTGATCCGTCCTTGCCCACAAGTGCTGCAGACAGCATATTGCCGATCAGACCGTAATCTTCGATGCGCCTGACCATGTCCTTATTCAACCACCGTGCGCAAAGGAAGGATAATCGGTCATACCGCCATCGACGAAAACTGTCGTCCCGGTAACGTAGCGGGCGGCCTCCGACGAAAGCATGATGGCCATACTTGCGACATCCTCCGGCTCGCCTATGCGCCGCAGTGGGATTTTCGTCAGCAAATCCTTGTGGCCCTCGGCATCCTGCCAGACTGCCTGATTGATCGGGGTGCGGATCGCTCCCGGAGCGATGCAAAGCACGCGCACACCATGCGGCGCCGCTTCCTGTGCCAGCGATTTGGACATCATCGAAACGCCCGCCTTGCTGGCCGTATAAGCGCTGTAGCCGGTCCAGCCGATGACCTCATGGACACTGGTGGTGTTGAGCACGACGCCGGACCTCTGCGCGACCATGCGCTTCAGCGCTTCGCGCGTACACAGGTAGGTTCCCTTGAGGTTCACATCAATGACCTCACACCAGGCTTCGACATCACCTTCCCAGCCAAGCGAATAGCTACCGTCGATTCCTGCGTTGTTAACGAGAATATCGATGCCGCCCCACGCGGCGTCGATAGCACGGAACGTCGCCTCGACTGCTGCAGCATCCCTGATGTCGGCCATCACTGCGAAAGCTTGACCACCAGCGGCGGTGACCTCGTCAACGAGCTTATCGGATTGCTCAGGGTTGGTCAGATAGTTGATCGCGACCCGTGCGCCCTCCGCGGCGAATGCCTTCGACATCGCAGCACCGAGACCAGAGTTGCCTCCTGTCACGAGAACGCGCTTGTTTGCCAGCCCAAGATTCATTGTGATTTCCGGTGAAATCGATTGAACGCGCGCCGCCAAGCAGCGCAACCATTAACGCCGAAGGGAAGCGCTTGTTCCTGACAATGAGGATGCTCGCTCCCAATCGACACGGGAGCAATCGCTACGGGATCCGCCGATCAGGCACCTGGCGTCCACTGAAACAACCTCATTGCCCCGCAGTTCCCGGCCTTTACAAAAGAGTCCCTCATTTCTTGCGGGCTGACGTGCATGATACGACGAACCATTCTGCGGCAAGCGAGGTGACGATGAAGCGCGGATTGGCCTTCGCCGTCGTCCATTCGGCCTTGGCCACGACCCGCCGGCGGCGTGACCAGCTGTCCTTCGTCGACCACAGCAAGTCACGGAAGACACGGGCCGCCGCGCCGCTTGCCTAGGCCGCCAGGCGCGCTTCTTCCGGGGCGCCGGCAATCCACGTCCGGCCTCATCTATTGAACTCGATATCGCTCATCTTCCGGGAAACGCGGACGTTCCAATGCCGTAGAGCATCGCACGCCTCGGCCCGCGTGGGTGCGCCGATGCGTCCGCCGAACACCTGGCATTTGAGAGCCGCCGCCATGGATGACAGTCGCATCGTCTCTTCGATCGGCATGCCTTCCGCGATTGCCAGCGCGAAGGCGCCGTGGAAGATGTCGCCGGCTGCAAGTGTGTCGATCGCTCTCACCTTCGGCGCGGCAAGGTGACGGATGTCGCCGCTTGGATCATCGAACCACAGGGAGCCATGTTCGCCAGCCGTGACGCTGATGAAGGCATGTTCGAATTTCCGTTTCAGCAGGCCGACGGTCTCGACGAGATCCGCCGTCCCGGCAAGCCGCTCGGCCGCGGGCTGCGAAAACACGATGTGGCTGGCGGCCGGCGCCAGCATCTCGATGACCCCCTCGCCGGCAACGTCGCCGTCGAGTATGGCCGGTTTGCCGGCTTTGCCAGCTGCGATCAACACCCGCAGTGCAAGCTTCGGCCATCGGACATCGACAAGCACCGCATCGAAAGCAGACATCTCCTGCTCGGTGACCAACCTGACCGTATCGTGGAGCCTCTCATCGTAGAAAGGCACAATCAGGCGTTCGCCCTCATCATCGATGAGGATCGTCGAGACGGCCGAGCGGGCGCCCTGCACAACCGTCATGCCGCTCGTGTCTATGCCGCTGTCGCCGAGGTCGGAAATGATCCGTTCGCCGGTGGCGTCGTCGCCGACCGCGCC
The DNA here is from genome assembly GCF_002117725.1 of Rhizobium sp. TAL182. Lineage (NCBI taxonomy): Bacteria > Pseudomonadati > Pseudomonadota > Alphaproteobacteria > Hyphomicrobiales > Rhizobiaceae > Rhizobium > Rhizobium sp. TAL182. The sequence goes on along the minus strand of NZ_CP021029.1, from coordinate 109,441 downwards.
CCAGAGGCTGGCATGGCCGCCAAGCCGGGCGACGGCGAATGCCGCGCTCGACGCCATGCCTTCGGCGACCTGCAGCATCTCATAGGGCAAGATCTTGCCCTGGCCCGATGGCAATGAGCGCACCCGGAACAGGGTGTCGAGCACCGCCGCGCCGATGCAAAGCACGCGGCGTGGCGGACCCGGCGGCGGGCCGAAGGCAGAGGAACTCATTAGCGGTCGCCTCACCTGCTCACTTGACGGCCCCGGCCGTCAGCCCGGCGACGATCTGTCGTTGCGCAAAGACGGTCAAGATCAGCACCGGCAAGGTGACGATCAGCGCGGCTGCCGCGAGCGGCCCCCAACTCACCTGTTCGAAGGACAGCATATTGTAGACGGCGACCGGCAGCGTGCGCGTCTCTCGGCTGGCGAGCACGATGCCGAAGACGAAGTTGTTCCAGGAGAAGATCACCGACAGGATGAAGGCGACGACGATGCCGGGCCTCGCGATCGGCAGGGCGACCAGGCGGAAAACCTGCCAGGGCGTGGCGCCGTCGATGCTCGCAGCCTCTTCCAGTTCCATCGGCGTCGTCTCGAAATAGCCGATCATGATCCACACGACGATCGGCACGGTGACGACGAGATGGATGATGATCTGCGGCATGAGCGTGCCGAGCAGGTTCAGCCACTGGAACAACAGGAAGAGCGGGATCAGGAAGGACAGGCCGGGCGTCATGCGCGCGATCATGATGACCATCGCGGATTTCTCCGCCTTCAGACGCGCGATGCCATATCCGGCCGGCACGCCGATCAAAAGCGCCAGAAGCGTGGCGCTGCCGGTCACCAGCAGCGAATTCCAGAGATAGAGGAAGAAATTGTTCTCCTCGAAGACCTTCACATAGTTTGACCAGGCGAAACGCTCCGGGATGAAGATCGGCGGATAGGCGCCGTTGTCGATTTCATATTTCAGCGACAGCGAGATCATCCAGAGGAAAAACAGCACGACCGGCGAGATCATCACCAGCGCGACGAACAGCAGTCCGATGCGATCGAGCGTCTTGCGCTTCATCAGCGTGCCTCCCCGTCGGACCAGTTGACGCGCTGCCGGATCATCATCAGGACGAAGGAGAGCAGCACGATGAGGATGAAGAAGACGACCGCCATGGCTGAGCCATAGCCGATATCGTAATAGGCGAAGGCGGTGTTGTAGAGATAGATGTTGATCGTTTCCGATGCCGTGCCGGGGCCGCCCTGGGTCATGGCATAGATGATGTCGAAGCTCTTCACCGCATCGATGCTGCGGATGATCACGGCGATCATCAGGAAGGGCGCGATCATCGGCAGCGTCAGATAGCGGAATTTCTGCCAGACATTGGCGCCGTCGATCTCAGCGCTTTCATAAGGTTCGCGCGGAACCGCCGCCAGGCCGCCGAGCACGATCAGCATGACGAGCGGCGTCCACTGCCAGCTTTCGACCAGGACCAGCGAGGGAATGACGCTGCGCTGATTGTAGATCCACTCCTGCGGGCCGATGCCGACGAAGGAGAGGAGATAGTTGAGCACACCGAGCTGCGGATGATACATCATCGTCCAGACGAGCGCGATGGCGACGGGGGTCGCCATCATCGGCATCACGAATATGCCTCGTATGAGGCCGCGCAGCGGGAATCGGGCATCGAAGATCAGCGCGGCGAGCGTCCCCAGAAAAAGGGGAACCAGCACGGAGAGCGCCGTATAGAGCACCGTATGCCACAGCGACTCCCAGAAGCGCATGTCGGTGGCGAGTCTGATATAATTGTCGAGCCCGGCAAAGACCTGCGACTGGCCGAGCGTCCAGCTGTTGACGCTCATCCATACCGTAAACACCCATGGAAAGACGATGACGGCTGAGATGACAATGAGCGCCGGGATGACGAAGGGCCAGTAGTTGGGAGCAAACCGATCCGGTTTGCTCCTTCCTTTCGACGCCTTGGCCATAGCGGCCGTTTCGATGCCTGCCGAGGCCATTATCCCTCGCTTTTCGCCAGGACGGGTTCGAACTGTGCCGTCGCCGTCTTCAGTTCGGTTTCAGGATCGGCGCCGCCGATCATGTTGGTGAGACCGACGCCATAGATATCGCGGAACTCGGTGACCGGAATGATGACCGGCAGGGCGAGTTGCGAGATCTTGCCGGAGCCGGCAACTGCATCCAGCCATGTGCCTGGCATCTTGACGCCTTCGCGGACCTTGGCGTCCTCAAGGACGGACTGGCGGAACGGAACGCCGGCGCCGGCCTGCAGCAGGCGTGCGCCCATGTCGTGCGAAATCGCCCATTGGCAAAACAGGTAGGCGGCTTCCTTCTTCTGGCTTGCCGCGACGACACCGAGGCCGTCGCCGAAGGTGCCCGCGGCCTGCGCCTTCGGTCCTTTCGGCATGACGCCGTAACCGACCTGGCCGACGACGCGCGACTTTTCCGGATTTTCGATCGGCGGGGCGAAGCCGACGCCATCCAGCCACATGCCGATCTTGCCCTGCAGGAAGGCCGACTGCGCCTCGGCCCAGTTGAAGCCGGAAACGCCGGGAGGAGCGGTCTTGGTCATCAGCCTCTGATAAAGTTTGGCCGCGTCGATCGCTTCCTGCGATGTCGTGCGCAGCTTGCCGTCCGGGCCGAGCGGGCTCGAGCCGTAGCCAAGCAGCAACGTCGTCCAGACCGGCGTGTTGGCGTTCTTCAGGCCGCGGGCGACGAAACCGTAGGTATTGGTCGAGGGATCGGTCAACGCCTCTGCAGCACTTGCGAGTTCTTCGAAGCTGGTGGGGTAGGCAAGCCCCTTCTTCTCGAACAGCGCCTTGTTCCAGTAGATGATCCAGTAATCGACCGAGAAAGGCAGCGAACGGAGCACGCCGTCGGCATCCTTGGCGAAAGCGAGGCCTGCTTCGGCGAAATCGCTTTCCACCAAGGAGGGATCGGTCAGCGAAGCGTCCTTGAGGAAGCCGCTGATATCGGCAAGCCAGCCGCCTTTCTCGAACTGCCGCTTCTGGACGTGGTAGCTGAGGTGCACAACGTCGAAGCTCGGTTTTCCGGAGCTCAGCTCGATGGTTGTCTTCTGGCGCTGCTGCTGTTCAGGCGTTGCTTCGGCATTGACCTTGATGCCGGTGAGCTCCTCGAACTCGGACAGATACTTGGTCAGGATTTCGCTGCGCGGGCTCTTGACCAGATTGACCTCAAGCGTGGTGCCGGCGAAGCGCTTCCAGTCGACCGCAGCCGCTGCCGGCCGCATGCCGAGCACGCTGCTGGCCCCAAGGGCGGCCGTGCCGGCTAGAAAGCCGCGCCGCGTCGGGTTGAAGAATGATGGCATGTAATCCTCCTCCTTTTGCCGGCGATCTCCTCATCTCCGGCTGTTCATTCTCGATTATATCCCGAGCGCACGATCCCTTGCATGATTGATGTGTGCGACAAGGCTGTTGACGGCGTCCTCCGCCGAACGGCGTTCAATCGCCTCGAGCACCTTCAGGTGCTCGCCCATCACAGGCCCGACGTGACCGTCGATGCGAAAGCGGTCCTGGCTGATCAGGCGCATTTTGATCGAGTTCACGCGGTAGGCGTTCGAAATGATAGTATTGCCAAGGGCGTCGATAAAGGCATCATGCATGCCCCAGTCGACAGCCTGCGCGCGCAGCTCCAATTCGTGCGATCCGTCGCCGCTGCGGATGGCGTCGGCGATATCCCGATGCTGTTTCACGAGCTTTGCGATCGTCTCGTCCGACGCGGACCGGGTGAAGAGGGCCACGGCTTCCTTCTCCAGGAACACGCGCAGCTGGAAGGCCTCGCGGATGAGGTTGAGATCGATGTGAGCGATCTGCAAACCCCGCTGCGGCACGGTCTTGATCAGCCCTTCGGCTTCAAGCCTGGGGATGAGCTCTCGGATGGCGCCGAGCGGCAGCCCCGTCAGTTCCACGAGACGGCGCTGGGACACGAACTGGCCAGGGCGCACGTCACGTGCAAGAAGGTGACGCGTAAAGCTCGCATACGCCTTTTCCCGCAGTGTCGGCTGCTCCTCCGTTCCGTCCATCGCCTTCTCCAGAAACATGCCCGACCTATGCGGCTTTCGAGCGGAAAAGAGTATCGAATGCCAGAGCGAGTTGCGCCCGCGCTTCACCGGATATCGAAGTAAGCGGCGGACGGACCGCGATCCATGTCTCCTCCGACGTCGTGCGCGCGACCATCGCCTTCACGGCCGGAACGACAGGATGTTTCAGCAATTCAAGGACGAAATCGGCGACGCGGCTATCGTCCTTACCCTCTTCGGCCATCGGCTTGAGTTCGTGGGGCACGAAATTCGCCATGCCCGAGATCGCGCCCTGGCCGCCGAGGCGCACGGCCCTTGCGAGGTGCCGCTCGTCGCCGACCAGGATGATGAGATCACTATGCGCTTCGAGAAGCGCTTCGGTGTAGGGCCAGTCGCCGGAGGAATCCTTGACGCCTGTGACGATATGCGGAAAGGCCGTCCGCAGCCGGCCGATCAGCGACACGCTCAGCGGCACCATGGTGACCGACGGAAGATTATAGACGATAATGTCGCGTGCTTTGTCCCCTAACAGGGCGAATACGGCGGAAAACCACTGAAAGACGCCGTCGTCACTGACGTTTTTGAAATAGGACGGCGGGGCAAGAAGGATGTTGCGGGCGCCCCTGGACAGAGCCTGACCGGCCTGCATCGCCGCATCCTCTGCGGCATCGACCAGCACGCCGACGATAATGTTGCCAGGCGCAATACCGGCATCGAGAAACGCGGCCAGCACGCGTTCCCGTTCGCCATTCCCGATGGAGGAACCCTCGCCCGTCGTCCCAAACAGCGTCACGCTGGAGCATCCGGCCGCAAGACTGCGCCGCGCCTGCGCGATCATCGCCTCGATCGCAATATTGCCATCGCCGTCGAACGGCGTGGCGAGAGCGACGGAAAGTCCGAATCTTGATGTCAACTTTATTCCTCCCAGCTAACGGGTCAGACGTAGCAGACTGACATGTTAGTTGTAAAGGGGTGATTGTTCGGTCGTGCCCTTCAGCAGACTCTCGACCACCGAGGTTTCCAACGCTCCGCGGCCGGCCCGATCTACGAGACTACTCCTTCACCGCGCCCGTCATCGAGGAGACGTAGTAGTCGACGAAGAAGGAATACAGGATGACGACAGGCAGCGAGCCGAACAGCGCGCCCGCCATCAGCGATCCCCATTCGAAGACGTCGCCGCGGACCAGTTCCGTGAGGACGCCGACCGGAATGGTCTTGTTCTCCGAGGACTGGATGAAGGTCAGCGCATAGATGAATTCGTTCCATGAGAGCGTGAAGGCGAAGATGCCGGCGGAGATCAGGCCCGGCACCGCAAGCGGCAGGATGATCTTGACCAGGATCTGCCAGCGGTTGGCGCCGTCCACCAGCGCGCTTTCCTCGAGCTCGAACGGGATCGAGCGGAAATAGCCCATCAGCAGCCAGGTGCAAAACGGGATGAGGAACGTGGGATAGGTGAAGATCAGCGCCAGGCGCGAGTCGTAGATCCCGAGCTTGAAGACGATGAAGGCGAGCGGGATGAAGAGGATCGACGGCGGAATGAGATAGGCGAGGAAGATGACGAGGCCGATCTGCCGCGAGCCGGTGAAGCGGATGCGCTCGATCGCATAAGCGCCGAACACCGAGGCCACCAGCGACAGCGCCGTCGACCCGACGGCCACCAGCATCGTGTTCCACAGCCAGCCGGGATAGGACGTCTCGAGGAACAGGTATTTGATGTGGTCGAGCGTCGGCCCGACCACCCAGAAGGGGCTGTAATTGTTGTAGTCGGTCAACTGTTCGTTCGGCTTCACGGCGGTGATCGCCATCCAGTAAAAGGGAAAAAGCAGAACGAAGACGAAGACCGCCATCGGCAGGTAGAGCATCACTACGCGCCGCGGCAGGCGGTTCAGATAGCTCATGCCCTCGGCATTGTCGGTCAGGACCTCATCGGCCGTTTTGAGATTGGTCGACATTTTTTCCCCCTTAGAGCAATTCCAGCAAAAGTGCGTAGCGGTTTTGCGTCCGGAATGCGTAAAAACAAAGAGATAGAGTATTTCCGTGGAAATACTCTAGTCCTGGCCGCCCTGCTGCCATTTGCGGCGTTGCAGGCCGAAGAAGCTGAACATGATGGCACCGAGCAGGAAGGGTATCATGGCGACCGCGATGGCCGCCCCCTCGCCGAGCTGGCCGCCCGGAATGCCGCGCTGGAACGAGAGTGTGGCCATCAGATGCGTGGCGTTGACCGGTCCGCCCTTGGTCAGCACGTAGATCAGCTGGAAATCCGTGAAGGTGAAGAGCACCGAGAAGGTCATGACGACGGCGATGATCGGCGTCAGCATCGGCAGCGTCACATAGCGGAAGCGCTGCCAGCTCGTCGCGCCGTCGAGCGATGCCGCCTCCTGCAGCGAAGCCGGAATGGTCTGCAGGCCGGCAAGCAGCGAGATCGCCACGAAGGGGATGCCGCGCCAGACATTGGCGACGATGACCGATATCCGCGCATTTGTGGGATCACCGAGGAAGTTGATCGGCGCGCTGATCAGCCCGAGCTTCATCAGCGACCAGGAGATGATCGAGAACTGGGAATCGTAGATCCACCAGAAGGCCAGCGCCGAAAGCACCGTCGGCACCACCCAGGGCAACAGCACGATCGCCCGAAAGAAGGATTTGAACGGAAGGTGCTGGTTCAGGAGCAGCGCCAGCCAGAGGCCGAGCGCGAATTTCAGAGCCGAGGCGATGACCGTGTAAAGGATGGTGTTGAAGACCGACAGCCAGAAAACGGCGTCATCGGCCAGGAACTCATAGTTCTCCAGGCCGATGAAGATGCCATCCCGGCCGATCCGCGTGTCGGTAAAGCCAAGCCAGACGCCGAGCCCCAGGGGATAGGTGAGGAAGCAGACAAGGAACACGGCGGCCGGCAGCATGAACAGGAAGCCGAGCACATTGTTGTTCTGCATCAGCGAGGGGCCGCGCGTATCCCCGGATTTCAAGGTCGACATTGCTTGTCTCCAGATTGCATTCAGTCCTGATGCATGTCGCCCGGAAGTGTGCAGCGGTTCCGGGACTACGACATGCATAAAAACAAGGAGCTAAAGCGCGGCGCATGGATCAAATCTGATGTGACGCGCTTTAGAGGCCTGCGGCATGCCGGATATCGGGCGTGCCGCATGTCCCGGCTTCGGATCAGACGCGGTAGTAGCGGTTTGCCCGGCGTTCGGCTTCCTTCATAGCGTCCTCGGGCGACTTCTGGCCGGTGACGGCGGCGGCATACATGTCGACCAGCACGTAGTCGGCCATGGTTGCCGCCGAGGCGTAGCCGAGCGGACCGGCATAGCCGTTCGGGCGCAGCTTTTCCGAGGCGCGCGCATAGGGCGCGTGAACCGGATCGGCGGTCCAGACCGGGTTCTTGGCGAAGGCCTTGAGTGGCTGGCAGCAATAGGCGCTGGAGCCCTGGATCCAGGCATTCATCTGATCAGCTTCCATCATGAACTTGATGTAGGCCTTGGCCGCTTCCGGGTATTTGCTGTGCTTGAAGAGCAGCAGCGAGCTCGTCTGGAAAAGCTCGACGCTCTTGCCGACCGGTCCGATCGGGAAGTTCGTCGTGCGAATGTCCTTTGCGATCTCGGCGAGCTTCGGATCGTTCTTGGCCGTGTAATAGACCGAGACGCCGTTGGCGATCAGCGATACCTGGCCGGCGAGGAAGGCGCGGTTGTTGTTGACATCCAGCCAGCTTTCCGTGCCCGGAATGAAGGTCGCGTAGAGTTCCTTGGCATAGTTGATCGAGGCGAGCGTTTCCGGGCTGTTGATCGTTACCGTGCCGCTTTCGTCAACCATTTTGCCGCCATGGCTCCAGAGCAGCCAATGGGCGTAGTTGTTACCGTCGCCGACCGCCTTGCCGTGCGGGAAGCCGGCGGGCGTGCCCTTTGCCTTCATCGCCTTGCAAAGCTCGAGGAAGCCTGCGGTATCGTTCGGGAATTCGTTGAAGCCGGCAGCCTTCACATGGCTGTCGCGATAGACCACGGCATTGCCGATCGTCGTCAGCGGCATGGCGATGAACTTGTCGTCACGGGTGGCATAACCCTTCAGGCCGTCGTACCAGCCCTCGTACTTGTTGCCGAGATAGTTGCCGAGTTCCGTGAGATCGACCAGCTTGTCCGGATATTGGTGCGCGTCGTCGAACCAGCACATGATGAGATCCGGACCGGAGCCGACATTGGCCGCAACGGCGGCTTTCGGACGGATGTCCTCCCAGCTCTCCTTGTCGATGCGCACTTCCACGCCGGTGGCTTCGGTGAACTTCTTGGTATTGGCAAGCCAGGCCTCCTCATCGCCCTTCACGAAAGGCGTCCAGCGCAACAGACGCAGGCTCGCGCCGCTTTCCGGCGTGTAGGTCGGTTCGGCCTGCGCAAAGGACGGCTTGATGCCGAGGCCGGCGACACCGGCGACGGCTGCCGATGCAGCAAGAAATTCACGTCTCTTGATCGTCATGAGATTCCTCCTCATTGAAACAGCGGGAGCAATTCTCCGGCATTCACCTCCCGCTTGGTGAACGGCGGCCTGGCATCCCGGGAGCGCAAAGCTCCCCAGGGAGGTTTGCGCTCCCGTGGGGCTCACCCCTCGAATGCTTGCGCTCCGGCGGAACGGGAGACTCCTCCTCTCCCGTAACCCGCCTAGTGGCGTCAGTCGGTCAATCTCATGCCGCCTTCGGCGTCGAAGAGATGGACATGTTTGGCGTCGATCGCCACCCGGATGGCTTCGCCCGGGCGGGCATCGACACGCTCGCGGAAGACGCAGCTGACATCGCTGCCGCCGAGGCGGACGGTCAGATGCGTCTCATAACCGGTCGGTTCGATCACCACGATCTCGGCCGGCACGCCGTTCGGATCGAGCGAGATATATTCGGGGCGCAGCCCGTAAACGAGGTCGCGGCCCACAGCACTTGCAGGCGGTTTAGCGACCGGCAGCCGCGTACCGTTGGCGGCGACGAACTGGCTGGGGTTCTCAGGATCGAGCCTGCCGTGGATCATGTTCATCGCCGGCGAACCGATAAAGCCGCCGACGAAGAGATTGGCGGGGCGGTCGTAAAGCTCAAGCGGCGTGCCGATCTGCTCGACGATGCCGTCATGCATGACGACGATCTTGTCGGCCATCGTCATCGCCTCGATCTGGTCATGGGTGACGTAGACGGTCGTCGTCTTCAGGCGCTGGTGCAGTTCCTTGATCTCGGCGCGCATGGCGACGCGCAGTTTCGCATCGAGGTTGGACAGCGGCTCGTCGAACAGGAAGACCTCCGGATCGCGTACGATGGCCCGGCCCATGGCGACGCGCTGGCGCTGGCCGCCGGAAAGCTGGCGCGGATAACGGTCGAGCAGCTTGTCGAGGCCAAGGATGCCGGCGGCATATTTCACCCGCTTTTCGGCTTCTGCCTTCGGCGATTTGTTGAGCATGAGCGAGAAGCCCATGTTCTGCTCCACCGTCATATGCGGATAAAGCGCATAATTCTGGAACACCATGGCAATGTCGCGGTCCTTCGGCGGCAGCGTGTTGACGACGCGCCCGCCGATCTTGATCTCGCCACCGGAAATATTCTCGAGCCCCGCCAGCATCCGGAGAAGTGTGGACTTGCCGCAGCCCGAGGGGCCGACGAGGATGACGAATTCGCCGTCGGCGATATCGATGTCCACCCCCTTGATGACGGGATGCGCGCCGAATGATTTCCGGACATCCGCGAACTGAACGTTTGCCATACTCCCTCCTCCCAGATCATGAGCACTGCATAACTGCATATATGTCGCTTCGGCCGCGACAGCAGGCCTTAGCCCCTCCCGACAAAGGGCATTTTCGTCGCCATCACGGTCATGGTCAGCACATTGGCGCTGAGCGGCAGTCCTGCCATGTAGACGACCGCGTCGGCAATATGGGCCGGGTCGATCGTCGCCTCCGCGGCAATGCTGCCGTTGGCCTGCAGCACACCGGCCGCGATCCTCGTCGTCATGTCGCTGGCGGCGTTGCCGATATCGATCTGGCCGCAGGCGATGTCGAATTCGCGCCCGTCGAGCGCGGTGGATTTGGTCAGGCCCGTAATGGCATGCTTCGTCGCGGTGTAAGGCGCCGAATTCGGGCGCGGCGTCGTGGCCGAGACGGAGCCGTTGTTGATGATGCGGCCGCCGTGCGGGCTCTGGCTCTTCATCAGTCGGAAGGCCTGCTGCGTGCAGAGGAAGGCGCCGGTGAGATTGGCGGCGACGATGGCGTTCCATTGCTCGAAGGAAACCTCCTCGAGCGGTACGCCCGGTACGGTGACGCCGGCATTGTTGACCAGGAGGTCGAGCCGTCCGTATCTCTCCGCGATCGCATCGAAGAGAGCCCGCACCGAAGCGGGATCGCCGACATCGGCGGGAACCGCGAAAAACTCGGCCCCCGTTTCGCTGCCAAGCTCGCTCGCCGCCTTTTCAAGCACATCGGCCCGTCGTCCTGAAATCACCACTCTGTAGCCGGCCGCGCCGAGTCCCCTCGATATGGCACGTCCGACGCCGGTGCCACCGCCGGTGACAAGCGCGATCCTTGCTTCTCCGCTCGCCGATACGCTCACGCAATCCTCCCGCCGAGTTCATCCTCGATATGCACTTGCAGAATTTCGTCGAAGCTCGTTTCCGCCTTGAAACCGAGCGAAGAGGCTCTCGTCGCATCGAACTGGGTCGGCCAGCCGGCGACGATGCGTTCGATCACAGGATCGGGCACGCGTTTGATGAGGGCGACCGCCTTGTCGCCGGCCACCCGGCGCAGAGCGTCGATCTCTTCGGAGACCAGCGCGGAAAGGCCCGGCATGGTCAGGTTGCGCCGCGCGCCGATCCTCGCCGTATCGATCGTCGCGGCATGGACGAAGAAGCCGACGGCCGCGCGCGGACTGGCAAACCAGTGCCGGACGCTGTCGCTGACCGGCAATATGGCTTCCTTACCGACCAGCGGCTCGCGCAGGATATTGGAGAAGAAACCGGAGGCCGCCTTGTTGGGCGCACCGGGGCGCACGCAGATGGTCGGCAACCGGATGCCGATGCCATCGAAGATGCCGCGGCGGGAATAATCGGCAAGCAGCAGTTCGGCAATTGCCTTCTGGGTGCCGTAGCTCGTCAGCGGCGTGGCAAAGAATTCATCCGGAATGACCTCCGGGAACGGCGTGCCGAAGACGGCGATCGAGGATGCAAAGACGACGCGCGGCACATAGGCGCTCTTGAGGCTGAGCTGGCGGATCGCATCGAAGAGAGCGCGCGTGCCATCGAGGTTGACGGCGTAACCCTTGTCGAAATCTGCCTCGGCCTCACCCGACACGATGGCGGCCAGGTGAAAGATCAGATCCGGCCGGCTTTCGATCAGCCTGTCAGCTACGCCGGCGGCGGCAAGGTCGACTATCTGCGTCGTGGAGACGGACTGGAGCGTCTCCGGCACCGGCGGCTGAAAAGCATCTGCCAGCGTCAGACGGGTGATGGACCGGCCGAAAGCGAGCGGCTCGCGCGCAATCTTCTCGACCAGCTTGCGGCCGACCATGCCGGCTGCTCCCAAGATCATCACATGCATATCGGCTCTTCCTCCCGTCGGCCGGTCTCTTCGGTCAAGATCGCGCTACTCGTCTTATTGTCCTTGTGGTCACTCCCGGGCCGGCTCGCGACGCGATCTGGAACCAGCCCGATCGGCATATGCCCGATCGAATTCAGATAGGTTTGCAACCTGCGGGTCAAGTCACCTTTCCTGATCCGCAGATCATCGCTATCGAACGTTAATTAGATGTCGGATCCTCCGAAGCGCTGCCTGTGCGCCCATCGACTCCGATTCTATGACCATGGCTTTCCCTGTCTCCCGCCCGGCTTCTCTCCCATTTCCCATGGCTGGTATCGATACCGGTATCGGTAACAACGCCTATTTTTATCGTGCATGTCAAGTAGCGAGTGTTTTCCTTTTTTTAGAAAAGAGCCTATGAGTCTGACGTTGCCCGCTGGCGAGGCAGTTCGACGATGGGGTCGGTGCGATGCGTAAATCCACACTGGAAGAGGTTGCCGCTGCGGCAGGCGTCAGCAAGATGACGGCATCGCGCGCCCTTCGCGGCGCCGCCGACGTTTCCAAGGAGACCCGCGAAAAAGTGCTTCAGCAGGCCGAGCGGCTAAACTACGTCGGTAACCGGCTGGCGCTCTCACTGTCGTCGCAGCGCACCAACCTCGTCGCCGTCGTCGTTCCCAGCATGTCCAACATCGTCTTTCCCGAGATGCTGGCGGGCATTTCCGCGGGGCTGCGGGGATCAGGCATGCAGGCGGTGTTCGGCATCTCTGATTACGATATGGCGAAGGAACGCGAGATCATCCGCGACATGCTCTCCTGGCGCCCTGCCGCCATCATTGTGACGGGTCTCGATCAGCCGGCAGAAACGGTGAGAATGTTGCAGAATGCCGCGATCCCCGTCATTCAGCTGATGGATCTCGATGGCACGCCCATCGATTTCAATGTCGGTCTTTCGCATGGCAAGGCCGGGGAAGAGATGGCAAAAGCGCTGTTGGCGGCCGGCCGGCGGCGATTCGGCTATATCGGCAGCGCGATCGACAGAGATCTGCGCGCCGGCAAGCGGAAGGCCGGCTTCGAGAAAGTGCTGCGTGAGAGCGGCCTTGCTTTCGTGGACGAGCGGTTCAACGCCGCCTATTCCTCGGTGGCGCACGGCAAGCGGCTGTCCATGTCGATGCTCGCGGCGACCAGGGATCTCGACTGCATCTATTATTCCAACGACGACATGGCGACGGGCGGCGCCTTTGCCTGCCTGGAACTCGGCATTTCCAGCCCTGCGGAAATCCTGATCGCCGGATTCAACGGGTTGGATGTCGCCAGCGCCCTCCCGGTCAGGATCGCAACCTCGATTTCGCCACGGCGTCAGATGGGCGAAGTCGCCGCCGCGCTTCTGCTCGCTGCGAGCAGCGGAGACGGCAGCCAGATATCCGAAAAAATCATTGCCTTCACTCCGGAGATCACCGGCGTGGATTGAAGTCTGAATGCCTCGTGCTCGCCTCCAGAAGAGTTGGCTCGATGCGTCGGTTTGCAGAATTGCAGCCGCGCCGTTGCGCGCATGCAAAGACCCGTGGCCCTGCCAGTCCTGGGAACGTTGTTCGGTGTCGAACATTGAAATGATGCGACGCTCGAATATGTCGCTTCGAGGCTGACGGTGATCGGAGTTCCAGGGAGTCGGTGCAGATGAGCCTGAAAGGCGCCTGGCATTGGCAAGTTGCACTGGCAGTCCTGCTTCTCCTCGTTGCAGCCTCGGCCTCGGCAGCAGGCGTCGCCGATCGGGACGCGCCATCGGAAACGCTGTTTCTCGTCCAGATCATCGTGCTCGTCGCCATCGGGCGATTGCTCGGCGAGTTCATGGTGCGCATCGGCCAGCCCTCCATCATGGGTCAGATCATCGGCGGTGTCCTCCTCGGGCCATCTGTATTCGGCTCTCTATGGCCTGACCTTCAGCATCAGCTGTTCCCGGCGGGCGAAGCACAAAAAAGCATGACCGACGCCATTGCCCAGCTCGGCATCCTGTTCCTCTTGCTTCTCGCCGGTATGGAAACGGATCTCGGCCTGGCGGTCCGGCTGCGCCGCGCCGCCTTCGGCGTTTCGTTAAGCGGTATTCTCATCCCCTTCGCCGCGGGTTTTACTCTAGGAGAGCTCCTCCCTGCCTCGCTGTTGCCGAATGTGCAGGCGCGGCTGGTGACGGCGCTCTTTCTTGGAACGGCTCTCTCCATCTCCTCCGTCAAGATCGTGGCATCCGTCGTCCGGGAAATGGATTTCATGCGACGCAATATCGGCCAATTGATCGTCGCGTCGGCAATCATCGACGATACCGTCGGCTGGGTGATCATCGCCGTGACTTTCAGCCTTGCCGAACATGGCGCCGTCGATCTGTGGATATTGGTGAGGAGCGTAGCCGGCACGCTTGCTTTCATGGCGTTCAGCTTCACGATCGGGCGCCGCATCGTCTTCGAAATCATCCGACTGACGAACGATAAGTTCAAAAGCGATCTGCCGGTCCTTAGCGCCATCATCGCCATCATGGGCGCCATGGCGATCATCACTGATCTGATCGGTGTGCACACGGTTCTCGGCGCGTTCGTCGCCGGCATTCTGGTCGGTCAATCGCCGATTTTGACCCGCCAGATCGACAGCCAGCTTCGGGCGCTGACAACGGCGCTGTTCATGCCGGTCTTTTTCGGCCTGACCGGCTTGGAGACGGATCTCGGCGTTCTCAGCGATCCCGCCATTCTGCTCCTGGCGCTCGGCCTTATCCTGATTGCGAGCTTGGGAAAGTTCGGAGGCGCCTTTGCCGGCGCCAAATTCAGCGGCTTTACCAATCCGGAAGCCGTCGCGCTTGGCTGCGGAATGAACGCCCGCGGCTCCACCGAGGTCATCGTCGCATCGATCGGTCTTTCCATCGGGGTTCTCGATCAGCGGCTGTTTTCCGTCATTGTGGCGATGGCGGTGGTCACGACCATGGCCATGCCGCCATCGCTGCGTTGGGCGCTTGCAAGGCTGCCGATGCGGGAGGACGAGCGTGATCGTTTGGCCCGTCAAGGATTCGAAGAGCAAAGCTTCCTTTCGAAATTTGAACGCATCCTTCTTGCCGTCGACAATTCCGCCAGCAGCGGCCTTGCGACCCGCATTGCCGCCCATTTTACTGCCTTGCGAAAGATGCCGATCACCGTGTTGAACATCGATGGAAAACCCCAAGGCCCAGAAGCCCAATCCGGCGGCAACAAGGACGAAGCGGGACGGACAATCGATAACACCGCCATGGCGATTGCCGAACAAGTGAGGGAGAGCGCGCAGCGAACCGTCGGCCGCCTCGGCAGTCAGGAGGCCGCCATCGATGGCGATCTTCACGTTACAACGAGTGGGACGAGCGGGGACCTCGAAGCACTGCTGGCCGAGAGTGCCGAAAAGGGTCATGACATGCTCTTTGTCGGGGTCGAACCCACCGCAGCGCCCGAGGGAGGTCTTGACCAGAAAATTTCGAGGATGAGCAAGTCGTTCAAAGGAACGACTGCCATCTGTTCGCAACGTGACGCCTTGCCCGACGATGACGGAAGGCTGCGCATCTTGGTGCCGATCAGCGGGACAGAACGGTCCATGCGGGCGGCGGAATTCGCGTTGGTCGTGGCCAAGGCCAGCGGCGCGCACGTAGCTGCGATTTACATCCGTGAGCCGCAACAGGCGTCATTGGCGCCGCGTGTGAGCGATATCGCCAACGCGCATCTGGCCGCATTCAGGAAGATTGACGAAATCGCGAGCTACAACGACATTTCGGTCGAAAAGATCACCCAGTCGGGCGGCGCACCCGATCTGTCGATCCTGCGTCAGGCGCGCCGAGGCAGGTTCAATCTGATCGTGCTCGGCGTCAGCCGACGGGCCGGCGAGATGCTGTCATATGGACCGATCGCTGATACTTTGCTCGAGGCCGCCGACCGCTCCTTCATTCTTGTCGAAACAGAATGATGAGCGTTTACTGGTCCTGGCCGAGCTGTCTTGCGAGATCGGCAAGCATGGCAACCTGGCCTTTGAGAATCTTGATTTCAGCTTCTGCGATGGGAAACCACCCGGCGCGGTCGACCTCGGGGAAATTCTGGATGCGGCCCGATCGCGGTGGCCATTCGATCTGAAACTCCGCACTCCGCACTGTCTCGACGTCAAGCGCGGCGTCCGCCTCCACCGACCAGACGACCACCACTTTTCCGCCGCGCTGGCGATATTCTCCGAGCCGGGCGAAGCTTCCTTGAATTTCGACGCCGAGCTCCTCCTGCGCCTCCCGGATCGCTGCCGACAATTCGTCTTCGCCGGCTTCGATCAATCCTTTCGGGATCGACCAGGCGCCCTCGTCCTTCTTCGCCCAGAAGGGACCGCCGGGGTGGACGAGCAGGACCTCCGGCCTCGTCTCGCAAAGGCGGTAGATGAGAAGCCCGGCGCTACGGACCGGCATCGGCAACTCCCTCAATGATCATGGTCTTTCCTCGATGACAACTTTCCGCGCAGTAGCGCGTTAGAGCTGACAGCCACACACGGACGCGCGGAGAATATCATGCCCAAAGGATTTCGTTTCGACCTGCTTGCCAAGAGCGGCTATGTGGCGCGCGGTATCGTGTTCCTCCTCGTGGCGGGCCTGGCCCTCTTCTCCGGCGTCGCCGGCGGAAAGTCGGAAACGAAATCGGCACTTTCGACGCTTCTCGGACAGCCCTTCGGCCGCGTCTGGGTTGGTCTCATCGGCATCGGACTTCTGGGTTTCGTCGCCTGGCGGCTGGCGCAGTCGCTCGCCGACAGCGACGGCCACGGCCGCGACGCCAAGGCCATCGCCATCCGCACGGTTTTCTTCGGCAGCGCCGTCGTCTATCTCGGGCTTGCCGGATACGCGCTGGGGCACGCACTCTTCAGCGGCGGCGGAAGTCAGGGATCGGGTGAGAAGGGATTGGCAGAATGGATCATGTCGCAGCCGTTCGGCGCCTATCTGGCCATGGCCGTCGGTCTCGGCTTCATCATCGGCGGGGCCGTGACGGCAGCCAAGGGCATTACCAGGAAATTCGAACGCTATCTCAGGCTCGCCGACACAAGCGGCGTGGTGACCTCGGTCTGCGTCTACGGCCTCGTCGCCCGCGGCGTCGTCTTTGTGATCACCGGAATATTCTTCGTCTATGCAGGTTTTCGTGTTGATCCTGAGCAGGCTGGTAGCATGGCGGACGCGCTCGAATGGGTGAGACGGCTTCCTTTCGGCGCGATCCTCTACATCGCCATTGCGATCGGCCTGGCGGCCTTCGGGATCTATAACCTCGTCGAAGCGCGTTATCGCGTCGTGCACAGCCCGTCCCTTGACGACGTGAAACATTCGATTCCTACACCTGGCCATTAGCAAACACGTCGGCTTCCCAAGCGGACGGACTGCGCCATCTCTGTCAGATGATTTACTTTATCGGCGATACCCACTTTGCAGATCCCCGCGTCCTTCGCATCGACCGACGCCCCTTTCCCGACATGGCGTCCCACGACGTGACGCTGATCCGCAACTGGAACGAGATCGTTGATGCGCAGGACGACATCTGGCATCTCGGCGACTTCATGTCCTTCCGCGGCGGCGATTGCGACCAGCTCCTTTCGATGCTGAACGGGCGGAAGCACCTCATCATCGGGAATAATGATCCCCCGACGACGACCGAGGCGACAGGATGGGCAAGCGTTCAGCACTACAGCGAAATGACGCTGGACGATCATCTGCTGATCCTGTGCCATTACCCGTTCCGCACCTGGAACAAGATGGGCAAGAAGTCGATCAATCTGCACGGACATTCCCACGGCCGCCTCAAGCCCCTGCCCCGCCAGTACGATGTCGGCGTCGATGCGCAGGGCCTCAGGCCGGTGTCGCTGCAAGCCCTGTTGTCGACGAAGCCGGGGTCATGATGCCGCTGAAAAGTGCTAAGCGACAGAACGAAATGACCGCCTGGTTCTCTTCGCTGGCGCCGGTCCGGCCGGCCGAGATGCTCGGCCTGTGGCGAGGTGCGGGCATCCCATCGGGCCACCCGCTCGACGGCGTTCTCGAGAACCTGGGCTGGTTCGGCAAGCGGTTTCACGCCGACATGCGCGCCGACGCCCTCCTCTTTCAGTGGCGGTCGGATCGGCTGGTGGCGATCGACCCCGGCATTTTTCCGATCCGCCTGGCCATCAAGGCGGCGCCGTTCGGCCGCACTCGGATCGCCCGGAGCTGCTTCTCCTACCTGCAGAAGGCGCTGCGGGCGCGGGGTACGACCGCGTCGCTGAGGCTTCAGACCTTCGATAACTTCACCACAGCTGCTATGGTCTACGACAGGCAGCCGATCGCCGACTATTTCCGCAGAACGGGAGACGACCAGGTCGCTGGTATGATGTGCGTCGACGGCGATGCCTGTCGTTATTTCTTCGAGCTCCGCAGGATCGACGCCGCATCGCAGCGACGGAGTGGATGAGGCGAGGGCAATGGTTGCACGAGTGCCGCGACGGGGAACAATCTGCTCCTCTCGTGAGTTAGGCCATGCAACCCTGGGGGATTTCATGCGTGCTGCGCTGATCGCGACTTTGCTTTCGCTCTCCTGCTTGCCGGCCGAGGCAACGGCGTCGGAGGCAGGATTTCTCCAGTCTTTGGACGGTGACTGGAGCGGAACCGGAATGGTCCTCACCAAGATAGGCGGCGCGAATCTGAAGGTCTCCTGCACCCTGCGATCTGATGCGGGTGCATCTGCCGTCTCGATGAATGGGACGTGTCGCGGCCTTGCCGTTTTCACCAGGAGCTTCTCGGCGACCGTAAATGCCGCCGGAGAGCGTTATACCGGCAAGTACGTGGGACCATCGGGGCTGCCGTCGAAGCTTGCCGGGAGCAGGAAAGGCACCGCCCTCAACCTGCGTGTGACGTGGGCGCGGCTGGTCAACGGCGACCGAGATGCAATTTTAACGATTGAGAAGGTCGGGCAGAACAAGCTTCGACTGCAGACCGTCGACAAAGACCCCGCTTCCGGCCAGCCGGTCGTAACCAGCCGCATCGATTTGCAGCGGCCTTCCATGGCAGAAAGATAGCCGCTCGAGCAGCCGCGCTCACAGGAGCGACGACTCGATTTCAGTGCCTTTTGGCGTGACGGTCGCCGCGATCGCCTTCTCCGGGCTTTGCATCATTTTTTGCCCGGCGCCGCTTGTCTGCCGAGAGCGAGCGGCTGACGTCCGCTGACTCGGTGAAACGACCCTGGTCGTCGCGGCGGACGTAGCGCTTGTCAGTGCCTGTATCGATGAGTTCGCGTTTGGACATGGTGGTCTCCTGCTGTTGAAGCAGGGAAAACGCACGAGATTCCAAAAGGATGCATCATCCCGCGTCATTTCCCGTCGCGCAGCCCGTGCCGCGGCCGAAGCCCTACGCGGCCATGCTGACGAGCGCATTGGTAAGCTGCCGGATATCGTAGGGCTTGGAGAAGAAGACGCCGCGCTCGGGCAAGGCGCCCGCGTCCGGCTGCTTCATGCCGGAGACGATGATGATTTCCACGGGCGGCCAGCGGTCGCGGACGGCCCTTGCGAGCATCAAGCCATCCATGCTGCCCGGCATGTCGATATCGGTAAACAGGATCCGGATGCCGGGCACTCTTTCGAAGAGCATGAGCGCCTCGTCGGCATTGCGTGCCTCGAGCGCTTCAAAGCCTGCCTCCTCGACGATGGCGACCGCCATCATCAGCAGCAGAGCCTCGTCCTCGACCACGACCACCTTGGTTTTCATCTCTAGCTCGTATGCTTTACGTCCCGGCTCAGAGGGTCAACTTCGCCTCTGGCAACCGGTTCCCCAATCGAAAATATTACTTCGAAGATGAGGCCTTCGGCCTGGTAGTCCACGCGGGATCGCGCCTGCGCCTTCGACGGGAAGGCACGTTCAATGAGCACCGAGCCGAAGCCCTTTTTCGTCGGCGTCGAGACCGGCGGCCCGCCGGCTTCCGTCCACAGAAGGAGGACACGTCCATCCTCGTGCTTCCATTCGATGGCGACTGTTCCATTTTCGCTGCCGAGGCTTCCATACTTGGTTGCGTTGGTCGCCAGCTCATGAATCACCAGCGAGAGCGGCAGGGCGGTGTCCGCCGGAAGAACCACGTCCGGTCCGTCGAGACGAATGCGCTCGGCTTGCGAGGCGACATGCGCCCGCAGGGCTGCGGACAGGATATCCCGAATGGGCGAAGCCGACCCCTCCCGCGACAGGATGAGGTCATAGGTACCGGCGAGGGCTGCGAGCCTCTCGGCGAAGGAATTGTATCTCTCCGGATCGGACCGCGAGAAGGTTTGTCTGGCAATCGCCTGCACGAGCGTGAAGCCATTCTTGACGCGATGCGCAAGCTCGCGGACGAGCAGGCTCCGTTCCTCCTCCGCCTGCTGATTTTGGCGCCGGCGGTCTTCGAGTTCGTCGAGCAGCCGATCGAAGGTTGCGCCGACGAGCCCCAGCTCGCCCGGTCCCTTCATGCCGGTCCGCGCCGTCGTCTGACCGCTGCGCCAACTTTCCATCACATCCGCGATCCTGGAGATCGGTATCAGGATGAAGCGGTTACCGATAAAGATCGCGGCGACGAAGGCGAAAAGCGCACCGCCGATGATGGCGAGCGTATTCATCAGCGTCGCCCGTTCGATCGGCGCGAAGACCTCCGTTTTCGAGAAGCCGGCGCTGACATAGAGGGGGTTGGAAGGCAAGGCTATCGGGCGATAACCGAGGATGCGCGCTGTTCCGTCCTGACTGGTGGTCTCGATGACATCAGGCTGTTCGGCGTGGATCAGCTGCTGGTATTCCTCGGGCAAGATCGTACCGACGAACTGATCGGGAGAGGGAACGTGCGCGACAATGGTTCCCTTGCCGTCGGCGATGGTCACCGCATTGCCGGGAGCAACGCCGCGCTCGGTGATGCGGTTCTGCAGCCAGTCCAGCCGGATCCCGCTGACGATGATGGCCTTGATGATATCGCCTTCCATCAGGGGGATCGCGAGCGGCAGCACCGGGCGGTCGGAAAGGCGACTCTGCGTATAGGTGCCGACGGAAAAGTCCTTGGTCTCCAAAGTCTGCTGGAAATAATCGCGGTCGGAAAAGACCACGCCTTTCGGGAAAGCCATGCTTCCGCAGATCGGCCGCCCATCGAGCCCGGCGACGAAGATGGTGCGGATGTTGGGAATGTTTTCGGCAACCGATTTCAGGGCGTCGTTGCAAGCCGGGACGTCGAGGTGTCGGACGGAAGGCATTGATGACACGGAGACGAGAAGGGCGTGCAGGCCCTCAATAATCCGTTCGACTTCCGACGAGGCTTGCCTCGCCGCCTGCGCAGCGGAGGTGCGCACTTCCTCGTTGCGCTGATGGCGGAGCGCGATCTCGTTGTAGAAGAGCATCGCAACCACCGGCGCCAGCGCCGCGACCGCAACTGCAACCAGTTTGAGCCTCATACTGTCCCCTCTCGGAAAAGGGTTGGTAGCATGATCGAGACGATCCGGCCCAGACCGCGCGCGCAATCTTGTTTACAAAATATCAACATACGAATCCCGATGCGGGTGGGTAAGCCTTGCCGAGTTTTGCATCGCGGCTAGTTAAATCAAAGATGAGTGATGCCAAAAGCACTTCCTCTGAAACCTCTCCAGCCGGGTCTGTGCCGCCACGGCCGTTGACTGGCGCAATGGCGGATGAGGTCGAACGTCTTTTATCGGGCCGAACCCGCGATATCCGCCTGACGGGCGAGCTGCGCCGTCGTTTTGATGAAAGGTTGTGGCGGCAGACGGCGAAGGTCATCCGCTCCTGGATGATTTGGGTCGCGTTTGTCGATGTTCTGACGCTGGCGCTGAACGCCGTCCTGCTTCCCCGGCAGATCGTTCTGTCGATGATTGCTCCCGCCTGCCTTTTGCCGCCGGCGGCAATTTTGACCGCGGTGGTTTGGAACAAGCCGCGCCCGGCGGCCGTTCAGCGGGCGTCGCTGCTTGTGGGAATGTTCCTTATTCTCCTCTCGGTCGGGCTGGTCGGCGTGTTTGCCGGCGGCGAATTTTACGAGCGGCATCTAAGCATCATGTTGTTCGTCGCGACGAGCGCAATCACGATCTTCAGCGTGCCGCTGGCCTGGACGACCGCAATCGCCTGTTATGCCCTATGTCTCTACTTCATCCTTCAATGGCACAATCCGCTTTTGGAAGCGGGCAGTGTCGTCGCCGCGACCCTGTTTTTTTCCTGTGGGATCATCGCGACGGTGGTCGCCAGGCGAACGATGAACATCCTGGCGCAGAAGACATTTCTCCTGGACTGCAGGGATCAGCGCCGCGTCGCGGAGCTTGCCGACGCGAACGCCCGATTGGAGCGGCTGGCCAGAACCGACCCGCTGACCGGGATCGCCAACCGCCGTTGGATGATGGAAACGCTCGAGAGCCTCTGGCGCCACGGCCGTGAGACCGGCATCGTCGCCATGCTGATGTGCGACATTGACCACTTCAAAGGGCTAAACGACAAGCTCGGACATAGCGAAGGCGATCGCTGCCTCGTCAAGGTTGCCGGCATCATCCAGAGCTGCGTGCGCGCCGATCGCGATCTCGTCTCGCGCCATGGCGGCGAGGAGTTTCTCATCGTGCTTCCGGATGTCGATGAAGAAGAGGCCGTCGCAGTCGCCAGGCGAATACGCGAGAGCGTGGAAGCGGCCGCCCTGCCGAACCCGGCCTCCAGCGTCGGGCCCTCGGTGACGCTGAGCGTCGGCGTGGCGTTCAAGTCGGCTGTCGACACGGATGTTTCGTTGGCCAATCTCCAACACGAAGCCGACATGGCGCTTTATCGCGCCAAGGAAGCCGGACGCAACCAGGTCTCGATCTTTCGTCGTCCGCCTGCTGCCGCCGGGCAGACCGCCGCGCGACGCCAGGGGTAGCGGATAGGCAGATCGATCAGAGTTCCTTCTCTCGAACGATCATCCAGCTCGCACCCAACATAATCGACGATCGCGGGAAGGTCGGGTCTATGGCCACTCGGGTGATCGAGGTCATCGGATCACCAGGATCAATACCATCGCGACGGCGGAGATGAAGCCGGTGACGCTCAGACCGAATGTCAGATATTCGGCTGCCTTTTGCCCGTGATGGCCAAGCTCCACGTTTCCAAGCACCGCCGCGAAGCCTCCGGCTAACCAACTCGCCAAGGTCAATATGCCGAGGAGAAGCGCCCAGTGAGTTGCTGTGTCCATCGTCTTGCTCCGGTTACGGCTCTTTCCTCGCAAGGGAAACGCTCCTGCGTGTGTCTATCAGTAACCACACAGCCGCCTTTTTGTTTCCGCGCGGCATCGCGCTTTCACTTTGCGAACCTCATCGCGCAGCTTCAGCTTCCAATCGCCGTCCCTTGACGTTTTCGATCTGTCTACTTAATGTCTACTTTAAGAATAATGAAGGCAGTCGACATGAGCACAGAGACCGCAGGTCCGGATCGCAAGGGCAGCCTTGAGCTCGCTTTGCGCAGACGCATTCTGACGATGGAGCTGCCTCCGGGAGCCGTGCTTGATGAAGTGGCCTTGAGCGAAGAGTTCGGGCTTTCCCGCCCGCCGGTGCGCGAGCTGATGCGACAGATGGCTGGCGAGGGTTATATCGAGCTCGAGACAAACCGCGCCGCCCGCGTCAGCTCCATGAGCTACCAGTCGCTGCGCGACTTCTTCCTGCTTGCGCCGATGATCTACATCACCGCAAGCAAGCTCGCAGCCGAGAATGGAACGAAAGCGGAGCTCGAAGCTCTGAAGGAAATCCAGCGCGCCTTCCGCAGAGCGGTGGACGATTGCGACGTCGAGGGCCGGGTATTCCAGAACGACCAGTTCCACCGGCAGGTGGGCGAGATGGCTCACAACGTCTACGTGGTCCCGAGCCTTCGCCGCCTGCAGATCGATCATGCCCGTATCGGGAAGATCTTCTATAAACATCCGAACACACCGCGCATGCAGGAAGAGCTCGAACTGGCGGCGCGGCAGCATGACCAGATGATCGAGGCGATCGAGCGGCGCGATGCCGAAGCCTCCGGTGAGCTGGCGCGGCTCCATCTCGAACTTTCCCGACGCAATATGGCCATGTACGCGGCCCCCGAGGGAATGGAAGCGCCGACCCTCTAGGCCGGCCAGGAACAAGATACGCAGCTCAAGCCAATCCGGCTCGCTCCAGTGCAAGGGATCCATCCAATGACCGCATTTCCGTTTCCGGGACTGAACCTCGCAATCACCACGCCGTTCGACGATGCCGGCCGCATCGACTACGGACGGCTTGAAGACAATGTCGAGCGCTATCTCGCCGCCGGGGTCAGAAGCTTCCTGTTCAGCTCCGGCACCGGCATGCATGTCTATCTCTCCAAGGCGAAATCCGAGGAACTGATCCGCCGCGGCGCCAGAATCGTCAACGGCCGAGCCAAGGTGATCGCCCAGACCTCGGCGCTCCTCGTCGAAGATGTCGTCGAGCGAACGGCACGAGCCCGCGATGCCGGCGCCGAAGGCGTCATGGTGCTTCCGCCCTTCTTCGAAGGCCCGACCGACGATCAGGGCATTCTCGATTTCTACGCCGAGGTCGCCGGATCAGGCCTTCCCGTCATCGGCTACAACGTGCCCCAGGCGGTGGGCGTCGCCATCACGCCGGAGCTCCTCGACAGGCTGAACGAGATTCCCGGCTTCTGCGCCGTCAAGGACAGCGGCGGGGACCTGAGCAAGCAGGCGGCGCTCATTCGCACCGGCCGCTTCGTGATGAACGGCGCCGATCCGCTCGTTCCCTACGCGCTCTATGCCGGATGCGACGGCCTGATCTGGGGCGGCGCGAATTTCGCTCCGAAAACCTGCGTCGCTCTCGTCGCGGCGGCGGCCGAGCGCAAGTGGGATGAGGTGCGCGCGCTCTGGAAGATCCTGGAGCCGGCAATGGGGCTGATCTGGGAAGGCGATTACGTGCAGTCCGTCTACGCTGCCGCCGATCTCACCGGTTACGGTGCCGGCGTTCCGCGCAAGCCGTTGCGCGCGCTGGCTCCCGAGAAGCTTCCCGCGCTGCGCCGCTCCCTCGAAGCGCTTATAAAGCGGGAGGCGATTTGACCGTGAGCGGGACCGCTAAGAACGTCTTCGTCGCATCCAGGCTTCCCAAACGTGCGGGCGTGTCGGGATGGGTGGCCACACTTGCCCCGCGCACGCCGCGGCCGGTCTTGAGCGAAGCGATCAGCGTCGATGTCGCGATCATCGGCGGCGGTTTTGCCGGTCTTTCGGCGGGCCACCGCCTCTCGCGGCTCGATCCGACAGTCCGGGTCGCCATTCTCGAAGCCGGCATCGTCGGCGAAGGTCCGGCCGGCGCCAATTCCGGCTTCATCATCGACCTGCCGCATGAGGTCTCCTCGGACGATTTCAGCGGCGAGTCGGAAGGCAGGTTCCGCGATTCCGTGCTCCTGCAGCGTTCGGCGATTGCTCTTGCCACCGAACTGGCTGCCGAAAACGGCTGGGGAAAGGATCTGTTCGATCCGTGCGGCCGCTACAGTATTGCGATGAGCGCGAAAGGCGACAAACATCTGGCCGCTTACTCGCGGCAGCTTTCGAAGATGGGCGAAGCGCATCGACTGCTCAAACGCGAAGAAATCGAGGCTGTGACCGGATCGAAATCCTTTACCTCCGGCCTGTTCTCGCCGGGGACGATCATCATCCAGCCGGCCGCCTATATAAGCGGCGTAGCCGACTGCCTGAAGGAGCCGGTGCGGCTCTTCGAGCAGACGCCTGCTCTCTCCTTCGAGCGCTCCGGCGACGGATGGCTGGTGAAGACGCCGAAGGGATCGGTGCGGGCTGCGAAGATCATCATGGCCAATAACGGCCACGCCGAAAGCTTCGGCTTCTTCCGCGGACGCCTCCTCCATGTCTTCACCTACGCGTCCATGACGCAGGAATTCGATCCGGCAAGGCTCGGCGGCGAAAGGAAATGGGCGGCGACCCCTGCCCTGCCGATGGGGACGACGGTGCGGCGCATCAACACTGCCGGCGGCGACCGCATCCTGGTGCGGTCGCGCTACAGCTACAATCCCCGCATTGCAATCAGCGATGCCGCCATCCGCAGCGCCGGCCGCCTGCATGACGACAAATTCGCCCACCGCTTTCCCGATCTTGCCGGTCTCGGCATGCAGTACCGCTGGGGCGGCGCGATGGCGCTGACGCACAATCATGTGCCGGCTTTCGGAGAAATCGAGCGCGGCGTTTTCGCCGCCTGCGGCTGCAACGGCCTCGGCGCATCCAACTCCACCGCCGCCGGCATCGCCGCGGCCGAACGCCTGCTGGGGCACGACTCCGAACTCGGCCGCGTCTACAGTCGTCTGGCGGCGCCGGTATCACTGCCGCCGCAGCCGCTGACGACGATCGGCGCGAAGATCCATCTCGCCTATCGCGAATGGCGTGCGGGGGCCGAATGAGTGGTGGCTTAGTCACTCGATGGCGCCGCGGGTCCATGACTGGTCCCCCAATAAAGGCAGCGATCGTCTCAAAACTACGGCCGTTGATCGCCACCCGGTGTTGCAATATTCCTCTCGATTGAATTGCAAATCCTGAAACAATGACATGAACGATTACAAGGCCCTCAGAACCTTCCTGCTCGCAGCCGAGAAGCGAAATTTCGCGCAGGTCGCCCGCGAGTTGGACATGACGCCGGCGGCTGTTACACGCGCGATCGCAGCACTCGAGGCGGAACTCGGCGTGCAGCTTTTCGTGCGCACGACGAGGCAGGTCTCGCTGACGACTGACGGCGCAATCTTCGCCGCGCAGATCCAGCCAGCGATGAAGACGTTGGAAGAAGCGCGACGGGATGTGATGAATGCACACAAGGCGGACGAAGGGCGCCTCCGGATCAGCGCGCCCACGTGGTTCGGCAAGACCGTGCTGCCGCCGATCCTGTCAGGTTTCAAGGAACGTTATCCGAAGATGAGCTTCGAGGTCTCCTTGTCCGACGGTTTAGTGAATATCGTCGATGACGACTACGATCTGGCGATCCGCATCTCATCACAGCCTTCAGACAAGTACACGATCTGGAGAAAAATCCGGGTGGTGCCACGCATCCTGGTCGCGGCCCCAGGGAGCCGTTTCGCCGATATGCAACACCCCAACGAGCTAAAGCCAGACGACTGCCTCGCCTATAGCGGCGAGAGCCGGCGCGAGAACTGGGTTTTGTCCGACGGCGGCTCAAGCATCACGATCTCGGCAGGTCGAGCCTTCAGCGCCAACAGTGGCGAGGTACTGGCGGACATGGCCGCCGACGGTGCAGGTGTCGCACTGCTCCCAGGATTCAACATCGCCGATCACATCAGGAGCGGTCGTCTCGTCCACGTCTTCAAGGGATGGGCACCGCCTGACCTGTGGCTGACGCTGTTCTATCCGCCGTACCAAGCGCTTCCACCACGCATCGCCTCATTCTCGAAATACTTCGAAGAGCAAGTCGCGGCGCAGATGGTCATGCTGGATTGACATACGCCGCGCACATCATCACTGATCTTCAGGAGACGTGCACCTTCTCTCACATCAAACCGTCCTGTGAGAGTGCCCGTAGTCTTGCGGCGACCATTTGCTGCAGCTGCCACAGGTTTCGATCGAAGATATTTCGCTCCGCCAGATCCAAGACCGTCCGATGCAGGTATTCCGCGCAGGATCCCGCCGGTCCGCATGCCTGAGCGATCAACACTGCGGCGTCATCGAGCGGTATCTTCTCCGTGAGCCCTGATCGCTTCGCACTCGCCCAGAATGTGAGCGCGCGGCGTGTACCCGTCGGTGTCTTGACCGAAACCCATCGCACCATGTCGCACACCTCGGCATATCGGATTTCGCGCGCCAGAAGCGTACGCAGATCCTGCCTTTTCGTCACGCAGGGGAGCTTCAGGACGAGGCCAGAGCAACTTCCTCCCGGCCGAAGCGCCAGCATCAGACCTGGCGCATCGGAGGTGGCCCTCAGCCGTTCTATCCTCAACGAGAACGCACGATGCCATCCGTACGCAACGGCCTCTTCACTTGCTGCCGCTTCAAAGCCCGGGTTCCACATCAAGGATCCATAAGCGAACACCCATATCTGCTCGTCGCCAGCCTCCTGCTCGACTCTGCTGACGAGTTGATCGAGTTGCTGACCCGAGATCGGCGTCCAGTTAGGCTCTGGGCCCTCGTCCTCGACTAGCTTGAAGGTTTTGGCTACGAGGTCGGGGGTCAGGTGCATGGCAACCGGTACCCGTGCCTTGGCGATGGGTGTTTTTCGCATGTGGGAAACCGTTTCAACGAGATAGCCGCCGGGAGACCACCGCGCCGAGCGCTTGTGAATCTGGTGCTTCGTGAGGCGACGGGTGCGTGGGAGGCCGCACTCGTCGCCAGGACCGCTCAAGCCCTCACGAAGGCGAGAAGGTCGGCGTTCAGCACATCGGCATTGACGGTCAGCATGCCATGCGAGAAGCCGGGGTAGGTCTTGAGCGAACCGTTCTTCAGAAGCTTCACCGACTTCAGCGCAGAGTCCGCAATCGGAACGATCTGGTCGTCTTCACCATGCAAGACGAGAGTGGGAACGCTGATCGCCTTCAGGTCCTCCGTCTGGTCGGTTTCGGAGAAGGCCTTGATACCGTCGTAATGGGCCTTGGCGCCGCCCATCATGCCCTGACGCCACCAGTTCTGGATCACGCCTTCCTGAACCTTGGCGCCATCTCGATTGAAACCGTAGAACGGACCGGCCGGAACGTCGCGGAAGAACTGCGCGCGGTTAGCGGCAAGTGCGGAACGGAAACCGTCGAACACTTCCATCGGCAGGCCTTCGGGATTGGCCTCGGTCTTGAGCATCAGCGGCGGCACGGCCGAAACGAGGACGGCCTTGGCGGCGCGGCCGGCAGGCTCGCCATGCTTGGCCACATAACGGGCGACCTCACCGCCACCGGTGGAATGGCCGACATGCACGACATTCTTCAGGCCGAGCGCCTCGACGACGGCAAAGGCATCGGCTGCGTAATGGTCCATATCGTGACCGTCGGCCACCTGGGCGGATCGGCCATGGCCGCGGCGGTCATGGGCGACGACGCGAAAACCTTTCGACAGGAAAAACAGCATCTGCGCGTCCCAGTCGTCGGACGACAGCGGCCATCCGTGGTGGAACATGATCGGCTGGGCATCCTTAGGGCCCCAGTCCTTGTAGAAGATTTCAACGCCGTCTTCGGTGCTTACATAGGCCATCGTCTTGGTTCCTTCGATTGGGTTAATGGTGGGAGCAGCATTGGCTGCGAAGCTGAGAGAGGGCGAAATGGCCATGGCCGCTGCTGCGGCGCCTATGGACAACAGCGCGTCTCGGCGCGTTATGGAATAGCGAGGCTGGGTCATCTCCGTCCTGCGATTTCGTTATTGAAAAGTTCAGGCGACACAGTGTTCGTCTGACAAGGGTGATATTGCCGTCGGACCCTCACATCCACAATTGCGAGAATAGTTTCGAATTTATTGCCTCCCATGAAATAATGGGGCCTTGGCCCGGGCCTGATGTGCTCCAGTCAAGTTAGGCTATCTGGAACTGGAATTTCCCACTTATGACCCTGTGGGGACGAGGAGGAGAACTCCGTGAGAGCATCGAAGTTTTTCTGAAGCGCAGATTGCGTTTGTGCTCAAGCAGGCGACGGACGGCATACGAGATGAGCCCGGTGCCAAAAGCGTCGCCGTGGCTGATTAGCGAGAACGTGAAGACGCTCGCCGCCGACGGCGACCTGCAGGCCATGCAAGAACCGGTGATCTGGAGATGGTCAATTCTGTCGACGCCGCTGCAATAACCTATCTTCTCCCGCCGCGTCGGACCGATCGGCGCCTACTTCGATGAGCTCCAGAAGGTTCGAAAAAGCACAGAGATAGCCAAGCTTGGCGAGGAAATCACCGCCAAGGGCATCGTCTCACCAACCGAGCTTATCGATATGAACAAACTGCGCGCACATCCGATCGAACGGATCGCAAGCCTGCCGGCAGGCACGAACGCGTTCATCCATCCTGCCGATCGGATTTCTGAACGGGCCTCAGAGCATTCTAGGAGATCTCCGCTCTCGCGGAGCCGGAGCCGATGTGACGGCGATCGGCTGAATCCAAGACCTCGCACCTTGTCACGATCCGCATTGGCCGCCCGAAAACTCCTCGTCATTCTCAGTGCAAAAGCACGAGATGCACGAAGAGAATTCGAACATGCAACTTGATAACCAGATAGTCGCTCTTTCCCGATTGGATCAGCGCGCCCGGGAGACGCCGGCCGGACTCGAAGCTTCGCTGCCCGAGAAGATGATGACGGCGAACATCAGCACGCCGGCGAAGGCGATGAGCGAGGAAATGGCGACAATCGGTTCCATCGCCGTGTTTCCGGAAAGCAGCAGATAAAGGGACGGGATCAGCACCGCGACACCGAAGGTGTAGACGACGTACTGGATCATCGCCAGGCGCTTCTCGGCCTTGTGTGGATTGAGCGCGTGGTAAACGCCGAAGAGCGCCATGGTGACCCAACCGAGCAGGTTGGCGTGGGCATGGGCCCCGGTCGGTGCGTGATTACCTGAGATCGACATGTGAAGGCCGACCGAGATGCCGGCGATCAGAAAAATGATGGCGGTCTTGAAGTAAAGATTTGCGATGCGTGGCATTGGTTTTCCCCCTCTGTTGCCGACGAAACTTAGCATGTTTTCAAGCTTCTGAGAACGAGCACATCAGAGGATCTTTGGAGCACCAGCCCTGTTATCAATATTAGAATAGAAATATTGTCGGGCAGCGAGACGACACTAGAACAACATTGCCGACGGGCGAAGCAGGTTAATCCGGATGGCACGTGTCAGTGGAACTTGTTACGGCGGCTTCCGCAGGGACGCTCCGGGTAGAACAGGTTGGTTGAACTAAGCCAAAAGCATCACGGAACCGAGAACCAACTGCGGGCGTTTGTTGGATCATGTTGAAGCAGCAGGCATTTTGCCCCCGGATCGGCACGATTTACCAGTTCGACAAGCAGCAGGTGCATGTTCTGGAGAGCGGCGACTTGAACGCAAGACCGATCCTTGTCCTCCATGGCTGTGGGAGCCTGGCTGAAGAGGTTCTGCTTCCGTTTGCTCAGAGCACGTTCCGCATGGTGGCCCCCGATCGCCCGGGCTACGGTTTCAGCAGCCCTCTTCCTCTCGCTGAACGAGGACCGATAGGCCAATCCTTTTGGCTCGAGCGCCTAATCGATGCAATGGACCTGCATTGCGTCTCGATCGTAGCCCACTCCATCGGCAGCGCGCCGGCACTTCATCTGGCAGCGCGCCGGTCGGAGCTGGTGAACGGGTTGCTTCTGATTTCGCCGTGCTGCAGGCCCGTCCCACCGAAACCGCTGCCCATCCTCCGGGCGTCCGTCGCCCCGGTGGTGGGATCCTTGATCCGCCAGCATGTAATCAGCCGATGGGCAGCGTTTTTTCTCGACCGTGGTCTGCGATCGTCATCCTTTCCAAACACGTTGCCTCCCCAGCTGTCGGTGTTGCCGGCCGCTCATATGGTCAATCCGGGCGCAATTGAAACGATGGCTAACGAGCTGCGGGCCTTCAACAAAGACATGGAACTGCTGCCGAAGCTGCCCAGCAATCTGCCACTGCACGTCCTGTTCGGTTCGGAGGATCGCATAGTTCAGCCGGCCTGGCATATCGATGGCCTTCGGCAGAAACATCCGAGGCCGATGATCAGGGTGATCGAGGGCGTCGGCCACCTTCCACATCATGTTGTGCCAGCCGTAGCCCGACAGATGCTGAGCGACCTTGTGAGGGAGCGAGTACAGCAATCTTCTAAGCGGCAGTATTTGGCTGGTGTCGCGTGAGTGGGCGCTGCTATCCCTCGCCTCAACTCTCGAGCGGGATGCGGCGCACAATCTCTCTGAAAGACGCTGCGGCCGTTCATCACCCATGGCGGACACCGCGCCGATCTCCGCGAATGAACCCCGACTGAATGATGCCTTCAGCTTCCGTTCCGAAGGGAGCGTCTAGAAGAAAGACGTTCAACCGCGGTCTTTTCCGCCTGAGGAGACATATTCATGATCCGCAAGTCTGTCATTGCAACCGCACTCGTCGCTCTCGTCGGCATTACCGCCGCAGCCCCCGCCATGGCCAATGATGTTCGTATCGAACAATATGGCTGGTCGAACTCTGCCGGTGGGGCACAGGAAGGATACGGAAACCGGATCAGAACCTACCAGAACGGTGGCTACAACCGAATTCTCGGCCGTCAATATGGTCATCATAATCTTTCAGCTGTCGGTCAGGAAGGCAACGACAACTATGGCGCCACCTATCAGCACGGCAACCGCAACGTAGCGGGCATTGGCCAATTCGGCTCCAGCCATACGACCATCCTTACTCAGGATGGTAATGGCAACATCGCGGCCGGCGTCCAGGTCGGCCACGGCTGCAGCGCCAATGTCAGCCAGGGCGGCAACGGCAATGTCGCCGCTTTCGTCCAGGCCTGCCCGTAAGCGGCTGCAGGATGCCGTGAAACAGGTCAGGATCGCAACAGCAGACCACCAGGGGAATCGACCATGCCAAATAGCATCAAACATCCGCGCCGCGCGATGACGATTCTCGCGCTGGTCCTGCTTCCCGTCGGCGCGGTTTCCGCCATGACGACAGCCAACCAATCTGACCGGGTGCAGCTTTGCGAAATCAAAGCAACCCCTGGGGCAGGTATGGTGAGACTGGACGCGCTCGTCCACGCCGACAAGCATGTCGGCGGGACTTACACCTTCCATGTCGAAAAGGTGGCAAACGGCGGAAGCTCCACGATCAACCAGAGTGGCGATTTTGATGCCGTCGAGGGACATGCGGCAATCCTTGGTTCGGTCTCGCTCGACTCGAAAGGAGCCAAATACAAAGCCACCCTGGACGTCGTCGTCGGGGATGAGAGTTTCAGCTGCGTGAAGCAGATCGGCGGCAACTGATCGGCCTCCACATTCTACAGTTTTCCAAAAGGGCGCCGTTTCCGGCGTCCTTTTGCATTCAATCAGACAGAAACGACTGAACGACAACTGAACGGGCAATTCCGACTGGGTTCAGCTGCAAGATGCGAAAGCTGAGCATCGGCTGAGGCAGCCGGAAATGGAGATCAGAATGACCCGCAACGTGTTTAAGATCCTTGCCGTCACCCTTCTTGCCGGGAGCCTGGGCCAAGTAGCCTTGTCTGCGCCAGCCTATGCCGGCGGTCGGATCTCGTTCAACCTCGCACCGGACAATGCCCAGGATGCCGGACTTTTTTCAACCGGGCTGCGCGTCTATTCCCTCTGCCGCGGTCTGAAAGATGCTGACATCCGGCAGCTGGGTCGGGGTAACGCGGCTGGTATCGCTCAGGCCGGCCGCGGCAATCTCGGCTTCGTCAGGCAACGGGGCAATGGTCATTCCGCGACCTTACGGCAGAACGGCAACAACAATGCCTATGGCATTTTCCAGTATGGGCGAAATACTGAAACGGACGTCGTGCAGGATGGGGATAACGGCAGTGGTGCTACCTTCAGCTATGGCTGGTAAGGCAGTTCACACGCCGGGCGCGACCGGTCGGCGCCCCATAAGGAATCTCTACGGCGAGTATTAAGCTGCTAAAATGTAAGCTGTACCTTACAGGCGGCCGTACGATCGCCGGCAAGGGTGAAGGCGGCGGCGGCTTCTTCCAAGGGTAAGCTGTGGCTGATGATCGGCCGCACATCGATCTTGCGGCTTGCGATCAGCTTGGCGGCAGTGGCGAATTCCTCGTGGAACCGCTGCGTTCCGTGGATATGCAGCTCCTTGCCGACGATGGCGTTGAGCGGGACCGGGATCTCGCCCGTGACGCCGACCTGCACAATCGTGCCGCGCGGCCGGACGGCGGCGATTGCGCTGCGGATCGCGGGTGCGGCGGCCGAGCATTCGAAGACAAGATCGAAATAGCCCTTTCCCGCCTCGAATTCGGCAAGTGCCGCAGCCCCTTCGGAAACATTGATCGCGCGGCTGGCGCCGATCGCTTTGGCCCTTGCGAGCGCCGCATCGGCAAGATCGGTCACCACGATCTCGGCCGCGCCGTGATGGCGGGCGGCGGCAACCATCAGGCAGCCGATCGGGCCGGCGCCGGTGACGAGGACGCGTTTGCCCGATATCTCGCCGGCGCGCGATGAGGCATGCAGGCAGACGGCGAGCGGCTCGCTGCAGGCCGCTTCCGCGGCGGTCGTCTCGGCTCCCATTTCGAAGCATTGCACGGCCGGTACTACCAGCCACTCCCGGAACATGCCCTGCTCGTGCGGCAGGCGCATCGCGCTGCCCATGAAGCGCATATCGAGGCAATGGATCGGCAGTCCCTGTACGCAATATTCGCAATGGCCGCAGGGCTGACTTGGATTGACTGCGACCAGCGTGCCGGCTTTGAGCTCGACCCCCTCGCCCGCTTGACTCACCCTCCCCGAGGCCTCGTGGCCGGGGATGATCGGCTCGCGCACCCTGACAGGCCCGAAGCCGCCGTCCTGATAATAATGCAGGTCGGAGCCGCAGATGCCGGCGGCCGCCATCTTGAGAAGCACCTCGCCTGGACCGGGAGCCGGGACTGTGTCCATTTCGACCCTGAGATCGCCTTTTTGGTAAAGCCGCGCCAGACGCGTCTGCATCCTACCCTCCTATCTCAACAGTCCGAGCTGCTGCGGCAGCCAGAGTGATACGGCGGGAATGAAGGTGATCAGGATCAGCGCCAGGAACAGCGGCACCAGCCATGGTACGATCGCCATTGTCGTGCGTTCGACCGAAAGCTTCGCCACCCGTGAGAGCACGAACAACACCATGCCGAGCGGCGGGTGAAGCAAGCCGATCATCAGGTTCAAGGTCATGATCAGGCCGAACTGAACGGGATCGATGCCGAACTTGGCGACAATCGGCAGAAGGATCGGCACGAGGATGGTGATCGCGGCGATCGTATCCAGGAAGCAGCCGACGAAGAGCATCAGCAGGTTCACCAGGATCAGGAACACCCATTTATTGTCGGTGATCGACAGGATCGCATCCGAGAGTAGCTGCGCGGCCTGGCTGACCGTCAAGAGCCACGCGAAGACCGATGCGGCGGTGACGATGAAGAGCACCGACGCCGTCGTTTCGATCGTATCGAAGCTCGCCTTGGCGAGCGTCGAGAGCGTCATCGTGCGGTAGCGCACGAGGCCGAGGAAGAGCGACCAGAGCACAGCCGCGACCGCTGCCTCCGTCGGCGTGAACCAGCCCATCGTCATGCCGCCGATCAGGATGACGGGAGTCATCAGGGCCATGACGGCG
The DNA here is from genome assembly GCF_002117725.1 of Rhizobium sp. TAL182. Classification (NCBI taxonomy): domain Bacteria; kingdom Pseudomonadati; phylum Pseudomonadota; class Alphaproteobacteria; order Hyphomicrobiales; family Rhizobiaceae; genus Rhizobium; species Rhizobium sp. TAL182. The sequence continues at coordinate 74,644 of NZ_CP021029.1, read as the reverse complement.
GAGAAGCCGAAATACCAGTCGAGCGCCAGGAGCACGAGGAGGGCAATACCCGCCGCGGCGTTCATCGAGAGGCCGGCGCGCATCATCAGATAGATCGCCACAGGCACCATCAGGACGACGAGGATTTCCATGCCGGCCGACAGGAGCTCGCGCACATTGAACGGCGCGTCGGAACCCCAGCGTTTGCGATAGGCGAAGGCGGCGACGGTGATCATCATCAGCAGCGTCATCACGACGCCGGGCAGGATGCCGGCCATGAAGAGAGCGCCGATCGAGACGTTCGCCATCATGCCGTAGATGACGAAGGGCAGCGACGGCGGGAAGATCGGCCCGAGCGTGGCGGAGGCGGCCGTCACACCGACCGCCGCTTCGACCGGATAGCCATGGTCCTTCATCGCCTTGATTTCGATCGTGCCGATGCCGGCCGCATCGGCGAGCGCGGTGCCCGACATGCCCGAGAAAATGACGGAGCCGATGATGTTGACCTGCGCCAGCCCGCCCTTCATCCAGCCGACCAGCGCGACCGCGAAGGAATAGATACGGCCGGTGACGCCGGCGGAATTCATCAGATTGCCGGCCAGGATGAAGAAGGGCACGGCGAGCAGCGGAAAACTCTCGACGCCGGCGATCATGCGCTGGGCGACGATGATGTCGGGCGCCACGCCGTAAAGGACGATGTAAAGCACGGAGGCGACGGCCATCGAGATGGCAACGGGCACGCCGACCAGCATCAGCAGCAGAAACGAGCCAAGAAGCAGCAGCATCGGGTCATCCTTCGACGGATTGGAATTCTTCCGGGCGCTCCAGGACGGAGTAGCCGCGGCGCATATTGGCGATGAAGACGATGACCGCGCGGATCAGCATCAGCACGAAGGCGACAAGCACCGAGTAGAAGACGATGTTGCGCGGCAGGTCGATGGTGACCATCTGCTCGTCGGCGACGATGTCGACGTAACGCCACATCAGAGTGCAGCCATAGGCGAAGAAGCCGATGCGGACGATATCGACGAAGGTCGCGAGCACGCGCGCCAGACCCGCCGGCATATAATGATAGAACACGTCCACCTGGATATGTCGCGAGGTGCGCACGCACATGACGGCGCCGAGAAAGACGACGCCGATCAGGCAGTTGATGGCGATCTCCTCGGTCCAGGCATAGCTGTCGTTCAGCACATACCGCGTGAAGAACTGCAGGAAGACGCAGCCGGCCATCAGCCAGAAAACGATCAACGTGATCCAGTCTTCGATGGCGTAGTCCGAGACCTTTGCGGTCGGCGCATGGCCTTCGAATTCGTGGCCGATTTCCTCGGCCGTAATTGGCGTGTGAATTTCTTTCGACATGATCGGCCTTGTTTCGGTTGGAGAAGGAGAGCGCACGACGCAGATGGCACCCGGCTTGAGGCTGCTGGGCTCGTTCCTCGCTCGACGTCATCCTCGGCCTTGTGCCGAGGATCTGCTGCCCCATCGATCTGAGGCAGATGCTCGGGACAAGCCCGAGCATGACGAAGGAAGAGTTGGCGGACGTCGCGCCAAGGCGCTTACTGGATCGCCCGGATCGCTTCCCAATCGGCCTTCTCATAGCCGAAGTCCTCAAACTTCACTTTTTCCATCACATTCTTCTCGAAATCGCTCTTGTCGACCTCGGTGACGTTGAGGCCCTTTTCCTTGAAGGTCGCAACCAGGCTGTTCTCCTTGCCGGCGATCGTCTTGGTCGTGCGCTCGGCCGCCTGCTGCATCACTTCGCCGAAGATCTTCTTGTCCTCGTCGGAGAGCTTCGCCCACAGCTGCTTCGAGATTACCGTGTTCAGGTGATCGACGATGTGGCCGGTGAGGATGATGTTCTTCTGGACCTCGTAGAACTTCTTCGCCTCGATCGTCGTCAGCGGGTTTTCCTGCGCCTCGACCGTGCCGTTCTGCAGAGCGAGATAGACTTCGGCGAAGGCGATGGGAGTGGTGTTGGCGCCGCAGGCGCGCGGCATCGCCAGATAGGCCGGAACGTCGGGCACGCGGATCTTCAGGCCCTGCATGTCCGCGCATTTGGCGATCGGCTTGTTCGAGGTCGTATGGCGCGTGCCGTAATAGCTGACGGCGGCGATGTGGTTGCCGGTCTTGTCCTCGTAACCTTTGGCGAGACGCTTGAAGACATCGCTCTTGGTATAGGCGATCAGATGATCGGGATTGCGGAAGATATAGGGAAAGTAGGTGACGCCGATCGGTTTGTAGTCGCGCGCGGCAAAGCTCGATCCGGAAATGATGATGTCGACCGTGCCGAGCTTGAGGCCCTGGTTGATATCGGCTTCCTTGCCGAGCTGCGAGGCCGGATAGACCTCGATCTTGTAGCGCCCGTCGGTGCGTTTGGCGATCTCTTCCGCAGCCCAGACGGAATCCGTGTGGAACGGCTCCGAGGTTTCATAGACATGCGCCCATTTCAGGACGGTCTGGGCATGTGCGACCGCCGTCGTCGCCATGATCGCGGCTGCAGTGCACAGTATCGTTGCCAGTCTCATTTTCATTGCTCTCTCCTCCCGAGCTCGGGTTTAAGTCTTGGTGGCTCCTTTCGCGGCCGCCTTGTCGCGGTCGCGCTCCTCCTCTCCCGAAAACTCCTCCCCGAAGCTCTCGGAAAATCTTCTCTGCGACAGGGTGAGATGGGCACGCATCGCAGCTTTTGCGCCTGCCGTATCGCCGGCGGCGATTGCATCGCGGATCGCCCGGTGCTCGTCGACGGCGCTGCGCCATGTCGTCGGCCCCTCGAAATGGCTGGCGAGCTTGGCGAAATAGGGGGTCATGCGCATGTCGAACATCTCGCCCGTCACACGGATCAGGGTGGCATTGCCGATAATGGCGGCAATGCCGGTATGGAAGGCGCGGTCGGCGGCGAGCACCGTCGCCGCATCGTTGAGGCCGCCGCTCATGTGCATCAGCGCCTCGTCGAGCACGGCGATATCTTCCGGCTTCGCGCGGGTTGCCGCTTCCTCGGCGATGGCGCATTCGATGATGGCGCGCGCCTGCAGCAATTCGAAAGGTCCCTCCACCGGCTCGCTTTCGCTTGTCGCCATGCTGATGCCCTGCCGACGCAACACATAGATGCCGGAGCCCATGCGGATGTTGACGAGGCCCTCAACCTCGAGGACGATCAGCGCCTCGCGCACGGTCGGGCGTGAGACCGACAGTTGCTCCGCAAGATCGCGCTCGGCCGGCAGCTTCTGACCGACGACAAGCTCGCCGCCGGCAATCATCGAACGAATCTGATCCGCGACCTGCCTGTAGAGGCGGCGCGATTCAACGGGCGAAAACATTCTGGCCTCCCCGGCGGCTTCTCCTCAAGCGCAGCTGGTCAACTGGCCTGACCAATTTGATGCGTACCACTGCGTCGGTGGTGCGTCAATGCGTCGCATGAAATTCCAGCCGGCATCGTTCCCGGCTGCAACGACCGAAAAGGATCTGCCGAGAAAGTGACGCTTAGGAGATCGTCGATCCCAGTGCGTGCTTAGCGGCTCAGCGCCAGAGACGGGCGGTCGATCACCCCCCATCCGCGTCCTGTGATGCCAGGGAGGTCGTAGGCGTCTGCTGCGAAGGCTTCGAGGGATGCGCGGTTGCGGATGATTACCAGGCCGCGGGTGGAATAAATGAGATGCTCGCCCTCAAGGATGTGTAAGGCATCAGTGACGCTGGAGCGGCGGACTCCCAGCATCGTGGCCATATATTCATGCGTGATTTCAATTCCTTCGCCATCGAGGCGGTCATGGCACATCAGAAGCCATTTCGCCAGCCGAACGTCGATCTTGTGAACGGCGTTGGACAGCGCGGTGTTGGCGACCTGCGCGAAAAAGCTATGGAGAAAACGTGAGAGCAGCCGGCGGACGGCGGGCCGGTCGGCGAGGAAGCATGCCAGAGCGCTGGCTTCCACACGGTGCCCATGACCGCCAACCTGCATCATGACGTCGAATGAAAACCGCTCCGCGTCCGCCGTCAGAGCCGGCGGCGACATCCCGTCCCTACCGAGCACGCCGATCTCGGCTTTCCTGCCCTCGGGACTCGTCGCCACCATGGAAGCAATGCCGGTTTCCAGGAAATAATAATGGCTGACCGGCATGCCCAAATGGACAAGCTCGAAATCGCGTGGAAGAACAAGTGGTTCCAGTATGCGCTCCAGAGCCAGAAGCTCCGGATCCGCCAACTGCGACAGAATGAGATTTTCGCTTTCGAATACTCGCATCGCTCTGCCCTTTGTTTGGCAAGAGGACACCGTCTCCCGGCCGTCAGCACCACAAGATCAGCTCAGCCGCACTTAAAATTATGAACTCCGGAATGGCCGATTGCAAGGCGCTGAGCCTTAACTCGCATGATCGGCAGAAGGTTCCTTGGTGGAGTTTTGTACGCAACCGCACGCGGCGAGAAATTGCTGTAGCAAGTGCTAATGTAGTGGGCGGGCAATTGCGGGGCAGCTGGCATGGATCAATATCCCCTCCCGAGTGACGAGACTGAAATTTATCGGCACATCGTCGAGAGCGCCCGGGATTATGCAATTTTTGCGATGAATCGCGACGGCACCGTCGTGACGTGGAGTGCCGGCGCGGAAAGACTCTTCGGCTATTCGCCGCCCGAAATCATCGGACAGAGCGGTGCTGCCATCTTTACGTTCGAGGATCAGCTTGCAGGGGCAATGCTCAAGGAGCTCAGGCTGGCGTTGACGACCGGACGCGCCGACGACAATCGCTGGCATGTGAAAAAGGACGGCAGTTCGTTCTGGGCTTCGGGACTGATGATGCCGCTTCGCAACGATGCCGGCGAGACTTACGGCCTTTTGAAAATCGTCCGCGACCGGACGCAGATGCTTCATGAGGACGAAACTCGGCGCGCCAGCGAAGAGCGTCTCCAGCTTATTCTCAAAAGCGCGATCGACTATGCGATCTTCGCTTTCGATCGGGACGGACGGATCATCAGTTGGAACACCGGCGCCTGCCGTATCTTCGGTTATGAGGAAGACGAGATCCTCGGTCGCGACGCCCGCATTCTCTTCGTTCCCGAGGACCGCAACGAGGGCGCCCTGGAACGCGAGATGAAGACGGCCGCCGAGCGCGGCCGCGCCGAGAACGAGCGGTTTCACTTACGCAAGGATGGCTCGACATTCTGGGGCAGCGGCTTGACCATGCCGCTTCGTGCCCAGCGTGCCGGCTACCTCAAAGTGCTCCGGGACGATACGGAGCGTCATTTTGCCGAAGAACACCAGCAGATCATGCTGCGGGAGATGAGCCATCGCGTCAAGAACAGCCTGGCCCTCGTCGCGGCCATGCTTGCCATGCAGGCCCGTTCGACCAAACAGGAGGAGGTCGGACAGGCGCTTCGCGATGCGGAAGCGCGTGTCGGAACCATCGCCCAGGTGCACGATCAATTATGGCGTCAACCGGATATCGAAACGGTAGATCTGGCGGATTTCCTGTCGAGCCTCTGCCAGCGCCTGCAGCAATCGGCCTCCCGCCACGCAGTATCCGTCAACGCTGATCCGTGCATGGTCGATGCCGACCGGGCGATCCAGATCGCCCTCCTCGTCAACGAGCTGGTGACCAATGCCTTCAAGCACGCCTATCCCGATGTCTCCGGCGCCGTCACGGTCAGCGCCCGCAGCATTGCCGATGAGATTCGCCTCGAGGTCGCCGACGACGGACGGGGTCTGCCCCCGGAAGTGCTGTCCTTCGAGAACGATGGGAAAAGCCTGGGAATGAAGATCGTGCGTGCGCTCGTCCAGCAGCTGAAGGCGGAGATGAATATCGAGGATCGGGCGCCCGGTACGGGGTTCGTGATCCGCTTGCCGAGGGAGGGATGACGGGCTTCTGTCCTTGAAGGATGTGCCGTGCGGCCCTCATCCGCCTGCCGGCACCTCCCCCGCTGGGGAGAAGAGGACGCGAGGGTAACGATCTGCCGCTGACTGACTCGTGAATTTCTGGCGCTCATGCTCGGCGTGCGCCGCTCGGGAGTGACGAATGAGCTGCATGTCATCGAAGGGCTGCGGGTCATCAAATCGACCCGCGCCAATGTCAGGATCCTCGACCGGGAGCGGCTGGAAGAGATCGCGGCCGGTAGCTGCGGCGTTCCGGAACGGGAATATGAACGTTTGACCGGCTTGCCGATCCGGCGCCCCGCTAATCGGCAGTTCTGATCGTATCGGCGAAACGTACGATCAGAAGCAGGGTCCCTTGTTCGTCGCAGATGTAGATCTTTCTCGCTGAGATGTCTTTCCCCGAAAGAACCGCTTGGCTCATGAGGGCTCTCGCATCCTGAACGGCTTCGCGCCTGGCGTCTTCGACGGTCGCCAGTTCCGAACCTTCGGGATCGACGATCATGCCGGTGTCTGAAACGACGTTAAAATAAAATCTTGGCATCGGCCGCCCCATCGTTGCAGAATCAATGCCAGAACGGGGAGTAAGGTTCCCTCGGAAAAGAACCGGGCTGTCATTCAAAACAGCAACATTATCCTTGTCTTAAATCGGGCTATCGAAATCAATGGGAGGTTTCGGCGACGCCGATAGCAAGACGCGTTATCGTCGCGCGAAGATCGAGGAGCTCCATTAGAATAATTTCCCAATCCACGTCATCCGCTTTGGCAATCGGTATGACCGAAGCGCTGATCACGCAAAGCAGGCGATCGAGAGCCGGAGATCGACCGAAGTCGTCCGGCGCGCCGCCGCGCAGCTTTCGGAGATCGTCGACGATTTGTCGCAAGGCGATCTGCCGGTCGACAAAACCGAGATCAGAGGGATCCGCCGTGATAGGAGCGCTTTGCCGGCTTCTATTCATGGTGACATTCCGCCTGTCCGGCGTTCTCATATGCCGTTGTGCCGAGCGGCGCATCCGGTGTGATCAGCAGGTCCTCCGGATCCAGATGCACATGCCGCATTAGGCCGGCGAGCTTGTGCTTGTCCCGGATGCCGCATTCGAACCAGGATACGAGTTCCCTGGCAACATGTTCGGCGGCCGGGCTGGCGATCACGCATGATTTCTCCTGACACCATCCCTCAAGGACCGTGGTCAGCATTGCCACGTCATCAGGCTGTAGCGCCGGCTTCGTGATTCCCGAGTGCTGGATCATCGGCTTCCTCCCCATTATATGCGACGATCCTAAACTTCGGATCTTCAATTTCAACCGCCGGTGCGGAAGCGTACGGACAGGACGATCGGGGCTTGATCCGGTCCGCCAGGGGGAACAAGGCGACCCGGCCGCGGTTCGGCGATCACGACGAATGAACGTCGCCTGATAGGCTCGAATCTGGTAGGCACGGTGCAGGCGCGGACCGCCTGATGCTTCGAACCGCTGTTGAACAGCATGATCACCTTAAAGCCAGGATTACATTAGGCAGTTCGCCATGAAATCGCTCAGCCCGATTGCCGGCAAGACGATCCTTATCATCGGTGAGGCCGGCTTCCTTTCGGACGATGCGCGAAAGGCATTTGCCGCGCTAAAGGCGGTGCTTGCCGGTCCTGTCGTCATTTCCAGCGCGATGGAGTGTTTGAGCGAGGGCCTCTTGTTCGATGCCGTGATCATCGACGTGACGATTTCCGACGAAGCCATGCTGTGGATGAACGAATGGCTGGAGACGCGCCGAATTCCTTTCATCTTTGCCCATGACGAGCGGTCCGAAACTCCGCCCGGCGGCTTTGTCGTCAGCGGGCGTCCGTCCGATATCGACGCGATGATCGCCGCTCTGTTCGGGGGAGACCCGTCTTATTATCACTAGAGCTTTTCCGGGTTAGCTTGAAGCATTCTGCCGGAGCAGGGTTTCGGCAGGGCAGAGGCGATTGGCGATGGGCATACCTCCAGGTACGTCCGAGCCGATCGCCTCTGATCCTGGCGGAAACATGCCCGGCCCTTCGGGTTGGCTGAAACGGGCCGGCTGATCGACCGGCCGGCTTGGCCGTAGAGCTGGGCTACGACGCGCGCCGGCCGGTCGACCATCCGACTCCGTTTGAGCCAACAGAATGCTTCAATCTAACCCGGAAAAGCTCTAGAGCGCCGTGCGTCCGTTCGGATGCACAAAGGACGTCTCACTCTTTAAATCTACGCATCGGACTTGCCGAAATCGATTCCGATTTTCGGGCCGATGTAACGCGATACGGCGAATTGTTCAGTTCCGTACAATTAGGGACGAAGAGTTGTTTCGGCCCCAATTGAGTCCCATTATTTCAAAACGCACGGTGAAAAGCTTCGGGACCAGGGTCATGCTCGATTCTCAGTCCATCCATCTGAAAGCGCTCGATTCAGCCGATCTCCAGCGTCTGCAAACCGTATTGAATGAGATCTGCCGCGAGGTCGATAAACCCATGCGCTCACCTGACATGCAGGAAGTTGCGGCGTTGCTCATCCGCCTTTATCGGCACGGTTTGACTGACGAGGACAAGCTGTTGTCGGTCGGCCGCCTGGCCTCGGCGAAAAAGGCGCTCTCGCCAACTGCTGCGGTCACGGCCGGGCCGAGGTCGAAAAGGCCGGTCGGCCACCTCAACCTGACGAGGACCAGCTCATGAATGACGGTGAAAAAGCGCGAGCCGACGTCGAAGGAACCGAAAAGGAAACCGCCGATGCGAGGAAAAACCCGCCCGCCGGTCCTCACGCCAAGGATCATCTCATAGACGAAAGCAAAACGCCCGGCGCCGGCTCGCTGTCCGAGAAGGACGAGCAGAGCATCACGCCAGGATCAGGCTGATCCACCGCCGACTTGGCTGGAAAACACTCTGGGCCTAGAATCTGATCCACGATGGGTAGATTCAGAGTGTCAGAGCGTCCTTTGTGCATCCGAAAGGACGCACGGCGATCTCGTCAGCGTGCGAGTTCCTTGCCGATCAGCCGCCGATATTCCTCCTCGGCAGCGCCGTAGGTCCATGCGCCTCTTCGATCAATCCCCGCCGGTTGAGGATGACGATCTGGCGCCGCGTGGACCGGATCAGCCCTAAGCCCTGCGAGGCCTCCGGCACTCTCGCACGCTCGAGGGAACCGCGACGAAGCATTCCAGTTAGGCTTTGTGTAAATAAGGAGGCAAGCGCGGTCTGATACGCGGGGCCTGGCCCCCGCGCACGCGGGAGATCGAGAATTGGCAGAAACGCACATGCGACCCAAGGAGAATCGTCTGCTCGCGCTCCTGCCGGAGAACGAGTATTCGGCCGTTGTCGCACATCTCGAGCCCTGCGACATCCCCCGCGGTTTCATCATCGTCGAGGCCGGTGCGACGATCGAGCATGCCTATTTTCCCTGTTCGGGGATAGGATCGGTGATCAATATCTCCCCGGAAGGCAATCGGGTCGAAGCAGGTTTGTTCGGTCGGGATGGATTTGCACCAACGGCGGCGGCGATAGAAGCGCCTGTCAGTATCCTGGAAGTTGCAGTCCAGGTGCCGGGCTCTGCCTACCGCCTGCCACAAGGCAGGCTGCTCGATCTGATGCAGACGCAGCCGATGTTTGCCAACCTGCTCCACAAAAGTCTGCATGTTCTCGCGATCCAGGCCGGATTCACCGCACTCTCCAACGCCGTTCATGCGATCGATGAACGGCTGGCACGCTGGATTTTGATGTGCCACGACAGGATCGACGGAAATGAGCTCGCCCTGACGCATGATTTCATCGCCTTGATGCTGGCGGTGCGGCGGCCGAGCGTCACCACGGCGCTGCATGTCCTCGAGGGAAACCGGTTCATCCGCTCTGTCCGCGGCCTGGTGATCGTCAGGGATCGCGCCGGCCTGGAGGATTTCGCCTCCGATGCCTACGGCAAGGCGGAGGAGGAATATGAGCGGCTGATCGGACCTCTCAGAAAATCCACGCGTTAAAATCACCATCGCAGCCCGTCCACTTGCCGGTGGCACTCCAGCCTTGGACGCAAGCGTGTCGGGTGATCTGCGTGCTCGACTGCCTCGCTTTCAGCGGCACGTCGCAATGCGTTACAGTTTCACGTGCATGTGATAGAGCTGTCGTGCAAAAATCTTTGGTTTTCGCTGTAACCGATTGGCTGCTTTTGCGAATGAGCTCTTTGACAGCATGACCACCGCCCATTCGGAAGAAGCCCTGAAAGCATTGATGCTTCTGTCCCTTGACGGGGACGAGGCTGCCTATCGGCGTTTGCTGACGGCTTTGCGCGTGCTGCTTGTCGGCTATTACAGCCGCAGGATGGCTGCGGCGACGAGAGCGGACATGGAAGATCTGGTCCAGGAGACTTTGCTGGCACTGCATTCCCGGCGATCCACCTACGACCGGAACAGACCTTTTACCGCCTGGTTTTTCTCGATCGCCCGCTACAAGCTGATAGACCATCACCGCGGCCGTGGCGGACGCAGGCTGGCTGAGACCGAGCTTGATGACGAGATCGAAAGCGACTTCAGCGAGGATAGGCTGACTGCCCGCATGGATGTCGAGCGGTTGCTCGACGGCTTGCCGCCGAGACAGCAGGAACTGATCCGGCAGGTGAAGCTCGAGGGCAGCTCCGTCGCCGACACCGCAACCCGCACCGGCCAGTCCGAATCGGCGGTGAAAGTCAGCATCCATCGGGCGCTCAAGGCGCTTGGAGAGAGATTGCGAGGCACATCGTGACAAAGACGGACGATATCATCGAACGATTGGCAAGCGACCTGAAACCGGTGCCGCGCAACGCGCTATGGCGTCGCTTTGCGCTCGGCATACTGCCGGCTCTCGGACTCTCTCTGCTGCTGATGCTGATCATTCTTGGTCCCCGGGTCGATATCTCAGACGTGCTGACGCTGCCGGTCTTCTGGATCAAATCGGCCTATAACGCCCTGATTGCGGCGGCCGCCTTTGCCGCGGTTTTTCGGCTTTCCCGACCCGACGGTTCCGAGGGACGCTTTTTCGGTTTGCTTGCCTTGATCTTCGCCGCGATGGCGGCCGTCGCGGCCATCCAACTCCTGACGGCGCCGAGCGAGAGCTATCGATTGCTGATCCTCGGCTCCTCGGCGCTGCATTGCCCGCCGCTCATCGCAGGCTTTGCGATCCCGGTCTATGCCGGCACGGTGTGGGCACTGCGCCGCGCGGCGCCGGTGGATCTGCGGCTGACCGGCTTCGTCGCCGGCATTGCCGCGGGAGGAGCCGGCGCCTGGGTTTATTCCTGGTTCTGCACCGAAAACGGCATGCCTTTCGTGTTGATCTGGTATACGCTCGGCATCCTGCTCATCGGTGCTGTCGGCGCCGTGACCGGACCTCGCCTGCTGCGCTGGTAGCCCCCTCTCGATTCGTTGATCCGGAACATTCCGGCTTTCGCCTGGTTCGAGGGTCGAAGGAGAGGAAGATGAACCACGAATCGGATCGTCGCGCTTTTATGATCTATTTAGGAGCCATCCTGCTGGTCGGGCTCGTGATCGTATTCGGCGCTACGCTCTCATGGAACTCGACCAGCAGAAGCGATCAGTCCATCCAATTTTCAAGGGAAGCCGACCCTTCATGAAATGGCCGAACGTCGACCCGATCCGGTTGCACCGGCCGAGCGCCGAACGGCAGCCGAACGGCCTGAAAACCCTGTGGCTGGTCATTGCCGTGATCGCGACGACGGTCGCTGTCGCCTTTCTGCTTTACGTCTCGATCCTCTTCTACGGCGTGATGCAAAGGCTGTGAGCCGGCGAGGATTGGGCGGTGCATCCTTGCGGCCGCAATTGAGGGTCATCTATTTCTCCCTGCGTCGTGCAGTCAGCCTTAGCCGAATGTCGAAGTGATTGAGGGTGCCAGGCAGGTTGGCGACGGTTAAAGACGGGTGCAGCAGCACAATATCGGCGGCCGACAAAAACGTGCCCACGGCAAGGCTTGCAATCGCCGGCACGAGATTATGTGCCGGGCAAATGACGGGACCGGCGCTGAAGGGCACGAGCCCGGCGGCCGGCAACGCGTCGTTCTGTCCCCAGATGCTCGGTTCCATCCGATTGGCATAGAGGAGCGCAGGGTCTCGATGGAAGAAGGGGACGAAGATGATGACGCCTGTGCCGCGGGCGATGACCCTGTCGCCTGACTGGATATCCTTGGTCAGCTGCCTGAGGATGGCGGGCGTCGTCGGCCAGAGACGCAAGACCTCCAGCAGACAACTGCGTGTGAAGGGCCGATCGAGATTCCCGCCCATGGCCTCTTCCACGGCTTTGCCCCAGTAGCTCACATGGCAGGCCAGCAAGGCGAGCGTCCTCATAACGGCAATTCCGGCTGCATCGAAGGCGAACAGCCACTGGGCCACCTGGTTTTCCGGAGCAAGCTCATCGCCTCTCGGAAACCGGTTGACAAGACTGTGCTTTTCCGGGTCCCTCAGATAGCGGCCGACCTGCTCATGAAACTGGGCAAGCTTGTGCTGATCGACCGGGGCGGCAAATGCCCAGTTGGCCCTCCCTCGAAGTTCGTTCAAGGTCTCGGTCAATGTGACGTCGTTGCGCGCTCGTTCGCCGAGGACGACTCGCCGGACGATCCGGAACCAGGCCTGCGAAAAGGCCGGCCAATCGAGCTCACGGGGTAGGTTCAGGAGCTGCAGAAATTCGGCGTCGACGATGTTCTTGAAATGCACCGTAAATGGATGCAGCCGGTCTGCGGTTGCCAAGGCGTGCTCATGGGCCGGCCGAAGCTCGGCCCGCCGAGAGCCCGATGAGATAAGCACGTTCTCCGGCTCGAAGTGAACAAGGGCCGCATGCTTTTCCGCCGTCGCCGCGGCAAACGGTTCGGGCGAAGATTGAAGCACCGTGGCGACATCGGCCGGATCGAGGATCAGCAGCTGTGGTCGCAATGGGATCGGCAGCAGAAGAGGCGCCGGCCCGTACTTGTGTTTCAGCCGCTGCATCTGTTTCACGGCGTTTGTGTCGAAGCGCTGCCGCTCCGCCAGACGCTCCATTGTCGGGCGGCGAATGATGATGCCCTTGGCAACCGTCGGGGTCACGACCGCCGTCAACACGCGAAGCGTATCGAACCATCCGGCGCGGTTAACTCTGGGAAAGATGGCGTGGCTTCGCGCGTTCATGACTCTTCAGCCTGGGCCCGGCGGTTGGCCCATATCGGTTCGATCGGCCGATCCTATCGATATGGGTTTGGAACCAGGACCACGACCGTTTGTTCCGCTCGAGGCGAAGCGGACCGGCGCAGGGCGCTCAATCGACGAGATGGTTTCCGAGCATCGCAATCAGGCACTCGCGGGCGCGACTCACGCGGCTTTTCAAGGTGCCGATCCGGCACCCGCACATTTTGGCGGCGTCCTCATAGCTCGTTCCGGCAGCCACCAATGTCAGAGCCCGGCGCCTGTCGTCGGAAAGACGCGTCAATGCCCGCTGCAATTCGTGCTCGCGCAGCACCCATTCCTGGGTTGGGGCGATCGCCACCTGTTCCATCGCCGCGTCCATTCCAGCCGGCTCGCGTTTCTGCCGGCGGTAATTGGTGCAAAACGTATTTCGCAGGATGGTGAAAAGCCAGGATTTGAGCGAGGTGCCGGGTTGGTAGAGATGAAGCGAATTCAGCGCCTTCAGCAAGGTTTCCTGAACGAGGTCATCGATGTCATCATCGCTGCGCAGGAACCTTCGGGCAAAGGCGCGCAATGCCGGCGTCAGTTCGACGATCTCGCGCTCGAGTGCGGACTTTTCTTTACAATGCGACGCGGGACGTACTGAAGACGGGGAAGCCATTTTTCTCTCCTGGGATGAGAAGGAAAGTCGCTGGCTCCCTATTCGTTGCCGTACGATACCGGACAAAAGTCTCAGCTTAGATGGCAGTTGCTCGTCGGCTGGAGAGTGGGAACAACGGCGTCTCGCAATCGTTCGGTGATCGCCGTCTCGATGCTGTCGAGCGGTCTCTTCTCCTTGGCTGGATAGAGGTGGCGCCGCCAGCCGAGGGGGCGTCATATTTCCGATCGGAACATCCGACCGATGCGAGAGTTGATTGTCGTCACGACACGCCATAGGAGGACTAAATGGCAACCGAGAAGACTCTGAACGACCTGTTTCTCGATACTCTCAAGGACATCTATTACGCCGAAAAGCAGATCCTGAAGGCTCTGCCGAAGATGGCCCGCGCCGCGCAATCGGAAGAGGGCAAGGCCGGTTTTCTGCAGCATCGCGACGAGACCCAGGCGCAGGTCGAACGCCTCGAACAGGTTTTCGAAATGATCGGCAAACCGGCACGCGGCAAGACCTGCGAGGCCATCCAGGGCATTATCGCCGAAGCCGAGGAGATCATGGACGAATTCAAGGGCACCGTTGCCCTGGATGCCGGCCTGATTTCGTCCGCCCAATCCGTCGAGCATTATGAGATCGCCCGCTACGGCACGTTGATCGCATGGGCAAAACAGCTCGGCCTCAAGGATGCCGTGCCGCTGCTGCAGGCTACACTGGCCGAAGAAGAGGCAACCGACAAGAAGCTCACGCGGCTCGCGGAGTCTTCAGCCAACATCAAGGGCAAGGGCAAGGCGGCCTAAGCCGCTCTGTGCGCTATGCTCCTTCGCAACGGCCGCCGCCTCGGCGGCCGTGCTTTTGCCCGGGCTCCCTGTGATCAGAGACCAAGCTGCCAGATTTCGGCGGTGAGCACATGTCCCTCCGGCGCGGCGAGACGCATGGAGTTTATCCCCTTGAACCCCGGCAGCCGCTTGGTTCCCGTCCAGCGGCCGTCATCACCGAAGACCTCGATGGAACCTGCGTCGAGGAATATGCGGATAGTTGACGGGCGTGCGCCGGCGGCGATGTAACGGGGCGACGTCTTGGCGCTCGCTACCGAAAAGAGAATGCTCAGTCCGTTGTCATTCAACTGAACCGCCACCGTCGCGTCGGGATATTCGAACGCGAGATGGAAGGCATTGCCCGCTTCCTTGAGCGTGAGGAGGATCTCGACAGAGCCGTTGGCAAGGTCGACCGGATGGCCGTCCAGAAGGCCCTGAGCATCCAATGGGCGCTGCCGCAGACTTTCGACATCGGCGATCGGTGGCGTGGTCAGCGCGCCGCCGCGCAATGCCAGCCGCCGCGGCAGTGTCATCGCCGTCGGCATGTCGACTTCCTTTGAAACATCCGTCCAGTTCGCGAGCCATGCGATGCCAACCGGACCGGTCTCGTCGACGAAGGCCTGGAACGCGTAGGCATCGGTGCCGAAGTCCAGCTCCTGCTCGAACTCCACAGAGAAGCTGTGACCATCGAAGCGGCCGATGGTGGCAAGAGTGATATTGCGCCGGCCCGTTGCCGGGTCGCGGCTGGTGAGAAGACCGAAGATCAGGGCCCATCGCGTCGACGGATCGTTCGCGGGATCATCGAGAGGCACCAGGCAAGGGCACTCCGCCGCCGTCATCCCGAAGCGGTTCTCGCGGTGAAGCATGCCGAGGAAGGTCCATCCCGTCGCCGCGCCCGGATCGTCCGTTTCGTAAAGCAGGATGATGCCGCCCTCGCGGTCCCGCGTGCCGAGCAGCATCTTCCATTTGTCGTCGGGGCCCATAAAGACATAGGGATCGCGGAAGTCAGTCGTCAGGCCGAGCCCCTCAGGACGCGCGGGCAGGATCAGGTTTGCCGGTTCGACGTTGACGAGATCGCCGCTGGTTGCGGTGAACTGAATTTGCTCCTCTGGCTGCCGGTCCTTCATATGCTCGGTGAAAAAGATGCGAATTCCGGCGCCATCGAGGGGGATCGCCGAGCCGGAAAATGCGCCGCCGCGCCCATCGGCCCGCGCGGCGAGGGCATCCGAAGGCGGAAGAAAGATCGGAAGATGCGTCCAGCGGAGGTAATCGTCCGAGACCGCATGCCCCCAATGCATGTTGTTCCACCGAAGCTTATGCGGATAGTGCTGGTAGAACAGGTGCACCCTGCCGCCGAATCTTCCAAACCCGTTGGGATCGTTCATCCAGCCGAAAGGCGGGCGGAAATGATAGCCGCCGGGAATCTCGGGCGCGGCATTGGACGGCCTGACATGCAGCAGCCGGACGCCCTCTTCGAGAACGCAGGGCTGACGGAAGGCATAGAGGACCGAGACGTCGGTCGTAGCGGGATCGTAGGAGAAGGCGGTTTCTCCGCCGCGCTCCAGCGTCAGCAGGCGAAACTCGAATTCATGTGGATTTGATGTTTCGACGGCACCGGCCTGATCGCCGTCGACATGTGCGGTCAGCCTTCCCGGGGCGGCGGCGCCATGCGAAGCCTTTATCCAGGCATGGATCGTGCTCCCTGCCGGCAGGACGGCGCTGATCGTCTCCAGCCCGCCTTCATCGGATGGAGACATCGCTTGGCTTGTCATCAATTCAACCTTTCACGGCAGAGCCGATAAAGGAACTCACGAACCAGCGCTGGAAAACGAGGTAGAGCCCCAGGATCGGGATCATCATCAAAACGGAGGCGGCCATTGCGCGATCCCAATAGATGCTGTCCTGCCCGAAGAAAGTGGCAATGGCGACGGCGATCGGCCGGGCATAATCCGTCTGCGTCACCAGGATCGGCCAGAGATACTGGTTCCAGGTCTCGATGCCCATCAGGATCGATACGGTGGCAAGGGCGGGTAGGCTGAGCGGCAGGAAAATGGAGCGGTAGGCCCGAAAAAAGGAAGCGCCGTCCATCTCGGCGGCTTCCAGCAGTTCCTTCGGCAGCTGCGTGAAGAACTGGTAGAACAGGAAGATGTAGAGAGGGCTCGCGACCCAAGGCACGATTTGCACCGCGAAGGTGTCGGACATTCCCGCCCTGGAAACCATGATCACGAGGGGCATGATGATGCTTTCCTGCGGGATCACATAGAGCGCGATCACCACCGACAGGATGACCGCCCGGCCCCGGAGCGATCCCCAGGCCAGGACGAAGCCGGCCATCGAATTGACGATCAGGCCGGAGCAGACCGTGGTGACCAAAATGATCAGCGAGTTGACGAGGTAACGGCCGAAGGCGAGTTCGCCCGAGAGGTGGCCGACCTCCGCATAGTTGGAGAGCGTCGGGTTCGAAACCCAGAAGGCCCGGAAGCTGCCCATGTCGGCAAGGATCTGGAACCGGTCGTCCTTGAGGCTCGCCACGACCAGAAGCAGCAACGGGGAGACGATCACCAAGGCAATGATGAAGATGGAAACCGTCTGAACGACGCGTAAAACCCTTGCGGCGGAACGAGGTCGCGCCGCGCGGACCTTTGGGATCGAGAGAGCGATATCAGACATCGAAGCGCCTCAGGAGCTGGCGCTGGATCAGCGCGATGATGAGAACGATGACGAACAGGATGACGGACACGGCCGAGGCATAACCCATCTTCTGTTCCTCGAAGCCGGCGCGGACCATGTAATGCACAACCGTCTCGGTGCTGCTTTTCGGCCCGCCCTGCGTGAGGATGGCGACCTGGGTATAGAGCTTGAACGCCTGGATGGTGGTGATCACCAGGACGAAGACATGCGTCGGCCGAAGGCCCGGCATCGTCACATGCCAGAAGCGCCGGAAAGCATTCGCGCCGTCGATCTTGGCGGCATCGTAGAGTTCGTCGGGAATGCCCTGCAGACCCGCGAGATAGACGATCATCTGGAAACCATAGGCCTGCCAGGCCGAGAGCACGACGAGCGAGAACATCGCCCATTCGGGATCGCCGAGCCAATCGATCGGCTGGATCGCGCCACCGGAAATGAAGCCGAGGATCTGGTTGAACGGTCCCGTCGGATATTGGAACAGGGTGCCCCAGATGACGCAGACCACGACCATCGACGTGATCGCCGGTAGGAAGAACATGCCGCGCAGCAGATTGCGGAACGGCAGCTTCTGATGCAGCAGCAGGGCCGTTGCGAAAGCCAGGCCACACTGGGCTGGAATGATCCAGAAGGTGAAGCGCGAGACGTTCCAGAGGGCAGTCCAGAAAAGATCGTCCTGGAAGATGCGGATGAAATTGTTGAACCAGACGAACCGGACGGGCGTCGGCCGCGGCACCAGAGGCTGGTTGGTCATCGCCGTCCAGAAGGACAGGAAGAACGGCACGATCAGAAAGACAGTCAAAAGAATCACGGCCGGCGCGAGCATCGCCGCTTCCTGCATCAGTCGTCCCGTGTCATGCCGGCACGCCGGAGACTTTCGCACTATTGTCGACGGCAATGTCGATTGTTGCATGACCATCGCATTCCTCCTCTCCAGGCCTCAAGTGCCGGTCCCGCCTTGCAACATGGCGACACGTCGCAAGGCTTCGACCGACCGGCGCCGTTGGCTGTTATTCCTGATCACCGAACGGCGGATATCCGTCGTTGTCCTCGATATCCTGGTCGATCTTCTTGGCGGCTGTTGTGAGCGCCTCCTTGGGATCGCCCCCATTGAAGGCCTCGTCGATAGCCTGCATGAAGGCCGACGTGATGGTGGGATAGGCTGGATGCGGCGGGCGGGCAACGGCCGTCTTCGACGCCTGCTCGAAGGCGATCGCCATAGGGCCGCCGTTTGCATAGAGCGGAGATTCGGCCGCGAAGCTCTTCAAGCCGGGATAGCCGGACTGGCTTGCGACATAGGCCCGATACTCCTTGTCCTTCAGCAGGAAGCTGATGAACTTGGCCGCGATATCGGGATGCTTTGAGGTCGTGGTGATCGCCCAGATCCAGGTGCCGTTCGGGCTCGCGCCCTTTGCGCCGAACTTGGGAAGCGGCAGGACGACGATGTTGTCCTTCATGGTGGCCACAGCCTCCGCATAGACCCAGTGTCCGCCGAGCGCCAGTGCGGCCGGATTGCCTTCGGCGAAGAACTGGTTGGTGCCGGCCGACTGCGGCACGACCCAGCCGTTCTTGACCCATTTCTGCATCATGGCGAGGGCATCGACGCAGGCGTCGCTGTCGAGCGTTCCCTCGGATTTCCAGGCTTTGCGGTCGATCAGGTCGCAACCTGCCGATTGCAGGATCGGCCCATAGGCATAGGTGATCCATTCGGTCTTGATGCCATAGCCGCGAAAGGTGTCGATCGGCCACTTCACGCCGTCGAGCTTCGAAAGCTTCTCGAGGTAGCTTTCGAACTCCTCTCGCGTCCAGGCATCGTCGACGAATTTCGGGATGCGGGCGCCGATCGCTTCGAGATATTTCTTGTTGCCGTAAAGGACGACGGAAGAGTCCGTCAGGCCGATCGCATAGAGATCCTTGTCGATCGGGTATGTGCCTTGAGCGATGTTGGACTCCGTCATGTCGTCGAGGAGATCTTTGTCGATCAGCGGCTTGATCGGCTGCAGATAACCCGACCAGACATAATTGGCGAGGAACGGCGCATCGAGCTCCATGACGTCGGGCAGTTGCTTGGCCATGACGGCCGCGCTGAACTTCTCGTTATAGGCATCGTGCGGCGCATAGATGAACTGGACATCGACATCGGGATTGGCGGCCTCGAAGCGCTCGGCCACCTTACCATAGGCGGCGACAAAACCGGGATCGCCCTGATGCATGACCTGAATGGCAGTCTTTTCGGCTGCGTCAGCCCATGTGGCGGCCAGTGCCGACGACAAAACAAAAGACCAAAGTAAACGTTTACCCATTAGAATTCCTCCTCAATTGAATGGGCCTTCCTCAATTTACACGGATGCCCGCTCCACCAACTGGAACGGCAGTTTCTGCACCCCGGCCGGGGATCGGTGGTCGGCAAGCAGGATTTGCGCGGCCTGGCGGCCCATGGCGCGGTGCGGCAGCGCCATGGTTGTCAGCGGCGGATCGAGGCGGGAGGCGATCTCGACCTGATTGTCGAAGCTCGCGACCGCGACGTCATCGGGAATGGTCGCCCCGCATCGGCGCAGCGCGGCGTAGACTTCCATGGCCACACGATCGTTGCCGCACAGGATGGCATCGGGACGCCGCGGGCTGTTGATGAGATCATGTATATGTGTGGGCACGAGGCTATGCGCCCGATCGCTATAGATCGCCTTGCTGACAGCGGGAAGTACGACAGCCCCTGCCCCGTCAATGCCGGCGTGATCGAGCGCCTGCCGGAAACCCAGTTCACGCAGTTCGCCGGCGAGCAGTCCCGGCAGGTTGATGAATGCGATATTGCGGCGCCCTGCGTCGAGCAGGTAGCTGGTAATCTCGATCGCCGCGCCGGTTTCATCCGGCACGAGAGACGTCACTCGATCATTGGCGTCCCGGCAGTTGATCATCACCCCGACGGTATCGGCAAACTCGGGCGGCAGGTCGACGCTCTTATGATACATGGCAGCGTAGGCGATCGCGCGCGGGCGAAAGCGTCGCATCTCATCGAGGATCGATCCCACGCTGCGATGGCCGCCGAGCGTCATGGCGAAGACGGCCATGTCGGAAGCACGCACGGCCCCGTCGAGCCCCCTGATGATCTCCGTCGCGAAAGGCGAGGTGATCAGGTCATCGGCGACGAGGCCGACAAGCGGCATCCAGCCCTGCCGCATGCTGCGAGCCGCAAAGTTGGTGACATAGCCGAGTTCCTCGGCGATCTCCTTGATCCGCCGGCGCGTTTCCTCAGACATGCGCGCCGAACCGCCATGCAGAGCGCCTGACACGGTCTTGACGGAAACGCCTGCACGGGCGGCTATGTCGTTGAGTGAAGCAGTCACGGGTTCGCTTTGGGTTATCGATTACCCACATCGGTATCAATCCCTTTCCGATGAGTCAAGCGATGACAGTTCCCTGCCCCGCTCAATCGATCTCCTCAGGGATGAAGCCGCCGGTCTGGCGCCTCCAGAGCCGGGCAAACAGCCCATCCCGTTCGACCAGTTCTTCCGGCCGGCCTTCTTCTACGATGCGTCCGTGATCGAGCACGACGATCCTGTCCATCCTGGCGATCGTCGAGAGGCGGTGGGCGATGGCAATCACCGTCTTTCCCTCCATGACGAGGTTCAGCCTTTCCTGGATGGCGGCTTCGGATTCGCTGTCGAGCGCGGAGGTCGCCTCGTCGAGGACCAGGATCGGCGCGTCCTTCAACAGCACGCGGGCGATCGCGACACGCTGGCGCTGGCCGCCTGACAGTTTGATGCCGCGATCGCCGACGAAAGCCGCGTAACCCTTGCGACCTTCGCTGTCTGTGAGATCGGCGATGAAGGCATCGGCGCTTGCCATCTTCGTCACCCTTTCGATCTCTTCCTGCCTCGCCACCGGCCGGCCGTAGCGGATATTGTCGCCGACCGAACGGTGCAGCAGCGCGACATCCTGGGCGATGACGCCGATCGCGCGGCGAAGGCTTGCCTGCGTCACCGCGCGGATATCCTGCCCGTCGATCAGGATTGCGCCCTCCTTGATGTCATAGAAGCGCAGGAGCAGGTTTGCGAGCGTCGTCTTGCCGGCGCCGGAGAGGCCGACCAGACCCACCTTCTCGCCGGGCTGCACCGTCAGCGACAGGTTGTCGATGATTGCTTTGCCGGACTTGTAGGCGAAACGCACCTTTTCAAAACGGATCTCGCCCTGTTGCACCGTGAGTTCGGCCGCATCCGGCCGGTCGGTGATGGTGGGCGGCGTCGTCATGACGGGCATGGCGTCCTTGATCGTGCCGATCGCCTGGAAGATCTGCTGGCCCATTTGCATGAAGACGAAGATCTGCGTCGACAGCCGATTGAGGATATAGACTGCGCCGACGAATTCTCCGACGGTGAGGAAGCCTTTGACGAGGCCGGAAAATCCGATCGCCAGCATGGTCAGCCACAACAGCGTATTGAGGATGACGACGGTCACTTCCGACGAGCGGTAGATGCGCTGCTCGGCGTGCTGCGTCTGCACGGCCTTTCCGATGATGCGGCGGATCGCGCCTGCTTCGCTGTCTTCGCCCGCGAACTGCTTGATCATCTGCATGTTAGTGTAGAGATCGGTGATGGCGCCGGCGACCAGGCTGCGCTGCTTGGCGGTGCGGCGCGAGCGCTCGACGAAGATCGGCACGATCCTCGCGGTGAAGGCGACGTTGAGCACGATCCAGACGACGACGGGCAAAGCAAGCTGCCAGGCGAGCGCGCTGAGCAAAATCACCGAGCCCATCAGCTGCATCAGGAAGCGCGGAATGGACTGGAAGCCGGCGAGAATTTGCTGCTGGACGGCGGAGGAGACCTGCTGCAGCCGCGAGGAAACCTGGCCGGCATAGAGATCATGGAAAAAGGCAAGATCCTGCCGCTCCACCGCCTTGTGCCCCTGCCACTGAATGGCGGCCGGCATGGCGATGCCCAATGTATGCGAGTTCAGCGTATTGAGCACGAAGGATACAATCGGCATCACCGGAAAGATCAGAAAGCCGAGAACGCTCAGCAGCAGCCATTCGCTGCGCAGGAAGACGGCAGCACCCTGCTGCGTCACGCCGTCGACGATGACCGAAAGCCCCCAGACGATCGTCAGGTTGATCACCTCGAACACCATGGAGCAAAGCGCCAGTGCAATCAGCACGCCGCGAAACATCGAGATGAAATGCAACAGCACCGTCACCGGCCCTTTCGACGGCAGCGGCCGATAAGGAATGTCGAGCGGCCGGATCAGGGTCTCGAAGGGACGATAGATCGCATCTGAAATCGACATGGGCCGCTCGGTCAAATGTTGGATAAGGGCGAGGGACTCAAGACTACGCAGGCGGAGGATAGGATCACCTTGCGGCTGCAATCTCAACTAGAATTTTGGTGAATGTTTGGGAGCGGGAGGCTGTATAAAGGTGGGGCTGAAATCGAGGATGCCCGAACCCCCGGGAAAAAGGTCGGCTCCTTACATCATCCTAAACGCCGATGCGGCAGAGGCTCCTTCGGGGAACCTCAGGATGAGGCTCTCCCGAAGCCGAACCCCGCCGAAGCGGGGTTCCTGGTGCATGGTAAGCCGGTCAGTTGTTATGCGCTGCGCAGGCCTCGTCCATCGGGGTGGCGTTGCTCGTGCCGCCCTGCGTCTGGAGATTGGCGGAGTTATTGACTGGATTCGGGCACTTCGTCTTGTCGGTCTTCATCGTGCCGCTGGTGGTTGAGCCGGTCGTGGTGGTATCAGTGGCCATCGGCTTCTTGGCTTTCATGTCGCCGCTCGCGCCGCCGCCCTGGTCGGCCTGGTTCTTGTCGATCGTGGCGCCGGCCGGGGCCGGGTTGGACTGGGCGAAAGCGGATGTCGCCATGCCGAGCGCGAAGAGCGAAGCTGCTACGAGTTTCATACGCATCCTGAGATCCTCCTTGGGATGTTGCGTGATTAGCTCATCCACAACCTCGTCAGGACATCATTGTTCCGCAGCTGCTGACGACAAATTACGCCGCTGATCACCGTCTGGTGCGGGCTACTTGGTATAAAGCGCCCGCGACCTTTCGAGATGCTTCAGGAGCGCCATCTCCGAGCCGTCGACATCGTTGGCCTCGAGGCGGTCGACGATTTCGTCGTGTTCGGCAAGCGTGAACTTTTCCTTGCCGGTCCAGATCAGCATTTCGGTGTGATATTCCTTCAGCCAGGCGAGCATCGCCTCGCTGACGGCGACATAGATCGGGTTGCCTGAAATCTGGGCGATGCGGGTGTGGAATTCCATATCGGCGTCGATGAATTCTTCGGCCCGGCCGAGCGAGGCGCGCTGGCGCTCGATGATATCCCTGAGGTCGCTGATATCGGTTGCCGACGCGCGCTGAGCGGCCTCGCGGGCCATGCCGCGCTCGAAGAAGATGCGGGCGCTCTTCAGATGTTCGAGCGAGTCGGCCGATTGCGACAGCATGATCTTGGCGGTGAGATCGACCTGGCGGAAGATCGATTTTGCCGTCAGCCGCAGCACCTTCGCGCGCTCGCCGTGCGAGATGCTGACGAGACCCTTGTTGGCGAGCGATTGCATGGCTTCGCGGATCGCCGGCCGGCCGACGCCGAAGCGCTCCATCAGCACCCGCTCGGAGGGCATTTCATCGCCGGGCTGAAGCTCGCCTGAGGTGATCATCCGCTCGAGTCGATCAAACACTTCGTCGGAGAGTTTCCGGCGGACGATTTGTTCGATGGGCTGGGTCATGAGATCTCGCTGGCTCAAAATGCTTCCTCCTAACAGTTTTCCGCGCCGAGAACAAAGCTCGCGGCTGAAAATTTGCGCCGCCAAAGATTCCGCTTTTCAACAGTTGGAATACTCATTATACCAGATCATGAGTTGACGCCATGACAATCTCCATGGCGAGAGGAGCAGCCGGCCGTTTCATGATGATAACCGTGACCTACCGCATCGAAACGCCCGGCAGCGTCGAGGCGATGGCGGACAAGATCGCCAGCGACCAGTCGACCGGAACCTTCGTGCCGGTTCCGGGCGAGACGGAGGAGCTGAAATCGCGCGTCGCCGCCCGGGTGCTGGCGATCCGCCCGCTCGAGGATGCGCGCCATCCGACCTGGCCCGAGGCATCGCCCGGCACGCTGCTGCGCCGCGCCGATGTCGATATCGCCTTCCCGCTGGAGGCGATCGGCACCGATCTCTCGGCGCTGATGACCATCGCGATCGGCGGCGTCTATTCGATCAAGGGCATGACCGGCATCCGCATCGTCGACATGAAGCTGCCCGAGGCTTTCAAGAGTGCCCATCCCGGGCCGCAATTCGGCATAGTGGGCAGCCGCCGCCTCACCGGCGTCGAGGGCCGCCCGATCATCGGCACCATCGTCAAGCCGGCGCTGGGGCTGAGGCCGCACGAGACGGCGGAACTCGTCGGCGAATTGATTGCGTCGGGCGTCGACTTCATCAAGGACGACGAGAAGCTGATGAGCCCGGCCTATTCGCCGCTCAAGGAGCGCGTCGCCGCGATCATGCCGCGCATTCTCGATCACGAGCAGAAGACCGGCAAGAAGGTCATGTACGCCTTCGGCATCTCGCATGCCGATCCGGACGAGATGATGCGCAACCACGATATCGTCGCTGCGGCCGGCGGCAATTGTGCCGTCGTCAATATCAACTCGATCGGCTTCGGCGGCATGAGCTTCCTGCGCAAGCGCTCGAGCCTGGTGCTGCATGCGCATCGCAACGGCTGGGACGTGCTGACCCGCGATCCGGGCGCCGGCATGGATTTCAAGGTCTATCAGCAGTTCTGGCGGCTCCTCGGCGTCGACCAGTTCCAGATCAACGGCATCCGGGTCAAATATTGGGAGCCGGACGACAGCTTCGTCTCCTCGTTCGAGGCCGTGAGCACGCCGCTCTTCGATGCCGCCGATTGCCCGCTTCCGGTCGCGGGCTCCGGCCAGTGGGGCGGACAGGCGCCGGAAACCTATCAGCGCACCGGCCGCACCGTCGATCTTCTCTATCTCTGCGGCGGCGGCATCGTCAGCCATCCCGGCGGCCCAGCGGCCGGTGTGCGCGCCGTGCAGCAGGCCTGGCAGGCGGCGGTCGCCGGCATTCCACTGGAGGTCTACGCCAAGGATCATCCGGAGCTTGCCGCCTCGATTGCGAAATTCAGCGACGGCAAGGGCGCGTGACGGCGATGGATGGACTTCTCGTCAGCTATTACGGGGATGATTTCACCGGCTCCACCGATGTCATGGAGGCGCTCGCCTCGGACGGCGTCGAGACTGTGCTCTTCCTCGACATCCCCAAGCCGGAGCTGCTGGCGCGTTTCAGCCATTGCCGCGCCATCGGCATTGCTGGAACGAGCCGCAGCGAGACGCCGGCATGGATGGACGAGCATCTTGCACCGGCCTTCCAATGGCTGAAATCGCTCGGCGCTGCCATTTGCCATTACAAGGTCTGCTCGACCTTCGATTCCAGCCCCGGCATCGGCAATATCGGCAAGGCGATCGAGATCGGCCGCGCGAGTTTCGGGCAATCCATCGTGCCCGTCATCGTCGGCGCGCCGCAATTGAAGCGCTATACCGCTTTCGGCAATCTCTTCGCCGCCTATCAGGGCCGCGTCTTCCGCATCGACCGCCATCCGGTGATGAGCCGCCATCCCGTCACGCCGATGGATGAGGCGGATCTTGCGCTGCATCTGTCGAAGCAGACTTCCCTCCCCGTGCTGCTTGCCGATCTCGTCGCGATCACCGCGGCCGATGCCGACCGGCGGGTCGACGAACTGGCGTCGGATCGGGACGGCATTCTGTTGCTCGATGTCGATTCCGACGCGACGCAGGCGGCAGCTGGGCGGCAGATGCTGCGTGTCACCAACCGTTCGGGAAGCTTCGTCGCCGGCTCCTCGGGCGTCGAATATGCTCTGCTCAGCGCCTGGCGGCAGACCGGGGTGATCGGTCACGGCAGCGCCGAATTTCCTGATATCGGCCCGGTCGAGCGGCTTGCCGTCGTCTCCGGCAGCGTCTCGCCGACGACCGAGCGCCAGATCCGCACGGCCGTCGAAAACGGTTTCGAGAGCATCGCGCTCGATCCGCTCGCGCTGGTCTCGAATGGCGAGGCTGCGGTGGATGAGGCGGTGCAGGCAGGCATCGGCAAGCTGAAGGAAGGCAGGAGCGTCATCCTCCATACGGCGCTCGGCCCATCCGCCGACCGCGGCGCCGATATCGACCGGCTTCCGGGCGCCCGGCATCGGCTCGGCAGCGCCCTCGGCACGATCCTGCGCCGGCTGATCGAGCAGGAACCACTGTCGCGCGCGGTGGTCGCCGGCGGCGACACATCGAGCCACGCGCTGCGGCAATTGAAGATCGACTCGCTGACGACACTGCTGCCGCTGCCCCAGACGCCGGGCTCGCCGCTCTGCCTGGCGCATGGCGACTATGCGCCGACCAACGGCCTGCAGATCGCGCTGAAAGGTGGGCAAGTCGGCACGGACGGCTATTTCGCGCAGATCCGCGACGGGAGGAAGAACTGAGATGGTCGTCTGGGTCGGCACCAGCTTCAAGATGAACAAGACGCTTGAGGAGGCGCTCGCCTTCGCGCGCCGCCTCGCCGATGCGGATCTTGAACGCGATCCCCGCGTGCAGCGCTTCGTCATCCCCTCCTTCACCTCGGTGCGCGAGGTCAAGCGCGTGCTTTCCGAAACATCGGTGAAGGTCGGCGCCCAGAACATGCATTGGGAGGATGCCGGCGCCTGGACCGGCGAAGTTTCGCCCCTCATGCTGAAGGATTGCCGGCTCGATCTCGTCGAGCTCGGCCATTCCGAACGGCGCGAACATTTCGGCGAGACCGACGAGACCGTCGGCCTCAAGGTTGCCGCCGCCATCCGCCACGGCCTGACGCCGCTGGTCTGCATCGGCGAGACCTTGGAGGAGCGCAACGAGGGCCGAGCCGATGCCGTGCTGCGGCGGCAGGTCGAGGCCGCCCTGCGGGGCGTCGACACCGAGGCCGGCGAGGCTCCGATCCTGCTGGCCTACGAACCGGTCTGGGCAATCGGCGTCAACGGCATTCCGGCGACGGCCGATTATGCCTCCGAGCGGCACGGCAAGATCGCCGAAGTGGCGAAATCCATTCTCGGCCGCCCGGTGCCTGTTCTCTACGGCGGCAGCGTCAATCCCGGCAATTGCGAGGAACTGATCGGCCAACCTGATATCGACGGCATGTTCATCGGCCGCTCCGCCTGGTCCGTCGAAGGCTATCTCGACATTCTCGCCCGCGTCAGCGCGGCGATCGACCGCTCATCTCCACGCCAGACGGCGAGTGAAAGGAAACTGCCATGAAGATCGCAATTGGCGCCGACAGCGCCGGCAAACCGCTCCTGGATGTCATTGCCGCCCATCTCGCCGGCAAGGCGGATCTCGAAGTGCACGATCTCAGCCAATCCGGCTTCTATGCCGATCTCTCCCAGCGCCTGGCGCAGACGATCGTCGACGGCGAGTATGAGCGCGGCATCCTGTTCTGCGGCACCGGCATCGGCGTGTGCATCTCCGCCAACAAGGTGCCGGGCATTCGCGCCGCGCTCACCCACGACACCTATTCGGCGGAACGCGCGGCGAAGTCGAACAACGCCCAGATCATCACCATGGGCGCGCGCGTCATCGGGCCGGAACTGGCGAAATCGATCGTCGACGTCTGGCTCGCCTCCGAATTCGACCCCGATGGCCCATCGGCCGGCAACGTGCAGGCGATCGACCGGCTCGATGCGGAAAAACATGGGGCCTAAGCGCCTAAGTGATGATATGGTGATTGACTCATCATACCAGTATATGATCCTATCCAGAACTGAAAAGGTGAGGAAAACATGACCAAGATTGCTCTCTTCGGCGCCGGCGGCAAAATGGGATACCGGCTTGCCAAAAATCTCAAAGGCTCGCGCTTCGAAGTGCGCCATGTCGAGGTGAGCGATGCCGGCAAGGCCCGCCTGAAGAACGATCTCGGCCTCGATTGCGTGCCTGTCGATGCCGCGCTCGACGGCGCCGACGTCGTCATTCTCGCCGTGCCGGATACGGTGATCGGCAAGGTCGCGGCCGGCATCGTCGACAAGCTCGCGCCCGGCACCATGGTGGTGGCGCTCGATGCCGCCGCGCCCTTCGCCGGCCATCTGCCGAAGCGAGACGACCTCACCTATTTCGTCACCCATCCCTGCCATCCGCCGATCTTCAACGACGAGACGGATATGCGGGCGAAGAAGGATCATTTCGGCGGCCTTTTCGCAAAGCAGCACATCGTCTCGGCGCTGATGCAGGGTCCCGAAAGCGCTTATGCGCTCGGCGAGGAAATCGCCAAGGTCATTTGGGCGCCGGTCATGCGTTCGCACCGGGTTACAGTCGATCAGCTCGCCATGCTCGAGCCCGGCCTTTCCGAGACCGTCTGCGCCTCGCTGCTCGTCATCATGCGGCAGGCCATGGACGAATGCGTGGCCCGCGGCGTGCCGGCCGAAGCCGCCCGCGATTTCCTGCTCGGCCATATGAACGTGCTCGGCGCGGTCATCTTCAAGGAGGTCGACGGCGTCTTCTCGGATGCCTGCAACAAGGCGATCGAGTTCGGCATCCCGGCGCTGATGCGCGACGACTGGAAGAAAGTTTTCGAACCGCAGGAGATCGCCGAAAGCATCCGGCGCATCACCTGAACCGGCCCGGGGGAGGCAATCCCTCCCCCTGCTACCGCTCCGGGGAGACGGAGCACCGCTCCGAACGGGGCGTCATTCACAACAGGGAGGAAAGAATGAAACTGACACGCAGACTGACACTCGCAGCCTTCGCCAGCGCGCTGGCACTCGGAACGGCCATGCCGGCTTTCGCGGCCGATCTCATCGCCATCATCACGCCGGCGCACGACAATCCGTTCTTCAAGGCCGAAGCCGTCGGCGCCCAAACCAAGGCGAAGGAGCTCGGCTATGAGACGCTCGTCATGACCCATGACGACGACGCCAACAAGCAGTCGGAAATGATCGATACGGCGATCGGGCGCGGCGCCAAGGCGATCATCCTCGACAATGCGGGCGCGGACGCTTCCGTCGCCGCCGTCAAGAAGGCCAAGGATGCCGGCATCCCGTCCTTCCTGATCGACCGCGAAATCAACGCGACCGGCGTCGCCGTCGCCCAGATCGTCTCGAACAACTATCAGGGCGCGCAGCTCGGCGCGCAGGAATTCGTCAAGCTGATGGGCGAGAAGGGCAACTATGTCGAGCTGGTCGGCAAGGAGTCCGATACCAATGCCGGCATCCGCTCGCAGGGCTATCACGACGTCATCGACGATTATCCCGAGCTGAAGTCGGTCGCCAAGCAGTCGGCCAACTGGAGCCAGACGGAGGCCTATTCGAAGATGGAGACCATCCTTCAGGCCAATCCCGATATCAAGGGCGTCATCTCAGGTAATGACACGATGGCGATGGGCGCGATCGCAGCGCTGCAGGCCGCCGGCCGCAAGGATGTGATCGTCGTCGGCTTCGACGGTTCCAACGATGTGCGCGACTCCATCAAGTCGGGCGGCATCAAGGCGACCGTGCTGCAGCCCGCCTATGCGCAGGCGCAGCTCGCGGTGGAGCAGGCCGACGCCTACATCAAGAACAAGACGACGCCGAAGGAAGAGAAGCAGCTGATGGACTGCGTTCTCATCAATGCCGACAATGCCGACAAGCTCGAAACCTTCGCCCTGACGAACTGATCAGCCCCAATTGCGGAGGGTGCGATGTTGCGCCCTCCGCAATGCATTTTGCGAGACCCCGAGGTTCACCCGCATGTTGAGAATGAAGGGCGCATTGCTGGCTGCCGTCGTGGCGGCGGCCCTGCCCGGTTGCAAGATCATCAAGACGCCGACCGCGGAGGAGAAGGCGGCGGCGGCGGCCAAGACCGCTTTCGATCCGAACGCCAAGGTCGAGGCGATTTGGCAGCCTCAGGTCGTGCCCTATTTCGAAAAGCGCGCCGGCGAGCTGAAGGACGTCATGCAGCTCGTTTCCACGAGCCCCGATGCCGCGGGCGAAAAATACGGCAATCCGCGCAAGCAGAGCAGCTCGCCCTGGACCTATGCGGTGAAGATCAGCGGCACGGTCGTCGCGGCCGATACAGCTTCGCGCGCGGCGACGCTCGATGTCGACGCCGATGGCGACGGCAAGGCCGATGCGAAGGTGCAGATCGGCCCGGCGCTGCGCGGCACCGCGCTGCGCGACACGCTCGATTTCGTCAATTTCAACGAGTTCAAGAACCAGATCGAATGGGCCCAGTTCGGCAAGGCGTTCAACGAGAAGGCCAATGCCGCCTTCCTCTCCGCCGTCCCGCGCGACGGTCTCGCCGGCAAGACCGTGACGGTGATCGGCGCCTTCCCGCTGCCGAGAACCGGCGAGCCGCCGCTCGTCACACCTTCGGAACTGAAGGTGGGATCATGACGGCGACAGACGCACATCAGGACGATATCATCCTCCGTCTCGACGACGTGTCGAAGGTCTATTCCGGGATCGTCGCCGTCAAGCGCGCCAATCTGGAGCTGCGCCGCGGCGCGGTGAATGTTCTCGTCGGCGAAAACGGCGCCGGCAAATCGACGCTGATGAAGATCATCGCCGGCGTCGAGCGTCCGACGCTCGGCCGCATCATCCTGGACGGCAAGCCCGTCTCCTTCGACAGCCCGGCCGACGCGCAGGCGAACGGCATCGGCATGATCTTCCAGGAGCTCAACCTCTTCGCCAACATGTCGGTCGCCGAAAACATCTTCACCAGGCGCGAGATCACCCGCGGCCTGCTCGGCATCGATCACAAGGCGCAGGTCGAAAAGGCCAATGAATTTCTGCGGCGCCTCGATGCCGGCATCGAGGCCGACACGATGGTCGAGGATCTGCCGATCGGCCAGCAGCAGCTGGTCGAGATCGCCAAGGCGATGTCGCTTAATGCCCGCATCCTGATCATGGACGAGCCGACCTCGGCGCTGTCGGCGGCCGAAGTCGAGATCCTGTTCAAGGTGATCGCCGAGCTGAAGGCGCAAGGGGTGGCGATCGTCTATATCTCGCACCGGCTGGAAGAGCTGATGCGGATCGGCGACTACATCACCGTGCTGCGCGACGGCCAGATCACCGGCCATGCCATGGTGCGCGATATCGACACGCGCTGGATCGTGCGCTCGATGATCGGCTCGGACGCCAAGGATTTCGCCAAATCCGTCACCCATTCCGTCGGCGAGGAAGTCTTCCGCGCCGAAAACATCAGCCTTCCCCGGCCGACCGGCGGGCTTGCGGTCAACGACGTCTCCCTGTCGGTCAGGGCAGGCGAGATCCTCGGCATTTACGGCCTGATGGGCGCCGGGCGCAGTGAATTCTTCGAATGCGTGATCGGGCGCCATACCCATTCGACCGGCAAGATCTTCATCGACGGCAAGCAAGTGCGCGCCCGCGACACCACGCGGCGCATCCGCCGCGGCCTGGCGCTGATCCCGGAGGACCGGCAGCGCGAGGGGCTGGTGCAGGTGCTCTCCATCGCCTCCAACCTGACGCTCGCAAGCCTGTCGCGCTTCACCCGGCTTTTCCATATCGACAGCGGCGCGGAAAAGAACGCCATTCAGGAGGCGATCCGCGATCTCTCCATCAAGGCGCCGAACCCGGATTTCGAGGTTACCTCCATGTCCGGCGGCAATCAGCAGAAGGTCGTCATCGGTAAGGCGCTGATGACCAATCCGAAGGTGCTGCTGATGGACGAGCCGAGCCGCGGCATCGATGTTGGCGCCAAGGCCGACGTCTTCCGCACCATGCGGCGGCTGGCGGCAAACGGGCTTGCCATCCTGTTTTCGACCTCCGACCTCGAAGAGGTCATGGCGCTATCCGATCGCATCGCGGTCTTGAGCAACGGCCAGCTCGTCGCCGTCTTCGACAGGGACGAATCGACGGAAGACGCCATTATCGCGGCTTCGGCCAAGGGACATGGACATCAAGGGAAACTCGCGTCATGATGGCGGCTACCTCAACTCTTGCGCCGAAGGGCGCCAACGGCTCTGCGCTTCTGACGCTGATGAAGCTCAGGACGTTCATCGCGCTTTTCGCCGTCATCATCTTCTTTGCGATCTTCGCGCCGAACTTCACCTCGACGGCGAACATGATCCTGATGTCGAAGCATGTGGCGCTGAACGCATTCCTGGCGATGGGCATGACCTTCGTCATCATCACCGGCGGTATCGACCTTTCGGTCGGCTCGATCGTCGGGCTCTGCGGCATGGTCGCCGGCGGGCTGATCCTCTACGGCATCGAGCTGCCGATCGGCTACACCATTTATTTCAACCTTTTCGAGATCGTGCTGATCACGCTGTCGATCGGCCTCGTCATCGGCCTGATCAACGGCCTGTTGATCACCAAGCTCAACGTTGCGCCCTTCATCGCTACGCTCGGCACGCT
This sequence comes from Rhizobium sp. TAL182, assembly GCF_002117725.1. Taxonomy (NCBI): domain Bacteria; kingdom Pseudomonadati; phylum Pseudomonadota; class Alphaproteobacteria; order Hyphomicrobiales; family Rhizobiaceae; genus Rhizobium; species Rhizobium sp. TAL182. Next base: position 42,145 of record NZ_CP021029.1, on the reverse strand, counting down.
CTATATCGCCCGCGGCCTGGCGCTGCTGTCGTCTGATGGACAGACCTTTCCGAACCTCGTTGGCCGGCCGGAATATGCCACCACCGGCTTCGACTTCTTCGGCGCGGGCCGCATTCTCGGCCTGCCGGTGTCGATCTGGATCCTGATCGTGCTGGCGCTCGCGGCCGCCTATGTCGCGCGTTCGACGCCGATCGGCCGCCACATCTTCGCCGTCGGCGGCAACGAGCGGGCGGCGCGCATGTCCGGTATCCGCGTCGATGTCGTGAAAATCTTCGTCTACATGTTCTCCGGGCTTTGCGCGGCGATCGTCGGCGTTGTCATCTCCTCGGAACTGATGGCCGCCCATCCGGCGACCGGCGAAAGCTTCGAGCTCAATGCGATCGCCGCAGCCGTGCTCGGCGGCACGTCGATGTCGGGCGGCCGCGGCACGATCGGCGGCACGATCATCGGCGCCTTCGTCATCGGCATCCTTTCCGACGGTCTCGTCATGATGGGCGTTTCCTCTTTCTGGCAGATGGTGATCAAGGGTCTCGTCATCATCATCGCCGTCGTCGTCGACCAGGCGCAGCGCCGCCTGCAGCAGCGCGTCACCCTCATGCAGATGGCAAAGGCAGGTTGACATGACCGAATTGAAAGGCGCGTTGATCGGCTGCGGCTTCTTTGCGATCAACCAGATGCATGGCTGGAACGATGTCGACGGTGCCGAGATCGTCGCGATCTGCGACCGCGATCCCGAGCGGCTGAAGCTCGTCGGCGATCAGTTCGGCATCGAGCGGCGCTACAGGGATGCCGAGGCGATGTTTGCCGATGGCGGCTTCGATTTCGTCGATATCGCCACGACAGTCCAGAGCCACCGTGCGCTGGTGGAAATGGCCGCGAGGAATAAGGTTCCGGCCATCTGCCAGAAGCCTTTCGCCAGGACGCTGGCCGATGCCAAGGCGATGGTCGAGGCCTGCCGCGCTGCCGGCGTGGCGCTGATGGTGCATGAGAACTTCCGCTGGCAGACGCCGATCCAGGCGGTGCGCAAGGCGCTCGATGCCGGCGCCATCGGCACGCCCTTCTGGGGCCGCTTCTCCTTCCGTTCGGGCTACGACGTCTTTTCCGGCCAGCCCTATCTCGCCGAAGGCGAGCGTTTCATCATCGAAGATCTCGGCATCCATACGCTCGACATCGCCCGCTATATCCTTGGCGACGTCAGCGCGCTGACGGCGCGCACCAAGCGGGTCAACCCCAAGATCAAGGGCGAGGATGTCGCGACCATCCTGCTCGATCATGAGAATGGCGCGACCTCGGTCGTCGACGTCAGCTACGCCACGAAGCTTTCGAAAGAGCCCTTCCCCGAGACGCTGATCGAACTCGACGGCTCCGAAGGCACGATCCGCCTCAGCCAGGGCTACGGCCTCGAGATCACCAACGGCAGGGGCACGACCAGGATGGATGTCTCGCCGAAGCTGCTGTCCGGGGCCTCGCGGCCCTGGCACAACATCCAGGAAAGCGTCTATGCGATTGAGCAGCATTGGGTCGAGCAGCTCAAGCGCGGCGCGGAGCATTCGACCTCGGGCGCCGACAATCTGAAGACCTTCGCCCTCGTCGAGGCCGCCTATGACAGCGCCACGCGCGGCCAGACGATCGATGTCCGGGCTCTGCTGCGATGACCGCCGATGCGTTCCAGCTCTACGGCACCCGCGCTGCCGAAAGGCCGCCGGTTCGCCTGACGGCGGGGAAGCTGACGGCCGATCTCGCCGACGGCAACCTCCGCACGATCCGTTACGACGGGATCGAGGTGCTGCGGGCGATTTCCTATCTCGTCCGCGACCGGGACTGGGGCACCTACAGCCCTGAGATCACAGACCTCAGGATCGAGCAAGGCGAGGATCGTTTCGCGGTCGCCTATCTCGCCCGCTGCGAGGGGCCGGATAACACGACGCTCTCCATAGAGGTCTGCATCACCGGATATCGCGACCGGCTCGATTTCGAGGCCGAAGCCATCTCGGGGACCGGCTTCGAGACCAATCGCTGCGGCTTCTGCATCCTGCATCCGATCGTCGGCGTCGCCGGTTCGCCGGCGGCGGTCGAGCATGTCGACGGCCAGATCGCGGCGACGCGTTTTCCCAATGTCATCGAGCCGTGGCAGCCCTTCAAGGACATGCGCGCCATCACCCATCAGGTCATGCCTGATGTGAGCGCGGAATGCCGGATGGAGGGCGACACCTTCGAAATGGAGGACCAGCGCAACTGGTCAGACGCCTCCTACAAGACCTATGTCCGGCCGCTCGCCTTGCCCTGGCCTTACCGGATACCGGCGAACCAGCCTGTCCGGCAGAAGACGTCGCTGATCATCACGGATATCAGCCGCTCCGTTGCGCCGTCTGCCGCGACGCAGAGCAGCGTCATAAGGCTCGAGCTCGGTACGCGAACCGGCACCATGCCCGATATCGGCGCGATCGTGACCCCCGAGGAGGCCGAGGCGACACTGGCGGCCGGATCCCTCCTGGCGGAGATCGCGCCTCGCGAGCTGCTCTTCCATTTCGATCCCGACGCCGGGCATGGCCTCGACGCATTGAAAAACTTCGCGGCGATCGCCGCTCTCCATTGCGGCCGCTCGACGCTGGAGATCGCGCTCCCCTCCAAATCGTCGCCGGCGGGCGAGGTGGCCGGGATCGCCCGGCAGATGCAGCAGGCGGGCTTCCGGCCGGATGCGATCCTGATCTCGCCCTCTGTCGACCGGCGATCGACGCCGCCCGGCAGCAAATGGCCGGACTGCCCTCCGCTCGACGAGGTCTATGCCGCGGCCCGCGCCGCCTTTCCCGGCATTCGCATCGGCGGCGGTATGCTCAGCTATTTCACCGAGCTCAACCGCAAGCGCGTGCCGGCAGGCGAGATCGATTTCGTCAGCCATTGCACCAACCCGATCGTGCACGCGGCCGACGATCTCAGCGTCATGCAGACCCTGGAAGCGCTGCCCTTCATCACGCGCTCCGTGCGCGCGATCTACGGCGACAAGCCCTATCGCATCGGCCCCTCGACGATCCCGATGCGGCAGAACCCCTATGGCAGCCGCACGATGGACAATCCGTCCGGCGGACGCATTCCGATGGCCAACCGCGACCCCCGCCACAACGGCCGTTTCGCCGAGGCCTTCGCGTTCGGCTATGCGATCCGGGTGCTGGATGCCGGTCTCGAATGCCTGACGCTTTCGGCGCTGACCGGGCCTTTCGGCCTGATCGCCGGTCGCGATGAACCGGTCGAGCAGGGCGGAAGGCGGCCGCTCTTCAACACGGTGCGGACCTTGTCGGCACTTGCGGGTGCATCCTGGCAGGAATGCCTCTCGTCCTCGCCCTCCGAAGTGCTGTCTTTCGTCGCAAGGGATGCCGCTGGCGCCAAGCTCTACGTGGTCAATCTCACGGGCGAAGAACGAAGGGTGGATGGCGGCGCATTGGCCGAAGAGTTGCGGCTCGCGCCCTTCGTGACGGCCGCCTTGCCGCTAGAACAGGATGATTTTAGGCCCGGTTGGCCTAAAATCTGAATCCTGTTCTAAATTAAAGAGTTAGAGCATGATGTCGTCCGAAAACCGCTCACACTTTTCGGCATCATGCTCTAGCGGATTGACCTCTGGCCCGCCCGCCGCATCTATGCAGTCGGAGCTCGTTCTGGGAGGATCGGCGTGATGACGAAGAAGCTTATCAATGCGGGGGCGAATGCCGTCGATGAGATGCTGCAAGGAGTTCTCGCGGCGCATCCCGAGCACCTCTATGCCGTGGACGGCATGCCGCGCGCCATCATTGCCAGGAACGGGCCGCGGAAGGGCAAGGTCGGGCTGGTGATCGGCGGCGGCTCCGGACACGAGCCGACATTCCTCGGCTATGTCGGCAAGGGGCTTGCCGATGCCGCCGCGATCGGGAATGTCTTCGCCTCGCCGCCGCCCGATCCGATCATGGCCTGCGCCATGGCCGTCGACGGCGGCGCCGGCGTGCTTTTCATGTACGGCAATTATGCCGGCGACGTCATGAATTTCGACATGGCCGCGGAAATGCTGGCGCTCGACGACATCGCGGTGCGCACCGTTCTGACCACTGACGATGTCGCGTCCGCCCCAGCCGATCAGAGGGAGAAGCGGCGCGGCGTTGCCGGCAATGTCTTCATCTTCAAGGCTGCCGGTGCGGCCTGCGATCTTCTCTATTCCTTCGACGAGGTCGAGCGCGCCGCCCGCCATGCCAATGCGCGCACCTATACGATGGGAGTGGCGCTCTCGCCCTGCTCGCTGCCCCAGATCTTGAAACCGAATTTCCAGATCGGCGAGGAGGAGATGGAGATCGGCATGGGCATCCACGGCGAGCCCGGCGTGGCGCACGGGCCGCTGAAGACGGCCGACGCGGTGACCGACGAACTGATGGACAATCTTCTCCGGGAGATGAAGGCCGAGCGGGGCGATCGTGTCGCCGTGCTCGTCAATTCGCTCGGCTCGACGCCGATGATGGAACTTTACATCATGATGCGGCGCGTCAAGGCGCGGCTCGACGAGGCCGGGCTCGTCGTCCACCCATCGTTCGTCGGCAACTACTGCACCTCGCTCGAAATGGCCGGCGCGTCCATCACGCTCATGCATCTCGACGACGAGCTTCAGCGGCTGATCGACCATCCCTGCGATTGCGCCATGTTCCGGAGGTGATCGATTGTGATCACGACCAAAGACGTGCAGCATCTCTTTGCCCTGATCGCCGCCGATATCGCGGCGCATCGCGACCATCTCTGCGAGCTGGACGGGGCGATCGGCGACGGCGACCACGGCCTTGCCATGGATGCCGGCTGTGAGGCCGCTGCCAAAGCGGTCGCAGCACTCGACCCCGCGCAGGCCGCGCCGACGGCCGCCTTCAACGCGGCGGCAAAGGCATTCCTGAACGCGGTCGGCGCATCCTCCGGCCCGCTTTATGCGACCGCTTTCATGCGCGCCGGCGCCGCCGTCAAGGACAGGCCGGACCTCGGCGACGAGGAGTTTGTGCGCGCTTTCGCGGCGATGGCGCAAGGCATTCAGGAGCGCGGCAAGGCCCAGCCCGGCGAAAAGACCATGGTCGATGCCTGGAAGCCCGCGGCCGATGCGGCGTCTGATGCCTGGGCATCGGGAACTTCCCTCCACGAATGTTTCGATCGGGCCGAGCGGGCGGCGCGCCAGGGCTGCGAAGCGACGAGGGATATGACGGCGGCCAAGGGGCGGGCGTCGCGGCTGGGCGAACGGGTGATCGGCCATATCGATCCCGGCGCGGCATCGGCCGCGATCGTCATTGCCTCCATCGCGAAATTCGCACAGCATCGTGATGGTTAGCTCATCATACCAGTTGACATGTAAATGATCATCTGCGACAAGGGGCCGGCTTATCAAGAGGAGGACGGTAATGCTGACCCTATCCGCGAAATTGAAGACTGCGAGCATCGTCGCGATCGCCATGGCGTCTTTCGCCGCGACGCCGGTTCTTGCCGAAGACATCACGCTCTGGACCCTCAACTTCGACAACAACGCCGCCAACGGCGCGCTGAAGAAGGCGGCGACGGATTTCGAAGCGGCGAACCCGGGAACGCATGTCGAGATCGTTCAGCGCGCCGTCGACGAGCACAAGACGGCGTTGCGCGTCGCTGCCGGCTCGGACAAGGGCCCCGACATCTATTTCAGCTGGGCGGGCCTCGGCCTTGGCGGAGAATATGTGAAGGCCGGTCTCTCCCTGCCCCTCGACAAGTATTACACCGAATATAAGTGGACCGACGAACTGCTGCCGTCGGCAGCCGCTTTCGCCGATCTCTATCCCGGCGGCAAGCACGGCGTTCCCTTCACCTTCAAGGGCGAAGCCGTCTATTACAACAAGAAGCTTTTCGAACAGGCCGGCATCACCGAAGAGCCGAAGACCTATGAGGAGCTTCTCGCCGCTGCCGAGAAGCTGAAGGCCGTCGGCATTCCCGCCTTCACCTTCGGCGGCACGGTCAACTGGCACGTCATGCGCCTGATGGACGTCATCCTGGAAACCAAGTGCGGCGCCGAGAAGCACGACGCGCTGAAGGCGATGACGCTGGACTGGACCAAGGAGCCCTGCGCGACGGACGCCTTCGCCGAATTCGCCAAGTGGACCAAGGACTACACGCTGCAGCCCTTCATGGGCATCGACAACAAGCAGTCCTACAGCCTCTTTACCGCGGGCCGCGCGGCGATGATGCTCGAAGGCGACTGGCTGGTCAGCCAGCTCAACGGCTCCGGCGCCAACCTCGACGACTACGGCATCTTCCCCTTCCCGACCAATACCGAACGTCTCTATGGCTTCGCCGAGTACAATTACATCAGCACCAAGAGCAAGAATCCCGACATCGCCGCCAAGTTCCTCGACTACTTCCTGTCGACCAAGGTGCAGCAGGATCTGCTCGGCCAGCTGAGCTCGACCTCCGTCAACAAGAACGTCCAGTACGCCAACCAGAAGCCGCTCGAGGCGGAATGGCTCGGCATCTTCCAGAAATACGGCAAGGTCTACATGAACGGCGACCAGGCCTTCCCGCTCGATGTCACGACGGAATATTTCCGCGTCATCAACGATGTCGCCTCCGGCAATACCGAACCGGCCGAGGCGGTCAAGCAGCTGCAGAGCTTCATCGCCAGCAGAACCTGATTCCTCCCAAGCGCCGGCCGATCGACCCTTGAGTTGATCGACCGGCACATCCTTTCGTGAGCTGGCGCAAGCGCCCCACCAGGAGGAAAGCATGTCACTTCGACAATCGACACATGATCCGCGCATGCAAGCGGCAATCCTGCTGGTGCCAGCGCTGGCGATCTATGCGGTCTTCGCACTCTACCCGATGCTCAACGTCGTCATATTGAGCTTCCAGAAGTGGAACGGGCTCGATGCCAACCGGCAGTTCGTGGGCATGGCCAATTATTCGGCGATCTTCACGCGTGATCCGGTCTTCTGGGTCGCCTTTCGCAACACGGTGATCTGGACCCTGATGAGTCTGATCTTCCCGCCGCTGGTCGGCCTGTTGCTGGCGCTCAGCCTCAACCAGAAGATCTTCGGCCGCAACGGGTTGCGGGCGATCTTCTACCTGCCGGTCATCATCGCGCCGATCGCCGTCGCCACCATGTGGAAGTGGATGTACGATCCCTTCTTCGGCCTGTTCGCCCAGCTGTTGACCTCCTGGGGCATGCAAGGCTGGATCAAGGACTGGCTCGGCAACAAGGATATCGCGCTCTACTCCGTCTTCGTCGCCTATCTCTGGCAGACGGTCGGCTTCTCCATGGTGCTGTTCCTGGCCGGATTGCAGAATGTCTCGCAGACGCTGGTCGAAGCCGCGCGCATCGACGGCGCCGGCCGCTGGGCCGTGTTCAAGCATGTGACGCTGCCGGCGTTGCGACCGACGATCACCATCGTCCTCGTTCTTTCCGTCATCTCGTCGCTGAAGGCCTTCGACATCGTCTATGGCCTGACCGGCGGCGGCCCGGCCCAGTCCACCCAGATGCTGGCGCTCTGGGCCTTCACCCAGGCCATGCAGATCTTCGATTTCGGCCGGGGCGCGGCAATCTCCGTCGTCCTACTGCTGATCACCATGGCCGTCGTCATTCCCTATTTAAGATGGACCCAGAGGCATGAGGAGGTCGAATCGTGACAGCAGTGCCGAGCGATACCGCGACCGTGCATGCCGATGTCCAGCCGTCGTCGATGAAGCGCGACCCCGTCCTGATCGGTCTCTGGATCGCGCTCGTTCTCGTGGCGCTCATCTGGGTGGCGCCCTTCATCTTCATCGTCTTCACCTCGCTGAAGACGCCGGCGGCGGTGACGAGCACCGGCGCCTTCATGCCGCCGACCGAGCTTGCCTATGACAATTACAGCGCTGCCTGGAGCCGCGGCAATTTCGCCAACTCCTTCCTCAACAGCGTCATCATCACCGTCATCAAGGTGCCGCTCGGCCTGTTCCTCTCGGCCATGGCCGCCTACGCGCTGGCCAAGATCAGGCTGAGGATCTCAAAGGCGCTGCTGCTTCTCGTGGTCTTCGGAACTATGATCCCCTTCCAGGTGATGCTGGCGCCGCTCTTCACGCTCGTCAATTCCTTCGGGCTGATCGACACCTATCCCGGCGTCATCCTGCCCTATATCGCCTTCGGCGTGCCCTATCAGGTCTTCATCCTGCACGGCTTCTTCAAGAGCATTCCGAAGGAGCTTTCGGAAGCGGCGCTCATCGACGGCGCAAGCCATTTCACCATCTTCCGCAGGATCTTCCTGCCGGTCTGCCTGCCGGTGCTCGCCGCGCTGCTCATCCTCGATTTCGTCTCCACCTGGAACGAATTCGCCATGGCGCTCGTGCTGCTGCAGGACCAGCACATGTGGACGCTGCCGCTCGGCCTGATGTCGTTCCAGGGGCAGTTCTCCAGCAATTACGGCCAGCTCAACGCCGCGATCGTCATGACCGTGCTTCCGGCGACGATCGTCTATCTCATGTTCCAGCGCTACTTCGTCTCCGGCCTCACCTCCGGCGCCGTCAAGGGCTGATCGCGAAATCATTTTACGAGGAGAGACAGAATGTCCGATGCAGCAGTCGAAAAATGGGGCGTGTTCGAGGCCGCCTTCGAAGGGCCGGCCGGCGGCAATCCCTATCTCGACGTGGCATTCGATGCCGTCTTCACGCATAAGAGCCGCGAAGTGCGGGTGCCGGGCTTCTATGATGGCAACGGCACCTACCGCATCCGCTTCATGCCAGATAGCGAGGGCGAGTGGTCGTTCAGGACGCGCTCCAAGACCGCGTCACTCGACGGCAAGACCGGCACTTTAGCCGCGACCGCCCCTTCATCAGGCAATCACGGCCCGGTGCGGGTGCGCAACAAATTCCACTTCGCCTATGCCGACGGCACGCCCTTCCTCTCCTTCGGAACGACCTGCTACGCCTGGACGCACCAGCCGCTCGAGATGCAGAGGCAGACGCTGGAGACGCTGAAGAAGGCCCGCTTCAACAAGATGCGCATGGGCGTTTTTCCGAAGGATTATCCCTATAACGTCAACGAGCCGCTGCACGCCTGCTTCGAGCGCGGCGCCGACGGCAAGGAAGATTTCAACCGCCCGAACCCTGCCGCCTTCCGGCATTTCGAGCAGCAGGTCGCGGCGCTCTGCGACCTCGGCATCGAAGCCGATATCATCATCTTCCATCCCTATGACCGCTGGGGCTATGCCGACATGTCGGCCGAGCAGGATTTCCGCTATGTCGAATATCTCGCCGCGCGCCTTGCCGCCTACCGGAACGTCTGGTGGTCGCTCGCCAACGAATATGACTTCCTGATCGACACCAAACCGATGGCGCAGTGGGACCGCTACTTCCACATCCTTGAGGAAAACGATCCCTACCAGCATCTGCGCTCCATCCATAATGGCGACGTGACGGCCAATTTCGATCACCGCAAGCCGTGGGTCACCCACACCTGCATTCAGAACCCCGACGTCAAGCGCACCCAGGAATGGCGCAATGCCTATGGCAAGCCCGTCGTCAACGACGAGCCCGAATATGAGGGCGACATCCTGCAGTCCTGGGGCAATCTCCATGCCGGGGAACTGGTGCACCGCTTCTGGATCACCATGGCGCGCGGCGGCTATGCCGGCCATGGCGAGACCTATTCCCATCCGGAGGATCTGATCTGGTGGGCCAAGGGCGGGGAACTGCGCGGCGAAGCCTGGAAGCGGATCGGCTTCCTGCGCGATCTGCTGGAGGCCGACGTCAAGCACGGCCTCGAGCCGCTCGGCGTCATCGGCGAATGGCCCTGGTCGCGCGTCTCAGGCGCGCGTGACGGCGACGGCGATTTCCGCCTGATCTATTTCGGCGAGCATCAGCCGGTGATCTGGTCCACCGGCCTGCCCGTCGATGGCGACGATTACGATGTCGACATCATCGATACCTGGGAGATGACGATCACGCCGGCCGAGAAGGTGGCGGCACCGGTTCCGCATCCGACGCGCCACGGTTCGGTCGTGCGCGGCGGCAAGCCGGACGCCGCCTTCGGCGTGAAAATCCCGCGCAAGCCGTTCCAGGCACTGCGCGTGCGCAAACGCTAAGGATAGATCCATGTCTGGCTTGAGCATCAGAAACGTCAAGAAATCCTTCGGCCCGGTCGATATCATCCACGGCGTCGACGTCGAGATCGCCGATGGTGAATTCACCATTCTCGTCGGCCCCTCCGGCTGCGGAAAATCGACCTTGCTGCGCATGATCGCCGGCCTCGAAGACATCACCGGCGGCGAGATCAGCATCGACGGGCGGGTGGTGAACGATCTGCAGCCGAAGGATCGCGACATCGCGATGGTCTTCCAGAACTACGCCCTCTACCCGCAGATGACAGTCTCTCAGAATATGGGCTTCGCGCTGGAGCTTGCCGGCGCCAAGCGGCCCGAGATCGAGAAGAAGGTCGGCGAGGCCGCCGCAATTCTCGGCCTGCAGCCGCTTCTTAACCGCAAGCCGGCGCAGCTTTCCGGAGGTCAGCGCCAGCGCGTCGCCATGGGCCGCGCCATCGTCCGCGATCCGAAAGTCTTCCTGTTCGACGAGCCGCTTTCCAACCTTGACGCCAAGCTGCGCGTCAAGATGCGCGCCGAGATCAAGGCACTGCACCAGCGGCTGAAGACGACGATCGTCTACGTCACCCACGACCAGATCGAGGCCATGACCATGGCCGACAAGATCGTCGTGCTGCATGGCGGCCGCGTCGAGCAGATCGGCAGCCCGCTCGAACTCTACGATAAGCCGCGCAACATCTTCGTCGCCGGATTCCTCGGTTCGCCCGCCATGAATTTTCTCGAAGGAAGCATCGCCAACGCCGGCAGCCCGGCGCTGGCGCTGAACGGCGGTCCGCGCATCAAGCTTTCGCGGGCTCCGGCCAATTCGGCAAACCGGCCGGTGACGATCGGCATCCGTCCCGAAGACATCGCCTTCGGCGGCGAGACCGGCGTCGATGCCGTAGTCAAGGTGGTCGAGCCGACGGGATCGGAAACCCATGTCGCCGTCGAAGTCGACGGCAGAGAATTGACATGGGTCGTGCGCGAACGTGTTGAGCTCGCGCCGGAACAGCGAGTGAAGCTCTCCTTCGAAACATCGAAGGTCCATTTCTTCGACCAGCAGACGCAGCAGCGTCTGAACGCTTGATCTAAACGAGGATGAAGGACGGCCGCCAGCTTCGGTGAAGACCTCGCCGGGACAGCCTGTGGCAGCGATCACAGCATGGGGCTACCACCCGTCTCGCACCGATCTGTTCAAGCCTCTGCGTGTTGCGGGCCGCCGGGCGCGGGCGTATGATCAAGCTGAATTTCGGATTGGACCAGGAGCGATGCGGGAGCATCGCGAACGGAGGTCCTGATGAACACCTCACCTTCAAACGGCCGCGACACAAAAGCGTTGCCACCCGCGGTGATCTTGGCCCGGCGGGTCCACGAGTTGACCCGTCACGCTGACGTCATCGCCTTGCTGCCCGACGCGGCAACTGCTTGGATCTGCCTCGATATCGCGGTAGACGCCGCTCAAGCCGTCAATGGCCGCATGGCGGCCGCCCATGTCGGTGCGGATCCGGAACGGATGGTGGCTGCGCCCGAAGAAATCGACTTGCAGATGCTGCGAGACATGAACGAGGGTTCGCCACAGCAGCGCCTTGAGCGGGTGATAAGCGTCTTCGAGAACTGGAAAGAGGCCAATCCGAGCCGAAGCGGCCTGCTGCTTGATGATTGTCGCGGTGATCTCGGCCGCTGCGTCACATCGGAATGCCACGAGAGTGCACTCGTCGTCACCCCATGCCGCGGCAACATGGATGCCCGCGATGCGTTCCACGACCTGCTTTTCAACGAACACAAGCTCGTGCTCGTGCCGCCTGCAGGCCGCTATTCCGGCCATCTCCTGCAGCATGTCTTGATCGGTTGGAAGCCGCACGGGCATGCACAAGCCGCCATCGTCGCGGCAAGACGTTGGCTGGCGGTGGCGGAGCGAGTCACCGTTTTGTGCGTCAACGACAAGCCCGACGGCAGCTATCAGTTTACCGCCACGGAACTGATTACGCAGCTCGGCTTGAAAGGGGACATCGTCGCGATCCGCTCCGAGGATCGTCCGGTTGCCGAGGCCATTCTCGATTTCGCGGGTTCCGTCGGCGCAACCTGCCTGCTGATCGGCGCTTTCAAGCATGCCTATTTCCTCGAACTGCTTCTCGGCCGCGTCACTCGCTACCTGCTGTCGCACGCGAGACTTCCCTTGATGATGAAGCATTAGAGAGGCGCGATTTTCGATCCCGCCGTGGATGGCGATTTTCACGCGTGCCGTTCCAAGAAACCGCGGCGAGCACTCCCCCGCTGCTCTGTGCCCCGATGATTCTCAGCCGCGAAGTGCTTATGCCTAGCGACGGTCGCGAAGCTGCGCAGGTTCAGAATCTCGCATGGGACTATTGCGACCGTTTTGACCGCGTCTCCCGACGCGCTTCCCTTCGAGCCAGGAGAAAGATCGGAAGGGATGCAAGCTGCGCCGCTGCGACGAACGCGGCAAGCGCAAGCGTCGAGCGATCATAGAGCAATCCCATTGCGACGCTGCCCAGCAGCCAACCTCCACCATAGGCCGAATAGAACATGCCGAACCCCAGACCCCGATGCCCTTCCGGGAGCAACCCGGCGATGATCGCCTTCATCAGCGTGTCCTGCACTGCGTAACCGATGCCCCACAATGGCATTGCGATGGCAGCCATCGCGAAGCCGCCCTGGAGTAGAACCGGCGCGAAGCAAGCAGACAGCACGATCCCCACAGTGAGCGCCACCTTATCCGACCAGTCGTAAAGCCTGCCGAGGATCAGGTTGGCAGCCACCCCTGATCCGGTGGAGAAGGCAAGCAACACCGGGATCCATTCAGGCGGGACGGTCCGAGTGCGCTCCAGATGGTATGCTCCGAGCTCGTAACTGAGCAACCCGGCCGCAAAGAGCGCGCCGGCGCCCATGTAGAGCCAGTACGGCAGGCCTAGCGTTTTCGCCGTGGCGGTGCGGCCCTGCTCCAATCGCTCGGGAACGGGGAACGTCAGCCGCGCGGCAATGAGTGCCATGATTGCAAGCACAACAGAAATAGTTAGCAGGGCGTAGGCGGTTCGATAGTCGCCACGCAGGAATAAAATGAGAGCGGCAATCAATGGCCCCAGCGTCGCCCCCGCCTCGTCGAGGGCGGTATTGAGGCCGAAGGCCCAGCCTCGCCCGAGTTCGCCGGTGGTATAGGAAATCATTGTCTCGACCGTCGGCTTGCGCATGGCACGGCCAACCCGTTCGGCAATGATCAGGGCCGCCGCAAGCTCCCAGCTCCCGGCCAGTGCCATTGCGGGTACGGCGCAGAGATTGATCGCGTAGCCGGCAAAGGTAACCGCCCAATAGGCGCGGCTCCGGTCGGCGATCCAGCCGGCGACGGGCCGCAGCGCATATCCAAGGAATTCCCCTGTGCCGGCAATGATGCTGATCGCAGCGGCACTCGCCCCCAGCATTCCAAGGAACTGACCGTTGATCGCCGCGCCACCTTCATAGGTGAGGTCGCCGAAAAGATTGGCGACTCCCATGATCAGCACGAAGCGCAGAGCGGACGAACCGCCACCATCGAGCCCTCTCATATGTGACTCCTTCTACGGCATCTATTACAGCGGACGTTGCTCGTCTCTTCGACCGGCAGACGCAGCAGCGTCTTAACGCCTGATCCCTCAGGATGCAGAGATCAAATTCTGCGGTCGAAGAGCACCAGCGACCGGGTGTCCTTCAAGCGGAAGACCTGGGCGGGCCGATTGCTCGCCCGGCGCATCTCGCCTTCGACGGGCTCCAGGAAATCGGCTTCCGCCATGCGCTTTCGAAAGGCCGATTTGTCGAGCTTACGGCCGAGAAGGCTCTCATAGACCGATTGCAGCTCGCTCAACGTGAAACGGACAGGCAGCAGATGGCCGGGCAGGCTCGAATATTCGACCTTGCTCCGGATGCGGCCGAGCGCCTCCTTGAGGAGGGACGCATGGTCGAAAGCAAGGGACAAGCCGACGCCCTCGCCTTCGATCGGTCGCCATTCGGCCTCCTCGGCCAGCGCATCCTGCCGCTTTGCGACATCATCGGCCGAAAGCAGCGCGATGTAAACGATGCTGATGCTCCAGCCTCTTGGGTCTCGATCGCGGCTTCCCGTCGTTTGCAGCTGTTCGAGATAGGGTGTTTCGACGCCGGTCTTTTCCTTCAGAACCCGCCGCGCCGCAGCCTCCAGATCCGAATCTTCATCAATATGGATCCAGCCGCCGGGCAAAGCCCAGTCGCCGGCAAAGGGGACGCTTGTCCTGCTCACGAGCAGCACGGAGAGGCCAGCCGGCGCCAGGGAGAAAATGGCGAGATCGACGGTCGCGATCGGTTTGAAGGCGTCATTGTCGCGTGTTGTCATGGTGGGAAGATAGCATGCCCCAGCCTTAGTGTAAATCGTCAACTAAGTTAGTTGACATTTGTCACTAAGTTATGTTTTCTCTTTTTCGACACGCGCGAGGGGCTCGCGCCAGGAACAGGAAAACGGATATGTTCGGACTGCGCTTTATCAAGACGGAACCCACGCAATACGTCATCCAATATCAGAACGGCAAGGCCGTTCGCGAGGGCGCCGGCCTTGCCTTCTGGCATTTTTCCCCTTCGAGCTCCCTCGTGCTCGTCCCGACGGCCAGCGTCAACGATCCTTTCATCTTTCCTCTGGTGACATCAGACTTCCAGGAGGTGACGGTGCAGGGCCAAATCACCTACCGCATCGCCGAGCCGCGCCGCACGGCGGCACTTTTGAATTTCACGCTCGACCGCAGGGGCCACTACGTCTCGGAGGACCCGCAGAAGCTTTCGACCCGCGTGATCGACCGCGTTCAGGTGGCGATGCGCGCCGAGGTGCAGACGCTGTCGCTGAAGGAGGTTCTGGCTTCGGGCGAGGCGCTCGTCGCCGGCGTGGCCGACGCCCTCAAGGTGCATCCGACGATCGAGGCGCTCGGCTTGGAGATTCTCGGCCTGTCGCTGCTTGCCGTCATGCCGAAGGCCGAGACATCAAAGGCGCTGGAAGCACATGCCCGTGAAGCCCTGCTGCGGAAGGCCGACGAAGCCATCTATAGCAGGCGCAACGCCGCGATCGAGCAGGAGCGGACGATCAAGGAAAACGAGATTGCCACCGAGATCACGTTGGAGAACAAGAGACGGCAGGTGCGCGAAGCCCAGATGGAGGCCGAACGCGCCGTGCAGGAACGGCAGCTGCAGATCCGCCGCGAGGAAATGGCCGGCAAGATCGCGCTCGAAGAGCAGAACCGTGACCTGGTGACGCTGGCGGCGACCAATGCGCGGGCCCAGGCCGACGCCCAGGCCTATGCGCTGACGGCGATGATGAAATCCTTCGAACAGGCCGATCCGAAAGTGTTGCAGGCGCTCGCCTCGGTCGGCATGCAGCCGGGCCAGCTGATGGCGCTCGCCTTCCGCGACCTTGCAGACAATGCGACGAAGATCGGCCAGCTGAACGTCTCGCCCGATCTTCTCAGGGAGATCTTGCAGCCGCAGGAGGGCAAGGACCGTGCCGGTCTCTGACGAACGCAAGATCATCCTGGTCGTCAGGCCGACCCGGCTCGATGAACTCATCGCCCGGTTCAACACCGTGCAGCAGGCGCAGTTCTATATCGAGCATCTCGGCGCCGACTTCAGCGATTATCTCGCCGAGAAGAAACAATACGAAACGGCCATCGACGAGGTGGAAGCAAGCCTGCGTGCCGTCGCCCGAGTCCAGCGTCTCGACCGCCGGTACCTCTCGAGCTTCATCTTCGCTCCCGACGATGTCGTCGTCGTGCTCGGCCAGGACGGATTGGTCGCCAACACGCTCAAATATCTCGACGGGCAGCCGGTCCTCGGCGTCAACCCCGACCCCAAGCGCTGGGACGGCCCGCTGCTGCCCTTCAACCCGAAGAGCCTTCCGAGAGTGATCGGCGAGGCGCTGAAAAATAAGCGGCCGATCAAACATGTCAGCATGGCCAAGGCGACGGTCAACACCGGCGCCGTCATCCACGCGGTCAATGATCTCTTCATCGGCCCGCAAAGCCATGTCTCGGCGCGTTATATCCTGCAGGCCGAGGAGCGCTGGGAACACCAATCCTCGAGCGGCATCATCGTCTCGACAGGCATGGGCTCCACCGGCTGGCTGAAGAGCCTCTATTCAGGTTGGCTCGGAGCAGCGAGCGCGCTGGGTTTCGAGCCAGCCGACCGGACGATCGACATGTCCTTCGCCTGGGATGCGGATTATCTGCGCTACTTCGTCCGCGAACCCTTCCCCAGCCGCACCACCGGCACCACCATTGTCGCAGGCATCGTCTCTAAGGACCAGCCGCTCACCATCGTCTCCGAAATGCCGGAGCACGGGGTGATCTTCAGCGACGGCATCGAGGCGGATTTTCTGGAGTTCAATGCCGGGACGCGGGCGGAGGTGACGTTGGCTGAGCGGCAGGGGATGTTGGTGGTGTGAGGGATGTTGAGGATTGGTGGTTATGGCGGGGCAACGACACCGCTGCCCTGGAGCGAACCGAGATCGGTGGTTGTCATCCTTAAGATATGGGCGTGAATGGCTGCTGCACTTGCTTCCGCCGTCTTTGAGGTGACATCCAAATTCAGCGTAAACGGGTGTTGGGGAGCGAGGACCTGGGCTCTTCTGCTTTTCTCCCTCGATGCCTGTGCATCAATCGACTTCAACCGATCGCGACGTGCCGGTGTGGCAACGCGACGTGCCAACTCCTCCTCGTCGCAGAGCAACCTCACGGGGACCAGCAGCGCCTCGCATTCTCGGGCCGCGCAGGCAATCTGCTGGAACGTGCGATTGCTGCGCTCATCACCTTCTATGCCGGCATGCGTGAAAATGAAATTCGCCGAAGGAGGACCATAGGCGACGATCGCATCCAGGACGGCTTGGCGAACTCTTCCGGTATATTCCCATATTCCATTCGGGAGAGGCGTGGTTCCGTCATCGTCAAGCAGACGCAGTATCGGGTTGTTGAACCAATGATTATCAATAACCTTTGCAGTCAGGAGCGGACTTAGTTCTCTCGCGATCGTCAACTTTCCGACGCCGGGAAAGCCCAAGAGGAGAATGAATAGCTTCATCGGGCTGTCTTCCCTATTCACAGCTGACTTCTCGAACCTCGCAGTCACTGCAGTGGACGATTAAGAGGCGGTGCCGATTTGGTCGGTGTCACAAGATCATAAAGAGTAGCGCGGTTTCGAAAAGCCGTCGCTTCCTTTGGTTGTCTCAAAGGATCGTCAAACGTTGCCATGTTGGTAACCGCCTTGCCGCCGGCATCGTCTCCCAGGATCAGCCGCTGACCAGCGTTTTCCGAAATGCCTGAACACGGCGTCATCTTCAGAGATGGCATCGAAGCGGATTTTCTTGAGTTTAATGCGGGGAGACGGGGGTGGTGATGCCGGCTGAGCGGCAAGAGGCTTGCGCTGGTGTTGAGGACTAACACATTGATTTGTTCAGCTTTGATATCGAAATGGAAGTAATGTTACGGTTTAGTTCCTTTACTTCTCCGCCCTCTCGCGACATGCAGTTATTGTCACTTTTGTGTGGGGCGACGAGGAACTCTCCCATGGACTGAGATGAGCGGCGGCTGCTGTAAAAAATCATCGGGCATATCGACCGTTACTCAGGAGAGCAGCGAGGGCGCCGGCGTTGATTGAACGCAAGGAGCGGCGCTTCGGCGTGTCCTTCGAGGCGTCGGCCTTCGGCGGGGGGATGCCGCGCCTTGGAGGGCTTGGTAGGGCCGTAGCCGATGGCGGGCGCCCGATGATTTTGTGCGGAGACCGGCACCGTAGAGAGTCTCTCCCTGAGGCGCCTCGAAGGGCTGGGCGGGTGCGCAGGTGTCAGATGACAAGGAGCGGTGTTGCCGCACGCTCCGCACGGGCTGCCGAGGAGGAGCTGCCCGCGTTGCGCACGGCCACCAAGGCCGCTAGCCGCTGCCCTGCTCCTTGTCCACAGCCGCTGCCGAAACCAGCCCGCGTTGCGCGTGCTTCATCCCATCGGGAAGCTGAAGCCAATCATGCCTGGACTCCTCGTAGACGGAAACCAGTGGCGGTGGAAATGCCGGGTCGGCGAAGGCGCCGACGGCGACGACGCAGAGGTCGGGATTGAAATCGCCCTCCCAATACACGGACGTGCCGCAGTTCGGGCAGAAGTGGAAACGCACCTTGCGCCCTTGCGCGGCGTCCCGCTCGAAGATCCTGCGATGTCCCTCGATCATCACTTCGGCCTTCGCGAAGATCGCACCGCTTCCGGCCACGGCGCCCGTTCTGCGCTGACAATCGCGGCAGTGGCAGATGCTCACCGTGAGCGGATCGCCTGATGTCTCTGCGCGGAGTGATCCGCAATGGCATTGCGCAAGCCTGTTCATTCGTCACCTCGGTTGCTTTTTGCTCATCTTGTTCGTTGTCGGTTAGGGCGCCGCGTCTCATGAGAAGTGTAGGAGGCTATCGCGCCGGCGCTCAAGCGTCCTCAAAGGGGGCGTAGGGTGGGTGTCGCGTCGAGTAGATGCAAGGAGCGGCGTTGCGGCGTGTGCTTCGAGGCTCCGCCCTGCGGGCTGCGCACCTCAGCATGATGGATGGTGGAGGATGCCGCGGCCGACGTCCGTTGGTGAGTGCCGCGGTCGACGAGAGGCATTGGAGGGTTTCGCGGCGCCCACGAGAGCCTCACCCTGATGCGCCCCGGCGAGGCCTCGAAGGGCTGACGGGTGCGATATCCATCTGGCAGAAGCCCGGCGCGGGAGAGTGCGCCGGGCTTCGATAGTGACCGACAGCATGGGAGGAGGAGTGCTGTCCATCGGACCAAAGCAGCTAAGAGGGGCAGCGCTTCGGCCGTCACGAGGTAGTGCCGCAATGCGGCGAATTCAAGCCGAAGGCTGCGCCAATATCGCACAGGTGATGTTGCGGACGGGAGAGTGGTGCGGCGCAGCTCCCTGTCTGCTTGGGCGCGGCGTTGTCCGCGGACAACGTAGCGACATGTGCTTCTTGTCGCGTGCTCCAATTTGAATGGCGTCGTGCAAAGGAGGTCCGCATGCGGGCTTAGGTGATGAACCCGTCAGACGAGTTATTCGCTTCGGCTCTCGACCTGCTGGCTCCGGCTTGTTCGAGTGCCTGCAGAACTCAGAAGGCGCCGGGAGGAGCGGCGGCGAATGGATTGCTTCGGACAGCTCCGCGGTTGGGTCATGCCGTTCATCCTCCGGACCGAACCAAAATCGAAACTATTTGGAGAGATCCTCATATGGCAGTTGCTCGAGGTTGTGCCTGATCAATGCTCCCTTCCGTCGCAGGTGTTCGATCAGGAGAGACGAGTTTCCGACTATTGCTATAACGGCATCAAACGACATGGTGTGCTCTGGCTGCAATTCCAGGATCTCCAACTCGCGATCGCTTGGGATGAAGTCCACACAATAGAGCCGGTGGAAGAGCACGCTCTATTCGCTCAAGTGCGACTTTACTTCGGCTGCCCCTTTCGGCGCAGTCGCTAGCTGCCTCTGAGCTAAACTTCGAAACTGAGCGACATCGTAATTGCCTATGCGGAAGACGAGGGCGGCGGGACCGCGCATTGAAAGTGCCGCCATGTCGGCTCATTCTGAGGCAGAGTCTTAATTCGGACACGGCATGAGCTGGCACAATCCAGGCCCGATCGGCTGGTTGTCCGCGGACAACGGACAGCGATATGCCAGTTCGCGAAGCCATGCAGCCGCCGCCAATGGCAACGCGATCCACAGGTCGATCCATGTCTTGAGCAAGAAGCGTCCGCAGGTTAATGTCTCGGCTAGGAAGCCCATCCGAACCTGCTGCCGGGTTGAAGGGCGTGCAGAGTTTCTCGACGACCATGTTCACCAAGGTCGAAGTGTAATCGGCAGACTTCGGCCGGAACATTGGATCGTCATATGCTGAACCCATCTGTCAGGTTCTCGCCTTCGAACGTCGCCACTTTCAAGAAAGCCTTGCGGGGTCAATATCCCAATATCAAGTCATCCCATCTTGATGAGGCGATCGCCGCGTCTTTCGGCTTCAAATCCTATGCCGCGATGCGTCCCGTGTTGTATCAGCTCGGCGCCTACGCCAGGCTAATCGTCGTTGTCGACCACTTGTTGCTTCTGCTTCGTCTGGAGGAGCTTGGGTATAGCGGCATCTCTCCTGAGTCGCTGCGCCGTCTCGTCTGGAGCGTCGAGTTCCCGGATGATCGATATGATGACGATGTCGGGCAGATGATACGAATGCGCAGGAGGCCTACGGCTGCCAATGCTGATTAGCCGGTCTGTCCGCCGCTGAACTTACCGGGAAAGCCGGCGATACGCCTCGCGGCATCTGCCGCCCGCAGTGAATGGTGGTCCGAGCCATCAGTGGCGGTCGGGAGTGTCGGCAGCAAATCGGCGCCGCGTTCTGATCGCCGGTCTCCAGAGGCGGTGCCCATTTCTCCCTTCGCAGCGTTGCATCCGGGTGTGTGGATGGAGCGGGAAGGCGGACTGGCGCCCGGGTACGGACGCTGTGCGATCGTAGAGCGTTCTGAATGACAAAGCCGGCCCATTCCGACCGGGGCCAATCTTTGCCGTGGACAACGGGGGTGGCTATTGTCGGCCATTGCCGTCGGCGCTATGGGTGGAGACAGGGCAAATGCATCGGTAGGTTTGTCGTTCAGGCGGTTCCGCGAATGCTTCTGCCGGTCTCCAGGAAGCGCCAGTGCGAAGACGGCGGCGAATTCGGGGTCCGAAATCGCTCTCGATGGGGCGTCTGGCGGCCGAATTTGCCGCTTCCGGCGCCGCGAAGTCGCCATGCCCGCGACAGTCCCAAAATAGCCCTGTGCTGCAGTAGCGAAACCAAAAGCCGGTTTTGCTTCCGTAGGCTGATTAAAATTTAATAAAATCATCTGTTTATAATATCGGGAGTTGGAGCCAGGCATCGCCGTCGCGGCGCTCTTGGCCGCAGCGGCCCCCTCCCCTCACCGGAAATCTCCGCAAGAAAGCAACAGCTTGCATCCTTTAGCGGCACCCGGCGTTATCCCCGAAGCAAATCGGAGGATAGGGTAATGGCTGATGTGCTCCGCCTCAAGGGATATCCGCTCACTGCGGCGATGATGGCGGCTGCTGTGGGCGCGTTTGTGTTGCTGCAGGCAAGGCAGCGCAATTCGCAGGCGCCTTCTGCCGCGATCGCCTTGTCGGGTGACGATCATGGGCGCAGTGCGGCGACGCCCGAGGCCATTCCGATGAGCGGCCTTCGCGATGTGTTCTGGCGCGTCTTCCATGAGGTCCTCGACGACCGGGTCACCCTCATTGCCGCAGGCGTAACTTTCTATCTGCTCCTGGCGCTGTTCCCGGCCCTGACGGCCTTGGTCTCGCTGTATGGCCTGGTGGCCGATCCGATCACCATTTCCGAACATCTTCGCGAGTTCGCCATCCTCCTGCCGCCCGGGGCCTTCGATCTTCTTGCCGATCAGCTCAAGGCGCTTGTGGAGAAACGCGACAGCACGCTCGGCATCACCTTCTTCGTCGGTCTCGGCATTGCGCTGTGGAGCACCCATAGCGGCACCCTGGCGATCTTCGATGCGATGAACGTCGCCTATGAGGAGAGGGAGAAGCGCAGCCTGGTGCGGCTGAACCTGATCGGCCTCTGCTTCACCCTCTGCGCCGTGGTCTTCGCGGTCGTCGTGGTAGCGCTCATGGGCGTGATGCCTGTCGTACTCTCCTATCTCTGGCTTGATCAGTTCAAGGAACATATGGCGCTTCTCTTGAGATGGCCGCTGCTTCTGCTTGTCATCGTCGTGGCCGTAACCTTGGTCTACCGCTTCGGTCCGAGCCGCGAGCCCGCGCGAGTCCGGTGGATGACCTGGGGTGCGGTTCTGACCGCGCTCGCCTGCGCCGGCATGTCGCTCGGCTTCTCCTTCTATCTCGAGCATTTCGCCAATTACGACGCGACCTACGGTACGCTCGGCGCGCTGATCGGTTTCCTCATCTGGATCTGGCTTTCCGTGGTTATTCTCATCGTCGGAGCGGAGCTCAATGCCGAGCTGGAGCATCAGACGGCGCGGGACACGACGACGGGCCACCCGCTGCCGATGGGTGCGCGCGGCGCCTATGTCGCCGATACCTTAGGCGAGATCGTGAGTTGAGCGTCTGAGCACGAGGCCGAAAAGTGTGAGCGGTTCTTGGTACGACATTATGCTCCACTCTTAATTGAGCAGTCTCGATGACTGCTCCTCGATTTGATGTATCCTGTCCTTCGGCAGGTTCGACAGAGGAGACGATCATGACCGCCCCGCATCCTTCCAAAACCCATATCGGCAATCATGCGCTGCATCCCGAAACGCAGATGCTGAACTACGGCTACGATCCCGAACTTTCGGAAGGGGCGGTCAAGCCGCCGGTGTTTCTGACCTCCACCTTCGTCTTCAACTCCGCCGAGGATGGCAAGGATTTCTTCGATTATGTCTCCGGCCGCCGCGAGCCGCCGGCGGGCAAGGGCGCCGGTCTCGTCTATTCGCGCTTCAATCATCCGAATAGCGAGATCGTCGAAGACAGGCTCGCTGTTTATGAGCGGACGGAAAGCGGTGCGCTGTTTTCCTCAGGCATGGCGGCGATCGCCACGACCCTGTTCGCCTTCGTCCGGCCGGGAGATGCGATCCTGCATTCGCAGCCGCTTTATGGCGGCACGGAAACCTTGCTGGCAAAGACTTTCCACAATTTCGGCGTCGCCGCGGTCGGTTTTGCCGATGGCGTAAGCGAGGCATCGGTGCAGAAGGCGGCGGATGAGGCGGTCGGCAAGGGCCGCGTTTCCGTCATCCTCATCGAGACGCCCGCCAATCCGACCAACGGTCTCGTCGACGTCGCGATGATCCGGCGGGTGGCCGATGCGATCGGCGCAAGGCAGGGGCACGTGCCGGTCGTCGTCTGCGACAATACGCTGCTCGGGCCGGTCTTCCAGCGGCCGATCGAGCATGGCGCCGATATCTCGCTTTATTCGCTGACCAAATATGTCGGCGGCCATTCCGATCTGATCGCCGGCGCTGTCCTCGGGCGCAAGGCTGTCATCAAGCAGGTCAAGGCGCTGCGCGGCGCGATCGGTACGCAGCTTGATCCGCATTCCTGCTGGATGCTCGGCCGGTCGCTCGAAACACTGCAGCTCCGCATGGAGCGGGCGAACAGCAATGCGCGGGCGGTGGCCGATTTCCTGCGTGATCATCCGAAGGTCGAGCAGGTCCATTATCTTCCCTATCACGACCCGGACTCGCCCTCCGGCCGCACCTTCGCCGCCCAATGCACCGGCGCCGGCTCGACCTTCTCCTTCGATATCCGCGGCGGCCAGCCGGCCTCCTTCAAATTCCTGAACGCGCTGCAGGTCTTCAAGCTCGCCGTCAGCCTCGGTGGCACGGAGTCGCTCGCAAGCCACCCCGCCGCCATGACGCATTCCGGCGTGCCGGCCGATGTCAGGGAGCGCATTGGCGTGCTGGAATCGACAATCCGGCTATCGATCGGCATCGAGCATCCGGATGATCTGATCGCCGATCTGGAGCTGGCGCTGCAGGCTGTTTGACGCGGCGCACGGAATCGATGCCCGGCGGCGCCGGGCATCGAGGACGAGGTTACTTGTCGTCGGTCGTCAGTTCCGTCTCGTCGGTATTGAGCACGAAAACCGCAAGCAGGCGCGCCGGCTTTGTCTTGCTGGCGTTCTTGCTGACGGCGTGATGATCGCCGGGAAATTCGGGAAAGCTCTCGCCGGCCTTGTAGATCTTCTCCGGCCCGTCATTCACCTTGCTGGTGATCGCCCCTTCGAGAACGGTGGCGTAGATGAAGGCCGACTTCGGGTGCGTATGGCCGGGCGACTGGCCCCCCGGCTCATATTCCACCAGCACGGCCTTCATGCTCTTGCCGGGAACATTGGGCAGCTTCTGGTCAAAGACGACGGTCACCTTGGCTTTGCCGCCAGCGGCGTCAGCCTGAGTGCCGGCGGCAAGGACAAGCGCAAAGGCCGCCGCCGAGATGATTTTCCTGAGCATGTCTGGTCTCCTCGGTTGCTAGGGTAATTCCAGGAAAGTGCGAGCGGTCTCGTCTGGAATTTCTGAAATCAATTGCTGAGGGCGGCTCTCCGCTGCGTGAAAGCTGAGCCGCTCCAGGAGTGGGTGGACAAGCGCCGGGTCGATATCACGCGCTCTTTTTCTGGGGCGGCTGCTGGCGCAGCCAGTCGTCGAAGCGGATCTTGCCGAGCCGGGCATCGGGACCGGTTACCAGCGAAGTGTCATCGAGCTCGACGCCGAAATAGCGGGCGTGCGGATCCGTCATCACCTGGCGCGGATCGTTCGTCGCCTTGAAGAGGCGCGTGACGATATCGGTCAGGCGGATTTTTTCGGGGCCGCCGATTTCGATCGTGCCGTTAACCGGTGCTGCGAGCGCCACGTCCGCCATGACATCGGCGACATCGTCCGAGGCGATCGGCTGAAGATATGCCGGCGACAGATGCACGGTCTGGCCGACCGTGTTCGACTGGGCGATGCCGGCCATGAATTCATGGAACTGGGTGGAGTGCACGATGGTATAGGGAATGCCGGAGCTCTTGATCAGCTGTTCCTGGGCCATCTTGGCGCGCATGTAACCGCTGCCCTGCAGCCGCTCCATGCCGACGATCGACAGCGCGATGTGGTGCTTCACGCCGGCCGCAGCCCCCGCCTTGAGCAGGTTGCGGCCCGAAGTCTGGAAGAATTCGAGCACGGCCTGATCTTCGAACGAAGGCGAGTTGGCGAGGTCGAGCACCACCTGCGCCCCGGCAAGTGCTTCGGCGACGCCTTTGCCGGTGATCGTGTCGACGCCGGAATTGGGCGAGGCCGCTAAAACGTCGTGTCCCTTCCTGCGCAACCTTTCCACCGTCTTCGAGCCGATGAGGCCGGTCCCGCCGATAACGACGATCTTCATGGTAATCTCCCTTGTCCTTTGCGAGGAATGTCCTCTGTTGATTTTAAGATGGGTCGCAAACCGCCTGTTCAGCAGGGCAGGCGACTAATCGACATGAGGACAATCGCCACGCGGATTTCCGGCGCGGCCGACCACAGCCGACGGCCAAGAGAATGCGCCGGATCGGGAGCTCGAACCATTCTCTCTCGGTCGCTGTCGTCCTATGCCAAGGCAGTAGCGCAACTCATCTGCGGTCGAGGTGTGCCGCCGGAGTGGAGAAGGCTGATGTCATCCGGCATCGGCCGGACGTGCCGTGGGCGGAGATAACCGAAGCCGACGATGTCATCACGATCGCGCAAGCCCGCGGCCTTCGGTGCCGTCGCGACGAAGACGGAGGCGCTCAAGCGTTGGCTTCGGTAGGGCAGGCCGGAGAGGCGATCCGGCGCATTTTGCAATCATTGATGCAGGATGTCGTCGTCACGGGGCCCGTGTGGTGTCCCAATCCGGCGGCCCGCGAAATTCGATGCCATAACGTTCAGCAAGCTGGAGCAACCGATCCATGTGCTCCGGCAGACGTGGAGCCTGCACAGCGGCCTCGATGAAGAATTCTTCCATGCCGCCCGGCGTCAGAATGGTGAGGTTGCGTCCGGGACACGCGCTTGCCACCCGAAATGTGTGCGGCACGCCACGCGGTAGGAAAATTGATCTGCCCGCAGGAACCCGAACGATCTCGCCGTTCAGCCAGAACTCGTAATCGCCTTCGATCACATGGATCACCTCGTCCTCATTGTGATGGATGTGGACGGGCGGCCCGCCGCCGGCAGGCACGGTGCCTTCAAAAACGCCGACAATTCCGCCGCTCTCAAATCGTCCCACATGTATGGTGTAGGCAGTGTCCATCCAGCTTACGGTCCGCCCGATGCCCCCAGCGATGTTCATCGCAATTTCCTTCCAAGGTTGAATGGAATAGAGTTTTATACTGCCGTTCAAAACTATCGCCGCAAGCTGCTGCACGGAAATTGAATGATCATATAAGGGATATTGAGTCCGTGAATTTCTCAGCCCTCGATCTCAATCTGCTGCGTGTATTCGACGCCATGATGGCGGAGCTCTCGACGGTGCGGGCCGGCGAGCGTGTCGGCCTGTCCCAGCCGGCCGTGAGTTCGGCGTTGGGGAGACTGCGTGCGCTGCTGGATGACGAATTGTTTGTCCGGGAAGGCAATCAGATGATGCCGACCGCGCGGGCGCTTGAGCTGCGTGAACCGATAAGACAAGCATTGGCCGGCATGGAAGAGGCATTGGGGACGAATGCTGCCTTCGACCCCGCTACCTCAACCCGATCCTTCATGTTGATCGGATCGGACTACTTCTCCTCGCTGTTGATGCCGCCGCTTGCTGCACGCGTGGCCAAAGCGGCGCCCTCCATCACCCTGCAGATGATCGATCATGCTTCGTCGGAAGTCTTCGAGATGCTGCGTGACGGCCGCGCTGATATCGTTATTGATCGCTCGCTCGAACCGCCTGAATGGATTATGAGCCGTAAGCTGTTCCAATCATGGCTGGTATGCATTGCCAAGCGAGGACATCCGCTCCTTGCCAGCCATGGCGTTTCTCCAGGAGACACCATACCGGCGGACGTCTTCTGCGCTGTTCCCCACGTCCTGCGCTCGGCCGATGGCAGCAGGATGGGGACGATCGATCCCGCCCTCGCACGCCTGGGTCTTGCCAGGCGCGTCATGGTCACGGTGCCGCATTTTCACGCGGTCGCTCTTGCTGTTGAAGCGAGCGAGATGCTCGGAAGCATTCCGGTTCATTTCGCCCGCATGTTGACCGGCCGGCTGATGCTCGACGTGTTCATGCCCCCGATGGAATCGCCGAAAATGGATGTCACCATGTATTGGCTTCGTCGTTTCGATCGCGACCCCGGGAGCGTGTGGCTTCGGGATCAGATCGCGGGCGCCCTCGCCGCGCCGGAGCCGCCGTGGTTTCCAATATCGACCGAGCCAGCTCACAAGAGGATTGAAGCCGGCAGCGCACGTGCCTGACAGCCTCTTCTCAGAAAAGGCGGACAGCCTCGAAAAGCGCAGTGAGCCCGATGCCGCCACCAATGCCGATCATGGCGAGGCCGGTGGCGGCGGGCCTCCGGCCATCCCCGCGGATGAGCTGGCTGTAGAGCCGGGTGACCAGGATCGCGCCGGAGGCGCCGAAGGGATGGCCGAGCGCCATGGCGCCGCCCTCCTTGTTGACCGCGTCGGCTGATATATCCAGCTGATCGAGCGACGCCAGAACCTGCGCCGCGAAAGCCTCATTGAATTCGATGGCGTCGATCTTCGAGAGCAAGAGGTGGGGCTGGCGCTGCAGAAGCTTATCCGTCGAGGCGACCGGGCCGATGCCGAGGAGGTTGGGATCAACGCCGGCGGCGGCGCTGTCGATGAAAGCGAGGCCTTTTTCGATGCCGAGGCTTCTGGCCATGTCGCGGCTCATGACGAGCACCAAGCAGGCGCCGTCATTCACAGGGCAAGCATTGCCTGCTGTCACGGAGCCATTGGCGAGGAAGACCGGCTTCAGGTTTGCGAGGGCCTCAAGCGAGGTAGTCGGGCGCGGACATTCGTCCCGCTCCACCAAGCCGCCGGCGGTGGCGATCTCGACGATCTCCGGCCGGAAGAGGCCGGCCTCGGCCGTCTTGACGGCCAGCCTGTGGCTACGCAGGGCGAATTCATCCTGCCGCTGGCGCGAGATGCCGAATTGACGAGCGACATTTTCGGCGGCGACGCCCATCTCGGGATCGCCGATCGTTTCGGGGGAGAAGCGCGCGCGTCCGTAAAAGCGCGGCAGGGCGCCATTGGCTTTCGGCCTTTCGACGCGCCATGGGGCGGTGCTGACGCTTTCGACGCCGCCGGCGAGGAAACAGGCACCCGCCTTCGCCTGAATCAGCCGGGCGGCCAGGATGATCGCTTCTAGGCCGGAACCGCATTGCCGATCGATGGCGACACCGGGGACGGCCATCGGCAGGCCGGCGTTGAGCGCCGCCAGCCGGCCGATATTGCCGCCGCCGCCGGCGGCATTGCCGACCAGCACGTCGTCGATGGCATCGGGCGCAACGCCCGTTTCCGCGACGATCCGGCGAATGATCGGGGCAAGCAGATCTTCGGCCGCAACCGTCGAAAGCGAGCCGAAGGCCCGGCCGATCGGCGTGCGGTAGGCGGCGACCACGACCGGCTGCCAATCCTCGTCAGGCTGATAGGCGTAGGACAAGACCATCTCCCGAAATCACCGATGCCTCCACCTGCCCGCGCGCGATCTTGCCGCTGCTCGTCATCGGCCAGGAGCCGACATGGTGGAACTGCCTGGGGATCTTGAACCTTGCAAGCCTGCCTGCGCAATGCTCGGCGAGCATTTTCGCATCCGTCGTCTCGCCCGAGACGACGGCGACGATTCTTTGGCCGTAATAGGCGTCCGGCAGCCCGAAGACGACGGCATCTTCGACGCCGGGGCAGGTTTTCAGCGCACTCTCGACCTCGGCGGGATAGACGTTGTTGCCGCCCGTGATCATCATGCCGCCTGCCCGGCCAATCACCCGCAGCATGCCGTTTTCATCGATCTCGCCGAGATCGCCGACCGTCGCGCCAGCCGGGGTAACGCGGAACGCCTGACCGTCGTCGCCCCAGAGATAGCCGTTCGCAATCAGGTCGCTGTTGACGAAGATGGTGCCGGGCACATCGGCGCCGACGTCGTTTTCCTCAGGGTCGCGGATGGAGATTTCGACGCCGGGATAGGCCTGCCCGACTCGGTCGATCGGAAAATCCGTCGCGCCGCCGGCAAGCGTCGAGACGGTCATGAAGCCGATCTCAGAGGCGCCGTAATATTCCCGGATGCGCGCCTTTGGGAAAAGGCGGCGCATGGATTCGACCTCGTTGAGATTGAGCTTGGCGCCGGCGGTCAGCACGTCGCGTAAGGACTCCATCGGCGCGCCCGTCCATGCCCGGGCGACGCCTGCTATATGGGTGGGCACGGCGACCAGCCGTTCGATCCCGGAAGAGAGAATGCGCGCGACCGCGCCGGCATCCCATTTGCCCACCGAATGAAAGGTTGCCCCGGCATCGAGTGCCTCGACGAGTGCGTAAAGCGCGAGCCCATGCGCGAGCGCTCCCGGGCACAGGGTCGAGGGCGCATCCTGGAGTTCGAAAACGAGACGTCCCCGGTCGAGGCTCCGGCGCCACTGCTCGCACGAGCGGTAATAGGCCTTCGGCTCGGCTGTCGTGCCCGAGGTAAAACCGATCAGGAAGATGCCCTCGGCATCGGCCGGAAGGCGGTCTCCCGTCGCGGCGAGGCCAAAGGGCTCCGCGCCGGCGACGATCACAGGAATACCGAGACTGCGGCCGATCTCGGCGCTCGGGCTCGCGGCATCGTCGACGACGAGCAGGTCAGGCGCCAGCCGCTCGACGATGCGCTCGATCCTTTCGGCCGGCATCATAGGATCGATGACAGCGCAGGCATTCGCCAGCGCGGTGGCGGCGACGAAATATTCGGCAAAGCCGATGTGATTGCCGAGGCTGACCGCCACAAGCTTCTCGACGCCGGGCAGATCGAATGAACGGTGGTTCGAGCGCGGAAGCGCTTGGATAAACCGGTAGATCGCGCCGGCGCGGCTATAGAGTTCGCCATAGCTCAGCGAGCGGCCGTCGATCACGACCGCCGGCTTTTCCGGTCTCTCCGTGGCGTGTCGAAGCAGCTCTCTATGGATCGGCATGGTCAGCCCTGCGACAAGGCGGCCCTGGTCGCCTCCGGGATCGGCGTCGGGCGGCTGTCGGAGAGGCCGACGCAGACCCAGACGAGGCCGGCCGAGGCGCAATGGGCGTCGTCGCGCTGGCGATAGAGCTCGATCGTAAAGGCGAGGCTCGACCGCCCGATCTTCTCGACCTTGACCTTCGCCTCGACGATATCGTCGACATCGATCGGCCTGTGAAAGGTGATCTCCGCCTTCTTCACATGATAAGCCACACCCGAGGTGGTGTGGCGGAAGTGGCTGAGGATCTCCCGGTGGCGCAGGAACTCGACGACCGCATCCTCGCAATAATCAAGATAAACCGAGTTGTGGACATGACCATAAATGTCGATGTCTCGCATCGAGACCCGGAACGATGCTAAAGGTCTGTCGTCAACGCTCATTCGATCACCGAAATTTCGACGGCGTGTTCTAACCGACTGTGTGGGGGATGCAAATGCAATATCAGGCGGTCGTGCGAAAATTCGGGCCGGCCGAAAAGGTCGTCGGGATCGAACGGGCCGAACGGGCGCCGCTCTCGCGCGATCAGGTTCGCGTGCGCCTGCTGGCGCGCTCGATCAATCCGTCCGATATCATCACCATCTCAGGCGCCTATGCCGGTCGTACGACCTTGCCCTTCATCCCCGGCTTCGAAGCCTTCGGGGTGGTCGAGGCGTGCGGCGAGGAAGTGCACGGACTTGTGCCGGGAACGCGCGTGCTGCCGGTGCGCAGCGCCGGCGGGTGGCAGGAATTCAAGGATACTGATCCCGCTTGGTGCCTTCGTGTGCCTGACGCGCTTTCCGATTTCGAGGCGGCGACCAGCTACGTCAACCCGATGACGGCTTGGCTGATGCTGCATAAGAAGATCGGGCTGAGACCCGGGATGCGCATAGCCCTCAACGCCGCCGCCTCTTCGATCGGGTCAATCCTGATCGGCATGGCGAACGCCGTTGGCGTGGAACCGATCGCAATCGTCCGCAGCGAAGAATCCCTCGCGCGTCTGCGTGGCCGGCTGGAGGCCGTTATCGTCGACAGAGCGGATGGCAACGTCGCCGCCGGCCTGGCCGGCCGGCATGGGCTCGATGCAGTGCTCGATTGCGTCGGCGGCGCGTGCGCCTCAATCCTTGCCGATGCGCTGAGGCCCGGCGGGCATTTCCTGCATTACGGCCTGCTTTCAGGAGAGAGCATCCCGCCGTCGTTCTGGGTCTCCCATCCCGACATTGCCTTTTCCTTCTGTCACCTCAGGGAGTGGGTCCATTCCGAAACGATGGGCGACGTCCAGCGCGCCTATGCAGAGGTGGCGGCGATGATCGCCTCGAAGGTGATCGCGACTGAGGTGCGGGAGGTCTTTCCTCTGGAAAAGATCGGCGAGGCGCTGCGCGCCGCCCTGCCCTTCCGGGCGGGTGGCAAGGTGTTGCTGGCGTGACAACAGCGCGTGCCGCACCTGGCAGTTTAAACTGATACCGCTGAGCGGATGCCGGCATAGCTTCATTGGCTTTCCGGTCTGCCGCGCCCGACTGTGACTTCCGCCTTTGCGATTTGAGGACTCAGCCCCGTCCGTCACGAGACGTCCCGGATGTCGAAGCGAACAATCTTGCCTTCCCGGAAGCGGAAGACATGTCCGACCATCTTGTCCTGAAGAAGCGTGCCCTGGAGATCGCGGACCAGTTGGTGAACGTCAGCGACGATCGCGCCGTCAGCACTCCGGTGAAAGCCCGCCGGTTCAACGTGGGGGTTGATCAACGCCCACTGGCGGGTCCAATAGGCGCGAACCGCTTCGTGCCCGTGGACGTGACCACCCTCCATCCCGTTGGCCCAAGCGACGTCCTCGGCAAGGACTGTCAACACGCCATCAATATCCCGTGCATTGAAGCGGTCGTAAATGCGTTTCAAGTCTTCGATATCATCGTCCATGGTGCTCTCTCCCCGACGACGAAGCCGGCGGCAGCGACAACTGCGCCGCACACCAGTCCCAGACGGCATCGACGGCCTTTCGCGGCGATGACGAGCGTTTGCGTACGAGGAAGTAATCGGGTCCGATGGTCGCCGTCGCATCCGTCGCCCGCACCAGCCGCCCTGCTTCGAGATCGGCCATGACGAAGGCCCGACAGGCGAGGACCACGCCCTGGCCGGCAAGCGCGGCGTTGAGCGCCAGTGTCGTATGGTTGAAGGCCGCGCCGGGCAGCTTCTCGCGCGTGCGCAAGAATACCGGCCAATGATCGTGCGAGTCGTGCAGAAGCGGCAGTTTGCGAAGTTCTTCGATGGTTAAGGGCAAGGTCAGGCCTTTAACCAGATGCGGGCTTGCGACCGCGACCAGCTCTTGGCGGAACAACATCTGCGCCTGCAGGTTGGCCGGAAAAGGCGGGCGGGTGAGGCGCACCGCGATATCAACCTGGTCGCGGTCGAAATCGGCAAGTGCCTCGGTCGCGACCGTCCTCAGATCGATGTCGGGAAGAGCGGCATAGAGCTCGGCGAGCCGCGGGATCAACAGCCTGGTGGCGACCGTGGGGGTGGCGCTGATCGTCACCATTTCAGGCCGGTCGAGAAGCCGCCCGGTCGCTTCGGCAAGCGTGTCGAAGGCGCGGGTCACATCCGCCAGATAGGCCGTGCCATAGGCAGTGAGCGCAAGGCCGCGGGCAAGGCGTTGAAACAGTCTGAGGCCGAGCTGGTCTTCCAGCGCGCGAACCTGCTGCGCGACCGCCCCTTGCGTGACGCCCAGCTCTTCGGCGGCGCCGCGGAAATTCAGCCTGCGGCCCGAGGCCTCGAAGGCGCGCAGGGCATTCAGAGGCGGCAGCGTGCGGCGGGATTGGGTCATCGGCATATCCAGTAGATTTTCTACAGTCTGGCAGCTTTCTTTCTCGCGCGAAAGTCCCGCCGGCATCTGTCATAATGCTGTGCAAAATCAGCTATCGGAGGTTCTCAGTGTCTGAAGGAAAAGTCGCTCTCATCACCGCCGGCGGGTCCGGCATGGGCGCTGCAGCCGCAAGGAGGCTTGCAGCCGACGGCTATCGCGTCGCCGTTCTCTCCTCCTCCGGCAAGGGAGAGGCGCTGGCCGACGAACTCGGCGGCGTCGGCGTCACCGGCTCGAACCAGTCGAACGACGACCTGAAGCGACTCATCGCTCTGGCGATGGAAAGATGGGGCCGGATCGATGCGCTGGTCAATTCCGCCGGTCACGGTCCGCGCGCGCCAATCCTCGAAATTTCGGATGAGGACTGGCACAAGGGCATGGAGGTCTATTTTCTGAGCGCCGTGCGGCCGACCCGGCTGGTGACGCCGATCATGGAAGCGCAGGGCGGCGGCGCGATCGTCAACATTTCGACGGCATGGGCCTTCGAGCCTTCGCCGATGTTCCCGACGTCAGCGGTCGCCCGTGCGGGCCTGGCGAGCTTCACCAAGATCTTCGCCGATACTTACGCGCCCAAGAACATCCGCATGAACAACGTCCTGCCCGGCTGGATCGACAGCCTGCCCGCCACCGACGAGCGGCGCGACAGCGTTCCAATGGGCCGTTATGGCACGAGCGAGGAAATCGCCGCCACTATCGCCTTCCTCCTATCGGAGGGTGCGGGCTACATCACCGGCCAGAATATCCGCGTCGACGGCGGCATCGCCCGTTCCGTCTGAGCGAGGCCCTCCGGTGGATCTCACTGACATCGACGCCTCGGCATGGGCGGAACTCGAAACGGCTGCGGCAGGTCCACAGTCGGGTTTCCGCTATGTGAACCTCTGCTCGGTCGACGTCGAAGATAGGCCGCGGGCGCGCATGGTGGTATTGCGGGCGGCGGACAGAGCGACGCGCAGCCTTGAATTTCATACCGATACGCGTAGCCCGAAATGGCTGGAGCTTTCGGCGAATCCTCAAGTTACGGTGCTCGGCTTCTGCCCGCAGGCCCGGCTGCAGCTTCGGCTTCAAGGCACGGTCGAACGCCATGGCCCCGGAAGCGAAGGCGCCGAGGCAGCTTGGGAAAAGCTGCCCAACCGGACGCGGATGACTTATACCGGCGGACCGCCGGGAGATGAATGCGCCTTCGAAACCATGGGCGAATTGCCGCAGCCTCGCGACGAAGCGGCGGGGAAGGCGCGCTTTGGCGTCCTGAGTTTTCGCGCCCGGACGCTGGACTGGTTTCAATTGCGCCAGCAGGACAACCGAAGAGCCCTGTTCAGCTATGACGAAATCGGCGCCCTCTCAAATTCGCGATGGGTCAATCCGTGAGCCAGACATGACGGTGCGAATGGTTGTTAAGTGCATGACATGAATAGCCTGGCAGCCTACTCTTGGCGGCGAGAGGCCCTCAAAGCCGCTCGCGATCGCCTCGGGTCCGCCAGGCTTGCGGAGACCGCCTCGCTGCCGCCGATCGCCGCCGAGCTGCTCGGCCAGCATTCGCCGACGGCTAATAGGCATAGGGAGCTCGGCGGATGGATGGGCGAGCGGGATCGGGAGTAGCATCCGTGCGGCAGTGGCGGGCGGTCAAGCGACCGGCCCGAGGAGATGCGATGATGAAGCTGAGACCGTTTTTCCTGACGTTCGCGATGCTGGCATTCGGTTTCGCATGGCCGGTTTGCGACACCTTCGCTGCAGCGCGGCCCATTTTCTGGAGCGCTTTGCGGCCGGCCGATCAGGCTAAGGCGACAGTGCCGCTGTCGGGCAAGGCGGTCAGCGCTCCGCAGGGCGAAACACTTGCCTGGCATGATGAGAGACATCCGGTCGACTTGACGGGCTTCGTCCTGCCGATCGACCAGGACGGCGACCTTGTCTACGAATTCATGCTGGTGCCCTGGGCTGGAGCCTGCAGCCACATGCCCTCCCCTCCACCGAACCAGCTGGTGCGTGTCGTTCCGCAGGAGCCTTTGCATCTCGAGAGAATGTACGAGACCGTCACCGTGACGGGCGCGCTGCGGCCCGGCCTGGACCAAGCGCAGTTCTTCATGATCGACGGTGTGCGCGTCCTTGCCTACGGCTACAGCATGAGCCATGCCCAGGTGGCGAAGGCGATGTCGACCGATGATCCCGATCTGCTGACGCTCTCGCCTTTCGGTATTGTACCTCGTTAGTGGAAAGGCTTCTTGCAGAAGCGTCGCGCGTGTCGCGTATATACAGGGCGGATTTCCCAGCCGTCGGTTTCGAGCGCGAGGATGCGCTGGCAGCCGGGGAGATTCGCGCCGCATTGACGGCCAAGGGAAAGCCGATCGGTTCCTACGAAGTGCTGAACCGCGCAAGCCAGGAGCCGCGATCTGGTTCTCGTCACCAGCAATGTCGAGGAATTCCGCCGCGTGGATGGCCTGCGCGTCGAGGTTGGACGGTCGCGCGGTAGTCCAAGAGAGCTTCAGCGGCGTTTCGGCGTGTTCTTCGAGACTCCGCTTGGGGACTGTTCAGGATAGAGTGGATAGGGTGCCCTGTGGCACCCACACGGCACGCCCTGTCCACATCCTCCCGCAGTCAGCTTGTGCGGTAGGAGTGCGCTCTGCCTCCCGCTCAAGCTAAATGTCGAAGGAGCTCGGCAGGATCACCATGTCGCGGATCGTCACGTTGCGTGGCCGCGTCAGCATGAAGAGCACGGCTTCGGCGACGTCTCGCGGTTCAATCAACGCGCCCGCCTCTTTTGCCTTGCGCAGATTTTCCTCCGGCCAGTCTTTCAGCAGCGCGCTGCTGACAGGGCCTGGCGAGACGGATCCGACGCGGATTCCGTTTTTCAGGAGCTGCCGCCGCATGGTCTGGACGAAGCAATGCATAGCCCATTTCGAAGGCGAATAGACCGGCTCCCATGGAACCGCGGCTTGGCCCGCCACCGAACTGGTGACGATGATGTCTCCCGTCCCTCTCTCGATCATGTGGGGCATGACCGTGCGGACGTTCTTGATGACCACGTTCACGTTCAGATTGAGCATGCGGTCGATCGCGTCGAGGTTGGCATCCACCAGATCTCCGCCGATATAGGTGCCGGCATTGGCGTGGAAGATGTCGAGCTGACCGACCTTGGCGAGAATGCCGTCTAGCAGGCCGGCGCAATCCTCGGGTTTGAGAAGGTCGAGCGGCAGCGCGATCGCACTTTCTCCCAGCCTGCCGCAGGCCGCGTCCAGCGCCGCCTCGTCCCGGTCTATCATCACGACGGTACCGCCCGCCGCGATGATCGCTTCTGTCGACGCCAATCCAATGCCAGAGGCAGCTCCGGTAATGGCCGCGACTTTGCCTTGCATACCGTTCATGTCCACTCCTCCAAATGTGTCGATCTTCTATCGCATGCGCGGTCGGTCGTGGCTAGAAGTTCGCGGCGTGGCGGGGACTGTCTGGTCGATTGGCGGGTCGCGCCGGGAAGCTTCGGTATGGGATAAAGTGGCGGGAGGCCAATCCCACACTCCTTACCAGTCACTCGTAAACTGGTTAATTGAGGTCGGATGCACCACCTCTCCTCCGTCATTCCTGTGCCTGTCACAGGAAACCAGCCACCGCGCGTCTGCGCGGTGAATGACTTACTCTGAGGCAAGGGAGTCTCTGAGGCAAGGGAGTCTCTGCGCCCAAGGACTTGAGCGCCCTGGATCCCTGTGACGAGCACAGGGATGACGAGGAGAGGTGGTGCCCGCGCCGCACCATCAAGTGCGGCGAGGATCGGAAGCTTCGACGGTCGTTGCCACCCCGGAGGAATCCCAAAAAGACGGGCGCGGCCGAAGCCGCGCCCGGGAAAATTGGCGGAACCGATCAGACGAGGTCGAAGCGGTCGGCGTTCATGACCTTGTTCCAGGCGGCGACGAAGTCCTTGACGAACTTCTGCTTGGCGTCGGCCTGGCCGTAGACTTCGGCGAAGGCGCGCAGCTGCGAGTGCGAGCCGAAGATCAGGTCGACGCGGGTGCCGGTCCATTTGGCGGCACCCGTCTTGCGGTCGCGGCCCTCATAGACGCCTTCCTTGCCTTCGGCGGGAACCCACTGCGTCGCCATGTCGAGCAGGTTGACAAAGAAGTCGTTCGTCAGCGTTTCGGGACGCGAGGTGAACACGCCATGCTCGGGATTGCCGGCCTTCAGCACGCGCAGGCCGCCGACGAGGACGGTCATTTCAGGCCCGGTCAGCGTCAGGAGCTGGGCGCGGTCGACGAGCGCTTCTTCCGGCTTCATGAACTGCAGGCGCTTGTCGTTCACATAGTTGCGGAAGCCGTCGATGCGCGGCTCGAGCGGCGCGAAGGAATGCGCGTCGGTCTGGGCTTCGGACGCGTCCATGCGGCCCGGCGTGAAGGGCACGCTGACGGCGTTGCCGCCGGCTGCCGCCGCCTTCTCGACACCGGCGGCGCCGGCAAGCACGATCAGGTCGGCGAGCGAGATCTTCTTAGCCCCCGTATGGGCGGCATTGAAGTCTTTCTGGATGCCTTCGAGAACGCCGAGCACCTTGGCGAGCTGGTCCGGCTGGTTGGCTTCCCAATCCTTCTGCGGAGCCAGGCGGACGCGCGCGCCATTGGCGCCGCCGCGCTTGTCGGAGCCACGGAAGGTCGAGGCCGACGCCCAGGCGGTCGAGACCAGTTCCTGCACGGTGAGGTCGGTTGCCAGAACCTTTGCCTTGAGTTCGGCAATGTCCTTGTCGTCGACGAGGGGATGGTCGACGGCCGGGATTACGTCCTGCCAGATCAGGTCTTCGGCCGGAACTTCAGGGCCGAGGTAACGCACCTTCGGTCCCATGTCGCGGTGGGTCAGCTTGAACCAGGCGCGCGCGAAAGCGTCGGCGAACTGATCCGGATTCTCCAGGAAGCGGCGCGAGATTTTTTCGTAGATCGGATCGAAGCGAAGCGAAAGATCCGTGGTCAGCATCGTCGGGACATGCTTCTTCCC
Source organism: Rhizobium sp. TAL182 (assembly GCF_002117725.1). Lineage (NCBI taxonomy): Bacteria > Pseudomonadati > Pseudomonadota > Alphaproteobacteria > Hyphomicrobiales > Rhizobiaceae > Rhizobium > Rhizobium sp. TAL182. Next base: position 4,636 of record NZ_CP021029.1, on the reverse strand, counting down.
CGGCTCATAGGCATCCGGAATTGAGGCTTCGGCGTTCTTGGCCCGCCACTGATGCGCCCCGGCCGGGCTCTTCGTCAGCTCCCACTCGTAAGCAAAAAGGTTTTCGAAGAAGTAGTTGCTCCACTTGGTCGGCGTCTGCGACCAGGTAACCTCGAGGCCGGCGGTAATGGCGTCCTTGCCGACGCCCGTGCCGAAAGAGCTCTTCCAGCCGAGGCCCTGGTCCTCGATCGCGCCGCCTTCCGGCTCGGCGCCGATGAAGGACGGATCGCCGGCGCCATGCGTCTTGCCGAAGGTATGACCGCCGGCGATCAGTGCCACGGTTTCCTCGTCGTTCATCGCCATGCGGGCGAAGGTTTCGCGAATGTCGCGCGCTGCAGCGACCGGGTCAGGATTGCCGTTCGGGCCTTCGGGATTGACGTAGATGAGGCCCATCTGCACGGCGCCAAGCGGTTCGGCCAGCTGGCGTTCGCCGCTATAGCGCTCGTCGCCGAGCCAGGTGCCTTCAGGACCCCAGTAGAGCTCTTCCGGCTCCCAGACGTCGGCGCGGCCGCCGGCGAAGCCGAAGGTCTTGAAGCCCATCGATTCGAGCGCGACGTTGCCGGTGAGGATCAGAAGGTCGGCCCAGGAGATGCGGTTGCCGTATTTCTGCTTGATCGGCCAGAGCAGACGGCGGGCCTTATCAAGGTTGGCATTGTCCGGCCAGCTGTTCAGCGGCGCGAAACGCTGCTGACCCTGCCCGGCGCCGCCGCGCCCGTCGGTGATGCGATAGGTGCCGGCGCTGTGCCAGGCCATGCGGATGAAGAGGCCGCCGTAATGACCGAAGTCGGCCGGCCACCAGTCCTGCGAATCCGTCATCAGCGCGTGAAGATCCTTCTTCAGCGCGTCGAGATCGAGCTTCTTGAACTCTTCGGCATAATCGAAGTCCTTGCCGAGCGGATCGGCGCGGCCGGAATTGTGATGAAGAATCTGCACGTTCAGCTGGTTCGGCCACCAGTCACGGTTGGCTCGGCCGCGCGGCGTATTGCCATGGGCCACAGGACATTTGCCTGCGGTGTCAGTGGGGTTGTCCATGATCGTCTCCTTCATTGTGTGATCTGTCTGCGGTTCAAAAAGATGAGCCGAGCTAGCGCCCCACTCTCTCCCTTGCAGTCTTCATATCGGAACCCTTCAATAAATTTAAGTTGGATTTACTGATTGCTGCGATAAGCTGGGCTTATGAAAAATCTTACCCTGAAACAGCTGCGGTATTTTGAAGCTTTGGCAAGAGACGGCCGATTTCGCCGTGCCGCCGATGCCTGCGCCATCTCCCAGCCGGCGCTCTCCATGCAGATCAAAGAACTTGAGCAGGAGTTGGGCAGCGAGCTCTTCGAGCGCAGCGCCCGCGAGGTGAAGCTCACTCCCTTCGGCCAGACCTTTGCGCTGCGCGTTCGCGACATCCTGCGCGCCGTCGACGAGCTCGGCGAGTTTGCCCGCGCCTCGCGCGACAGTTTCCTCACGCGTCTGCGCATCGGCATCATCCCGACGATCGCGCCCTATCTGCTGCCTACTGTTATAAACGATCTTAACAAAAGCTTCGCCGGAATTCAGATCGAGGTGCGCGAAACGCAGACGGGCAAGCTGGTTCATGAACTGGCGCAGGGCCAGCTCGATATGGCGATCGTCGCGCTGCCGGTGTCTGAACCTTCGCTGACCGAACTCGAGCTGTTCAGGGAAGAGTTCGTGCTGGTCCGGCGCCACGAGGACGGCGACAAGCCAGTGCCCGAGCGCGAGGCGCTGCGCGAAATGCGGCTGCTGCTGCTCGAAGAGGGGCACTGCTTCCGCGACCAGGCTCTGTCATTCTGCAAAGTCGGGCCCGCCCGCCCGCGGGAAATCATGGAAGGCAGTTCGCTCTCCACGCTCGTCCAGATGGTCGGCGCCGGCATCGGCGTCACCCTGATCCCGGAAATGGCCGTTCCCGTCGAGACGCGCTCGGCCCACGTCTCGATCTCCCGTTTTCCGTCGCCGCAGCCATCGCGAACCATCGGCATGGTTTGGCGCAATTCCACGCCGATGGCCAAGCAGTTGCAGGAGGTTGGCGAGGCGGTGCGCCGGTCGGCGGAGACGATGCGCGAGCAGTATGGCGGCGGGTGACGGACTTGGCTGTTCCTGTTGGCGCCCCGAGACCTTCCCCTTGCGGGAAAGGGTTGAGGAGCGATAAGCGGCCAGAGCCTTCGTCTTACGGCCGCCGCTTGAACGTATGGTCGGCTGCCGGGAACTTTCGCGAGCGCACGTCCTCTGCATAGGCGGCGACGGCATCCGCGACCCTCTTGCCGAGTTCGTCGTAACGCTTGACGAAACGCGGCGTGAAATCGTTGAAGAGCCCCAGAATATCGTCAGAGACTAGGACTTGGCCGTCGCAAGCGGCAGAGGCGCCGATGCCGATGGTCGGTATGTGCATGGCTGCAGTCACCTCGCGCGCGAGCGGTTCCACGGTGCCCTCAATGACGACGGCGAAGGCTCCCGAGCCGCCGATGGCATGGGCGTCGCGCCGGATTTTCGACGTCTCGTGTTCTGAGTGCCCGACGGAACGATAGCCGCCAGCGGTTTGAACCTGCTGCGGCATCAGCCCGATGTGCCCCATGACCGGGATCCCGCGCTTCGTCAGAAAGGCAATCGTCTCGGCCATCTCCTCGCCGCCTTCCAGCTTGACGGCGTCGCAGCCGGTTTCCTGCAGGATGCGCACGGCGTTTCGGAAGGCAACCTCTTTCGATTCCTGGTAACTGCCGAACGGCATGTCGACGACGACACAGGCCTTAACGACGCCGCGCATCACGGCCTTGCCGTGGGCGATCATCATATCCAGCGTAACCCCGATGGTCGTCTCCATGCCATAGAGCACCATGCCGAGCGAATCCCCGACCAGCAGCAGGTCGCAATGCTCATCGAGCAGCCGCGCCATCGGCGTGGTGTAGGCGGTCAGGCAGACAATCGGTTTGCCGCCCTTCATGGCTGAGATGCGGGGCGGCGTCAGGCGCTTCTGCGATCCGATGGCGCTCATTTCGTCACTCCCTTTCCCGGCTGGTTTCGCCCGCCGATAGTTCTGTTGTCGCCGATCACCCGGTTATCGAGAAGGCGCGTCGAGCCGACCCGGACAAAGAGCGCCACGACAACCGACCCGCCGATTGAGGTGACTGGCTCAAGCGTCGCGGCATCCCTGACGGCGACGACCTCAGGCTTCGCCAGAGGCTCGCGTCCGAGAAATTCCGTGAGCTTGGCTTCCAATGTCTTGGCATCCGTGAGGCCATCGCCAATCAGACGTTCCGCCTCGTCGAGTGTCTGCGGGACGATCACTGCCGCGCGCCGCTCCTCCGGACTGAGATAGACATTGCGCGACGACAATGCCAGGCCGTCTGCATCCCTGACGGTCGGCACCGATATCACCCGCACCGGCACGGCGAGGTCCTCCACCATGCGCTTAATGATGACGACCTGCTGGTAGTCCTTTTGGCCGAAGTAGGCTGTCTGCGGCTGCACGATGTTGAATAGCTTGGAGACGACGGTGGCAACGCCGGCGAAATGCCCCGGGCGAACCGCGCCTTCCAGCTCGCGGCCGAGATCGGGAACGTCGACGACGGTTTTCATGGGGCGCGGATACATGTCCTCGACGCCGGGGGCGAAGAGGAAATTGACGCCGGCCTGTTTGAGCATGGCGGCATCCCGTTCCAGATCGCGCGGGTATTTGCTGAGGTCTTCGGCCGGGCCGAACTGCAACGGGTTGACGAAAATAGAGACGACGACGATGTCGTTTTCGGCCCGAGCGCGCGCGACGAGCTCCATATGACCGGCATGAAGATACCCCATCGTCGGCACGAGGCCGACATTGCGCCCCTGGCGTTTGAGCGCATCGAGCGTGTGGCGCAGCTCATCGATGCTCGAGAAAACCCGCATATATCCTCCCCCGCGGCCGGCACTGATCTTGGGCGCGGATAAGAAGTGTAATCGATACTGGAGGTCAATGCATAATCGGCGATAAAATTGATTGAATAGAGAATGGCCGGCCGAGAAAAGCGGGCCTATACCCGCGGGACATGGCGTCTCGTCGCAGGCTTGCAGCGGGGCTAGCAATATGCAGGCCGCACCGCTATTGCCCCTATCCGTCAAGATACCATCATAGTCGGCCGTTATGGAGGATGCATGGACAAACCCTGGAAGATCAGCCGCGGGCCGATTGCGGCGACCGAGCTCGATGTGGAGAAGGCAAACGCGATCAACGGCATGTTGATCCGGCCGGTCGGCGTGCTTCCGGCCAAGCCCGGCGATCCCGTTCTTCCCTTCGCCGTCGGCCTCTTCAACGAGCTGCGTCCGCTCTTGAAGCCGGAGGCCGGTGTAACGACGCTCCGGCGCGCGACCGCTGCCTTTGTCCATTGCCGGCGCTATTATTTCGCCAGCGCCCAGCCCGATTCCATGCGCCACAACATCGACGGCGAACCGGTCGAACCCTTGTCGGCCGAAGACCGGCTGGTCGCGCAGAAGCGCTTCCTGAGCCTCAAACAGAGCGCCAAGGTCGAGGCGCCCGAGCCGGCGCCGGTTCCCACGCCCGTGCTCAGCAAGAACGAACAGATCCGCGCCGCTCTTCTGCGCGGCAGAAAGAGCACCG
>NZ_CP021028.1:0-506213 GCF_002117725.1 Rhizobium sp. TAL182 | reverse complement strand
TCATCCCGTTTTTCTCGTCATCGGACCATTGGCCCGCATCAACGCCATCAGCATCGGACCGAGCGAGAACTCACCGCGCTCCGCCCGCCGGGTCAGATCACGCAGATAGCCGCCGGCCGAATTGATATGGCCGCCGCGTTCCAGAATGCAGGCGATCACGGTGGCAGCATTCTCCGGCCCCATGACGTCGCAAGCTTGCTGATAGGCGCTGGGGCTGACGCCAAGGGTGGAACGGACGACGACGGCGGCGGCCATCAAATCCCGCCAGCTACCGATTCCGCCGCCCGGCCCATAGGCAGCAATCTCGGGGCAGGCCTGCAGCACCACGGCAAGGGGGAAGGATTTCGGCGGCTCCCGCCACGGCCGCGGTTCTTCCTCCGGCTTCGCGCCCTGCTTCGTGTCGAAGCTTGGTTCAAGTTCAGATATGGGGTGTGGGTTTGAATTATGTATGTGCCAACCGTTTTGGCGGTCATTGGCGTCTGTTTTTTTTGCTTTTGCCTTCGATTCCAGCGTCTTGACGATCACTTCGCGGAACTCTTCGAGATCAGTCAGCAGGCTCTGGATCTCCGCGGTCGACGGGCGGCGCGGCAGGCTTGCCGATAGGCAATTGAAATGTTGCTGCATCTCGATCCACTCGCCGGCGATTTCCTCTTCCAGCGCGATCTCGATGAGCTTGGTGATGTCACGCCGGCAAAGGCTCAGCCGCTCTCTCAGGCGCTTCCATTCAAGCTTGTCGGCCAGCACCTGCGCTGCCTGGGCTTCGATCTCGCGAGCGCGCACGAGGAGCGGTGCCAGGCTGAAGCCGAAGGCTTCCCCAACCCGGCCCTCGCCGTTGCGGCGGGCAAAACGTTTTCCGTTCGGACTATCCCGCCGGATGATCAGGCCGGCCTCCACCAGCATCGCCAGGTTTCGCCGCAGCGTGGTGCCGGCCATGCCATGAGTGCGCAGCGACAGCTGCTCGTTCGAAGGAAAGACGACGAAACCGTTGGTCTCGGCAATCTCGTTCTTCGGATAGAAGGTCAACAGCGCGTTGAGAACGGCAAGCGCACGGTCGGACACGCCGATCAGGCTCTTTGCTTCACAGAGCGCACGAAAGATCTTCCATTTGTCGACCGATGCGTCCGCATCGATCCTGCTGGCGCTTTCCTGGCTTTCCAGCATGCCAAGCGTCATCGATCGCCGCCCGAAGGGCGTCGATACATATTGAGGCTCCATGTCCCTTACCTTTTTTCAAGGCAAAAGAAATCTACCATCCAAAAGGATGCCGAAGAAGCTTGACACTGATTCGAGGAAGTGCGATTCTCAGATTGTCCAGATATGAGAAAGGCTTCCGCGACGGCAACGTTCGGAGGCTTTTTTCTTTTGCGGCCTACTCTCCTGCTTGCAACTTGCCGGCCTGATAAGCTTCGTAAAGCTCATCGAGACGGCGTGAAATGTAAGCGCCGAAATCCGGCGCTTCGCCTGTTTTCAACGCGATCGTGAAGGAATTGCCGGCGCTTTTGATTCGGCCGGCAATCTCGCCGCCGCTCTTAGGCTTCCAGTCATATTCGGTGGGCTCGGGCTTGGCCTCTTTCCTGGCGAGTTCGGCGACCAGAAGTTCGAACCGGCGGTCGCTCTCCTCCGCCCTGAACCCATCCGAGGCAATCAGCTTCGCAAGCCGCGCCGCCGTGGTCCCATTCCAGTCCTGCGCAAGCGCCATCCACTTGCGTCGTCCGATACCGGGTGCGGCCCCCACCGACCTGACGATCTCGGCCGGAATGGCCTTGGCGACCGACAACAGCTTCGACAGCTCCGTCTTATCAGTGGACAGCGCCTTCATAATGACGGGACGTTCAAAGCCCTTGAGCTCGAGATTGAGAGCGAAGACGGCGCGTTCGATATAGGAAAGGTTCCGGCGCGCCGAATTCTCGATGCCCTGCGCAATGACGACATCGGTGTCGTCGAGCTGGCGGACGATCGCCTGCACCCTGCGCCCGAGCAGCTTGACGGCCTGCAGCCGGCGATGGCCGTAAGCGATCTGGTACCGCTCGCCATCTTCGGGATGGCGCCGAACAAGGATCGGCACTTCCTGGCCATTGTCGGCAATCGACTGCACTAGCTCGTCCTCGCGATCGAGCGGCTGGTCGGCAAGGCGATCGCGGACGAAGGAAGAATCGATCAGCTCGGGATCGAGTTCGACGATGCGCTCGCCGGAGAGCAAAGCCTCCTGCATCGCCCTGCTCTCTTCCTCCATGCGGCCAAGGGTCAGCGCCATTGTCCGAACCGGACCGGCCGATCCACGCAAAGAAGGCTCCTCGTAGTTGGCCGCGGCCAACTCCTGCGCCGTATCGTCGAAAAGACCTTTCAGGCGATCACGTCTGCTCATGTGCGGCCCCAGGCTTTGTGAATGCCGGCAAGAACCTCGCCATTGGCAGCGTTGACCGATTCCAGCGCCCGATCATACGTCGAGCGGCGCACCTGCCCCTTCTCGATTTCGTAAAGCGTCTGCTTTGTCAGCCCGGCATCGGCGATTGCCGTCGATTTGAGAATGGTTGCCGTCAGCACGTCGTCGCCGAACAGGCTGCGCAACAGCGCAACGATCTGTGACTGCGGTGCATCGAAGGGTTCGTGACGGGTGACGACATATTTGATGAAGTCGTGCTGCAGGTCGCCGCCGGCCCTGCGAACCACAGAGAGAAGATCCGAGGTCATCAGCAGGAACTGCGACATGGAGGCGACATCAACCATCTGCGGGTGGATGGTGATGAGCAGCGATGTGGCGGCGCAAACGGCACCGAGGGTGAGGTAGCCGAGCTGCGGCGGGCAGTCGATCACCACCACATCGTAATCGGCCTCGACCTCGGCGATAGCGACGCCGACGCGGCGGAAAAACAGCTCGGCCGGCTTCTGGCGATCATTGAGCGCCCGCGGCGTCTCATGCTCGAACTCCATCAGTTCGAGATTGCCGGGCACCAGATCGAGTCCGTCGAAATAGGTCTTGCGGACGATCTCCTTCAGCGGCTTACGAGCCGCATCGTAGCGGATGGCTCCATACAGCGTATCGCCGTCGGAAAGATCGAATTCCGGCTGAACGCCCAGCATGGAGGAGAGCGAAGCCTGCGGGTCGAGATCGATCGCCAGCACCCGGTAACCCTCCAGTGCCAGATGTTGCGCCAGATAAAGCGTGGTCGTCGTCTTGGCCGAACCGCCCTTGAAATTGGTGACGGCGACCGTCTGCAGCTTTTCGCCGGGGCGACGCCACGGGAGGTAACTCAGCGCGTCCTTCGGCTTCAGGTTCGCCATGTAATGGCGCAATTCATTGATCTGCCCGAGCGTATAGGAACGTCGACCATTTGAGGAAAGCTCCGGCTGCGGCCCCTTGCCGTCAAGCGAAAGCTGGCGAAGATAACCGTCGGAAACGCCGATCATCTGGGCGGCTTCGCCGGAAGAGAATGTGCGCAGCGTCTTCTGCGCAAGCGGCGGAAACAGCTTGTCGCGGAGAAGCTTCAGTTGCCGCGAAAGCTGGTTCGCATGCCGCTCGATCCGCACGTCTGTCGTCGATACGCTAATGTTGTCCAAAACACCCAATCCTTTTCGATGCGCTTTTCTGTCAACATAGCGTCAAAAAGCGTATCGAAAGTGACACGATTCGGGATTTACGGCAACAATAGGGGTCAAGCCACCGCGGCTGGCCGAGTTGGCCGCGGCCAACTCCCTGCCCTGCCCTTGCGGGCGGCCGGGTTTTTGGGCAAGACCGCTTGGACTCACGGGGAAATATCCGCTTGAAGCATATCAATATCATCGGAATCGGCACGGGCAATCCGGAGCACGTCACCATACAGGCGATCAAGGCGATGAACTCCGCCGAGGTGATCTTCCTGCCGCTCAAGGGCGCCGGCAAGGAAGAGCTCGCCGAGATCAGGCGGGAGATCTGTGAGCGTTATGTCACTCGTCCAGGCGTCCGGATCGCAGAATTCGCGGTGCCGGAAAGGCAGACCGCACACAGAAGCTACTCCCAAAGCGTCGATGCCTGGCACGGCGAGATCGCGAATATCTATGGAGAATTGATCTCGGGCCTGCCGGACGGCGGCATCGGCGCCTTTCTCGTCTGGGGTGATCCCAGTCTTTACGACAGCACGATCCGCATCATCGAACGCGTGCGTCAAGCAAACAGCATTGATTTCGATTACAGCGTCGTTCCCGGCATCACCAGCATCCAGGCTTTGGCGGCCAGCCACAAAATCCCGCTCAACCTCGTCGGCCAACCGGTCGAGATCACCACCGGGCGGCGGCTGGCGCGGGATGGACTTTGCGGCGGCAGTACGGTCGTCATGCTCGATGGCGAACAGGCTTTTGCGAAGATCGACGATGCCGACGCCGAGATCTTCTGGGGCGCCTATCTCGGCACTGGAGACGAGATCATCCGATCGGGACGGCTCGCAGACATCGCTGCCGACATCCAGACACTCCGAAGGGAGGCGAGGCAGCGGCACGGCTGGATCATGGACATATATCTGCTGCGCAAGGGACGCGACTTCGAGGAATAGCCATCGCCATCGTGTTTTGCCGCGCCGGCCGCGATCATGTAAGAGATGATCAGAGGGTTGAGAATGGGCACAAAGGCCGCCAAGGCAATCGACAGGACAGGCGAGGCGGATCTCAATGATCGGCCGCCGGCGAAGCCACGCCCGCGCGGCGCCTGCCCAGCCCTTGCCGCACCCATGCCGACCGGCGATGGTTTGCTCGTGCGGCTGCGTCCGGCCGGCGGCGCCTTGATGCTATCGCAATTCTCAGCGCTTGCCCGCTCGGCTGCGGAGCATGGAAACGGCATCGTGGAAATCACCGCGCGCGGCAACCTGCAGATCCGCGGGCTGCGGGTCGAGACCGTTAGGCGCCTCGCCGCCGATATCGATGCCGCCGGGATCGCCGTGCCGGACGGGCCGGCCATCGAAATATCGCCGCTGCACGGCATCGATCCCGAGGAGATAAGCGATCCGGCAGCGCTGGAACAAGCGTTGCGCAGCACGCTCGGAGAGCGGCTCGCCTCGCCGCGGCTAGCACCGAAACTCTCGCTCATCATCGACGGCGGCGGCGCGTTCGGTTTATCGGCGCTTCCGGCCGATATTCGTATCGTCGCGCGACCCGGCGCACAATGGCTCGTTGCGATCAATGGCGACGGCGAGACGGCAACGCCGGTTGCCAAGGGTGCAGCAGAAGCGGCGATATCAGCCGTTGGCGAGATTCTCGAGCTGCTGGCGGTCAGGCAGAGCCGACGGGCGAGGGATATCGATCCGGCCCTTCTGCGGGCGCGGTTTCCCGCTATGGATGCCATCCGATTTCGTCCGTCACATCGAGCAAAGATGCCGCTTTCCGGCTTGCACCGGCTGAAGAACGGAAAACATGTGCTTGGTGTGCGGCCGGAATTCGGTCAGATGAGGGCATCCGATCTGACCACCCTGTTCGACGAGGCAAAAGCCCACGGCGCGACAGCCATTCGACTCGCGCCCGGCCGCGGCTTCTTCTTCACCGACTTTCCGGCGGGTGCCGCGCCGGCCCTGCAGATCACTGCGAGCAAACATGGCTTCAGTGTGCAATCCGGCGAGAAATGCGAATATATCGCCGCATGCGCCGGCGCCGGCGCCTGCGGCTCCGCCTTCTTCGAGACCGGAACGCTGGCGCGCCGAATTCTGGCCGCGGCACCCGACCTTTTCGACGGCTCGCTGATGCTGCATCTCTCCGGCTGCGCCAAGGGCTGCGCGCATCCGCGTCCGGCACTGACGCTGACCGGCACGTCTGAAGGTTACGATCTCATCCTCAACGGGTTGGCAATGGACCGGCCGGATGAACGGATCGCTGGCGGACGGATCGATTTCGCTATAGAGAGGCTCGCCCGCTCCATCGAAGACAACAGAGGCGCTGGCGAATCGACCGCCGCCTGCCTTAAACGGCTTGGCGCAACCGGCGTTGCGAAGGCGCTGCGACAGGGATAGGAATGCCAGACTACGATTATATCCGCAGCGGCGACGCGATCTACGAGCGTTCCTTTGCGATCATCCGCGCCGAGGCCGATCTTTCGCGTTTCACCGAAGATCAAGCCGAGATCGCCGTCCGCATGATCCATGCCTGCGGGCTGGTCGAAGCGGCGGAGCATTTCGTCTTTTCGACCGATTTCGTCGGTGCCGCACGCGAGGCGCTGAAGGCCGGGGCGCCGATCTTCTGCGACGCGGAAATGGTCTCCCATGGTGTCACCCGGGCGCGGCTGCCGGCGCTGAACGAGGTGATCTGCACGCTGCGCGATCCGGCGACGCCAGAGCTGGCGCGCGAGATCGGCAATACGCGCTCGGCCGCCGCCATGCATCTGTGGCTCGACCGGCTCGGCGGAAGTGTCGTCGCGATCGGCAACGCGCCGACGGCGCTGTTCCACCTGCTCGAGCTCCTGCGCGACGGCGCTCCGAAACCCGCTGCGATCCTCGGCATGCCCGTTGGCTTCGTCGGCGCGGCGGAATCGAAGGACGCGCTGGCAGAGAATTCCTACGGCGTTCCCTTCGCCATCGTGCGCAGCCGGCTTGGGGGCAGCGCCATGACGGCTGCAGCGCTCAATGCGCTGGCGAGGCCGGGGCTATGACGGAACATGGCCGTCTGATCGGCGTCGGCACGGGTCCCGGCGATCCCGAGCTTCTGACCCTCAAAGCCGTCCGCGCCATCGAAGGCGCCGAAGTCATTGCCTATTTCGCCAAAGAGGGCAGGGGCGGCAACGGCAAGGCGATCGTCGAGCCGCTGCTGAAACCCGGCGTGACGCTGCTGCCGCTCTATTATCCCGTGACGACCGAGATCGACAAGAACGACGAACGCTACCAGAGCCTGATCACCCGGTTCTATGATCGCTCTGCCGCGGCAATCGCCGACCATCTCGATGCCGGGCGGACCGTCGCGGTGCTCAGCGAAGGCGATCCGCTGTTCTATGGATCCTATATGCACCTGCATGTCAGACTTTCCCAGCGCTACCCGACGGAAGTGATCCCCGGCATCAGCGCCATGTCGGGCTGCTGGTCGTTAGCCGGCATGCCGATCGTGCAGGGGGACGACGTGCTGTCCGTACTGCCAGGTACGATGGCGGAGACGGAGCTGACGCGCCGCCTGGCCGATACGCAAGCGGCCGTCATCATGAAGGTCGGCCGCAATCTGCCGAAGATCCGCCGGGCGCTCAAAGCTGCCGGCCGGCTTGCGGAAGCCGTCTATGTCGAACGCGGCACCATGGCGAATGCGGCCATGGTAAAGCTTGCCGACAGAGCTGACGGCGAGGCGCCGTATTTTTCGCTGGTGCTGGTTCCCGGCTGGGAGGGCAGCCGATGAGCGGCGCGCTTTTCGTGATCGGCACCGGTCCTGGTAATCCCGAGCAGATGACGCCGGAGGCGTTGGCTGCTGTCGAAGCTGCGACCGATTTCTTCGGGTATGGACCCTATCTCGACAGGCTGCAACTGCGACATGATCAGCTGCGGCATGTCTCGGACAATCGCGAAGAGCTCGACAGGGCAGGGGCGGCACTGTCGATGGCGGCGGATGGCGCCAAAGTCTGCGTCGTCTCCGGCGGCGATCCCGGTGTCTTCGCCATGGCGGCGGCCGTGTGCGAGGCGATCGAGAACGGACCGGCCGCCTGGCGCGCCGTCGATCTCACCATCCTGCCCGGCGTCACCGCCATGCTGGCAGTGGCGGCAAGGGCGGGGGCGCCGCTTGGTCACGACTTTTGCGCCATATCGCTCTCCGACAATCTAAAGCCCTGGAATATAATAGAAAACCGTCTTGAATTGGCGGCCAAGGCCGGGTTCGTCATCGCCCTTTATAATCCGATCAGCCGGGCCCGGCCCTGGCAACTCGGCGAGGCCTTCAAGCTGCTGCGGGCGCATCTGCCTGCAACGACACCAGTTATTTTCGGGCGTGCGGCCGGGCGGCCGGACGAACGTATCGCCGTGCAGCCGCTTTCTCAGGCTGATGCCTCGATTGCCGATATGGCGACCTGCATCATCATCGGCTCGGCCGAAACGCGGATCATTACGCGGCCCGGCAGGCCGGATCTCGTCTATACCCCGCGTTTCATGGCGGAGGGAAAGAGGTGATCGATCGCCGCCAGCGCCGCCGCGACAGTTTCGACCGTCTTGACCGCGGACGCCTCAGCCCGCGCGACCATCAACACCTCGATGCCGAGCAGGCGGGCTGCCTCGATCTTCGCATAGGTGGCGGCGCCGCCGCTGTTCTTGGCAATGATGACATCGATATGGTGTTGCCTCAGCAGAGCCAATTCGCCTTCCAGCGTGAACGGACCGCGATCGAGGATATAATCGACATTCGCAAGCGTCAGCGGCGGCTCGACGGGGTCGACGCTGCGGATGAGATAGTGATGCTGCGCTGCCGCTTCCGCATAATGCGCACCCTGCCGGCCGGTTGCCACGAAGACGCGGCGAGGGGAGGGGCCAAGCGCTCCGATCGCCGCCGGAATGCTTCGCAGGTCCCGCCAATGATCGCCCGGCAGGCGCTGCCATTCGGGACGGCGCAGAGCGATTGCGGTTATGCCGATGGCCTCGGCAGCATGGGCGGCATTGGTGGAAATGCGCTCGGCGAAGGGATGCGTGGCGTCGATCAGCAGATCATATCCGCCGGCCTTCAGGAAATCGGCGAGCGCCGCAGCCCCGCCGAAACCACCGATTCGAACCGGAACCGGCTGCGCGGCCGGTTTTTCGGTACGACCGGCCAGCGACAGAAGAACGTCGCAATCGTCACGCACCGCGAGCGCTTCGGCCAGCAGACGCGCCTCGTTGGTGCCGCCGAGGATCAGGATGCGAGGTCGTCCCATGGCTGATGTCTCTCCTGCCGGCAATCCGCCCTGGCTGACTATTATCGGCATCGGTGAAGATGGTCCAGAAGGGCTGGGCGAGGAGGCGAGGAGGCTGATCGCCGGCGCACCGGCCGTCTTCGGCGGCGCACGGCATCATGCGCTGGCGGCGCCGCTGATATCAGGTGAGAGCTTTTCCTGGCAGAGCCCGTTCGAGCGCTCGATCGAAGCCGTCCTTGCCAGGCGCGGCACGCCGGTTGTCGTGCTCGCCTCCGGCGATCCGTTTCTCTACGGCGTCGGCGCAACGCTCTCCCGCCATGTGGCAGCAGAAGAGATGCGCACCATCCCGGCGCCTTCGGCCTTCAGCCTTGCCGCCTCGCGCCTCGGCTGGCCGCTGCAGGAGGTGGCGGCGATTTCGCTGCATGGCAGACCGATCGACCTGATCCGGCCGCATCTGCACCCAGGGCGGCGCATCATTGCGCTGACGTCGGACGAGAATGGGCCTCGCGCGCTGGCAAACCTGCTGGCCACCGATGGCTTCGGTCAGTCGCAGCTTACCGTTCTCGAGGCGCTCGGCGGCGCGCGGGAACGGCGCAGAAACGCGATCGCGGCCGATTTCGATCTCACAGATATCGATTCCCTCAACGTCTGCGCCCTGCAAATCGCGGCAGGGGAGGGGGCGCGCATTCTGCCTTTCGCCGCAGGCCATGAGGACGGGCTGTTCGAACATGACGGGCAGATCACCAAACGCGAAATCCGGGCGATGACGGTGTCGGCGCTTGCGCCGCGTCACGGGCAACTGCTCTGGGACATCGGCGCCGGTTCCGGCTCGATCGGCATCGAATGGATGCTCGCCGATCCGTCGCTGAAGACGATCGCCGTCGAGCAATCGCCGGAGCGGGCGGCGCGGATCGCCCGCAATGCATCCGCTTTCGGCGTGCCGCATCTCGCCGTCGTCGAAGGCGCAGCACCCGGCGCATTGGCGGGCTTCCCGGAACCGGACGCGATCTTCATCGGCGGCGGCGGCAGCGAGCCCGGCGTCATCGATGCCGCCACTGCGGCGCTGAAGCGGGGAGGGCGGCTCGTCGCCAATGCCGTAACGCTTGAAATGGAGGCCGTGCTGCTCTCAGAACACGCAAAACGCGGCGGCTCGCTGACGCGCATCGAAATAGCGCGCGCAGGGGCCATCGGCGGCATGAGCGGCTGGCGGCCGGCCATGCCGGTGACGCAGTGGTGCTGGAAGAAAGGATGAGGGAATGACGGTGCATTTCATCGGCGCGGGCCCGGGGGCTGCGGATCTGATCACGGTGCGTGGCCGCGATCTCATCGCCCGGTGCCCGGTCTGTCTTTATGCCGGTTCGATCGTCTCCCCCGAACTGCTGCAATATTGCCCGGCCGATGCGCGGATCGTCGACACCGCACCCATGTCGCTCGACGAGATCGAGGCGGAATATCTGAGCGCCGCTGCCGCCGGCCAGGACGTCGCAAGGCTGCATTCCGGCGATCTCTCGGTCTGGAGCGCGGTCGCCGAGCAGGTGCGCCGGCTTGAAAAACACGGCATTGCCTATACGATGACGCCAGGTGTTCCGGCCTTTGCCGCCGCTGCCTCGGCACTCGGGCGCGAGCTGACGATCCCGGCCGTCGCCCAGAGCCTGGTGCTCACCCGCGTTTCCGGCCGCGCTTCGCCGATGCCGAACGATGAGACGCTGGCGAAATTCGGCGCGACAGGCGCCACCCTGGCGATCCATCTGGCAATCCATGCGCTGAAGCAGGTGGTGGAGGAATTGACGCCGCTTTACGGCGCCGACTGCCCGGTCGCCATTGTCGTCAAGGCCTCCTGGCCGGACGAGCGCGTCCTGCGCGGCACGCTCTCAAATATCGAGGCAAAGGTTGCGGCCGAACCGATCGAACGCATGGCGATCATTTTCGTCGGCCCGTCGCTTGCGGCAGAGGATTTTCGCGAGAGCTCGCTCTACGACCCCACCTATCAGCGCCGGTTCAGAGGCCGCGAATAGATCGATACGATCGGCCGCTCGCCGGCGGCCGATCGTCAGGCGACATTGCTTAGGCTTCAAACCCTTGCGGAGAGATAATCCATGCTGGCGCGCAACGCGCCGGCCGGGTCCTTGACCGCATGCACTTCGGCTGCGAAGGGCTCGAAGGAGAAGGGACCCTTATAACCCGCCTGCAGCAGCGCCTTGATCTGCCCGGCATTGTCCAGCCGGTCGTCACCGTCGACGAGCACGCGGTGGGAATCGCGCATATCGGCAACGGAAACAGCGGGATCAGTGACGCCGGAAATGTGGACGAGACCGGCCAGTTCGGGGAAGGTCGCGGCTTCGCCGGCAAGGTGATGGTGGAAGGTGTCGTGGACGAGCTTGAAGGTCGATTGCGCGCCGAGTTCCTTGATTGCCTCGGCCGCCTCGGTCTTCGAGCGCAGTGAGCAGATCTCGAAACCGAGCGGCTCGACGAGACCGATAATGCCGGCTTTATCGAACATCGGCTTCAAAGCCGTCAAGGACTGGCGCAGATTGGCCTGCCGTTCGCCATCGGCGCAGCCGGTGCCGTCGTTCTTCGGAACGAGGACGAGCGCCTTGGCGCCGCAGGCGCTGGCATAATCGATCAGTTCCTGCGCTTCCCTGGCGCGGGCTTCATTCCATTCGTTGAAGCGCTGCAGGGCGTTGATCGAAATGATCGTCAGGCCGTGGCGGTCGGCAGCCTGCTTGATCGCTTCGGGTTTGGTGCCGTCGAGAATCGCATTGCCGGAAAGGTCGTTGCGGATCTCGACCGAATCGATGCCGAGCGACTTTGTCAGCGCGAAGAAATCATCGATTGCGAGCGACGGCGCGGCCATATGGTTGAGCGCAAAGCGGATCGAAGTCATGACGGATATATCCTCCTCGTCTCCGCGACATCAGCGGAGCAGTTCCTCGTGAATGAGCGTGCGAATCTCTATCGGAATTCCTGCGGCAATCCATCGGGCATCGCTGCCCCCCCGCTCTCATTGCTGAAAGAATTTCAGCCGAAATGATAGATTTCCATCATTTCTCAGATATTCTCCGAAATATGGATATCGAAGGGCAGGAAGAACTGGCCGGGAACGGCCGTTTCGCTGTTTTCGATCGCACTCGTCATCAGCCCTATCAGCTCTTTGCACAGTGCGGGCAGGGGGGTGCCGATCGCCATGGCGACGATATCGTCGGCAAGCCCGGCTTTGCTGTCGGGCGTCAGCTCGTTGACCACGAGAACGATCCTGCCGCCGAGATTCTCCTCACGGATCGCCGAGATCGCGCCTTCCATGCCGCCGCCGCAGACATAAAGGCCGACGAGATCGGGATGCTTCTGTAGCAGCGTCAGCGTCGCCTCATGGGTGATCTCCGGAGTATCTAGGTTGATCAATGTATCGATGACGTCGAATTCCGGCGCGTTTTCACGAAAATAGGAACGAAAACCAATCTCACGCAGCTCATGTCCGTGAAAACGGTGACTGCCGACGAAACAGGCGACCTTACCCGGCACACGGGCAGTCTTGGCAATCACCCACGCGGCGGTCCGGCCGACCTTGCGGTTGTTGACGCCGATATAGGCATTGCGCACCCCTGAGGCGAAGTCGGAAAGCAGCGAAAAGACGGGAATGTCTCTTTCCCTCAGTTCCTCAATTGCCGCCGTCACCGCAGGATAGTCTGGAGCGACGAGAGCGATGGCCTGATTGCGGGCGCCGAGGGCCTTGAGCTTCTCGACGATCGCCGCCGGTGTTGAAGCCGAGGGATAGTCGATCTGGGTCTGGACACGGGCGGTGGTCACGGCGCGCGCCGCCACTTCGATCTCGCGAGCGAAAGCCTGATAGAAGGGCTGCATCGGCTTTTGCAGCAGGAACGCCAGCCTGTATTGCGGCAGATCCTCGAAGACCCGTTGCCGGATGAGGCCGACGGCATGGTAGCCGATCGACTGGGCTGCGTCATAGACCCGCCGCGCCGTTTCCTCGCGCACGCGGTGGCGACCGTTGAGCACCCGGTCGACGGTGGCGACGCTGACGCCCGAGGCGCGGGCAAGGTCGGAGATGGTGGGGCGGCGCATGGTGTTTCCTGATGGATTCGCTCATGGATGCGAGCCACTCTTGATGGCTTTTGATAGATTACATCAAGCCTGCATTGAGCCTCGCCCAAAGTCAACCTATTCTCCCGGCAACAGCATTAGGGAGGCGGATAATGGCGAGCGAGACCAAGAAGCGTGACTACGACCTGCTCGGCGAAAGCGGCCGCACCGCGGTGGAGACGGGACTGGCGGCTGCCGAATGGTATCACACCGAGATTCCGCGTAAGGAGATGAAGGCGCTGATGCAGCGATCCGATGCGCCGGCGATCCGTGACACGGTCATCTGGCTCGGCAGCATGGTGGTCTTTGCCGGTCTCGGCATCTATTTCTGGGGCTCCTGGATCGCGCTGCCCTTCTTCCTCGCTTACGGCGTGCTCTACGGCTCGGCCTCCGACAGCCGCTGGCATGAATGCGGTCACGGCACCGCCTTCAAAACGCGCTGGATGAACGACGCCGTCTACCAGATCGCCTGCTTCATGATCATGCGCAATCCGGTGACCTGGCGTTGGAGCCATACGCGCCATCATACCGATACGGTCATCGTCGGCCGCGATCCGGAGATCGCCGTCATGCGGCCGCCGGACCTGCTCCGGTTGATCCTCAATTTCTTCGGCATCCTCGACGTCTGGCACGCGATGGTCGACATGCTGCGCAACGCCTTCGGAGTCGTCAGCGCGGCGGAAAAGACCTTCATTCCGGAGATGGAGCAGCCGAAGGCGATCCGCTTCGCCCGCATCTGGCTGGCGATCTATCTCGCGACGATCGCCGTCGCGGTCGCCACCGGCTCGATCCTGCCGCTGATGCTGATCGGCCTGCCGCGCCTCTACGGCGCCTGGCACCACGTGCTGACCGGGCTCCTGCAGCATGGCGGCCTTGCCGACAACGTCATCGATCACCGGTTGAACAGCCGCACGGTCTATATGAACCCGATCAGCCGTTTCATTTATTGGAACATGAATTACCACGTCGAACATCACATGTTCCCGATGGTGCCCTATCACGCGCTGCCCCGGCTGCACGCAATGATCAAGCATGATCTGCCGGCGCCAAACCGGTCGATCTGGTCGGGCTACCGCGAGATGATCCCGGCTTTCCTGCGCCAGCTGCGCAACGAGGATTATTTCCTGAAGCGGGAACTGCCGGCCACCGCACGGCCCTACCGCGAGGAATTCCACAACGAACTCGCCCCGGCGGCGCAATAATCACAATCAAGGGAGGTTAGAGATGAGCGGAAACTGGATCGAAGTCTGCGGCAAGGACGAGATCGACGAAGAGGATGTCATCCGCTTCGATCATGGTGGGCGCACCTTCGCGGTCTACCGCAGCCCCGACGACGAATTTTTCGCCACCGACGGACTCTGCACGCATGAACATATCCATCTCGCCGACGGGCTTGTGATGGATGAAATCATCGAATGCCCGAAACATAACGGCCGCTTCAACTACAAGACGGGCGAAGCCAAGGGTGCACCGGTCTGCGTCAATCTCAAGACCTATCCGGTCAAGATCGAAGGCGACACCGTCTTCATCGCTGTCTGAGGAGGCTGATGTGGCTCATTTCGTCATCCTCGGTGCGGGCGAATGCGGTGCTCGCGCCGCTTTCGCTCTGCGGGAAAAGGGTTTTGCCGGCGAGATAACGCTCGTTGGCGCCGAACCCCTTCACCCTTATGAACGGCCGCCGCTTTCCAAGGCCGCTGCCGCCGATGCCGGCGATCCGAAATTCATCGCGGCTGCGGAAAAATACGCCGAAAGCGGCATCCGGCTGCTGATCGGTCTTGAAGCCAGGGATTTCGATCCTGCCTCCCGGACCGTCCTGCTTTCGGATGGCGCCGCGCTCTCCTACGACAAGCTTCTGCTGGCGACGGGCGCGGCCGCGCGATCGTTCCCGGGCGCCTCCGAAAGCAATCCACATATCCGTTCGCTTCGCACCCATGAGGATGCGGCCGCTCTGCGCGAGGCCATGAAGCCCGGCCGGCATATCGCCATTATCGGCGGCGGCTTCATCGGGCTGGAACTTGCCGCGACGGCGCGCCTGCTTGGCGCCGATGTCACCGTCATTGAGGGCCTGGAACGCGTGCTGAAGCGCGGCGTGCCGGACGAGATCGCTCATCTGCTGACCGAACGCCACCGGGCCGAAGGTGTCGATATCCGCTGCGGTGTCTCGATTGAGACATTGACTGCGGAAAGCGGGAAGGCCGTCGTCAAACTGTCGACTGGCGAGGTGATAGAAGCCGATCTCGCCCTCGTCGGCATTGGCGCGCGGCCGAATGTCGACATCGCCGAAAGGGCGGGGCTTACAATCGAAAACGGCATTGCCGTCGACACCTATCTCCAGACCTCGGCGCCTGATGTTTTTGCCGCCGGCGACTGCTGTTCCTTTCCGCTGCCGATCTATGGCGGCCGGCGGGTAAGGCTCGAATCCTGGCGCAATGCCCAGGAGCAGGGCACGTTGGCCGCCGCCAACATGCTCGGCTGCGACGAAGCCGTTTCAACCGTGCCGTGGTTCTGGTCGGATCAATACGACATGACGCTGCAGATATCAGGCCTCGCCGAAGGGGCGGTCCTGCATCTGCGCCGCGACCTCGGACCGGACGCCTTCATTCTCTTCCACCTCGACGCTGATGGCCGCTTGATCGCCGCAAGCGGCATCGGCCTGGGCAATGCCGTGGCGCGCGACATCAGACTTGCGGAAATGTTGATCGCGGCTGGCGCTCATCCAGACCCTGCTGCGCTGACATCAAGCAACGTCAAGCTGAAATCCCTTCTGGCCGCCTGAGCCCCCGATATTTTCAAAGGAATTGATGATGAAAAAACATAAGCGTGCAACCGTTGCCGATCTGCTTGCGGAAAAGGGCAAGCGCCAGCTGACCATGCTGCGCGTCACCTCGCTCGAGGAGGCCGAAGCCGCCGAAAAGGCCGGGATCGATATCGTTTCGGTACCACCGTCGCTGCTCGGCCCGGTCTTCCGCGAGGTCGCCCCCACGCCCTTTGCCATTCCGGGTCTCGAATATGGCGACCACGTCTCGGCCGAAGACTACCTGCGCGCCGCCTTTGCGGCCCTGAAGGCCGGCGGTGATGCCGTCTATTGCGCCGCGAGCCTGCAGACGATCCGTCGCCTGCGCGACGAGGGCATCCCCGTCTGCGGCCATCTCGGGCTGATCCCCTCGAAAGCCACCTGGACCGGAGGCTTCCGCGCCGTCGGCAAGACGGCAGCCAGTGCGGCCGAGATCTGGCGGCAGACCAAAGCGCTCGAGGAGGCTGGCGCCTTCGCCGCCGAAATCGAAGTCGTGCCGGGTGACGTTGCCGCCGCCATCAGCAGCAACACATCGATGCTGATGATCTCGATGGGCGCGGGCAGCGGCTGCGACGCCCAATATCTCTTCGCCGACGACGTGCTCGGCGCCAATCGCGATCATTATCCCCGCCATGCCAAGGTCTATCGCAACTTCGCCGCCGAACATGATCGGCTGCAGCGCGAGCGCATCGCCGCCTTCACCGAATTCGCCGAGGACGTCAGGACCGGCGCCTATCCGGAAAAGCGTCACTGCGTCGGTATCGACGAAGCCGAACTGAAGATTTTCCTCGACCGGCTGACTAACGAGACGGGCAAGCGCTGACGCCTGCCCGGCGACTCCCTTCTTCCCAGCGGGGAGAGGGGAAAGTTGCATTGGCTTTCCGTCACCGCCTGTGGCAGGAATGATCCGTTCGATTCATTCGGAACGGAGTATTCGGCCCCCTGTGACGATCGGCTTTGCGCATGCGGAACTGATTGCAGTGCTCGTCGCGGTGACGGGGGATGAGCCGCGCGTCATGACCATCCGCTCCGGCAACGCGCTGCCGTCGGGCCCATTCGAAATGGGCCATCGAACCCTGCAATCGGGCCTGCGCGAATGGGTGCAGGAGCAGACCGAGCACCCGGTTGGTTATCTCGAACAACTCTATACCTTCGCCGACCGCGACCGGAACAACGAGATTCTTGGCGGGCGGACGATCTCGATCAGCTATCTCGGCCTCGTCAACGAGCAGGCGGGCGCCGGCCGGCCCGGATGGCACGGCTGGTACGACTATTTTCCCTGGGAAGACCATCGGCAGGGCCGGCCGGCCGTGCTGGATGAAATCGTGGCACGCCTGAAAAGTTGGGCGGATGCCGATCCGGCCCGGCGGGACCATCGCCATCGCCGCGCCGACTTCACCTTCGGCCTCGACGGCGGCGGCTGGAATGAGGATCTGGCCCTGCAACGCTATGAACTGCTTTACGAAGCCGGCCTCGTGGCCGAAGCCGGATGCGGGGCGGAAGCCAATCTCGGCCGGGCGATGTTTGCCGATCATCGCCGCATTCTTGCGACCGGGATTGCTCGGCTGCGCGCCAAGATCAAGTACCGCCCCGTCGTCTTCGAACTGATGCCGGAGAGTTTTACGCTTCTGCGGCTGCAGCGCACAATCGAGGCCCTGGCCGGACTGACGCTGCACAAGCAGAATTTCCGCCGCCTGATCGAACAGCAGGAACTGGTCGAGGAAACCGGCGGAACCGAAAGCGAAACCGGCGGCCGGCCGGCCAAGCTCTTCCGCTTCCGCCACACCGTGCTCGAAGAACGGGCGCTCGCAGGAACGAAATTACCGCTCTCCCGCAATTGACATATGCTCATAGCGAGAATATGTCTTTGCCTGTGATATGCTCAAATCGAGCATAATTAGGAGCCGGTCATGAATCACGCAGTTTCCGCATCCTCGCTCTACAACCGCGTCAGCCGCGTCATCCCCAAAGCCGAATGGATGTCGTTCGCGGACGACGTGGACGCCATTCTCGAGCTCAAGCGCCGCCGTAATGCCGTCATTCTCGCTCACAACTATCAGACGCCTGAGATTTTTCACGGTGTGGCCGATATCGTCGGCGACAGCCTGGCGCTCGCCCGCAAGGCGGTCGAGGTCGATGCCGATGTCATCGTGCTGGCCGGCGTGCATTTCATGGCCGAGACCGCCAAGCTTCTGAACCCCGAAAAAACCGTGCTGATCCCCGATCTCGGCGCCGGCTGCTCGCTGGCGGATTCGATCACGCCGGAGGATATTGCGCTGCTGCGCCAGGCCCATCCCGGCGTCCCCGTCATCACCTATGTCAATACCTCGGCCGCGGTGAAGGCCGCCTCCGACATCTGCTGCACCTCGGGCAATGCCAAACAGGTGGTGGAGTCGCTCGGCGTGCCGAAGGTGCTGATGATCCCCGACGAATATCTCGCCCGCAACGTCGCCCGTGAGACCGACGTCGAGATCATCGCCTGGCATGGGCATTGTGAAGTGCATGAACTCTTCACCGCAGACGATGTTCGCCAGCTGCGTGAAAACCATCCCGGCGTGACGGTGCTCGCCCATCCGGAATGCCCGCCGGACGTGGTGGCGGAGGCCGATTTCGCCGGCTCCACCGCTGTGATGTCAGATTATGTCGGCAGGCAGAAGCCGGCGCGCGTCGTGCTACTGACCGAATGCTCGATGAGCGACAACGTCGCGGTCCACTATCCCGACGTCGAATTCATCCGCCCCTGCAATCTCTGCCCGCATATGAAGCGGATCACCCTCGCCAATATTCGCGCCGCACTTGAGGAAAACCGCCATGAAGTGACGGTCGATCCGGCAATCGCCGCAGCGGCGCGGCGCGCCGTCGAAAGGATGCTGGCGATATGAGCGAACGTCTCGATCATCTTGCCGGGCGCACCGTCATCGTCGGCAGCGGCCTCGCCGGGCTGATGACGGCACTGACGCTGGCGCCGGAACCCTCCGTCATCGTCACCCGCGCCGCCCTCGGCACACAGACCTCAAGCGCCTGGGCGCAGGGCGGCATTGCCGCCAGCATCGGCGCCGACGACAGTGCGGCGCTTCATCTGGCCGATACGCTTGCGGCCGGCGACGGGCTCTGCGACCGGACCGTCGCGGCCGGCATCATTGCCGAGGCACCGGCAGCAATTGCCGCGCTGGAACAGGCCGGCGTGCGCTTCGACCGCAATGCGACGGGAGAATTCTCGCTCGGATTGGAGGCGGCCCATAACCGCCGCCGCATCGTCCATGCCGAAGGCGATGGTTCGGGTGCGGCAATCATCGCCGCATTGGTACGGGCCGTGGCGCAGTCGCCTGCCATTTCAGTGCTCGAAGGCTTCGAAGCGCGGCGGATTCTGATGGACGGAGAAGGGGTCGCCGGCCTGCTCTGCGCGACCGCGGATGGGACTGCCATCCTGCCGACCGCGAAGGTGGTGCTGGCCACTGGCGGTATCGGCGGCCTTTATGATGCGACCACCAATCCGATCGGCAATTTCGGCCAGGGGATTGCGCTCGCGGCACGGGCGGGTGCCGACCTTGCCGACATGGAATTCGTCCAGTTCCATCCGACGGCGCTCGATTCTCGCCGCAGGCCCTTGGCGCTGGTCAGCGAGGCGGTGCGCGGCGAGGGGGCTCTGCTCGTCAATGAAAGGGGTGAACGGTTCATGGCCTGCATCCCGGGCGCCGAGCTTGCGCCGCGCGATGTGGTGGCGCGCGCCATCAGTGCCGAGATCGCCCGCGGCGGCAGGGTCTTCCTCGACGCCCGCGACGCGCTCGGCAGCCGGTTCGCTACACGCTTCCCTGTGATCGCAGCCCTTTGCGGGGAAGCCGGAATCGATCCGGCGAAAGAGCTCATTCCGGTGCGCCCGGCCGTTCACTACCACATGGGCGGCGTCGCAACCGATGCCAATAGCCGCAGCTCCGTTCCCGGCCTCTGGGTTGCCGGGGAGGCGGCCTCGACCGGCCTGCACGGCGCAAACCGGCTGGCCAGCAATTCGCTGCTGGAAGCGGCGGTGATGGGCATGCGGGCGGCGCGCGACATAGCGGGCATGCCGGCACGAACCGGCAGTCCCTTCCAATCCGAAAGGCTGCCGGCGCCGGCCGACGCATCGCTGGTCCGGCCGGTCGTCTCGCGCCATCTCGGCGTGCTGCGCAATGGGGGCGCGGTGCAGGACGCGATTGCCGCCCTGCTGCCGCTTGCCGAAAGGGACGGCCCGGCCGCCGATCCGGCCATCGTCGCGCTTCTGATCGCCGTCTTTGCCGGTCTGCGGATGGAATCGCGCGGCGCCCATGCCCGCAGCGATTTTCCGCTGAAGCTCGCCGATATCAAGCGTCGTCGGATGCGTCTGTCCCAGGCGCTGGAGATCGCCCGTGCAACACCGTCCTATGCCCTTGCCAGGAGTGCCTGAGATGAGCCTTACTCCCCTTCCGCGCCTGATCGTCGAGCCGCTGGTGCGGGCGGCATTGCTCGAAGATCTCGGCCTTGCCGGCGACATCACCTCGGCATCGGTCATCCCCGGCGAGCATCGCTCGACGGTGATGATGGCCGCCCGTCAGCCGGGCGTGATCGCCGGTCTCGACGCGGCCGAGCTCGCCTTCACGCTCGTCGATCCCGAAATCGTCATGCGCCGCCACATCGAGGACGGCGATGCGGTCAAATCCGGTGACGTCATCGCCACCATCGAGGGCCCTTCGCGCGGACTCTTGACCGGTGAGCGCACCGCGCTGAATTTCCTCGGCCATCTCTCCGGCATCGCCACCGTCACCGCCGGGATTGCCGCTGCCATCAGCGGCACCAAGGCCTCGGTCGCCTGCACGCGCAAGACGACGCCGGGGCTGCGGGCGCTGGAAAAATATGCAGTGCGGGCCGGCGGCGGCATGAACCATCGTTTCGCGCTTTATGACGCGGTGCTGATCAAGGACAACCACGTGGCCATATCAGGCGGCGTTGCCGAGGCGATCCGCCGGGCGCGGGCCGGCGTCGGTCACCTGGTCAAGATCGAGGTCGAAGTGGACAGGCTCGATCAGCTGCAGGAGGCGATGGCCGTCGGTGTCGATGCCGTTCTGCTCGACAATATGACGCCGGACCAGCTGCGCGAGGCGGTCGCCATCGTTGCCGGGCGGGCAATCACCGAGGCATCGGGCCGGGTGACGCCGGCAACGGCCGCTGCAATCGCCGCTTCCGGCGTCGACCTTATTTCGGTCGGTTGGCTGACGCACAGCGCGCCCGTGTTGGATATCGGCCTCGATTTCGTCGAGGCCGCCGGCGCGGCATAAACCAGCGCCAAATAGATCGCGCCGATGCTGTGATCGATCAGGATCGCTTGCTGTTGGTTGCGGCTGTAGAGGCCGCAACGGCTGGAATAGCGGATCAAAATCACGTCGGGGGGGCAAAGTGTTGGCAAGCATTTCCGGCCGCTTATGTGAGAAAATGCAAATATTCGGTGTAAAAACTTCTTTTTGCGCTATGCGCGGGCCTATTATCGCTCTAACATGTTCCTGAGCGACCGGTGCGTATGCGCGTCTGGTCTTCAGGGGTGAGAAGCGGGATGCAACGGACATCCGGACAGATGTCGACGAACAGGCTTTGCCTGCTCGGAAGACCGCGATTGCTGGCAGCGGGGAGGGAACTCCCCTTGCCGGAGAAATCTTATTTTCTCTTCGCCATGCTCGCCGCCGAAACCAATCTCGAACTCGACCGGGAAACCGTCAGGCGGCAGCTCTGGCAATCGGAAGCCCCGGAAAAACGCGCAGGCAGTCTGCGCCAGCTGCTGGCGCGCATCGAGCAAAGCATTCCCGCCGACCTTCCGCCGCTGCTGAAAACGACCCGAACCCATATCGGCCTTGCCGACGGCTGGGAGGTCGACGTCCATATACTGAAGCAGAAAGGGCCGCTCGCGGCCGAAGACGGCGACATTCTGAATGGCGAATTGCTTGAAGGCGCCAAGTCGCCGACGCAGGGCGCCGAAGACTGGCTGACTTTCGAGCGCCAGCGCATCGATGAATTGCGCGCCGCCCATCTGACGCGGCTGGTGGAAACCGCTGAAGACAGATCGGATGAGGAGCAGGTGGCCTTTGCCCGTCGCCTGCTGGAGCTCGACCCCGCCAGCGAGACGGCCTATCGGTCGCTGATGCGCACTTATGTCAGGATGAACGATCCGGCCGCCGCCCGACAGTCCTATCTGAAGTGCAAGAGCCAGTTGAAGGAAGAGTTCGACACCGAGCCGGAGGAAAGCACCACCGCGCTTGCCCGCGAACTCGGCCTGATCCCGGCAGCTCAGCCCGCAGCGGCCGAACGTCCGTCGGCAGTGCCCGGCGGCTTCGCCGATCTGCTCGGTCAGCCGCGGATCATCATCCTGCCGCCGGAAAGCATTTTCACCGATCCGCTGATGGAGCGCGTCGGCAGAGCCTTGCTTGAGGACGTCACCATCGGCCTCAGCCAGCAGCGCGGCTTCAAGGTGATCGCAGCCCATACGAGCCTCGAAATCCTCAGCCGTTCGGTCGATCCGGCCCGCGTGGTGCCCCGTGCGCTCGACATTAGCTTCGACTATGCGGTTTACGTCACCATCCAAGGCCGCGACGAGGATGTCTATGCGACCTGCCGTCTGACGCGGACGACGACATCGGAGGTGATCTGGGCTCTGGAACTGCCGCTGGTCATGCAGAAGATCAGCGAATCCTTCGCGCATCTGACACGGCGCATCGTCTCCTCGCTTGCCGATACGGTCGAACGCCACGAGCTGGCGATGCCGATCGGCGAGGCGCCGCCATCCGCTTACCGTCTCTATCTGGAAGGCAAGCGGCTGATCGCCCAGACCGATCTGCAGCATCTGCGCCAGGCGCGAAAGTGGTTCAGATCCTCGCTTAATCGTTACGAGAATTTCTCGGCCGCCCATGCCGGCGTATCGCGTGCGCTCGGCATGGAATGGCTGATCCGCGGCATGCAGGACACCGAACTGCTCGACGAGGCGAACGGTGCGGCCCGGCTGGCGCAGCAATCCGACCCGAACAGCGGCCGGGCTTACCGCGAACTCGGCTTCGTGGCGCTGTATCGGCGCCGTTTCGACGAAAGCCTGGACTATTTCCAGCAGGCTCAGGATCTCAATCCGAACGACGCCGACATCCTTGCCGATTATGCCGATGCGCTTTCTCACGACGGCGATTTCGATCGGGCGCTGGAGCTGAGCAACGCGGCTTTCAAGCTCAATCCGCTGCCGCCGGACTATTATTACTGGAACCTC
The DNA here is from genome assembly GCF_002117725.1 of Rhizobium sp. TAL182. Lineage (NCBI taxonomy): Bacteria > Pseudomonadati > Pseudomonadota > Alphaproteobacteria > Hyphomicrobiales > Rhizobiaceae > Rhizobium > Rhizobium sp. TAL182. The sequence goes on along the minus strand of NZ_CP021028.1, from coordinate 483,266 downwards.
GGCGGCATCCATTTCATGCGCGAAGAATATAAAAAGGCGATTGAAGCGCTGGAACCGGTGAAGACCAAGCAGGCAACGGCGCGCCTGCTGGCAGCCTCTCATGCCATGGCGGGCGATCAGGGCAAGGCTGGGAATTACGCCCGGGTCGTCCTTGAAAACTTCCCTGATTTCCGCAGCGACGATATCCGTCACTTCGTTCCCGATCGCGCGACCCCGCCTTTACGGAACCGCTGATAAAAGGCCTGCAGCTTGCCGGTCTTCCGTGATTGCGTTGCCTTTTAACGAAGCCTGTAACGCTTAAATGACGCAGGCAATGTTTCCTTCGAATGGTTAACGGCAGAAACGCGCCGTTTAATCAATCGGAGATGAAACATGAAGACGAATGCTGAAACTCCCGCCGCTCAGACACAGTCCCTGCGCTTTTCCGCAGCCGCCAAAGCAGCCCTGAAGCAGGACGAACTCAACGTTTCCGCCAATGGGCTCGAGAGCCTGACGCATGCCCTGAGGTTTCGTTAAAGGGACGAGATCGGTATGTCCGCCTTCGCCGACCTCGAAACGCTTGCCGGTGACCTCGAACGATCATCGGCAGGCGTCAGCGACTATCACGACCGAGCAGTCACGCCGGCGCAGACACTTGCAGCCATCAGGCCGCATCTGCGCGAATTCGGTATTACGCGCGTCGGCCTGCTGACGGCTCTCGACGTGCTGAACATCCCCGTCGCCTTCGCGACGAGGCCGAACAGCCACACGCTTTCGGTCTTCCAGGGCAAAGGCATCGACAATGATGCCGCCATGGCCTCGGCCGCCATGGAAGCGATCGAGACGCGGATCGCGGAAATACCGCCCGCCGACCTGACGCAGGCGACGGTGGAGAGCATGCGGGCGGAACGCGCCGCCATGATCGATCTCGACAGTGTCGCACGATGCGCGCCCGATGAAATCGGCGGTGACCCCGTCCCCTGGTGCTCCGGCCTCGACGTTCTGTCCGGCAGCAGCGTCTTCGTCCCCTGGTGGCTCGTCGGCCTCGACCATCGCGGCGAACGGCCGCCGGGCTTCGAGCAATCGAGCGATGGGCTTGCCTCCGGCAATACGCCGTCCGAAGCGGTCCTGCACGGACTTTGCGAGCTGGTCGAGCGCGACGCCTGGGCTCTGACCCAGTTGAAATCACCACAGCGCCTCAAGGAAAGCCGCATCGACCCCGCCTCCTTCGGCGATGCGGTCATCGACGTCATGACCGACCGGATCGCGCGCGCCGGCATGCGGCTGCTGCTGCTCGACATGACTACGGATATCGGTGTTCCGGCTTTTCTGGCCGTCATTATGCCGGGCAATCTTTCCGACCGCGTCGACGCGCGCTGGTCGCATGTCTGCGGCGGCTGCGGCTGCCATCCCGATCCTGTGCGCGCCGCGCTGCGCGCCATTACCGAAGCGGCCCAGAGCCGGCTGACCGCAATCGCCGGCAGCCGCGACGATTTCTCCCCGCGCGTCTATCAGCGGCTCGACCGGAGTGCGGCGATGCAGCAGGTGGTCGAGCTCTGCCAAGGCGACGGCCGAACGCGCGCCTTTCAGAACCGCCATCACCGCTCGGCGACAATCCAGGAGACCATCCGCCACATAGCCGACCGGCTGGTGGCGAACGGGATCGAGCAGATCGTCGCCGTGCCCTTTGCTCATCCGGCTTTGCCGGTCTCGGTCGTCAGGGTGATCGTGCCGGGCCTGGAGGTCGATATATCAGGTCAGTACATCCAGCTCGGCCTGCGCGCCGTCAATACCATGAGAGGAGCCCAATCATGAAGGTTCTGTTCGTCGGTCCGAGCCTTGGTGGCGGCCTTGCCGCAGCGAGAAACATGTCTCCCTGCATCGATTTCCGCCCGCCCGCCGCCCGCGGCGATATTCTGAAGGCGGTGGAGGATGGCGCCACCGCGATCGGCCTCGTCGACGGCTATTTCGGCGATCTTCCTTCGGTCTGGCACAAGGAAATCCTCTACGCGCTCGAACATGACGTCGCCATAGCCGGCGGCGCCAGCATGGGCGCGTTGCGGGCTGCGGAATGCGCACCGTTCGGCATGGTCGGCCTCGGCTCGATCTTCGAAGATTACGATTCCGGACGGCTGCTCGATGACGAAGCCGTTGCGCTGGTACATGCGCCGCAGGCGCTTGGCTGGCTGCCGCTTTCCGTACCCTGGGTCGATTTCGAGCCGACGATCGATGCGCTTTACGCCTGCGGCGAGATTTCGACGGGTGAGCGCAAGAAACTGCTGCTCTCCGGCCGCTTCCTGCATTTCTCCGAGCGTACCTATGCGCGCGTGGTCGACGAGTGCCATTTCCGCAAGCCGCGCCGCGATCACCTTCTCGCCGCTCTCCGCAAGAATCGAGTCGAACGCAAGCGCGACGACGCACGGCTGGTGCTGGAGTGGCTGCACCGCGATGAATTCGCGCCCGTCAACCGTGACTGGCGCTTTGCCGCAACCTCGCATTGGGAGCTTTTGCACGCCGAAGTCACACGCAATGTGACTCCTGTAACGCTAGAATAACGGTCTCGGCGAAATGATGCAGTACTGATGGAATCTGAGGCTTCACGGCCAAGGGGGCGAGAACAATGTTTGAACAACATAACGAAGGTACAGGCAGTGAATACGCAAGGATCTTCCGGCTGCTGTCGGCAGCCAAGGAGGAGGCTGAAAAACTTCAGCTGCGCAATCTGATGCACCTGACGAACATGGCGCTGCTGCAGGTCGTAATCGATTGGGACGGCATAGATCCGGACAGGGAACTTGACGTCAACCTCGAGAAACTGCTCGGCAGCAAGGCCAAGATCGCAATGAAAGACGCCAGCGAGAATCTGATCCTGATCGATCGCCATTGACCTTCATGCCGTCCGTTAGGATCGCGTGAAGGAGACCCGGCCTATTCGGCCGCTTCACCGTCGACCTGTTCGGTGTGGGCGATTGCCTGAACAAGCTTCAGGATCTTCTTGCGAAGAGCTTCGTTTTTGATCGAGAAGAACGCCGCATTCAAAAGGACACCCTCGCGCGAAATAACGAATTCCTCGCTGGGTGCGGGGTTGTCGTTAGCCGTTTCAGGGGTCGACAGGTCGTCGAAGAACGTCCTGACGTCGACATTCAGCGCGCCGGCGATTTCAACCAGCATGCTGGCGGAAACGCGGTTGGAGCCTTTTTCGTATTTCTGGATCTGCTGAAACGTTACGCCGACACGATCGCCCAATTCCGTCTGCGAAACTTTGCGCAGCAGACGCTGTATGCGGATCGTCTTTCCGACATGAACGTCCACTGCGTGCGGTTCTTCTTTCATTTGTTTTCCCTCCTGAGGACACGGACATGAGGTTATTCGCCATATCCGTGTCTGACAACTTGTAACTGAGACACACAAAGCTAGCAATTGTTTGGCTGTAAGTCGTCCCAAACCGAAACATTGCATCGCTTCATATTAGCAGCAGCAAAAAACATGCCAAAGTAGCACTTTTGGGGGGTACATCATCCGATTTCAGGGTGCCTGACATGGTGCGCAAACTTTGGCGGCGGGTTTCGCAGCCAAAGGATCGGGGCAGCGTAAACAAAAAGTTACAATGACCAGAGGCGCTGGGCATTGGCGAAGAGCAGCTTGGACCGCTCCGCCTCGCTGCTGCCGGAGATGACGGCATGGGTCGCTGCAACCCAGGTGGAAAGGCCGCCGCCGAGCGTGCAGACCGGCCAGTCGCTGCCCCAGACGACACGATCCCAGCCGAAACTTGCGATCACATGTTCGATATAGGGCGTCAGCGTCTGTGCTGTCCATGTCTGCGCATCCGCATAGGCGACAACGCCGGAAATCTTGCAGATCACGTTCGGCCGGCGGGCGATCTCCGAAATGCCGGCCTTCCATGGCTCGAAGGCATCGGAGCGGATATCCGGCACGCCGCAATGATCGAGGACGAACTGCACGTCGGGCGCGAGATCGACGAGAGCGGTGACGCGACCAGCCTGGTGCGGCAATGTGCAGAGGTCGAAGGTCAGGCCGCTGCCACCGATGCGCCGGATATTGTCTCGAAACAGGACACTTTCCGAGACGGTGTCAGGCACGACATGCAGCACGCGGCGGAAGCCCTTGACGAAGGGATCGGCCTTCTGCCGCTCGAGATAGGCTGCAAAACCCTCCTCTTCCGGGCGGCAGGAGACGATCGCCCCGGCAATCAGGCTGCCTCGCCCTTTGGCGAGAGAGGCAATGTGGTCGGTCTCAGCCTGCATCACGGCCGGATCGACATCGACCTCCATATGCAGCGCCGTGGTAATGCCGCAGCGCCGCGCCTCGGCCGCATAGGTCTCATAAAGAAAGTCATGATCGAGGGCCGGCACGCCGGAAAGCCAGGGATAAGAAAGCGCCGACCGGTCGATGATGTGCAGGTGGGTGTCGATGAGCACGTTTTCCTCCTCCAGAAATGGCCTTTGCCGCAAACCTATTTCTCGTGAAGGGATTATTCAAATAGAAATTCCCGAGATCCTCCCACCGATTCAGCCGGAATTGATGACATCCGCCCCGGCCAGCAGCGAAAGCTGAGCGGCGGTCTTCTGCACCAACGTGATCGTCTGCGTGATGTCGGGGGCAGACGGCGCGTTGACAAGGGCGATGAAGGGGCAGGTCAGGGCGGCGATGCAACGCCGATCCGGCCCGAGAACCGGCGCCGACAGATTGTAGACGCCCGATGTCTGAGCGCTCGCCATCATCTCGTAGCCGCGCTCGCGGATCTGGTCGAGACGATCGTAGAATTCAGCGCCAAGGTCGATATCGGCGCGGTTGCGCGCATGTTCCGATATCATCATCTCCCGCTCCTCGTCGCTGCGGAAGGCGAGCAGTACATGCCCCGAGCCGGTGTCGAACAGGCTGATATGAGCGCCGATGCGGATCGAGAAGCCCCAATAGTCCGGCGCCTCCTGCTGGGCGATGACAACGGCGGCGCCACGGTCGAAGACGGCGAGATGATTGGCCTGGCGGGTGCGCTGGGCGAGATCGCGCATCAGCGGCGTGGCGTAGGAGGCAAGCCGGCGCACAGGCGCATGCAATTGCGCAAGACCGAAGAGCTTCAGCGTCAGCGAATAGCGATCGCCGTCCAGCCGGGTGACGTAACCGCGACGCACCAGCCGGTCGAGCATGCGATAGAATTCATTGGGGCTGCGGTCGAGCCGCTTGGCGATTTCCGCCTGGGTGAGGCCGCTGTCGACGCCGGCAAGCAGCTCCAGGATATCGAGACCCTTGTCAAGGGCAGGAGCGCGGTAGCGGTCTGACTCGTCGGTCTCCATTCCTTCCTCCTGTGAATATTGTTCTGCATATACGCAGAACCACGGCCGGAAAAGGAAAACTTCGCGCTTGACCCTTGGCCAATCGTCTGTTTGTCTATAAACAGACAAATCATAATTGAAGATAGCCGATCAGCGGAAACGAGGCGAGGCTTCGTGCCTTGCTCCAGACCGGACGAAACGCGCAAAGAGAGAAAATGGCAGGCTCTGATGGACGCCCTATTCCATCACTGCTCGGCCTTCGGCAAGATAACCGCATGCATCGTCTCATGTAGACAATCCAGAAGAGGCCCGTGACATGACAAACAGACTTTCCGGCAAGACCGTTCTCATTACCGCGGCCGGCCAGGGCATCGGCCGGGCGACGGCGGCAGCCTTTGCCGCGGTCGGCGCCAAGGTCCATGCAACCGACATCAACACCGATGCGCTGGCGACCCTTGCCGCGGAAACCGGCGTCTCCACCCATAAGCTCAACGTGCTCGATGGGGATGCGGTCACGGCGCTCGTCGCCGAAATCGGCGCTGTGGACGTGCTGTTCAACTGCGCCGGCTTCGTCCATGCCGGCTCGATCCTGGAAATGCCGGATTCCGATCTCGAATTCGCTTTCGACCTCAACGTCAAGGCAATGATCCGCACCATCCGGGCGGTGCTGCCCGGCATGCTCGAACGCAAGGACGGGTCGATCATCAACATGGCCTCCGTCGCCTCCAGCATCAAGGGCGTGCCGAATCGCTTCGCCTATGGTGTCACCAAGGCGGCGGTCATCGGTCTTACCAAATCGGTCGCCGCCGATTATGTTGCTCAAGGCATCCGCTGCAATGCCATCTGCCCCGGCACGGTGGAAAGTCCGTCCTTGCAGGACCGCATGCGCGCCCAGGGCGATTATGATGCGGCCCGCGCCGCCTTCATCGCCCGCCAGCCGATGGGCCGGCTCGGCACGCCGGAAGAGATCGCCGATCTCGCCGTCTATCTCGCCGGCGCTACCTACACGTCTGGCCAGGCGATCGCCGTCGACGGCGGCTGGACGATCTGACGTCGGCTCGTGACGCGGCCGGCAGACCGCCGGCCGATCCGGCTATCGCAATTGGCCCCATAAATCGGGAGGAACACCATGACCCGCATCACCGACCTTCGCGTCTTCGATCTCCGCTTTCCCACCTCGCAAAGCCTGGACGGATCCGATGCGATGAACCCCGATCCCGACTATTCGGCCGCCTATGTCATTCTCGACACGGATGTTCCAGGCCTTGCCGGCCATGGCCTGACCTTCACCATCGGCCGCGGCAACGACATTTGCTGCATGGCGATCGAAGCGATGCGCCATCTTGTCATCGGCACCGACCTCGCCGAAATTCTCGCCCATCCCGGCAAATTCTGGCGGCACCTGACCAGCGACAGCCAGTTGCGCTGGATCGGCCCGGAAAAGGGCGCCATTCACCTGGCGACCGGTGCCGTCGTCAACGCTGTCTGGGATCTGCTTGCCAAACAGGCCGGCAAGCCGGTCTGGCGGCTGGTCGCCGAGATGTCGCCGGAAAAGATCGCCGATATCGTCGACTACCGCTACCTCACCGACGTGCTGACGCGCGATGAAGCGGTCGCTATCCTCAAGAAGGCAGAAGCCGGCAAGGCGGAACGGATCGCCATTCTCGAAAAGGAGGGCTACGCCTGCTACACGACGTCGGCCGGCTGGCTGGGTTATGAAGACGAGAAATTGCGCCGGCTCTGCCAGGAAGCGATCGATGCCGGCTTCAACCATATCAAGATGAAGGTCGGCCGTGATCTCGACGACGATATCCGCCGTCTGAGGATCGCCCGCGAAGTGATCGGTCCCGATCGCTACCTGATGATCGACGCCAACCAGGTCTGGGACGTCGGCCAGGCGATCGATTGGGTCAAGGCGCTTGCTTTCGCCAAGCCCTTCTTCATCGAGGAACCCACAAGCCCCGACGATGTCGCCGGCCACCGCAAGATCCGCCAGGCAATCGGCCCGGTGAAGGTCGCGACCGGCGAGATGTGCCAGAACCGCATCATGTTCAAGCAGTTCATCGCCGAGGGCGCCATTGACATCGTCCAGATCGATTCCTGCCGCATGGGCGGGCTGAACGAAGTCCTCTCTGTGTTGCTGATCGCCGCCAAGTTCGGCCTGCCGGTCTGGCCGCACGCCGGCGGCGTCGGCCTCTGCGAATATGTGCAGCACCTGTCGATGATCGATTACGTCGCGGTGTCAGGCACCAAGGATGGCCGCGTCATCGAGTATGTCGATCACCTGCACGAACACTTCCTCGACCCCTGCCGGATCGAGAATGCCGCCTACATGCCGCCGACCCTGCCGGGCTTCTCCATCGAGATGAAACCGGCTTCGATCAGCGGCTATTCATTTCGAGGCTGAGGAGCGCCGGCGGCGCGCTCGTCCCCGCCAGAACCCGGAGAAGGGATTCGCTGTTCTCAAGCCAGCATCGACTGCTGGGCGAAGATACCCGCCATCGCGCCTTGCCATGATGCCGTGGTGACCGAGGGCATTCCGGGATTGGCGAGATCGCCGGCGGCGTAGATGCCGGGCATGCTGGTCTCGCGGCGCTCATCGACTTTGAGGGCGATGCCGCTGGGCGTATCGACTGTGGCGAGGCCCAGTGTTTCATGCAGGTTGGCGGACGGCTTGTTGCGCGGATGGGCGAACAGGATGTCGACCGCGACATCGGGGCGGGTGTCGAGTTTGACGGTGGCGTTATGGCTCCCGTGATGGGCGATCCCGGTGATCCGGCCCTCGACGACAGGTATGTTGCGACGTGCCAGATCGGCCCGGATATCGGGCGGAATATCGTGACCATCGGCGAACAGCGTCAGCTTGTCGGTCCAATCGTGGAAAAGCCTGGCCTGATTGTGCGACTGCCGGCTGGACCAGACGAGGCCCCAATGCTGGTCGGCGACTTCAAACCCATCGCAATAGGGGCAGGGCACGATGGAAGTGCCCCAGCTTTCGGCAAAGCCGGGAACATCAGGCATCTGATCGGCGACGCCATAGCTCAGGATGAGGCGGCGCGCCCCAAGGCTTTCGCCATCGCCAGTGAGGACGGAGAAATCATCGATGGCGCCGGAGATGCTGTCGGCCCGGGCATTGACCAGCCTAACCGCGGGATAGCGTGCCAGCTGCTTCCGCGCCTCGGCCAGGATGTCCAGCGGTGGCTTGTGATCGTGGCCGAGCAGGCCATGCGAGTGGCCGGCGAAGCGATTGCGCGGCAGGCCCGTATCGAGAACGGTGACCCTGCGGCGGGCACGGCCGAGCTGAAGGGCGGCGGCGAGACCGGCAAAGCTGCCGCCGATGATGATGACGTCATCCATGGTGATAAGCTCCGTGCTGTTGAGCGAGTGTGATTGGCTGAGCCTTGGCGCGCCTCGTCCACCGATCCGCATCGATCTGGCCAAGCGGCTTAGAGACTCGATCTATGGGACAGGATAAAATCCGTTCGTTGGCTTGCATATTTCCGATACTGCGTGGTATCGTAAGACATGAATAACGATACTGTCAAGGATCTTAATGGTCGTGACCGAAAATAGTCGAGGCCGGCGCGGGCGGCCAGCCAACGAGGCGCTTGGCCAAACGATAGTCGACGCAGCATACGAACTCTTTGTGGAATTGGGTTTTCAAGCGACGACATTGGACAAGGTCACCCAGCGAGCGAAGATATCCAAGCTCAGCATCTATCGGCACTTCGAGAACAAAGAGGCGCTGTTCAGCGCGGCCATCGCGGACCGCTGCCATCAGTTTGCACCACAGGCCCTTTTTGAAGGCGTCGCCGGTTCCGCCGAAGAGCAGCTCATGGCGGTGGGATCATCCCTCCTTCGCACGCTGTTGAGCCCGGACGTCCGCAGTGTCGAAGCCATGGTCATGGCCGACAAGACGAATCAAAAGTCGTTAAGCAAGCTCTATTACGAAGCCGGCCCCGCCCATGTCATCGCCCAAATCGAGGCCCTGTTGCGTCAGTTGCATGCGAAGGCGGTTCTGAACGTGCCCGATCCTCTCCAGTCCGCCCGCTTGTTTGGCGCGCTTTTCAAAGGATCCGATCTCCTGATTATTGCGCGCTTCGATCCGGCAAGAGCAGAGGACGATAACGAAATCGAATCCTATTGCCGGTCGGCCGTCGCCTTGTTCATCGCCGCGCACGGTGGCAGCGACCACGCCGGTGGATCACCCAGTTAAGAACGGATCAGAACAAGGATATGGCATCGTGGCAGAGGAAAATGCTTATCAGGTAGCCGACTGGAATGGCCACAGCGGAGAGCGCTGGGTCGCTTACCAGGCCCGGCTCGATGCCATGCTGGCGGTGTTCGGCCAGGCCGCGATCGAAGCCGCCGCGCCCGCCATAGGCGAAAGCGTGCTGGACGTCGGCTGCGGCGCGGGGGCGTCTACTCTGGATTTGGCCGCCCGCGTCGGCGCGGGGGGCCAAGTGCTGGGCGTGGACATATCCGAACCGCTGATCGGCAGAGCGCGCGCGTTAGCGCCGCAGGACACGCCGATCCTCTTCCAGGTGGCAGACGCCAGCAGCACCGAGTTGCCTGAAGGCGCGTTCGACATCCTGTTCTCGCGCTTCGGAGTGATGTTCTTTGACGATCCGATAGGGGCGTTCGCCCATATGCGCCGTGCGCTCAAGCCGGGCGGGCGGGTCGCTTTCGTCTGCTGGCGCGGCATGGCCGAGAACGATTGGGTGCGCTTGCCGATGGGCGCGATCAAGGGCATCCTCCCGCCGACCGCGCCGCCCGATCCCGAAGCGCCCGGCCCGTTCTCGTTCGGCGACCGGGGGCGGGTGGCGCGCATCCTGACGGCAGCTGGCTTCGCCGATATCGCCATCGCGCCATTCGATACCTCCATCCCGATCGGCGAGGGTGGGACGCGGGACGCGGCGATCGACGACGCAGTGGAGATGACGCTCAAGGTCGGCCCGCTGTCGCGCGCTCTCGCTGATCAGCCCGACGACATTCGCGCCCGCGCCTCGGCCGCGGTTCGTGCCGCCTTCGCGGACCGCCCCGGCGAGCGGTCGGTGATGATCGACGGCGCGGCATGGATCGTCACGGCGCGCAAGCCGGCAAGCTGACGGGGATTGACCGGCATTATGGCCCTCAATATGCCACAGCAAGCGCCGCGGGCAGAGCCATGTTCGCGACCTCGCGATTGGAGAAAAAGAGCAGCAACGACGCCGATCGCCTGAGTAAATATCTCGCGCGCTTCAGTCTTAGATTCGAAGACATCAAGAAACCGGGATAAGGGCTATTGCTGCGCGCGCGACTGCCGATCATCTCTTTCCATTGAGGCGACAAACATTGGCGGTTGACGGCAAGGATAGTTTTTACGCGTTATCCTTCAGCGCCCGCCGCCATATGCTTAAGCTCGTCCCAGAGGCTTTCGGCGAAGCTGCGCAGGACCGTGAGCTCGAAGCTGTCATCGCCGGTGCGGGCGATCTGTACGGAGATATGGCCGATCATCGTCATCGCCGAACTGTTTTCCTGAAAGACGGCGGGGTCGAGATCGACGGCGGTGCCCTTTGAAAGAAGCAGGCGCGCGGACCGGCCGGAAATGCCGATGCGGACACGGCCGTGGCTCTGATCCATGACGAAGGCTTTTCCGGCAAGCGCTGCTGTGAGAGTTTCAAGACCTGCGGATGAAAGCGGCGCGTCGCCGGCGACGAACCATTGCCGGAAACCGGCCTGACGGATCGAACTTTCCGCAAAGCCCGCCTTCGTCAGTTCAGCGGCAAGCGCCGCTGGCTCAGTTCCGCCGAGCACATGCAGCAGATGGCCTTCCGGCAAGGCTTCCAGCCAGATGCCGGGTCCCGTTACGTTATGTGCCGTGCCGGCGAGAACCGGTCTATGCTGGGGATGATCAGGCATGGAGCTTCTCGTTTTCGGGATCGATGAAGACGGGATGGCAGAGCACCGCATCGGTGAATTCATTGCGCAGCCCGTTCCAGACCGTCACCTTTTCGCCGATGCGCTCCGGCCCGCGCCGGACGAGCGCCAGGCCGATCGTATGGCCGAGGCTCGGCGAAAAGGCGCTCGAGGTGACATAGCCCTGGTCGTTTTCCAGCGTCGCCGCGGCGCCCTCGGCAAGGATATGCGAGCCGGTGCGGAAGCCGCTTGCCGGATTGAGCGGCTTGACGCCGACGAGGCGCGGGCGCTCGGGATCCTGCAGGCCTTCGCGGGCAAGCATCGCCTTGCCGATGAAATCCGGCTTGGTTGATGAAATCATGCGGCCGAAGCCGAGATCGCCGGGTGTTACCGTGCCGTTGATCTCGGCATGGGTGACATGGCCCTTTTCGATGCGCATGACGCCGAGCGCTTCGACGCCGTAGGCTGAGATGCCATGTTTTTCGCCGGCCGCCATGACGGCGTCGGCAACGCTTTCGCCGTAGCCGGCCGGCACCGCCAGTTCGTAGGCGAGTTCGCCCGAGAAGGAAATCCGGAAGAGCCGGCCTTCGAGGCGGCCTGCGAATAGCGACACCTTGCGGGCGCTCATGAAGGGGAAGGCTGCATTGGAAAGATCGTCGTCGACGATCTCCGAGAGAATGGCGCGCGACTTCGGCCCGGCAACGGCCATCTGCGCCCATTGATCGGTCGAGGAGGCGAAGCAGACGTCGAGTTCCGGCCACAGCGTCTGGGCGCAGAATTCGAGATGGCTCAGCACGCCGGCGGCCAGCGCCGTCGTCGTCGTCATGAAGAAATGGTTGTCGCTGAAGCGGCTGGTGGTGCCGTCGTCATAGATGAAACCGTCCTCGCGCAGCATGACGCCGTAACGCGCCTTGCCGACGGCAAGCTTGGCAAAGCCATTGCAATAGACCCGGTCGAGGAAGGTCGCGGCATCGCGGCCGAAGATTTCGATCTTACCGAGTGTCGACACGTCGCAGAGCCCGGCATTTTTGCGGATGTTCAGCACCTCGCGGTCCACGCTTTCGCGCCACGTCGTCTCGCCGGCGCGCGGGAACCAGGAAGAGCGATACCAGAGGCCTGCTTCAACGAAGACCGCGCCGTTCTTTTTCGCCCAGCCGTGCAGCGGGGATTTGCGCGCCGGCTGGAAATCCTTGCCGCGCGACGCTCCGGTCAACGCGCCGAAGGAAACCGGCGTATAGAAGGGCCGGAAGGTCGTCGTTCCCACTTCGGCGGGTGACACGCCGCGCGCCTCGGCGAGGATGCCGATGGCGTTGATGTTGGAAAGCTTGCCCTGGTCGGTCGCCATGCCTGATGTGGTATAACGCTTGGCAAGCTCGACATGGCCGTAGCCTTCGCGCACGGCGAGGCCAAGGTCCTTGAGATGCACGTCGTTCTGATAGTCGACGAAAGCCTTGCCCTTCGAGCCTTTCACCGACCAGAGCGGCTTTGCATGCGGAGCCGTCTCGGGAGCTGAAACAAAGGCCGGTTCCGCTGCAAAGCCGATTGCCTGCAATGCGGCGGCAGCCTTCGCCGCGCCATCGCCGAGGCAGGCCGTGGTCTGCGCAAGGCCGGCGGCCGCGCCGGCAACGGCGAGGCCGTCCTGTGATGCCGGCGCCAGAAATGCCGAAGACTCCTGCGACCATTGCGGCTTGCCGCCGCGATGGCAGGCCAGATGAATGACGGGGCTCCAACCGCCCGACATGGCAAGCGCATCCGCGTCGATCCGGCGAATGCCGCCTGCGGTCTCGATGCTGACGCCGCACAGGTGTTTGCCGCCCTCTGCATCGATGACCCGGGCGCCCCGCAGAACCTCGGCGCGACCCTGCCAGCCCTTGCCGCCATCGGCGCGGCTGTCGACGATCGCGGCAACTCGAAGGCCGGCAGCTTCGAGGTCGGCGGCGGTGTCATATGCAGTATCGTTGGTGGTGAAGACCACCGTGCTTTTGCCAGGGGCCACCGCCTGCCGGTTGAGATAGCTGCGCATGGCGCCGGCCATCATCACGCCGGGGATGTCGTTGCCGCCGAAGACCAGCGGCCGCTCCTCGGCACCTGTCGCCAGGATCGCTTGGCGGGCGACGATGCGCCACAATCGTTCGACGGGACGCTCGGGATCGGGCAGCGCCACATGCTTCTGCACGCGTTCGACGGCGCCGAAGACATTGTCGTCGTACCAGCCGAACACCGTCGTGCGCGGCAGGCGGCGCACATTCGCCAGCCCTTCGAATTCGGCCAGCACCTCGCCGAGAAGAGCGTCCGCCGGCTTGCCGTCGACGGCGCCGCGGGAAAGCAGACTGCCACCGAGTTCGGAGCCTTCGTCGGCGATAATGACGCGCGCGCCGGCGCGCCCCGCCGTCAGCGCTGCGGCAAGACCGGCAGGGCCCGCGCCGATCACCAGCAGGTCGCAATGCGCCCAGCATTTCTCATAGGTATCGGGATCAGCTTCGTAGGAGGCGCGGCCGAGGCCCGCCGCCTTGCGGATCACCGGCTCGTAGAGCTTTTCCCAGAGGGCCGCCGGCCACATGAAGGTCTTGTAGTAGAAACCGGCGCTGAGGAAAGGGGAGAGGAGGCCGTTGACGGCGCCGACATCGAAACCGAGCGAAGGCCAGCGGTTCTGGCTCTTGGCCGCCAGCCCGTCGTAGAGCTCGATCATCGTCGCGCGCGTATTCGGTTCGGTGCGCCCGCCGCTGCCTGTCGTCACCAGCGCGTTCGGTTCGGCAGCACCCGCCGTCAGGATACCGCGCGGGCGGTGATATTTGAAACTGCGGCCGACGAGCTGGATACCGCTGGCCAGCAGCGCCGAGGCGAGCGTATCGCCCAGATGGCCTTCCAGCGCCTTGCCGTCGAAGGTGAAGCCGAGTGTCGCGGCCCGGTCGATGCGGCCGCCGGAGGAAAGACGGAAACTCGTCATGCCGGTTCTCCGCCGAGCTTGGCAAGAGCGGCATCCCTGACGCCATGAACCTTATGGGTGACGGTATCGCGTTCGACGATCAGCCACCGGCGGCATCCGGAGGAATGGTGCCAGTATTCGCTGTGCCGGCCCTTCGGATTGTCGCGCAGATAGACATAATCGTACCAGGCATCCTGACCGGCATCCGGCGCCGGCCGGATAAGGTTCGCGTCGCCGCGGATCGAGAATTCCTCCTTGGGCCGGACGCCGCAATGGGGACAGGAAATCAGGCTTGCCATGTCTAAATGTCCTCAGTGCAGATTGGGCTGGGCGCCGACGCCCTTTTCGTCGATCGGATAGCCGCGGGCGAAACGATCGAGCCGGAAGGCGCGGGCGGTCTGATGCGGGGTGTTGCGGGCGATCAGATGGGCGTAGCAGAAGCCGGAGGCAGGCGTCGCCTTGAAGCCGCCGTAACACCAGCCGGCGTTGAGATAGAGATTATCGATATGGGTGCGGTCGATGATCGGCGAGCCGTCCATGCTCATATCCATCACTCCACCCCAGGAACGCAGGAAACGTACGCGCGACAGGGACGGGATCATTGCCACGCCGGCTTCGGCGACATGCTCGACGGTCGCCAGATTGCCGCGCTGGGCATAGGAATTATAGCCGTCGATATCGCCGCCGAAGACGAGACCGCCCTTGTCCGACTGGGACACGTAAAAATGCCCGGCGCCGAAGGTGACGACATTGTCGATGAAGGGCTTCAGCCCTTCGGAGACGAAGGCCTGAAGCACATGGCTTTCGATCGGCAGGCGGAGGCCGGCCATATCGGCGACGACGGTGGAATTGCCGGCCGCCGCCAGCGCCAGCTTGCCGCAGCCGATAAAGCCCCTGCTGGTCTCGACGCCGGTCACCTGGCCGTTTTCGCGGCGGATGCCCGTCACTTCGCACTGGGTGATGATGTCGACGCCGCGGCTGTCGGCGCCTCGCGCATAACCCCAGGCGACCGCATCATGGCGCACCGTGCCGCCGCGCGGCTGGTATAGACCACCCATGATCGGGAAACGGGCATTGTCGAAATCGAGGAACGGAAGCTTCTTGCGCACCGCCTGCCGGTCGAGCAGCTCGGCGTCGACGCCGTGCAGCCGCATGGCATTGCCGCGGCGCGTATAGGCATCGCGCTGCGCGTCGGAATGAAAGAGGTTGAGCACGCCGCGCTGCGAGACCATGGCGTTGAAATTGAAGTCCTGTTCCAGCCCTTCCCACAGCTTCATCGACAGCTCGTAGAAGGGATTGTTACCCGGCAGCAGGTAGTTCGACCGGATGATCGTCGTGTTCCTGCCGATATTGCCGGAGCCGAGATAGCCCTTTTCGAGGACGGCGACATTGGTGATGCCGAATTCCTTGGCGAGATAATAGGCCGTGGCAAGGCCGTGGCCGCCGCCGCCGACAATGACGACATCATAATGCGGCTTCGGCGCGGGGTCGCGCCAGGCAGGCGCCCAGCCTTTGTTGCCGCGAAGGCCGTTCAGGAAAATCGAGAGAGCGGAGTAGCGCATGGGTCAATCCGAATAGAATGGTCGCATGATGCCAGAAAGACCAGCGCGAACTTGCGCAATTAGGACACTATTGAATATAAAAGGGACATGTCCTCACCCGATACCAGAAATGTCCAGGAGATCGGCTTCATCCTGATCCCGGGATTCGCGTTGATGTCCTACGCTTCGGCGACGGAGCCGTTGCGGGCGGCAAATCTTCTGGCCGGACGCGATATCTATCGTCTGCGGACCTTCTCGCCGGACGGCGCGCCTGTTCTCTCCTCCTCCGGTGTGCCGGTGCCGGCCGAACCTCTTCCTGTAAGGGGAGCAGGACTCGGCACCGCCTTCGTCTGCGCCGGCGGCTCGCCGCGCGACTGGCGCTATCCGGGCGTACTCGCCTGCCTCAGGCAGCTGTCGCGCGAAGGTGTCAGGATCGGCGGCATTTCGGGCGGTCCCTATCTGATGGCGGCCGCCGGACTGCTCGCCGGCCGTGACTTCACCATCCACTGGGAGTACGCCGCCGCTCTTCTCGAGGCCTTCCCCGATCTTTCGCCGCGCCAGGCGCGCTTTATGATCGACGGCAGCAGAATTACCTGCGGCGGCGGCATCTCAGCGCTCGATATGATGCATGTGCTGATTACCGAGCGCATGGGGCCGGATTTCGCCCGCCGCGTCAGCGACTGGTATCTGCACACGGAGGTCAACGAGCCGGCAGCGCCCCAGCGCGCGTCGCTCGCCGAGCGTTACGGCGTCCATCATCCCGGCCTGCTCAGCGTTCTCGAACGCATGGAGGAGACGATCGAGATGCCGCTCGACCGCGCCGCCATGGCGCGCATCGCCGGTGTTTCCGCCCGTCATCTCGACCGGCTCTTCTCGGCCCATCTCGGCACCACCTTCCTCGATCAATATCACAGGATCCGGCTGCAGCACGCCCATCGCCTGCTGAAGCAGAGCCCACTTTCCGTCTCGGAGATCGCGGTAGCCACCGGCTTTTCCAGTCTCAGCCACTTTTCCCGGATGTTCCGCGCCCTTTATGGCATTGCGCCGCGGCAGGCGAGGCGGGATTAGGTTTTCTTCACGGTTGAGGAACCTTCACCGGGGGGATAGGTTGGCATCGGGACAAAAGAGCAGGCGGCGGGACATTCATGACAACCAAGCGTGAAACGGCAGATCAACCGGAACAGGCGCATGGCGGGCGCCCCCCCTTTTCCCAGGACCCGCACGCCGTTCGGGAGCCGAAGGAAAACAATCTCGAAATGGCGATCGGCCATGAGGTGCGCGCCTACCGCAAGAAACTCGGCATCACGGTCACCGACCTCGCCGCCGCCACCGGCATTTCGCTCGGCATGCTGTCGAAGATCGAGAACGGCAACATTTCGCCGTCGCTGACGACGCTGCAATCGCTGTCGCGGGCGCTCGGCGTGCCGCTGACCGCTTTCTTCAGGCGCTACGAGGAACCGCGCAATGCCGTCTTCGTCAAGGCGGGAGAGGGCGTCGAGCTCGAACGGCGCGGCACGCGCGCCGGCCATCAATATAATCTGCTCGGTCATATCGACAACAATTCAAGCGGCGTCATCGTCGAGCCCTATCTCATCACGCTGACGGCCGATTCCGACGTCTTCCCGACCTTTCAGCACGAAGGCATGGAGTTCCTCTACATGCTCGAAGGCGAGGTCGTTTACCGCCATGGCGATCAGCTTTTCCAGATGCAGCCGGGCGACAGCCTGTTCTTCGATGCCGATGCGCCGCATGGGCCGGAGCAACTGGTGAAACTGCCGAGCCGCTACCTCTCTATCATCAGCTATCCGCAGCAGAGCATCAGGGGCTGACTTGCCTTAAAAGAAAAATTTATTCCCCTCAGTTGAAGTCCGCAGTCAGACCTGTTAGTCCTTTCTCAACTTGAAAGGAGGCACAGGCTATGTGCGGCATCGTTGGACTTTTCCTCAAGGACAAGAGCCTTGAGCCTCAACTGGGGAATCTGCTCTCGGACATGCTGATCACCATGACCGACCGCGGGCCGGACTCGGCCGGCATCGCGATCTATGGCGGCTCCGCAGAGGGCAGAGCGAAGGTGACGATCCAGTCCGCCAATCCTGGTGTCGACTTCGAAGGCCTCGCGGACGACCTCGAGAAGGCGGGCATCAAAGCCCATGTGTGGATCAAGAGTACGCATGCCGTCCTCGAGCTTGATGTCTCCAAGCTTGCCGCCGTGCGCGAGGCGCTCGAACAGATCCGCCCGACGGTGCGTCTGATGGGCTCCGGCGAAAGCGTCGAAATCTATAAGGAGATCGGCCTTCCGAAAGACGTGGTCGCGCGCTTCGACGTGCGCGCCATGGGTGGCACCCACGGCATCGGCCACACGCGTATGGCGACCGAATCCGCCGTCACCACGCTCGGCGCCCATCCGTTCTCGACCGGCGCCGACCAGTGCCTGGTGCACAACGGCTCGCTGTCCAACCACAACAACCTGCGTCGCGAACTCATCCGCGAAGGCATGAGCTTCGAGACGCAGAACGATTCCGAAGTCGCCGCCGCCTATCTGACGGCCGAAATGGCCAAGGGCAAGGATCTCGGCCAGGCGCTGACCGGCGCACTCGACGATCTCGACGGCTTCTTCACCTTCGTCGTCGGCACCAAGTCCGGCTTCGGCGTGGTGCGCGATCCGATCGCCTGCAAGCCCGCCGTCATGGCCGAGACCGAGCAATATGTTGCCTTCGGCTCGGAATACCGCGCGCTGGTCAATCTTCCCGGCATCGAGAATGCCCGCGTCTGGGAGCCGGAGCCGGCGACCGTCTACTTCTGGGATCACGACAAGGCCGCCTGAGGGGCGCCCCGAAAGCCAGGAGCCGGCTGAAACCGTCTCCCAGATCAACGAGGAACCAATGCCCACATTCGATCTTTCCAACACCCCTCTTCGCGAGCTGAACAGCGCGCTGCATGCCCTTTCCAAAGGCGCCAACGACACCGCATTCGAAGTCATCAACCCGCGCGGCAGCCATGCCGTCGCCGTCGGCATCGACAGCCCCGTCACGGTCGCGGTTAGAGGCTCGGTCGGCTATTACTGCGCCGGCATGAATGACGGCGGCACCATTACGGTTCATGGCTCGGCCGGTCCGGGCGTTGCCGAAAACATGATGTCCGGCACCGTCGTCATCGAGGGCGACGCCAGCCAATATGCCGGCGCCACCGGCCGGGGCGGCCTGCTCGTCATCAAGGGCAATGCAGCCTCGCGCTGCGGCATTTCGATGAAGGGCATCGACATCGTCGTTCATGGCAGCATCGGCCACATGTCGGCCTTCATGGGCCAGTCCGGCCATCTGGTCGTGCTCGGCGATGCCGGCGATGCGTTGGGGGATTCGCTCTACGAAGCCAAGCTGTTCGTCCGCGGCGAGGTCAAGAGCCTCGGCTCCGACTGCATCGAGAAAGAGATGCGGCCGGAGCATCTGGAGAAACTCGCCGAGCTGCTCGACAAGGCAGGGGTCTCGGGCGTCAGGCCCGAAGAGTTCAAGCGCTACGGCTCGGCCCGCAAGCTCTACAATTTCAACATCGACAACGCCGACGCGTACTGAGGCGAGGGACATCCATGAGCTATCACAACCCTTATACTCCACCACGCAAGTCCGCGACCTTCGACGACTATACGCTCGCCGAAATCCGCCGCGCGGCGGCAACCGGCATCTACGACATCCGCGGCGCCGGCACCAAGCGCAAGGTTCCGCATTTCGACGACCTCCTGTTTCTCGGCGCCTCGATCTCGCGCTATCCGCTCGAAGGCTATCGCGAGAAGTGCGACACGACTGTGGTGCTCGGCTCGCGTTTCGCCAAGAAGCCGATCACGCTGAAGACGCCGATCACCATTGCCGGCATGAGTTTCGGCGCGCTTTCCGGCAACGCCAAGGAAGCGCTCGGCCGCGGTGCGACGATCGCTGGCACCTCGACCACGACGGGCGACGGCGGCATGACCGATGAGGAGCGCGGCCATTCGCAGACGCTGGTCTACCAATATCTGCCCTCGCGCTACGGCATGAACCCCACGGATTTGCGCCGCGCCGATGCGATCGAAGTCGTGGTCGGCCAGGGGGCCAAGCCCGGTGGCGGCGGCATGCTGCTCGGCCAGAAGATCTCCGACCGCGTCGCCAATATGCGCAACCTGCCGAAGGGCATCGACCAGCGCTCGGCTTGCCGCCATCCGGATTGGACCGGCCCCGACGATCTGGAAATCAAGATCATGGAGCTGCGCGAGATCACCGATTGGGAAAAGCCGATCTACGTCAAGGTCGGCGGCGCGCGCCCCTATTACGACACCGCCCTTGCCGTGAAGGCCGGTGCCGACGTCGTCGTGCTCGACGGCATGCAGGGCGGCACGGCGGCCACTCAGGACGTCTTCATCGAGAATGTCGGCATGCCGACGCTCGCCTGCATTCGGCCGGCCGTTCAGGCGCTGCAGGACCTCGGCATGCACCGGAAGGTGCAGCTCATCGTTTCCGGCGGCATCCGCTCCGGTGCCGACGTTGCCAAGGCGCTGGCGCTCGGCGCCGATGCGGTGGCGATCGGCACGGCCGCCCTCGTCGCCATCGGCGACAACGATCCCCGCTGGGAAGAGGAATATCAGAAGCTCGGCTCGACGGCCGGCGCCTATGACGACTGGCATGAAGGCAAGGATCCGGCCGGCATCACCACCCAGGACCCGGAACTGGCAAAACGCCTCGACCCGGTTGCGGCCGGCCGCCGCCTTGCCAACTACCTCAAGGTCATGACGCTCGAGGCGCAGACCATCGCGCGCGCCTGCGGCAAGAACCATCTGCACAACCTCGAGCCGGAAGACCTCGTCGCACTGACGATCGAGGCGTCGGCCATGGCGCAGGTGCCGCTCGCCGGCACCAACTGGACCCCCGGCAAGGCCGGTTTTTAAGAACACCGGGCCGGGCGCGTTTGGGAGGATGCGGCCGGCTTCATCATCAAGTGTCTAAGATCAACATAAGGGGACAAACGTGACACTGGACCTCTCGCAATACGCCGCCGAAAAAGGCATCAAATATTTCATGATCAGCTATACGGACCTCTTCGGCGGCCAACGCGCCAAGCTGGTCCCGGCCGAAGCCATCGCCGATATGCAGAAGGATGGCGCGGGCTTTGCCGGCTTCGCGACCTGGCTCGATCTGACGCCTGCCCATCCCGACCTGTTTGCGGTTCCCGATGCTTCCTCCGTCATCCAGCTGCCTTGGAAGAAGGACGTCGCATGGGTCGCGGCCGACTGCGTCATGGACGACCAGCCTGTCGAGCAGGCGCCGCGCGTGCTCCTGAAAAGACTGGTCGCTGAGGCTGCGAAAGAGGGGCTCAGGGTGAAAACCGGCGTCGAGCCCGAGTTCTTTCTCATCTCGGCCGATGGCTCGGTGATTTCGGATCAGTTCGATACCGCCGAAAAGCCTTGCTACGATCAGCAGGCGGTGATGCGCCGCTACGACGTCATCGCCGAAATTTGCGACTATATGCTCGAACTCGGCTGGAAGCCCTATCAGAACGACCACGAGGATGCCAACGGCCAGTTCGAGATGAACTGGGAATATGACGATGTTCTGAAGACGGCGGACAAGCACTCCTTCTTCAAGTTCATGGTCAAGTCGGTCGCCGAAAAGCACGGGCTTCGCGCCACCTTCATGCCGAAGCCCTTCAAGGGCCTGACCGGAAACGGCTGCCATGCCCATATTTCGGTCTGGGACCTCGACGGCAGGGTCAACGCCTTCGCCGACAAGGAAATGGCTTTCGGGCTCTCGGCGCAGGGCAAGACCTTCCTCGGCGGCATCATGAAACATGCCTCCGCACTTGCCGCGATCACCAATCCGACGGTCAATTCCTACAAGCGCATCAACGCGCCGCGCACCACCTCCGGCGCCACCTGGTCGCCGAACACGGTGACCTGGACGGGCAACAACCGCACCCACATGGTGCGCGTGCCGGGGCCGGGACGGTTCGAGCTGCGGCTGCCGGACGGGGCGGTCAATCCCTATCTGCTGCAGGCGATCATTATCGCCGCCGGCCTCGACGGCATCCGCAGCCAGGCAGACCCCGGCCCGCACTACGATATCGACATGTATGCCGAGGGGCATCTGGTGAAGGACGCACCGCGCCTGCCGCTCAACCTGCTCGATGCGTTGCGCGCTTATGATGCCGACGAGGGCCTGAAGCAGGCGATCGGGGCTGAATTTTCAGCCGCCTATCTCAAGCTCAAGCATCGGGAATGGAATGCCTATTGCTCGCATTTCACCCAATGGGAACGCGACAGCACGCTCGACATCTGAGCGGCCAGACCGACGCCTTCGACGACTGCTGGCACGCCGGCCGACAAAGCCCCGGCGTGACCGGGCCCTCTGCGCTTGAAACGGCGAAGGAAGAGCCGACATGAAAAGCTATGTACTTACGGTATCCTGCAAATCGACGCGCGGCATCGTTGCGGCGATTTCGAGCTATCTGGCCGAGAAGGGCTGCAACATCATCGACAGCTCGCAGTTCGACGATCTCGATACCGGCAAGTTCTTCATGCGCGTCAGCTTCATTTCGGAAGAGGGTCTGGCCGGCTCGGCTATCAGCGCCGATTTTGCCGCCGTCGCCGCGCCCTTCGAGATGGAGTACGAATTCCACGACAGCGAGAGCCGCATGAAGGTGCTCTTGATGGTGTCGCGCTTCGGCCATTGTATCAACGACCTGCTCTACCGCTGGAAGATCGGCGCCCTGCCGATCGATATCGTCGGCGTCGTCTCCAACCATTTCGACTACCAGAAGGTCGTGGTCAATCACGACATCCCCTTCCACCACATCAAGGTGACGAAGGAGAACAAACCGCAGGCGGAAGCCCAGCTCGTCGATCTCGTCGATCAGACCGGCACCGAACTGATCGTGCTCGCCCGCTACATGCAGGTTCTCTCCGACCAGCTCTGCAAGCAGATGTCGGGCAAGATCATCAACATCCACCATTCCTTCCTGCCGAGCTTCAAGGGCGCCAACCCTTACAAGCAGGCCTATCAGCGCGGCGTCAAGCTGATCGGCGCGACCGCCCATTACGTCACCGCCGACCTCGACGAAGGCCCGATCATCGAGCAGGACACCGCCCGCATCACCCATGCGCAGTCGCCCGACGACTATGTCTCGATCGGCCGCGACGTCGAAAGCCAGGTGCTGGCGCGCGCCATCCACGCTCATATCCATCACCGCACCTTCATCAACGGCAACCGCACCGTCGTCTTCCCGGCCAGCCCCGGAAGCTACGCCTCCGAACGCATGGGGTGAGTCGGCCGAGGGTCGATCACAGGCGCCAGAAATCAGCCGAATCTTAACCAATTCCGTCGCCGCGATCGTGGCGACAGATCTTCGCCCCGACCATACGTGATGAGTATTCACATTACTGAAACCATATTTATTTTCCGATACTTGCGCCTCATCATCAGCTGAATTGATCGGCCTCCCGTTAGGGAATTTCCCGTCTGCGTTAACCATTTGTTAACCATGTCAGCGGTAGACATGGTCAACGATTTCTTCACACAGATGACCAAAGTGCTAACAGACGCTCGCTCTATCCGCATCAAGGGCCGCTCCTTCCTGGCCGTCATGTTGTCCCCGGACCTTCCTTTCGATGATTGGTTGGCAAGGCTCGACGATCTGGCCTCGCGTTCGGCCGGATTCTTCCTGGGCCGGCCCGTCGTGCTTGATGTGACAGACCTGCAGATCGACCGGCCGCAGCTCAAGGAGCTCATCGCCGAACTCGCCAAGCGCAATGTCAGTATCATGGGCATCGAGGGGGCACGGCCTTCCATTCTCGGCGCGGGCATGCCTCCGGCCCTCAAGGGCGGCCGCTCCGCTTCCGATATCGAGGTTCAGCCGAATGAGCCTGCCGGACCAGCCGGCAAACCGGCAGTGGCCGAGCCCCGCCCGGCAACGACACAATCCATCGTCATCCGGGAGCCAGTTCGCTCGGGGCAATCGGTGATCTTTCCGGAAGGCGACGTCACAATCATCGGCTCGGTCGCTTCGGGCGCCGAAGTCATCGCCGGTGGGTCGGTCCACATCTACGGCGCGTTGCGCGGCCGCGCCATGGCCGGATCCATCGGAAACGCATCGGCGCGCATCTTCTGCCGCAAGCTCGAAGCCGAGCTGGTGGCAATCGACGGCATCTACAAAATGGCGGAAGACATGGCCCCCAATCTTCGCGGACAGGCTGTTCAGCTCTGGCTCGAAGAGGATGCGATCATGGCGGAAAAACTGATCTGACGACAGCGCAGCGTCTTTAAGAGACGCGTGAAGGACGCTTAGCACTTTGAATTACTGCGGCACGGCAAAGGAGAGAGAAATGGGGAAAGTGATCGTCGTCACGTCAGGCAAGGGCGGGGTCGGAAAGACGACCTCGACCGCCGCATTGGGAGCGGCGCTGGCGCAACGCAATGAAAAAGTCGTCGTCGTCGATTTCGACGTCGGCCTGCGCAATCTCGACCTCGTGATGGGCGCCGAGCGCCGGGTCGTCTACGACCTGATCAACGTCATTCAGGGCGACGCCAAGCTGACCCAGGCGCTGATCCGCGACAAGCGGCTGGAAACGCTGTTCCTGCTGCCGGCGTCGCAGACGCGCGACAAGGACAATCTGACGGCCGAGGGCGTCGAGCGCGTCATCACCGACCTGAAGCGCTATTTCGACTGGATCATCTGCGACAGCCCCGCCGGCATCGAACGCGGCGCAACGCTTGCCATGCGCCATGCCGACGTCGCCGTCGTCGTCACCAATCCGGAAGTTTCATCTGTGCGCGATTCCGATCGCATCATCGGCCTGCTCGATGCCAAGACCGCCAAGGCCGAACGCGGCGAGCGGATGGAAAAGCACCTGTTGCTCACCCGCTACGACGCCAACCGCGCCGAGCGCGGCGACATGCTCAAGGTCGACGATGTGCTGGAAATCCTCTCCATCCCGCTTCTCGGCATCGTACCGGAAAGCATGGATGTGCTGCGCGCCTCCAACGTCGGCGCGCCGGTCACGCTGGCCGAAAGCCGCAGCCCGGCCGCCATGGCCTATTTCGATGCCGCCCGCCGGCTCGCCGGCGAAACCCTGCCGATCGCGATCCCCGAGGAAAAGCGGAATATCTTCGGCAAGATCTTCGGAAGGAGAGCGGCATGAGCATTTTCCGTCTCTTCAACAGGCAGCGCACAGCGCCGGCCGCCCGCGAACGCCTACAGGTGCTCCTCGCCCACGAGCGCTCCTCGGCAGGATCGGACCTTGTCTCTCTGCTGCGCGAAGAAATCCTTGCGGTCATCGCCAAACACGTCGAGCTCGACCACGACAAGGTGCAGGTGACGATTGATCGCAACGAGTTTGTCTCGACCCTGGAGATCGACGTCGAAATCCCGCTGAACGCTGCCGTGCAGGCGGCCTGAGGGTAACGACACGCTTCTCTCGTTGCCTTTGAAAATGCGAAAGCCGCCACGGAACATGGCAGCTCAGTTTGATGGCAACCTTGCTCTCCCCGACGTCATCCTCGGCCTTGTGCCGAGGATCTGCTGCCCTATCGACCGGGGGCAGATGCTCGGGACAAGCCCGAGCATGACGAAATGAAGGGTCTGCCGACCTTGTCAGCAGTCTGAGCCGCCATGGAAACCATGGCGGCTTCTTGCGTCGGCCTGCCCGGCCGGAAGGCTCAGCGGCCGCCCTCGATCTTGCGGTGGCGCTGCGCAATCCCGCCTTTGCCATAGGGATAATCGAGCGGCTGCGGCGCGCTGACCTCATTGAGCTTGGCCATCTCCTCGCTGGAGAGCGCGACCTTCAACGCACCCAGATTGTCGGCGAGCTGTTCGGGCGTGCGGGCGCCGAGAATGACCGAGGTCACGGCCGGCTGTGCCGCAGTCCAGGCAAGCGCCACCTGCGCCATGCTGACGCCGCGGACCTTGGCGATATCCTCGACGGCCGCGATGATCGCCCAGGTGCGTTCCTGGGCGTTGCGCGGCGCATAGGATTCGCTGCCGCGATTGGGGTTCTCGCCGAGACGGGTGGCGCCGGTCGGCATCTCATCGCGCTTGTATTTGCCGGTCAGCCAGCCGCCGCCGAGCGGCGACCAGGGTAAGAGGCCCATGCCGGCGTCCTGGCAGGCCGCGACGATTTCGAGCTCGATATCGCGCGCCAGAAGGCTGTATTGCGGCTGCAGCGTCACCGGACGCGTATAGCCGCGCGCCTTGGCAATCTCCGAAGCCTTGGCGATGTGCCAGCCGACATAGTTGGAGAAGCCGTAATAGCCGATCTTGCCCGAGGAAATCGCATCGTCGAGGAAGCGCAGCGTCTCTTCGATCGGGGTCAGCGCGTCCCAGGCGTGCATCTGGTAGAGATCGATCTGTTCGAGGCCGAGGCGGCGCAGCGAATCGTCGAGCGCCTGGCCGAGATGCCGGCGCGACAGGCCGATCTCGTTGGGGCCGTTGCCCATCGGAAAACGCCCTTTGGTGGCGACGATCGCCTGGCGGGCCTCGGTCGGTCGCGCCTTCAACCAGCGTCCGATGATCTCTTCCGACTTGCCGGCGCTGTAGACGTCGGCGGTGTCGATGAAATTGCCGCCCCATGCGAAATAATCGTCGAGCAGCTTGTGCGAGGCCGCTTCGTCGGCTTCCGCGCCAAAGGTCATGGTGCCGAGGCAATAGGCGGTGACGACGGTCCCGCTCGGACCGAGCTTGCGATAATCCATGTCTTCCTCCTCATGCGGATACCCGCGGTCGACGCGGAAAGTCGTCGGGGTAGAAGCCGGGGCTCCTGCAATCAATGACAATATCGTGCTTGAAGCGGCCTCTGCCGCTGGATGAGGTACAGCGCCCCAGGCTAGGTAGCGCGGGGGCGAGGGCAGAATAACCAATCCCGTCCGTGCGACAAGTGGGAAAAAATATTTCCGCCTGCCGTCGCGGCCGGCAGCCGTTATGGATTTCTCGACGACGCGCCGGCAATCCGGTCGGCTGCGGCGACACCGGTCTCGTAGGCGCCATGCGCCGTCGAATAACGCGAGCGCGAACAGGCTTCGCCGGCAAAGAAGATCCGCGCGTCATGCGGTTCGGCGAGGACGGTGCGCAGATCGGAGGCGCCGGCTTGCGCGTAGGAATAGGAGCCGCCGATATGAGGCATCGCGGCCCAGGTCGAGATTGCCGCCACCGATAAGTGCTTGCGGATGTCGGTGCCGAATTGTGCCGCCAGCTCATCCGCGGCGAAAGAAAAGGCAGCCTCTGCTCCCATTCGCTCCAGATCATGCGCGAGATCGCCGGCGAAATAGGCCTCGACAACGGGAGCGCCGAACGGCCGCAGCTGATAGGTGCCGGTCGCGCCGCGACTGGTCGAGCCGAGCATATGCGTATCGGCCGGCAGCGCCTCCGGATCGGCGACACTGAGGAAGAGCTTATCGGCGAGCCCAAGGGGCAAACGAGCTGCGGCTTCGATCTTGTCGGGTAGGGGAGGATCGAAGGCGATCCTGCCGGCCGCAAGCATATTTGTCGACACGGTGACGAGCACAGTGTGGGCGGTAATCGTTCCCTGGTTCGTCTCGATGCTGATACGGCCGGCATGGCGGTGATCGACGCGCTTTGCTTCGACGCCGAGCCTTGACCGAACCGGCGCGCCATAGAGCGCGATCAATGTTCCGTAGCCCTGCCGGACACGCCAGTCGGGACCGGCGCCGGGATCATATCTGTTGTAGTCGACGATCGACGAGCGCTCCAGTTCGGCGCCGGTGATGTAAGTGCCGATCGCCCGGATCTGGCCGTTCCAGCGACCGCCGGGCTGGAGCTTGGCTGCCAGGTCGCTATCGTTGCCTTCATGGCTTTCGAGGCGTTCGAAATAAGCGCCGATCGCCTGCTGCGCGGCCTGGATCTCCGCATCATCCCGCTGAAGCCGCCGGCCGCCGTTCCAGGGCGCCGGCGAGCGGTCGACCGTCAGTCCGACCTCACCGGCAATCGCCGTCCAGGCATTGGTCCGCGCCCCGTGCAGCCAGCCGCAACCGAGATCGAAACCGAGATCGCCGGCTCCAGGCAGCCCGACCGTCCAGGCCCTCCCACCGAGACGGTCGCCGGCTTCGAGCAGGAGGACGGAAAGGCCGGGACGGATTGCCAGCAGGCGGCGGGCTGCGGCAATACCGGCAGCGCCGGCGCCGATGATGACGACGTCTTCGTCGGCGTCCTTGATGTCGTCACGAGGCATGGTTTCTCCTTCCGCCGCTGACACTCAGCTAAACTTTCCTGTCCATGAAAGGCAAGGGGCTGGGCATAGCGCGCCGCGGGCGATGGATTCGCCCGCGCCTCCGTGACATACAAACTCGATGAGCGTGCACAGAGATTCGCAACTCGACATGTTTGCCAAGGCGTCGCCCGCAATGGCCGAAGCACGCGGCCCATCGCGCCGGCGGCCGTCACCGCCGGCGCCCCCCTCCGATGAAGACATGGCGCGGGTGCTGGAGGAGAGCGGCAATTATCGCATCCTGAGAAAACTCACTGCCCGGCCGGTCGCGGCAGCGAGACAGCCGGCTTTCTCGCGGCTCGGCGTCATCCTCGACACGGAGACGACGGGCCTCAGCCACCGCAGCGACGAGATCATCGAAATCGGCGCCGTCGCCTTCACCTTCAACGATGACGGCGCGGTCGGCGATGTGGTCGGCATCTATGGCGGCCTGCAGCAGCCCTCCAGGCCGATCCCGCCCGACATCACCAGGCTGACCGGGATTACCGACGCCATGGTCGAAGGACAGCTCATCGACATGCCGTCGCTGAGTGCCCTGATCGAACCGGCGGACCTCATCATTGCCCACAATGCCAGGTTCGACCGGCCGTTCTGCGAGGCCTTCTCGCCCATCTTCGCCGGCAAGGCCTGGGCGTGCTCGGTTTCGGAGATCGACTGGAGCGCCCGCGGTTTCGAGGGCACGAAGCTCGGTTATCTCGTCGGCCAGGCCGGTTATTTCCACGATGGCCACCGCGCGGTGGACGATTGCCACGCGCTCCTGGAGATTCTCGATCGCGAGCGAGGCGACGGTGAAAGCCCCTTCGCCGAGCTTTACCGCGCCAGCCAACGCTGCCGCATCCGCATCTTTGCCGAACACAGCCCGTTCGAGATGAAGGATCACCTGAAGGCAAGGGGCTACCGCTGGTCTGATGGAAGCGATGGCCGCCTGAAATCCTGGTGGATCGAAGTGGGCGAAGACGATCTCGGGGACGAGCTTTCCTATCTGCGTTCGGAAATCTACCGGTGGAAAGAGGCCGATCCGCCGATCGTCCGGCTGACGGCCTTCGATCGCTTCAAGGCCTGACTCCGGCCGCTGCCGTCAGAACCCATGCATTTGCCGCATAGGTGCAGTGAAGCATTGGCGCTGCAACAACCGGGGGTCCCGTATTATATCAAGCGCATCGAAGTAAACGAGGCGCCAAGGACTGGCAGCTAGGCTTCGAAAGCCCACGGAAAGGGGATCATCATGAACGTAGCACGCTCTTTCAACAATTGGCGCAAGTACCGTCAGACGGTCGCTGAACTGGGCCGTATGTCCACGCGCGAACTGGACGACCTCGGCATCGGCCGCGGCGACATCCGCAACGTTGCGCGCGCAGCCATCGCCCGCTAACAGCCAGACAGACCACCATTTTGAGACTTGCCCAGCGCCTGCTTGCTCCTGAGCGGGCGCTCTGCTTTTTGCGCTTGCCCGCCAGAGGGCGAGCTGCCCGCTTTTCGCATAACGCATAGCTGCCCTGCAAAGAAATGCCTATCATCTGAGCAGGAAATAAGTATGATTATTTCCATCGAAGCGATGCACCTCCTCCCGCATCCCTTCGAACATGCAGGCGCCCCATCCTCCTCCCAGGGTCGCTTGCGGGAACGGCAGCACTCCTCCTCCCAGCTGTCGTTCGGTTTTTATCGAAAGCCTGCCGCACCTCCTCCCGCGGCAGGCTTTTTCGTTTTGACCGAGGAATATCCGACCGCGCCGAAAGCGGCGCTTGCGATCGCTTCACGTCTGCTCAGCCGAGTCCCGGACAAACCTGTTGACACCAAACTTGTCGTACAACTATGTAACCAGACGGATACCGCCGCCGCGGAAGACGCCTGATGGACCGGCTTGCGCAATAGCGACGATGCGTGACGACAACGAAGCTGAAGGAAAACTGACATGCAGATCGACGTGAGGCACGCCTCCCATCCCGAGGCCGTGCGCGAATACGACACCGAAACGCTGCGGCGTCACTTTCTGGTTGAGACCGTTTTCGCAGGCGGCGAGATCCGGCTGACATATTCCCATTACGACCGGATGGTCATCGGCGGCGCCACGCCGCTTGGCTCTGCGCTGACGCTGACGGCGCCGACGGCGATCGGCCAGGAAACCTTCCTCGCCGAGCGTGAACTCGGCGCCCTGAACATCGGCGGTGCGGGCTGCATCATCGTCGACGGCACGAGCTACGACCTTGCCAAATATGATTGCCTCTACGCGGGCAAGGGCGCCAAGGACATCCGGTTTGAAAGCGCCGATGCCGCCAATCCGGCAAAATTCTATCTCGTCTCGACGCCGGCGCACCAAACGCACCCTACCGTGCTGCTCACCCGCGAAAAGGCACGCCACCTGACGCCGGGCGAAGCGGCGACGGCCAACAAGCGCTCGATCTACCAGTTCATCCACCCCGAGGTCTGCCAGTCCTGCCAGCTCACCCTCGGCTTCACCATGATCGAGCCGGGCAGCGTCTGGAACACCATGCCGGCCCATACGCATGACCGGCGCATGGAAGCCTATCTCTATTTCGACCTCGACGCCGACCAGCGTGTCTTCCATTTCATGGGCGAGCCGCAGCAGACCCGACATATGCTCGTCGCCAACGAACAGGCGGTCATTTCTCCCCCCTGGTCGATCCATTCCGGCGCGGGCACCAAGAATTACAGCTTCATCTGGGCGATGGCCGGCGACAACAAGAGCTTCACCGACATGGATCATATCGCCATTGCGGATCTGAGGTGAGCACCGTGGCAAATCCCTTCGACCTCTCCGGCAGGACCGCCGTCGTCACCGGCGCCAATACCGGCATCGGCCAGGCCATCGCCGCCGCCCTGGCCGAGGCCGGTGCATCGATCGTCGCGGTCGGGCGCTCCTCGATGGAGGAAACCGAGGCGCTGGTGCAGCAGGCGGGAAGCCGCTTCCATGTCATCAAGGCCGATCTCGGCACCATCGAGCCGGTCAAGGGGATCGTCGCTGATACGATCCAGACCTTCGGCGGCCTCGACATTCTCGTCAACAATGCCGGCATCATCCGCCGTGCCGATGCGCTCGACTTCACCGAGGAAGATTGGGATGCAGTGATCGACGTCAATCTGAAGACGGCCTTCTTCCTGTCGCAGGCCGCCGGCCGCCACATGGTCGAGAAGGGCAGGGGCAAGATCATCAACATCGCCTCGCTGCTCTCCTTCCAGGGCGGCATCCGCATCCCGTCCTATACCGCCTCGAAAAGCGGTCTGGCCGGACTGACGAAGCTGCTTGCCTGCGAATGGGCCGGCAAGGGCGTCAACGTCAACGCCATCGCGCCGGGTTATTTCGTCACCAACAACACGACGGCACTGCGCGAGGATGCCGACCGCAACGCCGCCATCCTGGCCCGTATTCCGGCGGGGCGCTGGGGAACGCCGTCCGAACTTGGCGGTGCCGCCGTGTTCCTGGCATCGCCCGCATCCGATTACGTGCACGGGACGGTGCTGCCGGTCGACGGCGGTTGGCTGGCGCGGTGATCGCTGTCACCGACTGACGAAGCACAGAGTCTCGGCTCGCGTCGTTTTTGCCTTTCCGGCCGGCATGCGCTAGCAAAAGCATAGCGGCCGGCGCAGCCGCCCCGATAGGCAGGATTTGACAAGGGATGACGGACAAGGACAACGCGCTCTTCAGCACCATTCGCCAGCCCTCGAACCTGCGCAGCGGCCTTGCCGATACGCTGATGGCGCAGATCGAGTCCGGCGACCTGAAGCCGGGCCAGCGCCTGCCCACCGAACAGGCGATCATGGCGGCGACCGGCGTCAGCCGCACGATCGTGCGCGAGGCGCTCGCTACCCTGCGCGCCAAAGGACTGATTACCACGCACCAAGGCCTCGGGGCTTTCGTCTCGGACGATCCGACACCGAGATCCTTCTCCATCATTCCCAACGATCTGCAGTCGATCGATGAGGTTCTGCGGGTGCTGGAACTGCGCATGGGGGTCGAATATGAGGCGGCCGGTCTGGCCGCGCTGCGGCGCACGCCGGAAGATATCGACCGCATGCAGGACCGTCTCGATGCTCTCGACAGGGCGCTCGAAGAAGGTGGATACGGCGCAGAGGAGGATTACGCCTTCCATAGGTCGATCCTGGTCGCGACGCAGAATTCCTACTACGGCCGCCTCTTCGACACCTTCGGCAACCTCATGGTGCCGCGGCAATGGGCGCGCTTGGACAAGATGACGGCTGCGGAGCGCAAGCGCCATGCCGCCCGCATGCGCAGGGAACACCACGCCATATTCACGGCGATCCGCGACGGCAACGAAGCGGCCGCGCGCCATGCCATCCGCAGCCATCTGTCGAAGAGTGCTGCGCGATTTGAAGAACTGCGCGACGCGACCGACCTGTCCTGAACGTTCGCATCTTGAGGGCATTGCGTGGTTTCCCGCTGAACAACGCAAATGAAGAAAAGCGTTACGTGCCGCCCTCATCAGATAGCCAAATCCGCAACTGACCGACCGGCTTGAAACCCAATCTTGTCATTTCATCCAGTGCTTCATCACGATCGTATCCGACAAGCGGCAGATCGGGTGAAAAGGCGGCAGTGGCCAACGAGACGGCATCCTGGAAGACCTGCGACGTGTCCGCCAAGCTAAAGATGTTGGAGATCCCGACAGCCTCGGGTGATCGATTTACGATGCAGCCCGCGTCAAAGCCGTCGCCGGCCCATCGGCCATAGATGTGTATGTCGGGATCGGAGAGCAGAGCCAGTGTGAAGACGTTGGCATCTGTGGGGCTGCCCGACTCTTTCCACGAATGTTCCCAGCGTGCCAGGGCCGCGCCATCGCGAATGCGTGCCCAATCTTGCGACGCACGCGCTGAGATTCTGAGAGGTTCAGCCCAAATCCATGATGCGGAAAACAACAACTGGAACCCTTTGTTGACAAGATCGAGCCTGGAAAACCCGTCTTTGACACCAGGACGCCGTCCTAGCCGATCTGTCAGCCGACCGATTTCAACCAGCTGTTCGTCCGTTGCATCCGGGTCGAGTGTCGTCATATTGGAATAGTATGGCGGTGCGATCGCGTCACTTGACCAAAATGCGCTGGTGCGCTGATCCGGCAGTCCATGGGCACGGAAAACCGCCTGATACAGGTCTGCATTGTTCGCGGCACAAATGCGCGCTTTTTCGGCATCGGATCGTGCCGTGTGGTTCAGGATTTTGCTTTGTGGGGAGTTGCGGATCATAAGAAACCCCGTTGCTTGGCGTTCTCTCTTGCCGTTGTTTAGCGTTCTCTCAACGCTATCCCCTCCATATTCGGCTTCCTCAGCCGCCGCCAGGCGGCGTGATCCGTCTGCAGATCGACGGCGGCATGCGCCGCAGGCAGGAGCGGTTTGCGCCTGCGCCGGCCGAAGCGTCGTTTGAAGCCCAGGATATTTTCGACGAAACTCCTGGTGTAGAGGCCAGGTCCGCTCGAATAGATGCGCCATCCACCGTCGACGGCGATCTTTCCGGTCTTGGCGCGCGCCCAATGCTCCGCCGCCTGATAACGGTCATGGAAAGCCGCGTCGCTGCTGCTGAAATAGGTGTTGCGCTGGCGCAGTGAAGCATGCGGCAAGGCCGTCGTGACGGCGATCGGATTGACGACGGCGATCGCCTTCCACAGCTCCTCCGCCGAAGCCTCCAGCGCCAGCGTTTCGCAATAGCGCAGATGCGCATGTACATACATCAGCCCGATCTCGCGGCCGAAGAAGGACGAAGATTCGGCTCGGCGAAACAGCGTTTCGGGCCCACCGGAGTAGGTCGCCGGCTTTTCCATCAGCCGCACGCCGTCGGGGAAGAGCAGATGCTCTTCGATCAGCCGCATGTGATGCCGCCTCTGCGCCGGCGTGAACAGCTTGCCGAGCATGGCCTGCGTCATCGAGATCAACGAGAACGAAAGACCGGTGCGTTTGTCGCTCGGATGAAGCAGCAATTCGACGCCGTCATGGGCCGGATCGAAGATGCCATAGCCGGCAACGACGCCGTCGCGCACGAGATGGCGGTTGAAATCCCGGCGCATCGCGGTTGCTATCTTCCGCAAGGCCTTTGCCTTGCCGCCGTGACCGCGGCGGCGCAGGATGGCGGAATAACGGACGATCTGCTCATAGAGCAGGGCGACGGTCCAGCTGCTGACCATCCAGTCGCGCAGATGCGGATCGGCCGGCTGCAGCGAATCGTTCCAGTCTCCCTCGCCATAGCGGATCAGATGCGTTCCCGGGATGAACTGTGTGCGGACAGTATCGAGCAGCTTCTCGACATGGGTCGCGATGGCATCGGTCTCGGGCGCCTTCTGCATGGTCTTTTCGTCACGCCAGGAGACCTTCTCGTCGAGAATGCCACAATCACCGGTCGCCTCGATGTAGTCGCAGAGCGCCTTGAGCGGCCAGACGATGACGTCGCCGTGACTGTCGCCCGCGCGAATGTTGGCATAGGGCTCCAGCATGAACCATTGCGGCCAGTCGCCTCCTTCCAGATATTGCTCACCGAAGACGGTCTTCACCACTTCTTTGGCTTCGCGGTCGTGCTCGTAAGCGAGCAGGAATTCGATCGGCCCCTGGCAGGCATCGCGCGTCCCCCAGGCCGCACCCGTATATTGTTCCAGGCCGTGCGGCACGCTCAGATGGACGATGGCGTCATGCGCGAGCCAGGGCAGGAGGGTCGCCTGGGCAGCGAGATCGGGCGAAGGACTGTCGATGCTCATGCCGCGCACGACGTTACGCCAGAATGCCGATGCCGGCGCAAGCATGGCCTCATCGGTGAGGCCGCTCTCGTAACGGCTCGCCAGCCGTTCAGCTTCTTCGGCATCGGTCATCGAGCCGACGACGGCAAAGGAGAGCGCCCGCGTCGGCCGGGACTTGAGCGCGATGAACGCGCCGTTGCGCGCAACGCCATCGGCATACAGCAGCTCGTCGCCGCCGATCTCGTCGATGGCCTCGGGCGTCGAACTCACCAGCCAGTAGACGGCATCGGGATAACGCTCGCCCCAGAGCCATGCCGGGTCCGGCCGGAAAGAGATGCGTTTGCGGCCGGGATCGAATTCGATCTGCCCGCCGGCGTCATATTCGCGCTCCCCGAGCACGACATGGCCAAACACCAGGAAGCGGCACGGCCTGCCCTCAACCGACACGCTCCACTGCATTGCCGCATCCTCGCCGGAAGCGACCGCCGTGACCATGATCCTGCGCTCCGGGCACTCGTAGATCCAGCGGCAGTCGTTCAGTCCCATCTCAAAAGCCGATGGCACCGCCAGAAGCTGCCAGCCCGCGCCGAGATCGGCCATGATGCGCAGCCCGCTGGCGCGCGTCAGATTGTAGGGATCGCGGGACACCGAAAAGAGCTTGTGGAAGGATGTATTGCCGATCGTCAGCTGCGCGGCGAAAATCCCCTGCATCCAGTAGCTGGCGGCAAGGGTGGAATCGTCGAGCAGCATGTTTTGACCGCTTCGCACGATGGCGCCATGGCGCCGCGCGACGATGAGTTCCTTGTCGCGCAGAACGACGTGGCGGTTGAGAACGCCGTCCGGCACGAAAAATGAAAGAAGCTTTCCGTGCGCGCGCTCTTCGAGGCTCCGCTCCGGATAGAGCTTTCGGATCCCGCTCAGGTCCAGCGCCTCGGCCTCCAGCAGGGGCGCATCCTGAAGCAGGCTGCGAACGGCCGGGGCCGCCCCCGGATCGGCGGCTGCACTCTCCGGCATCTCGATATCCTCGAGCCGCAAAAGGTCGGCATCGCTGGACGCCTCGGGATGATCGGCGGCGAACAGGGCAAAGAAACTCACAGTCGCGTCGCTGGTCGGCACGGAGAAGGATTTCGACTGAATGGCCGGACAGGCCGTCTCCTGCTGCCGCCGGTCGCTCGGCAGACTCGTTCCGAAGGGACCGACCAGCAGGTCGTCCTGGCGGTGTTTCGCCTGCACCAGCTGGATCGCATCCGTGGCATAGGCAGCCGCGCCATCAAAGCACCCCTGGACGAGCCAGGGATTGCGGGCGCCCGACTGCTTGAGATTTTGCCGGTTCATGACGACGGGGCCGTATGTCTTGTGATCGGCGATATGGTGATCGACATATTGCGAAGCATAGGCTTCGCTGTTCATAAGGAAACCGCGATCGCCGAGACCGACGTCCTGGATCAGCACCAGATCCACCGGCAGCGTTCCCTTCCTCGGATGCTTGAGCGAGACGCGCCAGAACCAGGCGGTTTCGGTAGCATGAAGCTCGAGTCGGACGGTGTAGCTGATATCGCCGGCCTTGCCGCTCCAGGAAAAGCTCGTCGCGTCGTGCCCGAAGCGGCCGTCGGCGCGCGGGCCGACGATCTCGACGACATCAGGCTTGCCGCCGCCGATGCGCAGATAAAGGCGGCTGATGCCGCCGTAGAGCGGCGAGCCCTGGATCTGATTGATCTGCACCGCTCCCTTGTCGTCTGCATATTCGATGGAAAACAACGTGCCGTTCGGCAAAGCCGATATCGACAGGCCGGAACCGTTGCTGATCGCAAGGAGACCCAGCTCTTCGCGTCGTGGCATTTGCAAACTACGCTTGAGGTTCAGGGCCATAAAGATCTCGTCGATTGATATCAGAGGGGAATCAAAGGATGGCGCAAAAAGATTGAGAGAAATCTTACCGGTGACGGGAAGACAAGGTGCCGCGACTGATGAACGCACATCAGAGCGCTACCGAAACTAGCCTAAAGCGGAACAGATTCAGGCAGAGCGGAATAGGAAACGAAAAATATCAC
This sequence comes from Rhizobium sp. TAL182, assembly GCF_002117725.1. Classification (NCBI taxonomy): domain Bacteria; kingdom Pseudomonadati; phylum Pseudomonadota; class Alphaproteobacteria; order Hyphomicrobiales; family Rhizobiaceae; genus Rhizobium; species Rhizobium sp. TAL182. Next base: position 446,650 of record NZ_CP021028.1, on the reverse strand, counting down.
AGTGTGCAGATGGCTATCGCCACGATGAGAAATCCAGACGGTCCCTGAAGGGGATCCGTATCGGGCAGGGGCACTGAAGAGATTTTCGCCAGCATTTCAGTTGAAGCAGCCGAAGTCTGAATGTCGGCATGCTGCCCCTTGGGATAAGCCCCGATCACCTCGAATTCCGACGTGCAGCCGAGGTTTTGGTGCCCGGTTCCGGCTGGAAGCACTAGACAGTCTCCCGCCGTGACTTCGAGCGCTCTACCGCCGGGACCGCCGATCAGCAGTGTGGCGCTGCCATGTGCGATACCGAGCACTTCATGAGCACCGGAATGGTAGTGCTGATAATCGAAGACACCGTTCGTCCAGATGCCGGTCCAACCGTTTGTTGCGAAGCGACTTTTGAAATCACGAGGTCCGCCGTCGGCAAAGACGTCCCGGTAAAGCAATACGGGAAGGCGCGGGTTGTTCGGAACCCAGTCGCTCTCATCGAAAATAATCGTTTCGGTGTTCATGCTGAATTCCCACGGTCGATGCGTCTGCCATTGAACTCATCTCCGTCGATGGCTTCAAAAACCTAAACTTTGGCGGCCTCCAGCGGTTCCCTCACACGCTGAAGCCTCGCTATGCCAAAGAGACATTTTTTGCTTGGCGAATTGGCTTAACGCTAGGTAAGACCCCTCTTTTTGGAAGAGTGCAACATGCGAAAATTATTATCGATTCTATTCAGCTCAGTCATCGTGGCGGGAACAGCGCACGCTCAAGCGAGAGTTCAGGCCACCCACAGCAATCGCCTGATCGAGAGCTATCGCGCCTATATCGGCGACGCTGATCTTTACAATTCAAATGGGGCCAGACTTACCCAGCCGTGGCAGATCATCCGACAAGACCGGGCGAATTTCCATCAGTACCATGTGCGCGATCATGACGATCAATCGGACTCATTCTTTGCCGATCCGGCAAACCGCCAAGCTCTGGAGCAGATGCTTCGGAACGGTACGATGACGCGAGAGGCCGCCAATATGATCCTGCGTGGCAATATATGGATTGATGTTGATATCTACGGTGACCAAGGAACCGGTCGATGGATCGACGTTTCTGTATCTGATTGATATTTCGCCAGGTCTCATGCCGGTGCCGGCCGCCTGGCGAAAGGGACCGAGAGCAGGGCGCAGCCGGTCAGGACGGCGACGACCATCCAGGCTTCGTTGATCGCCTGAACGCTGGCCGCGGTCTGGACCAGCGGATCGAGCGTCGCCATGGCATCGGCATCGAAGCTGCCGCTATGTCTCGATATGATCTCGGCAGGCGCGCCGACAAACGTGGCCGCCTCGATGTCGCCGGCCGCAAGACGTGCCCAGAGGTCTTGTCCCAGCGGCTCCGAGCGTGTGTAGATGATGGTGTCGATCAGCGCGATGCCGATGGCGCCGCCGAGATTGCGCATCAGATTGAAAAGCCCGCTCGCATCGGGAACGCGATCGGCCGGAAGCGTGCCGAGCGCCAGCCGGGTCGGCGGCAGCAGGCAGAACATGATGGCGACGCCGCGCACCACCTGCGGCCAGAACATCGCGTCGTAATCCGAGCGCGGATCCTGAAACGCGCTCATACCGACGCCGATCGCGAACAGAGCGAAACCGACAGCCGACAGCAGCCGCGCATCCATGCGCTTCTCCAGCGCGACGGCAACCGGCGCGGTGACCAGCTGTGCGATGCCGGTGACCAGCATGGTCACGCCGATCTCAAGGGCGTCGTGGCCCCTGATGAAAGCGAGAAAAACCGGCATGAGATAGACCGAGCCGAAAAGGCCGATGCCGAGGATGAAGCTCAGAACCGAGCCGACCAGAAAATTCCGATCGCCGAAATTGCCGAGATCGACGATCGGCCGGCGTCGGCGCAGCGTTCTCGTTATGAACGCGCCGCCCGAGACAAGGCAGACGGCCAGCAGGCTCAGCACATAGGCCGAGGTCCAGCCGCTGGTCGGCGCCTCTTTGAGGCTGAGTTCCAGCGCCGTCAGCGCGGCCGCCATCAAGAGGAGCGACAGGCCATCGAGATGCCTGAGTTCGGACGGATCGGTCGCCTGTTTGGGAAGGAAGCGGGCTGCGAGGATGGCCGAGACAAGCCCCGGAAGGATGTTGATCAGGAACAGCCAGTGCCAGGAATAGGTTTCGGTCAGCCATCCGCCGACGATCGGGCCGACGGTCGGCGCAAGCACCGCAAGCACGCCGGCAATCGTCGTCGCGAGCGCTTGCCGCTCGTTCGGAAACAGAATGAACACGGCTGAAAACACCGAAGGGATCAGCGTCCCGCCGGAAAAGCCCTGAAGCACCCGCCAGGCGACCAGCACGCCGAAGCTGCCGCTGGCCGCACAGCCGGCCGAGGCCGTCACGAACAGACCGATGGCGACGACGAACAGCCACCGCATCGTCAAAAGCCGCGTCAGCAGGCCGGTCAGCGGGATGGCGACCACTTCGGCGATCAGATAGGCCGTCTGTATCCAGCTCATCTGATCCGGACCGATATCGAGCGCCGACTGGATCGTCGGCAGCGATGTCGCCACCACCTGAACATCGAGGATCGCCATGAACATGCCGACGCACATGGCTAGGAAGCCGAGCCAGACGATGGCGGGCGTTCCGTCCGGACGAGCAGCTTCAAGTCGTTCCGACATGCGAGGATCCCGCCAGCGCGGCTGCATCTGTGAGAAATCTAGGGCTTTCATGTTTGCGATCGAAACGATCGGCATGTCAACCGGCGTGCTGCGGCGAAGAGCTGATCCAGCGCGCACAGACCGAGGAGAGCGCCACCAGCCGGGCGTTGGTCGCCTATGCCCAAAACGCGACCGAGCCTGACCGGGAAGGCCAGGCTCGGTGTTCGATCGGCGAATTTGGACCGGACGTTCTATGCGCCCGGCTCCCTTTGCGTCGGCCAGTCCGATTAGCCGCGGAAGAGCGACAGGATGTTCTGGGACGACGAATTCGCGATCGATAGCGACTGGATCGCAAGCTGCTGCTGGGTTTGCAGGGCGGAAAGCCTGCTCGACTCCTCCTCCATATCGGCATCGACGAGTCGGCCGACGCCGGAGTCGATCGAGTCGGAAAGGGCACCGACGAAGTCTTCCTGCAGTTCGATGCGGGTCGAGATCGAACCCAGCTGCGCACCTGCCGACGTCATCGCCGATAGCGCCGATTCGACGGTTGTCAGCGCCGATTGGATCTGGCCGAGCGTGAAGTCGGTAATATCCATCGAATAGACCGAGCCGGTCGCGCCGGACGAGGTGCCGAGAATGCCGGTGGAGGTTTCGATCGAGCCGCCGCTCATGCCGAACAGGACGTTGCCCGTCGAGCCGGTGTCGAGAGCATAATCCGTCATTTTCACCGAAACGGCGCCGGAGCCGTCGCGGACGAAGGACGATACGACGCTCACGGTGCCATCAGCACCGGCGACCCAGTTTTCGCCGGAGAAGGAAGCCGACTGGGCGATGCTCATCAGCTGCTCCTGCAGCTGGCTGATTTCTTCCTGGACTTTGGACTTGTCGACGCCGTCTTCGGTCGCGGCCACGAGCTTGGCTTTGATCTCGTCGACGACATCGATCGCACTGTCCATTGCCGTATAGGCCGTATCGACCTTTGCGGCGCCGAGGCCGAGGGCGTCGGACACGGCTGACAGCGCCTTGTTGTCGGACCGCATCGTCGTTGCGATAGACCAATAGGCCGCATTGTCGGATGCGGTGTCGATCCGATAGCCGGTAGAAACACGGTTCTGTGTCGATTCAAGATTGGAATTGACGGTGCGCAGCGTCTGAAGGGCTGCCATCGCGGAATTGTTCGTATTGATGCTGGTCATGGAAATGTCGCCTGATTTGGAAGTTGATGGATTGCATCCCGGGGGACATCCGGGCCGTGGCGAGCAGCCTCATGCTTATCGACCCCTCTTCGGGCTGGTCAATTCGCCACTGTTGAAGAAATTATGGTACTTAAAGGTACCTTAATCGTTAACGCCAATGGTTGAGCCGGGATTTTTTCCCAAATTGCGACACCCCGCGATGTCATCGGCAGAATTTGTCCTGATGCCGGGCAGCAGAAATTCCCAATGGCCGATTGACGGTCCGGCGGGAAACTGGCTATCACTATTAAATCAATTTGATTGACTTCAACCGCCACTCCGATCCCGGTGGCCGTGCCGGAACGTTCAAAAGCCTCGTTTTCCTCAAAGGAAGAGTGACCAATGTCGACACCGCGACCGAACGCCCTGCGGCTTGAAACCCTTTGGAATCCGCCCGCCGACGGCAAGGAATTCTCCTATGTCCTGCGCCTCAAGAACCTCGGCAGTGAACCGCTTTCGAATTTTTCGCTCTGCGTCAGCGGCCCCGGCCGCGTCGATCCGGCCGGACGCGTCGAAGGCGCGACGGTCTCAAAGCGGCTTTCCAATTTCACCGAATTCCAGCCGCCGGCCGGTTTCGTTCTCGGCGCCGGCGAGACCTGGACGGTCTCCGTCTATGCGCTGAGCTGGCAGTTCCGCCACTGGACGGACGGTGCGACGAGCGCCTATCTCGCGCTTGCCGATGGCGGCACTATCGTGCTCGGCGTCGAGCCGACGCGCTCTTCGGTCAGCAACGCGGCCCTGAAGCGCGGCGCCGAGATCTATCCCGTTCCCGCCAATGCGCCCGTTAAGATTTCGGTCATCCCTTGGCCGAACCATGTCGCGGTCGCCTCGCGCCGGCCGCTGCCGGCCGGTTTTGCCCCGCGGGCGCAGAGTAGCGAAGGGGAGGCGGCGGCGAAAGGCTTCGCGGCGCTGGTCGACCATCTCTTCGCCGTCGAAGGCATCGTGCGCAGCGAGGCGGAAGGCGCAGTGCCGGTCATCCTGAAGGATGCCGCCGGCTTCGGCCCCGAAGCCTATCGGCTGAGCTTCGACGAGGACACCCTGACGGTCGAGGCGAGCGGCCGCACGGGCTTTCTCTACGGCCTCGTCACGCTCGGCCAGATCTGGCGCGGCGCCAGGCTGCATCCCGGCGTTTTCCAATTTCCCGCATCGGGCGAGATCGTCGACGAGCCGGCAATGGGCTGGCGCGGCCTGCATCTCGATGTCGCCCGCCAGTTCTATGGCGCCGCCGAGGTCAAGAAGCTGCTGGCGGTGCTTGCCTGGAACAAGCTCAACCGCTTCCACTGGCATCTTTCCGACGACGAAGCCTGGCGCGTCGAGATCGACGCCTATCCCGCCCTGACCGAGATCGGCGCCTGGCGCGGCCACGGCCATGCCGTGCCGCCGCTGCTCGGGTCAAGCCCGGCCCGAACCGGCGGCTACTACACCAAGTCCGTCATCCGCGAGATCGTCGCCCATGCGAAGAGCTTCGGCATCGAGATCGTGCCCGAGATCGATATGCCCGGCCATTGCTACGCCATGCAGCAGGCGATCCCGGAGCTGCGCGATCCGGCCGAGAAAGGCAGCTATTACTCGGTCCAGGGTTTTCCCGACAATTGCATCAATCCGGCCCGCGAGCAGACCTACGAGATCGTCGAGAGGATCCTTGCCGAACTGATCGAGCTCTTTCCGTTCAAGGTTATCCATCTCGGCGCCGACGAGGTGCCGCTCGGCGCTTGGTCCGGCTCGCCGGCAGCACTCGCGCGCCTGCGGGATGTCGCCGGCGACGCGGTTGCCGATGCCCATGCCAAGCGGCTGAACGTCGTCACCAACACGCATGGCGCCGACGATATCCACGGCTCGGGCGCGGCGATCCTGCAGGCGGAGTTCCTGGAGCGCGTCCAGCGTTTCCTGGCGAGCAAGGGCTGCATCACCGGCGGCTGGGAGGAGGCGGCGCACGGCGATGTCATCGACAAGGAGAAGAGCTATCTCTGCAGCTGGCGCAATGTCGAGGTCTCGGCCGAGCTCGCCGAACGCGGCTATCAGATGGTCGTCTGCCCCGGCCAGGTCTACTACCTCGACATGGCGCTGAGGCCCGATTGGGACGAGCCGGGCGCCAGCTGGGCGGGGAATTCGGATGCGGAAAAGCTCTATAAGTTCGATCCGCTCAGTGGCTGGACAGCGAGCCAGAAGCAGAAGCTGCTCGGCATCCAGGCCTGCATCTGGTCAGAACCGATGACGGACCGCGCCGTCTTCGACCGCCTCGTTTTTCCGCGCATCTCCGGGCTTGCCGAAACCGGCTGGACGAAGCCATCCGCCAAGTCCTGGGAGCGCTTCAAGGCGCTGGCAGGGCTGATGCCGCTGCTTTACGGGCTGCAGGAGTCGTAAGGCATGTCTCGCAAAAGTGTGCAGCGGTTTTGCGATAAAGACATGCGTAAAAGCAAAGACCTAAAGCGTGACAAGCGAATCTGAAAGATCGCGACACGCTTTAGAGCGTTTCCGTTTTTTATTGAATCCCGTGGGATTCCCAAGGCTTCGGATTTGTGATTCAAGATGCTGGCTGGAAAAGGAGGCCAGCATCGGATGACAGCACCTCTTTCGAATGATCTGCGCGAGCGCGTTGTGATGGCAATTGTCGCCGGTGAGAGCTGCCGATCCGTCGCTGCGCGGTTCGGGATTGCCGTGTCTTCGGCTGTGAAATGGTCGCAACGCTATCGGTCGAGCGGCTCGGTTGCGCCCTCAAAGATGGGCGGTCATCGCAAGTTCGTTCTTGCGCCACATCGCGCTTTCATCCTCGAGCGGCTCCACCAGACCCCGAATCTGTCGCTGCATGGACTGAAGGCGGAGTTGGCATCGAAGGGTGTAAAGGTCTCCCACGACACGATCTGGAAGTATCTACGCCGCGAAGGACTGCGCTTCAAAAAAAACGCTGTTTGCCCTTGAGCAGGCCCGCGCTGACATCGCTCGCCGCAGGCAACGCTGGCGCGGCTTGCAAGATCGTCTCGATCCCAAACGATTGGTCTTCATCGATGAAACCTGGATCAAGACCAATATGGCACCACTCTATGGCTGGGGAGAGAAAGGAAAGCGCTTGCGTGGCTTTGCCCCTCACGGCCATTGGCGCACTCTAACCTTCCTCGGGGCTCTCAGGTACGATCGTTTGACCGCCCCTTGCGTCTTCGACGGGCCGATCAACGGGCAATGCTTCCGCGCCTATGTCGAACAACTGCTTGTGCCGGTCCTCAAGCCTGGCGATATCGTCATCATGGACAACCTTGGCTCCCACAAGTCCGACGCTATCCGACAGATGATCCGAGCCGCCGGTGCGCGCCTCTGGTATCTGCCGCCATATTCTCCGGACCTCAATCCGATCGAGCAGGCCTTCTCAAAGGTAAAGCACTGGATGCGCCACGCCCAAAAGCGAACAATCGAGGACACCTGGAGGCACATCGGATTCCTCACCAGAGCCATTGCACCAGACGAATGCTCAAACTACTTCCGAAACGCAGGCTATGCTTCCGTTAAAAGCTGAAATGCTCTAGCACCGGCGTCACTGTCGCTGCCGGTAGGCAGAGGGCGTGAGACCGGTGCCCAGCTTAAAGGCCCGTGTCATGTGGCTCTGGCTGCTGAAGCCGCAGGCCGACGCGATCTGCGCGATCGGCTCCGCGCCCGATAGCATCATTTTGGCGCGCTCGACGCGACGGTGCGCCACCCAGCCATGCGGCGACACGCCAAAGCTTGCCCGGAACATCCGCTGGAAATGAAAGGCGCTGAGCTGGCCGATATCAGCCAGATCCTGCAGGCGGATCGTCTCGCCAAGATGGGCCTCGATATAATCCAGGGTTCGGCGGCGCACATGCGGCGCGAGCCCGCCGCTGATCGTGCAGGCACGCATGCCTCCATAACGCGGATCGACGAAGAGATCGTGGATCGCCTGCGTCATCGCTTCTTCGGCCAGCAGATGGCCGCCCGCCAACATGGCTTCCGTCATCTGCCGAAGCCTCAGCGCCAAAGCGGGGGCATCGTCGAAGGTTACTTCGGGAAGAGCCATGAGCCGCGCATCGCGGTCAAACGTCTCGGCAAACATCCGCCGCATCTGATCGTCGGGAACATACAGATGGACGAATTCGAAGAAGTCGGTGATTTCCCATTCGGACGAGTGTCCCTGCGGCATGATGCACAGCACACCAGGACGGCCGCGCGCGCCGGGGCCGCCATCCAGCCGACGCGTTCCGGCGCCGCCGCTCAGATAAAGACTGAACGTATGACCGTTCGGCCGCTCATAGCTCATCCTGTCATGCGCATTGCTCCAGATGGCAGCCGATCGCCCGAAACCCAGATCGATCGACTGTGACATCCGCGCCGTGGGAGAGGCGGACAAAAACCTGAAAACCGAGAGGCGGCTATCGTTCACTCATTCTATCTCACAGCTGGCCACACGCTCAGAATAATACGGGGCGACCGCTGAGATGGCGAGGGGGAAGTCCGGGCACATCGATTTCATAGCAAGAATCTGCAAGAGACCTGCTGACGGTTTGCCTATTGGTGGAGAAAACGAGGATACCTCCATGGCAAACGCCGTTCTTTTCATCGCGACCGTCCTGATATGGGGGACGACCTGGATCGCCATCGCAATGCAGGTCGGTCCCGTGCCGGTCCTGGTCTCGGTCTTTTACAGATTTGCGCTCGCAGCCGTGATTTTCGTCGCCATCCTGGCTGCCATGCGCCGGCTCAAGCTTCCTGCCTTGCGCGATCAACCCTTCATCCTGGCGCAAGCGCTCTGCCTGTTCAGCCTCAATTTCATCTGCTTCTACAATGCCGCCGGCTGGATTCCTTCAGGGCTGATCTCGGTGATCTTCTCGCTCGCAACGATCTACAATGCCGTCAATGCGCGCCTCTTCTTCGGCGACCGCTTTACCGGCCGCACGCTCTTCGCAGCGGCGCTCGGCGCAACCGGCCTTCTCCTGCTGTTCGGAGAGGAGGTTGTCGTCGATTTCGATATGGGCACGTTGAAAGGCATCGGGCTCGCAGCGCTCGGGACGCTGTTCTTCTCGCTCGGCAACATGGCCTCGCGCCGCAACAGCGCGGCCGGCATCTCGCCGCTGACCGCCAATGCCTGGGGCATGACCTATGGCGCGATCATCCTCCTCGTCCTGATTGCCGTGACGCGGACGCCGATCGTGGCGCCATCCGGCACCACCTATCTTGCCGCGCTGCTCTATCTCTCGGCGATCGGTTCGGTGATCGGTTTCACCACCTATCTGATGCTGGTCTCCCGCATCGGCTCCTCACGCGCGGCCTACGCCACCGTGCTGTTCCCGATCGTCGCCCTGTCGCTGTCGACGGTCTTCGAGGGCTATCACTGGAGCGGCCTCGGCCTATTCGGCCTGGCGCTGACGCTGCTCGGCAACGTGATCATTTTCGCGCGCCCTCTCGCCCGCCGCCCGCCGCAACCAGATGCGAGCTTGCCGGCACGGGGCTGAAAAACGGGCCAAGCTTTTTAGCCGACCGGCTTCTGCAGCACGTCGAAACGCGGATTGGTTTCGGAGAAGATCGGCAGGGCCGCGGCGCCGAGGATGGCGGTATCCTTGCCGGTCATGCCGATCATGACGCGCGGCACCGTCCGCTGCCGGCCTGGATCGATCGGCTCGTGCAGCGGCTCCAGCCGCTCGGCAAGCCGGCGCATCAGCGAGGTCGGCAGGCTGCCGCCGAGCACGATGGTCTGAGGATCGAAGGCGAGTTCGAGGAAATCGACGGTCTGCCGCAGCGGCTGGACAGCCTGGTCGAGCCAGGCGTCCAGGCCGTCGTTGCCCCTTTCGATCAGCGCGTCAAGCGCGTCAGGCGAAAGCTCCACGGTATCGGCGATGCCCATGAAGTCGTAGGCGACCGACGGCGAGACATAACGATCGAGGCAGCCGCGTTTGCCGCAGCTGCAGAGCCTGCCATGCGGCTCGACGATGATATGGCCGATCTCGCCGGCATTGTTGCGGCTGCCCTTGTAGAGATGGCCGTCGAGGAACATGCCGGCGCCGATGCCGCCGCCGCCGGCCAGAAACAGATAGACGAAGCTGGCGAGGCCGCGGGCGACGCCGTGCAGGCGCTCGCCGATCGCCGCCGCCGTCGCATCGTTCTCGACCAGTACCGGCACGTTGAGCCGCTGTTCCAGCTCGGGACCGACAGGAAAACCCTGCCAGCCGGGCAGGCTCTGGGGGCTGAGAGAGGTGGTGCCGCCCTCGGCATAGCGGCCGGGCAGGGCGATGCCGACGCCGAGCAGCCGCTCCTGATCGAAGGCGAAGGCCTGTTTGAGATGCTCGACGATCGACTGGAGGACCGGCATCGCCCGCTGCGGATCGGGGTGCTCGACCTGGCGCTCGACGCGCGCGCAGACGGCGCCGGAGAGATCGGTCAGCACGCCGCTCGCCCGCTGGCGGCCAAGCTCGAGGCCGATCGAATAGGCGCCGACCGGATTGATCGAATAGGGGATGATCGGCTGGCCGCGCGCCAGCTTCTGCGCCTCGGCGGCGACGAGCAGATGCGACCTCTCCAGCTCCTCGACGATATTCGACACCGTCTGCGGCGTCAGCGCCGTCATTCGGGCGATCGCCGCCCGCGACAGGGAACCGTGCGTGCGGATCAACTCGATCACCACCCGCCGATTGTGAGACTTGGCCTGCTCGAGATTCGTGCCGGAGATCGCCTTCATGTCGCCTTCAAAGGAAATGCAGCCTCACCCTTGTCACAAGACGAACATGGATGAAAGCCACATTCTGCGTCACGTCCTAAAGCGCGTCGCGTCGGGCGACATGCATTAATTGCCGGCGACCTCGGCTGGGTGGGCCTTACGTCGGTGCAGGAAGCCGAGGATCGTGATCCCCGACAGGCCGGTGACGGCGCTGACGACGGCGGTTCCCGAATAGCCCGCCACCGATGTGCCTGACGCAAAGACCAGCGCGCCAATGCCGGCACTCGCAAAGATATTGACGGAGATCAGGGCGCTGCCGAGCCCGGGCCGATCGGCGATGAGATCCTGCAGATAGGTGATCGGAATGCTGATGATCGCCGCAGCACCGATGCCGGCGATCAGGGTCAGTGCATAGAGGTGCCACGGCGCGGAGGCAAAGCCGAGAAGGCTGAGGAACAGTGCATAGATGACGGTGCCGGCGGCAAGCGCCGCCATCTGCCCGGTCTTCCGCGCAATCCGCGACCAGACGATGATGAAGACGACCTCCAGAAGCGCGACGATGCCGACCAGAATGCCGACGTCGCTGAGCCGGCCATGGGCTGCGCCGGTGGCGATCAGCGGCAGCAGGGCGTCGTTCAGATGCAGCGTGCTGGTGATCAGCGCCACGCCTGCGATATGCGCCGAAATCCGCGGCGAAACCACCTGCCTGAGCGCACCGAGATAGGTGAGATGATGAACCGCCGCCATTTCCGTTCCGACCCGCTTCGGAAGAGCGAAGAGGATGATGCCCTGGCACAGCACACAGGAGAGGTTGGCGAAGAGATAGGCCGGTAGCATGCTCGACGCGCCGGAGAGGACAAGACCCGTTATGCCGGGGATCAGCACCCAGGAGAGCGAGATCATCGCGCGCACGCCGGAGTTGGCCGTCACCATGTCGCTGCGGCTCATGCCCTGCATCGCCGCGCGCGCATTGGCAAACAGCAGCGAATTCAGCGCCCCGTAGATCGGCAGCGGCAGCAGCGCGCTGACGATGAAGGTCGCCGGGCTTGGAAAGGCATAGACGATGCCGTAACCGACGATGCCGAACAGACAGGCGCCGATCATCGCCGAACGGTATTCGCCGAGCCGGTCGGCAAGATTGCCGAGCAGGACGCTGATCACCACATTCACCGCCGCCGAGGCAAAGGCGAGGAAGGAATAGAGCCCGTCGCTCAGGCCCAGTTCGCGGATGCCGACGATCGACCGATAGGGCGCGGTCATCGCCCCCGCCATGCCGAAGGTGAAAATGGCGATCATGCTGGCGCGGATAGCCGGATTGCGGAAGACGTCGGGAAAGAAGCGGCTCATCGGATCATCAATCGAATGGGAAGATTCGCGGGCGCGGCCGCGGCGGGCAGTCCTGAAGGTCTGTCATGCTGTCTGTGCGCTCGAAGATCGGAGCGGCTGATCAATAATGCTCTGATTGGGAGAAAGTTCGCGCCAATTCGGCCTGGCCTGCCGTCAGCCCGCAATCGACAGGCAGGCAGACCCCTGATATGGCGGCGGCGAGCGGACCGGCCAGGAAGCCCACGGCATTGGCGACATCGCGAGGATCGACGACGCGCTGCAGCGGATACCAGCGGCGCGCCTCCTCGAAGACATTAGGATTGGCGGCGGCGCGCGCCTCCCAGGCCTGCGTCTTCACCGTACCGGGGGCGACGGCATTCGAGCGGATGCCGAACTTGCCGTATTCCACCGCCACCAGCCGGGTGAAATGCAGAAGGCCGGCCTTGGCGGCGCTATAGGCCGGGTGCCCGAAAACATGCATGCCGTTGACCGAGGCGATATTGACGACAGACCCTTTGGACGCCTTGAGCATCGGCTCGAAGGCGCGGAAACATAGGAAGGCCGCTTCGAGGTTGAGCGCATTGTCCGCCCGCCAGATCTCCGGCGTCGTGTCGTGCAGGCTGGTCGCTCGCGCCGCACCGGCATTGTTGACGAGGGTTCGCACCAGCCCGGCATCGGCGGCGCGTTTTGCCAGTTCCGATATGCTCGTCTCGCTGGTCACATCGCAGCCGATGGCGACGAAACGGCTGGCCGGCCCGAGCCTGGAAGCGACGGCGGCCGCCGCGGCGGCATCGATATCGGCGAGCAGCACGACGTCGTGATCTTCGGCAAGGCGTGCGGCGATCGCAGCACCTATATCGCCCGCCGCACCGGTGACGATGGCTGCCGATTGGGTCATTTTCCCAGACTCCCGCTCATGGATTTCAGTCTCCAAGCAATTGCCGGTCGTCGCCGTCGCGGTGGATGACGAGCTGCTGCTTGATGCGCCGGAGCGTGGTCGTCGCCTTCGGCTGAACGGCGTAAGCGACCAGGCTCGAGAGGATGTCGACCGTCGCGATATAGGCGATGCGCGTCGAGGTCGGACGGTAGATATTGTTGCCTTCGGGAAGGTCGATCGGCACGACGATTTCGGCGGCCTTGGCGACGGGGCTGTCCGTCTGGGTGAGAGCGATCGTCTTCACCTTGTTCTGGCGGGCAAGCTCGAAGGCCCGCACCAGCTCGAGATTGCGGCCGGAGAAGGACGAGCCGATCAGCACATCGCCCGGCCGGGCCGCCGCCGCCATCATCAGCTGCATGCTGTGATCGGAACTGGCGGTGATGCGCAGCCCGAGGCGGAAGAGCCGGTTCTGCAGCTCGTCGGCGATCATCGACGAATTGCCGCCGGAGCCGAAGGCATAGATCATGTCGGCCTTGGCGATATGGGCAACCGCCGCTTCGATCGCCGCAAGATCGAGCGAGCGATGCAGCAGAAACAGCGCGTTCTGCGCCTTGGTGATGATATCCTGGGCGACATCGGCCGGTTCGGTGCTTTTCGATTCCGGTTTCAGATAGCGCACGCCGATATGGGCGGTGCGGGCGAGCTGAACCTTGAAATCGGAAAAACTCTCGCAGCCGAGCCGCCTGCAAAAGCGGGTGACGGTCGGCGGCGAAACCTCGGCGCGTTCGGCGAGCTCGATGATCGAGGCATTCACCGCAAACTCGAAATCATTGACGATGATCTCCGCGATGCGGTTTTCCGAAGGAGAAAGCCGGCTCTTATCTTCCTGCAATGTCGAAAAGATATCCAAACCGACTCCCACCGATTTTTCCTATGCGTCCTTCTTCTTATAGGCCACGCAGTCGATCTCAACCTTGCAATCGACCATCATCGACGATTGCACACAGGCGCGTGCCGGCGGATGCTCGCCGAAATACTCCTGATAGATCTTGTTGAAGGTCCAGAAGTCGCGCGGATCGTCGAGCCAGACGCCGACACGCACGACATGCTCGACGCCATAGCCGGCCTCCTCGAGAATCTCCAGCACATTGGCGATCGTCTTATGGGTCTGGGCGATGATGTTGCCATCGATGATTTCGCCGTCTTCCATCGCAACCTGACCGGAAACATAGAGCCAGCCATCGGCTTCGACCGCACGCGCGAATGGCAGCGTCTTGCCGCCGGCGCCCGTTTGAACCGTGCCATAGCGCTTGATGGGCATGCTGAAGTCCTTGCAAATTATTTTCTTGATACATTGACAAATGACCATAGAAAGCAGAATTTGACCAGTGAAAAACGCGATTTATGAAAAGAATTTCAATCCGGGGCACACATGCGCGATCCTTTTCAGAACCCTTTCCCGTCGGACGGCGCCCGGCAGGCGATCTGGGAAATGCTCGTTTCGCGCGATATCGACGCTTTTCTCGCCGCCGACTGGTCGATGGTGGAGGATGATTTCGTCGAAGAGGGCTTCATCGGCATCGACGGCCGCAAAGAGGTGAACCCCGACAAGTGGCGGCTCGCCTTTCCCTCGCTTTCGGCCTATCGCGAAGAGTGGCTGAGGCAGGCGAGAGAGTTTGCCGGGCAGAGTTTCGCGGAAGATCCGCGCACGGCGATCTTCACGACGACGACGCTCGAGGATATCGAGATCGAAGGCGACACGGCGCTTGTCCGCAAGAAATTCGAAGGCGGCATTACCAAGGCCGACGGCACCCGCGATGTCCTGCAATGGCAGACGCTCTATTATTGCAGGCGGCACCAGGGACGCTGGAAGATCTCAGGTTTCACCGGCTACCTGCCGAACCCGATGGGGTGACGCGGGGCCTGCAACACGAAGGCCACTTTCTTGCGCATATTCACGGCAGCACTGGCGACCGAGACCAACACCTTCTCCCCGATCTGCGTCGATCGTCGCGCATTCGAAGCCTCGCTTTATGCCCCGCCCGGCCAGCACCCTGATACACCGACGCTCTGCACCGCGCCGATCACCGTCGGCCGGCGCGTCGCCCGGGAAAAGGGTTGGGAACTGATCGAGGGCACCGCCACCTGGGCCGACCCGGCGGGCCTCGTCAACCGGACGACCTATGAGGAGCTGCGCGACGAAATCCTCGACCAGCTCCGCGCGGCCATGCCTGTCGACGCCGTCGTCATGGGCCTGCACGGCGCCATGGTGGCAGCCGGCTATGAAGACACGGAAGGCGATCTTCTCTCCCGCATGCGCGAGATCGTCGGCCCTGATGTCCTCATCTGCGCCGAACTCGATCCGCACAGCCATCTGACGGCAAAGCGCGTCGCGGCGCTCGATTTCGCCGTCTATTTCAAGGAATTTCCGCACACGGATTTCGTCGACCGCGCCGAGGATCTCTGGCGCATCGCCGTCGATACGCTCGAAGGCCGGGTCAAGCCCCGCATGTCGGTGTTCGACTGCCGGATGATCGACGTTTTCCCGACCTCGCGCGACCCGATGCGCTCCTTCGTCGACAAGATCATGCGGATCGAGAAGGATGATCCCGAGATCCTGTCGATCTCGGTGATCCACGGCTTCATGGTCGGCGACGTTCCCGAAATGGGAACGAAGCTGCTTGTCGTGACCGACGACAGGCCGGAGAAGGGTGCGGCTCTAGCGCGCGATCTCGGCCTCGAACTGTTTGCCAAGCGCGGCACCTTCATGGTGCCGCAGATCGACGAGAGGCAAGCCGTCTCGCGCGCCATGGCCGCCACCGCATGGCCCGTCGTCATCGCCGATGTCTGGGACAATCCGGGCGGCGGCACGGCGGGCGATGCGACCGTCATTCTTGCCGAGCTGATGGCCCGCGGCGTCACCAGCGCGGCGGTCGGCACCATCTGGGATCCGATGGCGGTGCAGATCTGTTTTGCAGCAGGCGAGGGGGCTGAAATCCCGCTGCGCTTCGGGGCCAAATCGGCGCCCGGCACCGGCAATCCGATCGATGGCACGGTCAAGGTCGTCAGGCTGGTGAAAAATGCCGAGATGCAGTTCGGCGAGAGCCTCGCGCCCTTCGGCGATGCCGCCCATATCGTGCTCGACGGCATCGACATCATCCTCAATTCGACGCGCGCCCAGAGCTTCGATCCGAGCCTGTTTTCGGTGATGGGCATCGATCCCAAGAAGCAGAAGATCCTGGTGATCAAATCCACCAATCATTTCTTCGCCTCCTTTTCGAAGATCGCCGCGGAAATCCTTTACTGCTCCGCCGGAACGCCCTATCCCAATAATCCGGCGACGACGCCGTACCGGCGGGCGCCGAAGACGTTATGGCCGATCGTCGCCGATCCACATGGAAGAGAACGCGGAGCCGCCTGAATGCCTGATCGCAGCTTTGCCGTCGTCGCCAGGGCAGGAGACCGGATCGCCGATCTCTCGACGCCGCGCCCCGTGATCGACGAAGACCGGCTGGCCGCCAACATCGCCCGCGTCCAATCCTATATGGATCAGCACGGGCTGAACTTCCGCCCGCATATCAAGACGCACAAGATCCCGGCGCTCGCCGTCGCCCAGGTCGCCGCCGGCGCCAGGGGCATCAACTGCCAGAAGGTGACGGAAGCGGAAGTCTTCGCCGAAGCCGGCTTCAACGACATCCTCATCACCTTCAACATCCTCGGACAGCAGAAACTCGAGCGCCTCGCCAGGCTGAACGAGCGCATTTCTGATCTCAAGGTCGTCGCCGACAGCGAGCAGACGGTCGATGGCCTCGCCGCGCATTTCTCCGGCCATAAGCCGCTGACCGTGCTGGTGGAATGCGACACCGGCGGCGGCCGCTGCGGCGTGCAGACATCGGAGGAAGCCGCCTCGCTCGCCAGGCGCATCGCCGCCGCCGACGGCCTCACCTTCGGCGGCATCGTCACCTATCCCAAACCGCAAGCGGCCGCCGCCGTCGAGGCCTTCATCGCCGAGACGCTGCAGCGCCTGCAATCCGACGGCATAACCTGCCCGATCGTCAGCAATGGCGGAACGCCGAGCCTGTTCGAGGCGCATCTCGTCCCCTCCGCCACCGAACACCGCGCCGGCACCTATATCTACAACGACCGCCAGATGGTGCGCATGGGCCATTGCAGCGAGGACGATTGCGCCATGCATGTGCTCGCCACCGTCGTCTCCCGCCCAACCGCCGACCGCGCCGTCATCGACGCCGGCTCGAAGGCGCTGACCTCGGACCTGCAGGGCTTCAGCGATTACGGCCTGATCGTCGGCTATCCCCAGGCGCGGATCACCAGCCTCTCGGAAGAACACGGCGTGATCGATCTCTCAACCTGCACCGGCCCTCGGCCACAGATCGGCGAAAAACTCTTCATCATCCCGAACCACACCTGCGTGGTGTCCAACCTGTTCGACACGATGGTGTTTCATCGAGGCGGCATCGTGACCCGGGTGGAGGAGATCGCGGCCCGCGGGATGGTCTGGTAGGGGGCGGTTTCGGTTGAGGGCGGGTGTCCACTTTGGGCCTGGCAGCAAACTGACAGTTTTGGGCCTCGGAACTTCCACAGCCGACCTTCTGGACCATGCGATCAATTTCGTGACATGGCTCAAAGCCGACGCCACACTCCGAGTCTTCTATTAGCAATCGGCAGGATGGCGGATCATCACGAGGGATGCCACGGTCTGGCAGGTCTGCCTTTGGTTGGTGGGGTCTCCTGGCCACAGGACATTTAGCGGGGATAAAGCGGCCGAAGCGTCAGGTCGGTTTCACGCGAGATTTCCCAATCGGCGCACTCCACGGCACCCGTGACATGCTGAATAGTGCCAGTCCGGCCGGATAGGTCGGCGGGAATTATCTTTGAGCGCCCAGGGAATCTCCGCAGCGGCGTTGCCACGTACATCAGATTTCAAGCTTGATGGCAGGGCTGAGCGGCATACTCGCTCGCCAAAGCGAATGGATGGCCGCAGATCGAACTTTTGAGCGCTGTCAAAGTTTTACGTCGATGACCTCCAACTATTATTTCAATTTTGCACGCCGCTTCACATCATTTTAACCGTAAAATTCGAAGTTTAACACGCGCAAGATAATCTTCTGCACGCCGCCTTGTTTTCGCAGCTAGTTGAGTCCTCCGACGACGCCGACTTAAGAGACTAGAAAACAATCAGAATATATTGCAACTTCGCGTTAATCGTGCAATATTCTTCTGACGCAGCCTGGGGGGGGGGGAGCCGTGGAAGACGCTTTCTTGGATCAGTTGCAATCGTTTGAGAACCGTTGCCCGCCAGGCATCAGGCTCGCTGGCCGACGGTTGGCTCAATATGGAGGATCAGCCCCTCAGAATTCTCGTACGATGGGGTCCCTCGCGGCTCGGCAGGCTGGCTATCAGCTTCTGTCAGAGGTGGGCGCCGCCTCGCGGCTCGACCAGCACCCTAATAGGCCCGCAGCGTTCCCCCAGGGTTATGTCGGCTCAATAGCTCACGACTCGGCTTTCGCTGTGGTTGCACTGGCGTCGCACTCGGAAGTGGCGGCCGTCGGCATCGACATCGAGCCGGCGACCCCTCTCCCTCCCGAGTGCTTCGAGACAGTCACCACGCCTCGCGAACGCGAGCGTATACGAGATCTTGTCGAAGCGAGATTGCTGTTCTGCGCGAAGGAAGCTGTCTTCAAGGCGATGAACGCCGAAGGAGGAGCCTGGCTCGAACATACAGATGTTGAGGTGGACATCGATTCCGAAACCGCGATTGCAGCCGGTGCGATTCTGCTGGAGCTACGCCTGTCGCGCGGCCCAACGCTTCTGGCTTTGGCGATGCTTCTGCCTAGCGTTGCTCAATGTTCTTGATGATGAGACCTAAAGGAGGATCATATGGCCGACAAGGATCGTGACGAATTCGCCGAGGATTACGCGCGCAGCTTGAAGAAGTTCGAAAAGGCCCAGGCGAACTATCTCGAGGCTTTCAACGACGTCTGTTCAGCGCTTTTAAAACATCAAGAGTCGCTCGGCGAGCGTTGGCAACAGGAACTCGCCGAATGCGCGAAGGTGCAACCGGGGTCGTGCAGCTAAAATCGAGCAGATGGACTTGGTGCGGACTGCAGTTGGTCCAGCGGCAATCATCTACATTCCGGGATATCGCGCATGAAAAACACTGCGAAGAGACTCGCGGGGCTATCGCCTGCCGAACTCTCAAGGCTTGCCAAGGGTCGGAGCGGCCGCGCCGCGGGTGCGATATCCCGACGGGACCGCGCGGAAACCGAGCCTGCCTCGTCGGCACAACAGCGGATATGGTTGGCCGAGCAGCTGACGCCAAACACGTCACAATACCACATACCCCTGTTCATTGACCTAGAAGGAGAGGTTGAACCCTCCATTGTTGGAAAGTCCCTAGCGAAACTGATTGAGCGCCATGAATCGTTGCGTACTGTATTCGTGGAACGGGACGGCGAACCTTTCCAAGTTGTCCGTCCCCCATACGACCCTGCCTTAGTGTTGATGGATCTATCGGCGCTCGATTCAACGGAAGCTGAAAGGTTCTGGCTTGAGAAAGCACAGGATTTCACGCAACAACCTTTCCATCTGGAAACGGGACCGCTATTCCGAGCCTATCTCTGCCGCCTTGACGGCGTGCGCAGCCGACTGCTCCTGATCATGCATCACATCATAGCTGACGGTTGGTCGGCGGGCATTATTGCGGCGGAATTACGCCAGTTGGCCGCGCGCGGCGGCGTCGACGAAGAATTGCCTGAACTCGCTATCCAGTACGGTGATTTCGCTGCGTGGCAGCGCGAGGGTCTGACCGCGGGCAAGTTCAACTCACAGCTAGAATATTGGAAGGCAAAGCTGGCCGGCCTACCCGCATCGCCATTGCCTGTCTCCGAGCCGCCTTCGCATAGGCAGGTTCCTAGGGCTGGCGTAAGGACTTTCCGCGTACCAGCCGACATAAGCGACCGGGTCATTGGCCTTGGCGTGCAGGAGCATGCAACCCCTTTCATGGCACTATTAGCAGCCTTCAAGGTCTTGCTGTTTCGTCACACAGGTCAGTCCGACATCGTGGTGGGAGCCCCCGTGGCTGGCCGTAACGATCCCGACCTCGAGAAGCTCGTCGGCTGTTTCGTCAACCCGTTGGTACTGCGAACTGACCTTTCTGGCGATCCGCAATTCGGTGAACTCGTGCGCAGGGTCCGGGAGACCACTCTGGAGGCATATTCGAACCAGGATATTCCTTTCGAACGAGTCATTGAAGCAATGCAGCCTGACAGGGCTTCAGGACAAAGCCCCCTCTTCCAGGTCGCCTTCAGCCTCCAGAACTTACCTGTGTTCGGCATGGCATCTGAGGCTGACACAGGAATAATGTTGGAGCAACCGAAGTTCGCGCTCTTCCTGTCGTTGGCGCCGACACAGAGTGGCCTCGCGGGTGTCTGGGAGTACGATCGGAATGTTATTGGCAATGGTGACGTGGAGTGCCTCACCGAACGGTTCCTCATTCTTCTCGAAGACATCGCATCGCGGCCGGTCCGGATCTCGGGCCTTCAGCTTCTTGATGCGTCTGAACTGGCAAACGCCAATGCAGCGCCGATCCTCCGTGCCCCGCCGGAACATCGCCGGATCGATGAGATGATAGGAGAGCAGGTCAATCGCGACCGGAATCGCGTCGCGGTGCGCACGGGAGATCGGGCGCTCTCATATGGTGAGCTTTGGACTCGGTCGGGAAACGTGGCAACGCGTATCCGGGAAGCCGGCATCACAGCTTCAAGCCTAGTTGGAGTTCTCATCGAAAGGTCGCCTGAAGCGGTGATTGCTTTGCTTGGCATCCTACGTGCAGGATGCGCCTATGTACCAGTCGACCCATATTACCCCCCCGAGCGGGTCAGTCTGATGCTGAGACCATTGGCTGGTGTCGTCGCGACGGCGCGCCAGGCGGATGCACATATAGGGCAGCCCAACTTTCCAACGATCCTGGTGGACGAAGAAAGGGATGCTCTATCGGCGGAGCCGCAAGTAGGGTCTGGAATGCTCCCGCAAGAGACGGCCTATGCCATCTACACCTCAGGCTCAACCGGTCGTCCAAAACTGGCGTCGGTGAGCCATGAGGGCCTTTTCAATCTTTTGGATTGGTATATCCGGGAGTTCAACCTGACGGATGGCGAGCGGGTGCTAGTCATTACCTCGCTGAGCTTCGACCTGACCCAAAAAAACGTGTTGGCGCCTTTGATGATCGGGGCGGAGGTCCAGTTGTCGCCACCCGGGCCATTCGACCCGCTCGAAGTCGCCCGCTTCGTAGGGGCAAACAGAAGCACCTTGATCAACTGTACGCCCAGCGCAATCTACACAATCGCCGACCTCGGTGAACAGGCGCTAACAAATCTTGAAAGCCTTCGGCTCGTGGTGCTGGGCGGTGAACCCATAATGACCCGGAGACTGCTCCCCTTCCTGCGCTCAAGGCATTTTCGCGCAGAGTTCGCCAACAGCTACGGTCCGACAGAGTGTACCGACGTGGTGTCGTATCATCGCCTTGAGGGTCTCGAACGGTATCTGGATCGCCGGGTCCCCATAGGTCGACCGATCTCCAACGTAAGGCTCTTCGTGCTTGACGAAAACCTCGCGCACATGCCCGTAGGCATGGAAGGCGAACTGTATATCGGCGGCACTGCAGTTGGACTCGGTTATGTCGGAGATCGGGCGCTGTGCGCTAGGAAGTTCGTACCCGACCCTTTCTCCGACGAACCCGGTCGGCTGTTGTACCGTACCGGCGATCGCGCGAAGCGTCTGGCAGACGGGGCTTTCGATTTTCTAGGCAGACGCGACGACCAGCTGAAGGTCCGCGGGTTCAGAGTGGAGCCCGGAGAGATTGAAGACAAACTGCTTCGTCATGCCGCAGTGCGCGATGCGGCGGTAGGATCCTTCAGCATCAATGGTGGCGAGCCCCGCCTGGCAGCGTTCGTTGTTCCACAAAAAGACGTTGGCGCACCGTTGCTTGAGTTTCAAGAGATGGTTCGCGCAGGGAATCTTGAACATGAAAGCTTACACGAACTTCCCAACGGACTCCTGATCGCCCACCGAAATCGCAGCGAAACCGATTTTCTCTATCGTGAGCTCTTCGAAGAGCAGAGTTATTTCAAGCACGGCATTGAATTGCCCGTGGCCCCCATCATTTTCGATGTCGGCGCGAACATCGGTCTTTTCGGCTTGGCAGTCGTAACGCTTCGCCCCGGGGCACGCCTGTTCGCATTTGAACCCATACCGCCAATCTTTCAAACCCTTACTGCTAACGACAGGGCCTACGGCCTTGGGATGCGCCTGTTCGACTTTGGCTTGGCGGCAAAGCCCGGGTCTGCGGAATTCAAACACTACCCTCACGCGTCTATTTTGTCCGGTAGGTATGCCGACGCGACGGAGGAACGCGAAGCTGTAAGGAGCTATCTGCTTGCCGAACGGGATGCCGGCAGAGCCGGAGATCTGACTGATCTTGATCTCCAGGATGTCCTCAACCAGAGGCTGGAGAGCGAGGTTTTTACATGTAAGTTGATGCGTTTGTCGGACGTGATCCGTGCGGAGGGTGTCTCCCATATCGACCTACTGAAAGTCGACGTAGAAAAAAGTGAACGTGACGTGTTGGCCGGCGTGGATACCGAACACTGGCGCTGCATCCGGCAAGTTGTCGCAGAGGTGCATGATGTCGATGATAGTTTGGCTTGGGTCGTTAGTCTCCTTGAACGTCATGGATTCGAGGTCACTGTGGATCAGGACACGAGCATCGCCGCAGCCGGGATGTACAACGTGTACGCCAAGCGGGTTGACGCGCCCATTCATTCTGGTGACCAAGCGATCGCCAGGCCGCGCTGGGCAGGTCCGGAAAAGCTCAAGCGGACGCTGCGTACACATTTGGCCGCTCACCTGCCCGAGCCGTTCGTGCCCGGCCATTTCGTATTCATGGACAGCTTGCCGGTGACGCCGAGCGGTAAAGTAGACAGAGGCGCCCTGCCCAAGCTGGCGATAGATGGCTTCTGCCGAAGGGCACAGTACACAGCACCTCGGACCGACCTCGAACAGGAGCTGGCGGGAATCTGGTCGGAGGTTCTTGGATTGCCGCGTATCAGCGTTCACGACAACTTTTTCGACCTTGGAGGACACTCACTCCTCGCAACACAGGTCGTCGCGCGAGTGCGCCGCTCATACAACATAGACCTTGCGCTCCGGACCTTCTTCGAACATGCGACCATCGAGGGTCTTTCCCAAGCAGTCGTGGGAGCGATCCTCGATAAGGAGCCGGACGCTGTGTTGCCTGCGGAGACAACGTGATGGCGAGGTTCAGCGACGAGCGCCTGCACCGGATCGTTCGAAACGAGGTGGGGCGTCTGGCGGTTTGGCCCAATGAACGCGACTTGCCTCGTGGCTGGCAGCCTACGGGTGTTCGCGGATCTTATGATGAATGTATTCGACACATTGGCTCGGAGGACGATCCAGGGCCAGAACATGCGAGCCCTAACATGTAGCGTCCTGATCTGCGAGCCGTAGCAACCATCGAGACGCTCCTGTCCAGCGGTGGCCACCCCAACACCATACTAAGTCAGGCAAGTGCAACTGCAAAAAGGAGGTTTGAAATGACGGATCAGCTGCTTCCACCTTTCTCATTGCCCGCGGTGCAGATCGTGAGCAACAGCACGCTGCAACATAACGGCAAGACGATCATTATTTTCTTCGATGCCCGCGGCGCCGAGTTCTGCAAAAAGCGCCTTCAAGCGGTTCAGGCGATCCTTTCTCAGCTCCAGGCGCAAGGGCATCAGGTGTTAGGGATCAGCACTGATGACGACCTCGCTAAAACAGCCGCCTGGGCGCGAGAGATCGGCGTCGAGTTTCCGTTGCTTTCCGACGTCGGCGGCAGCGTGAGCGGAAAATTTGGTCTACTCAATTCGCTGAACGGACGATCAGAGCGCGCCCTGGCTATCATTGAACAGGGCCGCGTCATCCATCGGGAGACGGTCACGTCCACCGAGGTACCCGACGCGGTCCGGAAGCTCACGAAATAGCTTTCGCACAGCGGCTCAGCCAGGCAAGGCCGAGTTTTCGGACCCGACAAAACTTGTGGGTGACCCCAATGTAGCGTCGCAGCGCGAACAAGCATGGCCCTGCCGGGCCGGAACGTCTTACATGGATGTCAACTCCACTGATCGAGACCCGTTATCTGGCGCAAAAGTGGCCCTGTATATTGGGTGTTGAAGGGCGCGCTGGTAGCAACCGATCAGGCGAGTCTGACGGGAGTGCCACTAGCATTGGCTATGCTGTCGGTGGACCTGTCCGTCCGCCAAAAGCATGAGGATCACGTTACGCGCGGACATCGCGTTGCCAATGAGCAACACACCCGGGAGGCGGGTGTCCCGAGATCAAAGCTGTATAAGCGGAGGGATGGCAAGGCGACGAAACTGCTGGTTTTAGTCGATGCCGGTGAGCGCCCTTGCGCGCTGGTACGGTGCCGCCCCGGGGGCAAATGTAGTTTGAATATGCGTGGTCGGACTTCGCTGCCACCCATGCTCGCCGCTGTCGTAAAGGTCGAACCCAGTTGACTGCGATTATAAGGTGCTTCGGCATGGCTATCTCTCCGCCGCTTCGATCATTTCAGACCGGCGTTCGAAAGCTGCCTCGTCCGCGTGGCGACTGCGTGGTCGAATTGAATAACCGCTTTGGGGCGGCTTTAGAACGTTCGGATACGGGCCTGCGCCTGGTGGTATACTGGCCACATGGCCATTGCCTATGATCGTCTCGACCCCGCCGTCTCAGAAGGTCCACGAGTGCACCGAAGCTTGAGCGGACCAGAGCGAGGACTGCAAGTAAGATAGTCGCACTCAAACCTTGCTCGAAAGCCTTTGAGCGGAAAATCTATCCGATCACCATGACGCTGGCGTCACGGGGCCGAACCAAAGGTCCGTGAGCACAGCGCCTCGTGTCCGCTTCCAGCGCATGCATGCCGATTTTCCTGGGCGTTTACGCGTCTGCTTATGGGGAGGTGCAATGCGGCCATATTGTTAAATCTCCGCTATGGGCTGGACGCTACCGTCCGCAGGAGATTGTCCAACGAAGTCCAGACTCCTGCAGACGGGCAGCCACGTCCCCGCGACCGAGTCCTGGCAGAACGAACCGCTGAAACAGAGCCCAGCCGCTTCAAGCCGCCGTCGGATTGATCACGTTCATATCGATTTCCGTCAGCTCCACCCGCCGCTCAAACGCAATGCCTGCCTCGTCGAAGAGATGGCAGTCCGCGGCGTTGATGCCGGTTGAAACCGGCGCGTCGGGGCGGATGCCGACGCTGCCGGGGAGCATGGCACAGAAATTCTCGGCCTCGCCGTTGAGCGAGGCATAGGCGACCGTATTGGCGCCGAGGCGTTCGATGACGGTCGGGGTGACGGTGAAGACGATGTCGCCGCCGTTGAGTTGAATATGCTCCGGCCGGATGCCGAGCGTCAGGGTCTTGCCTGATATGCCGTCGCGTGGCGTCACCGGCAGAAGGGCGGTCTGGCCGAGATAATCGACTTCGACGCCGGCGGCGCTGACGCTCTTGCAGGTGACGGGCAGAAAATTCATTTTCGGGTTGCCGATGAAGCCGGCGACGAATTTGTTGGCGGGCTTGTGGTAAAGCTCCAGCGGCGCGCCGGTCTGGGAAATATTGCCGGCGTCGAGCACGACGATGCGGTCGGCCATGGTCATGGCCTCGACCTGGTCGTGTGTCACATAGATCATCGTCGCCTTCAGCTGCCGGTGCAGCTTGGCAAGCTCGATGCGCATGTCGGCGCGCAGCGCCGCATCGAGGTTGGAGAGCGGCTCGTCGAACAGGAAGATCTTCGGTTCGCGCACAATGGCGCGACCGATCGCGACGCGCTGGCGCTGGCCGCCGGAAAGCATGCCGGGTTTCTGCTGCAGCCGCTGGTCGAGATGCAGGATGCGCGCGGCGTTTTCCACCTTGGCCTTGAGCTTTGCCTCTTCCATCTTCTCGACGCGCAGCGGGAAGGCGATGTTCTCGAAAACCGTCATGTGCGGATAGAGCGCGTAGGACTGGAACACCATGGCGATGCCGCGCTTGACCGGCGGCAGATCGTTGACCCGGACACCGTTGATGACGATGTCACCTGCCGTCGTCGCGTCGAGGCCGGCGATCATCCGCAACAGCGTGGACTTGCCGCAGCCTGACGGCCCGACGAAGACGACGAATTCGCCGTTCTTTACCTCGAGCTGCACGCCCTTCAGAACTTCGTAGTCGCCGTAGAATTTCTGAACGTTGTTGAGAAGGAGCTGTCCCAAAAATCTGTCTCCGCCGGCGGTCTTCGTCGCATATTCGATAGAGGGGAGGGGCCGCAGCTTGCGCCGCGACCCCAATGAGCCTCAGCAGGGCTTACTTGAAGGCTTCGATTTCGCCGGCAGCCTTCTTCAGTGCGGCTTCCGGTTCGGCCTTGCCTGTTACAACCGACTGGATCATTTCGATCATCGAGTTCTGGAAGCCCTTATAGTCGGTGAAGAGCGGCTCGGGACCACCATAGCTGATGCCCTCGATGAGCGGCTTCCACGAGGGGTCCTTGGCGACGAACTCGTCGACCTTTGCCGAGGGACGCAGCGGGGTGAGGCCGGCGCCGCCCTGCAGCTCGTATTCCGCCTGAACGTCCGGCGAGGTGATGAACTTGGCGAATTCGGTCGCCTTGTCCTCGACGCCCGAGCCCTTGAAGATCGCCAGGCTGTCGGTGATCAAGAGCGTGCCGGGGCCCTTGGCATCGGGGCCGAGCGGCAGCGTCGTGATGCCCCAGCTGATCTTCGTCTCCTTCAGGCGGGAGGCCGCACCCGATCCGGCCTGGATCATGGCAACCTTGCCGTCGAGGAAGATGGCGCGGACTTCGTTCTGCTCATAGGCAGTCGGGCCTTCTTCGGAGTAGGGGACGATATCCTTGTAGGCCTTCAGCGCGGCGAGAATCTGCGGGCTGTCGAGGGTGACCTTGCCATCGGCATCGATCACGCTGCCATTGTTGGTGTAAACCCAATGCATGAACTGGTGCATCGTGTTGTCGAAGGTCTTGGCCGAGAGACCGAAGCCCGGAATGCCGGTCTTTTCCTTGATGGTTTTGGCCATCTCGATTTCTTCGGCCCAGGTCTTCGGCGGCTTTTCGGGATCGAGGCCGGCCTGCTTGAAGAGGTCCTTGTTCCAATAGAGCGCCTTGGTGGAGAAGGCGATCGGAACGCCCCACTGCGTGCCCTCGAAGGTCACCGTGTCGACGATGTGGGGATAGTAAGCCTTCTTTTCCTCATCGGTCATCGGCACCTTGACGATCAGATCGTTCTGGGCGAACTCCTTCAGCGTGCGCGAGCCGACATAGGCCATGGCAACCGGCGTGCCGGCGGCGGCAAGCGTCGTTGCCTTGTCCTGGCACTGCGCCCAACCGACGACTTCAGGCGTGACCTTCCAGCCGGCGTTCTTTTCTTCCCACTGCTTGATGTATTTGGTGTGGACCGGGTCGATCGTGTCGCCGCAATAGATCCAGCTGATTTCCTTGTCGGCGGCATGGGCAGTGACCGCGGTCAATGCCGTCGAACCGAGCAAGGCGAGCGCCATAAGGCCTGTCTTGATTGTTATGCTCACGTCGTGACTCCCGTTTGGTTGTTAGCTGTTCACTCGTTTTTTTAGTCTTATTGTTTCACCGCACCGGCGGTCAGGCCGCCGACGAGGTACCGCTGAAGGAAGAAGATGACGACCATCGCCGGCGCGATGCCGACGAAGGAAGCCGCCATCAGTTCGTTCCAGATGACCTCCTGCTTGCCGAAGTAAGCAAAGAGCCCCACCGGCAAGGGCATGTATTCACTCTTCGAGTTGAAGGTCAGCGCGAAGATGAATTGCTGGGCGTAAGCGCCGATGAAGGTGGTGATGGCGACGACGATGATTCCCGGCATCGCAATGGGCAGGATGACGCGGCGAAGCGTGTAGAAGTGGCTGGCGCCATCCATGAAGGCGGCTTCGTTGAGCTCCTGGGGAATGCGGATCATATAGGTGCGCAGCAGCCAGATCGCCGACGGAATGAGGAAGGCGACACCAGGCACGATCATGGCGAGATAGGTGTTGAGCACGCCCATGCTGCGCATCAACCGGAAGAGCGGGATCAGAAGCACGGCGCCGGAGAACATGTTCACCGTCAGGAAGGCGCCGAGCAGGATGCCCATGCCCTTGAATTCGAACTTGGCGAAGGCATAAGCCGCCGGAATGACGAGGCAGAGCACGATCAGCGTGACGATGATCGAGATGAAGAAGGAGTTGAAGATATAGCGCCCGAAGCCCGGCACGCTGATCCACATCGTCCGGTAGGCTTCGAACGAACCGTTTTCCGGCCAGAAGCGGTAGGGCGAGGAGAAGAGCTGAGCGAGCGGTTTCAGCGACACCAGGAAGCCCTCGACGAAGGGCGCCAGAACGAAGAACAGGAACACCGCGATGCCGCAATAGATCAGGATGATCTCCCACCAGCGGTAACGGTCGATCATGGCAGCACTGCTCATGCGCGCTTCTCCGGGTTGAGGCGGCGGGTGACGCGGAAATAGGCGAAGCAGAAGAGCGACAGGAAGATGCAGATCAAGACGGCGCGGGCGGCACCTTCCCCGTATTTCTTCGAGCCGATCGCCGTCTGATAGGTATCGATGATCATCGTCGTCGTCTCGCCGCTCGGGCCGCCCTGCGTCAGGATCCAGATGATGTCGAACGAGTTGAAGGTGGCGATCAAGGACAGCATCGACATGGTGATGATGGCCGGCACCATCAGCGGCAGGGTGATGCGGCGGAAGCGGTACCAGCGGCCGGCGCCGTCGGTCCAGGCGGCCTCGTAAAGATCCTTCGGAATCGACTGGATCGCCGCCAGGAAATAGATCGTCACCAGCGGTACGCCGATCCAGACATCGGTGACGATCGTCGCCCAGAAGGCGGTGCTGCCATAGGCGAGGAAGGCGACCGGGCCGTCGACGAGGCCGAAGCGCTGCAACAGGCCCGAGATCATCCCGAACTGGCCGTTATACATCCAGCCCCACATGAAGATACCGATTGCCATCGGCACGATCCAGGGCGGCATGGTCAAGAGCCGGAACAGCGAGCGGCCGGGCACGGCGGCGTTCAGCATGCAGGCGCCGAACGTGCCGATCACCATTTTCAGCGCCACCGAGAAGAAGGTCCAGATGAAGGTGCGCAGGATCACCTCGGCGAAGGTGGCGTTGAAGATCTTCTCGTAATTGATCCAGCCGACCCAATTGGTCGTCTTCTTCAGCGACGCGTCGGTGAAGGAGAGGATGAAGGTATCGACGAGGGGATAGGCGACGATGGCGAGAACATAGAGGACAGCCGGAAGAAGGAGGATCCAGGCAAAGATGAAGGCGCTTCGTTGGACACTCATCTTGCCGCCGTCCTCAAGCCGCTCTTGCGTGAAGGGCCTCGTCGAAGCGGTCCCAGATCGGACGCAGGTCGACGACGGTTTTCTTCATCCTCGCTTCGTCCATGGCGAGCGCCAGGATGCCGGCTTCGAGCGCATTCAGCGTCGAAACGGGCAGTTCGAGCCCGGTGCGCACGCTCTCCAAGAGGTCGCTCGCCATCTGTTCATCGGCGCCGTAATGCTGGGAGAGCTCGGTGGCGGCATATTTGTTTTCGACGATCTTGTTGCCGGTCAGCTGCTCGTGCACGTCGAGATAGCCGCGGACGAAATCGCCTTCGGCCATGCCGCGCGAGCCCATGATGGCGAAGCGGCGGAACTGGTCGGGCACGTTGAGATTGGTATGGAAGTTCATGCCGACGCCGTTTTCATATTCGACGATCGCCACCTGGTAATCGATGATGTCGGCGTCGCTGTCGAAGACCTTGTCGGAGCCCATCCAGCCGCTCGGCTTGCGGTGGAAAAGCTCGAGGTCGTTGATGCCCTCGCGGGCCGGGTCGTTGGCCGGAATGAAGCTCTTGCGGCCGCCGAAACTGGCGACCCGCTCCGGCCGTGCGCCGACGACGCCATTATAAAGGTCGAGGTCGTGGCAGCATTTCTCCAGCATGAAGCTGCCGGAATAGCGCTCGTAACGGCGCCAGTCGCGCATGAAGAAGGCGCCGTGATAGGGCTCGATATGTTCGGATGCCTCGATCGAAACGATCTGGCCGAGCTTGCCCTCGGCCTGGATGGCGCGCAGATCCTTGTAAAGCGGGGAGTAGCGCAGCACCAGGCCGACCATCAGCCGCTCATGGCCGAACTTCGCCATCAGATGCGCCAACTCGATGCTTTCGGCGATCGTCGTGACGATCGGCTTTTCGCAGAAGACCTTGAGCCCGGCCTGCAGCCCGAGCCTGATATGGCCGAGATGCATGTGATTGGGAGAGCCGATCATCAAGAGATCGAGCTTTTCGGAGGCGAGCAGCTCTTCCGGCGAGCCATAGGCCTTGCCGGCCGAAATGCCCTTTTCCGTCAAGCCGGGAAGGCCGGCCGGATCGGGATCCACATAGCCGACGATGTCGAAGCTGCTATCGATCGCTTTGAAGACGTAACCGAGGTAGCCGAGCCGGAATCCGAGCCCGATGATGCCCACTTTCATGCCGATCAAGTTCCCGATTTAAGTAATTTATTTTCTTTAAGTTGGGACAAAAATCGGAAGGCGTCAATAGAAAACGGGCCGCAAGACGCGAGCATGAAATTAATTTTCATAATCCGATAGTCGGCTGCCGAATAGGCGCTGCAACCGGCGGCGTCAGGACTTGGCCGATCGAAAGCGCGCCCCGTGGAGGCTGGAATCTCGCAGGCAAACGCGTTGCGGCAGAGCGCTTTTGCGCCGGCAATCTCACGCGCAACTCGCGAAAGATTGAAAAGAGCCGCGCGCTTACCTGTGTAGGATGCAGCGAGAACCCGAGGCCAGGAGGAGCCATCATGACCCGCATGACCGCCAAGGATTTCCCACAGGAACTGCTCGAACTCTACGATTATTACGCGCATGGGAGGATCACCAAACGCGAGTTTCTCGACCGGGCCGGCAAGTTCGCCGTCGGCGGCGTCACCGCGGCCGCCATTCTGGCGTCGCTCAGCCCGAATTATGCGCTGGCGACCCAGGTCGAGGCAACCGATCCCGGCATATCCGCCGAATACATCACCTATCCCTCGCCGAAAGGAAACGGCGATGTCCGCGGCTATCTCGTCCGCCCCAAAAACGCCACCGGCAAGGTCGCCGCCGTGGTGGTTGTGCATGAGAACAGGGGGCTGAACCCCTATATCGAGGATGTGGCGCGGCGCGTGGCGAAGGCCGGTTTCATCGCGCTGGCGCCCGACGGCCTGACCTCGGTCGGCGGTTATCCCGGCAATGACGAAAAGGGGCGCGAGCTGCAGCAGAAGGTCGATCCGGAAAAGCTGATGAACGACTTCTTCGCCGCGGTCGAGTTTCTGATGAAGAGCGATCTCACCACCGGCAAGGTCGGCATCGTCGGCTTCTGCTATGGCGGCGGTGTCGCCAACGCGGCGGCGGTCGCCTATCCCGAACTTGCCGCCGCCGTGCCGTTCTACGGCCGGCAGCCGCGGGCCGAAGACGTGCCGAAGATCAAGGCGCCGCTGCTTCTTCATTATGCCGGGCTGGACAAGGGCGTCAACGAGGGCTGGCCGGCCTATGAAGCGGCGTTGAAATCGGCCGGCAAGACCTATGAGGCCTATATCTACCCCGACGTCAATCACGGCTTCCACAATGATACCACGCCGCGCTACGACGAGGCGGCCGCCAAGCTCGCCTGGCAGCGAACGGTCGACTGGTTCACCAAATATCTCGCTTGAGACTGCGGCGAGCTGACGCGGCGGGGAGGCATCCCCGCCGACCTATTGCGAACGCTCGCCCTTGCGTCGTCCCCGGCTGACCATCATTCCGCCGATGATGAGGGCAATTCCGCCGGCGTTCGCCCAGAAGGAGGCCGGCACGGCACTGATATAATCAAACGCCACCCCCGTGACCATCTGCCCGCCGATGATCAGCAGAGCCGAATTGACCGCGCCGATCCGCGCAATCGCCCAACTGCCGGCCGCCACGAAGACAACGCCGAGCGGACCGCCGAGATAGGCATACCAGGGCGCCCCGGCGGCACCCGCGGGAAGCAGGCCGCCGACGAAGAGACCGAGGCCGGTGAGGGCGGCAAAGCCGACGGCGTGATTCCAGAAGGATGCGATCAGCGGCGTCGTCGAGATGCTCAGCCGCCCATTGAGCTGGCGGCTGAGCCCGACGAGCACGCCGCCGAGGCAAGCAAGCAGAATGAAGAGCGTCATACAGCGCCTCGCCCGAACAGGATGATCAGCGCCGCCCCTGCAACGACCAGGCCGAGTGCCGCGATGTCGCGGGTATCGGGATGCCGCTTCTGCAGGCCGAACAGTCCCCAGCTGTCGGCCGCGACGCTGAAGACGACCTGGCCTGCCAGCCCCAGAGCCAAGGTGCCGGAGAGCCCGAGCGGCGAGTTGACCGTCGTCGAGGTCAGGATGACCGTTGCCGCGCCGGAAAGGCCGCCGAGATAGGCCCAGAGAGGCGCCCGCAAGCCCTGTTCCCGCTTTGGCCTGCGCCGCCGGTGGACCAGCAGGAGAAGAATGACGGCTGCGACCATGCCGGTGCCGTGCGCCGTCCAGGACGAAAACAGCGGGCTCCCATAGCGTGCCAGCTCGCCGTTCAGATGCACCATGAAGGTCAGGAGCCCGCCCGTGGCAAACGCCCCGGCAAAATAGATCGGATGCGGATTTCGTGCGGCGTCGATGGTCATTGGAGATCCCGTCAGCGAATCGGTTGCGGCGGATGTTTTCAGATTGCCACTAAGGCCATTCATCGGCATCGTCAGCAAGACGATTGCCACCACCTGCCAGTTGGCCCCCGCGGCGCACGGGTTCGATTGATGGCAGCAGGCGTTCTCACGTACCTTCTACGTCTTCAGCGGCGCCGTTGTCGCCGACGGACAGACCTTTACCGAAGGCGAGCAGGGCCTGCATCAAATCCGATGACAGGCTCGAAGCGGAGGCGAAGAGCGCAAGCATCCTGGTCGCCTTTCTGCTCGACCCGAACGCACCGATTGCCAGGGAGTGGACCGTCGGCGACCACCGGAAGATACCGGCGGCCATCGTCATTCGCGCACTTCTGAAATGGCGGAGGTTTCGCCAGATATGGCGGCGTTCTTCATAGCTGCGGCCTTGTTCAATGATTACCGCAAGTCGCTTCCGCTTTCGCCAATTGTGCGGTAGCCTGTAGTTTCGTTCACATCGAGCGAAGATTTTCGCTGCGACACAGAGGCGCCGCGGGCGGACGAAGTTGCGACCGTCCAGAGTTTCGCAACAGTTTCCGTCAGCCATGATACGGCTAAAAATGCGATGTGAGCGGAACAAGCATGCCTGCAATTGGGTTTCGAACCTTAGCGTTCAAAAGGAGGAGCATTATGCCTACGGTTGCTGCGACACCCATCACGCCGCCCGACCAGCACGTTGTCACCGCACGCGAGGCCATTGAGCCGCTGTATGAGAAGCTCGAACTGCAAACGGAATCCCTGGTCCTGTCAGCAGCGCTGGAGGCCGGATGGTCCCCTGATGAGGCAACGAAGGCACTGGCTGCGCTCAGGCTGCAGGACGCGCTTTCCACTCTGGACGAACAGTCTGGCCAGTAAGTTCGTCAGGAGTGGCGGCTCCGTCATGGCGGTAGATCTACCTGTCTCTGCTTCTGAGGTCCCACACACCAGGTGGGATGCGTGAGTGCTTTGCGCCGTGACCGCGGCACCGGCCTTCGGAGCGATCCTTCAATAATCAATTATCCCAGGCAAGTATCGCGGGCGCCCGTTCTTATCCCTTCAAGGCCGGGGCGCCCGAATGTCGCGATAGCCCCGCAGAATGTTCCCTGTGCGGACGTGGCGGGCGATGAGGGAACTTTCCAGAATGGCAGCTTGGCGAATGGCTGCGGCCGAACGGGGCCGGAAAACAGACACATTCTCAGCCGGCGGCTGATGCATGCGCGAAGACGCCACGCAGGCCCTCATGAGCCGGACTACAACGTGCGCGTTCGTCCGAATGACCGCAGCAACAGATTGAGAGAGACGGCAACCTTGTCGATGTCGCGAATGTCCCGCGAATATTGGCCGGTGTAGAGTTTGACAATCATGCTGTCGCGAGCAGAGCCGCTGAGCTCGAAATAGAGGTGCAGGTAATAGGCCTGCTTATCGCCGCCGCGACTGATGCTGCTTCGTCGTTGGGTGACCTGTCCGAGCTCCGCTTTGATCGGGTCGAAGCCGGCGATTTTCAGCATCACCGATTTGGATTGAAATCTGGCCATGTTGTGGACGGCAACGACCGCCTTGTCCAGTGCCAGACTGACGATCCGGCCGGGGACATCGTCGACGACAGCGGGCTCATCGAGCTTGAACGCATGAAACAGGCGCCGGGGTTTCTCGAAGCAGATGAGTGACGCGATGAGCAGGACGACGATATTGATCCCTGACCACCAGGCCGCGACCGGCGAAAACTGGCCTTGCACATGCGACGTTTCCGGCACGACGTTGAGCAGCAGACCGAAGACGGTGATCGAGATCATGCCTGCGATCCAGGCGAAGCTGTAGCGGTCGAACTGGTTCGCCTCGTTGCCACTGCCCTTCGGCGTCACCCTGAACGGCTTGCCGAACGGTCTCACCAGGCTGGAGACCACTGTCGGCAGCATGCGGAATGTCGCAAAGGTCCCGACGGCGCTGGAAACAACAGGCAGATAACGCGTCGGCGTGATCCACAGCATCAGCAGGAAATACGCCGCCAGCAGCGGCACCTGATGCGCGACATAATCGGCTATGTCGGTGAAATAGAGCGGGAGCAGGCCGAACCAGAGATAGACGATGGGGACGAGCAAGATCATGAAGCGGACCAGATACTGCACCAGCCATGATGCCGGCAGGAACATGATCCTCTGAAAGAGCGTCAAGCCGGGGCCGCGCAGTGGGCCATTATAAAGGTAGAGGGTTTGAATACCGCCCTGGCACCACCGTTCGCGCTGCACAAAATAACCGGTCAGGTTTTCGGCGGCCAGTCCCATCGACAGCCGCTCGTTCAGGTAGCGCGTCTTGTAGCCTTTGTTGAGCATCGACAGAGTGGTCAGCAGGTCCTCCGTGATCGACTCCGTCGGAAACCCGCCGATTGCGTCGACGGCCTTGCGGCGGGCAATCGAGCATGAGCCGCAGCAGAAGCTGACGTCCCAGGCATCTCGGCTGGGCGCGATCTCGTCGAAGAACAAGCGCTGCTCGTCCGGCCAGATATTCTCGAGGCCGAGGTTTGATTGCACGGGATCGACATTGAAGAAATGTTGCGGCGTCTGGACGATGCCGATGCTGTCATCGGAAAAGAAGGGCAGTGTCCGGCGAAGAAAATGCCGATAAGGAACAAAATCGGCGTCGAAGATTGCAATAAAATCGCCCGAGCTGACTTTCAGCCCATTGTTCATATTGCCCGCTTTGGCATGGCTGTTGTCGCCGCGCGTGACGTGGATGACGTTCTTTTCTTCGCAATAGGCCTTCAGCCAGTCGCGGCGTTGATCGTCAAGCACATACACCTTCAATTTGTCGGCAGGATAATCCAGCGAACGGGCGCCGATGATGGTTCGCTCGAGCACGTCGAGCGGCTCGTTATAGGTGGGAATGAAAACATCGACGGTCGGCAGCTCCCGCTTGTCGCGCGCGAAGAAAACCCGACCGAGCCTGTCCGCCTCTGCGCTCCGGTCGACATGGCGGCTCATCAATATCAGAAAAAGCATGACTTCGAAGCAGGCCAAAACTTCGACGGCAAAGAGGATCCAGACCCAGTAGAAACTCGGACCGTCGCTGGGATAGGGAAGCACTGTCTCCGTCAAGCGCCAGAACATGTAGCGCAGTGCGAGTGCTGCGACGAACGCGCAGGTCACTGCCCGTGTCCAGCTGTGATGGCGCGACCAATTGAACGGCCCCAGGAAAAAGAACGCCAAAACGACTAGGGTCGGAACCAGCGCTACAAGATACTGAACCACAGGCTTTTCACCCAGTTGGATAGGTTGATGCCGTGTTTGGAAAACCGGACCTGCACTGTGCGTCCGACCTGGCAGGAGTTCGCAAAGTCGTTATTCATGAAGGATGGATCGAGGCGAACCCGAATGCGGGCATTGCGTTGCGTCGACGGCGGCAAGCTGGCGGCAAAGGAATCGGCCTCGACCGAAGCCGAATTGCCTCTGACCGAGATGACCGTGCCCTTGAAGACATCGCTGCGGCCGAACAAGCGCACCTGCGCAACAAGTCCCGGGTAGATCTCGTCGTAATTGACCTCGGGAACAAGGATATCCACGAACAGCTCTCGACAGTCGAGGAGGCGCATCAGCTCGTCATTCAGCACGACGTTCGAACCGTTGACGATACTCCTGGTCCAGACAACGCCGTCGAATGGCGCTAATGCGGTTGCGGATTCAAGGCTGTTGACGCGGTCTGCCTCTTTGACCAGCTGCTTTTGAACTTCGGTGGCGCGTGTCTCATTTTCCGCTATGCGCGAGTTCAAGTCGTTGATGCGAACGACGACCTCGTCCTCGCGCTGGCGCGAATAGGGCACGTCATTTTGCCCATCGCCGAAGACAAAGATACCTTGGCGGACCGCATTGAGCCTCTGCTCCAATTGATCAACAGTCAGGTTGCTGATTTCGACCTCGCCGCCGGTCGCAGCTCCGGCGGCACGCGCGGCCTCGACCAGCTTCTGCGTCAGAATGCCTTTAGACTCGAGCTGCACCCGCCT
This sequence comes from Rhizobium sp. TAL182, assembly GCF_002117725.1. Classification (NCBI taxonomy): domain Bacteria; kingdom Pseudomonadati; phylum Pseudomonadota; class Alphaproteobacteria; order Hyphomicrobiales; family Rhizobiaceae; genus Rhizobium; species Rhizobium sp. TAL182. Next base: position 410,136 of record NZ_CP021028.1, on the reverse strand, counting down.
GCTCAGGTCGACCTGCGCAACCAGATCCTGAGCTTGCGACACTTCGACTTTTTTCCTGAGGATTTCGACTTCGCGTTCGAGATTGGCAATGGTGGTCTGCTTGTAGACTTCCAATCTGGCAGACAATTCCTCGCGAAGTGCGGAGAGTTCCTCTCGTTCCTTTTTAAGGGCGGCGACGCGGTCGAGCGCCGTGTTGCGATCTGCCTCGAGCGAAGCGAGGATGGCGCGATTGACACGCGTATTTCTGATTTCCGCGAGGGCTTGTCCCGCTTTGACCGCGCTGCCGGCCTTGAGTGGTTCTTTGGCAATCGTCCCATCGATCGGGGCATTAACGACGGCAAACCGCGCGTTGACCGTGCCATCAAGGCTGGTAAAGCCGGTAATCGTCGGCAATGAGACGACCGCCACGAGCGTCAGGAGCAACAGGCCGACAACGATGCGCGTGATGCGATGGTTCCAGATCATGTTGCCATCCGAAGGTATCGCATTGCAGCCATCGGCCCCTATCAAGCCGGGACAAACGGATGCAACTCATTCTTGCATAATTTAGCGCATTATAATTTGTAGGCAAGTGATGGTCGTAACGCCGCGACAGAAACAGTTCGGCTCTGTAGAAAATGCCGCCGAAACGGCCCTGACACCGTATCGGCGCGGCCCGGGAAAAGGGTCAAAGCCCTCACCGGCCCGGCGACTGACTGGATGGGTGGTAATGGGGTGCTGGGAAACTGCGCCGCCTCACGTGCTGCCAGAGACAGAAACAGCACAATTCCACGCGATTTTCTAATGCGCATCGCATGCAATTTGATTCATGCGATGCGCATTAGTTGTTTGTCTTTTGCACGTCGTTATCCCGGGACCGTCGCACACTTCCAGGGCGACAGGCATTAATGGGGTCGAAGCCGTTTGGTGGCGATCAGCATGACGAGATCTTCGGAGGCATCTGCGAGCTCCAACGCCAATTCCGCAGCCGACCATCCGCGTTTCTGCAAACTGACGAGCATTTCCACCATCGCAACTTCGACCTCTCGTCTGCAGTTCGAAATCGGCTTCAATTCGATTTGTTTCTCTTCACATGCTGTGGTCATCTTAGCCTCCGTTCTGCCTTCGCAAGGGCAGCGTTGCAAAAATTCGCCAATGGGTGGTATGGTTGGGGTTGCGCGCAAGCCGCGGGTCATTACGCATTGACACAGATGACCTCGGCTGCGCGCAACCCTTCGCGCGCTCTTATTGGCCGATGTCCGGCCTCACGAGCGTCTTCTGGTCTCTGACGGTGTTCGCGCAAAGCGCGCACGAATATTGCTCCGATAGTTCACGACTATCTCCTCTGCTTTTATTTGTTTTGATTAGTGTCGTTTCACGTTGAGAGTGCTCTAAAACTACATCGCACCCGGCAAGTGAGAATTTTGGAATTTCCGAACGTCCTTCGGAATAACCATTGCTTACTTAGATATAGGAACATGGTGCAATTGTCGTTATCGCCGCATCCTGGAAATTATCGGTCCGTCCATTTCTGCTCGCCAGGGAATATGATAGGTAACTTATGCACGCGCTGGAGGAGTGGATGGCTACGGGGTCTGGAGATAAGCCCGCTGCGGGACAGGAATGGCCGGCCCACCTGGAGCGGCGGCGCTGGCCGCGCGAGCCGTCCCCGCAGAAAGAACATCGGGTGGATGTTGCTCCGGCGCTGGTGCCCTTGCGATTTTCGACGCACGACCTGCCACCGAATGAACAGTTCCAGTCCTGGCGATCACACATGGCGCCGCTTGTCGATGTTCATCTGCCGGACGGAAAATCAGAGGACGACGGTTTTCTCGCGGAACAGACGGCCTGGCAGCTTGGCGATATTCTCATCGTCCAGCAGCGAACGCAGTCCTGCAGCTATATCCGCGATCAGGCCATACTGCGATCGAGCCCGATCGATCACTGGAACGTCGGCATACTGCGCAGCGGCCGGGCCTGGACCGAGGCCAATCGGCATGTCACCGAGACCGGCCCAGGTGAGATATTTTTCAGGTCTCTTGGTTATCCGTACCGCGGGCGGATGACCGATTCCGTCGCCGTGCTCGTCTTCTTGCCCTATGAACTGTTGAGCCGTGACGCGCCTCTCCTGCAGAACGCCAACAACATCGTCCTCTCCGGCAGTCTGGCTGAATTGCTCGTCAGCTATATCAATGGCCTGGAATCGAACCTGAGCAATCTGACGGTGGAGGAGGTGCCGCGGATCATCCAGACGATCGGCGATATGGTCGTTGCATGCGCTGCATCGTCCACAAGTTCGGATCGCAGTCAGGAACAGACCAATATGGGGCTGATGGAGCGGGCCCACCGCTATATTCACCTCAATCTTCATTCAGACAGCTTGACGCCTGAGGTCATGTGCCGTGCGCTGGGGATCTCGCGGACGCGGCTCTACCAATTGTTCGAAACGAGCGGAGGCGTCTTCAATTACATTCGCAAACGTCGATTGCTGCAGGCCTATGCGGATCTGACCAACCCGACCGACACCAGGCCGATCGCGGAGATTGCCGAGGCCGCCGGCTTCGACGTTGCGGCCAATTTCACGCGCGCCTTCAGCCATGAATTCGGGCTCAGCCCGCGTGAAGTGCGAAAGACCGTAGCAACTGAGCGCCCGGCCGTTCCCGCAACACGGCCCACGCGACGTTCTGGGGCAACGATCGGCGATTGGCTAACCCTCGCACGTTGATTTGGGAACGCGCTAGAAGTAATTGATATTGCTGCGTATTTTCAAAATGATTATGCAGCAGCGTTTGCCTTGCGCTTTCAAGTTCCATAACACATAATACGCCGGATTCACCCGTTTCTCCACTCCACTCCACCACCACCGTTCAGCTGTGGCAACGCTCAAATCAGACGTAATCATTCGAGGCAGGCAGGAGAGAATCTCGACGCCTAATGAGGGTTAAAGGCGACAGAGCTACGTTCAACCAGCTTGCAAGAGACAACCCGACTGCCCGGATAAATCTTCTCGCCCGCTATCAAATCGTTCAGCCACGTCGCACCCTCTCGGCCGAGATCGTAGTATGGTAATGCCGCTGTGGTCAGCTCTGGCTTCAGCGCCATGGTAACTGTTCGAAAATCGTCAAAGCCGACGATGCTGACGTCTTGTGGAATCCGCAATCCCAGTGCCATGGCGGCAATGTAGATTTGAATTGCCATTTCGTCGTTGCCGCTCATGATCGCGGTCGGACGATCGTCTTGTTTGAGCATTTCTGTCGCCGCCGCAAAGACATAGTTGTTTTCTGCCCCAACAGGCCCTTCCATGCCAAGGCTGATCGAGAGGTCGTTCTCTGGGAGACCGAATTCGCTTGTCGTCCGGCGAAATGCATCCAGACGCAGTTCGGCTCCCAATAGAATCGGATTGAGCCGGATGTAACCGATTCTGTGATGGCCCCGTTCAAGGAGGTACCGGGTAAGATCTCGCGCCCCCTGATAATCATCGGGCTCGATGGACGGCAGGAGCTCCCTTGTTTGCGGCCGGCAATTTATCATCACCGTCGGAATGCTGACATCGCCCGTCTCCGGATCCACAATGCGGCGGTACATGGTGACATACAGGACTCCATCGATGCGATGGGACTGGAACATTTTCCAGATTTCCACCTCTCGCTCGGAAGACCCCCCGGTGTTGGCGATCAGGATGGTTTTCCCGTTCGCATTGGCCCAATCCTGAATTCCGCGGACAATATCGACCGAATAAGGCGTCGTGGAAACATAATCGGTGATAATCCCAAAGGTGTTGGAACGGCTGGATCGTATGAGGCGCGCCGCCATATTCGGGATATAGCCGAGATCGCGAATAGCCTTTTCCACCCTCTCCCGGGTTTCCTCAGTCACGTAGGGCTCGCCATTGATGACGCGAGAGACTGTTTTATTCGAAACCCCGGCCGCTTTTGCGACGCTGACGATGCTCACCATGTCCACCAATTCTCCTGATGCGGGTCTGTTGTAAACCACACGCATGACAACGTCGACATATTTTTCTGACAACGTCGACAATCGCGATTGACAACGTCGTCATAGCGCGCCTATGGTCCGGGTAATGGAACAGCCTGAGGCAAGTGCTTCCCGGCGGAACAAGGGAGGAATTCATGAAGAAACTGCTTGGCGCCAGCGCGCTCGCGCTCGTTTGCATTGCGGCCTCCGCCAAGGCCGAAACCATCAATATCCTCGTGGAAGGCGGCGGCGAAATGCTGCAGAAGGCAGCCGCAGAGAAGTTCACCGCGGAGACCGGCATCAAGGTGGACTTCACCGTCGTCCCCTATCAGGGCGTCTTCGACAAGTTTTCGGCCGAAATCGCCTCCGGCTCATCGGCCTTCGATGTGGTAACGATCGACGTCGTGTGGAACGCGAAATTCGCAAGCCACGTCGAAGACCTCGCGCCGCTCTTCACCGATGCGGTTCGCAAGGACCTGCCGCCTGCCTTGCTTGCCGACGCGAAGATCGGTGACAAGCTGATCGGCATGCCTGCCTGGGCCAATGCCGAAATTGTTTTTTATCGCAAGGACCTCTTCGACAAGCCGGAGGAACAGAAAGCGTTCCAGGCAAAATATGGTTATCCCCTCGCCCCGCCAAAGACTTGGGAGCAATGGCGCGACATCGCAAGATTCTTCACCCGAGACACAGATGGTGACGGCAAGACCGACTTTTGGGGCACCGACACCATCGGCAGCTTCTCCGAAGAATGGATGGCGCATGTGCTTCAGGCGGGCTCGCCAGGTGTGATCCTCGACAAGGATGGGAAGGTGATCATCGACAACGAAGCGCATCGGAAGGCGCTGGAATTCTACATCGCGCCACACTGCATCGATCATTCCGTGCCCGAAAACGTGAACGAGATCGGCTGGGGCGAGGCTCAGAACCTGTTCTATCAAGGCAAGACAGCGATGATGAAATTCTGGGCGCACGCCTACAAGATGACACCCGCTGATTCCAAAGTCAGCGGAAAGGTCGGCGTCGTCCCGATGCTGGCCGGTGATGCCGGAATCGCGGCAATTCCGGGTCCCTGGTACAATGTCGTTCCGTCGACCTCCCAACACAAGGACGCGGCCAAGAAGTTCATAGCCTTCGCGATCGCCAACAATGCCCTCGGTATCGAAGCGCCGCTTGGATTGGCTGCGACGAACTCGGCCTATAACGGCTATGCAAGCAAGCCCGGTTATGAGCATTTCACGCCGCTACTTGAGACGTTGGGTGCTCCTGCGACGCAAGGCCGTCCAATGAACGAAAAATATCAGGAAATTGTCGACGAAGCGGTTCTTCCAGCCGTGCAGCAGGCCCTGACGTGCAAATCGGATGTCGGCAAGGTCCTGACGGACGCCAAGGAAACGATCGAAGACATCCTCGACTAGTCCCTCGGCGGCGAGGAGGACGGGTGGTCCTCCTCGCATCATCAGCTTTCGGAGAGCGCCATGTCGGGTGAAGACCGATTCGTGCTGTGCATGCTTGCGCCAGCCCTCGCCATCCTTGGCTTGCTGGTCGCATACCCGGTAGGGCTTCTGGTGTTCGACTCCTTTTTTAAGGTCGACACCATTACTCCCCACATACGAGAGTGGATCGGGCTCAAGAACTATATCGACGCGCTAACCTCGAAGCGCGTCGCCGAAAGCGCATTCAGAACAATCCAGTATTCGATCTTTGCGCTGTTCTTCGAATTTACCTTCGGTTTCTGCGCCGCTCTGCTGTTTTCGGCGCTCCCCGGTCAGTCGCGCTGGCACCGCACGATCTTCACGCTGCCATTGATGGTGCCGCCCATTGTCGCCGGCCTCTTGTGGCGCTTTCTCCTGGTCGGGAACATCGGCATCTTGAATTATGGGCTCGTCCATCTGGGCGTCATCAGCGACCCCGATGCGATTGCCTGGTTGTCCGACGAAGATATCGTCATCTATTCCGTCTCTTTTGCCGATATCTGGCTGACGACATCCTTTGTCGCCCTCGTTTCCTATGCCGGATTGACAAACATCCCCAAGGACCTGCTGGAGGCGGCGCGGATCGACGGCGCGAACGCATTCAAGCGCTTCTGGCATGTCACGCTGCCGCTGATGCGCCCGGTGATCGCCGTCGTCGTCATCGTGCGTGGGGTGGATGCGGCCAAGACCTTCGACCTCATCTGGATCCAGACGCAAGGTGGCCCCAACCACGCTTCTGAAGTGTTTTCGATGAACATCTATCAGCGCATGGTGCGCTTCGGCGATCTCGGCGAGGCCTCGGCCTCCGGCACGCTGTTTCTGATCGTCATGATGCTTCTGGCCGCCGCTGCCTATTGGAAGATATGGAGGCCGGTCCATGCGTAGTGCGCGCCGCCTCAATCTCAACGGCATCGTGATCAAGGCCGCCGCGCTCGTCCTCGTCCTGTCCTATGCGCTGCCTTACGTCTATCTGCTCATGACGTCGATCAAGCCGGCAGCGGATGTCCAGCAGATTCCCCCGAGCTTCTTTCCCGTGGTGATCTCATTCGAGAATTTTCGCGATGTCCTGCAATCATCGACCCTGCCGCGGGCCTTCGCAAGTTCGCTGATGGTGGCAGTGCTGACAACCATCCTTTCCCTGGCTGTGGCGGTTCCGGCCGCTTATGTCGCGACCCACTATCGGCGCCGGATCACCACCCTGTTCCTGCTTTTCGCGCTGGTCACGCGCATGGTGCCCTCGGTGTCGCTCGGCGTGCCATTGTTCCAGCTTCTGAAGTCGCTCGGTTTGCTGGATACCGTTCCCGGTCTGGTGCTCGCCCACACATCAGCCGCGGTACCTCTTGCGCTTCTTCTCATGGCAGCCTTCTTCGAAGGCGTTCCGAAGGATCTGGAAGAGGCGGCGCGCATGGACGGATGCACCCGTTTTCAGGCCTTTCTGAAGGTTATTCTTCCGATCATGACGGGCGGAATCGCCGTCACCGCGCTCTTTACCTTCATCACGAGCTGGAACGAGTTCCTTTACGCACTGCTGCTGACGTCAGAGGCGACCAAAACGGCACCGATCGTCATTGCCGAATACAACTCAGTCTATGGCCTTGCCTGGGGAGCGATGACGGCTGCGGCCGTGCTCTATTCACTGCCCGTCATCATCGTAACGCTTGCACTTCAAAAGCAGATCGTCGGCGGCCTGACTTTCGGCGCTGTAAAAGGATGAGGGAGGCGGAGATATGGCCGGTATAGAACTACGCAACGTCAACAAGATCTACGGCAACAGCTTTCATGCGCTGCATGACCTGAGTTTCAACATCAGGGATGGTGAGTTCATGGTGTTTGTCGGTCCCTCAGGTTGTGGGAAATCGACGGCGCTTCGGATGATCGCCGGCCTTGAGAGCATTTCGAGCGGCGAACTGAGGATCGGGGACAGGGTCGTCAACCATGTCGATCCCAAGGATCGCGACATCGCCATGGTCTTTCAATCCTACGCGCTGTACCCGCACAAGACCGTGCGCGAAAACATCGCCTTTCCACTGCTGATGGCAGGGTTGCCGAAATCCGACATTGCCAGCCGCGTGGACGAGGCCGCGCGCATCCTCGAACTGACGGCCCTGCTCGACCGCAAACCGGCGCTGCTCTCGGGCGGCCAGCGGCAGCGCGTCGCCATGGGTCGGGCGATCGTCCGTCAGCCGTCGGCCTTCCTGATGGATGAACCGCTGTCCAATCTCGATGCAAAACTGCGTGTGCAGATGCGCGCCGAGATTGCCAGCCTCCAGAGAAAACTCGACGTCACCACGATCTACGTCACTCACGATCAGGTTGAGGCAATGACGATGGGTGACCGTGTCGCTGTCATGAAAGGCGGTGTGCTGCAGCAAGTCGACACACCGCAAAACCTGTACAGTCGCCCTGACAACGTCTTTGTTGCGGCTTTTATCGGATCGCCATCGATGAACTTGTACGAGGCCGTTCTGAATGGAAGGACGGTGGTCCTGGGCAGCAACAGTTTCGAAATTCCTGACCGGGTTTTCGAAAGCCGTCCCTCGCTCAACGGTGCGTCTCACCGTCAAATCCTCCTCGGCATCCGGCCGGAGCATATGAACGACGCGGCAATCCGGCCTTCTTCGGCCGAGATCTCGGCCCCGATCACTCTTGTTGAGGCGCTGGGTTCTGAATCCATGGTGCATCTGAATATCGATGCACCTTGGGTGGATGCTGGCGACCCGGACGCCATCGCCGACATTGGTGACCAAAAAGCTGCGGTAGCCCGTTTTTCCCCAAAGAGCACAGTGCGAGCAGGTGACATCGCGCGCATCGCTGTCGATGCCGAAGAACTTCACTTCTTTGACCCGGGCACCCGCACCAGCATCTGGTGATGGCACAGCCAAAAGAAACAAGATTAACCCTCGCTGTCCGAGGAGACATGACAATGCTCAGCGAAAATTGTTACGACGTCACCAAGTATCCAACAGGCAACCCTCGTGAGGATATTGGCGCCGTCATCAATAGCATCATTGCCGATATCAAGAACAGGCAAGCGGTGGTCGATGCCAATGACGGCGGAAAACCTGGATCGGTTATCCATATACCGCCGGGCGATTATCGTCTTGTCACTCAAGTCGTTATAGACGTGAGCTATCTGAAAATCGTTGGCTCTGGGCATGGTTTTACATCGTCGAGCATCCGCTTCAACACACCCGCAGGCGAGTTGGCCCACTGGCACGAAGTGTGGCCGGGCGGAAGTCGAATCCTTGTGGACACGTCTCCAGAGGCCGCGGACGCTGAGGCTGCTGGTGCCGCGTTTTATGTCAAGCGCAGCGGAAATCCTCGGATAAGCTCTGTGGAGTTTGCTGACTTTTGCATCGATGGCTTGCACTTCATCGATGATGGTTCGGGGCAAGACGACGCAGAAAACACATACAGGAACGGCAAAACGGGAATCTATGTAGGCAGCGCCAATGACTCATTTCGAATAACCGGAATGGGCCTTATCTATCTGGAGCACGGAGTTACCGTTCATGATGCAGACGCGCTCGCGATAGACAACAATTTCATCGCAGAGTGCGGCAACTGTATCGAACTGAAAGGTATGGGGCAGGCCTCAAGAATAGCAGATAATTTTGTCGGCGCCGGATATAGGGGACACTCAATTTACGCCGAGAATTACGCCGGCATTCTGGTATCCTCGAACAACGTATTTCCTCGAGGAGCAAGCAGTGTCCATTTCTCCGGCGTGGTGCGATCCTCGGTCACAGGAAATAGGTTCCATTCCTTTTATCCGGGAATGTTGGTTTTTGCTGCTAACTGCTGCGAGAATTTGGTCTCCTCAAATCACTTTCTGCGAGACCGAGAGCCATGGGCGCCGATGCAGAAGTACGACAATGGCTTGGATGATCTGTTCGGGCTATTGCAGATTGACGGCAGCAACAATTCGGTGATCGCGAACCATATTTCACACACCATAGACACTCAATATATCAGGCCTCCCGCAGCCAAACCCGTCATAATCAATGTAGTTTCCGGCAATGGAAACTACATAGCCAACAACCACATCGTGGCCACCACAGAAATACTACAAAAAGACCGGAGCGATGCGCCAAACAGTGCCTGTTTTTCAACACAAGTGAGCGCATTGCTTTCAACCGGGAATTCGACATTGCTCGACGTAACGACAGTGTTGGTGCAAAAGGCGTCCGTACGGAACACAGTCCTGGACTCCGGAAATGTCGAACAAGTGGTGATGGACAGAACGGCAAATGCATTCAGGGGCACTCCGGTCCCTGGGCAATAGACCGCAGCCGCCAAGCCTCTCCCGCCGGTCGTGGGACCACAAGTCCTCTTCCCGAGAACAACTTGGGCCAGTCTTCGCACCGGCCGTTCTTCACTCAGATTGCATCTTCAAATGGCTAAAGCGACTGTCTATTTTGCTTCGGGCGAGCGTTTGGAATTCTGGGCAGTTGGCGCTGGGACCGTCACCATTTCACAACATAGTGAGACCCTCTGGCACGTGCCCGCTTTCGAAGCTCGTCCATCATACTATTCCTATCACCACCGCGAGGCCGGCAGCGTCGTCGTTGAATGGGATCGCCCGGAAGCATTCCTTTGGGCTTACTCCTACGATCCGGCAACTGTTGCGGAGGCCGGCATAAAGCTATGGGAATTCAGCACGGATGAAATTCTCATTCGCGCAGGAAAGGAAATTGACACATGGCTGCGAAGCGATCCTCAGCGGCCTCGAATTCATTTTTCTCCTTGTCGCAACTGGATGAACGATCCCGTGGGTCTCTGCAGGATCGGCGATTGCTGGCACCTGTTTTATCAATTCCATCCGTGCGGCGGCGACTGGGGGCCAATGCACTGGGGACATGCTACCAGTCCTGATCTGTTCAACTGGACACACATGCCGGTTTTTCTCCATCCGGAGCAGAACCTCTGGCGTCTCGGTGCAACCGGAGGCGCATTCTCCGGCAATGCATTTCAGGATAGGGATGGCAACCTGATGTTCTTCTACACGGAACGCCTGCCGGCTTATGACCTTTTCAAAGGTTATCGAGAAATACAGAAGATCGCCCGGCCGGACCGGCGGATGATCAAGGCGGAAAGCATCTCGGCGGTGCTCGAGCAGCGCCCCGAAGGCGTTGAGCACGACTTCCGCGATCCAAAGGTATGGTGGGATGAAGCCTCCCGCGCCTATCGCATGGTGCTCGGCGCTTCTATTCATGGCGACCCGGCAGTGTTGCTTTACGGTTCGGAGGATCTGCTTGAGTGGAAATACCTGGGACCGTTGTACCGTGCACCGCCCTTCTTCCGCGAGCAGGGCGCCAGAGCAGTTGAATGCCCAGATTTTTTTCCCCTCGACGGCAAATGGGTGCTGATCATGGGGCTTGTCGGACACTGTGATCCTGACAGCGGGCGCCACAACCTGCTCTACGGGCTCGTCGGAGATTTCGTCGATGACCGCTTCATTCCGGACTCCGATGCCCTGCAACTCCTCGATTTCGGCAGCGACTTTTATGCGATGCAGAGCTTCGCGATGGGTGGCAGGCAGATTGCCTTTGCGTGGCTCTTCAATTGGGAGTTCCGCAAGCCTGCCGGATCGCCGTATTCCGGCGAGTTGTCCTTACCCCGCCAGCTATCGCTGGATGCGCGCAACAGGATATGTATGAGACCCGCTGACGAAGTGGAGCAGGCCCTCACTCATGCGCCTCTGTCTTCCGCAGAGCCCGGCACATATGTTCTGGACGAAGCGTCCGTCGATATCCGACTGAACGGGATGCTTGACGGAACAAGGATCACTGCGACCGAAGCTGGACGATTGTCATTTTCCATCGTGGTGGCAGATCAAAGTATCTCCGTACAGCTGCCACAAGACGACGGATCGATCCGTTACGCCGCGGCCATTACCGATGCGACGGATCTGAGAGTCATTCACGACAAGGGCATCTTAGAGATTTTTGCTGACGGAGGAGCCGTCTGCGGCACGCGGCGCGACTATCGCAACGTCAGACCGGACGATCTTGTTATCCTGTCAAAGGCACATGTGAACGTTTTCAGCCGGGAGTAGTCGTATCGTGCTGAAGGCGCTCTAAGAGGCAGATTCTGTATGTCGATGCCGTAGCCGCGAAGTTACGCGCGTCGTTTCCTACCCCACCTCGAATTCCGGATCTGTGGAAACCTGCATGGCGAGAGCGAGATGATTTGTCTGCGCGGCAAGCCCGATGATCGTCAGGAGTTCGCCATGTTGGGCATCGGTCATGCCGCGGGCTCGGGCGGCTGCGGTGTGGGATTGAATGCAGTACTGGCAGGCATTGGCCGTCGACACTGCGATGTAGATCATCTCCCGCGTCAACGGATCGATGGCGCCTTCGACCGTCATGACCGATTTGAGCGTCTCCCATACCCGCTTGAGATTGGCGGGATCGTTGGCAAGCGCACGCCAGAAATTGTTGATGAAATCAGTCTTGCGGGTCGCCCTGATGTCATCGAACACGGCTTGCACCGCCGGAATGGCCGCGGCCTCTTCATCCGACAGGAGTTTAATTGTTGCCATCGAAAGTTCCTTTCCGGGCGCCGACCAGGGCCTCAAGCATGATTTGTTCGGCGATCCCACACTGCCGGCGGAACATACGAAGAAATGACAACGGCTGCCAGCCTCCCTGCCGGTGAAGATATCGAAGATGGCTGTTTCAGGAAAACAGGCAAAATTAGAAATTATTGTCTACAGATTTAATAGATTATACGGTTCCATAGCCCTGTCGACTTCAGCACTGAGATTTCGAACGCCCAAAGGATGCGTCCTTGGGCGCATATGACCTGCCGACTTCTTCCAATATCAACAGGAGATTTCCATGAGCAATCCGGTTCTCGTCAATCAGATCATTTCCGAGTCCGATGTCGTCCCGCTAACCGGCCGTGTCGGAGCCGAAATCAAAGGTATCCGCCTTGGCGGAGATCTTTCGGATGCAACGGTGGCAGCCATCAACCAGCTTCTGCTGAAACACAAGGTCATCTTCTTCCGCGATCAGGGACATCTTGACGATTCCGAACAGGAAGTCTTCGCACGCAGACTCGGGGATCTTGTGCCTCATCCAACCCAGGGACCGGTCGCCGGCACGGCTTCCATCCTCAATCTCGATTCCAGCCGCGGCGGCGGCAGAGCGGACCAGTGGCACACCGACGTCACCTTCGTCGACGCCTATCCGAAATTCTCCGTCCTTCGCGGCGTCGTCATCCCGGCGGCCGGCGGCGACACGATCTGGTCCAACACCCATGCCGCCTATGAAAGCCTGCCGGCGCCGCTCAAATTGCTGGCGGACAATCTGTGGGCCATTCACAGCAACGCCTATGACTATGCTGCCGTGCGCCCTCGCGCCACCGCCGAAGAGAAGAAGCATTTCGAGGAGGTCTTCACCTCGACCATTTACGAGACCGAGCACCCGGTCGTGCGTGTCCATCCGGAAACCGGCGAAAGATCGCTGCTGCTCGGCAACTTCGTTCAGCGCCTGGTCGGCCTGTCGAAGAGCGACTCCGTAAAACTCTACGAGGTCTTCCAGTCCTACGTCACCGCCCCGGAAAATACCGTGCGCTGGCGCTGGAGAGCGGGGGATGTGGCGATCTGGGACAATCGCGCCACCCAGCACTATGCCGTCAACGATTATGGCGACCAGCACCGCGTCGTGCGCCGCGCCACGGTGGACGGCGATGTCCCCGTCAGCATCGACGGCCGCCGCAGTATTACGCACGTTAAGTCCGCCAAGCCGCAAGCTAAGGCTGCGTGATCGCGCACGTCAGTGTTGCCCGCCCATGAAGCGACAAGAGCTTCATGGGCCGGCCTTCGCAAGGGCAAACGAGCCGCATGCCTTACGAGAAGGAAAGCTTCTCGCTCGGCCGGGTCAGCGTTTCCGGGCGCAGGACCGCATCGAGATGCTCCTTCTGCATCAGACCGCGCTCGAGAAGGATTTCGTAAACCCCCCGCCCCGAATGATGCGCTTCCAGCGCAACTTCCGTGGCATTGCGATAGCCGATATAGGGGTTCAGCGCCGTCACGATGCCGATCGACTGCTCGACCGTCTGGCGCAGCCGATCACGGTTCGCAGTAATCCCCTGGATACAATTGGCTTCGAGCGTCAGGCATGCATTGGTCAGGTGGCTGAGGCTGCGGTAGAGACTGTAGAAAATCACGGGCTCGAAAGCATTCAACTGAAGCTGGCCGGCCTCGGCGGCCATGGTGATCGTCACGTCGTTGCCGATCACCTCGAAAGCGACCTGATTGACGACTTCGGGGATGACCGGGTTGACCTTGCCCGGCATGATCGAGGAACCGGCCTGCCGCGCCGGCAGGTTGATCTCGTTCAATCCGGCGCGCGGCCCCGAAGACAAAAGCCGCAGGTCGTTGCAGGTTTTGGACAGCTTGACCGCTACACGCTTGAGCACGCCCGAAAGCTGCACGAAGGATCCGCAATCCTGCGTCGCCTCCACCAGATCGGGCGACGTCACCAGATCGACGCCGACGATCTCAGACAGGCGCTCGCGCACCAGTGCGGCATAGTGGGGATGGGCGGTGATGCCGGTGCCGATAGCCGTGGCGCCGAGGTTGATCTCACGGATCAGCGAGACGGCTTCGGAGAGACGCGCCTCGTCTTCCGCAAGCATCAGCGCATAGGTTCCGAATTCCTGCCCGAGCGTCATCGGCACGGCGTCCTGCAATTGGGTGCGGCCCATCTTGAGGACGTCGGCAAACTCGATCGCCTTGGCCTCGAACGCCCGGCGCAGGACGGCCATGGCGTCGACCAGTCGGTGAACGCCGATCCAGGCGGCAAGCTTCAGCGCCGTCGGATAGACGTCATTGGTGGACTGCGAGAGATTGACGTGCTCGTTCGGATGCAGGTGCCGGTAATCGCCCCGGTTATATCCCATGATTTCGAGCGCCCGGTTCGCAATCACCTCGTTGGCGTTCATGTTGGTCGAGGTGCCGGCGCCGCCCTGGATCAGATCGACGACGAAGTGGTCGTGCAGCGCGCCGTCGCGGATCTCGCCACAGGCCGCGATGATGGCGTCGGCGCGTGTCCGATCGAGAAGGCCGAGGCTTGCATTGGCCTGAGCCGCCGCCTGCTTGATCGCAGCGAGCGACGCGATCAGGTCCGCCGATTCACGCAGGGTCTGACCGGTGATGGGAAAATTTTCGACCGCGCGCAGCGTATGCACGCCGTAATAGGCCGAGGCCGGCACGTCGCGGTCGCCGATCAGGTCATGCTCGACGCGGATTTTCGCAATATCGGAGATAGTCATTGCTGAACTTTCGAGAGACGGCGCTGCGGGCCTGAACTGCGGCGGCAGGCCGTAGAGATCATGGGTTAAGACGCGGCGGAAATTGCCGCATCCGAATGTGTCATCGGGTCAAAGCCGCAGGACTGGAATTCTCTCCGTCCGGCTTCGATCCGCGCAGCTTGAACGGAAAGGATACGCCGCCCGTCGTGACACCCATCGTGTTCACGCGCCTGGGATGATGAAACTCCGCAAGCGGATTGCGGCGTTCCGGCGAACCGATGCCAAGCTGCTCGAGGATTTCCGTCACGACGGCGTAGAGGATTTCGATGTTGCCATCCTCGATCTTGACCGAGATGCCGAGCGCTCCATCCGCCCCCAATCGCCTGGTATCATCCGAGGCGCGCACACCGATTGCGTAGCTGGCGTCGGCGCCGAGCTTGCCGATCATCGCGCCGTCGAATACGCGCATCAAAACCGTGCAGTAACGCCCCTCGCCCGCGACCAGTTCAGGATGGCGCGCCATCGCTTGGAAAACGCGAGCCAACGCTGCGTCTCGCGTCGACAAATCCTCGCGCCCCTCGCCTCCGTCGGCTGCCGAAGCAAGCTTGGCGTAGAGGCGCGCCAGGCGATCCAACGGAAAAGCGGGCGTCGGCAGATTGCATCCGTCGATCCCCCATTCGACGTCCTGCGGGTCCAGATCGCAGAGCTCTGCGACCGTCCGCTTCACGACCAGTTGCATTGGATGACCCGGCAGGTGATAGTCGTCGGCGCCCGCTCCGATGGCCCGGGCACCGGCAATCATTCCGACGTGTTTTCCCGAACAGTTGCTGCAGACCGCCGTCGGCGTATAGTCCTGCTTGATCCAGGTGCGATTCACGCTTTCCGACAAGGACGGATGGCCGCCGCAACGAAGGTCGGCCTCCTCGGCCTGGATCTTCGACAGCATGGTCCGCGTCCGCGCGATATGGCGCTCTTCGCTGCTGTGGGAAGCGCACATCAGCGCGAGATCCGCATCATCGAAGCCGTAGCGCTCGAACCCATTCGTCTCGAGGATGGCAAGCGCCTGAGCCGGCTTCGCGGCAGACCGGGCAAGCGTCAGGCGCGTCGGGTTTCCCAGCGCGTAAAGCAGCCTGCCCTTTCCATCGACGATCGCCGCATGGACGAGGTGACGGTTCTCGACGATGCCGCCACGATCGGTGACGACGAAATCCTCATTCGGGATCATTTCTCTCTCCATTGATGCGGTGCCCCGGCGCCTTCGGCGCGCCGGGGTAAGCCCTGCTGCGCCGGTCAGGCCAGATCGAGACCGCCGCGGTCGTCGCCCTGTTCGGCCGCGATCATGTGGATGCGCTCCCGCATCAGAAGCCAGCCGACCACCAGCGCCGGAATGATCAGCAGCAGAGAAGCGACCGTATAGGTGCCGACAGGATAATCGAGGGCCATCAGGATCACGACGACCGCCAGGAAGCCCAGCGTCAGCACGCCGGTGTAAGGCGCGCCGAACATCCGGAATTCAGGCCGCGCCAGCTTGCCCTGACGTGACAGGTGCCACAGCTTGAGCTGGCAGAGGACAATGACGCCCCATGCAGCGATGATGCCGAGCGCGGCGACATTCAAGCCGATCTCGAAAGCTTCTGCCGGAACGACGGCGTTCAGCACGACGCCGAAAGCTGTCACGACAGCCGTCACCGCAATGCCGCCATAGGGCACGCCAGAGCTGTTCATCTTCGCCAGCGCGGCCGGCGCCGAGCCCGAAATCGCCATGGAATGCAGGATGCGGCCGGTCGAATAGAGACCCGCATTGAGCGACGACAGCACCGCGGTCAGCACGACGAGGTTCATGACGACGTCGGCGCCCTGGACTCCGATCTTGCCGAAGAAGGTAACGAAGGGGCTCTCACCGCCCTTATAGGCGGTATAGGGCAGCAGCAGCGACAGCAGCAGAACGGAGCCGACATAGAAGACCACCAGGCGCAGCACGACCGTCCGGATCGCGCGGGGCATGACCTTGCGCGCATTTTCGGTTTCGCCTGCGGCGGTGCCGATCAGTTCGATCGAGGCATAGGCGAAAACCACGCCTTGTATCACCACCAGCGCCGGCAGGATCCCGCTCGGAAACATGCCGCCGAAGTCGGTGATCGTATTCAGCCCCGGAACGTGGCCGTCGATCGGCGTGCCGGAGACGACGAAGTAAACTCCGACGATCAGGAAGACGACGAGAGCGAGAACCTTGACGAGGCTGAACCAGAATTCCAACTCGCCGAAGACCTTCACCGACAGAAGGTTCATGGCGAGAACGAGAACCAGCGCCGTCAGCGCAAATACCCACTGATCGATCATCGCGATCCATGGGACATAGGCCTTGAAGAAATTCATATAGAGAGCCACCGCGGTGACATCGGCGACCGCCGTCATCGCCCAGGTCAGCCAGTACAGCCAGCCGACGGCAAAGGCGAGCTTTTCGCCGTAAAATTCACGGGCATAGGAGACGAACGAGCCCGGAGTCGGGCGATGCACGATCAGTTCGCCGAGAGCTCTCAGAACGAGGAAGGCGAAAAAGCCGCACAAAGCATAGACGAGCACGAGCGCCGGACCGGCCGCGGCAAGCCGACCGCCCGCGCCCAGAAACAGGCCCGTTCCGATGGCTCCGCCGATGGCGATCATTTGGATCTGCCGCGGCTTCAGCGCCTTTTTGTAACCGAGGTCCTCCTCGGCGAAGACCTGGCCGTCGGCCTCGGTTCTGGTGGATTCCATGACTGTCATTTCTCCTCCCTATCCTGGGTTTGGCAACCTCCCGGCCACCCCTCCGCGCAGTCGCGTCAAAGATGTCAATCTGCTATGCGGTCTGACAGGTTCGGATTAAATGAAGAGACGCCGCTCGGTCAAGGCCTTTCGTTCGATGTTGTGCATATAGGGACGCCGGTTGATCCAAAGGCAGCTGGGAGATGCCGGGGTTGATCCAGTACCCCGATCTCGCGGTATGAAAGAACCCGTTGGTCAGCGACCTTGTGATCGGGGAGTGTGACCAAAGGTCCGTTTGAAGGCGTGTCCGAAAGCGCTCTGAGAGAGATACCCGACTTCACTTGCAATGCGTGCGATGTCAGCCGCGGGCTCGCTCAGCCATTGCCTCGCCAAAAGCATTCTCCAATAGGTGAGATACTCTAGCGGCGGTCTGCCCACGCGGCGCGCGAAACGGGCCGAGAACGCCGATCGAGACATGCCAACCCTCGCCGCCAGGGTTGCGACAGTCCACGGGCGCTTTGTTTCACCGTGGATGACACGCAACGCTTCTCCAATCTGACGATCCGCCAGCGCACCGATCCAGCCAACGCAGGCGTCGCCCTGCTCGGCGACATAGGCACGGATTGCCTCCACGAACAGAACCTCCGCCAGCCTGGTCGTGACCAGTGAACCGCCGATGCGGTTCCGTCCGACCTCGCCATCGAGAAGCTCCAATGTCCGGGAAACTGCCGTCGCCGCGCCAGACGCGCCTCCGATAAGCAAGAAACGCGGAAGCGCGTCGAGAACAAAGTTGGCCTCGGCACTTGCGAACGTGATGCTACCGCCCATCAGAACCGTCTCATCACCGCCAAGACGGACGACGTCGCGGCCGGATTCCGCGTACAAGGCCGCGCCGTCGATCGGCGTCAACTCCGGGTTGCTCGCCACGACATGGGCTGCGCTGCCGATCAGGAACACGTCGCCTTCGGTCAAATGCTGCGGAGGGTGGTCAGGCAAGAGAATCCAACATTTCCCCCGCAGGACGGCCACGAGCTTCAATCTTTCCTTCTCCGGGAAAGACAGGCTCCAGTCGCCGCTGGCTTCCAGACGGGTTCTTCCTCCGCTGCGTGCACCGAGAGCGGTGAGCACATCAGAAAGCGGATCTGAGCGATTCATGGACGATCGCGACATACTCATGGCCTGTCGAGCATAGATCATCCAAGTCAGATTGACTACATCCAGTTCAAAAGGAGACCAGCCATGACTATCGAAAACAAAGTTGTCGTCATTACCGGCGCGGGCAGCGGAATGGGACGCGCCACCGCCCTCCACTTGGCCGAACGGGGCGCTCGTGTCGTGTTGGGTGGACGAAGGGAAGATCGGATCGCGTCGGTGGCCGCGGATATCAAGGCCATTGGCGGCGATAGCGCATATCGCAGCACGGATGTCACCAAGCGAGAGGACCTCACCGCGCTCGTTGACCTGGCTTGCAGTGAATTCGGCCGGCTCGACGTCATCGTGAACAACGCCGGCATTGGCCCGTTATCGCGTTTCGATGCCCTGCAGGTAAATGAATGGGACGAGACGATCGACATCAACGTGAAAGGCGTGCTTTATGGGATCGCCGCGGCGCTGCCGGTGTTCGGCAAGCAGCAGAGCGGCCATGTCATCACTGTCGTTTCGACCGCAGGGCTCCGGGTCCTGCCCAAGATGGGCGTCTACGCTGCCAGCAAGAATGCGGTACGCACGATCATGGAAGCGTTACGACAGGAGTCTGGACCAAATATCCGGGTGACGGAGATCTCACCGGGTGCGATCCAGACGGAATTCCTGAAAACGGTGGGGGACGAGGCCGAACAGGCGCGCCTTAGAGCATGGTCGGACAGAATTGCAATTCCTGCCGATTCCATTGCGCGCGCAATCGCCTTCGCCATCGACCAGCCTGATGACGTCGAAATCGGAAGCATCGTGGTTCGGCCAACCGCTCAGGACTAACCGTTGGGATTCAAGCCGTGATCTCTCGACAGACAGGATCTAGCGAGGTTCGCTGCCGATGAGACGGCTGACGGCCGTCTCCACCTTTTTAAGGTGGATTTCCATCGCGGTCCGGGCGTCGACCTCCGAGCCTGCGCGGATGGCTTCGACGATTGCGCGATGCTCATCGTTCGACTGCTGACGCCGCGGCCCGAGGACCGTCAGGAGACCGGATTGCTGCGCCATGGCCTCGCGAACCTCGTCGACGATATCGCGGAAGACGGCGTTCTTCGACGCCGCCGCGATCAGCCCATGAAACTCCGAATCCAGCCGCACCCAGGCCTCGGTATTTTCCTCCTGCTCCATCTGGTCGCAAAGTCCGAGCAACCGGGACAGTTCGTCACCGCTTCGACGCATCGCCGCCCAGCCGGCGGCCGATACTTCGACGTAAGGCCGCGCCTCCATCAGATCACGCGCCGAATAATCGCCGTAACTAATATTTCCGTCGCCGGCAGCCGCGAGCACATATGTGCCGCTGCCTGTTCGTGTCTCCGTCAGCCCTAAAATCTGCAGCGAGCGCAGCGCTTCCCGGACAATCGGGCGGCTGACGCTGTATTTTGCCGCCAGCTTTGATTCTGACGGCAGCTTCGAACCGGCTGCAAAACGGCCGGAAAGGATGAGGCTGCGCAATTCCTCGAACACAAGTTCCGAGGCGCTTTTGCGACTGAGGGTCGCGGGATCGGACAGCCAGTTTTCTAGATCGTTCATCGCGTGTATTCGATCGGTCGCGCGGGATATCCGGGCGCAAAATTGAAATCATGCCTTCTCGGCCGCTCATCTGTCATCGGCAATCCCGATGATGGAGCGCTTGACCTCCAGCAGGTGCTCCGCCATGGCTGCGCGCGCATGCTGCTCGCTGCCCGCGGCAACCGCCTCCAGGATTCGGCGATGCTCCGCGTTGGACGCTTTGCGCCGGCCGCGAACATGCTCGACCAGTTCGGATTGCGTCGAGAGCGCGCCGCGAACATCAGCGACGACTTTCCGGAAGATCGCATTGCCTGAAGCCTCCGCGATTTCTCCATGATAGGCCGCATCCATCCGCACCCATTTCTGGACATCTTCCTCCTCGTCCATCCGGTCGCACAAGGATGTCAGCCGGGTCAGCTGCTCGTCCGAGCGCCGCAATGCCGCCCAACCGGCAGCCGGAATTTCGATGCAAGGGCGCGCTTCCATCAGATCGCGGGCGGAATAGGCGCCGCCGCCGAGTTGTCGTGCGGGGCTTTCCGAAACGACGAAGGTGCCGCGGCCGGTCCTGGTCTGCGTGAAACCCAGCGTCTGCAGCGAACGCAACGCTTCACGCACGATCGCCCGGCTGATGCCGTAACGTTCGGCGAGCTGCACCTCCGAGGGCAGACGGATCCCGAGCGCCAGTTTCCGATCGACAATGGCCGTGCGGATATCTTCGAAGACCGCTTCGGCAGCGTTTCTTCGGCCTATCTCTTTCTTCTCCGAGAGCCATGAATCCATATCCCGCATCGAAGGACGATGCGGGCAATCCTGAGAGCTGTCAAGCAACCGAACAGGCTGATCGGGGGCGGGCCGCCCGCGTGCGGCACGCGTCGCGGAAAGCGACTACCAGAGCTTCATATGGCGGTTGACGTCCTTGTAGAGCAGGTAGCGGAACCGGCCGGGACCGCCGGCGTAGCAGGCCTGCGGGCAGAAGGCGCGCAGCCACATGAAGTCGCCGGCCTCGACCTCGACCCAATCCTGGTTCAGGCGGTAGACGGCCTTGCCTTC
Organism: Rhizobium sp. TAL182; assembly: GCF_002117725.1. NCBI lineage: Bacteria > Pseudomonadati > Pseudomonadota > Alphaproteobacteria > Hyphomicrobiales > Rhizobiaceae > Rhizobium > Rhizobium sp. TAL182. The sequence continues at coordinate 388,957 of NZ_CP021028.1, read as the reverse complement.
CAGCACATAGAGACCGTGCTCCATGACATGGGTTTCCATGAAAGGGATCACCGCACCCGGCTCCAGGGTCACGATGTTGACGTGCATGTCGTAGCGCACGTCGGCGGGATCGATGAAGCGAGTCGTTCCCCAGCGTCCGTCGGTGTCGGGCATGGCGCGGATCGGATGGTCGTCCTCATGCGTGACGATCGCCGGCGGCGGCTCCAACCCCTCGACCTCCTGAAACGCCTTTCGGACCCAGTGGAAGATGGCAGGAGCCGAACCATCATTTGTGAGGCGCCAGGCCGAACCCGCCGGAATGTAAACAAAGGAGCCGGCGCGCAGCGCATGGCTGACGCCTTCGAGCTCGACCGTCATGCCGCCTTCGACGACAAACAGCACCGCTTCGGCCCGCTTGTCGGGTTCCGGCCGATCGCTTCCGCCGCCCGGCTGAACTTCCATGACATATTGCGAGAAGGTCTCGGAGAAGCCCGAAAGCGGCCGGGAGAGAACCCATGCCCGCGTTCCCGTCCAATGCGGAAGGAGGCTCGTGACAATATCGCTCATGACACCGCGGGGGATGACCGCGTAAGCCGTGGTGAAAACGGCCCGGCCCGAAAGCAGCTGGCTCTGCGGCGGCAGACCGCCGAGCGTGGAAAAATACTCTGTCTTGTTCATCGGTGCGGCTTTCCAAGCATTTGTCTCTGCATCTGCTTTATGCGCCGCTGTTCCGTTAGGCAACTCCCAGTCCGGAGGAGCGATCGGCCATAACCAGATGGCCCGGCCCGACCTCGCGATAGGAGGCTTTCGGAGGGGCATAGTCGATCGGGCGCATCGGGCTCTTGATCTCGTCGTTCGCCACCATGCGCTTTTCGTGGCGGCGGTCGGGATCGGGCACCGGCACGGCGGCGATGAGTTTCTTCGTATAAGGGTGCTGCGGATTTTCGAAGATGGCGGCGCGCGGGCCGATCTCGACGATCTCGCCGAGATACATCACCGCCACGCGGTGGCTGACACGCTCGACCACCGCCATGTCATGGGAGATGAACAGGAAGGCGAGGTTGAGGCTCTGCTGCAGGTCGAGCATCAGGTTGATGACCTGCGCCTTGATCGAGACGTCGAGCGCCGAAACGCTTTCGTCGGCAACGATGACCTTCGGTTGCAGGGCGAGCGCCCGGGCGATGCAGATGCGCTGGCGCTGGCCGCCGGAAAATTCATGCGGGTAGCGCGCCGCCATATCCGGGGAGAGGCCAACCTTCACCAAGAGATCGGCGACGACCTCCTTTGCCTGTTTCGCATTGCCCATCCTGTGCTCGAGATAGGGTTCGGCGATCGCAGCACCCACCGTCATGCGCGGATTGAGGCTGGCGAAGGGATCCTGGAAAATCATCTGCACGGATTTGCGCATTTCGCGCAGCTCCTTCCTGTCGAGGCCGAGCACCTCCCTGCCCTCGACGAGCACCGAACCGGCCTGCGGCTCGATCAGGCGCATGATCGCCCGCCCTGTCGTCGATTTGCCGCAGCCGGATTCACCGACGAGCGACAACGTCTCGCCGGCATGGAGATCGAAAGAGACGTTTTCGACCGCGTGCACGCGGCTCGTCAGCCGGCCGAACAGGCCGGAGTGGATGTCGAAGCGCTTGGTGAGGTTCTTCACCTCCAGGACGGGCGTCACTGCCACCGTATCGGCTGCCTCGGCGGGGACGTCCGATTCGCCCGTCGCCGTGTTGACCACGGGAAAACGCAGCGGCCTCTGCCGGCCCTGCATCGAGCCGAGCACCGGCACGGCCGACAGCAGCGCCCGTGTGTAGGGATGTCTGCCGCGGTGGAAGATATCGGCGGTGGCGCCGCTTTCGACCTGTTCGCCGCGATACATCACCACCGTCCTATCTGCGATCTCGGCGACGACGCCCATGTCATGGGTGATGAAGAGAACCGAGGTTCCCTCCTCCTCCTGCAGCATCTTGATGAGATCGAGGATCTGGCCCTGGATCGTCACGTCGAGGGCCGTCGTCGGCTCGTCGGCGATCAGGAGTTTCGGCCGGCTGGCGAGCGCCATGGCGATCATCACGCGCTGGCGCATACCGCCGGAAAAACGATGCGGATATTCGTCGAAGCGCAAGGCGGCCGAGGGGATGCGGACCTTCTCCAGGAGCCTGATCGTTTCGGCCCTGGCGTCGGCCCAGCTCATATCGGAATGGCAGAGCAGCGCTTCGGAGATCTGATCACCGATGGTGAAGAGCGGATTGAGCGAGGTCATCGGCTCCTGGAAGATCATCGCCACTTCGTTGCCGCGCACCTGCCGCATGGCATGCTCCGGCAGGGCGAGCAGATCGCGGCCGCCGAGCATGACGCGGCCCTCGATGCGGCTCGTCTCCGCCTGCAACAGCCGCATGATCGACAGCGACGTCACGCTCTTGCCGGAGCCGGATTCGCCGACGATCGCCACGGTCTCACCGGGCGCAACGGTGAAGGAGACATCGCGCACGACCGGTTTCCAGGCGCCGTCGACCAGGAAGGACGTGGTCAGCCGGTCGACGGAAAGAACAGGGTTCAATGTCTCGATCGGCTGGGCTTGGGCGTTGGCCATGTCGGCTCCTCTTGCGGCGAATGAGAACGGCGGATCAATCCGGCCAGCGTAGCAATCCGTCGAAGCGGTGCCTGCTGCGGTTTTCGATCGGGGTTGCAATGATCTCGTTGGAGGCACGCGCCTTGTCGAACTCCTCAGCAAGACGGTTTGCGACGATCACCTCCTGGCCCGGATGCAGGTTGCACGGGTCGAGATAGAAATAGCGGTGCTCCACTTCGTGGTCGCGCACGATGATCGGCGGATTGCCTCTTGCCAGCGCATCGACCAGATCCCAGGCGGTGATGTGGGCCTCCTCCGCATCGACGATCAGGCGCAGCCGGTCGAGAGGATTGTTGGTCGGGTCGGGCTCGATCAGCGCAGTGACGCCGGGACGGCCGTCGAGGGTGTTCTTCCAGAGATTGAGATAGCCGGTCTCGCGTTCGCGGATGCCGGCATGGTCGCGGCTTTCCCAGGCTTCCAGCGCCGCCATGACCCCGAAGATACTCTCCTTGCCGACCTTCATGCCGCGGCCGATGCCCATATTCTGCAGGAAGGCATGGCGCACCAGCTCCTTGCTGCCGGCAACGATGCCCGAGGTCGGGCCGCCGAGAAATTTGTGGCCGGAGTAAAGCGCGATATCGGCCCCCTGCTCCAGGAAAATCCTGAGGTCGTATTCCGAGGCCGCGTCGACGATGACGGGCACGCCCCTGGCATGGGCGATCTCGACGAATTCCTTGAGGTTCAGCAGACCGTAATCGACGACATGATGGGAAACGACATAGACGGCAGCCGCGGTCTTGTCGGTGATGGCGTTTTCCATATGGAAGCGATGAGTCGAAGTCGCCTGTCCCACAAGCACGACCTTGCCGCCGGCAAGTCTGATCGCCTGGTCGACGGGCGCACCGTAGCTCACGACATGGCCCATCTGCACCAGCACTTCGTTCTTCTCGGACACGGCATACGGCAGTTTCTCGATCGCAAGCAGGTTATCGCCGGTGATTGCTCCGGCGACGGCGAGCGAAATGCCGGCCGAGCAGGAGGCGGTGACGAAACCCGCCTCGCCACCGGTCAGCCGGGCGATGACGCTGCTCGCCTTGCGCTGCAGGTCGTTGATTTCAACGAAGTGCGGCAGGATCGATGCCATCGCCTCGATCGCCTCCGGCACGACGATCGATGCGCCGAGGCTGGTCATCGTGCCGGACACGTTGATGACGGGGCGAAGGCCGAGCGACGGTCTGATATCATTGGGCATGAAGATCTCCGGAAGTCTGGGGCGAAGGGCAGAACATGGTGCGATCATCCGGCAGTGTCGAGCCGCCGGAGAATGGCCGCGGGTTAAAATAGAAAAAGCTCATCCGAAGACCACTCCAAAGATGAAAACATCTCGTCAGCCATGCAAGGCGACGATTGCCTCGATCTCGACGGTGATGTTGCCGGGCAGTGAGCCGAAGCCGACAGCCGAGCGGGCATGTTCGCCAGCCGCGCCGAAGACGGCGATCAACAGATCCGAGCAGCCGTTGATGACGCTCGGATGATCCTCGAACTCAGGCACGGCATTGACCATGCCGAGCAGCTTGACCACTCGCTTGACGCGGGAGAGATCGCCGAGCGCATCATGCATGACGGCAAGCAGGTTGATGCCGGTCAGCCGCGCGTGCCGGTAGGCATCCCCGACATTGACGCCGCCGCCGACCTTGCCGGCATGCAGGAAGCCATCGGACTCGCGCGGCCCCTGGCCGGAAAGATAGAGCATGTTGCCTTCCACCACATGGGTGACGAAGTTGGCGATCGGCGGCGGTGGCGGCGGCAGCGTAATGCCGAGGGCGGCTAACCGTTGGTAAGGCGAATTCTCGACCTTGCCGGCGGCGGTTGGAAACTGATTCACGCGAACTCCTGTCATGCGAATTTTCGATTGGCGGATTTGGATTGGCCGGCCGCTGGTCGACGGATTAAAGGTCCTTGCGCAGTCTCGGGTCGAGCATGTCCCTCAGGCCATCGCCGACCATCTGCAGCGACAGCACCGAGAGGACGATCGCCACGCCGGGGAAAAGCGTCATCCAGTCGGCCTGGCCGATATATTGCCGGCCGGCGGCGATCATCGTTCCCCAGGTCGGGATTTCCGGGCTGACGCCGAGGCCGAGGAAAGAGAGACCGGCTTCGGCAAGCATCGCACTGGCAAAGAGGAAGGTGGCCTGCACCAGGATCGGCGACAGCAGATTGCGCAGCACGTGCCGCGTCATGATGTGGAAAGTGGAAATGCCGAGCGCCCTCGCCGCCTCGACATAGGGCAGCTCGCGAATGACAAGAGTCGAGGCGCGGACGATACGGGCAAGACGCGGCGCATAGACGATCGACAGCGCGATGATGACGGTCGTCAGCGACGGGCCGAGAGCGGCGACGAGGGCGATCGCCAGCAGAATATCGGGAAAGGCCATCATCGCATCAATCAGCCGGGCGATCGGCGTATCGAGCTTCTGGAAGAAGCCGGCGAGCAGGCCAAGCGTGACGCCGATAGCGGCCGACAGGGCGACGACCGCGGCACCGACCAGCAGCGACAGGCGGCCGGCGAAAATCGTGCGCGAGAAGACGTCGCGGCCGAACTCGTCGGTGCCGAAGAAGAACGTGCCGCTCGGCGGCTTCAGCCGATTGACGATCGAAAGCTTCGACGGCGAATAGGGCGCGACCACAGGCGCGAAGACCGCCAGCAGCACGAAGACCGTCATGATCAGCAGGCCGAAGGCCACTGTCCTGCGCTTCATCAGGCGGCGGACGAATTTACTGCCTTCGGCCTCGGCGGGTTTGATTGCGATATCGGCCATCAGTAGCGCACCCTCGGATCGACCAGCAGGTAGAGCATGTCGATCGCAAAATTGATCAACACATAGAGGGCGGCGATGACGAGCAACGCCCCTTGGATGACGGGATAGTCGCGCCGTAGCACCGCCGAGACGACGAGATTGCCGACGCCCGGCAGGCCGAAGACCGTCTCGGTGACGACAGCGCCCGATATCAGCACCGCCGCCGTCAGGCCGAGCACCGTCAGGATCGGGATCAGCGCATTCTTCAACGCGTGCTTGAGGATGACCTTGCGCTCGACCAGCCCCTTGGCGCGGGCCGTGCGGATATAATCATCGCCGAGCACGTCGAGCATCGAGGCGCGAGTGAAACGCAGGATCAGCGCCGAGGAGACGATGCCGAGCGCAAAGGCCGGCAGCGTCAGATGATACATCCGGTCGGCGAAGGTCGAACCCGGCCCGGCATAACCGGACACCGGGAAGAGGTTGAGCCTGACGGCGAAGAACTGCATCAGGATCAGACCGAGCCAGAAGCTTGGAATGCTGGCGGCAAACATGGCGAGCGTCGTTGCCGCCTGGTCGACGAAGGAGCCGCGCCGATAGGCGGCGTAGATGCCGATCGGCAGCGCGATGACGCTAGCGATGGCAAGCGAAAACAGCGTCAGGAAGAAGGTCGGCTCGGCGCGGTCGAAGAGCGCCGACGTCACAGGCATGTTGAGGAAGATCGACTGGCCGAGATCGCCCCGCAGCAGCTGGCAGATATAATAGACATATTGCAGGCCGAGCGACTGATCGAGCCCGAGCCTGCTTCTGAGATCGGCAATATCCTGCGGCGTCGCATCCGGCCCGAGCATGACGGCGGCCGGGTCTCCCGGCGTCACGCGCACGATGACGAAGACGATCGTGACGACGAGGAACATCACGACGACCATGCCTAACAGGCGCTGGAGGATGTAGCGGATCATGAATGCTGGCCTTCAAGCCTTTGCGGATACGGCAGAAAGGAAGACCGGCGCCGGCCGCAAAGGGCCGGCGCCGGCGGTGATGGTTACTTCTTGATCGAAGCATTCCAGAAATACGGCCACGGGGCCGGGTCGACGCCGTCGAGCTTGACCGATTTCGCCGAGACGGCGTTGAAATCGCCGATCTTCATGAAGGGCGCGTCCGTATAAATGGCCTTCTGGACATTGGCCCAGAGCGCCACCCGCTTCTTCGGATCGACTTCAGCGGTGAAGGCATCGACGGCGGCCTTGCGGGCCGGCGTGTCCCACCAGCCGGGCGAGCTGGTCGAGAGCGAGCCGATCAAGGCCGGCTCCGGCAGGAAGGGGCTGTGGGTGATGTAGATATCCCAGAGCTTCGGATCGGTGCGGCGCTGCGTCAGCGTCGCCCAGTCCACCACCTGCATATCGACGGTGAAGCCGGCAAGCTTCAGATATTCGGCGGCGACCTGCGCCATCTTGTAATGGAACTCGTATTGGCGGCTGGTCAGGATGCGGACCGGCTCGCCATTGTAACCCGCTTTCTTGGCGGCAGCCGCCGCCCCTTCCGGATCGGCGACATTATAGGCGCCCTCGACGCCGGCATCCGTCGACCAGGCAAAGCTCTTGGGGTAGATGGCGCCGTCGAGTGCATAAAAATCCTTGCTGCCGAAAGCGGCGGCCAGCATGTCTTCCATGCTGAGCGCCTGGCGGATCGCCTTGCGAACCTCGACATTCCCGGCGACACCTTCCTTCGTGTTGAAGACGAAAACAGGATAGCCGAAGGGCTTCAGCATGACCGGCTGCGAGGCCGTCGAGCCCTTCAGCTTGTCGTAGGATTCGACCGGGATCGAATCGACATAATCATACTGGCCGGAAACGGCGGCCTCGACGCGGGTGTTCGGATCCGGCACCGGCACGAAGCGGATTTCGTCGAGATATTGATGGCGGGCGCCGCCATAACCATTGCTGTCGCCTTCGCGCGACTTGTATCCGTCGAAGCGAACGAGCTGGATATATTGATCGGCCTTGCGCTCCTTCAGCATATAGGGGCCGGTGCCGATGAACTCCTTCATCGGTTCGTCCTGCTTTTCCGACGGGATGATGATCGCCGCCGAATTGTTGAAGGCGAGCAGCGAGGTCAGCGGCGCATAGGGTTGCTTCAGCGTGATGGTCACGGTCGCGGGATCGGCGGCAGCGATCTTGTCGATGAATCCGGCCACCTGCTTGCCGCGCGAGGCGATCTTCATCCAGCGGTTCAGCGAGGCGACGACATCATCCGAGGTCATATCGCTATTGTCGTGGAACTTGATGCCGGTCCGGAGCTTGATCGTATAGGTTTTGCCGTCGGCGCTAATCTCGGGCAGGCTTTCGGCCAGAAGCGGCGTGACGTTCCAGCTCTTGTCGAAGGTGTAGAGCGTTTCGAAAATATGCTGGGTGACGATGCCGACGAGATCGGCCGTCGACGACATCGGATCGAGCGTCGGCGGCTCGCCGATCGTCGCGACATTGATGACGCCGCCCTTTTCCTGGGCAAACAGGGTCGAAGGCAGAGCGACGAGCGCGGTGCCGAGCAGGAATGCGACAAGCGTTTTCATATGAGGGCTCCCGTTAAGTTCCACAATTATGTAATTCATCTTTTTGTAACAGAATAAGAGATGAAGTAATCGTGTCAAGCGGAAGCCCACGGATTATGTCGTGAGACGAGGGTCGCGACGGCCAACACCGCCGAACCGCGGGTGCGGCTGGCCGCCTTCGCGAAGCTCGCGCATTATGGGGGCGCTAAGAATCGGCAGCGCCCGCGGCTTCAATAAAGCGAGGATGGAATGGACATCGATTTCAACAACGGAAAATGGCTGAACGAACCGACAAGCTGGCACGCCGACGCAACCGGTCTGACGCTGACGACAGGCGAGAAGACCGATTTCTGGCGGGAGACCTATTACGGCTTCACCCGCGACAGCGGCCACTTCCTCGCCTTCCCCACCGCCGATAGCTTCACCGCCCAGATCCGCGTGCAAGGCGAGTTCCGCACCCTCTACGACCAGGCCGGCCTGATGGTGCGCCTCGACGAAAAACGCTGGGTCAAGACGGGCGTCGAATTCACCGACGGCGAAGCCTTCCTCAGCACCGTCGTCACCGACGGCAAGTCCGACTGGTCCGTTTCGCAGCCCTTCAAGGAACTTGAGGATTTCCACATCCGCGTTACCGTCGCAGCCGGCGCGCTACGCATTCAGGCCTCCAGCGACGGCAGCCGCTGGCCGCTGCTGCGGTTAGCGCCCCTCCCGATTGCCGACAGATACGAGGTCGGGCCGACCGCCTGCACGCCGGAACGCAGCGGATTGACAGTGCAGTTTTCGGAGTTTTCGATCGGGGCAGCGATTACGACGGATCTGCATGATTTAAGTTGAGGAACGCTGTGATCCCTTCAACCAGCTTTGTCGGAAGGCAGGCGAAACGTCATTTTCGGGATGACAGCCGCGTGGTTCTCTGCGAAAAAGAGCGCGATGAGAGACAGGGGCGTTCGTCGACAGACGGGCTGAGAAGAACCCTTCGAACCTGAACCGGATAATGCCGGCGGAGGGAGTCGCTCGGGGATCGCCGTAGACGCCGCCCCGCGCCTGCCCCGCCTGAAAGGGGCGCTATGCAGAGCAAGACCACCTCAGCCATGCTGGAGGCGATGCGCGAAAAGCCGCCGCTCGTCCACTGCATCACCAATTATGTCGCCATGAACATCGCGGCCAATGTCCTGCTGGCATCCGGCGCTTCGCCCGCCATGGTGCATGCGGCTGAGGAAGCCGGCGAATTCGCCGGCATCGCGAGCGCGCTGACCGTCAACATCGGCACGCTGTCGACCCAATGGCTCGACGGCATGCAGGCGGCGGCGAAGGCCGCGGCCGCAGCCGGCAAACCCTGGGTGCTCGATCCGGTGGCGCATTATGCGACGGGCTTTCGCCGCCAAGCGGTCGCCGATCTGCTGGTGCTGAAGCCCACGATCATCCGCGGCAATGCCTCCGAGATCATCGCGCTTGCCGGCGGGGAGAGCCGCGGCCAGGGCGTCGACAGCCGCGATCCGGTCGAGCAGGCGGAGGATTCGGCCAGTCGGCTCGCGGAGCGGCAGCAGGCAATCGTCGCCGTCACCGGCGCCGTCGATTTCGTGACCGATGGCGCGAGGGCGGTGCGCATCAAGGGCGGATCAGTGCTGATGCCGCAGGTCACCGCACTCGGCTGCTCGCTCACCTGCCTGGTCGGAGCTTTCGCCGCCACCGCGCCCGAGGATCTGTTCGGCGCCACCGTCGCAGCGCTCGCAACCTTTGCCGTCGCCGGCGAAGATGCCGCGCTCGGGGCGGCCGGCCCCGGCTCCTTCGCCTGGCGCTTCCTCGATGCGCTGGCCGCGCTCGACGGCGAAGCGCTGGATGCGAGAGCCAGGGTATCGATCGCATGAAGGCTTTCGACCTTTCGCTCTACCTCGTCCTCGATCCGGATCTCTGCGCCCGGATCGGCATGGTCGAGACCGCCCGCCTTGCCGTTGCCGGCGGCGCGACGATGGTGCAGCTGCGCGACAAACAGGCGGGGATAGCACGCATGATCGAGACCGGCCGCGCCTTGAAACAGGCGCTCGGCGGCACCGGCGCCCACCTCATCGTCAACGACGCCGTCGAGGCGGCGATCGCCATCGGCGCCGATGGCCTGCATATCGGCCAGGAAGACATGGATGCGCGCACCGCGCGGGGGATGATCGGCCCCGACATGATCCTCGGCCTCTCGGTCGAGACCGAAGCGCTCGCGGCTGCCGTCGATCGCGATCTCGTCGATTATACCGGCGTCGGCCCGGTCTTTGCGACGCCGACCAAGGCCGACCACAAGCAGCCGATCGGCTTTGACGGTCTTGCCAGGCTGGTGCAGGTCTCGCCGGTGCCGTCCGTCGCCATCGGCGGGTTGACAGCGGAGCATGTGGCCGACGTGTTTGCCGCCGGCGCCAAGGGGCTTGCCGTCGTCTCCGCCGTCTGCGGCACGCCGGACCCGGAAGCCGCCACACGCCGCATCGCCGCAGAAATCCGAAAGGTCCCGGCATGATCCGCAACGTCCTCTCCATTGCCGGCTCCGACCCATCAGGCGGCGCCGGCATCCAGGCCGACCTCAAGGCTTTTTCGGCCCGCGGCGTCTACGGCATGGCGGTGCTGACCGCGCTGACGGCGCAGAACACCCAAGGGGTCACCGGCGTGCATCTGGTGCCGCCGCAATTCGTTGCCGACCAGATCGATGCCGTCTTTGCCGATGTGCGCGTCGATGCCGTCAAGATCGGCATGATTGCCAATGCCGGCATCGCCGAAGCCGTCGCCGCCGCCCTTTCCGCAGCTCTGGCCGCAGCAACCGCCAAAGGACGCAGCATTCCCGTCGTCCTCGATCCGGTGATGATTGCCAAAGGCGGTGCCGCCCTGCTCGCGCCCGAAGCGGTCGACGTGCTGACGCTGCGGCTGCTGCCGCTCGCCACGATGCTGACCCCGAACCTGCCGGAGGCCGCCGCGCTGCTGCACCAGCCGGTCGCGACGAACCGGGTAGAGATGGCAGCGCAGGCCGAACGGCTGCGCGCCCTCGGCCCGGCCGCCGTGCTGGTCAAAGGCGGTCATCTCGACAGCGACGACAGCCCCGACGTGCTCGCCGCCGCCGACGGGCTGCATTGGTTCGAAGCCCAGCGGGTGCCGACGAAGAACACCCACGGCACCGGCTGCACACTCTCCAGCGCGCTGGCGGCCGAGCTTGCCAAGGGCGCTTCGGCGCGGCAGGCGGTCACCACCGCCAAGGATTATCTTGCCGGCGCGGTCGCCGCCGCCGGCAGCCTCAGCGTGGGCTCCGGCCACGGTCCGGTGCAGCATTTTCATGCGCTCTGGAAAGACGGCGCATAGGCGCTCAAATCGAAGAACATCTCCTATCGAACGGCCCGGTCTCCCCGGGCCGTTTTCGCCTGTACCAGCGACCCTGCGTTGAGAGCGCAGCCAGGGCGGCTGAATCACTGGCTCAGATTGAAAAACCCTGTTGACAAGCCCGGCGAGATGGCCAAGTCTATGACATAAGAGGGGTATATGTTCCGTAACAACGGAATAATAGGAGGAATGTCGGGTGCCGGACCTGCTTGTGAGCCTTTACTCCACGCAGCTCGCCGAGCTGAAACAGAGAGCCGATCATGTCGGCGCCTCCATCCGCCCGGCCCTCCCCCCGGAACTGCATCTTGTCGTCACCTGGGTTCGCGAACGGTTCAGCGAGAACTGGGCAAGCGAGGTCTCGGTCGCTTTCTCCCGCCAGCCCGTCGCCTGCCTGATCGCCATCGAAGACCGTGAGCTGCTCGGCTTTGCCTGCTACGACACGACGGCGCGCGGCTTCTTCGGGCCGACCGGCGTTGACCCGCAAGTGCGCGGCAAGGGCGTCGGCCTCGCTTTATTTTCCGCCTGCCTTCAGACGATGAAGACGCTCGGCCATGCCTATGCCTTTATCGGCGATGCCGGCCCCGTCGATTTTTACGGCCGAACCGCAGGCGCCATCACCATCCCCGCCCCCGACAGGGGCATTTACGAAGGCATGCTGAGAAGCATGCCGAGATGACCATCTGATACCGGAGCACTAGACTTGTCCTCGACCCCGCTCGCCCTTTTTGTCGGCCTTCCCAATCCCATACTTTCGGATGACGAATTTGCGTTGTTTCGTGAGACCAATCCGCTCGGCCTCTTCGTCGGCCGGCGCAATCAGCGCGAGCCGGAGCAGACGAAACGGCTGATCGAGCGCTTTCGCGAAGCCGTCGGCCGCGACGACGCCCCCGTCTTCACCGACCAGGAGGGCGGGCGCGAGATCCTGCAGCGCATCAACGAATTGCGCCGTCGCTTCGGCTTCTCCGTGCTGTTCATCACCCATGATCTCGGCCTGATGGTGCAGTTCTGCGACCGCATCGGCATCATGCTGTCCGGCAGGCTGGTGGAGCAAAATACCGCCGAAGCGATCTACCGGACGCCGCGGCACAATTATACGAAGAAGCTCTGGGCCTCCTTCCCCTCGCTGCATGGAGGCGTGCTGCTGTGACTGATGCCATTCTCGCACTCGACACGGTGACGAAGACCTTCGGTCATGGCGCGTCCGCCGTTCATGCCGCCCGCTCGATCTCCTTTTCGCTGCACGCTGGCCGAGCGCTGGCGCTGGTCGGCGAATCCGGCAGCGGCAAGACCACCTGCGCCCGTATGGCGATGCGCGAATACCTGCCGACATCGGGCCGCATTCTCTACAAGGGCTGGCCGGTCGAGACGGCGAATTCCGCTGAAATCGCCCGTTACCGCCGCTCGGTGCAGATGATCTTTCAGGATCCCTTCGCCTCGCTGAACCCCGCCCACACCATCGCCCACCATCTGAGGCGCCCGCTGAAGCTGCATCGCCCGGAGATTGCGGGGCACGAAATCGACGTGACCATCCGCGAACTGCTGCAACGCGTCAGGCTCGATCCCGACCTCGTCGCGCCGAAATATCCGCATGAACTCTCCGGCGGCCAGCGCCAGCGCGTCAACATCGCCCGCGCCCTTGCCGTCAAACCGGAGGTGATCGTCGCCGACGAGCCGACCTCGATGCTCGATGTTTCGGTCCGCCTCGGGGTGCTCAACCTGTTGAACGAGATGAAGCAGGAGATGAATCTCGGCCTGCTCTACATCACTCATGATATCGCCACCGCCCGTTATGTCGCCGAGGACATCGCCGTGATGTATGCCGGCCAGATCGTCGAATGGGGCAGCACCGCTCGGGTGATCGACAATCCGCTGCATCCCTATACCAGGCTGCTGCTCTCGGCTGTGCCGGATCCCGACGTCCGTTTCGAGGATCCGAAGGCACGTCTGAGGCCCGATGAGGTCGACGATATCCGCCGACGGTCGGCCGCGCCGCGGGACGATATCGTCGAAGCGGAGCCGGAGCATTTCATGCGAATGGTCTGACGCCGGTTTGCTGGTTTCGCCTCTCTGCCTGTGCTAGGGGACGGCTCTTTCTTGTGAGGCGAAACCATCATGCTGCCCTGGGTCCAACTCGATTCCGCGACCATCCCCGGCGAAGGCGGCGAGTTGCGCCTGAAGCAGCGCGGCAGCGAGTTCTCGATCATGCTCGGCGCCAACGAGCTGATGAACAGCCGCCTCAGCGGCTCGGAAGAAGCGCTCGCCACGCTTTCCTGGGAGCGGATCAAGGCGCATCCGAAGCAGAGGATCCTGATCGGCGGCCTCGGCATGGGTTTCACCCTGCGCGCCGCTCTTGCCGTCCTTCCCGATGATGCCGGCGTCACCGTCGCCGAACTGGTGCCGGCCGTCGTCGCCTGGGCGCGCGGGCCGATGGCCGAAGTGTTCAAGGGCTGTCTCGACGATCCCCGCGTCGGCATCCATCAGGGCGATGTCGGCGAGGCAATCCGCGCCGGCAAGAGCGCCTATGACGCGATCCTGCTCGATGTCGACAATGGACCGGACGGGCTGACCCGCAAATCCAACGACCGGCTCTATGATTTCGCCGGCCTGCGCGCCGCGCGCGAGGCGCTTCGCCCCGGCGGCGTGCTCGCCGTCTGGTCGTCCGGCCCCGATCCGGATTTCACACGGCGCCTCAAGGACAGCGGCTTTGCCGTCGATGTCGTCAATACCCGCGCCGGTCGCAAACGCGGCGTCCGCCACGTCATCTGGCTTGCGGTTAAACCGACCCGCTGACGAAGATCAGCTGCCGGAAGCAATCCTGCGGGCGGCGTTGATGGCCCGGCGGGCGCCGGCGCGCAGTTGCACGGTCTCCGCACCGGCGATGACCAGATCGAAGCCGAATTTCAGCAGCTCGCCGGCCCGCTCGCCGTCACCGGCATAGGCACAGGCGAACTTTCCGTGGGCGCGGCAGCGCGCGACGGCATGCTGCATGGCGCTGTCGATCTCGGCGGCGTTCGGCGCCACCTGGTCGCCGTTCGACAGCGCAATCGAAAGGTCGGCGGGGCCGACGAAAATGCCGTCGATGCCGGTCACGCCGAGAATGCCGTCGATCGCGTCGAGAGCGGCGCGGGTTTCGACCATGGCGATGGCGAGGGTGAGTTCGTTGGCGTTCTTGAGATAGACGTCGGCCGACAGACCGGTATGGTTCAGCGCCAATGACGGTCCCCAGCTGCGCTCGCCGAGGGGCGGATATTTTGTGGTCCTGACCAGAGCGCGCGCGTCCTCGGCCGAATTGATCATCGGTGCGATGATCCCCGAGGCGCCGGCATCGAGCAGCCGCGAAGCGGAGGCGAAATCGCCGACGGGAATGCGCGCGATGGCCGGCTTGCCGGCAAGACGCGTCTGAGCGACGGCGTTTGCCGCCGACTGCATGTCCCACATGCCGTGCTGCATATCCAGCACGACGGCATCGAAAGCTTCCTGCGCCAGATGGTTGACGAGCATGGCGTCGGGGATGCCGACCCAGGCGGAAATCATGCCGCTCTGGTCCTTCCTGATCCGGTCCGCAAAGCTATCGATTTCAGCTGCGCTCATGCCATTCTCCTCATTTCGACAGGCCGCCAGCGGCGGGATTGCCGCCAAACCGGCAGCAGCATTTCATCCTCTGCGGCGAAGCCGCGAGATGATGACCATCACGACGATGCCCGCCGCCGCCAGAATGGCGCCCCAGAGCACCCAGATCGTTTGGGCAATCATGAAACTCGAGGCCGGATAAGGAAAATAGCCGCTTCCCTGCCCGATCCAGATCAGGCCGAGCAGGATCATGAGCAGTCCGATGACATATCCGATGGTTCGCATGCTTCAGCCGCCTTCGCTATGGATTCGCCCCACAATGTCGATCGTCATCGCCGATGACAAGGCTTCTCCTGAGGAGAAATGCAACCGCCACTAATCATTCTTCCCCGCCTCATCCGACAGCCAGGTACTGAGCCTCTCGCTGTGGACGTTTGGAGATCGCGGTGGCACCAGCCAGTAACCCCGGTCTTGCGCCTCCAGTGACGGGCCGGCTTCCAGCAGCATGCCTGCCGAAAGCAGTGTATCGACGAGTCCCATCCAGCCGAGCGCCACGCCCTGCTCGCTCAGCGCGGACTGAACGACCAATGAATAGGTGTTGAAGCTGATATCACCGCGGCCGGCATGGGCGTCGCGCAGGATGGAGAATTCGGCGAAATAGGTGCGCCAGTCGAACCAGGGCGATGGCAGCGGCGCATCGAGATGGATCAGCCTCGCCCCGGCCAATTGCCTTGGATCGTCGAAGGGTCCGTTGCGATCGAGGAATCCCCGCGTGCAGATGGGCACGACCCTCTCCGGCAACAGAAGGGTGCCGACCGCCTCGAACTCCGCCCGCGTACCGAAAACCACCGCGACATCGGCGTCGTCGCGAAATCCGGCCGCAAGCCTCTGCGTCGCCACGATCTGTATGTCCGTTTCCGGATGCAGGAGTCGAAAGCCATCCATGCGGGGGATCAGCCAAAGCGCCGAGAAAGCATAGTCAGTTCTGAGCCTGACGACCGGTCTCTGGGCCTCGGCGCGGAAACTGCGGGCGAGCGCATCGATGTCGCCGACCGCCTTGGCCGCGACCTCCAGAAGCCGCTCGCCTTCCGCGGTCAATTCGACGCCACGATGCTGGCGGCGCAGCAGGCTGACGCCGAACTGCTGTTCCAGCCGGCGGATCTGGTAGCTGACGGCCGGCTGGGTCAGCCTGAGAAGCGTTGCCGCCGCCGAAAAGCTCCCGAGCCGCGCAACCTCGACGAACAGCCGCATCCATCCGAGCTCAGGTGGGTGATCTGACATAAACATACCTTTGAGCAGCCATAGAAAAAAGCTGTCTTTACAGCTCTCATAATAGGCGCTTCAATAAAATCTTCAAATAGCAAAAGGGGAATCGACATGGCGCGCCCGAACATCCTCATCCTGATGGTGGATCAGCTGAACGGAACCTTCTTTCCCGATGGTCCCGCCGATTTTCTTCACGCGCCGCATCTGAAATCACTGGCCGGCCGCTCGGTGCGTTTCGCCAATACCTATACGGCAAGCCCGCTCTGCGCGCCGGCGCGAGCCTCCTTCATGTCCGGGCAATTGCCGAGCCGGACGCGCGTCTATGACAACGCGGCCGAATTTGCCTCCGATATCCCGACCTATGCCCACCATCTGCGCGCGGCCGGATATCAGACGGCACTATCAGGCAAGATGCATTTCGTCGGTCCCGATCAGCTTCACGGTTTCGAGGAGCGCCTGACGACGGATATTTACCCCGCCGATTTCGGCTGGACACCCGACTACACCAAGCCCGGCGAGCGCATCGACTGGTGGTACCACAATCTCGGCTCGGTCACCGGCGCCGGCGTGGCCGAAATCACCAACCAGATGGAATATGACGACGAGGTCGCCTATCACGCCACGCGGAAACTCTACGACCTCTCGCGTGGCCATGACGAGCGCCCCTGGTGCCTGACCGTCAGCTTCACCCATCCGCACGACCCCTATGTCGCGCGCCGCAAATTCTGGGATCTCTATGAGGACTGCCCTGCCCTCGACCCGGCGGTTGCGCCGATCGCCTATGAACAGCAGGATCCGCATTCGCAGCGTCTGATGAAAGCCTGCGACCACGATGCTTTCGACATCAGCTGCGAAGAGGTCAGGCGGGCAAGACGCGGCTATTTCGCCAATATCTCCTATGTCGACGAGAAGATCGGCGAGATTCTCGATGTGCTGGAACGCAGCCGTATGGCCGATAACACGATCATCCTTTTCGTCTCCGACCATGGCGACATGCTCGGCGATCGCGGCCTCTGGTTCAAGATGAACTTCTTCGAAGGTTCGGCCCGCGTTCCGCTGATGATTGCGGCGCCGGGCTGGAAGCCGAAGCGCATCGACCAGCCCGTCTCCACCCTTGACGTGACACCGACGCTCGCCGGCCTCATCGGGATCGATATCGCCTCGTTGAGGCCATGGACCGAAGGCTGGGATCTCGCAGCGCTTGCCGAGGGTAGCGGCAGCCGTGGTCCCGTGCCGATGGAATATGCCGCGGAAGGGTCCGAGGCGCCGCTCGTCTGCCTCAGGGACGGGCGCTACAAGCTCTCGCTCTGCGAGAAGGATCCGCCGATGCTGTTCGATCTCGAGGCCGATCCGCAAGAACTCGAGAATTTGGCGGTCGACCCGGCGCATGCCGACACTTTGGCGCGGCTGGTCGAACAGGCCAGCCGGCGCTGGAATCTTGGCGATTTCGACGCGGCCGTGCGTGAAAGCCAGGCGCGCCGCTGGGTGGTCTACGCCGCGCTGCGCAACGGCGCCTATTATCCCTGGGATTATCAACCGCTGCAGAAAGCCTCTGAGCGCTACATGCGCAACCACATGGATCTGAACGTGCTGGAGGAGAGCCAGAGGTTCCCGCGCCAGGAACAGGCTTTTAAGCCGACCTGCGCGCCGGCGCCTCACGCAGGAAATCCTCGATGAACGCCTTTTGTAGCAGAATGCCTTCCCATTCGTCGGGGAAGAACGGCGAGTCGTAAATCAGCGTGAAAGGACCGGCGTAACCGGCCGTCTCGCACATCTCCAGGCATTTGCGGTAATCCTCGGCATCGAGACCCACAGCGTTATAGTCCGCCTTGGCGTGGCAGATTTCCGCCCGGCGCATGATATCGGCAAGGCCCGGATATTTTTCCGGCGCCGCCCAGTTGCCAAGATCGCCGTTGAGCCCGACCTTGCCGTCCAGCCGGTCCAGCAGCCAGTTCATCTCGACCGGTGACGGCAGCAGGTCGAACCAGTTCTCGACGACGACACGCACGCCGCTGCCTTCCGCCTTTTCGGCCAGCCAGCCAAGATGGCGGGCGGCACGGGCAAGGTTTTCCTCCGTCGGCTTCTGCTTGCCGGCGATGACGCGCATTCTTTGCGCCCCGAGCGCCGCCGCGATATCGATCCACTCTGCCATCCATCTGACATCTCGTTCGGCCGTTTCGGGATGGCTTGGATCGCCGTCCTCGACGAGCAGCGTCTGGAACAGCACGTTCGAGGCCGCCATCGCGTCGCTGAGTTCAGTTAGATAAGCGGCATCAAGGCTCGGCAGATGGAAGGAACAGACCTCCAGCCGGTGGATGCCACGCACGGCGAGCGCCGCCGGCATGTCGATCAGCGCCGCACCGCCGGCCCCGTAGGGCTCTTTCGGCGCCGCACTCTTGGCGGGGTCGGGGCTATAGCCATGAACGGCGCCGAGCAGCCGATGCAGCGACCAGGTCGAAACCGCGAAGCGTCCGTTCTGCAAAACTTGCACGTGCTTTCCTCCAGGATCTCCTCGTCCATCAATGGCAATAAACACCGGGCGGTTCAATTGCGATTTCAGACGAAATCGCCGCGGACCGCCGCCTCGGCGGCAAGTGCCGCCCCCAGCAGCGCCTCGTCGCGACTTGCGGTCGCCGAAAGCAGCAGACCGACCGGCATGCCTGCTGCGCCCGTGCCGCAGGGGATGGAAACGCCACACCAGTCGAGGAAATTGCCAAGCGCGGTGTTGCGCAGCGTCTTGTTATTCGCAGCGAAGAAGAGTTCGTCATCCTCTTCCAGGGGCGCGATCGGCGGAGCGACGTGGGCGACGGTGGGAAAGGCCAGCAGACGATTGCCGATGAGATGGTCGGCATCGGCAATCAGGCGGCTGCGCGCCTGCAGCATCGCGATGTAATCGGGCGCCGTCGTCCTGCTTCCCAAGCGGGTGCGCATGACGACGCGATGGTCCATACGGTCTGCGTCCGGTCCCGCCAATCGCTCCTGGTGAAGGGCGAAAGCCTCCGCCGTCACCAGTGGACCATACCTCGTCATCAGATCGAAGATTTCGCTGAAGGCTGGAATGACGGTGCGGGTAACAGAGGCGCCGGCGCTTTGAAGGCGTTCCAAAGCTGCCTCGAACGCCGCAGTCACGCCCGGTTCCACGGCATCGAAAACGACATTTTCGGGCACGAGCAATTCCAGCCCCCGCAGCGGACGCTCGACGACATCGGGCGCGGTCAGGCCGCGCATCGCCGCATCGATCCACACTGCATCCCTGACGCTGCGGCAGAGCGGCCCCAGCGAATCCAGGCTCTTTGCCAGCGGATAGACGCCGTCCATCGCATGACGGCCTGATGTCGCCTTGTAGCCGATGATCCCGTTGAAGGCGGCGGGAATGCGCACCGACCCGCCGGTATCGGTGCCCATCGCGACCGGCACCAGCCCGGCTGCGACGGCAACACCGGCGCCGGAGGAGGAGCCGCCGGGGATGCGCGGGAGATCGGTACCGCGCGGATTGACCGGCGTGCCGTAATGCGGATTGATGCCAAGGCCGGAAAAGGCAAATTCGCTCATATTGGTGCGGCCTATGGCGACCATGCCCGCCTGCCTGAGGAGACGGACAACCGCCGCATCGCGAGTGGCGGGCGGATCGGCGGCCAGGACAACGGACCCTGCCGTCGTTGGCAGACCCTCAATGTCGAAAAGATCCTTCCAGGCGATCGGAATGCCATCCAGCAAACCGAGCGAGCGCCCCTCCCGCAAACGTTTGGAGGAGGCGTGCGCCTCCTCCATCGCCCGACCTTCGAGCAGTGTGGTGAAGACCGCCTTGTCGGCATAATTTGCGATGGATTCGAATACCGTTTCGGCCACATCGACCGGATCGGCAGTGCAGCCTTGGATGAGGACGGAAAGTTGGGCGACAGACATCGCACCGAAGGATTTGCTCATGGGACGGTCCTGATGAGAGATGCGCCAAGGACTAACCCGGATCATTCGAGCGGGCCAGAGCCTCACGATCTTTTGCATTTATTTGTACGAATTTTTGAACACTGAGTTTGGATATTGCCCCTTCAATTGCCACGATTGAAGACACACATGCATGCACGCATGGCGAGCCGGTTCGACGCGAGGGTGAGTGTTACTCTTCGACCGGTCGCATGTGTTGCAGGAGTAATTAAAATGACAGATTGTGAAACTTTAAGCCGTCGCCAGGATATGGTGACCATCCACGTAAAAGAGGACGAAACTGCCGGTCCAGGCGAGCGCGACTATGTGGAACATGTCAGCGCCCAGAAACTTTCCGGTTTCGAGCGCATCGTCGTGGTCGCAGCGTTGGTTGTCTTGAGCTTTGTTGGTTTTGCCGCATATTCTTCCAGCGAGACGGATCCGGTGACGACATCGGCCATTGCCGCCACCCCTGGTGATACGCCGCACCATCAGCCTTACGGCCATTGCCGCGACAGCAGCCCCTATGCTGAACGGGTCTGCTGACAGGAAAGCCGACGACCCCGGGCGACATCGTTCGCCCAGGGGAGAAGTTTCTTCGCCAGGCATGGAGACCTCTGGCTCAAGGCTGCGTTGACAGCAAAAGGGGAAAGAACCATGGCCGGCAAGATCGATTACAATCTCGAACGTTTCGTCAATGCCCAAAACGGCGTCTACGAGCAGGCGCTTTCCGAGCTGAAGGCCGGACGGAAAACTTCCCATTGGATGTGGTTCATCTTTCCGCAGATCGCCGGTCTCGGCACCTCTGCAATGGCGGAAAAATATGCCATACGCTCTGCCGGGGAAGCCGCCGCCTATCTCGCTGATCCCACTCTCTCAAGCCGGCTGCTACGCTGCGTCGAGGCGATTTTATCGATCGACGGCCGATCGGCCCATGACATCCTCGGCTCGCCTGATGATCTCAAGCTGCGCTCATCGATGACCTTGTTTGCGGCGATCAGCGATCACGGCTCGCCCTTCCACCGGGCGATCGAACGTTTTTATCAGGGAAAATTCGACGAGCGGACGATCGAGATCCTCAGCGCCAAGGACTAAGCGAAGTTGATGAAGGACATGCGCCGCTAAGTTTTTCTACCGGAACGACATTGTACGCTTGATGATTGTTACATGGCAGCAAACGCAAGCCAAAAACACGGATATAAAAAGGACAGTCCCTAGCGGCGAGTAGGATAGCGGCAGGAATGACCAGTCGCCTCGCTGAAGCTGGGGCATCGCAAAGGCGGATAGGTCGGCTTGCGCGACTGCTGCCCGTCCCATGGTCAGACCGGTCGCGATCAGCGCGATATGGGCATGGATGAACCCCGACCGGTAGTGTCTTTGCGGCTGCAGGGCCACTCGAATCCCAAAAATTGATGCGAGCATCAACAGGACCGTGGCACTCCAAATTCCAATCCCGGGCACCGCCAAAAGCAGATAAATCGGCTCGCGCATGACAGGAAGAATTGTCATATGCAGCCACCAGACGGAGGCGCTCGAGGGGTAGCTTTCCAAGAGCAGCATGCTGAGGATGAACATCGATGCTATCGCGTAAGCCAGTGATGGCCCAAGTCGCATCAGTGTGAAAATAGCGATCCGCATAGGGCGTCCGATCCTTTGACCTGAGAGCAGGGTAGGCGACGTTGATTAATTTTCTACTCTGAGAATCACCGAACGCATGATACCAACTTTGAATGGTTGGCACTTATCATGCTGACGCGTTCGGGCGTAGACCGCCTCTGTCGCTTTTTTGTGACTAATTGCTCAAATTCTTGAGTTGTTAGCTTTTTTTTACGATGATTTCCGGTGAGCGCATCCGGATCTTTGGTAAGAACGTCTGATGGGGGATCAAATTGCCAATGTTGCAGATCAGAGCTGGAACCAAATGCATCGCGTTTTTGATAGCGGTTGGAGCGATTTTAGCTGGTTGCCAGTCATCCAGCGATGGCCTCGCTGCTTATGGCGATAGTGCAAAGACCCTCGAGGATGACTCGGCCGTCGCCTTCTATAAGAACGACGAGTTGATAACCAACGGGAAATTGCAGTTCCAGGAAAAGAACTACGGAAAATCCTACGCCATCTACAAGCGAGCGGTTGATGTGTTTCCGCAAGATCCGGCCGCCTGGCTCGGCCTCGCGGCCTCGGCCGACATGGTTGCCCGCTTCGACACGTCGGACCGCGCCTACCAGCAGCTCTCCCGAATGATCGGCAACACCCCGGTCTATTACAACAATATCGGATATTCTCACCTGTTACGCGGTGACTTGCGCACTGCCAGGCGGTACTTCCTAAAAGCCTATGAGCTCGATCCCGGGAACGAAGTCACTGCCCGTAATCTCGAATTGATGAAGAACAGCGTGAAGTATGCTCAGCGCTGATAGGCCCCTCAGCGCTCGGCAATCTGTGTCGAGATGAGAGCGCCCTAGTCTAGAATGAGCGCGGGACGTCGTCCCTGGCCGCGTCCACCGATTGCCTTGGAGATTTCGGCGAAGTCGGTGTTTACCGTGCCTTTCGAAGGATGAGCTGACCTTGCGGTGAGAGCGTTCGTTCGTAACGCGGCAGGTTATTGACTGGAATGCCGCCGGCTTCGATAGACGCAAGAGTGCTATCCAGCATTTGAGTTTCCGCTGGCATGGTGCGAGGTGCGAAAAACTGCGCCGGCTCCTTGCCGGGCGCGCTCAGGACCAAAGCTGAGCCCATGCGTGCACCGCTTATGTCGTTGCGCATCCCCTCGTTCATCGACAAAATGGACTTTTGCAAGCTATCCATCTCTTGACGGATAAGTGCGAGTTCGTCGGCCTTGGCGTTGCTCGCGATCTTGTCCGACTGCTTTTCCATTTGTCCTCTCAAGCCCTCAATGGACCTTTTAAGCGCTGCGATGCTCTCGCGGCTCTCGCGAACATCCGCTGAGTTTTTGGCAGTATAGATGAGAACGCCAGCATTCACGGGCAAGAGTATAAGGAGCAGACCGACGATGAGTGGGTTTCTTGAGGCTTTCGGCTCAATCACTCGCATGTTGCTTGGTCTCGCGCCGCCTGCTTCGCCGTCGATGCTCGGGATGCTGGTCATTCGTTTACTCCCCGTAAGTGGTTAACTGGATTGAATCAGGACGCTGCGCTCGGCGCAAGGTCCGCGATCATTCCGACGTGAATACACCTTCCCAGGCGCGGTCCAGCATATCGAGCGACGCGATTCTCTCTATGCCATTGAACTCGCAGTAAGAACCGACAAAATCCAAAAGATATTTCGGATGATAACAAGACGCTAGCACATCGTCGTTGTACTTGCGATCGTAGAACAGGTGCAGGTCTGGATCACGGACGGCCAATCCGGCACCGCTGGCATAGGATTTGAAAATTCTGATGTATTCGTCACGCGAAGGCGTGTTCACATAGATCTTGTATTTGAGGCGCCGCAAGCCCGCCTCGTCGGAGAGGTCCTTCGGTGCGATATTCGTCGAAAAGACGACCAGCTCGTCAAAGGGAACCTTGAACTTCTTGCCGGTGTGCAGCGTCAGGAAGTCGTATCCGCGCTCGAGCGGAACAATCCAGCGATTGATGAGGGCCTGCGGCGCCACTTGCTGACGCCCGAAGTCGTCGATGATGAAAACGCCGCCGGACGCCTTCAAGTGGATGGGCGCTTCATAGACATTTGGCCCGGCATTGAAGGTGAGATCGAGTTGATCGAGGGTCAATTCCCCGCCCGTCTTGATCACCGGACGGCGGCATTCGATCCATCGTTGATCTGCTTTCGGATGGAATTCCGCGTCAGCCTCCGATACCGGGTGATGCACTGCTTCATCATAGAAACTGATGACATGGCCGCCGACCTCGATGGCATAGGGCACCCAGATGGTTTGGCGAAACAGTTGCGACGTCCGCTCGGCGATGCTCGTCTTTCCGTTGCCGGGCGGTCCGTAAAGCAGGATGGAGCGACCGGAGTTCAGGGCCGGACCGAGCTTTTCGACCAGGGTGTGCGAGAGCACCAGCCCCTCAAGGCTCTCGGTTAGCCGCTCGGGGGTCACCCGCTCGTGATGGATGGACTGCAAAGAGATTTGCCGGCAGAACGCATCCAGCGACACCGGCGCCGGCCCGACATATTGGCTTTGACGCGATGCTGCGTGGGCATATTCGAACCCCTTCATCGACAGCGCATATCGGACATCGGATCTCACATCCTCACCCGCGAGGCCGCGTGCCTCGAGGTAGGCGAGTTTCACCAGTTCTTTGATCAGGATATTGACGATCACTTTCGGCAATCTCATGCGCTCAGCGAGATGAGAGGCCGTGGTCGTATCCTGTTCGGCCGCACATTTTGCGGCCAGCCGAAGCAGGAACGATTGATCCAATCCCGCTTGTTCTATGCTTGCCGGTGCCATTGGCATCCGCGGATCGAGGGAAATGATGGCGTCACGATTCTGTTCGAGCGAATACTGCATACGACCTCGCTTGGCTCAACCGCCGGGTTTCATGCCGATGAGAAGACTGATGACACGGATAACGATGGGAACGAGAACGATGACGAGGCTTACCGGAAAAAGGAACGCCCCGAGCGGCAGCAGCATCTTGACCGGCAGAGCGTTCGCCTTTTCCTCTGCGCGAACCGTACGCAAGTCGCGCATTTCCTTGCTGTAGACCCGCAGCGTCTGGGTTACGCTGGTCCCGAGCTCTTCCGATTGACGGAACAGAACGGAAAGGGCCCGGGCCTCGTCGATTCTCAGGCGGGTGGCAAGGTTGGCGAGCGCCTCGCGCAATCGCCGGCCGCCCCGCACTTCCAGCATCATGATCGACAGATGCAGGCCGAAGTCCTGCTGCTTGTCGACGAATTCCCGAGCAACACGGTTCGCCGCTGCCTCGATGCTCATCCCCGCATCGAGGCAGACGATCAGCATATCCATAAAATCAGGAAAGAGGCGGCGGTATTCCCTCTCCTTGGCGGCGCCACGCCGGTCGATGTAGATGTTGACCAGAATAAAGGTTACGCCCGCAGCAAACATGGCAATGATCAGTGTCGCCATCTGCGACATGTTCGGCGCGAGGCGGTTTAAGGCCCAAACCGCCGCGACGAGCACGCTGATACAGACCACCGCGCGAACCACCTGGAAGGTGGTCACGGCGCCGGCCGCGAAATACCCCGCCCGAATCAGCCGGTTCTGGGTGGAGTTCAAATTCGTGTCACGTCGCGTAATCTCGAAATAACGACGAATCAGGCGGTTTTCCGCCTCGCCGAGATCGGCAATCGTCGTATCGCCGAGGTGGAACTCGTCGCCGGCCGCTGCCGAGCTCTTCGACACCCGAACCGAGACCTCGCGCTGTCGAAAAAACAATTCCGAGGCTGCTGCCGTAAAGATCAGCACTGCAAAAAAGACGATGAGGTAGATTCCATACTCACTCGACATGACCGCCTCAGTACTCGAAGTTCACCATCTTGTAGAGAATGACATTCCCGATCGCCATGACGGTGAGCAGCACGCTCACCACGGCGGTTCCGTGGCCACTGTCCCAGACGGGATCGAAATAGGTCGGCGACAACGCCTTGATCATCGCGTAGAGCAAAAACGGATAGACCGACATGAAGATCGCGGTGATGCGTCCTTCCGAGGAAATTGCCCTGACCTTTGCCCTGAGCATCGACCGATCTCGCAGCGTCTTCGAAAGGTTCTGCAAGATCTCCACCAGATTTCCGCCGGTTCCTGCCTGCACGCTCAGCGATATCGCAAGCAGATTCAGATCCTCGACGCCGACCCGGTCGGCCAAATTGACAAGGGCATCGTCCAGCGTCACGCCGTAGGTGAGTTCATCCGAGAGAAGGCCGAACTCGGTGCCGATCGGATCAGGCATCTCGCGTGCCACCAAAGCAATCGCCGCCGGCAGCGGGTGGCCGGCGGCCAAACTGCGATTGGCGACATCGAGCGCTTCAGGAAGCTTCAGTTCGAATTTCTTCATGCGGCGCGCTCGGGCACGCCAGACGACGAGCGCAGGTATGAGGAGGCAGATCACGAGAAAGATCGGCACCCTAAACCAAGTGCTCGGCACAAGGAACTGCACGACCAGCCACGTCAAGAGTGCGCCCGCGATTGCGAAGAGCGCAAATCGCATGGCATCGAACTTGATTCCCGACTGGGCGTAGAACTGCATCAGCCGCTGCATCACAGGGGTTTGCCGCCAACTGCCGGCGACGCCGCGCTCCTTGAGCATGTCGCTATAGGTCTTGCGATGGTCATCGCTGATCTCGAGCAAGCTCAGCCGATGGTTCACGGCGCGGTGGCGTTCGGATGTCTTGAAGTAGCCGCGCATGATCGCTTCGACGGCAACAAGAGCCGCGGTGAAAACGGCCGCGTAAAGAAGAATCAGGTTCATTGAACTGGCCCCGTTTGCAGCGGTTTACCCGGATCAAAAATCGACACCGGTATCTCGATCCCGAGCTCGGCAAACTCCTCGACGAACCGCGGCCGAATACCGGTGGCGCGGAATTCGCCATGGATCCGCCCGCCTTCATCGGTACCGAGCTTCTTGAATTTCATGATCTCCTGCATCTGAACGACTTCGCCCTCCATGCCAGTGATCTCGGAAATCGAGACGACCTTGCGGCTGCCGTCGCTCAGGCGCTGGACCTGCACGATCATGGTGATGGCGGACGAGATCTGCGAGCGAATGCTCAACTGCGACATCGGCATCCCGGCCATGCCAACCATCTGCTCAAGCCGGCCGACGGCGTCGCGGGGCGTGTTGGCGTGAATCGTCGTCATCGACCCCTCGTGACCGGTATTCATTGCCTGCAGCATGTCGAACGCCTCGTC
The DNA here is from genome assembly GCF_002117725.1 of Rhizobium sp. TAL182. Lineage (NCBI taxonomy): Bacteria > Pseudomonadati > Pseudomonadota > Alphaproteobacteria > Hyphomicrobiales > Rhizobiaceae > Rhizobium > Rhizobium sp. TAL182. The sequence continues at coordinate 362,117 of NZ_CP021028.1, read as the reverse complement.
GCCGCGGACTTCGCCGACGATGATGCGGTCGGGGCGCATGCGCAGGGCGTTTTTCAGAAGTTCGCGCTGCCGGATCTCGTTGCGTCCATCGAGCGTCGGCGGTCGGGTTTCCAAACGCCCGACATGGGGCTGCTGCAGTTGAAGCTCGGCCGCATCTTCGATGGTGATCAGGCGCTCCTTTGGAGAAATCTGCGACGAGAGAGCGTTGAGCAAGGTCGTCTTGCCGGAACCGGTGCCGCCTGAAATCACCATCGACACCTTGCCCTTGACCGCAGCGCTGAGAAGGATGCGCATCGCATCGGCCATGGCCCCATATTGCACGAGGCGCTCCAATGTCAGCGGCTTGCGGGTGAATTTGCGGATGGAAACGAGCGGTCCATCGACCGAGATCGGCCTGATGGCGACGTTGACGCGCGAGCCATCCTTGAGGCGGGCATCAACCATCGGCGTCGATTCGTCGACGCGGCGGCCAACTGCCGAGACGATCTTGTTGATCACCCGAAGCAGATGGTCCTCGTCCTTGAACCGCACGGCGGTGCTCTCGAGCTTGCCGCTACGCTCGACATAGACGCTGTTGTAACCGTTGATGAGAATATCTGCAATCGTGTCGTCGGCGAGCAGCGGCTCGATCGGTCCGAGCCCCAGCATCTCGTCAGTGATATCGCGGATCAGATCATTGATTTCCTTGGCATTCAGCGGAAAGTTATTATTGCGGATATAGTCCTTGACCAACGGCCGGATCTCGGTGGCGATCTCCTCATTGTCGAGCGTGTCGAGTATCCCGAGGTTGATGCGATCGAGCAGGTAGCGGTGCAGATTGACCCGCTCGGAAACCAGGTCCGGCCCAAGCGAAGCTTCGTCGCTACTTGCCGTGGCGCTGTCAGAGACCGGTTGGGCAGGCATGTTCTGAGCTGCGACTAGAGACAGGTCCCGGCTTTCAGGCTCCTGCTGATGCTTGTAGAAACGCCCCATGATGCCGTTCGCCATGCTTCCCACCCCTGAACTATTTTACAATGACCGTGGAACCGACTTTCACCCTCTCATAGAGATCGATGACGTCGGCATTGCTCATGCGAAAACAGCCCGATGAGGCGAAATCGCCTACCGTCGACTGCTCGTTGGTTCCGTGAATTCGGTAGAGCGTGTCAGTCCCGCCCTTGAAGAGATAGATCCCGCGAGCACCCAACGGATTGAGCGGCCCGGCAGGCACCAGGTCCGGAAGTCCGGCCGCCCGCGCCTTCATCTCGGCAGGCGGGCGCCAGTCGGGCCACTCTGCCTTGCGTCCAACCTTGACGGTCCCGCTCCAGCGAAATCCGTCTCGTCCGACGCCGATCTTGTAACGGATCGCACGTCCTTCGGAGATGACGAGATCCAGCGTTCGGTTCGAGCTGACGATGACGATCGTTCCAGCCGCGTAGCTTTTTTCGATCGTCACCACAGTGCTTGTCGTCGGCCCAAGGCTTCGTGGCACAAGCCCGGCTGCCGCGGCATCCCCGGCGACGGCCAGAACGGCCAGAACCACAAGGCCGACGCAGGACCTTACGCGGCCACTGTCAATCGCCTTCATCGCACCAATGCTCCAAGTTTACCGACCGCGCCGCAGAAGCGCGCCCGGGAGTTCACTTGGAATGGCAGCACGCCGCGGTTGACCGCCTCGCTCAAGGTATCCCAGTCATCCGCAATAACATGCGTCGGGATGTCCTTGAATATCTTCTCCGTTTGTTGTCGGCGCAGGCCGAGACCAAAAAGCTTGGCGCGGTATTTGTTGATGACGATGAAAATCTGATCCGAACTGCCTCGCAGCCGTACCAGATTGGCAAACAAATCCTTGGCTTGAGAAAGCGCGGGGACCGTCATTTCGGTGACGATGTAGACGCTGTTGACCGAAGTGAGCACCTCGTATTTCCAGGGCGTGTCATAATAGGGGATGTCGACGATCGTGTGGTCGCTCTCGAAGGCGGCCACGTCGAGCATCCGCAGCACGAGTTCACCGCCCTTCGGTGCCAGAAGGACGGATGGCTGTTTGAAAGAAAGCAGTGAAAAACCTCCCGGGTGCCGCTTTCGGACGAGATCGATGAATTCGAGATCGACCCGGGAAGGATTGGCGATGACCGGTTTCAGATCGTAGTCGTTCACAAGATTGAGATAATAGCCGAGCGATCCCGAGCAAAAATCCGTGTCGAACAAGTCAATCCGCGGCGTTGAATTCTTGGTCGGCTGGGCGAGCACATGCGCGAGCGACGAAGCGATCATGCTGGCGCCGGCGCCGCCGACGGCCGAGACCACGGCATGCACCCGGCTGTCGCTGGCGCCGGTGCCTGGCGCATGGGTCGAAATCATGTCGATCAAAGCGCGGCGCTCGAGCGGCTTCTTCAGCCAGTCATTGCCGTTCAGGCGGAAGAGCAGCCGCATCATGTCATCCGGCAGGTCTTCGGAAACGACGACGAGCGGAATGTCCCGGTAGCTGGTGCGAAACGCGAAGAGCTCCGGGTGCTGCAGCAATTCCCCGTTGTCGACGTCGAGAACGATGAGGCCGAACTGTGTCGGGTCGAGCCGGCCCTTTTCTCCGAGCGCCTTCAACGAGAGATGGCGGACATCGTAACGCGAAAGCGACCCAAACGTGTCGAGCATGAAGCTCGCTGCAGCCGCGTCGTCGGAGAGAACCAGGATCTTGGTGGATGCGGCAATGTTCATGTGCGCTGTCATTTCGCTTTCCTACGCGTGATAAAAGGAGTCAGCAGGTTGAACAGGTCTTTAGATCTTCCGTCGTGATCGTCACCGGATGGGCCGGGATGGTGATGTCGTTCAGTCCCAACAGTCCACCCAGGATCGGCAGATCGAAGGTGATGTCGCGCACCTCCAGCCGCATCGTCAGCACCGGCCCGTCAGGGCGGCCCCAATAGCCGAGTCCCGATCGCTGATAGGTGACGATCAGATTCTGCGGTTGGATGCGCCAATTGAGATCGCAAATGCCGGGGTGGGGATCGGTTCCCGCGTTGCAAACGCCATCGCTTCCCAGGACGATACGGTTCAATCCCGCCGTGCAGTTTGCAAGAGCCGGTCCGCAAGTCGAGGATATCGTCGCATCGTTCGGTGTGGCTTTGCCGTTGTTGAGCGGATCGGCAGCGTCGGTTGGGAAAACGGCATTGAAATTGGTTGTCAGCGGATCTGATACGGCCGCTAATCGGGCACCATATTGCAGTGCCTTGACCGTCTGATTCCACTGCGACATGGCATAGCCGAACTCTATGAAGGCGGCGAATACCAGCATGACGATGGGGAAGGTCAGCAATGCTTCGGTAAGACTGACACCACTGCTATCCTGCCAGAATGTCTTGATCGGCCGAAAGATCACCATCCGATATATCTCTCTTCATGGAAGGAACTGATGGTGATGGCGTCAATTCCGAGAAAGCCGAACACCGGCGAGCTCTGGTAGAGATGCGCAGTGGAAATGGTGATGTTCCCATCGGCATCTGGTGCACTGATGGTGATGTCGGCAGGGTCATTCCAGCCGGGGACGCGGGGTTGAGCGCCTGCCGCAGGTGTCTGCGTTCCGTAAAAGGCGATCGTCTTCGCGGTCGCCTGATTACATGTCGGCACATAGGTTCCCGACAGCGGTCGGCATCGCGAAAGGTAACGCCCGGCATCGCGCAGCCCTGCGTCGATTTGCATGCGCTGCCAGAAAACGCTGCCAAACTCCAGTATGCCCGCGGCAAAGAGCGTCACAAAGGGGATCGCGAGCAGCGCCTCGGCAAGCACTGCGCCCTCCTCCCGCCGCCAGCAGTCGAGGCAAAGCCGATGCAAGATAAGATTGCGGAGCGCCATCATCATCGGACCAGCTCCGCTTCTTCCCGCAGGAATTCGTCTGCCGTACCGCGACCACCCTTGCCGGTGATGTCGATCATCTCCAGGGAAAGGTATCGTTCGCTGGAATCCTTGATCGCCGGCTTGGTTAGGAACATGCGCGCGAAGGCCACGGCGCGGGTGGCCTTGTGCCCGTTCAAATGGCCGACTGACGCTTCATAGCCACAATTGACGATGGCTGAGAAGATTTCGCGGCGATCACCATATTCAGCCGCGGTATAGTTCGAAAGGTCCGGGCCGGTATAGCACTGGCCGCCGCTTGTCGGTTTGCCGGTTTCGCCATTCGCCGAGGCATGGTTGATCAGAGATGGGTTAGCAAGTTCGTAACGATAAACATCGTAGGCGGAGGGCTGGGTTGGTGTTCCAGTCGCCTGCGGGGGATAGCTGGAGTAGTTGCTGAGGACCGTGCTCACCGAAGGCGCAGCCGTGCCCTGCGCGACATTCCAATAGGTCGTGTAATTCCAGTTGTTGCCGCTGCTGATCTTGCCGCCGGAAAGCGAGCTCATGGCCGCTCCGTAGCCGAGCGGCAAAGCCTTGGTCGCATCGCCGACAACGTCTCCGACCATCACCGGAGTATAGGTATCGCAGCTTGGCTTTCCTTTGGTGGTTGTCCGAGCGGAGCGTACGTTTTGGGCAGGACGGTATCGATAATCTCCCTTCGCCTTGTTGAACGAGGAGGAGTAAAAGCCGAAGCGCGTATTCACCCCGTCTTCGACAGGCCCCGCCACTGCGCCGGTCTCCGTATCGAGATCGTCCTGTGTGTAGCAGGCGCCGGGATTGCCGGTGGCAAGAGCCTCCGCCAGCACGGAGGCACCATTGCCCAAGGGGGTCCGCAGGAATCCGAAATTGCCAGGCCCGGGATTGGATGACGAGGTGCTGTGAAGCTCGATCTGTCGCCCGTAGAGATTGCCGGCCGCAAAATTGGTGTGCAAGGCGGCAGCGGCATCTGCGTTGGCGCTTTCACTGGTGTTGCCAGCAGGCTCGAACGGATTGCAGATAAAGATCGGCGTCACGTCGCAGGCGCTGGCGTGGTAGACCGCCACGGCGTCGGCAGCGATATTGATCGTATCGCGGTTGAAGCCGACCGGGATCGGAAAGATCGTCTGCATCGCTTGCGGCTTGGCGATGACCCAGGCATAGGAAGCTTCGCTGGGCTCTGTCGTTTCCATCGAAGCCGGGATGGGCGTATCGTCGTTCGCGGGGATGCTCTTCAGAAAGAGCACGGTAACAGTGCTCCCAGCATCGTTGGCGGCGTCATAGGTCACGCTGATACTCGAGCCAAGGGACATGCCGGTCCCACCGCCGGAGAAAGCCGCGCTGTTGGCGATTTTCTCGATCGCCGTCTGCGCCCGGGTAATGGCATCGTCACGGCCATCGAGTTCACGGGCCCCGGCCAGCGCCATCGCATCGACCGCGTTCTGGAGATCCGTATGCAGGTTGCTGCTGCGGCCGACATCGATGACCAACAGCGAAAAGCCGAGAAGCATTGGCATGGCGATGAGCGTCAAGGCGATGACATAGCCGCGATGATCGTTCCAGAAGCGTCTGACAACCCTGCTGAGCATTGGCGTCCCCCCATCACGGCGTTATCGCCGTGATGACCCCTTTTCGTGCATTTTCCCCTCCGGCGCTGCCGCCGTTCATGCCTTTCGCCAGCTACTGGCTGGCGGTCGCCCCGTTGGAGGCCCCATTCGCCCCCATGGCCGGCGACGGCTGAACAACGCCCAGCCCGCCGTTCTGATATTGAGTGACCACCCTGCGGATGACCTTGCCGTCGCTTGCGATCTGGGTTCGCTGGGCTTCTGGCGGGAACGGGTCTTGGATGTGGATGGCCTTGTTTGCTTCCACGGCGTTCCCGACCCCGAAGGTGATCGAGTCGCGATGGTTCAAGTAATCGGCGCAGCCGGAAGCGAGGCCGGCGGCTGCAAGGACGAGAAGGACGCGCTTAGCGTTTTGTAGCAACGGCTTGGACTCCCTGGTTCAGGTCGAGACGATGACCGTAAGGCCCGGTCACGCCTACGCCATTGCGAAAGCGTCGGAGCATGTCCTTGTCGACTTCCAGGACACCGAGCGCGAAAAGCTCGACGTCGTTGGACGAGCGCGTCTGATCGAGCGGACTGTAGAGGTCCTCACCCGGGCGGGCCGGGCGCACAATGTGTGGCGTGACAACGATAACGAGGTCGGATTCCTTCTTCTGGAAACTCGTCGAACGGAACAGTGCGCCGAGGACCGGTATCTGCCCGAGTCCCGGCAATTGCTGGATGTCTTTGGCATTGATCGACTGCAGCAGGCCGGCCAAGGCAAAGCTCTGGCCGTCGCGCAGCGCGACCGTGGTGCTGGCAGCCCGCGAGATGAACCCCGGATTGCCGTTGACGTTGATCGACGGATCAATCTCGGAAACCTCAGGCTCGATCTCCAGGTTGATGAGGCCATCATCAAGAACCACCGGCTTGAAGGTCAGCCGCACACCGAAGGGGCGATAGTCCGTCTCGGTGGCGACAGTCGTGCCGTTGTTCGTCGTCTTCAGGATCGGCACTTCACCGCCGGCATGGAAGCTGGCGGTCGAGCCGCTCATGGCGATGAGGTTCGGCTGAGCAAGGCGACGCACCAATCCCTTCTGCTCGAGGGCGTTGATGACCACATCGATGTGGCCGCCCGAGATTTCCAGCACCTTGGCGATCAACTGGCCGAAGGGCAGCGCACCCGTTGCCGCCCCCTTGGGGTCAAGCAGGGTACGGGCCAGATTGCCGCTGTCGTCCACGGTGATTCCCTGGCTGGCCGTGGCCTTGCCGATGCGGTTATTGTTGCCGTATCCGGACCAACCGATCCCGAGGTCACGACCCGTCTGGCGCGAGGCTTCGATAACACGGACCTCCAGCATCACCTGCTGGCTGTCGCTGACGCGCAACTGGTTCAGCACCGGCTGGTCGGAATAGGATTGGGCGATTTCCATCACCCGCTGCAGTTCGATGCCGTCACGGACGAAGCCTGTCAGGCGAATGCGATCGTTGGAGTTGATGACCCTGACCCGAGCCGCGGGCGCGGCAGAGCGAATGGCGGAGGCGACTTCGCTGAAATCGCTGGCGACGCGGATGTCGATGACGCCGAGAAGCGACTTGTCGTCGCCATAGACCGAGATATTGGTGGCGCCGGTCTTCTTGCCGCGGATGAACAGTGACTTGTCGGAAAGCGGCACCACGTCGATCATATCGGCGCTGCCGATGACGAGATCCCCGAAGGGCTGGCCGGTGTTGAGCGTCAGCGTCTCGTTCGGAGGCAAGGTCACATGCTGAACCGATTCGCCGAGCGTGATAGACTTTTCCTGTGCGCTGGCGGAGCCGGCAAATCCGGGCCCTAAACACACACAGGCCGAAAACACTGCCGCTAATGCCGCAAGGCTTTTCGTCCTTGCGATTCTTCTCTTGCCGTTCGCCATGCCTGCTTTAGCCCCCTCATTCGGCTCGCCGCACTTGCGGCATGCCGCATAAACATCACTGGACCAGGCCGACTCGGTGCTCCTCGCGCTTCGTCGTGTTCCAGACACCCACTGTCACCCACTTCGGCTCGACCGGCAATACCGGTTCGACCTTGGGCTCCACAATCTGCACTTGTTTTTCAGGTTCTGGCAACATCTTTTCCAGATCCTTGCCAAGTTCTGTCGCCATCGCCCCGCCACCGAGGTCGGCGACGGTGATCGGCCGCGTCTGTTCGACAGACGAAGAGGCGACATTGCGAAGCGCCAGCGAGAGCGTGCCGATGCTGGAGCCGAGGGTAAGGCGCTGCGCCTCATCGGTCGTGACCTCGAAGGTCACGGTTTTGACGACGGACGGCTCGTCCTTGCGCTCGTCTGCCGTCTGATCCACAGCCAGCACCTTGACGCCTTGCAGCAGCACGTCAACGAAGGTCTGATCGTTGCCTGCCGGCCCGCGAACGACCCGCGTCAGAAGCACGTCGACGCGATCGGAGGGCCTTACGAAGCCGGCAACGCCGAGCACGTCGTTGACGCGGATGGAGACCGCCTTCATGCCCTGGTCGAGCGCCGCCGACAGCGTGGCGCGTTCGCCGGTACCGGTAATTTTCGAGGACAGCACCGGCTCGCCGGGGTCGATCGCCCCCATGGCATAACGCGGCTGGGCATCGTTGCCGACGACCGTCTCGATGCTGACGAACGAGCCTGCGGGTGTTTCATTGGAAGGCCACGGAATGGCCCTGAGGTTTTCGGATCGGATCCGGTCGCCGAAGCGCATTGGCGTGGCGGCGACAACAAGTGTCCTTGCCTCGGTCTTCACGCCGTTCATCGCCAGCAGCCGGGCCTTCTGATCGGAGAGATACGCGCGCATACCGAAAACGGCGGCAGCGGCGAGTACAAAGGCAATAACGAGACTTAAAATCGTTGAAGAACGCATCGCGGTTACTCGCTACACTGGACGGAGCGCATCCATTCGTTGCTGCTAATTTAGAAGAGAGGGGTTAACAAAACCCCTCTCTTCTTCGCACGCCAATATCAGGCCGGGGCGGTCAGGTTGGCCGTAAACCAGGTTGCCCAACCGTTCCAAACGGTAGCAAGATTGGTGCCGGCCAATGTCACCGCCGTGATCACGCCGCCAACCAGCAAGGCAAGCAGAATGAGGTATTCCGTGAGTGCGACGCCATCTTCTTCCCGCGCGAAAGCGCGTACGCTATTTACAAATGCTTTCATCGAGAATTACCTCCCAGGTAAGTTGTGCGCCGTAATTCCCCCGGCACGCTTTGTCGTTGAGACCGCCCCTTCGACTGGAAATATTAATAGTCTGTTAATTCTAATTTAGTCAATTGTTTTATACCCGCTCGAATTGAGAACTATACTTATGGTTAAGACCAAAACCCGAGGACTTGTCAAAAAAACCGGGGAAAATATGCCGATGCCGAGTAAAAAACGGACCTACGTGGTAGATTGTCATAGCCCAAAAGGTTGAGCCCTATGCTTGCAACGATAGTTGTTGTTAATTCACTTTCGGTATTACTTTTTCTCTATGCCGCCTGGACCGATTTCCGCACATGGAAGATCCCGAACACGGTCGTGCTTGCGCTCGTGACACTTTATGGATTGCGCGCGGTGGCCGTGATGCTTGGCTCCGAGGACGTCGGCGCTGCGCTGTTTGCTTCAAGCGGAATTGGAGGCGACGTCGGAGCCGGTCTGCTGATGTTTATGCTTGGGGTGGCGTTGTGGGCGTTCCGTCTGTTTGGCGCAGGAGACGCCAAGCTTTTCCTGCCGATCGGCCTTTTTGTCGGATGGCACGGAATGCTGCCGTTTGCGGTGTTGCTGCTTGTCCTCGGCATCGTGACGCTGCTGGTCCTGCGGCTGCCGGTGCCGCTGCCCGTCGCGCATCTCGCCTTTTTCATGCGCATCGAGGAAATTCGGGCGAGCCGGAAGATACCTTATGGCGTCATCATGGTTTTCGCGACGCTCCTCACCCTGGCTTTGCCCATGATCCGACAGCAACTGCAGTGAGCTGAATCGTGCAGACGCACTGACAGAAGCTGCAACCTAAGCCGAAAAGGCTCTGGCCGACCTGTTCTCGAGCGCGGCGATCTCCTCGGAAACCTCGCTCAATTGCTGACGCAGGTCGCTGTCGGTGCCGTCATCGACCTCCTCCTCGCCAAAACAATAGCGTGCCTCGTGGAGCTCGAGCTTGGCTTCGAGCTCGGCGCGTCTGGCATAGAGCCTCTTGAGATAGACGTGGTTCATCTCCCGGTCTCCACATCGTCCGGTCATGGAAAAACGGTGTGGAGGCGGTAAGGTTCCGGTCTATCAGGTGAAAGAAGCGATCGCTGCTCTGCAGGCCTTGGCGAAATGGCCGCAACAGCCGGCGGCGCCCATCGCCTGGCGACTGACGCGCGCGCCTTCGAGCAGCAGCGTCAGCGTATCGGCAAGAAGCTGAGGTTCGCGCGCACCGGCTGCCGAACAGAGCGCGGCCAGGCGATCGCGCTGCTCGGCCTTGTGCCGTTCGATCATTTCATGGGCGGGATGGCCCTCCCCCTTGAGCTCGATGGCGGCGTTGGCGAGATCGCAGCCAGCCGGCTCGCCGTTCAGACACTGCGCCCGCATCTCCACCCAGGCGTCGAGCTGGGCGCGGGGATCGCCGGGATGAGCGGCCTCCAGATCGCGCCAGATGGCATCGGCCTTTTCGGAGGCGCGCCGCAACGTCTCGCAGACGAGTTCGTCCTTCGAGCCGAAATGCCGGTAGAGCGTCATCTTGTTGGTCAGGGCAGCATCGGCGATGGCATCGACGCCGATGCCGCGGATGCCGCGCTCGCGGAAAAGCTCCACGGCCGTCGAGACGATGCGCTCCCGCGGCGGGATGCGATCTTCTGGAACGGTTGCGGAGATTTCATTCGAAGTTTCTGATTTTTTTGCGGACGAAGTCCTTGACATCAATGTGACCGATCGGTAACAACAGCACTGTTACTTACCGGTAACACCACAGGCCGCGAAAGTCAACGCAGAGGGTTGGCGGCGGATGTGGAACACGGGCGACCGCCCACGAAAGGAGGACAGCCATGAGAAAGACCAGAGACGACCTGACGATATCCGAAGCGCTTCGCGACCCCCTGATCGCCATGGTATTGCGCGCCGACGGCGTGAAGCTTGAGGACTTCAAGCAACTCCTTGAGACGGCCGCCGACAAACGTCAACCGCGCCCGACGCCGGTGGGCAAGATGATCGGAGCGCTTGCGAGCCGCGCCAATCTGCCGGCCATGCCCTGCTTCGGCTGAAAAAGCCGCCTGAACACCGGGGGATCTCTCCCTGCCCCCGACAAGGGCTGTCGTCACAAAGAGGCGGCGGCCCTTGCTGCTTGATCGTAATGGCCGGAAAGCGCCCTGAGTGTCGCCGCCACCGCCGATGTCGCCGCGGCGTCGAGCCCGAGTCCCTTCATCGATTCCACCAGCAGCGCCTCCCGCACCGTCCTGTATTTCAAACAGATTTCAAAACCCTTGTTGGTGGCAGCGATCAGTTTTTCCTTGCCTGCCCGCGCGCTTTTCACGAGACCGCGCTTTTCCAGCTTCTTGATCGCATAAATCACCAGATGCGTGTCCTCGACGCCGAGCACGCTGCAGAGGTCGCCGAGCCGCTTCGGCCGCTGCCGGTGCGCCACCGAATGCAGCACCAGCACGTCGATCGCCGCACAGCCGGGCTCGCCCGCCGCCGTCATGCAGCGCACCATCCAGCGGTCGAAGGCATTGCCGGCGAGGATGAGACCGAATTCCAGTTCCGAAAGAACGGGAAGCGCGCCATCGGCGAGATGCGAGGAGGAGACAATCGGCCCGATTTCCGGCTGCCCGCGCTCACCTGCCATTCCATCCCTCCATGATCAACAGCTGAACGTTGACATTTTCTCGATAAATCGTCAATAAATTTTCAGTTCAGCAGGAGGTCGGACGATGAGCGGGCAGTGGGATTTCTGGATCGATCGCGGCGGCACTTTCACCGATATCGTCGCCCGCCGTCCCGACGGTTCGCTCGTCGCCCACAAGCTGCTTTCGGAAAATCCGGAAGCCTATCGTGACCCGGCGGTGCATGGCATCCGCGAATTGCTCGGCCTCAAGCCCGGCCAGCCCATCCCTTCCGAGCTCATCGGCGCCGTAAAGATGGGAACGACGGTCGCCACCAACGCGCTTCTGGAACGCAAGGGCGACCCGACCCTGCTGGTGACGACAAAAGGCTTCCGCGATGCACTGGAGATCGGCTACCAGGCGCGCGCCGATATCTTCGCCAAGAAAATTATCAAACCGGAACTGCTTTACGCCGATGTGATCGAAGCCGACGAGCGCGTACTGGCGGACGGCACGGTGGAACGCCCCCTCGGCGAAAATGATCTGCGGCATGCGCTGCAAGCCGCCTATGCGCAGGGACTGCGCGCCGTCGCCATCGTTTTCATGCATGCCTACCGCTATCCCGAGCACGAACAGCAGGCCGCCGCCATCGCGCGCGCCATCGGCTTCACGCAGATCTCGCCCTCGCACGTCGTCTCACCGCTGATCAAGCTCGTCGGCCGCGGCGACACCGCTGTCGTCGACGCCTATCTGTCTCCGGTTCTCCGGCGCTATGTCGATCAGGTCGCCGTCGAGCTCGGCGCCGTCGAAGGAAAGGGCCCGAAGCTGATGTTCATGCAGTCCTCGGGCGGACTGACCGACGCGCATCTCTTCCAGGGAAAGGATGCGATCCTCTCCGGCCCCGCGGGCGGGGTGGTCGGCGCGGTCGAGGTCTCGCGCATCGCCGGTTTCGACAGGATGATCGGCTTCGACATGGGCGGCACCTCGACGGACGTTTCGCATTATGACGGAGAACTGGAACGCGCTTTCGAGACCGAGGTCGCCGGTGTGCGCATGCGCGCGCCGATGATGAAGATCCATACCGTCGCAGCCGGCGGCGGCTCGATCCTGAGCTATGACGGTTCACGCTTCCGCGTCGGTCCGGAATCGGCAGGTGCCACGCCCGGCCCGAAATCCTATCGCCGCGGCGGGCCGTTGGCGGTCACCGACGCCAACATCATGACCGGCAAACTGCTGCCGGAATTCTTCCCCACAATCTTCGGGCCGGAGCAGGACCAGCCGCTCGATGCCGAGGCGGTACGCGCCGCCTTTGCCGAAATGGCGCAGGATATCGGCGGCGGCCGGACGGCGGAAGAGGTCGCCGACGGCTTCCTCGCCATCGCTGTCGAGAATATGGCCAATGCCATCAAGAAGATCTCTGTCCAGCGCGGTTATGACGTTTCGAATTACGCGCTAACCTGCTTCGGCGGCGCCGGCGGCCAGCATGCCTGCCTGGTCGCCGACAGCCTCGGCATGAAGACGGTGCTGATCCATCCCTTCTCCGGCATTCTTTCGGCCTATGGCATGGGGCTCGCCGATATCCGCGCCACACGGCAGCGCGCGGTGCTGACCGAACTCGGAGCCGCCCTGCCGACGATCGGCGGTATCCGGGCCGAACTGGAGAAAGAGGTGCGCGGAGAACTGATGCTGCAGGGCGTCGAAGCCGGCGACATGGAAGTCATCACCCGGCTGCACCTGCAATATAAGGGCACCGATACCGCCCTGCCGGTCGCCTTCGGGCCGCAGGAGGAGATGACGCAAGCCTTTGCCGCCGCCCACAAGAAGCAGTTCGGTTTCATCTTCGAAGACCGGCCTGTCGTGGTCGACTCCATCGAAGTCGAAGGCATCGGCGGCGGCGCCGATGTCGAGGAGATCGACGTGCAGGCGGGGAGCTTCGCACCGCGAGCGCTGCGCACGACCCGCTTCTATTCCGGCGGAACCTGGCACGAGGCCGGTATTTTCAGGCGTGATGTGCTGAAGCCAGGCGCGGCCGTCAAGGGACCGGCCCTCATCATCGAAGCGCATCAGACGATCGTCGTCGAGGCCGGCTGGCAGGCGCGCCTGACCGGCCACGACCATATCGTTCTCACCCGCGAGATCGCACTTTCCCGCAATGCCGCGATCGGCACCAGCGCCGATCCCGTCATGCTCGAAGTCTTCAACAATCTGTTCATGGCGATCGCCGAGCAGATGGGCGTGACGCTGCAAAACACCGCTCACTCGGTCAATATCAAGGAGCGGCTCGATTTCTCCTGCGCCGTCTTCGACCGCACCGGCGCCCTCGTCGCCAATGCGCCGCACATGCCGGTGCATCTGGGATCGATGGACCGCTCCGTCGAAACGATCATCCGCCTCAACGAAGGCCGCATTCGCCCGGGCGATGTCTTCGCGCTCAATGCGCCCTACAACGGCGGCACGCATCTGCCCGACATCACCGTCGTCACGCCGGTGTTCGACGACGCCGGCGAGACCATCCTGTTTTACGTCGCCTCACGCGGCCATCATGCCGATATCGGTGGCAAGGCCCCGGGTTCGATGACGCCGCGGGCGACCAAGGTCGATGAAGAAGGCGTGCTGATCGACAATTTCCTGCTGGTCGACAAAGGCCGTTTCCGGGAAGCCGAATTTGCCGCAATGCTGCGGGACCATCCCTATCCCGCCCGCAACCCGGCGCAGAACCTCGCCGACGTGAAGGCGCAGATCGCCGCCAACGAAAAGGGCGTGCAGGAGTTGCGCAAGATGGTCGCTCATTTCGGGCTCGACGTCGTCGAAGCCTATATGGGCCACGTCCAGGACAATGCCGAGGAGAGCGTTCGCCGCGTGATCGCCCGCCTCAGCGACAGCGAATTCACCTACCCCACCGATCAAGGCGCCGTCATCAAGGTGAAGATCACCGTCGACAGGAAGGCGCGCGAGGCGACGGTCGATTTCACCGGCACGAGTGCGCAGCAACCGACCAATTTCAATGCGCCGGAACCGGTGACGCGCGCCGCCGTGCTCTATGTCTTCCGCGTCATGGTCGAGCAGCCGATTCCGATGAATGCCGGCTGTCTGCGGCCGATCCGGATCATCGTGCCCGATGGTTCGATGCTGCGTCCGGCCTATCCGGCCGCCGTCGTCGCCGGCAATGTCGAGACCAGCCAGCATGTGACGAATGCGCTGTTCGGGGCGCTCGGGACGCTCGCGGCCGCCCAGGGCTCGATGAACAACCTGACCTTCGGCAACGCCACCTACCAATATTACGAGACGATCTGCTCCGGCGGCCCCGCCGGCCTGCTCAACGACGGCACCGGCTTCAGCGGCGCCGACGGCGTGCACACCCATATGACCAATTCACGGCTGACCGATCCCGAGGTGCTGGAGTTCCGCTTTCCCGTCGTGCTGGAGGATTTCCACATCCGCCGCGGTTCCGGCGGCAAGGGACAATACAGTTCCGGCGGCGGTACCGAGCGCACCATCCGCTTTCTGGAAACGATGGATTGCAGCATTCTCTCCTCGCACCGAACGATCCGGCCTTTCGGCCTGTTCGGCGGGGAAGACGGGGAATTGGGAAAAACCGAGATTCGTCGCGGCGACGGCAGGGTCGAAAGGCTGGAAGGCTGCGACCAGGCAATGCTCGCCGCCGGCGACGCCGTGATCGTCACGACGCCGACCGGCGGCGGCTACGGCAAGCCGTGACTGAAGCGCGCATCCTACCAGATCGTGATTAGGCGCTTCAGCTCCTTGTTTTCATGCATGCCTTGATCCGGAACCGCCAATTCCGGGCAACATGCATCAAAGGATCGGTTTGCCGCCTGTAACCGCGATTGTCGTGCCGGAGACATAGCTCGACAAGGGATCGGCCAGCATGACATAGGCGGTGGCCAGTTCGGCCGGCTGGCCTGGCCGTTTCATCGGCACCTGCTTGCCGAAATTGCTGACGCTGTCTTCCGGAAGCGTCGATGGAATGAGCGGCGTCCAGATCGGCCCCGGCGCCACGGCATTGGCGCGAATGCCCTTCTCGGCCAGAAGCTGGGCCAAGCCGGCGGTGAAATTCTGGATTGCGCCCTTGGTCGTGGCATAGGCCAGCAGCGTCGGGTTCGGATTGTCCGAATTGATCGAAGCCGTATTGATGATGGCGCTGCCGGGATTCATATGGGCGACTGCCGCCTTGGTCAGGTAGAACATCGCGTGGATGTTGACCTTGAAGGTCAGCTCCCACTCCTCGTCGCTGATCTCGTCAATGCTCTTGAAGCTTGCCTGGTGCGCGGCATTGTTGACGAGAATGTCGATACCGCCAAGCTCCTTAACCGCCGTCTCGACGATCTGCCGGCAATGGGCCGGGTCCTGAATATCGCCGCTGACGAGCACGGCCTTGCGCCCGGCCTGTTCGACGAGCCGCTTCGTCTCGTCGGCATCCTCGTCCTCGTCGAGGTAGGAGATCAACAGATCGGCGCCTTCCCGGGCATAAGCGATGGCCACCGCCCGGCCGATGCCGCTATCGCCGCCGGTTATGATCGCCCGCTTGCCCTTGAGCCGTTCGGATCCGCGGTAGGATTTTTCCCCATGATCAGGAACCGGATCCATCTGGGCCGTGAAACCCGGCATCGGCTGTTTCTGGGATGGGAAAGGGGGTGTTGGATAATGCGTCATTATAGCCTCCTGAGTTGAGGGACAAACTCGGGCTGCGGCCGGTTGTTCCAACGGCGTTGCGGCCAGATCGCTTTCCGAATAAAATGACTAGAAAATTGGTCACGAGGACAATGTGATGGCACGTGTCAACCTGGCGGAAGCGAAAGCCCACCTGAGCGAGTTGCTCAATAGGGTGGAGGCGGGCGAAACCGTCGAGATATTGCGGCATGGCAAGCCGGTGGCGCAGCTCGTGCCGGTGAAGATGCCGAAACAACCGATCGATGTCGAACGGCTGAAGGCACTGACGGCCTCGATGAAGCCCCCGGCCGAGCCGGTCGATTCCGCGACCTTCATTCGCGATCTGCGCGATACCGATCGTTATTGATGCTTTATATCGACACATCAGCCCTCGTCGCCGCCTGGACGGTCGAAACCCGCACGGACGACGTGCAGCAATGGCTGGCGGAGCGTCGATCCGAGGAGATCGCCCTCAGCAGCTGGACGATAACCGAATTTTCAAGCGCTATCGCGCTCAAGGCGAGAAACGGACAGATCGATCCGGCCGATCGCAGCAAAGCTTTGGCCCTGTTCAAGGAACTATGTTCGACGACCTTCGAGTGCCTGCCGCTATCACGGGCGCACTTCATCGAAGCGGCGCGAATGATCGAACAGTTCAATATCGGTCTTCGTGCCGGTGATGCACTGCATCTCGCCATCGCAATCGATAGCGACGCCACGCTCGTCACGCTGGACAAAGGGCTGGCAAAAGCCTGCAGCCTCATCGGAGCGCGTCACCGTTTGTTATGAGGTCGGCAGTATCGGCGGAGGCGGAAATCACGCAGTCTCCTGGTTCCACCGCCGCCACATTCGCACCGACGATCAACCTACAAAATGTTGCGATTTGCCACAGCGACCGCTGTGCCATAGTAATGTAATATGGTTGCAGTGTTCATGAGGTGCATGGAATTGGACGGAAAGACATCGCCCGCAGTTTACTCCGAAGATGAGAGCCTTGCCGGCGAAGCCGGCGGCAAGGGCGCGCGCCGCGCCCGCGTCAGTGGCATCGACCGCGCTCTTCAGGTGATTGATCATCTCTATGAGACAGGATCGCCGGCCGGCGTCTATGCCATCGCCAAGGCGGTGAAGGCGCCGCTATCGACCGTCTATGTCATCGTCGACGACCTCGTCGAGAAGAACATGCTGACTCGCCAGGCGGACGGCTCGATCTGGCTCGGCGCACGGCTTTATCATTATGGTCTCGCCTACGCGCGATCACTGGATTTCATGAGCATTGCCACCCACGAAATGCACGATCTTTGTCGCCAGGCCGGCGAAACCGTGCAGGTCTGTGGCCGCGACGGCGATTACATGCTGGTGCTTGCCATGGCGGACGGCCCGAGCCACTTCCAGGTGGCGTCCCGCGTCGGCACCCGGGTGCCTCTCAACTGGACGGCATCGGGCCGCCTGCTCGTCGGCCATCTGCCCGAAGAGGAACGCATCGAGCTTTTCAAGCGCTGCGCCCGCTCGTCACCGACCGGCCGCGCCGAGATCGATCCGCGCACGCTATCGGAAGCGGCCGGCAAAGCCTTCGAGTCGCGCCTGTCGATCCAGGCCGGTGAATCCGATTATGCGGTCGCCTGCATCGCCTCGCCGATCTGCGATCGCGATGGCCAGTGCGTCGCCACCATTTCGATCGTGCTGCCGGAGCAGAAGGCCTTTTCCGATGAGAACCATTATACGGCGCATGTGCGCAATTCGGCGGAGCGGATCGAAAAACTGATGGGTTGGCGCAACCGCTGAAGCGCTTCTCAACCATCCGAGCAGCTTGCGGCATGACTGCATGATGGCTATATTGCTGTCATTGACAGCAACTGCGAAGGTTTGAATATGGCCGTTCTGACGGTTCGAAATGTGCCCGATGAAGTGCATCGGGCATTGCGCGTGCGGGCGGCCATGCACGGCCGCAGCACCGAGGCGGAAGTTCGTGAAATCCTGGAAAGTGCGGTGAAGCCGGAGCAACGCATTCGCATGGGGGATGCCTTGGCGGCGCTCAGTCGGCAGCAGGGGCTAACCGATGATGATTTCGCAGTGTTCGATCAGGTACGCGACAGCGCGCCGGCGGAGCCGTTGAAGTTTGAATGATCGTCCTGGATACGAACGTCCTTTCCGAGGCGATGAAACCGGCTCCCAATCCGGCAGCGCGTTCGTGGCTGAACGAGCAGGTCGCTGAAACCTTGTATCTATCGAGTGTGACCTTGGCCGAACTGCTGTTTGGCATCGGTACGTTGCCGGACGGTCGGCGCAAAGCGGCTCTGAGCGAAACGCTCGGCGGCGTGCTCGACCTGTTTGGCGATCGGATATTGCCGTTCGACGTCGGAGCGGCCCGGCATTATGCCGACCTTGCCGTCAGAGCGCGAGCGGACGGCAAAGGCTTCCCAACTCCCAATGGATATATCGCCGCCATTGCCGCTTCGAAGGGCTTTATGATCGCAACGCGCGACGTGAGCCCGTTTGAGGCGGCAGGACTGATTGTCATAAATCCCTGGAACCATCGATCATCCGAGGCCTCTCAGGAGGATTCATGATCCAATCCCGCCTCGCAGCGCGATCTACCTGTAGGAATAACCGTGGCTGTGACGCACGAGCCTGCGCGCCCGCGGCACGTACCGGCTGGCGGTGACGGCCTCGGCGCCCATCACCGCGTAGCGCGGCTCGAACAGTCTGTTCAGGACCGAGACATCGCCATTGGAATCCGTCGTTTCGAGCTCGGAGTCGACGAGGTCGAAAATGGTGAATTCGGCTGGCGCGCCAACGGAAAGCCGGTCTTCCATCGGCAGTTTGATGACCGAGGCCGGCGCATGGGTGACGGCTTCCACGACTTTGTCGAGGGGCATGCCGACGCTCAGCAGTTTCGACATCGTCGTCGCCAGGTCCCAGACCGGAAAGTTCATCGAATGGCCGTGCAGGTCGGTCGAGATCGAGAACGGCAGAAGCCCGCGCGCGATCGCCGCTTCGGCAACCTTGAAGGAGAAGGAGGCGCCGCCATGGCCGATGTCGAGGCGGATGCCTTCGGAGGCGCAGCGCTCGGCGAGATTGAAGAGATCCTCGTCCTCCATGATGCTCGAACCGGCCTTGCCGTTGAAGCAATGGGTGACGACGTCACCGGGGCCGAGAATTTCGAGCACTTCGTCGTAAAGCGCCGGCGGTTCGCCGACATGGACCATCATCGGCACTTTCAGGATCTTGGCGATCTTTTTGCCGAGCTTGACGGGAGTGACGCCCCAGGAGCCGGTGATGACATGACTGGCGCGCACCTTGATGCCGACGATGTGCTCGCTGTTTGCGGCATAGACTTCGAGGATGCGGTCGAGATCGATATCTCTGATATCCCTGAGCTCGGCGACACGGTTGCAGGCGACGAGGCCGATCGAGCCGAGGTTCAGGAAGGCCTTGATGCGCTCACGCGAGGGCTCGATGATATACTCGCGGAAGCCATGGAAATTCGCCTCGCCGGCCGAACCGGCGTCGACCAGGGTGGTGACGCCGCGCTCGAGACCGCATTCGGAGGGGCGGATGGAGATATCGGTGCCGCCATGCCAGATGTGCACGTGCAGATCGATCCAGCCCGGCGAAATGAAGGCACCCTTGGCGTCGATGCGTCTCACATCTTCAGAGGCCGGAAGCGACGGACCGATCCCGGCGATGCGGCCCTCGGCATTGACGAGAATATCGATCACCCCCTCGGATGCGCCCGCACCGAAAGCCATCGGCCTGACATTGGTGAGGAGAAGCGGCTTCTTCGCCTGGTCGCCCGACATGATCATATTTCAAATTCCATAGTTATGTTATGTAAATCCTTATAATAGAATAAAGCCGAAGAGACTACTGTCAAGGGAAATGAAGCGCAGCCGGCCGCACGACAACGGCGGCCGCGCGCTGGCTGTAAACCGCGCTCGCCGTCAAGAAGCGGCAAAATTTTCTCAGCGATTTCAATCCCGCAGGATTGAGTAGTCAAGCCGTTCGAGGTGGTCGGGATCGGCGATGGCGTCGATTGCCGCAATCCTGTCGCCGGCGATAGTAAACGCCACCACGACGCGGATCCGATCCGCGATGCGCACGACGAAGCCAAGCTCGCCGTCGACGATGGCGATTTCCGCCGCCTGCGCCCGGCCCTTGAACAATTCTGCCACTTCGGATGCGCCGCGCCTTTCGCCGAAGGCGCCGAAACGCGCCGCCGTCGCATCCAGCCGAAACACGACATCGGGGGCGAGCACGGCAATCAGCGCCTGCAGATCGCCGTTGCGCGACGCCGTCAGAAAGGCTTCCGCAATCGTTCGCTTGCGGTTGAGATCGACATCCGGCGTCTCGTCCACGCCCTGCACCCGGCGGCGGGCACGGCTCGCGAGCTGACGGGCGGCGGCGGATGACCGGCCGATAATCGGCGCAATTTCATCGAACGGAAGATCGAACATGTCGTGCAGCACGAAGGCAACCCGTTCGGCAGGCGCCAGCGTCTGCAACACGACGAGCAGCGCCACGCCCACCGAATCGGCGAAGGCGGCGTCGCGTTCCGGATCCTTGGCCGGATCGGCGATCGCTGCATGGACCGATGTCTCCAGCGGCTCCTCGCGCCGGGTCTTGCGGGCACGCAGCATATCGAGGCAGATGCGCGCCACCACCGTCGTCAGCCAGCCGCCGAGATTGCCGACGTCAGTCCTATCCGCGCGAGTGAGCCGCAGCCAGGCCTCTTGAACGGCGTCTTCGGCCTCGCTGCGCGAGCCGAGCATGCGATAGGCCGCGCCCTTCAGATGCGCCCGGTTCGCCTCGAATTGATCGGCCAGCCAATTATTCTCGTTCATCCGTCACATTCCTTCGCTGCGTTCCGTCACATCAATGACGAATGAAACCGGGCCGGTGTGACAGCGCCGGCGGATCGTCGCACCCTAAACGCATCAAGGAGACATATCATGCAGGAGAGAATGGGAAATCCCGCCCTCGTGCTTCCAGAAGCCATGCAGGCGCTCAATGCACTCAGCAAGGTGCCGACCGAAACAGGCCTTTCGCCGAAGCTGCTTGAACTCGTCAATCTGCGCGCCAGCCAGATCAACGGCTGCAGCGTCTGCATCGATGGTCATTGGCGCATTGCCCGCAAGCACGGCGAAACGGACGAGCGGCTCTTTGCCGTCGCCGGCTGGCGCGACGCCCCGTATTACAGCGAGGCTGAACGCGCCGCCCTCGCCTTGACCGAGGCCGTGACCCGCACCAGCGACCGCGCCGCCCCAGTGCCCGACGATATCTGGGACGAGGCAACCCGGCATTATGACGGCCGGAGCCTTGCCGCGCTTGTCATCGCCATCGCCAATATCAATGTCTGGAACCGGCTGAACATCGCCACCCGTCAGATCGCCGGCGCCTGGAAACCCTGAGCGCCGATTGCCGGCAGCGTTTCACCCCGCGCTGCCGGCGATCCACACTTCTATTCAGCCCGGCAGCTCAGATGATGCCGCCGCCGCCGGCAACGGAAGCCGGACGCTCGGCCGCCACCTTTTTGCGGTAGCCGCTGGCGCGGTAGGCGGCAATCGGGTCGATCGCGCCGCCGGCCCAGCGGCGAGCCTCGGCAAGGATCGGTTCGACATCGGCGCGATAGGCGCGCTTCAGCGTTTCCGACGCCATCAGCGCGTCATTGTCGTTCTGATAGCCTTCGAGCGCCCTGCGATCGACGATGAGCGCCTGCGCATAAGCGCGGCGGATTTCGTTGGCGCTGTTGATCAGGCTCTCGATCGGATCGGTGACATTGTGCGACTGGTCGATCATATGGGCCGGATTAAAGTCGTTGACGCCGCGCTGCTCGGCATCGACCAGCTCGTTGAAAACGAGGAAAAGCCTATAGGGATCGATGACGCCGGCATCGAGATCGTCGTCGCCATATTTCGAATCGTTGAAGTGGAAGCCGCCGAGCTTGCCGAACTGGATCAGGCGGGCGACGATCATCTCGATATTGGTGTTCGGCGCATGGTGGCCGAGGTCGACCAGGCAATAGGCCTTCGGGCCGAGTGCCTGGGCGATCAGGTAGTTGGTGCCCCAATCCTGCACGATCGTCGAATAGAAGGCCGGCTCGTACATCTTGTGCTCGGAGAAGAGCTTCCAATCGTCGGGCAGCGCCTTGTAGATATCGGCCATCGAGGCGAGATAACGTTCGAATGCCCTGGTGAAATTGCTCTGGCCGGGGAAGTTCGAACCGTCGCCGATCCAGACTGTCAGCGCCTTGGAGCCGATCGCCTTGCCGATCTCGATACATTCGAGATTGTGCTCGACCGCCTGGGCGCGTGTTGCCGCGTCGGTGTGGCTGAGCGAGCCGTATTTGTAGGAATGAGCCTGGCCGGGCGCATCGGAAAAGGTGTTCGAATTCATCGCGTCGAAACCGAGGCCGAGCGCATCGCCCTTGGCCTTCAATTCCTTCGCATCCGCCTTGTCCCAGGGAATATGCAGCGAGACGTTCGGCGTCGCCTGCGTCAGCTGATTGATGACGGCGCAATCGTCGAGCTTGTCGAAAATGCCGCGCGGTTCGCCGCTGCCCGGGAAGCGGGCAAAGCGCGTGCCGCCGGTACCGACACCCCAGGAGGGAACAGCCACGAAGAATTCCGCGACCTTGCGCGTGATGGCTTCGATATCGACGCCGCGGCGCGCAAGTGTGGCGCCCAGCGCCGCGTAATCGGCTTTCAGTGCGGCTGCCCGCTTGTCGTTTTCGCTCGCGATGAGATCCTGTGCGATCCTGAACTCAGCCATTCTTTCCTCCCGGTTCTGCAATTTCTACATTGGAACTGCCGTGGGGCCGCCCCTCATCCGCCTGCCGGCACCTCCCCGCGTCCAAACGGGGGAGAAGGGGATGTGCCGCGCCGTCTCCGTCCCATTCCAACATTTCGTTGGGCAAGTCCCCTCTCCCCGTCAGGACGGGGGAGAGGGTTAGGGTGAGGGGCAGACGCATCCGCCCCTCAAAATCACCGCGTAAAGCTCTGCACGTTGCCGGCATCGACGTTGATGATGTTGCCGGTCGATTTTGCCGAAAGGTCAGATGCCAGGAAATAGATCGCCTCGGCGATATCCTCCGGAAACACGTTGAGTTTCAGCATCGAGCGCTTGCGGTAATGTTCCTCGAGATCATCGACCTCGATCTTCGAGGACGCGGCGCGCTGCTCGCGCCATTCGCCGCTCCAGATCTTCGAACCGCGCAGCACCGCATCCGGGTTGACCGTGTTGACGCGGATGCCGGCATCGGCGCCTTCCAGCGCCAGGCAGCGGGCGAGATGAATTTCGGCGGCCTTCGCCGTGCAATAGGCAGACGCGTTCGGCGAAGCGGCAAGACCGTTCTTCGAGGCGACGAAGACGATGTTGCCGCCGAGCGCCTGGCGGCGGAACAGCCGGAAGGCCTCCCGCGAGACGAGGAAATAGCCGGTCGCGAGGATATCGATATTGCGGTTCCAGGTCGAAAGCTCGGTGGCTTCAATCGGCGCGGAGGAGGCAATGCCGGCATTCGAGACGAGGATATCGACGCCGCCGAATTCGACCGAGGCTTCGGCGAAGGAGGCGATCACCGCATCTTCCCTGGTGACGTCGAGCCGAACGCTGCGCACGGCGTCAGTGCCGTATTTCTTGACGAAATCGGCCTCTGTGCTTTCGAGTGCTGCCTGATCGATATCGGCAAGCACCACACAGGCGCCCTCGCCGACGAGGCGCGCGGCCGTCGCCCGGCCGATGCCGCCGGCGCCGCCGGTGACGAAGGCGACCTTGCCGGCAAGGCTCTTCGGCTTCGGCATGCGTTGCAGCTTGGCCTCTTCGAGCAGCCAGTATTCGATATCGAAGGCTTCCTGCTCAGGCAGGCCCTGATATTCCGAAACCGTCGAGGCCCCGCGCATGACGTTGATGGCGTTGACGTAGAATTCGCTGGCGATGCGGGCCGTCGCCTTGTCGCGGGCAAAGGACAACATGCCGACGCCGGGAACGAGGAAGATGACAGGATTGGCATCGCGCATGGCGGGCGAATTGTCATGCTTGCAGTCGTTATAATAGCGGGCGTAATCGGCGCGGTAATCCTCCAGCGCCCGGTCGAGGCCGGCGACGATCGCGTCGACATCCGGCTTGGCCGGGTCGAAATCGACGATCAGTGGGCGGATCTTGGTGCGCAGGAAATGGTCCGGGCAGCTGGTGCCGAGCGCGCCGAGCGGACGCAAATCCTTCGAATTGACGAATTCGAGCACGGCGTCCTGATCGTCGAAATGACCGAGCTTGCGCTCCTGCTTGCCGATGCGACCGCGAATCTCCGGCATCAGCCGGGCGGCGATGGCGCGGCGCTCGGTGACGGGCAGGCTCTGCGTCAGCGCACCGCCGAAAATCGTCTTGCCTTCGGTCTTTTCGGCAAACCAGACGATCGCCTTATTGATGATGTCGAGCGTCAGTTCATAGCAGGCCTTGGCGTCGTTTGCCCAGGTGAAGAGACCATGGCTTTCGAGCACGACGCCCTTGGCGTTCGGGTTCGCCTTGACGAAGGCTTCGAGATCGAGGCCGAGCTGGAAGCCCGGACGGCGCCAGGGCAGCCAGCCGATCTCGTCACCGAAGATCTGCTTGGTCAATTCCCTGGAGTTCTTCGAGGCGGCAATGGCGATGATCGCGTCGGGATGCATGTGGTCGACATGGGTGAACGGCACGAAGCCGTGTAGCGGCGTGTCGATCGAAGCAGCGCGACCGTTCAGGTTGAAGGTGCAGTGGGGCAAGAAACCGACCATGCGGTCTTCGTCCTCGACACCCTTATAGATGCCCTTCAGCGATTCCAGCTTGTCCTGGTAGAGCGTCGCGAAACCGTCGAGCTTGATGGTGCCGACATCGCCGCCCGAGCCCTTGACCCAGAGCACCTTGACCTTGCCGCCATCAAGCGGATCGGTTTCCATCACCTTCGCCGAGGTGTTGCCGCCGCCGTAATTGGTGATGCGCTTGTCGGCACCGAGCAGATTGGAGCGATAGAGCAGCTTGCCGGGCTCGTCGAGGCCTGCCGCGTAACCATCATCCCACCGGTTTTCCAGAAGCCGGACGTTCGCCGCCATGTCATCCTCCCATAATAGGCTTGCAAGGCGCCGCAATCCCAGCGCCCTTTCGCTCACGGTATCGCCCATCAAAAGTCCGCTTGTCAATCGAAAACGATCAAATTCGATTATTGTGCAGCGCAATATGAAAATTTATGATCGTTTGTGATTGACAGCCTTTAACGGATACGAAATAAATATGACAAGAGGAGGAGCCCAATGCACGAACGCGAACGCCATCGCATCATCTTAAGCGCCGTTCAGGAAAAGTCCGTCGTGACGATCCAGGACATTTCCGAGTTGACGGAAGCTTCTGAAGCGACGATCCGGCGCGATATCGCGGCCCTTCATGTGCAGGGCAAGATCCGCCGTGTCCGCGGCGGCGCGGAGGCAGTGCATCCGCCGCAGCTCGGCAATCTTGCCGGCCGGCCCTTCCGGGTTTCAGAATCAGTCAACATCGATAAAAAGCGCGCAATTGCGCGCGCGGCGGTCGATCTCTGCGAGGCGGGCGACGCCATCATCATCAATGGCGGCACGACGACGTTCCAGATGGTGCATTACATGGCTGGCCACCGCATGCAGGTGATGACCAATTCTTTTGCCATCGCCGAACATCTGGTGAAGCATTCCAAGAATACGGTGACGGTGCCGGGCGGCGCGATCTATCGCGAACAGAGCCTCATCCTGTCGCCTTTCGACAATGATGCGATCCGCAATTTTTATGCGCGGCGCATGTTCATCGGCGCGCAGGGCGTCGGCCCGCTCGGCATCATGGAGGCGGATGCCCTCATCATCCAGAGCGAGCAGAAGCTGATGCACCAGGCCGACGAACTCGTCGTCATGGTCGATTCAAGCAAGTTCAATCGCCGGTCGAGCCTCATTCTTTGCGCGCTCGACCGTGTTTCTGCGATCATCACCGATGACGGGATTTCGGAAGAGGCAGCTCGCATGGTCGAGAATGCCGGCATCCGGCTCGTCGTCGCCAGCCCGGTGGCGCAGCTTGCGAAGGAGGATTCCTCGTCGGTCGCGTGAGGTGCCGCCGAGGTGTGGAAGTCTAATCTTAATGGGAGGAAAGTGACATGAAATTCGCAAAGACACTGGCGCTCGGCGCAGCGCTCGCCATCGCCATGATGGCCGGCACTGCCAGCGCCAAGGACATCAAGATCGGCCTCGTGGTGAAGTCGCTCGGCAATGGTTTCTTCGACGCCGCCAACAAGGGCGCCCAGGAAGCCGCCAAGGAACTCGGCGGCGTGGAAGTGATCTACACCGGTCCGACGTCGACGACGGCCGAAGGCCAGATCGAAGTGATCAACTCGCTGATCGCTCAAGGCGTCGATGCCATCGCCGTTTCGGCCAACGATCCCGACGCGCTCGTTCCGGCGCTGAAGAAGGCAACCCAGCGCGGCATCAAGGTGATCTCCTGGGATTCCGGTGTTGCACCCGAAGGCCGCATCCTGCAGCTCAACCCGTCCTCCAACGAACTGATCGGCAAGATGTGCCTGACGCTCGCCAAGGATCATCTGGAAGGCGGCAAGGGTGACTTCGCCATCCTGTCGGCAACAACCACCTCGACCAACCAGAACATCTGGATCGACCAGATGAAGAAGCAGCTCAAGGATTTCCCGGGCCTCAACCTCGTCACCACGGTCTATGGCGACGACCTTTCGGACAAGTCCTATCGTGAAGCCGAAGGCCTCTTGAAGTCGAACCCGAACGTCAAGGTCATCGTCGCTCCGACGACGGTCGGCGTTCTCGCCGCTTCCAAGGTCGTCGAAGACAAGGGTCTCGTCGGCAAGGTCTACGTCACCGGTCTCGGCCTGCCATCCGAAATGGCCGGCGCGATCAAGTCGGGCGCCACGAAGGAATTCGCCATCTGGAATCCGATCGACCTCGGCTACTCCGCCACCCAGATCGCCTATCGCCTCGTCAAGGGCGAGACCGACGGCAAGCCGGGCAGCGAAATTAACGCCGGCCGCATGGGCAAGATCAAGGTCGGCGACAACGGCGAAGCCGCCATGGCCGATCCCTTCGTCTACAATGCTTCGAACATCGACCAGTTCTCCAAGGTCTTCTGATCCGGAGCGACGTTTAAGAGCCCGGCGGCCGATGGCCGCCGGGATTTCCCATTCGACACTGGTAGAAATCTGATGAACGCCGCCTTTCAACAACCCGTCACGGACAGCAAAACCGGCGATGCGCCCGCCATTCTGGAAATGCGCGGCATCTCCCAGATCTTTCCGGGCGTGAAAGCGCTCGACAATGTCAGCATCGCGCTCCATCCCGGTACGGTCACCGCGCTGATCGGCGAAAACGGCGCCGGCAAGTCGACGCTCGTCAAGATCCTGACCGGCATCTACAGGCCGAACGAAGGCGAGATCCTGGTCGACGGCCGGACAGTGACCTTCGCCAGCGCCCAAGCCGCGATCGATGCCGGCGTCACCGCTATCCACCAGGAAACCGTACTGTTCGACGAACTGACGGTTGCCGAAAACATCTTCCTCGGCCATGCGCCGCGCACGCGCTTCCGCACCATCGACTGGCAGGTGATGAACAGCCGCTCGAAGACGCTGCTGACCGCGCTTGAAAGCAATATCGATCCGACGATCCGGCTGAAGGACCTCTCGATTGCGCAGCGCCATCTGGTGGCGATCGCCCGCGCTTTGTCGATCGAAGCCCGCATCGTCATCATGGACGAGCCGACAGCCGCCCTCTCCCGCAAGGAGATCGACGATCTCTTCCGCATCATCAAGGGCCTGAAGGAACAGGGCAAGGCGATCCTGTTCATCAGCCACAAGTTCGATGAGCTTTACGAGATCGCCGACGACTTCGTCGTCTTCCGCGACGGCCGCGCCGTCGGCCGGGGCCGGCTCAAGGAAACGCCTCAGGACGAGATCGTCCGCATGATGGTCGGCCGCGACGTCGAAAACGTCTTTCCGAAGATCGAGGTGGCGATCGGCGCTCCGGTGCTCGAGGTGGAAAAATACAGCCACCGCACCGAATTCCGCGATATTTCGCTGACCTTGCGCAAGGGTGAGATTCTCGGCATCTATGGCCTGATCGGCGCCGGACGGTCGGAACTTGCGCAGTCGCTCTTCGGCATCACCATGCCGCTCTCCGGCAGGCTGACGCTCGAAGGTCAGGAAATTTCGATCAACTCGCCGCATGATGCCATCAAGGCCGGCATCGTCTATGTGCCGGAAGAGCGCGGCCGCCACGGCCTGGCGCTGCCGATGCCGATCTACCAGAACATGACGCTGCCGTCGCTGACGCGGACCTCGCGCAAGGGTTTCCTGCAGGCGGCGGAGGAATTCGCGCTCGCCCGCAAATATGCCGAGCGGCTGGATCTGCGCGCTGCCGCCCTCTCCGTGCCGGTCGGCACCCTGTCGGGCGGCAACCAGCAGAAGGTCGTCATCGGCAAGTGGCTCGCCACCATGCCCAAGGTCATCATCCTCGATGAGCCGACCAAGGGCATTGACATCGGTTCGAAGGCTGCCGTCCACGGCTTCATCAGCGAGCTTGCCGCTGAGGGCCTTTCCATCATTATGATCTCTTCCGAACTGCCCGAGATCATCGGCATGTCGGACCGTGTGCTGGTCATGAAGGAAGGTCTGTCGGCCGGGTTCTTCGAGCGCGATCAGCTTTCGCCGGAAGC
The DNA here is from genome assembly GCF_002117725.1 of Rhizobium sp. TAL182. NCBI lineage: Bacteria > Pseudomonadati > Pseudomonadota > Alphaproteobacteria > Hyphomicrobiales > Rhizobiaceae > Rhizobium > Rhizobium sp. TAL182. The sequence continues at coordinate 333,560 of NZ_CP021028.1, read as the reverse complement.
GCTGGTGCGCGCGGCAACCGGAAATGCATGAGGTGACGGCATGGCCAAACTGATCAAAAAACGCGAAACCCTGCTCTTTGCCATCATCGTCGTGATGATCGTCGTCTTCTCGACGCGGGCCGCCGATTTCGCCACACCGGATAATCTCACCGGCATCTTCAACGACACCGCGATCCTAATCATCCTGGCGCTTGCCCAGATGACTGTTATTCTGACGAAATCGATCGATCTTTCGGTTGCCGCCAACCTCGCCTTTACCGGCATGGCAATCGCGATGATGAACGCCGCTTTTCCCGGCCTGCCGTTGATCGTGCTGATCCTTGCCGCGGTGGCGATCGGCGCAGCCCTCGGCACCATCAACGGCTTCCTCGTCTGGCGCCTCGAAATCCCGCCGATCGTCGTCACCCTCGGCACCCTCACCATCTATCGCGGCATGGCCTTCGTGCTCTCGGGCGGCGCCTGGGTAAACGCACACCAGATGACGCCGACCTTCCTCGCCGTTCCCCGCACGCCGATCCTCGGCCTGCCGGTGTTGAGCTGGGTCGCGATCATCATCGTCGCGCTGATGTATATGCTGCTGCGCTACAGCCCGTTCGGCCGCTCGGCCTATGCGACCGGCGGCAATCCGACGGCTGCCGTCTATGCCGGCATAGATACCGGCCGGACGAAATTCCTCGCCTTCGTGCTGTCGGGCGCGCTCGCCGGCCTTTCCAGCTATCTCTGGGTATCGCGTTACGCCGTCGCCTATGTCGATATCGCCAACGGCTTCGAGCTCGACAGCGTTGCGGCCTGCGTCATCGGCGGCATCTCGATTGCCGGTGGCGTCGGCTCGGTCGCCGGCACCGTCCTCGGGGCGCTCTTCCTCGGCGTCATCAAGAACGCCCTGCCGGTCATCGGCATTTCACCCTTCACGCAGATGGCGATCTCCGGAACCGTCATCATTCTCGCCGTTGCCTTCAACGCCCGGCGTGAGCGCAACCGCGGCCGCATCATCCTGCGCGACCGCGCCGCAGCCGACACCAGAACGGAGGCCGCAGCATGAGCACCGTATCCACCCACGAAAAGCGCGTCATCCCCGACCGCCTCGGCACGCCCTTCCGCCGCATCGTCGCAAGCTGGGAAGTGCTGCTCTTCGGTGTCGCCGTCCTGATCTTCATCTTCAACTCCCTGGCCTCGCCCTACTTCCTCGATGCCTGGAACCTCTCGGACGCCACCTTCAACTTCACCGAAAAGGCGATGATCGCCTTCGCCATGGCGCTGCTGGTCATCTCAGGCGAGATCGACCTCTCGGTGGCCGCCATCATCGCGCTCGCCTCGACGGCGATGGGGGCGGCGGCCCAGCTTGGCATCGGCACACCGGGCCTGGTTCTGATCGGCCTCGGCACCGGCCTAACCTGCGGCATCTTCAACGGCGTGCTGGTCTCGGTGCTGAAGCTGCCGTCGATCGTCGTCACCATCGGCACGATGAGCCTGTTCCGCGGCATTTCCTATATCGTGCTCGGCGACCAGGCTTACGGCAAATATCCGGCCGATTTCGCGTATTTTGGTCAGGGTTATGTCGTCTGGGTGTTCTCGTTCGAATTCGTGCTGTTCATCGTGCTGGCGATCCTTTTCGCCATCCTGCTGCATGCGACGAATTTCGGCCGTCAGGTCTATGCGATCGGCAACAATGATTTCGCCGCCCGCTTCTCCGGCATTCCGGTCGAACGAGTCAAATTCATTCTCTTCCTGCTGACCGGCATCATGAGCGGCATTGCCGCCGTCTGCCTGACCTCGCGCCTCGGCTCGACCCGGCCCTCGATCGCTCAGGGCTGGGAACTCGAAGTCGTCACCATGGTCGTGCTCGGCGGTATCTCGATCCTCGGCGGCTCCGGCACGATCGGCGGCGTCGTCATCGCCGCCTTCGTCATGGGCCTCGTCACCTTCGGCCTCGGTCTCTTGAACGTGCCGGGCATCGTCATGTCGATCTTCATCGGCCTGCTTCTCATCATCACCATCGCGATCCCGATCGTAGCCCGCCGCATCAAGCTCATGAGCTCCCGATGACCTTGGAAAAACACGCTTTCAAGATGCAGCTTAATCCCGGCATGGAAGCCGAATACCGCAAGCGGCATGACGAGATCTGGCCGGAACTGGTCGATCTCCTGCGCCAGTCAGGCGCCAGCGACTATTCCATCCATCTCGACCGCGACACCAACACGCTGTTCGGCGTGCTGACGCGGCCTGTCGATCACACGATGGCGAGCCTGCCGGAGCATCCCGTCATGAAAAAATGGTGGGCGCATATGGCCGATATCATGGCGACGAACCCGGATAATTCGCCCGTTCAAAGCGACCTCGTCACCCTCTTTCATATGCCATGAACGCTCCTTCCTATCGCCGCATCGCCGTTCTCGACATCGGCAAGACCAATGCCAAGGTGGTGGTGCTCGACGCTGGGACAGGCGCCGAGATCGCCGTCCTGAAACGGCCGAACGTTACGATCAAAACCGGTCCCTACCCGCATTACGACATAGAGGCCCTCTGGTCCTTCGCGCTCGATTCGCTGAAACGCCTTGCGCAGGCGCCTGGTTTCGACGCCATTTCGATCACCACCCACGGCGCCGCAGCCGCACTGCTCGATCGGGACGGCGCGCTCGCGATGCCGGTGATCGACTACGAACACGAATATCCGCAAGAAATTCGCGATGCCTATACGGCCTTGCGCCCCTCCTTCGACGAAACCTTTTCGCCGCGCCTTGCGATGGGCCTCAATGTCGGCGCGCAGCTGCACTATCAGAAGAGCGCCTTTCCCGCGGAATTCGGCAAGGTCGCGACCATTCTCACCTATGCGCAATATTGGACGGCGCGGCTGACGGGTGTCGCCGCCAACGAGCTGACCTCGCTCGGCTGCCATACCGACCTCTGGAACCCGAAGACCGGCAACTATTCCTCGCTGATCGACAGGCTCGGCATTCGCGGCCTGATGGCGCCGGTCCACTCCGCCTTCGATGCGCTCGGCCCTGTTCTGCCTGAAATCGCCGCAGAGCTCGGCCTTGCCGCGCGCGTGCCGGTCTATTGCGGCATTCACGATTCCAACGCCTCGCTGCTGCCGCATCTGGTCAATCGGACGGCCCCCTTCGCCGTGGTCTCCACCGGCACCTGGGTCATCAATTTCGGTGTCGGCGGCGATCTCGACCATCTCGATGCCAAACGCGATGCGCTCGCCAATGTCGATGCCTACGGCCGGGCCGTCCCCTCCTCGCGTTTCATGGGTGGGCGGGAATTCGAGATCCTGTCGGCCGAAATCGGCCCGGTCGATGAAAAGGCCGCCCAGGCGGCGATCGGCGCCGTCGTCGACAAGGGCATGATGCTGCTGCCCAACATCGCCCCCGGTTCCGGCCCTTTTCCCGGAAAAGCGAGCCGCTGGATCGACGCCGACGAGGCGAGCCGCGAGGAACGTCACGCCGCCGCCTGCCTCTATCTCGCTTTGATGACCGACGCCTGCCTCGGACTGATCGGCGCCAAAGGCCCCATCATCGTCGAAGGGCCCTTTGCGCTCAACGAAACCTATCTGACGCTGCTTGCCGCCCTTGCCGACCGCGAGGTCGTGGCCCTTCCCGGCTCGACCGGCACCAGCCAGGGGGCCGCCCTTCTCACCGGCATCCGGCCGGTATCGGGCGCCGAAACGCATGTTCCACCGGCCGAGATCGCGGGGCTCGCCGCTTATCGCGATCGCTGGTACGCGGCGATGGAATAAGCATTTCCGACTACGGTTGAAGAACGGGCTTGCTCGACCCTGCCCTGCGGTTAGTGTGCCCTCGAAACCAAGTCGAGGAGACAGCATGACAGAGGCATTCGATCCACGTGCCCTTGCAGCCGGACTGCACCGCCTGCGCCAGGCCGGAAGACAGGAAGAAACCGGGAATTTCACCCTGCCGGCCGATCTGCATCAGGCGATGGAGGCGCAGAATTTCCTCGCTGCCGCGGAGAATATTTCCAGCAACGCCTGGAAGGTGACGGTCTCGCCGGAGGGTCAGGCGGTCACGGGTCCCCTGCATCCCTATGCCGAAGCCGCCTCGGGCGCGAACATTCCCTGGTTTCCGGGCATGAAATTCGAGACCGAGATCGCCGTGCGCCTCGGCAAGGATCTGCCGATCCGCACCGGCGCTCCCTACAGCCGCGCCGAAGTGGTCGAAGCGATCTCCGCCGTCCATCTCGGGGCCGAGCTGCTGGTCAGCGCCGTGAGGGAAAGCGGCAGCATCTCCTTTCTGCTGTTTACCTCAGACCGCCTCGGCAATAGCGGCTATGTGCTCGGCCCGAAGCTCGACAAAAGCGTCGTCGATACCGCCGGCGGCAAGCCGCTCAAGGTCACCCATGCCGGCCGCACGATCTATGACGGCCCGGCCCAGCATCCGAAGGGCGACGTGCTCACCTGGCTTGTCGATTACGCCAATGACGGCTTGCGTCCCGATACGTCGCTGAAGACAGGTGCGCTCATCACGACAGGCACGTTGAGTGGCGCTGTGGTGCTGACCGAACCGGGCGAGACCGACATCCTGTTCGGGGACGCGAGGCTGAATTTCTCGCTGTCCTAGAGCATGATGTCGAAAAGTATGAGCGGTTTTGCGATAAAGACATGCGTAAAAACAAAGACCTAAAGCGTGATAAGCGAATCTGAAAGATCTTGACACGCTTTAGGTTGAAGAAGGCCGGTCCCCACCGGCCGATTTCAACCTGTCCGAATGCAAAGCGTAAGTTGACAATCCCGGTTTAGTTTTGCAGGGAAAGGAGGGCTCGCCCTCCCGAGCCCGTTCGCAGCGCCGAACCTGGAGCAGATCATGCTTTCGCCTTTCCTTGCCCTGTCGGGAATTCATTATGCCATCGGACCGAAACCGATCCTGCACGGCATCGACCTGACGCTCCAGCAGGGCCGCATCTACGGTCTGGTGGGACCGAACGGCTCCGGCAAGAGCACGCTTCTGAAGATCATCGCCCGTCAGCTCGCGCCGAAATCCGGCACCATTGCCTTCGACGGCAAACCGGCGGCGGACTGGGGTGCCAGGGAATTTGCCCGGCACGTCGCCTATATGCCGCAATTTACGCCAGCGACCGATGGGATGAGCGTGCGCGAACTTGTGGCGCTCGGCCGTTTTCCCTGGCACGGCACGCTCGGCCGCTTCACCGCGACGGATCGCAGGATTGTCGAGGAGGCGATCGTCCGCACCGAGCTCGGGGATTTTGCCGACCGTCCCGTCGCCAACATGTCCGGCGGCGAGCGTCAGCGCGCCTGGATCGCCATGATGCTCGCCCAGAACGCCCGCTGCCTGCTGCTCGACGAACCGACATCAGCACTCGACCTCGCCCATCAGGCAAGTGTCCTCTCGCTGGTCAAGGAGCTCAGCCACGAACGCGGGCTGACCGTCATCATCGTGCTGCACGATATCAACCTCGCCGCACGCTATTGCGACGCGATCATCGCGCTCAACCGTGGCCGGATCACCGCCGAAGGAACGCCCGCCGAGATCATGCAGGCCGACAAGCTGCAGTCGATTTTCGGCGTCGGCATGGGCGTCTTTCCCCATCCGGTGCGAAACGAGCCGGTCAGCTATCTCTTATAGTGTCGCCTACGCCTTTTCCCGGAACATCTCGATGATGGCGGAAAAATCCCTGCCGCCATTGCCCTGCTTTTCAAAGAGCGCATAAAGCTGCGCAGCCTCCGCCCCCATCGGCGTTGAGGCGCCGCTTGCCAGCGCCGCCTCCTGCGAGAGCCTCAGGTCCTTCAGCATCAGGGCAGCGGCGAAACCGGGTTTGTAGCCGTTATTGGCGGGCGAGGTCGGGACCGGCCCAGGGACCGGGCAATAAGTATTGATCGACCAGCACTGGCCGGACGAGGTCGAGGCGACGTCGAAAAGCGCCTGATGCGAGAGGCCGAGTTTTTCGGCGAGCACGAAGGCCTCGCAGACGCCGACCATCGAGATGCCGAGGATCATGTTGTTGCAGATCTTCGCCGCCTGACCGGCGCCGGCTTCGCCGCAATGAACGATCTTCTTGCCCATCGCCTCCAGGATCGGTTTCGCCCCGGCGAAGGCTTCATCCGAGCCGCCGGCCATGAAGGTCAGCGTTCCCGCCGTCGCGCCGCCCGTGCCGCCGGAGACGGGCGCGTCGAGCGACAGGCAGCCTGCGGCCTTGGCCATCTCATGCGCCTTGCGGCTGCTCTCGACATCGATTGTCGAGCAATCGATGACAAGCGTTCCCTGCGCGGCGGTCTGCAGGATATCGGTCCAGGCCGTCAGCACATGCCGGCCCTGCGGCAGCATCGTGATGACGATCTCGGCGTCCTTCACCGCCTGGCTGGCATGACTGGCTGCCTTGACGCCGCTCGCTTCAGCCGCCTTCAGCACCGAGGCCGCGAGATCGAAGCCAAGGACCTCGTGGCCTGCTTTGACGAGATTGGCCGCCATCGGCCCGCCCATGTTGCCGAGGCCGATGAATGCGATCCTTGCCATGGTCTTCTCCTATCGGTTGTCTTCGAGGATCATCGCCGCCGCCTTTTCGGCGATCATGATCGTCGGCGAATTGGTGTTGCCCGAGGTGATTGACGGCATCACCGAGGCATCGGCGATCCTGAGCTTGCCGAGCGCCCGGAGTTTCAGCCGGGGATCGACCACGCTGTCCCTGTCGGCGCCCATGCGGCAAGTGCCGACCGGATGGAATATCGTCGTGCCGATATCGCCCGCCGCCCGCTCCAGATCGGCCTCCGTCTGATAGCTCCGCCCCGGCTTGAATTCCTCCGGCCGAAACCTCGCGAACGAAGGCTGCGCGACGATCCTCCGCGTCAACCGTATGGAACGGACAGCTATGTCACGATCGCGCTGCGTCGAGAGGTATTTCGGGCTGATGGTCGGCTGGGCGGCAAAATCCGGGCTCGACAGATGCACCGAACCGCGACTTTCCGGCCTGAGATTGCAGACGCTGGCGGTGATTGCCGGAAAAGGATGAACCGGATCGCCGAACTTCTCCAGCGAGACCGGCTGCACATGATATTGCAGATCAGGCGTTTCCCGGTCAGGCCCTGAGCGGGTGAAGATGCCGAGCTGGCTCGGTGCCATCGCCATCGGCCCGGAACGGTGGACGAGATATTCGAGCCCGATCGCCGCCTTGCCGATCAACTTCGTCGCCTTCTCGTTCAGCGTCGGAACCCCGGTTACCTTGTAAGCCAGACGCAATTGCAGATGGTCCTGCAGGTTCTCGCCGACGCCCTTCACCTCGCTGACGACATCGATGCCCGCCTGCCGGAGAACCTCACCCCTGCCGATGCCCGACAATTCGAGGATATGCGGCGAACCGATCGAACCGGCCGAAAGCACCGTTTCTTTAGCCGCATAGGCGCGCTTCACAGCGCCCCGGTGCTGGAATTCGACGCCGACAACTACTCCCTCCTCCACCAGCAGCCGCCGGACCTGCGCCTTGGTCAGCACCGTCAGATTGGAGCGCCGCATCGCCGGTCGCAGGAAGGCCTTCGAGGTGTTCCAGCGAATGCCGGAGCGCTGGTTGACGTCGAAATAGCCGGAACCTTCGTTGTTGCCGCGGTTGAAATCCGCCGTCTCCGGAATGCCGGCTTCCCTCGCCGCCTGCTGGAAGGCGTCGAGCACGGCCCAGCGCACCCGCGCCTTCTCGATGCGCCATTCGCCGCCGGCCCCGTGCATGTCGTCGGCGCCGCGATAGAAATCCTCGGACTTGCGGAAGAAGGGCAGGATGTCATCCCAGCCCCAGCCGCTGCAGCCCATCTGCCGCCAGAGGTCGTAGTCTCGCGCCTGGCCGCGCATATAGATCATGCCGTTGATCGATGAGCAGCCGCCGAGCACCTTGCCGCGCGGATAACTCAGCGCCCGGCCGTTCAGCCCCGCTTCCGGCGCCGTGGTGAAGCACCAGTCGGTACGCGGATTGTTGATGCAATAGAGATAACCGACCGGAATATGAATCCAATGGTAATTGTCGCTGCCGCCGGCTTCGAGCAGCAGCACCCGGCTCCTGCCGTCGGCGGATAGACGATTGGCGAGTACGCAGCCGGCGCTGCCTGCCCCGATGATGATGTAGTCGTAACGATCCATGTGCGCCCTGCACGAAAATCCAGATGCTTGGCCACCCGCCTCTTCCCGCGCTGCGGAAAGAGGGAGACGGCCGCCCATTAGCGGCGATAGACGAAGCCCAGCTTCCGCCCGAGCCGCGAAGCGTAGAACTCGCCGATGATGCCGCGGCGGAAGATCAGCACGCAGACCATAAAGACGATGCCGGTGATGATCGTCACCGGAAATTCCGAAGTGGCGAGGTAGTTTTCCAGCGCCACCACCAGCCCCGCGCCGAAGAGCGGACCGATCAGCGTGCCGATGCCGCCGAGCAGCGTCATCAGGATCACCTCGCCCGACATCTGCCAGGCGACGTCGGTGAGCGTCGCGAACTGGAAAACGATCGATTTCACCGCGCCCGCCAGACCGGCCAGCGCCGCCGACATAACGAAGGCACCGAGCTTGTAGCGCGCCACGGAATAGCCGAGCGAGATCGCCCGTTGCTCGTTTTCGCGGATCGATTTCAGGATCATGCCGAAGGGCGAATTGATGAAACGCCAGATGATCAGCACGCCGATCAGGAAGACGGCCAGCACGAAATAATACATGTTGGTCGAGCTGTTCAGATCGATGAAGCCGAAGAGGTGGCCGCGCGGCACCGATTGGATGCCGTCCTCGCCTTCGGTAAACTTCGCCTGCAGGCAGAAGAAGAAGAACATCTGCGACAGCGCCAGCGTGATCATTGCGAAATAGATGCCCTGACGGCGGATCGCGAAGAAACCCATGACCAGGCCGAGAAAGGCCGCACCCGCCACGCCGATCAGGATGCCGAGTTCCGGCGGCAGGCCCCATGCCTTCACCGTATAGGCGGTGAAATAGGCCGCCCCGCCGAAGAAAGTGGCATGGCCGAAGGAAAGCAGGCCGGTATAGCCGAGCAGCAGGTTGAAGGCGCAGGCAAACAGCGCGAAGCAGAGCAGCTTCATCAGGAAGATCGGATAGAAGAAGAACGGCGCCAGCAGCAGAAGCAGCAGTCCCACAAGCAGGAAGCCCGCCTGCACCGAAAGGGCGGTTCGGCTTTTTTCCGTTCGGATGGTTTCGGTGATATCAGCCATGTCAAGCATCCCGGCCGAAGAGGCCCGCGGGCCTGATGAGGAGCACGATCGCCATGATGACGAAGATCACGATGTTGGAAGCCTCGGGATAGAAGACCTTGGTCAGGCCCTCGGCGATGCCGAGCACATAGCCGGTGATGATCGCGCCCATGATCGACCCCATACCGCCGACCACGACCACGGCGAAGACGACGATGATCATGTTCGAGCCCATCAGCGGCGAAACCTGGTAGATCGGCGCCGCCAGCACGCCAGCAAAGGCGGCAAGGCCGGCGCCGAGCGCGTAGGTGAGCGTCAGCAGTACCGGCACGTTGACGCCGAAGACCTGCACCAGCACGGCGTTTTCGGTCGCAGCCCTGAGATAGGCCCCGAGTTTGGTCTTCTCGATCAGTAGCCATGTGCCGAGACAGACGACGAGCGAGACGACTACAACCCAGCCGCGATAGATCGGCAGGAACATGAAACCGAGATTGGCCCCGCCGGCAAGCGCCGCCGGCGTCGCATAGGGCTGGCCGGACGAGCCGTAAAGATAGCGGAAGGTGCCCTCGACGGCGAGCGCCAGCCCGAAGGTGAAGAGCAGGCCATAAAGCGGATCGAGATCGTAGAGCCGGCGCAGGAACAGCCGCTCGATGACGGCGCCGGCAACCCCGACGATAACAGGCGCCAGGATCAGCGACGGCCAGTAGCCGATGCCGGCATAGGTCAACAGCAGATAGGCGACGAAGGCGCCGAGCATATATTGGGCGCCGTGGGCGAAGTTAATCACCCGGAGCAGGCCGAAAATGATGGCGAGGCCGAGGCTCAGCAGCGCATAGAACGAGCCGTTGATCAGGCCGATCAGCAGTTGGCCGAGCAGCGCCTGCAGGGGAATGCCGAAGATCATCGTCATCTGGTCACACTCCCAGAACCTTGTGCAGCGTATCCATGCGCTGCGGCAGTTCGCCGACCGGGAATTCCGACACCATCTGCCCATGATCCATCAGATAGAAGCGATCGGCAATACGGCTGGCGAAGCGGAAATTCTGCTCGACGAGCAGGATTGTCATGCCGCGCTCCTTGAGCTTCTTCAGTACCTCGCCGATGCGCTGGACGATGACGGGAGCAAGCCCCTCCGTCGGTTCGTCGAGAATGAGCAGCCGCACACCGGTGCGGAGAATCCGGGCGATCGCCAGCATCTGCTGCTCGCCACCGGAGAGTTTGGTGCCCGGGCTGCCGCGGCGCTCATAGAGATTGGGAAAGAGCTCGTAGATTTCGTCGAGCGTCATGCCGCCCTTCGCCACGACAGGCGGCAGCAGCAGGTTCTCCGAGACGGTGAGCGTCGAAAAGATCCCGCGCTCCTCCGGCACGAAGCCGATGCCGCGGTGCGCCGTCTTGTGCAGCGGCACCTGCATCATGTCGCTGCCGGCAAAGCTGATCCTGCCCCTGCGGGCGCGCACGATGCCGGTGATGGTGCGTAGCGTCGTCGTCTTGCCGACGCCGTTGCGGCCGAGAATGGTGATCGTCTCACCTTCACCGACATGCATGTCGACGCCGTGCAATATGTGGCTTTCGCCATACCAGGCGTTGAGGCCCTGGACTTCGAGCAGAGCGGCCATCAATGCTCCTCCGTGCCCATATAGGCGACGCGCACGCGCTCGTCCTGGCTGACGGTGGCATAGTCGCCCTCGGCAAGGATCTCGCCGCGCTGCAAAACGGTGACGTGCTGGCAAATATTGGCGACGACGGAGAGATTGTGTTCGACCATCAGCACCGCCCGGTCGCGGGCGACGTCGCGGATGATCGCCGAGACGACGCCGACATCCTCCAGCCCCATGCCGGCCATCGGCTCGTCGAGCAGCAATACCTTCGGATCGAGGGCCAGCGTCGTGGCGATCTCCAGCACCCGCTTGCGGCCATAGGAAAGATCGGCGGCGATATGATCGCGTTCCTTGGAAAGGCCGACGCTGGCAAGCAGCTGCTCGGCGCGTTCGTTCAGCCGGTCGAGCGCCGACAGCGACCGCCAGAATTGGGTGGAAAGATTGTTCGGCCGCTGCAGCGCCACCCTCACATTGTCGAGAACGGAGAGATGCGGAAAAACCGCCGAGATCTGGAAGGAGCGCACCAGCCCCATGCGCGCCACCTTGTCGGGCGGCGTGTAGGTGATATCCGTGCCCATCAGCGTGATGCTGCCCGCCGTCGGCTGCAGGAACTTCGTCAGCAGGTTGAAGACCGTGGTCTTGCCGGCGCCGTTCGGGCCGATCAGCGCATGGACGCTCGCGTCATGGACGTCGAGATCGACATCCTTGACGGCCGTGAAGCCGCCGAAGTCGCGGCGCAGACCGCGGGCGGAGAGCACCACCCGCGGCTTGTCCTGCGTTTCAATCGCGGAAACCGCCATTGCGCTTACTTCACCAGATCGCAGCCGCTCTTGGCGGGATCGATATAGGCGTCCTTGCCGGGAATGGTGGCGAGCACGTTGAAGTAATCCCACGGCTCCTTGCTTTCGGCCGGCTTCTTGACCTGCAGCAGGTACATGTCGTGGATCATGCGGCCGTTGACGCCGACGGTGCCGCCGCGGCCGAAGACGTCGTCGACGGGCATTTCATGCAGCTCTTTGGCGACAGCCTCCGTCTCGTCGGTGCCGGCCTTCTGCACCGCCTTCAGATATTGCGTCACCGCCGAATAGGTGCCGGTGTGGATCATGTTCGGCATCTTACCGGTGCGGGCGAAGAACTTCTTGGCGAAAGCGCGGCTTTCGTCGTCGCGGTTCCAATAATAGCCCTCGGTCAGCGTCAGGCCTTGTGCCGCCTCGAGGCCGAGGCCGTGCACTTCGGCGAGCGTGAAGAGCAGCGCCGCCAGATGCTGGCCGCCCTGGGTAATGCCGAATTCGGCCGCCTGCTTGATGGCGTTCGAGGTATCGAGGCCGGCATTGGCAAGGCCGATCACCTTGGCGCCGGACGATTGCGCCTGCAGCAGGAAGGAGGAGAAGTCCTGGGTCGACAGCGGATGGCGGACGGTGCCGACGACTGTCCCGCCGCTCGCCTTGACATATTCACTGGTCTGCTGCTCCAGCGAATAACCGAAGGCATAGTCGGCGGTCAGGAAGAACCAGCTGTCGCCGCCCTGCTTGACGAGCGCGCCGCCAGTGCCGACAGCGAGAGCGTGCGTGTCGTAGGCCCAATGGAAGCCATAAGGCGAGCAGGCCTTGCCGGTGAGATCCGTCGTCGCAGCACCGGTGACGATGTCGATCTTCTTCTTCTCCTTGGCGATCGCCTGCACGGCGAGCGCTACGGAGGAGGTCGTCAATTCCATGATCGCATCCACCTGCTCGGTGTCGTACCATTGCCGGGCGATGTTGGAGGCGATATCGGGCTTGTTCTGGTGGTCGGCATCGACGATCTCGACCGGCACACCCAGCGCTTTGCCGCCGAAATCCTCGACCGCCATTTTGGCGGCTTCAACGGAAGACTTGCCGCCGAAGTCGGCATAAACGCCCGACTGGTCGTTCAGGATGCCGATCTTGACCTTGCCGTCGGTCGCGCTCTGCGCGAGCACGGCAGTGCTGCTCGCAAGCAGAAATGCAACTGATGCAATGAGATTCTTACGCATATTCTCTCCTCCCAGAGATGAGCCAGATTGCGGGTCTGTTCAGATTTGGCCGGTCGCACTCCTCAGAACGACCGCCCCTCGTCCTACGATCATGGAAATTCTTGCCTGAAGCAACGGGTGGTTTACAACTAATTCCAAACAGTATCTGTTCATTTTTGCACAGAAAGAGAGCTGCACAATTTCCATCCCAACCTCAGGAAGCGCCAGGAGTCAGCGCTCAGCGCTAGAACTAGGGCAGTTTCTGCGGTTGTGCAGGCATGCGCTGTTAGACGAACGAACAATCCTCCTTTGTCCGTCCGTCTCACACGCGCATTTCGGCACGTTCAGGCTGCTGTTACTTCCACTGCGTCCCGTTGTCGGCAGCGCAGCCATGGGGAGGCAAGGCGCCGCTAAAGGTTTCCTTCAATTTTGCACAGCCCCAGGCATTGATCGGGCCTGGCATGGCCGTGTTGAGCGTGATGCCGACTTCATCATAGGGACTGTCGGTGTTGGAGATGTAGCGATACCAACGAAAACCGATGACCACGACGAATGCGAGAGCGACCGTCAGCAGCAGGCGAACCAATTTTTTCATCCATAATTACCTCAAAAAGCACAACGCTGCCGTGTAGCATTCCTGCATGGAGGCCGAAAGCGCTGTCGCGGGGCATCAACGCATTTATTGCGGGCGCCTTCCGGTACTCCCCGGATTAATCAGCCGCAGACCGCCCATCCGTGTGGGAACAAAAGGTAAGTAAAAACAAAGAATTGTTTAAATCTCCAATCATGATATTCGTTGCGGGGTTGTTGATGAAGGCAATGGCGATGAGCAATCCACCGCAGTTTACCTGGGACGATCTGCAGTTTTTTCTCGCCGTCGCCCGCACGGGCCAGCTTTCGACGGCGGCCCGCCAGCTGCGCTCCAGCCATGCCACCGTCTCGCGCCGAATCGACCGGCTGGAATTTGCCCTGAAGGTCAAGCTGTTCGAGCGCAATCCGCGCGGCTACGTGCTGACCGCCATGGGCACGCGCTTCGTGGAGACGGCCGAGCGGATGGAGCAGGAGACCGAGCGGCTGCGCGCCGATCTCGCCGACGGTTCGATGGCGCAGCGCGGCCTGGTGCGCCTCAGCGCGCCGGAGGGTTTTGCCAATTTCTTTTTCGCTCCCGTGCTGCCGCGGTTCGCGGCCCGGCATCCGAATCTCTCGCTCGAACTGGTGACGATCCAGCAGATCATGTCGCTGTCGCGCAAGGAGGCCGACATTTCCGTTGTGCTCGACGAGCCGAAGGGAGGACCTTATTTCGCGGAGAAGCTGACCGACTATCATCTGCAGATCTACGGCTCTCGCGACTACCTGTCAAAGGCGCCTGCGATCACCTGCCGCGAAGATCTGCTTGAGCATCCCTTCGTCAGCTACATCGAGGAGATGATTTTCGCGCCGGGCCTGGATTATCTCAGCGATGTGCATCCGCGCATCAAGCCGCAGTTCCAGAGCTCCAGCATCTTCGCGCAGCTCACCGCCACCCGAAACGGCCTCGGCCTCTGCATCCTGCCCTATTTCTTCGCCAGCCGTTATCCCGAGCTCGTGCGTGTGCTGCCCGAGGAGATCGACCTCAAGCGCCACTACTGGATCACCTGCCATCGCGACCTCAAACAGGCGCCGCGCGTGCGCGCCGTCATCGACTTCCTGCGCGAGGCCGTTCGCGGTGAAGATGCGCGCTTCGTGCCGCCCTATATCATCGCCGCCAGTTCCCCGCGCCGGTCGGAAGCCGAAAGCTGATTACTTGAGAAACTCGGCCCGGTGCGGCGTGAAGCTATCGATCAGCCGGCCCTTTTCCAGTGCCTTGACGCCATGGACGAGATTGGGCGGCACGATGAAGCTGCCGCCCTGCCGCAACACTTCGGTGCGGCCATCGATCGTTACCTCGAAGCTGCCTTCGGCGACGTAGCTTGCCTGGATGTGCGGATGCGAATGGGCAGCGCCCACGGCGCCGCTTTCAAACGCCACCTCTACCATCATCATCTCGGGCAGATAGGTCATGATGCGCCTGGTGACGCCGGGTTCCGGATTGACCCATTCGGCGCCTTCGGCCGATATGAACAGATCGCTTGACGACATTTCCGCCTCCTCATTCCAGAATCGAACGGGGGCAAAGTGGATCATGGCGTACCGTTTGAAAAGATGGCCGCCCCTGTCTTTTCGATAGGGCCGCCTTGTTGTTGACGCGCTCGGCTGGCGGGTCTATGCGACCTTGAGCGAGGCAAGCCTGAATGAGGAGACGCTGCCATGCAGCATACGCGCGAAGTTTTCGACTGGTCCGATCCATTCCGCCTGGTGGAGCAGCTGACCAACGAGGAGCGCATGGTGCAGGATACCGCCCATGCCTATGCGCAGCAAAAGCTTGCTCCCCGTGTACTCGACGCCTTTCGCAATGAAAAGACCGATCCCGCCATCTTCCGCGAAATGGGCGAACTCGGCCTGCTCGGCCCGACGATTTCGCCCGATTATGGCGGCGCCGGCCTCGGTTATGTCGCCTACGGGCTGATCGCTCGCGAGGTCGAACGGATCGACAGCGGTTACCGCTCGATGATGAGCGTGCAGTCCTCGCTTGTCATGGTGCCGATCGAAACCTTCGGGTCGCAGGCGCAGAAGCTGAAATACCTGCCGAAGCTGGCGACCGGCGAATGGATCGGCTGCTTCGGCCTCACCGAGCCCGATCATGGCTCCGACCCCGGCTCGATGGCGACGCGCGCCAGGAAGGTCGACGGCGGCTACAGCCTCACCGGCTCGAAGACCTGGATCTCGAATGCGCCGATTGCCGATGTCTTCGTCGTCTGGGCAAAGACCGAGGATGGGCTCATCCGCGGCTTCATCCTCGAAAAGGGCTGGAAGGGGCTTTCGGCGCCTGCCATCCACGGCAAAGTGGGCTTGCGCGCCTCGATCACAGGCGAAGTGGTAATGGACGCGGTCTTCGTGCCCGAGGAAAACCTGCTGCCCGGCGTCACCGGCCTCAAAGGGCCGTTCACCTGTCTCAACTCGGCCCGCTTCGGCATTGCCTGGGGCGCACTTGGTGCGGCTGAAGATTGTTATGCGAGAGCCCGGCAATATACGCTGGAGCGCAAGCAGTTCGGCCGGCCGCTCGCCGCCAACCAGCTGATTCAAAAGAAGCTCGCCGATATGGCGGCGGAGATCGCGCTCGGCCTTCAGGGCTGCCTGCGGCTCGGCCGAATGAAGGAGGAAGGCCATCCACCGGTGGAGCTGACCTCGATTCTCAAGCGCAACAGCTGCGGCAAGGCGCTTGAGATCGCGCGCGCTTCCCGCGACATGCTCGGCGGCAACGGCATCTCCGACGAATTCGGCATCGCCCGCCATCTCGTCAACCTCGAAGTGGTCAACACCTATGAAGGCACGCACGACATCCACGCACTGATCATCGGCCGGGCAATCACCGGCATCGCCGCCTTTGCAAATTGAGTTGCAGAGCCCGGCCAGACCTGGCGAATTGCCACGCGCTTGACAATGTGCGACCTTCCCTGGCTGCGGCATAAGGCCGGCAATGATGGGGATCGCGCATGTTTCTGCTTCTTGCATTGCTGATCGGTGTCATCTCGGGCCTCCGCGCCATGACCGCGCCGGCTGCCGTCGCCTGGGGTGCGGCGCTCGGCTGGTTCGACGTGTCGCAGACGCCGCTTGCCTTTATGGGCTACCGATGGACGCCGTGGATCTTCACCCTTCTCGCCGTCGTTGAACTCGTCACCGACCAGCTGCCGTCGACGCCGTCGCGCAAGGTGCCGGTGCAGTTCGCCGCCCGCATCGTCACGGGAGCACTTGCCGGCGCCACGATCGGCGCGGCGAGCAGCCTGCTTTTCGGCGGGCTGATCGCCGGCGTGATCGGCGCCGTCATCGGCACCTATGGCGGCGCCGCGCTGCGCGCCAGGCTTGCCGCCGCCTTCGGCAAGGATCTGCCGGCCGCCCTTGTCGAGGATGCCGTTGCCGTTGTCGGCGCCCTATTGATCGTAGGAGCCGTGTCATGAAGAGCTTCGACGCCATCGTTATCGGCGCCGGCCAGGCCGGCCCGTTCCTCGCCGCCCGCATGGTCGAAAACGGCATGAAGGTGGCGCTCGTCGAGCGCAAGTTCCTCGGCGGCACCTGCGTCAATGCCGGCTGCATGCCGACCAAGACTCTCGTCGCCAGCGCCCGCGCCGCCCATGTCGCAAGAAGCGGCGCCGCCTACGGGGTCAATATCCCCGGCGAAATCGCCATCGACATGAAGGTGGTGAGAGCCCGGGCGGAAACGGTGACGATGAACGCCCGCAATGGCCTGATCGGCTGGTTTGACAGCATGGACGGCATGAGCGTGATCTACGGTCATGCCCGTTTCGAGGCTGCGAAGGCCGTCCGCGTGAATGGCGAGACGCTGACGGCGCCGCGCATTTTTCTCAATGTCGGGGCGCGGCCCGTCATCCCCGAACTGCCAGGCATCGACGATATCGCTTACCTCACCAGCACCTCCATCATTCATCTCGACACCCTGCCGCGGCACCTGGCGGTGATAGGCGGCAGCTATATCGGGCTGGAATTCGCGCAGATGTATCGCCGCTTCGGCGCCGAAGTCAGCGTCATCGAGCACGGCCCGAAGCTCGCTTCACGTGAGGACGAGGATATATCGGACGCGATCGCCGATATACTGCGGGCCGAAGGCATTGCAGTCCACACCGACGCCGGCGAAATCGCCTTTGCCCGAAACGGCAGCGAAGTGAGCGTCACTGCCGGCACGGCGAAGATCGAAGCAAGCCATGTGCTGATCGCCACCGGCCGCAAACCGAATACCGACGACCTCGGTCTCGAGGCCGCCGGCGTGGCAACCGACAAGCGCGGCTATATCACCGTCGACGACAAGCTTGCCACCAATGTCGAGGGCATCTTCGCGCTCGGCGACTGCAACGGCCGCGGCGCCTTCACCCATACCTCCTACAATGATTTCGAGATCGCCGCCGCCAACCTGCTCGACGGCGACGACCGCAAGGTCTCGAGCCGCATCCCGGCCTATGCGCTCTACATCGACCCGCCGCTCGGCCGCGTCGGCATGACGGAGAAGCAGGCGCGTGCCTCCGGCCGCAGGATCATGGTCTCGATCCGGCCGATGAGCCGCGTCGGCCGGGCCACTGAACGCGGCGAGACCAAGGGCTTCATGAAGGTGATCGCCGATGCCGAGACCAAGGAGATCCTAGGCGCGGCGATCCTTGGCATCGAAGGCGACGAGGTGATCCATGGCCTGATCGATGCGATGAATGCGGGAACCACCTATTCCGCGCTGAAATGGTCGGTGCCGATCCACCCGACGGTGTCGGAGCTGATTCCGACGCTGCTTGGGGATTTGAAGCCGGTTTAGCCGTGACCTGACCTCGGGAAGAGCTGGAGGCGGGCATGTCTATCGAAGCGCTGATCGAAAACTACGGCCTGCTGGCGATTTTCCTCGGTGCAGCTTTCGAAGGCGAGACGGCCGCCTTCCTCGGCGGCGTGATTGCCCATCGCGAACTGCTCTCCTATTGGTCAGCGTCGCTCGCGGCCGTCGCAGGCTCCTTCGCCGGCGATCAGTTCTGGTTCTTCGCCGGCCGCTATGCCGGGCAATGGGCTCCCGTCCGACGGCTGATGGAAAGACCCGCGCTTGCCCGCGCGACCCGGCTGCTGGAGAAATATCAAACCGGCTTCATCCTGGCGTTCCGTTTTCTCGTCGGCTTGCGGACGATCAGCCCGATCGTCATCGGCACGACGCGGATAGCGACCGGCAAATTCGTCGTCCTGAATGCGGTAGCCGCGCTGGTGTGGGGGCAGCTTTTCACCGCGCTCGGTTATCTGTTCGGCCACGGCATCCAGCAGACGCTGGGCCACCTTCCCCTTCACCGCCATCTGTTGATCGCTGTTGCAGCCGCCGCTGTCGTCGCAGCCGCTGCTCTACTCTTTCGGATGAAACCAAGCGGCAGGCATCCGTAAAAGCGCTGCGGCGCCTATTCCATCACGATCTGCAGCTTCACGTCGCTCGGCCGGGCCTCGACAGCGCGGTCGAACGCCTTGATCGAATCGCCGAACGTGAACGTCTCCGATATCAGCGGCTTCAGGTCGACACGGCCTGATGCCAAGAGGGCAATCGAACGCTCATACTGGTGGGCATAGCGGAACACGGTTTCGATGCGGATTTCCTTGGTGGATGCCGTCGAGACGTCGAAGCCGATCGGGTTCACAGGCAGGCCGACCGCAACGATGACGCCGCCCGGGCGCGGCAGCGCCATGATCGTCTCCCAGGCCTTGGGCGACCCGGAGCATTCGAAGACCACATCCGCACCCCAGCCGTCGGTCAGCCGGCCGACCTCTTCGATCAGGTTCTTCTCGCGGATATTGACCGGGATGACGCCCTGATATTGCGCGGCGATGTCGAGCTTCGGCTGGGCGAGATCGGCGACAATCGCGCGGGCGCAGCCGCCGGCAAGGGCGGCAATCGCCACCATCGTGCCGATCGGCCCGGCGCCGAGCACGATAGCGGTATCGCCGGGCGTGATCTTCGCCTTGGCGGCCGCCTGCATGCCGACCGCGAAGGGCTCGACCATCGCTCCTTCGGCGAAACTGACATTGTCGGGCAGCTTGAACGTATAATTGGCCGGATGCACCACCTCGGGCGTCAGCACGCCATGGATTGGGGGCGTCGCCCAGAAGCTGACGGCAGGGTCGATATTGTACATACCGAGCCGGCTCGCCTTGGAGTTCGGATCGGGGATGCCCGGCTCCATGCAGACGCGGTCGCCGACTTGCAGATGTGTGACACCGGCCCCCACCTCGATCACCGTGCCGGCCGCCTCGTGGCCGAGCACCATCGGCGCGTTGACGACGAAGGGGCCGATCTTGCCGTGGGTGTAATAATGAACGTCCGAACCGCAGACGCCGACGGTATGAATCTTGATCTTCACCTGCCCCGGCCCTGTCTCCAGCGGCAGATCGATATCGCGCAACGCAAGCTCATGCTGGCGCTCCAGCACCAGCGCACGGACTTTGGTCATTCTCGGTTTCCTTCCCTATGGCCCGGCGATTCAGAGGGTGCCGTTGAGCCGACTATAAGACCGTAAGGCGCTTCAATTCAACCGTCTTCGTAAGCTTTTGCTCATCACGTGACGAAATGCTCATATGCGTAGCCCGAAAGATAACCGCTGATAAACCTCCGTATGATTCCGGAAGAGAGCACCGGAGAGTACAGTCTTCATCATCAGCCACGACACTGTGGGAGGCGGCAAAAGAGATGAAGCATGATAATGACAATATCCGCGGGAAAGGGCTTTCCTCGAGGATCTTCCGACGGTTCCGAAAGTTCTGGCGCCGATTGGTGGCCGATTGGAACACCGCCCTTCAGAGGGACAACCCGGGGCAGCCAATGCGCGTCATTCTGCGGACTTGGGATCGAAATCGCCTCCGGCAGCGTTAATAGCTGCAGCCCGCATGGCGTGGCGGAAGCGTGATGGCTTCCGGCGCCAGTGGCTCGGCAATACAGGAAGGCCATCATGAAGCCGGTCGTGTCATTCTGCCTGTTCGCATCCCTTCTCTTCGCTGCCAACCAGGCCACTGCTGCCCTGGAACAAGCGTCGCTGCCCCCGCAGCAGCAGGAAGAGGAGCTCGTACCGGCCAATGTCGAGCTTACCTTCAGCGGTCCCGTCGATCTTGCCCGCTCGACCGCCATCTTGCTCGATGCTAAAGGCAGGGCGCTTCCCCTGGGCAAGCCGTTCCTCTCCGGCCCCGAAGGATCCATATTCAAGATCCCGCTCGATCCCGCAATGGCGCCCGGCCTCTATACCCTCGACTGGCACGTCCTCTCGATGGACGGCCGCAGCGCCGAAGGCCGCTACCAGTTCCGGGTCGATCCTTGAATTTCAAGATCGCGCCAGGTTCTCGTTTCCGCTGTAGCCGCCTGAAAGCATTTATAAGATTTTTATATTGATGCCGTTTCGGCCGTCTCGAACCTTTATGCGCTCCGGCTCCATATTGGTGCCCGAGAGATCCAAAGATTATCTCCACGCCAGAAAGCATGAAAGGCAGTCGCCAACGGCGGCGGCCCTTTGTCTTGTCTGACTCCAACAAGAACAACAGGAGTCACGATCATGATGGATACCATTCTGCTCGGCACCGCGATCCTATTCTTCGCGCTGTGCTTTGCCTATGTCGGAGCCTGCGACAGGCTCTAAGGAGAAACGACGATGACCCTCGATTATCTCCTGAGCGGCGCCGTAACCGTGTTTCTCACCGTTTACCTCACCTATGCTCTCTTGCGCCCAGAACGCTTCTGAAAAAACCGACGATTCCGAAGCCGCGCCTGCGCGACCGGGAACCAGCCGGGTATTGAAAGTTTTAGCTCCATGACCCTCAACGGATGGCTTCAGATCCTGCTCTATTGCGGGATCGTCCTTTTGCTCGTCAAACCGCTCGGCGGCTACATGACGCGCGTCTATAACGGCGAACGAACATTCCTCTCGCCCGTCCTCGTTCCGATCGAACGCGGACTTTACCGCATGGCCGGCACCGGCGAAGGCGAGGAGCAGCATTGGACCTCCTATGCCTTCGCGATGCTGATGTTCAACCTTCTCGGCGTCCTCCTCCTCTACGCGCTGATGCGCCTGCAGGGCTTTCTGCCCTACAATCCGGCCGGCATGGCTGCCGTTCCGCCGGAGCTTTCCTTCAACACCGCCGTCAGTTTTCCCACAAACACCAACTGGCAGAACTACGGCGGCGAAAGCACCATGTCCTATCTCACGCAGATGGCCGGCCTGACGGTGCAGAATTTCCTTTCCGCCGCAACCGGCATGGCCATCGCAGTCGCCTTCATCCGCGCCTTCGCACGGGCGTCCGGCAAGGCGATCGGCAATTTCTGGGTCGATATGATCCGCGGCACGCTCTACATCCTGCTGCCGATCTGCATCGTGCTGACGCTCGTCTTCGTTTATCTCGGCGTGCCGCAGACGCTCGGCCCCTATGTCGATGCGACGACGCTCGAAGGCGCCAGGCAGACGATTGCGGTCGGCCCGGTCGCCTCGCAGCTCGCGATCAAGATGCTCGGCACCAATGGCGGCGGTTTCTTCAACACCAATTCCGCCCATCCGTTCGAAAATCCCGATGCGATCTCCAATCTCCTCCAGATGGTCTCGATCTTCGCGATCGGTGCGGGTCTCACCAACGTCTTCGGCCGCATGGTCGGCAATCAGCGCCAGGGCTGGGCAATTCTGGCCGCGATGGGCGCGCTGTTCGTCGTCGGCGTCGGCATCACCTATTGGGCGGAAGCGGCCGGCAATCCGCTGATGCATGCCTTCGGCCTCACCGGCGGCAATATGGAGGGGAAAGAAGTCCGCTTCGGCGTCGCCCTGTCCTCGCTCTTCGCCGTCATCACCACCGCCGCTTCCTGCGGCGCGGTCAACGCCATGCATGGTTCGTTCACCGCTCTCGGCGGCCTGATCCCGCTGATCAACATGCAGTTCGGCGAAATCATTGTCGGCGGTGTGGGTGCCGGCTTCTACGGCATCCTGCTGTTCATCATCGTCGCCGTCTTCGTCGCCGGCCTGATGGTCGGCCGGACGCCGGAATATCTCGGCAAGAAGATTGAGGCGAAGGAAATGAAGATGGCCATTCTTGCCATCCTCTGCCTGCCGCTCGCCATGCTGGTTTTCACCGCAATCGCAAGCGTGCTGCCTTCCGCCGTCGCTTCGGTCGGCACCGCCGGTCCGCATGGCTTCTCCGAGATCCTCTATGCCTATACCTCGGCTGCAGCCAATAATGGCTCGGCCTTCGGCGGCCTGACGGGCAATACCCCCTGGTACAATGTGACGCTCGGCATCGGTATGCTCGCCGGCCGGTTCCTGGTCATCATTCCGGCCCTTGCAATCGCCGGCTCGCTGATCGCCAAGAAAACGGTTCCGGCCTCGGCTGGCACCTTCCCGACCGACGGCCCGCTCTTCGTCGCCCTGCTGATCGGCACGATCCTGATCGTCGGCGGCCTGACCTTCTTCCCGGCGCTGGCCCTCGGTCCGATTGTCGAACACCTGGTCACGATCGCCGGCCAGACCTTCTGAGGCGATGCCGTAATCCGCATCCCAGGGTTCCTTCGCCGTCCTCGTTTCAAAGCTGGAGTCTCTTATGAGCCAGGCAAAATCCGCGAGCATCATCGATTCTCGCATCCTCGTTCCCGCCGTCGGTGCCGCCTTCCGGAAGCTCGATCCACACGCCCTTGCCAGAAATCCGGTCATGTTCGTCGTGGCCACGGTTTCGGTGCTGACCACCGTCCTCTTCCTGCGCGACCTCGTGGCGGGCAACGGCAATCTCGGCTTCTCGTTCCAGATCAATCTCTGGCTCTGGTTCACCGTGCTCTTTGCCAATTTCGCCGAGGCCGTCGCCGAAGGCCGCGGCAAGGCGCAGGCGGATTCGCTGCGCAAGGCGCGCACCGAAACCCAGGCCAAGCTGCTGACCGCCAACAATAGCAGCGACTACCGCATGGTGCCCGGCACCAGCCTCAAGGTCGGCGATATCGTGCTGGTCGAAGCCGGCGACATCATCCCCTCGGACGGCGAAGTCATCGAAGGTGTCGCCTCCGTCAACGAAGCGGCGATCACAGGCGAATCCGCTCCTGTCATCCGCGAATCCGGCGGCGACCGCTCGGCGGTGACAGGCGGCACCCAGGTGCTCTCCGACTGGATCCGCGTGCGCATCACCGCGGCGGCCGGCTCCACCTTCCTCGACCGGATGATCTCGCTGGTCGAAGGCGCGCAGCGCCAGAAGACGCCGAACGAGATTGCGCTCAACATCCTGCTCGCCGGCATGACGCTGATCTTCGTGCTCGCCACTGCGACGATCCCGAGCTTTGCCATCTATGCCGGCGGCTCGATCCCGATCATCGTGCTCGTCGCCCTCTTCGTCACCCTGATCCCGACAACGATCGGCGCGCTCTTGTCGGCGATCGGCATTGCCGGCATGGACCGCCTCGTCCGCTTCAACGTGCTTGCCATGTCCGGCCGCGCCGTCGAAGCGGCCGGCGACGTCGACACGCTGCTGCTCGACAAAACAGGCACGATCACGCTCGGCAACCGTCAGGCGACGGCCTTCCGCCCGGTTCGCGGCGTTTCCGAGCAGGAGCTCGCCGATGCCGCCCAGCTCGCCTCGCTTGCCGACGAAACTCCGGAAGGCCGTTCGATCGTCGTGCTCGCCAAGGAGAAATATGCGATCCGCGGCCGCGACATGGCGAGCCTCAAGGCCAGCTTCGTGCCTTTCACCGCGCAGACCCGCATGAGCGGCGTCGATCTCGAAGGTGCCTCGATCCGCAAAGGTGCGGTCGATACCGTGCTCGCCTATGTCAACGGCGACGCCCCCTCGAAGAACGGCAACGAGGTTATGCGCGAGCTGCAGTCGATATCAGATGAGGTCGCCAAATCGGGCGGAACGCCGCTCGCCGTCGCCCGCGACAGCAGGTTGCTCGGCATCGTCCAGCTGAAGGACATCGTCAAGGGCGGCATCCGCGAACGCTTCACGGAACTGCGCCGCATGGGCATCCGCACGGTGATGATCACGGGCGACAACCCGCTGACGGCGGCGGCCATCGCCGCAGAAGCCGGTGTCGACGACTTCCTCGCCCAGGCGACGCCGGAGATGAAGCTGGCGCTGATGCGCGAGGAACAGGCCAAGGGCAAGCTCGTCGCCATGTGCGGCGACGGCACCAATGACGCGCCCGCACTCGCCCAGGCCGATGTCGGCGTCGCCATGAACACCGGCACGGTCGCCGCCCGCGAGGCCGGCAACATGGTCGATCTCGACAGCGATCCAACGAAGCTCATCGAGATCGTCGAGATCGGCAAGCAGCTCCTGATGACACGCGGCGCGCTGACGACCTTCTCGATCGCCAACGACATCGCCAAGTACTTTGCCATCATCCCGGCGATGTTCCTGACCTTCTACCCGCAGCTCGGCATCCTCAACATCATGGGGCTGTCGACGCCGCAGAGTGCCATCCTCTCGGCGATCATCTTCAACGCGCTCATTATCATCGCGCTGATCCCGCTGTCGCTGAAGGGTGTCCGTTACCGGCCGATCGGCGCCGGTGCGCTTCTGTCGCGCAACCTGCTGATCTACGGCCTCGGCGGCATCGTCGTTCCCTTCGTCGGCATCAAGGCGATCGACATGGCCGTCGCGGCCCTCGGTCTCGCCTGACATCTCCAGGAGCTAAGAACAATGTTTAGAGAATTTCGCCCGGCCGTCGTTATGATCGTTGCCACCACGGCCATCACGGGCCTGCTTTATCCGCTCGCGATGACGGGTGCCGCCCAGGCGCTCTTCCCAACCCAGGCGAATGGCAGCCTGATCGAGAAGAATGGTCAGGTGATCGGCTCGAGGCTGATCGGCCAGGCCTTCACCGGCGACAAGTATTTCCACGGCCGTCCGTCGGCCGCCGGCGATGGCTACAACGCCGCCGCCTCCGGCGGCTCGAACCTCGGCCCGACCAGCCGGAAACTGATCGACCGCGTGAAGGGCGACTACGAAAGCGCCAAGGCGGCAAACCCGAACGCCGAGGTGCCGGCCGACCTCGTCACCGCGTCCGGCAGCGGCCTCGATCCCGATATTTCGCCCGAGGCCGCCTACTTCCAGGTGGCGCGCGTCGCCAAGGCGCGTGGCATGGATGAAGCCAAGGTCAAGGCGCTGGTCGCCGGCGCCGTCCACGACCGCGAGCTCGGCATTCTCGGCGAACCCACCGTCAATGTTCTGGCGTTGAACCAGAGCCTTGATGCTTCTATGACTGAGTGAAGGTTGGCGCCAACGGCAGCCCCTCACCCTAACCCTCTCCCCATTCTGACGGGGAGAGGGGACGTGCCAGGTGAGAGCTCGGCGGCATGTCCCCTTCGCCCCGTTTACGGGGAGAAGGTGGCGGCAGCCGGATGAGGGGCTGGTCTCGCCGATCTCAAGTACAGCCATTCGCAGAAAGACCACACGCATGCCAGACGACAACCGCGACCAGGCCGGCAGGCCCTCGCCCGATGCGCTGCTCGAAAAAGCCCGGGCGGAGATGCGCGGCCGTCTGAAGATCTTTCTGGGCGCCGCCCCAGGTGTCGGCAAGACTTACGAAATGCTGGTCTCCGGCCGTGCCAAGATCGCCGACGGCCTCGACGTCGTCATCGGCGTTGTCGAGACTCACGGCCGCAAGGAGACCGAGGCGCTGCTCGCCGGTTTCGAGATCATTTCTCGCGTCAAGATCGACTATAAGGGCCGTCCGCTCGAGGAAATGGACCTCGACGGCATCCTCGCCCGCAGGCCCGATCTCGTGCTGGTCGATGAACTCGCCCATACCAATGCCGAGGGCAGCCGGCACCCGAAGCGCTACCTCGACGTCAAGGAATTGCTCGATCGCGGCATCGACGTCTATACGACGCTCAACATTCAGCATGTCGAGAGCCTGAACGACGTCGTCTCGCAGATCACCCGCATCCGCGTGCGCGAGACGGTGCCGGATTCGATCATCGACCTTGCCGACGACGTCGAGATCATCGATCTGACGCCGGACGATCTGATCAAGCGCCTGCATGACGGCAAAGTCTATGTACCCCGCACCGCCGAGCGGGCGCTGACCAACTATTTCACCCCGGGCAACCTGACGGCGCTGAGAGAACTTGCGCTGCGCAAAACCGCGCAGCGCGTCGACGATCAGTTGCTCACCCATATGCAGGCTCACGCGATCTCCGGCCCCTGGGCGGCGGGCGAACGTGTCCTCGTCTCGATTGACCATCATCCGCGCTCCGCCTCGCTGGTGCGATATGCAGCCCGTATGGCCTCGCGCCTGCGCGCGCCCTGGGCCGCCGTCTATGTCGAGACCAACCGTTCGGTCAATCTGACCGAAGCCGAGCGCGATACCGTTGCCGCAACGCTGCGTCTTGCCGAACAGCTCGGCGGCGAGGCGATCACCATACCCGGCCGCGAGGTCGCCGAAGAGCTCGTCCGCCACGCCACCGCCAACAACGTCACCCACATCGTCATCGGCGCCCCCAAGGCGGCGACGTGGCGTGACTGGTGGAGCCGTTCGATCACTGACGAACTGATCCGCAAGACCGGCGAGATCAGCGTCCATGTCATTTCAGGCAACGAGAAGGACGGCACCACCGCGCGCGGCGTCCGGGCGGCGGTCACACCCCCCCAATTCGATTTCAGAGCCTATCTGCTGGCGACCGTCTATGTCGCCATCGCGCTTGGCGTCAGCATCGTGCTCGATCAGGTGCTCGACGTGCGCAACCTCGCCCTCGTCTTCCTAATGGCGGTGCTGACCTCCGCCGTCCTGCATGGGTTACGGCCGGCGCTCTACAGCTGTATTCTCGGCGCGCTGTCCTTCAACTTCTTCTTCCTGCCGCCGCGCTACACGCTGACGATCAGCGATCCGGAAAGCGTGCTTGCCTTCTTCTTCTTCCTGGGCGTCGCCATCATCGCCAGCAATCTGACCGCGACGGTGCAGCGCCAGGCGGCGGCCGCCCGGCAGCGGGCGCGCACGACGGAAGATCTCTATCTCTTCTCGAAAAAGCTCGCCGGCACCGGCACGCTCGATGACGTGCTCTGGGCGACCGCCTTCCAGCTCGCCTCGATGCTGAAGGTCCGCGTCGTGCTGCTGCTGCCCGAAGAAGGCAGCATCGCCGTCAAGGCCGGTTATCCCCCCGACGACACGCTGGACGATGCCGATATCGCAGCCGCCCGCTGGGCCTGGGAGCACAATCACGCCGCCGGCCGCGGCGCCGATACCCTGCCCGGCGCCAAGCGGCTCTATGTGCCGCTCAGAACCGGGCGCACCGCCGTCGGCGTCATCGGCCTCGACAGCGACCGTCGCGACGGGCCGCTGCTGACGCCGGAGCAGCAGCGCCTGCTCGACGCGCTGGCCGATCAGGCGGCCCTTGCGATCGAACGCGTCCAGCTCGTCGCCGATGTCGACCGGGCAAGGCTCGCGGCCGAAGCCGACCGGTTGCGGTCGGCCCTGCTCACCTCGATTTCGCATGACCTGAAAACACCGCTGGCGGCCATCCTCGGCGCCGCCGGCACGCTGCGCGACTATTTTGCTTCGATGCCGGAGGAGGATCGCAGCGACCTGCTCTCGACCGTCGTTGACGAATCCGAGCGCCTCAACCGCTTCATCGCCAACCTGCTCGACATGACCAAGATCGAATCCGGTGCGATGGAGCCGAATTTTGCGTTGCATTATGCCGGCGATATCGTCGGCAGCGCGCTGCGTCGCGCCGCAAAGATGCTCGAGCGCCACAAGACCGAGACGAGCATTCCCGCCAACCTGCCGATGGTGCGCGTCGATCCTGTCCTGTTCGAGCAGGTGATCTTCAACCTGCTCGACAATGCCGCGAAATATGCGCCCGAGGGATCGGTGGTCCATATCGAGGGCTGGGCCGATGCCGACAATGTCGTCCTGCAGGTCTCGGACGAAGGTCCGGGCATTCCACCCGCCGATCTCACCCGCGTCTTCGACACCTTCTATCGTGTCCGCAAGGGCGATCAGGTGCGCGCCGGCACCGGCCTCGGCCTTTCCATCTGCCGCGGTTTCATCGAGGCGATGGGCGGCACGATCACCGCCGCCAACCGAAAGGGCCGCCGGGGCGCCGTCTTCGCCATTCACCTGCCGAAGCCCAACGACATACCGAAACTGGACGAACTCAGATGACCGGTTCAGCCGTCAAGATCCTCGTCGTCGACGACGAGCCCCCGATCCGCAAGCTGCTTCGCGTCGGCCTGACCGCGCAGGGCTACGAGGTGCAGGAGGCGCCGAATGCCGTCAGCGCCCGCCGGTTGGTCGCCGACGACAAGCCCGATCTCATCGTGCTCGATCTCGGCCTGCCCGACACGCCGGGCCATGACTTGCTTCAGGAGTGGCGCGATGAAGGCCTGTCCATACCCGTCGTCATCCTCTCCAGCCGCACCGACGAGGCCGGCATCGTCAAGGCGCTGGAAAGCGGCGCCGACGATTACGTCACCAAGCCCTTCGGCATCAACGAACTTGGCGCCCGCATCCGCGTGGCGCTGCGCCATCGCCTGCAGCAGCAGGGCGAAAAGGCGATCTTCCAGACCGGCGGGCTGTCGGTCGACCTCGTCAAGCGCATTGTCAAGGTCGACAGCGAGGAAATAAAATTGTCGCCGAAGGAATATGACATCCTGCGCGTGCTCGCCCAGCATGCCGGCAAGGTGCTGACACATCAGTTCCTTTTGAAGCAGGTATGGGGGCCGGCGGCCGATGTGCAATATCTGCGCGTCTACATCAGGCAGCTCAGACAGAAGATCGAGCAGAGCCCCGACCAGCCGCACTATATCACCACCGAGACCGGAGTCGGCTATCGTCTCAGGGAGCCGGACTGACCTGCGCTCTCACCCGCCGCCTGAACAGTATCGAGAATGACATGTATCTTCCCAACATCATACGGCCGGAACACACCTTCATCGGCGTGTCGGCACCGACAAAATGGCGCGCGCTGCATATCATAGCGGACAAGGCAGCCAAGGCCTTTTCCGTCGACAGCCAGACCATTCTGAAGGCGCTCGAAGCGCGTGAGAAGCTCGGCTCCACCGGGATCGGCAATGGCATTGCCATTCCGCATGCCGCGATCGACGGCATGACCAGTCCGCGCGGCCTTCTCATCCGCTTCGCGCAGCCGCTGGATTTCGAAGCGATCGACGATGTCCCGACGGACATCGCCTTTGTGCTCATCTTCGGGGAGAACAATCGCGGCGAATATCTGAACGTGCTGTCGGCCATCGCCCGGCGGCTGCAATCGGATGGCGTGCTTGCCGCCATGCGCAGGGCAAGGACAGCGGACGAATTCTATTCCGATTTCATCGCTGATTCCCGGGCATAAAGCGCGGCCCGAAGGCCGCGCCCGCTTGTCTGCAATCAGACCAACTTAGAAGTCGCGCTGGAAGCGCAGGAAGCCGAAGACTTCGTCGTCGCCTTCGTCCTCATCGTGGTACTGCACGCTAAGTTTCGTTCTGAGGTCGTCGACGATCCGGTAGTCGATCGTCACACCGGTCGTGTAGGCGCTGCCGCCGGTGAAGCCATTGCCGTCAGCCTCCAGGGCGATGTTTTCGAAGTACTGGAAGCCCGGGGTGACCGTCCACTTGTCGTTGATCTTCAAGGCGTATTCTGCTGCGATCGTCCATTCGGACTCTTCGTAGTAGTAGTTGGCGCCGCTTGCCCAGATGCCGGCGATGCCGAGCGTGCCCGGACCGATGTCGGCATAGACGATGCCGCGGACGGCGACTTCGCTGGTGTCGGTGTCATAACCGGCAAGCAGGTAAGCGCTGATGGCGCCGGCCTTGTAGGAAACCTGGCCTGCGACACCGAAGTTGTTCGGGCCTTCGCCCGGCTTGGTGGCGTAATCTTCTTCCAGCTCATCGACCGAGAGGCCGGCGGCGAAAGCGCCATTCTCGTACTGATAACGGATCGAGTTGTGGGTCGTCTCGTTGCTGGCGAGCGTATCGGTCTCGCCGCTCATGTCGTCGTCCCACCAGCTATAGAGCTTACCGACGCGGAAACCGGCGATGTCGATATAGCCTTCATCCAGCAGCGCTTCCTGATCGGAGGCGTTGTCGGCATTATAACGCAGCGTCATGACGCCGGTCAGCGTGCCGTACTCGGTGTCGTTCTTGGCCTGGAAGGTCACCTGACCGCGAGTCCAGAAGTTTACGTCGGAATCGCCGGCAATGTTGTCACCGAAGCGCACTTCGGTACGGATGTAGCCGCCGATCGAAAGGCATGTTTCCGTTCCCGGAATATAAAAATAGCCGGTACCGTAGGCGTCGCAAACGCGAACATATTCCACGGGCTCGGGTTCCGCCGCCACGATGGCGTCGGCTGCGCGTGCTCCGGATGCCGCGACAAGGGCGGCAACGGAGGCAAAAAGGATAGTTCTGATATTCATTTTGAATGGCCCTAACAGGTTTGGATTGCGAGGCGCATTTCAAGGGATGCCCCCACGTAGCGGCCGGCAAATACGACCGCACCGCCGCCATATAGGAATCCACAAGTGCCATCGCGGCCAAATGCGGGCAAAAATCAGCGTTGCTCACGCCTGATGTGGAGGAACTGTGGCCAAAAAAACACGGTTTTGCGGCATGGCTGCGGCAACCGGGCGATTGGCCGCGGCCAACTCCGGCACGCCCATTTCAAAGTCAGCATTCAAATGGAATGACATTCTAACTGACCCACTTGAACAGGAACAAGTTTCGTTTCCTTATACGACTGACTTGATAGAGTTAAGGCAGATAACAGGAGGGTTCCCATGCAGACACAACGGTTCACCCGGCTCATCGCGGCCGTGGTCATGGCAGGCAGCTTCGTCATCGGGAGCATTGCGCCGTCATACGCGGATCAGGCGCTGCTCAACGTTTCCTATGACCCGACGCGTGAATTGTACAAGGATTTCAATGCCGCCTTTGCCGCCAAGTGGCAGAAGGATACGGGTGAAACCGTCACGATCAAAGCTTCGCACGGCGGCTCCGGCGCCCAGGCGCGCTCGGTCATCGACGGTCTCGACGCCGACATCGTCACGCTTGCCCTCGAAGGCGATATCGACGCCATCGCCAAGGCGACTGGCAAGATCCCGGCCGACTGGAAGAGCAAGCTTCCGAACAATTCGACCCCCTACACCTCGACGATTGTCTTCCTCGTCCGCAAAGGCAATCCGAAGGGCATCAAGGATTGGGGCGACCTGATCAAGGATGACGTGCAGGTCATCACCCCCAACCCGAAGACCTCGGGCGGCGCACGCTGGAATTTCCTCGCCGCCTGGGCATGGGCCAAGCAGGCGAATGGCGGCGACGATGCCAAGGCGCAGGACTACGTCGCCAAGCTGCTGCAGCATGTTCCGGTTCTCGATACCGGCGCGCGCGGCGCCACGACCACCTTCGTCCAGCGCGGCCTCGGCGATGTGCTGCTGGCCTGGGAAAACGAAGCCTATCTTTCGCTCGAAGAGCTCGGCCCCGACCAGTTCGAAATCGTGACGCCGACCTTCTCCATCCGTGCCGACCCGCCGGTCGCGGTCGTCGATGGCAATGTCGACAAGAAGGGCACGCGCAAGGTCGCCGAAGCCTACCTCAACTACCTCTACTCCGACGAAGGCCAGAAGATCGCCGCCAAGCATTATTACCGGCCGATCAAGCCGGAGGCCGCCGATCCGGCCGATATCGCCCGCTTTCCGAAGCTGACGCTGGCCACGGTCGACGATTTCGGCGGCTGGAAAGAAGCACAGCCGAAATTCTTCGGCGACGGCGGCGTATTTGACCAAATCTACAAGCCGGCACAATAATAGATTTCATGAGAGCACATAGCCCCACGCGGTGGCGGTTCAGGCGGCCGAGCGTCATTCCGGGTTTCGGAATGGC
The DNA here is from genome assembly GCF_002117725.1 of Rhizobium sp. TAL182. Taxonomy (NCBI): domain Bacteria; kingdom Pseudomonadati; phylum Pseudomonadota; class Alphaproteobacteria; order Hyphomicrobiales; family Rhizobiaceae; genus Rhizobium; species Rhizobium sp. TAL182. Next base: position 301,411 of record NZ_CP021028.1, on the reverse strand, counting down.
GCTCGGCCTTACCTTAACCTGGCTCACCCTTCTGATCCTCATCCCGCTCTCCGGCCTTGCCGTCCGGTCGAGCGCGCTCGGCTGGGAGAAATTCTGGTCGATCGCGCTCGATCCGCGTACGCTCAACGCACTGCGCATCAGTTTCAGCACCGCCTTCGTCGCCGCGGTTGTCAATGCCGTTTTCGGCATCATCCTCGCCTGGGTGCTGGTGCGTTATCGCTTCCCCGGCAAACGCATCATCGATGCCATGGTCGACCTGCCCTTCGCACTGCCGACCGCCGTTGCCGGCATCGCGCTGACGACGCTCTATGCGCCGAACGGCTGGGTCGGCCAGTTCCTGACGCCGCTCGGCATCAAGATCGCCTTCACCCCGGCCGGCATCATCATCGCGCTGATCTTTGTCGGCCTGCCCTTCGTAGTGCGCACGGTGCAGCCGGTCATGGAGGAGATCGACAAGGAAGTTGAGGAGGCTGCGGCAACGCTTGGCGCCAACCGCTTCCAAACGATTTTCCGCGTGCTGCTGCCGGGGCTGGCGCCTGCCGTGCTCACCGGCTTCGCACTCGCCTTTGCCCGAGGCGTCGGCGAATACGGCTCGGTCATCTTCATCGCCGGCAACCTGCCGTTCAAATCGGAGATCGCGCCGCTGCTGATCGTCATCAAACTCGAAGAATACAATTATGCGGCGGCGACAGGCATTGCAGCGATCATGCTGATCCTTTCGTTCGCCATGCTGCTGGTCATCAATCTCATCCAGAGCTGGAGCAGGCGGAGGTACGGTTATGGCGCGTGATGCAACCGTTCAACCCAAGCTGCGTTCGGTGACGACCGAACACCGGATCGCGCGCTACAGCCTGATCGCCCTTTCGCTCGTCTTCCTGCTACTGATCCTGCTGCTGCCGCTCGCCGCCGTCTTCGTCGAGGCTTTCCGCAAGGGCGCCGGCCCTTTCATCGAGGCGCTCGAAGATCTCGAAACCTTCTCAGCGATCCGCCTGACACTGATCGTTGCCGGCATTAGCGTGCCGCTCAACCTCGCCTTCGGGGTCACCGCCGCCTGGGCGATCGCCAAGTTCGAGTTCAAGGGCAAGGCCTTTCTGACGACGCTGATCGACCTGCCCTTTTCGGTCTCGCCTGTCATTTCGGGCCTGGTCTTCGTCCTTCTCTTCGGCGCCAATACCTGGCTCGGCCACTGGCTCAGTGCCTACGAGATCAAGATCCTGTTCGCCGTGCCGGGATTGGTTCTGGCGACCATGTTCGTCACCTTCCCCTTTGTCGCCCGCGAACTGATCCCGCTGATGCAGGAACAGGGAACGGCCGACGAAGAGGCGGCCCTTTCGCTTGGCGCCAGCGGCTGGCAAACCTTCTGGTACGTGACGCTGCCGAACATCAAGTGGGGTCTGCTCTACGGCGTGCTGCTCTGCAACGCCCGCGCCATGGGCGAATTCGGGGCCGTGTCGGTCGTCTCCGGCCACATTCGCGGCCAGACGAATACCATGCCGCTGCAGGTGGAAATTCTCTACAACGAATATAATTTCACCGGCGCTTTCGCCGTCGCCACACTTTTGGCGCTGCTCGCGCTCGTGACTCTGGTTTTGAAGACACTGCTGGAAATGCGCTACAGCGCCGAAATATCCGCCAGCCGGCGGCACTGAAGGATTTGAAATGGAAGTACGCGTTCAAAACATTCGCAAGGAATTCGAGCGTTTTCCGGCGCTGCACGACGTCTCGCTCGACATCCGCTCCGGCGAGCTGATCGCACTGCTCGGCCCTTCGGGTTCCGGCAAGACGACATTGCTGCGGCTGATCGCCGGTTTGGAAAGCCCTACCGAGGGACAGATCTTCTTCGGCGACGAGGATGCCTCGAAGAAATCGGTACAGCAGCGCAATATCGGCTTCGTCTTCCAGCACTACGCGCTCTTCCGCTACATGACGGTGCTCGACAACGTCTCCTTCGGCCTGAGGGTCAGAAAGGGTGCCCGGCGTCCCGCGAAAGCCGACATCCGCAGGCGGGCGCTGGAACTGCTCGACCTCGTGCAGCTTTCCGGCCTCGAAAAACGCTATCCCGCCCAGCTTTCCGGCGGACAGCGCCAGCGTGTGGCACTCGCCCGCGCCATGGCGGTCGAGCCGAACGTGTTGCTGCTCGACGAACCTTTCGGAGCGCTCGATGCCCAGGTGCGCAAGGACCTGCGCAAATGGCTGCGCGAAATCCATGACCGCACCGGCCACACCACCGTCTTCGTCACCCACGACCAGGATGAGGCGCTGGAGCTTGCCGACCGCGTCGTCGTCATGAGCCAGGGTGCGATCGAGCAGGTCGGGACGCCCGACGAAGTCTATGATTATCCGAACTCGCCCTTCGTCTTCGGCTTCATCGGCCAGTCGAATTGCCTGCAGGTCGAAATCGCGGACGGCGACATCCGCTTCGAAGGTCGCTCGCTCGGCCTCAATGCCGAGGGTGAGCCCGACGGACCGGCGCAGCTCTACTTCCGCCCGCATGATGTCAGGCTCTGCGAATCAGCCGAAAACTGCATTGCCGGCCAGCCGGTCTCCAGCCGCCGCGTCGCCGGCACCCGTCATATCGAGCTCGATATCGGCAGTGAGCGCCCGCACGTCGAAATCGAACTGCCGCCGAGCGAGGCCGACAGGCTCGACCGGCACCGGGTGGCATTCAAGCCGACTCGCTGGAAGCTGTTTCGCAGCTGATTCGAGTTTCAGCGTCTTTGCCGACGGGCAGCAGGCTCTCCAACAGCTTGAGTTGGTGCATAATTCCTTAATTTTTGGGGATTATGCAGCAGACGGCCGCAGGCTAATCGCCGGAATCGCACGCGGCGAGAGTCTCTAAAGCCTTTTGTGATCTCTGGTTGTTTGTATTTCAGTCATATGACGAGTAAAAGATTTTTCGCGTTAATCATAAAGGGCTGGACTAATCCCATAGGAGGCACCTGGCGTTGAGGGCGGAGATTTCCTTTGGAAAATCCCTGATCGGGATTTTATTCGTAGGACTGGCGGCCGCAGGCTGCACCACAACACCAAAGCCGGCGACGACGCCGGCAAAGACAAAACAGGCTCAAGCGGCGAAAGTCACTTTCAATTATACCGCCAAGGATCGCGACTGCCTGAAGCGCGCGATGTATTTCGAATCGCAGCATTCCGACGAGGATGGTTATCTGGCCGTCGGCACCGTCGTCATGAACAGGCTGACGTCGGGCGCCTATCCACCGTCGATCTGCGGTGTTGTCGCCCAGGAGAAGCAGTTTGCGCCTGGGGTCATGACGCGGGAAGTCAAGCCGCAGGCCGAACCGGAACTCGCCACCGCGGCCGATGCGATCCTGCTGAAGGGTGCGCGCCATCCCCAGGTGAAGGATGCGATGTTCTTCCATACCGACGGTCTGAAATTCCCCTACGACAACATGCATTATGTGACGGTCGCCGGCGGCAATGCCTTCTACGAGAAGCGCGATTCCAATGGCATGCTGGAAACGCCGCCGCCGCTGCCGTCCTATGAGGTGGCGATGAATTATGTGCCCGGCGAAAGCATGCTGCCGCCGCAATTCGAGGCGCTGATACCCTCGGCCGTTCCCGTTCCTCTGCCGGCGCCCGATCCGATGCCGACGGCGAGCACGGCGCCGATGCAGATAACGGCCCCGGTAACCCAACCGGAAACCGCGCCTGCGCCCGAGCCGGCAATGCGGATCGCGATCCCGACGCCCCGCCCCGCCTATGACAGCGTGATGCTGCGCGGCGAGATCCCGGTAAACGGCGGATAAACCTGTATTTCGTTCAAGTGGGAAGAGCGCCTTAGGCGCGCTCCTCCCAGATCTTCGCAAGCTCCACGATCGTTGCGACGGCTTTTTCCATGTCCTGGCGGCTCACCCATTCGAGCGGCGAGTGGAAGGCATGGCCGCCGGCAAAAATGTTCGGGCACGGCAGCCCCATGAAGGAGAGCCGCGAGCCGTCCGTGCCGCCGCGAATGCTGCCGCGCACCGGCGTCATGCCGGCACGACGCACGGCCTCAAGCGCGTTCTCGACAATCTCCGGATGGCGGTCGAGCACCGTCTTCATGTTGCGGTATTGTTCCGTCACCTGGAAATGGTAGGTCGAGCCGGGATAGGCCGACATCACCTGCTTGACGATGGTTTCGAGCATCGCCTCCTTTTGCGCGAGCCCCTCGTCGGTAAAGTCGCGAACGATCAAGCTCAGCGACGCCTTTTCCATCGAGCCGGTGACGCCGACCGGATGGATGAAGCCCTGCTTGCCTTCCGTCGTCTCCGGCGCCACGTCCTTCGGCAACCGGTCGATGATGGCGCCGGCGATCTTGATGGCGTTCTCCATGCGGTCCTTGGCGAAACCCGGATGTATCGCCACGCCCGATATGCTGATCTCGACGCCGTCGGCCGAAAAGGTTTCGTCCTCGACGTGGCCCACCGTCTCGCCGTCCATCGTATAGGCGAAGTCCGCTCCGAGTTTATCCAGATCGACCTTGTTGACGCCGCGTCCGACTTCCTCGTCGGGCGTGAACAGGATCTTGATCGTTCCGTGCCGGATATCGGGATTGTCGACGAGAACCCGGGCCGCGGTCATGATTTCTGCCAGTCCCGCCTTGTCATCGGCGCCGAGCAAGGTCGTGCCATCGGTCGTGACGATGTCGTTGCCGATCTGGTTGCTGAGCTCGGGATGCTCGGCGACACGGATCACCCGGCTAGAATCGCCGACAAGCCTGATATCGCCGCCCGCATAATTCCTGACGATCTGGGGCTTGACGTCGGTGCCGCTGAAATCGGGCGCCGTGTCCATATGCGAGCAGAAACAGATGACAGGCACCGGCTTGTCGCTATTTCCAGGAATGGTCGCATAGACATAACCGTGTTCGTCCAGATGCGCGTCCGCAAGGCCGATCTCCAGCAGCTCGTCGACGAGCAGCCGCCCGAGATCCTTCTGCTTCTCGGTGGTCGGCTGCGTCGATGAAGAGGGATCGGATTGGGTGTCGATAACGACATAGCGGAGAAAGCGGTCGAGAACAGTGTCGGTCATGGCAATCCAGATTCAGTGAGACATCCCGAGGATATAGCCCTCGCGGGCGATCCGGCAAAAGATTTTTCCGCTGGATAAATGGTTCATCCCGACGGCAGCTTTATTAAGGGAGGATGGGATGGACTGGACCCGCGTGCGTGCGAAGCCGTCATTCGCGGCTCCCTGGCGGGTGCAGGCCACCAGCCGTCCGGTGCGACCCAGGCGTGCCGCTGCACGTTACCAAAGGCCGAGCCCCGGAGGTCACGTCGGACTTGGAAATAGCTGTCGCGCGGCACCAGGGAGGAGCCGCGCCCAACTCGAAGCGCAGTCAGCGAACTGATTTGAAGGCAGCCCGCAGTTCTTGCGCAAACAGCTGGGGCTGCTCCCAAGCAGCAAAGTGTCCGCCTCGCTCCACCTGATGGTAGTAAACGAGAGAAGGATAAGCCTGTCGGCTCCAGCTCTCCGGCGCCTTATAGATCTCCTTCTGAAAAACCGTGATGCCGACAGGGATCTTGATATCCTTTGTCTTCTGCGCCTCGGAGCTGAAGTTATTGTTGTTGTTTTCCCAGTAGAACCGCGAGGACGACGCGCCGGTATTGGTCAACCAGTAGAGCGTAATATCGTTCAGCATTTCGTCTCTGGTCAGAACGCGTTCGGGAACGCCGTCACTGTCGCTCCATTGGACAAACTTTTCATAAATCCATGACGCCAATCCGGACGGGGAATCTGACAGCGAGTAACCGATTGTCTGGGGCCGCGTTACCATCATGGCGCCATAGGCGGCATTGCGGCCAAAAAAGGCGCTCAGAGAGTCGTAGGCCCCTTTTTCCGCTGGGGACAGTCCGGCAGGGGCCGCGTCGCCATTGTTGATCGCCCGCATGAGATCGCCCGGTACAGTCGCCGGCATGTTCAAATGGATTGCCAGCAAGCCTTTCGGTGCTTGCCGTGCCAAGGCGTCGGATATCACCGAGCCGTGATCGCCACCCTGCGAAACGTAATGCGTGTAACCCAGGCGCTTCACCAGGACGTCCCAGGCGCGGGCAACGCGGTCAGGTCCCCATCCCTGATCTGTCGGTCGGCCGGAAAAGCCGTAGCCGGGAATCGAAGGAATAATCACGTCGAACGCATCTTCCGGCTTGCCACCATAGGCCGTGGGATCGGTGAGAGGTCCGATCGTCTTGATGAACTCGAAGATCGATCCCGGCCAGCCATGAGTCAAGATGACCGGGAGAGCATTCGGATGGCGGGAGCGGACGTGAATGAACTGAATGTCGACGCCGTCGATCGTCGTGATGAACTGCGGCAGGGCGTTCAGCTGGTCTTCGGCTTTGCGCCAGTCGTAGTCGGTCCCCCAATAGCGGACAAGGTCCTGAACGCGCGCCAGCTGGATGCCCTGCGAGATATCTCCGACCGTCTCCTTATCCGGCCAACGTGTCTCTGCTATACGTCGTTTGAGATCATCAAGCTGGCTCTGATCGACATGAATGCGGAAAGGGCGGATACTCTCATCCAACGCCGGTCTTGTTTGGACGGTCGTTACGCCGGCTTCTTCTGCGCGTGCGGACTGCAGGTAAGACATCGTTGCCAACGATCCGACGGCGATGGCGATCGCCCGCCCGAGCAGCGGGCTCGACTTGGAAAACTTTGCAATAGTGGTCATGGGATAGCCTCCTTCGCGTGGCGTTCTGCGACTTTCTCGCGACCGGAGTGCTAGACGGTCGATGTATCACGTATGTTTCCGGCTGATGCCTGTTCTGTTGCAGAATGTAGCGTCGCGGTCGTCAGATACGCGATCTAACAAATGGGTGCGGGGACAGTCGAAAGCGCCGGCGGCTGGAACAACGATCACCGCTAGTTCGTTTGAGGACCGAATATCCGGAAACAGCCATGGCCAGCGACAAACTATCAAGCTACCGATCAAAACGCGATTTTCAGAAGACCGCTGAGCCCAGCGGCGAGCGGTCCCTCAAACAGAGCAACCGCCGTCGCTTTGTCATCCAGAAGCACGATGCGACACGGCTGCACTACGACCTGCGGCTCGAGCTCGATGGCGTGTTCAAGAGCTGGGCCGTCACCAAAGGGCCATCGCTCGATCCGCACGACAAGCGACTGGCGGTCGAGGTCGAGGATCATCCCCTCGATTATGGCGACTTCGAAGGCACTATTCCGAAAGGCCAGTATGGCGGTGGCACGGTCATGCTGTGGGATCGCGGCTATTGGGAGCCGGAGGGCAGGAAGAGCCCGGAGCAGGCGCTTTCCAAGGGTGATTTCAAGTTCACGCTCGAAGGCGAGCGCCTGCACGGGAGCTTCGTGCTGGTGCGCATGCGCAACGATCGCGAGCGCAGCAAGCGTACCAACTGGCTGTTGATCAAGCATCATGACGAGTTCTCCGTGGACGAGAACGGTGCTGCCATCCTCGAAGAAAACGTCACCTCGGTGGCCTCAGGCCGCAGCATGGAAATGATCGCAGCCGGCAAGGGGCGCAAGCCGAAACCCTTCATGGTGGAGGGCGGCAAGGTCCAGGCGGACGCCGTCTGGGACAGCAATCACGGACTGGCCGCCGAGGAGCGGCAGTCGGAGGCGAGTGCGGGAAAGCGCGCCGGTACTGCGACGGCGGTTGATCTTCCGGATTTCATCGCGCCGCAACTCTGCGAGAAGGTCGAGCGACCGCCTGGCGGGGACGGTTGGATCCATGAGATCAAGTTCGACGGATATCGCATTCAGATGCGCGTGCTCGATGGCGAAGTCACCTTGAAGACCAGGAAAGGCCTCGACTGGACGACCAAGTACCCCGAAATCGCCGAGGCGGCGTCTGGGCTTCCGGATTGTATCCTCGATGGCGAGATTTGCGCTCTCGACGAGCAAGGTGCGCCTAACTTCGCGGCACTCCAGGCGGCGCTATCGGAGGGCAAGACCGCCAGCCTCGTCTACTTCGCCTTCGACCTGCTCTATGACGGCGGCGAGGATCTCCGGTCGAAGCCCCTGATCGAGCGAAAGAGGCGATTGCAGGAGCTCCTCACCGAGGCCGGCAACGATCCTCGGATCCGCTACGTCGAACATTTCGAGACCGGCGGTGACGCCGTCCTCAGATCGGCATGCAAGCTCTCGCTGGAAGGCATCATCTCAAAACAGACAGATGCCCCCTATCAATCCGGAAGAACGGAAAGCTGGGCGAAGTCGAAATGCCGGGCGGGGCACGAGGTGGTGATCGGCGCCTACGCCAAAACCAACGGCAGGTTTCGTTCCCTTCTCGCCGGTGTTTTTCGCGGCGATCATTTTGTCTATGTCGGCCGTGTCGGAACCGGCTACGGCGCCAAGAAAGTCGAAACGTTGCTTCCGAAACTGAAGGCGCTGGAGACGGCGAGATCGCCCTTCACGGGTATCGGTGCTCCGAAGAAGCAGGCCGAGGTCGTCTGGGTAAAGCCCGAGCTTGTCGCCGAAATCGAATTCGAGGGGTGGACCGCGGACGGTCTCGTCCGCCAAGCAGCCTTCAAAGGATTGCGCGAAGATAAGCCTGCTCGGGAAGTCGAGGCGGAGCCACCGGTAAGACCCGCCAAAGCGGACATCGCGGAGCCGGTTCCGAGAGCCAGGCAAACACCGGCGCGCCGCAAGGGTGCGAAGGCTGATGTCATGGGAGTGCTCATCTCAAACCCGGACAAACCATTGTGGCCGGATGCCAACGGCAGCGAACCGGTCACGAAGGAAGAATTGGCGGGCTATTACGAGGCAGTCGGCGACTGGATGATCGACCACATCAAGGGCAGGCCCTGCTCTATCATCCGCGCCCCGGATGGAATTGGCGGCGAGCAGTTCTTTCAGCGCCATGCGATGCCGGGACAATCGAACCTGCTCGACCTGGTCAAGGTGTTCGGGGACAAAAAGCCATACCTGCAGATCGATCGCATCGAAGGCCTTGCCGCGGTCGCCCAGATCGCAGCGGTCGAACTCCATCCGTGGAATTGCGAACCCGGTCAACCGGAAGTTCCTGGTCGTCTGGTATTCGACCTCGATCCCGGGCCTGACGTTCCCTTTGCCACGGTCGTTGCCGCTGCCCGCGAAATGCGCGATCGGCTGGAAGACCTCGGACTGATCAGCTTTTGCAAGACGACGGGCGGCAAGGGCCTGCATGTCGTGACCCCGCTTGCGGTCAATAAGCGCAAGCCGCTGTCATGGCCCGAGGCAAAGGCTTTCGCGCATGACGTCTGCCAGCAGATGGCCCGGAACAACCCCGATCTCTACCTTATCAAGATGACGAAGAGCCTGAGGGGCGGTCGCATTTTCCTCGATTACCTGCGCAATGATCGCATGGCGACGGCCGTAGCGCCGCTTTCTCCTCGAGCCCGCCCAGGTGCGACGGTATCAATGCCTCTGACGTGGACGCAGGTGAAATCAGACCTCGACCCTAAAAGGTTCACGATCCGAACCGTGCCTGCCTTGCTATCGAAGTCGTCCGCCTGGAAGGATTATTGTGAGGGGCAGCGTCCTTTGGAGCAGGCGATCAAGAGGCTCGGCCGCGCCGGCAAGCATGCCGCGTGACCAGGAGCGGGCGCAGCTCGCGGCCCTGAATGACTTCATCTGATCGCAGCCGGGCCATCAGCCATATCGAAGACGGCAGCATGATCCTGGATCTCGCGGAGCCCCTTATATGAGGGGTGGCGTAGGCTGCCCTCACGCGTCCAGCCGCGAAACTCGATTTCAGCGATGAGGGTCGGCTGGGAAAAGACAAGCCGCTTCCCTTTCAGCGGCACGATGGGTTTTTTCGTTTGGAGGCGGTTCAACGTCTTGCGCAAATATTCCGCCTCGGTTCGATTGAACCCCGTGCCAACGGACCCGACGTAGATCCAGTCGTGACCCTTTCGACCCGCAAGCAACAGACTGCCGAGCCCGCCGCGGGTGCTGGCGGATTCCTCGTAACCCACGATCATGAAGCTGTCGCTCTGAACACATTTGATCTTCTGCCAATCCCCGAGGCGGCCACTCCGGTAGGGACTGTCCCTGCGCTTTGCGATGATGCCTTCCATACCCAGACGGCATGCGTGCTCGAGCAGTTCCTCGCCACCCAAATCCAGTTCTTGCGAGAACCGAATGGCGCCACCGTCGGTCTCGGGGATCAGATCTTCCAGTAAATGACGGCGCACCGACAGTTCCGTGCGCGTCAGGTCGTGACCGTCGAGGTACAACAGATCGAAGGCGTAGAATATGGATTCGGTCGAGATCCGCTTGCCGCCTCTGCCGCCGAGCGAGCGCTGCAACGCTCCGAAGTCCGAGCGCCCCTCTTCATCGAGGACGACGGCTTCTCCGTCGAGAATGCAGCTCGACACACCGAGTTCTCTTGCCCCTGCGGCGATCCTCGGAAATCGATGGGTCCAGTCATGGCCGCCACGAGTGAGAATGCGAATGCCCTTTGGCTCGATGTGGAGCGCCAATCGGTAGCCGTCCCACTTCACCTCATAAAGCCAATCCGGCCCTTGCGGCACTGTCTGCTTCAGCAGCGCCAGGCATGGCTCCACTCTGGACGGCATTGCATCAAACGGCAGGTTTGGCTGGTCCGGATCACGCCGACGGACAGGTCGCGATTGTATCGAAGAACTGGAGTCGCGAAGGAGAGGAGCGGAGGGGCCGCGTGATCTGGTCATCACTCAATGCCTGCCGGATCGGTTCTCGGCATCGACGGATTTGCGCAGCGCCTCCATGATATTGATGACGTTGCTCGGAGCCGGCTCTGCCTTCTCCCTGCCCTTGGGTTTCGCTTTAACAGGCTTTTTCATCTGTTTCTTCTTGGCCTCGATGAGGTCGAGCAGCCTATCCTGCACCGGGTCGGAGGCCATCTTCGGATTCCAGTGCTGCGTCTGCTTCTTGATGAGCTGCTGCACCAGCGGCATCATCTGGCTGTCCGCCGGCTGATCGTCCACCCTATCGAAATAGTTTTCAGCGTCGCGCACCTCGTCGCCGTAGCGCAGGGTCCAAAGGACGATGCCCTTGCCGCGAGGCTCCAGCATCACGGCGCGCTCGCGGCGCGCGATCACCAGCCGCGAGATGCCGACCATGTCCTCAGCCGCCATCGCGTCGCGGATCACCGAGAATGCTTCCTGGCCGACCGGATCATCGGGTGAGAGATAGTAGGGCGTGTCGAGCCAGATCCATTCGACACTGTTGCGCGGCGTAAAGACTTCGATATCGATCGTCTTGGTGCTTTCAAGCGCAACGTTCTCCAATTCCTCGTCTTCGAGCAAGACATACTCGTCCTCGCCGCGCTGATAGGCTTTCACTTCGTCTTCATCTTTCACGTCCTTGCCGGTGACGGCGTCCACATAGTGGCTGACGACCCGGTTTTGGGTGACGCGATTGAGTGTGTGAAAGCGCACCTTCTCGTTTTCGGAGGTGGCCGGCATCATCTGCACCGGACAGGTGACGAGCGACAGTTTGAGATAACCTTTCCAGTAAGGTCGGATCGCCATGGAAGCCTCCGATCACCCGGCGCGGCGCTGGTGAGCGCCGCCTGAGCTGCGCGATTTCGGCGCCGCCGCGCGCGCGGCCTTCTGCCTGTTCTTGCCGGCATTGGCATTTGCAGCGGTGCGCTTCGCCTTTGCCGGCGCCGCCATGCCGGCGCTTTCGCGAAGGGCCTGTAGCAGGTCGCTCGGTTTCGGAGCCGGCGGCGCCTTTTTCTTCGGAAGGGTGCGGCCTTCGATCTTGGCCTTCACCAGTTCGGCGACGGCGGCTTCATAACGGTCGTCGAACTGCTTCGGGTCGAAGTCACCCTTCTTGGTGTTGATGATGTGCTTGGCGAGCTCCAGCATCTCGCCTTCGATCTTGAGATCCGGCATCTCCTCGAATGCCTTTTCGGAGGAGCGAACCTCATAATCGAAGTTCAAGGTTGAGCCAACCAGCCCCTTTCCATGGGGGCGGATGAGAAGCGTTCGCAGGCGCCGGAACAGCACCGTCCGGGCAATGGCCGCGACCTTGGCTTTCTCCATACCATCCCGCAGGAGTTTGAAGGCGTCGCTGCCCATCTTGTCGGGAGCCAGATAATAAGGCTTGTCGAAATAGACGTCGTCGACCTCCTCAAAAGGAATAAAGGCCTCCACCTTCAGCGTCTTGTCGCTTTCCGGAATGGCAGCCGCGACTTCCTCGGGCTCGAGCACGACGTAGCGACCGTCCTCGATCTCAAAACCCTTGACCTGGTCCTCGCGCTCGACCGGATCGCCGGTCTCGCCGTCCACGAATTCTCGGCGCACACGGTTGCCGGTCTTCCTGTTCAGCGTGTGAAACGCAATCCGCTCGGATGTGGAGGCGGCGGTGTAGAGCGCCACCGGGAAAGCGACTTCCCCGAACTTGATAAAGCCTTTCCAATTCGCTCTCGGGGCAACCATTTCGCACGCGCTCCTGCCGCAACCAGTGCGAGTCAACCGAATCACTTTACGATTGGTTCCGAATCAAAACGAATCAAATTTCAATAGCTTAGCGAAAATGAATCACGCGTTTTCCGAGTCTCGATCATCCCCTTGAATCTGATCGATCTTTTCACGCCGGGTGCTTTCTGCGATGGGAACAACCAGCAGATAGGGCCGCCTGAGGAATGGCTTTGAACCTCGACCGCTCAATCGACGCGTTGGCCTTCGCCATCGAACACATGCAAATATTGCGGCGGGAAGGCGACATTGACCTTCGGCCCTGCCTTCAGCGCTTCGCGGTCGAGCGTGAAGATCTTGAACGGCAGGCCGTGAAGCGCGAGGTGGAGGATGATGCCGAATCCGGTGGGCTCGACGAGCTCCACATCGGTGGCAAGCCCGGTTCCATCATTCGTCATCAGCACATGCTCGGGCCGGATGCCGAGCGTCACCTTCGCGCCGTCTTCAAGCGGCAACGGCTTTGCCAGCGGCACGATCGTTCCGTCTTTCAGCCGCACGCCACCCGCGTCATAATTCGCCTCGAGGAAATTCATCCCCGGCGAACCGATGAAGCCGGCGACGAACAGGTTGGCCGGCCGGTCGTAGAGTTCCAGCGGACTGCCGACCTGCTGGACGACGCCGCCATGCATGGCGACGATCCGGTCCGCCAGCGTCATCGCCTCGATCTGATCGTGGGTGACATAGATCGAGGTCGCCTTCAGCTCGCCGTGCAGCTTCTTGATTTCGGCGCGCATCTGTTCGCGCAGGCGCGCATCGAGATTGGACAGCGGCTCGTCGAACAGGAAAGCCTTCGGCTGGCGCACGATGGCGCGGCCCATGGCGACGCGCTGGCGCTGGCCGCCGGAAAGCGCCTTCGGCCGCCGTTCAAGCAGCGGGTCGAGGCCGAGCTTGGCGGCGGCCGCCGCCACCGCGCTCGTAATCTTCTCCTTGGCCGTCTTTCGCAGTCTGAGGCTGTAGCTCATATTGCCGGCAACGTTCATGTGCGGATAGAGCGCATAGGACTGGAACACCATGGCAATGTCACGGTCCTTCGGATGCCGTTCGTTCACTCTGGCGCCGGCAATCCGGATTTCGCCCGATGTGACATCCTCCAGCCCGGCAATCATGCGCAACAGCGTGGACTTGCCGCAGCCGGAGGGACCGACCAGCACGACGAATTCGCCGTCCCGGATTTCGAGGTCGACGCCGTGCAGCACCTGCACATGGCCGTAGGCTTTGCGGATGTTCTGGATGTCGATCGATGCCATTTGTTTAACCCTTGACCGCGCCGGCCGTCAGGCCCTGGACGAGATAACGCTGGATGAGCAGGAAGAAGAGGCCGGCCGGGATGAGCGCCAGGACGCCCGCCGCCATCATCTGCCCAAAATCCACCGAGAATTTCGAAACGAAGGTGAGAAGCCCGACCGGGAAGGTCGCCGCGTCATTGCCGTTGATCAGCATCAGCGCGAAGAGCAGTTCGCTCCAGGCGGCGGTGAAGACGAAGCCGAGCGTCGCCGCGATGCCGGGCAGCGTCAGCGGCAGGATGATCTGGCGAAACGCGGTGAATTGCGTCGCCCCGTCGATCATCGCCGCCTCTTCGAGATCCTTGGGAATGCCGTCGAAGAAGGACTGCATCAGGAAAGTGGCGAAGGGCACGTTGAAAGCGGTGTAGACGATGACGAGGCCAGTCAGGCTGTTGGTCAAATGCAGGGGCGACAGGATCTTGAAGATCGGCGCCACCAGCATGACGAGCGGAAACATCTGGGTCAGCAGCATCAGCGCGACAATCCAGTATTTCGCCCGAAAATTGAAGCGCGACAGCGCGTAGCCCGAGAGCGAGGCGCAGATCGTCACGGTCACCGCCGTCGAAGCCGAGACGATCAGGCTGTTCTTGAAAAAGGTCGGGAAGGCGCTGTGCTGCAGCACGAAGGCATAATGATCCCAGCTGGTGCGCGACGGCCACATGCGCACGCCTTCGGTGTAGAGCAGGTCGTTCGGCGTCACCGAGACCTTGAGAAGCCAGAACAGTGGGAAGAGCGCAAAGGCAATGTAGCAGAGGATCGCTAAGCGATGCGCGATGGTGGGAAGGATTGATCGTCTCATGGTCTCAATCCTTGTTCAGCAGCGTCTGCCGCAGCAGGATGATCAGCATTGAATAGGCAAGCAGCAGCGCGAGCAGCACCAGTGCAATCGCCGAGGCATAACCGAAATCGAGCCGCTTGAACGCCGTGGTGAAGATGTAGCTCGCGACGATCTGGGTGCGGTCGGCGGGTCCGCCATTGGTCATGACGACGATGAGATCGGCGAAATTGGAGATCCAGACGGTGCGCAAGAGCACGGTGATGGCGATCGTCGGCGCGAGAAACGGCAGGGTGATCGAGCGGAAACGCTGGAACCAGCCGGCGCCGTCGATCGACGCGGCCTCGTAGAGATCACGCGGGATCGCCTGCAGGGCCGCCAGCAGCGTGATGGCAAAGAAGGGAATGCCCCACCAGACATTGGCGACGATCGGACCCCACATCGCATAATTGGGATCGGAAAGGATATTGCCCGGCTCATGCATCAGCCCGAGCGCAAAGAGCCAGTGCGGGATCGGCCCGATAACAGGATTGAACAGCCAGGCCCAGTTGAGGCCGGCGAGAAAGGACGGTACGGCCCAAGGCAGGAAGACCAGCGCCTGCGCGATCGCCCGGCCCGGGAATGGCTTGTCGAGCAGTAACGCCAGGATGAGGCCGAAGGTGAATTGCAAGACGACCGAGGCGCCGGTCCACCAGAGCGTATTCCTCAGCGCACCATAGAAGGCCGCATCGCCCGCAAGCTCGCGGAAGTGATCGAGTCCGACGAAGCCGCCCGAAAAGGGATTGAGCAGTTGGATATCTCGGAAGGCATAGGACAGCCCGAGTGTCAGCGGCACCAACATCACGGCGATGATCAGGATCAGCGACGGGGCGCTGTAGAGATAGGGCTCCGAAGCATCGGCAAGACGACGCAGCCACGGCCTGCGGTCGCGACGCATGTCGAGCATATCGGCGGAAATGGTCATCGGTTTGCAGTTTCCATTATTTTTATCCGGTGAGGCCTTGCGCTGGTGATGTCTTCGAATTGGGTGGCTGAGGCCCCTCATCCGACCCTTCGGGCCACCTTCTCCCCAGGGGAGAAGGGATATGCCGCAACGTCTCGACTCCCTCTTCTCCCCTCGGGGAGAAGGTGCCCGTAGGGCGGATGAGGGGGCTTCTGTCTCGAAGCCCCCTTCACCCTTATTTCTTGCTCAGAAACTTCTGCTGCGCCTTGGTCAGATAGTCCGCCCACTGGTCGGCCAGATCCTTTGCCGAGATGTCGCCGAGCAGGGCCTGCTGCGAGGTCTTGATCGCCAGCGAATCCTTGAAGAAAGCGAATTCCTCGAGATAGGTCGGCATGACTGTCGGCACGGTGTTCGGATCCGCCAGCTCTTCGAACCAGCCCTTGAACTGGTCACCGGCGTAGAAGGGATCCTTCTCGGCCGCGGTATAGGCCGGCAGGGCGCCGATGCGCTTGTTCCACTCGATATTGCCTTCCGGCCCTTCGAGGGTGGCGATCAGCTTCCAGGAGAGATCCTTGTTGGCGCTGGTCGCAAACATCGACCAGCCGCCGTAACCGATGGTCGGGAAGGACTTGCCATCAGGGCCCTTCGGCAGCGGCATGACGCCGAAATCTTCCTTCTTCATCCGCTCGGCGATGGCGATCAGCGCATCCGGATCCTGGTCGAGGAAGGCGCAGGTGCCGGAATAGAAGCCGGCGACGACTTCGTTGAAGCCCCAGTTAACGCTGTCCTTCGGCGCATAACCCTTCTTGTAGAGGTCGACCATCCACTCGATGCCCTTGGCCCAGCCGGGGCTGTTCATCGTCGAGGTGCCGTCCTCGTTGAAGTATTTGTTCGAGCCGGCCATCGAGGCGGCAAAGATCATCCAGCCGTTGAGGCCGCCCGGTCCGCCGCGCATGCAGTAACCGTATTTGCCCTGCAATTTGGAGACTTTTTCCGACGCAGCGGTGAATTCATCCAGCGTCTTCGGCGGTGCGGCGACGCCGGCCTCCGAAAGCAGTTTCTTGTTGTAGAACATCGCCCTCAGATAGAAGCCATAGGGCAGCATATAGGCGGTGTTCTTGACGTCGCGGCCGAGTTCGAGGGCACGCGGCGTCAGCTCCTTGGTGTGCTCCCACTTTGCGAGATAGGGCTCGAGGCTTTCGAGCATGCCGTTATTGGCGTAAAGCGACAGCCAGGTATCGGGCATTTCCATCACATCGGGCACGTCGCCGGCCGACACCATGGTGGCGAACTTCTGGAAGGCTTCGTTCCAGGGCAGCGAGATGATGTCGACCTTGGTGCCGGGATTGGCGGCCTCGAACTTGCCGACGATCGATTTCAGCGTTTCGGTGCGCTCCGGGCTGGTGATGACTTCGACAAGCTTGAGCGTCGTATCGGCAAAGGCCGTACCCGCCATCATCGTAGCAAAGAGCGTCGAGATTATTAGTTTTTTCATGCTCAGTCCCCCTTTTAGGTTCTCTCGGTTTCAAGATTGCGAGGCGGCGGCGAGCGCCTCCTCGATGTCTCTCCACAGCGCCTCGGTTCCTTCGAGACCGACATGGAGACGTACGGATCGCGCATGGATGCCAAAGGTTTGCGCGGAATTCGGCTGTGCCTTCTGCTGCAGCACCACCTCGCCCGGTACGATCAGGCTTTCGTGCCCACCCCAGCTCACACCCAGTTTGAAGAGCTTGAGGTGATCGGCGAAGGCGCGGATATCGACACCTTCGCGGAAGATGAAGGAAAACAGGCCCGACGTGCCGTTGAGCCCGGCCGGCAGCCGGTTGGCGAGGCCCGGATGGCAGACTGTCTCCACGACCTCGAGCCGCTGCAGGCGCCGGGCGATCTCGAGGGCCGAGGCCTCATGGGCCTTCATGCGCAGCGGCAGGGTGCGCAGACCGCGGATCAGCAGCCAGGCGTCGAAGGGCGAAAGCTTGCCGCCGAGATAGGGATAGGCCTCGGCCTTGATCCGAGCGACCACCTCCTTCGAGCCGGCGACGACGCCTGCCACCACATCGCTGTGGCCACCGAGATATTTCGAGGCCGAATGGATGACGAGATCGACGCCGAGTGTCAGCGGCCGCTGGAAGAACGGGCTTGCCCAACTGTTGTCGATCATCGAGACGACGCTGTGGCGCTTGGCAAGGGCGGCGAGCGCACCGACATCATGCGCCTCCATCACCCAGCTCGTCGGGCTTTCCAGGTACAGCAGCTTGGCACCGGGCAACGCTCTGGCGACGGCCTCCTCGTCGCGCCCGTCGACATAGGTCACTTCGATCTTCATCCGTTTCAGGATGGTGCCGAACAGGCGGAAGGCGTCGGGATAGACGTGTTTGACGGCGACGATGCGGTCGCCCGGCTCGACGAAGCTCAAAACACTGGACGAGATCGCCGCCATGCCGCTGGCAAAACCCAGCGCATCCTCGGCGCCTTCGAGCTTGGTCAGCATTTCCTCGAAGGCCCGCACCGTCGGGTTCAGCCCGCGCGTATAGGTCGGCCGCACCTTCTCGCCACGATAGACGGTGATCATCTCGTCATAATCGGAAAAGGTGAAAAGCGAGGTCTGGAATATCGGCGGCACGACGGCGTCGGCGAAATTGCCGTCGTCATGGGCGGTGATGATAGAAGCAAGATCGAACGGGTCTGCGCCGCTGCTCATTTGGACATTTCCTTGATGTCTTCCTCGACGATATCGAGAATTTTCAACGTTTCGGCGCGCGCCGCCTCGGCATCTCCGGCGGCGATCGCGTTGAAAAGGGTGCGGTGAAAGGGAAAGGACCGGCGCGCAAAATCCTGCCGGTCGAAGGGATGCTCCCAGAAGCGCTCGAAGGTCTCGCGCATCTGTTCGAGCAGCTGGCGAAACAGCGGATTGTGGGTGGCGTCGTAGACGGCGAGATGGAAGGCCAGATCCTCCGGCCCGGACGTGCCCTTTTCCAGATGCACCCGCTCCATCTCGTTCAACTTCTCCTCGATGACGACGAGATCCTTGGCGGTACGCCGCCGCGCCGCGACCATGCCCGCCTCGCATTCGATGCCGCGGCGCACTTCGAGCGTCTGCAGCAGCGCGTCGCGCAGATGCGCCGCGTCGAACGACAGCGGCATATGGATCGTTGCCCTCGAAACCGGTTTCAGCAGATAGGTGCCGCTGCCCTTGCGCGTCTCGATGACGCCGAGCGCCTGAAAATGGCGGATCGCTTCGCGAATGGTCGAACGGCCGACGGCAAGGGCGGCCATCAGTTCCCGCTCCGCCGGCAACCGGTCCCCCGCCTGCAGGCGCGCGTCTTCGACATAATCCGCCAACGCATCGGTCACCTGACGCGCCCGGTCGATAACAGGAAGCGGCCGGATCACCGGTCTGTCGCTGCTGTTTGCCTTCATGGTTCCCCAGTTTCTCATCAGGCAGTCAGATCGAAAATTGGTCTGACATCTTAGCATTTAGCAAAGTTGGGAAGGCGTCAAGCGCTGTTTGCACTCAGGAGTCCATCGCACCGAACCACATTGCCAAGTTCAGACATTGCGGCGTCGATTCTGCCGTGAGATGTTCCAGGACGTTGCGGCCGAAAGCGGAAGCTCCGAACCATGCGCGACTATGTGAAAAGCAAAGATTTTCACCGACATATGCGCTCGCTGCTGGTCGCGAGGTTTCAGGAGCTCGGCTGGCAATCGCAAGCGGCTGGCAAGTGCAGCTTTGTCCGAGGCAGACGGGTTTTCTGGCTACAGGTATCGCAATATTCGAACGGCCTTACCGGCGGCAAGTTTACGCTCAACCTTTCGGAAGGTGTGGGCGCCGCTGGCGATACGAGAATATTGCGCCATCTGGACGAGGCCGACCGAGCCATCGGCAAGGCTTTGGAAGAACACATCATCGCCCGCCTTCCCCGGCCGGATCCCGATCCGGACGTCGAGGTTGTCGGAGACGACGGCGGACTTGTCTTGGTGAAACTCGGTGATCTGGCGAAGGCAAATCCAAGGCAATGGGATGGTCCCTCCGACGTCTGGCTGCCCTACTTCAGCAAGAGCGACCTCGACGACTGGGCCGCTTTTCTTCTGCCTCGGCTTGACCGGCTGATTCGGCCCTCCACGCCTGAAATCATCGATCCGATGATCTGGGCCAGGTGGTTTGATCACCTCACGGGTTTGTTTCGCCGGCGATGAGTCAACCTGCCTCTTCGACCGCTGAAAAATCAGGGCAGTGCCGCCGCCTGCGCGGAGACGCCTCGCGTCAGCGCTCCATCCTGAACCGCGCATGGCAGGTCGTGCAGGTCTGCAACATCAGGTGGAAAAGGTGTTCGGCGGGAAGCGACGACAGGCTCGACGCGTTGGCGACATGGGTTCCGAGCGGTCCGCCGCCCATCGGCTCTGCCGGCCGCATCCGCATGCGCTCGGTCATCGCCCCGGGATTGGCTTTCGCCGCCGCGTCCAGTGCGCGCGCATAGGTCCGAAGATCCTCGGCAAGACGGTCGAAGCGATCACGCTCCCCGGCGATGTCAGGCTTCGCTTCCGACCTCGCATCCTCGATGCCATCCGCAAAATGTCCTGCAAGAACCTCGCCCGACCTCTCGGCGATCGCGCCGGCGGCGGCTGCGAACGGCATGGACGAATAGGTGTCGGGGTTCCGGAACATCTCAGCTATGGTCTTCGCCGCTGCGGCCATGGCTTTCATGTCGGCCTGTCTGTCGCTGATGATATCCGCGCTCGCCGGTGCAACCAGTGCGGACACGGCGAGGACGGCGCCGAAAATGGTGGGCACTCCTGAAATCATCGAGAAACCTCGCATGTGATTGACCGGCCGGTCGCGCCAATTCTGAAGAGGCGAACTGAAAGACCCTCCGACCCTGTCGCAGCGATTCGAGCGAAAAGAGGGCGTAACCGCTCTGCCGCGCGGCGGGCGTCGATGGTACAGCGCTGGCAGCGCACGAAGCATTAACTGCGGCAGGATAGGTTGTGGAGCAGGTCCGGAGGGGATGATGAAAGGCAGCTATTCGACGGCGCAGATCGGCCTGCATTGGCTGATCGCTCTGCTTCTCCCGGTCCAGTACCTCACCGGCGGCAGCATCGAACGCACTCACCATGCCGCCCATATGGGCGTAACACCCTCGTCCTTCGATCTCTTCCAGCACAACGTCCACAATTATGCCGGCATGCTGATGGGAGTGCTGATGGGCGTCCGGCTGCTTCTGCGCATCACGAGGCCGCCGGCGCCGCGATCGCCGGCTTCACGGCGGCAGAAGGCTGCGGCCGCCCTTCATCACGCCCTGTACGCGGCAATCCTGGTGCAGGCCGGCTTGGGTTTGGTCACCAGCTATTTCTGGTTCGGAACCGCAGCCTACCATGTCGCCATCGCGAAAATCATCCTGCTGATCGTCGCTCTGCACTTCGGCGCCGCGGTGTGGCACACGCTTGTCCTCAAGGACGAAACGCTTGATCGGATGATCTTTCCGCGTCGCGATCCATCCTCCGAAAAGCTGTAAACTCAAAGCTATAGAGTGTCAGCCTGTGGGCGCACGATGCGCCGGCGCCACAGAAATGGCGCGAATCGCTGCCAGTCCTTCCGTGCAATTGATAATGGACGGCGTTCGATGTAATCGACGCAGTATGGGCAATATGTACCGAATCGCACTGAGCAGACTGCTCCTCCTCGTGCGGCTGGCGATCATCGTATCGCTGGCTGGGTACAGCATTTCCACTGTCGACGCCGCCATGCACGGTCCCGCCCTGCAAGTTGAAAAGACCATGTCCAGTGCTGCGTCCCACGGCAGCTACGATATGGCCAGCGTCTCAAACCACAAGCACGCACATGCCGATGCAGCCGACAATGACGGTCCTTCCAAGATCGCCAAACAGGAATGCTGCAAAGATTTTTGCGGCGGCTTCGTGCTTCTGTGCGCGAGCCAGAGCTTAGGCGGGCCGGTCGTCGCCTCGATCCGGCAGTTTATCGACGATCAGCACGTGATGGGGGAATTGCCGCCCCTGGATCGCCCCCCGAATATCTGATGAGGGATATGCCGGCTTGACCGGATCCAGTCGGTCGCCTGCCCGCATCAGGGCAAGCGCGCCGTAGGCTATCTCTTTTTCGGAAATTTCATAATGAAACCCTCGCTTTTCGTGGTGGGGCTGCCGCTTGTTGTCGGCGGCTGCGCATCCACGCTTCCTCCCGATGTCGTGACGTCTTCCGCCGCGATCGAAGAGCCGTCCCCGCGCCCGGTCGTCTATCGATCACCGGTTTCGGGTTATATCACCAGGCAGCCGGTCGACCCGAAGCCGTGGCGCAAACAGAATGATCTGCAGTCTCCTCGGAAGGGAGATGCCTCATGATCGGCCTCGGAAAATTCGTCACGGTACTGGCCTTCCCGCTGATGCTGAGCGGCTGCGTCACCGGCGCCGAATATGCAAGCAAGCAGGCCGGTTTTGCTTCCGTTGCCGACAAGACCGCGATCGTCACCACCAAGCAGACGGTCTGGATACAGAACCAGAACCAGGCCCGCTCGGCGGCCGCGCAGGTAAAAAACCTGCTTGCGCAAAAGAAGACCATCGATGTCGAGACTGCCGTTCAGATCGCCCTGCTCAACAACAAGGGCTTGCAGGCCGCCTACGCCGATCTCGGCGACAGCGCGGCCGATGCGTGGCAGTCGACGATGTTCACCAACCCGACCGTTGCCATCGCCACGACGGGCATAGGGACGCCGGAACTTGGGGCGTTCAAGACCATCGAGGCGATGATCACGACGAACATCCTGGCGCTCGCGACCAGAAACGGGGACATAGCGATTGCCGACACCCGTTTCCGCCAGGCGCAACTGACCGCAGCCGTCAGGACGCTCCAGCTCGCCGCCGACACGCGACGTGCCTGGATCGGGGCGGTGGCGACTTGGGAGACGGTCGGCCAGCTCCAGCGCGCCCAGGCGGCGGTGGATGCCGCTTCCGAACTGGCGGAGAAGCTCGGCGAGACAGGCGCGATGACCAAGGGCGCCCAGGCCCGCGAACATGTGTTCGTCGCCGAACTTGCCGGAGAGACGGCAAAAGCCCGCCTGGCGGCACGCCTCGCCAAGGAGGAGCTGACGCGGCTCATGGGCCTGTGGGGCAACGATCTGGACTATCAGGTCCCGAACAGCCTTGCGCCGCTGCCCAAGGCCGTTGCCGGACGAGACGCGATCGAGGCCGAAGCAATCCGAAACCGGATAGACCTCCAGATCGCAAAGCTCGAACTCGAAGCCACGGCCAGATCCTACGGCCTGACCGAGGCGACACGCTATGTCACCGACCTCGAGATCCTGACCGGCTTCGAAACGGAGCGGGAAATCGAGGATGACGAGAAGAAGACGAGGACGACCGGCCAGGTCGAGCTCGCGTTCGCCATCCCGATCTTCGACAGCGGAAAAGCCCGGATGCGCAAGGCCGAGCTGGCATACATGCGGGCGGCGAACCAGCTCGCGGAGAAGGCTGTCAACGTCCGCTCGGAAGCACGCTCCGCTTCCGAAGCGTACCGCTCGAACTACGACATTGCCCGGCACTACCGCAACAATGTCGTGCCGCTGCGCAGCAAGGTCGAGGAGGAATCCCTGCTCACCTACAACGGCATGATTACCAACACCTTCGAGCTGCTGACCGACACGCGCGACAAGATCAACTCCATCCTGCTCTCCGTCAATGCGAAGCGCGACTTCTGGCTGGCCGAAGCCAATCTCGCGCCCGCGATCTATGGCGGCGGGGCGTCGAACGCGTCAGCAGAAACCGAAGTCGCCGCGGCTTCCGAAAGCAGCGGTGGCGGTGGCCATTGAGAAAGGACCTCACCATGTACAACAGAAGACAACTGTTCGGAGCAAGCGCGGCCCTGCTGGCGGCCGGTGCCTGGACGAAGACCTCGGCGATGGGCCTTCCCGACGCTCCGACAATGGAGACGGCCGACATGCAGCCGCCGCTTCACCCGACCTCAGGCCCCGACTACCAGCCGGTCGTCACCCTCAACGGCTGGACCCTGCCCCACCGGATGAACAACGGCGTCAAGGAGTTCCACCTCGTCGCCGAACCGGTGGAGCGTGAGATGGCCGAGGGCATGACCGCCTACCTGTGGGGTTACAACGGCCAGTCGCCCGGACCGACGCTCGAGGCCGTCGAGGGCGACCGAGTGCGCATCTTCGTCACCAACAAGCTGCCGGAACACACGACCATCCACTGGCATGGCATGATTCTTCCATCCGGCATGGACGGTGTCGGCGGACTGACGCAGCCGCACATCCCCGTCGGCAAGACCTACGTCTACGAGTTCGACCTCGTGAAATCAGGCACCTTCATGTACCACCCGCATTCCGACGAGATGGTGCAGATGGCCATGGGCATGATGGGCTTCTTCGTCGTGCATCCGAAAGATCCGACGTTCATGCGCGTCGACCGCGACTTCGTCTTCCTGCTCAACGCCTACGACATCGATCCCGGTTCCTATGTGCCGCGCATCATGGAGATGACCGACTTCAACATGTGGTGCTGGAACAGCCGCGTGTTTCCGGGCATCAGCCCGCTGGTCGTCTCGAAGAACGACAGGGTGCGGGTTCGCGTCGGCAATCTGACGATGACCAACCACCCCGTCCACATGCATGGCTACGACTTCGAGGTGACATGCACGGATGGCGGCTGGGTGCGGCCGGAAGCGCGCTGGCCCGAGGTCAGCATCGACATCCCGGTCGGCGCGATGCGGGCTTACGAGTTCGACGCCAAGCATCTCGGCGACTGGGCCATCCATTGCCACAAGTCGCATCATACGATGAACGCGATGGGACACGACATCCCAACCTTCATCGGTGCCGACAAGTCGAAGGTCACCGAAAAGATCAGGAAGCTGCAGCCGGAATACATGCCCATGGGCACCAAGGGCATGGCCGATATGGGCGAGATGGAAATGCCCATTCCCGAAAACACCGTCCCCATGATGACGGGTTGGGGGCCGCACGGCCCCATCGAGATGGGCGGCATGTTCTCGGTGGTGAAAGTCCGCGAGGGCATCTCGGCGGACGATTACGCCGATCCGGGCTGGTACGAAAACCCGCCCGGAACACAGGCCTGGGAATGGACCGGCGAACTGCCGGACGCGACCAAGGCCAAAGACGCAAAAACGCAAATCACACCGAAGCCGACAAAGGGCTGAGTTCAATCCCCCACGTCCAGAAAGGATATATGCATGAAGAATTATCTACTCGCATTGGCGTTCGTCGCCTTGGCAGGCCCGGCTTTCGCCTCCGGCAATCACGCCGGCGGCCACGGTGAGAAGATGGCTGTCGGCGAGCCCGGGGACAAAGCCAAGGCGACACAGACGATCCGCGTCACGATGACGGAAACCGACGACGGCAAAATGCTCTTCACCCCGGCCGTCTTCTCCGTCCGTAAGGGTCAAACGGTCAAGATCGCGATCAAAAATGCCGGGACGGTCGACCACGAGTTCGTGCTCGATCAGGAAGACAAGATCCTCGAGCACAAGAAGGTCATGGAGAAGTTCCCCGAAATGGAACATGCCGACGCCAATTCCATCCGCCTCCCGGCCGGTCAATCCGGCGAGATCGTCTGGAAATTCACGTCCGACGGCGCCTTCAAGTTCGCCTGCCTGATCCCCGGCCACTACGAAGCCGGCATGCACGGCGACGTCACCGTCGCCGGCAAGTGAACCGCAACACAAGGAGATATGAAGATGAAATCCACAATGATCAAAATCGGCATCGCCGCTTTGCTCTCGGCCTCGACAGCCTTCGGTGCACTGGCTGAGGAATTCACCAAGGGCGTCGTCAACAAGGTCGATGCCAAGGCGAAGAAGGTCACCATCAAGCATGAAGACCTGAAGAACCTCGACATGCCGGCGATGACGATGGTCTTTCGGGTCGAGGACCAGGCGCTGCTCGAAAAGCTGAAGGAAGGTTCGAGCATCGAGTTCGTCGCCGAACGCGTGAATGGCAAGCTGACCGTCACCGAGGTAAAATAACGTGCGACTGCCGCCCGGTTCAAAGCCGGGCGGCAGTACATCAAGGAGTGGAGACCATGCGCAGGAGAAGCTTCATCGCGATGGCAGCGTCCGTTCTCGCGCTCCCCGGCCGGGCAACCCTCGCCGGCCCGGCGAAGATGACGGTCTACAAGGACCCGAACTGCGGCTGCTGCCACGAATGGTCAAAGGCAATGGCCGCGGCGGGATTTTCCGCCGATACCCGCGACACCGACGACCTCGCCGCCGTCAAGGCGCGGCTGGGTGTGCCCGCCGATCTGGAGGGCTGCCACACCGCCGTCGTCGAGAAATACTACCTCGAGGGACACGTGCCGCTCGAGGCCGTCCAGCGATTGCTGCGCGAGCGGCCGCCGCTTCGGGGGCTGGCCGTGCCGGGCATGCCGTCCGGTTCATTGGGGATGGGTGACGATCCGACGGCCTCCTATGACGTTTATGCGATCCGCTCGGAGACCGGAGCGCCATACGTGTTCATGGAGGTGCGCCCTCCGAAGGGCTGAGGTCTGGGCCGATCGAGCCGCGTCGTACTGCCGCTTATGAAACTGGAGCGTTGCAGAGCGCTGCCCAGAGATCGTGCTTCCAGTCGGCCCCAGGTCGCGCCGACAGGTCGACCGCATAGTCGGCGGAATTGATCCGCACCATCGCGGGCGAAACGCAGCGAACGCTTGCCTGGTGTTTCCCTGCATCCCGATAGAGCACTGTCCCACCACCATCGAATTCCGACAGTATGATCACCACGTCGAAATCGAAGGCCGGGTTGCGGGCTGGCCTGCCCTCCGCCAGGCTGAGGCTCACCGAGCGGCTACTGCCGAACGAAGCGGTATGGAAAACCGAAAGCTCGGACGCCGCAGATATCGATGCGGACTGCGAGCAAAGGATCAAAGTCAAAAGGACTCGGCGCATTTACCTCTCCCGCGGTGAAATGCAGCCCGATCCTATCACATCGTCGGAGCCGGCGCGACCATTCGCACGGTTCCGAGCTACTCATCCGGGTTGACTAAGGTCGCCAGAATGCCTGCATCTCCTCGATCGTTACCTTTCCGTCCTTGTTGGCGTCCACGCCGCCGAAAATCCGTTTGTGGATGGCGGTCACTTCATCGAATGAAAGCGAACCGTCGCCATCGGTATCGGCAATCGCGAACATGATCTTCATCATCGGTCCGCGCATGCCCATCATCGGCATGCCGCCCATGCCGGATCGCATCATGTTCCGGCCCATCATTCCGCCGGGCATCATGTCGGAGCCGGGCATTTCTCCCGGGCTTCCGGTCATTCCCTCCACGTCCGAAGGCGAGGTGGTCTGCGGCGCGTCTTCGGGATGGTGTGGATCCGGCCCATTAGCCTGAGCAAAGGTCATACCTGCCGTGCCGGCCGTTATAGCCCCGGCCAGCAGGACAGCGTTAATAATCGGCACTCTCATAGGTCTTCTCCTTCGGCTGGTCACAGTTCACGCTTCCGCTGACGCGGCGGCGGGATGACTTCGAATTATGTGCTTCGCGTGCACGCCGCCGGGCCAGGCCCGTTGACGGACGCAGCGCCTGGGCGACAGAGCCGAACGGCGCGTCGCCAATCAGCCAAACCGGCGGCTGAGGACGTTGAAGATGGCTCCGAGCAATGCGCCCGCATAGCCGCCGAAAACGACGCTTTGAACCGTGCCGAGCACCACGCTCCAAAGGTCGAAGCCGGTGAGCCCGAGGTAGAACTGCAGCCACGGCCTATGGAGGCCCCACTCGGGAGCTATGAAGCCAAGAAGCATGCAAAGCAGGAACGATACGGCTGCAAAAACCGCCACCGTCGCGCTGAGAACAGGAACGGAAATTTGCGCAGGGGTCGTCGTCGGCGCATCGGAACGGGTGTGGAAGATTGTGTTCGCCATTGTGGTTCTCCTTCGGAGTTGTTGATGCCGCAAGACCACGAGACGACAGTAGATTCATCCTTTCGCGATGACCTTGATCCAGATCAAGAACGACACCGGCTCGTCGAGACCGCATGGCGGGTTTGCCGGAACTCCGACGAAATTGCTCGCCGCTGCGGCTCTATAGTGCGTTAGCCGCCAACCAGCTCCGCGGTTCAGACCGCAGGCCTCTGCGCGATTTTCTGGAGCTGATCTATCGGCCAGCCTGTTTCAAGTTGACAAGCGCCTTGATCGGCAAATGATCCGAAGCGGTGCGGGCGAGCGGCGTGTCATGCGCTTCCACCTCGGAGATAATCCCCTTACGGTTGGCGATGATGCGGTCGAGGGCGAGCAGCGGCAAGCCGGCGGGAAAGCTGGGGACTGCAGGTGGTAGCTCTCCGAAGGCGGATTGGAAGGTATTGAGCGAGGAGCGGTCGCCCAGCCGCCATTCGTTGAGGTCGCCGAGCAGGATGGTCGGCATCTCGTGCCTGTTGTTGATGAGTTCGACCAGTGTGCGGGCCTGCTGGGCTCTGTTATGGCGCAGCAGGCCAAAATGCGCGGCGATGACGCGTAGCACACCGCCCTCTTCCAGCTCGATTTCGGCGACGAGCGCGCCGCGCGGCTCCAGCCCCGGCAGCTTGACCTGGTGCACGTCATGCACCAGCCCCTTCTTGAAGAGCACGACATTGCCGTGCCAGCCATGCGCCTTGGCCATGCCGGCGACCGGCACCGGGATTAGCCCCGTCTCTCGCTCGAGTCGGCCGAGATCGAGAATGCCGGTGCGCTCGCCAAAACGCGTATCGGCCTCCTGCAGTGCGATGACATCGGCACCGATTTCATGGATCACCCGACTAGTCCGTTCAGGATCGAAGCGGCGGTCGGTGCCGACGCATTTGTGCACATTGTAGGAGGCGATCAACGTTCCGGCACTGCGCGGCCGTGTCTCCGTATAGGCGGGATCAAGCCGCTTTTTCCTGTTCCTGATCGAGGCGAGAATACTGGCCGGTAGATTTTCTTTTTTAGCGTGCATCGGAGGGCGCACTTGTTTCGTTGATCGAAAGGCTCTCTCGCCAGTATAGGCAGGCAGGCTGAACTTGCCATGTCCGGGCACAAAAAATCAAAGATAGGGCGACCCCAGCCACAGCATCTTTTCGAGCAGCCGCACCGGAAAGGGCCGGGCGCGCAAGCCCTCCAGCGTCACCAGCGTTGCCGATTTCAGGGTTTCCTCGATGTGCTCATCGATCTCGGCGGCAAAGCCTTCATTCAGCACTTCGAGATCGACCTCGAAGTTCAGCCTGAGCGAGCGCGGATCGAGATTGGAAGAGCCGACATAGGCCCAGGTGCCGTCGATCGTCAAAAGCTTCGAATGGCTGAAGCTGCCGGTCGAGCGCCAGATGCGGCAATAGTTCTTGAGGATCTGATCGAATTGCGCCGTCATCGCCCGGTCGACCAGCATGAGATTGTTGAGAGCCGGCACGACGATATCGACTTCGACGCCGCGTCGCGCCGCCGTCACCAGGGCGCTGATCAGTTCGCGGTCCGGCAGGAAATAGGGCGACATGATGCGGATCGATTGACGCGCAACGGAAAAGGCACCCATCAGCATCTTATGGTTGGTTTCGACGCTGCGGTCCGGCCCTGAGGCGACGATGCGCATCAGGATGGGGTCGCCGGGGCTGCGCTGCGGCGGCTCGATGCGCCAGGCCTCGTCGTTCAACAGTTCGTCGGTGGTGAACCGCCAGTCTTCGGCGGCAAGATCGAAGAGGTCGGCGACGACGGGGCCGGTGACGCTGAAATGCGTATCACGGGCAAAGGTCTCGCCCGTCGCCTGCTCGCTGAAACCCGCCCTGATATTCATGCCGCCAGTCAGCGCAATGCGGCCGTCGACGATCAGGATTTTGCGGTGGGTGCGCAGATTGGCATAGGGCAGCCGCAAACCCATGATGACATTGCCGTTGAAGACGGCGACGGTGACGCCGCCCTCCTTGAGATGGCCGAGAATGCTCGGCACCGAATAACGCGCGCCGACGGCATCGATCAGCACCCGGACCGTCACACCCCGCTTCACCGCGGCAATCAGCGCATCGGCGATGCGCAGACCGATGACATCACGGTCGAAGATGTAGGTTTCGAGCAGGATGCTGCGCCCCGCTTCATCGATGGCTGATTTCATCGCGGCATAGGCCTCATCGCCGGTCTCCAGCATGTCGATCGTATTGCCTGATGTCAGCGGGTTGCGTGTCACGCGGTCGCCAAGCGTCTGCAGCGCCGCAAAGCGGCGGCCGAACTGGCTGATCACGGTCTCGGCGTCGGCGTCGAACGTCTCCAGCTCGTCGGTCCCGGGCGCGAGCAGCAGGGCGTCGCGGCGAATGCTCAGGGATTTGCGGCGGATGCGATTGATGCCGGCAATCGCATAAAGCAGCGCACCGACGATCGGCGAGAGGATGATGACGCCAACCCAGCCGATTGCCGCGCGCACCTCCTCCTTGGTCATGGCGGCATGGATCGCCGCCGCGGCTCCCATGGCGATCGAAACGACAAAGAGGATATGCGGCCAGTAGGTCGACAGGAGATAGAACATCGCTGGCCAATATAGCCACGAAACGGCGGCGTTCAATTATGCAGCCGCTCCCCCATGGCGCGAAATTTCTCCTCGGGATTGTTTTGCCGGGAGTGGTCCGTTCGATCGCGGGAACAATCCCGGTTGAGATCGATTCCTTTTCAGAAGATGAGGATCGCCATCATGAACATCGCCGCAAGCGTCGGTCCTGCCTTGGCGCTCGAAGTCGCGGATGCAGACAGCATTGCAGAACTCCGGCATCAGGCCGAGGACTGCACCCGCTGTGACCTCTATCGGAATGCGACGCAAATCGTCTTCGGTGAAGGTCCGGGAAGGGCCGAGATCGTCCTTGTCGGTGAGCAGCCGGGTGACCGGGAGGATATCACCGGCAGGCCCTTTGTCGGCCCGGCAGGCCATCTGCTCGACCTCTGTCTCGAGGAGGCCGGCCTGGACCGTCAACGCTGCTACGTCACCAATGCCGTCAAGCACTTCAAGTTTACGCCGCGCGGCAAACGACGCCTGCATGCGAAACCCAATGCCGGCGAGATAAGGCGTTGTGCCTGGTGGCTCGGCGCGGAGCTCAACATCCTGCAACCGAAACTCGTGGTGGCGATGGGCGCAAGCGCTCTCTATGCGCTGCTCGGGCCGAAGGCAAAACTGACGCCCGAGCGCGGTCACATCCTGCAGCCTGCAAATCATCCGCCGGTTCTGGTGACCATCCACCCCTCCTATCTCCTGAGAATCCGCGATGAGGCCGAGCAGTACAGGCAGCGCCAGGCATTCGTGTCAGATCTGCACAGCGCGGCGGAATTTCAGTCTCGGTGAATGCCGATTCTCAACCTTGATATGCTGCAACGCGAAATATTTACGGTTGCAGTTCGATTTCGCTTGAAACGGCGCTCCTCCTCTGGAACCATCCCGGCAGTATCGCGTTCGAACGACGGCATTATGTGACTGGAGATCAGCGATGGCAGAAACTCGGGAAGAGTGGATCAAAAAACGTGCATACGCCCTCTGGGAAGAAGAGGGCTATCCGACGGGGCGAGATTCCGTCCATTGGGAACAGGCACGCCACGAGCGCGACGCGCTCGACGGCTCTGCTGCCTCTTCCAACGGCAAAGAGGCCAAACCCAGGGCCAAGCGCGCCGCAACGACCACGAAGGCCGCCCCAGGCGCTAAGACGAACGGCGGCGTCACGACGGCGCCCAAGCGGACTGCAAGCCGCAAGACTGCGACCTGAATATTGAAAACCGATGACATCGTTGAAAGGGCGTCACCGTGGCGCCCTTCGGCCTCTCTTTGTCATATGTTTGAATTAGTTGTGTTATATGGAAGCTTGCAGGCGGGTTTTCCGCGCGGGGGCTGACAAGGGCCGGATGACGCTGCAAACTATGACGCTTCCCAAAAAATTGAGCCTTCGCCCGCAAAGCGGGAACAAGACCATACAAAATCTGTTTATGGCAACACGAGGCAAGCAGCCATGAACGAACGTATCGAAATGCTCTTGATCACGCCTCTTGCAACCCGCGCTTCCAACGTGGCCGTGTGAGCCATGGAAATATCGCTCGTGCTCATTGCCGCCCTGCTTTATCTCGGTCTGGCGCTCGGCTTCGTCCTCATCGTAGACAACCTCGTCGGTCTGGTTTTCCGTGACCCCCGAACGCCGCTGCAACTTCCTTCCTTCGACATCGGCCGCGCGCTCGCAGCGTCGCAGAAATTCTACCGGAAATAACGGCACTCAGCCGCCCCCGGCATGCGCTAGAAAGGCGGATGGATAGCGTATCGCCTGAAAATCGGAATCGATTTTCGGAAGCACGATGCTTAGTTTCAGAGTGTTGGAACGTCCTTTCTGCCTCCGAGGGACCTACGGCACTTTAGAGGCAAGGGCTCGAAGCAGGATGAGATCGAGGACAATGGGACAGGAGCGAAGCGTTCAGCCGGCGACATGGCTTTTTGCGGCGCGCTCCTTGCGAGACTTCGGCGACGGCTTCGTGGCCATCCTGTTGCCGGTCTATCTCCTTGCTCGTGGATTTTCGCCCCTGCAGGTCGGCGTCATTGCGACGGCATCCCTCTTCGGGTCCGCACTTTTGACCATCATCATCGGATTTCTCGGCGGGCATCATGATCTCCGCCGCCTGCTTTTGGCAGCCGCCGGCCTGATGGTCGCCACAGGTGTCGCCATGCCCATGATCAGCGACTATGCGCTGCTGCTCGCCGTCGCCTTTGCCGGCACGATCAATCCGTCGGCAGGCAGCGTGAGCATCTTCGTGCCGCTTGAACATGCGGTCCTTGCCCGGGAGGTGACCAACGCCGATCGAACGAGAATGTTTGCGCGCTACAGCCTGGTCGGGGCGCTCGCAAGCGCCGGCGGCGCGCTTGCTGCGGCGCTGCCTGACGTCATGACGCGGTTCGGAATGACGCAACTGAGTTCGATCAGGCTGATGTTCGTTCTCTATGCGCTCGTTGGCGTTCTCGGCGGCCTTCTTTATGCCCGCATACCGTCTCGCCCGGTGACGCACGAAGATCACAAGCCGGCGGCACTCGGGCCTTCGCGCGCCATCGTCATGAAGCTCGCGGCCCTCTTTAGTCTCGATGCCTTCGCTGGAGGTTTCGTGGTCCAGTCCTTGCTCGCGCTGTGGCTGTTCGAACGATTCGATCTTTCGCTATCCCAGGCTGGAGTGTTTTTCTTCTGGACCGGCGTGCTGTCGGCGTTTTCGTTTCCTGTCGCTGCCCGGCTATCGAACCGGATTGGCTTAGTGAACACCATGGTGTTCACCCACATTCCATCAAGCATCGCTCTCGGCCTTGCCGCATTCGCCCCCACCTTGCCGTTGGTGCTTGCCTTGCTGCTGGTTCGGGCCGCGCTTTCGCAGATGGATGTGCCAACCCGTTCTTCCTACGTGATGGCGGTTGTCACCGAGGCGGAGCGAGCCGCTGCCGCAAGCTTCACATCGGTGCCGCGCAGCCTCGCATCGGCGGCCAGCCCTGCGCTGGCCGGTGCTCTTTTCGCCGCGTCTTATCGGGCTTGGCCGCTTATCATCTGTGCCGGCCTAAAGATTATATACGACCTCCTGCTGTTGCTGCAGTTCCGCCACCTCAAGCCGCCCGAGGAATCCTGAAGTCCATGCCTGCCTCCGGCGGAAGTTCATCGGCTATCGCCCCTAAACGCAGCGCTGACGCTGCGCCGGCGGGCGCGAGCAGCGTCAACTGCAACGGGCGCATGCCCCCTCAGGTCCGTACTCTGAGAGCTCGCTCCGTTCTGTCGGCGATTTGGGTCACGGCATAGGCGATCACTATGTAGATCACCACGGCGACCAGGAAGGCTTCGAGATAGTAGAAGTTCAGCGCCGCGGTCAGCTGCGACTGTGCGAAGATGTCGACCACCTCGATGGCGAAGCCTAGCGACAGCGCCTTCATGATCACCATGAAGGAGTTGGCGAGATCCGGGATCGCTGCCACAATCACCTGCGGCAGCATGACCCGGCGGAAGAGCTGGCTCTTCTTGTAGCCGAGCGAATAGGCGGCGTCCGCCTGCCCCGTGTCGAACGAGTTCAGCGCGCCCCTGACCACCTCCGCCTGGAAAGCCGCGACGCAGGCTGTCAGGGCGACGATGAGCGTCACCCAATTCGGCGTCGAGTGACCATTGTACTCCACGCCGACGAGCGAGGTAAGGAACTGCAGCGTCGACGGAAGTCCATAATAGGCAAGGAAGATCACCACCACCATGGGGACGCCCTTGAACGCCACCTTGTAGGCGACAACGAGCTGGCGAAGGACTGGGACCCGACGATACTCGACCATGGCAAATAGGCTGCCGATGATCGTCGAAAGCACGAAAATGGCGAGCGCCATGGCAAGCGTCAGCGGCACCGCGCCCAGGATATCCCGGAGGTCGGGAAGAAGAACTTCGATATCGAACATGGTGTGCTCCTTCCTTCGATCAGACGCTTGCCATCAGCGTGGCCCGGGCGGGCGCAGCACTCGGGGCGAACTTCGCAGAACGAAGCTCGAAGAAACGGACGATCAGCCAGGCGGCCAGGCAGAGGACCGAATAGAGCACCGCCAATACGAGGTAGGTTTCGAACTGATATTGGTTGTAGTCGCGCTCCATGACGAGGTGGGCGGTCGCCATCACGTCGGCGGCGCCGATGTACATGACCAGAGCTACATTATGGATGAGATAGATGATCGAGTTTCCGTAGCCGGGAAGCGCGATATGCACCGCCTGCGGCGCGACGACGCGCACCAGCTTCTGCTGGAACGTATAACCGAGGCTGTCGGCCGCGTCATGCTGGCCGCGCTCGACGGCAAGAAAGGCCGGACGCATGACTTCCGACAGATAGCCGCCATGATAGAGGCTAAGGCCCAGCATGGCGGCGATCGTCGGCGAGACGAAGTCGTCGATGCCGAAAACGCCGACAAGCACCGGAAGACCATAAAAAGCCACGAACAGCTGCAGAACGACCGGAACGCTTCGCGCGTAGGACACGTAGAGGTCGGCCAGCTGGCTGACCACCGCAATCCTGCGCACGCGGAACGTCGTCGTCATCAAAGCCAGCACGAAGCCGGCGACCATGGCCGTGAACGTGATCGCAAGCGTCAGCGGCAGCGCCGAGAGCAGCTCGGGGATCATGATGGATAGGTCCACTTGGGAACACTCCTTCTGTCAGTCAGGGGCGTGGTCGCCGGCTTCGAAGCCAGGCGTTACTTCATGTATGTGGTGATGTCCTCGCCGAACCATTTCTGCGAGAGCTTGGCGAGCGTGCCGTCGGCCTTGAGCTCCTTCAAAGCCTTGTCGATGCCGTCGGCGAGCGCCTTGTTCTCTTCCGAGCGATGGATGAGCACGAAGGTGTTGTTGATCGCGACCGGCTCGCTTGCCTGGACGTTCAGCTTCTGCTGGTCGATCACGGTCTGCTCGCCGAGATTCGACGGCAAGACGAGCGCGTCATACTTGCCGTTCTCGACCTCCTTCAGGCGATCCGGATAGGGAATGCCGGCACTCGAAGCGGTGATTTCGATCTTGTAGTCGGGATTCTTTTCCTGCCACGCCGTAGCGAACTTGTAGATGCCGCCGCCTGCCGTCACCGGCACGATCTTCTTGCCGACCAGATCCTTCATCTCCTTGATGCCGCTATCCTTGCGGCTGTAAATCTTGATCAGGCTGGCGCCGATCGGCGCTTCCGGAATGAGGAACTGCTTTTCGCGGGCTGGCGCACGATAGTAGCCGCCGGTTGCGATATCGTACTTGCCGGTCGCAAGGCCCGTCTCCTGCGCGATGTCGGCAGCACCTTCCATCACGAACTTGTACTGCGGCAGCTTGGCGTTGATCGCCTTCAGGACGTCGGGCTCGTAACCCTGCGGTTCGACGCCGATCGCGCCCCAGGAGAGCGGCTTCGATTCCGCCGCGGTGGCGATCTTGATCGTCCGAACGTCTTCGGCGAAGGACGCGGTTGCGAATGCGATCGCGACGCCTGCTACGGCGAGACCGAGACCACGGCGCGAGATTGAACTCATGGAAGTCATTTCAGGCATCCTTTCTTACTGGATCGCGCGTTCGGAATTGAGAAACTGAGCGAGGCGCGGGTTGGAGGGCGTGTCGAAGATTTCGGACGGACTGCCGTCGGCTGCGACGACACCTCGGTCCATGAAGACGATGCGGTTCGAGATGTTCTTGGCGAACTGCATCTCGTGCGTGACGAGAAGCGAGGTGATGCCCGAGGACGTGACATCCTTGATCACCTTGAGGACCTCGTTCACGAGTTCGGGATCGAGCGACGAGGTCGGCTCGTCGAAGAGCATCACATCAGGTCTGACCGCGAGCGCTCTGGCGATGCCCGTTCTCTGGAGCTGCCCGCCCGAAAGCTGCGACGGATAGTTGTCGAGCTTGTCGGAAAGCCCCACCCGCTCAAGCTCCTGCAGCGCAATGGCGCGGGCTTCGTCCTTCGACTTGCCCTGCACGACAACCAGCGGATCCATGACGTTCTGGATGACCGTCATGTTCTTGAAGACGTTGAACTGCTGGAAGACCATCGCGGTGCGCAGACGGATCGCCCGAACGGCAGCCTTGTCCGGCCGCGCGAAGTCCATCCTGATATCGTCGAAGGCAATCGTTCCGGATGCCGGCTTCGCCAGGTGGTTGATGCACTTCAACAGCGTCGTCTTGCCGGTTCCGCTGGGACCGATGATCGAAACCACGTCACCTCGTTTCACCGAGAGATCGACGCCATTCAGGATCTGGGTGCGACCGTAGGACAGCTTCAGGTTCTTGATCTCAAGCATTTCGGATCTCAGGTCCTTTCGGAAGACAGTTCGGGAAGCGCTTCGGTCTCGGCATCGAACCACTCGTCGCCGAGAAGTTCCGGCGTGTCGAAGGCCTGGAGGTTTGCAAAATGCCTCTCGCGGTCTTCGACGAAGAGCGATCGGACGACGCCGCGCGCCAGGCGGTCGGCGCCCTCGCTGATTGCAGGGATGTCGCCTGTGAGCTTGCCGTGGCTGAGGGTCGCCGGGAAGTTGAAGCAATGAATCTTCGAGAGAACCGGGCAGGAACCCGGTTCCCTCTCGAGGAATTCGAAAGCCTCGCCAAGATCAGGCGATCCTTCAAGCTCCGCATTCGCCATCCCGGCCGGCGTCGGGAAGCGGTCGCGCCAAAGTCGGATGTGGGGTTCGAAGACCGCCAGTTCCGGCCGATTGGTCAGATCGATCTTGAAGCCGGTCCCGAAGATCAAGAAGTCGAGGGGGTAGCTGGCCTTCGACGTCGTCACGACGAGCTGGTCGCCGTCCTGCTGCAGGCCGGTGATCGGGCTTTGGAGATGAAGGTGGGCCCGCTCGAAGGAACTGACGCGCAGCACGCTCGGACGCGGCGGCGGCGTCTGCTGGCTCATGGCGTAGTCGAGGAAGCGCCACTTCCATTCGTCGGGCAGTCCGGCGAAGCCATGGACGACGCCCTGGCTGCCGATGCCGGTGAACTTGTTGATCCGCGGCAGTTCCTTGCGGCGGACGAACATGTCGAGGCGGGCGACACCTGCTTCGAGCGCGGTCGCGGCATTGTCCATCGCCGACGCACCCGCACCGATCACCCCTACCCGCTTGCCGCGTAGCGCTGCGAAGTCGATCGCATCGGCGGTGTGCGCCCAGAACCTGCGATCGATATTTTCGGCGATGTCGGGCACGAAGGGGCCGCCGAGACCGTCGCGGCCGGTTGCGAGAACAACGTGGCGGGCGATAATCGTTTCCGTGCGCCCATTCTCGTTGCAGGCAAGGTCGAGCATGCCATCGTCGCGCGGCAGGATCGCATCGACCGAGACGCCGTTGCGCACCGGCAGCTCGAGCACCTTCCGATACCAGATCAGGTAGTCCATCCACGTCTCGCGCGGCGCTCGGTCGAGCGCCATCCACGCTGCGCTGCCGAAGCGCGCTTCATAATAGGCCCGGAAGGTGAGCGCCGGCAGTCCCATCGCGGGGCCTGTAAGCTGTTTCGGAGATCGAAGGGTGCGCATCCGGGCGAAAGTGACCCACGGCCCTTCCTGCCCGGCGGGTGCCTTGTCGAGGATGACATGGTTGGCGACGCCAAGGCGCTTCAGCATTCCGGAAGCGACGAGGCCTGCCATGCCGCCGCCGATGATGACGACGTCGATGACAGGCTGGCCATCAATTTCGCGGGCGGGAACCCACGCCTTGGCGGGCAGTTCCAGCCAGGAGAGGTCCTGACGAAGACGCGCTTCGAGGGCATCAAGATTGTGAGGATGTGTGGAAAGGTCGCTCATGCCGGCGCTCCTTCGGAGATCGCAGCCTGCCCGTAGACGGTGTCCGCCAAGGTTTCGATGCCATTCGCCTCCAGCAGGCGGCAGCCAGGCATCTTCAACGCTTCGAGCCGCGCGGCATCGATTACGGCGGCGACGGTCGGCGCGAGCGGCAACGCCGCCGCCGAGATCGCACCGAACAGGAACGGGATGGCCAGGTCGAGCACGCGCATAACGATGCCATCGAGGGGCACGCCGCAGACGGTCGCGGGCTCGACGATGGCAATGCCAAGTCCTGCGCGCACCAACGAGAGCGCAGTCAGCGAGGCGTTGACGTCGATGATGCGATCCGGCGCCACCTCTGCCCGTTCCAGCGCCTCGTCGACGCGATGACGAAGCCGATAGGGGTTCGCGAGCGTGATGATGCGACGCTCCGCGAGATCGGCCAGGCGAACGACGTCGTTCGCAGCGAGAGGATCGTCGGCGCCGATGGCGATCACGCAAGGTGCTTCCGCGATCCAGTGGATGTCGAGACCGGGATGTTCGAGCGGCAGGCTCGATATGCCAAGATCGGCCGACCGGGCGAGAACCGCCTGCACGACGTTTTCGGCGGCGAGCGCCTGGACGTGGAGATGACGCGGGATCAGGCCGGGCGAGACGGCCGCCAAAGCCTGCGGCAGGATTCCTGCGGCAAGAGACGGCGTTGCCGCGATGGTCAAGGTCGCGGGCTCGTCGAGACCGATTGCCTCGGCCCGTTCGCGGATGTGCGTCAGGCTGGCGAGATGACGTTCGACCTCGGCATGGAAGCGCAGTCCGCGCGCCGTCGGCTGGATGCGCGGACCGCTTCGGTGGAGGAGCGCATAGCCCAGATCGGCTTCCAGGTCCTGGATCTGCCGCGTCACGGCCGGCTGGGAACGGCCGAGCAGCCGGGCTGCGCCGGTGACACTGCCAGCCGACATCACCGCCGCGAAGGCTTCGAGCTGCCGGATATCGAACGGGCTTTTATTCATATTCAACATGAACCACCGCTATCCATGCTTTGGAAGCATTCGCTTTCCATGATTTGAGCAGATACTAGATAATTATTTCGCATGGATTGCAAGTCTCCATGTGATTTTGACATAATGAACCTCCACCCCATCTAAAGCTCTCCCGCGAGATGCAAAGGAGCCTGCCTTGACGCTCATCGAAACTCTTGCCGCCGTCAGACCCGGCTCAGCCCTTGCCGAGGCCATGGAAAAACGGGCGGAGATCCTGCGCCTCAGCGAAGCCGCCCACGACGCAGTCCTTCTTCCGCGTGATCCCGGTGGCCTGTCGCATGGCCTCAGGGCGGCGCTTGCCGCCCGTATGGCCCGTCACAACCACAGCGAAAAACTGGCGAAGCACTATGACGAACTGGTAAAACGTGCCGCCGAGGCATCGACAGCGCCGCTCGCCAAACCAGGTACTAGCGCAACCGATGGGCGCATCGCAGAGATCGTCCGCCATGCGGACCGACTGACGGTCGCGCCGCGGGAAGCGACCCGCGACCACATAGAAAGATTGCGCAGTGCGGGAATGACCGACGCAGACATCGTCCGGCTGTCGGAGCTTGCGGCCTTCGTAAATTATCAGGCTCGCGTCATTGCAGGGCTGGCGCTGATCGGAGGAAGACAATGAGCGAAATCGTCCATACCTTCACCACTGAGGTTCCGCGCTGGCGGCCTTACGTCATTCCAGTCGATCTTGAAACTGCGACCGCCGAGCAGCGGGCGGCAATGCAGGTCACGCCCTCCAACAAGGGCATCTCCCCCTACGTCCTGACGCTTGCGCATGACCCGGAATCCCTCGCCGTCCGCTCACCCCTGTTCAACCTGATTATGTACGGTAAGGACGGGCTTTCACCGGGAGAACGCGAGCTGGGCGCCACTGCTGCTTCCGTCGTCAATCGCTGCGTCTACTGCGCCGCCGTCCATGCCTCCCGGTTCATCAGCCATACCAAGCGGACTGACGTGATCGACGCCATTTTCGCCGAAGGGCTCGACGCCGAACTCGATGAGCACCTTCAAACCATCTTCGATTTCTCCGCCCATCTGTCGACGACACCGCCGGAAGCAACGCAAGCTGACGCGCAGGCGCTGACGGACGTCGGTCTTTCCGAGCTTGAAGCCCTGGACCTCGTGCTATCGTCCGCCATATTCGGCTGGGCGAACCGCCTGATGCATACGCTCGGCGAACCAGTAAAGGACTAGACATTTCCGGGTTAGCTTGAAGCATTCTGTTGGATTCGGCGTAGGCGTCACCGCATGCGCATCAGGTCCACAGCGCGATTGCTGATGATTGCTTCCATCGAAAAATAGCCGGTCACTGTCGCAAGATCGAAGTTCGTTATCAGCTTCTGGTAGAAAGCGTCATAGCCCGACATTCCTTTGGTGATGACCTTGATCAGGTAGTCCCAGTCGCCGCCTATTCGGTAGAAATCGACGACTTCCGGCATCCGGTCGACGTGCTTGCGAAAATCTTCCGACCATTCCTTTGAATGATGGCGAGTTCGGATCATGACGATCACCGTGAGATCATAACCGAGCGCTTCGAAATCGATGGAGGCGCGCGATCCTTTGATGACACCTGTCGCATAAAGGCGCTGAAGCCGGCGCCAGCAAGCATTCTGCGATAGTCCGACCTGCTCGGCCAAGTCGCGTTGAGAAAGCGAAGAATCCCGCTGCATGCACGTCAGAATTCTCAGATCAATTTCGTCAATTTTCAAATTATTATCGATCATATGACCCAATCTTGTCCTATTCGTCCAAAAAATCGGTGAAGTTTTCGACGGTGATGCAGATTAGAATCGTTGTCAAATCCTTCGCGGAGAATGACGATGCACGAACTGGCTGCGCGCTATCCATCAAAAGAACTCTCCACGGTCCTCGGCAAGTTCAAGAGTGATCTCAACCGAGATGACCCCATCGGCAGGTTCAGGGCGGGGCTGATAGGCTCAAAGGCGAAGGTCGACGGCCCGTTCGGCCCCAAGGACCTTGTCTATGCCGACTATGTGGCTTCGGGACGCGCCCTCAGACAGATCGAAGAATTCATCCTCGAAGAGGTCCTTCCCTACTACGCGAACAGCCATACCGAGGCGTCCTACTGCGGAGGGATGATGACCCGCCTTCGGCGGGAAGCCCGCTCAATCATTAGAGAGCTCTGCGGAGCCGATCGACAGCATGCCGTCATCTTTGCCGGATCCGGCGCGACGGCGGGCCTCAATCGCCTGGTGAA
The DNA here is from genome assembly GCF_002117725.1 of Rhizobium sp. TAL182. NCBI lineage: Bacteria > Pseudomonadati > Pseudomonadota > Alphaproteobacteria > Hyphomicrobiales > Rhizobiaceae > Rhizobium > Rhizobium sp. TAL182. The sequence continues at coordinate 260,528 of NZ_CP021028.1, read as the reverse complement.
GCTGCTGGGCGTCGCCGATGCGATCGCGGCCGGCAAAAGCGTGCGCGTCGTCATCGGCCCATATGAACACCACTCCAACATCCTGCCTTGGCGCGAGAGCGGAGCGGAGGTCATCGAGATTGCCGAGGGCAACGACGGTGGTCCCGATCCGGTCATGTTGCAGAAGGCACTTGAGAACGCGCCCGCAGATTTGACCGTTTGCTCGTTCTCTGCCGCATCGAACGTCACTGGCATCCTGACCGACGTCGTGGCTTTCACAAAGATTGCAAAGGCTGCAGGCGCCAAAGTCGTCTGGGACTATGCGGGGGCCGGACCATACGTGCCGATTGCGATGACGCCCGAGCTTGGCGCCGAAATCGACGCAATCGTCGTGTCTCCTCACAAGTTCCTGGGCGGCCCAGGGGCCTCCGGCATATTGGTCGTGCGGCAGGACGCGGTAATGACGAGCAAGCCATCCTGGCCCGGGGGCGGCACGGTGAAATTCGTGTCACCCACGGGGCACGATTACAGCGACAGCCTGGAGTCTCGGGAGGAAGCGGGAACACCCAACGTCATCGGCGACATCCGTGCGGCGCTCGCCTTCCTGGTCAAGGACGCGATCGGACTTGATGCAATCAAGCGGCTGAACGACGAGTACACGCGGCGCGCCTTTACCACGTGGAAGGACGTTTCGGAGATCGAACTGCTTGGCTCCACCTCGATTGCACGCTTGCCGATCTTTTCGTTTCGCGTGCGCGATGGAAAGGGTGGCTACATCCACCAGCAATTGATTACCCGCATGCTCAGCGATCGGTTTGGCATTCAGGCGCGTGGCGGCTGCGCCTGCGCTGGACCCTACGTGCATCGGCTGCTTTCGATAGACACCCGGACGTCGGAGCGCATGCGGCAGGCGATCTTGGCTGGCAACGAAATCGAGAAACCCGGATTCACGCGGCTCAACTTGAGCGTCCTCGCATCGGACGAAACAGTTGCCTTCATCCTGGATTCGGTCGCGCAACTCGCGCGGGACGCACCGTCGTATGTCGCGCTCTACACCTTCGATCCGGCGCGCGCGATCTTCTCACCGGTCGCGTCCGGTCGACAGGAGGCGGTCTGTGCGTAGACCTGATGTCGCCGCGTTCTTCGACGCGCGGACCTTTTCGATTCAATACGTGGTCAGCGATCCGCAAACCAGGGCCTGTGCGATCATCGATCCGGTTCTCGATTTCGACGAGAAGTCAGGATCGACAACGACCCACAACGCCGAAATGCTGTTGGACCACATTCGGGACCAGGACCTGCGCCTGCACTGGATCCTCGACACTCATCCGCATGCCGATCACCTTTCGGCCGCCGCCTATCTGAAGGAGCGGACCGGCGCGCCAACGGCGATCGGGAGCCGCGTCACGGATGTTCAGAAAATCTGGTCGAAGATCTACAACTGGCCTGATCTTCCCGTCGACGGCAGCCAGTGGGATCGGCTCTTCTTCGACGGAGACACCTTCTCTATTGGGAACATCGAGGTCGGCGTCATGTATTCGCCTGGCCATACCCTTGCCTCGATCACCTACACGGCGGGCGACGCCGTGTTCGTTCATGACACTGTCTTCATGCCTGACAGCGGCACTGCCCGTGCGGATTTTCCAGGCGGCAGCGCCAGGTCACTCTGGTTGAGCATTCAGAACATCCTGACGTTACCCGGCGATACGCGCCTCTTTGTGGGACACGATTATCAGCCCGGCGGCCGGCAGCCGCTCTGGGAAAGCACAGTGGAACGTCAGAGGGCGGAAAACATCCACGTTGCGCGATGTGCTTGCGCCGACGCGTTCGTCACCCTTCGGGAGGCGCGTGATCGCACGCTGCCGATGCCGAAGCTCATACTTCACGCGCTGCAGGTCAACATCAACGGCGGCCGGCTACCGGAACCCGAAGGGAACGGCCTTCGCTATCTCAAGTTCCCGATGGGTGCCTTTCAAGGTTCCGTCTGGTCCTGAGCAACCCGATTACGGCACCTCGTCCGCTGACTGAACATTCTGTGCTCACGCAGGATCCTGAAAAATGGCGCTAGATCTTTTCCAATATGGCATGGGGACCCTCAGCGGCGCCTTGGTTGGCTTCACCCTCGCCCTTCTGGGCGGTGGCGGCTCCATCCTTGCCGTCCCGCTTCTTGTTCACGCCGTAGGACTGACCGACGCCCATACCGCCATTGCCACCAGCGCCGTTGCCGTTGCTTCGAATGCGTTGATCAGCCTGGTCATGCACGCGCGCCGAGGAACGGTGATATGGCGGTATGCGGGACTCTACTGCGCGACTGGCACCGTCGGAGCGCTGCTCGGCGCCTCGATCGGAAAGATGCTCGATGGGAAGCATCTGCTTTTGTATTTCTCGGGGCTGATGATCGCCATCGCCATCTCGATGCTGCGTCGAATAAGCGTCGCCAGCGAAGATACCTGTATCTTCGAACGTCGGAACACCACCAAGGTTCTTGCGATCGGTGGCGGGAGCGGCGTCGTCTCCGGCTTTTTCGGAATAGGCGGTGGCTTCCTGATCGTCCCCGGCCTGGTGTTTTCCACCGGAATGCCGACGATCAATGCGGTGTCGACCTCTTTGGTCGCGATCGTGGCGTTCGGTTCGACTACGGCTGCCACCTATTCCATCTCAGGTCTCGTCGACTGGCCGCTCGCCGCGGTCTTCATCGCGGGAGGCGCGTTCGGCGCCGTCCTCGGCTGCAAGATTGTGCACCGCCTTAGGCCCTATCAATCTGCGCTCAATGGTGTTTTTGCGGGCGCCATTCTCACCTTCGGCATCGCCATGGCCTGGAGCACCCTCCTCGGATAGCTCGCCGTAGCCCCGGTCGATTTGCTTGTGCTTCCACATCCTCTTCACATTGCCGAGCAACGGCTCGAGATGGAGTAATGTCGCCGACCGCGGTGGTCTTCCGGGACCGCATCTCCTATCTGATGAGAAGGCATCCGCAATTGCTTGCCTCCGTCTCGCGCGCGATCGCCAGTCTTGGCTGGCCTCGTGATTGTCGCTATCGCCGCGATCGAGATAGCGAACTGGTTGAACGCGCGATGAGGATCAGAGCGATGCTAAGACTGCAGACTATACTCGCTTCGGCAGCAATTGCTTTCGTGCCTCTCACCAACGCCCTTGCGGACGATGCTCTGCCTCCGTTCGACCGCTTCGCCGATCGCTGCCTGGACCGCGGGCCGCAGTATGATCGCGCGGCCGCACTCGCCCACCGAAACAAGTGGCCGTCGCTTGCTGCCGACATGGTGTTGAGCATTCTTCCTCTTTCGGAACCCGTGGCATTCGACGGCTGGATCACCGGGGCGGGCAGCACGGCGCCATTCGAAGCCCTGGTCGTTGGACGGGCTATGGTCGGAGAGAAGGCTGTCGAGAGCTGCACGATGGCCTTCGCGGGGACCGACGCCGCAGGCTTCGAGCGCAGCCTTGTTTCAACAAGAGCGGCAAGGCCGTCCGGAGAGCAGAACGGTGAAGGACGTATCCGGAAATTCTTCACGATCGAGCGCGATGGGTTGAAAGAGGCGGTGACGCTCGATCTTCCCATCTACCCGAACGGCAGCGACGAGGTGCTCGCGAGCGTCGTCGCCGAGCAACAAACCGAGCACTGAATATGTCCCGGTGACAAAGCGATCAATGCATTCTGTCCCGCCATGCCGCATCGGCCGCGCCTTCGCAGCATCGCAAAAATTGCCGAACTAGCAGTTCTTGCCAGCGTCCGCTTGCGGCTAAAGCGCTGAACACGGGACGGTAACGATATTTCGACCGAACCCTTTCCCTGCCATTTCAAACCTCTATGTTGACGGTTGGACGAGCTAAACCCCTACGGCGCGCATCTTTTCAGGCGCGCAAGAAATGCTGTAGAACGTTGAATTGCTGCCGTTCACACCGGCGCGGCGGGCGATAGGGAAGCGGTTTTGAATGAGAAGCGTCGGCAACAGCTGGCCGAGAGGCGGCGGCAAAATCGGCGAATTGTTGCGGCATCCGGCCTTTGACGCCGTCGGTCTCGGACCGGTCGAAAGCTGGCCTGCTTCTCTCAAGCATATCGCCGAAATGGTGTTGAATTCGCGCCAGCCGAAATTCGTCGCCTGGGGTCCGGATCTCGCCTTTCTCTACAATGATGCCTACGTGCCTGTTTTCCCCGACCGGCATCCTGGCGCACTCGGGAGACCCTTTCGCGAGGTTTGGGCTGATATCTGGGAACAGTTCTCGCCGATCGTCGCCAGCACGCTTGAAGGCAGGCCGCAGCTGTTTAAAGAGCTGCTCATCCCGATGCGCCGGGACGGCCGCACCGAGGATACCTGGTTCACCTTCTCCTACACGCCGCTGCGCGACGATGACGGCGCCATCGCCGGCATCCTCTGCGCGACCCTCGACGTCACCGAACAGGTCGCCGCCAAGCGCGGCGAGAAGCTGGCGCTGGAAGAACTGCGCGCCAAATCGGAGGCGCTTGCAGTCGTCAACCAGGCGGGCGCCGCTATTACCATCGAGCCCGATGTCGAACGTCTCACCCAGATTGTCGTCGATGCCGGTGTGACACTGACGGGCGCCGAATTCGGCGCCTTCTTCTACAATGTCGATGATGGCGAGGGCGGCAGCTACATGCTTTACGCGCTCTCCGGCGTCGACCGGAAGAATTTCGAGAAATTCCCGATGCCACGCAATACAAAGGTCTTCGAGCCGACCTTCAGCGGCGAAGGCATCGTGCGCTCCGACGACATCCTGCTCGACCCGCGCTACGGCCAGAATCCGCCGCATTCCGGCATGCCGACGGGGCATCTCCCGGTCAGGAGCTATCTTGCCGTGCCGGTCAAATCGCGCGACGGCAGCGTTATCGGCGGCTTGTTCTTCGGCCACGGCGAACCCGGCCGCTTCTCTCAAGCGGCCGAGGCGAGCCTCGTCAGCCTCGCCGGCCAATCGGCCGTCGCGATCGACAATATTCGGCTGTTCCGTGCCGCCAAAATCGAAATCGACCAGCGCCGCCACATGGAAGATCAGCTGCGCAAACTCAACGAAATGCTCGAGGTCCGGGTCGCGGCCGAAATCGCCGATCGCCAGCAGGCCGAAGCAGCGCTCCAGCAGTCGCAGAAGATGGAATCGATCGGCAAGCTCACCGGCGGCGTTGCCCATGACTTCAACAATCTGCTGCAGGTGATCTCAGGCAATCTCCAGCTTCTCGGCAAGGACGTGGCCGATAACGGCCGGGCCAGGGAGCGCATTTCGAATGCGCTTGCCGCCGTCGAACGGGGCTCGCGACTGGCAAGCCAGCTGCTCGCCTTCGGCCGCCGCCAGGCGCTGGAACCGAAGGTCGTCAATATCGGCCGCCTGGTCACCGGCATGGACGACATGCTGCGTCGCGCGCTCGGAGAGGAAATCGAAGTCGAGACCATCGTCTCCGGCGGCCTCTGGAACACCTTCGCCGATCCGGCCCAGATCGAGAACGCCCTGCTCAACCTCGCGATCAACTCGCGCGACGCTATGGATGGCGTCGGCAAGCTGACGATCGAGGTCGGCAACGCCTTCCTCGACGATTCCTACAACCGCACCCATCCCGAGGTGAAGGCCGGCCAATATGTCGTGCTCGCCGTCACCGACACCGGCTCCGGCATGACGCAAGAGGTGATGGAGCAGGCCTTCGAGCCGTTCTTCTCGACGAAACCGGAAGGTAAGGGCACCGGTCTCGGCCTGTCGATGGTCTACGGCTTCGTCAAACAGTCCGGCGGCCACGTGAAGATCTACAGCGAGATCGGCGAAGGCACGACCGTCAAACTCTACCTCGCCCGCTCGGTCCGCAGCGAGGATCGCGCCACGGCGGCCGACACCATGCCGGCGACCGGTGGAACCGAAACCATCCTTGTCGCCGAGGACGACGAGGGCGTTCGCGCCACGGTCGTCGAGATGCTCTCGGATCTCGGCTATTACGTGCTGAAGGCGAAGGATGCGCACAGCGCCCTCACCGTGATCGAGAGCGGCGCCCATATCGACCTGCTCTTTACCGATGTCGTCATGCCCGGCCCCCTGCGGAGCCCGGAGCTTGCGCGCATGGCGCGACAGCGCCTGCCCGACATCGCCGTGCTCTACACCTCGGGCTATACCGAAAACTCGATCGTCCATGGCGGCAGGCTCGATCCGGGCCTGGAGCTGCTCTCCAAGCCCTATACGCGCGAGGAGCTCGCCCGCAAGATCCGCCAGGTGCTCGCCAACCGGCCGCAACGCCACCAGGCGGAGGCCAATGCGCGGGTGTCCAATGCAAGGCAACCTGATCCACAGGTTCCCGGCACGGCTGGAAAGCTGAGGCTGCTGCTCGTCGAAGACGATGCATTCATCCGGATGGATACCGCCGAAATCCTGCAGGATCTCGGCTACGACGTCATCGAGGCGGGCAGCGGCGAACAGGGCGTTGATATCCTTGGCCACACGCTCATCGACGTCATCGTCGTCGATGTCGGCCTGCCCGGCATGTCGGGCTCGGCCTTTGCCGCCAAGGCGCGGGACGCCCTTCCGTCCGTCGGCCTGGTCTTCGCGACGGGCGACAGCGACCCGCCCGACGCCGCTCGCTTCTCCGGCTCGGTGCTGCTGACGAAACCCTACGACAACGCTGCGCTCGACCGGGCGGTCAAGAGAGCCGTCGAGCTATCCCAAGCTGAACCACTCTAACCCCCCCCTCGAACTCGGGATATTTGCGCATCAGGTCGACCTCGCTGGTGCAGCTGTCGTCGCGGGCCGTTAATTCGATCGAGATCATGTCGGCAGGCTTGAGGCGGCCGTCGTTATGTAGGAATGTCCCTTCCCTTCCTTGAAGCTGACGATTAGGTGACCGGCGATACTTGGCCGTTCACGTCTATCGCGTCGTTTCCATCGGCTCTGACGATGTGTTTTTCCATGTTCTCGATTCCCCGCTGCACGCAGGTTTAAGCAGGCTTACCCATCGGAAACCTGACAAAACCGGCTTTTGTTCCGAATTTCGGGACAATGGCTCCTGGAGCGCCGTGTGTCCGTTCGGAGCGCAGAGGACGCTCTAACTCTTTAAATCTACGCACCGGACTACCGAAATATCGATCTCGTTCGGGCCGATGCTGTAGGGAACTTTTCCCCTCGGCACCGGTTGGATTTCTTACAAACCGCGTTCGAGCGCTTTGCAAACCACAGGAGGCGAAGATGCCGCGAGGAGACAAATCCGACTATACCGACAAGCAGAAACGCAAGGCCGAACACATCGAGGAGAGCTACGAGGAGCGTGGCGTCTCCGAGAAGGAGGCCGAACGGCGCGCCTGGGCGACAGTCAACAAGGAAAGCGGCGGCGGCAACAAATCCGGTTCCGGCCGCGGCAAGAAGGATACGCACGAATCCTCTAAAAAGGGCGGTCGGGCCGGCGGTGCTGCATCCGCGGCACGCTCGAAGGAGGAACGCTCCGCTTCCGCCAAGAAGGCGGCCGCGACACGCAAGCGCCACGAGCACCATAGCCATCACTAAGCATGTGCCGAAGGGTGTGAGCGGTCTCAGGCGGCGTCATGCTCCAACTCTGTAATCGAGGATCGGCAGGCGTCAGTCTATCGCCTGCCCATCCGGCAAAGGGATTTTCGCCATGGCCAAATCGAAGAAGTGGTCGCAGGACGTTACCGAACACAGCAACGCGATGGACCTCAAGGAAGGCGTGTTCAAATCGGACGATCCGAAGAAAATTGCCCGGTCGATCAAGCACTCAGCCGAGGAGAGCGATCGCCGCCAGTCGAGCCCGTTTCGCGCCGCCATGTCGATGCTGACCTTCTACATCAACCGCGCCGGCGAGCAGCTGTCGAAAAAGCGGCGCGGCACCCTTGAAAAAGCCAAGGACGAACTGCGAAAAGACTTCGGTCGTCAACCGAGGCATTGAACATGGCATATGAGCTTTATTATTGGGACGGCATTCAAGGCCGTGGTGAATTCGTGCGCTTGGCGCTGGAGGAAGCCGGCGCCGACTATGTCGACGTCACGCGTCAGCCCGGCCGGGGAACGGGCGCCATGCTCGAGATCATGAAGAGCGAAGGCGAGCTTCACATTCCCTTCGCGCCGCCCTTTCTGAAAGACGGCGATCTTCTTATCCCGCATGTCGCCAATATCCTGTTTTACCTCGGGCCGAAGCTCGGCCTTGCGCCGGAGGACGAGAGCCTTCGCTATGTCGCCAACGGCCTGCAGCTCACCATCACCGATTTCGTCGCCGAAGCGCACGATACGCACCACCCGATCGACGTGTCGCTTTATTACGAAGACCAGAAGCAGGAAGCCAAAGCCCGCTCGGTCGCCTTCATCCGGGACCGCATTCCAAAATTCCTCGGCTATTTCGAGCGCGTGCTGACGCGAAATCCGCAAGCTCCCAATCATATGATTGGCAATTCGCTCACCTATGTCGACCTCTCCCTCTTTCAGGTGATCGAGGGCCTCACCTATGCCTTTCCCAAAGCGATGAAGAAGAGCAAGGCCGAATACCCCGCTCTCCTTGCCCTGCACGATGCGGTAGCCAAACGCCCGAACATCGCCCGCTATCTCGCCTCCCCTCGCCGCCTCGCCTTCAATGAGGAAGGTATTTTCAGATACTACCCGGAGCTAGACGCAGGGGGCTGAAGAGTTCAGTTCGGCCTCGCGGGTGAGGAAATCAAGCAGCCTGTTTTCTTCGGCCCGCAGACCCCGCAGCGGCTCGTTGCCGCCCTCGGTCAAAGGATGATCATTGCCGGCGAGCGCAATGATGGCCGGATGGATATAGCTCGAGCGTGAGATCGCCGGCGTATTGTGCAGCGCCTCGGCCGCAGCCTCCGACATTTCCTTCACCGTCGGCCGGCCGCCGCCGACGATCCTCTCGCGGGCGACACCGAAGGCCGCCAGCGATCCGGCCCAGGTGCGGAAGGTCTTGGCGGAAATCGGAATGCCCGATATTTCGGCCAGATAGGCATTCAGCCGGCCGGAATCGACTGGTTTCAGCGCGCCGCTTTCATCCTTCCAGACGAAGAGCTGGCGGCCGGGCAGGTCGGAAATCTCTTCCAGGATTTTCTGCAGCCTGGGATGTTTGAGGCTGCGCTGGACACGCTTGCCGCCCTTGGCGCGGAATTTGAGCTCGATGCGCCCGTCAACGATTTTCAGATGCCGCTTCAAGAGCGTCGTCGCGCCATAGGTGCCGTTCTCCCGGACATAGGCTTGGTTGCCGACCCGCAGATGCGCCTCGTCGAGCAGCGTCGTCAAAGCCGCCAGCACACCGTTGACGTCTTCGGCACCGGTGTCGAGATGGCGCAGGACGGTGCGGCGGATCTTTGGCAGTGCCTGGCCGAATTCGATCAGCTGGTGGAACTTTCCGGCACTGCGGAAGGACTGCCAGTCCTTGTGATAGCGATATTGCTTGCGCCCGCGCGCATCGATGCCGGTCGCCTGCAGATGGCCGTTCTCGTAAAGACAGATCCAGACGTTTTCGTAGGCCGGCGGCAGGCCGAGCGCACCGATGCGCGCCCGCTGCAACTCATCGGAAAGTGTTGTGCCATCCGGCATCACATAGCTGAAGCCCTTGCCCTTCCTGCGCCTGCGGATGCCCGGTTCGGTATCGCTGACATAGATCAGGCCAAGTTCGGTGATGGCTTCGGCATTCATGCTGTTGATGACCTGCTATTTGCTCCTGCGGCCGAACTGAAACCATCGGCGGCGCTGGGCCTGGGTCGCCCCCTCCGGCGGTCGCGTCTGGCCTGTCGGTGCAAAGACGGCCAGGCTTTGGGTGTAGACAATGACCGGATTGTCCTGATCGTGCACCTCGAAGGCGCCGGTCTCCGCCCCGGTGTCGAGAACCCGTGACCACTGCGTCAGTCCGTTCACCTCAGGCAGATGGACCTCGCAGTCGCCGCCGGCGTTGAAGACGAGGAAAAGGTCATCCATGTTTTCGGTATCCAGCGCATGCGCACTCTTCGAGAGGTAGAGGCCGAGCACCTGCAATCCTTCATCGTTCCAGGCGCCGTCGTCCATGAAGCTGCCGTCGGGCTTGTACCAGGCGATCTCGATGCGCCCGTCCTCGCTGATCTCGCCGGTCAGGAACCGCTCCTGCCGGAGGACTGGATGAGCCTTGCGGAAGGCTGCCGCCTGCCGACAGAAATCGAGGAAGGGATCGTCGAGCCCGTCCCAGCCTGTCCAGCCGATCTCATTGTCCTGGCAATAAGCGTTGTTGTTGCCGCCCTGGCTGTTGCCAAGTTCGTCGCCGGCCAGGATCATCGGCACGCCCTGGGAGAGCATCAGCGTCGCCATCATGTTGCGCCGCCGGCGAGCGCGGGCCGCGTTGATGTCGGGATTATCGGTGGCGCCCTCGGCGCCCATATTATCGGAATGATTGTCCGAATGGCCGTCCCGGTTATCCTCGCCGTTCGCCTCGTTGTGCTTGCCGTCGAAGGACACCGTATCCATGAGCGTGAAGCCGTCATGGGCCGACAGAAGATTGATCGAGGAGGTCGCGCCCCGATCGGAATGATTGAATTGCGGCGCCGAGCCGGTGATGCGCGCCGCCAGCTCCGACACCATGCCCCCGTCGCCCTTCCAGAAGCGGCGCACGTCGTCGCGGAACTTGTCGTTCCACTCGCGGAAAGGGTGCGGGAAACCGCCGACCTGATAGCCGCCCGCGCCGATATCCCAGGGCTCGGCGATTAGCTTGACGCCGGCCAGGATCGGATCCTGACGGATAGCACCGAAGAACAGGCCCTGACGGTCGAACTCCAGATCCTGGCGCCCGAGCGTGCTGGCAAGATCGAAGCGGAAGCCGTCGATATGCATGACCCCAACCCAGTAGCGCAAGCTGTCGAGCACCATGCGCATCACCATCGGATTGGCGACGTTGAGCGTGTTGCCGGTCCCGGTCGTATCGAAGGTGTGGCGGGGATCGTCGGGAGAGAGGATGTAATAGCTCGCATTGTCGAGCCCTCGGAAAGACAGCGTCGGCCCCTTCTCGCTGCCTTCGGCCGTATGGTTGTAGACCACGTCCATGATGACCTCGATGCCGACGGCATGGAACTTCTTCACCATGGTCTTGATTTCGGTGATCTTGTCACTTGAGAGATAGCGCGCCTGCGGCGCGAAGAAACCGAGCGTCTGATAACCCCAATAATTCCTCAGATTCTTTTCGAGGAGATAGCGGTCGTCGAGGAAATATTGGATCGGCAGGAGCTCGATCGCCGAGACGCCAAGTCCGACGAGATGATCAATGATCGGATCGCTGCACATGCCGAGAAAGGTGCCGCGCAGCCGGTCGGGCACTTTCGGATGCGTCATCGTCAGGCCGCGCACATGCGCCTCGTAGATGATGGTATCCGGCCATGGCCGCCGGATCGCCTCTTCACCCGCCCAGTCGAAATCGGGATCCTGCACGACGCCCTTGACCATGAAGGGCGCGCTGTCGCGGTCGTCGAAGGAAAGATCGTCCTCGCCGATCCGATAGCCGAACAGCGCATCATGCCATTCCAGCTCGCCCGTCACCTGCTTGGCATAGGGGTCGAGCAGAAGCTTGTTCGGATTGAACCGGTGGCCCGCACCAGGATCATAGGGGCCATGGGCGCGATAGCCGTATACGGTGCCCGGTCCGATGCCGGCTATATAGCCCGACCAGATGTCGCCCTCGCGTTTGGGCAAGGGCAGCCGGGCAATCTCATCTTTTCCGTCAGGGGAAAACAGGCAGAGCTCGATCTGTTCCGCATGCGCCGAGAAGACGGCGAAATGAGTACCGGAACCCGTATACTCCGCCCCCAGCTCCGGCTTGAGGAAGTCGAGTTCCGAAAAGGAAAAGCTCATGGCGCCCCGCTTGATGAAAAGACCAAGCGGGAAACGTGAAGATGGTTCGAAAGTTCCGTAGCGGCGGGGGAAAGCGGACGCTGTCGTTTGCCGATCGAAGCGTTTACGGCATCAGCTGGCCGCCGTTGACCTCGATGACCTGGCCGGTGATGTAGCCCGAGAGCGTCGGCGAAGCGAGGAAGAGATAGGCCCCCACGCAATCCTCTGATGTGCCGACGAAGCCCATCGGGATCGATTTGCGTTGCAGTTCCATCTGCTCGTCATTGGTATAACGCTCGTGGAAGGGCGTGGCGATCACACCCGGCGCCACCGCGTTGACGCGGATCCTGTCGGCGACGAACTCCTTGGCATGGCCGCGCGTGATGGTCGAGACGAAGCCTTTGGAGGCGGCATAGAGGACCGCGCCATTGCCGCCGCCATTGCGGGCGGCGATCGAGGTGGTGTTGATAATGAACCCGCCCTGCTTTTTCAGCCAGGGATGGGCCGCGCGCGTCGCCGCCAGCACCGAGCGGGCATTGAGGTCCATCACCGCGGCATAATGGGCGTCGGTATATTCGGAGGTCGGCTTGCGCCCCAGCATGCCGCCGGCATTGTTGATGAGCCCGTCGAGATGGCCGAAGGTCTTCGCCGTCTCTTCGACGACACGCTCGGTCTCCCCTTCTCTCGACACGTCGCCCTGGATTAGATGCACCGTACCGCCGGCGGCCCGGATTTCCTCGGCGAGCCTCTCTGCCGGCTCCCGGCTGGCGTTGTAATGCACGCCCACCTTGGCTCCTTGCGCCGCAAAGGCGCGGGCAACCGCCGCCCCAATCCCAGTCGAGGCGCCGGTGATCAGCACCGCCTTGCCTGATAGATCCGGCAATTTGATGGATGCGAGCATTTGAGCAAGTTCTGTCATGGCTATGACGCCTCCCGAAAAACCAAAGACATAGGTGATGAAACAGGCAGGGGAAAGTCTACCAGCCGAAATCTAAGAAGGGCAATGCACGAAATGGCGAGAGCCGAGGTCCTTGCAACACCTCGAATTCCTCTCAGCGGGCATCATCGCCGATGCCCGCCGGAGGACGTTCACTGGACCTTGAAAGAAATTGTTAGGAAGACACACCGAAAGCCGGCTGCGGCTCCCGCCTGGCAAGAGGCGGGAAGGCGAGCGCGATCGCCGCCGCGCCGAGTCCGACCATCGCAGAACCGATGAACAGCCAGGAATAATTGGCGAAAGTATCGAAGATCCAGCCGCCGATCAGAGGGCCGAAGGCCATGCCGAGGCTGGAGAGCATCGTCGCGGCGCCCAAGACGGTGCCGATGATACGCTGGCCGAAATATTCCCGCGCCAGCACCGCATAGAGCGGCATCACGCCGCCATAGGCACTGCCGAAGACGATGGCGAGGGCATAAAACTCCGTCAGCTCGCTGACCAGGAGATAGGTCGCGAGCGCGGCCGCCTGCACCAGGAGGCCGGCGACCAGGACCGGCTTCACGCCGAGTCTGTCGGCGAGGCTGCCATAGAGCAGCCGGCCGCCGAGGCCCGCCAGGCCTTCGACACTGTAGATGCTGACGGCCGCCATCGGTGCGACGCCGCAGATCGTCGCATAGTTCACCATGTGGAAAATCGGGCCGGAATGGGCCGCACAGCAGGCAAAGAAGGTGAGGCCGAGCACGATGAATTGCGGCGACCGGAAGACTTTCGACAGCTGTGGCCGACCGCCTTCCGCGGCAAACTCGGTGCCGGCGTCGACGGCTTCGGCAGGCGGGCGCCTGACCAGCAGGGCGGCCGGCACCAGGAGCACCCAGGTGGCGATGCCGATGATCAGCATGGCGGGGCGCCATTCATAGGCCGAGATCAGCCAGCGCGCGAAGGGCGAGATGGTCATCGGCGCCACCCCCATGCCGGCGGAGACGAGCGACACGGCAAGCCCGCGGTTCACGTCGAACCAGGCGGTGGTCGCCGCGATCATCGGCGCGAAGAAGGCGCTGGCGGCCAGTCCGACCAGAATGCCATAGGTCAACTGAAATTCGATGAGCGTTGCGGCGCGGCTGGCGAGCACCAACGCCAGGCCGAGAAGCACGGACCCTACCAGCACGACGATGCGCGGCCCGAAACGGTCGCTTGCCGCGCCCCACAGGAAACCACCGAGACCCATGACGAGGAAATTCAGCGTCATGGCGCTGGCGATGCCGACATGCGACCAGCCGGTCGCGGTGGCGATCGGCTCCTGGAAAATCGCCAGCGAGAACATTGCGCCGATGGCGACGCACGACATCAGGGCGCCAACGGCGACGATGACCCAACGATAGGAAACACTCATGGCTTCATACCTCCATGCCGATAGAGTGATCGCGACGCGTGCAGCCGGTCCGCCGCTTTCCGCGCCTTGCGATTAAAGACGTTTGAACCGCTGCGATTTCGACAGCGCCCTCACATCTTTTTTGCCACCGTGCCGTTTAGAGCGTGCGGAACATCACCAGGGCGTCGACATAACCCTCAGTCGGATGAAGGAAGACGCCCGGCAGCCGGCCGACGATTTCGAAGCCGAGGGATTGCCACAGCGCGACGGCGCGGCGATTGCTGCTGACGACGAAGTTGAACTGCATGGCGCGAAAGCCCCGTAACCGGGCATGCTCGAGCGAATGTTCATGCATCCGGCGGGCGACACCGCGGCCGCTTGCGGCGGGATCGGTCATGTAACCGCAATTGCAGACATGGCGCCCACCGCCCGCCTGATTGGCCTTGATGTAATAGGTGCCGAGGATGACGCCATCCTCTTCCGCGACGAAGGTCTCGCGGTCCGCTCCCATCCAGTAGGCGAGCGCATCGGCTTCGGAGAGATCGCTGTCGAGCGCATAAGTCTCGCCGGCACGGATCGTCGGGCCGATGATTCTCCAGATGGCGCTTCGGTCGTCATTGTTTGCGGGTCGGATCAGCATGGCCGTTTCTATCGAAGCCCGGCACCGGAGGCAACGGGCTGAGCCCTGTCAGACCCTTTCGAGGGCAATGGCGATCCCCTGCCCGACACCGATGCACATGGTCGACAGCGAATAACGTCCGCCGGTTTCGGCAAGTTCCAGCGCCGCCGTGCCGGTGATGCGGGTGCCCGACATCCCAAGCGGATGGCCAAGCGCGATTGCGCCGCCGTTGCGGTTCACCCGTTGATCGGCATCGGCAATGCCGAGCGCCCGCAGCACCGCCAGCCCCTGGCTGGCAAAGGCCTCGTTGAGTTCGATCACGTGGAACTGTTCTTGAGTCATGCCGAGCCGCGCCATCAGCTTGCGCGAGGCCGGGATCGGCCCGATGCCCATCACCCGTGGAGGAACCGCGGCGGCCGCGCCGCCGAGGATGCGGGCGATAGGGGTCAACCCATATTTCCGCGCCGCCGCTTCCGAGGCGACGATCAGCGCCGCCGCTCCGTCATTGACACCGGAGGAGTTGCCCGCCGTCACCGTGCCGCCTTCTTTCTTGAAAGGCGTGGCGAGTTTTGCCAGAGCCTCGATCGTCGTCGCGCGCGGATGCTCGTCCTTGTCGACGACGATGGGATCGCCCTTGCGCTGGGGAATGGTGACCGGAGTGATCTCCTTCGCCAGCCGTCCGCTCGCTTGGGCAGTTGCCGCCTTCGACTGGCTGCGTAGCGCGAAGGCGTCCTGATCGGCGCGGCTGATATGATAGTCCTCGGCGACGTTCTCGCCGGTCTCCGGCATGGAATCGACACCATACTGTTTCTTCATCAGCGGGTTGATAAAGCGCCAGCCGATCGTGGTGTCGTGGATTTCGGCCGCCCGCGAAAAGGCCGTTTCGGCCTTCGGCATGACGAAGGGCGCCCGCGACATGCTCTCGACACCGCCCGCGATCATCAGCTCCGCCTCGCCGGCGCGGATGGCGCGCGCCGCCGTGATCACCGCATCCATGCCGGAGCCGCAGAGCCGGTTGATCGTCGTGCCCGGCACCGCAATCGGCAGCCCGGCGAGCAGCGCCGACATGCGCGCGACGTTGCGGTTGTCCTCGCCCGCCTGGTTGGCGCAGCCGAAGATCACGTCGTCGACCGCTTCCCAGTCGACGCCGCCGTTACGCGCCATCAGCGCCCTCAGCGGGATGGCGCCGAGATCGTCGGCCCGCACCTGGGAAAGCGCGCCGGCGAAGCGGCCGATCGGCGTCCGGATATAGTCGCAGATGAAAGCTTCGGTCATGGCTTTCCCTTCAGAGTTTCGGAACGACGAGATCGGCCACCGGCCCCTCGACGTGCAGTCGCGCCCCGGTCATCGCCTGCAATTCCTCCAGCGACATGGCAGCGAGCTTCTCGCGCAGCAGGAAGCGCCCCTCGACAATGTTGATGACGGCATGGCTGGTATAGACGCGGGTGATGCAGGCCACACCGGTCAGCGGAAACGTGCATTTCTCCACCAGCTTCGGCTCGCCCGTCTTGGTGACATGCTCGGTGATGACGCAGACCTGTTTGGCGCCATGCACCAGGTCCATGGCGCCGCCGACAGCCGGAACGCCCTTGCTGCCGACCCGCCAATTGGCGAGATCCCCATTCTCCGCGACCTGATAGGCGCCGAGGATCGCGACGTCGAGATGGCCGCCGCGCACCATGGCAAAGCTGTCGGCATGGTGGAAGAAGGCCGCACCCGGCTTCAGCGTCACCGCCTTCTTGCCGGCGTTGATCAGATCCCAATCCTCCTCACCTTCGGCGGGCGGCTCGCCAAAATTGAGGATGCCGTTTTCGGTGTGGAAGATCGCCTGACGGCCGGGCGGCTGGTAGCGGGCGACCATTTCGGGAAAGCCGATGCCGAGATTGACATAGGCGCCGTCGGCAATGTCCTGCGCCGCCCGCCAGGCGATCTGCGCATTGGAAAGTTTGATGTCATCCCTGATATCGACGGTCATACGTAGGCCACTCCGGCTCGGATGAGCTCTTCTTCCTGCTGCGGATGCGGGACGGCGACGAGACGGTCGACGAAGATGCCCGGAGTGACCACATGTTCGGGATCGATGCCGCCGGCCGGCACGATCGAGGAGACCTGGGCAATCGTCCTAACCGCCGCCATGCACATCAGCGGATTAAAATTGCGGCCGGCCTTGTTGTAGGTGAGGTTGCCGTGAGTATCGCCGATCGCCGCCTTGATGATCGCGAAATCGGCTTTCAGCCAGCGCTCCTGCACATAGTGGCGGCCGTCGAATTCGGCGATGACCTTGCCCTCGGCCAGTTCGGTGCCATAGCCGGTCGGCGTGTAAAAGGCCGGAATGCCGGCGCCACCCGCGCGGATGCGCTCGGCGAGCGTTCCCTGCGGCACCAGCTCCAGTTCGATCTCGCCGGCGAGATATTTGTCGGTGAAAGCGCGCGGATCGGAGGAGCGCGGGAACGAGCAGATCATTTTCCGGACCAGGCCGGCGTCAATCATTGCGGCGATGCCGATGCGGCCGTTGCCGGCATTGTTGTTGATCACAGTCAAGTTTTTCGGGCCCTTGTCGATCAGGGCATGGATCAGCTCGATCGGCGCACCGGAGCCGCCGAAACCGCCGATCATCACCGTCGCGCCGTCGCCGATCTCGGAGACGGCCGCCGCCGTGCTCGCGATTGTCTTGTCCATAGGGATCTCCTCAGCCTTGGCGTCAGAAATAAAACGCTGCAGGAGCAGCGGCAAGATATTTCGTGCGTTATTTGACATTTGTTCGTATATCGCACAGAATGACTCAAGGATTGGAGACCGGAACCATGCGCGAAAGCGATTTCGTCAGCGGCTTTGCCCGCGGCCTGAAAGTCATCGAAGCCTTCGGCGAGACGCGACAGCGGCTGTCGATCGCGGAAGCCGCCAAGCTGACCGGGCTCGACCGCGCGACCGTGCGCCGCTCGCTGCTGACCCTCGCCGAGCTCGGTTATGCCGATTACGACGGCAAATTCTTCACGCTGACGCCGAAGATATTAAGGCTCGGCCATGCCTATCTCCAGGCAACGCCGCTGCCGGCGCTGTTGCAGCCGCATCTCGATCATCTTTCGGAACAGGCCGGCCAGAGCGCCTCGGCCTCGGTGCTCGACGGCACCGAGATCGTCTATATCGCCCGGGCCGCGCAGCGCCGGGTCATGTCGATCAATCTCACCCCCGGCAGCCGCCTGCCCGCCTATTGCGCCTCGATGGGCCGGGTGCTGCTTGCGGCTCTTTCCGAGACCGAAGCGCGCGCCGTCCTCGCCAGGAGCGAGCTCAAACAGAACACGGCAAAGACCAAAACCGACCCGGAGGAACTGATCGAAGAATTCCGCCGGGTGCGCGCCGAAGGCTACGCCGTCATCGATCAGGAGCTGGAAATCGGCCTCTGCTCGATCGCCGTGCCTGTCGAAAACGACCGCGGCGAAACGATCGCGGCGATCAATATCGGCGCCCCGGCCGCCCTCGTCCCGGCCGCCGAGATGAAGGCGCGTTATCTCAAGCTGCTGAGGGAAACGCAGGCCGCCCTACGGCCGCTGCTGCGACGGTGACAGCAGCTGGAACTGCGCATGCCAGATCACTCGCGGTTGCCTGTGATCGAACTATGCGGCCCGACGCGCCCGTAAAGCCGTGGCTTTGTCTATGAGACGAGCGGTCATGTAAGCGAAACAGACGACTGCGCCCAGAAGCACCAGGAAGGCGGCAGGGCCATTCAGACCAATCGAACCGGCAAGCGGCTTGAAGACGCCGATCACGCCTCGGTGCAGGATGTAGACGGGATAGGAGATGTATCCGATCCACGTCGCCAGCCCTTCTGCCTGGGCGGGCATCTCCAGCAAGAGGCCGAGTGTTACGATGAGCGGCGCCAGGGTAATCGCGAAGATCAGATCGTAGTAAGATCGCAGCAATACCGGAACCGGAGCTACGATGCAGATCAGCAAAAGCAGGCAGGGCGCTAGTGCGACCCAGCCGCGCCTCCACGCCGATACGCCGTTGAACAAACGGCTGATAACCACACCTGCGGTAAATGAGAACATCACTCGGGGCAGTCCACCCACTGCCGAAGGCCACTCCCAGCCGATATTCAACATGCCGTATTTCAGACCGACAAGGACCAAGGACGCCGCCGAGACGAGCGCAACGGCGCAGAGGGCGCGGACGGAGAGCTGGAAGAGCCACAATGCGAAGACGATATTGACCAGCAATTCCCAGAACATCGACCAGGCCGGGCCGTTGATCGGAAACATCCCTTGCATCGGATGCGCTTGAAGAAAATACATCGGGCTCGGCAGAACGAAGGTGTTTGTCGCCGTCGACACCAGCAGATCGACCGCGCTTTGGGCGCGCAGTCCCCAGCTCGTCAACAGAATGATCTGCACGAGGCCAACCAAGATCCCGATCAGATAAAGCGGATACAGGCGTTTGATGCGGGCCCTCATGAATGACTGGAACGGCAGGCCGCGCGACAGCCTTCGTCCGTAAATGTCGGCGATAATGAAGCCGCTCAGAACGAAGAAAAAGTCGACCGCCAGATAAGCCGATGGCGCATATCTCTCCTGGAAGTGCGTGGCGACAACACAAATGGCGGCAAAGCCGCGCATGGCATCGAGCGTATAGTAGCGGCTGCGGCCGCTTGTCGATACATCTGCCCGGTGAAGCTGATGTGACGGATAATCGCGTTCGAGATCGGTCATCTTGTCGATTATCCTATGCGCTTGCGGCAGAAGGCCGTTTGGGTTGAGAGACGGGCGGCGAAACAATCCGCCGCGCTGGAAATCACACAGGGGTGGCCACTGCGCCCCTGTTGCCCTTGCGCTGCCGAGCCTGCTTGATGCTGCCGATCAACACATTCAGGCGCGCCCTGCACAGCAAGAATATCAGGCTGCAGTAAGCGATCCCGCCTGCAAGGGCTTCTATAGCCAGACGTGCGTAGGGCGACCAATGAAGCA
Organism: Rhizobium sp. TAL182; assembly: GCF_002117725.1. NCBI lineage: Bacteria > Pseudomonadati > Pseudomonadota > Alphaproteobacteria > Hyphomicrobiales > Rhizobiaceae > Rhizobium > Rhizobium sp. TAL182. The sequence goes on along the minus strand of NZ_CP021028.1, from coordinate 240,873 downwards.
ACAGTTCGTGCAGCAGCAAAACGACAGCCACCATCGCTGCACTCGCCGTTGTCGGCCGCAGGAACTGCGCCAAATATGCCGGCACACTCAGCTCTATATGCTGCGACACCTTCCAGCTGGTGATCGGCCAGAACAGCAGAACTTCGATCATGATCGCAAACACGATTGTCGTCACGCCGTAGGGGTAAAGAACTGCGATGGTCAGAAGCGTGAGAACGTTTCGAGCCAGCTGGTAGTAAAACCACCAATCCATCTCTCCCTGGCTTTTTATCAGGGATGCCTGCACGTAGCCGATGCCAGCCATCAAGCCAATCACGCAGTAGAACCGAACCGGCCAAACCGCCTCGATCCAGTGCGCCCCGAAAATCGTCGTGATCGCATCATCGGCAACTGCCGCAAGCCCGATGAAGACGGGGTAGGAAACCAGAGCACAGCCAAACGTCGCCATCAGGAATGCTTCCCGGACTTTCTTCGGATCGGCCCGCAGTGAAGACAGCAGCACGTGCGTCACCGACGTCAGGCCGCCGGCGATGACGTTGTTGATCATGTCAAACAGGCGCTTGGAAAAGTTATAGATACCGAGCGCCGATGGGCTCAGGAGCACGCCGATGAGCAAGTTGTCCAGGCTCATCGTCTGTAAAAAGCGGGTGCCGGATGCAAAGAAACCATAGTGAAGCAGATCATTGAGGCTCGCTCTCTTTATTTTCAGGCCGGGAATCCAACCCGCACCCCAGAAAGCGGCGCCGCACGATGCCGCTGTGGCGGCGATCTGGGCAATGGCAAGCCCCCACAAGCCGAAACCGGCGAGAACCAGAACAAGGCAAAGGCAAGCAGACGTGACGGTCGCGATGACTGTGCGGACGGCCACCAGATGGAAGGACATTTTCCTGTTGACGATCGCATTCGGAACGACGGCGGTGAAGTCGAAGAATACCTTCAATCCCATGATGTAAATGAGATAGGTGACCTCCTTATGTCCGACATAGGCCGCGATCGACGAAGCGGCCAGGCATAAGGCGCCGTAGACCAGGAACGAAAAGCCGAGCGAAAGCAGGAATATCGTATCGAGGTGGCTGCGCCTGATCTCGGCTCTCTGGATGATCGCTTCGCCAAAGGCAGTCGGCCCGAAACTCGCTGCAAACGAGACGATGCTGAAGGACAGCGCGACAAGACCGAAGTCCTGAGGCTGGAGAATACGAGACGTGACCACAAAAACAGCGAAGGTCAGGACCGTCGGAATTAGGGTACTGAGTGCCGACCAGAAGGCACCCGTTACGGCTGCGGCGGACCGGTTCTCACTGACATGGCTGAAGAGAATATCGTCGTCTTGCAAAACCGCCAAACTGAGCTCCTACCGATAATCAGACTATGGAAGGTTGAGGGACCAGATCGGGGGCGGGAATACCGGGACCGACAGTCATGGGCCGGCTCGACTTGTACCAGGTGCCGCCGATCTCATAGGGCAGGCGAGACATTGCTGCGAAAATCTCGCCGGCATTCGTTGCTGTCTCCACCAGAGGGCTATCGCCCGTCCGGCTGTTGATGAAGGCGTGCAGACTGCTTGCCTCCCTCGCAACCGCGATATGCGGCTTATTGAGCAACAGACAGAGAATATGACCGTGTAAATGGTTGGTAATGATCCGCTCTGCGCCGGACAGGATCCGCACGCCGTAATCGACATACCGACGGGCGACATCCTCGCGGTGCTGGGCCAGCATTGCCGCGCGGCTCAATCCATGCCGCAGCGCTGAGCTGACGATGCTCGACATGCGCAAGCGCGACAAACTGGCGGGACCATTGATCCAATTGGTCAGAGGTCCGTCAACAATCGAGCGCGCTTTCGCTATATCGACATTGTCGTCCTCGCCAAGAGGCTGCATGACATACAACACCCTCAGAGGGTCGGCGTCGAAGGGCTTCAGCGTCTCGATACCGAATGCCGTGTCCGGGCCCGCCCCGACATCACAGTCGAAGTTCGCCCTTGCCAGTTCGAAGCTCTGGTCATCGCGCGTCAGGCAGAAGAAGTTGCGATGCCTGCCAATCGTGCGTTTGGCGTATTCCTTGAGCGACTCGTTGGCGAAGTGAATCCTCTGCGGCATCTGGATGATCGTCCGATCCGGATATTTCCACATCAATCGGCAGCGAAGATCATCCCTGCCCGCCCGCAAATCCCCAAAATCACTCCACCCGCAAATGAAAATTGGAGCATCGGCCGGCGTTTTCTTTATCTCGTCTATATTGTGGGATGCACCGCAAACAAGCGCCGGCATCCTGCCCGTTACTTGCTTCAATACCTGCGACAACCCAAGCCAACTTGCATGATGCCCCGGATCTTTATTCGACGGAAAGTCCATTATAATGTAAGGCTGTCCGGTATTTACGAACTTCCTTACTATCTCAATCAACTTTTCTTTTTGTCTCTGTATTACAACTTCGCCGAGGTGATGCATCAATACAACTTGATTCTCTAAATTCTATCAGATGACCTATATCCATCAGATGCATGAGTCAATTGGACTTCGGCGCGACATAGAATCGCACCAGATTTACATTACTTTTTCGTAATGTTAGACATGCTGGATTTTCGGAGATGACTTCGTTCTAGCGCTCACTCCGATAGATCTGAGGCGGTGGGCCACGGCTCATCGGGTCGTTGTGCCGAGCGCACTGTTGTCAGAGGCGCAGTTGGGCAGATCGGAGAAAGTCTGGACTTGAGCCATTTTCACAACGGCTCGTTCAAAACTCGCCTTAATGGCGTGTCAAACTTTAGAGGTGCGGGAGGCTCGCATGCACGGGGGAGATGGCAAGAAGGCATTTTACCCGAACTTCAACATGATCAGGCTCGTCGCAGCCTCGACGGTGATCTTCTCGCATGCCTTCCTTATCGTGGAAAAGACCTCGGCGAACGAGCCCTTCGAGCGGTTGTTCGGAGAGGGTAATATCCTCGGCCTATTCGGCGTCTATGTGTTTTTCATCACCAGCGGCTTCCTCGTCACGCAGAGCGCGCAGTTCGGCAGCGCGGGTGGTTTTCTCTGGCGGCGGGCGCTGAGGATATACCCGGCGTTCATCGTCTGCACCCTGCTCAGCGTCTACGTCCTGGGCGCCCTGTTCAGCCCGTTGGGCGTCAGCGGCTACTTGCTGAAATCGCTTCATCTGAAGACGACGTTGCATTCGCTGCTCGACCCGAACTTTGGCATGACCCTGCCGCATGTGCAGTTTTATGATCCGGCAATCTCCTGGCTCGCCACCTCCGTCAACGGCTCTCTCTGGACGATCGGGCAGGAAATCTTCTGCTACCTGATCGTCGCGGGATTGATGGCAATCGGGCTTCTGCGAGCGCCGCTGATGGCACTTGCCGTCGCCGTGGGCGTGACATGGCAGCTTTTCTTCGATCATCCGTGGCCAAACATACGCTTCCTGACGGATTTCACCTTTATCGCTCCCTATTTCTTCTGCGGTTCGCTTCTCTGGTTCGTGATGGAAAAGCGGCAGCCCAGCATTGTCCTGGCATTGGTCTTCGCGGCGCTCGGCGTGCTCTTCCTCGTCTTCTGGCCCGGCTATCTTTACGGCCGCATGTTGTTCGCCTATCCGCTTGTCTACATCGCGACCTCGCCCTCCATTCGCCTGCCGACTCTCGAACGATTGGGCGACGTCTCCTACGGGACCTATCTCTATGGCTGGCCAGTGGAGCAGGTGATGAACCATGCCCTCGGCCAGTACAGCACGTGGTGGGCGGTCTTTGCCCTTTCGCTGCCGACATCGTGGTTGCTCGGCTGGCTTTCATGGCATCTCCTGGAAAAGCGTGCGCTGCGCCTGAAGCGCATCTCGCTCCTGCAGCGACAGCCTGTCAGCCCTTGAGAAAAGCTGGCCGACCCACAGTTCGCAGCGACGTCTGACGCTCTTGATTGTCGCAGCCGGACCTTGGCGCGTGATTGTTCTCGCTTAGCGCATCATTCCGACCTACTCCACTTGATGCATCATAATTTCCGATATACATCATTCTATCGGAAACTATGGGGAAATGATGGAACGTTCGTTTTTAACGATCGCCGCCGGCGAGAATAGTGAGGCCATTCGGGCGCTTTCGGCGCCGGCGCGGATCGAGATATTGAAGCTGCTCTGCGCCAAGGGGCCGCTCAATATCAACGATATCGCCCAGGCGCTTTCTCTGCCGCAATCGACCGTCGCCACCGGGATCCAGATCCTGGAAGATGCCGGACTCGTCGATTCCCGGCTGGCCAAGGCGCGCAAGGGCAATCAGAAGATCTGCTCGGCGGTCTATAGCGAAATCCTGATCAGCTTCGAGGAAAGTGCGGCGCAGCGGGCCAACAATATCATCGAGGTCGAGATGCCGGTCGGGCTCTATACGAGCTGCGATGTGCATGCGCCCTGCGGTCTCTGCTCGACCGAGAGCGTCATTGGACCGCTCGATGTGCCGGACTATTTTCTCGATCCGCAGCGCATGCAGGCCGGGCTGGTGTGGTTTGGCCGCGGTTATGTCGAATATAAATTCCCCAACAATGCCAAGGTGTTGAACAAGGATATTCGCGCTATCGAATTTTCGCTGGAGCTGTCATCCGAAGTGCCCGGCACCAATCCGGACTGGCCGTCCGACATCACGCTCTGGGTCAACGGCATGGCGATCGGCACCTGGACCTCGCCCGGCGATTACGGCGACAAGCGCGGCGCCTTCACGCCGGCCTGGTGGAAGCTCGAAGGTTCGCAATACGGGACGATGAAGACCTGGCGGATCTCGACGCGCGGCACCTTTATCGACGGTATCGCCGCATCGAATATCACGCTCAGCGATCTGGCGCTCGGCCAGCATTCCTCAATCCGGCTGCGCGTCGGCATCGCCGAGAATGCCGGCCACACCGGCGGCGTCAATATTTTCGGCCGCGGCTTCGGCAATCACGGCCGCGACATCACCATGCGGCTGCATGTCTGAAACGATAATATCGGATATCCTGATTTAAAAGTCGCATTTATTTCGTGTTTCAGCAGCCGCTAAACTTATTCAAATTACTGAAATTAAACGGTTTTTCTCGACTTATGCATTAGTATGATTAAATCCGCCTTTTGGTTGACATCCCGACATTCCTGATATCAAGTTAAAGGCACGAAAACAAAATTCCTGATACATAAACGGGGAGGATCCGTTGAAGACGAATGTCGTTGCCCACCGCGATTTCCGCATCGCGACCATTGACGCCAGGCTCTACAGCTCGTTTCTCGAGCATCTCGGCAGAGCGATCTACGGCGGCATCTATGAGCCCGGACATCCCACAGCCGATGAAGACGGCTTCCGCCGCGACGTGCTCGATCTGGTGCGTGAGCTCGATACGCCCTACTGCCGGTATCCCGGCGGCAACTTCGTCTCGGCCTATAATTGGGAAGACGGCGTCGGCCCGCGCTCGGAGCGCCCGGTTCGCCTCGACCTCGCCTGGCGCACCCGCGAAGCCAACCAGGTCGGCGTCAACGAATTCGTCGACTGGTGCAAGAAGGCCAATACCAAGCCGATGCTCGCCGTCAATCTCGGCTCGCGCGGCCTCGATGCCGCCCGCAATTTCCTGGAATATTGCAATCATCCCGGCGGCACCTACTGGTCGGACCTGCGCCGCAAACACGGCTGGTCCAATCCTCATGATGTCAAACTCTGGTGCCTCGGCAACGAGATGGACGGCCCCTGGCAGGTCGGCCACAAATCGGCCTATGAATATGGCCGGCTGGCCGACGAGACGGCGAAAGCCATGCGCGGCTTCGACAAGTCGCTCGAACTCGTCGTCTGCGGCTCGTCGAATTCCGACATGAAGACCTATCCGCAGTGGGAGGCCGAGGTTCTCGACCAGTGCTATGACAGCGCCGACTACATCTCGCTGCATATGTATTTCGCCAACCGCGAAAAGAACACGCTGAACTACCTCGCCCGGGCGACCAAGCTCGACCGCTACATCACCACGATCGGCGGCGTGATCGACTACATCAAGGCGAAGAAGCGCTCGAAGAAGACGATCGGCATTTCCTTCGACGAATGGAACGTCTGGTATCATTCCAACCAGCAGGACAAGGAGATCCTGGCGCGCGACGAATGGCCGGATGCGCCGCATCTGCTCGAGGATGTCTATAATTTCGAGGACGTGCTGCAGGTCGGCGGCATCCTCAACACCTTCATCCGCCGCTCCGACCGGGTGCGCATCGCCTGCATCGCCCAGCTCGTCAACGTCATCGCCCCGATCATGACCGAAGATGGTGGTGCGGCCTGGCGCCAGACGATCTATTATCCCTTCTACTACGCCTCGCGATATGGCCGCGGATCGGCCCTGCAGCTCGTCGTCGACGGCCCGAGCTATGACAGCGACGAGGAGAACGAGGTTCCCTATCTCGACGTCTCGGCCGTGCATTCCGAGGATGGCCGGTCGCTGACCTTCTTCGCCGTCAACCGCCATCCCGATACGGCGCTTGATCTCGACGTGCGACTGGAAGGTTTCGGCGGCGCCCGGCTGATCGAGCAGGTGGAGATGACCCATGGCGATCTCGACGCCGTCAACACGGCGCGGCGGCCGGAGACGGTCGCTCCGGTGCAGGTCGAGAGCGCCAAGATCGAAGACGGACGGGTGCGGGCGGCGCTGAAGCCGCTCTCCTACAACGTCATCCGGCTGTCGGTGTGACAGTCGCCGCCGGGTAAAGACCCGGCTAGAAAATCGGCTCCCTGCGAGGAGGCAGGCAGCCGGAGGATGGTTCGCCGAAGCGCAAGGTCCACAAGCCCGCTTCTGCGAACCGACAACCGCGACATGCCCATGCGTGCCCCAGCGGCCGCCGCATCGTCGCTTACAAGGGAGGAGTTCATGCAAAAGTGGAAGAGGTTTGCCTTCGGCTTCGTGCTGGCCACGCTCGGTATGACGGCCGTCGCCACCGCCGAAGATTATACTTCCTTGCCGCGCAAGGAGACGCTCATCGTTGAAAATCCGGAAGGGACGATCAAGAATCCCGGCTGGTTCAACATCTGGGTCAATGGCGGCGGCGGGGTTTCGACCGGCCTGCAGCAACTGACCATGGATACGCTCTGGTATATCGACCCCGAACAGGGGCTTGGCGGCGCGGCCTGGGACAATTCGCTCGCCGCCGACAAGCCGCAATATAATGCCGACTTCACCGAAATGACCGTGAAACTGCGCAAGGGGCTCTACTGGAGCGACGGCGTGGAATTCACCGCTGATGACGTGGTCTATACCGTCAAGACGCAGATGGATCATCCCGGCATGGTCTGGAGTGCGGCCTTCTCGGTGCAGGTGGCAAGTGTGGAGGCGACCGATCCGCAGACCGTCGTGTTCAAGCTGAAGAAGCCGAATTCGCGCTTCCATGCGATCTTCACCGTGCGCTGGAACGGCGCCTGGATCATGCCGAAGCATGTGTTCGAGAAGGTCGAAGATCCGTTGCGCTATGACTTCGCCAATCCCGTTTCGCTCGGCGCCTACAAGCTGAAGGCCTACGACCCGCAGGGCAAATGGTATACCTGGGAGAAGCGCGACGACTGGCAGCGCACCTCGCTTGCCCGCTTCGGCGAGCCGGCCCCGAAATACGTGACCTACACCGATCCCGGCCCGCCGGATAAGCGCACGATCGCCCAGCTCGAGCACAATCTCGATATCATCCACGACAACACGCCGGAGGGCATGTTCACCCTCAAGGAGAAGTCGAAGACCATCGACACCTGGTTCCCCGGCTTCCCCTTCGCCCATCCGGACCCGACGCTGCCGGCCGTGATCTTCAACACCCAGGAAGCGCCCTTCGACAATGCCGATGTGCGCTGGGCGCTGGCCCTCCTGATCGACATCAAGGCCGTCGACATGGCGAGCTATCGCGGCGCGGCGACGCTCTCGGCACTCGGCGTGCCGCCGACAGCGGCGACGATGAAAGACTATCAGGCGCCGATGCAGGACTGGCTGAAGGATTTCGAAATCGATACCGGCAAGAGCAAGATCAAGCCCTATGACCCGACGGTCGGGCAGCAGATCGCCGATATCCTGCGCAAGCAGCCGAAGTTCAAGGACCAGATCCCGACCGATCCGCAGGCGATCAGCGGTGCCTTCGGCTACGGCTGGTGGAAACCGAACCCGAAAGCGGCCGGCGAACTGCTGGAAAAAGCAGGCTTCAAGAAGTCAGGCGGCAAATGGCTGACCCCCGACGGCCAGCCCTTCAAGATCCGGATGACGGTCGAAGGCGACACACGCTCGGTCTTCACCCGCGCCGGCACGCTGATTGCCCAGCAATGGGCGGCCTTCGGTATCGACGCGAAAGCCGTGCCGGCCGCGAAGCTGTGGCAGACGGCGCTGCAGCCCGGCGATTTCCAGGTGGCGATCGCCTGGAGCGTCGAAACCTGGGGCGGCGATCCCGACCTGTCCTTCTTCCTCGACAGCTGGCATTCGCAGTTCGTCGCCAAGAAGGGTGAGGTTCAGCCGCCGCGCAACTGGCAGCGCTGGTCCAATCCGGAGCTCGACAAGATCATCGAGAGCATCCGCGGCATCAGCGCCGACGATCCCAAGGGCATGGAGCTCGGCAAGGATTATCTGAAGCTGGTCGCCAAAGAAATGCCGACGATCCCGCTGATGTCCTATAACGTCTTCACCTCGATGGATACGACCTATTGGACCGGCTATCCCACCATCAAGGACCCCTATACGGATCCGGTGCCGAACTGGGCGAACTCCAGGCTGATGATGGTCAAGCTGAAGCCGGCCCAATCGCAATAACCCTCCCAATGCCGGCGCGGCAGCCATCGCGCCGGCCCCCTCATCGACGGGCATGAGCCCCAACTGCCATGCTCGTCGATCCTTTCAAGAAGGGAAGCAGAGAGGAAGCTCCGCCTTATGACGCCCTATCTGATCTTTGTGCTGAAGCGGTTTGGTCAGTTCCTGCTCGTCGTCTTTCTCGGCGTGACGATCACCTTCTTCGTCACCCACCTGACCCCGATCGACCCGGTCGAAGAAAGCATAGGCGCCATCACCCAGATGGGTCAGTCCGATCCCAATGCGATCGAGCTGATGCGCCAGTCGCTGCGCGAACTCTACGGCATGCAGGGCTCGATCTGGCAGCAATATCTGCATTTCTGGCTGCGGCTGGCGACCGGCGATCTCGGCCCCTCGCTCTCGGCCTTCCCGACCCCCGTTTCGACAATCATCCTGCGCTCGCTGCCCTGGACGATCGGGCTGATGACGGTGTCGACGCTGATCACCTTCGTGCTCGGCAATGCGATCGGCGCGCTCGCCGGCTATTACCGCAAGGACATGGTGCTGAAGGCCGTCAGCCTGGTCTTCATCGCGATGCTGCCCATTCCCTATTACATCCTCGCCTTCGTGCTGCTCATCGTCTTCGGCTTCATCTGGCCGGTGCTGCCGATCAATGGCGGCTATGAGATGAACGCCAATCTGGACCTCTCCTTTGCTCTGGTCACCGACATCCTCAAACACTCCATCCTGCCGGCCCTTTCGCTGATCCTGGTCGGCGCCGGCAGCTGGCTGATCGGCATGCGGGCGCTGGTTTCCAACATCATCACCGACGATTACGTCGTCTTCGCCGAGCTCGGCGGCGTGCCGAAGGGCAAGATCCTGCGCTCCTACATCGCCCGCAATGCCATGGTGCCGCAATTCACCGGGCTTGCCATGTCGCTCGGCGCGATTTTCAACGGCACCGTCATCACCGAGATCGTCTTCGGCTATCCCGGCATCGGCAATCTGCTGATCGAAGCGGTGCATGCCGGCGACTACAGCCTGGTGCTCGGCCTCAGCGCGCTGTCGATCGTCGGCGTTGCTGCCGCCGTCTTCATCATCGACGTGCTGAGCCCGCTGATCGATCCGCGCATCAAGGTGGAATAGGCCATGTTTACCATCATCCGCGACCTCGCCCGCCAGAATATGGAATTCCTCTGCGGCCTGCTGCTCTTTGCCGTCATCGTCGGGCTGGTGATCCTGTCCTATTTCTCGCCCTATGGCGCCACCGACATCTATCTCCTGCCGCCCGACATGCCGCCGGACGGCGAATATTGGCTCGGCACGACCTCGCGCGGCCAGGATGTGTTCTGGCAGCTGACGATCGGGTTGCGCAACACGCTCTATTTCGGCATCGGCGTCGCCTTTCTCTCGCGCATCATCTCGCTGGTTGTCGGGCTGGTCGCCGGTTATGCCGGCGGCGCTGTCGACCGGGTGCTGATGGCGATCAACGACAGCGTCATGGTCATCCCGCAATTTCCGCTGCTGATCCTTTTCTATTTCGTGCTGAAGGACAACATGACCTGGGTGGCGCTGATCGTCATCATGGCCTCGCTCGGCTGGTCCTATGATGCGCGTCTCATCCGCTCGGTGGCGCTCGGCCTGAAGAGCCGGCCGTTCACCACCCAGAGCGTCTATTCAGGCATGACGATGCGCAAGATCCTCGTCGAGGAGCACCTGCCCTATGTGCTGCCGATCGTCTTCGCCACGACGATGAACAACATGATCTGGTCGATCGGCATGGAGATCACGCTTTCGGTGCTCGGTTTCACCGATATCGAGACGCCGACCATGGGCATGATGATCTACTGGGCCAATGCGCATTCGGCGCTGATCTCGGGCATCTGGTGGTGGGTGGCCGCCCCCGTCGCCGTCATCGTCATTCTCTTCCTGGCGCTCTTCCTGCTGTCCATGTCGATGAACGAATACAATGATCCGCGCAGCCGGCTGAACCGGATGGGAAGTTAGCATGGAGAATCTGGTCGAAATCGACAACCTGAAAGCCTATTACCGCGCCTTCCTCTATGGCGTCGATCGCGAGGTGCGCGCCGTCGACGATATCAGCCTGACGATCCGCCGCGGCGAGGTCTATGGCGTCGCCGGTGAATCGAGCAGCGGCAAGACGACGCTGATCAAGACCATTGCCGGCGCCATCCGGCCGCCGCTTCGGGTCGTCTCCGGCAGCGTCAAATTCCACTTCGGCGGCGGCACCCAGGATCTTTATGCGATGACGCCGGAGGAGCGCGTGGCGCTGCGCTGGAAGCATCTCTCCTATATCATGCAGGGCTCGATGAATGTGCTGAACCCGGTGCGCCGGATCCGCCATTCCTTCACCGATTTCGCCTTCCGCCACATGAAGGTGAGCAAATCAATCTTCTTCGAAAAGGTCGCCAACCACCTGCAGCGACTGAAGCTCGATCCGCAGCTGCTCGATGCCTATCCGCACGAACTCTCCGGCGGCATGCGCCAGCGCATGACCATTGCGCTCGCCACCATCCTGACGCCGGAATTCATCATCGCCGACGAGCCGACGACGGCGCTCGACGTCATCGTGCAGCGCGATGTGCTGTCGATGATCCGCGACATCCAGCGCGAGATGGGTTCCTCCTTCTTGTTCGTCACCCATGATATGGGCGTGCATGCGACGGTCTCCGACCGCATTGGCATCGTCTATGCCGGCCGGCTGGTCGAGGAGGCGCCGACGGCGAAGCTCTTCAGCGCGCCGCTCCACCCCTATACGCAGCATCTGGTCGGCAGCCTGCCGAAGATCGGCGACCCCACCACCCGGCCCTCGCTGGAGGGACGGCCGCCGAACCTTGCCATGCCGCCGGAAGGCTGCCGGTTTCACCCGCGCTGCCCGAAGCGCATGGAGATTTGCTCACAGAAGGTTCCGCCCATGGTCACCGTCGCGCCCGAGCGGCGGGTGGCGTGTTTTGCGGTTACGGGGGATCAGGTTTGACACTGCTTAGCCTCTCGCATGTGACGAAAATCTACCGCCAGGGCGGCATGCTCGGCCGGCGGCTGATCACCGCCGTCAAGGACGTCAGCTTCGAAATCGGCGACGAGCCGGAGATCCTCTCGATCGTCGGCGAATCCGGCTCGGGCAAATCGACGGTGGCGGCGATGATCCTCGGCCAGGCCGAGCCGACCGAAGGCGAGCTGCAATTTGCCGGCAAGACCGTCGCCATCCACAGCCGGGCCGAACGCAAGGCTTTCATGAAGGAGGTGCAGCCGGTGCTGCAGAACCCCTTCGAAGCCTTCAACCCGCTGAAGCGGGTCGATCGCTACCTCTTCGAGACCGCCCGCAATTTCTCCGCCTCCGGCAACCGGCCGGACCGGCGGGAGGTGGAGAAGATGGCCGATACCGCCCTCCACCATGTCGGCCTGACGCTGGAAGAGGTGAAGGGCCGCTTCCCCCACGAACTCTCCGGCGGCCAGCTGCAGCGCGTCGCCATCGCCCGCGCGCTGATCCCCGAGCCACGCCTGCTGGTGGCCGACGAACCGGTCTCCATGGTCGACGCGTCGCTGCGCATGGCAATCGTTAACCTGTTCGGCCGGCTGAAGAACGAACTCGGTCTTTCGATCATCTACATCACGCATGATCTGGCGACGGCTTATTACGTCAGCGACAATATCATCATCATGCGCAAGGGGGAGATTGTTGAGCGGGGGCGGGCGCGAGCAGTGTTGGATGATCCGCAGCATGCGTATTCAAGGGCACTGAAGAATGCGGTGTTGGCGGCGGATTTTGGCGCGGTGGGATAGTTGGTGTCGGGGAGGCGCCGAGTGCGCGTCTGTAACCTAAGGTAATTTCTTTACCACGCCGGCATAAAGTTCTAATTCGCTCAAGTAGCTAACGAACCATGCGACGCGCTGAACAACTAGTATCATCGATCCGAGCTTCTTATCTGGCGCGCACTCTAGATGCCTGGCGGGGTTACGAACGGGAGTTCTTAATCGAGCTCGTGCGCGGCCTCGATGAAGCATCTTTTGCATTCACCTTAGCACCCAATCGCGACCAGCTGATAAGAAACGATGAGGCCAGGCACTTCATAATGGCAGGAGCCGCATCAGCTTTGCGGCCATTTTTAAGAGTACTTCAGGATGTTTCCAACGGAGTACCGTGGAGATCGACCTCGCCGGAGTTTAGCGCTGTTGCTGACCGACATCTTATAAACTGCGGCCGACTTGCCGTCGTTCAGAGATATGCCGCCATGGAGCGGCATGGCTTAGCCGAGTCCACATTCCTCTCAGAGGATCATCTGATATTGGAAGTCGCCTCCAGCAATGATGACGATGAGGAACGAAGAGCAAGCGCTTGGTTGAGCTATTCGGCGCGTCAGCGTCTGTCGGCGATTGAGGGCCAGCTCGCTGCACGAAAGCAAGAAATGGCTCTTGGGATTGACCGTTACGCACGCGTTCAAGACGGCTGGTTCCTCCGATATGAACCCGACGAGGACACGACGGCTTATTATCGACACCTCGCAGAAATCTATAGTGCGGGAACGGCCGAAGCCAATGCTCTGCCAGAAGACACCCTTCTTGGCGGGCGCACATTTCGCAGCTGGAATGCATTGTCGATAACAGCCTACGGACGCGTGTTGCATCATATTGCCTGCGCCACGCGATTGATGGCGACCAGGCCCAATCTCGAGCTTCGCAACTTGTTAACCGCCTTTGCTCACAAGGAGGACGTGAAAGCGCTCTGGCAGCAGGCGGGAGAAAGCGCCTCGTCGGCGGATCAAGTCGTTGCCGGTCTGTCGCTGAATGCCGATACTGCGGCTATCTGCGAACACAATCATGAGCAGCCTCTCCCCTACTATATTGAATTCGGGAGGAACTTTGTCCTGCTGCCGATATTCGGGGGCATGCTGAATGCCAGCGCGGGATTGACATGGCACCTTCGCGCAGCCTTCCGACGCGATTGGGACAAGGCAGTCGACGGACGTGAACGTGTATTTCGTAAGCGTCCGGCGAACGCATTTTCGGGTGTCGAGAGATGGAATCTATAGGCCGCGTTTCATCTCATCGGCCATGATGCGGTCGATTATTTCAGGATCGCACTGTGTGTCGATGAGGAACTCGCGGATACCGCCGTCCCACGTCCTGATGTCGGCGAGTAGGCTTTGAAGTTCTTCGATGCCATTCTCGGTCAGACCCTTCGTGCCGTCTTCACTGCCATCGCCGACGTAAACCAGTTCGCCTTCGGAGATGTTGTCCGAGTTTGCGGTCACTTCTTCGATCAGTTCGAGGTTTTCGCCGATCATGCCGGCGACTTGGCTGAGTGTGTAGATGAACCTCGAGCGCGCCATCAGGCGGCCTCGCATCGAGCTTTTGCCGGCGTCCAGTTCCAAGGCAGGAGGTCTTCAATTCGGTCTTCGGGGTGATCCTGGATCCGGGTCAGGACATCCGTCAGATAGACCTCTGGATTATGGCCTTGCAGTTTGACCGTCTCGATGATGGTGAGGATGTTGGCGATGCGCTCGCCGCCCTTGTCCGAGCCGGCAAACAGCCAGTTCTTCCTTCCAATTCCAAGCGGACGCATGGCTCGTTCAGCGATGTTGTTGTCGATTTCGACACGGCCATCGTCGATGTAGACGCTCAAGGCTGCCCATCGCGACAGGGCATATCGCATCGCCTCGGCCAGCCTCTGCTTCTGAGGCAAAGTCGAGAGTGTCGCCTCGATCCAGGCCTTGAGTTCGTCCAGAACAGGCCGGGCATGGTGTTGGCGCAGGGTGCGCCGCTCGTCAGCCGACATGCCTCGGATACGGTTCTCGATATCGTAGAGAGCGCCGATGCGTGACAGCGCTTCCTCAGCGATCGGAGACGGCTTGAGCTTTATCACATCATGGAACTTGCGGCGCACATGCGCCATGCAGGCGGCTTCAATGATCTGGTTGCCATAGAGCTTCTTGTAACCCCCGTAGCCGTCGGCATGCATGACGCCGCTGAAGCTTGCCAGGTGATCAGCCGGATGTGCGCCCCTGCGGTCGGGGCTGTAGTAATAGGCAATGGCTGCGGGAGTGGCGGATTGATAGCCACTGCCGTCAAAGATGTAGACCCAGACCCTGCCGGTTTTTGTCTTGCCCCGCCCGGGGTCGAGAACATCGACCGGGGTATCGTCCGTATGTATTCGGTCGAGTGCGGCGATATGGGCCCTGATTAACAGGACAAGTGGTGTCAGCAATGCAGATACCCGGCCGACCCAGTCGGCCATTACGGATCGGGAGATGTCTATCCCCAACCGGTCGTACATCTCTGACAGGCGGTAGAGGGGAATGTGATCGTCGAATTTGGCGATCATGATGTGGGCGAGCAGCCCCGGCCCGGGTTTGCCGCGCTCGATCGGCAAGGTCGGCATCTCGCCAGCCACTGTCGTATCGCATTCCCTGCAGATCATGCGCTTCTCGACATGCCGGACAATCTTGACCGACGCCGGCACGTGCTCCAGCACCTGGACCACTCTGTCGGCCGCCTTCAGGAACGAAGTGCCACCGCAGGTCGGGCAATTGCAGGGAGCTGCATAGACCAGTTCTTCGGTGGTGAGATCATCGGGTAGAGGCTTGCGCTTCGGCTTCTCGGATGCGTCGTCCAACTCCGGCAGAGGCGGTTTCCCGGAGCGCTGTTCAGCCTCGGCCCGGGAGGCCTCGATCTCCTCCAACATCAGCTCGAATTGCTCGATCTTCCTGTCGATCTTTTCCGAAGACGCGCCATGTTGCCGATGTCGGAGAAGCTCCAGTTGCGCGCGAAGAAGCCCGATTATGGAGTCTCGCTTGATGACCTCGGCTTCCTGGCTCTCAAGTTTTGCCGCCTGTTCCGCGACGAGTGCGCGCAAAGTATTGAGCTCGTCCTGACTGTCCAGCGGCGCTGTTTCCATATCCGCGAAACTAGCCGATTTGCCTCTGACGCACCAGCGTTAAGCTTCCCATGCCCCTGCAAAATATAGCTTTTATCCCGTTCGGCCGGGAGCGGAAGTCCACGCCGGGCGTCGCCAATCGATCCCCTCAACGAGCATCGAAAGCTGCGCCTGCGTCAGGTGCGCTACACCCTCTTTCGCCGTCGGCCAGGGAAAGTATCCGCGCTCCAAAATCTTGTAGAACAGACAGAACCCCTGGCCATCCCACCAAAGCAGCTTGATCCGGTCCGCGCGTTTTCCGCGAAAGCCGAAGATTGCGCCCGAGCCCGGTGCCTCCCTCACGACCGTCTCCACCAGCGCGGACAGACCATCAATGCCACGCCGCATATCGGTCACTCCGCAGGCCAGATAGACCCTCACATTCCCCGATGGGCCGATCATACCGCCTCCACGCAAGCGACGAGCGGGCCAAGCAGCTTCAACTCAACGTCAACCGCAACCTTCAAGCTCCGACCGTTTCGAAGCAAGATCTCAACGATCGTCGGCCTTGTTGATGCGGTAGACGGCTGGCTTACGCCAACCTCCTCCGTGATTTCCACCGGGAGGAACACCGTCGGCCGATCGGCATAGTTGAATGATTGCCGCCACAAGCGGATCTGGCCCGGATGAATGTCGTGCCGGCGCGCCACATCGCCAATGCGAGCACCGGGCTCATCAGCTTCCGCAAGTATCCTCAGCTTCGCCTCGTCCGACCAACGCCGTCTGCGCTCGGTACCGGACATGATCTCTATGCGAGCCATGAAACCTCTTCGTTCTGGTATTAATGTCAGCACTAATGCTGGTTCTAATGCCAGAACATCGCCTGATTTGGCCGATCAGCAAAAACAGCTCACCGTACGCTCACTGTATTTCGGGATAACCTGCGGGATTTATTCAAGCCGCCGCGCTACACGGTTCCGGACCGAGGCTTCCATATCAAACGGTCGGACGGCACCGAGCTTACCGACATTGATGCGGTTGCGCTCGACAATGTGACGGGGCGTCTCTGCCTCATCCAGCTGAAATGGCCCGATATCTACGGGCGCTCCGTGACCGAGCGCAATAGCAGACGCATCAACCTGCTGAAAGCAAACGATTGGGTGGCTCGAATATCCGACTGGGTCGGCGGTCGATCTTCGAGTGACGTGTGCCGGGCATTGGGGCTCGGGAACGCCGGTTCGCCCCCACCAGCCATACTTGTACTCGCCCGCCACGTTGCTCGCTTCAGCGGAGAAAGCAATTATGACTCCCGGGCTCTATGGGAGAGCTGGCCGCGGTTGGTTAAAACATTCTACGAAAACCAAAACGCCGACATTTTCCACATCTTGGCCCATACGCAGCGTTCTGGCACGCTGCGCCGCGATCCGGCAGTCAATATCTATGAACTGCCCGGTTTGACCGTGGAAGTTCGTTTCTCCTAGGCCCACTTCAACGTTCATTTGGCGCTCTGTTCGGGTACTGTCGGCACTTGTTCGGGCCTGATTTAATTGAGGGAGGTTCTATACGTTGGGTAGCTGCAAACGTCGGAATTGCAGTTATGCGCTCGCGGATCAAATCGTCCCGCTTAGTCTCACATTCCCAAATGACCTCAACACGCCATCCAATTTCCTCCAATACTGCTTTCACACGCTGGTCGCGCGTCACATTCTTCGTCAGTTTCTCTATCCAGAACTCTCGCCTACTTTGGGGTATAGAGGCCCGCGGGCAGCCTTCGTGTCTATGCCAGAAACATCCGTGCACAAAAAGCACGAGGCGGTGTTTCGGAAATACGAGATCGGGTACGCCCGGAAGATCTTTTCGATGCAGGCGAAAGCGCAAGCCTAAAGCATGCGCAACTCTGCGGACTCGCATTTCCGGCCGTGTATCACGGCCGCGAACGGCGCTCATGATCCTGCTGCGTTCTGATGGAGAAAACCGGTCCATTCTTCTGCGAAATATAAAGTGTGATAAGGTCTCATACAAGCGTAAGCTGCTGACCAATCACCATATCCTATTGGTGCAAACAGGCGCAGCCGTCTCACGCGCCGAATATATCAGATCTCCGCTGGCGTCTCATAGCAACATTGCGCCGTTGGTTCCCTAACGTTTAGTCGGCGTGACCAAGGCGTGGGCGGCAGCGTTTGCGAGCAATTTCTACTCCGATCGCCTGCAGAACAGTTTGCGGATTTCAAGGGGATCCGCAATTTTCGGAAGCCGAAGATTTATTGCGGTGATCATGTTCCAACACAATGCGTACTCCGACGACCCGCGAATGTAGTGTCTGGAGATGCGAGTGCACGGATAACCTGATCACAAAGGGCGTGCGCTAGCCGCACCGGGACAGCGTTGCCGATTTGAACCCCCGCTGCCATCAGTCCGCCTTCGAACACGAAATCCTCAGGGAAGGTTTGTAGTCTGGCTGCCTGACGCGCCGTTATACCATGGTGTTCAGTCGGATGCACGAATCGTCCCTTAGAGGGATTTATGCATGCGGTGGTCATGGTCGGCGACGGTTTCGAAGGATCAATTCGCCCATAAACGTCACGATGCCCATCGTGGTTCTGATGGCAAAGAAGTTGCCTATTTGATTGCGCGCGCGACCCCCCGTTCAACGGTGTGCTTTTAAAGGCTTCAACGAGTTCGGCCCCATGAGTCATGTGCACATCATTTGCGTCATCGGCGAGAGGCAAAATAGCGAAGGCGTCGGCAGCGGTACGCCACGGCAGCAGGGGGCCGAAGCGTCCGGCTTTGGAGGGGTTTCCATGAGATTGCCGAGGCGGCCATTCGGCTTTGAAGTCGATGCGCCTGGAGTCGTATCCGAGGATAAAAACGCGCTTCCTGTTCTGAGGCACGCCGTAATCCTGTGCGTTGACGATAACGGGATCGAAAACCTCATAGTCCTGTTCGCGAGCTGCTCCGAGAAATTTGTTCAGATAGTTTGCATGTTTGGAATGGAGCAACCCGGGGACATTCTCAACGAGAAAGATCTTGGGACGAATCGCACGGACGAATGAAAAATAACGCAGGAGCAATGCGTTTCGAGGATCATCGACTCCAGCATCATTCAAGCGATGCGACGAGAAGCCCTGACAGGGTGGACCGCCGAGAAGCAGGTCGCAGCGCCCCTCGATCAGTCCAGCCTCGTCCATGACGTCGCAGGGATTCAGTTCAAGAATGTTATTCTCAAAGACTGCAATCCTGCGCCCGTTTTTGTTTCTGATCTGCTTTCGATAGGTCGATGCGGCATGCCGCGAGTACTCTACCGCGGCCCTAAGTTCGAAGCCCGCTTCGATGGCACCCAGAGAGAAGCCCCCCGCCCCGGCAAAAAGATCAACGCACAGGGGTGACGGCAAATAATCTTCTCTAACGGTACTTAAAGCCGGTATTTTTTCTTCACCGACTGGGCAATCCCGGTGCGGGTCTGTCAGTTCGAACATCATTGGCCCGCGGCTTCATCGACTTCAACCTGCTGATCGCCAGCGCTCACGAAGTCCAGACCGATTCTCGATTGGGATGCAATAAACCGAGATTGAATTTCCAGTGCGTATTCGTACCGGAGCATCCCGCAAACGGTCGCCTCTATGGTCTTAATCTTGGGAAACTTTGCCCGCTTCGTCTTTGGGGCACTGACGTAGCTGACGCGACAGCGTGGTGCATCCTCATTCGGAAGATAACCGTCATTCTGCACATACATCATCATCCAGGCGGGCGACGCGCCCGGTGCGACTGCGGCGGAGAAAGCCAAACGTTTTGCCTCGCCTCCAGGGCTAGTGATATTTGCAAAGATCTGTCCGCCTCTATTCGCATTCGCGATTGCGTCCGCAGGCTTTTGAGGAACAAGCTTTAACGCGGTAAACCTCTTGATCCCCTCCATTCTGTCTGATGGTTTGCCGCGATGCACTTTAGGCACCATGTCGCACGCAGGCGTGAGGCAGAGCCAGTAGATATCTTCAATTCGCAATATATGGCCCAGTTCGAGATGTACGCTCCTGACCGGTTTACTGCCGACAAACGCGTTGTGTCCCATCTTCGCTGTGGTCAAAACCTCAGCATCCGACAGGTCGACGGAAAAGTGGCCTTTTACAGCTTCGAGAGCGCCGCGCTTGCGGTCAACGCTGATGATATCTTTGGCGAAGGACGTGACATTCGGGAGCAGCTTGTCGAGTAGCTGCTCGGCATAATTGCGGACGGTTCCGGTCACGATGGCATCGAGATTCTGGGCGCCAGCTTCCAGTAGCCGATGATACCATATCGCGCCAATATCCGGATCGCCTAAGGCATCATCCTGCACCTCAATGCCCCTTTCGTTCATTTCAGCTCTAAGTTTAGTGAGCATTAAGCGAGGAGGACGCGGGTTCCAGGCGATGAGTGCCTTCTGAATGGCCGGAAGCAGTTCCTTATCGTCATCTTTTGACTTGAACGCTATGAAGCCTCTTGCCGCTCGGATGAATTTTACCTCCCCGTCGTTCCAGAAGGTCACGCCGAGATTTTCGCTGGCAAGCCTTTCAGCGTTGTCTTGTTCGAAAATTTGTAAGGCATGATAAACTGCCGTCAGCCACTCGCTGCGGGCCAAATTCGCTTTCTCGAAAAGCGCCTTGGTGTCACCCCAGGGAGCCTCTCCCTTGTGCAGCGCCTTGCGCAAGTTTTCGCGACCTGACCTGATCGCCCAATTGTACTGACGGTCCCGCACAGCCGCCAGCAGCGCATCTTCTTGTGAATTGAGAAATTCCTGCAGCTTGTTGCCAACTTCGATCTCGCATTGCGAAAGGGCTGGCATCGAAAAGCCGACGAGGAATTCGTGAAAGACTCGCTCAAGGCTCTCCTGTGTATGAACCAAGATCAAATTGAAATGCTTGTTGGCCAAAGCCTGCCGTGCAATTCGCACCGCTTTCGATCCGTCCCCCTCTCTCGATTTCTCAAGCTGGTAATCCAGAATCAGGAGATCAGTCTGATGGAGAATATGTACCTGCTGTTCATCCGTTTCCTCGCTCGGCGAGGTGCCGTCATGGATGTCGAGAAGGTAAGGCGCTTCAGGGCGACGGAATTCTTCAATTACCTTTCGAACTTTTGCTCGGTTCTCTGCCTTCTTGTTCCAGTCTTTATGGGCGAACTTCTGCAGAAGGATTGGATCGTCCTGGAGGATTTCGTGGAACGTAGGGTAATCGTCATCGACGATGAGCACAGAACGGATTGGATCGATAAAAGCTTCGCCGATCAGGTCATTATAATTCTTCTCGGTCATCACTCCCCCTGCGGTCCGAGGTCCGCATCTCTAAAATTTATATAGAATGCTGCGCCGGCTAAGGATGGCCTGTCCTGTTTGTTTCTGTAACGAATCGTATGCCCTCCCGCCGAAAGATTGGCGCGGGCAAGATAAAGTCCGACACCCCGGCCGTAACGCTCCTTTCTTGTGAAAAACAGCTTGAAGATGTGTTCCTGATCGTCCCCGGATATACCCGGGCCACTGTCGGCAACAACCACTTCGTTGTCGACGACATCCAGAAGGATTTCCCGCTTCGCTCGAGGTACGGTGCCGACCCAATAAATGCTGTTGTTTACGAGGTTCATGAAAACAGGTAGGACTCGCGCAGGACGTTCGAACAAACGTATAGCCATAAAATCTTGAGTTGCGGTAAATGCGATGCCAGCCTCAGCGAATTTTGGTGCAAAGAAACGTCGGATGAAATCTGCGATCTCGGCACCGCCGATCCAGCGCTGCAGTTTGTCACCAGAGAGTCGCAACGGGGAAAGGAAACGCAGTTGGTCGGTCAGACCTTCGATGCCGAGTCGAATATCACGAACGGCCGGGGTATCGCGCATGTCTTCGGGTAATGCTTTAAGGCCCGCAGTGGCCATCTCATCCAGGTCCTGCAGGTCATGGGCGGCGATTTCGACTGCGATTCCCAGTTGAGCCAGAGCAGTTAGTCGATCGAGCTCCGCTGCAGCTTCGCGAAGATTCTGATTCTGGACGCTTGCAAGTGTTTCCAGATCTATCTCTTCCTTCACACTCTCGAGCGCAGATACATAGATACCGAAAACAGAGCGGTTCTCTTCCACCCACTCGTCCCGCAACTTACGGATCAATTCGATGACGATACTCAATTCAGAGCTGCCAGCCTGCAGCCTCGACGCGATAGCATCGGCCTCACGCCGGAATTCGATCATGCGACTCTGAGCTAACTGCTTTACCGAGTCATACTGCTCGCGTTGAAGAGAGACGATGACTGCCTGGAACTGCTCTACTTGAAGACGAACGGCCTGGTCGGCTTCCTTGATCTGAGCCTCGACGATTTCTGAGGGCTTCGCCGCCTTGTAGCGATCCATTTCCTGCCGAAACTTTTCCTCGTAGGCTATGATCGCTTCAGAGATCGTTTCCGCGTTGGCTCTGGCTGCCTGATAACGTTGAGAGAATCGTGCAGAACCCGCAGGTAAGGGGCGAATTGAAGTATCGGCCAGCTCGCTCCGCCATTCCGACAGGCGACCAATAGCCGATGTTACATCAGAATCCTTTTCGACTGAGAGTGTCCGAGCCCCCTCCCCAATCTTTCCCAGCAGCATTGGCAGCCGCTGCTCGGCGCGCTCAAGTTCCGTCTGAAACTGCTTGCGCTCTTTTTCTCGAAGCTTCTTGGCCTCTTCTTCGGCCCGGCCTGCCCTGTTCCGAGCCTTGATATCCGTCAGGCGAGGCTTGCGAATTTCGGATGCCGAGCCAAAGTACCGCCGAGCGGACTGATCGAGGATATTCCCGACGATGGCGCGAAAGGTTTTCGCCGCCGTGTTGTCGATAAAACCTTCTCTTCCAGCTTTATCTTTAAGGTTTGGGTTGTGGTCACGCGTCAAAGCGATGCGGCCGAACATCTGCCGGTGGTTCCAGAAGTAACGGCCCGCATTTTTGCTGCGCTTGTATTCGATTTCGAAGAAGTCGTTATCTTCGCGTCCGTAAGGAAGCACGCGCAGCCCGTCACGATAAATCATTAGACCGGAATAGTCCTTTGCCAAATCTGTATACCGAATGTGCTCGGCGCGGGAATGCGTGGAGTTTTCAGGCTCGAATTCCATGGAGGCGATGTACAGTTCGAACGGCCCGACTCGCGAAGCTGACCTATCAGGCATCAAAAGCCCTTTCGGTAGCTCAAATTCAACACTTTCCTGCAGCCAGGTGCCAAATGCCTTCAACTTGCCGCGGAAGATACCGTCTTCGCCGACCGTGCCGTCGATCTGATGCTCCATTTCCTGTACCTGCACACGATCTATCGCCTTCTCAGCTCCAACAATAACCTTTATGCGCGTCGCATCCGAAACAACGGCGCGCACATCAGCGCTGTAGGCGAATTCCGGGCGCTTTCGGCCGACGGAATACGGGTCTACGAAGTTTGAGAGGGTCCTCTGAAAGCGGTCGGTATTATCGGCTTTCACAAGGTCAGTGTCGCCGGTCGCAGGCAGTGCCCGAAGTGAATCATCGAGATCAAAGACGAGCATCGCCGTCCCACTGCCTTCCCAACCCACTAAATGATCAGGGCGAAAGGGCAGCCGCTTCATGCCCTGGATAATCCTTTCGGAAGGCATCAGCCCCAGTTGGGATGGGTTTTCTGCAAGCCACTCACGGTCATAACGGAGCCAGGGTTCGCGGACGGATAGTTTATCTGCCTTCCGCCAGTCCCGACCGTCTTCAAGTATGCTTGCCACCAGTACATCTGCGAGAGAAGCTAGCGATGAAAAGATATCTTCCTTGGTAGTGAAATCGCCAGTGGCAACGGCAACCTCCGACAAATTCACAAACGGATTCTCGAACATACGCCAATCGATGAGCGCAACGACATAGTCCTCCTCGCGATGTTTGCTGATAAGCAGCAGGATCGAGCCCAGCTTTGCACTGGAAAGCCGACCGATTCCCTTTTGACCTTGTCGGACGCGGATCGGCAGCCCGTTACGGTCTGCAGAAGCTGTGGGCACGCTGTCCGATATCTTGCTCTCCGTGCCTATGACGAGCCACCGCTCGAACAGGTCGCGCGCACGCATGCCGTGACCGTCATCGGTCAACACAGCGACCGGCAGTTCCTCGGCAAAAACCCTTAGTCTCACGCTACGTGCATAGGCGTCCCAGGAATTTTTCCAGAGTTCGGAAACCGCAGTAGGGCAATCCGCGATCTGTTCACGACCGAGATGGTCGATCGTCCTGGCACGCGTGGCGAAGGTCCTGGTAGCGACGGCAGTCTGGTCCACAATCAAGCAACTTTCAGTTTTAGAGCCGCCTGGCTTTCGAAGTTAGCACGAAACACTATCATTATGCATCAAACTGTTAACGAGGAATATCAACCATCATGAATTGCAGCAGAAATGCCGAGGCTTGCATTCGGATGATGGGAGCTGAACTTTTGACAGGTCAACCAAGCATCCTAAGCCGCCCGCACCCTATCCCGACCACTCATCTTGGCATCATAAAGCGCCTGATCCGCCCGCCGGTAAAGCTCAGACGCACTGTCAGTCGGCACACACCCGGCGATGCCAGCAGAACACGTGTAGCTGAAATCGGGCGATTCCGGCAGCGGCCGGGAGAAGCGGATCACAGTCAGCATCCGCTCGACCATGGCAAGAGCGTCTTCCGGGCCGGTGGCCGGCATGACGAGGAGGAATTCTTCGCCGCCGACGCGGCCGAAACAATCGTTGCGGCGGACATTCTGGTGGATGCGGTGGGCGAAATCGCGCAGCACGAGATCGCCGGCGTGGTGGCCGAGCCGGTCGTTGATGCGTTTGAAATTGTCGATGTCGAAGACGGCGAGGCAGCCGCTGCTGCCATGCCGGGCGGCGGCCAGCATGTCTTCGACGCGCGCCATCACGAAGCGGCGGTTGGCGACGCCGGTGAGCTCGTCGGTGTAGGAAGCCTTGATCGCCTGATCGCGATCCTGCCGGACAGTGCGGCCATGGGCTCTCAGCCGGGTAATGTCGCTGGCGATGCAGAGCATCCAGCCGTTACTCTGCACCGCCTCGGTCATCCACAGCCAGCGGCCGTCGGAAAGATCCGTCTCGAAGGCCCGGTAGCCGATCTTGCCGCGGCGCGACTGGGTCGAGCGCAGCCATTCCTCGAAATTATCGGTGCGGATGACGGTGCCGCGGCCGAGATCAAAATTGCGCCGCATCAGATCCGGCCAGAGCGGCGTTTCCTCCGGCTCGATGAAATAGGCCGAGCGGAAGGCGCTGTTGGCATAGCGCAGCCGGTCATCGCCATCATAGACCGCCATCAGCGTTTCCGTCTGCGCGGAAAGATGGAGAAGCTGTTCGATTGTCTCGTCCATACAGCACCCTGTCTGGTTGCCCTGGCAACAGATGGCGCAGAAATCCTATGAGAAAAGAGCCGCCCGGCAAGCAAAGGCGCTTGCCGTGATTACGGAAACGTCAACACGCGCCATTCCCGCTGGTGATCGACATCGGCTGCGACTGGATTGAAACGAACAGCCATCCGGCGCTGCACGCTGAACTCGCCGCCGCGGTGGTGACGACACCCCTCCTCCAGCGCGTGCGACGACCGCAGCAGTTGGCGCGGCGCAGATATGCACCTGGAAATTAGTTGACTGCGATTGTCAAGGATTATACGCGCTTCGGCCAGTTTTCTGCCAATCCGAAGCGTCCGCATGATCCCCGCCAACCTGTTTTCCGAAATCGCTCGCGCCGACGATCGCCCTGCCCTTGTCTTCGCCGACGGGCGGACGCTCTCCTACGCCGACCTCAACGCCCGGACGCGGCGCTTTGCCGAGCGGCTGGGAGGCGGGGAAAAGCGGCTCGTGGCGATTTCGGCCGAGATCTCGGAACATGCGATCGTCGCCTATCTCGGCGCCTTGCGGGCCGGCCATGCGGTGGCGATGTTGCCGCCCTGCGACGACAGGCTGTGGCGAGAGTTTCTGTCGGCCTTTCAGCCCGACTTCACCTTTCGCCCGGCCGATGGCCGCTGGCGGCTCGTCGAGGAAACCCGGTCCGGGCAAAGTGCTGCGCCGCTGCATCCGGATCTCGCTCTGCTGCTGATGACATCGGGCAGTTCGGGCCCGGCGAAAGCCGTGCGCCTGTCCCATGCCAATCTCGACGCCAATGCGCGCGCGATCGCTTCCTATCTCGAGCTCTCCCCTGCCGACAGAACCGCGCTCGTCCTGCCGCTTCACTATTCCTACGGCCTCTCCGTCCTCCATTCGCATCTGGTTGTCGGCGGCAGCATCTTCATGCCGGGCGTCTCCGTGGTCAGCGAGGATTTTGCAAGGCTGCTCGGCGAAAGCGGCTGCACCAATCTTTCGGGCGTGCCCTATTCCTATGAGCTGATGGAAAAGACGGGCTTTCGAAGCCACGAGTTCAAGGCGCTGCGCTTCATGACGGTGGCCGGCGGCCGCATGGCGCCCGAGCTCATCCGTCTCTACCGCGACCACGTGCGCGCGAGCGGCGGCCGCTTCTTCGTCATGTACGGCCAGACCGAGGCCGCCGCCCGCATCGCCTTTGTGCCACCGGAAAGCCTGGGCGACCATGAAGAGCGGATCGGCATCGCCATTCCCGGCGGCCGGCTGAGCCTCGTTGGCGATGACGGGCGTCCGCTCGACCGAGCCGGTGTTGCCGGGGAGCTCGTCTATGCCGGCCCGAACGTGATGATGGGCTACGGTACGGACCGCGCCGATCTTCAGCGGGGGGCCGAGGTCGCGGCATTGATGACGGGCGATATCGCCATGCGCGACGAGGACGGTTTCTACAGGATCGTAGGGCGCAAGAGCCGTTTCGCCAAGGTCGCGGGGCTGAGGATCGGCTTCGACATCATGGAGCAGGTGCTGGCCGAAGCGGGGATCGCGGCTGCGGTCGTCGGTGACGATCACGGTCTGCAGGCCTTTGTGAGCGATGCTGACGAGGCCGACCGGGCGCTCCAGCTGCTCGTCGAGGCGAGCCATCTTCCCGCCAGCCTTGTTACCGTCAGGGCGCGAAGCGAGCTTCCGAGGCTTGCCTCCGGCAAGATCGACTATGCGGCCCTCGGCGAGGAGATGCTGGCGGCGCGCGAGATGAGCCGTGTGGCGGTGCTCAGCGTGCTCGATGCCTATGCGGGGGTGTTCTACCCCCACACGGTCAGCCGCAACGACAGCTTCGTCTCGCTCGGCGGCGATTCGCTGCGCTTCCTGCAATTGACGATGGCGCTCGACCGGCTTGGCATCGAGCTGCCGCAAGGCTGGGAGCAGCGGCGAATCGCCGAGCTCGATATAGCCCCGCGGCTCACCGCGCCGGGCCGGAGCGCAGAGTTCAGGGCGCTGCCGACCGATCTGGTTCTCAGGGCAATCGCCATTCTGCTCGTCGTCATCCATCACGAGATGCTCTGGCCCATTCCCGGCGGATCGGGCGTGATGCTGCTCCTCGTCGGCTTCAGCCTGGCGCGCTTCCAGTCGGGCCATTTCCTCGCCGGCGATTTCCGCCACGCGCTGCGGCCCGGCATCAATGTGCTCATCCCCTATTTTCTCATCGTCGCCGCCTATGGGCTCGCGTGGCAGACGATTCCCTGGGCCTCGGTGACGCTGACCGGCAATTTCGGTTATGCCGAGCCGGAGCGTCACGAGATGCTTCCCTATCTCTACTGGTTCATCGAAGCCTATGCGCAGACGCTTCTCGTCTTCTCGCTCATCTTCGCCCTGCCTGATGTGCGCCGGCTCGCGCGGGCGCGACCCTTCGCCTTCTCGCTGGCGCTGCTGGCGCTGGCGGTCACCGCGCGGTTTTCGCTGCCGTACGTCTTCGATATCGGCCGGCGGCAGATTTTCACCCTCTACTGGGGCCTGCATCTCGGCCTGTTCGGCTGGTGCGCGGGCCTGGCCGGCAGGCCGGAGCAGCGGCTCATCCTGACGGTCATTGCCGCCGCCGTGCTCGGTTATCTCGCCTTCTGGGAAACGCTCTGGATCGGCACGACGGTCAAATATCTGACGATCTTCGCCGCACTGATGGCGCTTCTCTATCTGCCACGCATTCCCCTGCCCGTGCGGCTGGGGCGGCTGGTGACGCTGATCGCCGTCTCGGCCTTTCCGACCTACCTGCTGCACCGCTTCGTGCCGGAACTGCTGATGCCCGAGGCAGCGGACGTGCTGCCGGCTCCGCTCTTTCATCTGCTGGCGATATCAGGCGGCCTGGCGGTCGGCGTCATCGCCAACAGAACCGCGGCGGATCTTCGCAATCTGCTGGGCGGCATAGCGACGGCCCGCGGCACGGGCGGGCGCGCCATTGCGGCGGAGACGGCCTGAGCCGTTTTCGGCGCGGTTATGCCCGGGCTGACGCAGATCAGGCGAAATCGCGGATATATTAGCGCCACCGCACGAAAAGCTTGCATGCAAGCACTAAATCGGATGTGCTGAACACGGCTTCTGTGGTGTTGGGCAACCGCAAATGAAAACCCTCGACGCACGAATTCGGTTCACAGGTGAGCGGCGACAGGTCACTGCCCTTTTCTATGACATCGTCGGCTCGACGGAACTGCTATTGCGGAGTGAGCCCGAGAAATTCTTCCGATCGGTTTCGGCGTTACATCAGAATGCCGAAACGATCATAAGAAAACACGGCGGGTTTCTTCATCAGCGGCTCGGCGATGGCGGATGCTGCTTCTTCGGATATCCCGAGCAATCCGAAGATGCCGCCGAAAGCGCGGTGCAGGCATCTCTGGAACTGCTGCACATCGCCACCGGCAGCAAAACCAAAGCGCGCACGCCCTTCCAGCTGCGGATCGGGGTCGCCACCGGTCTCGTGGTCTTCTCCACGGAAGGTGATGAGATTGTCGGCACGGCGCCGGTACTGGCAGCGCGTCTGCAGGCGGAGGCCGAGCCCAATTCCGTGCTGGTCGCCGATTCCACAGTTCGGCTCACCCGGCACAAATTCGACTATAGGCTGGTTCGCGCAGCACGGTTGAAGGGCTTCGAAGATCCGATTGCGCTCTGGCGGCCGCAGGAGCGTGACCGGTCAGCGCCCGAAGCATCGCCGTCCGAGGGGCGCGACAGGCCGATCCGCGGCCGGGAAAAGGAGCTTGCCGCCCTTTCCGGCGCTTGGGCTTCGGCGCTCGAAGGCAAGGGAAGCCTGATCGCCGTCGTCGGCGAGGCAGGCATCGGCAAATCGAGACTGGTTGGCGAATTCGCCGGACGGCTGCGGCAGACCGCGCATGAGACGGTGGTCTTTCAGTGCGGCAGGCGCCTGGAGAGCCAGCCCCTGCATCCCTTCCTTTCTTTTCTCGAGAGGCTGGTCGAGCCCTCGGTTCTGAGGGATGGCGACCGTGAGACCTTCGTGCGGGCGCTTCAGGCGTCCGGCCGAGAGGTGGACGCCGCCGTCGCCGACGCAATTCTCTCATTCACCGCCGACCGTTCCTTGCCAATGTCGCGCAACATCCGCGTCTCCGACCCATCCGGGCTGGCGTTCCGGCGCAAGGTGATCGAAGCCGCGGCCGGGATTCTGACCTGCAAGGCGCCCGCTGTGCCGACGCTGCTCATCTTCGAGGATGTTCACTGGGCCGACGACATGACGCTTGAGCTGATCGACAGGCTGGGGTCGCTGGCCGGCGGGCTGCCGATCCTCGTGGTGCAGACATCGAGACTCAGGCGGTCTCTCGCGGTTGCAACCGAGATCGAGCTGTCGGGGCTGAGCTCTGCCGCGGTTCGCGATCTCGTCGCCTCGATCTGGCGTGAGCATCCGCCGCCCGGGCTTTCGGATTTCATTCTCGATCAATGTGACGGCATGCCGCTCTACGCCGAGGAACTGGCCTATTTCTTTCAGGGAAGGCAGCCCTTGGGCAAGTCGCTCTCCGAATGGCAATGCCTGCTGCGCGACGGCAGCGTCACCTCGCTCAATGATCTGCTGTCCGCCAAGCTTGCTGCGACCGGTTCGGCACGGCGGGTGGCGCAGATTGCCAGCGTCATCGGCCGCGAATTCAACATCTCGCTGCTCATCTACCTGCTCGAAGGCGTCAGCCGCCGGAGCGTCGACGCCGATATCGACCGGCTGCTTTCCGAGGGCATCATCGAGCGTTCGTCCGCCACGCAGGGCTCCTTTCAGTTCCGGCACGTGCTCGCGCAGGAGGCGGCCTATGGCAGCCTGCTGAAGAGCGACCGGCGCCGCATCCACCGGCGGATCGCCGATCGGCTGATCACCGAAGCAAAGCCCAGCCTGCCGGCTGCGATCGCCGCCTGGCAATGTGCCGAGGCCGGTCTGCATGATGCCGCCGCCCGCTTTGCCCTGGCGGCGGCGGAAGCAAGCGTTCTGCGCTCGGCCATGCACGAGGCCAACGTCTCGCTCGAACTGTGCGCGCGGGAGGTGGCGAGCCTTTCCCGGCGCCACCTCGAGCGCATCGAACTCGCCCTCAGCCTGTGCGAACTTCAAGGCGTCGTGGCGAGCGCCCTCGAAGGCGAGGGATCGGAGAGCGCGCGGCGGGTCTATTCCCGCGCCATGCAGCTTCTGCAGAAACAGCCGCCGGCCGTGCGGATGAACCATTTTCCGGTCTATTGGGGATGGTGGTTCACGGCACCCAACATTCTGACGCAGCAATCACGCGCGCGCATTCTCGTGGCGGACATGCAGGCCGTCGAGGATCGGGAGACGAGGCTTCAATCCTATCACTGCGGTTGGGCGACCAGCTTCCACGCCGGCGAGCACGGCTTTTGTCTCGATTGCGTTGCCAATGGCCTGAAGCTCTACGATCCGGAAAGCGCGGTCAGACATCGCGCCTTCTTCGGCGGACATGACGCCAAGGTCTGCGGGCTTGGCGAAAGCGCCCTCTCCTATCTGCTGCTCGACGATGCCGGGGCCAGCGAAACTGCGATCAGCGAGTGCCTGGAATGGGCTGGTTCGACCGATCATGCCGGCAGCATGGTGCATGCGCTTTATTACGCCATCGTGCTCCGCCGCTGCCAAAGCCGATATGACGACGTCCATGCGCTCGGCGAACGGATGCTGGCACTGGCCGAGCGGCATGGGCTGGCCGCCAGCCAGGCGCGCGCCAATATGTATTGCGGCTGGGCGGAGCTGATGACCTCATCGGCCGCGCGCGGCGAGGCGCGTTTCAAGGCCGGCCTGCTGTTGCAGCAGCAACTGGGCACCGACGACAATTTTTCCATGCACAGCGACATGCATGCGCAGGTGCTGCAGCGGCTCGGAAGGCCTGCCGAAGCGCTGGCAACCATCCAGAATGCGATCAGCGTCGGCCGCAGCAGCGGCCAGTCATTCTGGCTGGCTGAGCTTTATCGCCTCAGCGCGACGCTGAGGCGCGATCTGAATGAAACGCCGGCATCGATAAGAAGAGACCTGACGCGCGCGATCCAGATCGCCGAGGGACAGAAAGCCGCCTGGCTGGCGGCAAGGGCAAAGCGCAGCCTGGACGCATAGCCGCGGCCGTAACCTGAGATGGAAGGATGCGATGGACGAAGGGAGGCGCGATAATATCCTCGATATCATCCTTGATACCGCCCTTGATGCTGTCCTTGATATCGGGGGGGCCCCCTCGCCTCCCGATCCCGGGCAGACGGTGCAGCGCATCCTGGCGCGCAGAGAGGATTACGGCATTACCAGGCTGGGTTCGATCACCGGGCTCGACCGGATCGGCATCCCGGTCGTCCAGGTCGTGCGGCCGCGCTCACGCTCCGTCGCGGTCAGCCAGGGCAAGGGGCTGACCTTTGCCTTAGCGGCGATATCGGGCCTGATGGAATCGCTCGAGGGCTGGGCTTCGGAGCGGATTGCTCCGGAGCGCATCTTCACGGCAAGCCTGCGTGACATGGAACGGGGAGACTGGTCGCACCTCGGCGCCGGCCGCGGCGCGGAGACGCTTTCCTGGATTGACGGGCTCGATCTCTTTTCGGGGCGGAAAATCGCCGTTCCGCTTGCCCTTGTGGACTCCGCCTATATCGTCCCGTCGCCGCATCCCCATTGGCTCGCCCGCGACACGACGGGACTTGCAGCAGGCACCAGCCTTCAAGGCGCGGTGCTGCATGCGTGCCTTGAAGTTCTGGAACGGCAGGCCCGCTGCACGGCAATGAAGACGCCGCATTTCTTCGACCGCTTCCAGATCGACAGCCGGTCCGTTCAACGGGGAAGCGCCGGTGAGATCATCCGGCGTCTGTCCAAGGCAGGGTTTGTCGTCGGGATCTGGCAAATCCCGACGCCGCATGCGCTGCCGGTCTATTGGTGCCATGTCATGGAAGATGCAAGCCGAGCCCCCTTTGCGCCGCTGCCGGCCGAAGGCTTCGGCTGCGATTTCAGCCACGACAGGGCGCTGACGAGCGCCTTGCTCGAAGCCTGCCAGTCCCGGCTCGGCGTGATTTCAGCGGCGCGCGACGATATCAGCGCGGAGCTTTACGGCGATGCCGACGCCGCGGAATTAACCGCCTGGCGCGCAGAGCTCACAAGAGGCGGCCGGCCCTATGTCTGCGAAGAGGGGGCCGCCGCCGGCAGCCGCTCCATCCGGATGGCCATCGAGGCATTGAAGCTGGCGGGCGCGCAGGCGGCCGCTCTTGTGGTTCTTCATTCCGATGATCGCGTGCCGCTCCACGTCGTGCGGGTGGTTGCTCCGCCGCTGGAAACCAATCCGGAGGCCGATCTTGCCCTGTGATATCGTGGTTTTTCTCGGCCCCACGCTTTCCGAGACCGAGGCCCGGACATATCTCGACGCGATCTATTATCCTCCGGTCGGATGCGCGGATGTGGTGCGGGCCGTGGCGCGACATCAGCCTGCGGCGATCGTGCTGATCGACGGCGTTTTCGGGGAGCTTCCGGCGGTTCGCCACCAGGAAATTCTATGGGCAATGGCGCGCGGCGTTCGCATCTATGGCGCCGCCAGCATCGGTGCGCTGCGGGCTGCCGAACTCACGCCCGAGGGCATGATCGGCCATGGGATGATCTACCGCTGGTACCGGCGGCACCCGCTCGCCGACGATGCCGATGTCACCGTGCCGATGGCGCCCGCAGCACTCGGATCACGCGCATTGGGCGATGCTCTGATCGACATCAGGCTGACACTCAGAAAAGCCGAACGCGCCGGCATCATTCAAAGGCGGCTTCGAGACGTGCTTGAAACGCTGGCGCGCACAATTCACTTCAGCGAAAGATCATATTCCAGGCTTCTGGCGGCGGCAGAAAACAACCGGGCCCCCGCCAACCAGCTTCAAGCACTAAAAACTTGGCTGAAAATTGGCGCCACAAGCCGGAAGCGGACCGATGCGGTAAATCTGCTGGCATATCTCGCCGGTCAAAAGATCAAACGGCCGAATACGCTTGCTCCTTGTAAATTTGAACTTACCGAATCATTCGCCAATG
Organism: Rhizobium sp. TAL182; assembly: GCF_002117725.1. NCBI lineage: Bacteria > Pseudomonadati > Pseudomonadota > Alphaproteobacteria > Hyphomicrobiales > Rhizobiaceae > Rhizobium > Rhizobium sp. TAL182. The sequence goes on along the minus strand of NZ_CP021028.1, from coordinate 207,954 downwards.
ACATGGAGTACTACAACATGCTCGACAGTCTCTTGCCGAAAGGCACGTAGTACTGGTATAGTGGACGATCGCTTGACATTGGGCAACGAGCGGTGGGGGCGGCATTGGATGCCATCACGCATCAGGAGGGCGCAGGCACCGGGGCAGCCGCAGAGCGGCCGTTAGGTACACGTTTCCTTGTCTTTCCCCAGCCTTCCTTCATTCCCGGCTATGAAAAACCCGAGGTGGTGTGGATCGGACCCTCGGCCGGGCCGATCCTGGCGGGGCCGTCCGACGACAGGATCTATGTGGCAAATCCTGTCGAAGCGAAACCGCCCTATGCCGTGCCCTATATTCCGCCTTATCCCGGCCTGCTGCGACCGCCGGCCGAGCCCGGCCCGGACGGGCATTTCGATCACATCGGGCCGGACTCACCGGCTTTTCTTGCAACCCATAGCTATGCATGCGCCCGCCGCGTCCTCGATATCTGCGAGGGTTATCTCGGGCGCCCGCTCGTCTGGTTCTTCCAGCCGACGCTGGAACGGCTGGAGATCATTCCGCGCATCCCGCATTGGCAAAACGCCCAGTCCGGCTTCGGCTTTCTCGAACTGGGCGAGAGCGAGGGAAAACGCCCGGCCTCCTGCTTCGCGCTGAATTTCGATGCGGTCGCGCATGAAATGGGCCACCTCGTTCTTCTCAGCGAACTCGGCATTCTCGAAGGCGACGGCGCCGGCAGCGACTTCTTTTCCTATCATGAGGCGATCGCCGATTTCACCTCGCTGCTCGGACTGCTGCACTTCGATACGGCGCTCGACCGGCTGCTGCGCCGCACCGGCGGAAATCTGCTCTTGCACAACGAACTCGACAAATTCGCCGAGCTCAGCGACGAGAAGCAGCTGCGGTTGCTGAACAACTCGCTTCGCATCGGCGATGTCAGCCGGGAAGTGCACGACCGATCCAAGCCCTTTGCGGCGGGCCTGTTCGACGGCCTCATCGAGGTCTACCAGTCACTGCTTTTTGCGCGCGGGTTGTCGGACATCGATCCGAAGCGGTTCAGCGACCTGCGCCAGCAGATGGCGCCGAGGCTGATGGAAGAAGGACTTCGGACATCGGCGGCATCCTATGAACTGCGGCACTTCGCGGTAAAGGCCGCCCTGCAGGAGGCGCGCGACATTGTCGGCGAAGCGCTCCTGCGTTCCTGGAGATATCTCGACCCCGACAGCCTGACCTTCGAATCGGCGGCAGTTGCCCTCCTCGAGGCGGCGAGCCGCGGGCGCGGGGTGGCTTATCTCGATCAGCTTGAAGATTGCATGAGGTGGCGCGGCATTTTGTAACCAAACGACGGGAGGCATCGATGACAGACGACAGCGTTCCAGCACCTTCTGGACCTCATTATGTAGCGGATGAAATCATACTCTATGGCGTGGATTTGAATGACGCCGGCGGCATTGCCCATCTGGAGGTCGGGATGGCGGGAACGACGGAGCTCCAGATCAGACTACGATCCGGAACGATAATCGGCTCCACAGTGCTTGCGTATGGCTACGCTTTCGAGGGTCACTGCTACAGGCTGGATTCAACTCGCATTTTTATTGTTACAGGTCCGAATGCCGAGCCTGCGGTCGGCTGCGGCTTTGACACGTGCCTCGGTTACAAAATGTGGCGGATCACCGCGTCTGAACAAATCCTCGAAGTCTCAACGGCCTTTGGCGATGCCAGGAGCCTTATCTTGGATTCGCAGCTGCCCGGGAAGAGATCCCCTAGCTCCTACTCTATCACCTTGAGGATGGCGCATCGCAATGGCCGCCTGCAAAACGACTAGCTCGCAACAACGGGAGGACGATCATGGCTTATAGAGTCAAGGTTTGCGTATCGGAAGCCTGTGCAGCGCTCACAGCGACAGACTGGCTCAGCAACAGACCCTGCGTGAACATAGCAACGGGTGAAGAGATCAAAGAGGTTGAAATAGCTGCCCCGACGACCTTCGAGATAGCGGTTGGGATTAGAGACGGCGCAGGTCGTGTCGATATCCATGATCCGGCACATGGTACTTCCAAATACAATATTCCGCGCGAGCTTGATGCGAGTGGAAAAATTACGTTTCCTAAAGATGGGGCCGTATCGCCAAAGGATCTCGACAAGCTTGCCAAAGGGGTCGAGGAGTTAAGGGAGGAGGTCGCGGCTTTAAGGCAAGAGGTCGCGGCACTAAAGTAGCGGATTGGAAGCCGCCCTTACGGCGTCTTGCGCAAATCCGCCTCGTCCCGACAATGGCGGCGGCTTCGTCGAGCAGGACGTCCTTGGCCTTCTTGCGGGCATTTTCCATGGCGATATCGGCCTCATGCTGCGCTCGTCCGCCTGCAGGCCATCGTCTCCCTTTCGCCGAAGCTCGCGAGATCCGACAGTCCCGGCAGGCTAACGCGAAGCCGCGACCGGCTTCATCCAACTCGGGAGCTCCATTTGGCTGCTCCCCAACTCCTCAAGGGCTTCCGTGGCGAAGCTCGGCACGGCGCCTGTCCAGCGCAGTTCGCCATCCGCGTTGGAATGGCCGCCGCCATCGAGCTTGTAGATGCTCTCGACGATATACTGGCCGTCCTCATTGAGGCCCTTGATCTCGGAAATTTCGATGACCCGTCGCCGACCGGTGCGCTTGAACCGGGCAATCTGGACGACGACGTCGACGGCGGAAGCGATCTGTGAGCGCAGCGGCCGCAGCGGCATGTCGATATCCGACATCAGCGCCAGGGTCTCCAGCCGGTGCAGTGCGTCGTAGGGCGTATTGGCATGCACGGTCGAAAGGCTGCCGCTATGGCCCGATGTCATCGCCTGGATCATATCGAGCGCTTCGCCGCCGCGGCACTCGCCGACGATGATGCGGTCCGGCCGCATTCGCAGGGAAGAGCGGAACAGCTCGCGAATGCTGGCGCCGCCGCGACCGAACCTGTCGGGCTTGGTGACTTCGAGATAGACGACGTGCTCCTTGCGGATCTGCAGTTCCGACGTGTCCTCGATGACGATGACCCGCTCATGATCGGCGAAGGCTTCCGATAGCGCGTTCAGCATCGTCGTCTTGCCGGTGCCGGTGCCGCCCGAGATGATCACATTCTTCTGCAGCCCGACCGCCGCCTGCAGCAAGGACAGCGACTCCTCCGTCAGGCTGCCTTGGGTGACGAGGTCGCGAATGCTGCGATGTTCTCTCAGAAAGCGGCGGATGGAAATGCAGAGCCCGGTGCGGGCGGCCGGCGGCTGGATCATCTGCACGCGCGAACCGTCCGGCAGACGGGCTTCGACGCTCGGTTCTTCCGGCGTCAGGCGCTTGCCTGAGAATTGCGCGATGCTGCGCGCCGCCGATTCCAGATCCTCGCGGCTGGCGAAGCGCGTATCGGCGCGTTCGAGCTTGCCGCGCCTTTCGACGAAGATATCGGAGGTTCCGTTGATCAGGATTTCGGAAACGCTCGGATCCTCGAGCAGGAAGCGGATCGGCGCCAGGAGCTTGTCCAGCGCCCGGGTCAGAACCTGGAAGGTCGCCTGTTCGGCAGCGTCGTCGGAAACGGCTTTCATCAGAGCGGCATCCCGACAAGGACGGAACTCATGCCGAACAGCGTTACCATCATCTGGACCGCAGTCGGAAAGAACAACATCAGTGGAATGAGGACCAATGCAAGTATCAAGACGCTGCTCATCGTTTCCATGGTTTTGTCTCCGGAACGACTGACGGGCCATAGCCAATATTGAAGACGAGCTTAATCCAGATCGGCAAGCAACGCCATGGGGGCGCCCTCGCCCGCCCGCCACTTTGGCCGTGTTGCTTCTGCCTCTTCTATCGCCTTGAAACCATTGACCAATAATGGAGCAGCAGACGATATCCGCGAAAATCGCTTCACTGCATGCCTCACCCAAAAAAATTATAGCTTAATCAGCCTGTTAGCCTGAAAACGCCGCCGTCAACCGCATGTCTGCAGGCGACGCCTCCAAGACAATTGGAACCCTGCCTTCCGTTTGCTTGACGGAGGGCTGGCCTTGGGCGCACTCTTGGGTCTTAATGATGTTGCTCAACAAGCGTTGGCGACCGGGGAAGAAAAGCAGAAGCAGAAAAAATCATTGGAACGAGCAACGTGCTGGTTCGGATCGATGGCGTATGCTTGCTTCTTCTTCACCAAGGTCTTCGATCCGAAACAAACCATGGAACGAGGAATACGCAGATGTTTGCAAAACTCAAGACTCTCGCAATTGCACTTCACAAGGACGAACGCGGCGACATGGCCCAGATCGTCCTCGCCGTCGCCCTGATCGTCATTCCGCTGATGCTGCTCCTGCTCGCATTCGGCAAACAGATCGGCGAATGGTTCAACGAAAAGAATACGGCTCTCTCCGACGCCGAGAGAATTCCTGAGCCGGGTCAATAAGCGGGGTCGGTGTCATGGACATGACCTACGATCTGACCCTGATGCCAGCGGCGGCGGCTCTTGCCGTCGCCTGCGCCACGACCGCGGCGGTGTTCGATCACCGCCACGGTCAGATCCCGAACGCCGTCACCTACCCCTGCCTGCTTGCCGGGTTCATGCTGGCGGCGATCGGCGGCGGCCTCGCGGGGGTCGGCCTGGCTTTTGCCGGCCTCCTTGCCTCAGGCCTGATCTTCATCATCGCCTTCGCAGCCGGAGGCTGCGGCGGCGGTGATGTCAAGCTGATGGCGGCGCTCGGCGCCGTTCTCGGCCTCTGGCCGGCCATCGACGTGACGCTCGCATCGCTGATGATCGGCGGCACGATTGCCGTCTTCTCGATGGCGCGGCGGGTTCAATGGAGCGTGCTCGTGCGAAGCCTCGGCCTGTTCGCCCTGCTTCTGCCCGCCGGTTTCCGCGACGCCGCCTCGGTGCTGAAGCCGCGCGAAACCCATCATACCGTCCGTTTCGGCGTCGCCGCCGCTCTCGGACTTCTCTGGTGCCTGTTCATGCCTGATTTCACCCCTCTTTCACTCGTGAGGTAACGGCAATGCGCGCGGAACTCGAACGCCCCACTTTCGACGGTGCTTTCTGGAGTTCGATCCTGCACTCGCGGACCTTCTGGATCCCTCAGGATCACGGCGCGCTTCTCGGCACCTTCGCGATCGCCATGCTGTTGCTAACCTCGATGCTGCTGCTGCCGCGGCTTTCCGCCCGCCGGCGCCGGATGTCGGAGCTTCACGGCGATATCTCAGGCAGCACGACGATGATGGATTTCGTGCTCGTTACGCCGATCTTCGTCTTCTTCATGTTCGTGGTCTTCCAGTTCACGATCCTGGCGAAGAACCACCTCTTCACCCACTATGCCGCCTATGCGGCGGCACGCAGCGCCCGCGTCTATTTCTGCCCGGCCCTGCCGATCACCATCCACAGCTTCATCGGCCCCAAGACCTGCGATAACGATGCTGCAGCGGGCAAGGCCGATCTCGCCGCGCGCCTGGCGCTGATTCCGGCCGCTCCCTACGACCAGCTGAAATGCGTCGGCGCCTGCCAGCCGCCGGAAGAGGCGCTGAAGAGCCTTGCCGACGCCTCGGGCCTGTCGAAGAACTGGCGCGCCATGCGCAACCAGGCCCGCTACATGTTCGACCCGCAGAACGTCACGGTCACCGTCGACCGCGCCCCGATGGCGCTCTATGCCGCCATCAACCGCTCGCCACATGTGCCTGTCACGGCCAAGGTCGAAGCGCGCTTCCTGCTGCTCGAATATGCCGGCTGGGTCTTTGCCCGCGGCCAGCGGAAGGACGGGCGCTACTACACGATTTCGACGGCGGAGGTGAACCTGTTATGACCCCGACCTTCATCCATCGACTGCACCGCGACCAGCGCGGCTTCCTGTCTCCGATCATCCTCTACATGACGATCGCGCTCGCGCTGATGATCGTGTGGATCCTCAACACCGGGCAGATGATCTACGACAAGCAGCGCACGCAGGATACCGCCGATGCCGCCGCACTGGTCCATGCCGACTGGGAGGCGCGCTATCTCAACATCATGGCGATGAACAATGTCGCCTCCTCGCAGGCAACCGTGGTCATGGCGACGTCGGTCGCCTACCAGCTGACGACAGCGGAACTGTTTCTGCGCTCGAGCGCCATTCTGGCGAAACTCGCCCAATACTCCTTCACCGAAGGCTTCGGACCGGCGTCGCTCCTGCCGCCGTTGCCGCCGATGCCCTATTGCCCCGGCTGGCAGAAGGTCCCGATCGTCGGCGGCATCATCTACGGCGCTTGCCTGGCGTTCCAGGGGTTCCGCGCGACCGAAGCCACCAAGGCGATCGCCTATACGGTGGCGGCGCAGGCTAAATATGATCCCTGGAATCTGATCAAAAAGTCTAGGGAGATCATCGATGCGATGAATGATCTCAACGATTATCTCGTTGAAAGCTTTCCCGAGCGGGTCGGCAATGAGGCCTTGCATCTGGTTCGGTTGAACAAGTCGGATCACGTCGTCTTCCATCCGCCCTGCGAGTCTTGCGGACAGGCCGGAGAAGGTGCCGGCGGCAACCTGCCGGTGGACCGTGATGGCGTCAATCCAGCCGCTGCCTATACGGAAATGTGCCTTGCCATGTCCTATGGCACCCAGGGACAGGATCCGCTCCTGATGCGCGGCGAATACGCCAACCGCGGCTTCCCCAACGGCAAGGGCCCCTTGACGGCAGGCGGCGTAGACGGCAGCCATATCCGCGACTGGGTCAACCATGAGAGCGGCATCGACAATCAGCTGGTGGAGTTCTACATCTTCTACGAAGCCTTCGGGCCGGCCTATCTGAGCAAGGTCCCGTTCAAGGCGATTGTCGAGCAATATGCCGGCGATCTCAGCTGGTGGCAGGAACTGACGCTCGATGCCAGCTTCTGGATCGCCGACAAGGTCTTCGGCGTCGGCTTCGGCATCACCAATCCGTTCCAGCTGCCGATCGACGTGCCGCCGCGCTATTCCGACTCGCAGACGAAGGACGAGAACGACTTCACCCGCAAGTTCGACATGATCTGGAACCAGGTCTGCGGCCCGGCGGGCGGGGCGATCTCGGTGACCGGTGCCAATCTGCCGCTCGTCTCCTTCCCGAAGCCCTACTGGCTGAAGGGGCGCATCCCCTTCAACTTCACGCCCTTCGGGGGCGACCAGCTGACCGATTACCAGACGCTGGCGATCGTTTCGCGGGCGCCGCGCGCCAGGCTCCAGGTTCGGCTGTTCAAGGACAAGACGCCGTCCGCTTATGCGCTGGCGCAGAGCTGGGTTCACAATTACACGGCCTTCGATCTCTACACCCAGGACTGGCTTGCCTCGCTGGCGCCCGCGACCCTCGCCGATGATGCCGGCGCGGTTTCCAGCACCATCAAACAGAGCCCGGCCGCAGACAGCTTCACCGGCCTGACACGCGTCTTCGACCAGGGAGGAGCCAATGCCTGGGCTGCCGTCAACACACACTGAGCACGACGGAGGCGCGCCGGCCGGCGGGTTCATGATGCGGCTGCACCGCGATCGCCGCGGTCTCGCCTCGATCGAATTCGTGCTCGCCGCGCCGGTTATCCTGCTGATCGTGATCTTCGTCATTCACGCCAACAAGATTTCCACCAAGAAGGTCGCGACCATGCTTGCCATGCGCAATTCTGCCTTCGCCGAGGCGTCCGGCCTCAACTGCACGTCGGATTTCTCGAACGTGTTCCCGATCCCGGCCTTGCCGGCCCTTCCCGGAGGAGACGCCATCAACTGTTCGCGCACGCCTTCGCATGAAGGCGACGGCGATCCTCAGCGGACCTTTATCTGGGACGATGTGCAGAACACCCTCGAGAGTAATGGACGCGAGTTCGGCGATATGGTCGGCGAGCTCGCCGACGAGAAGCCGCAGCTTGTGACCGCGACCGCCGACCGCGTCTACAAGTTCAGGGATTCCGACGATCTCGACACCATCCGCAGCATCCGCTGGAAGGATGCGTTCACAGTGGATGACTCGACGCTCTTCATCTCGCACAACAACGACACTACGCGCCGCGGCTACGACCCGACGCTACGCCGGGAAATCCGCCATGTGGCCAGCCATTCCGGCGATCTCTTCGACGGCGTCTTTCCGGGGGCGAAGTGACATGGCACAGCGGTCAAGCATTTCCGTTCATCTCCTCGGTACGGCCATGGTCGTCGGGCTCGCCGTGATATTGGCCACACCGGGGCGCGCCGAGATCTATAAGGATATCCGGGTGACGCTGAATTCGATGCTGGCCGGCATTCTCGGGACGCCGGAACGGGCGCCGCGCGATCTCGTCATCAACGGCCAGCCGCTCGAGTTCACGCCGTACCAGAGCGATCGCAGCATTTCCGATATCACCGACGAGTGGCTGCGGGTGCTGGCCGCCAATACCCGGCCCGCCATGCCGAAAAGCAGCGGCCGGGAGGAACTGACCGCCGTCATCGCAGCCAACATGATGATCGTCCCGAAGGTGAGCCGCATCCGCGACGACCTTGCCGTTGTCGTGCGCTTCTTCGACGGCGACGGCGAGGCTGCGCTCGACTATATGAGACGGCAGGATCCGAACGATCCTTCGGCGAAAGCGCCGATTCCGGGCGTCTCGATCATGATCCGCCGGCCTGCCGATGCGCCGATCACCGAGGTGCTGATGAGCCGCTTCGACGATGTCGCCGCGACGCTGCCGGCCTTCGCCGCCCCGGCCGATGTCGGCAAGCTGCCGGTGTCGCTGCGTCCGCCGGCCGGCGTCGAGGTGCTGAGCGATATCGGCGACCATGACAAAGGCCATATGTCGCGCACGGTCGTGTCGAAGGGCACGCTCGCCGCCGCGCGCTGGTCCGATCAGCGCGCCGACCTGCTAATCCGCGATGGCTTCACCATCGAAACGCCGCCGGCTGAGCGCGGCGGCGTCACCGCGCTTTATGGCCGGCGCGGCAGTGTCGAAGCCAATGTTCTCTACACCAGAAGCAAAACCGACGGCAGGACCGTTGAGGTCATTCAAATCAGGCAACCCTTCGTCGAAGGAACAACACCATGAACTGGAAGCTCATTGCCGCTGTGATCGTCGGGCTCATTACCGGCGTTCTCCTCTACTTCTGGACCGAGAGCGTCAAGAACGAGCAGGTGGCCTACGCCTTCATGCGGCTGCAGCCCGACAAGAAGGTGACGAGAGGACAGGCGATCACGCCGGACATGCTCGCCGAACCGGTGATGCTGCCGGAAAGCTTCGGGGCGCTTGCCAAGCTCGCGGTTCCCGCCGCCAGCGCCTATCAGGAATGGCTGAAGGACCGGACGGCCGCGGCCGACATTCCGGCCGGCTCGGTGCTGCTCTTCCAGTATTTCGACGATACCGACGGCGGGCGGCTGACGACGATGATCGCGCCCGGCAAACGGGCGCTCACCCTGCCGGTCAACGCCGCCGAGGCGGTCGGCCATTTCGTCGAGCCGGGCAGCTATGTCGATATCCTCGGCACGGTCGACGAACCGGTCGAGCCGGTGGCGCCGCCCGCCGCCACGCAGCCGGGAACGCCCGGGCGCAGCGCCGCACCCGGCCAGGCGCCCGCCGCACCGGCAGCGCCGGCCCAGCCGCCCTCGCCGGTCGAGCAGATGCTGAAGAACTATCTCACCCAATATCCGGGCGCCGACGAGAACGACGTCAACGCCTACCGGAAGCAGGCGCAGGACTACAAGCTCGGCATCAGCTCGCGCACCCGCGTCGTCACCCGCACCTTCCTGCAGAACGTCAAGGTGCTCGCCGTCGGTGCGGCGACCACGCCGGAAGGTGCGGTCACCAAGGCCAATAGCAGCTATAATCACGTGACGGTCGAAGTGACGCCGTCGGAAGCCGAGATGCTGATCTTCGCCATGGGCCAGGCGAATGGCAGCCTCAACCTCGTGCTGCGCAATCCGACGGACAATAGCGTCGAAGACCTGCCGAGCATCAACTGGACGCGCATGTGATCGTTTCAAGGATTGAGCCATGCTGTTGAAGATTTCCTATGAGGACGGCAGCGGACGGGAGGTGATCCCGCTCTTGGCGAACGAGACCTATTTCGTCGGCGAAAGCAGCACGCTTTCGCTTCCCGCCGGTGCCGGCGTCGTGCGGCTGCGCGGCAGCCACGTCTCCTCGCCGCAATTCGTGCTGCGCAAGTCAGGCCAGGGCTGGTCGGTGCAGCATCACGGCCGCAACCCGACGCGGGTCGACGACCAGCCGCTGAGGGCCGGCACGCCGGTGGCGGTTGCGGCCGGCATGTCGATCTGGGTGCCGAATGTGACCATCGAGCTCGTCGAGCCGGCGGCGGCGCCGGAGGCGGTGACGCAGTTTCCGGACCAGGAGCGGGTGCTGGCACTGCAGATGGAAATACATGAGAGATTGCTAAAAGACACGCAATATGACCGGCTGGTCAAATCCTCCGATTTCGGCCGCGAGGAGACGCGCAGCCGCATCCGCGAACGCCTCGACCTGTTCATCAAGGAGGCGCTTGATGCAGCGCCGCAGGATCTGGTCATCCTCGTCATCAAGAACGCCGTCTACCGCTGGCTGGCAAAACGCATCGCCCGCACCGGCCGGCGCGACGGCGCTTCGAATGCGGCGACCCTCGCGCGCGAAGAGCAGGACAACCGCCGGCTCTTCGATGTCGGCAAGGCGCTGATCTCGGCGCTGCAACTGAAGCTGAACTTCGAATCCACCCGCGCCGATTTCGCCCAGCTCGACACCAAGTTCGGCGCCGCCTTCCAGGCCCGGCAGGCGCTGTTCAACGCCGGGGATCGCTACGAGATCGCCCATATGCACCTGCGCTCCAATATCGAGGAGCTGATGTATCGCTGGGGCACGATCTCGGAACTGATGGATCTCGACGTCATCTCGGAAATCATGGTGACGCGTTATGACGAGATCTATGTCGAGAAATTCGGTCTGCTGGAGCGCTACCCCTTCGCCTTCGCCAATGAGCGACAGCTGATGAAGGTGATCGAGCGCATCGCCGTCGATTCCAACCGCTCGATCAACGAGAGCGAGGCGATGGCCGACTTCCGCATGCCGGACGGTTCGCGCGTCAACGCCGTCATTCCGCCGCTCGCCGTCAAGGGCGCCTGCCTCACCATCCGCAAATTCGGCGGCAAATCGCGGCTCGACATCAGCAAGCTGGTCGCCGCCGGCGCGCTCAGCGAACCGATGCGCGCCTTCCTCGAGGCGGCGGTGCGCGCGCGCAAGAACATCGTCGTCTCCGGCGGCACCGGCTCCGGCAAGACAACGCTGTTGAACAGCCTGTCGCAGTTCATTCCGGTCGGCGAGCGCGTCGTTGCGGTCGAGGACACGTCCGAACTGCAGCTCGACGGCATTCACGTCGTCTACCTGCAATCGCGGCCGAAGACGGCGGAGAGCGAAACCAGCGTCACCATCCGCGACCTGGTGCGCAATGCGCTGCGCATGCGCCCCGACCGCATCATCGTCGGCGAGTGCCGCGGTGCCGAGGCAATCGACATGCTGCAGGCGATGAACACCGGCCATGCCGGTTCGATGACGACGGCGCATGCCAACACGCCGCAGGACATGATGACCCGCCTGGAGGTGATGGTGCTGCAGGGCCAGAGCTCGCTGCCGGTGACGGCGATCCGCCAGCAGATCGTCGCCGCCGTCGAACTCGTGGTGCAGCTCAACCGGCTGGAAAGCGGCCGGCGCGCCGTCACCGAGATATCCGAGGTGATCGGCATCGATCCGGACACCGGCCTCATCATCGTCGAGCCGATCTTCAATCTCGTCGGCCGCGCCGGCGGCCAGGCGGTGCATGCCTTCACCGGCTATCTGCCGAGCTTCGTCGCCGAGCTCGTCGCCTTCGGCGAAGACGGCGAGATCAAGAACCTGGATATGTTCGTTTGAGGGTGGAACCATGGACATCAGCATTCTGCAGATCCTGACGATCGCCCTCGGCGCGGTGACCGCGGGACTGCTCGTCTGGGGCGCGCCGGTTCAATGGCCGGCACCACTGCTGCGCGCCACCGAACGCGATATCGCGCTCGCCAGCGAAGCAGCCCAGGTCTTCGGCCGCGATGCGGTGCCGCCCTATACGATGATCCTTGCCTATGCCATCACCGCGATCGTCGTCTTTGCTCTGATCTCGCTGATCTTCGGCCCGATCGTCGGCATCGTCGTCGCCATTCCCGTCGCCTTCTTCCTGCCCAAGGCGACGATCCGCTATTTCCTGCAGCGGCGCTGGCTGCAGATCGAATCCCAGCTTCCCTATGCCGTCGACCAGATCGTCTCGGCGGTGCGCACCGGCAAGCCGCTCGCCGTCGCCGTCAATGCGGTCGCCGATACCGGCCAGATGCCCTCCTCGCGCGAGTTCGAGCGCATCGCCCGCGAGCAGAAGCTCGGCATCGGCCTGGTCGAGGCGCTCGACCGCCACGGCCGCACCGTGCCGAGCCTGCATTTCAAGATGGTCGATGCCGCCCTCGGCCTGTTTGCCCGCCAGGGCGGCGACATATCAGAGCCGCTGACGGAAATGTCGAAATCCTTCAAGGAGATCTGGAAGCTCGACCAGAAGATCAGCACCTCGTCCTCGCAGGCGCGGATGAACTTCCGCGTCGTCAATGGCGGCGCGCTGTTCATGATCCTGATGATCTTCTTCGGCCAGCCTGAGCTGATCGACAAGGTGTTCGGCAACGCCATCGGCATCGTCATCGCGATCGTCGGCGCCATTCTCTATGCCACCGGTTTCTTCTGGATGCGCTCGATGATGAAGGTGTCGGTATGATGTCGCAAATCCCCCTCGCCCCGATCATCATTGTCCTTGCCGGCATCACCGCGGCGCTCATCGTCTGGTGGATCGGCGACCTGCTCGGCAGCATCCAGGTCGTGCGGCGAAAGGCCGGCGGCGACGGGCCGCCGCCGAATATCGTCGACAGCATCGGCATGCGCACGCCTGTCGAATTCGTGCTGAGACATTTCGAGCCGTTTCTCGCCGATTTCGGCGCGCAGCTCGAAAAGAAGCTGATCTATGGCGGCCGGCCGTTCGGCGGCGTGACGGGGCGTGAATATATCGCCCTTCTCATCGTCTTGAGCCTCTTCGGCTTCATCCTGCTCGGAGTGCTGTTCGGCATCGCCAGCGGCAGCATCATCGGCGGGCTGGTCGCCGGCCTGATCCTCGGCTTCATCCCCGCCATCTATTTCTGGGTCGTCGCCGACGACAAGATGCAGGACCGCAAGGAACGCATCTCGCGCGAATTTCCCTATTTCCTCGATCTCGTCGTCATGACGCAGCAGGCGCAGGCGACCCTGCCGGAAAGCCTCAGGCTTTATGCCGAGGCCGCCCCGGGCACCGTGATGAGCGAGGAGATCGAGCAGACACTGAAGGACGTGGCGCTCGGCACCGGCATGATCGAGGCGCTGCAGCGCCTGGAGGCGCGCATGACGGCCGAGGAGGTGGTGCGGGTCATCCGCGCCGTCATCCAGGGCGAGGTCGAGGGCAGCAACCGCGTCGAGCTGTTGCGCGAACATGCGCGCGACCTGCGCTTCCGCCGCTGGGAAAAGGCCGACAGGGCCAGTGAAAAGCTGAAAGCCAAGATCGTCATGCCGGCGATGATGATCGTCGTGTCGATCCTGCTTCTGGTGCTGGCGCCGGCAATCGTCGAGATGATGTCGAGTGGGATGTTCTGATCATGGTCTTTTCCTTCTTTCGCGGCAACAAACCCAGCCTTCTTCAGACCGGCCCCGGCGGCCAGAGCCGCAGCCATGTGCTCGACCGGGCGGAAATGTCGATCGGCCGGGCAGCCAATGCCGATATCGTGGTCGACGATCCGTTCCTGGCGCCGATCCACGCGCGCATCGAAAAGCAGAGCGACGGCGGCTTCATCATCCGCCGCATGGGGCTGAACCCGATCATGCTGCGCGGCGAGGCGCTGCTGCAGACGGCTTCGCTGAAAGCCGGCGACAGTTTCCGCCTCGGCAAGGATGTCGAGTTCCAGTTTGTGGAGAAGGCGCCGGCCAAGGAGGCCCCGAAGAAGGAGGCTGCCAAGGCAGACGACGGCAAGCCGAAAAAGCCGCTCTTCAAGCAGCCGGCCTTCCTCGCCGGCATGGGCCTCGTCTACCTCGCCGTGGTCGGCATCATCGGATATGTGATCCTCTCCGGCGGCGGCAGCACGGAGGCCGGCCCGACAGCGGAGCGCATCAACGCGGAAGCGGCCCGCATCCCGACATGCATCAAGAACGCCAGGCGCCTGCGCCAGGTCTCCGAGCAGACTTTCAACGGCGCCGTCGGCGGCCGCGTCGGCCGCGATGGCGATGTCACCTATGCCGCGCTTTCGCTGGCGACCGAACCCGCCGACGATGCGGCGCTGGCGAAGGCGGCGGAGCCGATCGTCGAGGCCTACAAGCGCACGGCGCTCGCAGCCCTTGCCTCGGAAAACCGCGGCAACAACACGCTGGCGCAAAGCCTTTATCAGCAGACCTACGATCTCGTTCCCGACGTCAACTGCTCGGCCGCGCGTTTCGCGCTGCAGCGCCGCGCCGCCACCAAGCCGCCGGCGCGGCGGTGAGCGCCGGTTCGAAACTCTTCAAAACCGCTCGGAGGGTCGACCGGCCAGCGCGCGTCGTAGTCACGCCTACGGCCAAGCCGGCCGGTCGATCAGCGGCCCGCAGCTTCGGTGACAAATCTGCGGAACCCCTGAATGCCGGAGACACCTTGAGTATGCCCTCGCCACGCCTTTCGCCTGACGAAAATCTGCTCCGGCAGAGTTAGCCATCCAATGGTTTGACTTTGCTACGTTTGTCCGGCGCGATGCCGCCCGGATTAACCTCATTTGTTGCCGGGCCCGGTCGAACCGCAGTCGTTGCAGTTGGTGTTGTCCGGGTTGCCCTTGTTTGTTGAGGTGTCCTTGGTGCCGTTGCTGCTTCCTGCGTTGTCGTTCGGTGGCAGGTTGCCGCTTTCGCCCATGGTTGTGGTCTGGTCCCGTGAATTGCTGCTGGCAGCAAACGTCGACTGAAGCCCACCGAGCAGAAGTGCGAGGGCGGTGAAAACCGAAAGCGTAAGTCTCGACATGGTACATGCTCCTTGATCGGGGTTCACTAACATCAGGCATGCGCCAGAGCGTTCCTTTTGGAGATGTGCTGGCTCCCCTCCGGCGTTGGTCGCCAACGGACTACGAAATCCTCGCCCCGCCTCGCGGCGGGAGCTGAATCGGGTGTTAGGATTCTCCTCATTGGAGGTCGGCTATCGGCTTCGACGCGCGATACTCAAACCATCTGACACGTGAGATTGTTCGCCCATAGCAAAAACCTCCATTTCCGACTGATCTCTGCAGTCGGAGGAGGATTTATGCCTTCCCATAAGATAAAAAGACTATAATCAGAGCGGCGACAGATCAACTTACTAATTGTGTGATTTTCTTAGTTAATTCGGGCTAAGATGTGAGTAGACTTGCACGCCCGGGGATCGGACTCTGTTATTCATAATGAAGAGGAAATACCGTGCGTTCTCATCGGAGGCCTGATGTTGGCACACCCACGTCCTTCGAGGCCCCTGCGGGGCACCTCAGCCACGCGAGTGGGTTCCAAATTCCGAAACGGACCTTCCTTCTAATAAGGCCGTTCTTTCCATGGGGCGGCAACAGACCTTTGCGTTGACCGCTTCGCGGCTCCTGTTCCGTTGGAGGCGGCACCCTTGTGAAGCGTCGCCTTATGACCGTCTCAGTGGTATCATGAACCGGCACGGTCGCGGTGTCGGGCAGCCGGATGGTGCATGTCGCGTCAATCGCCTGGGCTTCAATCGGCGCATCTCCTGAGGGGAGACAGCCATGGCAACCGCAAGAGCAGAGCGGCGGCTGGCCGCGATCCTGGCCGCTGACGTCGTCGGCTATTCCCGCCTTGTCGAACATGACGAGACTGGGACGTTGTCGGCCCTCAAGGTTCTGCGCCGGGAGGTGATCGATCCGCTGCTGGCCGAGCATCAGGGCCGTGTCGTCAAGCTGATGGGCGACGGTGCGCTCGTGGAGTTCGGCTCGGTCGTCGATGCCGTCGCGTGCGCGGTCGCCATCCAGAAGGGGGTTGCCGAGAACCAGGCCGATATCCCGACGGAGCGACGCATCGTCTTCCGGATCGGCGTCAATCTGGGTGATGTGATCCACGAGCTCGATGGGGATCTCTACGGCGATGGCGTCAACATCGCGGCCCGCCTCCAGACCTTGGCGGATCCGGGCGGCATTTGCATTTCCGGCACGGCCTACGATCACCTCCCCGGCAAGCTTGACTGCGACTACGAATACCTCGGCGAGCGCGCGCTGAAGAATATGGAAAGGCCGGTGCGACTGTACCGCCCCCTTCAGGAAAGGGCGGCCGCAGGAACGGCATCGTTGAGGTCTGCACTTCCGGAGCGGCCATCCATTGCCGTGCTGCCGTTCAACGCCCTGAGCGCCGAACCGGAGCAGGACTTCTTCAGCGATGGGCTGACCGAGGACATCACCACCGCGCTATCCAAGCTCAAGGGCTTCTTCGTGATCGCCCGCAACACGATGTTCACCTACAAGGGAAAGCCCGTGGATGTGCGCGCCATCGGGCACGAACTCGGGGTCCGCTATGTTCTCGAGGGGAGTGTCCGCAAGTCCGGCAACCGGATGAGGGTGACCGCGCAGCTCATCGATGCGGCCTCCGACGTCCATCTCTGGGCCGAGAGGTACGACGGCGACCTCGGCGACATCTTCGCGATTCAGGACGAAATTACCGCAAGCGTCGTCGGCCGCATCGGGCCGGAACTTCTGGCGGCGGAGCATGCTCGCGAAAGCCCCAAGCCGCATCATGGCCTTGATGCCTGGGAATGTGTCGTGCGGGCGGTGTTCCTGTGTTCCCAACTGTCTGAGGAGAGCAGCAGGAAGATGCTCCCGCTGCTCGACAGGGCAATCGAACTGGCCCCCGGCTATGCCCAGGCGCTCGCCATGAAAGGTTGGATTACCTTGTGGCGCGCGTTCCAGGGGTGGGAGGACATGGGATATGCCTTGGCCCTTGCCAGGGATGTCGTCCAACAAGCCATGGCCGCGGACGATAAGGAACCGTGGACTTACCTTGCGCAGGCGATGATAGCCTTTGCGACGCGCGACAATGTCCTGGCGGTGGCAGCGATCAGCCAGGCTGTCGCGATCAACCCCAACTCCGCGTTTGCACACGGCCAGTTGGGACTTGCGCATGCCAACGGGGGCCGCGCGGCGGACGCCATTCCTTGCATCGACTACGCCCTCAGACTGAGCCCTCGCGAGGCTTTTCTCGGCGACTTTCAGTTTTACTACGCCATGGCTCATTTCCAGGGCGCGAATTACGAACTTGGATTGCGTTACGCACGGGAGGCGCATCGATTGCGGTCCGGCCATGCGGTTCCGCTGATCATTGGCACTGCGTGTGCCGGACTTCTCGACAACCGGGAGGCTGCCACGGACTTGCTCGGACGGCTTAAATCGCTAGTTCCTGACATCTCACGGGACGCGGTCGGAGCAACATCTTCTTTCGTCCGCGCCGAGGATCGGGCGCGTCTGATCGAAGGACTTACCCGTGCCGGCCTGAATTGACGGGTTGGATTGACCTTGAGAACCGATGGTGGCGTTTGCTACCGAATGCCGCAACGCTGCTTCTTGCATGGATCAACGCCTGAGCGCCCGCCTCGCCCTTCGAGACCGCTGCGGGACATGCATGGGTGCTCCTCCTTGCAACGCGGGCTCAAGGCCCAATCAACCGTTCGAACGAAGACATGGCGACGGAGATGTTCGCTGAGGTACGAGTTCAAAACCCAAGGATGACACGCATCCCCGTCGCGCAACCCACTATACAGCAACGGCAACGTACAAGGATGAGGCTCTCTTGGAGGGCCGCGCATGCCGGCGCCGGGGCGATCGGCGGCGCGCGCGTTGCACGGCTGTTTTACGGTTGCCCGGGAGGCTTCGCCTTCGCCGCGTCGCATTCCGGCAGTCGTACAGGTTTGACGAGATTCGCCAGCGCCTCGGGCTTGGCGCATACCGGGAAGCCGGCGAGCGGCATTGTCTCTATGAACCGATTGCGCTCCACCGTGCTGAGGCCGGGTTCGTTGATCATGCTCTCGACGGTCACGTCAGGGTGCTGCTTGAGAGTTTCCAGAGCTGAAGCATGCGCCTCATCGGTTCGACCCAGGGCCGCAAGCGAGCTGCTGCGGATCACCCAGGTCCACCTTTGGTAGTTGTTGGCCGTCATGCGCTCCAGCATCGTCACCGCGTCCTCATACCGCCCCGCCATGAAATAGGCAGGGGCGAAGAAGTTGGACGCCCACATCGGATAGTTCGGGTCGAGCCGCATGACCTTGTCGACCATTTGAGCACCGCGTTCCGGGTCGTTGAAGCGTGCGGCATAGCCGCTGTAAAAAGTCAGGATTTCGGACGAACCGGGAGCCAGGCGAAGGGCCGTGTCGAATTCGGACTTGGCGCGACCCATGTCGCCCCTGCTGGCAAGGCTCATGGCAAACACCACGTGGGCCTCAGCGTCGCGCGGATCAAGCCGGACCGCGCGTTCGGCCACATCGGCGCCCGCCTTGCGGTTGCCCTCGGGATCGACTCCGAACACTCTCATCAGATCATGAGCGTGGTAAAGTTCTACCCAGGCCCGCGCCAGCCCCGGGTCCAACTCCACGGCGCGGTTGAGAAAGGCGATGGCCTCCTCGTCATCGGCTTTGGTGATCTTTTCGATCTTCTCCGACCCGAGCAGATAATAATCGTAGGCATTCAGGTTTTCGGGCCGTTTGCGTTTGGCTGCGGCCCGCCCGGCCTCCTGAATCAGTCCCACGCCGCCGCCGAGGCGGTTGGCCACCTGCTCTGCGATTTCGGTCTGAACGGCGAATACGTCCTCAGCCGGCCGGTCCCAATTCTCCGACCAAAGATGGCGCCCGGTTTTTGCATCGATCAACTGCGCTGTGATCCGGACCCGGCCACTCTGCCGCTGGATCGAGCCTTCCAGGACAAAGCCGACATGGAGCGCAGTTGCGACCTGGCGGGCATCCACCGGCTTCCCTTTATAAACTTCCGTCGAATTGCGCGCCACCACCTCGAATTCGGGAAACCGTGCGAGGTCGGTGATGACGTCCTCAGTCAGGCCGTCGGCTAGACGCCCGCTCGCCTCGTCGCCCCCATAATCTTCGAAGGGCAGCACCGCTACCGACGGCTTGCCGCTCAAAGGTTCCGGCTGGAGGAACCACCAGGCGGCCCCGCCACCTGCCAGAGCCAAAACGACGATCGCCGCTGCAGTTGTCCCGACCCAGCGCGGCATCATTGCGAGAAGCGGGCGGCGGCGTGCCCGTTTGCCGTCGAGCCTCAGCCGATACATCCGCACCGGGCGGCTGATGTTCTTGACCTGCCGCTCGCCGGCGAAATCGAGCGGCCAGTCGAGTTTGCCCTGGAGATGATCGTATGCCGTGCCCGACACTACCACGCCTCCCGGCTCGGCCAAATGTTCCAGCCGCGCGGCGACGTTCACCCCGTCCCCATAAACATCGCCATCCACCAAGGCCACATCGCCCAGATTGATCCCGACGCGGAACATGATACGTTCAGGCTCCGGCAGGGCGGCATTGCGCGCCGCCACGGCATTCTGAAACACCGCGGCGCAGGCAACCGCATCAACCACGCTGTCGAAGGCGACAAGTGCGCCGTCGCCCATCAGCTTGATGATGGTGCCATGGCGCTCAGAGATAGTGGGATTGATCAGCTCGGCGCGGATGGCCTTCAGCCGCCTGATGGTGCCGGCCTCATCGGCCTCCATCGCCTTGGAGTAGCCAACCATATCCGCTGCGAGGATCGCGAGCAGCTTTCGGTCAAGCGCGGGGGTGCCCATCATCGTTGCCTTGCATGAACATGCAATCGTCTCCGCAGTCTACACCCATCGAAGCGCCGCAACTAGCACACAGCCAGCGCGGCATGTCTGCTTGGGGTGCTTCTGCGTCCCAAGGCGACACTCCTCAGCACGCGCACAAAATCTGGCATCCGCTCGCCGACCCTGCCATAATTGGGTTTCCCAAGGGAGGCACCACGATGCAGAGGAATGCGCCGGACTTCAGCCTTGAGGGCAAAGTGACTTTGGTAACAGGCGCGAGCCGTGGTATCGGCCGAGCTTGTGCGCTTGCCTGTGCGGCGGCAGGTTCCGATATTGTCCTGGGGGTCCGCAATGTCGCAGCGTCGGCGGATCTGGTTGCCGAGCTCGAGGGCGCGGGACGAAAAGCCCTCGCGGTTGAACTGGACATTCCCAACAAAGCCCATATCGCGCAGGCTGTCGACGCAGCCCTGACGACATTTGGTCGGATCGACGTCCTCGTCAACAATGTCGGCGTGGCTCCAGGCAATCTTGCGGAACTCGTCGAGGAGAAGGACCTCGACGAGATCCTCGATGTCAACATCAAAGGCACCTTCCTGATGACGCAGGCCGTCGGGCGTCAGATGATCAAGCAGAATGGCGGCCGGATCATCAGCATCAGCTCACAGGCCGGCACCGTGGCGCTGCGCGGAGAGGCCATCTATTGCATGAGCAAGGCGGCCATCAATCACCTCTCGCGCTGCCTTGCAGCCGAATGGGCACGCTATAATGTCACCGTCAACACCGTATCGCCGACTTTCATCCACACGGATGGCACGGCACCCTTTCTATCCGACCTCGCCAGTCGCCAAGCGACGCTCGATCACATTCCCCTCGGCCGGATCGGTGAAACCGATGACGTGGTGGGCGCAGTCGTCTTCCTGGCGTCGCCGGCTGCGAGCCTGATCACCGGAGCGAACCTGCTGGTGGACGGTGGCTGGTCCGTCGCCTGAGGCCGAGGCGCCCGCCCACCGGCACAAGTATGCAGCCTTCTTGGCGATCTCGCTGTTTCGTCCATCGGAGCGCGTCAGGGCGAGTCGCGAACGAGCCCATCTATGTAGGTCTGGAGCGAGATCGATCCGCGAATTGAGTCCTCGGGATATTCGGGGCCGTCGGCGGTGAGAGCCGTCATCCTTGCATATGAGTGAGCCGCCGCGTCGGAGAAACCCAAACGGCGGTATGCGTCTTCCCAGGTTTCGCGCGGAATCACCTCGACGCGAACGGCCCGGCCGAGGGCGGCGGCGAAGGCTGCGGCAACATCATTGGGGGAGTATCGTTCCGGCCCTTCTACGGGGTATATGCCGATCCGGCCGATCGGCTCCTGCAGCAGCCGCGCAGCCACCCTTCCGAGATCCTCCGGCGCGACCATCGGGAGCGTGAGGTCGGCCGGGAGCATGGTCGACAATACCCCGTCCTTCGTGACAGGCCCCACCATCGCATCCCAGTTGCTGTAGTAATAGGCTGCGCGGATGATACTGGCAGGAATCGGCTGGCTTCTCAGGCCCGCCTCCAGTTCATATAGGACGCTGAGATCGCCGCATTGCTCGCCCGGCTGCGCGCCCATGGTTGATTGCGCCACCACCTTCTCCAGCCCGGACCCTTCGATCGCCTCGAGCAGGCAGCGCACGGTCTTGCGTTCCTCCCGATCCGTATCGCTCGAGATGTCAGCGTTCGGGTTCAGCAGGAAGGCCCGCTTCCCGCGGCGGAACACCGTCCGCAGCGAGGCCACGTCGTGGACGTCGGCGAGCGCAATCTCTGCGCCCCGCCGTCGCCATGCGCCCGCCTTCTCAGCGTTTCGTGTGACGATGGTGACGGCTTCGCCCTCAGCGAGCAGCGCCTTCGCCACGGCGGAGCCGACGCGCCCCGTCCCTCCAACAATGATGTACATCGGCCATGCCTCCCGCAATCATGCCGGGCACAACACTTCGCCCCTGCCAAAGGTTCCCTTGCCGTCGCCCGCACAGTTCACCGCTGCGGAGTGCCTGCAGCTCGTCAGCGGGACTTGGCCCCTGCGGCTCAATGCCTCACGCGATTGACGCTTTTATGGGCCGTGATACGCATACTCATCAGCAACAGGACACCTATGATGCGAACTTCGGCTGCAGCAATTTCCGCTCTCCTTCTTCCAATACTGGCGAGCTGCACGACCACCTCGGGTGGCATCGTCACCGAGAACAAGAGCCTTACTGCAGTCAGCGCCGAGCGGACACGACTGGGGCAGGCCTGGCACCTCAAAACCGATTGCTCACCATCAAGCCGTCCGAACGTTCGAACGGTTTCTCCGCCAGCTCATGGGAAACTCGAAATCGTACCGGAAGATGTACTCGCGAATTCGAAGAAGTTTTCCAGATGCGCTGGGGTGAAAACCGCCGGCATGGTTGTTTACTACACGTCTGCAGCCGGATATGTCGGCCCTGATAAAACAACGTTCAGGGAGTCCTATGGAGATGGCGTCGTTCGCGACGTGACTTTCGACGTCAACGTCGTCAAGTAGACCGCGTGGGGGCGGCGGGGCGTTAGAAACGCCTATTCGCAATATTCATTGCATCGGGCAATTTTTTGGGAATCAATCAAGCCTGCCGTGCTTTCAACGATAACACCAAGGTCATAGGGTTTGCCGGCGACGCGACGAACCCATAATGCTCGTAAAAGGCCTTGGCTTCGTCGGAGATTGCGTGAACCAGAAGGCCACGAATGCCCATGATATGGGCCGCCTGTCCCGTGCGCAAAACGGCGTCTTGCAACAGCGCAGCTCCAATGCCTCTTCCCTGCCAGTTCAGATCGATAGCAAGACGGCCGAGCACTGCCATAGGAACGGGGTCGGGCATATTGCGCCGGACAGCTCCCGGCGCGTCCGCGACCGCGAGCGCCCCCGATGACAGGCAATAGTAACCGATGACACGCTCGCCCTCGCAGACCACGTAGGTTCGCGACGCGCCGCTGACCTGATTGGCCCGCGCCCGGCGGCGCAGCCATTCATCGAGACCATCGTGCCCGCTGTCGAATAGCTGGAGATCGTGCGCTTCTCCGAGAAGCGCCGGAGGTGACAACATCACCGCTACCAGGGTTTGGGAGCATTCATCAGCCGCTCAAAACCTTCCCCGCTGGGCGGCTGGTCGAGGACGGCCAGATAGTGTTCATAGCTATCGGGATCGACTTGCACCAATGTCTGATCGAGAAGCGCGTCTTCGGCGGCGCGGCGCGCGGCGTCGATCATGAAATCCGAGCGGGTTTTCCCGTGAGCCTTGGCTGCACGGTCGATCAGGCCGCGAATGTCGTCACGAACCTTCAAATTGACGGCGTGTTTGTGGGTATCGGTCGCGTTTTTGCTGGCCATGGTCTTTTCCTTCGAGATCAGCCTATACCACAGGCGCATACACAACGTGTATCTATTTCTTGCCGCACAGCGGTTCGACTGATCGCTGGTTCTCTACACCGTAGGCGGTGTGCCGCCTTTAAGACTGTTGCCTTGCTCGCGCAGTCTGATCTAGATGCTATGACGACCCACCGGTCGCTGCACCAATTCCCCTGCGTGTTCTTCCATCCAGGCCACTTCGAGCGCTCCCTCATCAAGGACGCCACGGCGTTCCAGTTCCATTTCCCATGCAGAGCCGGATGCAGCGAGATTGCGCATATGTTGCTGCATCTGCCGAACCCTTTCGATGGCTGCCCGCATGATCTCAATCTCCGGCTCTATCCCGTAAGCGTCTAGGAACAGCTGGAAGCGCCGTGCTTTCTCGCGGATGCCTTTCGGCAAACCATGCGCTTCGCATTTGTCGTCTCGCCAAAAGGGCACCCAGCGCCACGCAATGAAGCCAAGGTCCCAAGAGCGCGGTCCTGGTGCTGCTGCATCCCAATCGATAAACGCCACAGGGAGCCCAGCTCGGAAGACGGTATTCCACGGTGACAGATCATTGTGACAGATGGTTTCGACGGGTTCCCGCGGTTCAAGGCGCCAGTTGCGCTCATTCCAGGCGAAGCTTGCTGCAGCATCGTGGTAAGATCGCAGCAATTTCCCCAATTCGACAAGGGCTCGGTCGCTCCAGACGTAGTCAGGAAGCCGGACATCGAAGCGGCCCTGTCGATCAGGGATGAAGCCCTGGCCCAAGCCAACGTCACCTTCGATGTAAGTGAGACATTCGCGTCCCTGATCATCGAAGCCGAGCGCACGGGGAGCCCCTTCAAATCCTTGCCGTTCAACGTGGCGAAGCAGGTCGAGAACGGCAGAAGACCATGCGCGGCCACCCCGCCGAACAGTGCCGCCGACCCGGACAACATTCGAATCTGCGCCGCCTGTAAGAGGAACTTCCGGTTCGCCCATGCCCAAGCTTAGGCACGGGCAAACCAGAGGGTCAAGCCGCGGCGCTATCTTCGCTGCGTATCGAACGGCCGAGAGGGCGGCTCCGCAAGGGTGATGCGATTGCCGTCGGGGTCCGCGATCTGGGCAATCCTTCCGTAGTCGCCCTCGGATTCACCTGTGAGCGTCACGCCAATCTCTTCGAGCGCTCTGCGGGCTTCATCCATTTTCGGCACCACAATGGTCAGCCTGCCGAACCCAGCATTCTCTTTGTCGAGGAAGATTTGGATGTTCGCTCCGGCGACGTTGCGCCATTGGATCAACGCCTCCATGGGACGATCATCAGGCCCCCGGTCCAACAGCCGAGTGTAAAACTTCTCCGCTTTATCCATGTCTGCCGTTGCGAGCGCGGCGTAGATTCCCTGGATCCGCATTGCCATGACTCCCCTTTCTTACCGCCTCCACGGTAATGAAACAGGACGAGTTGCGTTCCAAACCAGCGTGGACGGCGGCAAAGGCGGTCTGAGGGCCGTCCGCTATCCGATCAGGCCGGGAAGCAATTCGTCGAGCTGCTCCAACTGCTCCGGCAATGCGACAGCCGAGCCCTGCAGCGCTTCCTCAAGCGCTTCCTTGGACGGATAGACTTCGTGGAAAACCAGCAGTGTTCTGCCGCCTTGGTCCTCGAAGGTCACGGTGGTGATCGCGCCCTCTTCGCCCTCGTCATTGGTCCAGACGATGCGCTCGTTCGGCACCACCTCGAGATACTTGCCATAGAAGGCCATGGTGTCCGAACCGCCGGCGCCGAATTCCAGCCGATATTTGCCGCCGGTGCGGACGTCCATATCGCACGATACCAGCGAAATGCCGGGTGCTGATTTCGGCACCCACCAGCGCTGGAACAGCTCGGGCTGGCTCCACGCCCTGTAAACCGTGCTCGGCGGCGCATCGAATGTCCTGGTTATCACGAGTTCGCGATCCCCTCTGCGCTCGACCGACGTGCGGATCTGCGCGCCACCTGCCCTCTGAACTTGCTCAGTCATGGCTTCCCTCCCGTTTCAATTCGCTGATGATTTCGTCCAATGCTTCGAAGCGGGCCTCGAACAGCTTGCGATGCGCCTCGATCCACTCCGCCTCCGCCTTGAGGCCGCGCTTCCCAAGCTTGCAGGTTCTCACCCGTCCGACCTTCTGCGTGACGACTAGCCCCGCCCGCTCGAGAACCTGGACGTGCTTTTTCATGCCGGTCAGCGTCATCTGGAATTTATCCGCCAGACTGGTGATCGACGCCTCCCCTCGCCCAAGCTGATCGATGATCCCGCGGCGGGTCGCATCGGACAGCGCCGCGAAGGAGAGATCGAGGGGAGGACTTTCATACTGAACCATATGGTTCAGTGTATAACCTGCTCGCGCAGGTAGCGCAAGTGTCCCCGAACTTTCCCTGCCGAAGACCGGTCACTCGAGATCATGCACCGCGGCTGCGGCAGCAAAAGTTTGTCTGGCATGGGTCGACACCTGCCTCGGCAGCTTCGCGTCCTCATTACATCCACGACGACACGCCGTTTGTCGCTCCGACAGCTGCCGGTGGCTACGAAGGGAGATGCCGCCGATCAGCGTCCAGGCGGAGGACGTCAGGTGAGTTGAGCGAGAATATCGTCGACGACACCCGTAATGCTGCCCGCGGTGTCGATATCGATACCGACGGGAAGATGCTCCCGGGTCTTATGGTAACGGAGCACCAGAGCCCGCTCGGCCGGCTCGAAGCCCGGCTCATCGGGCCGCCCATCCAATCGTCGGTTCAAAGTCTCGACGTCGATGTCGAGCACGAAAACCTTATCGAACAGGTGCAGGAATTTGTGGAAATTGCGCGATCCGCCACAGAAGAAAGTAACAGGATGAGTGGTGTCGGCAGCAATGGCCCGGACCTTTTCGGCAGGCCAAATCCAATGCGCGTATCCCCAAGCAATACGGTCGGCGCCTTCGGGTGGTCCCGCGAGTGCCTGGCCTGTCTCGGGGTCGCCCACATATGCCAGGACGCGGTCACCATGGACAACATGGTAGCCCCGCTGCTCCAGTTCGGAAGCGACAGACGTTTTTCCAGTGCCCGAGCTGCCTTCGATCAAATAGTTCCTGATGCCCATGAGCGCTTTTATCACGGGCTTTAATCCGGTGAAAAGGGTCGCGACGTGCGGACTCTCCCAAACGAATGTAGCGATCGTCCGTAGCCCGACACAATGCGGTGACGGCAAATATCTGGCGGGTACGCGCCCTAATCTCGGACGTTCAGTCAAATTTTGCCTTCACCCCAAAACGGACATTGCGGCGGTGCCTCCAAACGGCCGCTCCGCCCTCCATTCAGCCGTTAGGCGGCTTCATGCGTATCCCAAAGCTGGCAGTCCCCTAGACGACGGGAATGTCTCTCACGGTGGGAAGCGGAATGGCGGCCTTTTGGTAATGCAAGGAATGGACTTTACGATACTCGCTCTCGAGCGGCCTAGACGACAGGCCTTTAAGCTTTAAGCGCATCTTCTGGCTGCCAAGCGCTCGCATCCAATCCCTTAACCCGGTTTACGAACACACGGTAGAGCTCGTTCAGTCGCGCGGCTAGCCAATCGTGTTGGCGAGGCCAATCCGCTCGATCCTCCGGATCGATCTCGTTGAGTGGCGTCGATATTCGCGTGTCCCTGCCCTCGGGCAGTTCGTTCCAATCAAGAGCATAGCCGAGTTCTGCCTCGATCTCCGATTTCTGTTCATGGAGCAGATGGAAAAATGCTTTGGCGTCGGCATTGGAGATATAAAGCTCGGCACGCACCTGTCGTTTCGGTCGCACCATCGCAGCGTTGATCCCAAAACCGCTGCGTCCGATCGAATAGGACATCCAGGATTGCGGTTGCGGCTTACGCTCTCTTGCCAGTGGGCCGCCCTTCGCCATCAGGACGCTGCCCAATGCACTCCAGTAAGCCAGTTGAAGCGCCTTGGTGCCAGTAAGCTCAGCCTCGTCGATCGCTCGCGCGGCCTGTGTCACGAGTTTGTTCCAGTTGTTGGGCTTGGACACGATGTTGAAGCGGGGAGCGGCCGGCGATTCACCGATCCTCCAAAGCTCTACCTCCACCCCAAAGAATCGAAAGGTTTCGTCGGTGATGCGGTTCAGCCAATCGAGTGTGGAGCGGTGTTCTTCGGTGAACCGAGCGGCAACCCAAACGATCGTCACGGCCTCTAAGCCAGAGGCATAAGTCAACAATTGCCCAAGATGAGAATGGTCGGTACGCTCAAGCTGATTCTCGATCAGTACCCAAGCATTGGTGCCAATATCCTTACATAGTATGTCGGCGCGAAACGGCCCTACCGCCCTCTCTTGCGCTTCTAGTTCAAGCTCAAGCCCGAGCGTTTCGCCAAGTGTGAGAAGGTTTTCTTCGCGCGCCAGCCACGGGGTGAAGTGAGATGATTCACTCATCCAGATATCACGAAGCTCGATCCTTACGAGCTTGCCGAGATTATATGCACTCATGCTTCCCCCTTCGTGATCCATATCCAATACCCGTCGGAATGATTCAGTGCAAACCTCGCAGGCGCGAATGCCTGCAATTGGGAATTTTTTCGGGGTCCGGGCGACTGCAATAGGTCGGCTGCTATCGACAGCTATTCGATGAATGCGCCTATCGCGGACATCTCCGCTTCCGGCTCCAAACCGGTTGTTCCTTCACACCGAGCCCAACGACAGCTCTTGGCTGAAACCTTATGAAGCGGATAGTCCCTTGAAGAAGAGCCTATATTAGCATCGTGGGGGGAAGACCGGGTCGTCGCCCTCCCACTCCCTGCGGAACGAGCGATAGAGTAGCAATACCCGCCTCTTCGGCCGCACGCAGAAGCACTTCGCGGAATTGTTCCGGGGCAATTTTGCCGGTGATGGCGTCGACGCAGGCTTTGACGGCGGCCATATATTCCTCGCCGTCGTCGCAAGGCCAGTCGTTCATCAGGAGACGGGCCGCGTCGCCCAATGTCCACACGATCTTGCGAGATTTCGGACCTCGCAAAGCAAACCCGACAGGCGTGAATGCTGATGATGTATTCCAGCACATTAACCCCGACCCCTCAACGCACGGATACTTCAGTCCCCATGTTCAATGTACGCGCGTATTTGGAAATTTGGAATTGAAATTTGTCGTGAGACACGGCTTGAACGCGAATTTGTGATGAAGTTCGCCGTAATTCGGCGCTTACGCTGAAGAGGCCGCCGCCGAAGCAAAGGGAGCGACAATCCAAATCATATCGAAACGCAAAACCCTAGCACACGTCCCGATGTTTCGGCTGAACCTGCGAGCGCTTTTGGCGATCTGAGATCCAATCTCGCGTTGTCTGCCGATGCGTTAGGTTGCCGGCTTCACGCTGCTTTTTGTTGGCGCAGGTTTCAGCCGGATGCGAAACGGACGGCCTTCGGCATGATCGACCTCGAAGGCGTTCGTCTTCTTGACCAGATCGCTCAACTTCTTGAATCCGAACGTTCGTGGGTCGAAGTCGGATGCCAGGTTGGCGAGTTGGGTTCCAACCGCGCCGAGAGGGATCCATCCGTCCTCGGTCTCCATCTGCGCGATTACTCTTTTGATGATCGGTGTTGCGGCGCTAGGCGGGCGTAGTGAAGACGCAACCTGTGCGGCGTCCGCTCCGTTCGACACGACTGAAGGCGTCAGATTTTCCGTGTAGATAAACCGACGGCATGCCTGGCGGAAACTCTCCGGGGTCTTCTGTTCCCCGAAACCGAAGACATCGATCCCCTGCTCCCGGATGCGTGAGGCGAGACGCGTGAAATCGCTATCTGATGATACCAAGCAGAAGCCGTCGAAGCGGGCACTATGGAGCAAGTCCATCGCGTCGATGACCAGCGTAATGTCGGACGCGTTCTTACCCGTGGTGTAGGCAAACTGTTGTTGAGGGATGATCGCGTGTTTTGCAAGGACGTCGATCCATGCCTTCGAGCGAGCATTGGCGAAGTCGCCATAGATGCGCCGGACGCTCGCTTCACCAATCTTGGCTATCTCCTCGAATAGACCGTCAACGATCTTTGCGGAGGCATTGTCAGCATCGATAAGAACCGCAAGACGTGGCGATCGTGGTTCAGGCATGTCGAAGCTCCGTGCGATTGATTCCAAAATTGAGCAGGCAGACTCTGTCGTTCCTTGAACCAAACGTTTGCATCACACATCATCTATTGCAATGGAAGCAGCTAAAGCGCGCCATAAATGGAGGGCCGTGCGGCCCCCTCATCCGACCCTTCGGGCCACCTTCTCCCTGTGGGGAGAAGAGGGAACAAGGTCCGCGGACACTACCGTCAGGGTGACGGGGTCTCTCAGACCGACGTAACGCCTCCGGAGCTAATCCACTGTTGAATATGCCGCGCCGTCTCTGCAGGGGACAAGTGCGTATTGTCGATAGTCGTCCGGAAGGTCGCGCCGTCGTCGAAGAGAACACGCTCACCTGCCAGGGCGTCCAAGACATCTGGATCCTGAATTTTTCCCAGGGCTCCGCGTTCTCCATTCACGATGCGATGTCTATTTTCCACAGCGGAGCAGGTGAGCGTAACGGAGAAAAGAGGGCATCCTCGTGATTTAGCCAAATCTGCAATCGCCTGCCAGTTCTCCTCGAGAAACCCACTCGTTCCTCCGCGAGCCACGACGTTCGTTAGAATGACCGGAAGCGCTGGCGGTAATTTGAGTACTGCTGCAAAGGCGGCTGACCTGACGGCGCGAACCAACTGGTAGTATTCAGAGGTTCCGCTCTCGGCCAAAGCACTTCCCACATTTAATATGGTGTGGTTGTCAAGGAGTCTTCCGCCAATGAGTGCTTTCAACTCACGCCCGGTCGTCAGTTTTCCGACGCCGGGCCAGCCATTCAAATTGATCAGCATGGCAAAACTCCTATGAGGCTGGACGAGCTTTTTGCCTGCCTCATCCTTGAGATGATCGCATCAGGCGCAGGGCGCAATGATCACGAGAAGCCCTTGAATAAGGATCATCCTCAAAGAAAACGCCCGGCCGCTGCTCATCCATTCCCCGCAGAACCCGCGATAGAGTAGCGATACCCGCCTCATCGGCCGCATGCAGCCGGAGTTTCGCTTTCCGGTCCCGCCCCTTCGTCACCGCAACTCGGCGCTCACCCGAAAAATCCCGCCGGCCGAAGCATCCGAGCAGACGACGAAGGTGGAGCCTTCCTGGGCCATGAAGGCGACATTGCCGCCGGCTTCGCAGGGGGTGGCGCTCCATTGCAGGATGATGTCGCCATTGTCGGGCAGTTTTTCCGTCGTCAGCTTGACGGCGCTGGCCATCCATTCGGTCGCCGACGGCAGGTGAATGGGGGCGTTCAGCTGTTTCGACAGCCAGGCGGTATAGTTTTGCGCCTCGGCGAGCGGCACGTCGTCGGCCGGCTGCTCGGGATTGCCGGCATAGGCCTGGGCGGAGGCCGGGTCTGCGTTGGCGGTGTAATACTCTGCCATTTCAGCGCGGGTCACCGCCTTTGCCTGCATGCAGAAGGACTTTTCGACCTTCACGGCGCCATTGGCGACGCCGAGCATGCCGCCGAGCTCCTTCAGCGACGAGGTCATCAGCCGGACATTGTCAAGCGAATAGCTGCCGGCCGGGATGGTCTCGAAGGCGACATTGGGTGCAACCGGGCAGAAGCCGCGCGCTGACAGCGCTTCGAGATCGGCGAGGATCGGCTGATAGGCAGCGATGGCGAGCTTGTATGCCTCGGCGGTGTAGCGGCCGTCGGCCTCGGTGAGCTTCGGCGCGAGTGCGGCCAGTGTCGGATCGGCGGGGCCGGCGCGTGTCGTCAGCGAGGCGTGGAGATCGGTGACCTTCTGCCTCAGCGCCGTCGCCTCGTCCTTGGCCGCCATGACATCCGATATCAGCGCGGCGAAGAGCTTGGCGGCGTCGCCATAGCCCGAGGTCGCGGCCGGCAGCTGCCACTGCTCGGCCTTGGCCTTGGCCTCGGTCATGAGGCCAGTCGCCTTGGCGACGTCGGGGCTGTCGCCGGCACCGATGCGGGTGACGGTGTCGCGTTTTGCCGTGGCGTCCTTTTCGGCCGCCGTCAGCGCGGTCAGCGCCTTGGCGAGATCGTCGTAAGCCGTTTTGGCGGCCTCGTAATTATCGACCGCGCCGTGCATCTGCTGGGCGGCGGCGCTGTCGGCGGCGGCCTTCATCTTGCTGTCGGCCTCGGCAAAACTCGGGGCCTTGTCACCGCCGGCGGCGGCAGCGGCTGATTTGGCCTTCTCGGCATTTTCTTTCGAGATTGTGATGAGCGACTTGCCGAGGCTGATCGCCGCCTTCTGGTAGCCGGGAAGCGCCTTCTTATAGTCCTCGTCCTTGAGCAGGGCATTGGCCTCGGTCAGTGCGGCGGCGCCAGCATCATAGGAGAGCTTCGCCTCGTCGCCCGAGGGGCGTTCCGGCGCCTTGGCGGCGATTGCTTTGTCCCTGCGGCTTTCGGCCTCCTTCTTCCAGGTGCCGACATCGGCGACGAGCTTGGGATCGGGGCGCAGCAGCTTCGGGATGGTGACGACGCCGACGCCGATGCAGATCAGGAGCAGCGCACCGATCATCGAGAAATGCGCAAGCGTCCATTTCTTCCGCTTCGGGGTTTCCGGCTGTTGCGGCATGCCGCCGCGCGGATCCCAGGCCATCGGCTGGATGCCGGTGGTGACGCGGCTGAATTCGCCGAGCGCATCGGCGCCCATGCGCGGCCGCTGGGCCGGGTCGCGGCTCAACATTCTCTCGATCAGGCTGGCCAGGCCCTCGGGGAAACCGGGGATCAGCACGTCGAGGCGCGGGAAGATGTTGGACGGGTCGAGATGGATGTTTTTCCAGCTCTGCTCGCGCTGATGTTCGTCCTCCCAGACCATGACGCTGTCGAAGACGCTGGCATAGGTCTGGCGCGGCAGGAAGAGCTTGTAGGCGATCATGCCCATCGCATAGATATCGAGCGCGGCCGAAGCGGAGAAGGTGCCGCTGGCATAGATCTCCGGCGCGCCGAATTCCGGCGCATAGGGCGGGATGATGTGCTCGCCGATCCTGGAGATCAGGTGCAGGTTGCCGATCCGGACCGAGAGGCCGGAATAATCCTCCGACACATAGATGCACTGGTCGGTCAGCGCATTGTGGGCATAACCCGCCCCATGCAGCGTCGCCAGCCCTTCGAGGATATGGCGGCCGATCTCGATGGCGCGGTCATAGGCCACCATCTCGGTTTCCTCGAGATATTGGTGCAGCGTCTTCGACGGCCGCTTCTCGACAATATAAAAATTGTCGTCTTCCGGCGACGGCGGGATGAGGTCCTCGATCTCGACGAAACGCCGCGCCGTCAGCGATTTGGCCTCGTTGACCGAGGTCCAGACCCGCTCGAAGCGGGCCTTGTCCAGTTTCAGCGCCACGTCAGGCGCGACGATGAAGACCGAACGATCCATCCGCTTGTCCTGAGCCGGATAGACGATGAACTCGTTCTCGTAGACCGGCTCGCCGATCGTGTAGCGGGCGATCAGATCACTTCTCATGCACGTGTCCCCCTGCCATTTTGTCTTCATCAAAGCGCATGTCATTCACCCGCCAGAAGCGGATCGCCGATCAGGCCGGCGGCGAGAAACAGGCCGGTCTTCGTGTCCCGCAGCGCAAAGGCGAAACGGGCATCCGCGCTCACCCGCACCAGTTTCGGATCGATGCTGCGCTCGGTGACCACAGCGGTTGCCGCCGCCGCTTCCGTGCCGTTCTCATCGACCTTGATCATCGTCTTCTGCAGAACGCGCGACAAGCTGATGTTTTCCGTGGTGAACCCGGGAAAAGCCGCATCGCTCGCCTTTTCGGGCGAAAGCCCCATCGCGTGGAGTGTCGGCATCAAATCACGCCCGTCATTGAGGGAAAAGCGGGGCAGGAAGATTTCGCCCTTGGCGGCTTCGAATTTCTCGCCCTGGAGCCAGGAGGCAAGGGTTTTGAGATCGGCGCCGCCAACGCCTTGTTCGGAGCGCGCCGCGATCACCACCATGCGGTAGGTTTCACCTGAATAGGCGAGGTCGACGGCTGCGAAGCGGTCGTCGACGCGGAATTTCTGGCCGTCGCCGGCAAGATGCATCATCGGCACCGAGACCATCGAGCCGTCCGGCCGCCGGAACGGCGCCGCCGGGCTCTGAGCCTCGAAGGCGGTTTTCCAGCGGGCCTTGAAGGAGAGCGCCCCGAGGCTGATGAAGCCGCCGCCGGGCGGGGTTTCCAGGATCGCCGGAATGGCGTCGCGCGTCGCCTGCCTGACCCAGCCGTTGATGTGCTCGACGGATTGCGGTTGATCGAGATCCTCGATCGACGGCTTGATGCGGTGACCGGCCAGCATGGAGAGGGCATCGGGAACGAGCGCCAGTTTGTCGTCGAAGACGATCGCAACGCCTGACGCGAGCGGCGCGTCGGCCGCCGGCGGCATCTTCGGGTTCATCTCGTCGAGCACCTTCTCCGGCCCCTTGACCGCATCGCCGAAGCCCAGCCCCTTGGCGATCGCCGCCTTGCCCGCATCCGAGGCGCCGAGGCCTGCGAGGCCGAGAGCGGCAGCAAGGCTTGCCGGCGACACCATGATGTTGGCCGCCCCTTCCTTCGCCAGCGTGCGGTCGATCAGGTCGACGGCAAGCCCGGCCTGGGCGGCAAGGACCGCGCTGGTGTCAGTGGCGTCGCCCGCATGGGCGGGCGCCAGCGCCATCAGGGAAGCGGCGAGGCCCGCCAGCAGAATGGATTTCGACATCATTCGCTCCTCTTTCAGCGGATGCGATAGAATTTGGAATCGAACGACCATTTGCCCTGGACGCCGGTCTCGTCGTCGCCGACGATCCTGAGGCTTCGGGCGAGGTCGTAGACATAGTTGAAGGCGGCGCGCTGGCCGACGAGCGGCGTCGGCACGTCTGGCAGGTCGAGCACTTCGATCGGCTTGTCGCTGAGGATGGCGACGACCATGCCGACGCCGGCCGGCCCCTCCACCACATATTCGAAGCCGATATAGGGATTGCGGGCATCGGGCACGACCACGGGCCGTGCCGGGTCGAGCCGGTTGTCGCCGCCCTTGGCGGTCGGTTTCAGGCCCATCGAGCGTTTGTTCGGATAGAGCTGCGTCAACTTGCCCGCCGCGTCAATATCGACGAGGATCAGGTAGCCAGGCTTCTTGGTGGAGACTCGCATCGCCACCTTGTCGCCGATGCTGACCGAAGTGCCGGGCAGCACGTCCACGGCAACACCCGCCTCGTTGTCGGTTTTCAATGTATTTTCGACGGCGGCGACCGGCGTCTTCGCCTCCTCGCCGGTGACGACGTCGCGGCCGAGCGCGTCCGGCAGGCCGTAGAATTGCGGCACCGGCGTGAAGCGGCAATCCCCAGAATGGGCCCGGCAATATTCGTCGGACTTGCGCCTGACATAATCGAGCAGGGCGGCGTTGCTAACGTTCGGCTTGTCGGAAGCGCGCGCCACCCCTTCCTGCACGCCTTCGATGAAGCGGCGGGTGAAGACGCCGAGCGGCGGTTTGGCCTCGGTATCGACCAGCGCCCATTGGCCTGCATTGACCGCCGACCAGACCATCGCCGTTTCGCCGCCGAAGGAGAATTTCGCTTCCTTGCCGGACCGGTTCGGCGGCTGCAGCGACGCCAGGGCCGGACCGAGGCAGCGCACCGTGCCGCCGGCGGGTGCGGCGACCGCGCTGCGGCTGCCGGGGCCGACATGGCAGGCATCGATCAGCAGCGTGACGCGGCGGTCCTTGAGGCTGTTCAGCCGGGCGGCGATTTCGGTCTCGCGGATCTGGTTGGTGACGGTCACCTTACCGCCGTCCCGCACCAGCTTGGCATCGGCGGCAACCAGCGTCGGGCTCGTCGTCGCCTCGGCGCCCATTTCCTCGGAGCCCTGGCCGCTGAAATAGAGAAAGACACGGCTGCCGGTCTGCGACTGGCGCACGAGCCAGTCGTCGATCTCGGCAAGGATCGCGGCGCGGCTAGCCTTGCGGTTGGTGAGCGTGTGGATCTGTTCGGGACGGTAGCCGACCGTCTTGACGAGGAAGAGCTGCATCGCCTTCACATCGTCGACCGAGCCCGTCAGCTTCGCCTCGCGCATCTCATAATCGTCGATGCCGATCAGAAGCGCGCGGTCTCCGGGGGAACGCACGGCCATCGGCAGCTCGGCGGCCGGCGCCTGAACCTCGGGCTGACTGCCGTCGGGTGAAGCGGCTGGTGGAGTCTCCGTCGTTCCCGCAGGCGCCTTCGTGGCGTCGGGCGGTGTGGTGATCGCAAGGTTGGCCTCGATCTGTGCGGCCGGCGTCTGTTTCTGCTTCATCCCGGCCGCCGTCTCGCTGGGAGCAGGCCGGCGCTTGGTGCCGATCGCCGCCACCTGGTCGCCGGCGGCAGCAGCTGAGGTGTCGGGCGCGTTCGGCACGTCGCCGTCCGTCTTGGCGGCGATCCAATCGCGGAAGGCGGCGACGCGGGTGTAGACGCCGTAATGCTCGGCCTCGGCGCAGCCGGCGCCCCAGCTGACGATGCCGAGCTGGATCCAGCGCTTGTCGGGGCGCTGCGCGACCAGCGGCCCGCCGCTGTCACCCTGGCAGGCATCCTTGCCGCCCTCGGCATAGCCGGCGCAGACATTGCGCTCGTCGATCGGGTTCATGCGCATCGAGCTCTCGCGATAGGCGGCGCGGCAATCCTCGCGCGAGACGAGCGGCAGCTCGACCTCCTGCAGTTCGGTCGGCAGGTATTTGTCATCCCAGCCGTGATCGGCCTTGGTGTAACCCCAGCCGGTGACGACGGCGGTGTGGCCGGGGCTTTCGACGGTCTCGTCCGAGACCGAGGCGAGGATTGCCGGTTTCGAGACGGCGGGTTCGGCAAGCTTGATGAGGGCGATGTCGTTGGCGAAGACCTTGCGGTCGAAATCCTCGTGGATGATCACGTCTTCGACGGACAGCCCCGGCTTGTCAGGCCCGTCGACCGAGATCACCTTGTCGACCTTCTGCTTTCCCTCGACGATCAGGAGGTCGCGGGCGAAGAGGTCCTGCTTGCCGGAACGGCCGCTGGTGACGCAATGGGCGGCGGTCAGGATCCAGCGCGGCGAGATCAGCGAGCCGCCGCAATGACCGCCGAAGCGGCCGCGCTGCTCGGGATCGGGCGCCAGGATCTTCACCTGCCAGGGCCATTCGCCTTTCTTCGCCGCCTGGCCGCCGATCACCCGGCCGCCATCCTCGCCGGCAAAATCCGTGTCTTGCTGCGCCAGGGCAGGAGCGGCCAGAAGCAGGAGGACGGCCGCAATGTTGAGGACCCTGCTGATCGACGTGCTCATAGCCTGGCTCCGGCGGAGGTATAGAGGACCGTAAATCCGACGCGTGCGCCCTCGGGCAGAAGTTCGCCGAGGTGTCTGGCGATATTGCCGGCGGTGCGGCGCCTGTCGTTCTGTTTCAGGAATTCGACCAGACCAGGCATCGGCGCCTCCGAGGTGACGGCGACGAGCAGGTCGGTGCCGAAGGGGGCGACGACGGAAAGATCGAGATCGAAGGTTGCAGACATCTCGGCATCGGCTTCCCTGTCGCCGGGATAGAGGAACTGCACGGTGCCGTCGCCGGTGACGTCGAACAGCACGAGCTTGCGGCCGGCAAGCTCGGACACCGTGACACCGACGCGCTCGCCGTCGCGATGGACCCTGTCGGACGGTGTCACCCGCACGGTTTGGGGGTTGATCTCCGACAGCCGCTTCAGCGTGTCGAGCGCCGCCATCCGGTCGACGACGAAGGGCATGTCGCCGGCGCCGACTTCGGAGGCGACGACATCGCCGCCGGCGATCGCCTCGCGCTTTTGCGGATCGAAGACGAGTTCGGCCTGGGCGCCGTCGGTCAAGTTGAACGGCGTGACGGCCGGATCAATACCCTGCAGTACCGGCTCGGAACCGAGGGCGGCGACGGTGATCGGGGCAGGCTCGGGCGGCGGTGGCGGCACATTCGATTTCTGCGCTTCCGCCGGGGCTGTCGTGTCATAGGCATAGACGACGGCGTGGTCGAGATCCGCCCCGGGCGGGCTTTGCGTGAAGATGTTCTGGCGCTGGTCGGTGTACTGATAGACCGACTGGCGGACATATTCGAACAGCTCGCGGCGGGTCACAGTGCCGTCGCTGTTGCGGTCGGCCGCGCCTTCGAAGGCGCGGGCTGTGGCATAGCTCAGTGCCCCGCGCTTCTCAGCAATGCCGGGAATTGTTATTTCCGGCGATTTGGTGTTGTCGTCGACGGCGGCAAGGAAGGTCAGTCGCTTGTAGTCGAAGCCGGTGGAGAGGGCGTCTGTTGTCGTCGAAATCGGCGCGAGGTCATCCTCCTCGATCGTATAGGACGGCGCCTGGCGCCAGGTGATCTCGGCGCCGCGCGGATCGACGTTGCGGGTCATGCCGCCGGCATGGCAGGTATCGGCGATGAACAGGACCTCGGCACCTTTTTGCTCCAGCCTGTGGATCAGCACCTTGAATTCGTCGCCGAAGATGCGCTCGCGCGATCCCGGCAGCCTGGTATCGAAGCCGGCCAGCACATAGACCTCGTCGCGGCCGCTCGATTTCGAGCCTTTGACGCGCTCCGGCTCGCTCGATCCATGGCCGGCGATGCCGAGCACGACGAGATCGCCCTCGCCTGCCCTTTGCGTGACGGCGCCGATCGCATCGAAGATGCCCTGGCGGTCGGCAGCGCCGTTCTTCAAGAGCGTCATGTCCTCGACGCCGAGCGAGCGCAGCGACAGGGAAAGATCCTCGGCATCGGCGACGGCGCCGTGCAGCGGCGGGACATTGCGATAGAGATCGATGCCGATCAGAACGGCTCTGACCGTGCCGCGCTCGGGCGCTTCGAGCGTCCTGGCAAGGCTGTCCGTGCCCGCGAGTGAAAGAAGGGCGAGTGCGGCGGCCATGGGAGCGAATGTGGACATGGCCGGTTCCCCCTCGCCCCCTCTATTCGCGGCGCCATTCGACGCGGCGATTGAGCGCGTCGATATCGTCTTCGGTGAGGTTGGCGGTGGCGGTGACGTCCACCGGCTCGGAGGAGCCGCGGCCTTCGGCATCGATCGTGGCGTCGATGCCGTGGTTTTTCAGGAAATCGGCAACGGCCTGGGCGCGGCGCTCGGAGAGCTTCTGATTATAATCATCGCCACCCTTGCGATCGGTATGGCCGATGAGGATGACGCGGCCGGGCTTCTGCTCCTTCAGCGCTTCCAGCAATTCCTCAGCGGCCTCGGTGCCGATCGAGGTGAAGGTCGACTTGTCGAAATCGAAGGTGATCGGTACCGGGATGGAGACCGGCACGATGCCGCGCACATTCTCCGAATAGATGCCCCCGAGCACGCCACTGCGGTGGTCTTTTTCGGCCGGCACGAAGCTGCCCTGCGGATTGTCGCTGGTCGGGTTGGCGGCGAGGATGCGGGCCTGGGCGGCGCGCTGGATGAGATCGGAAATGGTCTCGGCCGGCGGCGCCTTCGGCGTGCGGGTCTCGTTCTTGATGATCTCGATCGCCTGCTGGTAATCGGCGGCGGCATCGGCGAACCGGCGGGCGGAGAAATAGATCTCGCCGAGCGTGGCGGAGGCCTGCCAGAGCACCTGCGGGCTGTCGGCGGCGACGAGCAGCGGTTCATATTCGGCGACCGGCTTGTCGGCCGCCATCATCTCCTGGGCGGCGGCGAGCCTGAGGGCTGCGACGCGGCGCTGGGCGTTCACCTGGAACTGGCCGCACTCGGCGCTGACGGCAATGGCATCGGCCTCGGAAGCGGCAGCGGTGATGTCCTTGGCGGCAACGGCGGTGTTCAGCTTGTCGAGCAGGGCGTTGCAGGCCGGCATGTCGGCATTGGCCACCTCGATCTCCTCGCCGGTCTGGCCGGGTTCGGCCGAACGGCCGAAGCTCAGCGGCGGCATCTTGATGCTGAAGCCGCCGGGAAGCTTGAATTGCGGCATCTTGATTTGCGGCATCGGCAGTTTCGGCATCTTGGTCTGGGCAGACTGGGACGGCTGCTTATAGGGCTGCTGATATTGGCTCGGTTGTTTATATTGGCTGGGGCGTGTGGATGATGTGGTGTCGGCGGGGCCGATCAGCTGCAGCTCGTCGGCAGCAAGCTCCTGGCCGGGCGCCAGATTGGTGACGATCTTGTATTTTTTCGGCGGCTGCGTCGTCGCCTGTTCGACCGGTTTCGGCGCCGGCTTCGGCTTTTCGATCACCTCGGGCTTCTTGGCGACCTCGGGTTTGACGACCGGCTTCGGCTTCGGGGCGGCCGGCGGTTTCGGCGCAACGGGCGGCTTTGCCGCCTGTTCGACCGGGGCGGGTTTTGCGGCGGGAACGGCGGCGACGGGCGGAACGGCCGGGGCCGGCAGGGCCGCCGTGCTGTCGACGGTGGTCAGCGTCAGCGTTTTGCTGCTGATCTTGGTGCCGAGGCTGCGGGCTTCCTCAAGGCTGCGGGAAACGGCATCCATGCCGCCGTCGATCGAGCGGAACATGCCGCTGCCGCTGCCGCCGAGGTCGGCGAAGATCATCAGCGGCTTGGAGGAATAGAAGACCTTGATCTGCTCCTGCCCGACCGGGCCCGAAACCTGCAGCCTGGCGCCGCTGGCCGGATCCGGCACCTGTACGCGCTTGCCGGCGGCAACGAGCGCATCGGTCTGGTATTTGTTCGGAAAGAGCTTGGTGACGGAGCCGTTCGGCGAGACGTTCAGCACCGTGACATAAGCGTTCTCGCTCGACTGGATGAAAAGGCCGACGACTTCGCCGATGGCGTATCTCGCCTCGGCGCGATCGAAGGTGATGCTGACAGGCCCGCTCTGAGCCGGCGCTTCGGTCAGCGTGCGTTCGTTCTGCGCCCCGACCTCGGGAATCGGCGAAAAAAGCGAAAGACATGTGGCTGCGGCTAGGATGGCTTTGCGGCTGAGCATCGGAACCTCCCCCTTCGAACAATCTCACACTGTGCTGAAGATGAGAATAGCACTGACCGGTGAAATTGGGATGGTCTTGCCTGTCTTGCTTGAGGGAGGGTTACAAATTATTTGGAGCCGGAAAGATTGTGCGAAGGCGAAGGCGCGGCAAGACTCACGGCCGGCAATATCCGGCATGCGTTTATAGTCTGACTGGACTGGTGTGAGGGCGTTAGTTCTTCGGCTTCTGGCCGGCTGATTTCAGAATCGAGATCAGGTCGCTCATTCCCTCCGGCGAGGAATTGTAGAGCCAGAGAATATCCGGATTGTCCGATGTGAATTCCTTGCCGGAGCCCGAGCCCATGTCGCGGCCGGGCGATGTCGTCTGCGGCAGCTTGCCTTGGCCCGGCGTCAGCCCCTCGGCGCGTTCATGGTCGGCGATGACAGCAACGGCGGCGGCAAAGGCCTTTTCATCGTGCTGGCGCAGCGCCGCAAGCGCGGGGTTTCGCGCCGCAAGCGCATCCTCGACCGGTCCGGCAAACCCGAGCCCGGGCATCCCAAGCGCCAGCGCCAAGCCGATCGACAAGCTTATGAGCCGTGATTTTTTCATCGTCGTCACATCCGTCCGAGGGGCGCCATCGCGCGACTAGAGCAGTTCCGTCTTTTGTACGGAATTGCTCTATCTCTATGTTTTCACGCAATTCCGAACGCAAAACCGCTGCACACTTTTGCTGGAATTGCTCTGGAACGACAATAGGGAGAGGCCGGATGGAAGGCAACGGCGCTCGGCGCCAATCGATTGGGAGGGTGGAAATCGGCTGGAGAGAGCTCAGAGTATCTTCAGCTGCTGCAGGCCGAGGCGGAGATTGCGCAGCATTTCGCCGAAGATTTCCTCGATCCTGCCGGTCGACCAGACCACCATCGTGCCATAGGGCGAGCGCTTGCGCTGCATGAAGCCGGCCGTCTCGAAATCGATCAGCGTCTTGCGGCAGGTCTCACTCGACATGACGGCGACCAGGAAACGGGCGAGATTGGACTGATCGATGGCGCCTGCCTTCTCAGTCCAGTTCTGGATCAGCCGCGGCTTGGTGTCGGCGGTGAACATCGAGGCCAGCGCCCGGTCCTGCGAAAGCCCGAGGCGCTGCAGCTTGGCCGGATCGCGGGTGAGCGACACGACGTAATCATTGTGCAGGTCGGCGAAGCGCTCGATATCCTCAGCCGTGTTGATGCCGAAGACCTTCATCGAATACAGAAACTCGGCCATCAGATAGGTCGGTTCGGAGCGCAGCTGCGCCAGATGTTTCTCATCCTTGCTGGCCGAGGCGGCGCAGACGCGATCGGAAAACCCGATCCTTGCCGCGCGCACCTGCTCCAACAGGCTGACATCGAGCGCCAGTTCGTCACCGTTCCAGTCCAGCATAGGCTTCCCTGCCAATAAAACTTCAAGACGATGAAGTTGTACTATCGCCGACGCCGATCTCCAAATCGTTTGGAAAGCAACGCCTTGCTGACGAGCCGCTTCTATCCTAACATTTTAAGGACTTGACGGTCATAAGGGGATGATGCCGAAAGTTGTGAACGGTTTTCGGACGACATCATTCTCTCACTCTTTAATTGTGAACAGGCTTCAGATTGAGGCCCACATGGCCAAAATGATCCTGTTCCGGGGTTCACGGCAATGCGCAGTTTCAGCTCGCATATTCTGATGGCCGCAGCGATCGCAATCGCCTGGCCTGTCCTCGCAAAAGACACTCTCATGATCGAGCTGCCGAGCGGCGACGGCGCCCGTTCGGTCGGCATCATCTCCGCCAATGAGGAGGTCGAAGCGTCCGGGCCGGCGGCGATCACCGTCGGCGACGACGGCACGGTCTACATCCTCGACCAGAACAACGGCCGCGTGCTCGCCGTCGACGGCGAACGCTCGCAGGCCGATCCCGAGATCCTGCCACTGCCCGAAAATACGGCGCCGGAGGATCTCGCCGTCGTCCACAATGAACTCTACCTCTGGTC
Source organism: Rhizobium sp. TAL182 (assembly GCF_002117725.1). Lineage (NCBI taxonomy): Bacteria > Pseudomonadati > Pseudomonadota > Alphaproteobacteria > Hyphomicrobiales > Rhizobiaceae > Rhizobium > Rhizobium sp. TAL182. Next base: position 165,977 of record NZ_CP021028.1, on the reverse strand, counting down.
CGACGGCATCGTGCCGCTCGAGCGCTCCACGGGCGCCGATGGCCGCTCACAGACTCTGCGCGCCATCGACGGCGGCGATGCCGACGACTACACCCGCTCGGTCTTCGCCTCGATGGGCTCGGTGCCGCCCGGCCCGCTGAACAGCATCGTCGACGAGATCGGCCGCAGCACCAGCCGGCCGCAAGCCCGCCCGCCGGTCGTTCAATACGTGCCGAGCCGCGGGCTCGGCGATATCGTTGCCGAAGTCTCGGCGGCAAACGACAAGGCGGAGATCCTGCTGCGGCGCGCGAGCTCGGAGGAGAATTTCCTCTCGCTTCAGCTCACTGGGGAAAACCGCATCGGCACCGTCGAACTTCTCGACATCGACACGACAGGCAGACCCTACGCGCTGGTCGAGCTCGTGCCCGCCGAGCGGCCGGAACGGACCGGCATGCTGGTGGTGCGCTTCACGCCGAACGGCGTGCTGGAGCGCGTCTATGATCTGCCGATCGAAGCCGGCACGGTCTTCTCAAGGCGGTTCGTGGCGATCGGCCCACGCGGCGACGTGCTTTTCCTTCGCTCGCAGGAGAGCCGGGCGCAGGTGCTGAAACTCGAGGGGCGCGAGCCCGGCCGCAAGCTCGCCGTCGCCAGGCCGGCCAAGCCATCGATTGCGGCCAAACCCGGAAAGCTGCCGAAGGTGGCGATCCTGCCGAAATCGCGCGGCGACGTCATCGAGCGGGCGATCGGCTTCGAGACGTTGAACTGGCTGGTGACGCCGGCGGCCTATGGCAAGGATCCGGGGCCGGCTTGCGTTAACATGAACCGCCTGCGCCGGCCGTTCTATCTGATCGGCAAACGCGGCCAGACGGTGAAGGGCGTGCCCTATTGCTGGGGCTGCAAGACACCGCTCGAGGATTTTACCAATGGCGTCATCGACGGCCAGACGGCCGGCAACGTCTGCACCAAGAGCGCGCCGCAAACCAATATTCTCGGCGTCGACTGCTCCGGCTTCGTCAGCGAAGCCTGGGGGCTGAAGATGCATGTCTCGACGCGGGCGATCCCTGGTATCACCAGGCGGCTTGCCGATCCGTGGTCGCTGCAGCCTGGCGACGCGCTGAACCGGCCGGGGTCGCATGTCATGCTGTTCATGCGCTTCACCGACGACCGCAAAGTGGAAGTGATGGAGGCAACGCCCAACGCCTGCAAGGGCCGCGTCTGCCGCAACACCTATTCGCTCGGTAGCCTGCTGCTGCGCGGCTACCAGCCGGTGCGCTTCAAGGGGTTGGATGGCTGAACGGCCGGGTGGCTGCAGGGTGCAGTATTACGGCTGGACGCAAACAAACGTTGCGTCCAGCACGGGCGTTTGGATAAGATTGCCAACGGTTACAGCACGAATTCCGGAAGTCCGATCAAAGGCTGCGTCTTTGCAGCGTCGACCGAAAGCGCCGCGACGGCAGCGGCTGCCGCTGGCGAAGCCAGCGAAAGCTCATCCGGTATCGAGATCATTCTGATATCGAGCTCGGCATAGTCCACGGTGTAGTATCCGGTTGCGTCCTGAGACAGGACATCCCGCCTGATCAGCAGCAGGTCTTGCGCCATCGTACCGACAAAGAGCGGCCCGCCCCAGATGTAACGGAATGCATAGATCGGGATGCCGGCAGGGGACGTGCCGAGGCGACGAATATCCGTCTTCAGACGGCGATCCGAATCCCATCCGCCGGCGGGACCGCCGCCGCCATCGTCGCTGCCGCCAGAATCACTGTCGGAGCCGCCGCCCATTCCGGATGAGCTGCTTGAGCCGCCGGAACCCTTGTCCGATCGAGCAAAAGTCGACTCCTGGTCATTACTTTTTGCGACGACCCTTTTCACGGTCGGCGTCTTTTTGCGGGTCGGCTGCGCCAGCTCCTGATTGGCGAAGAGCGTCTTGCCGCCGGGGTCGAAGATGCAACCCTGCAGTATGGCTCCCGAGCTGGCGATGAAGGTCGAGCAGAGGAGTACACGAATGAAGACTTTGCTGGTCATGTCAGGCGCCCCCGGGATCACCGTTTAAAAAAGATCATATCGCGGATTTCGCTTTGCCCACGTCGCCTTCGCAAGAAGCGTCAGCCTCTCGTTCAGCGACTTCGTCTTCGGCAGAGCCTTCAGTTCCTGCGCAGTCAATTCGGCCGAAAACGCCTCTGCGGCCTTCTTTTTGGCAGGCTCGGCCAAGGATGCGAGTTCCTTGTCCGACTGCTTTTTGGGATCGCCGGTTCCGGGTCTGTTGAGTGCGCTTGCAAGCGCGAAATAGTGAGCAGCGGTCACGAGGTTTTCCGCATCTGAACCGTCGCCCTTGGCCATCTTGGCCCGTTCGAACGCGCTCCAATAGTCGCCGCGCTCGGCGCCCATTTCCAGCCAGGAGAGGGCTGCAGCCTCGTCCTTAGGCACCCCTTGACCGTCTCTGTACATAAGGCCGATGTTGCGCGGGGCATAAGGCTGGCCGCCATCCGCTGCCTTTTTGAAAAGCTCCAGCGCCTTCTCGAGGTCCTGCGGCACGCCTTTGCCGGCGCGATAAATCATCCCGAGGCTGTTCATCGAATAGATGTCGTCTCTCTTGAGGCCCGACTCGTAAAAGCGAATGCCGCGTTCCATGTCGGCCGGGATGTTGACGCCGTTCGAGAAGATGTAGCCAAGTTCGTTCATTGCATAGGTGTGTCCGAGGTCGGCGGCCTGGAGCATAAGCTTCAGGCCTTCCTCAGTGTCGGCTTTCACACCGCGGCCATAAAACAGGCTTTTGCCATAGGCATAGAGCGCGTAGGGATCGCCCTTCTTCGCGCCGATCGCGGCTATCTCGCTCGATTTGCCGAGATTTGCCGGGACGGACGCTCCGACGAGATAGAGCGAGGCGAGTTCGGAAATCGCCCTGACATGGCCGGCATCCATCGCCTTCTTGATCGTCGCAAAGGCCGTCTTGGCGTCGCGGTTGGCAAGCTGGGCGCGACCGAGCTGATAAACGAAGCGGGCAACGCCGGGATAGGTCTTCACCGCATCCTCGCAGGCGGGCAGCGCGACGGCAGGATCGATTTCATTCGGCAGCTTGCCGGCGGTCACGCCCTGCAGGTCGAGGGGAGCGGCAGCTACGCTATCACAGTCATCAAGCGTCGGTTTAAAGGTGACGGTAGCGGGCTGCAGGTCGTCGTTGGCGGCCTGCAGCGTCAGGGCGAAAGGCTGGTTTTCGGTGCCGATCTGCGGCTCGTAGGACAGCGCCGGAATATCGGCTGCCTCAAGCACGTGGCCGGGCCCGATCACCCGGTCGCCGGCGCGCAGCGTGCCCTTGTCGGGCAGGGCTGCGACCTTGAAGGTCATCTCCGCGGCCGATGCAGGGACTTCAGGCAGATGGGCTTTGACGGGACCGACGCCGATCGTCGTGTCGATGTCGCGCGGCAGCGATTTCAGATAGGCGCCGGCATCGGCAAGCCGCGCCTGCTTTTGCTGTTCGAGCTGGGCGAGCTTGGCGCCGGCATCGGCCGAGACGGTGATGGCGACGACGCCCTGCGTCGCCTGGCCATAGGGATCGCTCACGGAATAACCGATCAGGCCGACCGTTCCGGCGGCAACGCCCGATGAATCATAGCTCAGCGCCGTCAGTGCTGCGGCCGGCAGCTTGGCGCCCTGCTCCACCGGCTTGCCGTCGAAACTGAGCTTGCCGGTCTGGGGAAGCTGGTTCAGCGTGACGAGCAGCGCCGCGCCGGTTTCGTCATGAGGCGGGGCGATCGGCAGCCTGGTCGCGGCAGCCCCCTCCGGTACACTCACCTGCTGCATCGGTTCGACGCTCGGCGGCGGCGGGGCCGGGATGAAATAGAAGCTGTCCATCAGCGAGGAATTTTCCCAGGGGACCTGCTTGCCATTGGTCATGGCGATCACGTCGCGGCGCACATCGGTCAGGACCTGGCGGATTTCCTTGTTCGGCTCGCTGGCGCGCTTGATGAAGGATTCGGAATAGGGGCTCAGCGCCCCCTCGCCATCGAGCGCCACCTGGCCCGGCTCGGTCGAGAAGGCAATCAGGCTGCCGAGATCGCTGTCGATGCGCGCCAGGCCGCGCGTGGCGCCGACCGGTTCCAGCTTTTCCGCCATCCAGAATTTCTGCGCATTGAACGGGTTGTTGCGGCAGGCATCGAGAAAGATCAGCTGCACGCGCGAATTCTGCTTGAGGTGGTTCAGGATGAGATCGAGCGGCATGGTCTGCGTCTCGACGTCATAGGGCGTTTCCAGCGTCGCATCGACCGGCACGATGAAATTCTGTCCGCCGACCTGGATGCCGTGGCCGGAATAATAGATGAGACCGGCCTCTGCATTATTGGCCGAGCGCAGGAAGCTGCGCACCGTGTTCTCGAGGCCGATGCGATCGACATTGATGCCGATCGTCACGTCGAAACCGGCTCTGCGCAGCGTGTTCGCGACTTCCTGGACATCATTGGCAGGATTGGGCAATGAGGGCAGCGTCTTATAAACGGAGTTGCCGACGATCAAGGCAACCCGCCGGCCGTCCTGGTCACCGGATGCGGCGACAGCGGGCTGTTCAAGCCCGAGAAAGACCAATGCTGTCAGGAAGATCAGCAGTATAGCCGCAAGGCGGTTCTTTCCGTGAAACTCGGGCATAGCTCCACCGCAGATAGTACTGGTTGGACGATTTATTGCCGGCCAAATAAAAATATTCCCCTGACTGTAAAAAAGCAAGTTTGGTCATTTCCAAGGCAATTGGAGGGCTTCCAAAAAATGTATCGTCAAGGGTCACCCACAGTAAATCTGAACCATTACCGAGGCTTATGCAAATGCAGGGCTACCCGAATGTGATCGGTGCAAGCAAAAACCGGTTCCGGCCCAGCCAAGGACAGACACGGTGCCGGCTGTGCCGGGTCATCGAAAGTACCGACACGCGCCGCGCCGATCACTGCTCAAAAATTTAGCAAATGCCGCAAAGTGTACACAGTAATAGGCAAATCAAGGAACGGAGGCTAGAAAAATCAACATGTTATAAGCTGGCACACCTCTTGCACGTAATATGCTGAGTTGGTGGCTAGGGTTCCGGCGCTTTTCTGAAGCGCGACTGGTCCGAGAGCCACCACCGGCGGAGGAGAAATACCGTCGGGTGCACGGCGGGACAAAAGCCCGGGAGACCTCGTAAGCCAAGGGATTGGCGGCACGATGGTCTTTGCCGATCCCTTTTGAAGAAAAGCAGAAGGGGAATTTCAATGCAGACTTTTTCGAAGATTGCTTCTACCACAGCGCTGGCGGTATCGCTGATGCTTGGGCTTGCCTCCGTCGCAGAGGCGGAACAGAAGACGGAATTCAAGGTCGCCTGGTCCATCTATGTCGGATGGATGCCTTGGGGCTACGCGGCCGACCACGGCATCGTCAAGAAATGGGCTGACAAATACGGTATCAAGATCGACGTCACCCAGTTCAACGACTATGTGGAATCGATGAACCAGTACACGGCTGGCGCCTTCGATGCGGTGACGCTGACCAATATGGACGGGCTGTCGATCCCGGCCGCCGGCGGCGTCGATACGACTGCCGTGATCGTCGGTGACTTTTCGAACGGCAACGACGCCGTGATCCTGAAGGACAAGGCGAGCCTTGCCGATATCAAGGGCCAGAACGTCAATCTCGTCGAGTTCTCCGTCTCGCACTATCTGCTCGTCCGCGCGCTCGAAAGCATCAAGCTGACGGAACGTGACGTGAAGGTGGTCAACACCTCCGATGCCGACATGGTCGCAGCCTATAAGACGCCTGACGTCTCTGCCGTCGTCACGTGGAATCCGCTGGTCTCCACCATCCTCGAAGATCCCTCGGCCAAGAAGGTGTTCGATAGTTCGCAGGTGCCGGGCGAAATCATCGACCTGATGGTCGCCAATAGCAGCGTACTCAAGGACAATCCGAACTTCGGCAAGGCGCTTGCCGGCATCTGGTATGAGACGGCCGCACTGCTGCGGGCGGACACCGCCGAAGGCAAGGCAGCCCGCGAGGCCATGGGCTCGGCTTCGGGCACCGATCTTGCCGGCTTCGAAGCCCAGCTTGCCGCCACCAAGCTGTTCGACAAGCCGGCTGATGCGGTTGATTTCACCGCTTCGCCCAATCTGCCGAAGACCATGGATCTGGTGCGCAACTTCCTTTTCGAGAAGGGACTGCTCGGCAACGGCGCGCCATCCGCCGACGTCATCGGCATCGAAATGCCGGACGGCAAGGTGCTGGGCGACCCCGGCAATGTGAAGCTGCGCTTCACCGAGGCCTACATGAAGGCAGCCGCCGACGGTTCGCTCTGATCGCGGGCGCGGCCTGCCCGCGCTCCCTCCCCTTCATCAGCGGAGCATTTCCCATGCGTTGGATCAACACGAGGCCGAGCCGCGGCGCCCAGTTCGCCCTGACGATGCTGCCCTTCGTGCTGCTTGCCTTTGCCTATGCCTTCGGTTCGGCCGCGCGGCTGGCTGATAACGCCAATGACAAGCTTCTGCCGAGCCTTGCCGGCTTTGCCGATGCGATCAACCGTCTGGCCTTCGTCGCCGACCCGCGTACCGGCGAGTTTCTGCTCTGGTCGGACACCGGCGCGAGCCTGGTCCGCCTGCTCTCCGGCCTCGGCATCTCGACGGCGATAGCGCTCACCATCGGCATGCTGATCGGCATGCTGCCTTATCTCAGAGCGCTGCTCGCTCCCTTCATCGCCGTCATTTCCATGGTGCCGCCACTGGCGCTGCTGCCGATCCTCTTCATCGTCATGGGGCTTGGCGAAACATCGAAGATCGCCCTCATTGTCATCGGCGTCGCGCCGACGATGATCCGCGATCTGGCTCTGAAGGCGCTGGAACTGCCGCGCGAACAGATCGTCAAGGCCGAGACGCTCGGCGGTTCCTCCTGGCAGATCGGTCTGCGTATCGTGCTGCCGCAGATCTTGCCGCGGCTGATCACCTGCCTCAGACTGCAGCTCGGTCCGGCCTGGCTGTTCCTGATCGCGGCCGAGGCAATCTCTTCCGACTCCGGCCTCGGCTACCGCATCTTCCTCGTCCGCCGCTATCTCTCGATGGATATCATCTTTCCCTATGTCGTCTGGATCACCCTGCTTGCCGTGGTCATGAACGCCCTGCTCGATCGCCTGCGCATCGCCGTCTTCCCCTGGTCGGAGCTGGAGAAGCAGGCATGAGCGAGTTGAAGATCGAAAAGGTCTGGAAGGAATATGGGGACCAGATTGTACTTGAAGACGTGTCCTTGACCGTCGCCTCGCGCGCCTTCGTCGCCCTTGTCGGCCCTTCCGGCTGTGGCAAGACCACCTTCCTGCGCATGCTGCTCGGCCAGGAGCAGCCGACGAAGGGCAAGATCCTGCTCGACGGCGAGCCGCTGCCGCCGGAGCCGGGACCGGATCGCGGCGTCGTCTTCCAGCGCTATTCCGTCTTTCCGCACCTGACGGTGCTCGGCAACGTGCTGCTCGGCAGGGAGTTTTCCGGCGCGCGCTACAAGGCCAAGCTCTTCGGTGCCGCACGCCGCAACGCCATTGAGGAAGCACGCCAGTTGATCGCCGAGGTCGGGCTCGCCGGTTCGCAGGACAAATATCCGGCCCAGCTTTCCGGCGGCATGCAGCAGCGCCTGGCGCTCGCCCAGGCGCTCATCATGAAGCCGAAGGTGCTGCTGCTCGATGAACCCTTCGGCGCGCTCGATCCCGGCATCCGCGCCGAGATCCACACGCTGATGAAGCGGCTCTGGCATGAAACGCAGATGACCGTCGTCATGGTCACCCACGACATGCGTGAAGCTTTCACGTTGGCCAGCCGCGTCGTCGCCTTCGAACGCCGCCGTGACCGGCCGGAAGAGAAGGAGCGCTACGGCGCCACCATTACCAAGGACATTGCTATCTGGCCGCCGCGCCTTGCCGGCCAGTCATCGATCTTCAGCCCCGACCGGGACGGCCCGGTCGCTTCCCTGGGGCACAGCCGGGACGACCTGGCATCATCAGGAGAGACGCTATGATGCATGTGAGACGATCGCCCGAAGAAATTGCCGCCAATCGCGCGCGTTACGAGGAGCACCAAAAAAAGGGTCTGGAATTTGCGCCTAAGACCCTGCCCGGCCCAAGCCCAGTGCCGGCATCGGCCATCGCTGCCGCCGCGATCATCCATCAGGAGACCATTCCGGGCGGCTGGTACTGGTCGACGAAACTTCTGCGCGGCGAGGCGATCCGAATCGACCAGGGCGAGGGAAATTCCACCGTGGCGCTCGTCGCCTGGAATGCCGAGGATACGAGCGAGCGGATCAATCTCGTCGATACCGCCAAGGTCCAGTGGACGACCGCACTCGGCAAGGGGCGGGTGATCTTCTCGGATATGGGCCGCGTCATGTTCTCGATCATCGAGGATAGTTCCGGCGCCCATGACTGCCTGATGGGCGGCTCGACGGCCGCCTCGAACGCAGCGAAATATCCGGGCGAAAAAACGCGCAACACCCGGGACAACCTGATCATCATCGCCGTCAAGCTCGGCCTCGACAGGCGCGATATACCCGGCATCCTCAACCTCTTCGCACCCGTCCGCCTGGCCGAGGCCGGAGGTTTCGGCTGGCAGGGCAAGCGCTCTAACAGCGGCGATTACGTCGAGCTGCGCGCTGAGATGGACATGCTGGTCGGCTTTTCCACCTGCCCGCATCCGCTCGATCCCGATCCCGCCTATCAGCCGAAGGCTGTCGTCATCACCCGCTACAAGGCGGCAGTCCCGGCTGCCGATGATCTTTGCCGCACGGCAACGGCGGAAGCCGTGCGGGGTTTCGAAAACAACACTCTGATGCAGGCCTGAGGAGAAGACGATGTCCGATTTCATCCAGACCTCCCCTGCCCGTACTATTCAAAACGCTGTGCAGGATCATTTCATTCCGGCCGAAGCCCCATGGTCCGGCGTCGTGCGCAAGGGCCAGACGATCCGCATCGAAGACAGTCTTGGCCAGCAGGCGATCGACACGCTCTTCTATCGCGCCGACGATTTTTCAGAGCGCTATTCCAATCAGGATACAATGCGCATGCAGGGCGCCGCCTATATCGGCATCGGCACGAAGATCATGTCGAATGAAGGCAATGTCATGCTGACCATGACGGCTGACAGCTGTGGCCGCCATGATACGTCCGCCGGCGCCTGCTCCTGCGAGAGCAATACGGTGCGTTTCGGCCATGGCACGAAATACCTGCATGCCTGCCGCGACAATTTCGTCCTCGAAGTTTCGAAACACGGCATGGGCAAACGTGACATCGTGCCGAACATCAACTTCTTCATGAACGTGCCGATCAAGCCGACCGGCGAGATGACCATCGTCGACGGCATTTCCGCGCCGGGCGATTATGTCGAGCTCGTCGCGGAGATGGACGTCCTCTGCGTCATCTCCAACTGCCCGCAGATCAACAACCCGTGCAACGGCTTCGACCCGACGCCGATCCGGGTGCTGATCTGGGATGGCGAGGACTGAGCATGTTCAAGAAAGTCCTGATCGCCAACCGGGGCGAAATCGCCGTCCGCGTTATCAAGACGCTGCGTCGGATGGGCATTGCTTCTGTTGCTGTCTATTCCGATGCCGACCGCTTCGCCAAGCCTGCCATGATGGCGGATGAAGCAGTGCGTCTCGGGCCGGCGCCTGCCAGCGAAAGCTATTTGAATGTCGACGCCGTCATTGCCGCGTGCAAGGCGACGGGGGCCGAGGCCGTTCATCCCGGCTACGGATTCCTGTCGGAAAATATGGATTTCGCCGAGCGCCTTGCCGCCGAAGGCATCGCCTTCATCGGGCCACGGCCCGAGCACCTCTCTGCCTTCGGGCTGAAACATACGGCGCGCGAACTCGCCAGGGCGAGCGGCGTGCCATTGCTGCCTGGCACCGGCCTGCTTTCAAGGGCTGATGACGCGCTCGCTGCGGTAGAACAGATCGGCTATCCCGTGATGCTGAAAAGCACGGCCGGCGGCGGCGGCATCGGCATGCAGCTCTGTGCCGATGCCGAAAGCCTGAAGGCGTCCTTCGAAAGCGTGCAGCGTACGGCGCGGGCAAGCTTCGGCGATGCGCGCGTCTATATCGAGCGTTTTGTGGCCGAGGCACGGCATGTCGAAGTGCAGATCTTCGGCAATGGCCAAGGCAAGGTCATCGCGCTCGGCGAGCGCGACTGCTCGTTGCAGCGGCGAAACCAGAAGGTGGTCGAGGAAACTCCGGCCCCCGGCCTTTCGGCCGCGACCCGCGCCCGCCTGCATAAGTCGGCCATCGATCTTGGTGCTGCCGTCTCCTACGAATCCGCCGGCACCGTGGAATTCATCTACGATCCCCAGCGCGAGGAGTTCTACTTCCTTGAGGTCAACACCCGCCTGCAGGTCGAACATCCCGTCACCGAAGCTGTGTTCGGCATTGACCTCGTAGAATGGATGATCCGTCAGGCGGCCGGCGAGGACGTGCTCTCGGGCGCCGAGACCCTGCAGCCGAAGGGAGCGGCGATTGAAGTGCGCGTCTATGCCGAGATGCCGCATGCCGATTTCCGCCCGAGTGCCGGGCTGCTGACGGAGGTGTCCTTTACTCAAGATACGCGCATCGACGGTTGGATCGAGACCGGCACGGAGGTCACGCCCTTCTATGATCCGATGCTCGCCAAAGTGATAGTGTCAGCCGAGGACCGTCCGGCCGCGATCGAAAAACTGAAGGCGGCACTTGGCGAAACATCGATATCAGGCATCGAGACCAATCTCGACTATCTCAGGGCCATCGCGAGCTCCGAGCTTCTGGCGAGCGGCAAGGTGGCGACGACGGCGCTGCGCCACTTTTCCTTCGTGCCTGATGTCATCGAAGTGATTGCGCCGGGCGCGCAATCGAGTATCCAGGAACTGCCGGGACGGCTTGGCCTCTGGCATGTCGGCGTGCCGCCGAGCGGGCCGATGGACGAGCGCTCCTTCCGCCATGCCAACCGCCTCGTCGGCAATGGCGACATGGTTGCAGCGCTGGAGCTGACGGTCTCCGGCCCGATGCTGAAATTCCATACCGATACGACAGTTGCCCTTGCCGGCGCCAGGATGGCGATGAGCATCGACGGCGTGAATCTGCCGCATGGCAAGGCGGTGACCATCCGCGCCGGCCAGATCCTCGCAATCGGCAGCATCGATGGACCGGGGCAGCGGGCTTACCTTGCCGTAGCAGGGGGCCTTGCCGCCCCCGTCGTGCTCGGCTCGCGCGCTACCTTCGGCCTCGGTCAGTTCGGCGGCAATGCCACCGGCACGCTGAAGACCGGCCATGTGCTGCGTCTTGCCCGCCAGGCTGCAGCCGAACCACCCAAGCCGGCAACAGAGCCTTTGGAATTGACGCGCGAATGGGATGTCGGTGTCGTCTACGGTCCGCATGGCGCGCCTGATTTCTTTCAGGACGGCGATATCGAGACGTTGTTTTCGGCGAGCTACGAGGTGCATTTCAACAGCGCCCGCACCGGCGTGCGGCTGATCGGTCCCGCGCCGAAATGGGCGCGTAGCGATGGCGGGGAGGCGGGCCTCCATCCCTCCAACCTGCATGACAATGCCTATGCGATCGGCGCGATCGATTTCACCGGCGACATGCCGATCATTCTCGGGCCTGACGGCCCGAGTCTCGGCGGCTTCGTCTGCCCGGCGGTGATCGCGCGTGACGAACAATGGAAGATGGGCCAGTTCAAGCCGGGTGATCGCATCCGCTTTCATCCCGTCGCGCGATCGGATGATCCGATTGCCGGCCCGGCCGTGCATCGGGCGAAGGAAGAGACCGGCTCGCCGGTTATCGCAAAAAGTGACGTCGGGCCTGTCTCCGTTGTCTATCGCCGTCAGGGCGATGACAATCTGCTGGTCGAATACGGACCGATGACGCTCGATATCGCCCTGCGGCTGAGAGTGCACCTGCTGATGCAAGCCGTCTCGCAGGCCCGTCTGCCCGGTATCATCGATCTCACGCCCGGCATCCGCTCGCTGCAGATCCATTATGACGGCACGACGGTGACCCGCAAACGCCTGCTCGGGCTGCTGTCCGAAATCGAAGCGAGCCTGCCGGCGGCCCAGGACGTCACCGTGCCGAGCCGCATCGTGCATCTGCCGCTTTCCTGGAACGACCCGGACGCGGAACTTGCCAAGCGCAAATATCAGGAACTCGTGCGGCCGAATGCGCCCTGGTGCCCTGATAACATCGAGTTCATCCGCCGCATCAACGGGCTGGCAGACGAACAGGCCGTGCGCGACGTCGTCTTCGATGCGAGCTACCTCGTGCTCGGCCTCGGCGACGTCTATCTCGGCGCACCGGTGGCGACCCCGGTCGATCCGCGCCATCGGCTGGTAACGACGAAGTACAATCCCGCCCGCACCTGGACGCCTGAAAATGCCGTCGGCATCGGCGGGGCCTATATGTGCATCTACGGCATGGAAGGACCCGGCGGCTACCAGCTCTTCGGGCGCACCATCCAAGTCTGGAATACCTGGCGGCAGACGCCGGTCTTTGCCAAGGGCAAGCCGTGGCTGCTCGACTTTTTCGATCAGATCCGCTTCTTCCCGATCAGCCATCAGGAATTGGCGGAAGCCCGCAGCGCCTTTCCGCATGGCGGTTATCCCGTCAAGATCGAGGAGACCGAATTTTCCTACGCCGCCTATGAGCAGCAATTGCAGGCGAATGCCGCCTCGATCGCGACCTTCAAGGCACGCCAGCAGGCCGCCTTCGACGCCGAACGCCAGCGCTGGAAGGAGGCGGGCCTCGACAGCTTCGTTACCGACGAAGGCACCGGCGAAAGCCCGGATGGGGACATTCCCCAAGGCTGCTTCGGTGTTGCCAGCGCCGTGCCCGGCAATATCTGGAAACTGCTGGTCGAGCCGGGCGCACCGGTTGCGGCTGGCGACACGCTTGCCATCATCGAATCCATGAAAATGGAAATCAACGTCACCGCACATGCGCCGGGCCGTGTCCGCGACCTCCGCGCCGGGCCCGGACGAAACGTCAAAGCGGGCGATATCATTGTTGTTCTGGAGGAGTGCTGACCCATGCTGCCGACCATTCTTGATCTGACCAGCCTTCGCGCAGCCTATGAGGCAGGCAAAACCCCGCTCGATATCATCGAGATCGTCATTGCCCGTCGCAATGACGCGACGGATCCCGCTATCTTCATCACGCCGGCACCTGATGAAGCCTTGCGGGGCGAGGCACGGGCTCTGATGGAACGGGCGCCTGATCCCAACAGCCTGCCGCTTTGGGGCATTCCCTTCGCGGTCAAAGACAATATCGACGTGGCGGGACTGCCGACGACAGCTGCCTGCCCTGCCTTTTCCTACCGGCCGGAGAAGGACGCAACCGTCGTTGCGAGGCTGCGGGCTGCGGGCGCGATCGTCATCGGCAAGACCAATCTCGACCAATTCGCCACCGGCCTCAACGGCACACGTTCGCCCTATGGAGCGCCGCGCTCGGTCTTCGACAGGGACTATGTGTCGGGCGGCTCGAGCTCCGGCTCGGCAGTTACCGTTGCCTCAGGCCTGGCGAGCTTCGCGCTCGGCACCGACACAGCCGGCTCCGGTCGCGTGCCGGCGGCCTTCAACAATCTCGTCGGCATCAAACCGACGCCGGGACTGGTGCCGAATGTCGGCGTCGTGCCGGCCTGCCGCAGCGTCGATGTCGTCACCGTCTTTGCTGCAACGGTCGGCGACGGCGTCACGATCCGCAAGGTGATGGAGGGCTACGATGCCGCCGATCCGTTCTCGCGCAAGGCCGTGCCATTCAGCCTGCCCGCCTCCGGTTTGCGGATCGGCGTGCTCGATGGGGCCGAGCGGGAATTCTTCGGCAACAGGCAGGTCGAGGCTCTCTATGACGCCGCAATCGAAAGAGCGCGCGACCTCGGCGCCACCATCGTTGCCTTCGACTACGCGCCGTTCCGGCAGGCGGCAGAACTGCTCTACAATGGCCCCTGGGTCGCCGAACGGCTGGCGGCAGTGAAGAATTTTCTTGCCACCAATGCCACCGACTTCGAGCCGACGGTTCGCACCATCATCGAGGGCGCGAAAGCCTATGACGCAGTCGCCGCCTTCGAAGGCAGATACAAGCTCGAAGCGCTGCGCCAGAAGACCGGGAAGGAATGGGAAAAGGCTGATCTCCTGATGCTGCCGACCTCTCCGACCACCTATACGGTCGAAGAAATGTTGGCGGATCCGATTGTGAAAAACGGCCATTTCGGCCGGTACACCAACTTCGTCAATCTGCTCGATTGCGCGGCGATCGCCGTTCCAGCCGGCTTCGACGCCGATGGTCATCTCCCGGCCGGCGTGACCCTGATCGGCCCCGCCTTTACCGATGACGCCCTTGCCCGCTTCGCCGACGCCATGCACCGGACGGCGAACGCCGGCATGGGCAAGGACCGTCTGTCGGCAATCCCCGAGGCGAGCCGCGTGCCGCCCGCCGATGACGGCTTGGTGCCGATCGTCGTCGTCGGGGCGCATCTGACCGGCATGCCTCTCAACCACGAACTGACGCGACCGGGCGGCAGGCGCATCAAATCCTGCCGTACTGCACCGGATTACCGCCTCTTCGTGCTGCCGGGCACCGTCCCGCCGAAGCCAGGCCTGATCCGTGAACCGGGTTTTGACGGCAAGGGTCTCGAAGTCGAGGTGTGGAACGTCACTCCGGAGGCTTTCGGGCGCTTTGTCCAGAACATCCCGGCTCCACTCGGCATCGGCAAGGTAACGCTCGATGACGGTTCCCAAATTTCCGGTTTTCTTTGCGAGGCTCATGCCATCGAAGGCGCGCGCGAAATCACGGAATTGGGGGGCTGGCGCGCCTACGTCTCAGATCAAATGAAAAAAGCATGAAGCATCGTCTCAAAAAAATCCTCCTGGCGATACTTGCGGGCCTTGAGGCACGAAGTGCTTCAAGGCGGTTCGGCCACCGCAGGATTTCATGACGAGGTGGGGCCGAGACGATATCGCATTTGCCATATTTTTGCTTCGACGCCTGAGGACGATCGCGAACAAGAAATTCGCTGCGTTATGGACAAAGGGCAGCCGCTGCAGTTGCGGCCGCCATGGCTGTCGCCTTGTCGCAGATGACCTGCAAGATTTCAGGTGCCTCGCGCGCTCGGCTCTCCGGTTTTTGCAAACACCGCGCTCGCATCGCTGACCATCACCACGTGGGAATAAGCTGCCTGTGCGGCAGCGATGCCATCCGCTCGCATGACTGCCATCACGATCCGACCGTGTTCCTCGTAGGACCTTGCCAAGCGACCGGGCAGCCGAAACTGCGCCCGCCGAAATGGGGCGAGCCGTGCCCGTGTCTGCGTCACCATCTCAAAGATGTGATCATTATGCGCCCCGCGATAAAGGCGGGTGTGGAATTCCGTGTTATGCGCCGAATACTCCTCTTCCGCGCCGGCATGCACGAGCCTCATCGAGGCCTTATGCTCCAACTCCAGCGTGCGCCGCTCGTCGACCGTCATACGCTCGGCCGAGAGCCTGGCGCAGATCGCTTCGAGTTCCGCCATCGCCTCGAACATCGAATGCAGATAGGTTTCGGTCACGGTGGTGACGACGGCGCTGCGGTTCGGCTCCCGGTCGACAAGCCCCATCGCCCCGAGTTCACGGAGCGCCTCGCGCACCGGTGTGCGCGACACTTCGAAACGAGCAGCCAGCGAGACCTCATCAAGCTTCTCGCCCGGCAGCATCTGTCCGGTCACGATCATGTCCGCGATCGCCCGCACCATCTGCTCGACGGTCGTCCCTGCCCTGATGATTTCTCTGCGCCTGATTTGCTTCAAGGAATGATTCTACATTGAGGTTGCATACACATGCCCGCCCAAGCGGGCAAAGTCAAATCTCAGTATATATTATTGATGTATCTAGCAAAAATGCATCCTTCACTATCGGCTTAACCTGCACCTCAAACCCAACGACGCAGATGTAAGACAATTTTATAGGCTATGCATATTTTTTAATCTTATTTCAAGATGAAATTGCATGCACTTTTCGGACATCGGGCGAGGAAAGACAATTTCCATCGTAGAATCAATGTAATAAATTCTGGCACGACCATTGCATACACTTTTCTGTAACCAATCGAAAACGGCAACCGCCGTCAGGGGAGCATTCCGATGACCAGACTCCTTTCCATGAAACGACGCCATTTTCTTCGGGCTTCCGCCGCCGCCACTCTCGTCGGCGCGGCGCCCGGTCTCCTCTCCTCGCGCGCGCTCGCGCAGACGCCCCTGACCGTCGGCTTCGTCTATGTCGGTCCCAAGGATGACTATGGCTACAACCAGGCGCATGCCGAGGGTGCTGCCGCCGTCAAGGCGGTGCCCGGCGTCACCGTCGTCGAGGAAGAGAACGTGCCCGAGACGGTGGACGTTCAGAAGACGATGGAATCGATGATCAATCTCGACGGCGCCACCCTGCTCTTCCCGACCTCCTTCGGCTATTTCGATCCGCATATGCTGGCCATGGCCGCCAAATATCCCGATATCCAGTTCCGCCATTGCGGCGGGTTATGGCAGGAGGGCAAGCACCCCGCCAATACCGGCTCCTATTTCGGTTATATTTTCCAGGGGCAGTACCTGAATGGCATCGCTGCCGGCCATGCGACGAAGAGCAAGAAGATCGGCTTCGTCGCGGCCAAGCCGATCCCACAGGTGCTGCAGAACATCAATGCCTTCCTGCTCGGCGCACGCGCAGTCGATCCGACCATTACCTGCCAGGTGATTTTCACCGGCGAATGGTCGCTTGCGGTCAAGGAGGCAGAAGCCACCAACGCGCTGGTCGATCAGGGCGCGGACGTCATCACCTGCCATGTCGACAGTCCAAAGGTGGTCGTGGAAACCGCCGCCGGCCGCGGCGCCTTCGTCTGCGGCTACCACGCCAACCAGAGCCCGCTTGCGCCTGAGAAATACCTCACAGGCGCTGAATGGGCCTGGGGCAATGTCTATGGCGACTTCGTCAAGAAGGCGCAGGCCGGCGAAAAGCTCGGCAATTTCGTGCGTGGCGGCCTGAAGGACGGTTTCGTCAAGATGAGCGCGCTCGGCCCCGGCGTTTCCGAGGCGGGCCGCAAGGCATTCGAGGCGACGCATGCCGACATGATGAAGGGCGGCTTCTCGGTCTTCAAGGGGCCGCTGAAGGACAACAAGGGCAACACCATCGTCACGGCCGACAAGAGCTACGCGGAAGACGCGATCGAGCTCGAAAGCATGAACTATCTGGTCGAGGGTGTCGTCGGGTCCACGGTGTAAACCGCGTGAGGGAGAAGCGCATGACCGTTCAGGCCAATGATCCCGCGATATCAGTCGCTTCCGACGATCCCACCGCGCTGCGTCCCCTGCTCGAATGGATCGCGCGCAGGGCGGAACCTGTGGCCATCGGCCTTGCGGCCATCCTGATCGGGCTCGGGCTCTTCTCCCTCTTCATCCTGGCGATCGGCAAATCGCCGGCCATGCTCTTCCAGCTCATGTATACCGGCGGCTTCGGCAGCTGGTTTTCGGTGCAGAACAGCTTAAGCCGTGCCGCACCCCTTCTCCTGACGGCACTCTGCGTCGCCCTGCCCGCCCGCCTCGGTCTCGTCATCATCGGCGGGGAAGGAGCGGTCGTGCTGGGCGGCGTTGCCGCCGCAGCCATGGCCATGCCGCTTGGCGGCGCGGCCCCCGCGTTTCCCACTCTTATTCTGATGGCGATTGCCGCCATGGTCGTCGGTGGCATCTGGATCGGCTTTGCAGGGTTCCTGCGCCATTACCGCGGCGTCAACGAGACCATTTCTTCGCTGCTGCTCTCCTATATCGCCATTGCCCTGATGAACCAGTTCGTCGAGGGGCCGCTACGCGATCCGGCCAGTCTCAACAAGCCCTCGACCAAGCCGCTGCCGCCCGAATACATGCTCGGCAACATTCCCGGCATGGATGTGCATTGGGGCCTCGTGATCGGCATCCTCGCCTGCATCCTCTCCTGGATCCTGATCGAGGTGACGAGCTTCGGTTTCGCCGCCCGCATCGCCGGCGGTAACGTGCGGGCCGCCCAAATCCAAGGTCTGCCGGTCGGCAGGCTGATCGCCGGCTTCACCGCGATCGCCGGCAGTTTCGCAGGTCTTGCCGGCATGATCGAGGTCGTCGCCGTCCAGGGGAGCGCCAATGCCTCGCTCGCCGCGGGTTATGGCTATACCGGCATCCTCGTCGCCTTCCTCGCCCGCCATAATCCGCTGGCGATCATCCCGGTCGCGATCCTGCTCGGGGGCATAGATGCTTCCGGCGGCCTCATCCAGCGCCGCATGGGCCTGCCCGATGCCACGGTGCTGGTGCTGCAGGGTACGCTCTTCATCATCATCCTCTTCTGCGAGACCTTCTACGGGCGCTTCAAGATCTTCAATCCCGACCTCTGGAAAAGGAGCCTCTGATGGAAGAGACGGGCATCGGCATCTGGGGCGTGCCGCTCGCGATCCTGGCGGGCGCCATCCGCGTTTCCACCCCCTTCATCTTCGTCAGCCTCGGCGAGACGATCACCGAGCGCTCCGGCCGCATCAATCTCGGCCTGGAAGGGACGCTCGTCTTCGGTGCGATGACGGCCTACGCCGTGGCCGTCATGACCAACTCGCCCTGGCTCGGCGTGCTCGCCGCCATGGCGACCGGCGCCATCTTCGGTCTCGTTCACGGCTGGATCTGCAAATGGCCGAAGGTGAACGACATCGCGATCGGCATCGCCATGATGCAGTTCGGCCTGGGCCTCGCCTTCTTCCTCGGCAAGTCCTTCATTCAGCCTGCAGCGCCGCATCTGCCGTCGATTCCCTTCGGCTTCTGGTCGAGCCTGCCGCAGATCCAGGCAGCGCTGAACATCAATGTTCTCTTCATCATTGGGGCCTTGCTGGCCTTCACCCTCTGGTGGGCCTTCCGGAATACGCGGCTGGGCCTCATCCTGCGCGTCGTCGGTGACAGCACGGATGCGGCGCGCGCCATGGGCATCAATCCCGATCGGGTGCGCCTGCTGGCCACCGCCGTCGGCGGGTCGCTGGCGGCGATCGGCGGCGCCTACCTGTCGCTCTATTATCCCGGATCGTGGAACGAGGGCATTTCTTCAGGCCAAGGCCTGATGGCCGTCGCGCTCGTCATCTTCGCCCGCTGGAACCCGATCGGCTGCTTCCTCGCCGCGCTGCTATTCGGCGGCGCCGGTGCGCTGGGGCCGGCGCTGCAATCGATCGGCGTGACCCAGGGCTATTATCTCTTCTATGCCGCGCCCTACGTGCTCACCCTCGTCATCATGATCGCGACCTCCTCACCGACACGTTCGCTTGCCGGTGCGCCGGGGGCGCTCTCGCTGACGAAGTGAGGCGGGAGCAGCTGATGTCCAACCGCGGCGCATTGAACGGATCGAAACGGTCGAACCGCGGCAGCAAAACATTCAAACTTGCGGGTGAATAGGAGAAGAAGACGATGGACGCCACGGTCGAGACCAAAGGACATTATATCGACGCCGATCCCTATCCCTGGCCATATAACGGCGCCCTGCGCCCGGACAATACGGCCCTCATCATCATCGACATGCAGACCGATTTCTGCGGCAAGGGCGGTTATGTCGACCACATGGGGTACGACCTGTCGCTGGTTCAGGCGCCGATCGAACCGATCAAGCGCGTGCTCGCCGCCATGCGCGCCAAGGGCTATCACATCATCCACACCCGCGAGGGTCATCGCCCCGATCTCGCCGACCTGCCGGCCAACAAGCGCTGGCGTTCACAGCGCATTGGCGCGGGCATCGGCGATCCTGGCCCGTGCGGACGCATCCTCACACGCGGCGAACCCGGCTGGGACATCATTCCTGAACTCTACCCGATCGAAGGCGAGACGATCATCGACAAGCCCGGCAAGGGCTCGTTTTGCGCCACCGACCTGGAGCTGATCCTCAACCAGAAGCGCATCGAGAACATCATCCTGACCGGGATCACCACCGACGTCTGCGTTTCCACCACGATGCGCGAGGCGAACGACCGCGGCTTCGAATGCCTGCTGCTGGAAGACTGCTGCGGCGCGACCGATTACGGCAACCACCTCGCTGCCATCAAGATGGTGAAGATGCAGGGCGGCGTCTTCGGCTCCGTCTCCAGTTCCGCAACGCTCGTGAGCCAGCTGCCATGAGCACGATCCGAGACACGCCGCTCCCGCAGGCCGGCAAGGCCGTCGGCATCGATACAATGGACATGACGATGCGCTTCGGCAGCTTCACCGCGCTTGACCACGTCTCGATCAAGGTGCCGGCCGGTAGTTTCCATGCGCTGCTCGGCGAGAACGGCGCGGGCAAGTCGACGCTCGTCAAATGCATCATGGGTTTCTATCACGCGACAGCGGGCTCGCTCTCCGTCGATGGTCGCGAAGTGGCAATCGCATCGCCTAGGGACGCGGCGGCCTATGGCCTCGGCATGGTCTATCAGCACTTCACGCTGGTCCCGTCGCTGACGGGTGCCGAAAACCTCGTCATCAGCCGCGCCGAAGTGCCTGCTGTCATCAACTGGGCGAAGGAGCGGAAGGATCTCGCCGCCTTCATGGAGCGCATGCCCTTCCAGATCCCGCTGGATCGCCCGGTGAGCGAACTGGCCGCCGGCGAGAAACAGAAGCTCGAGATCGTCAAGCAGCTCTATCTCGGCCGCTCCTTTCTGGTCCTCGACGAGCCGACCTCGGTGCTGACGCCCGCAGAAGCCGACGAGATGCTCGGCCTCGTGCGCGGGATGACGGAGCGCGGCGAACTGACCGTGCTGATGATCTCCCACAAGTTCCATGAGGTGACGAAGTTTGCCAATGCCGTCTCGATCCTGCGGCGCGGCAAGCTTGTCGGCTCTGGAAAAGTCGGGGAAGTCTCCACGGCCGAGATGGCGACGATGATGATCGGCGACGTCAAGCTCGCCGAACTCGACAGCCGCGTTCCCACCCCGCAGAGCGTCAAGCCGGTCCTCAAGGTCGAGCAGGTCAAGGCGCCTGACCGCACGGGTCTCAAGACCATCGAAATCGACGAGCTCATGGTTCACGCCGGCGAGATCGTCGGCATCGCCGGAATATCAGGCAATGGCCAGAAGGAATTGACCGAAATCCTCGCCGGCCAGCGCCCGACGGAAACCGGCCGCGTTATCGTCAACGGCGACGCCTATCGCGCGACACGGCCGGAGACGCGCAAGAACAATGTCCGTTTTATTCCCGAGGAGCCGCTACAGAATGCCTGTGCGCCGCGCATGACGGTCAGCGAAAATCTCGCCTTTCGAACGTTTGACCTCAAGGTAGACGGCAAGGACGCGCTCTGGCTGAACAAGGGCAGGATGAGGAAGCGCGCCGCGGCGCTGATTTCCGACTTCAAGGTGAAGACGGCCTCGTCTGCCTCGCCGATCGCGGCACTTTCCGGCGGCAATGTGCAGCGCGCCGTGCTTGCCCGCGAACTGACCGGCAAGGTGGATCTGCTGATCGTCTCGAACCCGTGCTTCGGCCTCGATTTCTCGGCCGTCGCCGAAATCCGCGCCCGCATCATGAAAGCGCGCAACGCTGGCGCTGCCGTGTTGCTGCTCTCCGAGGACCTCGACGAGCTGCTCGAGATGTCCGATCGGATCATGGTGATTTCCGAAGGTAGGCTGGTCTACGAAACGCCGGCGCGCTCAGCCGACATCGGCGTGATCGGTGCCCATATGGCGGGGCATCACTGATGGCGGAGATCAAGGCAGAACCCTTCGCCTTCCCGGTGAAGCACGACCAGCTCGCGCTGATCGTCATCGACATGCAGCGTGATTTCGCCGAGCCGGGCGGCTTCGGCGCCAGCCTCGGCAATGATGTCAGCCGCATCACCAGGATCGTGCCCGATGTCAAACGACTGATCCAGGGCTTTCGTTATGCCGGGCTGCCGGTCATTCACACAATGGAATGCCATCGGCCCGATCTTTCGGATCTGCCGCCGGCGAAACGCGACCGCGGCAATCCTACACTCAGGATCGGCGATGTAGGCCCCATGGGCCGCATCCTGATCTCTGGCGAGCCCGGCACCGCAATTCTGCCGGAGCTTGCTCCGGTCAAAGGCGAGGTCGTCATCGAAAAACCGGGCAAGGGCGCCTTTTATGCGACCGAGCTCGACGGAGTGCTGCAGCAGAAGGGTATCAAACAGCTGGTTTTCGCAGGCGTGACGACCGAAGTCTGCGTGCAGACCACCATGCGTGAGGCCAACGACCGCGGCTATGAATGCCTTCTCGCCGAGGAGGCCACGGAAAGCTATTTTCCGGAGTTCAAGGCCGCAGCCATCGCCATGATCCGCGCCCAGGGCGCAATCGTCGGCTGGACGGCTCATGTCAACGACATATTGGAAAGCATCGCCCATGCCTGAAACCACCCGCGAATTGCTCACATCAGGCGGCTGGAGGGATCTGCACTTCGCCCCCTTCCGCGATCAGGTGACGATCCACTGGATCCGGCCCTTCGAGGGCGACCAGCCCGGCGTGGCGCTCCTGAAATACGAGGCCGGGGCTGGCGTTCCCCGCCATCGGCATGAGGGGCTGGAAACCATTCTCGTGCTCGACGGAGTGCAATCGGATGAAGCCGGCAATTACGGCCGCGGCAGCTACATCGTCAACGCAGCCGGTACCGAGCACTCGGTCTGGAGCGACACCGGCTGTGTCGTGCTCATCCAGTGGGATCGACCCGTCAGCATACTGGAAGAGAAAACAGCATGAAGCAAACGATACCACCGCGATGCAGGCGGCTGGGATGAGCAGATCGATGGGGTTAATAAAGCTTCCGCTCCAATTCACCCCCAAGACTGGATTGCAGTTGAGCAGATTCGAACTGTCCTCACGGACATCTCGCATTATCAACGGGTTAAAGCGTTCCAAGCGAGACAGTAAGGTTTATCGGCGCCGGGTTACGCCTATTTCTGCTCCGCCTTTCCCGGCTGCTTCGTGGCTGCCTCTACAGCGCCGCCCTGCAAATCCGCCTCGTCCCCGACAATGGCGGCGGCCTCGTCGAGCAGGACGTCCTTGGCCTTTTTGCGGGCATTTTCCATGGCGATATCGGCGCTCAGGCTGCGCTCGTCCGCCTGCAGGCCATCGTCGCCGGCAAGATCTTCGCCATCGCCGGCTTCGGCGCGAGCCTTGAACCGAGCTTCCCGGGCCGCCGCTTCCTTGCGGCGTTCGGCTTCGTTCAGGGAAACGACGCCCTTCTCGCGCTGCGCCTTCAGATCGGCGATGTCCTGCAACAGACGCTGGAAGTCCTGATCGCTCTTGATCCGCGCATCGTGGCGGCTCTGCAAAGCCGGCAGCAACGCCGTAACATCGCCTTCCGGCGCGTATTTCGCCGGCTTGATCTCCGCCCACGGCAGGGCATTGTCATAACTGGTCTCGCCGAAGCTCGCGGGATCGGACAATGCGGGCAGGCTGACATCGGGGGTGACGCCGCGCAGCTGCGTCGTGCCGCCGTTGATCCGGAAAAACTGGGCGATCGTCACCTTCAGCTCGCCGAATTCGGGTTTGCTGTTGTGAACCACCTGGTCGAGATCGACGACCGTCTGAACCGTGCCCTTGCCGAAACTGGGCTCGCCGATGATCACCCCGCGGCCGTAATCCTGGATCGCCGCGGCAAAGATCTCCGAAGCCGAGGCCGAGCCGCGGTTGATCAGAACCCCCAAGGGACCTGTCCAGGCCGGCGTTGTCAGGTCGGCGCTCTTGACCTCGATCTTGCCGTTGCCGGCGCGCTGCTGAACGACCGGGCCCTTGCCGATGAAGAGGCCGGTGAGATCGATCGCCTCATCCAGCGAACCGCCGCCATTGTTGCGCAGATCGATGAGAACGCCATCGACCTTTTCCTCGTTCAGTTCGGCGAGAAGCTTGGCGACATCGCGGCTGGCGCTCTTGTAGTCTTTGTCGCCCTTGTTCTTGGCTTCGAAATCCTCATAAAAGACCGGCAGGGTGATGATGCCGATCTTGCGCGTGGCCTCGCCCGCCTTCACCGACAGCACGGTTTTCCTGGCGGCCTGCTTGTCGAGGCTGATCTTGTCGCGCACCAGGTTGACGACACGGTGCACGCCGTCTGCGCCGGCATCGGCCGGCAGGATGTCGAGCCGCACCACCGAACCTTTCTTGCCGCGGATCATCTGCACGACTTCATCAAGGCGCGTGCCCACCACCTCCTTGATCGGCCCGTCCTTGCCCTGGCCGACGCCGGTGATGCGGTCGCCGACGGCGAGCTTGCCGGAGAGCTGCGCCGGTCCGCCGGGCACGAGTTCGCGGATCGTCGTGTAATCGTCGCGCTCCTGCAGCACCGCGCCGATGCCGAACAGCGACAGCTTCATCGAGACATTGAAGTCGGCGGAAGCCGCCGCGCCGAAATAATCGGTATGCGGGTCGATCGAGTTCGAATAGGCATCCATGAACGACTGGAAGACGTCGTCGCTCTTGAACTTGTAAGCGCGCTCGAGCGTGTTTTCATAGCGTTTATCGAGCGTTTCGCGGATCGCCGCGTCGTCTTTGCCGCCGAGCTTCAGCCGCAGCCAGTCGTTCTTGACGCGCTTGCGCCAGAGATCGTTGCTTTCGGCTTCCGACTGCGGCCAGGGCGCCTTGTCGCGCAGCACCGCATAATCTTCCTTGCCGCTGAAATCGAAGCCCTGCTTGAGCAGGCTGCGCGCATAGGTCATGCGGTCGACGACGCGCTGTTGATAGGCGTTGAAGATCGCAAACGGGATCTTCAGGTCCTGCCGCTCGATGGCATCGTCGATCTCGCTGCGGTCGGCCATGAACTTGTCGATGTCGGCCTGCAGGAAGAGCATGCGGTCGGGATCAAGCGACTTGACGAACTGATCCATCACCCTGCCCGACAGGGCATCGTCGAGCGGAACCGGCTTGTAGCTGTATCGCGAGAGAAATTGCGCGCTGAGCTCAGCCGCCTGCGCCTGCCGCGTCAACGGCTTCAAGACCGGTGGCGCTGCGACCTCGGCATAGGCGGACGGGGCGAGTGCAAGAAATGCACCGAGAAAAACATAGGCTATGCGCATTCAGTCTTGATCCAATTCTTAATGCCGAGGGTGGATGTGAACTAAGTGAGGCAATTGTGGTTTTTTGGCAAGCAGGGGAGAATTGTTGGCCGGCGAAGCCAGGAAAAAACCATTCGGCAATGAATATTGCGACGGCGCGCAAGACCGCACCCCCGTGCGCTCGGAAAGTTTGAGTTGACCGTTTCGGGTGGCGAGGCGACAGTTGATCTGCAGCAAGGCAGGAGGAACATGATGGACGAGCAAGACCGCTGGCGCCAGATGGCAAGCGCACCGAGAGACGGCAGCCGCATCCTGGTGACGATCCGGGCGTCCGAACAGGGGCCGGCGGAAGTCGACCTAGCCTATTGGTCGCATGGCGATCAGTTCGGCGGCGAAGGCTGGCGCGCCTCGGATTCCTCGCCCGGGCACATCATCGAATATGCCGAGCCGGAGTTAAAGTGCTGGATGCCGATGCCCTCGGCCAATCGCACCTCGATGCCCTCGCCCTGGCAAGGCGAAGACGACGAGCAGCTGGATGGGTCGGGCATTTAAGGACCGGCGCAAGCCCTGTTTCCTGGCGCCCGACAAGATAGGCACGGCAGGTGGAGCAAGGTTCAGTCGAAAAAGCCCGCATCCTCTTCCCTGAGGTATCTCCCGGCCGCTTCAGCGTCGATGTCGAGGCCCAGCCCCGGCGCTTCCAGTAGATCCACCATGCTGTCCTTCACGATCTCAGGCGGCAAGCCGATTACCAGATCCTCCCACCAGGGGTCCGAAGCAGTCGGATATTCGAAGGCGACGTAATTTGCCGGCAACGTGGCGCAGACATTGATCAGCGCGCCGAGACCGAGCAGCCCGTTGGCAGTGCCATGCGGTGCCATCAGGATCGAGTGCATGTAGGCATGCTCGGCGACCCATTTGAGCTCGGCGATGCCGCCAATATCGGCTGGATCGGGGCCGATAACGCGGACTGCCTGCGTCTCGATCAGGTCCTTGAAATTATGCCGGAGGTAGATCTGCTCACCAGTGTGGATCGGTGTCGAAGTGGAGGTTGTCAGTTCCCGGTAGGCCTGCGGATTGACCCACGGCACGTAGTCGCCGGTCAGCATGTCCTCGAGCCACATCAAATTGTACTTCTCGACCGCGCGAGCGAACTTGATCGCATCCGGCAGCATCCAGCCCGGGCCGCAGTCGAGCGCCAGGCTGACCTTGTCGCCCAGCACTTCCTTCATCGCGATCACGCAGTCGAGCATGTGATTGAAACCCCGCTCGCTGATCACGCCCTGATCCATGGCGCCGTGATAGCCGGCCTTCTTCTGCGTCACCCCGTAGTGAAAGCCCTCGATGGTGTCCTTCATGTTGGAGTGGAACGAGATTCCTTGCTTGATCATGAAGAAGTTCTGCGGCTGCCCCATTATCCATTTGACGTCAGCGGCGTAATCCTCCGGCCGGTCGCCGGTGCGTTTCTGGCGGACCGAGCCGTTGTAGACCCGCACCTTGTCGCGCACCTTGCCGCCGAGCAGCTTATAGGCCGGCAGACCTGCGGCCTTGCCGGCAATATCCCACAGCGCATGCTCGATCGCGCTCACCGCCGCGCCGTATGGCTTGAAAGAGCCGCGCTGGCGGATCTTCAGCATCACTCTCTCGACGTCGGTCGGGTCCTCGCCGATCAGCGCCTCGCGGAAATGCAGCACCCAGGGCTTGAGATAGGCCTTGGTGAATTCGACTTCGCCCAGGCCATAGAGGCCCTCGTCCGTGACGATGCGGACGATCGGGTGTTTGCCGATAACGGCACAGCGCAGGTCGGTGATCTTCATCTTCGGCCCTTTTCGTCTCAGCTCCAAGTGCGATCCCAGGAATATTCATCGTCCCAGTGATCCGTAGGCTGCCAAATGCCGGCGACGCCCGGCTGCAGATGCTGCGAGATCACCTCGTCGACCACATCGTCGATCCCCAGGCCCGGCTTGTCCGGAACAGTGATGAAGCCGTCCTTCACCAACGGCTTGGGAAGGCCGGTGACAATATCGTCCCACCAGTCCACATCGGCGGAGTGGTATTCGAGCGCCATGAAGTTTTCGGTCGCCGTCGCGACGTGTGCGGCGGCTATTGCGGCGATCGGACTTTCTGCCATGTGTATGGCCATGGGAACACCATGGTCCTGCGCCATATCCCCGATCTTCTTGGTCTCGAGGATGCCCCCACTGGTGAGCAGGTCCGGATGGATGACGGAGACGCCGCCGCTCTTGAGCAGAGGCTCGAAACCCTCCTTGAGGTATATGTCCTCGCCGGTGCAGATCGGCACCGTGGTGGAATCCTGCAGTTGTCGATACTGCTCGGTATATTGCCACGGGATGACATCCTCGAGCCAGGCCGGCACGTATTTCTCAATTCGCCTGGCAAGGCGAATGCCGTTCTGCATGGAGATATGGCCGATATGGTCGATCGCAAGCGGAACCTGCATGCCGATCACCTCACGAACCTCGGCGATGTATTGCTCGAGCAGGTCGAGGCCCTTGTCGGAAAAGTGGAGGCCGGTAAACGGATGCTGGACGTTATGCAGATCGTAGGCTGCGTTGCGGACAAGCCGCTCTTCAATGGTCTTCAGCGGCCCGCGACTGGGACGGTCGCGGTATCCTTCCAGTGAGCCGGCGGGAAACACGACCGCACCGGGCACATCGGCGATCTGCATCAGTCCCAGGTCCATCTTGAGGAACGTGAAGCCGAGCTCCATGCGCTGCTTGAGGCGTTTGCCGGTCTCGGTGCCGCTCGGCACGGTGGCGTCAGTATCGCAGTAAACGCGCACTTTCTCCCGAAAGCGGCCGCCGAGCATCTGGTAGATAGGGACGCCATAGGCCTTGCCGGCAAGATCCCACAATGCGATTTCAACCGCCGATACGCCGCCGCCTTGCCGGCCGTGCCCGCCGAACTGCTTGATCCGGCGAAACAGTCGATCGATGTTGCAAGGGTTCTCACCCAGCAACCGGCTCTTCAGCATCAGCGCGTAGGTGGCGCTGGCGCCGTCACGGACCTCGCCAAGCCCGACAATGCCCTGGTTGGTGTAAATCTTCAGCAGCACCGAGGTGAACGGCGCGTCGACAATTTCGGCTACCCGCATGTCGGTTATGCGAAGCTCGGAAGGCTTGGAATGCGTGTTGACCCGATTGAGCGCCTCGTCGGCTCCATATGCCTCTGGCATGATTTATCCTCGTTTCGGTCGGCGGGATCGTTGCCGCACACGACGGCGGCGTAGAGCATTGCTAGGCCAGCTCAATCTCGTGGCCTTCAAGGTAGTCGCGGTTCATCTCAACGCCGAGACCGGGCTTCGGTGTAAGCTTTAGGCTGCCGTCCGAAACATCGAGCGGCCTGTCGATGAGGTGATCGTATTTGCCCAGATTCCACTCTGACGTTTCAAGCTTGTAGAAATTCGGAACGGTCATCATCACCTGCGCTCCGGCAACTACGTTGATCGGTCCTGCGGCGTCATGCGGCGAGACCGGGATGTAGTAGGCTTCGCACAGGGCGGAAATCTTCTTGAGTTCGGTAATGCCGCCAGTCCAGGTGACATCGGGCATGATGTAGTCGGCGAGCCTGTTTTCGAGCACCGGCACGAAATCCCACTTCGTGTGGCCGCGCTCGCCCCACGAGATAGGGGCGCTGATCTTCTCGCGGACCTGTCTGAGAGCATTCAGGCTCTCCGGTGGGCAGGGCTCCTCGAACCAGTCGATTTGGCCAGCTTCTTCGAGGCTCCGACAAAGGCGAATGGCGGTGGGAACGTCGAAGCGGCCATGCGCATCGATGAGGATGTCGACATCTGAGCCCGCCGTTTCGCGGATCAGAGCGGTGAGTTCTGCGGCTTCGCGTTCATCCTTGCGGGTCATGCTGCCATCGAGGTAGCCGTCCCGCTGTTCGCGAGGCCGTCCATCGGCAGTGCTGCCCTGGTAGGGGAAGGGATCGAACTTGAGCGCCGTGTGGCCGGACTCGACGATGTCTCGAATTTCCCTGACCACCGCTTCTTTGCTGGTAAACTTGGCTTGGTTTGGATGGGTGTAGAGCGCAATTTGATCGCGCACCGGTCCGCCCAATAGCTCGTATATCGGCTTGCCAAGCACTTTGCCTCGGATGTCCCAAAGGGCTATGTCGATGGCGCTCACGCATTCGACGGCGGCGCCGCGACTGCCCATGTAGGTGAAGCTGCGGAATATCTTGTGCCAAAGATACTCGATGCGCGCCGGGTCTTCGCCCATCAACGCGGCGCCGATCTGCCGCAAGATCGTGCAGAGGGCGCGATTGGCGAGCCTTGTCGTGGTGGTGATCTCTCCCCAGCCGCTCACCCCCCCGTCGGTCGTCACTTCGACAAACAGAAACTCTCCCCAATAAGAAGCATCCGAGCTGATGAGCCACGGCCGGACGTTGGTGATTTTCATCTCAACTGCCTTTACCTCAGGTGTTCCGGGTAACGATAATCATGCCAAACGTTCATCCTGCGCGAGCGGCGTTGCGCGCACGCATGTGTTCGAGGATGTGCCGCCCTGAGCCTTCGACATGGCGCGCAATAAGTTCGGCTGCCTCGTTAGCGCTTCCGGCTTTGACATGCGCGATGAGCTCGCGGTGTTCACTCAGGATCGCCGCACGCCGGGCAAGCGTAAAATCGAAGCGGCGGCTCACGGCTCGAAGCACTTCGCGATGCTTCCACCAAAGCTCGGCGGCATGGCGGTTGTAGTGCTTCCGGTACATGACGGTATGAAAGGCGGTGTCCAGTTCGCTATGCCTTAGCGTGTCGGCAAAGTTGTTCTCTTCAATGAGGCTTTGGATGCGTTCGAGTTCAGCAATGTCCTCCACCGTCGCCATATTCACGAACCAGCGCGTCAGGGACGGCTCGATCAAAACGCCTATCTCGTAGATATCCCGAACAAAATCCTGATCGATGGGCCGGACGCGCGCTCCGCGATTGGGAACGAAGGTGACAAAGCCCTCCCCGCGCAACAGTTGCAAAGCCTCCCGCACCGGGTTGGTCGAGGTGCCGTGGCGCCGGGCGAGATCGGTGATGACGAGCCGCTCGTTGGCCGCGAGCCGCCCTTCGATGATGTCGTCCCTGATCAGTTGGTAAACAGACGCACCCTCGCTCGACGCCCCTGTAGCGTCGATCCCCTCGGGCGGCTGCGCTTTAAATTCGCTTGTTTCGGTCAAGACCGTCCCCAATCCATACACATATTCACGAGATATCATGCAAAACTTTCCAAAACAATGTACGATTTTCTTTGGTTGACAGACAATCCTTGACATGAAAACGTATGATAAGGTCGAAGGGATACATTAAGTGGGAGAATCCCACGACCTGGGAGCAAGACCGCCTCAATGCAGAGCGGCTTGGGACAAACCTGGGAGAATACCTATGACGAGTCTTTCGCTCGGCGGTGTCGTTGTACGCGGCACTGTATCCGCTGCTTTGATGGTATCGTTGATGTCCGTGTCTGCGCTCAGTGCGCCGGTCGACTTGAGCCAGTGGTCACCGCAATATGTGCGCTCCATCGCCGGCACGCAGGAGTTCGACACGGCGGCTGATTGCGGCAAGGTCACCCCCCTCGACTACAAGGGCCGGCTGACATTCTGGTATCAGGGCGTGTTCGAGGGCGATCCCGACCTGCTGCGCCAGTATTACAAGGACTTCTTCGAGAGCTTCCGCAAAACCTACCCAAACATCCAGCTTGAGGAACAAGCCCTCACCTATAACGACCTGCTGGACAAGTTCCGGACCGCGCTTCTTGGCAACGCAGCGCCGATGGCGGTCCGCCTGCAGATCCTGGGCGGCACCGAGTTCGCCGCCAAAGGCTATTTGCAGCCGCTCAAGCCCGAGGATGTCGGTTATTCGACCGAGGATTTCTGGCCCGGCGCAATGAAGGCTGTTACTTGGGAGGGGGTGACCTACGGCATCCCAACCAACAACGAGACGATGGCGTTCATCTGGAACGCCGACATCTTCAAGCGTGCAGGCCTCGATCCGGACAAGGCTCCGGCAACCTGGGATGACGTCGTCAAGTATTCCAAGCAGATCCACGACAAGCTCGGCATTGCCGGTTACGGCCTCGTGGCTCGCAAGAATGCCGGCAACACGCCCTACCGCTTCATGCCGCAGCTGTGGGCCTATGGCGGCGGCGTCTTCGACGAAGCGACCGCCAACCCGACCTATAAGCAGGTCGAGCTCAATAGCCCGCAGAGCAAGGCCGCATTGCAAGCCTCCTACGACATGTATGTTCGTGACAAGTCGGTTCCGGTTTCGGCGCTCACCAACCAGCAGGCCGACAACCAGCCCCTCTTCCTCGCTGGCCAGCTCGGCATGATGATCTCGCACCCGTCCGACTACAACGTCATGCTCGACCTGCAAAAGAAGACGACGGGCAGCGACAAGGAAAAAGCGCAGACCGTCATCGACAATATGCGCTACGGCCTCATTCCGACCGGCCCAGACGGCAAGCGTGCCGTCGTGTTTGGCGGCTCCAACATCCACATCCTGAAGCCCGAATATGTCGAGGGCGGCAAGGTCGACGAGCCGGCTGCAAAGGCTATTATCTGCATGTGGACGAGCCCCGAATGGTCGCTGAAGATGGCCTATGCCGGCTCGAACCCGGGCAACCTGAACGGCTTCAAGACCAAGTGGATGAAGGAACGTCTTGATAACATCAAGTTTCTCGATGTTACGACTTCGATGCTGCCCTACGGCATCCCGTTCCCGGCACTGCCGCAGTCGCCGGAGATCATGAACATCATCGTCCCGGATATGCTACAGAATGCCCTGACCGGGGCCATGACAGTCGACCAAGCAGCGGACGACGCAGCCAAGAAGGTGAAAGACCTGATGGACGGCGGACTCTAATCATCCTGACGATCTGACCGGCTGCAGCTTTGATTGCAGCCGGTTTGTTCCGAAGAATAAGGGCACCGCACAGTGACGATCTTGACTGGCAAGGCCGAGCCTCACCGAAGACTGCAATCCGATCGGTTCGGCGTGCTGCGAAACATCTTGGAGCATCGCGCTGACTATGCGTACGTGCTTCCCGCGATCGCCGTGATGCTTATCGTCATCGCCTACCCGATCTACTACACGATCGAACTGTCGTTCTTCAATACACCGCCTGGCCTGCAGCTCCGGGACAAGATCTTCGTCGGCCTCGACAACTACACCGCCATCCTCACAAGTCCGGTGTTCTGGAAAGTCACCTCGAACACTCTTATCTGGACACTGGGATCCACTCTCATCTCTTTTGTCCTGGGATTTGCCTGCGCTCTGGCGCTCCATCGCGACTTTGTCGGCCGCGGAATTCTGCGGGCCATCCTGATCATTCCCTGGGTCATCAGCGCGGTCGCCGCCTCCTACATCTGGAAGTGGATCTACCATTCAGACTTTGGGATAATCGGCGCGGTGCTCGTCGGCCTTGGATGGGCCGATCGGCCGCCGAATTTCATCGACAGCGTCAGCACAGTGCTGCCCTCCCTGATCGTCGTCAATATCTGGCGCGAGTTTCCGTTTGCCATGATCATGATGATGGCTGGCCTGCAGACGGTTCCCGACCAGTTGCTGCGCGCCGCAAAGGTCGACGGCGCCAATGCATGGCAGCGGTTCTGGCACGTCACCTTTCCGCATTTGAGAAACGTCTCGACGGTCACAATCCTTCTGCTGGCAGTGGCCAACTTCAATTCGTTCATCATTCCCTGGATCATGACCGGCGGCGGGCCCTCGAACGCCTCGCATATCTGGATCACCCACATTTATGAACTCGCCTTCGGCCGCCAGCGCTGGGGAGTGGCATCGGCCTATTCGGTGCTGCTTTTCCTGATCCTGATGTCGCTCGGCTACTTCTACGTCCGCGCGCTGAGCGGGAATGAGCAGAAGGATGGGAGCGCATGAGCACAATTGCCGAGGCCACTCATAGAGGCCGGATCCATCGCCGCATGCGCATCGACGGATGGCGGTGGGGCGGACGCATCTTCCTTGTGTTCATGTTGCTTTACACCGCATTACCGATGGTCTGGATGCTGATCACCTCGATCAAGTCCGGCTTCGCTGCCATGCAATTCCCGCCGCAATGGTGGCCGGACCAACCAACCCTCGCCAGCTACCAGAAATTGCTCGATCCGCAAAATAGCGTCGGCCAGGACTTCCTGCGCTTCTTCTGGAACAGCCTTTTCGTCTCCACCGCTACGACCATCCTTTCGGTGATCGTGGCCGTTCCTGCGGCCTACGCGTTTTCGCGTTTCACCTTTCCTGGCCGCAACTTTCTGTTCTTCGCCGTTTTGCTTCGCAACATGTTCCCGGCAGTGATCTTTCTCGTGCCTCTCTTCATCCTGATGCGCGCGATCGGGCTGGTGAACACGCACGGGTCGCTTGTTCTGACTTACCTTACATTCGGCCTGCCACTGGCAATCTGGCTCCTCAAGGGCTTTTACGACAACATCCCGGTGCAACTCGAGCAGGCTGCGCGCATCGACGGGGCAACGCGGTTTCAGGCCTTTCTCCTGATCGTCATGCCGCTCTCGGCACCAGGAATCATCGCCACCGCGATCTATTCGTTCATCGGCGCCTGGAACGAGTACATCTACGCCTACACCTTTCTCTCCAAGAACGAGCAGCTGACTCTGCCGGTCGGCATCCAGCGCTTTTTCTCGGAAAACACGACGGACTTCCCGGGCCTTATGGCGGCCAGCTTCATGATGAGCGTACCCGTCGTGGTTCTGTTTCTCGTTCTGCAGCGATACTTCGTACGCGCCCTCACGGAAGGCGCAGTCAAGCATTAGGGGAGTTGCCGGTGGCCCACGTGGTCCTCAAAGATCTGGTCAAGACCTATGGCGGCTTCAAAGCTGTCAACAAAGTTTCTCTGACGGTCAACGACGGCGAATTCGTTGCGCTCGTCGGCCCTTCAGGCTGCGGCAAGACAACGACGCTCAATCTTGTGGCGGGGCTCATCCCTATCACATCCGGCGACATCGTCATCGGCGAGCGGGTGGTCAACGACCTCGACCCCAAGGACCGGGACATCGCAATGGTGTTCCAGAACTACGCGCTCTACCCGCAGAAATCCGTATACAAAAATCTGGCGTTTCCGCTGCAGATGCGCAAACTGCCACGGGACGAGATCGACAAGAAGGTCAGGGAAGCAGCGCGGGTGCTCGACATGACGCAGCTCCTCGAGCGCAAGCCACGCGAACTTTCGGGCGGCCAACAGCAGCGCGTGGCGCTCGGCCGTGCGCTCGTTCGCGATCCGGCGGTATTCCTGATGGATGAACCGCTTTCCAACCTCGACGCAAAACTGCGCGTACAGATGCGGTCGGAGATCAAACGTTTTCACCAGGATCTCAAGGCGACGATCATCTATGTGACGCACGACCAGCTCGAAGCGGTCACCATGGCCGACAGGATGGCGGTGATGAACGGCGGCTATCTGCAGCAATACGATACTCCAGCGCAGGTCTTTGCCAATCCGGTGAACATGTTCGTCGCCAGCTTCGTCGGCAGCCCGGCGATGAGCCTAATCCCGTTGGAGGCATCAACGGCAAGCGGTGACAATGTGTTGATCAGCGCGGAGGGATGGCGCCTCGAGCTTTCGCCAGAAAATGCCCATAAAGTTGCAAGGTCATCCACCAAGAAAGTCGTGCTCGGCGCGCGCCACTCGACGATCAAGTTGCATAAGAGTGCGACGCCTGGGAGCATCCCTGCCAAAGCCTACACAGTGGAGCCGACCGGTGATGTCACCTTCGTCCAGGCGTTCCTATCAGGCGCCATCGTCAATGTCAGCGTGCCGCCGACCATTGCGGTCACGCCGGACGAACAGATTTGGCTCGAGTTCGATCAGGAGCGGATGCATCTGTTCGACGGCGAAACAGAAATGGCGCTGAAGGTCAACTGAGACCAAGCGGATGCGTGTGGGACGAGGGCGTGGATGACGAAGCTTTACATCACGGCGATCAAGCCCTACCCAGTATGGGTAGGAACGCGCAACCAGATGCTGGTCAAGGTCGAGACCGACAGCGGCATCTTCGGCTGGGGCGAGAGCGGCTTGAGCGGTCGCGAAAAGGCCGTTGCCGGTGCGATCGAACACTATCGCGAATTTCTCATCGGCCGTGACGCGATGCAGACGGGTCGGATCTGGCAGGAAATTTATCGCAGCCAATACTTCGAAGGCGGGCGCGTTCTGCAGGCGGCGATTTCCGCGATCGACATCGCCCTTCACGACATCAAGGGCAAGGCGCTGGGGGTTCCAGCCTACGAACTGCTGGGCGGGAAGCAGCGCGACCGCATTCCGACCTTCGCCTCGACCGGGGACGAGGCCGAAGGCGAGGTTGCCATCGAACGAGCCCGCGAACTGCGCGCACAAGGGTGGCAGGCGATCCGCTTCTTCCCGATCGGGCAAAACAACAAGGACATCTTTGAGCCGCGGGAGTCGATCGGCCCTACCGCGGCAATGCTGAACAAGGCGCGCCGGGCGCTGGGCGACGACGTCGTCCTCGGCATCGATTATCATCATCGGCTGTCGGTGGCAGAGGCTGCGAGCTTCTGTAACAGGCTAGACCGTGGCGTGCTTGATTTCCTCGAGGAGCCAATACGAGACGAGACACCCGAGGCCTACGAATCCCTGCGCACCATGACCGACATCCCGTTCGCAATCGGCGAGGAATTTGCCAGCAAGTGGCAATTCCTGCCCTACATCGAGCGCGGCATCCATCAGTTCAACCGGCTCGATGTGTGCAATGTGGGCGGGCTCACCGAAGCGATGAAGGTCGCGGGCTGGAGCGAGGCGCACTATGTGGATCTGATGCCGCACAATCCCCTCGGCCCAGTCTGCACGGCCGCGACCATCCATCTCGCCGCCGCGGTGCCGAATTTCGCCTGGCTCGAGACCAGGGCGCCCGAAGCGAAGCTCGGCTTCGACAATTCCGACTTCTTCCCCGTGCAACCGCGGCTCGACGGCCCCGATTATCCGGTCAGCGATCTGCCGGGCCTCGGCGTCGAGGTCAACGAAGAGGCGATCAAGGCGGAGAGCTTTCGTTTCTGGGAAGCGCCGCACCTGAAGCGCCGCGACGGTTCTGTCACAAACTGGTAGCTTCATTCACCGGAGCCTAAAATGACGCATACGCCCGATATTACGCGACCGCCCAGAGACATGATCGACGCACTGAAGGAGATCGGCGCCGCGACGGTTTCCGGCACGCTTGGCCACATGGGCTTCCGCAATCCGCACATGGTCGGTCCCGTGCCGCAGACCCGCGGGAAGTCGATCGTTGGACCGGCGCTGACGCTTCAATTCCTGCCGCAGCGGCCGGACCTCTTCACCGAGGGAGAATATGCGGACCCGGAGACGCAGTTGCACCGCCATGTGCTTTATCACGTGCAGGAGGGCGATGTGGTCGTGGTCGACGCGCGCAGTGACATGAGCTCAGGCGTCTTTGGCGATATGATGTCGACTTATTTCAAAGGCAGGGGCGGCGCCGGCATCGTGATCGATGGGTGCATGCGCGATCGGCCCAATGTCGAGAAGCTCGATCTCCCTTTGTGGCTGCGCGGCTGGACGCCCAACTACCATGTGCAGACCGGCATTTATCCCAACGCCGTCAACGTCCCGATTGCCTGCGGCGGCGTCACCGTAATCCCTGGAGACATCATCGTCGCCGACGATGACGGGGTGGTGGTGCTTCCAGTCGCAATGGCCCCGAAGGTAATCGAAGAATCGCAAAAGCATCACGATTGGGAGGAGTTCTCGCGAGCGAAGCTTATGGAGGGCGGGTCGTTGCAGCGCTACTATCCGCTGCATGATGATGCCCGAACAGAGTACGAAGAGTGGCGCAAAATGCACCGTCTGGGAACAATCTAGACAATGGATTGCTTCAAAGGGCGACGAAATTTGTGAGGCGTTGCCGGTGATCCGCGACTCGCCTTCGCAGTGAAAGTCAGGTGTCGGAATCACCGCTCAGCCGAGCTCTTGGCTAGTGATTCTTGATTAATTGTACCCCACCGTAAAACGCTCTATTTTTCTTGCGGGGTGCCGCGACGAGACGAGACGTTCTGCTTCGCAGCGCCGTCGGACCACTTCGGTTTCGCACCAATCCCAGGTGCCGTTCGACGACACAATCTACGAGGAGACGAGCGATGCGCGCAACGACGCCGGACAACATCATGCAGCTTGGCATGGGGTTCTGGGCCTCCAAAGCCATGCTAAGCGCAGTCGAGCTCGGTGTCTTCACCGAGCTTGCAGCCGGCCCGGCCGACCTGCCCGAGCTGCAGGCCAGGCTGAAACTGCATCCCCGCTCGGCCCGCGACTTCCTCGACACCCTGGTGGCCCTGAAGCTGCTCGAACGCGAGGATGGCCGCTATCGCAATGCCACTGATACGGACCTCTTCCTCGACAAGGCGAAGCCATCCTATATCGGAGGCATCCTCGAAATGGCCAATGCCCGGCTCTACGGTTTCTGGGGCTCGCTTACCGAAGCCCTGCACACGGGAGAGCCGCAGAACGAAGCCAAGCACAGCGAGGACTTCTTTGCTGCGCTATATGCGGAGCCGGCACGGCTGCGCGGATTCCTCGCGGCGATGAGCGGGATCAGCGCCGGAGCGGCGCAGGCGATCGCCGCGAAGTTCGACTGGTCGAAATACACGACCTTCGCCGATGTGGGCGCGGCGCAAGGCATGGTACCGGTGGTGATCGCCCGGGCCCATCCGCATCTCCAGGCCCTCGGCTTCGACCTGCCTGCCGTGCAGCCGATATTTGACGAGTTCGTCGCCCGTCACGGCCTTGCCGACCGCATCCGCTTCCACAGCGGCAACTTCTTCGACAGCCCGATGCCGAAAGCGGATGTGATCGTGATGGGGCATATCCTCCACGACTGGGATCTTGCCGAGAAGAGGATGCTGCTGGAAAAAGCCTTCGCCGCGCTGCCGAACGGCGGGGCCCTGATCGTCTATGACGCCGTCATCGACGACGAGCGCTGCAGCAACGCCTTCGGCTTGCTGATGAGCTTGAACATGCTGATCGAGACCCGCGGAGGGTTCGACTACACCGGTGCCGACTGCCAAGCCTGGATGCGCGACGCCGGTTTCGTGTCCACACGCGTCGAGCCGTTGCTGGGACCGGACTCAATGGTGATCGGATTCAAGCCCGAATGAGCGGAAACGGCGAGCTCGGCCCTCCCCCAAAGTTGATGCGCCGTGGGGTTGAAATAGTCGTCTTCAGATCCATCATTTTCTGCATGAAACGAATAGTTATCATTGCGTGTGCGTGCGTGGCGTTTCTCGCCGCCTGCTCACGCACCGAACCTCTCGAAGTGTCTGCCGCGCCTTCCGTTTCACCAGGCGCCGCCCCAGTCAGCGATCAAGCTGTAATTGCAGATGTGGTTGGCCGCGGAGCTGTCGGAACGAAAGCTCTCGCCTGGGCAAATCCGTCGACTGGGAGCGCCGGAGTTATCGAACAGATTGACACCCACGATAGGCTTGATGGATGCCGTGGTTTCGTAACAAGTCGCCAGTCACTTGAGGGTACTACGCGCTTTGGTGGCGTAGTTTGTCCCTCTGGGAATTCTTGGAAGTTAGGAGCAACGACCCACTAGTCTAAGCCGATTAACTTATTCGACGAGGCCCCTCGTATCCATTACAAGATTTTTACGCAAAGCCCCGCGGTCGTTGCCACACCGCGGGGCTTCTCGACGCCTCACCCGGGAGAGGGGATCAGGCGGCCTGGACTTTACGGTTCGTGCGGGCCCATTCGGGCAGCCAGTCGCCGTGGGCGGCGAGCAGGTCGTCGACCAGCGACCAGATCTGGTCGAGGTCGAGCTCGGCCGCCGTATGCGGGTCCATCATCGCGGCGTGGTAGATGTGCTCGCGATTTTCCGTCATCAGCGCCTGCACCGTCAGTTCCTGCACGTTGATATTGGTGCGCATCAGTGCCGTCAGCTGCGGCGGCAGGTCGCCGATGAACGTCGGCTGGATGCCGGAGGCGTCGACCAGGCAGGGCACTTCGGTGGCGCAATTTTCCGGCAGCGAGGTGATGCAGCCATTGTTGCGGACGTTGCCGTAGATGACCGAGGGTTCGCCGGTCCAGACCGAATTGATGATCGAGGAAGCATATTCCTTCGACGGCGTCACTTCGATCTTGTCGGCCGAGCGATAGGCCTCGGCCTGGCCCTTCCAGCGCTCGATCTGCTCGATGCAGCGCTTCGGATATTCATCGAGCGGAATGCCGAATTTCTCGATCAGGTCCTCGCGCCCCTCCTTGATGAAATAGGGCGTGTATTCGGCGAAATGCTCCGAGCTTTCGGTGACGAAATAGCCGAGCCGCGTCAGCATCTCGTAGCGCACCTTGTTCGGGCAGCGCGGGTTCCAGCCGGGCTTCGGCGCCCTGCCCTCACGATAGGCGCGCAGGAGATCGGGATAGAGGTTGCGATAGGAACCGTCGGCCTGGCGATGCTCGAATTTGAGATAGAAGGCCATGTGGTTGATGCCGGCGGCGCGATAGCGGATTTCCTCATAGGGAATGTCGAGATCGTGCGCCAGTTCCATCGCCGTGCCCTGCACCGAGTGGCAGAGGCCGACCTGGCGGATTGTGGGGTATTTCTCCGATATCGCCCAGGTGTTGATCGCCATCGGGTTGACATATTGCAGCATGATCGCCTCCGGGCAGACGGCGAGCATGTCCTCGCAGACCTTCCACAGATGCGGCACGGTGCGCAAGCCCCGCATGATGCCGCCGACGCCGAGCGTATCGGCAATCGTCTGGCGCAGCCCGTATTTCTTCGGCACCTCGAAATCGGTGACGGTGCAGGGCTCGTAACCGCCGATCTGGAAGGCGACGACGACAAAATCGGCGCCTGAAAGCGCCTTGCGCTGGTCGGAATAGGTCTCGGCCTTCGCCTTGACGCCGAGCGTCGAGATCAGCTTATTGACGACGATGGCGCTTTCTTCCAACCGCTGCGGGTTGAGGTCCATCAGCGCGATCGTTGCGCCCGACAGCGCCGGACGCTGCAACACGTCGCCGATGATGTTCTTCATGAAGACGGTGGAGCCAGCTCCGATGAAGGTGATTTTGGGATTTCCTGCCATTATAGCCTCCGGCATTCGATAATCATGCTACCTCGAAAGCGGCCTTGACGAGCCGTTCCGTGTAGGCGGTCTTGGGATGGGTGAGAACTTCGTCGACGGGCCCCTCTTCCATGATCTTGCCATGCTGCATGACGATGACGCGGTGGCACAGCGCCCGGACGACCTTCAGATCGTGGGAGATGAAGAGGTAGCTCAGGCCCCGCTCGTCCTGCAGCTTGCGCAACAGCTCGATGATCTGCGCCTGGCCGGAGAGGTCGAGTGCAGATGTCGGCTCGTCGAGCAGGATGAATTCCGGCTCCAGCGCGATGGCGCGGGCAATGGCGATGCGCTGGCGCTGGCCGCCGGAAAATTCATGCGGGAAACGCGAGAGGATATTGCCGGGCATGCCGGCGGCAACAAGCGCCTCACGCACCCGGTCCTGCCGCTCGGCCCTCGTGGCGCCGAGCTTGTTGACGACGAGGCCCTCGTCGATGATCTGGCCGATTGTCATGCGCGGGTTGAGCGAGGAGAACGGATCCTGGAACACCACCTGCATGCGGGCGCGCAGCGGCCGCATCTCGGCCCTGGACAGGCCGTGGATCGGCTGACGGTCGAAATGGATCTCGCCGGCCTGCGGCGTGTTCAGCCGCAGGATCGCCTGGCCGAAGGTGGTTTTGCCGGAGCCGGATTCGCCGACGAGGCCGAGCGTTTCGTGACGGCGCAGCGTCAGGCTCAGGCTGTCGACGGCGACAAGCTCGCGCATCTCGGGCTTGAGGAAGGTGCCGTGACGCATCATGAAGCCGACGCGCACACCCCTCGCGTCGAGGATGATATCCGATCCTTCCGGCAGCGGATTGGCCTGGCCGCGCGGCTCGGAGGCGAGCAGGTGTTTGGTATAGGCGTGCTGCGGATTGGCAAACAGCGCCTCGGTGACATTGTGCTCGCGCACCTCGCCATGCTGCATGACATAGACGTAATCGGAGAACTGCCGCACCACCGTCAGATCATGGGTGATGAGGATGACCGCCATCCCCAGTTCCTTCTGCAGGTTGCGGATCAGATTGAGGATCTGCGCCTGCACGGTGACGTCGAGGGCCGTCGTCGGCTCGTCGGCGATCAGTACGTCAGGATCGTTGGCGAGCGCCATGGCGATCATCACGCGCTGGCGCTGGCCGCCGGAAAGCTGATGCGGATATTGCTTGAGGCGCGCGGCCGGATCGGGGATCTGCACATGTTCGAGCAGTTCCAGCGCCCGCTTTTCCGCATCCCGCTTGCTGATCCGGCGATGCACGCGGATCGCCTCGACGATCTGGCTGCCGATCGTGTAGATCGGATTCAGCGAGCTCATCGGCTCCTGGAAGATCATCGAGATGCGGTCGCCGCGCAGCTTGCGCCGCGCCCGCTCGGAGAATTTCAGGATGTTGCTGCCGTCATAGGAGACCGTCGAATTGCCGGAGACGACGGCGCGCTTGGACAATAGCCCCATCACCGTTCGCGCCGTCACCGATTTGCCGGAGCCGGATTCGCCGACGATCGCGATGGTCTCGCCGCGATAGAGCTGGAACGAGACGTCCTTGACGGCTTCGACCATGCCGCCCTCGACCTTGAAATTTACCGCGACGTTGCGGGCATCGATGATCGGCGTGTCCGAGCGGCCGTCATGATCGTGACGGACGGGCGGGGCGAAGGAATTGACCAGTGCAAGAGCCATATCAATCACCTCAATAGGGGTCGACCGCGTCGCGCAGTCCGTCGCCGAGCGCATTGAAGGCGAAGACGGTGACGAGCACGAAGCCGACCGGGGAAAGAATCCAGGGATAGGAGCCGATGACCGAATAGGTCGCCGTATCCTGCAGCATCAGCCCCCAGGAGATCAGCGGCGGCTTGACGGCGAAACCGAGGAAACCAAGGAAGGATTCCAGCAGCACGACGCTCGGTATGGCGAGCGTCACGGCGACGATGACGTGGCTCATCACGTTCGGGAAGATATGCTGGATGATGATGCGCCGATCGGTGGCGCCGACCGCCATCGCCGCCCGGACGTAATCGATGCGGGCAAGCGCCAGGGTCTTGCCGCGCACCTCGCGCGACATCTGCGCCCAGCCGAGCGCCGACATCACGACGA
The DNA here is from genome assembly GCF_002117725.1 of Rhizobium sp. TAL182. Taxonomy (NCBI): domain Bacteria; kingdom Pseudomonadati; phylum Pseudomonadota; class Alphaproteobacteria; order Hyphomicrobiales; family Rhizobiaceae; genus Rhizobium; species Rhizobium sp. TAL182. The sequence continues at coordinate 123,850 of NZ_CP021028.1, read as the reverse complement.
TGACAAAGGCGAGGAAGACATTGGTCGGCGCCGTCACCGGGATCAGCGAGGTCAAGGCGAGATAGAGCGGCAGCTGCGGGAAGGCGAGCACCAGTTCGACGAAGCGCTGCAACCAGATATCAAAGGTGCCGCCGAAATAGCCGGAGACCATGCCGACCGTCGTGCCGATGAGCGTGACGATGAAGACCACGGTCAGCGCGATCATCAGCGAGATGCGCGAGCCGATGATGGCGCGCGAGAGCACGTCGCGGCCGAACTTGTCGGTGCCGAGGAAATGCACCGGCTGGCCGTCGGTCGAGCCGAAGAAATGCCGGTCGGCCGGGATCAGGCCGAAGAGCTTGTATTCGGCGCCCTCGACGAAGAAGCCGAGCAGCCTGGGATTGTCGTAATCCATGCCGACGATCGGCTGGAAGGTGACCGGGTCGAGCTCCTCGGAATCCGACAGCGCATAGACGCGCGGCTGGAAGACGAAATTGCCGTCCTTGTCGTGGAAGCTCATCACCTGCGGCGGCGCGAAGCCGACATCGGTCGCCTTCGGATCCATCGGCGCGAAGAAATCGGCAAAGACCGCCATCAGGATCAAGAGCCCGACGAGCACGAGGCCGATCATGCCGGTCCAGGAGCGCCGCAGCCGGCGCCAGACGAGCGCCAGATAACTTTCGCTGCCATGCGAAGGCTTCTTGATCGCCGGTTCGGTTGTCGGTGGTGTGTCGGACGAATCGAAAGCAAGCATCTCAGGCTCCTCCGAACTGGCGCACGCGCGGATCGAGCAGGGCGAGCAGCATGTCGGCGATGATATTGCCGACGATCAGTGTCGCCGACAGCACCATCATAAAGGTGGCGGTGACATAGACGTCGCCGATCGCCATCGAGCCGACGATCGCCGGGCCGACGGTCGGCAGTGCGAAAATGATCGCGGTTTCGATCTCGCCGGTCAGCATGTAGGGCAACACGACGCCCTGATACATGACCAGCGGATGCAGCGCGTTCGGCACCGCATGGCGCATCACCACCGCGCTGCCGGACAGGCCCTTGGCCTTTGCGGTTTCGACATATTGGGCATTCAGCGTATCGAGCAGATTGCCGCGCATAACGCGCATATTGTAGGCGAGCCCGCCGAAGGTGGCGATCGCCACAACCGGCCAGACATGGTGGATGAGATCGACGAACTTCGCCCAAGACCAGGGTGCGCCGCCATATTGCGGCGAGAAGAAGCTGCCGATCTCCGTCACGTTGAACTGGAAGACCAGGAGATAGACGATGATCAACGCCATCAGGAAGCGCGGCACCGTCATGCCGAGGAAGGAAACTGCCGAAAGCGTGCTGTCGATCCAGCTATATTGCCGCGTTGCTGCCCAGATGCCGAAGCCGATACCGAGCACCGAAGCGAAGATGTGGCAGACGAGCGCCAGAAGCAGGGTGCGCGGCAGGCGTTCGCCGACGACGTCGGCAACCGGCTTGTTGTAGAACATGCTGTAGCCGAAATCGCCGCGGGTGAGAATGCCGCCGATCCAGTTGACGTATTGGACGACCAGCGGCTTGTCGAGGCCGTGCTCGACCCGGTAGGCCTGCGCCTGCGCGTCGGCCTGGGCATAGGATGCGCCACCCTGGTTGATCAGCTGGGATCTTATGTAATCGGCATAATCGCCGGGCGGAGCCTGGATGATCGCAAAAGTCACCACGCTCAGGATCAACAGAACGGGGATCGCGGAGGCTATGCGCACGAGCAGGAATCGTAACATCGGACGGTTCGCTTCGCTTGGCCGCCAGTCGCTCCTGTCGGCGCGGCCGGCTCGTTGGTCATATCAGGCCGCGCGCGGCACGCGCGGCCCGGAACTCACTTCAGCTGGGAGGGAACTTTTCCCGCGCGTCGCATCGGATGCGACGCGCATCAGCTCTTGGTTTCAGGCGACAAGCCTTAATTGATCGGGCCTCAGTTGGTCGGGCCCTTGTCGCCAGGCTTGCCGGGCAGCTGCTCGGGGAACAGCTCGTATTTTCCCTGCTTGTCGGCAGCCACCCACAGGCGTTCGCGGATCACCGAATCTTCAGCCCAGTTGAACATGAAGATCGGCGTTCCCTGGGGCACATTGGAGAAGCGCTTGTTGATGATCAGGGCGCCGGGATATTCCGTCAGTCCCACCGTGTTGACGTGTTCGGTCGAGATCTTCTGATACTGCTTCATCAGATCGACGCGCTCGTCATTGTTCTGGCTGGTGGTGAACTTGTTGACGACGTCGACAAGTTCCTGTTCGAACGGCATCAGATCGAGCTTGTCGTCCTTGCCGGCGCGATGATGCCAGCTGGTGCGCGGACCGACGGGGGCAAGCTGCTCGGTATTCTGTACCACCGACGACAGCTCCGTCGTGTTGCGCTGGATCAGCCAATCGAAGCGGCCGGCATAATGGGCATCGTCACGCTTGGCGCCGTCGAGCGCATTGATGACGATCTTCAGGCCGAGCTTTTCCATCTGGCCGACGACACCTTCGGCAAGGCTCTTGTCGGTCGTGTACTGATTGTTGATCAGCATGACGATTTCGACATCCTTGCCGCCCGCCGTGCCGGCCGGGAAGTTCACGATGCCGTTGCCATCGGTATCCTTGAGGCCGGCTTTGGCGAGTTCCGCCTTGGCGCCCTTGAGATCGAAGGGATAGTAGACGGTGGAGTTGCGGTCGTAGAAGCTGGTGCCGGAGGAAAGTCCGCCCGGATAGATCGCCGTAAACGGCCCCTTGACCAGCGAGTCGCCGATCGCCTTGCGATCCAGCGCCATGCTGACGGCCTTGCGGAAGTCCTCGTTGCGGTTGAGCTCTCGGATTGCCTGACCGCGCTCGTCGGGGTTGCCCCAGCCATTGGCGGAGAAGTTCATGCGCAGGTTATAACCGATCAGGCGCGGGCCGAAGGCAAGGCGGGCGGGCGCGGTCTTTTCCGCAGCGCGCTTCAGCGATGCGACGAAGTTTTCCGGCTGCTCGAGATTGGAGAAATCGGCGGATCCGGCCACGGCCTGAACGTCGCGGTCGGCCCAGGTCGAGAGCTTGTAGTGCAGCTCATTGAGATAAGGCAGCTGATTGCCCTTTTCGTCGACCTTCCAGTAATAGGGATTGCGGCGCAGGACGATGATGTCGTCAGGGCGATATTCCACCGGCACCCAGGCGCCCATCACAGGCATGTTCATGAACTCCGGCGGGAAGGCGTTCTTGAACTGGTCGTAGGTGTTCTTCGAATATTTCGGATGCTGGGGTTTCAGGATATGCGACGGACCCGGGCAGAAGTTCGGGTAGGCCATCGTGTAGAGATATTGCTTAGGGAAGGCTTCCTTGAAGGTCCACTCGACGGTGTAATCGTCGATCTTCTTCAGCGTGGTGCCGACACCGAAGGCCTCGGGCGAAGCGCCGCCGCCAAGCGGCGAGACGTTGGGATCGATGACCTCGTCTTCCCAGTAGAACATGATGTCGTCGGCGTTGAACGGCGCACCGTCGGACCACTTGGCACCTTCGATCAGGTGCATGGTCAGCTTATGGCCGTCCTCCGACCAGTCCCAGCTCTTGGCAAGGTTCGGCAGCGGCTCGGTATCCTGGGCCTTCACCTGGAAGAGCGGCGCGGTGCGCGTCAGGCATTCGGACAGGCCGATGTCGATGCCGCCCCAGCCCTGCGTCTGGCCGGCGCCGTAATTCCAGCCTTCCGGCCGGCCGCCGATGACATGGCGCATCGTATCGCCGTAAACGCCGATGCCGTCGGGCATATTGCCCGTCTTGAAGACCAGCGGCTCCTTCGGCAGCCGGTCTTTGACCGCCGGCAGCTTGCCGCTGGAGACGAAATTCTTGGTGACCCAGTCGGGCTCGTGATATTCGGGCAGCGCCTTGAACTCCAGGATGGAGTCGCGCGCGACATAGTTGATCTTGCCTTCGGCCGGGAATTCCGGCGGCACCGGCGGAACGGTCGCCTCGGAGGCGTAGGCATTCAACGCCATGACTGAGACGCCGAGCGCCAGTCCGGCCAGAATGCTTGTTTTGCGGAAATTCATCATCGTTTCTCCCTCTGTTTCGGAGCGCGGTCACGCGGGCTCCTGTTCCTCGCACGATGTGAAAGCAGGTTTGATGTCATGGATTTCCCTCCCGGAAACCCATGACGACCCATCTTCCACGAAAAAATCAGACGGCCTGTTTCAGCGCCGCCTTTTCCGCACGCAGCTCCTCGATCGAGCGGACGTTGCGGCGCGCCGCCCCCGCCCAATCGCGGGTCTGCACCTTCGATTTCGACAGCCGCTCCTTGGCGGCCGGCACGGCATCGGCATATTGCGGCAGCCAGCGCGCCTGGGCAACGACCATCTCGTCGACCATCTGCCAGACCTCCTCCGGCGTCGAGACGGCGCCAACCAGCGGATCGTGCAGCACGGCAAGCTTCAAGAGGTCGATATCGCCCGAGATGGCGGCGTGCACCGACATGCGCTGGACGTTGATCGAGGCGATGCAGGTGGCAGCGCAGGCTTCCGGCAGGGTGACGCCCGAGACCATGTTGATGCCGAAGCGATCGACGAAGCCGGGCGATTCGATGATCGCATCGGACGGCAGGTTGGTGATGACGCCATTGTTCTTGACATTGAAATGGCCGCGATAGACCCGGTTCGTCTCCAGCCCTTCCAGGATGTGGCTGGCATGTTCGTTCGAGCGCCTGGCCGGATCGATCGGCTTGGAGGCGGATTCGAGGAACTGCGGGAATTCCGTCTCGAACCAGTTGCGGGTTTCGGTGGAGTGGCGGAGATAGCCGCCGGTCTCGCCGTGGATCCAGTCGGACATGTCGATCCAGCGGGTGATTTCCTCCGGCCGCTTGCGGTACCAGGGCAGGTATTCCGAGAGATGACCGTTGCTTTCGGTGGAATAGACGCCGAACCGCTTCAGCACGTCGATGCGCAGTTTCTCCTGCTGCGAATAGACGGGATGCGCCTCGAAGGCGGCGACCAGTTCGTCCTTGCCGATCTTACGGCCGTTGAGGCGCAGATCGATGAACCAGGTCTGGTGGTTGATGCCGGAGCAGATGTAATCGAGCTCGCGCACCGACTTGGCGCCGAGCACCTCGGCGATCTGTTCGGCGCCGTGCTGGACGCCGTGGCAGAGGCCGACAGTATCGACCTTGCCGTATTCGATCGCCGCCCAGGTGTTCATCGCCATCGGATTGGCATAGTTCAGGAATTTCGCGCCCGGCTCGGCGACCTCCCTGATATCCTTGCAGAAATCGAGAATGACGGGGATGTTGCGCTGGCCGTAGAGAATGCCGCCGGCGCAGATCGTATCGCCGACGCACTGGTCGATGCCGTATTTCAGCGGAATTCTGATATCGTCGGCATAGGCCTCGAGCCCGCCGACGCGGACACAGCTGATGATGTAGCGTGCGCCTTCCAGCGCCTGGCGCCGGTTGGTCGTCGCCGTCACCTTGGTCGGCAGCTTGTTCGACTCGACGATGCGGTCGAGGATCGCCTTGATCATTTCCAGATTGTGTTCGCTGAGATCGGTCAGCGCAAATTCGACGTCGCGGAACTCCGGAACGCACAATATGTCGGTGAACAGCTTCTTGGTGAAACCGACGCTGCCCGCACCGATGATAGCGATTTTGAAACTCATGATCTTCACCTCGACCCGATGGAATGCTAGAGAAAATATGGTTGTGAGGGATCAGGCCGCATGCCGGCGCATGTGGTTGAAAGAGCCGTAAAACCTGCCTGTTTTCCTCCCGGCCGCTGTATCGGCCGCGTTCTCCTCGTTTTGTTGAGCGGGATTATGCCCGAATTCGGCAGGCCGACCAGAGAAGGATTATGCTTTCAGGGGTAATTTTGTGCTGCAGGATTTGATCGCCAACGGACAGTCGATGAGGACGGTTTCGCTGCCCCGCGGACGCCAGCGTCTGCACGCCATGCCGACCAGCGCCGGCTACGAAGTGCGGGAGAACGAGACCTATGACTGGGACGGCCGAAAACGCGGCCAGACTCCGTTCACCGTGCTACAGCACACGATCAGCGGCAGCGGCCGGCTACGCTATTTGAATCGCAATTATCGCCTCCAGGGCGGCGACACGCTCTTGGTGCTCGTGCCGCACAATCACCGCTACTGGCTGGAGAAGGGCGAGCGCTGGGAGTATTTCTGGATCTCGATGAATGGCGAGGAGACGCTGCGCATCCATCAGCTGGTGCTCTCCACCGCCGGCCCGGTCTTGAAGCTGCAGCCTGCGACCATCGATCATCTCGCCGATTGCAGCCTGCGCCTCGTCAAGGGCGCGGCTTCGCCGGGTGCGGCCTCGGCAATCGCCTATGAAGCGGCGATGGCGCTTTATGACGACGTCTTCAACTCACCGGCCTTTGCCGCCGAGCTCAGCCCGATGCAGCCTGTCATCGACCACATCAACGCCAATCTCGACAAGCCGCTGCCGGTTAATGAACTCGCCGCCATCGTCGGCCTCAGCCGCGCGCATTTCTCCCGCAGTTTCGCCGAGAGCGAGGGCGTGCCGCCGGCCGAATTCGTGCTGCAGCAGCGGCTGCAGCGCGCCGTCAAGCTTCTGACCAAGGCGGACTTCCTGCCGGTCAAGGAAGTCGCCATCATGTGCGGCTTCGAGGACGCCAACTATTTCTCGAAGGTCTTCCGCCGCGTCTACGGCACCAATCCCACCGAATTCCGCACGACAGGCATGTATGCCAGCATCGGCAGGCCGAAATAGCTTCATCCCCGGAGCCGGTGCCTTCAGGCCCGGACCTCGAACACCATGTTGAACGGGGTTTCAGTGGCGCGGCGGAAATGCGTGAAGCCGGCGTCGAGCGCCACCTTGCGCAGCCTCATTTCTCCCGCCTGCGCCCCGAGCCCCAGCCCCACCTCCTGGGAGAGCGATGCCGGCGTGCAGATCATCGTCGAGGCGCCGTAATAGACGCGGCCGACCGGGTTGAGATTGTCCTTCAGGTGGTCGTGGGCAAAGGGTTCGACGATGAGCCACGTTCCGTCCGGGGCCAGCGTCTCCTTGACGTGCCGGCCGGCGCCGACGGGATCGCCCATGTCGTGCAGGCAGTCGAACATGGCGACCATGTCATAGCTACCTCCCGGAAACTCGGCCGCCCTGCCTTGCTCGAAGGTGACGCGATCGGCGACGCCAGCTTCTTTCGCGGCAGCCTTCGCTCTTTCGATCGATGGACCGTGATAGTCGAAGCCGGTGAAACGCGAGGCGGGATAGGCCTGCGCCATCAAGATGGTCGATGCGCCGTGACCGCAGCCGACATCGGCGACGTTGGCGCCCGCCTTGAGCTTTTCCTCCATGCCGGCAACAGCCGGAATCCATTCGTCGACGAGATGGCTGTTGTAGCCCGGGCGAAAGAACCGTTCGGTTCCGCGGAACAGGCAGGTGCTGTGTTCATGCCAGCCGAGGCCTTTGCCGGTGCGGAAAGCGTCGGCAACCTTCGGCTCATCCATCCACATGGATTGCACCACTTCGAAGGCGCCGACGAAGAAGGCCGGGCTGTTTTCCTCGGCAAAGACCATCGCCTGTTCCGCCGTCATGCTGAAACGATCGGTCTTTTCGTCGTAAACGATATAATCCGCAGCCGCCTGGGCGCTCAGCCATTCCCTGACATAGCGCTCCTTGATGCCGGTTTTGGCGGCGATCTGCTCAACGCTCATCGGCTTCCCGTCGGCCATCGCCTTGAACAGCCCCACCTTGTCGCCAAGCACGACCAAGGCCCCTGACACGGCGGCGCCGACATCGCCGACGAGACGGCCGACGAGCGCATCGAGTTTCTGCATATCTGGCTCACGCATCGTTACCTCCCGGGCGTGATAAGGGAGCCTTAAATTAGACTTTGCTGATGTGCAGTCAATCAACCCTGACGATCGCCCAATGAGGGTGCGCATCAAAGGTCGCAGCAATTTCATGGGCTTGCTTTCTTCGGGCGCGCTCACATCTTCATAGTGCTGCCCCAGAGCCAGATCAGAGTCTCAATGCCAGGTGGATATTCATGCTGTCTCCAGCCCAGTGCCGCGCCGCGCGTGCTCTCATCGCCTGGTCCAAGCAGGATCTGTCCGCAGCCTCCGAGGTAACCAAGGCGACGATTGCCGGCTTCGAGGCCGAGAGGCTTTTTCCGGACGAGCGAACGCTGCGGCATGTCAAGCGCGCCCTGGAAGACGCCGGCGTGCTTTTCATCCCGGAGAATGGCGGCGGCGCCGGCGTTCGCTTGGCAAGACCTGCATCGGCTTCTATAGACACTGACGAGACCGAGACGGTTCAATATGAAGAATATCTGAAAAACGACGCCCCTCCCGGCGCTGGCGGTTGAATGGCAAAGAAACAGAAGCTTGAGCACTCCGAATTGGCAGGGGAATTCACCGATGACGGAGTAACGGTCCTCGTCGACATCTTTCGAACCTCCGGCAGCAATGAGGACTGGACGATGGAAGTCGTCACCCAAGCGGAGGATCTGATCCGCTGGGAGGAGCCCTTTGCGACCGACCGGGAGGCCTTCGACGAATTCCTGGCAGTCGTGGAGCGGGACGGCATCCGATCCTTCCTCGACGATGAAGAACCTTCCGTGCATTGAAGGGCGGCCCCCATGAAAAGCATCAATGATCTCGTCGCCGAGGCGAAAACCGTCTGCGAGCGATACCGAGCCGGGCGGATGGAGCGCGAGACCGTGCGCGAGTGGGTTCTCCGGCTGGGCGCCTATCCCGCGCCGCACGGGGACCGCGTGCGTGACGCCGCCGAATGGTTCCGCCTTCACAATCGCGAACCTGTTTCCGAAGATATCGTGTTGGGGGACATCGACCGGCTCGAGGCGATTTCAGCACCGTGACGGGGGCGTGCGAGCTCTGTCTGGAATAACTTCAGCCCGATCCGGACTGGCGCAATTACGCCGTTACTCGACGGCGTAGGACCAATGACGATTGTGAGCCTTATGCATAATGGCTTATCCAGCTTCGAGAGGGAGAGGTCTGGGGTTTTGCAGCTTCGGCAAATGTGACACGCTCACGAGGCTGACATGGCTCCTGCATCTCACGCGAAGCGTAAGCCAAGCGCGGCTAGGTAGTTTTAATTCGTGCGGAAATAGAAGGAACAGCACGTGGCAGCATTTCCGGAAAAGGCAAAGGTCGTCATCATCGGGCTCGGCGGCATCGTCGGCGCCTCCATCGCGCACCATCTCGTCGAGCGCGGATGGGACGATATCGTCGGCATCGACAAGTCGGGCATCCCGACCGATATCGGCTCCACAGCCCATGCCTCGGACTTCTGTTACACCACCAGCCACGACTATCTGTCGGTCTGGACGACGCAATATTCGATCGATTTCTACGAGAAGATGGGCCATTACGCCCGCATCGGCGGCCTCGAAGTGGCGCGCACCGGCGACGATGCCTGGATGGAGGAAATCAAGCGCAAGCTGTCCTCGGCCCGCGCTTTCGGCACGCGCGCCCATTATGTCAGCCCTGCCGAGATCAAGGAAAAATTCCCGCTGATCGAGGAAGATCAGGTGATGGGCGGCCTCTTCGATCCGGATGCCGGCCTCGTCATCCCGCGCTCGCAGACCGTCGCCGGCAAGCTGGTCGATGCCGCCGAAAAGGCCGGCAAGCTGCAGGTGTTCGGCAACACGCCGGCGAAGTCGCTGATCGTCGAAGGCGGCCGCATCAAGGGCGTCGTCACCCATCGCGGCACGATCATGGCCGACCACGTCATCGTCTGCGCCGGCCTCTGGGGACGCCTGATCGCCGAGATGGTCGGCGAAGACCTGCCGGTCATGCCGGTCGATCACCCGCTCACCTTCTTCGGCCCCTATAACGAGTTCGAAGGCACCGGCAAGGAAATCGGCTTCCCGCTGCTGCGCGACCAGGGCAACTCCGCCTATATGCGCGATACCGGCGACCCTGCGACGACCGAGGGCGGCCAGATCGAGTGGGGCTATTACGAAGCCAACAATCCGCGCATGTGCCATCCGCGCGAGCTTCTCGAAAAACACGAAGCCCGCCTTTCGCCCTCGCAGCGCGATCTCGAGATGGAACAGATCCTCGAGCCGCTCGAGCGTGCCATGGAACTGACGCCGATCCTCGGCGAACTCGGCTATAACGAAGGCCACTCCTTCAACGGCCTGCTGCAGGTTTCCGCCGCCGGCGGGCCGTCCTGCGGCGAGAGCCAGAAGGTGCGCGGCCTCTGGTATTGCGTTGCCATCTGGGTCAAGGACGGCCCGGGCTACGGCAAGCTGATCGCCGACTGGATGACCGACGGCCGCACCGAAATCGACCACAATAGCATCGACTACGCCCGCTTCTATCCGCACCAGTTGACCGAAGAATTCATCGAAGGCCGCTGCTACGAAGCCGCGCAGAAGATCTATTTCCCGGCCGTTCATACCCGCGAACCCTATCTATCCGGCCGCAACGCCAAGCGCTCGCCCTTCTACGAGCGCGAAAAGGAGCTGGGCGGCTACTTCATGGAACTGGGCGGCTGGGAGCGTGCGCACGGCTATGCCGCCAACGAGCACCTGCTGGAGAAATACGGCGACCGCGTGCCGGTCCGCGAGAACGAATGGGACAACCGCCATTTCTGGCGCGTGTCGAATGCCGAGCATCTGGCGATGAGCGAGGATTGCGGCATCGTCAATCTCAGCCACTTCCACATGGTCGATATCGAGGGACCTGACCATGTCGAACTGATGGAGTGGCTGTGCGCCGCCAAGGTCGGCGGCGATGCCAATATCGGCAAGGGCGTCTACACCCATTTCCTCGACGACGAAGGCATGGTCCGCGCCGACTTCACCGTCTTCCGCATGGCCGACCGCTGCCGTCTCGTCAACGGCGCCGATGCCGGCCCGCGCGACCTGCACTATATGAGACGCGTCGCCCAGGATCGCGGCCTTGACGTGACGATCACCGACGTCTCGGAAAAATTCGTGACGGTCGGCATCTGGGGTCCGAACGCGCGCGAAACGCTGAAGAAGGTCGTGGCCGATCCGGCCGGGCTCGATCAGGAAAACTTCGCCTTCGCAGCCATCAAGCCGATCGAAATATCAGGCAAGACGGTCACCGCCTTCCGCATCTCCTATGTCGGCGAGCAGGGCTGGGAACTGCACATGAAGTACGAAGACGGCCTCGCCGTCTGGGACGCGCTGCGCTCGACCGGCGTGATGGCCTTCGGCGTCGAGACCTATGCAAACTCGCGCCGCATGGAAAAGAGCCTGCGCCTGCAGAACGCCGACCTCCTGACCCAGTACAACCTGATCGAAGCCGATCTCGCCCGTCCGAAGGTCAAGGAAGCCGATTTCCGCGGCAAGGCAAAACATCTCGAATACAAGGCGCGTGAACACCAGCCGGCCATGCTCTGCACGCTTGTGATGACCGAGAATACCGACAAGTCGGGCGTCAAGCGTTATCCGCTCGGCAACCTGCCGGTCGTCGATCCCGCCACCGGCGAGGTCCTGGTCGACCAGCTCGGCCGCCGCTCCTACACGACCTCGATCGCTTACGGACCGACGGTCGGCAAGAACATTGCGCTCGCCTATCTGCCCTGGTCCTACTGCCAGGTCGGACGCAAGCTGAATGTCGAATACTTCGCCGAGACCTATCCGGTGGAAGTCGTCGGCGTCGGCTACAAGCCGATCTACGACCCGGAAAACCTGAAGCCGCGCACTTAAGCGCTGAAATCCCTGTGGCGCCCCATGCGGGCGCCACAGTCGTTCTAAGCCTATGTCCTAGTCACCCGTCGCCATTGCCGTTTTCGAGGCCATCGCCCGGGGCTCTGCTCGGGACGAATCGTTTCGAGATCAGCCAGCAGCCGAGCGCCCAGAGGGCGCCCGCACACCATCCGGCGAAGACGTCGGTGGGATAGTGAACGCCGAGATAGATCCGGCTCAAGCCGATGATGACGGCGAGGAAAACGCCAGCGGCCATGACGAAGATCCGCGTCGAGCGGTAACGCTGCGTGCGGGCTAAGAGCGCGCCCAGCGTCAGATAGGTCACCGCCGAAACCATCGCATGGCCCGAGGGAAAACTGAGATCGCTGACCTCGACGAGATGCGGCACGACATCGGGGCGCGGCCTCGCGACCAGGATTTTCAGCGTCGTGCTCGCCAGCCATCCTGTCAGCACCGAGGAAAAGACGAAGATCGCGATCGGCCAGCGCCGGTCAAGCAAGAGATAGACTGTCACGAGAACGGTCATCAGCGAGAGAACGGTGATGCCACCGAGACTGGTGATGTCGCCGACGGCATGCGTCAGCCAGCCGGGGCCGATCGGCACGCCAAGCTCACCTGGCCGTCGCAACGCCAGCAGGATCGTTTCGTCGAAACGGAGCGTCTCGCCTTCGAGCACCTCGCTCGTCAGCCGCTGCAGCACGAACAGCCCGCCGGCGATTGATGCCATGGTGATCAATGTCAGCGGTTCATATGCGCCGAGTCTCGCCCAAAATCCACGTTGTTGAACCTCGCTCATCCTTGAGTTCGAACTCCCTTCTTATCATGCCGCTCTCCGCCAGATCGGCAAGGTGAGCCGCAAATTCAAGACCTTGCGACATTTGAGGCGTGTTCATAATGGCATCCGCTGCCCATCCCGGCGGCCCGGTAGCAAAAGCTCAACCTTCTTTTGCTATCGCTGGAGCGATTGACCTGGAGAGGTTTCGGCGATGAAAATTCTGACCGCGATGGTTCTGATGGCAGCCGTCCTGCCGCCGGTCTCGGCCTTCGGCGAGACCGAATGGATGGGCGGCGCAAGGCAATGGTCGGTCGGCTTTGCCAGCGAGCACCCTGCCTACTGCCGGCTGCTGTGGGACAGCGAACTGGGCAAGACGATGGAATTCCGTCAGAGCACCACCGAAACCTTCTGGCTGGTCTCGAAGAACACGTGGGACATTCCCACCGGCACCACGACCGAGGTGACGCTGACCGATCGAGCGGCAACGAAGGTGGTCGCCGCCGAATTCTTCGACAAGAACACGCTTCGCCTCTGGCCCAAGGGCAGCAAGGGCAGCGGCGGACTGAAGAAGATCATCAAGAATTCCTTTGCCGGAACGCCTGACGTGCAATTGACCTTTGCCGGCGACGAAGGCGACTGGACCCTGCCGCTTTCGCGGGTGGACCAGCTCTATCCAACCTTCGCCCAGTGCCTCAAACGGCTCGAGGCCAGCGAGCCGGCCAAGCAGGATTCGGCAACCAGTAAACCTTTCTGACGACTCGCCTAGACAGCCGGCGCTGTCTCGCGGATCAGATTGCGTACGGTCTCGATATCGCCGTTCAGCGGCCGCTCGTCGCCATAATGAGCCACATGTTCACGCACGGCTTGATAGAGGAGATCCGTGCCTGCCGCCCGCGGCGCGGTTGCCGCCAGGAAATCATGCGCCTGGGCCGCGGCCATCAGCTCGATCGCCAAGATATATTCGGCATTGTCGATGACGGCGAGCAGCTTGCCGGCGGCCGCCGTCGGATGGGCGAGAAAATCCTCCTGCAGGCCGGAGGTCAGGCCGCCGTCCATGGCCGCGGGCGCGGCAAGCCGGCGGTTGTCGTTGCTGAGCGCGGCTGCAGTATATTGGGCGATCATGAATCCGGAATGGCTGCCGGCATCGCTCGCCAGAAACGGCGGCAGGCCGCTGACCAGCGGATTGACCAGCCGGTCCATGCGCCGTTCGCTGATCGCGCCGATCTGCGCGAGCGCAACGGCGAGGCTGTCGGCCGCCTGCCCGAGCGCCGGCGCGACGGCATGCGCCTCGGAGGAAACGATCGGCTGCTCCGGCGTGCCTGACACCGCCGGATTGTCCGTCACCGAGGCAAGTTCCTGATCGGCGATGCGGGCGGAATTGTCGAAAACGTCGCGGGCGGCGCCATGGGCATGCGGTACCGAGCGAAGGCTGAGGGCATCCTGGGTGCGCCGGCCGAAGGCGGCGGCGACGAGGCCGCTGCCCTGGAGGCGGGCGCGCAAGCTGGCTCCGACCTTTTCGATCCCGGCAGACGGGCGCAGCGCCAGCACCGCCGCGTCGAAGGCGGCGATCTGACAGCCTGCCGCTTCCAGCGTCAGCGCCGCGATGGCATCGGCCCAGTCGAGCAGCCGTTCGGCGCGTAAAAGTGCCATGGCGGTCAGCCCCGTTGCGCAGGCCGTACCGTTGACGAGGCTCAGGCCCTCCTTGGCACCGAGCACCAGCGGCTGCAGGCCGATCGCCGCCAGCGCCTCGCGGCCGCTCATGCGCCGACCGGCGAGCGTGGCGCTGCCTTCGCCGATCAGGACGAGCGCGGTATGGGCATTGTGGGTGAGGTAGCCGGCCGAGCCTTTCGACGGCACGTCGGGAATGCAGTCATGTTCCAGCAAGGCTGTGAGATGCTGGACGATCTCACCCCGCACACCGGAATGGCCATGGGCGAAATTGGCGATCTGCGCGGCGATGATGGCGCGCACTTCCCGCCCGGCCAGCAGCGGCCCGACGCCGCAGGCATGGCTGAGCACGATGCTGCGCGACAACAGGCTCTGCGAGGCCCGGTCGACCACAGTATCGGCGAGCGCTCCGACGCCGGTGTTGACGCCATAAGCGCGCACGCCCGTCTCGACGATGCTGGCGACGATCCGGCTTGCCTGCTCGACCCGCGCCCAGGCGGCCGGCGACAGCGCAAGCGCCTCCCCTGCCCCGACCCGCGCGACATCGCGCCAGGTCAGCACCCTATCGATGGTGATCGTCATTGGCCTGTCCCGAAATGACCGATGAACTGGCGGAAAGCCGGCGACGCGCCGCCGCCGAACATATCGTCCGGCTTGCCGCTGCTTTCGACCAGCCCTTCGCGCATGAAGACGACGCGGTTCGAGACGTTGCGGGCAAAGCTCATCTCATGGGTGACGACGAGCATGGTCATGCCTTCCTCGGCAAGCGCGCGCATGACGCGCAGCACTTCGCCGACCAGTTCCGGATCGAGTGCGGATGTCGGCTCGTCGAAAAGCATGACCTTCGGCTTCATCGCCAGCGCGCGGGCGATTGCGGCGCGCTGCTGCTGGCCGCCGGAGAGATGGGCGGGATAGGCATGGCGTTTGTCCGCGATGCCGACCTTTTCGAGCAGCGCTTCGGCCTCGGCGATGCACTCGGCACGCGGCCGCTTCAGCACATGGATCGGGCCTTCGATGACGTTCTGCAGGATCGTCATATGGGACCAGAGATTGAAGGACTGGAACACCATGCCGAGTTCGGATCTTATATGGTCGACCTGCTTCTGGCTGGCCGGTCTTGTCTTACCGTTCTTGTGAACCATCTCGATGTGCTCGCCATCGACCCAGATCTCACCGTCGCTGGCGGTTTCGAGCAGGTTGATACAGCGCAGAAAGGTCGATTTGCCGGAGCCGGAGGCGCCGAGCAGCGAAATCACATCGCCGTCCTCCGCATCGAGGGAAATGCCGCGCAGCACTTCGTGCGTGCCGAAGCTCTTGCGGATATTGCGGACCGAAAGTCGGGTTACGCCTGGCATGGTTGCTCCAATCGATTCAGGTTCCGCCTAGACCTTCAGCGCCTGCGGGATCGCGCGGCGGTGTCGGGACAGCGAATATTCGAGCAGAGCCATGCCCTGCAGGATGATGAAGTTCAAAACGAGATAGATGATCGCCGCGCAGAGGAAGACTTCCATCGTGCGGTAGGTCTGCGAGATCAGCCGCTGGGCCACACCGGTGACCTCCCAGACGGTGACGAGGCTGGCGAGCGCCGTCGACTTCATCATCAGCACGATCTCGGTGGAATAGGCCGGCAGCGCGTGGCGGAACGCGATCGGCGCCAGGATGCGGCGCACCATCAGGAAACCGGACATGCCGATCGAGCGGGCGGCCTCGATCTCCTTCGGGGACACGGCGCGGATGCCGCCGCGGAAGATTTCCGCCGTGTAGCCGGCGGTGCAGAGCGCCAGCGACAGCACGGCGCAGACCATCGGCTCGCGCAGGAACGGCCAGAGGAAGGAATAGCGGATGACGCCGAACTGGCCGAGGCCGTAGAACACCAGGAACATCTGGATCAACAGCGGCGAGCCGCGGAAGACGAAGATATAGCCCTTGGCGAGACCTGACAGATAGCGGTTACCGCTGACCCGCATCGTGACGATGACCAGCGCCAGCAGACCGCCGAAGAAGATCGACAGTGAAAACAGGATCAGCGTCGTCGGCACCGCCTTCAGCAGCGTCATCATGGTCGAGGCGAGAAAGGTGAAATCCATCGTCGCCTCCTTACGCCTGGCCCATGGCGGAAGCCGGCATGCTGCGATTGGCGCGGCGTTCCGCGCCGTTGAAGATACGGTCGGAAAGACTGGTCAGGATCAGGTAGAGGCAGCCGCCGGCGATGAAGAACAGGAAATATTGCCGGGTCGAGCCGGCCGCCACCTGGCTGGTGCGCATCAGCTCGGCAAGACCGGTGACCGAGATCAGCGCCGAATCCTTGAGGCTGAGCTGCCAGACATTGCCGAGGCCGGGAATGGCGAAGCGAAGCACCTGCGGGATGATGATGCGGCGGAAACGCATGCCACGATGCATGCCGATCGCCGAAGCGGCCTCGAGCTCACCCTTGGAGATCGCCAGATAGGCGCCGCGAAACACCTCCGCCTGATAGGAGCCGGAGATGATGCCGACGGCAAGCGCGCCGGCGGCGAAGGAGGGCAGGCCGAGGAAACCCTCGTAGCCCATCGCCTTGCCGATCGAAGTGACGGCGGAGGAACCACCGAAATAGATGAGATAGATGATCAGCAGTTCCGGCACGCCGCGAAACACTGTTGTATAGACGTTGCCCAGCGAGACGAGGAGAGGATTGCCGGAAAGCTTCGCACCCGCGACGATCGCGCCCAGCACCGCGCCGATCGCAAGCGCCGTCGCGGTGACGGCCAGCGTCATCAAGGCAGCGAGAATGAGCAGCGCGCCCCATCCCGTCGAGCCGAAGCCAAGCAGTTCCAAGGTTGCCATAGCGTCCGTTCCCCGTCCGTGGCAGTGTTTTATCGATCGAGAATAACACGCGGTCTCCGGCGATAAAGCCGGAGACCGGCGCCTGCGGCCAAAGGGCCGAAGCGCTTACTGCTGCGGGCTGACGTCGACCTTGAACCACTTCATCGAAAGGTTCTTGACGGTGCCGTCGGCGAGTGCCGATTTGATCGCCACGTTGAACTTGTCGCGCAGATCGGTGTCGGCCTTACGGATGCCGAGGCCTTCGCCCTCGCCCCAGATCGAACCGACGATCTCCGGGCCGGTGAAGTCGAGCGCGCCGTTGGCTGCCTGGAAGGCATTGGCGAAATAGACGGCGTCGTCGAATCCGAGGTCGATACGGCCATTCTGCAGGTCGAGGTCGCGGTCGGCGCCGGTCTTGTATTCGCGGATCTCGGCAATATCACCGAAATTGTCATAGACGAACTTGGCGTAAACGGTCGCCGCCTGGATGCCGATCGTCTTGCCCTTGAAGGCTTCCTTCAGCGCGTCGATCTCCTTCACGCCGGTCTGGCCAGGCGTCATCTTGATCGTGGCACCGGTGCCGGCGGCTTTCGCCAGCGGGCTGTCCTTGGCGGTGGCGAAGGCGGCGGGGGTCGCAGCATAAGGAACGGTGAAGTCGATGACCTGCTTGCGCTCCTCGGTGATCGACAGCGCATCCATGATGACGTCGAACTTGCCGGCATTCAGTGCCGGGATCATGCCGTCCCAGTCGGAGGCGACGAGCGTGCATTCGATCTTGGCGCGCTCGCACAGCACCTTGGCAAGCTCCGGCTCGAAGCCGCCGAGCGTGCCGTCGGCATTGGTGAGGTTCCACGGCGCATAGGCGCCCTCGAGCGTGATGGTCGCCTTCGTCCAGTCCTTGGCAAAGGCGGGGGCGGCAAAGGCGGAAAAAGCGGCGACGCCGCAAAACAGGATGGCGCTAAATTTCATTGATGAATTCTCCTCTGGAGTTGAAACAGACCTTGCTGCACCGCCGATCTCCGCCGGCTTGCCCTTTCCGTCCTATTTTTATCTCGAGGACCGATTGGGAGGTTGTATATGGTACCATATGAGATATTTTGTGATATGCAAGAGGAAAGTCGATTATGTGGCAAATTGCATCCGTGCAAAAGGAATAGGCAATGAAGCGTTCCGGCGAGATGAAGCGCGACTTGGCGGGAAATGACAGCACGCCGCTTTACGCCGGCGTCAAGCAGGTGATCCTCGACCGCATCCACAGCGGCGAATGGCCGCCGAAATACCGCGTGCCGTCGGAAAACGAACTGGTCGTCGAACTCGGTGTCAGCAAGATGACCGCCAACCGGGCGCTGCGCGAACTTGCCAATGAAGGCGAACTCGTCCGCATCCAGGGCGTCGGCTCCTTCGTCGCCGAGCGCAAGGGTTATTCGGCACTGTTCGAGGTGCGCAACATCGCCGAGGAGATCGCCGAACGCGGCCATATCCATGAAGCCTCGGTCGTGGTTCTGGCCCGGGAAACCGCCTCTCCGGAGATCGCCGACGCCCTGGAGCTGGCAATCGGCGCCGCCGTTTTCCACTCGCTGATCGTCCACAGCGAAAACGGCGTTCCGGTGCAGATCGAGGACCGGTTCGTCAATCCGGAGGCCGCACCCGAATATCTCGATCAGGATTTCACGACGCTCACCCCGAACGCCTATCTGACCGCCGCCGCCCCGCTCAGCGGCTCCGAGCACGTCGTCGAGGCGGCGATGCCGCAGGCCTGGGAATGCAAGCTGCTGACCATCCTGAAGAGCGAGCCGTGCCTGACGATCCGCCGGCGCACATGGTCGGCGAAACAGGTGGTTTCGACCGCCCGTCTCGTTTATCCCGGCTATCGCTACCGGCTCGAGGCGCGCAGCGGCAAGATGTTCGAAGACTAAAACACCCGCCATGTTGTATATGGAACTTACGGCTATTGCGACGCCGGCGTGAACCGCGCCACCAGCGCGTGACGATCGCCTGGATAGGTGAAGCGCACGTGGGTTACCGGGCCGGCGCCGCTCCAGGTGCGGCGCTCGACCACCAGGCAGGCGGTGTTGCGGGCGATGTCGAGGGCGGCCGCCACCTCGGCGCTGGCGGAAACGGCGTGAATCCGGTGTTCGGCGGTGCTCCACGGCACCTGGTTGAGCAGCCACGGCCCCGGCGCCACCGTCAGGAAATCGGCATCGGCCGCCTCCGGCACGGTCGCGAGGCTGATCAGCCGTTCCTCCAAACAGAAAGGCCGCGCGCCGGCATTGTGGATGCAGACCACTTCGACGACCGAGGACGCCAGAGGCAGCTCCAGCCGGCGGCTGTCTTCCGCCTTGGCCTTGCGGCTCGTCTTCTTCGACACCGCATAGGAATAAGGCAGGTTCAGCGACTGCACCTCGGCCTTGATGTCGTGGATTTCGAGAACCGCCGATTGCGCCTGCGGCTGTGTGACGAAACTGCCGGATTTCTTCCGCCGCTCGATCAGCCCAGCCTTGGCGAGCTGGGTCAGCACCTTGTTCACCGTCATCCGTGAGACGTCATACTGCGTGGCGAGATCGACCTCGAAGGGAATGCGATGCCCCGGCGGCCATTCGCCCGAGACGATACGGCCTTCGATGTCGCCCAGGATGCGCTGATGCAAGGTGGTATCCCTGCTTTGATTCATCGCCACGTTCCGATTGGTTTCCCGATCTAGTCCGAATGCCCCGCTCATGAAAAGCTCTTTTTCAGGCGGCCAGCAACTCACCCATCGCGGCAAGGAAGCGACGGTCGATGGCGTCACGCTTGCGATGGCGACCGCCCTCCACCTGCTTGCGGCCGCGCGCCCAGACGCAATCGACGGAGATGCCGCCGGCAAACAGCCAGTGATCGAGGATCTGGTCGCCGGAAAGATAGGGAACGGCCGTAGCATCAAGCGAAACGAGATCGGCATGACGGCCTTCGGCGAGGCCGGCCGTGGCTTTCAGCGCCGCGGCTCCGCCGGCAAGCGCCTGGTTGAACAGGCAAAGCGCCGTCGAACCGCCGGGTGCTGCAATGACGTTGCGGGCGCGCAGCGCCAGGCGCTGCGAATATTCGAGCTGGCGCAGTTCCTCCGGCAGGGAGATCCGCACGTTGGAATCCGAGCCGATGCCGTAGCGCCCGCCCTCGTCGAGGAAGAGCGGCGCGGCAAAGGCGCCGTCGCCGAGATTGGCCTCGGTGATCGGGCAGAGGCCGGCGATCGCCCCGCTTTTCGCCATCCGCCGCGTCTCGTCCTCGGTCATGTGCGTCGCGTGGATCAGGCACCAGCGCTCATCCACCGGCATATGATCGAGCAGCCATTGCACCGGCCGCGCGCCCGACCAGGCGATGCAGTCCTCGACCTCTTTTACCTGCTCGGCGACATGAATATGGATCGGACCGTCGCCCGCCATCGGCACGAGCTTCGCCAATTGCTCGGGTGTGGCGGCGCGCAGGCTGTGCGGCGCCAGTCCGAGTTCGGCGCCGTCGAGCCGGCCGGTCACTGCTCGGCATCCCTCCATCAGCCTTTGGAAACTTTCGAGCGAATTGATGAAACGCCGCTGGCCGTCGATCGGCGCCGCACCACCGAAGCCGGAATGGGCATAGAAGACCGGTAGAAGCGTCAGGCCGATGCCGGTCTCCTGGCTCGCCGCGCCGATACGTTCGGCCAGCTCGGCGATATTGGCGTAAGCGCTGCCATCCCTGTCGTGATGGAGATAATGGAACTCGCCGACGCGGGAAAAGCCCGCCTCCAGCATCTCCGCATAGAGCTTCGCCGCGACCGCCTCGACATGCTCCGGCGTCATCGCCAAAGCGAATTTGTACATGACGGTGCGCCAGCTCCAGAAGCTGTCGTTTGCCGGGCCGCGCACCTCGGCAAGACCGGCCATCGCTCGCTGGAAGGCATGGCTGTGCAGGTTGCCCATGGCCGGGACGATCAGGGCATGGCGCTCATCGCCGGGCGCGACGGCGACGCCCACCTCGACCCGGGCGATGCGCCCGGCCTCGAGTGTCAGCCGCACGTCCTTCTGCCAGCCTTGCGGCGTCAGCGCCGTCCTCGCGTGAAGTATGGTCATGGCCTTTTCTCCCCTTCTGCCGCGCCGCCGATCTTCCTTTTCCAGAAGAGCGCGCAAAATTTCTCTTGTCACCTGCTTATTATGTATATACATGTTTCAGCATAAAGAAAGGCGCAAAGCTGATGACCGGGAACAATTTTTCTGACGAAACCCCATCCGCCGACGTCAGGCCGGCGCTGTGGCGCAATGCGCGCCTGGCGACGCTCGCGCCCGACAGAGCCGGGCTCGGCATCATCGAAAAGGGCGCCGTTCTGATCGAAAACGGCCGCATCGGCTTTGCCGGCGCCGAAAGCGAGCTGCCGGCATCGGCCATCGAACGCTCCGACATTGTCGATCTCGAAGGCCGCTGGGTGACACCCGGTCTCGTCGACTGCCACACCCATATCGTTCACGGCGGCAACCGCGCCCGCGAATTCGAGATGCGGCTTGAAGGCGCGACCTATGAGGAGATCGCGCGGGCCGGCGGCGGCATCGTCTCCTCCGTTCAGGCAACCAATGCGCTGTCGGTCGAAGAGCTCGTCGCCACGGCGCTGCCGCGGCTCGATACGCTGCTTGCCGAAGGCGTGACGACGATCGAGATCAAATCCGGCTATGGTCTCAACCGCAGCGGTGAAGTGAAGATGCTGCAAAGCGCCCGCCTGCTCGGCCATGTCAGGCCGGTGCGCATCGCCACCAGCTATCTCGGCGCCCATGCGACGCCTGTCGACTATAAGGGCCGCAACGGCGATTATCTCCACGAAATCGTGCTGCCCGGCCTGGATGACGTCTATAATCTCGGCCTTGCCGATGCCGTCGACGGCTTCTGCGAAGGCATCGCCTTTTCGACAGCCGAGATCGCCCGCGTCTTCGACAAGGCCAAGGCGCTCGGCCTGCCGGTCAAGCTGCATGCCGAGCAGCTCTCCAATCTCGGCGGCGCCAAGCTGGCGGCCGCCTATGGCGCGCTTTCGGCCGATCATCTGGAATATCTCGACGAGGAAGGCGTCGCGGCAATGGCCGCCGCCGGCACCGTCGCCGTGCTGCTGCCCGGCGCCTTCTACGCCATCCATGAAAAACAGAAACCGCCGGTGGAGGCGCTGCGCCAAGCGGGTGTGCCGATCGCGATCGCCACAGACTGCAATCCCGGCACCTCGCCGCTGACCTCGATGCTGCTGACCATGAACATGTCGGCGACGCTGTTCGGCCTCACCGTCGAGGAATGCATCGCCGGCGCCACCCGCGAAGGCGCGCGCGCGCTCGGCCTCATCGGCGAGACCGGAACGCTCGAAGCCGGCAAATCCGCCGATCTCGCCGTCTGGAATATCGAGAGCCTTGCCGAGCTCGTCTATCGCATCGGCTTCAACCCGCTTCATACACGCGTCTTCAAAGGCGAAAGGAACGGTCGATGACCATTACACTCCACCCGGGCTCCGTCTCGCTCAGGGATCTGGAAATCATCTATTGGACGGGTGAGCCGGCAAGGCTCGATCCCGCCTTCGATGCCGGCATTATCAAGGCCGCCGCCCGCATCGCCGAGATCGCCGCCGGCAACGCGCCGGTTTACGGCATCAACACCGGCTTCGGCAAACTCGCCTCGATCAAGATCGACAGCGCTGACGTCGCCACGCTGCAGCGCAATCTCATCCTGTCGCATTGCTGCGGCATCGGCGCACCGCTGCCGGAAAATATCGTCCGGCTGATCATGGCGCTGAAGCTGGTCTCGCTCGGCCGCGGCGCCTCCGGCGTACGGCTGGAATTGGTGCGGCTGATCGAAGGCATGCTCGAAAAGGGCGTCATTCCGCTGATCCCGGAAAAGGGCTCGGTCGGCGCCTCCGGCGATCTTGCACCACTTGCCCATATGGCAGCGGTGATGATGGGCGAGGCCGAAGCCTTCTTCGCCGGCGAACGTCTTTCCGGCGCGGAGGCCCTTGCACGGGCCGGGCTGAAACCGGTGGTGCTCGCCGCCAAGGAAGGCCTGGCGCTGATCAACGGCACGCAGACCTCGACGGCGCTGGCGCTCGCCGGCCTCTTCCGCGCCCATCGTGCCGCGCAGTCGGCGCTCATCACCGGCGCCATGTCGACCGATGCGGCGATGGGGTCCTCGGCGCCCTTTCATGCCGATATCCATACGCTGCGCGGCCATAAGGGCCAGATCGATACCGCAGCGGCGCTTCGCGGCCTGCTCAAAAATTCCGTCATCCGCCAGAGCCATATCGAGGGCGACGAGCGTGTGCAGGATCCCTATTGCATCCGCTGCCAGCCGCAGGTCGACGGCGCCTGCCTCGATCTCTTGCGCTCCGTCGCCCGCACGCTCGAAATCGAGGCCAATGCGGTCACAGACAATCCGCTGGTGCTGTCGGACAACTCGGTTGTGTCAGGCGGCAATTTCCACGCCGAACCCGTCGCCTTCGCCGCCGACCAGATCGCGCTCGCCGTCTGCGAGATCGGCGCCATTTCGCAGCGCCGCATCGCGTTGCTGGTCGATCCGGTGCTTTCCTACGGCCTGCCGGCCTTCCTCGCCAAGAAGCCGGGTCTCAACTCCGGCCTGATGATCGCCGAAGTCACTTCGGCGGCGCTGATGTCGGAGAACAAGCAGATGTCGCACCCGGCCTCGGTCGATTCGACCCCGACCTCGGCCAATCAGGAAGACCACGTCTCGATGGCCTGCCACGGCGCCCGGCGCCTGCTGCAGATGACCGAGAATTTGTTCGGTATCATCGGCATCGAGGCGCTGACCGCCGCCCAAGGCGTCGAGTTGCGCGCGCCCTTGTCGACGAGCCCGGAGCTTTCGAAGGCGATCGCTGCGATCCGCAGCCAGGTGCCGAGTCTCGATAGCGACCGCTACATGGCGGGCGATCTCGCCGCCGCCGCCGAGCTGGTGGCGACGGGCGCGCTGAATGCTTCGGTTTCGAATGGCATTCTGCCGGTTTTGGAGGGTTGATCGTGATGTTTGTGCACTTGGTACCCCCCTCTGCCCTGCCGGGCATCTCCCCCACAAGGGTGGAGATCGACTCGCGGGTGGAATCTCCCCAAACAATCGATGCTGGAACGAGCGGGTCCGCCGAGCTGATCTCCCCCCTTGTGGGGGAGATGTCCGGCAGGGCAGAGGGGGGTAATGCCCGAGACGCCGGAGCTCTTTGCTTATGACCGAACCATACGAAATCCATCGGGGCACCTCCCCCCTCATCCTCGCCTTCCCCCATACCGGCACCGACGTGCCGCCGGCGATTTACGACCGCCTCAACGACAATGGCCGGATCCTCGCCGATACCGACTGGCACATCCACGAGCTCTATGACGGGCTGCTGTCCGATGCCACGACGGTGCGCGCCACCTTCCACCGCTACGTGATCGATGCCAACCGCGATCCGGCCGGTGTCAGCCTCTATCCCGGCCAGAACACCACCGGCCTCGTTCCCGAGACGGACTTCGACGGCAAGGCGATCTGGAAGGACGGGCAGGCGCCCGACGAGGCCGATATCGCGGCGCGGCTCAGAGATTTTCATGCGCCCTATCACGCCGCCCTTGCCGCCGAGATAGAGCGCGTCAGAGCAATGCGTGGCGTGGCGGTCCTCTATGATTGCCACTCGATCCGTTCGCACATTCCCTTCCTCTTCGAAGGCAAGCTGCCGGATTTCAACATCGGCACCGACATGGGCAAGACCTGCGACGGCGCCATCGAGCAGGCGACGCTCACCGTCGTCGAAGCCGCGGCTGGCTATGACAGCGTGCTCAACGGCCGCTTCAAAGGCGGCTGGACGACCCGCCACTACGGCAAGCCGGAGACCGGCGTGCATGCGATCCAGATGGAGCTCGCGCAATCGACCCATCTGCAGACGGAAGCGCCGCCCTTTGCCTACGACACCGCTAGAGCGGACCGGCTTCGCGGCCATCTCAAAGATATTCTGGTGCGCATCGAGCAGATCGCACCAGGCCTGAAACGATAACGATCACTCGACAGGGGAACCGCCATGAGCAATCCACGCCACAATATCCGCGAAATCCGCGCACCCCGCGGCAACGAGCTCAATGCCAAGAGCTGGATGATCGAAGCGCCGCTGCGCATGCTGATGAACAATCTCGATCCCGATGTCGCGGAGAATCCGAACGAGCTCGTCGTCTATGGTGGCATCGGCCGCGCCGCCCGCACCTGGGAGGATTTCGATCGTATCGTCGCGACGCTGAAGACGCTGACGGAAGAAGAAACCCTGCTGGTGCAGTCCGGCAAGCCGGTCGGCGTCTTCCGTACTCACAAGGATGCGCCGCGTGTGCTGATCGCCAATTCCAACCTCGTGCCGCATTGGGCGACCTGGGATCATTTCAACGAGCTGGATAAGAAGGGTCTTGCCATGTACGGCCAGATGACGGCCGGCTCGTGGATCTATATCGGCACGCAGGGCATCGTGCAGGGCACCTACGAGACCTTCGTCGAGGCCGGCCGCCAGCACTACGGCGGCAATCTCAAGGGCAAATGGATCCTGACCGGCGGCCTCGGCGGCATGGGCGGCGCCCAGCCGCTCGCCGCCGTCATGGCCGGCGCCTGCTGCCTCGCCGTCGAATGCAATCCGGATTCGATCGATTTCCGCCTGCGCACCCGCTATCTCGACGCCAAGGCCGAAACGCTCGACGAAGCGCTCGAGATGATCGACCGCTGGACCAAATCAGGCGAAGCCAAATCCGTCGGCCTGCTCGGCAATGCCGCCGAAATCCTGCCGGAAATGGTCCGTCGCGGTATCCGCCCCGACATGGTCACCGACCAGACCTCGGCCCACGACCCGATCAACGGCTACCTGCCGAAGGGCTGGACGATGGCCGAATGGAAGGCCAAGCGCGAAAGCGATCCGAAGGCGGTGGAAAAAGCGGCGCGCGCCTCGATGCGCGAGCATGTCGAAGCGATGATCGCCTTCTGGAACGCCGGCATTCCGACCCTCGACTACGGCAACAACATCCGCCAGGTCGCCAAGGAAGAAGGCTTGGAAAACGCCTTCGCCTTCCCGGGCTTCGTGCCGGCCTATATAAGACCGCTGTTCTGCCGCGGCATCGGCCCCTTCCGCTGGGCCGCCCTGTCAGGCGACCCCGAGGATATCTACAAGACCGATGCCAAGGTGCGGGAACTGACCCCCGGCAATACCCACCTGCACAACTGGCTCGACATGGCCAGGGAGCGTATCGCCTTCCAGGGCCTGCCGGCGCGTATCTGCTGGGTCGGCCTCGGCGATCGTCACCGCCTGGCTCTGGCCTTCAATGAGATGGTCAAGAACGGCGAGCTATCAGCTCCGATCGTCATCGGCCGCGACCACCTCGACTCCGGCTCCGTCGCCTCGCCGAACCGCGAAACCGAAGCGATGAAAGACGGCTCGGACGCCGTCTCCGACTGGCCGCTGCTGAACGCGCTGCTCAACACTGCCTCGGGCGCCACCTGGGTGTCGTTGCATCATGGCGGCGGCGTCGGCATGGGCTTCTCCCAGCATTCGGGCGTCGTCATCTGCGCCGATGGCACCGACGATGCGGCCAAGCGCCTTGAGCGGGTGCTCTGGAACGACCCGGCGACCGGCGTCATGCGCCACGCCGATGCCGGCTACGACATCGCCCTCGACTGCGCGAGGGACAAGGGCCTGCGCCTGCCCGGCATTCTCGGGAACTGAGACCCATGCGGATCCTGCGGGCCGGCGATCACAAGCGCATGCCGTGGAAAAATGGCGGCGGCGAAACGGTGGAGATTGCCGTTTCGCCCGAAGCCGCCGGCCTTGCCGACTTCGACTGGCGCGTCAGCATGGCGACCGTCGCGGCCGACGGGCCGTTCTCGATCTTTCCCGGTATCGACCGGACGCTTGTGATTCTCGACGGCAACGGCATGGGGCTCGACATCGACAGCATACCGGTGCTGCTGACGACGGCGAGCGATCCCCTCGCCTTCCCGGCGGATATCCCGGTGGCCGCCAGGCTCCAGGACGGCGCGATCACCGATCTCAACGTCATGACGCGCCGCGACGGTCTCGCCCACACGCTGATCCGCATCGACATCGACGGCGGCACGTCCGTGCCGCTGACGTCGTCGACATGCCTGCTGCTCTGCCATCGCGGCGCATTGTCGTTCAGGCGGGACGGTGAGAGCGGCACGCTTGCGGCCGGCGATGCGCTGCTGATTGCGGATGCGGCTGGAACCGCACTGGAAATCGACGGCGAGGCCAGATGTTATCTCGTCTCGATCGCCACGCCCTGATCTTCGCACAACGGCTTGAAAAAACGGGACAATCGAAAAATGGCTTGGGCCTTCGCAGCGACGATTGCGATTTCCGGCCATGGACGTCATTCCTATTTTTGGTCTAAACTTCGCCTTGCTGATGCAGAAGAAGACCTAGACTGTCCGGACGTGCCGGGTAGCAATGGAGCAGGCGTGACGGATCCCTACGATATTCTCGGAGTTGACCGCGATGCGGACGAGGCCCAGCTGAAGGCCGCCTATCGGCGCCTGGCGAAGGTTGCCCACCCGGATTCGGGCGGCGATTCGCAAGCCTTCGACAATCTGCAGAAGGCCTATGCGCTGCTTCTCGACCCGGTCCGCCGCAAGGTTTACGACGACACCGGCTATGATGTCGAGTTCGCCGATGCCGCCGAGCTGCAGGCGCTTGTCATCATTGAGAAGCTCGTCACCGACGCGGTGCTCGACGAGCGCGCGCCCGGAAGTTTCGATCCCGTCGCCGTGATGCAGGACAGCCTGTCGGAGGAACTGCGCAAGGCGCGGTTCAGCAAGAGTGAACTGGAACGCCACGCCTCACGCGTCGGCCTGCACCTGGAGCGGCTAGAAAAACAGTCCGGCCGCGATGTGCTCGCCCATATGTTCCGCGCCCGCATCGAAGCGATCGCCAAGGCGGTCGCGGAAACCGAGGCGAAGATCAAGGCGACCGAACGCGCCGCCGACATGCTGAGCGGCTATGTCTACGACATCGATCCGTCGCTGTTGCCGGAGGCCTCGGTCACAAACCTCGAATGGATCGAGCCCTCCAGAAACCGCTCCACCGGCTGACGAAGCGCGCTGACGCGTCAATAGGACAGCTTCGGATACCAGTCCGGCGCGCGGCCTTCCGGCGTCGTGTCGATCAAGGTCCAGAGCG
Organism: Rhizobium sp. TAL182; assembly: GCF_002117725.1. NCBI lineage: Bacteria > Pseudomonadati > Pseudomonadota > Alphaproteobacteria > Hyphomicrobiales > Rhizobiaceae > Rhizobium > Rhizobium sp. TAL182. The sequence continues at coordinate 95,794 of NZ_CP021028.1, read as the reverse complement.
GCATCAGGTCGGGCGCGCCGCGCGGATCCTCGCCGGGATCCGAGGTGACGTCGCCCATTTCCTGGCTCCAGAAGTGGCGGATGGTGCCGTCGCGCCGTGTGAAGACGTTATAGGCAGGGTCATCGCCGCCGCCTTTGCCGATGGCGTTGTAGTCGCGGCTGTAATCGCCCGTCGTGTCGGAATAGAGCGGCAGGTGATGCCAGCCGCGTTCCTTCTTGAAGGCAAGCAGCTTTCCGATCGGCGAGCGGGCAACGACCGCAAGGGCGGCGCGCTGCTGGATGTCGGGCACCTCGCCGTCCCAGGCCGAGAGCAGCGAGGTGCACATCGGGCATGGGCGTTCGCGCTCCGGCCCGAACATATAGCTGTAGACGATCAGCGTCTCCTTGCCGGCGAAGAGATCGGTGAGCGAGATCGGCCCGTCGGCGCCTTCGAAGCGGTAATCCTTCTTCACCGCGCCGCCCGGCGGCAGCGCCCGGCGCTGTCTCGCGACGCGCTCGATGTGCCGGCGCAATTCGATCTCCTCGGCAAGCAGCGCGTCGCGGGCTCTGCGATATTCCTCGCTCTCGTTGGGAAAACGGACGCCGTTTTTTGCCGCGAGCACGGCGGCGGGTACCAGCTGTTGATCATCCATCACATATCCTCCTTCTATCGTCGCGCGTCTCTGGCGCTCAAAGGATGTGCCGCGATCGCAACGGATTTCCAGCACATCGTTAGAATGACGATCCGCAGATGCGAAAATCGACAGGACCGGCGGGAAAAATCCGCCTTCGAGGAGGAGTGGAACAGAAAACCGCGGTAGCGACCGAGGCGACCGGCATGAAGAACTTCATGCCGGTGCTACCGTTCGCGTGATGCCGTGCCGCTTCTCTGTCTTTCAGTGCTTGAGAACGACCTTCCCGGGAGCACCTGCCGCAACCGCGTTTTGGGCGAGGCCGATCTGGTCCAGGGTGAAGGTGTAGGAAATCGGGATCACCAGCTCACCGCTGGCGGCGGATGCCAGAATAGCGTCGAGCATGGCCGCGTCGGTGCGATGGTAGAGTTCACGGACGATAACGCGGCCTGCGGCATTGGCGCCTTCCGGCACCGGAACGATGCTCGCAACCGTGCCACCGTCGCGGACATGACCGATGAGGTTGCCGGCCACCGGGCCGGCCGTGCTGATCGCATAGTCGAAGCTCGGGCTTGCGGCGGCAACCGTGATGTCGAGCGCTTCGCCCGCCAGCCCCCGGCCTTCGTTCAGCCGCTCGGGCCGGACGCCGGCAACCGGCTCGGCGCCGATCTGCTTGAGATATTGAATGGCGGACCGTCCGACCGTGCCGAGGCCGCCGGAAACCAGAACCCGTTCGCCGGCCTTGACGCCGAGCGCTTCGACGGTCTGCCGGCCGGTAAGACCTGCCTTGACCAGCGAGGCGCCCTGCTCGAAGCCGAGTGCGGCGGGCAGCCTTGCGATGGATGTCGAGGGAACGACACCATACTCTGCATGGGCGCCTTTGCCGTTTGCGGCAAAATCGGCGACGACCCGCTCGCCGACCGCAAAACCGGTCACGCCTTCGCCGAGGGCCGAGATGGTGCCGGCGGCGTCACCGCCGAGCACGGCCGGCAGCGGAAGCGGGATATACTGGGCCATCAGGCCCTGGCGGAGAATGAGATCGAAAGGGTTGACGGCGGATGCCTCGATCTTGATCAGGACTTCGCCCGGTCCGGGCTTCGGCGCCGGAAGGTCCGCGATTTCAAACTGGTCGACATCACCGTAGGATTTGAGAAGTGCCGCTTTCATGGCGTCTCCAGAATTTCAGCGTTTCGTTATGCCCAATTGCCGCCCGGCAGCCGGGCACAGGCGATTTCCGGATAGTGCCGTCTCAGGCCGTGGCGGGACGACGCGCAGTGTCGAGCGTCCAGGCGCCGCCGCCGGCAAAGGCGATGTAGAAGAAGATGAAGCAGAACAGGATGGCGCCTTCGCCCATGTTGAGCGCCGGCCAGAAGCCATACGGCATGTGGCCCATGAAGTAGGCGGCAGCCATTTCGCCCGAAGCGATGAATGCTGCGATGCGCGTTTGAAATCCGACGAGCATCAGAGCAGAGGTGATCACCTCGATCGCGCCTGCAACCAGCATGATGGTGGGCAGCGGATAGGGGACGCCTTGAATCGGACCCGGAAACTGCAGAAACTTCATGGTTGCATGTTCGAGGAAGAGTAAGGCCGCCATGATGCGCAGAAGTGCGAGGACGTATGGCGTCTATTTGCCGGTATTGGTCATCGAGTTTCTCCAAAGAGGTTGAGGGGAGGTCAGGCGGCGGAGGCCGCCTTCTTGAGTTCGTGATTTTCTTTCCAGAGCCTTATCGACATGGCGAAGACGGCCTGACGTTTCCGCTGGTCATTGCAGGTCTCCGTTCGCGGGCATGGCTGAGGGGACGCGGCCGAAACGGAAGCTCGATGCGGTGAGCCCGCCGGCGAAGTCCTTCTGATGATAGGTGGTGGCGCCGGCTTCGTTCTCGGCCGCGCCGACCACCACCATCAGCGGGATGAGATGGTCTTCGCGCGGATGCGCCGCCCGGGCAGCCGGGGCCTGCTGCCATTCGAGCAGCCGCTCGGTGCGCTTGTCGCAGGCCGTGTGAACCAGCGTTTCCTGAAGCCAGACGTCGAAGCGGCGGGACGGCTCATATCCGCCCGTGCCGCGCATGGCCGAAAGGTTGTGATAGCTGAGACCGCTGCCGATGATCAGGACGCCCTCGTCACGCAAGGGCGCCAGCGCCCGGCCGACGCTGATGTGCAGCGCCGGATCGTAACCCGCATCCAGCGAAAGCTGCACGACAGGGATGTCCTCTTCCGGATAGAGCGGCTTCATGATGCTGAACGTGCCGTGATCGTAACCGCGGGTCGGATCGAGCGCCGCCTCGATGCCGTTCGCCCGCAGCAGATGCTGCACGCGGTTTGCGAGTTCGGGCGAACCCGGAGCATTGTAGGTGATGTGATAGAGGTGTTCGGGAAAGCCGTAATAGTCGTAGACCATGCCCGGCTTGACGCCCGACGATATGGCAAAACCTTTCTCCTCCCAGTGACCCGAGACCACGAGGATCGCCTTCGGCGCATCACCGAGTTCGGCGCGCATATCGACCAGCGACTGTTCGAGCACATCGAAGTTGCGGCGGAATTCACCCGTCATGTAGGGCCAGGGGCCGCCGCCATGGCTGACGAAATAGGTCGGGAGTCTGGAATTTGTCATCGGAATTGTCCTTCGCATCATTGCCACGAGCATTGGAGCAGCGCTTCGATGGGAGGATTTTGATTTTTTCTCCGTTATTGATCAATGTGGCAGATATTGAAGAACCATTTCCTGGATGTTGATGATAAATGGATACGATGACGAGCCTGCGGGTGTTCTGCACCATCGCCGAACTGAAAAGCTTTACCGCTGCCGCCGATCGCCTTGGCGTTTCACCGGCAATGGCGAGCAAGCATGTGATGCAGCTCGAGAACCGGCTGGGGACGCGGCTGCTCAACCGAACCAGCCGCCATGTCAGCCTGACGGAGAGCGGCCGGCTTTATTTCAACCAGACCAGGGAGATGCTCGAACGGCTGGACGAGGTGGAAGACGCCATCGGCAATGTGACGGTGGCTCCGCGTGGCACCCTGAAATTGAGTGCGCCGGTTTGGGCGGCAACCGGCTATTTTACAGACATGCTGGCAGCCTATAACCGGCGCTACCCCGATGTCTGCCTGGACCTGGATCTCAGCGGCCGGCTGGTGAACCTGGTTGACGAAGGTTTCGATCTGGCGCTGCGGGCGACGTCGCAGGACCGGCTCGATCCGGGTCTCGTCGCTCGCCCGCTGACGAATGTACAGTTCCGTCTCATGGCCTCGCCGGATTACCTCGCGCGAACCGGGCGGCCTCAAAACGTCGCCGACCTCAACGGCCACGCACTGCTTCGCTACTCCGGCGTCAACCTCGGGGAAAGCATGTCGCTGGAAGGTCCGGACGGACCACACAAGATCACCTTCCGCACCGTGATGCTGAGCGACAACGAGACAATTATGCACCTGGCGGCCCTGCGCGGCATGGGCCTCGCCTTCCTGCCGGCATGGATGGCTGAGCAGGATATCGAGGCCGGCCGACTGGAGATCGTGCTTCCGGCCATTATGCTTGGCTTCAACAGCACACTTTACGCCGTCTATCCGAGCCGCAAATATCTCTCGGCCAAGGTCCGCACCTTCATCGATTTTCTGACGGCGAGCACCCGGGAGATGGGATAATCCCCGCCCTCATTGGAAACCGTAGGCCATCTTGCCTCCAGCACGCCAGCAGCGCGAAAAACGGCGGCATGAAAAAAATCTCACTTCGGAATCCCGAAATTCCCCCGCTTCGGGATTCCGAAATTCGCCGCGTTTTCACCGCCGTCGGCGTAAGAAAATACGCAGTGATTTCAATGATGCAGCCAATTTCGGGATTCCGAAGTGCTATATAGATTCTGGTGGGAGTTGCTCGCTACCGCCATCAGGCAATGATTCCACCCGAGGTGCGAGAAGCAAAAAGGGCGCTCGACCCTTGCGGGGAGCGCCCTTATCCTGTCGGACAGCGAACAGCTCGACGACGTCGATACCGGGCGCATCCATTTTTCAGGCAGGGCCGCTATATGGACGCTCGCATTCGTCATTTCAAGGGGTCTTTTGCATCATCGTTGGCGAACGGCTGCTAAAGGGCGACGCCGGTCACGGGATTGACCACCGGCCGCTCGCTTTTGTCGCCTTCCCCAGCCGGCTGCACGGCCGGCGGCGCCAGCGATTCTGCATCGGCGGGTTCCGGCTTGCCGGGAACCACATTGACATCCTTGGGACGGCGCTGCTCGGGCTTTACGTTTTCGTCATTCGTCGACATTGTCTGTCTCCTTTCCAGAGAGGAAGTCGGGGCCGTCGACATGGTTCCGGCGGTGAATGGAGGACTGCCGATGTTTGAGAGGTTTCTGCTGCAGGGGCCGCCGGATGCGCGCGTCACCATCCTACTTGCCCATGGCGCCGGCGCGCCGATGGATTCGGCGTCGATGACAGCGGCGGCCGACGCGCTTGCCGGCGTCGGCTTTCGCGTCGCCAGGTTCGAATTCGCCTATATGGCCGCCCGCCGCACTGCGGAAGGCCGCAAGCCGCCGCCGCGCGCCGAAACGCTCAACCCCGAATATCAAGCGGCGATTGCCGCGCTCGACGCCGGCGGTCCCCTCATCATCGGCGGCAAGTCGATGGGCGGACGGGTTGCGAGCATGGTCGCCGACGGTCTCTATGACAGTGGAAAGATCGCCGGCCTGCTCTGCCTCGGCTATCCCTTCCATCCACCTGGCCAACCGGAGAAGCTGCGTACCGGCCACCTCAAAAGGCTCGCGACACCCACGCTGATCTGTCAGGGTACGCGCGACGAGTTCGGGACAAAGGACGAAGTGCCGGGCTACGATCTCTCCGACAGGATCGAGATCCTCTGGCTCGAGGACGGCGACCACGACCTCAAGCCGCGCAAGAAAATCTCCGGCTTCTCCGCCGCCGACCACCTTGCGACGATGGCGAAGATGGCAAAGGCATGGGCCGAACGCCTACCGGTCTAGGCGCCGGCTTTCGGCGGTCGCCGTCGGGTGGAAAGCTTCCTCACATCGATGCGCCAGTCGGCGGCGAAAACGGTGATTTCGAAATGATCGGCCTGCACCACGTCGCGGATATTCCTCGGCCGGTGCGCCGCGACGTTCACCCCGCCTCGCAGCCGCACACTGTCATAGAGAATGCCGGCGCCGCCGCTTAAGCGCACCGCCTCGCCGAGCAGCTGCGATGCCGCATAACTCGTGCCGTCATAGATATCGGGCCGCAGCGCCTGTTCGCCGCGAATGTCGAGATAGTCACCGGTCAGGGTGGCGGCATAACTTCGATAGGTGCGCGCCATCGTCGCCACCCCACGCGCCACAGCCTCGCGCCGGAGATGATGACCGACCTCGGCGGCGGCCGTCTTGAGATTGTCGGCGGCATACCAGGCGCCGAGATCGGGGCCGTTGAAGCGCATGCCGCCCGGTGCGACATGCAGGAACGCCGCCATCACGATACTGGCGTTCGCACTGCCGTAAACCCACTCGTTTTCGGGAAGCCGCCGGATGCGGTCGGCGACGAGCCGGTCGTTGGTCCATCCCACAAGTTCCATCACGGCTTCGAGATCGGCCGCCCTTGCCACCGTATCGAACAAACCGATTGGCGGAAATTGCGACGGGATCAGCCGGTAGGATGGGCGCGGCGCCTCGGCAAAACGATCGCTCACCGGAAGACGATGTCCGTATCTTCGTACGGCGTGAATGCCTCGTCCAGCCCGTTCGGCGGCATGTAGAGCCCGCCGCGCGCACCGTCGAGGAACCGGCGCACGGTCATCAGCCCGTCCTGGGTTCCGCTTGTGACGATATCGAGTGGCGGATGGCCGCCGAAAACTGGCGCCTGATGCGGCGTGCGCAGCCAGGCGACGCCTGAGCGTTCGTCGGCAAACAGCACGCGGAGCGCCTGGTGGATGCCGAGCACGGCGGAGATGCGGGTCAGGGTATCGACATCGAGGGTGAAAGCGCCGTGCTCGCGCGCCTGCTTGGCCCAGCTGTGATAGGTCGAGCGGGAGGGATAGCCGAGCACGAGCAGGCGCTGCTCCTCGCTCAAACCCCAGAGATCGGCGATCGCCAGGAAGGTCCGCAAAGCCGGCGGACTCAGCCGCCTTCGATTGGCAGGTGCAAACCGCTCCGTTTCCAGCCGCTCCGGCTCCTGCTCCCTGCGTCTTGCCTGCTGCATAGCAATCTCCTGTCTTGAACTAGATTTAGTCCAAATCTGGGCATCCGGCAAGAGAGTTGGAAGAGGGGAGTTCAGGAAAGCTCCGCGGCCGCTTCCCGGATGGTCTGCATCAGGATCGATTGCGGCGCCGACGGCACGGCATCGGCCCGCATCGTCAGCCCGACCGGCCCTTTAGTCTCACCGGTATCGACCGGCAGCAGCGCCAGCCGCCTATCGGCGACATCGCCTGCTACCACGCCGTGGGAAATGATCCAGATGGCGTCGCTTGCCTTGAGAAAGGCACGGCCGAAGGAATCCGACACCGTCTCGATCTGGTTCGGCAGGCTGGAGATGCCGTTGGCAATGAGGAAGTTTTCGACGACCGGCCGGATGATCGAGCCGCGCGTCGGCATCAGCACCGTATAGTCGCCGAAGCCCGAAAACAGCGATTGCCGGCTGTTCAGCAGCGGATGGCCGGCCCGGACGGCAAACACCACCTGTTCGGAATAGAGATGTTCGAAGGAGAAGCCTGCCATCTTCTCCGCCCCGGCCAGACGGCCGACCACGAGGTCGAGATCGCCGACGCGAAGCTCTTCCAGCAGCACGGCGTTTTCGCCGGTGACGATCTTCACCCGGCTTCGGGTATTTTCCTTGAGGAAGAGTTCCATCGCCCGCGGCATGATGCGCGATGATACCGTCGGCAGGGCGCCGATCCGGATCGGCGGCGCATCGGCGAACTGCTCCTGCGAGACGGAATCGAGACCCTGGCGCAGCGCCGTCAGCGCGGCGCCTGCATGGCGCAGGAAGACCTCGCCGTAACGGGTGATCTTGATGCCGCGGCCGTCGCGCTCGAAGACATCGACGCCCAGCACCTGTTCCAGCTCGCGGATCGTCTTCGTCACCGCCGGCTGGCTGACATGCAGCAGTTCCGCCGCCTTCATCACGCTCTTCTGCCGCGCCACCTCGACAAAGGTCTGCAGATGGCGAAACTTAACGCGGCTGTCGACCATCTGTTTTCATAACTCCAGAGTTATCGAAAAGCCGTAAAATATCATTTTACCTAACCGGATCAACCATTCAGTTTTGTCGTCAAGAGATGGTGGCGAGAAGGCTAACCCCAAATTCCGTCACCTCGGGCTTGATCCGAGGATCCATGCCGCGGGTGTTGGTGGGCGCGTATGGATGCTCGGATCAAGCCCGAGCATGACGGAGGGTGGGGAGGCATAAGGAGCCATTCGCGGCGTTGTCGCCTGTGGCCGGATTCCTGTGATGAGAATAGGAAAGAAAGTGCGGCTTGGTGAAACACGCGATGCGATGTGTCACTGTTGGACGAGATCAGTTTGGCGGGAAGGCTAACCCCACATTCCGTCATGCTCGGTCTTGACCCGAGGATCCATGCCGCGGCTGCTGGTGGGTGCCGTGTGGATGCTCGGGTCAAGCCCGAGCATGACGGAGGGGTGGTGTGCGCGGACTTGAACAGGGAGGAGAGCGGCATGCAATTCGCCCGCATAAACGACGTAACGATCCATTATCAGGTCATCGGCGCGCCCGCCGACCGGCCGGTGGTCGTCTTTATCAATTCGCTCGGGACGGATTTCCGCATCTGGCGCGATGTCGTGGTGCGACTTGCCGGCGACTATGCCGTCGTTTTGTACGACAAGCGCGGCCACGGCCTTTCCGATGTCGGCCAGCTGCCCTCGTCGATCGAGGACCATGCGACCGATCTTGCCGGCCTGCTCGATCTGCTGTCGGTGAAAAATGCGGTCATCTGCGGCCTATCGGTCGGTGGCCTCATCGCCCAGTCGCTGACGCAGCGCCGGCCGGACCTCGTGGGCGCTCTCATTCTTTGCGACACCGCCCATAAGATCGGCACGGCAGAGAGCTGGAACGCCCGCATCGCCGCCGTCGAAGACAAGGGCATCGGCAGCATCGTCGACGCCGTCATGGAGCGCTGGTTCACGCCGGCCTTCCGCCGGCCCGAGAACACCGCCTATTCCGGCTATTGCAACATGCTGACGCGCCAGCCGGTCGAGGGTTATCTCGCCGCCTGCGCCGCCATCCGCGATGCCGACTTCACCGAAGCGGCCAAGGCGATCGCCGTTCCGACGATCTGCATCGTCGGCGACCAGGACGGCTCGACGCCGCCGGATCTCGTGCTCTCCACCGCGCGGCTGATTCCGGGCGCCCGTTATGAGGTCATCCGCGATTGCGCCCACATTCCCTGCGTCGAGCAGCCGGAGGCGTTGACGGCGATCATCCGCGCCTTCCTCACATCGATTTCGCCTGGAGAAAGCAGCCCATGAACGAGACCGCCTCCCCCTCCGAACGCTACCGGCAAGGCATGGCGACCCGCCGCGCCGTGCTCGGCGACGCCCATGTCGACCGCGCCGCGGCCGGCGAGACCGGCTTCGACCGCCCCTTCCAGGAGCTGATCACCGAAGCCGCCTGGGGTCATGTCTGGTCGCGCCCGACGCTGACCAAGCGCGAGCGCTCGATCGTCACGATCGCCCTGCTGGCCGCACTCGGCCAGGATGAGGAGGTCGCCATGCATGTGCGTGCGACCGCCAATACGGGTGCGACGCGCGAAGATATCTGCGAGGCGCTGTTACATGTGGCGATTTATGCCGGCGTTCCCGCCGCCAATCATGCGATCAAGATTGCCAAGCAGGCCTTTGCGGAGATGGACGCCGAGAAGGCGGCCTGAGGGGGAGAAATGTCCGAACGAGCAAACAGCAAGCCGGAGACCGGCGCCTTCTTCGCCCGCGACCGCGCCTGGCACGCGCCGGCGCTGACCCCAGGCTACAAAACCTCGGTGCTGCGCGCGCCGCAGCGCGCGCTGCTGTCGCTCGACGGCACGATCTCCGAGACGACAGGTCCGGTCTTCGGCCATTCTATCATCGGCGAACTCGACAACGACCTGATCCTGAACTATGCGCGCCCCGGCGAAAGCGCCATCGGCGAGCGCATCATCGTCCACGGCCGCGTGCTCGACGAGCGGGCAAAGCCGGTTGCCGGCGCCCTGGTGGAATTCTGGCAGGCCAATGCCGGCGGCCGCTATCGCCACAAGAAGGAAACCTATCTCGCGGCGATCGATCCGAATTTCGGCGGCTGCGGCCGCGCCATCACCGATGAGGAGGGCCGCTACCATTTCCGCACCGTGCGACCCGGCGCCTATCCCTGGCCGAACGGCGTCAACGACTGGCGCCCCGCCCATATCCACTTCTCGATCTTCGGCCACGGCTTTGCCCAGCGGCTGATCACCCAGATGTATTTCGAGGGCGATCCGATGATCTGGAAATGTCCGATCGTCGGCACGATCCCGGACAAGGCGGCGATCGAGCAGCTGATCGCACCGCTCGATTGGGGCAACACCATTCCGATGGATTCACGCGCCTATAAATTCGATATCGTGCTGCGCGGCCGCCGCTCGACGATGTTCGAAAACAGGCTGGAGGGCAACTGACCATGCAGCAGCTCGGCTATCTCAAGGAAACCCCGTCGCAGACGGCCGGTCCCTATGTGCATATCGGCCTGACGCCGAATTTCTGCGACGTCACAGGCGTCTACGACAGCGATCTCGGCACGCAGATGGTCAACGACAACACGCTCGGCGAACGCATCACCGTCACCGGCCGCATCTTCGACGGTGCCGGCGCGCTGGTGCGCGACGCCGTCGTCGAGATCTGGCAGGCCGACAGCGCCGGCCTTTACAACAGCCCCTCGGAAATGCGCGGCGCCGCCGATCCGAACTTCGCCGGCTGGGGCCGTTGCCCGACCCGCGCCGAGGACGGCGTCTACAGCTTCGAGACCATCAAGTCCGGCCGTGTCCCCTTCAAGGACGGCCGCAGACAGGCGCCGCACATCACCTTCTGGATCGTCGCCCGCGGCATCAATATCGGCCTGCATACGCGGATGTATTTCCCGGAAGAGGCCGAAGCCAACGCGGGCGACCCGCTGCTGCTGCGCATCGAACATCGCGAGCGCGTCGCAACCATGGTCGCCACCCGCGACGGCACGATCTGCCGTTTCGATATCCATCTGCAGGGGCCTGACGAAACCGTGTTTCTGGATATTTGATTGTATGCGGGCTATTTAATCGGAGAGCTTCGCGCAAGTGGCCCCCTCACCCTGCCCTCTCCCCGACGGGGAGAGGGGAACAGTGCCATACGAGATCGCCCGCTCATAAACACCTGGGCCGCGCCCCGAGTCCCTTCTCCTCTGGGGGGAGAAGGTGGCGGCAGCCGGATGAGGGGGCCACCACCACAACGAGCCGACCATGACCGCATCGCCCTTCGACCACCCCTTCCTCTCCGGCCTCCTCGGCGATGACGAAATCGCACCCTATTTTTCCGCCGAAGCCGATATCCGCGCAATGCTCTCCTTCGAGGCCGCGCTCGCCAGGGCCGAAGCCGCGCACGGCCTCATTCCCGGCGAAGCCGCAAGGAAGATTGCCGAAGGCTGCGCCGGTTTTTCTCCGGATCTTGCCAGCCTTCGCGCGGCAACGGCGAAGGACGGCGTCGTCGTCCCCGACCTCGTCAAGCAGCTGCGCGCTGAGGTCGGCGAGGAAGCGGGCAAAAACCTGCATCTCGGCGCCACCAGCCAGGACGTCATCGACACCAGCCTGATGATCCGCCTGAAAGCGGTGGCCTTCCTGTTTGCCGCCCGGCTTTCCGCCATCCTCGCAGCGCTCGACGGGCTCGAGCGGCAATTCGGCGGCAACCGGCTGATGGGCCATACCCGCATGCAGGCGGCGATCGCGATCAGCGTCTCCGACCGTCTCAACACCTGGCGTGCGCCGCTCGCGACCTATCGCGACCGCCTGACCGAGCAGAGTTTTCCCGTCCAGTTCGGCGGTGCTGCCGGCACGCTCGACAAGCTTGGCCCACAGGCTGTGGCCGTCCGTGCCTCGCTCGCCCAGGAGCTCGGCCTCACCGACATCGGCCAATGGCAGAGCTCGCGCCTTGTGATCGCCGATATATCAGGCCTGTTCGCCTCAATCTCCGGCAGCCTCGGCAAGATCGGCCAGGACATCGCCCTGCTCGCCCAGACGGGCGGCGAGATCGAAGTCTCAGGCGGCGGCACCTCCTCGGCGATGGCGCACAAGCGGAATCCGGTTGCCGCTGAAGTCCTGGTCTCGCTCGCCCGCTTCAACGCCACGGCGCTCTCCGGCATCCACCAGTCCCTCGTCCATGAACAGGAACGCTCCGGAGCCGCCTGGACGCTCGAATGGCTGCTGCTGCCGCAAATGACGATGGGAACCGCTGCGAGCCTGCGGCTTGCCCGAGAACTGACCGGAAATATCAAGCGGCTTGGTACGGGCTGAGGCCGCAGCTGAAGCCCGGCGCGGCGGCAAAGGAATGCGGCAGGATGGCCACAAGCATAGCGATTTGCTTTTTCAATCGTGCGCAACCATCTAATAGGCATGACTTGCGGAAAACGCCCCGCCCGAGCAGCCCATTTACCGAAAACCAACCATACTGGGTTGCTTTCCGAAGCGAAAGCCGATTGCTTAGGAGAATATACTTCTTCTTCCGCTAGCGGTTAGGAGAACGAAAGGGGGCGCAGGCAAACTCGTGGAATTCTGCTGCTTCGCATCGGGATAAACTATGATTACGATGGCGATGCGGGAAGGCCGGTTTGAAAAACGATGACGACAGGACTGTTTCAGATAAAATTTTGGGGCGTCCGCGGCAGTATTCCCGTATCAGGCCCCGAGTTCGATCGCTACGGCGGTAACACTTCCTGCATCGAGATTCGTTGCGGAAAACATCGGTTGCTTTTCGACGCAGGTTCGGGTCTGCGCGAGGCGGGGTTGTCGCTGCTCGCCGACGGCGTCAGTGACGTCGACCTGTTCTTCAGCCATTGCCACTACGACCACATCATCGGCCTGCCCTTCTTCAAGGCGATCTATTATCCCTCGATCAACGTCAACATCTGGTCCGGCCATCTCGACGGCAAGATGAGCACGCGTGAGATGGTCGAGCAGTTCATCAGCCCGCCCTGGTTTCCGGTGAAGACCGACATCTGCCAGGCGACGATGAACTTCCGCGATTTCCATGCCGGTCAGGTTCTGACCCCGCATGAGGGCATCGAGATCAAGACCTTCACGCTGAACCATCCGGGCGGCGCCATCGGCTACCGCATCGAATGGCAGGGCCGTTCGATCGCTCTCATCTACGATATCGAGCATATCCCCGGCAGCTATGATCCGGTCTCGCTGGAGATGATGCAGGACGCCGATCTCGTCGTTTACGATTGCACCTACAATGAAGACGAGATGCAGCGCTTCAAGGGCTTCGGACATTCGACCTGGGAGCACGGCACCGAACTGGCCAAAATGGCGGGCGCCAAGCGCTTCGCCCTGTTCCACCACGCGCCCTCTCGCACGGACGAACAATTGGCCGAAATGGAAGCGCAGGCCGAGGCCGCCTTCCCCGGCGCCTTCGCCGCCCGCGACAATCAGACGGTAGTGATTTAGAACACCAAGTCTCCTGCGCCGGCGCAAGCAGGCCGGCCCGTTCGCGCTTTGCTGACGGAACAGATGCCGGGTCCGACCGTTTCCCCGGCAGCGCAAGATCGATGAAACGGGGTATCAACCATGACCGTGCTCTCCGGACAATGCCTTTGCGGGCAGGTGAAACTTTCTGTTCGTGGCGAACCGCTGCGCGTCGGAATTTGTCACTGCACCGACTGCCGAAAGGAAAGCGGTTCGGCCTTTACCTTTTATGGAATCTGGCCAGCCGGCCAGTTTGAACATTCCGGCGAAACCGGCGAATTTCACGGCCGACGCTTCTGCACCGGCTGCGGTTCGCGGCTGTTTTCCGCCGATGATCAAGAGGCGGAAATCAAGCTCGGCATCCTCTCGCAGGCGCCGACGCCGCTGGTGCCGCGCTACGAACTCTGGATCAAACGCCGCGAGACGTGGCTGCGACCCGTGGAGGGCGCAGAGCAGTATGAGGAGGACCGAACGTGAACCTGGCCACGCTCGTCCGGCATAAGCTCGTTACGATCGCAGGCATCGAGATCTTTTACCGTGAGGCTGGTCCGCCTGATGCGCCGGTGCTGTTGCTGCCGCACGGCTATCCCTGCTCGTCTTACGAATTTCGCAATCTCATGCCGCGCCTTGCCGACCGCTGGCGGCTGATCGCCCCGGATTTCCCCGGCGCGGGCTATAGCGGCACGCCCGATGATTTCGACTACAGCTTCGGTGGTTATGCCGCCTGGCTGGAGGCTTTTATCGGCGCGCTCGATGTCGATCGCTTCGCCCTCTATCTCCACGATTTCGGCTCGCCGATCGGAGCGCGGCTGGCAATCAGAAACCCCAGCCGCATCGCGGCGCTGATCATCCAGAATGGCGATATTCCCTATGAGGATGCGCTCGGCCCCAAATATGCGGACATCGAGGCGACCTGGGCGCTGCCGCACGCGGAGATGAGGAAGGCGCTGGCGGAAGCAATCAGCGAGGAGACGTTTAAGGAGGAGTTTCTCAATGACCTGCCGCCGCCTCTGGCCGACACGATCCCGCCGGATCTCTGGAGGCTGCACTGGTCGCTGATCACGCCGCGGCGCAAGGAAATCGCCATCGACCTGATCGCCGGATTGAAGGAGAACCGCGCCTGGTTCCCCGAGCACCGGAAATATCTCAGACAGTACCGGCCGCCGACCCTGATCGTCTGGGGGCCGAACGACCACTATATGCCAGAAAAGTCGGCACGCGCCTATCTCCGCGATCTGCCGGAGGCCGAACTGCATCTGCTCGACGGCGGGCATTGGCTGTTGGAAACGCATTTGGATGAGATCGCAGAACTCATGCGGGATTTCCTCGGGCGTGTTCACGCCGGATGATCGATAGCCTAATCTTGCAGGAGTTCGGGCGCCGACGACCAAGCGACGGCAGGATGATCGGCCGTCGCCGCAAACAAGGCCGACAGGAAATCCCAGGCTGCATGATCATGCACCAGATGATGTGTGAGCACGCCGATCGGCTCGTCGTTGCCGGCAAACCGATCGCGGAGTTCGGCAACCAATTCGGCCACCAGTTCCTCCGCGCTGCGGCCACCGCGCGTGCCGTGCCAGTCGATAATGTCGATATGGGTGTTGAGAAGCGGGATCGGCCCGCCCTCTCTTGCCCGCCCGTACACCGAGAGCGCTGCAAAGCCGAGTTCGGGCAATGCCGGGATCAGCGTGGCGTCGATCCGGTTCCACGGCGGCACCAGCACCGGCACGAAGCGGGCAGGATGGAGCCGCTTCAAGCGCTGCCATCCTGCACGCAACTCGCCGAGCACCACCTCGGCCGGCCGTTCGCCGCCGAGTTCCTGTTTCTTGCGCTCCTGCCCGGCGTGATTGCTGTGCGACCAGCCATGCACAGCGACAGCAACGCCCGCTTCCGCCGCCAGCCGCGCAGCCAAGGCCTCGCCGGTCAGGGCAGGAATAACGGCAAGGGTCAGCGGAATCCCGTTCCCGCCGGTCAGCGCCAACAGCTGCTCCAGATCGGGCGTCGGCTCGACGGCGTCGTCGTCGCGCAGCCAGAGCCGCGCCACGCGGCCGGCGGCACGCCAGCGGTCGAGCTCGCGGCGCAGCGGTTCCCAGCTCATCCCTTCGCTCATCACCTCACTCCTGTTCCTGCGCTGTTGCGCAAAATCTCGTCCAGGGCGCGGGCAGCCGTCGCAAGCGAGCGCTCCTCGAGCACGAAGCGCCGCGCCGCCTGTCCCATCGCGTCGCGTTTTTGCCCGTCGCCAAGCAGGGCCGCGATGGCCCCGGCATAGGCGGCGACATCGCCCTCTGGCGTCAGCAGGCCGGTGACCCCGGCCTCGACCACGGCAGGCACGCCCGCCGTTTGCTGCGCCACGACAGGCAGGCCGGCGGCCTGGGCTTCGAGATAGGCAAGGCCATAGGCCTCGCCGCAGCCGGGCCAGACATAGATGCCCCCACGCGCGAGCAGGCTGGCGATCTCAGCTTCACCTTGCTCGCCCAGCCATTCGATGCGGCCGGCAAAGCCGGCAAACAGTGCCTCCACCTCCCGGCGCATCGGCCCATCGCCGATGACCGCAAGGGTCCATGGCCGGCTTTCGATCAGCCGCAATGCTTTTGCGAGCATCGCGTAACTTTCCATCTTGTCGCCGGCCCGCATCATCGCGACGGTCATCAGCCGGCTGGGATCGGGCGCCGGCCGCACCGCCTCGAACAGCGCCGGGTCGATGAACGGCTTGAGAGCTGCAAGCCGCGCCTGCGGAAAGGCGGCGGAAAGCCCGGCCTGATCACGCTCGGTGAAGCTGATATTGACCGCCGCCTGCATGACCGCCTCGCCCACGCGTTTCTGCCGGGCCGCCCAACCGGTCCGGTCGCGTTTTGCCGCATAGGAGGCCTCGGCCGTGACATAGGGAATGGCGAATTCGACTGAGATCACCGGCCCGAAGGAATCGGGGGATTTGTAGTAAGGGTGGTAGCAGAACCAGAGCTCCGGCCGGGGCTCTTCTTGCCATTTTGCCCGCAGCCGCGCCAATTCGGCTGAGATCGCGGGTTCGAGCGCCGCGGCCGCCTCGGGCGTCGCGGCATGGGTGCGGAATTCGGAGACGACCTCGACCTGATACCCGGCAAGCTGCAATGCCCGGATCAGTAGCCGCGCCATCAGCCGGTCGCCCGAGGGCACCGGATGGTTCGGCGATTTCATCGGCGCATAGAAGGCGACCCGCATGCGCATCCCTCGCATAGACACACTGTTTCCAATCAGTTTCCACGGGCGATCATAGATTATTCGAATCCGTAACCAAATCAGCTAGATGGATGAGGAGGTCGCATTCAGCCCGCCCATGGTTTGCGCCATCGTAGCCGGGGACGAAAAAATCCCTTATTGCTGCCTTCCCGAAAACTTGCGCATAAGCATATGCAATGTGATCGCAATGGAAGCAATTCCGCCTCTTTCCCCCTCTCTATGGGCCTGCGATTGCATCGGCAAGAACGGGAATGAATGACAACGGTCTCGGCCACAGGGATTTTTTCGGAACGCTCGATCAGAAGGGCAAGGCTCGGTTCCGGGCTGGTCATCTTTGTCTTCGTCCTCTTGCATTTATCGAACCATGCGCTCGGACTCGTTTCGATCTCCGCAGCCGATAAGGCTCGCCACCTTTTCCTGGCCCTCTGGCGCAATCCCCTCGGCACCGTCCTGTTCTATGGATCGGTCCTCGTCCATGTGACCCTGGTGCTGCGCGCCATCTACATCAGGCGCAGCCTGGTCATGCCCAAGGGGGAAGCAACCCAGATGGTGCTCGGCCTGCTGATCCCGCTGCTT
Organism: Rhizobium sp. TAL182; assembly: GCF_002117725.1. Classification (NCBI taxonomy): domain Bacteria; kingdom Pseudomonadati; phylum Pseudomonadota; class Alphaproteobacteria; order Hyphomicrobiales; family Rhizobiaceae; genus Rhizobium; species Rhizobium sp. TAL182. The sequence goes on along the minus strand of NZ_CP021028.1, from coordinate 78,737 downwards.
CTCATCGATCACGTCATCGGCACCCGCATCGCTCATGAACTCTACGGCTATATCGACAACTACGAGACGATCGTCGGCATGTTGTGGCTGCGGACGCCGGCGACGGGCGTGCGCCAGGCACTCGGCCTGATCGCGGTATGGTTCCACGGCTGCATCGGCATCCATTACTGGCTGCGTTATCGCCCCTGGTACGGCGGTTTCGCACCGCTGTTGCTGGCGCTGGCGATCCTCGTGCCGGTGCTGTCGCTGCTCGGCTTCGTCGAAATGGGCCGCACACTCGCCGACCCCGCCTATCAGTTGACCTCGATCGAGCCTTACGCGACCACGGTGAATTCCCACTATGTCTCCGACCCCGCGATTCGCAGCCAAATCGCCATGGTCCGCGCCGGACTCTACGGCGCCTTCTCGGCCTCGCTGATCATCGTCGTTGCCGCCCGCACCCGGCGCAGGCTGAAGGAGCGTCTCGATCAGGTCGCCGTGCACTATCCGGGCGGCGAAGTGATCCGGGTGCCGCGTGGGTTCACGGTGCTGGAGGCGAGCCGGCTCGGCGGCCTGCCGCATTATTCGGTCTGCGGTGGCAAGGGCCAGTGCTCCACCTGCCGGGTGCAGATTCTTGGCGATTACCAGAAGCTGCCGCCGCCCGACAAGCTGGAACAGACGACACTGAAACGCATCAATGCCGGCCCTGATGTCCGCCTCGCCTGCCAGCTTCGGCCGGATGCCGACGTCGCGGTCGCGCCCCTTCTCGTACCAGCCGTCGAGGCGGCTCTTCCCGCCAACAGCCAGGAGACGAGCCCTGGCCGTGAGCGTGAAATCGTCGTGCTCTTCGTCGATATCCGTCATTTCACCACGCTGACGGAAACCCGCCTGCCCTTCGACGTCGTCTTCCTGCTGAACCGCTATTTCGCCATCATCGGCAAGGCGGTGGAGCAGGCGGGCGGCCGGCTCGACAAATTCATCGGCGACGGCGCCATGGCGCTCTTCGGCCTCAACGCCGCGCCGGAGGAGGCCTGCCGCCAAGCGCTCGACGCGGCGGCGGCGATCGTCGCGGGAATCGAGAAACTCGCCGCCGAACTGGCCGAAGAGCTGACGCTGCCGCTGCGGATCGCCATCGGCATCCACACCGGCCCGGCCGTCGTCGGCACGATGGGCTACGGCCGGGTCCGCAGCATGACGGCGATCGGCGATACGGTGAATGTCGCGAGCCGGCTGGAAAGTGCGGCCAAGGAATTCGACGCGGCGATCGTCTTCTCCGAGCCGGTGGCCAGGCTTGCCGGCGCCGATCTTGCCGATGTCGAAAGCCGTGAAATCAGCGTGCGCGGCCGCGCCCTGCCCTTGAAAGTCTATGTCGTTCCGAGAGAGAAAGCGGCAGAACCGCTCGAAGGAAAAGCCTAATGCCCGGCAAGCCGTGGCTCACCGCCAAATATTGGAGCCGCCGCCTGCGCAAGGCGCGCAATAGAGCCGCCTCGCGGCTCTTCGACACCCGTTTCGGCCGTCGCCTGCTGATCGAGAATATCGGCCCGCGCGTCGTCTCGATGACAGTCGATGCCGGTGATCACCTGATGACCTTCTCGCCTTCCGATTATATCGGCCGCAAGGTCTTCCGTAAGGGCCACTTCGAGCGCGACGCCGTCGACCGACTGATCGTCATCCTGCGCGAGCGCGGCCTGCTCAGAAAGGATGCGACGCTGCTCGAGATCGGCGGCAATATCGGCACCCAGACGATCTATTTCGCCTTGAGCGGCACCTACGCCGATATCGTCAGCGTCGAGCCCGATCCGCGCAATTTCCCGCTGCTTGAACTCAACATCCGCCAGAACCGGCTGGAGGAGAAGGTTCGGCTCGTCAATTGCGCCGCCGGGGAGCACGCAGGCGAGATCGACTTTTTTCTCAACCTCAACAATCACGGCAAGAGCAGCGCCATCCGCCAGAGCCCGACCGACCGGAAGATCAGCGTGCCGGTGAAGCCGGTCTCCGAAATCCTCGCCGGCCTCTCGATCGATCCGACCGCAATCGGCCTTGTATGGATGGATATCGAAGGCTACGAGCCGGTCGCCTGCCGCTCGATGCAGCCGCTGCTTGCCCGCCGCGTGCCGCTCCACATGGAGTTCACGCCGCTGTTCTACGGGCGCGAGGGAACGAAGGCGTTCATAGCGATGCTGTCAGGATTTTACGAAGACTGTGTCGTGCTGTTCGAGGATCGCGAGGTGGAGATGAAGGTGCGGGATCTGCCGGGGGAGTTTGAGCAGTATAACGTGCTGTTTTTGCCGTAGGCCTACATCCTGAAAACGGATCGTTGACGCCGTGCTTTTCATTATCGGAGCGACCGATTCCGGCGTCGGCGTTCATCACCAGCGCGTGGCTGACGCAGGGCGCCGACCGCCTTGTTCGCAGGGCTATGACAGCCGCGGAATACTGGCATCCAATCGGGCGCGGCATGCGCCTGCCGGTTAAGAGGTGACGATGCTCAATATTCCGGCCTGCCCTGCGCATTCAGCCCCTTAAACAAGTTTCTTCGCCTCCGTCCGCGTATGCTCATGATACTTGTTCTCCCGCAGCGTCCCAAACAGTTTCAAGCTCTCCAGATGCTCGCGCTGGGCGCGGTAGAAGTCATTGAGGAAAAGCAGCTCCTGGCCGGGCTTCACGGCGTCTTCATACCGGATCCTTCGAGTAATGGTTCGCACGATCTGTGTTATCTCTTTATGGTCTGATGCCTGCGCCAAGCGCGATTACCATCAGGAATCGCGTAAAACTGGGAAATCTCATGGGTTTAAAGCATTCTGTTCTGCTGGTGGGCATGGAGTGTGATGTAGGTCCGACTATCAAACAGGTTGCATCTCACATCAACGCATATTTTCCCGGATAGGCGCTTCGCCATAAAATTATGGCCGTGCGCACGTCGATTACCTTCGCCAACCTCGATATGACGGCGATTCCGCTCGGAGGCGGCGTGCTGAAGGCCGCTCTCGGTAGGGTTTGCGAGGAGGAGCGAGGTGTAGTGAGGAGACTGACGATACTGTCATCGTCATATGACAATCTCGGCCGCCACCAATCGACAGCCAAGATCGCGAAAGCAGACAAGTCTGGAATTGAATAAGGCCGAGCAGAAACGCACCATTGAAGACGCGCAGCGTTGCATCAGAGCCCTTGTTCAATCAAGCATTCGGCCAATTATCTCAATATTGCTGGCGACGCCGTTGCCAAAATGTGAGATTCTAGTGCGTAACCCCGCCGGTGCCGGTAGTGGGTGTGCCGCTCGGAGTAGTCGGCGTGATTGGGGTCGCAGCAGTCGGGGTACTCGCGCTCGGCGATGTGCTTGAACTGCCATTTGCTTCACTTCGCCCAAATGCTGCGTCCGCTGATCCCTTTTGGGATTTTTCCTTCGCCCACTTATCCAGCTCTTCTTGAAATCGCGCGCAACCCTGCAGGAGCGTTGCTGTGCTTAACAGCACTGCCGAAAGCACGACGATATATCGGATCCGCCCGACTTGAATTCGCATGTAATATGGCCCTCAACAAAGATTGGTGCGCGGACTTTGCTGGATGCGTCGCGCCCGTGAGATTTCAACCAATTGCTGCCCGGATGTCCCCGTTCTCAGCGAATACGTGATATTCGGATGGGCAACTGAGGTCGTCGCTATCAGGCAATTGTTTGTGCAATATTTGAGAATTGAAAAAACCAGTGTCGTAACTGGCCGGAGCGAGCGGCCGGCGCCGCGGACTCTCAGAGCGCTTTTACAGATCTTCTGATTTGGCCGTTGATGATCTAGACGGCGGCCACAGAGCCGATGCTGCGAAGCACAAAATCAGGAATGACTCGTTTGCCGTACAATCGCGACACATGAGCAATCATGTTGCGCATCACATTTGCGCGACCCTGTCTCAGGGTGATGTGGCGCGCGGAAGTGAAGTAGAGATATTCGATCGCCCCGGCAGCGTGATCTGGACCAAGTGCCGCAAGTGCGTGCTCCGACGCTTCCGGCAATTTCTGATCCGGCGCAGCGACCATCCAGCCGATCATCAGCCGGATCTGGGGTGGGCAATCCGAACCGAGATCAGCCATGTCGGTGGCCCGCGCTGCCGAAGCCGCGCTGTGGCCCGCACCCAGCAGTGCGATACACTTAAGAACTCTCATATGGCGGTGAAACTCCGAACCCGGTTCGGCCACTCTGATGCCTTGATCGAAGATTCCGACAGCTTCATCAAAACGCCCGCGCGCATATCGCAACTGCCCGAGAATGGGCAGACCGGCAGTGGAATCCAGGGCGCGGGTGAGGGCGCGCTCGACAATTTCCTCGGCGAGGTCAAGATGGCCCCGGTTGATGAAGTAGAGAAGCTTGGCAGCCCCCAGCATCAGCAGAGGCTTGTCCTCGATTTCAGGCAGGCACTCCAGGACGGTTGCTTCGATCTCGCTCTCGATGCGATCGCGTTCTTCCAGGCTCATGCCGCCATCGAACGGACTGGTCAGGACAAGGCGTGCGAAGAGATGCAAACCCCATTGAATCGCGGCGTCGGCATTGAGAGGGGCCTGCGAGCGGCCTTCGGCAAGCCGTTCGCCGCTTGCCAGCCATTTCGAATTCGAGGTCGACAGCAGATTTGAGGCGCTTCGGAGCCGGGCTTCAGGCGTCTCATCCAAAAGTATGCCGAGCCCGTTCGAGGCCTCTTCGAGGGCCTGTTGCAAGGCATCGACAACGCTTTTGGATACGCGAGTCGCCTCATTCACGAATGAGATATTATCCGTGACATCGAGATGCAGACGAAATGCTTTCACGATGCGCTTCGACGGCATTTCCTGCAGAGTGGCCGCACAGTTGAGGCGGTCGGTGTCGGCGTGAAAACTCACCTGCAGAAAATAGCGCGACTTATCGTAGGCAGAGAGAAGATTTCTGTCGGCAACAGCGACCTTGCGACTTCCGCCGATACCGACAGCAATCAAGTCGCGCAGCTTGTTCATCAAGGACAGGCCCTGTTGACCCAGAGGACGTTTCTGAAGCTCGAAGCTCGAGCCGATAATCAGGAATGCATCGATCGGACCGGGCCGAGATGGGGTGGCAATCCAGACATAACCCTCGCCGTATTGGGTCGCAATGTAGGTGGGTGATTTTGCATTATCACCCAGCTTCAACCGCAACCTGTTGACCAGAAAATCGATATTGCGATCGGAAGAATCGGAGCCCGGTTGAGCGATTTCATCCAGCAGACGGCCGCGCGTCATAAGACGTTGCGGATTGCTGGTGAAAGCGAGCAGCAGGGCGCGCTCGTTTTTGGTGAACTGGAGTGTCTGCCCGTTGCGATGGGCAAACATGCAAGCTTCGTCGATTGTCAGATCTCCAAAATGGAGACTTTTTGCCTTGCCTGTATCCGCAAATGAAATCATCTCAATTCCAACCGCCTGACGGGCGATCGCCGCAACTCGGGCACTGCACCAAACCTAAAGTGCAAGGCTTATAAGACGAGCCTGCGCAAAACAATATACGTCGTTTGACAGAAGAAATTGACGTTCGCAACCTCTCGATGAGAAGCGCTTTATCGTCCTCACCAGATCACGGTTATTGCCGGATTCCATCCTGCAGGCAGCGGTTCGGGCCGGCGGATCGTCATGTCTTCCAACTCGAGATCCGTCACATTTTGTGCAAAAACGCCCGGCAATCCCCCCGGATAGTCGAAGAGCCCGACGATCTTCCCGTCCTGTCCGCGCACCCAGGCGTTGCCGCGCCCCTGCGCCCCCTTCGGCGGCGCCAGATCAGCATTTGTCGGTCGCAGGTCGTACTGCTTGGCGGTGCCAAGCGGCCCTTCGTCCATCTTGATATCGATACCATGTAGAACGACACCGTCGATACCGCCGGGTTCCTCCGCAAAGAGATTGATGGCGCCGTGACTTCGCCCCGAGACGTTCTCGACCAGTACCCTTCGGATCGCTCCTGCGGGACGCTCCGGGCAAGGCTACGAGCCGGTCGCCTGCCGCTCGATGCAGCCGCTGCTTTCCCGCCGCGTGCCGCTCCACATGGAGTTCACGCCGCTGTTCTACGGGCGCGAGGGAACGAAGGCGTTCATAGCGATGCTGTCAGGATTTTACGAAGACTGTGTCGTGCTGTTCGAGGATCGCGAGGTGGAGATGAAGGTGCGGGACCTGCCTGACGAGTTCGATCAGTACAATGTGCTGTTTTTGCCGTAGGCTTACGCCCTGAAGCGGACCATTGGCGCCCGTGCCCGTGCACCCCTGCGGGCCACTCGCTGGGGAGAAGAGCGAGCAAGCCGCACCGGCATGCCTGCACGAAACACGCCTACTAAAGGGACCCCGCCCAAGCTGGCGATGACGAACCGGCGTTCTCCCTTCTTCTCCCCAGCGGGCAGAAGGTGGCCCGCAGGGTCGGATGAGGGGGGCATCAGGGCACGCCTTTCATTTCGGGGCGGCGTATTCCGGCGTCGGCGTCCGTGAATTTCCGCGGTCAATTGGCTGCAGCTCAAAACCACGACTCTTTCACGTTTCGATCGGTAGACCCTCAAACGAGTTTCTTCGCCTCCGTCCGCGTATGCTCATGATACTTGTTCTCCCGCAGCGTTCCAAAAAGCTTTAAGCTCTCCAGATGCTCGCGCTGAGCGCGGTAGAAGTCATTGAGGAACGGGAGCTCCTGGCCCGGCCTCACAATGTCTTCATACCGGATCTTTCGAGTAATGGTTCGCACGATCTGTATGATCTCTTTATGGTCTGATGCCTTGATCGAGTCGCGGAGCACGTCCTCCAGCGTCTGCAGCTCATATTTGCCGTAGACATCGAGATGTTCCGGCTGGAAATCGAAGGCCGGCTGCGACGAGGCGGCTGCGGGTGCGGACAAAGCAAGGTCCGCGAGCAGCACGGAGCGCGGCGTGTCGACGACCAGCGTGCCGGCAATGATATCGCCGAGCCGTTGCCGGCGTCGGTTTGCCAACGGAACGACCACCACCACCAGAAGCCAGAGGCCCGCCAGGCCGTTCTCCCAAGCTCCCTGGGTTTCCATGCGCGCCAGTAGGCCCATCGGGCCGAAGATCTCGACCTCCTTCATGAGGTTGCGTGCGGTCACCTGGTGCGGGGTGAGCCGCCGCCCGTCCATGTTGACGACGCGGATACCGGTAATTCTTTTCCCGAGCGTGCGGCCGTTCCAGATGAGCTCGGACAGGATGTAATAAGGGGTGCGCAAGAGAAAGCCGAGCAAGGCGGCGAGCATCAGATCGGCGCTCACCGGCAGAAACCCCGTGAAGATGATAACGGCCGCGCAAATGAAGATGATGAGCGCCGTAAAGAGGATGTCGAGGAATTGCGCGCCGAAGCGGCTCGCCAGCGAGGCGATCGCGAAATTGATCGGCACTCCTTCGGGCGGGATGAACTGTTCGGTGCGCCTGCCGTCCGTCACTGGCCGATTCATCGCTTCGGCCCCCGCGAAATCTTGCTTTCGCGTCCGCTGAACAGCAGCCAGCTCACCCAGAAGACACCCATACCCCAGCCGATGCCGAGGCGCCATATCGGCTCCTGGATCGTCTGGCGAAGAACCCCTTCGATGAAGGCTGCCACGATAAGCATCAGAGCCGCGAGGATCGCGAGTTTGACGGCATCATGCGCCTGGTGGCGCAGGGCCTCCCTGCGCGTTCGCATACCCGGAATGAGAACGGCAAGGCCGAGCCTTGCACCGCCCGCACAGGCAATGGCGATTGCTGCAAGCTCGGTCACCCCGTGAATCGAGAGCCAGGCGAAGATGTCGTAGCCCAGCCCCTTGCGAGAAAACATCGCAAAAAACGCGCCCAGCGTCAGGCCATTGTAAAAGGTCAGGATGAAGCTCGGCACCGACATGAAAACGCCGAGCGCAAAAATGAAGACGACGATGGTGGTGTTGTGGGAAAAGAGAAATGCGGAAAACGCCGCGAGCCTGTCGCTCGCATGCCGTTCATCGCCGTAAAGCGTCGAGCGGAGAAAATCGACCGATGCTGCCGGGGTGCGCTGATCGGCCATGTCGGGCGGCACGAAGGTATAGAACCAGCTCGGGTCGTGGGTGAAGAGCCTGTATCCGGCGGCCGCCCCGAGGATGAGAGCCAGGAAGCCGATGAACAGGGGCAATGCCGATCGGCGCACCGCCTGAGGAATGCCCTGGACCAGCAGGCGGGTAATCAGCCCCCCGAGACTTTCCTGCGGCGCATAGACGACCAGATAGGCTCGGGCGCAGAGGCTCTCCAGATAGGCGACGAGGGCGCGATCGAGGGAAATGTCACGCGCGACGCTCAGCGAGTTCATCGCCTGCCTGTACCCGGCGGCGAGGTTGCGGACATCGTCATAACCGAGCGTCGCTGCGCCACCCTTCTCCGCCCGCGTCACGAGCTCGTCCAGCTGGCGCCAGTGCGCCTCGCGCTCCATGCGAAAGCGCGCCGAGCGCAGCAAATCGGTCTGGATGGCGCCGACGTTTACCGACGCGCCCGTCTCTGTCCTGCTGTCGATCCCAAGATCCATCATATCATCTCGCGGGATTTGATTTCGATGTAGCGCGCAATGAGATCCGAAGTCAGCGCCTCCGGCGTGCTGTCGAGGCAGAGGACGCCGAGACGCGCCAGCTTTTCCATGACAGTGCGCCTCTCCTGAACGATCTGACGCGCTGCCACGGAGCGGGCGACCGCGTCCAAGCTGATTTCCTCCGGTTCCGTCAGCTTTGCGAGCATCGGATCGCGCAAGGCGACATAGACGATGAAATGATGCCGGGCGAGGACCTGGATGTTCTCGATCATCAGCTCCGCCGTGATGCTGTCGACGAAATCGGAGAATATCACGACCAACGAACGTCGCTTCAGCCGTCCCGACAAATGCGTCAGTCCGAGCGTATGATTGCTCTCCTGGGTCTCATATCGTAGCTCGGCGCATTTCGTCTGAAGCCGCGGAAAGGCCGCTCTTCCGGGCAAGGCAGGCACGAACAGCCGCGGGCGGCTATCGAAGCTGTAGAAGCCCACGAGATCGCCGGCGAGCCCGGCCCCCCAGCACATCGCCAAGGCGGCGTTGATGGCGCGGTCCAGCTTGGTGAAACCGCCGAGCTGCTCGGCCATCAGCCGCCCGGAATCGATGCACAGGATGATCTGATGGTTTCGTTCGGCCCGCATCTCGCGCACGACGAGATTGCGCATCCGGGCGGATCGCTTCCAGTCGATGCTGCGGGGGTCCATGCCGCTGGCAAACTCGCGCAGCTGATGGAATTCCGATCCTTCGCCGCGCAGCCGCAAATCCTTCTGGCCGCCTTCCAGCGGCAGGATCTGGGTCCTTATCGCTCCCGACAGGACCGGCGATATGTCAGGCAGGACGGCGATCTCCTTTTCCACCGGCATCTGCGCGATAATGTCCAGCAGCCTCAGCCGCGATGGCCATTTCAGCCACAGCACATGGATCGCATACCGCCCCCGTCGCGTCAGACGAAGATTCACAGTGGCTCTGACATGGCTTTCTCCGGCGACGGACGCAGCACGCGCCAATCTGCCTTCGCCGACGGCAAGCTCGGGAGCACAATCGATCCGAATCTCGACATTGTCGGGCACCGCGTCCTTCTGCGGCCGGATCGCCACCGCAAATACAGCGGTGTGACCGACAAAACCTTGCAGCGGCAGATCGAATTCCACCGTCATCCGGCCCGATGAGGCCGACATCGCCAGATCGCCTGCCGTCAATGCCGCAAGCGCGACCCACAGCATCAGCAGCGGATAACCCATATCGCGCCACCAAACGCTGACGAAGACCGTCACCGCGGCCAAAATCAGAACGAGCGCGATCAGGTAACGGGATGGCCGCATTAACGAGGCGCATCCACGCGGTTCATGATGCTGCGCAGCACCTCGTCGGGGGTACGGCCATCGATTTCGGCCGAAGGCGAAAGAACGATGCGATGGCGAAGCGCGGGCACCAGCAACGCCTGGATATCGTCCGGCAAGCCGTAATCCCGGCCTTCGAAGGCCGCCCGCACTCTGACCGCCGAGGCAAGGGCGTCGGCAGCGCGCGTGGATGCGCCGTAGAGAATATCGGGATCGGAGCGCGTGGCGCGCACCAGATCGACGACATAGGTCAGGGTCGTCTCATCCAGATGGATGGCGTCGATCAGCGCCCGCCCCTCGGCAAGCGCTGCGCTGGTGACAAGCGGACGGATGCCGGCATTGCGCATATCCGATTTCAGCGCCTGCCTGGCGTGTTTGGAAAGGATGGCGATTTCGGTGTTGCGGTCGGGGAAATCGACGACGAGCTTGAACAGGAAGCGGTCGAGCTGTGCTTCGGGCAAGGGATAGGTGCCCTGCTGCTCGATCGGATTCTGCGTGGCAAGCACAAAGAAATCCGACCCCAGCAAATAATCGGTCCCATCGATCGTCACCATCCGCTCGTTCATCGCCTGCAGCAGGGCGGATTGCGTCTTCGGCGGAGCGCGATTGATCTCGTCGGCCAGAAGGATGTCGGTAAAGACGGGTCCCTTGGTCAGGTGGAATTGATTGGTCTGGAAGTTGAAGAGATTGACGCCGAGCACATCACCCGGCATCAGGTCGGGCGTGAACTGGATACGGCGATAATCCAGCGCCATGGCCGCGGAAACCGAGCGGGCCAGCAGGGTTTTGGCCGTGCCGGGCGGCCCTTCGACAAGGCAGTGCCCGCCGGCAAAAATCGAAATCAGAACGAGATCGATGATCGCGTCCTGTCCTTGCACCACCTTGCCTATTTCCCCACGAACCGTAGCGATAAGATCGCGAAACTCACCTAGATCCAAACTCAAAGCTCCCTAGCAATTTTCTGAATGTCTCGAGATTGCGATGCAGATCCGAGCGCGTCATGATATGTCCGCGTTCGATCAGCGCCTCGGCTGCGGCGTGCAAGGCCTGTGCGGCTGCCTTGTCTTGACGCGCCAGGCGTTGGAACAATCGTGCGATGCCTGCCTGATTGCCGGCGCCGGAGCCGAAGAGCAATTGCGCCTTATCGGCGAGCAGATGCAGCACGAACTGTCCCGTCATCCGGCCGTCATTGCCCGAAAGCCGCAAGAGCCGCGCCGTGGCTTCGATCGCGGCGGTCTTGGACAATTCGATATTTCCGGAGACCCCACGCAAAGGCGGCCCGAAGCGATAGGCGCCGCGCCAGAAGCAGATCGCCGCCACAACCAGCACGGTTCCCCAGATGGCCGATAAGGGATAGGCGAAAAAGCGCTTCAGATCGGTGGTGGAGCGCTCATAGGATTGCCCCTCGTCGACCGTTGCCTTGCTATCGAGAGGTTCGCCCGATGTATCCAGATAGATTGGCCGCGACTCGCCGGCGGCGCGGAGAGACTGGACCAGTGAGACGGCAAAGGCGGCGTTATCGGCCAACGCCAGTCCGTGGTTATTCAGCAGATCGGGATCCGACAGCAGATAGACGGTGGGATCGGCCGCGCAGTGCAGAAGCAGCACACCCGATGGCGTACCCACGACCTCCCCGCAGCCGCTCGGCAGGCTCGACCGCTCGAAGGTTTGCGCCCGATAGAGGGCAATCTTGATCGGCTGGCCCGGTTGCAGCTGCGGCTGCGCTTCCTCAAAACTTGTCTCACTGCGGGCGAAGCCAAAATCCGAGTAGCCGATCTTGTCGAGTTCATTGCTGATATCGGCGAGATCAATCAGCCCCGATTTGCCGGCAACACCTTCCGTCGATACGCTGCCGCGCCATTTCGGCAAAACGATCAGCGTCGGCAGGGCGTATCGGTCTGCCTCCACAACGGGGTTTTCCGGGTCCAGATCTTCCGTTTCATCGTGTGACCGAGGTGTGACAGCCTCGCCTTGGCGTATCGACAGGTGAACGATGCGCAGCGAGATTTTGGAACGCGCCTGGACAAGATGAGGGTCGGAACGGACGACCGGGATACCCTTGGTCTGCAGCCACAATTCCAGCCCCTTGTTGCCAAGAGGCGAACGGTCGTAATCGCTGCCCCGCGACACCGCAAAGACCGCCAGTGCAGCCAGCGCGAGCACCAGCCCCAGGATTAAAACGGGGGCGGATTTACGCATGGGCCACTCTGACTGCTGCAAGCAGATCGCGCCCGGTCGCAAGAAGAACCCCGAAATGGTTCTCCGCAACGGTGCGGCCACCGTAATGAACGAGTTCCACCGCCGTCAGGAAGCTGGCAAGCCGCTCGCGGCCGGGCATGGTTTTCGGCAAGCGGGCAAAGACGGCACGTTCCGTATCGGCGCGGGAAAGCCGCGTATCCGTGATGTCGGCGGCGTGGAGCAGACAATGCCTGAGCAGCAGGACAAGCGCCTGCCTTCGATCGGCCATGGCCGCAATCCGCTGCAGGAAATCGCTTGGCTTTTCCTCAACCTCGTCGGCGCCGGTCCGCCAACTTTCCGGCGCCTCCTGGCGCTGCTTGATGTCGCTCGGAGCAGACGACAGCAGGACGCCGCCGTTTCCGAAACGCATCCACAAGCCGATTGCCGCTGCCAAGCCGACGAGCACGACGGCAATGGCCAGAGGGCCGCCGCTGATCACCGGCTCCCGCGAGAAAGATGACGGCGCGCGTCGCAGCGGCGGCTTGTCTTGAGACGACGTCGTACCCGACGCCGCTTTGGCCTGATCGGACGCATCGCCGTAGACGAGCGTGCAGCGCAGGTCATTCAGCAGGCACTGCGAGGCATATTCCGTACCGACGGCGCTGATCGGCTGATGACTATCGGCGGGCTGGCTGCCGCTGTCCTGCGCCCAGACGGGCGGAAATGAAACCGAGGCGGCGAGGAAAAGGGCCGCCAGCAGGCCGGCGTTGCGGATGGTCATGCTCTAGGCAAAGACCTCTGCTCGCGCTTCGGGACGCAGCGGATCCGGCCCGAACTTGTTTGGACCTTCCGTGCCCTTCCTCGCGGAAAGAACCGCAACTGCGATGCCCGTAGCCCGACCGATAAAGGGAACAGTGCCCGCCAAAATAATAATTGCGAGGTACCACCAACCGGACATGTTGCAATCATGAAAGCGGCGAACCTGAAGGGAGAGGATCGGCAAAGCCAATGCAAGCCCCAACAATCCGCCGATGGCCCCGAAAATAAAGATCACCGGCGAAGATTCATTCTGATTAACGGAAAAAGCGCCGCTCAAGGCGGCCAGAATTACAAGTATGATCGCTATAAGCATATAGAATAGCTGAAACCACCAATACTCCGAGCGGGAGGCCCTTCCAGAGAAAGTTGCATATTTCTTCGTTAGAACTGTTCGAACAGCTTCAGTAAACCCCATATTAACCCCTCAATCCTGCTTACTGCAGCACAGCGAACCTTACATCGCCTTGCCACAATAGTCACTTCTATGAAAACAGCTACAATTCAAACGCAGAAATTGCAATAAGCCCATTTCTTGAAGGGCGTTATGCAGGCGGAAAACTGAGCCGTAGGCAGCAGCAGAGCTGAGGGCAGGCCGGAGTGCGGGTGGCCACGCGCTAGGCAAAGACCTCAGCTCGCGCCTCGGGGCGCAACGGATCAGGTCCGAACCTGTTGGGCCCCTCGGTGCCGGGAAGCACACTGATCACGAGGACTGCGATACCCGCAATGAAACCAACGTAGGGAACGAAACCACAGACAAACAGTGCGAGATACCACCAGCCGGAAATGTTGCGATCATGAAAGCGACGAACCTGAACGGCCACCTGTGGCAAAAACATTGCGAGCCAAATCAATCCGCCGATGAATAAGAGAAGGGCGACTGGGGGTGGAACGCCGTCTCGAAGATCGGAAAAGCTGGCTGTCACAAGACAAGCGAGCCCGATTGCGAACAGCACTAGAAAATAGAATAAGGCAAACCACCAATATTCCGAGCGCGAGGCCCTGCCGGAGAAAGTTGCATATTTCTGCACCAGCGCCATTCCGGCAGCCTCAGCAAACCCCACTTTAACGCCCCATTCTTGCTTGCCGCAAATCTGTTGATGTCTCGCCAGCGTCTGAACGAAGATCATTCCGCCGCAAAGTGACTACGATTTAAACGCAAAAATTGCAATATGACCGGGTTGGCGCAGCCTTAGAAACTGCGCTTGTACTTTTACCACCCAGTGATCCCGCGCAGCTGGGCCTCGGGTCTCTAACCCACTGGTGTGAACTCGACCGGTATTGCTGACTGCGCCTGCGTTAAGCCGCGGGCTGCACGATAAGCGACTGATGGCAGTGCACGCCAGCGAGGACACCCGAGGCGGAGGCGAGCGTGCCGCTGTGCATGGAGCTTGCGGCATCGCCGGCGGCGAAGACGCCCTTGACGCTGGTCTCCTTGTTTTCGCCGGCGCGGATGACCGGCCCGAAGGCACCGTCGTCGAAGGCGCAGCCGAGCTGTTCGGCGATGGGGCTCGCCATCGCCGTCTTCGGCGCGACGAATATGGCGTCGAGCGGAACGATACGGCCATCGGCGAGACGCACCGCCTGGAGTTTCGGGCTATCGCCCAACAGCTCCACGATCGGGCTGCGCTCGATGCGTACCCCACGGGCAGTCAGCCGTGCCAGCTGCTCTTCATCGGGCTCGAACAGTGCCTGGGTGAAGAAGGTGGTCGCGCCCCAGTCCGGGATCATCATGGCGGCATGGGCCGAATGCGGATGGTTTGCAAGGACACCGAGTTCGCCGCCGCTTACCTCATAGCCGTGGCAATAGGGGCAGTGCAGCACCGACCGGCCCCAGCGGTCGCCAAGGCCGGGGATGTCGGGCAGCGTGTCGCTGACGCCGGTTGCGAGAATGAGGCGGGCAGCGCGTTCTTCACCGCCGCCTTCGACGGTGACGACGAATTCCTCGCCCTCCTTCTGGGCGCGGATAACTTTGGCGTCGCGCAGCGTTATGTTCGGATAAAGCGAAAGCTGCCTCTTCCCCTCACCCATGATCGCCGCCGGCGCTTGACCGTCCTGTCCGAGAAAACCGTGCGAAGCCTGCGAAAATCGGTTTCGCGGCGCGCCCGCGTCGACGAGCAGAACCCGCCGCCGCGCGCGGGTGAGCTGCATGGCTGCCGACAGGCCGGCAAAATTGCCGCCGATGACGATGACTTCGTAGGACATGCGCTGACTCCTTCGATATTGGCTCATGAATCATCATAAGTTACATGAAACGGAGCAGTCAAGACTCATGTCACTTGTCTTGTTACAAACTGGCTGCGATAATGGCGCGCTCGGTCGACAGGATAGAACCATGCGCAACGACAGCCGCCTTTCCCGCATGCTGCACGTGCTGATCCACATGGATCGGCATCAGGATGCGGCGACCTCCGAAATGATTGCAAAGATGCTGAACACCAATCCCGTCGTCGTCCGCCGCACCATGGCGGGGCTTCGCCAACAGGGCTATGTGCGTTCGGAAAAGGGCCACGGCGGCGGCTGGACGCTGGTGCGGCCTTTGTCAGAGATCACCCTGCTCGACGTCTACAACGCGCTTGGCGAACCGCACGTCTTTGCCATCGGCCCCGCCGACGATCAGCCCAAATGTCTGGTCGAACAGGCGGTGAATAACGCGCTGGCCGATGCGATGAAGGAGGCGGAGGCGCTGCTTTTGAGGCGGCTAGGCAGCGTGACGCTGGAGGAAATTGCGGCTGAATTCGAAGCAAAACTGACGGCGCGCTCAGCTGCGGCTTATTCCTGTGCCTCGTGAGCGGACGCTCCTAGGACTCAGCCGTCACGCCCCCTCACCGTCCACGAGGCGGTATCGCGATCGGGGTGCTGGTTGTTGCTCGCCCTGATCGCCGCGGCCCAGTCGGCGCCGTTGGTTTCGGTTGCACCGGTATTTTCTATGTCCGTGATCGTCTCGAACCATGCCACCATGTTCTCGGTGCAGGTATTGGCAAGCGGCGCGAAGGGATGAGGATTGTCCAGCGAACCGATCATCAGGTTGGTGCGACCGTTTTCCAGGTGGTGGAAGAACAATGGCGTGCCGCAATTGGCGCAGAAGCCGCGCTCGACAAGCTCCGAGCTCTTCCAGACACTCGGCTTGCCGCGTGTCCAGCTGAGCGCATCGTCGGGCGCGGCGACGAGCGCGGCAAAGATGTTGCCCGAGGCCTTCTGGCACATGCGGCAATGGCAGAGATGCGAGTTGTCGAACATGGCGGTGGCGTGGTAGCGCACGGCACCGCACTGGCAGCCGCCACTCACTTCCGTCTCGATGCGTTTCATTTTCTCCTCCTTCAAGAGGCGGGTGGGGCTTACTCTCCCCTCACACCCGCCGATACAGAAAATACCGTCCTTCCTTGATCCCTTCCGGCAGCGGCAGTGCGGTGAGCTCCGGATGCTCCAGCGGCAGACCGCTGACCGCGATCCCGTTCGGAGCGAGCACGCCGGCCATCAGCTGCGGCAGCCAGGTCAGCGTCACGGCGTCAATCTCGTCATGGCCGGTGCCGATATCGGCATGGGCAAGGGCTGCGCCGATGCCGAGGAAGGCTTGGCCGGAGTCGCGGATGTTGCCGGTCACCATATCTTGCGGCTCTGGGGTCGAGGCCGAATAGGAGCGGACCTCCCAGTCAAAAGCGATGATGCGGCGGTCGGGGAATTTTTCGCGCAGATGATCATAGGTGCGGCCGTTGCCGAGGCCGAACTCCAGCACCGGACCTTCGATGTCCTCGACCAAATCGGCGATTGCGTTCAGAATGTCGCGTTGGGCCGTCAACCGGCGAATGAAGCTGTCGAGGCGGCTCATCGAAATCCGTATCCGTGATGAAAATCGTGAGCGCGTGCTAACACATGAAACCTTGCCAAGTCGATTGCCGTAAATGGGAATTGGCGTTGCAGCAGCGATATGTGTCTGTGCTAAGGTCGATGACATGACAACTGAGACCGACGAAGAATTCTTTGCGAACGTGCCGCTCTTCAGCGCCTTCGAGGGCGTGACCGATGCCGACAATTACCGGCCGCTGCCGGAGGGATGGGTGCTGGCGCTTGCCGATATCGTCGGCTCGACACAGGCGATTGCCGGCGGCCGCTACAAGGACGTCAATATGGCCGGCGCCAGCGTCATTTCGGCGGTGCTGAATGCCGTCGGCAAGGGCGACTATCCCTTCGTCTTCGGTGGCGACGGCGCGCTGATCGCGCTTCCGGGTTCGCTGGAGAAGGCGGCGCGCGATGCGCTCGCCGCCGTGCAGGTCTGGGTCGAGGAGGATCTCGGCCTGATGCTGCGCATCGCCATCGTGCCGGTCGCCGATACCCGCGCCGAGGGCCTCGACGTCCGTGTCGCGCGCTATTCCGCAAGCCCGCACGTCACCTATGCGATGTTCTGGGGCGGCGGCACGAGCTGGGCGGAACGACAGATGAAGCTCGGCCGCTACGGCATCGAGCGCGCCGCTCTGGGCACGCGGCCGGATCTCACCGGCCTTTCCTGCCGCTGGAGCCCGATCGAGGCCGAGAACGGCGAGATCGTCTCGATCATCGCCGTGCCCGGCGAAGGCCGGCCGGGCGAAGAATTCCGCGATCTCGTCAACGGCATCGTCGCCATCACCGCCGAGCAGAACCGCGGCAGCCATCCGGTGCCGGCCGACGGCCCGAAATTCGCCTTTTCACTGAAGGGTATCAATCGCGAGGCCAAGGCGATTGCGCCGGCCGGCCGGCGTCTGTGGCAGAAGCTCTTCATCTTGCTGCAGCTCGCCATCGTCGTTGTCTGCTACAAGCTCGGCGTTCCGCTCGGACGCTTTGATGCCCGCCGCTATAAGGGCGACGTCGCCGGCAATTCCGATTTCCGCAAGTTCGACGACGGACTGAAGATGACGGTCGACGTCGACGCCGCCCGCTTGAAACGGATCGAGACGCTGCTGGAAGAAGCGCGGGCGAGAGGCATTGCCCGCTACGGCCTGCATCGCCAGTCCTCGGCGCTGATGACCTGCTTCGTGCCGACGCCGATCTCGCGCGACCACATGCATTTCATCGATGGCGCATCAGGCGGTTATGCCGTCGCCGCCAGCCGGATGACGGGCAAATCGCTTTCGGCCGTTTCCGTCACGCCTTGATGACGTGAGAGGCCGAGAGGCCGAGGCGGTCGAAGACGTTGCGCGTATCGACGATCAGCGCCGCAGTTTTGGCGAGCATCGTATAATCGATCCTGTCATGGTCGGTCGCGACCAGCACAGCATCGTAGCCGGCCACCGCCTCCGGAGTCAGCGTCACCGACTTGCGGCCCTTCAGGGCCTGGTGTTCGCGCGTCGGCGGGATCTCGGCGACGAAGGGATCGTGGTAATCGGCCCGCCCGCCTCGCTCCTCGATGATCTCGATCAGCCGCAGCGACGGGCTCTCTCTTATATCGGCAACGTTCTTCTTATAGGCGAGCCCCAGCACCAGCACCCGGCTGCGGCTCAGCGCCTTGCCGGCGCGCATGTCGAGCGCTTCGGCCAGTTTGCCGACGACATAACGCGGCATCGCCGAATTGATCTCGCCGGCAAGCTCGATGAAGCGGGTCGGCAACTCGTATTCGCGCGATTTCCAGGTGAGGTAGAAGGGATCGATCGGGATGCAATGGCCCCCGAGGCCGGGGCCGGGATAGAAGGGCATATAGCCGAACGGCTTGGTCTTGGCCGCGTCGATCACTTCCCAGACGTCGATGCCCATCGCCGCGTAGACGGTCTTCAGCTCGTTGACGAGGGCGATGTTGACCGAGCGGAAGATGTTTTCGGTGAGCTTGACGGCCTCGGCCGTCGCATTCGAGGAGACAGGAACGACGGTCGAAACGGCAGCGCCGTAGAAGGTCTTCATCAGAGCCAAGGCCTCGGGCCCGTCGCCGGCGACGACCTTCGGGATGGTCGCGGTGTGATAATGCTGGTTGCCGGGATCCTCGCGTTCCGGCGAGAAGCCGACAAAGAAATCGGCGCCGGATTTCAGGCCGGAGCCTTCGAGGATGACCTTGACGATATCGTCTGTGGTGCCGGGATAGGTGGTCGATTCCAGCGCGACGAGCTGGCCGGAGCGCAGATGTTCTGCGATCGAGCGCGAGGTCGCCTCGACGAAGGAAAGGTCGGGGTCACGATGTTTGGTGAGCGGCGTCGGCACGCAGATGATGATCACGTCGCACTCGCCAAGGCCTGCGAAATCCGTGGTCGCCCGGAACCGCCCCGCCTCGATCTCGGCGGCGAGCGCCTCGTTGCTGACGGCGTCGATATAGGAACGGCGGGCCTCGAGCGCCACCATCTTTGAGGGATCGATGTCGAAGCCGGTGACCGCAAAACCGCTGCGCGCGACCGCAATCGCCAGCGGCAGGCCGACATAACCGAGCCCGATGATGCCGGCACGCGCCGCGCGGGTTTCGATCTTCTGCAAAAGCGTGTCGAAGGTGGAGGTGGCCAAGGTGGGCTCTTTCAATTGGCGAATTCAGGAAGCTGATCTAATGCATGATGGCGGGGAATTAAACCCGGGGCTTCTTCCCCGGCGGCAATGCCGTCTGGTTGGAGCCAATGAGGGGCCGGCCTCACCAATCTCTTAGGCCAGATGAATCCCTTTAGCCGGGTGTGGCGAAAATGCCCCGGCGGCGGCCTTTGCTGCAACTTCGGCGCACAAAAGCGTCCGCCTCCCATTGTTTCGCATCTGCAGCATCCCTATCTGAGTTTGATATTGAACCATCGAGAAAGGACTTCCCGTCCGGTCCCCGCTCGGGGAACTCAGGGGCGCTGCTGCCGGGCTTTCGGCGGATCGTTGACAAATATTACCGCTCGTACATCCTGATTTTCTTGTGACCTGCGCATGAAAATGCGTCGGCCGAGGGACTTTTGGCTCTTAGGGATGGCTTGCCTTATGAGGATCATACCGCGAATGAGCACGATCGAATCCAGCGTGTCCTCCATCCTGTTGGACCGGGTCGCCGAATGGCTGACGCATTCCTCGCTGGCAGGCGACGACCTTGAAAACATCGTGCGCGGCTTCT
Organism: Rhizobium sp. TAL182; assembly: GCF_002117725.1. Taxonomy (NCBI): domain Bacteria; kingdom Pseudomonadati; phylum Pseudomonadota; class Alphaproteobacteria; order Hyphomicrobiales; family Rhizobiaceae; genus Rhizobium; species Rhizobium sp. TAL182. The sequence goes on along the minus strand of NZ_CP021028.1, from coordinate 58,900 downwards.
GCGAAAGGCTTGCTTCCGCCGGCCTGCCGATTGCGCGCGTGCACCTGACCTTTTCGATGCTGCATCCGCTCTACGATGCGCTGAGCTTCACCTGGCGGCGCGCCAGCGGCGTCACCATCGAGGGTTTCCGCATGCCGGCCGGGCAGAAGCCGGACCGCTTCCTGCAGAGCCCTTATTATTACCTGCTCGACAACAACCTGCAGCACATCCGCCGGCGGCTGATGCAGGAAGGGCCGGCCGAATTCCCGATTTTCGAGGACCTGCGCAAGGACAGGATGACCGATTATCTCGCCTTCGTGCAGCCCTTCGGCGACGATTCGGTGCAGGGCATGATGGGCTCCTGGTCGACCGATCACCATGACGGTTTTACCGACGACATGATCGACGCGCTGCTCCGGATGCAGAACCATCTGGCAGTCGCCGCCAAGATGGCGGTGCTCGGCAAGCTCGCCAACAACATGCTGACCACCTATCTCGGCGGCGACGCCGGCAAGCGGGTGTTGAACGGCCAGATCCGCCGCGGCGATGGCGAAACGATCCGTGCGGCCCTCGTCATGGGCGACATGCGCGAATCCACCATGTATGCCGAAAAGGAAGGGCGCCAGGCCTATATCGATACGCTCAACCAGTTCTTCGACGCGATCGCCGCCCCCTTCAACCGCAATGGCGGCGAGATTCTGAGCTTCCTCGGCGACGGCTTCCTCGCCGTCTATCCCTGCGGGCGTCACAAGGATCCGTCCAAAATCGCCTGCGAGGCTGCACTTTCGGCCGTCTATCAGGCACAGGCGCGGGTGGCCGAACTCAACCGCGACCGCGAGGAAAAGGGTCTGGCCAGGATCGGTTACGGCATCGGCCTGCATGTCGGCAACGTCATGTTCGGCAATGTCGGCCTCAAGGACCGGCTGACCTTCTCCGCCTTCGGATCGGCGGTCAACGAGGTGCAGCGTCTGCAAATCCTGACCAAGAAATACGGCCGCGAGGTCGTCGCCAGCCAGGCCTTCGCCGGTTATTGCGGTGGCGAATGGACGACCCTCGGAGAGGAGAAGCTGCGCGGCATCCGCCAGAAGGTGACGGTGCTCCAGCCACGCGCCCCGGCCCCGGAGATCCATGTCGACGAACATTTCCGCGAGGCCGTGCAGAACGGACTTTCCGAAGCCGAGCAGGTCATTCTGCTGCACCGGGATGCGAAGAAACAGGTCAAGCGCACCAGCATGGAGAAGTTCATCCAGTAAAACGCCAGGTCGGCACCGATAAAATTGCGTGTTTCGTCCGCACCACCACGGCGAAAGGCGGCAATATCCCCTTGATTGTCATCAGCTAGACACCCCGTTTGCGGTACGATAGTGTGCCCTAACGGGAACATAGAAGACTGGGGAATTTCATTGGTATGGCGTCCGCTGCCGATTTGTTGCGTATTGAGAACCTCGATGTCTCTTTCTCCGTTTTCGGCGACCGGCTGCGCGTCGTAAAGGAAGCCAATCTTCGTATCCTCCCGGGCAAGGTCACCGCTCTCGTCGGTGAATCCGGCTCGGGCAAATCGGTGATCAGCCAGGCGATCATGGGCATTCTGCCCAACCCCGCCAGGGCCTCGGGCAGCATCCTATTCACCGACCCGCTCGACGGCAGCACGACCGATATCCTGTCGCTCTCGCGCGACAGCGAGGAGATGCGCGATCTGCGCGGCAAGCGCATGGCGACGATCTTCCAGGAGCCGATGACCTCGCTCTCGCCGCTGCACACTGTCGGCAACCAGATCAGCGAGGTGCTGCTGATCCATACCGAGACCGACAAGCAGGAGGCGCGTCAAAAGACTGAGGAAATGCTCGGCCTCGTCGGCTTCTCCAATCCGCACCGCACCTACGACATGTATCCGTTCGAGTTGTCGGGCGGCATGCGCCAGCGCGCCATGATTGCCATGGCGTTGATATGCAAGCCGGCGCTGCTGATCGCCGACGAGCCGACGACGGCGCTCGACGTAACGATCCAGGCGCAGATCCTGGAGTTGCTGCGCGATCTTCAGGCCAAGCTCGGCATGGCGATGCTGCTCATCACCCACGATCTCGGCATCGTCGCCAACATGGCCGACGAGGTGGTCGTCATCTATCACGGCGAAATCATGGAAGCCGGGCCGGTCGAGGCGATCTTCCGAAACCCGCAGCATCCCTATCTCAAGGCCCTGATGGCCGCCGTTCCGCATTTCGACATGAAACCCGGCGAGCGGCTGAAGGCGCTGCGCGACGTGCCGGTCAATCTCGAGACTCTCGTCGGCAAGAAGAAGCTGCTGCAGGCGGAGGCGCCGGGCACGCTGCTGTCGGTCACCAATCTCTCGAAGACCTACAAGACGCGCAAGCGCAGTCTCCTGGGCAAGTATGAGGCCACCGTCCTGCGCGCCGTCGACGATGTCAGCTTCGACATCCGCCGCGGCGAATGTCTCGGCCTGGTCGGCGAATCCGGCTGCGGCAAGACGACGCTCAGCAAGATCCTGATGCGCGCCATCACACCCGACAGCGGCGCGGTCGTGTTCAACGACGGCAAGGAGGTCATCGACGTGCTTGCCGTCAAGGGCGACGAGCTGCAGGACATGCGCACCAAGATCCAGATGGTGTTCCAGGATCCGGTCTCCTCGCTGTCGCCGCGCATGACGGTGCGCAACATCCTCAGCGAACCGCTGGAGATCCACGATCGCGGCGACAGTGATGAGCGCAAGCGCAAGGTCGAGGGGCTGATGGGAGCGATCGGCCTCGACAAGCGCTACCTCAGCCGTTACCCGCACAGCTTTTCCGGCGGCCAGCGCCAGCGCATCGGCATTGCCCGCGCGCTGGCGCTCGGCCCGAAACTCGTCATCCTCGACGAGCCGGTCTCGGCCCTCGACGTCTCGGTGCAGGCACAGATCCTCAACCTGCTCAAGGATCTGCAGAAGGAGCTGGGGCTGACCTATCTCTTCATCTCGCACAACCTCGCCGTCGTCGATTACATGGCCGACCGCATCGCCGTCATGTGCAAGGGCCGCATCGTCGAGATCGCGCCGCGCGAGATCATCCTGCGCGATCCGGTGCACCCCTATACGAAATCGCTGCTCGCCGCCGTTCCCTTCCCCGATCTCGATCGGCCGCTCGATTTCAAGGCGCTCCGGGAAAACGGCGCCGCCGACAAGCAGAATTGGGGCGTGACCTTCACCGCCGAACATGACGATGCTTCCGAGCTTGCCTATGCCGATCTCGGCGACGGCCATTTGGTGCGCGCCCGCAAGGGCGCTACGGCCAAGGAGTTGCGCTGATGGTGACGCGTCGCACCTTTCTGGGCGGCCTCGTCGGTGCGGCGATCGCGCCGGCGGTGCTGCGAGCCGAGTCGGCCGGCGAACCGGAATTCCTCAAGGAGCGGCTGGCCGCAGGCAGCCTGCCTGGCATGGCCGAGCGCATTCCCGCCCGTCCGCGCATCGTCAACCTGAAGGAGATGGGGCTCGAACCCGGCGCCTATGGCGGCACGGTGCGCACCATCATCGGCAGCCAGCGCGACATCCGCTTCATGACGATCTACGGCTATGCCCGCCTGATCGGCTACGACAAGCACCTTCAGTTCCAGCCTGACATTCTCGCCGATTTCCGCTCCGAGGACGACACGGTCTTCACCTTCACGCTGCGCGAGGGCCATAAATGGTCGGACGGGGCGCCGTTCACGGCCGATGATTTCCACTACTGGTGGGAAGACGTCATCCTCAACGACAAGCTGACACCCGGCGGCGGTGCGCTCGAGCTTCGTCCGCACGGCAGCCTGCCGCGCTTCGAGATGCTCGATCCGCTGACCGTACGTTACACCTGGGAAAAACCCAACCCGATGTTCCTGCCGGCCCTGGCAGGACCCATACCGCTCGTTATCGTCGGGCCGGCGCACTACCTCAAGCAGTTCCACAAGAAGTATCAGCCCGACCAGGCGAAGATGGAACAGATGATGCAGGCCAACCGCGCCAAGAAATGGCAGGACCTGCACATCAAGATGGCGCGCTCCTACCGTCCCGAGAATCCGAACCTGCCGACACTGGATCCCTGGCACAATACCACCGCATTGCCGGCCGAGCAGTTCGTCTTCGAGCGTAACCCGTTCTTCCATCGCGTCGACGAAACCGGCAGGCAGCTTCCCTATCTCGACCGTTTCGTCCTCAACGTCTCTTCCTCGTCGATCATCGCCGCCAAGGCGGGTGCGGGCGAGGCCGACCTGCAGGCGACCGGCATCGATTTCAACGACTACACCTTCCTGAAAGAGGCGGAGAAGCGCTTTCCGGTGAAGGTCAATCTCTGGAAGGTCGCACGCGGATCGCGCATCACACTGTTGCCGAATCTCAACTGCGCCGACGAGGTGTGGCGCGGCCTGTTCCGTGACGTGCGGCTGCGCCGGGCGCTGTCGCTGGCGATCAATCGGCACGAGATCAACATGGTCGCCTTCTATGGCTTGGGCACGCCGAGCGCCGATACCGTGCTGCCCGACAGCCCGCTCTTCAAGCAGGAATATGCCGACGCCTTCGTCAAATTCGATCCCGACGAGGCCAATCGCCTGCTCGACGAGCTCGGCCTGACCAGGCGCGGCGACGACGGCATAAGGCTGCTGCCGGACGGGCGGCGCGCCGAGATCACCGTCGAGACCGCCGGCGAGAGCAATCTCGATACCGACGTACTGGAACTGGTGCACGATCACTGGGCCGATATCGGCCTTGCGCTTTATACCCGCACCTCGCAGCGCGACGTCTTCCGCAACCGCGCCATGAGCGGCACGATCATGATGTCGATCTGGTACGGCCTCGACAATGGCGTGCCGACGGCCGACATGTCGCCGTCCGGTCTTGCGCCGACGCTCGACGATCAGCTGCAGTGGCCGCTCTGGGGCATGCATTATCTCTCCGCCGGCCAGGAAGGTGTCGCTCCCGACCTGCCGGAAGCGGCCGAACTGGTCGATCTGCTCGGCCAGTGGGGCTCGACGGCGAAGTTCGAGGAGCGTCAGGCGATCTGGCACCGAATGCTGTCGCTCTATACGCAGCAGGTCTTCTCGATCGGCCTCATCAACAGCACGCTGCAGCCGATCCTGCGCGCCGCCAAGCTGCAGAACCTGCCGGAGAAAGCGCTCTACGGCTTCGATCCCACCTCCTATCTCGGCGTCTATATGCCGGATGTTTTCTGGTACAAGGAGGCCTGAGGCGTGCTCAGATATATTCTCTGGCGCATCGCCGCCATGGTCCCGACGCTCTTCGTCATTTCGGCGCTTGTTTTCACCATCATCGAACTGCCGCCCGGCGACTTCTTCGAGAGCCAGATCGCCGAGCTGCGCGCCTCCGGCGAGACCGCCAACCTCCAGGAAATCGAGGAGATGCGCCAGCAATACGGCTTCGACAAGCCGGAGATCGTGCGCTATTTCTACTGGGTCGGCGGCATGCTGCACGGCGATTTCGGCTATTCCTTCGAATACCAGCTGCCGGTCTCCGACGTCGTCGGCGACCGGCTGTGGCTGACGATCCTCGTCTCCTTCACGACGATCCTGCTCACCTGGCTGATCGCCTTTCCGATCGGCATCTATTCGGCGACGCACCAGTACAGCTGGGGGGATTACGGGCTGACCTTCCTCGGCCTGCTCGGCATCGCCATTCCGAACTTCATGCTGGCGCTGATCCTGATGTATTTCGCCAACGTCTGGTTCGGTCTGTCGATCGGCCACCTGATGGACCAGCAATATCTCAACGCGCCGATGAGTTGGGAAAAAGCGAAGTCGATCCTCGCCCATCTGTGGATCCCCGTCATCATCGTCGGCACGGCTGGCACGGCCGGGATGATCCGGCGGCTGCGGGCCAATCTTCTCGACGAGATGCAGAAGCAATATGTGACGACCGCCCGCGCCAAGGGCCTGCATCCGATGCGGGCGCTGGTCAAATATCCGCTGCGCATGGCGCTCAATTTCTTCATCGCCGACATCGGTTCGATCCTGCCGTCGATCATCTCGGGCGCCGAAATCGTCGCCATCGTCCTGTCGCTGGAGACGACCGGGCCGATGCTGATCAAGGCGCTGCAGAGCCAGGACATGTATCTCGCCGGCTCGTTTCTGATGTTCCTCGCCTTTCTCAATGTCATCGGCGTGCTGATTTCCGATATCGCCCTTGGCTTCCTCGATCCCCGTATCCGTCTGCAAGGCAGGAGCACCAAATAATGTCGCCCCTTCCCGCACCCGGCGCGCCACTTCCCCATTACGTCTCGACCGCGCCTTTCGATCCGCATGCGACCGAAACCATGACGGCGGCACAATCGCGCATCCATCTCGCTTCGCAGAAGCAGCTGATGTGGTGGAAGTTCAAGCAGCACAGGCTGGCATTGATCTCCGGCATCTTTCTTGCCGCCATCTACCTGATGATCCTGATCGTCGAGTTCCTGGCGCCCTACGGCCTGCACACCCGCAATGTCGATTTCATCCATGCGCCGCCGCAGCGCGTCCACTTCTTCGACAAGGGAGAGTTCGTCGGCCCCTTCGTCTACGGCCGCTCCATGACGCTCGATCTCGACACGCTGCATCGCGTCTATACCGACCGGCCGAACGACGTGCAGCCGATCCGCTTCTTCTGCCGCGGCGATTCCTATAGATTCTGGGGCCTCGTCGCCTCGAATTACCATCTGATCTGCCCGGCGATCGGCGGCCAGATGTTCCTGCTCGGCACCGACCGGCTCGGCCGCGACGTGCTGTCGCGCATCCTCTACGGCGCACGCATATCGCTGACGATCGGCCTGATCGGCATTTCGATCAGCTTCGTGCTCGGCATCGTCATCGGCGGCCTTGCCGGCTACTGGGGCGGCGTCTTCGACCTCATCGTCCAGCGCCTGATCGAGGTGCTGCAGTCGCTGCCGAGCCTGCCGCTGTGGATGGCGCTCGCCGCCATCATGCCGGTGACCTGGAGCCCGATCGTCATCTATTTCGGCATCACCGTCATCCTCGGCATCATCGACTGGACCGGGCTGGCGCGTGCCGTGCGCTCCAAGCTGCTGGCGCTGCGCGAGGAGGATTACGTCCAGGCCGCGCAGCTGATGGGCGCCAGCACGCCGCGCATCATCGGCCGCCATCTGGTGCCGGGCTTCATGTCGCATCTCATCGCTTCGGCGACGATTTCGATCCCCGGCATGATCCTCGGCGAGACCGCGCTCTCCTTCCTCGGCCTCGGTCTTCGGCCGCCGATCACCAGCTGGGGCATTCTGCTGACGGAGGCAAAAAGCGTCAGCGTCATCGCCTTCTATCCCTGGCTGCTCTTTCCGATCATTCCTGTTGTTCTTGTCATTTTGGCGTTCAACTTTCTGGGAGACGGCTTGCGCGATGCGGCAGATCCCTACAAATAGCGGGAAGCTCGGCGGCGCCTCACGGCACCGCGCCCGCCTCTTGGCCTCCGGACGGTGGGGGTACTAATTCATGTTGTTCACCCCGGAGGGAACACCCATGGCCAGACGTCTCGAAGATGCTCGCATCCTCATGTACAGCCACGACACGTTCGGTCTCGGCCATCTCAGGCGCTGTCGCACCATCGCCCATGCGCTGGTCGAAGACTATCGCGGCCTCAACATCCTGATCATTTCGGGGGCGACGATCGCCGGCGCCTTCGATTACCGCGCCCGCGTCGATTTCGTGAAGATCCCGAGCGTCATCAAGCTGCGCAATGGCGAATATACGTCGCTCGCCAGCCATATCGATCTGCACGAGACGCTGAAGATGCGCGAATCGAGCATCCGCCATACGGCCGAGACCTTCCAGCCTGACATTTTCATCGTCGATAAGGAGCCGATGGGGTTGAAGGGCGAGGTCGAGGATACGCTCGCCTATCTCAAGGCCCGCGGCACCGTGCTGGTGCTGGGGCTGCGCGAAATCATGGACGCGCCGCATCTGCTCGAGGCCGAGTGGAAGAAGAACAGCGTCATGCAGAAGATCGACCAATATTACGACAGCGTCTGGGTCTACGGACCGCCGGATTTTTACGATCCGCTTGTTGGTCTCGACGTGCCGGCGAGCCTGCGCCGCAAGATGGATTTTGTCGGATTCCTGCAGCGCAGCGTCTCCAAAGGCAAGAGCTCGATCAACGCCCGCAAGGATAATTACCTGTTGGTCACCACAGGCGGCGGCGGCGACGGCTCCGATCTCGTCCACGACGTCATGAATGCCTACGAGGCCGATCCGACGCTGACGCAGAAGGCGCTGGTCGTGCTCGGGCCCTATATGCCGGCCGCCGAGCGCGCCAAGCTGGTGCAGAAGGGCGAAGCCATTCCCTATATCGAGGTGATCGAATTCGACAATCACATGGAAGAGCTGATCGCCGACGCCACCGGCGTCGTCGCCATGGGCGGCTACAACACCTATTGCGAGATCCTCTCCTTCGACAAGCCGGCCCTTATCGTGCCTCGCGTCAAGCCGCGCGAGGAGCAGCTGCTGCGCGCAAAGCGGGCGAGCGAGCTCGGCCTCGTCGACATGCTGCTGCCGGAGCAATCGGTTGATCCCGCCATCATGGCCGCGGCGCTGAAGCGCCTGCCCTCCCGCCTGCCGCCGTCGAAAAGCGGCAGCAATATGCATCTCGAAGGGCTGGACCACATCTCGCAGACCGTCGGCCGATGGCTCGACGGCCGGGCCACCCACCTTGCCGTTGTCGGCGCAGAATAGGGCACAGAATTGCCGCCACGCCGCAAGATCCTCGTCGTGCTGAAAGGCTATCCCCGCCTTTCGGAAACCTTCATCGCCCAGGAACTGCTCGGCCTCGAAAGGGCCGGCTTCGACCTGACGCTGATTTCCATGCGCCGGCCGACCGACAAGAAGCGCCATCCCGTGCATGACGAGATCAAGGCGCGCGTCGTCTATCTGCCGGAATATCTGCACGAGGAACCGATCCGCGTGCTGAAAGGCCTCGTCGCCGGCTTCGGCAAAACCGGCTTCAAGGCGCTGATGAAACGCTTCTTCGCCGACCTCAAGCGCGACCTCTCCCGCAACCGCTTCCGCCGCCTCGGCCAGGCGCTGGTACTGGCGCGCGAATGGCCGGATGGGGGCGAGTGGCTGCATGCCCATTTCATCCATACGCCGGCCTCGGTGACGGAATATACCAGCATCCTGACGGACACGCCCTGGACCTGTTCGGCCCATGCCAAGGACATCTGGACCTCGCCCGACTGGGAACTGAAGAAGAAGCTGGAGAGCGCCCGCTGGACCGTCACCTGCACCCGGACCGGCTACGAGCACATGCGCATGCTGACATCGCGCAAGCAGGCCGTCCATTTGAGTTATCACGGCCTCGATCTCGCCCGCTTCGGCCATTTTTCCGGCGCGCGTTCCGAGAGAACCGGCAACGACCCGGCTGATCCGGCCTTCATCCTCAGCGTCGGCCGCGCCGTCGAGAAGAAGGGCTATGACGTGTTGTTGCGGGCGCTGGCGCTGCTGCCCGCCGATCTCCATTGGCGCCTGGAGCATATCGGCGGCGGCGGCGAGCTTGCGACGCTGAAGGCGCTCGCCGCCGAGCTCGGCCTCTCCGGCCGCATCGTCTGGAAGGGCGCCATGGCGCAGGAAGACGTGCTCGATCACTACCGCCGCGCCGATCTCTTTGCGCTCGCCTGCCGCATCGCCGCCAACGGCGACCGCGACGGCCTGCCGAACGTGTTGGTCGAGGCCTCGAGCCAGCGGCTCGTCTGCGTGTCGACCGCGGTTTCCGGTGTGCCGGAACTGCTGAAAGACCGCGAGAACGGCCTCGTCGTGCCGCCGGAGGATCCGGCGCTGCTTGCCCGGGCGCTGGAGGCGGCGATCCGCGATCCGGCGCTGCGCCAGCGCCTCGGCGACGCCGCCGAACGGCGGGTGCGCGAGGAGTTCGACTATCACTCCAGCATCAGACAGCTCGCCGGCCTGTTCGAGGCCGAATGGCAGAAGGCCTCATGACGGCACCGCGCATCTTCTTCTACGTCCAGCACCTGCTCGGCATCGGCCACATCGCCCGCGCCAGCCGCATCGCCAATGCACTGGTCAGGGACGGCTTCGACGTCACCGTGGTGACCGGCGGCCTGCCGGTGCCGGGCTTTCCCGGCGAGGGTGTGAAGACTTTTGCCCTGCCGGCGGTCGTCGCCAGCAATGCCGGTTTCTCCGGCCTCGCCGATGCCGATGGCCGGCCGGCCGGCGAAGAATTCCTCGCCGCCCGCCGGCAATTGCTGCTCGACGCCTTCCATGCCGCCAGGCCCGATGTCGTCATCATCGAGGCCTTCCCCTTCGGCCGGCGGCAGATGCGCTTCGAACTCCTGCCCTTGCTCGCAGCGATCGAAGCGGCCGAACCGCGGCCAAAACTCGTAAGCTCGGTGCGCGACATCCTGCAGGAAAACCGTAAGGCCGGCCGCGACGCCGAGACGGTGGCGCTGGTCAGGAATCACTTCGACGCCGTGCTCGTCCATGGCGATCCCGGCTTCGTCAGGCTCGAGGATACCTTCCCGCTGACGCCAGAGATCGCCGACAGGCTGCGTTATACCGGCCTCGTCGCGCCGCCGCCGGCGCCCGAACCGACGGAAACCTTCGACATCATCGCATCGGCCGGCGGTGGCGCGGTCGGCGCCGAGCTGATCGGCGCGGCGAAGGAGGCCGCGGCGCTGCTGCCCGGCAATCTTCGCTGGCTGCTGATCTCAGGCCCCAACCTGCCGGAAGGCGATTTCGCCCGGTTGTCGCGGGACGCAGGCCCGAATGTGACGCTGGTGCGCTTCCGCAAGGATTTTCCCTCGCTCTTGCGTGGCGCCAGAGTATCGATCTCGCAGGCCGGCTACAACACGGTCGGTGACCTCTTGCGCACCGAGTGCAGGCCGATCCTCATCCCCTTCGTCGCTGGCGGCGAGACCGAACAGACAGTGCGCGCCGAACGGCTGCAGGCGCTGGGTCTTGCCGATATCCTGCCGGAACAAGGGCTGACCTCGACCCATGTGAAAGAGGCTGTCGAAAAGGCGCTGGCAGCGCCTCGGCAGGAGCCGGTCTCGCTCGATCTCGAAGGGGCGGAGAAGACGGCCGCCGTCATTCGCTCGATGATTGCCGAATCGCTCGCCTAATTTAAAAATCCTGTGATATAAGCAGAGTTCGGGCGAGAATCGGCCTTTCTGCAGCCGGTCCCTTCGCCTTGTTTTCATTGCGATATCGGCGGTCCGGCTGCATGGTCCTGTTCTCGACAATTCCTGCCCTCCCCGCGCCCGGATCGCGCCTTCGGAATTTCCCAGCACGCTGACGGTTAGCCATGGAAAAGAGCCTCGCCCGCTATATCTGGAAGAACACGCGGCTGCAGCAGCTGTGGATCCTGGCTGTCGTCGCGGCCTCGATGGTCCCCTATTTCCTGTCCTTCGATCTGCCGAAGCAGATCGTCAACGGACCGATCCAGGGCGACGGCTTTGAGGGCCCCGGCGCAACCCAGACCTTCATGCACATCGCCTATGACATTCCGCTGATCGGCCATGTCGAATTCTTCAAGGGCGTGCAGCTCGACCGCTTCCAGATGCTGATGGCTCTCAGTCTGGTATTCCTGGCGCTGGTGGTGCTGAACGGGCTCTTCAAGTTCTACATCAACACCTATAAGGGCCGGCTCGGCGAACGCATGCTTCGGCGCATCCGCTTCGAGCTGATCGACCGGGTCCTGCGGTTTCCGCCGGCCCATTTCAAGCGCGTGAAATCGGCCGAGATCGCCACCATGATCAAGGACGAGGTGGAGCCGATGGGCGGCTTCACCGGCGACGCCTTCGTCTCGCCCGCCCTGCTCGGCGGCCAGGCGATCACCGCGCTCGCCTTCATCATCGTGCAGAATTTCTGGCTCGGCATGATCGCCGCCGCCATCGTCGGCGTCCAGGCGGTCGTCATTCCCCGCATGCGCAAACGCCTGCTGGATCTCGGCCGCCAGCGGCAGCTGACGGCGCGCGAGCTTTCCGGCCGCGTCGGCGAAATCGTCGACGGCATCGGCACGATCCACGGCAACGACACATCCAACCTCGAACGTGCCGATATCGCCTGGCGGCTCGGCCGCATCTTCTCGATCCGCTACGACCTTTATCAGTGGAAGTTCCTGGTGAAGTTCATCAATAACTTTCTCGCCCAGGTCACCCCCTTCCTGTTCTACGCGATCGGCGGTTATCTCGCGCTGCAGGGCCGGCTCGACATCGGCCAGCTCGTCGCCGTCATATCAGCCTACAAGGACCTGCCCGGGCCACTGAAGGAGCTGATCGACTGGGACCAGATGCGCCAGGACGTGCAGGTGAAGTATCAGCAGGTCTACGAGCAGTTCAACGTCGAGCCCTTGATCGAGAGCCACATCCAGGAATTGGCGACCGCACCCGTGGGCGCACTGACCAGCGCACTCGTCGTCACCAATCTGACGCTCTCCGACGATAGCGGCGCCCGCCTCCTCGACCACGTCTCGGTCGAAATCAAGCCGAACGAGACGGTTGCGATCGTCGGTCCGAACGGCAGCGGCGCCGAAGCCTTCGCCGAAGCGCTCGGCCGCATGATCTGGCCCGACTCCGGCCGCATCACCATCGACGGACGCGACCTGCTCGAGCTGCCGGAATCGATCACCGGCCGCCGCATCTCCTATGCCTCGGCCGACACCTTCTTCTTCCATGGCACGCTCGCGAGCAACCTGCTCTACGGCCTCAAGCACGCGCCGATGATCGACGCCGTCTACGACGAGAAGGAAGCGCAGGAGTATAAATGGCACTCCATCGAGGCGGTGAAGGCCGGCAACCCGACGCTCGACCTCAACAGCGACTGGGTGGATTACCAGGCGGCCGGCGCCAATGGACCGGATGATCTCTTGAAAGCGATCCGGCCGGTGCTCGACGCCGTGCTGATCTCGCAGGATATCCTCGACCTGGCGCTGCGCTCGAACGTCAATACCGAGGTGCATGTGGCGGTCAGCGACCATGTCGTGGCGCTGCGCGCCTCGCTGCGCGACCGGCTGCGCGACGAAGGTCTCGACGGCATCGTCGTGCCTTTCGATTTCGACGCCTACAACGCCCAGGCGACGGTCGGTGAGAACCTGCTCTTCGGCACGATGAAGCGGCCGCTGATGACCAATCGCCGGCTTGCCGCCCATCCCTATTTCCAGCAGCTGTTCCGCGAGACGGGCCTCAGCACCGATCTCTACGCCATGGGCCTCGAGATCGCCGAGAACGCCGTCGAACTCTTCCACGACCTGCCGCCGGATCATCCTTTCTTCCAGCAGCTGACCTTCATGACGGCGGACGACATTCCGACCTATCAGGCGCTGTTGCAGAAGCTGCAAAGCCGACGTTTCGAGGACGCCACACCCGAGGAGCGCTCCGCCATCATCCGGCTGAGCTTCGCCTATATCGAGCCGCGCCACCGCTTCGGCCTTTTGACCAATGAGCTGATGGACAAGATCGTCAGCGCCCGCAAGCAGTTCCACGCGCATATTCCGGCCGATCTCGCCGAGCTGATCGAGCGCTACGACGCCGAGCGCTTCACCCCATCGGCCAGCCTGATGGACAATGTGCTCTTCGGCCGCATCGCCTATCAGCAGGCCGACGCCTCCGACCGCATCCGCGCCATCATGGGCGAGCTCTTCGACGCGCTCGACCTTTATGACGATGTCCTGTCGATCGGCCTCGAATTCGACGTCGGCTCCGGCGGCAAGCGGCTGACCATGGTGCAGCGCCAGAAGCTGAATCTTGCCCGCGCACTTCTGAAGCGCTCGGACTATTTCGTCTTCAACCGGCCGCTGTCCGCACTCGATCAGCGCGTTCAGGATCAAATCACCCGCAACATCATCGAAGACTTGCACAAGGAAGGTGAGCGCCCGGCGATCATCTGGGTGCTTTCGAATGCGCGACTTGCCGAGATGTTCGACCGGATTCTGCTCTTCGACCGCGGCGGGCTGGCGGAAGCCGGGAACTATCCGGAACTTTCCGAGAAAAACGGTATGTTCAAGGAACTGTTATCGTAATATTCTATTGGGGCGGCGATGGTAGGCGTTCCCGGGGGAACGCCCGGAATTGAGGCGCCTGGTTCCAAGAACCCTGCGTCAGGGGATTGAAACGCTCATGCTGTTGAGAGACGAAGTCGAAATGCTGCGCCGGGTGCCGATCTTTTCGAGGATTGCACCAGCGAAACTCAAGCTTTTGGCCTTCACCTCCGACCGTATGACCTACAAGGCCGGTCAGGATCTCTTCCATCAAGGTGACGTCGGCGACGCCGCCTATGTCATCCTTTCCGGAAGCGCCGATATCATCGTCTCCTCGCCGGCCGGCGAGATCAAGGTCGCCGACGTCGAGCTCAATTCCATCGTCGGCGAAATCGCCATTCTCTGCGATGTCTCACGCACGGCAACGGTGCGCGCCACCTCGCCGCTTGAGGTGCTGCGCATCAGCAAGGAGCACTTCCTGAAGCTGCTCAGCGACTTCCCCGAAATGGCCGTCGAAATCATGCGCGTGCTCGCCGACCGCCTGAACCACACCACCGCGGAGCTGACCGCGGCGCGGGCGGCGAAGCAGCCGCAGATGGCGCAGTAAGGTTCTCAGTTGAGGATCTGGGCGGCAGCGCGATGAAGGGCGCACGGGCCTTCGTCCACAGGTGATGAAACCCGCGCCCGTTCCCCGTCGACCGAAGATCAAGCTATCGCCTATCGCGCAAATGGCCGTCGGTTCGTCGATTTCGCGGATTGCGGGCATCCACTCAGAACAAATCAGCACCATTCGGCTCCAACGATTACAGATCCGGCGGCCGGCCGGCGCCGGCCGAAGCGCCGCAATATGCGCTATGCAAAGAGGAAAGAGTCTTCGATGAACACGGCGATATCGGCCCGTAACGGCGATTCGGATGCAAGCGCCTCGATGCGGTAAAAATCGTGTTGCTTGCCAGCATAGGTTTTCCAACGCTGGGGAACAGCGTGGTTCCAGCTTTCCGGCGGCCGATATGGATCAAGCTCTCCCCAGACTACCATTGTGGGTATATTCAATGGAGACGATTCGAAGCGCAATCTGGTTGACGACACGCAGATCAGAGCCTGAAGCTCCAGGCCCTCTTTGACCGCATTCCACAAAGCGGTTCCACCGGCGCTGAAACCAATCCCCAAGCACCTGTGTCCGCCAACCTCGCGAAGTGCCCGAACCGCATGCCGCATGCCATCTTCGTTGAAAAGATGGTGGTGAAGCTCGTCTCCGCGCAGGCCAGGTCGACCGCTCAGCTCGGCCAGTTGTAATAGACGATGCTTAGAGCACCTGCCATCCAATCGTTCGTCGAAGGTTTCGGGACAGCCGTGGATATCGCTAACAACCAACAAGTCTTGCATCAATTCGGCGGTGCCGTTCTTCGATACGATACAGAATGAGACAGCACGCCGGACTTGCCGGCGTGCTGCTGTGGTTCGACCTATTCGCGCTGTTCCAGCGCCTTGCTGAAGGCCAGCGCCGCCAGCGTGCAGATGGCGCCGGAGAGCAGGTAGTAGCCGACGAAGGTCAGGCCGAAGCGGCTGGAGAGGCTGAGCGCCACCAGCGGTGCGAAGCCGGCGCCGACCAGCCAGGCGAGGTCCGAGGTGAAGGCAGCACCGGTATAGCGATAGCCGCGGCCGAAGCGCGACGAGATCGAACCGGTCGCCTGGCCGAAGGAGAGGCCGAGCACGCCGAAGCCGATGATGACGAAGGCATCGTGGCCGTTATTGCCGGATGCGATCAGGATGGGCCCGACAAAACTGAAGACGGCGATGATGACGGCGCAGATCGCAAGCTGGGCGCGCCGGCCGATGCGGTCGGCGATCAGGCCGGAGGCGATGATGGCGACGACGCCGACCATGGCGCCGACCACCTGCACCACCATGAAGGTGCCGATCGGCTGGTTGCCGTAAAGGCTCATCCAGCCGAGCGGGAAGATGGTCACCAGGTGGAACATGGCGAAGCTGGCGAGCGGCACGAAGGCGCCGATCAGGATGTCGCGGCCGTGAACGCGCAGCACCTGGAGGATCGGTGCGGCCTCCAACTCATGTTGCTCGAGCAGCGTGCCGAATTCCTTGGTCATGACCAGGCGCAGACGCGCAAACAGCGCCACGACATTGATCGCGAAGGCGACGAAGAAGGGATAGCGCCAGCCCCAGGAAAGGAAATCCTCGCTGGAAAGGTTGGCGACGAAATAACCGAAGAGCGTGCTTGCCAGCGCAAAGCCGATCGGCGCGCCGAGCTGTGGGATCATCGCGTACCAGCCACGGTGATTGGGCGGCGCGTTAAGTGCGAGGAGCGATGCCAGGCCGTCCCAGGCGCCGCCGAGCGCGAAGCCCTGGCCGAGACGGAAGAGCGCCAAAAGGGCGATCGACCAGACGCCGATTTCCGCATAACCCGGCAGGAAGGCGATCGAGGCGGTGGAGCCGCCGAGCAGGAAGAGCGCAATCGTCAGCTTCGTGCCGCGCCCATACATCCGGTCGATGGTCATGAAGACGACGGAGCCGACGGGGCGGGCGAGGAACGCGAGCGAGAAGATGGCGAAGGAATAGAGCGTGCCGGTGAGCCTGTCGGGCGCGAAAGGAAAGACGAGCTGCGGAAAGACCAGGACCGAGGCGAGGCCGTAGACGAAGAAATCGAAGAATTCCGACATGCGGCCGATCACTACGCCGATGGCGATGCTGCCCGGTGACACCGGCTTGTCGTCGTGAATGCGCCGTGCGTCGCGTTCAAGCGACGACGACGACGGTCCGTAATGCGATGTTGTTGCCATAAAACGCCTCCTCGTTAAGGCGCTTCCGGCAAGGCGCCTCAGGTCTGATCTTGATCAAACCGGCAGGCTTATCAAGTCCGTGAGACCGAAATAGTTCATCATCACGGCTCAAATGAAGCGCGGACGGAAAAAATGCGTGATCCGGAGGGTGATTTTCCCCTGCAAATGCTGGCCTGACCGGCAGTTGCGGATATATTGGATGAAACATGCGCAGGCCTAAAATCCTTCTATATTTCATCAGGATTTCAAAGCACTAGCGCCCGATGATTTTGCCGCAGTGCGGCATGTTTGCTGCACTGCGACCTTCCGCCTCATGTCGCTATCCGGTTCAGTGCTTTAGTCGCGGACAAAACGAAACAACAAGAGCTTAGAGACGTGCCAAAACTCATGAAGTTTTCCCGCCTTCTATCCGTCTTGCCGCTGCTTTTCCTGGCAGGATGCAACATGGTGGTCATGGCGCCTTCCGGCGACATCGCCGCGCAACAGCGCGATCTGATCGTCATCTCGACGGTGCTGATGCTTCTGATCATCGTTCCGGTGATCTTCCTGACGCTGCTCTTCGCCTGGCGCTACCGCCGCTCTAACACGGCCGCGACTTACGCGCCGGAATGGCATCATTCGACCCGCCTCGAAATCGTTATCTGGGCGGCACCGCTGGCGATCATCATTGCGCTCGGCGCCGTCACCTGGATTTCCACGCATAAGCTCGATCCCTACCGCCCGCTCGACCGGCTCGATGCCGAGCGCGCCATCCCGGCCGATACCAAGCCGCTGACCGTCGAGGTCGTGGCGCTCGACTGGAAATGGCTGTTCTTCTATCCCGAACTCGGCATTGCCACCGTCAACGAGCTCGCCGCGCCCGTCGACATGCCGGTCAATTTCAAAATCACCTCCTCCTCGGTGATGAACTCCTTCTACATCCCCGCCCTTGCCGGCCAGATCTACGCCATGCCCGGCATGGAGACAAAGCTGCACGCCGTTATCAATCAGGAAGGCGAATATGAAGGCTTCTCCGCCAATTACAGCGGCGCCGGCTTCTCGCACATGCGCTTCAAGTTCCATGGCCTCACCCGCGAAGGCTTCGACGCCTGGGTGGCCAAGGTCAAGCAGCAGGGCACGATGCTCAACCGCGACGCCTATCTGAAGCTCGAGAAGCCGAGCGAGAAGGAGCCGGTGCGCTACTATGCCGGCGCCGACGCCGATCTCTACGACGCCATCCTCAACATGTGCGCCACGCCGGGCAAGATGTGCATGAACGAGATGATGCATATCGACATGACGGGCGGCGGCGGCAAGGAAAGCGCCGAAAACCGCGAGAAGCTGCAATACGACAACCGCCATGCCGGCGAAGACGTCGTCGAGCCTGGGGCTACCGTGCCGGCAACGGGCGTTCCGGCACAGGTCGAGCCGCCCAAGAGCACCGATGGCAACGGCATGCAGCACGACATGCCCGGAATGGACAGCACGCCCGGCACGGACATGCGGCATGACGGTCATTCCATGCCCGGCACGGGCAACGGCGCCGATCCGGCGCCGGCGCAGCTCAACAACAACAATTAACCTGGCGCTTTGCGTCGCAAGACATAATGAACGGGTTGTTCCATGTTTTCCAATCCTGACCTCCTGAAGTTGATCTTCGGCCGGTTGACCCTCGACGCCATCCCCTATCACGAGCCGATTCTGGTCGTGACCTTCATCGGCGTCGTCATCGGCGGTCTCGCCGTGTTTGGCGCCATCACCTATTTCAAGTTCTGGGGCTCGCTCTGGCACGACTGGATCTGCAGCGTCGATCACAAGAAGATCGGCATCATGTATGTGATCCTCGCCGTCATCATGCTGCTGCGCGGCTTTTCCGACGCGATCCTGATGCGCGTCCAGCAGGCGATCGCCTTCAACGGTTCGGAGGGCTACCTGCCGCCGCACCATTACGACCAGATCTTCACCGCCCACGGCGTCATCATGATCTTCTTCGTGGCGATGCCCTTCGTCACCGGCCTGATGAACTTCGTGGTGCCGCTGCAGATCGGGGCGCGCGACGTCTCCTTCCCCTTCCTCAACAACTTCTCCTTCTGGATGACCACCGCCGGCGCCATCATCATCATGCTGTCGCTGTTCATCGGTGAATTCGCCCAGACCGGCTGGCTCGCTTATCCGCCGCTGTCGGGGGCCGCCTACAGTCCGGGTGTGGGCGTCGACTATTATATCTGGGGCCTGCAGGTGGCCGGTGTCGGAACAACGCTGTCCGGCATTAACCTGATCGCCACCATCGTCAAGATGCGTGCGCCCGGCATGACCTTCATGAAGATGCCGGTCTTCACCTGGACGGCGCTCTGCACCAATGTGCTGATCGTCGCCTCCTTCCCGATCCTGACGGCAACGCTCGCGCTGCTGTCGCTCGACCGCTATGCCGGGACGAATTTCTTCACCAACGACCTCGGCGGCAATCCGATGATGTACATCAACCTCATCTGGATCTGGGGCCATCCGGAGGTCTACATCCTGGTGCTGCCGGCCTTCGGCATCTTCTCGGAAGTGGTCGCGACCTTCTCCGGCAAGCGCCTGTTCGGCTATGCCTCGATGGTCTACGCCACCTGCGTGATCATGATCCTGTCCTACATGGTCTGGCTGCATCACTTCTTCACCATGGGTTCGGGTGCTTCCGTCAACTCCTTCTTCGGCATCACCACGATGATCATCTCCATCCCCACGGGAGCGAAGATCTTCAACTGGCTCTTCACCATGTATCGCGGCCGCATCCGCTACGAGGTGCCGATGCTGTGGACGGTCGGCTTCATGGTGACTTTCGTTATCGGCGGCATGACCGGCGTCATGCTGGCCGTGCCGCCGGCCGACTTCGTGCTGCACAATTCGCTGTTCCTCATCGCCCATTTCCACAACGTCATCATCGGCGGCGTTCTGTTCGGCATGTTCGCCGGCGTGAACTACTGGTTTCCGAAGGCCTTCGGCTTCAAGCTCGATCCCTTCTGGGGCAAGACGAGCTTCTGGTTCTGGCAGATCGGCTTCTGGTTCGCCTTCATGCCGCTCTACGTGCTTGGCCTGATGGGCGTCACCCGCCGCATGAGCCAATTCGAGGACCCGTCGCTGCGGATCTGGTTCATCATTGCCGCCTTCGGCGTCGGCCTGATCGCGCTCGGCATCGCCGCCTTCCTGATCCAGATCGTCGTCAGCTTCATGAAACGCGAGGAATTGCGCGACGACAGCGGCGATCCCTGGGATGCCCGGACGCTGGAATGGTCGACCTCCTCGCCGCCACCGGACTACAACTTCGCCTTTACGCCCGTGGTCCACGACCATGACAGCTGGTACGACATGAAAAGGCGCGGCTACGAACGCCCGCTCGGCGGGTTCAAGCCGATCCACATGCCGAAGAATACCGGCACCGGCGCCATCCTGTCGGCGATCAGCGTCGCGCTTGCCTTCGGCCTGATCTGGTACATGTGGTGGCTGGTGATCCTCTCCGCCGTCGCACTGCTGGTGGTGGCGATCGGCCATACCTTCAACTACAAACGCGACTTCTACATCCCCGCCGGCAAGGTGACCGAAACGGAAGGCAAGCGCACGGCGCTGCTTGCCGAGCAGGTGTAATGACCATGAGCGATCAAACCATCGACACGGCGGAAAAGCCTGAATTCTATCTGACGGAAGACCATCATCCGGAAGGGAGCACCAATCTCGGCTTCTGGCTCTATCTGATGAGCGACTGCCTGATCTTCGCGGTGCTGTTTGCCACGCACGGCGTGCTCGGCCGCAACTATGCCGCCGGCCCGTCGCCGGCCGATCTTTTCGATCTGCCGATCGTCGCCCTCAACACCTCGATGCTGCTGTTCTCCTCGATCACCTACGGCTTCGCCATGCTGCAGATGGAGCGGAACGCCAAGGCGGAAACGCTGTTCTGGCTCGCCGTCACCGGTCTGTTCGGCGCGGCCTTCATCGGGCTCGAACTCTACGAGTTCATCCACCTGATCCACGAGGGCGCCGGGCCGACGCGCAGCGCCTTCCTCTCCTCCTTCTTCACGCTCGTCGGCACCCACGGGCTGCACGTCACCTTCGGCATCATCTGGCTGATCACGCTGATGGTGCAGGTGTCGATGCACGGGCTGGTCGAGGCCAACCGCCGCCGCCTGATGTGCCTTTCAATGTTCTGGCACTTCCTCGACGTCGTCTGGATCGGCGTCTTTTCCTTCGTCTATCTGCTCGGAGTTCTCGGATGAGTTCGCAAGCACCGACCCATGAGGATGCCCACGAGGCGCATCACGGCCACAGCCACGGCCACCAGGCCGGCCACGGCACGTTCCGCAGTTATATGGTGGGCTTCGCGCTCTCCGTCATCCTGACCGCCATTCCCTTCTGGCTTGTCATGTCAGGCGTCTTCGCCAGCCCGGCGCTGACGGCGGTGCTGGTGATGGGTATCGGCGCCATCCAGATCGTCGTCCACATGGTCTTCTTCCTGCACATGAACCCTAGGAGCGAAGGCGGCTGGACGATGATGGCGCTGATCTTCACCCTCATCATCGTCGCCATCGCGCTCTCCGGTTCGCTCTGGGTCATGCATCATCTCAACTCCAATATGATGCCGATGAGCCCTGAGATGATGAAGAACATGCCGTAACGGCAAACGAAGGGGCGGCCGCAGCGCCGCCCTGACACCAATGAGCGAAGCCCCCACGGATAAATCAGAAAGACGGCATTTCCGGGCAAAACGCGCGCTCTTCGCCGTCTGTCTGACGCTGCTTGCCGCCATCCTCTTTGGTCTCGGCACCTGGCAGGTTCAACGCCTGGGCTGGAAGCGCGCTCTCATCGCCCGCGTCGACCAGCGCGTGCACGCAGCCGCCGTGCCGGCCCCGGCGCGCCCCGACTGGGACAAGGTCAATGCCGCAGAAGGCGAATATCGACGGGTGAGCGTCGAGGGAATGCTGGCAAACGACAAGGAAACGCTGGTCTACGCCTCGACCGTGCTCGGTCCGGGTTATTGGGTGATGACGCCGCTAATGCTCGCCGACGGCACCGCCATCCTCGTCAATCGCGGCTTCGTGCCGACGGACAGGCGCGACCCCGCCTCGCGCCGCGACGGTCAGATATCAGGCCCGATCGAGATCACCGGGCTCATGCGGATGACGGAGCCGAAGGGATCGCTGCTCCAATCCAATGACGTCGCCGCCGACCGCTGGTATTCGCGCGATGTCGCAGCGATCGCGCAAAAGCGCGGCCTCGGCGCGGTCGCGCCCTATTTCATCGATGCCGACGCCGCTGCAAATCCCGGCGGCCTGCCCGTCGGCGGCCTCACCGTCATCCGTTTTCCCAACAACCATCTCGTCTATGCGATCACCTGGTACGGACTGGCGGTGATGGTGCTGGCGTTGCTGATGTTTATTCTTCGCGGCGAGATCGGAACAAGGCGCCGAGACTAGAGCGGTCGCTTGCTTCATTCGAGCGCACCGGCAAGCAGCAGTTGCACACCGATGGCTCGCGCGCGCCGGATTAATCTCTTGTAAAGCGATGTCCGATACTGCTTGCCTGAACAGAACATTTCAAAGTTGTACATGCACCGGCCGGATTACATCCCCAGTCTCGATGGTCTGCGCGGTATCGCCGCGCTTCTGGTCGTGCAGGCGCATATCGGGCTCATCTTTCCGAATACAGCCTTGCGTGACATGACGATGGGCAGCGAAGCCGTCGGCCTGTTCTTCGCCCTCAGCGGCTTTCTGATGGCCCATCTCTACGGCTCGCGACCGGTGACCAAGGAAACCGTCCTGGATTTTCTTGTAAGCCGCTTTGCCCGTATCTATCCGGTCTATCTGGCTGCTGTCCTGCTTGTGGCGATGCTGTCCGGAATGCGAAGTCCAAACTTCGTTCAGCCGATCATCGGCGGCACGGAATTTCTCCGCCACGTCTTTCTTCTGGGCTCGAGCGGGGTTTTCTGGTCAATTCCACCCGAAATTCAGTTCTATCTGTTCTTCCCGATCCTTTGGCTCTGCTTGACCCGCCCGCAGCGCTATAGCGGTGTGATCGTAGGCTTGGCGGTGCTGCTCGTGGTGGATGGTCTGCTTGAACTGCCGGGACCAGGCATACTGCTTCTTTCCAAGTTCCCCTATTTTCTGTTCGGCGCCCTTGCCGGGGCGATGCATTCCTGCTGGGACAGGTGGAGGCCATCCGCCTCCACAGGCGCTTTCACGCTGTTCCTTCTGGCGGCGTTCTTTGTTTACAGGCATGTCTTGCCTGGTTTCTCCCCTGAATTCTGGAGCCTGCAAAGCGCGGCCGCCGCAGCCGTGATTGTGGCGCTCGTCGCTCGGCAGCCTCCCATCGCAGCCGATGTTCTGGCAGCGGCACCCGTGCGGTTCTTCGGCGCGATCAGCTTTTCGCTCTATCTTTTCCACGTCCCGATCATGTTCCTTGTACGCCGGGCTTTCGAGGCGCTGATGCCGGAACCGGTGCTCATCATGGTGGCGCTTTTTGTTGCGACGGCAGGAGCATGGTTCATTCACGAGACGATAGAAGTTCCGAGCCGACGCCTGCTCGTCGGCTTGTGGCGGCATTATCGGTGGCGCGCAGCCGCGCGCGAAACTCCGGCTGAGACGATTGAGCAGGCGATCCTCGACCTGCAAGAGACCGAAAAGCGCCTGCTGGACCGCACAACTCCGGCCACGACGGGTAAACAGCAAATTCCGACGACCTCAGAACTCGGAGCCGACCACGCGGTCATCCAAGATAATGGCGACGAGAAGCTTCGCGCCTAGACTAGAGCGGTTAACAAGCGATCCGGCTGATCGCTTCGGCCAACTGCGCCTGCGAGAAGGGCTTGCCGAGGCGGGGCAGATTGGCCGCGCCGGCGCCATCGGGCAGATCGGCGTAACCCGTGGCGAGAATGATCGGCATCTCAGGCCACTCGCTGCGGATCGCCTCGGCGAGCTGCGCTCCCGTCATCCGCGGCATGGCGTGATCGCAGATGACCAGATCCACCGGCTCCTTGCGTAGAATGTCGAGCGCCTCCGGACCGGCCATCGCCTCGAAAACGGTGTGGCCGAGATCCTCCAGCATCAGCGTCGTATTCATCAGCACCAGGCCGTCGTCATCGACGGCGACAATGCGCAGCCCCTGCGGTGCGTTATCTGGCTTTTGCGGCATGTCGGCCGGTGCTTCGGCAGTCTGTTCGGCAATGACGACCGGAAACCATAGCTCGGCCGTCGTGCCTTCGCCCAGCGTGCTCTTCAGGCTGAGCCGGCCGCCGGACTGGCTTGCGAGACCCTGGACCATGGAAAGGCCAAGACCGGTGCCCTTGCCGACCCCCTTGGTGGTGAAGAACGGCGTGACCGCCTGCTCCAGCGTCTTTGCATCCATGCCCTCGCCTTCATCGATCACCGCGATTCGGATGTAGCGGCCGGCCGACAGCGGCCCCTTGCCTGCGGTTATCGTTTCCTCGGATGCGCGAAGCATGATACGGCCGCCGGAAGGCATGGCGTCGCGCGCGTTGACGACGAGATTGAGGATCGCCATCTCGAGCTGGTTGGGGTCGGTGAGGATTGTCGGCAGCCTGACCGGGAAGGAGGTCTCGATCGTGGTGAGGGGGCCGAGCGACCGGCTCAGAATGTCCATCATGCCGCGCACCAGGCCCGAGACGTCGATCGGCTCCAGGTGCAGCTCCTGCCGGCGGGAGAAGGCCAGCATGCGCTGCGTCAAGGCAGCACCCCGCTGGGCGCCCTGCATGGCATTGTCGACCAGCGACGTCAGCGAGCGGTCCTGCGGCATGCGCTTCTTCAGGAGTTCGAGACTGCCGAGCACGGCCATCAGCAGATTGTTGAAATCATGGGCGATACCGCCGGTCAATTGGCCGATCGCCTCCATCTTCTGCGATTGGAAAAGCTCTTCGCGCGCCTGCTCCAACGCCCGCTGCGTTTCCATTTTTTCGGTGATGTCGCGGGTGATCTTGGCGAAACCTAGTACTTCGCCGTCTTCGTCGCGGATAGCGTCGACGACGACACTCGCCCAGAAGCGACTGCCATCCTTGCGGACACGCCAGCCCTCCCTTTCGAACCGGCCTTCGGCGCGCGCGACCCGGAGCGCCTTCTCCGGCAGGCCGGCCGCGCGATCCTCGGGTGTATAAAAGGTCGAGAAATGCCGGCCGATGATTTCATCAGGCCGATAACCCTTGATACGCTCGGCGCCGAAATTCCAACTGCTGACATTGCCGTCAGGATCGAGCATGTAGATCGCATAGTCCGAAACGCCCTGAACCAGACGGCGAAATTGCTCCTCACTCTGGCGGATAGCCTGTTCGGCGGCCCTTCGTTCGGTCAGATCGCGGGTGATCTTGGCAAAGCCGACCAGTTCGCCGGAGGGATGGCGGATCGGATCGATGACCACATGCGCCCAGAAGCGGCTGCCGTCCTTGCGCCGGCGCCAGCCCTCCCCCTCGTACCGGCCCTCTTCCACCGCCGTGGCGAGGGCGCGCTCGGGGATGCCCGCGGCGCGATCCTCGTCCACATAGAAACGGGAAAAGTGCTCGCCGAGAATTTCCGAGGGCTTGTAACCTTTGAAACGTTGAGCGCCGGTATTCCAGCTGGTGACGATGCCTTCCGGGCTCAGCATGTAGATGGCATAGTCGGTGATGGCATCGACCAGAAGACGAAAGCGTCCCTCTTCATCAAGAGACGTATCATATCGATCCAGCACTTCCATCTGCCCCTCTCGGTTACCAGCGCTTTTAACGCGGTACCGAACAGATGGTTCCGAAAATATCACACTTTTCAGACTGCCCTGACCTGTGGATGGAACCGCTCACCGATACGCTCGGCAGCGGCATAGGCCTGCGAGACGATCTCCGGCACGAGATCGATATCGGGGAGACTGCCGAGGCCGAGCGGACCGACGGCAAAAAGTCCGGCAACCGTCGAACCGTCCTCCAGGAAGGGCTCGCCGCGCGCATTGACCGCCAGCCCGAGCGAAAGTTCGTCCGGCATGGCGAGATCGGCGGAAAACAGGCTCTGCATCAGCGGCGCTGAAAGATCCGGCGCCTGGCAGCGGCAATCGATGATGCGCTCGGCATGGATGACCTCTTCGACAGAGGAGCCGGCCGGCGTGAAGAACAGGCCGCTCAGGCCCCGGCGGCCGGCTCGGCCGCGGCGCAGCACCGTGCGGCCTTCGGCGAGCTCGCGTTTCAGGCGCAGGTGCATGGCCTCCGGCAGGCGATTGCGGTGGCTGTCGTAGATCGCCCGCAAATGGCGGTTGAACTGATGTTTGTCGCGGGCCGGCAGCGATCTCCACAGAGAGCGGGCATGTTTCCTCAGCCCGTTCATCACGGATTGCCAGCTTCGCCCCTCTTCTTCCGCCTCGCGGCAGGCTTGGCGGATGAAGCGCACGATGTCAGGCAGGCTCTGAGGCAGCGCTTCGGCCGGAAACACCGGATCGGCGGAATTCGGCGTATGGCTCTGGGGCAGGAAGCCGCGCCGGGAAATGATCGTCACCTGGCCGGCATAACCGGAATCGCGCAGCTGCAGCAACTGGTCGACGACGCGAATGCCGCTGCCGAGCAACACGGCATGCGGCCGCGCGACGAGGCGCTGGGCCCTGACCGGCGACGCACCCGGCTCCTCGGCATCCGGATCACCCAGGCCGTAGCCGGTGGCGAGAATCACCGTATCGAACAGCGGATTGGCCGGATTGGCGCTTTCGAGCAGGAAGCGGTTGCCATGGCTCCGGCGGATCGCCACCACGGGATCGTTGCAGACCTGAACGGTGATGTCCCGGCGCGCGGCGAGCGCTTCCGAAAAGCGCTGGTAGACGTAATCGCTGAAGATCTCCTTCGGCACGAAGATCTGCCGGAAACCGGGAATGGCGGCCGGCACGGCGGCGCGGAAAGCGGCGTTGCTACAGAGCCAGTCGTTGAAATCGTCGCTGTCGCCGACCGAAACCGAGAGATCACGCACGCGAGTGTTGAGGATCGTCGAGGCGCGGGCCGAGGCCAGCGCCTGGCCGCCGCTGACCGACGAATTCGGATCGAACAGCTGAAGATGGAAGGGTGCGCGCACTGTCTTCATCAGCGCAATGGCCGTCATCATTCCGGAGAAGCCGCGCCCGACAATCGCTATGCGCGGCACGGCCGAGATCTGTGCCGCCGCCTTGGCCCTTGCGGAAAAAAGTCCCTGAACCGTCATCGCAACTCCTTTGCGCTTCATCCGCAGCCTGGGGTCGATCGAGGTTTCAACGCATAAACAGCGGATCACGCGTTGATGAGGGTCACGCGGCCATTCACGCCGCAGCTCGGGTCCAACCGGGGAACCCGCCAAAAAAGAGGGGCCGATCTCTCGGCGATAGTCTATCAAACTGGTCGTGTATGAAAGCGCTAAACGGCACCCCTGGCAAGAGCTTTATTATCTCTTGTTCTAAACCATTGATCAGATTTTAGATTTTGTGCGACGCGCCAGCGGTCGCCTTCAGCCGCCCTCGCCCGGATATTGCTTCGCCTTCAGCAGGCCCGCCAGATGCGCCGTGTTGCGCGCCAGCATACCGACGGCTTTCGTCACGACCTTCGGCACCTTGTCGAGATCGACGAAATTGGTAGAGCCCATCGCCTCTCCGACCCAGTAGGCGACGGCATTCGCCGGAATGGTGAAGCCGACATCGTTCAGTGCCTGGTAGAGTTCGGCCGACACGTGATGGGCGCCGTCCTCGTTGCCGACGACGGCGACGGCCGCGACCCTGCCGTAAGACACCATACGGCCCTGATCGTCCGTCTCGTCGAGAAAGGCGTCCATGCGCTCGAGCACCCGCTTGCAGACGCTGGAGGGCTGGCCGAGCCAGATCGGCGTCGCCATCAACAGAATATCGGCGGCGAGCACCTTGGCGCGAATGTCGGGCCAGTCATCGCCGACGCCTTCTTCCGACGTGACGCCCGGCTTGATGTTGAAATCGGCAAGCCGCAGCACTTCGGTCGTAACACCGAATTCAGCCATCGCCTTGTCGATGAGAGCGATCATCCGCTCGGTCGACGACGGATCCTTGGCGTCGCTCGCCTTCAGCGTCGCGTTGAGAGCAAGGGCTTTCAGCGGCATGGGTCTCTCCGTAGCGGTTGCCTGACGGGGGTCTGCTGCTGCAACCCACCCGCGCGCCGATTGTTCCCGCAGGGACGCGCGGGGAGCCTCACGTAAAAATAACCAGTTGGTGAATTCTTTACTTGAACGCCCAGTTGGAATCGGCAAAAATGACGGTGCTATCAATCCCTTCATGGATTTGCCGTCTTTTCGGGCCAGCGTCCGAGCACCACATCTATTGGAAAAATACCGTGAGCAGCGATGCGTCAACACGCGCGACGAAGCCTTCGGCTTCGATGGCGCTTGCAACTGCGGCAGGCTGGGGCAGAGGCCTCTATACACTGGTGCGCATCACCGTGATGGCCTTCCGCCACCCCTGGCAGGCCGGCTTTGCGATCGGCGCCACCCTCATCGCCTCCACCTTCCAGTTGATGATTCCCCGGCTTCTCGGCCGGGCCGTCGACCACACGCAGATGGCAATGGGCGGCGGCGCGGCCGGCCAGGCGGCGCAGGACGCGCTTCTGACCACGGCGCTGCTCTTGCTCGGCGCCAGCGTGCTGCGCGGCCTCTTCACCATGGTGCAGAACTATTTCAGCGAATCCGTCGGCCACCACATGGGCTACGAGCTGCGGTTGGCCTGCTACGAGAAGATCCAGCGCCTCTCCTTCAGCTTTCACGACACGGTCCATTCCGGCGATCTGATTACCGTCGGCCTGCTCGATCTCGAAGGCGTGCGCATGTATTTTTCGACAGCGCTGGTCCGCATGATCCTGCTGTCGGTCCTGATCGGCATCGGCGCCTATATGCTGCTGTCGACCGATGTCGTGCTCGGCCTGCTGGCGCTCTCCTTCGTGCCCTTCGTCGGCTGGCGTTCCTCGGCGACGCAACTCAGGCTGCGCGCCACCTGGCTCGACCTGCAGGAGCGGCTTTCGGTGCTGACCCGGATCATGGAGGAGAATCTCGGCGGCATTCGCGTCGTGCGCGCCTTTGCCGCCCAGGAGCACGAACTGACGAAATTCGAGGCGGCATCGCAAAACGCGCTCGCGCTCGCCCATCAGCGCGTCGGCATCCGTGTCGTCAACACCAGCGCCATGACCTTCTCCTTCTTCGCCGCGATGGGTCTGGTGCTCTGGGTCGGCGGCGGCAAGGTGATGGCGGGCGAGATCACCGTCGGCACGCTCGCCTCGTTCCTGACCTTCATGACCATCCTGCAGATGCCGGTGCGCCAGCTCGGCCTGATGGTCAATGCCTTTGCCCGCGCCTCCACCTGCGGCTCGCGGCTCTTCAACCTGCTCGACCTCGACATCGCGATCAAGGATGCGCCGGATGCCAAAGAATTGGCGGTATCGGAGGGCGTGCTGCGCTTCGAGAATGTCAGCTTCGCCTATCCCGGCTCGGAAAAGCGCACCGTGCTCCACGATGTCTCCTTCGAAGCCCGGCGCGGCCAGACGATCGGCATCGTCGGCCCTCCCGGCAGCGGCAAGTCGACGATCGCCCATCTGATCCCGCGCTTCTACGATGTGACCGGCGGCAGGATCGCCATCGACGGACAGGACATCCGCAAGGCGACGCTGCAGTCGCTGCGCCGTTCCGTTGCCGTCGTGCAGCAGGACTCCTTTCTGTTCACGACGACGATCGAGAACAACATCGCCTATGGCGATCCCTGGGCAAAGGAAAGCCGCATCGAACGCGCCAGCGAAAGCGCTCAGCTGCACAATTACGTGCTCGGCCTTCCCACCGGCTACGGCACCGTCGTCGGCGAGCGCGGCGTGTCGCTCTCCGGCGGTCAGCGGCAGCGGCTGTCGATCGCCCGGGCGCTGATGCTGAGGCCGGCGGTGATGGTGTTCGACGATTCGACGGCGGCAATCGACGCGGCCACCGAGCAGCGCATCCGCAGCGCCATGCGCCGCTATGCCGCCGACCGCGTGACGATCATCGTTGCCCACCGCCTGAGCTCGCTGATGCATGCCGACCTGATCCTGTTCGTCGAAGACGGAAGGATCGTCGAGCGCGGTACCCATCAGGCGCTGCTTTCGCTCGGCGGGCGCTACAAGGCGCTCTACGAGCTGCAGGTGCGGCCGGGCGACGAGGTGTTGAGCGCGTAGTTCCCCTCTTCTCCCCGCTGGAGAGAAGTGCCGAGCAAAGCGAGGCGATGAGGGGGCGAGGCGCGGTAGCGAAGGGCAAACGGAGGGCGTGCCGTGCGGCCCCCTCATCCGCCCTTCGGGCACCTTCTCCCCGCTGGGGAGAAGCGGACAAAGAATTCACGCGCGGACCACCTCAAGTGATGGCCGCAGGAGGAACGACGATGGCCGAGGAACTGGAAACCGAGCGTCCCGACATTCGCGAGGATGGACGCCGCCCGCCGCGGGCGGTGGTCGGCTCGCATCGCGTCGAGGAGGAGATGTTCGGCAAGGCCTTCGACGGCAACATCATCAAGCGGATCTGGGCTTTCGTTCGCCCCTACCGCACCCAGGTCCTCTGGGCTGTTGTCGCCGTGCTGACCTTCACAACGATGCAGTTGCTGATCCCGCTGATCATCCGTTACGCCATCGATCACGGCATGTCGCCGGGCGGCAATCATGCGGCGCTGATCTGGGCAATCGCGGCCTTTGCCGTCGCCATATCAATCAATTATGCGGCAAGCTACGCCCAGGAGACGCTGGTCGGCAATGTCGCGGAAGAGGTGCTGTTCGACATCCGCAAGGCGATGTTTTCGCATCTCCAGCGGGTTTCGCTCTCCTTCATGGACAAGACCGAAGTGGGGCGGCTGATGTCGCGCCTGCAAGGCGACGTCAACTCGATGCAGGAATTCCTCGAAACCTCGGTGCTGTCGGTCGGCGACATCGTCCTGCTCTTCGGCATCGTCTTCGTCATGCTCTATCTCGATTTCAAGCTGGGGCTGCTGACGCTTTCGGTGCTGCCGGTGCTCTTCGTCGTCCGCCTCTTCTGGCTGCCGCTCGCCCGCAAGTCCTTCATGGCCGCGCACGAGACCAATTCGGTTGCGGCAGGCGCGCTCGCCGAAGCGATCCACGGCGTGCGCGCCGTCCAGAGCATGGATCGCCAGGGCGTCAACTTCACGCTCTACGACGACAAGGCGCGGGCCAACCTCAAGACGCATCTGACGGCGGCGCGTTACGCGCAGGTGATGGTGCCGATCGTCGACAGCCTCACCGGCGTCGCAATGGCTCTCGTCATCGTCGTCGGCGGCGCCCGCGTTCTCAACCAGGCGCTCGATGTCGGCGTGCTCGTCGCCTTCCTGTTCTATATCCAGCGCTTCTTCGACCCGATCCGCTCACTGACCCTGCAATATTCGGTGATGCAGCG
This sequence comes from Rhizobium sp. TAL182, assembly GCF_002117725.1. NCBI lineage: Bacteria > Pseudomonadati > Pseudomonadota > Alphaproteobacteria > Hyphomicrobiales > Rhizobiaceae > Rhizobium > Rhizobium sp. TAL182. The sequence continues at coordinate 27,815 of NZ_CP021028.1, read as the reverse complement.
CGCCATGGCGTCGGGCCAGCGGCTGACCGAAGTGCTCGACGTGCCCGTCGACATCAAGGACGCCCCCGACGCCAAGACCCTGTCGCGCGACATGGACGGTTCGGTCGAATTCAAGGACGTCGTCTTCGGCTACAATCCGAAGCATCCGGTGCTGAAACATGTGAGCTTCAAGGTCAATCCGGGCGAGACGGTGGCGCTTGTGGGTCCAACGGGCTCGGGCAAATCGAGCTGTATGTCGCTGATCCATCGCTTTTACGACGTGCAACAGGGCCAGGTGCTGGTCGGCGGCCACGACGTGCGTGATCTGACGCAGGATTCGCTCGGGGCGCAGATCGCCATGGTGCTGCAGGAGCCCTTCCTCTTTACCGGCACCGTCTTCGAAAACATCCGCTATCACAAGCTGGAAGCGACCCGCGAGCAGGTGATCGAGGCGGCGAAAGCCGTCGGCGCGCATGATTTTGTCATGCGCCTGCCCGATGGCTATGACAGCATTCTCGGCGAGCGCGGCGGCAATCTCTCGCTCGGCCAGCGCCAGCTCCTAAGCTTCGCCCGAGCGCTGGTGGCGGATGCGAAGATCCTGGTGCTCGACGAGGCGACCGCCAATATCGACAGCTATACCGAAATGCTGATCCAGAAGGCGCTGGTCAAGCTGCTAGAGAATCGCACCGGCTTGGTCATCGCCCATCGCCTGGCAACGATCCGCGAGGCCGACCGCATCATCGTGCTGCAGAACGGCGAGATCATCGAAAGCGGCGACCATCGGCAATTAATGAAGAACGACAAGCTCTATTCCAGGCTCTATAACCTCAACTATGCCTCTTTCGATGATATTCCCGAAGATGTGCTGGAGGAGACGACGGCGACGCAATCGGCGACCTAAGACTAAAGGCGGATGACATGCATTAATTCATGTTGCAAAGATTGAATGAACCAACGCCTTGATGCCGCATTTCCCTTTTAATCGGGGGCCGGTACCACTGAGGAGAATATTATGAAGAGAATTATCAGCAGCCTGTTGATCGCGACGGCCCTTGTTGGATCGGCTATTCAGCCCGCTGCCGCGCGTGACCATCACCACCACAACAATACCGGCCGCATCATCGCCGGCGGTGTAGCCGCAGGCGTCGTCGGCGGCCTGATCGGCGGCGCACTCGTCAACGGCGGCGGCCCGCGCTACGTCGATGAAGGCCCTCGTTATGTCGAGAGCCCCCGCTATGTCGAACCGAGATGCTGGTATGAGGACCGCGACGTCCGCAATCGCTATGATGGCGGCTACCACGCCGAAACCGTGCGGGTCTGCGAGTAGATCTGAAGCTTTGAAGTGGTGCTGAATTCGTCAGCGCCGCTCGACCCTCAGCCGAGGCTGCGTTCCGCAGCCTCGGTTTTTTTAGTTCATATCAACGGCATGCCGACCAGGAGAGCCGCCGCTCATCCGGCTGCCGCCACCAACCGGGGTCGAGCCAGGGGTCTCGTCCCGTCCTTCGGACCCCCGCTCGCGGGGCGAAGGGACCAAGCCGCAACCTCTCCGTCCCTCGCCAACGTCTCGCGAGCCACGTCCCCTCGCCCCGTTTTACGGAGGTCCGAAGGACGGGTGGAGACCAGCGGCTCGACACCGGTTGGGTTAGGGTGAGGGGCAGCCTTTGGCGCGAATCGGCGGTCATCCTGACGACAATACCTTCGCAAAAAATCCGCCCGCCCCGCATCTGTCATGCAACTGTCAGAGACGCGCAATAGCTGAGAGCCGATGAATGATGGTCCCGTGAACGACGGCAAAGCGCCAAAAAAAGAACGCATGCGCTTCGTCAGCGCCGAGCAGGTGGCGCAGCTGGCGGGCGTTTCGCGTTCCGCCGTGTCTCGCACCTTCACGCCAGGTGCAAGCGTTGCGGCTGCAACGCGCGAAAAGGTGCTGCGGGCGGCTAAAGAGCTCGGTTATCACGTCAACGATCTGGCGCGCGGCGTGCTTGCCAATCAGAGCCGCCTCGTCGGCATCGTCGCCACACGGCCGGAGGTGGGTTTTCGCGCGCATCTGGCCGCCGCCCTTGCCAAAGCCCTGATCCGGCGCGGCAGCATTCCGATCCTCATCAACACCGGCCAGACGGAAGAGGAGCTGCTCGCCGCCCAGAAGATGCTGATCGGCCACCGCGCCGAGGCGATCATCATCCTGTCCGGCTCGCCGCCGCCGAGTTTCCTCGAACTCGCCCAGCGCAACGGCCAGCCGCTCGTCGTCATCGGCCGTTCGGAGCCCGACGCCGATCATGTGCGCGCCGGCAATTCCGAAGCCTCGCGCATGGCGGCGACGGCCTTTTGCAAAAGCGGCAGGCGTCGGCTGACGGTGATCGGCTCCAACTCGGGAACGCCTGCGATCGTCGAGCGCGAAAGCGCCTTCGTTTCGGCGGCCGAGTCGCTCGGTGCATCCGCTGTCGTCGCACGCGGCGGCGATTCGGATTATCAGGGCGGCGTCACCGCTGGCCGCGCCCTCTTCTCCGCAAGAATAAAGCCGGACGCCATCTTCTGCGCCAACGACCTGATCGCCTTCGGATTGATGGATGTCGCGCGCTTGGAAGCGCGGCTGCGAATTCCGGAGGACGTCGCCGTCATCGGTTTCGACGACGTGCCGGAATCCGCCTGGCTGAGCTACCAGCTGACCACCTTCCGCCAGGACCCGCTTGTTATGGCGCAGCGCGCCGTCGATCTGATGGAGCGGCGGCTCGAAAATCCGGACTCGCCCCCGGCTTACGAACGCGTCATCCCGGAACTCATCATCCGCCAGAGCTTCAAGCCTTAGCTTTTCGCAGGCGCCATCCTGTGGCAAGAAGGATCTGGCAATCGAGGCGTTACGTCCTTTGCGCGTTTCCATCGCGCGGCGTCGTCAGGGAGGAAGATCGCTGCAGATGAAAGGAATTCGCCAGCTCGCCGAGCATCTTGACATTTCGATCGGAACGGTGTCGCGGGCGCTGAACGGCAAGCCGGATGTCAATGAAGACACGCGCCGGCGCGTGCTCGCCGCCGCCGAAGAGCTCGGTTATGTCGCCAACCAGTCGGGCCGCAGCCTGCGCCAGGGCATGACCAACGTCATCGGGCTGATGCTCGAGGTCAGCCGCGAGACGGTCGAAAACAGCGACGACTTCTTCCTCGGCGTCACCGACGGGCTGCAGAGCGTCTTTTCCCGTCACAAGCTCGATCTGGTCATGCTGCCCTGCCCTGACGACGAGGATCCGCACGAATATCTGAAGCGCATGGTGGCGCGACGCCTCGTCGATGCGCTGATCATCTCGGCGACGCGGCGCACCGACCGGCGCATCGAGCTTCTGGAAAAGGCCCGCATCCCCTTCGTGGCGCTCGGCCGCAGTGCGTCCGGCGGCAGCTATACCTGGATGGACCTCGATTTCGAAGGTGTAGCGGCACGCGGCGTCGACCGGCTCGTCGCCAAGGGCCACCGGCGGATTGCCGTGGCGGCCCCCTCCTCCGACATCAATCTCGGCTATATCTTCCTCGACAGTTACCGTCAGGCGCTGAAACGCCACAATATTCCCTTCGATCCCGCCCTCGTCATCCGTGTGAAATCGAGCGAACAGGGCGGCTATCAGGCCGGCCACGAGCTGCTGATGATCGAAGACCGGCCGACGGCGATCATCCTGATCCACGAGCTCATGGCGATCGGGCTTTATCGCAGGCTGGCCGAGGCCGGCATCGTGCCCGGCCGCGACCTCGCCGTCGTCGGCTTCCGCGAAGAGTCGCGCACGCATTTCCTGCAGCCGACGCTGACCTCCTTCCGCATGTCGCTGCGCGATCTCGGCGCCCAGCTCGGCGAAACCCTGCTCGCCACCATGCCGGCCTATGCCGACCATTATCCGCAGGGTGCCCGCAACAGGATCTGGCCGATGGAGCTCGTTCCGGGCGAAAGCGACGCCTTCACGCTGACGGCTTGAAGCACACTGCTCAGACCCGGCTTGGTGCCGCCGAAGCTTCGCGGCTCGTCAACTGGCGCGTCACGAAGAAGACCAGCAGGGCGCCGGCGGCAAGGCAGGCGGCGAGGAAGAACATCGGCGCAATCGTGCTGCCGCTCTCATCCTTGATCCAGGGCACGACGTTCTGGGCGACGAAGCCGCCGAGATTGCCGACCGAATTGATGGCGGCAAGCCCGGCCGCCGCACCCGCCCCCTTCAGGAACCGCGAGGGCAGGCTCCAGAACACCGGCTGCGGTGCGAAGATGCCGGCGGCGGCGACGCAGAGGAAGGCGAATTGCAGCGTGTGGTTCGGGATCAGCGCCGAGAGCAGCAGGCAGGCGGCGCCGATAAACGCCGGAATGACGATATAGGGCGTCTTCGATTGCGCCTTGTCGGCCATGGCGGGAACGGCATAGAGCGCGACGGCGACCAGCAGCCAGGGAATGACGTTGAGGAAGCCGTTCACCGTGTTGCTGACGCCGAAGGCCTTGACGATGGTCGGCAGCCAATAGCTCAGCCCATAGGCCGACAGCGGAAAGGCGATATAGCAGAGTGCCATCAAAAGGACGCGCGGGTCACCTTGAAGCCGTTTCCGGCATTTTCGTCCATGCCGGCATTTTCCGAGGTGAGCCGGCGTTCGAGCCAGTTCTTCTCCTCGCTGCTGAGGAAGCTCGCGTTTTCGGGCCGGCCGGGAAGATAGAAAAAGGTGACGACGCCGGCGATGACGGCGGGAATACCGGTCGCCAGGAACACCCACTCCCAGCCGGCAAAGCCGTAGAGGCCGTCGAGATCGAGCAGCGCGCCGCCGAGCGGTGCGCCGACGGCATTGGCGATGGCGCTGAAGATCATGAACAGCCCGACCATCCGGCCGCGATAGGCCGAAGGAAACCACAGCGTCAGGAGATAGAGGACGCCGGGAAAGAAGCCGGCTTCGCACACACCGAGCAGGAAACGCAGGATATAGAACATAGCCGCGTTCTGGGTGAAGGCGAGCGCGATGGTGACGAGCCCCCAGGAGACCAGGATGCGGGCGAACCAGACACGGGCGCCGAGCCTGTCGAGGAAGAGGTTGCTCGGCACCTCGAAGAGAAAATAGCCGATGAAGAAGAGCGAGGCGCCAAGACCATAGGCATATTCGCTCAACCCGAGCGCATCGACCATCTGCAGCTTGGCGAAGCTGACATTCTGCCGGTCGATATAGGCGATGAGATAGAGGATGCCGAGAAACGGCATCAGCTTCCAGGTGATTTTCGAGATCAGCCGCTTCTCGTCGACCATGCATATTCTCCGCAATGACAATGTCGTTAGACGCCTAGATAGCGCTATCGACTAATATTCAATTGTGCGAGGTATTTTCTCCGGTGCCGCAACCCTGATTGGTGGCCGCAACCGACAACCGGCTACGGCCTGTCCGGATCATTCGGCGGCGGCGACCGCGGCGCGGCGGCCGATCGTGGCCTGCGTTAGCACGAAGGCCATGAAGGCGCAGACGGCGATGCCGGCGGCCATTGGAACGGCGGTGCCGTCGAAGAACAGGCTCGAGATCACCATGGCGACGGCGGCGATGACGAAATGCAGCGTGCCCATCAGCGACGAGGCGGTGCCGGCGATTGCGCCGTGATCCTCCAGCGCCAGCACGGCGCTCGTCGGGATGACGAGGCCGAGGAAGCCGTAGCCGATGAACAGGAAGCTCGCCATAACAGGCAGCTGATTGAAGCCTGAGGCCATCACCACTGCCATGACGACCATGGCCAGCGCGAAGGCGCTGACGGCAATGCGCATGACGCGCACCAGGCCGAAACGCTCGCCGAGCCAGCCCGTCGCCTGCGATACCGCGAAAAAGGAGACGGCATTGATCGAGAAGGCGAAGCTGTATTCGGTCGGCGTCAGCCCGTAATGCTGGATCAGCACGAAGGGCGAGTTGGCGAGATAGACGAGGAAGCTCGAAATGCCGAGGCCGCCGATGAAAGTCAGCGTCAGGAAATTGCGATCGGCGAGCAGCAGGCGATAGGCCTTCATGGCGCTGCCGAGGCTGCTGCCATTGCGCTCCTCGGCCGGGCGGGTTTCCTCAAGCTGGGTGGAAAGCAGGAGGAGGCCGATCACCGCGGCACCGGTCACGGCCCAGAATACGCCGCGCCAGCCGGAGAGCTCGATGACGGCGCTGCCCGTCAGCGGCGCCAGGATCGGCGAGATCGAGAAGACCAGCATCAGCAGCGACATCAGCCGCGCGGCCTGGACGCCGGTATGCATGTCGCGGACGATGGCGCGGGGGATGACCATGCCGGCGGCACCGCCGATGCCCTGGACGAAACGGAAGGCGATCAGCGTTTCGATATCGGTCGCAAATCCGCAGCCGATCGACGCGACGGCGAAGAGACCGATACCGAGATAGAGCGGCAGCTTGCGGCCCCACATGTCCGACAGCGGCCCGTAGACGAGCTGCGCAAGCGCAAAGGAGATGAAGAAAGCGAGCAGGGTCAGTTGGGTGACGCTGTTATCGGCATGCAGGTCCTGGCCGATGGAGGGCAGCGCAGGCAGATACATGTCGATGGCAAAAGGACCGATGGCCGACAACAGGCCGAGAATGAGGGCAATGCGAAAGAAGGAAGCCGTCATAATGGTGATCTTTCGTAAAAGCGCAGCGGAGGCGCCGGATCGTCGCTCCGCACTCTTTGGAATCGACGCATCGTGCTCTCCGAAAATCAGTCCGATTTTCGCGCCGATGCGCTGGGTTCAATGATGATCGTTCGCGCGAAGACGAAGTTGGGAGCTCATATCTCCAGCGGCGGAACCAAGAGTGTCAATAAATTTGGACACGCCTGTAAAACTAGACGCCATTGTCTAAACCGTCAAGACGTCTTATCTTCGCTCCATGAAAGACAGCGTGACACCGGCAGGCCGGATGGCGGGGCATACGCAGCGTGGACAATGCGCCAAGCGTATGTCGATCCTCGATGCCGCCGCCGACGTCTTCTGCCGCAAGGGTTTTGCAGCCGCCAGCATCGACGAGATCGCCGCCGTTGCCTGTGTCTCCCGCCAGACGATCTACAATCATTATCGGGAAAAGGAGACGCTGTTCGTCGCCGTCGTCGAGGACGTGATGAACCGCGCCAACGCCACGCTCTTTTCCGTGCTGTCGACCTTTCCTGACAGCGCCGACGATCTGGAGGACGGTCTGACGGCGTTTGCGGTGCGCCTCAACAAAAACTGCATCTGCAATCATGACGGAAAATTCCTGCGCAAACTGGTGCAGACGGAGGGTGAGCGATATCCGCACCTCTTCAAAAGCTGGCGCCAGCAGGGGCCGGGCAAGCTGACCACTGCGCTTTCCGCGCTTCTCGCGCGCCTTGCCCACAGTCAAGCGCTTGCTATCGATGATTTCGACGTCGCCGCCCGGCAGTTCGTGGCGCTCGCCAATGCCGACCTGCAGATGATGACGCTGTTCGGCGGCACACCCACCAATGAAGAACTGGAAAAGGCGGCGCGCAATGCCGTGCGGACCTTTCTCAAGGCCTATGGCAACCCGAAAGCCGAAAAGGGCGCCGGAGAACCGCAGCTCGCGGCCATGTCCGGCTGATCTCCCCTGCGATCACGTAAAGACCGTCATCTGCGCCGGCACGACCGCGAAGCCGCCGACACGGCGCGCGGCCAGATATTTCAGCAGCTGTTCGACAAGCGAAGGCATGACCGGCTTCTGGACGAAGCCGACCGCTCCCTTGACGCCGCCGGCGACGGTCTCGGGATTGCCGGTCATGAACACGACGGCGAGACCATGCTCTTCCGCCAGCCGCCTGCCGAGATCAGGCCCGGTCCGGCCATCGGCGAGATTGACGTCGACGAAGGCGATATCGGCGGACGGCGCCAGCCGCAGCGCCTGTTCGCGATTATTCGCAAGGCCTGCGACCTGCATGCCGATACCTTCCACCGTCGCGCCGAGATCAAGCGCGATCAGGAATTCATCTTCGACGATCAATACTCTCTGCTTCATGAGATCATCTCGTTGGCAGCGCCGCACGACATTGGTGGCCATGATCCGTCCTCTTGTTACGCACATACTTCGAAAGAAGGAGCCGCTCGGCAGTCGTCCCTGCCGAAACTCATTGTCGTAACGGGAAACCTGACGATATGTTCCGCGGTGGAACGCGATTTTCGCCATTTAACCTATTGTTAACGTTGATAAATCCTTAACACGAAGCCGACAAGGCAAAAACCCGCCGCTCAATCACGTTGAATTTCAACCGCCTACTTCTGGATGAGAGCGGGCAATGATACGATCGGATCATCCATGGGGCTCGGCGATTGAGGATCACGTTGCGAACCAAACTTATCGTCCTGATCGTGGCCGTCAGCCTGTTCGCCTATACCAAAGTCATGGCCAGGATCGGCTCGGGCTCGCCGCCCGCGAATGCACCGCCGGAGCAGCGCGCGGACCTCATTCGCGTTTATAAGTCCGAACGCCGCATGGTCCTTTTCAGGGGAGACGCTCCGATCTCGACGTATCAGATTTCGCTTGGAAGTGCCGCCGATGCAGGCCCCAAACAACGCGAAGGCGACGAGAAAACACCGGAAGGGCGTTATGAAATAGACTGGCGCAATCCAAAATCCGTGGCCCATCTCAGCCTGCACATTTCCTATCCGAATCCGAAAGAGCAGCATGAGGCTGACGTAGGCGGCTATCCGCCCGGCGGCGGCATCATGATCCACGGGCTGCCCAATGGCTGGGGCCTGCTCGCAGGAATCCATCGCCTGTGGGATTGGACGGATGGCTGTATCGCGGTCACCGATGCGGAGATGCGCGATGTCTGGGCCCGCGTTCCCGACCATACGCCCATCGACATCATGCCTTAAGCGAGTGCGACCAGTCCACCGGCATCAACCCCGAGACCGACAGGCTCAAATCAGCCCTTGGTCTTCCCGACGAGCATCGGCTGGCTGCGGTAGTCGGCGGGAAACAGCGACTTCAAATTCTCGATCTTCGGCAGGTCGTTGTAGACGATATAGGGATAGGTCGGATTGCGCGTCAGGAAATCCTGGTGATAGGCCTCGGCGGGATAGAAGCCGCGCGCATCCGATACCTTGGTGACGATCGGCTTCGGGAAGACGTGCGCCTTGTCGAGCTGATCGATGTAGCGCTCGGCCACCTCTCGCTGCTCGGCAGCGGTGACGAACAGCGCCGAGCGGTACTGGGTGCCGCGATCCGGTCCCTGGAAATTCAGCTGCGTCGGGTTGTGCGCCACGGAGAAGAAGATCTGCAGCAACCTGCCGTAGGTCACCTTTTTCGGATCGAACCTGACCTCGACGGCTTCGGCGTGACCGGTCGAGCCGGTGCTCACCGTTTCGTATTGCGCCGTTTCAGCCTCGCCGCCGGCATAACCGGAGACGGCGTTCTCGACGCCGTTCACATGCTGGAAAACACCCTGGACGCCCCAGAAACAGCCGCCGGCGAAAATGGCGGTCTCGGTGCCGGACCCGGCGGTCTCGTCAATGGCCGGCGGCGGTATCACAACCGCTTCCTCGGCCGCACCGGCAGCACCGGCGCCGAGTGTGAGAATGGTGGCGGCAAAAACCCCGGCAAGGCTATTGCGGCGGCGCGACGACATCGACATTGCACGACCTCCTGACGATCGCTCAAATCCTTGCTCATCCTTGCAAAAGCGGCAAATCACAAGGCGTTCACTCACGCCGATGTGACAACCAGATGAAAGCGTGTGTTTGGAGATGAAACACCGCTCAAGTTGAGTTGACAATCGCATGAGGAGTGAGGAGAGTGCCGCCGATCAGAGCCAGCATTCCGGGGGGGACCTATGTCCGTGCGCTCTTTCTTTGCTTTCGCCATCATCGCGTTTTTTTCCGCCATTGCCATCGGCCTTCCAGCCGCCGCTGCGGAGACCAAGCGTGACATCCAGACGATAAAAGACGCCGATTTCTTCGGCTTCGATCTTCGCACCGAGCAGAACGTCTCGCTCGACCAGTGCAAGACCTCCTGCATCGGCGACAAGAGCTGCAAGGCCTTCACCTACAATCCCAAGGTGAAATGGTGCTTCCTGAAATCAGACTTCAAGACGATGAACGCCTTCCCCGGCGCCATCGCCGGCAAGATCGTCGAGACATCAGGCAAGCAGGAGCCGGATCTCGGCGCCGCACCGCGCCTGACCTTTTTGAGCAACGACCTCGTCCAGCAGGCGCATGACTTCAAAGACAATCTCGCGCTTGCCGACGACCAGCAGGGCCAGGGCGTCGACAGCCTGACGGCCAACGCCCGCATCGACCTCACCGGCAATAATCTGGCCGAGGCGCTGAAGTCCTTCCATGGCGCGCTGTCGATCACCCCTGACGACGCCGATCTCTGGCTCGAAACCGCCCGCGCCGCCGCTTCGCTCGGCAGCGCCGAGACCAACACATCAGGCCAGGCCGTGCTCGACGCGCTGAACGGCTACGAGCTGACGCGCACCAAGCCGAAGCGCGCCGAGGCGCTCGCCGTCCTCGCCGACGCCCTGGACCGAAACGCCAATTACCGTCCGGCTCTCGACGCCTACAAGGCGAGCCTGGCGCTGGTTGCCTCCGAGGATGTGCAGGCGGCCTACCTGCAGCTGAAATCGACGCAGGGCTTCCGCATCACCGAACATACGGTCGACGCCGACAGCGCCACGCCGCGCGCCTGCGCCACCTTCTCCGAGGCGCTGATCAAAACCACCGACTACACGCCTTTCGTGACGCTGAACGGCGAAGCGCCAAAGGCGGTCGAAACCAAGGACAAGCAGATTTGCGTCGAGGGCCTGACGCATGGCCAGACCTACAAGATCGCCTTCCGCACCGGCCTGCCGTCATCGGTCGACGAGACGCTCGACGCGCCTGTTACCATCGACGTCTATATCAAGGACCGCAGCCAGATGGTGCGTTTCACCGGCGATAGCTTCGTGCTGCCCTCGACGGCGCGCCGCGGCATTCCGATCGTCTCGGTCAACCTGACCTCGGCCAACCTCAAGCTCTACCGCATCGGCGACCGCGCCATCGCGCCGCTCTTGACCAACTCGCAGTTCCTGACCCAGCTCGACGGCTACAGCGCCCAAAACATCGAGGATCAAAGCGGCGAACTCGTGTGGCAGGGTTCGATCGACATCGCCAACGAGCTCAACAAGGACATCATCACCAGCTTCCCCGTCGATGAGGCGCTGCCCGAGCGCAAGCCCGGCATCTATGTGATGACGGCGACGGCGCCGAACGGCCCGGCGCAGGAGTGGGATTCGCAGGCGACGCAATGGTTCCTGGTCTCCGATATCGGCATCAGCACCTATGCCGGCACTGACGGTCTCAACGTCTTCACCCGCTCGCTCGCCTCGGCCAAGCCGATAGCAGGCGTCGAATTGCAGCTGCTTGCCAAGAACAATGAGGTGCTCGGCACGGCAACGACCGACGAAAACGGCCGCGCGACCTTCACCGCCGGCCTGATCCGCGGCACGGCGGCGCTGACGCCCGCCGTCATTACCGCCAAGAACGGCGCGTCGGATTATGTCTTCCTCGATATGACCCGCGCCGGCTTCGATCTCTCCGACCGCGGCGTCACCGGCCGGGCCTCACCCGGCGCGATCGACGTGCTGACCTTTACCGAACGCGGCATCTATCGCGCCGGCGAAACGGTGCATGCGCAGGCGCTTGCCCGCGATACCGACGGCAATGCCATCGAGAACCTGCCGCTGACCTTCATCTTCAGCCGGCCGGATGGCGTCGAAGACCGCCGGATCGTCAGCCAGACCAGCAATCTCGGCGGTTATTCCGTCGATTTCGCCACCCAGGAAAACGCCATGCGCGGCACCTGGACGATGAACATCTATACCGATCCGAAGGGCAGCGCGATCGCCAGCAAGAGTTTCCTCGTCGACGATTTCGTGCCCGATCGTACCGACATGGAGATCAAGACCGAGGCCAAGGAGATCGGCCCGGACACGCCAGCGAACATCACCATCTCAGGCAAATATCTCTATGGCGCTCCGGCCGTCGGGCTGACGCTCGAGGGCGACGTCGTCGTCAAGCCGACGCGTGAGAGCACCGCCTATAAGGGATTCTTCTTCGGCCTTGCCGACGAGGAGGCGAACGAGGATTCGCGTCTGCCGATCGACGGTCTGCCGGAACTCGACGAAAATGGCGAAGCTTCGACCGACCTCACCGTCGGCGAGCTGCCGGCAACGACGCAGCTGCTCAACGCCACCGTTTATATACGCATGCAGGAAGCGGGTGGGCGCGCCATCGAGCGTTCGCTTGTCCTTCCGGTGAAGAGCGAGCGCGCTTCGATCGGCATCAAGCCGGAATTTTCCGACGAGCTGCCCGAGAATTCCGTCGCCAACTTCACGGTGATCGGCGTCAATGCCGAGGGACACAAGCAGGAGACGAAGGGCCTGCGCTGGAAATTCTACAGCCTCAACCGCGAATACCAATGGTATCGCGAGGGAACGGCCTGGAAATACGAGCCGGTTTATACCGCCGAGCAGGTTTCCAACGGCAGCGTCGACGCGACGATGGATGGCGGCAAGATTTCCGTGCCGGTGACCTGGGGCCGCTACCGCCTCGAAGTGGAAAGCCCTGACGCCGACGGCCCGACCTCCAGTGTCGAATTCGACGCCGGCTGGTTCGTCGCCTCGACGTCGACCGAAACGCCGGACGGCCTGGAAATCGCCCTCGATAAGGATAGCTACAAGATCGGCGAAACCGCCAAGCTGAAAATCACGTCGCGCTACGGCGGCGAACTGATGGTGACGGCCGGAACAGAAAAGCTCGTTGCCGTAGAGAACGCCACGATCGGCGAGACCGGCGGCGAGATCGACATCCCGGTCACGGCGGACTGGGGCGCCGGCGCCTATGTCACGGCAACACTCTTCCGCCCGGGCGACGCGCAGGACAGCCATATGCCGATGCGCTCGATCGGCATCAAGTGGCTGAAGGTCGACCCCGAACAGCGCGCGCTTGATGTGAAGCTCGATACGCCGGAAAAGATGCTGCCGCGCGGACCGCTTGATATCAGCCTGCAGGTGACGGGCGCCGGCGCCAACGAGGATGCCTATGTGACGGTTGCCGCCGTCGATGTCGGCATTCTCAACCTGACGCGCTACGAACCGCCGAACCCGGAAGACTGGTATTTCGGCCAGCGTCAGCTCGGTCTCGAGATCCGCGATCTCTATGGACGGCTGATCGACGGCTCGCTGGGTGCGACCGGCAAGCTCAGGACCGGCGGCGACGGCGGCGCCATTGCGCTGCAGGCAAGCCCGCCGACGCAGAAGCTCGTCGCCTTCTTCTCCGGCCCGGTCAAGCTCGACTCCGAGGGCAAGGCGAAGGTCTCCTTCGACATTCCGCAGTTCAACGGCACGGCGCGCGTCATGGCGGTCGCCTGGTCGAAATCAGGTGTCGGCCACGGCGTCAAGGACGTCATCATCCGCGATCCCGTGGTCGTGACAGCGAGCCTGCCGAAATTCCTCGCCCCTGGCGACAAGGCCAATCTGCGCCTCGACATCGCCAATACCGATGCGCCGGCCGGCGACTACAAGCTGCAGCTGACCGGCAATGACGCGGTCGGCATCGAAGCAGCATCCGCCGCGCAGACGATCCGCCTCGAGGCCGGGGCGAAATCCGAACTGACGCTTTCGCTCATCGGCAAACAGCCGGGCGCCGGCAGTGTCTCGATCAACCTGTCCGACGCCTCCGGCCTTTCGCTCGACCAGACCGTCGACGTGCCGGTCCGTCCGGCATCCCTGCCGATCACCCAACGCCGGGTGCTGGCGCTGAAGCCGGCGGCCAAGCTGACGGTCGACAAGAACCTGTTGGCCGACAGCGTGCTGCCCGGCGCCGCAATCAGCGTCAACGTCACTCGTTCGGCGGCATTCGACATTCCGGCGCTGCTGATGACGCTCGACCGTTATCCCTTCGGCTGCGCCGAGCAGACCACCAGCCGGGCGCTGCCGCTGCTCTACTTCGCCGAAGTGGCGAAGCAGGCCGGCATCGAAAACGACGAGGACGTGCACAAGCGCGTGCAGGACGCGATCTATCGCGTGCTCTCCTACCAGGCCTCGGCCGGCAGCTTCGGCCTCTGGGGACCGGATTCCGGCGACGTCTGGCTCGATTCCTACGTCACCGATTTCCTGACGCGGGCCCGCGAAATGAAATATGACGTGCCGGAAAAGGCCTTCGTGCAGGCCCTCGAAAACCTGCAGAACACGCTCTCCTACACCACCGACATCAAGGGCCAGGGCGACCAGATCGCCTATGCCATCTATGTTCTTGCCCGCAATAAGAAGGCCGCGATCAGCGATCTGCGTTATTACGCCGATACGATGATCAACGACTTCCCGACGCCGCTTGCCAAGGCGCATATCGCCGCTGCACTGGCGCTTTATGGCGACGCCCAGCGTTCGAAGAACATTTTCATCGACGCGCTGCAGATGTCGCAGCAATCGATGGTGTCGCGCGTCAACCTCTCACGCACCGACTACGGCACGATCCTGCGCGACGGTGCGGCGATCCTGGCGCTCGCCGCCGAAAGCCGACCGGTACCGCCTGTCGTCCCGGATCTCGCCAAGGCCGTCGCCAAGGAATGGGGCCGCAGCAAATATAAGAGCACCCAGGAAGAGGCCTGGATGCTGCTTGCCGCGCGCGCCCTCCACGGCGGTGATGACGGTCTGAAGATCGATGTCAACGGCGCGGCGCATAGCGGCGCCTATATGGCGCGCATGACCGGCGATGCGCTCGCCGATCATCCGCTGACGCTGACCAACCAGACGAACGACTCCGTCTCGGCTGTCGTCACCACCGTTGCCGCCCCCACCGTGCCGCTGCCGGCCGGCGGCGACGGCTTCCTCATCGAGCGCAGCTATTACACGCTCGACGGCGAGGAGGCCAATGTCAGCGAGGCAAAGCAGAACGAGCGCTATGTGGTCGTCATCCACGTGCGCGAAACCAATGACTGGCAGTCGCGCATCGTCATCACCGACCTTCTGCCGGCCGGCTTCGAGATCGACAATCCGAACCTCGTCGACAGCGCCCAGATGACGAATTTCGACTGGATCGGCGAAATATCAGCCGCCCATACGGAATTCCGCTTCGACCGCTTCGTCGCCGCCTTCAACCGCGCACCGGGCGACGAGCGTGAATTCAACGTCGCCTATGTCGTACGCGCCGTCACCCCCGGCACCTACGACCATCCGGCCGCAAGCGTCGAGGACATGTACCGGCCGGAGCTTTCGGCCCGCACGGCGACCGGCAAGATGGAGGTCGTAGCAGCACAATAATGAGGCTGTGGCACAAGTTCGCGATCGGCTCCGCCGCCGGCATCCTGCTTGCCGGCGCGGCTCTCTTCGCGCTCGACGCCGCCGACCGGGCCTTTCCGCCGCCGCTCGACAAGGCTGATGTGGTTTCACCCGAGGTGCTGGATGCCGATGGGCAGCTGCTGCGCGCCTTCGCCACGCCGGAAGGCCGTTGGCGGCTGAAGACTGTGGTCGCCGATGTCGATCCGCAATTCCTGCGCATGCTTGTTGCCTATGAGGATCAGCGTTTCTACGATCACGGCGGCATCGATCTTTGGGCGCTCGGGCGGGCCAGCCTGCAATTCGTCCGCAACGGCCGCATCGTCTCCGGCGCCTCGACGCTGTCGATGCAGGTGGCCCGGCTGATCGAGCCGCGCGCCGAACGTTCGTTTTCGGCAAAACTTCTGCAGCTCGCACGCGCCGTGCAGATCGAACGGCGGCTGTCGAAGGAAGAGATCCTCGACCTCTATCTCACACACGCGCCCTATGGCGGCAACCTCGAGGGCGTGCGCGCCGCAAGCCTTGCCTATTTCGGCAAGGAGCCGCGCCGCCTGACGGTGGCCGAGGCGGCGCTGCTGGTCGCCCTGCCGCAATTGCCGGAACGGCGTCGGCCGGACCGCAATCTGAAGGCGGCGCAGGAGGCGCGCATACGCGTGCTCGATCGCGTCGCAGTGGCCGAGGCCGTCGGCGATGGCGAGGCGGAACGAGCCGAAGCTGTCGCCATTCCGCCGCGACGCCTGCAATTGCCTGCCTTTGCCGCCCATCTCGGCGAAGCCGCATTGCGCAAGGAGCCTCTGGTCCTCAAGCATCAGACGACGTTGAAGAAGCAGGTGCAACAGGGGCTGGAATCCGTGGCGCGCGCAGCGGCGACGAAACTCGGGCCGAAACTTTCGCTCGCCATGGTGATGGCGGATGCGCAGACTGGGGCGATCGTCGGCGAAGTCGGCTCGGCCGATTATTTCGATGCCAGCCGCTCCGGCTGGATCGACATGACGCGCGTCAACCGTTCGCCGGGCTCGACGCTGAAGCCTTTCATCTACGGGCTCGCTTTCGAGCAGGGCCTGGTCTCCCAGGAGACGATCATTGAAGACCGGCCCGCCGATTTCTTCGGCTACCGGCCGCGCAATTTCGACATGAGCTATCAGGGCGATGTCACCGTCCGCGAGGCCTTGCAGCTCTCCTTGAACGTGCCGGCCGTCAAGCTGCTCGACGCCGTCGGGCCGTCGCGCCTGCTGGTGCGCTTCCGCCGCGCCGAGGTGCGCCCGGCCCTGCCGCCGAATGAAACGCCCGGACTGGCGATCGGTCTCGGCGGCGTCGGCCTCACGCTGAAGGATCTGGTGCAGCTTTATACGGCGCTCGCCAATCGCGGCCAGCCGGCAAGGCTCGGCGACGGTGTCACCGGCACACCGGGCAAAATCGACGGCGAACCGCTGCTGGAGCCGATCGCCGTCTGGAACGTCGCCGATATTCTCTCCGGCGTCATTCCCCCCGCCGGCGCGCCGCAGCGCGGCATCGCCTATAAGACCGGCACGAGCTACGGCTATCGCGACGCCTGGTCGGTCGGCTATGACGGCCGTTACGTGCTCGGCGTCTGGGTCGGCCGGCCTGATAACAGCGCCGTGCCCGGTCTGACCGGCTATGGCACCGCCGCGCCGATCCTGTTCGAGGCTTTCGCCAAATCCGGCATCGCCACGACGCCCCTGCCCCGCCCGCCGGCGGGGGCCGTGCGCATCGCCCAGTCCGAATTGCCGATCAGCCAGCGGCGTTTTGCGCTCAACGCCAGCGGCCTGCTCGTCGCCTCCGGCCGCGAGCCCGCGCCGCAGATCGTCTATCCGCCCGAGGGCGCCCATATCGATCTCGGCGCAAAGGGGGGCGATCTGTCGCCGCTGCTGTTGAAGCTGCAGGGCGGCCGCGCCCCCTTCCGCTGGCTTGCCAACGGCAAGCCATTGCCCGATCTCTCGCGCCGGCGCACCCAGCAATGGCTGCCCGACGGCGGCGGCTATTCGAAACTGACCGTCATCGATTCAACCGGACGCGCCGCAAGTGTCGGCGTTTTCATCGATTGAGGCACCAGCCCAAAACTTGGATTTGGGCTGGTTGACCTCCCAGATCATGGGTGTATCGGTGGGCTGGCAGGTCTATGACATTACGCGCGACCCCTTCGATCTCGGCATGGTGGGTCTCATGCTGTTCCTGCCCGCCTTCCTGCTCGTGCTGGTGACCGGCACCGTTGCCGACCGTTTCAACCGTGTCCTGATCATGACGGGCTGCATTGTCGGCGAAGGCCTATGCGCGCTGGCCCTGCTTATATTCACCACGACGGGAAGCAGACGGTGGCGCCGATCTTCGATCTGTTTGCCATGCTGCTCGGCGGAGCCTCGGCCTTGCTGCCCGTTTATGCACGCGACATTCTCGCCGTCGGCCCGTGGGGGCTCGGCCTTCTGCGCGCAGCGCCCGGCATCGGATCGATCCTGGTGGCGGCCTTCCTGCTGCGTCATCCCGTGAAGACCACGCCGGCGTGATCATGTTCGTCTGCGTCACCCTGGTGGGTTTCTTCATCGCCGTGTTTGGCGCCTCGACGGCAGTCTGGCTGTCGGTGCTGGCGCTTGACCTGATGGGCGGTTTCGACATGGTAAGCGTCTATGTGCGCGAGACGCTGATCCAGATCTGGACGCCGGATGCCGTGCGTGGCCGCGTCAATGCGGTGAACATGGTTTTTGTCGGCGCCTCCAACGAGCTTGGCGAATTCCGGGCCGGCATCTCCGCCTGGGCCTTTGGCGTCGTTCCAGCGGTGATAATCGGCGGCGCGGCGACGATCGGAGTGTCGGTTCTGTGGTGGTATTGGTTTCCGCAATTGCGCAAGACGAGACATTTGCAGGCTCCAGACGCGCGGCGCTGTGATGGAACCAAAGACCGGACACAACCGTTGGAAAGGGTCTCCCTCCAACGTCAGACGGCCTCATGATTCTTCCGACAGCGACCTACCGGATACAGTTCCGCAACGGCATGACTTTCGATCGTGCCTGCGACCTCGTTCCCTATCTCAAGACGCTCGGCATCAGCCACCTCTACGCCTCACCGATCTTTACCGCCGTGAGCGGCTCGACTCACGGCTATGACGTCACCGATGCCAATGAGATCGATCCGGCGCTTGGCGGCCGTGCGGGGTTCGACCGGCTGGCGGAAAGCCTCGCCTCGGCGGGCATGGGATTGGTTCTCGACATCGTTCCGAACCATATGGCCGCTTCGCCTGAGAATGACTGGTGGCGGGACGTGCTGGCCCTCGGCCCGCAGAGCGCCTATGCCCGCCATTTCGACATCGACTGGAGCGAACCGCTGACCCTGCCGCAGCTCGGCCAGGATTTCGAAGAGGCGCTGGCTTCAGGCGAACTGCGCCTCGTACTCGACGAGACGCACGGCAACTTCGCCTTGACCTATTTTCAGACGCTGTTGCCAGTCAAACCCAGCAGTTACGGCGTGGTCGCAAACCGGCTCGACGATCCGGTCGCAACGCGAATGGCAGAGGCCGCGGCCGCGACGTCAAGCGAGGACTTCGCCCGCGCGTTGCGCGACATTCTCTTCGAGGGCGGCGATCGGGCGCTCCTTCGGGAGAAGCTCGAAGGCGTCTCGTCCGATCGCGAATTCCTCAAGAGCCTGCATGACGAGCAGCATTGGCGGCTGATCCATTGGAAGGAAGCGGCGCGGCATCTGAGTTACCGCCGCTTTTTCGAGGTGACCGGACTGGTCGGCACCCGCGTCGAGGATCCCTTGGTGTTCGAAGACATGCACCGGCTGGTGCTCGAACTCGTGCGCCATGGCAAGGTGCAGGGCCTGCGCATCGACCATGTCGACGGGCTCGCCGAACCCAAGGCCTATCTCGACAGGCTGAGGGCAGCAGTCGGGGCCGACACCTATATCGTTGTCGAAAAGATCCTCGGGGCGGGCGAGGTCCTGCCGGAGAGCTGGCCGGTCGCCGGCACCACCGGATATGAATTCATCGCGGCGCTGAGCGAGCTCTTCATCGACGCCGGCGGCCTGCCGATATTGGACGATGCCTATCGCGGCCTCGCCGGCGAGGCGGGCAATCTCGAAGAGGGCCGGCGGCTTGCCAAGAGACAGATGGTCGAGCGCAATTTCGCTGGCGAGACCGGCAGGCTGGTTGCGATGGCGGCGGGCATCTTTCCCGAAATAAACCGGGAAGAGATCGCCACCGCCGTGCTCGAGCTGCTGATCGCATTCCCCGTCTACCGCACCTATGGCGACGGCGGTCCGCTGAGCTGGCAGGATTCGGCCGTCCTTGCCGCGACCGCATCACAGGTCATGGCTGGGCTCGACGATCGGCGCGCGCTCGACCACGTGCTGAAGCTTCTTGAAGGCAAGATCGAAGGCGATACGGCGCATGAATTCCGGATCCGCTTTCAGCAGCTGAGCGGGCCGGTCATGGCGAAGGCGACAGAGGATACGCTGTTCTATCGCTATAACAGGCTGCTTGCCGCAAACGAGGTCGGCGGCGAACCAGGCAAGACGCCCGAGGGGCCGGACGGGTTCCATCGTCGCATGGCCGAGCGGGCGCGGCTGCAGCCGCATGGGCTTTCGGCCAGCGCCACCCACGACACCAAACGCGGCGAGGATGCGCGCGCGCGGCTCTATGTGCTGAGCGAGGGTGCGGATGTTTTTGCCCAGGCGGTGGCGCGTTGGCGTGACATGAATAGGCCGTGGCTGAAGGATCTGCCGGACGGTGCAGCACCCGAGCCGAATACTGAATGGATGCTGTATCAAGCGCTCGCCGGCGTCTGGCCGGAGGATTTCGACAGAGGACAGATAGAAGACCTTCGCGCACGCTTTACCGATTACGCGGTCAAGGCGGTGCGCGAGGCGAAATTGCGCAGCGCCTGGACCGAACAGGAGGGTGCCTACGAGGAGGCGATCACAGTCTATGCGGCGGCGCTGGTGTCGCCGGACAATGACGCCTTTCTGGAAGATTTCGAAAGGGTGCTGCAGCCCTTCATTGCGGCCGGCTACGTCAACAGTCTGTCACAGACATTGCTCAAGCTGATGGCGCCTGGAATTCCCGACATTTACCAGGGCGCGGAAGTTTTCGACTTCAGTCTTGTCGATCCCGACAATCGCCGGCCGGTCGATCATGCCAAGCTGAAGGCCTGGCTTGATGAAGCCGGACCGATCGCCAAGCTTCAGGCGGCGGCCTTGAAGCAGCGGATCGTTACAATTGGGCTGCAGCTGCGTCAGCGGCAGCCGGTTCTCTTTGCCAAAGGCGATTATCTGCCGTTGAAGACGACTGGCAGCCGCCGGAATCACGTGCTGGCTTTCGCCCGCGTGCGCAACAGCGAATTCGCGATCACCGTCGCACCGCGGCTGATGTTCGGCTGGCTCGATCCCGGCGTGCTTTTTGCCGGTCCGGAGTTCTGGGAAGACACGGCGATCGCGGTGCCCTCCCCTCTTCATGGGTTGAAGGCGGATCTCGTGACGGGAAAAACAATCGAGCCGGGAGGCAGCATTTCGGTCGCTACACTGCTCGGGAGCCAGCCGCTCGGGCTGATCAGCCCGATCTGAGGATCGGGCGCGATGTGAGGATCGGGCGATGCCGCCGTCGCGCTGCGCAACGCGGCGTTTTCGAAAAATTCGATGTCGTCAAAATTAGCGCTTGACCTTCCAGTTGCTGGAAGGTGGATAAGCCTCTCCAACTGCCCTTGAGGGCAAAGGAGATAGTCATGGATACCAAACACCATCACCACAGCCACGGCGACGGTCACTGCCATTGCGGCCATGATCATCAGGAGAAGGCCGCCGCAGCGGTGATCCGTGATCCCGTCTGCGGCATGACGCTCGATCCGCAAGCCGGCAAACCCTCGTTCGTACACATGGGTCGTGTCTATCATTTCTGCTCCGAGAGCTGCCGGACGAAGTTTGCGGCTCAGCCGCAGGATTACCTGACGGCGAAGGATCCCGTCTGCGGCATGGCCGTTGATCGCTCGACGGCAAAATACTTCGTGAAACTCGAGGGCGAGAAATTCTACTTCTGCTCGGCCGCTTGCCAAACAAAGTTCGAGGCCGACCCCTCGGCCTATCGCAACGGCGCCCGTCCGGCGGCAAAGCCGGCGCCGAAGGGTACGCTTTATACCTGCCCGATGCATCCGGAAGTCGTCAGCGACCGGCCCGGCGATTGCCCGAAATGCGGCATGGCGCTGGAGCCGATGGGCATTCCTCCGGCCGACGAAGGAGCGAATCCGGAACTTGTCGATTTCGTCAGACGGCTTTGGGTCAGCACCATCCTTGCCCTGCCGCTGCTGGCGCTCGGGATGGGACCGATGCTCGGCCTGCCGCTCCGGGAAGCGATCGGCGAACCGCTGGCGACCTATATTGAGCTAGCGCTGGCAACGCCGGTCGTGCTGTGGGCCGCGCTGCCGTTCTTCCGCCGCGCCTGGGCGTCTGTCGTCAACCGAAGCCCGAACATGTGGACGCTGATCGGCCTCGGCGTCGGCACCGCCTATGTCTACAGCGTCGTCGCCACGCTTGCGCCCGGTCTTTTCCCGATGAGCTTTCGCGGCCATGGCGCCACCGTGCCTGTCTATTTCGAGGCGGCGGCCGTCATCGTCGCCCTGGTCTTCGTCGGCCAGGTGCTGGAATTGAAGGCACGCGAGCGGACCGGCTCGGCAATCCGCGCTCTGCTCGACCTCGCGCCGAAGACGGCGCGGCGCATTGACGCCGATGGCGATGAGAGGGACGTGCCGGTAGAGGAGATTCAGACCGGCGACCGGCTGCGGGTGCGCCCGGGCGAGCGCGTACCGGTGGATGGTTCCGTCCTCGAGGGCCAGTCGACCGTCGACGAATCGATGATATCGGGGGAGCCTCTGCCCGTCGAGAAGGCGAGGGGCGACGGGCTGACCGGCGGCACGATCAACAAGAACGGCTCCCTCGTCATGTCGGCCGAGAAAGTCGGCGCAGACACGGTGCTGTCGCGCATCGTCGACATGGTCGCCAAGGCGCAGCGTTCGCGGGCGCCGATTCAGGGCGCCGTCGACCGGGTGTCGGCCGTCTTCGTACCCGCCGTCGTCGCCATAGCCATCCTTGCCTTCGTCGTCTGGGCCGCGATCGGGCCGGAGCCAAGCCTGGCAAACGCGCTGCTTGCCGCCGTCGCCGTTCTGATCATCGCCTGCCCCTGTGCGCTCGGCCTTGCGACGCCGATGTCGATTATGATCGCGACCGGGCGCGGCGCTGGTGAAGGCGTGCTGATCAAGGACGCCGAAGCGCTGGAGCGCTTTTCCAAGGTCGACACGCTGATCGTCGATAAGACCGGCACGCTGACCGAAGGCAAGCCTGTGCTCACCGACATCGTCGCCGTCGGCGGCGTCGAGGAGAACCGGCTGCTGTCGCTGGCCGCGAGCCTTGAGCGCGGCTCCGAGCATCCGCTGGCCGAAGCGATCGTTGCCGGCGCCGAAGAGCGCAGCGCCGCCTTCGTGGAGGTGAGCGGCTTCGAGGCGAAGACCGGCAAAGGGGTCCAGGGCATAGCGCACGGTAAAAGCGTGGCGCTCGGCAATGCGGCGCTGCTCGCCGATCTCGGCGTCGATCCGTCGGCGCTGTCGGAGAAGACCGAAGCCCTGCGCGGCGATGGCAAGACGGTGATGTTCGTGACGCTCGACGGCAAGCTTGCCGGTCTCGTCGCCGTCGCCGACCGGATCAAGCCGACGACGTCAGCCGCCATCAAGGCGCTGCACGACAGCGGGCTGAAGATCATCATGGCGACCGGCGACAACGAGCGCACGGCGCGTGCGGTGGCGAAAAGCCTCAGCATCGACGAGGTCCGCGCCGACGTGCTGCCGGAAGGCAAGAAGGCGCTGATCGACGAACTGCGCGCCAAAGGCGCGGTGATCGCCATGGCCGGCGACGGGGTCAACGACGCCCCGGCACTTGCGACCGCCGATGTCGGCATCGCCATGGGCACCGGCGCCGATGTTGCAATGGAAAGCGCCGGCATTACCTTGGTCAAAGGCGATCTCAACGGGATCGTCAGGGCGCGGCGGCTGGCGGAGGCGACGATGCGCAATATCCGCCAGAATCTCGGCTTCGCCTTCGGCTATAATGCGCTCGGCGTGCCGGTCGCCGCCGGGATCCTCTATCCCGTTTTCGGCTTGCTGCTCTCGCCGATGATCGCTGCGGCGGCGATGAGCCTCTCGTCTGTATCGGTGATATCAAATGCGCTGAGACTGCGCTTTGCAAAATTATAGGAGACGGCCATGAATATCGGCGAAGCATCTGAGCGCTCCGGCCTGCCTTCGAAGACCATCCGCTACTACGAGGATATCGGCCTGATCCGCCCCGAAAGGGGCGGAAACGGCTATCGCGACTATGCTGCGGCCGATGTTCACAAGCTGCGCTTCCTGCAGCGTTCGCGCGGTCTCGGCTTTTCGGTCGAGGAATGCCGGCAATTGCTGGCGCTTTATGAGGACAAAGCCCGGGCGAGCGCCGACGTCAGGGACATTGCCGAGACGAAACTCGGGGAGATCGACCGCAAGATTCGCGAACTGACGGAACTTCGCCGCACTCTCGAGCATCTCGTGCATGCCTGCCATGGCAACGACCGGCCGGACTGTCCGATTCTCGAAGAGCTCTCGGACGGTCGCTGACCGCTTTAGAAAAGCCGGAGAGACTAGCTGAACGTCCTGAAGGGAGCCTGCGCGGCGGGTTCGTCCTCGTCGCCGTAATCAAGCACGCCTTCATCGAGACGATGCTTGATCGCAAGCGCGTAGATCACGTCGAGAATATTGCGGTCTCTGAGATGAGGATCGGTCAGAGCGAGAAGCGAAGCCCTGACGATCTTCTTGCTGGTGGCTTTCGAGCATCGCGCCTTGACGAAATCATAGAGTGCCTCACCCGTCAGCCCTTCCATGGCGCCGTCCACGAGAGCTTCGTAGACCCGCTTCTTTTCCTTCATTCTTTATCTTCCCCTGCAAATCAGCGGCGTGATGATCTGTCATGTAATTGTCATAAACAATCGCCGATTTAAGGCACACATGCGCTGGCGGATGGTATTTCCCCGGTTCGTCGACGGCGATGTCCGGCGGGCATGATTTTTTTATGCCGCCGGGAATAAAATCCGCCGCGCTTGCGTATACTCAAGCATGGAACGCAAAGACCGCCCCTTCGATGTCATCGGACAGCTTGCAGCGCTGAGGCGCTACGCTCGCGCGCTGGTGCGCAACTCGGATGAGGCGGAGGATCTGGTGCATGATGCCCTGGTGCGCGCCTTCGAGAAGAGAAAGAGCTTCCGAAGCGGCGGCAATCTGCGCACCTGGCTGCTTTCCATCCTGCACAATGCCCATATCGATCGTCTTCGCCGGAATCGGTCGCTGACGCGTCGCCACGACGAAGCGGCTGTCGAAGCCGAGCAGTCGCTGCCAGCCGGCCAGGAACATGCCGTGCGCCTGCAGCAGGTGCGCGACGCCTTCTTCGACCTGCCGGAGGAGCAGCGCGAGGCGCTGCATCTCGTTGCCATCGAAGACCTTTCCTATCAGGAAGCCGCCAATGCGCTCGGTATTCCGATTGGCACGCTGATGTCTCGCATCTCCCGCGCCCGGGCGCAACTGCGCGAATTCGAGGAAAAGACGCCGCGCATTTCGCATCTCAAGTTAATCGGAGGGAGCGGCAATGAAAGCAGTTGATCCGATCATCGATGCCGATCTCGATGCCTATGTGGATGGCGAGCTCGATGTCGCCCGCCGTATTCAGGTCGAGTCCTATCTCTCGGAGAACCCGGCGATTGCCGCCAAGGTGATGGCCGACCTCAGCATGAAGGGCGAGCTGCGTCTGGCGCTTGCCGGCGAAAACGCCTTCGGCCGTCCCGAGACCCGCGATGCCGCCCGCCGGCTGGAGCGCGGCCTTTCCTATGGTCGCATCCTCCAGTCCATGCAGCGCATCGCCGCCGTCGGCATTCTGCTGACCGCCGGCTGGGTGGCGCATAATTCCTTCGGCGCCTTTTCGGCCACCGAAGTGGCGGCTTCCGTTCCGGCGCCTGCTTATGTCGAGGATGCCGTCCGCGCCTATCAGACCGCGGCCCTGCGCGCCTCGATGCCTTCGCAGACCCCGACCAGCTATAGCGCCGAGGACATACGCGCCGCGACCGCGATCGTCATGCCCGAACTGCCGAAAGACTGGAAGATCGCCGACGTCCAGATATTCCCGTCCGAATTCGGCCCGAGCATCGAGATGGCGATCACGGTGGCCGATGGAAAGCGGCTTTCGCTTTTCGCCGTCCGGCCGGGAGCCTTCGAGGTCCGGCCGGTCAGCCATCTCGCACTCGAAAAAGCAGAAGCCGCCTATTGGCAGATCGGCGAGGTCGCCTATGCGCTGATCGCCGACGATAGCGGACTCAATCTCGATCAGGCGGCCGAACGGCTGGCCCGTTCGCTCTACTAGTTCAAACCGAGGAGATCAGCATGAACCCGATCAATCCCCGATACGGAGCCGTCGCCGGCTCACAGGCCCTCTTCGACGAGGGTCTGCGTCAGCATATGCTGCGCGTCTACAATTATATGGGCCTCGGCCTGGTCATAACGGGCATCGTTGCCTTCATCGTCGGCTCGACGCCGGCGCTTTATGTCCCGATCTTCGGCTCGCCGCTGAAATGGGTGGTGATGCTGGCGCCGCTCGCCTTCGTCTTCTTCTTCTCCTTCCGCATCCAGACGATGTCGGCGAGCACCGCCCAGATCACCTTCTGGGCCTTCTGCGCCGTGATGGGCCTGTCGCTTGCCTCCGTCTTCCTGGTCTTCACCAAGACGAGCATCGCCCAGACCTTTTTCATCACGGCGGCGATGTTCGGCTCCACCAGCCTTTACGGCTACACGACCAGGCGTGACCTCTCGAAGATGGGCTCGTTCCTGATGATGGGCCTCTTCGGCATCATCATCGCCGCCATCGTCAACATCTTCCTGGGCTCGAGTGCGCTGCAGTTCGCCATCTCGGTGATTGGTATCGTCGTCTTCGTCGGCCTGACCGCCTACGACACGCAGAACATCAAGGAACAATATTCGGAAAACTACGATCAGGAATCGAACCAGAAGCTTGCCGTTTTCGGTGCGCTCTCGCTCTACCTGAACTTCGTCAACATCTTCCAGCTTCTGCTCAACTTCACCGGCGAGCGGGAATAGGACCGCGCTTCTGGGGGCAATGGAAGCGCAAGGGCGCCCGGCCTGCAATCTGTGACAGGATGGCAGACCGGGCGCTCACTCTCAGAGGACACGGCCGGACGTCGAACCGGCCGTGTTTTTTATTTCAGATGATGCCCCAGGCGCGATAGCGGCCGCGGCCGGTGATTTCACGAATGCCGATCTCATTGACGAGGTTCAGCGCGCCGCGCGGCGTGATGCGCAGATGACGGGCGATCATCGCCGCCGACACCATCGGCCGCGACAGGACGAAATCGGCAAGCTCCGGCAGGCTGCTGTTCGAGCGACGGCCGCGAAAGCGCAGCTCCATTTGCGTGCGGGCCAGCGACAACCGGTCGATTTCCTTGAGGCCGGCCGCCGCAGCCAGTTGCATCGCTTCGATAAAAGCTTGCAGCCGCGTCGCCCGGTCACGGGCCCGACGCCGCTCATGGCGCACCAATTTCAGCCCGCCGTAAAAGGAAAAGAGATGCGAAGCGACCTTACCGCGGGCGCGCAGGTAGCTTTCGACCAGAAGCCCGCCGAGCCAATGCTGACGCCGCAACGGCTCGATCCTGTCCCAGGCTTCGAACAGGATGACGGCGCCGAGAATCGGCGGCAGGCGATCGGCCAAGGGCAGCACGCCGCGCCACTCCGCGAGCCGCTGTTCCTCGTCCCACTCCTCGTCGCCGAGCAGGCCGAGCGGATCCTCGTTGCGCTTGGCCGGGGATATCGCGGCTGTCTCGGCCGGCGCTTTCCCGGTATGGATGTCGATGAGCTTCTGCGAGCGGGCAAGAAGCGCGTCGATCTCTGCCATCTCGGCAGCAAGCGGCGCATCTTCATCGTCGCCCTCGTCGTCGGCCCCGACAACCGTCAGGCCTTTGGCTTCCTGAGCGCTACCTTCCCCCTCCCCT
Organism: Rhizobium sp. TAL182; assembly: GCF_002117725.1. Taxonomy (NCBI): domain Bacteria; kingdom Pseudomonadati; phylum Pseudomonadota; class Alphaproteobacteria; order Hyphomicrobiales; family Rhizobiaceae; genus Rhizobium; species Rhizobium sp. TAL182. Next base: position 510 of record NZ_CP021028.1, on the reverse strand, counting down.
ATGGTCGCGGTCAACGTTGCAAGGCCGGAGGCGCCGAGCGCCCACGATGGTTCGCCGGTCCAGATGCGCCGACGAGTCCGCAGCACCGAATGGGCAATCGTCAGTTCGTGGCTGGGGGCGCGGCTATCCATATGCGCGTCGTGCAAAACGAGATCCTCGACGTGGACCAGCTCGCCGGCGACCCATAGCGCCCCCGCGGCATCGAAGAAATGGCTGCGTTCGGCAAAGCCCTCCCCCACCGGCGAGCGCAACACCCGCTCGTCCAGTCGCGCCACCGCATCCTCCGCCGCAGCAAGGAATGGGAGCAGTGTCTGAAGCATCGCACCATCGATATCGTAGCGCATTGTTAAGCTTTACGGTTTTTCACAAATGGAAGCAAACTACCCGTTTTCTTCCGCCATCTATGACATGGTTAACGGTTTGTTTCAAGAAAGCGCGTGAAGAAGCGAAGAAGATAGCCGATCCACACTCCCTTTAACCGCTGCGACTGGCGCGAAGCTTTTGGGCCGT
>NZ_CP021027.1:0-442228 GCF_002117725.1 Rhizobium sp. TAL182 | reverse complement strand
TTACCCAGCCCTCAAACCGCCTTGCCCGTTGGCCTTCAACAACGCCATTATCATCGGGCCAAGCGAGAATTCACCGCGCTCACTTCGGCGCGTTAGATCCCGCAGATAGCCTCCAGGAGAGTTGATGAAGTTAGCCCTTTCCAGGATGCACGCAATTGCCACCGCAGCATTCTCCGGTCCTAGCGCCTCGCAGGCATCCTGGTAGGCGGAAGGGCTTACCCCCAGCATAGATCGAACCACCACAGCGGCAGACATCAGATCTCGCCAGCTCCCCACGCCGCGCGGTGCATAGTCGCTGATCATCGGGCACGCCTTGAGCACCAATCCCAAGGGGAACGCCCTTTGCGATTCATTCTTCGGCTGATGGCTCAAGCTCGCCTTTGCCCCCTGCTCCTTTTCGGAGCGTGGTTCAGATTCATTTACGGATTCGGGTTTTGAATTCTGTATGTGCTGCTCGATATGAGCAGCATTGGTGCTAATTTTTTCAGCATTCTCGAGGTTTTCCAAACGATTAAGCACTTCCTCACGGAGCATCTCCATTTCATTGAGAACGCTAGTGACCCCTTCAAGGGTCGGAACGCGCGGAATTCTGCTCGCGAGCGCAATGTAGATGTCCTCGGTCGTCTTCCAATCGCCGTCGGCGCCCTCGACCATTGCAGCAGTAATAAGTTTGCGAACATCCCGCCGGCAAATTGTAAGGCTCTCTTTGGCTTTCCTGAGCGAGGCTCTCTCGGCCGCCACTCTTTGCGCCAACATCGCCAACTCTTCCGATCGCGCCAGGAGGGGCGACAGGTCGAAGCCAAAAGCATTCTCGATCTGGCCATCGTCGCCCTTGCGGGCGAAGCGCTTGCCATTGGCGCTATCCTTACGGGCGATCAACCCCGACTCCACCAGAATGGCAATATGCCGCCGCAACGTTGCGCCCGCCATTGCATGCGCCCGAAGCGCCAGTTGGGCATTCGAGGGGAAGACAATCAATTGTGCATCCTGACGCAACTCATTGTCAGGATAAAAACTCAAAAGTGCGTCAAGAACAGCCAGACTGTTCGACTGGATCTTGAGCAGTTCCATCGCGGCGGAAGCGTCTCTCAACACTTTCCACTTATCGGCAGCTTTTCCATGCTTGATTTCCATTGCCGCCTGGCGCCGCACGAGCGCAAGCGTCATTGGCCGCCGCCCGAACGGCGTCGCTACATTCCCCGACTGCATTGTCTCTCACCTTTCAGCAGGCAAAGGAAATTCGCTCACCAAAACGGCGCCAAAGACTCTTGACGAGGATTCGAGGAAATGCGATTCTGTTCTTGCTACAGAGACAGAAGGGCTTCCACGACGGCGACGTTGAGGGAGCTCTTTTCTTTTGCGGGTTACACTCCCTGTTTCCGTTGATGCTTTGCGCGATGCTCCTGGTAAAGCGCCGGCAAATGCTCGAGTACGAAAGCCGCGAAATCCGGCGTGGCTTTCCTGTCAATGGTAATTTCTAGCTTGCTCTTGCTCTGCGTGACCTGCGCAAGCCTGTCGCCATCGGGGGTCGACAGGACGTCTGGCAACCCGCGCGCAGTCCGACGCGGTTTCAGATGGTCGATCACTGCCTTGAACCGTTCCGACGACGGCAGCGCCTGCACCTCCTCCGAGGCAGCATATTTCGCAGCGCCTGCCGGAGGCGATGCTTTCTCAACCAGCTCTGCCAATTGCTGCCAACTTGGGCGTCCAACGCCTGGAGCGGCGCCGATGGCATCGATCAATTCAGAGGGGAGGGCGTCAACAAGCAGGAGCATCTTCGACAAGTTGCTTTTATCGATTGACATAGCCGCGATGACGATTTCTCGTGGAAACTGCTTGTTTAGCTTGTGTGCGAAACGTGCCTTTTCGATGAAGGTGAGGTCTTCGCGCTCATTGTTTTCCTGACCCTGTGCGACAACCAACTGCTCGTCCGTCAAGTCTCGAACAACCGCCTTGACCGGCAGTCCTAGCTCCGAAACGGCGCGCAGCCGGCGATGTCCAAAGGCAACTTGGTAGTGCGCGGGTTTAACGGGATGAGGTCTCACAAGGATTGGGACCTGCTGTCCTTGCTCGCGGATGGATGCAAGAAGTCCTTCGATATCACCTTGCATGCGATCCTGAACGAAGGACGGCTCGATTGACGACGCGTTCAGTTCAACCACGGCCTGACCTTCGGCGAGACGCCGCTCGATCTCCTCGGCACGACCAAGACGATCATTTTGCTCGCGCAACGCGTTACCGATGTTTGCAGTCAGCTTCGTCGCTGGATCTCGTTCTTTTCTGGTCACGCCGAGAAGCGGCATGGAGCGAGTCTTTGCCGCTCTGTGTTCAGCAGCTGATGAGCTGTCGGGCGCGTCCGTGGTGACGTCAAGGAGGTGCTTCCGACTCATGTGGTTCTACCCCATGCTTTTTTGATTAGAGTTTCGATCTCGTCGTTGACGGCGTTCATCGCCTCTAAGGCCCGATCATAGGTCGAGCGCGTGAACTGTCCGCGCTCAACCTCAAAGAGGGTTTGATTCGTCAGGCCAGCGTCCGAAACGGCGGTCGTCTTGAGCATCGGAAAATTGAGGACATTTTCGCCAAAGATCGAACGCAGATAGCCCACCATCTGGTTCTGCGGGCCATCGCTCGGTTCAAAACGAGTGACGAGGTAGCGCATCCAATTGAACTTGAACTGGGCGCCTGCGTTCTCGATTTCCCGAAGGAGATTCGAGGTCATCGCCAGAAACTGGTTCATCGACATTACATCCAACATCTGGGGATGGACGGTGACGAGGATCGAGGTTGCGGCGGTCAGAGCTGAAAGCGTGAGATAGCCAAGTTGGGGAGGGCAATCGATAACGACGACATCGTAGTTGTCCGCGATGTCTTCGATGACCTGACTGATCCGACCGTAAAAAAGCGTGTCACCTTCCTTCCGGTTCATAAGCGCGCGCGGGGTATCGTGCTCAAACTCCATCAGTTCAAGATTGCCAGGAATTAGATGAAGATCCGGGATGTACGTTCCTCGGACAACCTGCTCGATTGGGACCTGCTCGTCATCATACCGGATGGCGCCATAGAGTGTTTCGTTCGGACCAACGTCAGTTTCTGGCTGACTGCCGAAGAGTGCGGAAAGGCTTGCTTGGGGATCAAGATCAATCGCGAGAATCCGGTAGCCACGCATTGCCAGGTACTGTGCCAGATGCGCGGCTGTCGTCGTCTTGCCCGAGCCGCCTTTGAAATTCATCACCGAGACGACTTGAAGCTGCTCCCCCGTGCGACGATGGGGCAGGTAGCGCCGGTTCCCGCGGCCAATCAGGTCCAGGTGCTTACGGATTGAATGAATATCTTCGATCGTGAACGTGCGTCGACCGCCAGGGCTCATACTAACGTGCAGTTCAGGCATTTCCGAAGCAGTTTGTCTAAGATAAGACTCACCGATGCCAAGCAATTTTGAGGCTTCTGACGGTGCAAAGGATCGAATGCCCTTTTCGGACGTCGGCGGGAAGACCTTGAGATGATGTGCTTGAAGTTGGCTGGAGAGAGCGTCAGCATGACGCTCCATCAATGCGGTCAACCCTTCGACGACCGGCGCTGTTTTTGCTGCGGTTTTCGCCATCTCAAAATCCATTTCCTGCAAGTGGCGGAACTTTTCGCGAAACCGCTAAAGTTCCGCCACTAGCTATTAGAGCCGATTCTGCATTTTGAGCAAGGGGTTTTAGGTTAACGAAAGGCTAACGTGGATAAACCCGGAACGTAGAGTAAATGGATTTTTCCGTTTATATCCTGCAGCTTAGCAAGACCGCGGTACCGATTGGTCATGGTGTGTTTTATTGTGAATCCTACAAATGTGCCCCGGCGATTTAGACGAAAAGCAGAAGACCTCGGCAAAGTCGGTGATCCCCTTGCCGCGACTCACTCGCACAAAACCGTAAGCATTCGACAACGGACGCCCGATTCCAATTCGTGCAGAGTTCCCGGCGCCTAACGGCGGCGGAGAAATTCATGCAGGTATTCGCGATCTCGACACCAAAAATTTACTACGAAGCGTAGCTGCTTCAGGACGATCATAGGCTACGTGCGAGGATCTTTTCCACTCGCACTTGGGATGTAGAAGTAGTCGACGAGTGCGAGGCAGATGGGGTTGACGCTCTCGCCCCGACTGCCATCCTGGATGTCACCGCGGCTGGACCACTTGCAGGATGTGCACGCGATTTGTCTGCGATGGGACCGACCATGCTGGTAGACGTATTTCCGTCTCTGCTCCCGAAGGGTCGCCTGAACGCCAATCCCCTGATGGTCTAGAGTTCTCGCTTTTGCGTCGACACCTCGAAGAGTGGAGGGGAGGGGAGGGGAGATGGTTCCGTTCACGAGGCAACGCTGACCTTGTTCGCCGGCATCGTAGAATGGTGCCTGGGAGGTGGTCTCAGCGAAGTCGTTGCGGTAACGGATATCAGGTTCGAGCGAACTCTTGCTAGCGTCGAATGGCCTCTCCCGCGCTTGGGGCAGCCAGAGAAGATCGTTGCCACCACCGCCATCGCAGGCACGCGTCCAGCAAACGCTGAGACCTTTCTGATGTTGCGGCCGCCCAACTACCGATCTAGTTGCCGTCATCCTTCTCGGTGCGACTCGGATTGTTGGTCTGTTCGGTTCGAACCGGTGCGCCACGAAGGATGAAGCTTTGGACGATGTGGCGATAGGCTCTTAGGAGGGTTCGCGCGGGCAGATGAGGGAAGGCGACATGGCATCTTCGCAGAGATGAGGATGCATCGAAGAACGGGCTGGTAAACCGCGGCTCGTGTTTGAGGCTGGTGGCATTGACGCGGCCCAAGCGCTCCACTCTACCTTCAATAGTTTCGTCGCTCCTTGCGCAAGGGAACACTTCTGCCGCTTGAAACGTCCTTTGCCGTTTGCGCCGACGATATCTCCGAGAAGCTTGTCAAGACCCAGGACATAAGCAAGCCCGCCAGCAAGGCACGTGATTTCATCAGCTTTCTGACTGCCGCCTGTGGTTGTTGGCTAGATTCTGGATGCAAGTAAGTGTACATATTAGGATAGTCGGTGTGTCGGGGAGCGAGAGGTCTCGTATGGAGGTTCGTGGACTCGTAATTACTTGCCCCCGCAAGGTTGAAGAATGGACATTGTCGGTTCCACTCGCCGTATCGTCCGAAGTCGGTGTGCGGATAGAGTTGTGTGGACTCTGCACACCGGAGCAACGCGTTTATCGGGGCGCCAAGCCGACTTACCCCTATTGGGGCGGGCACGAGTTGTCAGGCACGATCGTGTCTCTGCCGGACGATGTACCGGATGGCCTGCGCGTAGGAGACCGCGTTGCGGTGCTTTTAATGCGCAGATGCGGCCAATGTCGTGCCTGCCGCCTCGGACTGGACAACCACTGTGCATATTTAAATCCTAAAGCGAGAGGAGGGGTGCCGCAGGGGCCGGGGGGATTGGCCAATTTTGTGGGCGTACCCGCCTATCAGGTTTTTTCCGTACCTTCCTTTTTGGCTCCCGAGCGTGCCGCGTTAGTTGAACCTGTCGCCTGCGTGGCACGCGGCATAAATAGGGCGCGTGCAAAGGCTGGAGACACTGTGGCCGTCATCGGCGGAGGCACGATGGGCCTTCTCCATTCGATACTTCTGACAACCAAAGGATGCGACGTTTACCTTTTCGATGACGACGTGGCAACGCATGGGCCTGTGATGTCGACCGGCGCCCATGCAACGGGGTCAGTTCATTCTCTGTCTGATCCGAAACTCGTCGAGAAATTAACGGATGGCTGGGGCTTCGACTGCATCTTTTGCACGCGCTTCGGTGTCAGAGGCATTCAGGGGGCCATAGCTGCGGCGTCACGCGGTGCCAGGATTGTACTCTACCAATCGATTCCGACGTCCGATTTGTTATCGGTAGGCGCTAACTTTCTGCATTACCGGGAAATTGAACTGATCGGCACCATAGCCCAAAGCGCGGACGACGTGAGAAATGCCATCCGAACCATCGTTGAACACGCCGCACGCTTCGACGTGCTGCAGGTCAATCTTTGGCCCTCGTCAAACGCCCAAGAGGCATTCGAGCAGGCGCTCGATCCACGTGTTAATCGCGTGATGCTAGATTTCAGGTAATGCTTCTCAGCGTGCCTGCAGCGCGCCTGCAATTTCGTTGCCGATCGAGACTACTTCGACACTGTCGGGGAAATTGTCGGTACGTCCGACGCTGTCGGTCACAACGATGCGGTCGATCTGAGACCGTCCCCAGTTTTCGTTCAGCGACGGCGTGAATATGGCATGGGCTGCGGCAAGGGTTATCTTGCGAGCGCCTGCCGCTTTGAGATGTGCGGCGGCTGAAAAAGCCGTCTGACCACTGTTGATTTCGTCGTCAATCAGGATGATCGTCCGGCCAGCAACGTCCCCCAGAATCTCGACGCTCTCCCGAAAGTCATCATCGTCTCTGCGGTGCTTGCGCATGACAGCGAATGGGCAGCCGAGCAGGGCCGCCAAGTGCTCAGCTCGCTTCGCTCCGCCGAAATCCGGTGAAACGACCATGTCGCCATCGACGGCCGCAGAACCGAGATGGCGAACTAGGGCGGGAGCGAACTGAAGATTGACGACAGGACAGGCAAATGCGGCGCACAGCTGAGGAACATGGAGTTCGAAAGTTATCAGCCGATCTATACCGAGAGTTTCGATAATCCCCGCAAGGATTCGCACCGGTACAGGTCCGCCGTCGAAGGCAGGGCGATCCGAACGCGAATATGGGAGGTAGGGAAGAACAGCGGTAATCGTGCGGGGACCCCGCGCCCGCACGGCACCAAGCGCTAGGAACAACTCGAAAAGACGATCATGAACGCTGTCAGGAAATGTTTGCACGACCACCACATTTCCGCCAAGCCCGCCGTCGCGCGGAGTGACAGCCATCTGGCCATTGCTGAACACCTGCGTGTTTAGGATCGTTATTCCTGACCGCGTGAGGGCCCGATGGACTGTTGACGCAAACTTTGCAGAGGTTTCGGTTGCTGCGATACGAAGGTCGTTCGCCGCAGGATCTGTACGATATGGTGACTCGGGCGCCATATTTACGCCAGCTCAAGATCGTTAACAGTGGGAATAGACAGCAGTTTGGGCAACACGTCGCCCCAATCATGTTGAAGTGGCACCTCGGTTTGATCAGGTCGAATGAGCTCTAGGAACTCGGACGGTATGTCTATCCCACAGATGCGCTTCATCTGCGTCAGGACGAAATATAACGCCGGCCTCATCTCGTATTTGTAACCTATCGCAGCGACCTCCGCCCAGCTAATATTCGCCATTTCTTTGTGTAGAACCGCATGAAGATCGCCGAACATCAATAGTCGAAGCGAATTATAAAGGAAGGCCTCGTGATAAAGCCTGGCCGAAAGGAACCAGACGGCGCCAGTCGCGGATTGGACCTGCAATATGCGGCCTAGACCGTTTGCAAGACGCACGCCTGACCATATGTCTTCGACATCGATGCCGACGGAGAGATTTACATGCATATCAATGAAGATGGGCATGTGCAGCTTCTTCGCGGAATCGATGTATCCCTTTACGTGGCGGTAGCGCAGCTGGCGTGGCACCGCGGGACCAGGGAACGGAGATTCAACGGATTCTATCCTTACAAACACCGGCAAGGAATAACTTTCGCGGAAGGTTTCGTCATCGAGTTCCTTTCGTTCCGGATGCCAGTTGCCATTTGAAGGGTCGAAAATACCGTGCCGGTAGCCGAGATCGAACATGAGCCGCTGCACGCGCTGCGCGTCAGCGGGCTTGACCATGATGTCGAGATCGGTCATCGGCCGTAGGAGTGGATCGGGATAGTGGAGAAGCGCGAGATCTGGTCCCTTCACCAGGAACCAGGCGATGCCGGCCCGATCCAGCGCATCCATGATTTCTGGCAGATTGCGAAATTCGAGTGCGGACCTGACCTTTGACATGACAGTCCAGCACTGAACGTAATGCGCCGCCTCAGTAGGCAATAGTGTCAACAAATCGAGGCGGCGCAAGTGATTCTCAAGCAGCGGCACCGTCCGATTATGCTCGGCGCGCCATACCACATAGGGCCAGTTGACAGGCTCCTTGCAGAGACTGACCTGCCACCGAACTTTCATCCAGCAGCGATTAGAGCCCCGGCGGTTTTGAATACGCCAAGTGGCGCGGTGTGAGCAACCGGCGGAAACGCGAAGCTTTCATCTCGCGCAGCGTTGGAGCCGGTTGCGGCAATGGTATCGGCATAGCTTGCCGGGGTCTGGTATCCGAGCGATGAGTGCGGCCGGAAGTGGTTGTAATCGTCGGCCCATTCAGCAATGGCGCTTCGGGCATGGTCGAGGCCGAAGAACAGGCTTTCGTTGAGCAGCTCGTCGCGCATGCGCCCGTTGAAACTCTCGACATAGCCATTCTGCATCGGCTTTCCCGGCGCGATGTAGTGCCACTCGACCTTATGATCTTTTGACCAGGCAAGGATAGCATTCGAAGTGAGTTCCGTGCCGTTGTCGGAGACGATCATCCCCGGTTTGCCGCGCCGTTCGATCAGCGTCGTCAGTTCGCGAGCGACGCGACGACCGGAGATCGAGGTGTCCGGGATCGCCGCCAGGCATTCGCGCGTCACGTCATCGACGATGTTGAGCACGCGAAACCTCCTTCCGCAAGCGAACTGGTCGTGAACGAAATCCAGCGACCAGCGGGCATTGGCCTTCGCTTCGACCAGGATCGGTGCACGCGTGCCGACAGCACGCCGCCGGGCTTTGCGCTTGCGAACGGAAAGCCCTTCCTCGCGATAGAGCCGGTAGATGCGATTGACGCCGGACGGCTCTCCTTCCCGTCGAAGCAGGACGAACAGTCGCCGATAGCCGAAACGCCGACGCTCGTTTGCAAGGTCACGCAGCTTTGCCCGCAGCGCCACCTCCGGCGGTCGGCAGGACCGATAACGCACCGTCTTGCGGTCGGCGGATATGATCTGGCAGGCCCGCCGCTCCGAAAGACCCATCACGGCCTTCAGATGCGTGACGGCTTCACGCTTGGCGGCAGGCCCTACCATTTTTTTGAAAGTAGCTCGCGGAGTGCTGCTGCGTCCAGCATCTGCTCGGCGAGCAGCTTCTTCAGCTTGGCATTCTCATCTTCAAGCGCCTTCAGCCGCTTGGCCTCAGAGATTTCCATGCCGCCGTATTTGGCTTTCCAGTTGTAAAACGTCGCTTCTGAAATTCCGTGCTTGCGGCAAAGGTCGGCGGCCTTCGCACCAGCCTCCTGCTCCTTCAGCACCGCAATAATCTGCTCTTCGGTAAATCTCTGCTTCTTCATTCGTCCGTCCTTTGATGGGCCGGACTCTAATCAATTCTGGAGGAAATTCGCAGTGGCAGGTCAAGACGGACCAAACGCTCTTCATCCTCGGGTCGTAGGTAGGCCCGGCAGGTGATCAGCAAAATAGAGTCTTCTGGTGACAACCGAAGCATCGCGGAGACTCCTGCGGCTGCGTGATTTATTTCGAACTTTCCGGGCTGCCGAATTCGGCTAGTGTCTGCCTCAGGTCGGCGAACTGTTGTTCGAAGGAAGCGAAACTCTGGTCGACGTTTTGTCCAAGCAACTGTTCAAGGCTGAGCGTTTCTTCAGCGCGTTCCTCTTGTCCAGACATAAGCTTGTAAACCGAACTTACCGGCAGCAATCGCGACAAGAGTTCACCACCGCGGCCCGTCTGGGCGCTGTCCCGAATTTGCCGGATGCAACTTTCGGCAAGCAATCCGTCAATCACGATTACCAGCTTGCCATCCTCTTCGTCAACGGCGTAGCCAAACAGTCGGGAACTAGCCATTGCCGCTACCTCTGAACCTTCTTGAGGTCTTCCACTTCACTGCGTATCTGCAGCAATTGTGCCTGAGCCGAGAGAAGTTTGGCGAATGCGGCGGTAACCGCCTTTGCCGATTGTGTGTCGGAACCAGTCATCCTAACCGGTCCTCGCCCAATGCGGCGTCCTACAAGACCTGAATCGGCGGCGCGCGGCCAATTGGCTTTGCCAAATTTCTTCGAGGCGGTTATATCAACGTAGTAGTCTTGTAGTTCGCCGTTAGCAGCGAGTGAGCCGGATTTCGACCGTTGCGATCTGCGTGACACCTTTAGCGATTGCTCTAATTTTACAAGGCCAGCCGTCAATTGCTGAGCTTGGTCATCCAAACCCGCCTGCAGCCGGGCGAGTCCTTCCGCGAGACGAGAAATCACCTGGGCTTGCTGGGCGGCTGCTTTGTTGCCGGATCGTATCGCGTTGTTCGCAAGTGTGTGCGCCACACCCGCCGCACCTCGGAAAGCTCTGCTCATCCTCAATCCTCCACGTTATTTTTGTTGACCTGGTTAAATTACGTCGTCGACACAGCAATTATTACGTCGCGCCTCCTGCGTTAGTGAGTGTGTTGCGCAGCAGCCGCGATTTCCTCCGAGAAGTTATAGACAGGAGCTTCGGCGGCGGGCCGACGCTCTTTCGCTATAACTCCGCGGCGGTAGGTGGAATCTTTCGTCGGGTCCACCAGGGCGTACTCCGGAAAACCTCCGTTATTGTAAAGTTCCTGGCACAGCGGATAGGGCGCGTCCTTTTCACCATAGTGCGACCAGCTACTCATCTTGCAGACGCCGCGACAGACTGGATAAAACACGCAGTTGCCGCAGACGCCCTTAACCTCGCCACTCACCACCTCGCGTAGCTCATGGAAGAACGGGCTGTTGCGCCAGATTTCCATCAAGGGCATTTCGAAGGCATTGCCGGCGATCATTTCCGGATCATCGTAGGAGGCACTGCACATCGAAACTTGTCCGTTCGACAGTATGCCCAGTACGTTGTCGCCCCAACCGCAAGTATGCACGCCGTTCAGATACTTGAGAGGCATCAGAGCCGGCGGCAGAGTCATGTATGCAGCGCCACTCTCAAAATGGGGAGATTTCAAAAGATCGCCTATCAGTAGCTTGCATTCCTCCAAGCTTATCGCATTGTCCTCATGGCTGCGCGCGTTGCCCATCGGATGTATGTTGAGCAGCGTCCGATGCTTCTTGATGCCCCAGCCGAGCACCAAATCTATAATCGAAATCACCTTGTCATAGTTGTTGCGATAGGCAGTCGTCGTTACCACCGTAGAGATGTCAGTTTTTCCAAGCCGCTGCAGGACAATCGCAGTCTTGGCGAACGCACCCGATTTTGCTCTGAAAGCGTCGTGCGCCTCTGGGTCGAAATGGTCGAGGCTGATGAAGACCGTCAAATTGGGGAGCCTACTTAGCTGCTCGATCGTGAACTCGTCAAAGAGGGTTCCATTCGTCTCGAAAACCAGCTCCTTCAGCCCACAGGATGCGAGATATTCCATGACTGCCATGAATTCCTTGTGAACCATCGGTTCACCCCCGGAAACCTTAACCTTGCGCAGCCCATTGGGTAGTGCTTGCTCGATCAGTCCTTGGATCGCCTCCAGGTTGAAATCAATGCCCTTGGCCTTGGGCCCGACGCCTGCGATATAACAGTGGTGGCATCCCAAATTGCACTTGCGGGTTAGAAACAGATAGATCGTTTTAATTTCGTTTTCCGAGACGACTCGTTTCGAAAGTTCACTTGTGACGAGGGCCTGTAGCGTCTGACTGGCTACATGCACGTCCTGCGGTGTCGAAAGCCAATCAGGGGTATTCATGCGCTTGCCTCCTTACGTCTATGTTGCTGCGCTAGCACGTCATCGCACTGATCACTGGTGCGTCGTCCAATTGACGCCTGCCTTTCAAAACTTCGATTTCGAGTATGAATGCGTATCCGGCGATCTCTCCGCCTTGGGACTTGACAAAATTCCCAGTCGCCCGAGCAGTGCCACCCGTCGCTAGAAGGTCATCAGCAATCAGGCATCGCAGGCCGTCACCGATGAGGCCGGCAGTTACCTCCAGGGTTCCGGAGCAGTATTCACAGCTGTATTCAAATGAGAGGACGTCCCCCGGCAGTTTACCGGGTTTCCTTACCATGATGAAACCGCAACCGAGCCTATCAGCCAATGAGGCGCCCAAGATGAAACCACGCGCATCAACCGCCAAAATGGCATCGATTTCTGTTCCCGACACTTGGCTTGCGACGGTAGAAACGACTTCGCCCAATGCACCTCTACCAGCCAGCATAGGCGCTATATCCTTGAACAAGATCCCGCCTATCGGAAAGTTAGGAAATTCTCGTAATGCTTCTACACCGGATTGGTTAATCCGTGACGCCCCGCTATTTGGAACAGCTACAATCATTTTACTATCCCCCACATGTAACCATCTAAGAGCCTCGTAAGGTGCGATGGCCTCGCGCACTTTGTGGCCAGCCACCAGATGAGGCCCTGGCAAGCTTATCTGCGGCGGCCGCCGCCGCGCCTACCACGTTCCTCCGGGCCGGCACGGGTCCGCTCTCTGACCAGATCACGCCGGAATTCGCCAGCGCCGCGAACAGATGAAACATCAGTCGGCCGCATAATGTTGTCTCCTCGAAAGCGGCTCCGATCATGATTCGTCCAGCCCTGATCTTAGTGCCGAGTCAACTTTACGTCGCTTTGGGGTTCGTCAGGACCTTGTCAAAAGCATCCTTGACCGGCTTTGAGATTTCCTCCACCGCCCTGCTTGAGAGCTCCCGGACTTCCTTGGCGTGCTGCAAACTTGTCTCAACGCGCTTGCGGAAAAAGGTCGACTGCTGTTCGAGGATCTGCGACGGCGAATTCGCGCCCAGCAAAGCTTGCAAATGTGAGAAGCTGGCCTCGGCGTCGGCTTGCAGTGCAGCGATCGTCTTCCACCACAATTCGTTGCCGAATAGACTTGTCGTTTCGAGGATCGGAGGCAGCATTTTCTGTGTCGCTTCAGCGCCGGACGCAAATTTCAAAAGAGCCTCTGTCACCTGCTTGTTCCCCTTTTCAACGGATGCGCCGAACTGATCTGGCACCTTGAGCGGCGATGACCCCGGGTTTTCGATCGTTTCAAAGGATCTTTCGGAAATCTTGGTCATTGCATTTTCCTTCTCTTTGAGTTGGTTGCAAGCTGTGACATCGGGATTGACCCTTCCGCCGGCGGATGCATGGCCGCTTGGTAGAACGCGGATCCGATGACGAACGGTCAGGTGGCCTCCGTTCCGTTCGTTTCATGAACCGGCATCATGCAGACTGCTTTCTGCCGCTTGTAACCAGGGATCAGCAAACACCATGCCAACTGCTCCGACGCGCCAAGAAGATGATTTTCGTTTATCGATGGGCGGGTTGAGGGCAGGTTGATGTGTATTTGGCGGAGAGACCGGCGAACAAAACGTTCCAGTCACGACAAATCTGACAAAAGTGGCGAATGCCCGACATTTGCGAGAAATGTCGACGGTTGCGCTGGGGACAAGGGAATTCACGTGGACTTCAAATCGCGCCAAGGATCATGTGCCTGTTCGTGGCTAAGGGGCGTTACTCGACTTCTCGTGAACGTCCCTGGCGGTCTTATCAACCCTTGTCCTGGTTCCTGCTTTGCACCACCTTCCGCTTGGAGCCATGAAGAGGGTCGTTGTTTCGATAATTTGAGGATGGGCTGCTTGGCGATTTGTTCGTAGCCCAGCTCGGGTCCATACGTCTCGGTACGGTTCGCCTGCCTATCCTGTTCACGGCACTTTCGAACCTAAGACCGAACGTCATCAGAGCGATCGCTGTGATGCGCAACATATTTCATTTGGTACGACGTTTGCTGGTGATCGGTGACGCTGGTTGACCATAGGCTCTGATGCCGATCTCGTCGGACAAGGACGCAATTGAAGTCAACTACGGAGGTTTTCGGGACCTGACACGATGATTGGTTCGGTGCATGCGGAACGCTTGGCGGCACGAGGATGACACCGAAAAGTACGTGGGGTCAAATCAATGGAGTGAAAAATGAAAAAGTATGTTTGCGAATTCTTCGGGACCTTCACACTTGTCTTCCTCGGCTGCGGCACATTGCTTTATATGCGTCAAGAGGTGGGCCTGTTGGGTGTCGCTTTAGCCTTCGGGACGACCGTGGTTGCAATGGCCTACACGATTGGCCCAGTCTCGGGCGCGCATCTCAATCCGGCGGTCAGCCTGGGTTTCCTCGTGTCGCGCCGATTGAGAGTGTGGGACTTTCTCGCGTATGTCTCCGCCCAATGTGCAGGAGCTATCGCGGCGGCAGGCACGCTCTACCTTATCGCTATGAACAAGGTCGGCGGTTACGATATCACCCTAGAAGGTTTCGCCCAAACCGGCTGGGTAGTCTACGGATGGAGAGCTGCGTTCCTATTCGAGTTTATCGCCACGTTCCTGTTCGTAACTGTATTCCTCAAATGCACGGCTGGACGCGGCGCTGTTGCACGATTGGCGATTGGACTTGCCTTAGTTGCGATCCACCTTGGCGGTATCACCGTTTCGGGTTCTTCTGTGAATCCAGCACGATCGATCGGCCCAGCACTTTTCGCAGGAGGGGCGGCACTCTCTCAACTCTGGCTTTATATATGTGCGCCAATGCTCGGCGCTATTGCGGCCGGCCTTCTTCAGCTCAGGGGGATCGTCGCGTCAAGCGAGCCGCAAAGTCTGCGCCAATTTGAATCGCGCGAAATGACCAGCGACATATCCAGCCCGGTTTCATTCTTTCGCCACCGAAGGAGAGGTATCCCAAAAAGGGAAAGCCACTGATCGAGGAGGGGGTCTCGACCTTGACAGGGGAGCGCATCCCCAGACACTGGCCGTTGCATCCCGCATATCTTGACGCTTACTGCGATCTTCCTACGGATTGGGACCACGGTCGTCTCTGACGTATCGACAAACGTCGCATACGGATCGACAATGGCAGCCCAACGTCCAGCTATCATTGGCGGCGATCCAAAACGGCGGCGATCGCGGCCAAAGCCTCGTGTATCGCGATACTCACCGACCTTCCGCTCAAGGTTGTCAAGGGTCCGCGATACTCATCCATACCGCAGATGCGTGTCATTAGGAGCATGAATTTTACAATGGTGAGGCTGCCATATAGGACACGTTGGGCGGCGGATCTAATGGAGCAAATCTCCAGCGTCTGGGGGGTTGCGCTGGGGTGCCGATCCACACCCAAGCGCCGGTAGGTGATAGACGATACCCACAGCGGCTAGGAGCCATTGAATCGGCAATATGTTCTTTTGATACGGTGTCGCGCAAGTTTGGCATGGAGAATCATATGCAATCGCAACAATAGCCGAGTGCAGAGTCAAGCAGCGCTACTTGCATACGCGCAAATGTCCGTTAGAAGATTTCGACGACGTGGCAGCCCAAGCAGTTGCGCGGCAGCGAGTTTAGGCGGGGCGTACGTTGCGGCGAAAAACAGCCAATGGACACGCCGAAAACGGCTACTGGGCCTAAGTCGCCACGGTCGCCCTGTGAACTTGGAACCCAGGCAAATTGTATGACCGTTGGCCGTCGTTCAGCATGCCGAAGTCGGAGCGCTGATCGGAAGCTGGATTAGCCTGCATGATGAACGAGAGGTTGGAAAATGCCGCTTTCAAAGGCTCCCGTAGGCATCGTGAGATGTTGAGAATGCGAGCAAGAATTGTAGGTGGAAAGACAGTGCCTGAGGCGCCAGAGGCCGACGATCGCGATCTAGCTTTAGACTTCGCCAAAGGAATACTCATTGTCTTGGTGATTTTCGGTCACCTGATACAATATATCTTTTACGAGGGTGATGGCTTCTGGGATTCGGCATGCTTCAAATCGATCTACATGTTTCACATGCCTCTCTTTATGGCGATAAGCGGATATCTCTCTAGATCAGGGCTACTAGGCAAATCGTTCAGGCAAGCCATCGGTGATCGCGCGCTGCAGCTCCTGGTGCCGACGCTGTTCTGGTGCACCCTTTTGGAGGCAGTCAAATTGCTCATGTTTCCCCGGCCGCCGGACGCACCTGGCAACCTGTTGCAATTCATGCACGATTTCGTCGGCACATACTGGTTCATCTGGGCTGCGTTTGCTTCTTTTCTTTTGGTCAAACTTATTTCGATCTTCAACTCCGGGTCGGCACGCTCTTTGCTTGTCTCATCCATACTGGTCGCAGTTGCCCCCGTGACGTTTTCTATATTCCCTCTCATAAAGTACACCTATCCCTTTTTCTGCATGGGATTTTCATTTGCGCAGTCGAGAGATTGGTGGACGAGCATAATGCGGTATCATAAGCCACTCCTGATGATGTCCGCCTCTATCGCGGCTAGCTTGTGCTTCATGGCGTGGCGCGAGGACACCTATGTCTACAACAATCTCGCCTTAATCCAGGATCTGCAGTCGGCAAAAGATATCCTTCTGATGTTTTTTGGCTCGACAGTGGCCTCTGCAGTGATGATCGAGATTCTGCTTCAATCCTGGAAAATTGGACGCTCGAACCGGGTGGTTCGCTTTATCGCCGTGGAAGTGGGGCAGAGCACGCTCGTGTTGTACCTGGTGCAGGCTACGGTATTCCGTCTCATGGATTTGATACAATACGGAGAACAATGGGCTCCCACAATGAGGTCTGGCGCGGCGGGAATTCTCGGGACGATGATCATTGCCGTAGCACTAGCAGTTCGCTGGAGCGTGCGCGACATTCCCTATCTGTCCCAGCTCATGCTTGGAACGCCACCCCGCCTCGTTCGTTTGCCGAGCAATCCTGCGAATAACTAGCGGTGTTCAATTCTCAACCTAAACTTCGTCAGCAAGCAAGCATGCCAAGGCACGCGTTAAGGGGCCCATTTTTAAAGGATCCTTTTGCACGAAGATCGGCTGAGGTCCGACTGATGTGCCAATCACGTATCGAGAATCCGCAAACCCCTCGCGCCCAATGCTCCGCGACGACGCGGGCGCTTGACCCCCAGGGTATCGACTCCACCCTCTTTGAGGTTGCCAAAGATTCGGTTTGCTTCGCACTTGTTTGGGGTCCGCTTGCCGCCAGGTCCCGTTGTCCCTGCTAAAATCGCGAGCGTTCGCTAAGGTACCAGAAACGCTTTTCCGGCCTGTGCTAAGCAATGACCGGAAACAGCGAGTATCGCCTCAGCGGTCACACCGAGGCAGCACTGCTCCATGACGGCCGCTGCCACAGTCATCCTCTTGCCGGCGCCGACGGTACCGGCCAGCTAGGTCGTGCCGGCAGCATGATCCCCCGGGTGCCGTGTTCTGGTGCGGATAGAGAGTGAACGCGGCCGACGCACGCCGGCAACTTAAGATACACGCCGCCGAGGCGCCCAGGGGCTGGTTGTTGAAACGGTCCTAAAACCTTGCGGCCGGTCGATCCGGTGGGCATCGGACCAGGACCCGGCCCTGAAGGGCCATCTGATCTTCGTGAGCTTCCCCTTTGCCGGCTACGTCTAACAGCCGTTCACTGTGGAAATTCAGAGCGTTGTTGAGCTGTCGCCGGCGTCGCGGGGGCCTATGCCGCTTTCCATTTGCCCGCGGCATTCCCCCAAATGACGGCGCTAACTGTCGAGGAAGGGAGCTCCAGCCAGTGATGCATGCGGGTCTCGGAGTCCATCACTGGGAGGCGCTGTGATCGCCAAGCAAAGAAGATCGACCGGCTGCACCTCGGCAAGCGGCCGGACATTGCGCCCAATCCGCGAATTGAGAGCGGAGCGGCTTCGGCGGGTGTCATTTGTTGCTGACGTGGCCGGAGAATAGGCTTCCGCCGCTGCACCGGGATGCCATTTCTTCGATCCCCACCGCGTCTTGTCCGGTTCACGACAACGTTGTCCTCGATCAATTCTTCATGGGCTAGCTAAGAAGCTGGAAACAATACAGATGCCGTGTTCCGAACCTCAGCGGAGGAGACTGGCATGAGTCTTGAACTCCCAGAACTACGCGGCGGGCAATCGCCTGGTGGAACGTGTGGCGTCCGGTCGAAGTCGATTTGAACCTTGAAGGGAAAATACATGGCAGGTCTGCATCAGTTCGCACGGAAAAGGGGGGATCGGCAAGTACACGGCCTCTCAAGATACTCTCACTGTCCTTGTCGACCTCGAAAAGCTGATTCCACCCCCCGCCTGATCCTCAATTCGAAAGCCCGAGACACGGTTTTACACCTGGCGGCGAATAGGTTGGTTGAGGGTGGAGTTCGCGGCGAAACCTACCGCCACTGGACTATCGCGACGGGAATCTCGCTTGTGAAGCGCTTTTCGTCAAGCCCGCCAGCGTTGCCCGCCGCTTGCCGTTGTTGTTGCGGCCGCCCCGTTTCGAGGGGCCATGTCATTCGTCCGGGCCAAGTTGCGTCGCCACAGGTCCCATCTGCCGCACCATTTTAAGGGATGGTGTTACCGGAAGCGGGTGTGGCCCTTAGTCAAACCGCATCCAACACTCAGGAGGATTTTAACTGATGTCAAACGTCACCCCTGTCCCCAACAATGCTCGATTAGATGAGAAAGATGCTCTCGCCACGCCTTTCATTAAGTGCCTCTTGCGTCTGATGCGTGCTCAAGACACCTTTGAATTGTGGCAAGAGAAATCGGACACCGATTTGCTCTGTGATTTCATCGTGACGAGGCAGCAGCGTAGGGCGATTCCTCTCATCGGGGGACCTGACCTAGAGGTGCAGTGGCGGCTTGAGATCTTCTATGCCGCCGTAGCACTTGCTATAGAGGAGCAGTCCGGACTGATGGCGTCACCGGTGTTGACTGTGAACCATGAGGGATTCGGTCGGATATTACTCACGGCGGGGCGGCTCGTAGTACTCTCGAAGACGCTCCGCGACGTACATCGATTTGGCTTCGACAACCTCCAAAAGCTCGCCGAGGCGGGAACTGGCCTGGTCGATAATGGCTTAACAACAATTAAGACCTATTCAGATGTAGCGCGCGTTTAAGTGCGGTTGAAACGGCTCATATAGGGCGGAATTCTTCGCTAATCTGCCCAGCAATCAAGCAATCCGGGGGTGTGCCCTAGCGTTCTTGGCGCGGGGGGGGGGGCGACATGGAGGAACCTGCATGACAGTGCGTTCACTACTCACTACGGCTCCTCTTTGGCTCCGGCGTATCTCACAAGCACTGATCAAGCGACGTGTATTGGCTGCGCCCCTTGTTTTCTGGTCTGCCAGTGTTCGGCAGGAAGGTAGGTGGTTGGCCTTCAAATGACCTGTCACTGAATTTTCATCCGGCGGCGATTAGAGCCTCGGCGGTCTTGAAACGCTCCCAAACGTTGGACCACCGGATGCTAGAGTTTTCCGGCTTCATTCAGGGAGGCGGGCTGGTTGCGCCTCCCGAATTCACCAACGAGATCGGCACCTTGTTGCCGATCGCACCATGAGGTCTTTCCTCATTGTAGTATCTACGCCAATCCTCCATCTTTTCGCGGGCATCCGCAAGGGTCAGGAACCAATGATGGTTCAGGCATTCTGCACGGAAGCGGCCATTGAACGCTTCGATGAAAGCATTATCAGTCGGCTTGCCGGGGCGTGAGAAGTCCAACGTCACGCCCTTGGAATAGGCCCACAGGTCCAAGTCGCGCGACACGAACTCGGTCCCTTGGTCGACACGGATCGTTTTCGGATAGCCGGCTTTTTGGCACACCCGTTCAAGGGTTTGCACAACGTCTTCGCCTCTATAGCTATGACGTGGATCAAGCACCGGCACGTAGCGCGAGAAGGTGTCGACCACCGTCAGCACGCGCAGTTTCTTACCCGTTGCGAGTTGGTCGTGAACGAAGTCCATCGCCCACGTTCCGATCACCGCCGCTTCAAGTTCACAGCCGACAATGTTGCCATGCTGCTTAACCGTGACGTTCACAACCGTTTTCAATCCTCGAGCCGACAGGGCCTACACGGATCACGACCTTGGCGCCCGCCATAATCGAGCGTAAGGGCCATCAGTTCTCACTAGGTCAGCGTGCTTTCCCTCCTCAATGACCCGCCCCTTGTCCAGGACCACAATATTGTCCGCCCCACGAACGGTGCTCAACCGATGAGTGATGACTATGATGGTCTTCCCAGCGCGAGACAGATCCTCAACAACCCGCAGCACAAATTCTTCGGCTGCCGAGTCCAGAGAGGAGGTCGCTTCGTCAAGGATTAGAACGTCGGGATCCCGGTACAGGGCCCGAGCCAATGCGAGGCGCTGCTTCTCACCTCCGGAGAGGCGAACCCCGTTCTCGCCCAGATGGGCCTGGAACCGCCCGGGCCAGCGCTCGATGCACTCCCGCAGTCCTATTCGATCACAGATGCGTACGATCTTATCGAACTCCGGTTCGAACTCGCCCAGGGCGATGTTCTCGATCACGGAACCGGAGAAGACGTCTATCGATTGCGGTACTGCAGCCATGACCTTGTGCAGTGATGCGCTCGAGAAATCCTGGAGGGCATATTGGCCGATCCGAATGCATCCATCCTCAAGCTGGTAGACATTCTGCAGCAGAGCCGCAAGGGTGCTTTTGCCCGAGCCGCTCTCACCCACGACGGCCGTCAACTCTCCTTGGCGAAAGGAGACGCTTAGATCGCTGAAAACCTCCGCCTGCGCGCCATAGCGGAATGTGACGTTCTCCAGGCGAATATCTCCGAGATCGGTCTTCGTAGCATCGATGCCGCTGCTGCTTGCCGACTCCAGTTCAAAGATCTCGAAAAGTCTATCCGCCGCGATAAACGCGTCTTGAACGATCCGGTTGGTCTGGATCAGGCGGGCGACCGGCCGGGTGATATAGCCAAGCAACGTATAGCAGGACAGCAATTCGCCGGGCGTGACGGCCTGTTCGAGCGCAAGCGTGGTTCCAAACCACATCAGCACGATGGTGAACAGGACCGACAGCAACGTCGAGGCGTTGTCGCCGCAGATTGAGATCAGCCCGGAGCTGTAGACGGAATGCAGCATCTTTACGAAGCGGGTCTCCATTTTGAAGTTTGCGAAGCTCTCGACGCCGGAAGTCTTAATGGTGGAGACAGCTCCGAGTGATTCTACCAGTTGCGCCTCGAGTTTGGCGTCATTTTCCATGATGACTCGTTGGAGATTTCGATTCATCCGATTGATGGCCCAATATACCAGGATGTACATTGGAATGGCGAGCGCCACGATCAAAGCAATATTCCAGGAATAGATGAACATCATTCCGAACGAGAACAGTATCATTAAAATGTCAACAAACATGTTTATCGAAACGTCGTTCAGGAAGCTCCTGATTTTCACAGCGTCGTTCATGCGCGACACGATTTCTCCCATGCGCATGCTATCGAAGAACTTCTGGGGCAGGGCCAGGATGTGATTGTAATAGCCGAGGATCAAGCATACGTCGATCTTCTGCCCCGTCTGCAGGACGAGTCGGCCTCTTAGGAGGTTGATCAGGATCTGTATCGCTAGGATCAGCAGCATTGCGATGCTCATCAAGTTGAGCAGGTTGCGGTTTCCCGCTGGGATCACGTGATCAACGATCTTCTGAACGTAGATCGCCGTCGAGAGACTGAGGACGGTCGTCACAAGAGCGCCGACGAGAGCCTGCGCCATCACCGTGCGGTGTGGCGCGAGTAGGCGGGCGAATCGGGCGAGGGGCGACGTGGTCTCGTCTCGACGATTGAATGTGTCTGCCGGAACCAGCAAAACCAGAACGCCGGTCCATTGCTCCATGAATTCCTGATGCGGCACTTTGCAGATTTCGCCCAAGGCCGGGTCCATGACGATGACCCACTTGGCGTCGATCGCATGGACCACTACGAAATGGTGCAGGTCCTCCTTGACGACGTGCGCGATAGCGGGCTTGGGGATCTTGTACAGGCTGTCGAAGCCACCTTTGACGCCTTTCGCGATGAAGCCCAGCTTCTGCGCCGCTTCCGTGAGCCCCAGCACACTCGTACCGGAGCGGTCGGTCGACGCATACTGGCGGATGCGCGCCAATGGCAACTTGTAGCCATAGAAGGCTGCGACAGATGCGAGGCTGGCGGCGCCGCAATCCGTGATGTCACGCTGTTTGAACTTAATGGCCTTACTCGACATGGAGGCTCGCTGGCTGTTGGGACAATATTAGCGCCCCGCCAGCATCGGGTTGAGCCAATCGTCTGCCTCGTCGTAGAGCAGTTGCAGGAGAGTGCGATTGGCCAACAGAAAGCGAGCCCGCACGGTCATGCCTTTCTTCAGGTGGCCGATGGCCCCGCTTTTCAGCGCGAGTTCGCTGCGAGAGAGCGCGCACTGGACCTTGAAGACCGGGTTCCCGTCATGCAGAGTGAAGTCCTGCGCCACCTCGACCACCCTTGCTTTGATGACACCCCATTGGTTGTAGTTAAAGGCATCCACTTGGAGCCGCACCGGCTGACCAGGCTGCACAAAGCCAATGTCGTTGGGGGAGACGTAGATTTCCGCCACCAGATCGTCGTTCGGCGAGATCCAACCAACGGTTTGCCCGCTCTGCACGTAGCTTCCGTGCGCGAGGCCGGAGAACTGCTCGAGAGCACCCGATACTGGGGCGCGGATGCGGTGCAGGTCCCGTTCGTGCTCGAGCTGATGCAAGGTGGCCGTGAGTTCCTTTAAGCGCAGGTTAGCATCAAGGAGCTTCTGGTTCCAATCAGCGGTTTTGCGTCGCACGAGGATCTCGCCTTGGACCTCGATATTTTGGAGAGCGAAAGCCTTCTCGTCAACGGTCTTCGCGGGCGCCGCAGCAGCCGAGACAAGTCGCTTTGCGCGGTCGAGTTCCGCCGCGGCGTTACTGCGCGCATTTTGGTTCTCGCGCAGCAAGTTGAGAAAATGCACCCTTTCAGCCGTCGCGGATTCGGTTTGGAGGGGGGGCGAGACGCTGAGCCTTGCGCCGGAAGAAATCAGCGTTTGGAAGTCATGGGCAAGATCGCTCTTGGCATGAATGTCGGCTAAAACCCCGCTGAGCTTTTCCTCGATTACATGATCGTCAAAGGCGATTATTTCCTTCCCCTTAGCAACGACATCGTTCTCAAAGGCAAGGACACGGGAGATGCGTCCGGAGACGGGCGCTATCAGGGGCGTCTTCTCCACGATCGGGCGAATAGTACCGACACTCTGCATGGAGACCGGTATGGTAACGAGTGGCAGTGAGCCAAATGCCGCGGCGACGAAGAGCAAGATCGCCCTATAAATGCTCAAGGATCGTCCTGATCGTCGCGCCAGTATGCTTTCTGCGGTGCAGCTGGCCGTTTCAGCAGAAAGGGGAACTGCTAGTCTGTAGTCACTAGGAGCCATCGAGAGCCAGCTCGCTTATCAACCAAACAAGTGTCCGTAACGTCGCAAAAACAAGTAAACCCAAAAATACCAACCTCCGGAGGTTTCAGCTGCTTCTTGAGGGGTTAATTCGGTTACACGATAGGCTGCCATGTTGTTCATCATTGGTGTCTCCGTTCAGAGCTGGATTGAGAAGATGCCAAGGTCCCCGTTGGGAGCTCCTAGCGGCGCGCAACAAAAAGGTTCAAGATTCGTGCCAATGCAGAAGGAGCGAAAAGCATCAGAAAACTGTTCTGTATGTTATTCAATGGCTGCCCTAGAGCGCCGAGACGTGCCAAACCGCACATCACGCTGTCGCAAGCACGACAAACCGAGTAGGGTTCTGAATGAACGTCCTGAACAGGATCGACAGCTCCAAAGTTCGGTGGCGACGGTACAGTTGAGACTCGGCGCTCAGTAAGCGCGCCCCCATCCGCGTAGCCCCCATCGAGTTTGCCGTCGATTTTTGTTGCTGCTGATTCACTCTGAAACCTGGTGAATTGTTGGTGGCCCTCCGCACGATAGTGGGCGCGGATGCGCCGCTTGGTGCCGCGGGCCGTCGCCTTGCGCTGTGGCGGCAAATAATAGGCCGTCGCTCGAAGCCGGAGTGCCCATGGATCGGTAACCCCGCCTGCGCCTCGACCACCCTGGCTAGCGCCCGGTCGTAGGCTTCGCTCTCGACATGCCACTGTCGAACACGGATTAACACCCACAAGGTGTGGGTGTCTGTGGCATCGGCCATCATGCGCAGGCCAAAGCTAGTCTCTTCTGCGAGGATGACGTTCATCGCAGGGCGCTCCTGTACGCAGATGACTGAATGCTTCGCAGAAGCCAGTCGCAGCATCCACGTCTGGACGTCGCCTTCGCAATCGAGCCGCCCGGAATCGTAACAGCCCGAGCTGGCGCGGCCAAGCTCGCGTAACCGGATGTCGAGGTGAGCTTGAGATTTGCCAGCTATCCTCCTGTCGCAACGGCCCCGCGAGACGATCGCTGTCGGCCACAGCCTGGGCCGGAACAAGTGCAGGTCTGAGATCGCCATAGCGTCGGGACCCGCCCAAGCATTGCCCAATAGGTCTCGTGTTTCTTTTCGCATCCGGTGGATCTTTTACTTGACACATCCGGCCATAGCATCTGCCAATAGGGACAAGGCCACGCCCTGGTAAACGTGAAATACGGCAGGATGCTAGGCCTTCAGGCCTACAGCCAGGTCTCGGATCGATACGGGTCGATCCGTCTGTCGTCCTCGTCGATCAGACGCTTGAGCCATTCCAGCGCCGCGATGGCGGACCCGATGTGCTGCATTGTTCCGGAATTCGAGCAGGCTCAGCAGCCTCGGCAACATGCGTGGATAATGAAATGCCGTAGGAGGAACGTGGCACCGCCTGGGCTCGCTGCTTAGGAACCGCCAGTCTTGTATTTGCGGACCAGAGCCGAAAGTATCGCCTGTTCGGCAATTTCGGCACCGCTCCGTCGAGGGCCTTGATCGCGGACCCGGCGATGCGAGCCAAAAGGCGCTCCTCGCTGGCCCCTTTTCAATTTCTTGGCGATCGAGGCGACGACCCTACGTTCCCATTCGCCACCATCTTGTGCACTTTGATCTGAACCCTTCAAACTGGACCAGTTTTGGTTAGAGTTTTCCGGTGCATTTTCCTGGCTGGGAAAGGGACCAGAAGACGATGAAAGCGTCGCAGTTTTCGGACGCTCAGAAGGCGTTCATTCTGAAGCAAGGTGATGAAGGCGTGTCGGTTGCTGAAATCTGCAGGAAGGCGGGGATCAGCCAGGCGACTTATTTCAACTGGAAGAAAAAATACGCGGGCATGCTGCCACCGGAGATGAAGAGGCTGAAACAGCTCGAGGACGAGAATTCGCGCCTGAAGAAGATCGTCGCGGATCTGACGCTGGACCGCGAGATGTTGCAGGATGTCATCCGCCGAAAGCTCTAAGGCCTGCTCGGAAGCGGGAGATGGTGAAAGGCATGTGCTGCGATTGGGCGATCTCGATCCGACGTGCTTGTGGAGCGTTGAACTTCGATCGATCAACTCACCACTATACCTCTCGCCGTGCTGATCAGGCCGGTCTGGAACGTCGTATTCGCGAGATCTGCGAGATCCGTGTGCGGTACGGCTGTAAGCATCCGGTGAAGGACGCAGGTCAGGCCGCTTGAGCATCCAGCGCCGTCGGCGTCCAGTTCCACGGAAGCAATTGTTCCAGTTTGCTCGTCGGCGTGTCAGCGATGTTGGCGAGGACATCAGCAAGCCAGGCTTGCGGATCGATGTCGTTGAGCTTTGCGCTCATGATCAGCGTCGCCATGAAGGCTGCGCGATCAGCACCACGATCCGATCCGGCGAAGAGCCATGACTTCCTTCCGAGAGCAAAGCCTCGCAGCGCCCGCTCGGCTGCATTGTTCGTCAGGCAAATTCTCCCATCTTCCAGGAATGACGTGAAGCCGTCCCAACGCTTCAGCATGTAATCGATAGCCTCGGCGACAGGAGAACTGCGCGACAGCTTTGCCCGCTCGGTCCGCATCCAGTCCTCGAGTTCTTTGACGAGTGAGAGGCTGTCGATGCGACGGCGCTGCAGGCGTTCGTCGGCGGCAAGCCCGTTGATCTCCCGCTCGATGTCGAACAGGGCATCGATCCGTTTGACAGCCTCCAGCGCCAGCGGCGAGATCGGCATGGCACGGCTGCCGCGTTTGGCATTCGTGGCAATGTCAGCGAGCACAAAGAACTTGCGGCGTGAGTGCGCCCAGCACAGTGCCTGCGTCAGCGGATCGGGATCGCGGTCAACCTTGAACAGGGGATTGTAGCCGCCATAAGCATCCGCTTGCAGAATGCCGGTAAAGGTCTTCAGGTGGCGCTCGGGATGCTCCTGCCGCCGGTCCCGCGACGCATAGTAAAGAGCTGCCGGTGGTGACTGCCCGCTGAACGGTCGGTCATCCCGGACATATGTCCAGATGCGCCCCGTATCGGTTTTGCCTTTCGCCAGGATCGGCACGGTGGTGTCGTCGCCATGCAGCCGCTCGGCGGCCAGAACATGCGCCTCGATCAACGAATGAATGGGCTTCAGCGCCGCCGCGCAAGCACCGACCTGGTCGGCCAGTGTCGATAAGCTGAGGTCGATCCCCTCTCGGCCATAGCGCTCGCTCTGGCGGTTCAGCGGTTGATGCTGGGCGAACTTCTCAAACAGGATCATCGCCAGCAGGTTCGGCCCGGCAAAACCGCGCGGCGTCACATGGAAAGGTGCGGGCGGCTGAGTGATCTTCTCGCATTCGCGGCAGGAGAACTTCTCCCGCACAGTCTGGATGACTTTCCACTGGCGCGGGATCACCTCCAGCGTCTCGGTGATGTCCTCGCCGAGCTTCGACAGCCTGGCGGAACCGCAGCAGCGGCAACTCGTCGGGGCGGCGATGACGACGCGCTCGCGCGGCAGGTGTTCGGGAAACGGCTTCCGTGATGGACGCTTTCGCTCGAACGCCCGGACTGTAGAAGCCTTGGCAGCAATCTCCGCCGCCAGTTCGTCTTCACCAGCGTCGGCTTCGAGTTCCTCGAGTTGCAGCTCCATCTGCTCGAGAAGTCGCGCCTTGCGCTCGGACCGGCTGCCGTAAAGTTCACGGCGAACCTTCTCGATCTCCAGCTTCAACCGCGCGATCAGCGCTTCTGAATGTGACACGAGCGCCTTGGCACTGGCGGCTTCCGCCTCGGCTTTCATACGCCAGGCACGCTCTTGCGCCAGCAGTGCAAGCGCACTGGCAAGATCGTCAGGAAGCTGTTCGGCCGCATCGTTCATGGTAGGATGGAATCATATTCGACCCAGCCATTCCAGTGCTTTTGCTCATCCTGCCGACGTCGGTCGCCAGGTTTTTTGCGGCATCCGCCAGTCTATACCTTCCAGCAGATAACCGAGCTGCGCCGGTGTGATCACCACCGATCCATCTGCCGCCGACGGCCAGACGAAGCGTCCGCGTTCAAGCTTCTTCGTAAACAGGCAGGCTCCCTGGCCGTCATGCCAGATGACCTTGATCAGGCCACCACCGCGACCGCGGAACACGAACAGGTGTCCGCACATCGGATCGCGCTTCAGCGTCTCCTGCACCATCAGCGATAGGCCGGGGAAGCCTTTGCGCATGTCCGTATGGCCTGTCGCCAGCCAGACCTTCACACCACTCGGAACCGGGATCATCTCCGTTCCAGCACGACATCGAGAATACGGCCCAGCGCCTCGGTATCGATGTCGCTGTCCACGCGAATACGACGGCCCCGACCCAGCTCAATCGTCACATCGCTACGCTTCCGGCGGGACTGCGATGGGGCAGGCGGCCCCGAGGGAATGGGCGTGGCTGGAGGCGCGGCCTCGGATAGGATCACCGGCACCAACGTGCTCGCCGTTTCCGTCTTCGGCTCCTCGATTTGGCAAAGCTCCTTGCGCCAACGGAAAAGCTGGCTGACATGGATACCGGCCGCACGGGCAATCTCGGAAAGCACCGCATCTGGCTCAAAGCAGGCCGCAACAAGCCGCTCTTTGTCTTCCCGAGACCAGCGCCGTCGGCGCTCGACAGACGTGATCACTTCAATCGGATGCTTCGTCATAGGACTACTCCTAGTGTTTGCACTAGGACTTCCGATGTTCGTCTCAACCTCGCAAGACGGCCCTCACCGGGCGCTTACGTACGGCTATCGCCGCGTGCATGTGCTGTTGGAACGCGAGGGTTGGGGCACCAACATCAAGCGAACCTACCGCATTTACAGGGACTTGGGGCTACAGTTGCGGAACAAGACACCGAAGCGGGGGGTAAAAGCCAAGCTTCGCGAGGATCGGCACATGGCCGTCGGACCCAACGACGTCTGGGCGATGGACTTCGTTCACGACCAACTCGCAACGGGTAAGAAACTGCGCGTGCTGACGGTGGTCGACACCTTCTCGCGCTACGTGCCGGTGCTTGATCCACGTCATAGCTATAGAGGCGAAGACGTTGTGCAAACCCTTGAACGGGTGTGCCAAAAAGCCGGCTATCCGAAAACGATCCGTGTCGACCAAGGGACCGAGTTCGTGTCGCGCGACTTGGACCTGCGGGCCTATTCCAAGGGTGTGACGTTGGACTTCTCACGCCCCGGCAAGCCGACTGATAATGCTTTCATCGAAGCGTTCAATGGCCGCTTCCGTGCAGAATGCCTGAACCAGCATTGGTTCCTGACCCTTGCGGATGCCCGCGAAAAGATGGAGGATTGGCGTAGATACTACAATGAGGAAAGACCTCATGGTGCGATCGGCAACAAGGTGCCGATCTCGTTGGTGAATTCGGGAGGCGCAACCAGCCCGCCTCCCTGAATGAAGCCGGAAAACTCTAGCATCCGGTGGTCCAACGTTTGGGAGCGGTTCAGAAATTCTCAGTGGCAGGTCAGACGCCGGATGAAAATTCAGTGGCAGGTCACACTGTCTCGACCAAGAGATGGAGGACCGCGTCAGCGGTTTCCGCCTCGCCTAAAAAGATAGCGTAAATGCCAAGGTGATAAGGCTGAGGATGCCGCCGAACTTCCCGCGCAGTTTCTTGGCCGAAACGACGATACAGCCGCTCCCCCTAGCAGCGCCTGCACCGGCCGTCAGGCCGGTTAAGCGAAGCGGGTTACCTCGATGAAGCTTGTTTACGGAGGAAACATTTGATTGATGAAAGGATAAACGCGCGCGAGACCGGCTTCTTACTTTTGCTTTCCCACAATAAAACTCGCTAAAATTTCCTGGCTTTTCGATCGACTCTCTTTTGAGAGGAACCCACAGGTGCCCCAGAAGACGCTGGCGATTTATCAATAGATGAAGAACTTGCCGTTGCCATCCCTTCCTCAGGAAGCGTAGCTACTTGAGCGGCACTGTCAATCGCTCTACGGCAGTCATCAAGGAAGTCAGCTATATATTCATTGACATAGACAACCAACGGCTCCTTTGGAACAACAATCAGACGCCGTTTGTCCGTTTTATCCCGAGTGATGTCGATGAACCCACGCAAATGCGCTGCCTCGACATACTTTTGGCAAACAGTCTGGTTTTTGAAAGGCAGATAGCGACACGCCTGCATCTTCGTCATGGGTTTGTTATTGGCGTCCATATGATATACTTTAAGCATCAATCCAAGAATATTCCTCAGGAATAGTTTTTCTTCGGAATTTTCGCTAAAGAGATCTGACAAAAACGAGTCAATTTTCTCAAGCTTATGCTTTACGCCGACGTCGATCTGTTCTGGCGTATATATTTTTCTTCGTGTTGTCTTCGTCACGGCCACGCCTCTGCGCAATGGGTCGTTCTGTTTTCACCCAAAGCCTGTTACCGGATCCCATCGCGGCGACATTTATCATATGTATGTCTTCATAACTACGACGAATATAAGAATTTGCGGGCGGTCGTGAGACTAACCTTCATCGTGCACGAGCCCCCGCTCTTGTTTTCACATCCATTTAAAAAAACAGTTACACAAGTGTAACTACGAGTGCTATCAAAAATTCGGGAGCTTCGCTTCCGATGGAAGGTCGGTCTCTTGATTGGCCCCCGACCAGCTCGCCCGCCGCCCGAGCTGGCATGCAAGAGCCCGACCTTCCGTTTTGCACGTGGCTTTTCGAACCAGGGATCCGAAATGAATAAAGAGATTTGGAAAGATTACAGCCAACCTTTCGGGACGATTGGTCCATTGATGACAGTGGGCGAAATTCTGGAAAAGAATATTGATGCGGGATACAACGCCTATGATGAGTATGCAAACGCAGCTCTTCAGAAATTTGCTCGGTATGCCTCAGAATTCCTCTCCAATCCACATCCTCATTTAGGTCGGGACGGGAGCGTTTGCCCTTTCGTTCCCGAGGCTCTGACGAAGGGGCTTTTACGGGTTGCCGCGTCGCAAGCTGTTGCAGTTGACGAAATCGAAAACGATTTGGCGCGTATGCTCGCCGTCTTCAGCCAGATGAAACCCGTAAAGTCCTTCAACGATCGAACGGGCGACTGGATCTATAAGGCCATTATCATTGCCCTTCCTGGAATACAGGATGAAGGAGAGATCATCAGGATTGGTCAACTGCAAAAACGGCTGAAGCCCGACTTCATTCAGGAAGGTTTCATGATCGGTGAATTTTATCCAGGTTGCCCGGAGCCCGGTTTGCACAACAGGATGTTTCGACCGCTCGACACAACGGTTCCAGCCTTGGCTATTCGGCATATCACCAAATATGATGCTCCTTTCATGCTCGATAGCGATAAGTGCCTGGAGGCTTACTTCAGTATTTTTGGGAACGAGGGTCGCCGCCGCATTAGGCAGCTTTTGGAGCGAACCGCCTGAAACTTACTCGCAAGAGGGCTGTACTCGCAGTCGCTGAAACAGCTATCCTCGATCGTCCTACCAGGTGAACCGGAAGGAAACGACTATGTTGGACGTTCATCCGAACGTACTTGCTGAACTGCACCAGATCGGAGCGTCGACGGTACGATTGTGGCGCTATAGTGAGTTCGCCACCCCTATTACATCTCCTTCCGATTTAGCCTCTGCTATCGGCGTTCCCGTGGGGCGCGTTGCAAAGACGATGATTATTGCCGAGCAGAAAGCGAACGATGTGATGCGCCGGTCTCATCCTGCGCGCCACCTTTGTGCCGTTTTGCTGCCATCACCTTCAAAGATTGACATGAAAGCGGTTGCTGGCACGTATGGATGGAAACGAGCCGAGCTTGCTCAGAAAGAACAGGTACTCGATCTCTTCGGCTACCCGTCAGGAAGCGTATCACCATTCGGTCTCCAGAAGATCGCTGTACTGATCGACACCGCCCTTTTTTCTTATCCTACCGTAGTCACAGGTGCGGGCAAGGTTGGAGTCGAGCTTGAGATCGACACAAGCATGCTTTGGAAGATCGGGCAGCCGTTACAGACGCGTGGACGGGCCAGTCAAACCTAACGCCTCGTCACCTTTCATAGAGATGCCGTGAGGTAGGTTATTTCTTCGGGAAAGGAAATGCGGTTCCACGTAACGGCGCCTCGATTAGAGAATGAGGGTTCAATACGTATGTTGCGTAATCGGACTCATAGTGCGCACTATAACGAAAATCGTCACACCCGTCCCAACGTCTGCACGACATCTTCACCTCGATAGCTGTGAGGCGGATCAAGCGCGGGAACATAGCGTGAGAAGGTGGCGACCACCGTCAGGACCCGCAGTTTCTTTCCGGTTGCGAGCTGGTCGTGCACGAAGTCCATCGCCCACACGTCATTTGGTCCGACAGCCATTTGCCGATCCTCGCGAAGTTTCGCCTTAACACGGCGCTTCCGAGTCTTATTCCGCAGCTGCAGTCCCAAGTCCCTGTAAATGCGATAGGTTCGCTTGATGTTGGTGCCCCAACCCTCGCGTTCCAAAAGCACATGCACGCGACGAAAGCCGTAGCGCACCCGCGCTTACAGGTCTAGACCGGCCTCGGCGCGGCGAGAGATGTAGTGATCGGTCGACCGATCGAAGTTCAACGCGCCACAGGCACGCCGGATCGAGATCGCCCAATCGCGGCA
Organism: Rhizobium sp. TAL182; assembly: GCF_002117725.1. NCBI lineage: Bacteria > Pseudomonadati > Pseudomonadota > Alphaproteobacteria > Hyphomicrobiales > Rhizobiaceae > Rhizobium > Rhizobium sp. TAL182. The sequence continues at coordinate 410,574 of NZ_CP021027.1, read as the reverse complement.
CATGACACCACCTCCCGCTACCCCTCAGGCCTTAGAGCTTTCGGCGGATGGCGTCCTGCAGCATCTCACGGTCCAACGTCAGATCCGCGACGATCTTCTTCAATCGCGAATTCCCGTCCTCAAGCTGCTTGCGCCTCTTCATCTCTGGCGGCAACATGCCGGCGTACTTTTTCTTCCAGTTGAAGTAAGTCGTCTGACTGATCCCCGCCTTGCGACAAATCTCCGCGATCGAGACGCCCTCATCACCCTGCTTCAAAATGAACGCCTTCTGAGCGTCCGAAAACTGCGATGCCTTCATCGTGTTCCGTTCCTTTTCCCAGCCAGGAAAATGCACCGGAAAACTCTAACCAAAATTGGTCCAGTTTGAAGGGTTGAGAGCAATTTCCCTATCGTAAAACCTGTGATCCTATGAAGTTAAGATGGGGAATGTTAAGGACATATAACAGCGTGCACGAAAGACGCGGAAGCCAACTGCGTCACATCTATTTCTGGTATCGGCGCTGTTGCGCTGCGGCCAAAACCGCACTGGCTCCTGATCCTTCCACCTTCGGAAGGGGCCGTGATCTCGCCTGGGTCGACCGTATGCTAGTTCGATCAGCAACCCTTTGACGGTGAAGATTCCTGGTTATTCACCTGGTGGATCAATGCCATACAAACAATCAATTTTACGAAGCCATGGGATGTTATTAAACACCTCGATTATGAATTGGGGACCCCATGATGTTGCTCCACCGAGAGCAGCCGAGGGCAAGGTCACAGACCTGGCCGGTAAATGGAGACGAACATGGCCAACGTGGAACTGCAGAAGGCGCTCTCGTCTGCCAATCAAGCGCCGAGACATAGCTCTGGGTCCTTTCTTCGCCTACTGCAGGAGCCTCGTCGCATTAAACCGAATACCAGCTTTAACACATTTGGGTCGCCACAAAAGCTGAACAACCACTATCCGATCTTGCCAATCCTTGGCTTCTCAAAAGTGAACGGAGCTGTGGGTATGCGAGATGGGGTGTTACCCACCGCGAAGTCATACATGAATACGAATGATTCAATGTCATTTCAACGTGAGCATTATGATTAGCTCATCGGCGTCAGCATCGTTTTTTAGAACCAGCAGCTTTTCGATGATTCCTGGCGAAAGACATCGGGGCCACCCTCCGGTCTTGGTCACCGAAAATTCGCCGCCAAACTTGGAGACATTTAAATGACAAACTCTCTTCCCGCAAAGCTGATGGTTGGTATCTTCGACCATTTGGACGAAGACGGAAGGGAGATTGGGCGCCAGTATGAAGATCGGATGAAGTTGGCAGAGGTCTGCGATCGCCTTGGCTTTTATGGATATCACGTCGCAGAGCACCACTGTACTCCCCACGGCAGAGGACCTTCGCCGAATCTATTTCTAGCAAGCGTAGCTCAGCGCACGCAGCATCTTCGTCTCGGTCCTTTGGTTATGCTGTTGAACCTTTATCATCCGTTACGTGCGTTTGAAGAAATTTGCATGCTGGATCATCTGAGCGGTGGCAGGCTCGAGTTGGGCATGGGGCGCGGCTCCTTACCAATCGAATGGAGCTTTTTCGGTATTGATGAGGAGGTGGCGACATCGCGCTATCTCGAAGCCAGCGAGATCGTCATCCAAGCGATGAAGGAAGGAGCTCAGGCTCTTTCCTACAAAGGCGACCACTTTGAACTAGACAAAGTCCCGTTGATGTTGCGGCCACACCAACGTCCTCAGCCTCCGAGATGGATTACAACCAGTCGTCCTGAGGTTGCGCGCTGGGCGGCTGAGAACGATACAAATCTTGCCTGCGGGGGCCCTGCTTCTGCTGTTCGCCAGATCACTGATGCCTACCGAGCACACGAGAGACGTACCGCCGGGGGCAGGAAACGGGCGCCGTTCCTTGGGTTGGTCCGAATGGTGGTGGCCGGCAGCACGACGAAGCATGCCATTTCGCTCGCGGCCCCGGCTTATCAACGGTGGCTTCGGAGCTTTAGGTTTCTGTACGAGATTAACGGGATACAGACTCCTCAGAACCTCCCGCCGGATTTTGATGCAGCAGTAGACTGTCAGTTGTGCGTAGTTGGTACTGCTGCTTCAGTTAGGCAAGATCTTCTCGATCATGTCGAGGAAGCAGGTGCTAATTATCTTCTTTGCCAGCTGGCGTTTGGTGATTTGCCATTGGAGGCTTCCTATTACACTGCAACGAGCGTTCACTCTGGAGTTATGGCTTAATCTGGACTGGCCTCAGGTTGCTTTCCGATCACAGAGATTAAGTCTCTGTGGCCGCGCCCTCAAATCGATTGAGGAGCGTCAAGGCGAATTCAGCCATCGCCGTAGGAACAGCCATTGTGGAATGGGCTGCACTATTGGATAGTTAAAAGATATGCGATTTAAGGGCCTCGATCTAAATCTCCTTGTCGCGCTCGATGCACTAATGATTGAGCGCAACCTTACTGCGGCGGCACGTAGCATTAATCTGAGCCAGCCCGCAATGAGTGCAGCTGTCCGCCGGCTCCGCTCCTATTTCCGCGATGAACTATTTACGATGCGTGGTCGTGAGTTCGTTCCAACTCCGCGTGCGGAAGACCTCGCGCCTGCGATTCGTGAGGCTTTACAGCATATTCGGCTCAATATCATACCCTGGGATAAATTTACTCCTGATCAATCAGATCGTCATTTCCGAGTAAGCTTATGCGATTTCGTTACAGTTGTTCTTTTTCAGAAGATACTGGAGCGTCTTGCGCGGGAAGCACCCGGCATTAGTTTTGACTTGCTGCCTCTTACTGACAATCCAGACGAGCTTTTGCGACGCGGCGACGTAGACTTCCTTATTAGCCCACCGCTATTCATGTCGAGCGCGCACCCTAAGATAGATCTATTTCAGGAACGACTGACTTGCGTCGGCTGCAGTAATAACAAACAACTTGAGGAAGCCCTTACTGCCGAGGAGTATTCTTCAATGGGGCACGCGGTAGTTAGGTTCGGTCGGACGCAGCAGCCTACCATAGAAGATTGCTTCTTGCAGGAGCATGGCCTCAAGAGGCGGGTCGAAGTCGTTGTTTCAAGCTTTAGCATGATCCCCGCCGCCCTAATGGGCACCGATCGCATCGCAACCGTTCCGTTACGACTAGTTGGGCTTTTTGAGGACACGATACCATTGCGGATGACTGCGCCCCCGATAGCGCTGCCGACATTCACCGAGGCAGTCCAATGGCCGGTACTTCACGACAAAGATCCGGCAAATATCTGGATGCGAGATATAATGGTTCAGGAGGCAGCGCGATTGCCGTGACCATCCTGAAACCTAGGAAGCTGGGCTGCATTGGGAGCGACGACCCGCGACGCGGCCGATTAGCTGAAGACGGCACCACCTGTGAGTGACCCGCAGGCCATTTTATCGACGAAGCTGAGCGCTACGCCCGTCGCCGATCGGCCGCCCTTCGGACGATTGCGCGACGTGCTGTCTAGCACCTTCGGCGGCAAATCGAAGGGTGCTGGGGGACCACAATTGCTCCGCACCGCAACCCGCCGCTACCGCCGCAAATACAGCAACCCAAAACCGTCGGAGCGAACTCAAAACTGGATAAAACTTGGGGGCAAGGTCAGCGGCCTTCCCCGGATGGATACCTTTGAAAAGCCTCTTTGGTGGCTGTTGAACTTATTCGGGCTCGGGCGGATCTTACTCAAGCAGGAACCTTGGTCAGGAACCGGATTGTTGTAGCAACCCATGTATTTTAGGTGCGTTGGAGGACATCATACGGGAAGCTTCCTCAACCAATATCTCCCTGAACCAGATGCTCCCTGGATCGGCATTATGGAGCGCTGGCCATTGAACAGCTTCTGTGAAGACGGGGAGCGGTAACGGAAGGTTGATGATCCGCAAAGGGAAAGTACTTTCGTAATGCTCGACTAAGCGAAGCGGTAGGTTAGCTATGCGGTTCGTGCCACGCAGGACTGGTGGTATTAAGCTAAACCCTTGCACGACGACCTCCACCCGCCTCTGAATACCATTCTCGAGCAAGAACCAGCCCTCGACCGATGGCTTCAAAAAGCGCCCAAACGCGGCAGCGACGTGTCCCGTGGAGACATATTGCTCGATCGTCAGCGCTGAAGGTAGGTCCACATTTGTCGAACAGGCTACACATACAAACTTCTCTGTGAACAGTTTTGCACTCGGGTGTGCGCCCGAGAGAAAAAATTCAGGCACGATGAGGAAGTCGACGTCACCGCGGCTAAGCATCTCGTACGGATCACTATCCAAAGGCAGCAACTCAAAGCTGACTGCGGGCGCTTCTCGAGCAACTCGCTCAATGATTTTATTGAAGTATATCAGCATCATGAAATCGGACAGAACTATTCTAAAGCATCTGTCAGACTTCGACGGGTTAAACGGCTCCCAAGAGATGATTGAGCATTGTACCTGCAAGAGAGTTTCACGCACTGCCGAGGCAAGTCCTTCGGCACGGGGCGTCAGCCGAAGTTCTCGACCATTCATTGTAAACAATTCGTCGCGGAAATAGTCCCGAAGCCTACCAATGGCGGCACTCATTGCTGGTTGACTTAGATTGATACTACGTGCGGCAGCCGTTAGGTTGCGCTCGGTCGTGAGCGCATCCAATGCAACGAGCAGGTTTAGATCAAGGCCCTTGAAACGCATCTTTAGTCACATCCAAACAACGGATATTTTATATCCAAACAATCGATTTTTCCAGTACAGAACCTTCCAGCATAGATCCAATGAAGGTTCGTCAAAAAGGCTTAGGTTAGTTTGGTGATCAATTAAGTAGGCGTTACGATAGACGTTATAGTTGCAGATAATCCACTTTAAATATCGAATGGCACCTTAGCAATAGGCGATGTGGAGCGGCGTCACCGAGCGACATGAAATGCTAGTGAACGGATGGGCGGAAGTAGGTTCATCATATCGCGATACCGGAGAGGCTTTGCCGTACGCTGGCTATCGACTGGCGGGCTCCTTCTGTTTGGAAGCATGTTCAAGATATTGGTGGCGTGCCAGTAATTTGTGATGAAAAGATCAACGCGCCTGAAGGCGCTTGAGGAAGAGAACGCCACACTGAAGAGACTGCTCGCCGAGCAGATCCTGGATACGGCCCCACTTCCCGAGCTCCTTAAAAAATAGAAAGGCCCGCCGCCAAGCGCGACGCCGTCGCACGCCAGAAAGCCGTCGTGGGCCTTTCGGAACGAAGTAGGTCGCCCGACTGCCGCCTTGCGTTCTCCGCTATCGAGATGCCGTCATCCGGTCGGCGTCCGCGTTACTCGCCTCGGGATCGTCAAAGCGGTTGCCGTCATTAAAAGCTAAGAATTCGGCCGGACTTGCCTAAATCGTCTTTCATAAGCCTCTATGAAGGCTTCCGGAATCGGGTCGCTAAACAATGGGAAATCAACCGGTTTGCGTAAGCCGGTGCTTGGCCGGATAGTGCCGCCATCGAGCCCCGGCCGCCATCCGGCTCCGAAAAAGAAAGCACCATACCGCGCCGCAAGCATCGGGGTCACAGGATTAAGAAGGCTTAGAAATACGGAAACTTCCGCTGCGCTGACTGAGGTATCTGCCCTTGAAAAAGACGCAACGTCGAAAAAGGCGTCTATGGCGTCCATGGCATCCCAGACGCGCAAGTCCTGCACCGCTTCGGAATATCGTTTAACATTGTGGTTCTGCTCGACTGTCAGCTTGTCGGCCGTCAGCGTCTCGTTACATCCGGCGTACTTGCGCAAAGCCGTTTCGAAAGCACGAATTCTAGCCGCGGTCTGAAGCAGCCCCTCGATCAGAAAATCGTTGTCGTTTGCGCCAAATGGCTTGGCGATGCTAGCCAAATAGTAGCGCAGCACGTTCGTGTCGATATCTGCTGCCACCTCGTCAGCCCACACAGCGTGGTCACGGCTAGTAGAAAATTTCGCGCCTTCGAGCTTATAAAAGTCCTGAATTGCATGGTTGTATGGAATCGCATAACCGCGCGAGAACAAACTAGCAGTAACGCCGATCGTGTAATAAAACCGGTTATCCTGACCCATGAAGAATACGAGTCTCGTGCTCGCGTTGCGCATAGTGTCATCGAGATCTGCGCCATTTTGCTTGCAGAGGCGTTCGATTCCTGTCTCATAGCACCACAATCCTTCAAACCAAGTCATTAAAGTTTGGCCTGCCACCTCCACCGGGGAGTTCAAAGTCACACCACGGTCGAAATGCCGCGACATCGGCAATGCCATCAGTTTTGACCGTAGCCAGTCAAGTTCTTTGCGCTTTATGGATTCCGGCCATCCGCTCGCCTCAATGGCGTGATCGAGCCCCGGAGCAAATTTTTCAAGCTCAAAATTAACCTGTCGAATCGGGCGCAAGATAAGGCTCTGGCCGCATGTCGTGTGAATCGGGTTGCGTAGTAGATTGTGTTGCAGCGCCGAGCCGCAATCTTCGCAAAGGTTACTATCTGTTGGCGCGTTACAAGCTGGACACTCTCCGACCGCGAGTGAGTCTGCGGCGAACTCTTCGCACGTCCCGCAATACAGTTGCTCTCCGTCGCGCAGCTCAACGTAGCCGGACGCTCTTAGTTGGTCGTAGATCGCCAAGCTGCGGTCTTTGTGGTCTTCGCTTGAAGTCCTTACAAATACGTCCGGTTCAATATCAACTGACCGCAGACACTGCAGAATTTCTTCAATGTGCATGTGTGCGACGTCATCAACCGGCCTGCCAAGCTTTCGGGCTTTCACCAGCGTGTAAGTGCCATGTTCGTCCGCACCTGTCACGTGATAGGCCGCGTTGCCTACCATGCGGTGGTAGCGTACGAACACGTCGGCGAGAAGGTACACGCCACCTATATGCCCAAGATGCAGCTTGCCGTTCGGGCACGGCGGCGCCGAGCAGGCAAAAAAAGTATGTTGGTTTGCTCTCAATTCAATCCCACCATATCGAAAGGAACTTTAAGCTGGTTTGAGGGCTGCTATTTTTGATCGCGTGTTTTTGGTGCGGCGCTATATAGACCATCGTGTCCCCACTGACTGCGGAGGTTTCTCCATCGGATTGAAACACGCCGCTGCCCGAGATCAATACCCAGAGTTCGTGCTCTGGTGACCTGCCACCGAACTTTCATCCAGCAGCGATTAGAGCCCCGGCGGTTTTGAATACGCCAAGTGGCGCGGTGTGAGCAACCGGCGGAAACGCGAAGCTTTCATCTCGCGCAGCGTTGGAGCCGGTTGCGGCAATGGTATCGGCATAGCTTGCCGGGGTCTGGTATCCGAGCGATGAGTGCGGCCGGAAGTGGTTGTAATCGTCGGCCCATTCAGCAATGGCGCTTCGGGCATGGTCGAGGCCGAAGAACAGGCTTTCGTTGAGCAGCTCGTCGCGCATGCGCCCGTTGAAACTCTCGACATAGCCATTCTGCATCGGCTTTCCCGGCGCGATGTAGTGCCACTCGACCTTATGATCTTTTGACCAGGCAAGGATAGCATTCGAAGTGAGTTCCGTGCCGTTGTCGGAGACGATCATCCCCGGTTTGCCGCGCCGTTCGATCAGCGTCGTCAGTTCGCGAGCGACGCGACGACCGGAGATCGAGGTGTCCGGGATCGCCGCCAGGCATTCGCGCGTCACGTCATCGACGATGTTGAGCACGCGAAACCTCCTTCCGCAAGCGAACTGGTCGTGAACGAAATCCAGCGACCAGCGGGCATTGGCCTTCGCTTCGACCAGGATCGGTGCACGCGTGCCGACAGCACGCCGCCGGGCTTTGCGCTTGCGAACGGAAAGCCCTTCCTCGCGATAGAGCCGGTAGATGCGATTGACGCCGGACGGCTCTCCTTCCCGTCGAAGCAGGACGAACAGTCGCCGATAGCCGAAACGCCGACGCTCGTTTGCAAGGTCACGCAGCTTTGCCCGCAGCGCCACCTCCGGCGGTCGGCAGGACCGATAACGCACCGTCTTGCGGTCGGCGGATATGATCTGGCAGGCCCGCCGCTCCGAAAGACCCATCACGGCCTTCAGATGCGTGACGGCTTCACGCTTGGCGGCAGGCCCTACCATTTTTTTGAAAGTAGCTCGCGGAGTGCTGCTGCGTCCAGCATCTGCTCGGCGAGCAGCTTCTTCAGCTTGGCATTCTCATCTTCAAGCGCCTTCAGCCGCTTGGCCTCAGAGATTTCCATGCCGCCGTATTTGGCTTTCCAGTTGTAAAACGTCGCTTCTGAAATTCCGTGCTTGCGGCAAAGGTCGGCGGCCTTCGCACCAGCCTCCTGCTCCTTCAGCACCGCAATAATCTGCTCTTCGGTAAATCTCTGCTTCTTCATTCGTCCGTCCTTTGATGGGCCGGACTCTAATCAATTCTGGAGGAAATTCGCAGTGGCAGGTCATTTGGTCTCGATGTTGCACAAGGAGCCAATTCCAGCGGCCACGAAGTACTTGGTATGCACCCGTGGGAACAACATGGGCGCTTCAATTGAACGGAAACTCAAATTTATGGCTGGCTCTGACAAATTACGGACGATCAGCGATAGTTCGGGTCTCCAGCGGGATTGCAGCATGAGGCCGGCAGTCAATACCAAAGGACATTACTGCGACTTCGCCGAATGCCGGTAATAGACATCCGCCAGAATGTGGTGGTCATGGCGGTAGACTTCGGCCATGATATTATAGAGGCTTGGATCGTGAGCCTCGAAATCTTCTGATGTGGCAATGGTGAGATTGCCTCGGCTGTAAGCCAAGTTCGTATTGAACCAAAATCGCGTGCCCTCGGCCCAATACTCATCGACGTTGTTCTCCATATAGGAACACGCCCAGAGGCCTTTCTCGTAGGCGTGCGAATAGGCACGTTCAACTCGTGCAACGAGATCAGGATCTACCGTGCGCAGCGCGTTGAAAATATTATGTGAGAATTCGTGAACAAGAATGTTCCCGCCGTAATACCGCGTGCCCGGCACGCCCATCAAATTCTCCACAGCTCCCGTCGTGTAGAGCCCGCCCATGCCGCGCGCCCTTTGTGCCCAGTAGTCTCGGGCAGTCATCTTGCCGATCGTGTTGGCGTAATCCCGCCGCTCGTCAGGGGTGAGACGTGGATCATCGGGAAGAGGCTTCTTCCAATCCCGCTGCTCGGGAATATCAGTCGTCGTCTCGTCAATTGCCATGACGCCCACCCGCGCTCCAGCCTGGATTAAAGCATCGCGGACATCACGGCGTTCTGACAACATGTAGAGGACAATGTCACGTGAGATCAATAGTGCCGTGTCTGGAACCTTGTTTGACGAAATAATAGGTATGCCCGCTGCGTCAGCATATTTGGCATAAAATGGATCCAGATTGAGTGATGTCGGTGGGCTGCGAACTATGAAAGTCTCGAAACTCGATACATCAGCCGCGGACAAAGGCGAGTCAGATAAGACATTCTCAGCGCCGCCGAGTCTGCCTGCGGATGCAGCAAGAAGGTACCCACCGCACAACACCATCCCCATCGAGCATACATCCATCATCGTGACCTCTCGTTAACGGCTGTCTTTCGTGAGACGACGCAACAACCGTGCCAGTCACTAAGTATTTCCTCGGGGGCTCATCGGCGCCGCCGGCTCTGTACCAGACCATGTGCGTGACGATCGGCATCCGGTGACCAGGGTATGACGATCACCTCATACCGTTATCTAGGAGAAAATTGCGATCTCGCGGCCGCCTCGCCAGTCCTGGGAGGCGTTTGCTGTGTCCGGGGTCCTAAAAGCTTGCACCGGAAACGCACTGATCTGCGAATCCATTCCTGTACCCATCATCTTCTCCCGAGGTCGGGATCGCCAGGCAAGTATGTCCTCTGGCAATCTTCGCCGATACCCAGCGTGCCGGTCCATGGGCTGCGATAGCCAAAGCGAACCAGGGCGTTTTGCGAGGGGAACCCCTTTCAGATTCAACAGGAGAATGCTGCTGCCTATCGCCGCGTCCCATTTTGTGTGGAATCAGACTGTCGCAAACCGAACATTCCGAAAAAACCCCTCCGCCAGGTCGGGTCGTTCGACGACTTTCGACGCCGGGATAGACCAGCCCGGTTCCGCCGAGGGTTCTAATGTGATCTCGACAATTTGCCTGATTATCGCCGAAAACGTCTTTGGCTTGCTTCTGCCTGAGTAGCGAGCCTCTCAGTCATGGTCAACTTTTCAGTTCAATGTCCTGGATGCCTGATCAAGATGATCCAGCATGATGGACAAGGCGGCATGTTCACGAAGAAGTTGGAGCCCGGCCGCTTCATCTGGCGTCGGCAGCCGATGGCAGGCCGATTGATTGGAACGCATCCATTGGACGGATGAGTTCCATCCAAACAAATGATTTCACCAGCTTATACCAGTGCCATTAGAAGCGCCCCAACGAGTGCGTATCAAGTAGTTGCTCTGTCGACGCCTGGACAGAGTATTAAGTGGAGGTTTAGGTATGAGCCCTCAGGTGCGGTGGAAAGTGTGCTGGGAAAACGAGTTGGAGCTCTCTGACCACACGGAGCTCGCAGATTTCTTTCGGAAGACCTATGGGCCAACTGGAGCTTACAACGCCCTTCCATTCGAAGGTGCTCGTAGTTGGTCAGGAGCTAGGCCCGAGCTTCGCGTAATAGGCTATGATGCGCACGGTGTGGCCGCTCACATGGGGTTGTTGCGTCGTTTCGTTCGGGTTGGCGAGGTCGATCTACTCGTATGCGAGCTTGGATTGTGGGGCGTGCGTCCAGATCTTGAGGGGTACGGCATTAATTCGATGCGCATTGTTTACCCAGTGCTGCAGCAACTTGGCGTTCGGTTTGCGTTCGGCGGTGTTCGGCAGGCGTTGCGCAACCTTGTTCTCAGGCTCTGCCGAAATGGTCTTGCGACGGTTTTGGAAGGGGTACGCGTGCGATCCACCCTTGCCGATGTTTATCTCAACCTCCCGCCGACGCGCTGTGAAAACGTAATTTTGGTAGTATTCCCAATAGGATGCTCAATGAGTGATTGGCCATCGGGGACCTTGATCGAGCGGAATGGCCCTGAGCTATGAAAGAGCATGGTCCCATAGCTGAAGTTATCCGAAGAGACGGTGGCGGCCCAGTGATCGGTGCGTCTATTTAACCCTCGATGACGGACCGACCCACACGATGACACATCCCGCACCTTTCGATCTGCGAACGCTTAGACGTCAAGCGTGAGATATTCGAGACAAGCAGGACCATCAGGAACATATGCCCCGAAGCCTCGGTACCGCAATCCGGGCACCTGGTGGAAGTATGAACATCATCGGCTAATGCCGTATTTTTGCGCGCTCGCGGGTTCACGATCCGCGCTCCTCGTTCGACCCGCTAACTGACGCCACTGCCGCAGAGCACGGCATCGGAGCCTGCGCACAAGCGCACTGCCGACCATACTGCGATGGCCGACAACCCAGATCTTCTTGTTGGACAAGTCGTACACTCAGAGCTCTTCCCGGCTGTTCAGGGCCTTCCAGTGCTTGACATCCTCGCGCACCATCTCGGCGACGAGCTCCTGAACCGGGGCCTTGTGTTGCCAGCCCAGCTTCTGGCGGGCCTTGGTCGGATCACCGGCAGAAGATCAACTTCCGTCGGGCGGAGGTATCGAGGATCGACTTCAACAAGGCAGGCACCGGACGCGGAGTCGTAGCCAGTCGACGCCGGACGCCTTCCATTCCAAAGTAATGTTCAAGTCGGCAAAAGCCCGCTCGAGAAATTGGCCGACACTCGTCGTCTCGCCGGTCGCCAAGACGTGGCCATCCGGTTTGTCCTGCTGCAGCATGCGCGACATGCCCTCGACATACTCACGTGCGTGGCCCCAGTCGTAGCTCCTGGCGCTGTTTTTGGCCAGCTGTCGGGCGCGGCGGGCCTGCGCGATCGAAGTTGGCTTGTTCAGCCACAAGGCGAAGCTCTATCACTGGGCGCTCGCAGCGTCTCCCGTGCGATACGCCATTTCTCTCTTGGCTACAGGGATGTGCGATTGTCTCCTGTTTTCAAAGCTCTTTGTCCTGCTGATGGTCGCGGTCGCGCTGGCGCGCGGTCGACCTAGACATGTCCTGCGATTGATGAATCGATTGTGAGGTGACGAGAGCGACCGAAGCTGATTCAACATCCACAGCGGAGAGGTGGATGATGGGACAGGCCCTGAGCGATGATCTCCTAATACGGGTTTTGAAAGCGTCTGCGGCGGGCATGTCGGCTCGACAGGCTGCGGCTCGTTTCGGAGTTGGGATTTCGACGGCGATCCGCTGGATTGAAGAGCGAAAGAGGGTGAGTTAACTGCTCTGCCACAGAGCTGGAGACGACCTTCGGCAGTGGATGCACACGAGGAATTCGTTGTCGCGTTGATCAACGAGCGTAGGGATGTGACGCTCGATGAGATGGTTGAGCGCTTGTCCGTCGAGCGGCAGGTGAAGATCAGCCGCAGCGCACTTGGCGCCTGGCTTCGAGGCCGTGGGTGGACCTTTAAAAAAAGACCGCACACGCACTGGAGCAGGACCGACCGGACGTCCTGAAGCGCCGGCGCGCCTGGTTCGATGGTCAATTGGACCTCGATCCGGAGAAACTGATCTTCATCGACGAAACCGGCCTCTCGACCAAGATGTCACGTCTGCGCGGACGTGCATTGCGAGGTGAGCGTTTGCCGTGCCGGCGTGCCGCACGGCCATTGGAAAACAACGACTTTCACCGGTGCGTTGCGCCTCAGCGGAATGACCGCCCCATTCGTCTACGATGGCGCGATGAACGGCAACGTCTTCCTTGCGTATGTCGAACAGGTGCTGGTGCCGCCCCTGGAGATCGGCGACGTCGTCATTATGGATAACCTGCCTGCACACAAGATAGCCGGTGTCCGCGATGCCATCGAACGTGCCGGCGCCAAGCTCATGTTCCTGCCGCCCTATAGTCCGGACTTCAATCCAATCGAGAACGCATTCTCGAAGCTGAAAGCCATGTTGCGAGGCCGAGCCGAGCGAAAGATCGATGCTCTATGGGATGCGGTCGGGGCCTTGATACCTCGCTTCACTGCGGCAGAATGCGCAAACTACCTTAAGGCCGCTGGATATGACCCAGATTGAGCAGGATTTGCTCTAGCGGTGCAAGTGATGCCATCACGACACCGTCTGTCGGCTTTGTCTGATCGGCGACATTAGGTTTGTTTGGCAGTTTCCTGTGGTGGTTCGGAGTAACTTTCTGAAACCCAACAAAAGGATCTTTCCTTTGGCTCGATCGGCCCACATGGCACGGGTTTTGAAGATTGCCATGCGAGGCGGCGCGAGCTGCCTGCCTTTTACTCAGCGATGGATGGAACGAAAGAAGGAAGGCGATATGTCAGATTTGCGTCAAATCGCATTTTACGGCAAAGGGGGGATCGGCAAGTCCACCACCTCCCAAAATACGCTCGCAGCGCTTGTCGACCTCGGGCAGAAGATCCTGATCGTCGGATGCGACCCGAAAGCCGACTCCACCCGGCTGATCCTGAACGCCAAAGCACAGGACACGGTTCTGCATCTGGCAGCGCAGGAAGGTTCGGTGGAAGACCTTGAGCTCGAGGACGTGCTCAAGGCCGGCTACAAAGGCATCAAGTGCGTGGAGTCCGGCGGTCCGGAACCGGGCGTCGGCTGCGCCGGGCGCGGCGTCATCACCTCGATCAATTTCCTTGAAGAGAACGGTGCATATGACGATGTCGACTACGTCTCCTATGACGTGCTCGGCGATGTGGTGTGCGGTGGCTTTGCGATGCCGATCCGTGAGAACAAGGCCCAGGAGATCTACATCGTGATGTCCGGCGAGATGATGGCGCTCTATGCCGCCAACAACATCGCCAAGGGCATCCTGAAATATGCCCATTCCGGCGGCGTGCGGCTCGGCGGCCTGATCTGTAACGAGCGCCAGACGGACCGCGAGCTCGACCTCTCCGAGGCGCTGGCTGCCAGGCTCAATTCCAAGCTCATCCACTTTGTGCCGCGTGACAACATCGTCCAGCACGCCGAGCTCAGGAAGATGACGGTGATCCAGTACGCGCCGGACTCCAAGCAGGCCGGGGAATATCGGGCGCTAGCCGAGAAGATCCATGCCAATTCGGGCCAAGGGACCATTCCGACCCCGATTACCATGGAAGAGCTCGAAGACATGCTGCTCGACTTCGGCATCATGAAGAGCGACGAGCAGATGCTGGCCGAACTACAGGCCAAGGAGTCAGCGGTGGTTGCGGCTCAATAACTGCCGCTGTCGACAGGACGCGCTGGCCCTTGCGCCAGCGCGTCCTTCCAAGAAAGCCGCTTCGGCGACGACGACCTAACCCGAACCTTGAAAGGGGGCAGGGGCCCATGAGCCTTGATTACGAGAATGACAGCGTTTTGCATGAACAGCTCATTGCGGAAGTATTAGCGCAATATCCAGACAAGGCGGCGAAGCGCCGCAAGAAGCACCTCAGCGTCGCAACGAGCGGCGACGAGCCTGGCGATGAGCCGAAGGCCCTTTCCGAATGCGACGTCAAATCGAACATCAAGTCCATTCCGGGCGTGATGACGATCCGCGGCTGCGCCTATGCCGGTTCCAAAGGCGTGGTATGGGGGCCGGTCAAGGACATGGTCCACATCTCGCACGGGCCGGTCGGTTGCGGTCATTATTCCTGGTCGCAACGCCGCAACTACTACGTCGGCCTGACGGGCATCGACACGTTCGTGACGCTGCAGTTCACCTCAGACTTCCAGGAAAAGGACATCGTGTTCGGCGGCGACAAGAAGCTTGAACAGGTCATCGACGAGATCGAGGAGCTTTTCCCCCTCAACAACGGCATCAGCGTGCAGTCGGAATGCCCGATCGGGCTGATTGGCGACGACATTGAGGCGGTGTCGCGCAAGAAGGCCAAGGAGCACGAAAAGACGATCGTGCCGGTACGCTGCGAGGGCTTCCGCGGCGTCTCGCAATCGCTCGGCCACCACATCGCCAACGACGCCATCCGTGACTGGGTTTTCGACAAGAACGAAGTCGAGTTTGAGACCGGCCCTTACGATGTCAACGTCGTCGGCGACTACAATATCGGTGGCGACGCGTGGGCTACGCGCATTCTATTGGAGGAGGTGGGGCTGCGCGTGGTCGGCAACTGGTCGGGTGATGCCACGCTCGCTGAGGTCGAGCGCGCGCCAAAGGCCAAGCTGAACCTCATCCACTGCTACCGCTCGATGAACTACATCTGTCGGCACATGGAGGAAAAATACGGCATCCCGTGGATGGAATACAATTTCTTTGGTCCGTCCCAGATCGAAACCTCCCTGCGCGAAATAGCCAAGCACTTCGGTCCGGAAATCGTCGACAAGACCGAGGCTGTCATCACCAAGTACCGGCCCCTGGTCGATGCTGTCGTCGACAAGTACCGGCCGCGCCTCGAAGGCAAGACGGTGATGCTCTATGTCGGCGGCCTGCGTCCTCGCCACGTCATCACGGCCTATGAGGACCTCGGCATGCGGATCGTCGGCACCGGCTACGAGTTCGCCCACAACGACGACTATCAGCGCACCGGCCATTATGTGAACAAGGGTACGCTGATCTATGACGACGTGACCGGTTACGAGCTGGAAAAGTTCATCGAAGGCATCCGCCCCGACCTTGTTGGGTCCGGCATTAAAGAGAAGTATCCGGTGCAGAAGATGGGCATCCCCTTCCGCCAGATGCACTCCTGGGATTATTCCGGCCCGTATCACGGCTATGACGGCTTCGCCATATTCGCCCGCGACATGGATCTGGCCATCAATAATCCGGTGTGGGATCTCTACGACGTCCCCTGGAAAAAAGAGGCCGCGCCAGCTGAGGCGGTTGCGGCCGAATGAGAGCCTGGCCTGTCTTGGGAAGGGGCAGGCCAGGCTCTTCCCATCGGACTTGATCCGCACTCGTGACAGATGACATCCCATTGCCGCCACCGGTGCGGCGCGATGAAAAGAAAGGTGCTTACTATGCCGCAGTCGGCGGAAAAAGTTCTCGACCATGCTCCCCTGTTCCGCGAGCCGGAATACAGGCAGATGCTCGCCGAGAAGAAAGCCAATTTCGAATGCCCCCACCCGGATCAGGTCGTTGCCGATCAAAACGACTTCACGAAGACCTGGGAGTATCGCGAAAAGAACCTGGGCCGCGAAGCCCTGGTCGTGAACCCGGCCAAAGCCTGCCAGCCGCTCGGTGCCGTCTTCGCAGCCGCAGGCTTTGAGCAAACGATGTCCTTCGTCCATGGCAGCCAGGGCTGCGTCGCTTATTACCGTTCGCATCTGTCGCGTCACTTCAAGGAGCCTTCATCGGCGGTCTCGTCCTCGATGACGGAGGACGCGGCAGTGTTCGGCGGGTTGAAGAACATGGTCGACGGGCTCGCCAATACATACAAGCTCTACGATCCGAAGATGATCGCCGTCTCGACCACCTGCATGGCCGAAGTCATTGGAGACGACCTCCACGGCTTCATCGAAAACGCAAAGAACGAAGGGTCGGTCCCGCACGACTTCGATGTTCCTTTCGCCCACACGCCTGCCTTCGTCGGCAGCCACGTCGATGGCTATGACGGCATGATCAAGGGCATTCTGGAGAACTTCTGGAAAGGCAACGAGCGGAAGGAGGTTGCTCAAGCCATCAACATCATTCCCGGCTTCGACGGCTTCTGCGTCGGCAACAACCGCGAACTGAAGCGCCTGCTCGACATGATGGGCGTATCCTACATCTTCATCCAGGATGCCTCCGACCAGTTCGACACGCCGTCTGACGGTACGTACCGCATGTATGACGGCGGCACGAAGATCGAGGACTTGAAAACGGCGTTGAATGCCGAAGCGACCCTGTCGCTGCAGCACTATAACACGCGCAAAACGCTGGAATATTGCAAGGAGGTCGGTCAGGTTACGGCTTCGTTCCATTATCCGCTGGGTGTTCAGGCGACCGACGAATTCCTGATGAAGGTCTCGGAGATTACCGGCAAGGAAATTCCTCCGGCAATCGGCCTGGAACGCGGCCGTCTCGTCGACGCTATGGCAGATAGCCAAGCCTGGCTGCACGGGAAGAAATACGCGATCTACGGCGATCCTGACTTCGTCTACGCCGTTGCCCGGTTCGTCTTGGAAACCGGCGGTGAGCCGACCCACTGCCTTGCTACCAACGGCACGTCGGCCTGGGAAGCCGAGATGAAGGCGTTGCTCGCATCCTCGCCCTTCGGCAAGGATGCCCAGGTCTGGGCGGGCAAGGACCTGTGGGCGTTGCGCTCGCTGCTCTTTACCGAGCCGGTTGATCTTATGATCGGCAATTCCTATGGCAAGTATCTCGAGCGCGACACCGGCACCCCATTGATCCGGCTGACCTTTCCGATATTCGACCGGCACCATCACCACCGTTTCCCGCTCATGGGCTACCAGGGCGGCCTGCGCGTCCTGACGACGATCCTCGACAAGATCTTCGACAAGCTCGATCGCGAGACGAGCGAGCCGGGTGTGACGGACTATTCTTACGACCTGACCCGCTAGGAGCGGCGGCGGTCGGCCTTGTGAGGCCGGCCGCCTTCATCTGAACTTGGAGACCGCAATGCCCTTGCTCAATGCTAAAGTCCAGGATGTCTTTGACGAGCCTGCCTGCGAGAAGAACCGCAGCAAGGATTCCAAGGCGCGCAAAAACGGCTGTTCGAAGCCGCTGATCCCCGGGGCGGCAGCCGGCGGATGCGCTTTCGATGGCGCCAAGATCGTGCTGCAGCCGATCACCGACGTCGCGCACCTGATCCATGGGCCTCTCGGCTGTGAGGGCAATTCCTGGGACAACCGCGGATCGGCTTCCTCAGGTCCAACGCTCTGGCGCACGAGCTTCACGACCGACCTCACTGAAACCGAAGTGGTGATGGGGCACGGCGAGCGGAAACTTTTTAAAGCAATCCGCGAGATCAAGGAGGCCTATGCTCCACCGGCGATTTTCGTCTATTCGACCTGTGTGACAGCATTGATCGGCGACGACATCGAGGCCGTCTGCAAGCGGGCCGCGGAAAAATTCGGCCTTCCGGTGGTGCCGGTCAACGCACCGGGCTTTGCCGGCTCCAAGAACCTTGGCAATAAGCTCGCCGGTGAAGCGTTGCTCGATCATGTGATCGGCAGCGTAGAGCCGAACGACGTGACCGCCTACGACATCAATATCATTGGTGAGTTCAACCTATCCGGCGAGTTTTGGCTGGTAAAGCCGCTTCTTGACCGGCTGGGGATCAGAGTAAGGGCCTGCATTCCAGGAGACGCCCGATATCTTGACATTGCTTCTGCGCATCGCGCCAAGGCGTCCATGTTGGTGTGCTCGACAGCACTCATCAACCTCGCCCGCAAAATGGAGGAGCTCTGGGATATCCCGTTCTTCGAAGGCTCCTTTTACGGAATTACCGACACCTCGGAAGCACTCAGACAGATCGCCAAGCTGCTCGTGATGCAGGGGGCGGATCCCGAAATCCTCGAGCGCACCGAGGCATTGATCGCGGAGGAGGAGGCGATTGCCTGGATGAAACTCGCAGCATATCGACCAAGGCTTGAAGGCAAGCGCGTGTTGCTCAACACCGGCGGCGTCAAGTCCTGGTCGGTTGTCCATGCGCTGATGGAGGTGGGCATCGAGATCGTGGGCACCTCGGTCAAGAAATCCACGCCTGAAGACAAGGAACGTATCAAGCAACTCCTGAAAGACGAAAAACACCTGTTCGAGTCGATGGCGCCGCGCGAGCTTTATAACATGCTCGCCGACGGTAAAGCCGACATCATGTTGTCTGGCGGGCGCACGCAATTCATCGCGCTGAAGGCCAAGACACCTTGGCTCGATATCAACCAGGAACGCCACCACCCCTATGCCGGCTATGACGGCATGGTGGAGCTCGTTCGCCAGATCGATCTTGCTATTCACAATCCGATCTGGATGGAGGTGCGGGAGCCGGCACCGTGGGAATGCCAGCATGCGGTGGAAGAAGAACTGACGAATACCAAGAGCGAGAACGAGACTGGGTACGTCTTGCAAAACTTTGTCGGCGCGGTCGCCGGCAGCTTCGGCAAGCGTTGAGGAAAGCCGATGGTTCAAGTCTTTCCCCAGACCAAATCAGCTGCGGTCAATCCGCTGAAATCGTCGCAGCCGCTCGGCGCCGCGCTCGCCTTTCTTGGCGTCGAGCGTGCCGTGCCGCTGTTCCACGGCAGCCAGGGCTGCACCAGCTTGGCGCTGGTACTTTTAGTCCGACACTTTAAGGAAGCCATTCCCTTGCAGACAACGGCATTGGACGCAGTGGCGACCATTCTTGGCGGCGCAGGCAATCTGGAAGAGGCGATCCTAAATCTCAAGAGGCGCGCAAAACCCAAGCTGATCGGAATTTGCACGACAGCCCTGGTGGAAACCCGCGGCGAAGATTTCGCAGGCGATCTCGCCAACATCAAGCGGGATCGTGCCGATGAGCTCGCGGGTACGGAGGTTGTGCTGGCGAATACCCCGGATTTCGAGGGAGCGATCGAAGAGGGATGGGCGAAGGCCGTCATCTCTATGGTCGAGCGCATCACCACTCCAGGCGAGCAGAGCCGCCACCAAAAGAAGATTGCGATCCTACCAGGATGGCACCTGACAGTCGCTGACATCGAGCTTCTGCGCGAAACGGTCGAAAGCTTCGGTCTGAAGCCGGTGATCCTGCCGGACATTTCCGGCTCTCTCGACGGCACGGTGCCCGGCGATCGTTGGGTTCCGACCACCTATGGCGGTACTCCCGTCGACGAGATACAAGAGCTTGGCACGGCGGCGCAATGTATCGCGATCGGCGAGCATATGCGCCGCCCCGCAGAGCTACTGCGGACCCGGACGGGAGTCCCTTACGCATTGTTCCAGTCGCTGACAGGATTGAAACGAGCCGACCGGTTCGTCTCGTTTCTTTCTGAGATTTCTGGTGCGCCGGTGCCAGCAAACATCCGCCGTCGCCGAGCACAGCTGCAGGACGCCCTGCTCGACGGACATTTCCATTTCGGAGGCAAGAAAATCGCAATTGCTGTGGAGCCGGACCAGCTCTACCAATTCGCTACCTTCTTCACCGGCATGGGCGCCGAAATCGCGGCAGCGGTCACCACGACCGGCACCTCAAAAATACTCGCGGAAATGCCGGCCGAATCGCTCCAGGTCGGTGATCTTGGCGATCTCGAAGAACTTGCCGTCGGCGCTGATCTTCTCGTCACGCATTCGCATGGACGACAAGCGGCGGAGCGCCTTGGGATTCCGCTCATGCGGGTGGGCTTCCCGATATACGACCGACTCGGCAGCCAGCATAAGCTCACAAGTCTCTATCAGGGAACGCGCGACCTGATCTTCGATGTTTCCAACATCTTCCAGGCCAATCAGCGCGCGCCGTGTCCTGGATCGCTTGATCCCTCCCGCAAAGGAGAACTGCCTAGATGATCGCCGCTCGTCGCCTTTCCCTCGTCCCTGACGGGGTTCACTCGTCAGCTCCAAAACGGAAGGCTGGCGCGTTGCGCGTCGCAATCGCCACTCAAGATATGAAATCTCTCGACGCCCATTTCGGATCGGCAAAACGTTTCGTCGTCTATGATGTGAGTCCCGACGACTGGAAACTGGTGGAAGTCCTGGACTTCGAAGACGTTTCCGACCAGAGCGGAAAGCATCGGAACGAGGACGTCGATCGTATTAACCCGAAGGTGAAGGCGTTGGAAGGTTGTCACTTATTGTTCTGTCTGGCGATCGGTGGGCCATCGGCAGCCCGAGTTGTTTCGGCCAAAATCCACCCAATTAAAGTATCCGATCCTCAACTGATCGAAGATGTTTTGTCGCGAACTCGGGCGATGCTCAGGACTACTCCGCCACCCTGGTTACGCAAGGCGCTGACCGAAGCAGGCGCCATTGAAAAGAAGCCTTTCGATGAGGAGGACTAAGAAATGGGTACATTGACAGGAAGTACGAATGGCCCTGCTGTCAACGAAGATGGGGATCTCGCCACCCCTTTTCTCAGATGCCTGATAAGGCTCATCCGCGCTCAGGATGCCCATGGGGCGTGGGAAGGCAAATCGGACGCTGACCTGCTGGCCGACTTCATCCTCACCAAGGAGCAGCGCCGTAAGATCCCGATCATAGGCGATCCGGATCCTGATGTGCTGTGGAGGCTACAGAACTTTTACAGTTGCGTGGGGCTTGTGATCGAAGAGTGCACAGGCCTGTTGGCATCGCCGATCATGACGATCGGCCATGAGGGCTTCGGCCGCTTGCTTTTGACGACTGGACGGTTGGTCGTTCTGTCGAAGACCCTGCGCGATGTCCACCGGTTCGGCTTTGAGACGCTAGGCAAGCTCGCCGAGACCGGCACGAAAATGGTCGATGACGCTATTGAAGTTATCGAAACCTATCCCGACGTGGCGCGGGCATCATGAAATCAATTTTCGAGGAAAGAGATCATGTCAGACATTGTGGAGCAGCTGAAGAAGGTCCGCAAGCTGCAGTCCCGCGCCGCCGCTGCGAAGATGGAGTTGCACGATCTTGCCGAGGACCTTCCGATTAATTGGGCTAGAATCAAGACCATTGCAGGAGAGACGTTCGACGCCTTCGCCGAGTTGAACGCTGCGAAGGAAGAGCTCGCTGCATTGGAGAATTCACGATGACTGGCCCTTTCGTCACGCGCGACGGCTCCAGCTGGGTGCCGGAGTACCTGACCTGCATCGATGCTACAACCTGCATCGGCTGTGGCCGATGCTTCAAAGCCTGCTCTCGCGAAGTCATGCACCTCTATGGCGTCGGTGAAGCGGGTGAAATCCTCGGCATCTGCGACGACGAGGAGGAAGACTTCGATGGCGAGCTCAATCGTATGATCATGGTTGTCGATGAGGCCGGCCGCTGCATTGGTTGCGGCGCCTGCGCGCGCGTCTGCCCGAAGAACTGTCAGACCCATGTCGCGGCAGACAAGGTTACTGCGTGATCTCGCGAACAAGTCAACGCTGTTACCTTCAGATCGTTTGTTGTCTCCTGCTGCTCGTCGTCTGCGCAAACGAACGAACGTAGTTACTTCGTGTGGCATTCCATCCACAAAGTTGGCGCTGCGATGGTGGCTAGTTCGTCGCTTCTTTCAATAGGACTTTTTTAAAAGCGCGAAGTGGCGATCGCTGTCTCGTCGCCCTCGGCGATGAACTTATCCGGTTGCCAAGGCAGATGCCCCGCGATTGGATCGCCACAGATCGTGCCGTTCGTGTCCCATGCCTGATCCGCGGATGCGGCGGTTCTAATCAATGGCGGCCGGTGCAAAGAAGGCACTGCAATTGCACGCAATGTCTCGCGCAAGCTGACCGTCAAGGTAAGCACCAGTGCGCAGCTGACGGAGGCACTTGCGGCGAGGACCGCAACGCCACTTTCCACCCCGCAGGCTCAATACGATCCGACACAGGACGATCCTGAGCGCGGTTGAATTACATGCTAATTCCCTTGTCCCCAGCGCAACCGTCGACATTTCTCGCAAATGTCGGGCATCCGCCACTTTTGTCAGGTTTGTCGTGATTGGAACGTTTTGTTCGCCGGTCTCTCCGTCAAATACACATCAACCTGCCCTCAACCCGCCCATTGATAAAAGAAAATCATCTTCTTGGCGCGTCGGAGCAGTTGGCATGGTGTTTGCTGATCCCTGGTTACAAGCGGCAGAAAGCAGTCTGCATGATGCCGGTTCATGAAACGAACGGAACGGAGGCCACCTGACCGTTCGTCATCGGATCCGCGTTCTACCAAGCGGCCATGCATCCGCCGGCGGAAGGGTCAATCCCGATGTCACAGCTTGCAACCAACTCAAAGAGAAGGAAAATGCAATGACCAAGATTTCCGAAAGATCCTTTGAAACGATCGAAAACCCGGGGTCATCGTCGCTCAAGGTGCCAGATCAGTTCGGCGCATCTGTTGAAAAGGGGAACAAGAAGGTGACAGAGGCTTTTTTGAAATTTGCGTCCGGCGCTGAAGCGACACAGAAAATGCTGCCTCCGATCCTCGAAACGACAAGTCTATTCGGCAACGAATTGTGGTGGAAGACGATCGCTGCACTGCAGGCCGACGCCGAGGCCAGCTTCTCACATTTGCAAGCTTTGCTGGGCGCGAATTCGCCGTCGCAGATCCTCGAACAGCAGTCGACCTTTTTCCGCAAGCGCGTTGAGACAAGTTTGCAGCACGCCAAGGAAGTCCGGGTGCTCTCAAGCAGGGCGGTGGAGGAAATCTCAAAGCCGGTCAAGGATGCTTTTGACAAGGTGCTGACGGACCTCAAGGCGACGTAAAACTGAGGAGACCCTAGAAATACCGCGCGGTGATCTGCCCGGTGAAGAAACACCTGAAGTTCGCACTCGCTTCGATGACCGCCCGGTAACCCCGATCTTTCCCATTCATCTTCTGTGCACGGCTGATGCGCGGGACCATGTCTATGGCGCTTATATTCGCGCCCGAATGCAGAGCCCGCTTGAGCAACTCATTGTTGGCTGCGGGATAGAAGAAAGCGATTAGCGTCTTTTCAGGCGACAGCAGGGCGACCTCATTGATCGAGGCGCACCTTGACGATCACGTCGGCGGCCGCGGCGAGGGCCTGTGGAATTGGAAAACGACCACGACTTCCGCGTTTCGGTAGGCTTCGCTCGAGATTCCCGCCGTTAGGCCGGCACCAGTTCCACTGGCGATCAACAAACTATCGCCGGGGGCCAGCGCATGGAGCGAGCCGAAACCGTGGGATGGCTCGACCGGCGACAGCACGCGGACACCAATTTGTTTCACCCGTTTTGCGTATCAGTCATTCTTGCTCATTTCCTTGTGGCACGTCTCTTCGAACAGCCGGGACCGCGGCTCGACCCATGTCAGAACGAGATGTTAGGCGGGTTCGAAAGTGCTGACTTTCACAGCGGACAAAGATCCGGCTGATTCTGGCCTGAGACGTCATCATTGATTTGGGACAAGGAAGCCGGCGCGGCCGGAGGTCATAAAGCATCCTGTTTTGAAAAGGGATGCGAAAATGTCTGATGATCTGATCGCCAAATACGGCGATGCGCGGGTTCCGCGTTATACGAGTTACCCGACGGCGGCGGCTTTTTCTGCAGCCGTGGGGCCGGATGAATATGCCGGCAATCTCGCCCATATCGCCGCGGCTGGCCCGGTTTCGGTTTATCTCCACGTCCCGTTCTGCCGTTCGATATGCTGGTACTGCGGCTGCCACACGACCATCACCCGGCAAGACGCTCCGGTCGCCGACTATCTCGACGTGATGAAGGAAGAGATCGAGCTCGTCTCTTTTGCGGCCGGAAACGACGTGCCCGTCAAGTACGTGCATTTCGGCGGCGGCACGCCGTCGGTCATGAAGCCGCAGGAATTTTCGGCTCTAATGGCAAAGCTCAGGAGTGCCTTCACGTTTGAAGCGAAAGCCGGCGTCGCAGTCGAGATCGACCCTCGCACATTGGTCGCCCCCATGATCGATGCGCTCGCCGAAAACGGCGTCGACCGCGCAAGCCTCGGCGTCCAGAGCTTCGATCCGATCGTGCAGGCCGGTATCAAGCGGCTGCAATCCTTTGAGCAGACGGAAAGGGCGGTCGCCGGGTTGCGCTCAGCAGGCGTCAGCAGCATCAACTTCGACCTAATTTATGGCCTTCCGAAACAGACTGTCCAATCTTGCATCGAGACGGTCCGGCTGGCTGCAGAACTGCGTCCCGAACGTTTCGCCGTTTTCGGTTACGCTCACATACCCGCTTTTAAGAAAAATCAGCGCCTGATCGACGAAGCATCGCTGCCGGACGCAAAACAGCGGAACGAGCAGGCGGAAGTGATCGCCGAGGAGCTCCAGAAGGCCGGATATCTGCGCATTGGGCTCGATCATTTTGCACTGCCGAACGATCAGTTGGCGCTCGCCGCGCGCAACAGAACGCTGAGGAGAAACTTCCAGGGCTATACCACGGATGATTGCGATAGCCTGATCGGCCTCGGCGCATCTGCGATCGGGCGGCTGCCGGCCGGCTATATGCAGAACCACGTGCCTCTCGGCCTCTATGCCGAGCGAATTGCCTTCGGGGTGCTGCCGACCGCCAAGGGATATCTTCTCAGCGAGGAGGACAAGCTTCGGGCGAGGGTCATCGAGAGGCTGATGTGCGATTTCGAAGCCGATCTCGGCCAGTTGAGCAGCGGATCGGGTTTCGACACCGGCTTCCTTGTCGAGCGCAACGACCGTCTCGGCGAGCTCATGGCCGACGGCGTCGTGACGATCAGCGGTGAGCGGATTGTCGTATGCGAGGAGGCGCGCTTCATGGTCCGTGCAGTCGCGGCGGCATTCGACGCCTATTTTAGCTCGCACGGGCACACGCACAGCAAGGCAGCCTAGTACTTGTCGCCGGAAGTGTGCATCGGTTCCGGCGACACGAAACGCATCAAAGGCCGCGCGAGAAGACATCGAGTTCCCGTTTCTCGATCGAGGACCCTGCAGTTATCTTCCCAGGAGTCCCGTCGACAACGGCACGTCGAGGAGGATCGACGTCGCAAGTTCGTGTGAAGCAGGGCGGGCGCACTCACAAATACGGTCATCGGGCCGCCCTGTCACAAGTAGATGGGCGCCCGTATCACCGCCTGGACGTCGAGGTCGTTATCGTCGAGCTTTTCGGCTCATTCAAATACAGCTCGATCTCGGCAGGCCCCGGCCCAGGGTATCGTTGGCGACTGACGTCGAACCTTTAAGGTGGCGTGGGCAAGCGCCGGTCCGCAGAGTTGTGCCCATCGCGATTATGGCGGCCGCGCAGGCGCCTGAAGGAGCCTTTTCGCGAGGTGAGCTACCGAGCGCCACATGATCGACGGCTCTCGCCCTCTCACGAACGCGGTTGTTCGAGCACGTCGAAGGACGAGGCAGGGGTCTCCTAGTTGTAGGACTTGCCTGCCGCGGGGATTTCGATCAAACGTTCGACGGCGCCTTCCGTGCAATTCTTGGGTAACCAGAACGAGACCCCGGGTTTTGGCTGGCATCTCCTTCGCAACTGCCGCGCAAAAAAACGACCTCGTTATATTCGTCGTCAGCGAGATTGCCGCCGGGCTAGTGATCTTGCCCACGCGTTCCTTCACAGGTCTGCCGTGCAGATCATAGCTCTTTTCACAGGCCACATTCACTTTCTCGACGGTCCCACCAGGTTTCGGCATCGGCTTTGCCGACAACCGTGTCCGACCACTGCCTTGGACGTCTTGCCTGACAGCGCCTGGCTCTGCTCGATGCTCACTGAGCATCAGCTGCTCCTGGCGAGGCAAACAGCTGCCACGAAAGCCATCGTCATGGGCTGCGCGGTCATCCGCACCTGCTGTGTCTCACTGGGTGATGTTTGTGAGGTCGGCATCGAGCCGCTTGCGCACCATGTTCGGCACCTTTGCAGTCTTGATCGCTTCGAGATTGGGCGGACTGTCACCCACCTGGATCAGGGCAACCATGCCCATGCCGGAATGTGGGGTGCATTTCAGGACATAGACGCCTGGAACATCGAATTTCGCGCGATATAGCTCATTCGGCTTTGACTTGAAGTCGGCAACGCCATCCGGAATGAGGCCTTTGAAGGTTTCGACGTTGTGGCCCTTGTCGGTGGGGATGAAGGTGACGGTGTCGCCGGGGGCGATCTTCAGGAAGCCAGGCTCGAACACCATCGCGCCTTCCGTGCCTTTGTTGAGCATCCGAACCTGGTGGTCGGCCGCCATCAACGGCGCTGCCGAAACAATCAAGGCTGCCGCTGCAGCGATCAGACCGAATTTTAACCGCATTTGCAAGCTCCTTTTCTGCGAGACCCAATCAGCCTCATGAATGTGTCTTAGCAGATGCCGGAATTGGGCTCTTTGACGCCCGTCAAATTCGGGGAAAAAAGGCAGAAGGTCCCAATTTTTGCCTGCTTGCCCAGCGCCCTTGCGAGGGACATGGCAGCCTGCAAGCGATGTAGGAATCACCGAAGGACAAGCACGCTCGGCGAACGTCGGCGCTGCTGAACAGCTTAGGATTGCCGTGACTGAGCTCATATCGCGTCGAGAAGTTCGCGGAGGGCATGAATGTCGATCCCGCGGCTTGTCGCGTGTGTTGAGGTTTACCCTCTGACAGAAATCCTCGGAAAAATCATCAGTGTCGCCCGATAACCGTACCAGCGGGCAAGATTGACGTTCCGCAGGTCGTGCCTGCCCTCGGGAATAACGATGTTGCGCGACGCAAGTTTCGTAACGGTGTGGGCCAGGGTCTCGCTGGTCAGGCCGAGATGATCCGCAATGTCTTGACGATTCATGGAAACGCGCAACGGACCTTGGCGGACGCGGGTTGCGCCGGAATGCAAGCTTCACGATGAAGCTGCAGGGGCGCTCCTCGGCGTTCTTCTTCGGCAACAGCACCATCTGTTCATGCGAAGCGGCCGCCTCCTGCCAGAGCAACGAGAGCTAGGTCGAGCGAGCGCATTAGACCGAGCGACTTCCCCGTGGAAACTCATGTGCGATATCCGGCGGATCTTGCATTTCGTGACGGCCTCAGCCGTAAATAGGAAATCGTTTTGCAGCGACGCGCCGTTGAGATCGCCGGCGAATTGAAGAGCGATTATCACCCGACGATCTTTCGCCGATGATACGAAGCAGGCGCACGACACCTTCTTCCACCTGGACAAGATGGTTGCTTATCACCCTCCCACCAAATCGCCTTACCGGCTGCTACGGCCTGGCCGCCGAGCCTACGAACAGCGAAGAGAGGGATTGGCCGGCATGTATGGCTTCGCGCCCCTTCGCGCCATTGTCGAACGCGTGGTTGTTCTGCACAGCATCTTCATCGCCCCTTGTGGCAGTGGGTGCGGTAGAAAGCAGCTGCGTCACACGGGAGTAAGCGGGCGGTGCCAAAGGGGGAAGTTTGCAACAGAGTGTAACAACGTCGGTTCGTCCACCGCTTCCAGTCCGCTTGTTGATGTAGATCAAGGAGCCGTTCCCGTCTTCGTGACAGTCCTGCCTCGAAATCCGAGAAAGCCGGCCGCGAGGCGGTCGTCTGCGCACTGGAGACGACATCATGAATTACACGACAGAAACGATGGTGATCGCGGTCGCAGCGTTTCTGGCGCTGCTCGCGGCCGCATTCGCGCACGATCATCTGTTTGCAGTCCATATGGGTATACTTTGCCTCTGCCTGGTTGCGGGAACGCTGCTGCTTGTCAGAAACGCAGAGTTTTCGCCGACGGGCCAACAGCGCAAAACAGAGCTTACGGGCTATTGCGACGAGGTAATCCGCTACGGCCTGATCGCTACGGTGTTCTGGGGCGTCGTCGGCTTCCTCGTCGGCGTGATCATCGCGCTGCAGCTCGCCTTTCCCGACCTCAACATCGCGCCCTATTGGAATTTCGGAAGATTGCGGCCGGTTCACACATCGGCGGTGATCTTCGCCTTCGGCGGCAACGCGCTGATCATGACATCCTTCTATGTGGTGCAACGCACCTGTCGCGCGCGTCTCTTCGGAGGAACACTCGCCTGGTTCGTCTTCTGGGGCTACCAGCTGTTCATCGTGATGGCTGCGACCGGCTACGTGATCGGCATCAATCAGTCGCGCGAATATGCCGAGCCCGAATGGTACGTCGACCTGTGGCTTACCATCGTCTGGGTCGCCTATCTGGCCGTCTATCTCGGAACGATCCTGAAGCGCAAAGAGCCGCATATCTACGTGGCAAACTGGTTCTATCTCAGCTTCATAGTCACCATTGCGATGCTGCATGTGGTCAACAACCTCGCTGTTCCGGCGTCGTTCCTCGGCTCCAAGAGCTATTCTCTCTTCTCCGGCGTCCAGGATGCACTCACCCAATGGTGGTACGGCCACAACGCCGTCGGCTTCTTCCTCACCGCCGGCTTCCTGGGGATGATGTACTATTTTGTGCCGAAGCAAGCCAACCGGCCGGTTTATTCCTACCGGCTGTCGATCATCCACTTCTGGGCCCTGATCTTCATGTATATCTGGGCCGGCCCGCATCATCTGCATTACACGGCGCTGCCTGACTGGGCGCAGACGCTCGGAATGGTCTTCTCCGTCATGCTCTGGATGCCCTCCTGGGGCGGCATGATCAACGGTTTGATGACCCTTTCGGGCGCCTGGGACAAAATTCGCACCGACCCGATCATCCGGATGATGATCGTCGCCATCGCATTTTATGGGATGTCGACCTTCGAAGGCCCGATGATGTCGATAAAGGCGGTCAATTCGCTCAGCCACTATACCGAATGGACGATCGGTCACGTGCATTCCGGAGCACTTGGCTGGGTGGGTATGATCACCTTCGGGGCGATATACTACCTGACGCCGAAACTGTGGGGGCGCGAGCGCCTCTACAGCCTGCGGATGGTCAACTGGCACTTCTGGCTCGCGACGCTCGGGATCGTGATCTACGCCGCGGTGCTCTGGGTCGCGGGCATCCAGCAGGGGCTGATGTGGCGAGAATACAATTCCCAGGGCTTCCTCGTCTATTCCTTCGCTGAAACGGTCGCGGCGATGATCCCCTATTACGTGCTGCGTGCCGTCGGCGGAGCACTCTACCTAGCGGGTGGCCTCGTCATGGCCTGGAACGTGTTCATGACGATCCGCGGCCACCTGCGCGACGAAGCGCCAATCCCGACCAGTTTGGTGCCCCAGGCACAGCCTGCCGAGTGAGGTGAGACATGGCATCGTTACTTGATAAACATAAGACCCTCGAGAAGAACGCGACGCTTCTTCTGGTCGGCTCGCTGCTGGTCGTCAGCATTGGCGGCATCGTTGAAATCGCACCGCTGTTCTACCTGCAGAACACGATCGAAAAAGTGGAAGGCATGCGGCCCTACACGCCGCTAGAGCTCGCCGGACGGAACATCTACATCCGTGAAGGCTGCTATCTCTGCCACAGCCAGATGATCCGGCCGTTCCGTGATGAGGTCGAACGTTACGGCCATTATTCGCTCGCCGCGGAATCGATGTACGACCACCCGTTCCAATGGGGATCCAAGCGGACAGGGCCCGATCTGGCCCGCGTCGGGGGGCGTTACTCGAACGAATGGCACGTCCAGCATCTCGCAAATCCGCGGGCCGTGGTGCCGGAATCAATCATGCCGAGCTACGCCTTCCTCGAAGAGAAGGAGGTGACGGTCAGGAGTATCGGAGAGGACCTCAAGGCCAATGAGGACGTGGGCGTGCCTTACAGCGACGACATGCTGGCGAATGCCGAGGCCGACATGAGAGCCCAGGCCGATCCGAACGCGGACACGGCGGCTCTACTCAAGCGCTACCCAAATGCGAATGTCGGCGATCTCGACGGCGATCCAACCCGGCTGACCGAGATGGACGCGCTGGTGTCCTACCTGCAGATGCTCGGAACGCTGGTTAATTTCTCGACCTATGACGACGCGACCGGCTACCGGTGAGGTGATCCATGGAAACTTACACTGCAATGAGACACTTCTCCGACAGCTGGGGCCTCCTGGCAATGGCCGCATTCTTCGTCGGCGCGGTCATGCTCACCCTTCGCCCAGGTAGCAAGCAGACGGCCAAAGATGCCGCCGATATTCCCTTGAAGGACGATTGAGATGTCGCAAAAGCATATCGATGAACTGAGCGGCGTCGAAACGACGGGTCATGAATGGGACGGCATCCAAGAGCTCAACAATCCCATGCCGCGCTGGTGGATCTGGACCTTCTACGTGACGATCCTCTGGGCGATCGGCTACGCCATCGCTTACCCGGCCATCCCGATGATCACTTCCGCCACTAACGGCTATCTCGGTTATTCAACGCGCGCCGAGCTGCAGCAGGACCTCAATCTCGCTAAGTCATCGCAGACGGAGTTCCATGACCTGATCGCTGCCAAGACAGTGGAGGAGATCGACGCGGATCCTGCTCTTCGTAAATTCGCGATCGCTGGCGGCGCATCCGCTTTCAAGGTGAACTGCGCGCCCTGCCATGGATCGGGAGCGAGCGGCGGTCCGGGGTTTCCGAATCTCAACGACGACGACTGGCTGTGGGGCGGGGATCTGAATGCCATCCAGGCCACGATCTCTCATGGCATCCGCTTCGACGGCGATACGGATAGCCATTCCTCCGAAATGCCGCCCTTTGCCGGTGTTCTGGAGCCCATCCAGATGAAGCAGGTCGCCGCCTTTGTCTGGGGGCTGACCAATACGCCCTCGGATGTCGGTCTGGCGGCGGCCGGAAAACAGGTTTTCTTCGACAATTGCGCCCCATGTCACGGCGAGGACGCCAAAGGAAAGGTGGAAATGGGTGCGCCGGATCTCGCCGACGCAATCTGGCTGAAGTCGCGGGGTGAAGACGCCATCCTTCGTCAGGTTGCCTCTCCCAAACATGGCGTAATGCCTGCCTGGGCAGCGCGCCTGGGGGACACAACGGTAAACGAGCTTACTATTTTCGTTCATGCGCTCGGCGGCGGCACGTAAGGAGAAGAGACATGACAGCCCACGACCGCAATCCGATCCTCCCTCTCTACGGCGCGCCGCGTGCTGTTATCCGATCGCGTGTCTCAGCCCGCGCCCAACAGATGCCTGCGTCTTCGGAGCAGGACGACCCTGCAAAAATCGGCAATTCGATGGTGAGTTTGATCTGCCTCAAAGACCACAAGCAGACGAGCCGATAGTTTCAGCTCCTGTGGAGGACGTCCCAGCGGTTTCTCCGCCGCTGTCCTCCGGCCACGCCCTTACTCTGGGGCGTGGCCTTTTCGCTTCTGCACGGTCGTTCTTGATCTGCATCAAGGAACGGATCCGCCACGGCTGGGAAAAGAGTGGTGAAAATCGGACAGGTCCTATGAATCTCTATACCCGCCCTAATCTAAATGACATTGACCACGTTCGCGTCGAACCCGTCAACGCCCGGCGCAACCGCCAGCCTCTCTATGCGCCGCGCAAGAAGATCTTTCCGAAACGAGCCGAAGGGCCCTTTCGCCGGTTCAAATGGGTCTTGATGCTGCTCACGCTTGGCACCTATTACCTCGCGCCGTGGATTCGCTGGGACCGCGGTCCCTATGCGCCCAATCAGGCAATCCTCGTCGACCTCGCCTCGCGGCGCTTCTTCTTTTTCTTCATCGAGATCTGGCCGCAGGAATTCTACTATGTGGCGGGCCTGCTCGTCATGGCGGGCTTCGGCCTCTTTCTCCTCACCGCCGCTGTCGGCCGCGCCTGGTGTGGCTATGCCTGTCCGCAGACCGTCTGGGTCGATCTCTTTCTCGTCGTCGAACGCGCTGTCGAAGGCGACCGAAACGCTCGGATGAAGCTCGATGCCGACCCCTTCACTTTCGACAAGCTCAGGAAGCGGGTGATCAAGCACGCGATCTGGCTGCTGATCGCCATCGCCACGGGCGGAGCATGGATCTTCTATTTTGCCGACGCGCCGAGCCTGGCGGCTTCACTGTTTGACGGCAGCGCTCCTGCCGCTGCGTATGCCACGATCGCCACCCTGACCGCGACGACCTATGTGCTTGGCGGCCTCATGCGCGAACAGACATGCACCTATATGTGTCCGTGGCCGCGCATTCAGGGCGCGATGCTGGATGAGAATTCGCTTGTTGTCACCTACAACGACTGGCGGGGCGAGCAGCGGTCGCGCCATGGCAAGAAGGCTCAGGGTCTGCCGGTGGGCGATTGCGTGGACTGCAATGCCTGCGTCGCCGTCTGCCCGATGGGGATCGACATCCGCGACGGCCAGCAGATGGAATGCATCACATGCGCCCTCTGCATCGACGCCTGTGGCGGCGTCATGGACAAGCTCGGGAAGCCACACGGCCTGATCGCCTATGCGACGCTCAAGGAATATTCGAGCAACATGTCGCTTGCTACTGACGGAGGACGGACAGCCATCCAGCCCTCCAATGTCCGAAACGACGACGGAAGCTTCATGCCAGCTGTCCGGAATTTCGACTGGCGCATCATCTTCCGCCGAAGAATTGTCTTCTACGGTGTCGTCTGGGCATCGATCGGCGTCGCCATGGTCGTCCATCTCGCCTTACGCGATCGGCTCAGGCTCAACGTTATCCACGACCGGAACCCTCAATATGTTCTGGAAAGCGACGGCTCCATCCGAAACGGCTACACGCTGCATGTCCTCAACATGGTGCCGAAGCCGCGGGACGTGACCATCACCCTCGTCGGGCTGGAGGGGGGCACAATGCGCATTCCCGAGTTCGGCGGGCAGGATGCCCGCAGCTTCACCGCTCACGTCGAACCCGACGCGGCCACGACGCTCAAGGTCTTCGTCACGCGCGCCCCAGACGGGGCAGAGATCAACGAATTCCTCTTCGTCATCGAAGATATAGGTCAAGACGCAGGTCAAGCCGACCGGGCGAGCTATCGCGCGGCGTTCAACGCGCCGGGAGACGTGAAATGAAGACTTCTACTCAGGGCTTTACCGGCTTGCACGTGCTGCTTGCCACCTCGGCATTCTTCGCCGTAGTGATCGCCGTAAACGCCACCATGGCCTTCTATGCTGCGTCCAGCTGGAGTGGCATCGTCGTGGAAAACACCTATGTGGCCAGCCAGGAATTCAACACCAGGGCGGCAGCGATGAAGGCAATGGCCGCCTCCGGCGTCGAGGGCGCGCTCGTCGTTAAGGGCAGCCAAATCCGTTACGACATCCACGACCAGGCCGGCACGCCTGCGATCATCGATGATGTCACGCTGAACTTCAAACGGCCCGTCGGCGATCATGAGGATTTCCGCGTGACGCTCCGGAAGACGGGC
Organism: Rhizobium sp. TAL182; assembly: GCF_002117725.1. Taxonomy (NCBI): domain Bacteria; kingdom Pseudomonadati; phylum Pseudomonadota; class Alphaproteobacteria; order Hyphomicrobiales; family Rhizobiaceae; genus Rhizobium; species Rhizobium sp. TAL182. The sequence continues at coordinate 376,929 of NZ_CP021027.1, read as the reverse complement.
GAAGGGCGGTTCGAAGCCGATCACCAGGTTGTCGCCGGCGACTGGATCGTCGAGGCCATATCGAGAATGAACGGGGCGGTCGTCATGCATGAGGCCAAACGCTTCGACACCGCGGAGTTCCGCCAATGACCTGCTGCTCGATGGATGCGGAAAGCGTTCTCGGCCTCAGCGCGACATCCGCCAGCGCCGAGGAGGTATGCCTTGCAAGCCACCCGCTCGGGGCTGGGTTACGCCAGGTCGACCTCAGCGTGCCCGACGTCCACTGTGGCGACTGCATATTGACCCTCGAAAAAGCGCTGTCGGCGCTTGCGTTCGTCAGGAAAGCCCGGGTCAATCTCACCGCCAGGCGTGTCACCTGCGTCTATCAGGAAGAGATCGAGGCGAAGGCGACCGATCCCTCCGAAATCCTCGCCGCGATCACCTTGGCCGGATACCGCGCCCATCTCATCACGTCGACAGCACCCGAAACCGACAGGATCCGGAACCAGCTACTGCTGGCGATTGGAGTTTCCGGCTTTGCGGCCGCCAACATCATGATGCTCTCGGTGTCGGTATGGTCGGGCGCCGATGCGGCCACGCGCGACATGTTTCACTGGATCTCGGCGATGATCGCGGCGCCGGCGCTGGTTTATGGTGGACGCTTCTTCTTCAAATCGGCCTGGAGCGGGCTCAAGCGTAGGCGCACCAACATGGATGTTCCGATCTCGCTTGCAGTGACGCTGTCCTATGCGGTCTCCCTATGGGAAACCATGCACCATGGCGAACATGCCTGGTTCGACGCGTCGGTGTCTCTGCTGTTCTTCCTGCTGATCGGCAGAACCCTCGATCATGTGATGCGGGAAAAAGCCCGCGCCGCGATCAACGGGCTTGCCAGACTGGCGCCGCGCGGGGCGCAGCTGATGATGCCGGACGGGTCGCGGCACTACATCCCGGTCGAAGAGATCGCCGTCGGGGATAACATCGCGATTGCCGCCGGCCAACGCATTCCCGTCGATGGCATGATCGTCAGCGGCGAGAGCGATGTTGACCTCTCCATCGTCACCGGTGAAAGCAGCACGGTCGCCGTCGCCGCAGGCAGCGCGCTGAATTCGGGTGCGATGAACCTGACCGGTTCGCTCGTCCTGCGGGCGACCAAAGTGGCAAGGGATTCGCTTCTTTCCGAGATCATCGGCCTGATGGAAGCGGCCGAGGGCGGCAGGGCTCGTTATCGCCGGGTCGCCGATCGCGCCGCAGCACTTTATTCTCCCGCCGTGCACCTGTTGGCGCTGGCCTCCTTTCTCGCCTGGGGCTTGCTTGGGGGCGATTGGAAACAGGCCATGCTGGTCGCGGTCGCGGTGCTGATCATCACATGCCCCTGCGCATTGGGCCTTGCTGTACCGGTGGTCCAGGTGGTCGCCGCCGGCGAACTTTTCCGCAGGGGCATCGTGGTGAAGGACGGTTCGGCGCTCGAAAGACTGGCCGACGCGGACATCGTGGCCTTCGACAAGACCGGCACCCTGACGATGGGCCGGCCCCGCCTCGTCCGAATCGACTCGATCGCGGGCAATAGAGCCATCGTTTGCGCAATGGCGGCGCATTCACGGCATCCGCTTTCCCAGGGTCTGGTGCGGGACATAGACATCTCTTACCCCTTCGCCTTCGACAGGGTCACGGAAATCGCCGGCGGGGGGCTGGAAGCCTGGCAAGGAGCGGACTTCTATCGGCTCGGCAACCGGGCCTTTGCCTGCGGAACCGGGCTCACGCCCGCGGGCGATACTCCGTTTTCGGAGGTGGTCCTGTCGAAAAACGGCGTCGATCTCGCCCGTTTCCTGTTTGACGACACGCTTCGTCCGGGCGCCGCGGAGACTTTCCGCCAGCTCGCTGCAGCCGGTATCGAAACGTTGATAGTATCCGGCGACAGGCAGGCCGTCGTCGACAACACAGCGCGGGCTCTCGGTATCGGCAAAGCTCTGGGCGACCTGGGGCCGAAACAGAAGGTCGAGGAACTCCAGAGGCTGGGCGCCGAGGGCTATCGCGTGCTCATGGTCGGCGACGGGATCAACGACGCACCGGCGCTGGCCGCCGCGCAGGTCTCGATGGCGCCTGCAACCGCATCCGACGTCGGCAGGCAAGCCGCCGACCTTATCTTCTTCAACGATCGTCTCGATGCCGTTCCTGAGGCAATCGCCGTTGCACGAAGATCCGCCAGCCTCATTCGCCAGAACTTTGCTCTCGCCATCGGTTACAACGTGCTTGCGGTACCGATCGCAATCGCCGGCCTGGCAACGCCGCTGATAGCGGCGGTGGCCATGTCGACTTCGTCGATCATCGTCGTGACGAATGCGCTGCGATTAAATGCCTTCGGCCTACGGAGCGAGCCGCTTGCCGGCGGACGTGCGGAAGTTGAAACCGCATGAACATGCTGATCTATCTGATGCCGATCGCACTGCTGATGGGGGGAATGGGTCTCCTGGCGTTCCTCTGGTCGCTGACGAGCCGCCAGTACGAGGACCTTGAAGGAGCAGCTTGGCGAATCCTCGTCGAGGACGAAACCGATTGCAAAAGACCTTGAACCGCTCACGGCCGAAACGAAAGGAAGATCGATGCTATCGAGACATCCCATACTTTTGCGATCTGACCTGTTTCACGGCCTGGACAAAGCAAGGATAGAAGAACTGGCCGACACGGCTCAGTTCCAGATCTTCGCACCGGACGAGCGGATCATCGCCGAGGGCCAGCAGGCGTCGTTCGTCTATTGCGTGATGCGCGGCTTCGTGCGACTTTCGAAGTCGGAATCCGCGGGGCGCCAGGCAGATATCTGCATCTGCGAACCGGGTGAGACGTTCGGTGAATATCTCCTGTCGGCAGGCGGCTCCTACACCCACAGCGCATGGTCCGCCGACGGCGCAGAGGTCGCGTTGTTCGACCTTGTGGAGTTGCGGGCGCTTGCCGACCGGGACCCCGTCATGCGTCGCAACGTCATGCGCATCATGGCCCGGCATCTGCTCGGTGCCATGGATTGCATAGCGGGAGACCGGCTGCACACGGCTGCACAGCGTGTTGCGAATTACCTCGTCAGCCGCTGCCCGGCCTCAGCATCGCAGGCCACCTTTCGCCTGCCTTACCGGAAAAGAATTCTGGCCGGCAAACTCGGGGTTGCGCCCGAAGCCCTTTCGCGGGCTTTCGCTGCCCTCGGTCCTGCAGGGGTCGAAGTCAGAGGCAGGGTCGTCGTGGTTGACAGCGTCGATCTGCTGCGGAAGGCGTGCTGACCTCGGGGCAGGGCGATAACCGCGCCGGAATTCGACAACCGTCAATATGGCGATCGCTTGCTCCGTTATGGCCAGGCGCAAAAAAGCACCAGGACGGATTGTTTTTGTGATCTCGACTGTCTTCATCGCTTGCTTCAGGCCTTGTCCGCATCAACGGTGGCGCTGACGACACATGCGGATACCGTCGGACTGGCGGGCTTAATAGGGAAGTGCAGACGAACGGGCGCAACGAGCACCAACATGCGACGGAGAGCGTCCGGCGCTATTCTTCGAGGGGCCGTCGCGAGATAACCCATGCTGATGGTGCTTGCGAAGAGGTAGATGAACAGGCCCTTCGCGAGATAATTCTCAAGCGTGCCTGCCGCGGCAAATCCATTTTGCCAAACGAAGAAGCCCACGGCGGATCCAATTGCGAACCCCGTCGCCAAACGCGTGAGTATGAACCTGATCATGCGAGGCATGGCACCACCTCAGACTTAATCATTACAAATGGCCGGGCAACGGAAATGCTGGCTGGCCAATTGAGTTTTGTCAACGACTGGCGCAAGCCGTCATGCAAGCAGCGGCGGGAGCCGGAGACTACAACAGTGCATCTTCTGTCTTTCGCAGCCGGCGTTATCACGCCTGCGAATGCGTCGAGGCTGAGTGAGTTGCGAGTTGCAAGGACGATGGGCGCTAAGGACCTAGCGCGGCGGCGGCTTCTGTGGTCGCGCGGTTTGCCAGACGTGTCGGGATGCGGGAATAAAGAACGGCACCGGCCACGCCCACGACCGCATAGAGCACGAAATCAGCTTGATGGCGATCTGTCGACCAAGCCCGACGAACGCCCTCGCATCAGGCAGGGCGTCGGCTAAGGCGCCGACGAGGCTGTGGCGCGCGAACGTCCTCATCCCATCGGAATCGCCGACGTGCGAGCTTGCTATGCCAATGGTGCGGGTCGAGCGCACGGTGCCGTTTCCATTCACCGAAGGCGCCCAATAGCTACCCTTCACAACAATGATCCGGCAAGCCTTTGGACGCGCGAGACGCTAGGAGAAGATGCGCCCCGGCCTTGTCTCGTCGGGTGCTGCGCCCACATCGCGATCCAGTGAACACCTCTCCTCAATCCTGCGAGGGCGCCGAGAATTTGTTCAGCGGAGTGCCGGTTCATCAAGCCGGCTCATGCTCGGACGATTCATCAGTCAAGATCAAGCGAGTCGGATTTTTCAAGTCGAACTCAATAACACGTGGCACGAAGAGACGGGCATAGCGCGTAAAGGCGCTGGTCGGCGGAAAGCGAATTACCGTATCGCATCGGGCGAGAAGGTACATCTCTGTAAGAGCAGAGATACCACCGTCCACTCCCAGCGATGCACTGTGTAATGGCCCGGCCTGGGCCGCCTGGAAGCATTTCGGGATAGTGATTAGATCGGGGAACACACCGAGTAAATGGTCCCGTACCTGCGCGCTGTCCGTACACAAGAAAACCATCACAGGGCGTCGATGCGGTAGCGCTTTGGCCTTCTCGATGGCAGTGCACACCTGGCGTAAGGCCAACTCCGGATCGGCCCAGTAGGGCGTATGGTCCATTATATCTTCGCCATTGCCATGCCGTACGTGCACACCGATGATACTGCGCCCCTTGAAGTGCTCCTGATAGATGGCGTGAATACGAGCCTGAATTTCAGGTCTAAGGTTGAGGCTCTGAAATATCTGGCGTTCGGCAGCTTGGTCGCACCGCCACATTAAACAGGCATCACAGACTACCGTGTTGGCATCAGTATCGTCCTGGGCTTGAAGAAGCTCGGTCAGTTCGTCACGTTCCCGGAAAATTTGCTCATCGGGGCGGTAAACGCTCTCGATTGAGGGCTTGTTCCACCATGATGGGAAGAACGGTCCCGGAAATGAGAACTGGTTGATCTGGTCATCGCAAATAACCCGTACGCCAGCAATATCTTGAATCGGCTCGAAGAACACCGTAAAAGCGTTCGTGAAGGGTTGATTGAGATAGCAGGAGCCACGCCAATCGATGGCCAGCGTCCGCCCCGTTCGCTGTGCATAGCGCCAAGCTGCCGCCAGCGACCAGAGACAATCACCGAAACCAGTCCGCCGTCGAGAAACAACATACCGATCCCTCTTCAGGTCGCCAGCGAGCATGTTCGTTGCCTTGTTCTGGAAAAGCGCATCGGCTTAAATCCTGCTGAAATTTTGCATATCAATTCCCGGACCTGCATCAACGCTCGTGATTCCCGCCAATTTTATGCATGACCCTTCGTCGCACAGATTTACCATTTTACGCCAGACTGGAAGTTGCGGCGCCATACGCCTTTTCAGTCCGGGCATTGAAGCCGCCGCATAGCCCTCCGTCATCGTTCAGTCGTTTATCTCGCACCCGATCCAACCCATCGGCATCGCACTTGGCTCGGAGCGAGAGGCCGGAGCTTACGTTGCGGTACGGCTCATGTTGGCGCGCTTCGCCGATTCATCGAGGGTGGCGCCGATCTAGCCAATTCCCGTCCTTTCCCGCTACCTGATCTCTATTTCATGCGTCTTCTGGAGCATCCTGGGGAATCCGTAAAATCGATTGTTTGGATAATCTCCATCCGCTTGATGGATAAGTGTGGCCACCATTGCGTCACGGCTGCCACCGTGGCGGCGATGCTGGCGAGTCTCACAACTGCGGCTCGCTGGACAAGCAGTCGATGATCGTGCCGCGGCCCAGGTTGTTGATTCAGACGAGCTCGGTTACCTCCACTTGGAGGCCCATCGCGCCCGTTTGTTTTCCAAATGTGTTCCGCGCTACGACAACAGCTCGATCCATAGTCGCGTGGTCGTCACAGCATTATTGGACCGCCTGCTTTCACCTCTCGACGGTGGTCACCATCCGGGCGACAGTTATCGGCTTAGCCAAAAGCGACGCTCCGACCGTCTGCGGAAGATTGGGGCCAGTGCTCGGATCTAACGAAACGCAAACCGATGGGGTCCGTTCTTCAATTCGGCAAGTGGGACTAGTTCCTCGAGTCGTTTGACAGCCATAGCCGATCAATTCTATCCGGCGCTTTCAGGCTTCCGGAAGGTTTCAATCTGCTCCGGAGCTTTACCCAGAGTAGGTTAGAAAGCCGCCAATGCCGAGCCATGATAAGTTCGTCAAGGGAGCGACGACGGAAATCCGGCGTCAGCCACGACAACAGGCTCGGTCCGTTAGCAGGAACTGTGGCTCGAATTTTATCTATGGCGTGGATGGGTATCATCCAAACAATCGATTTTACGAATTGAATGGCATGATCCATTAGACGAGCATCTTGACGGAAATCAAGTCGTCGATGGCGCGCCAGTGGTGTAGAGGGGTCAAATGTGTGGCTTTGGAATGTAATGCTAGCATAAGCGTTCGATCAGCCCATTGCATCATCTTGCAATCGTCGATAGGTCGGGGTTCGCGACCAATCGTCACTTTGATCGCAAGATCGATCGTTTTGGCAAATCGGCAAAGATTATGAGGCCTTTGCATGCGATTTACGTGCGTTGGGAACCGTTGCGGAAAAGGAATCGCAACTCCGACCATGTCGAGGGAATTTACATTCGCACTCGGTACAGTCCGCAACGAGCCGCGTATTGACAGATTCAAACGAGGCGGTCTGGTGACCGCTATTTTGGGAAACGGCGTACGCTACACGCTGCCACACGCGCGTTTCGACCTGCGTCCACGCGCGGCGCCATCATCCTACCTTTGGGCGGCCGGTCTCCGAATGGCCACCAGGATAATTTACCGGAAAGGACGAGAGCAATGACGCACCTCGATTGCTCGTGCGAAGTGCACGGTGAGCGCGATGACGGCACTGGTCGTCACAGCGTTTATTTGACGTTCGACGACGGTCCGCATCCATTTTGTACACCGGAGATTCTCGATATTCTGGCTGAACACCGGGTGCCGGCAACATTCTTCGTCATCGGCGAGTTCCTGGCCGATCAATCGAAATTGATCCAGCGAATGATTGCAGAGGGGCATGAAGTCGCCAACCACACAATGACGCATCCAGACCTGTCTGACTGCGAACCCGACGAGGTGCAACGTCAGATACTCGAGACAAACAGAGCCATAAAAATGGCGTCGCCTCAGGCGGTGGTGCGGCACATCCGAGCTCCTTACGGCATCTGGACCGAAGAAGTGCTCAAGGCTTCGGCGAATGCGGAACTCACTGCCGTGCACTGGTCGGTAGATCCGCGAGACTGGTCTCTTCCCGGGGCCGACGCCATTGTTAATGATGTGCTGCAGTCTGTCCGGCCGGGGTCAATCGTGCTCTTGCACGACGGTTGTCCCTCCAGTGAAATGCAGCAAGGAGCTGACCACAGTCTGCGCCACCAGACTATCATGGCGTTATCTAGCATAATTCCAGCTTTGCATGATCGCGGCTTTGTATTTCGCTCGCTTCCTCGGGAGTTCTGAAGATCCGATGGATATGCTTGACACAACCAGCACTGTCGCCGTCTCGCTTTATGCACTTCTCTCGACTGCATATAAAAGCATGCAGGCCGTTTATTCTCTGCCGACCGATGTTTCATTGGCGTCCCACGGCTTGGGCGGCTTTGACGAGCTGCCCAGCGTAGATGTCATCGTGCCAAGCTTCAACGAGGATCCCCGCACGCTTTCGGAGTGCCTGGCTTCTATTGCGGGTCAGGAATACGGGGGAAGGCTGCAGGTTTACCTAGTTGATGACGGTTCCGAAAATCGCGAGGCTTTGCGACTTGTGCACGAGGCCTTCGCGCGAGACCCCAGATTCAATATTCTCCTGCTTCCCCAGAATGTCGGCAAACGGAAGGCACAGATCGCTGCGATACGCCGCTCTGCTGGAGATATGGTGTTAAACGTCGACTCCGACACGATCCTCGCATCTGATGTCATCAGGAAGCTCGTGCCTAAAATGCAAGATGCGGCTGTCGGCGCGGCCATGGGACAGTTGACGGCTCGCAACCGAAACGACAGTTGGCTGACCCGTTTGATCGACATGGAGTACTGGCTGGCTTGCAACGAGGAGCGTGCGGCACAAGCTCGCTTCGGTGCCGTTATGTGCTGCTGCGGTCCATGTGTTATGTACCGTCGCTCTGCGCTCGCTTCGCTGCTTGACCAGTACGAGTCACAGTATTTTCGGGGAAAGCCAAGCGATTTCGGTGAGGATCGGCATCTCACCATTCTCATGCTGAAGGCAGGCTTTCGAACAGAGTACGTGCCGAGCGCCATCGCAGCGACAGTCGTTCCGAACAAGCTAGGACCGTATCTGCGCCAACAACTACGCTGGGCGCGGAGCACGTTCCGGGACACGTTGCTTGGGCTGCGCCTGCTGCCCAACCTCAATCGCTTCCTTACGCTCGACGTCGTCGGACAGAACCTCGGACCGCTGCTTCTGGCACTATCAGTGCTGACGGGACTCGCACAGCTTGCATTGACGGGCACCGCGCCTTGGTTGGCAGCCCTGATGATTGTGGCCATGACGATGATCCGCTGCAGCGTTGTAGCGCTTCGGGCCCGCCAACTACGGTTCCTCGGATTCTCTCTGCATACATTCATCAATATTTTTCTGCTACTGCCCTTGAAAGCCTACGCGCTGTGCACGCTGAGCAATAGCGACTGGCTGTCGCGCAGCTCTGCTGGCAACTCGAATCAACATCCGACGGCTGATGCACGCACTACAGAATGTTCTGGACATGCGACAGCGCCTCGAAGGCTCAAGCCCGCCCGCCATCCTGCCAGGCGAACGACGTCTGACTGCATGTGCAGCGACGAGTAAGATCTATTTACCGAGGTGAACGAGTTGACACAGAGCGACAATTATCAATTGCTGAATCGGGAACTGGCTGCACCCGATCCATGGGGACTCGACGCCAATCCATTCGAGCGTGAGCGTCACACGCAAATGCTCCGCTTGGCGCTTGCCCAGGGATCCATCTCAAGTGCGCTCGAAGTGGGATGCGCTGCCGGCGCATTTACGGTGCAGCTAGCCCCCCACTGCAAACGGCTCACCGTGATCGATGTTGTGCCTCAGGCTATAGAAAGATCGCGTCGACGCATAAGGGGTTCTCCGCACATCAGCTGGATAGTCTCTGATGTTCAACAGTTTTCACCTGACGAGAGGTTTGATCTGATCGTTGTGGCGGAAGTGCTCTACTACATCGGAGGAATAGCCGAGATGAGAGGGGCTGTTCGGAATTTAGTGCGGATGCTTGCGCCAGATGGATATCTGGTTTTCGGATCGGCGCGCGACGCCAACTGTCGTCGCTGGGGCCACGTTGCTGGTGCTGAGACGATCCTCGGCATGCTGAACGAAACTTTGCTCGAGGTAGAGCGGCTTGAGTGTCGGGGTGAGTCGGTCAACGAAGATTGCTTGCTCGCCTGTTTCCGAAATCCGTTTTCTGCCTCCTAACGGCTCAACCCTCGACGTTCAGACATGGAGACACTATGCGCATCTGTGGTATCAAATTGACCCATGACGGAGCGGACGCGCTTGTCGAGAATGGGTGGCTCGCCTTCTGCGTCGAGCAGGAGAAGCGGGGCAGCAACCCGCGATATGAAACTGTCGACAATCTCGACGCGATTGGCGCCGCTTTGGCGCAACACGGTCCGGATCCACGCGTTCTTGATCAAATCATCATCGACGGCTGGGGTGCAATGCTGAAAGTTCTCTCGAATCCGTCGAGGGCTCCGGTCTCGTTCCAATGACAGGGCATTTCCCTGCAAGAACTATCCTCGTGATAGGTGCCGCGCGGCCACCGCAGCCCGTGGCTCCGCCTCGTGGCGCCGATCTGCCTGGAGGACCCGTGCGCCTTATATAGTCAGCCCTCGAACTCCGGATTGCGAAATGTTGTTTAACCATCAGACCCGGATGAGATGCCAGGACAGAATTCCGGCTGTTGTCCATCTCGATGAATCTGCACGATTTCAGACCATCCCAGGCACTCTCTCCGTGAAGGCGCCGAGCTACTCTTCGAATGTAACAAGCTCAGGGACATTCGGCTGCTCTGCAACACGAGTGCCAATTACCACGGACGAGGCGTTTTCCCGGATTCTGCTGCAGCCCTTTAATGGAGACGCAATGAACACATACGGTGCGATGGACCAGGAAGAACCCAACCAACCGAAGAAATGCCGGTCAACGGCGCCCGACGGTCAGATGAGCGCATGTTCATGACCGCAATAGATTTTTCCGACGTAAGTAAGACATATGGCGACAAGGCCGTGGTCAGCGCGCTATCGTTCCGCGTTTCCCCGGGGGAATGCTTCGGGCTGCTTGGACCGAACGGCGCGGGCAAGAGCACGATCGCACGCATGATCCTTGGCATGACAGCCCCTGATGCGGGGAAGATTACCGTGCTCGGCGTGCCGGTGCCTGCCCAGGCTCGCTTGGCGCGAAAGGGTATCGGCGTGGTGCCGCAATTCGACAACCTTGAGCCTGAATTCACTGTGCGCGAGAATCTGCTGGTCTACAGCCGCTACTTCGGCATGAATACACGCAAAGTCGAGGCGGTCATGTCGTCGCTCCTTGAGTTTGCACGCCTAGAGAGCAAGGTGAATGCGCGTGTGTCTGAACTTTCAGGCGGCATGAAGCGGCGCCTGACGCTAGCGCGTGCGTTGATCAATGACCCGCAGCTACTTGTCATGGACGAGCCGACCACCGGTCTCGACCCGCACGCGCGCCACCTGATCTGGGAGCGCCTGCGTTCCCTGCTTACGCGCGGCAAAACGATCATCTTGACCACCCATTTCATGGAAGAAGCCGAACGGTTATGCGATCGACTCTGCGTACTCGAAGGAGGTCGCAGCATTGCCGAAGGGCGTCCGCATGACCTGATCGATGAACTGATCGGGTGCGAAGTCATTGAGATCTACGGCGGCGATCCGCATGAGTTGGAATCGCTGGTCGGGCCATATGCCGATCGCATCGAAATTAGCGGCGAGACCCTTTTTTGCTATGTGTCCGACCCGGAGCAGGTGCGTGTGCGGTTACGGCAGCGCGCGGGCTTGCGCATTCTGCAGCGTCCGCCGAATCTTGAGGATGTATTTTTGCGGTTGACCGGGCGCGAGATGGAGAAGTGAACGATGGATGAAGGTTGTGCTGCGGCTCTGCCCGCCAACGCTTTTAACTGGATTGCGATATGGCGACGCAACTATCTGGCATGGAAGAAAGTAGCACTTGCGTCAATTGTTGGAAGTCTGGCCGATCCTATGATCTACCTGTTTGGCCTCGGCCTTGGCCTCGGAATTATTGTGGGTCGCGTTGACGGCACAACCTACGTTGCATTCTTGGCGGGCGGCATGGTGGCGACAAGCGCGATGACGTCTGCGACGTTCGAGACGATTTACGCGGCCTTTACGCGAATGCACGCCCAACGCACCTGGGAAGCCATGCTCTACACACAAATGACACTTGGGGACATCATCCTGGGTGAGTTGGCATGGGCAGCGAGCAAGGCATTTCTTGCCGGTACGGGAATCATAATCGTCGCCACCGTGCTAGGCTATGCGACGTGGCCATCAGTCGTCTATGTGCTGCCAATTATCATGCTCACTGGATTTGCATTCGCGAGCCTTGCGATGGTAGTCACGGCGCTTGCGCCCAGTTACGAGTATTTCATTTTTTACCAGACGCTCGTCCTCACACCAATGCTGTTCTTGTGCGGCGCGGTGTTTCCAATCACGCAACTGCCCCAGACTTTTCAGCAGGTAGCGCAGTTCTTGCCTCTAGCGCATGCGATCGACCTCATACGCCCGGCAATGCTTGGGCGCCCCGCGAGCAGCATGGGCCTGCATATAGGCGCGCTTTGCATCTACGCGCTTTTGCCGTTCTTCCTGTCGGCAGCGCTGTTGCGTCGGCGCCTGATGTCTTGACGCCACTCGCCACCACGCCAGGAGGGGTATTGCGATGCAGTGTCTTGAAAAGACCCGCAGAGCTCTGAAGATAATCATCATAGTCCGGGAACAAACGAACCCATGTCGGCGCCGGCGAGACGATGCAGGTTTTTCGCTCTGCAACTGGCCGAACTCGGAAGCAAACACCCTTCAGGAAGATCCGGCGTGTATCAGGAGAAAAGCAAATGAAGGTCATCTCAATCGCTACGGCGCTCTTTGCTCTGGCGTGTCCCGCGAACGCGTTCGAAAACAAAGCGGTCGCGGCTACGCTTATCTTAAGGACCGATCGTACGATTGCCGGTCAGCCCATCATCGTTCCACGGAAGGATGTCGAGGTCATCGCTTCGATTATGAGATTGCGCCCGGTGCGACGTTACCAATTCATCAGCATCGCTATCAGCGCTATGGCTATGTGCTTTCGGGGGAGATCACGGTCACCAATACAGAATCTGGGAAAGAAAGCATTTTCACGGCAGGGGATTTTATCGTCGAGTCCTGGGGCATATGGCATAAAGGGGCGAACAACGGCACCGAGCCGGTAAAGCTGCTCGTGATCGATCAGGTGGAAAAGGGCAGTGAGAATGTTCTGCCGCAAAAATAAAGACGTTGAGGTATTACCGGAGGGCAATCTGGCGCCACGGCTCGGATGTGGTGAACCCGTCCCATATTAGGGGTTGGTTTGCCGCTCCTTGCTAATGTCGATTGGAGCTGCGTGAACCTTCGACTTGCGTCGTCGACAAACTGTCGAGGAGGTTGTTTCATTGGTCGGCTGAACGGCGGGCGTAGGAGAGCATCTGTCCAGTTCCTCCATACTTGGTCGTCAGTCAGCGCGGCTGTTGGGCCAGCGGCGACAGGATCATCGATCATCCGTGAGACTGTAGCGGCGGCGTTTCAAAGAGGCTCCTCATTCCGACGCCATGAATCACGCCGAACGACAAAACCACGAAAGAATGCTAGGAAATCCTGAGACGTCTCATTACCTCATGGGGCGAAGGCATGCGGGATGCTTCCTGGCATAGCACGTCCCGCATCCAGAGGCTTGCCTGATCACTATTGTGAAGCGCGGGCCATTGGAGGGCCTGTGTGAACGCGGGCAAAGGTAGCGGAAGGTCAGCGATCCGCAGGGGTATTGTCTTTTCGAGCTGCTTGACCAGGCGTAAGGGCATTGTCGCTATGCGCTCGGTCCCTGAAAGCATGAACGGAACCATGCTGAAGCCCTGCACGACTACTTCGACATGTCTCTTAAGCCCGTGCCCAAGCAAACACCATTCCTCGATGGAAGCAGCGTTCCCAAACTTCACCACAACGTGCCCCATCGACATATACCTCTCGAGTGTAAGTTGCTCCGAGAGTAGCTTGTTCGAGCGGCAGCCCACGCACACGAGGGTCTCCTCGAATAACGCCACCTTAGGATGTGCGCGCGACATGAGCAATTCCGGAAAGATGAGAAAATCGGCGTCACCGCGCCGCAAGTAATCATCGTAGTTATCGGCGATCGGCAGCAACTCGAAGCTGACGGCGGGCGCTTCTCGGGCGACACGCGTCACGACCTTTTCAAAAAAAACGAGTGCGGCGTAATCGGAAAGAATGACTCTGAAGCAGCGATCCGATTGAGCAGGGCAAAACGGATCCCAGGATATGATCGAAACCTGGATGTGAAGCAGAGCCTCGCGGACCGAAGGCGCGAGCCGCTCCGCACGCGGGGTTGGAACGAGTTCGCGACCGACCATGGTAAAAAGGTCGTCATTGAAATAGGTGCGTAACCTGCCGACGGCCGCGCTCATGGCCGGTTGGCTCAAGTTGATGCTGCGCGCTGCCGCCGTGAGATTACGCTCGGTCATCAAGGCGTCGAGTGCGACGAGGAGATTCAGATCAAGGCCCTTGAACCGCATGTCTTCATCCATAGCGAGGTGGCGAGATAAAAGGTGAAAAGGCTTGGTCTCGCAGTGTGCGCCGCCACGAGAGATCAGCAAGCAAAGGGTCGCCTAAAATTGAGAAAGTATCGATGTTCCAGCCGCCGTGGCTTTGATGGTCTTACTGCTACCTTCAACCGACACGATTCAGTGGTGCCTGATCATTCTGGCGAGTAGCAGTGTTTTCCGCGGATAAAGGTTTCGGTCTGCGACGTCGATCACTTCGGCGCCTTCAATATGTACTTCGGGGGGTAAGACGCACTCGTAGCACTCACCTTCTTCGGCAGGAGTATCTTGGCAATTGAAGTCTTGAGTGTGCTCCGCTGAATGGGCTTTGTCAGCACCATTCAGGTTTGCGCGGGGGTCACTTGCCGCCGGGCCACAATCTTGGTTACGATCATCTGCTGCAAGTGACGGCCCGGCCCGCAATGTCAATGCGAGCAACGCTGCAACGATGACGTAGTAACCAATAACCTTCATGAGACGTTTCCTTTCTTCGACTAAGGCCAGGCGATACCAGGTAGGATTGATGCCATTCCCGCCGCCAGTGCTTCGGGGCTACAGGCGTTGTTGGATTGGTTGAGAGCCTTTCAACGGATCATACCCGGTGGAGTGGAGACGGCCGTCTATGGAGCATCCGCGAAAATTGGTGAAATCTATTGTTTAAATGCGAGTCATCCATTTGATGCATGTAGACGACGTCTTGCCTGCCCGAGCCAACAAGTGTCGCCAAACCCACTGTTTTCAGGGGCGCCTTTTCACCCAGTCCTTCTATCCTCAGTGGGCTTGCGCATGTCGTTGCCGCCATCCCCTTCATCCGGGATAGCAAAGGGCGCCGCGTGCGGGAGGGACACCCCTGCGTCTCCCGTCAGGCTACGACATTTTGTTCGATCGGCTGCCTTGTATGGAGAAGACCGGATTCCTGACGTTTCAGTGTCATCGTTTGCAATGAGATAGAGGTAATGGCCGCAAGCCGGCTGGGTCGACCACGTTTAGCTTCCATCGCGGAACGTCGCCATTAGCTTTCGACGTTCATTTCGAATGATCGTAGCGTGATGAACAAGTCGGTCTACCGCGGCAAGCGTCATGGCCGGGTCCGGAAAGACGAGGTTCCATTCTCCAAAGGGCTGATTGGCGGTGATGATGATGGACCGCCGCTCATATCTTGGGAGATGAGTTCGAAGAGCACGCGGGTTTCGGCCTGGTCCTGGTGACGTAGGCCAGGTCGTCGAGGATAAGCAGATCGAACTTGTCGAGCTTTGCGACGGCGGATTCGATCTGGAGTTCACGCCGTGCGACCTGCAGTTTCTGGACGAGGTCGGTCGTGCGAGTGAACAGCACCCGCCAACCGTTCTCGATCAGCGCGAGGTCGAGGGCCGCGGCGAGATGGCTCTTTCCGCCGCCCGGCGGACCGAACATGAGGATATTGGCACCTTTCGCGACCCAGCTGTCGCAGCGGCAATGGCCATGACCTGGGCCTTGGAGACCATAGGGACTGCATCAAAATCAAAGCTGTCGAGCGTCTTTTCCGGTGGCAGGTTTCGCCTGGGCAAAATACGCCGACGCTTTGCGCAGAATCTCGTTGGCCTGACGAAGCTCGCGGCTCTCCCGCTCAAGAGCATTCATATTCTCGGCGACATCGTTCGGCCGGCCTGCTCGCTTACCGCTATCGACCTCGGTCTTCTTCACCCATTCGTGCAGCGTGCGTGGCCGGCGAGCAGCCGATCTTGGCCGCGATAGATGAAACGGCAGCCCACCGCGCGGGGTGCTCGGCTTCGTGATCCAGCACCATGCGGATGGCACGCTCACGGACTTCAGGCGAGAATTTGTTCGTTGTCTTGCTCATATCGGCTCCAATCTCTCATGAGTTGAAGCCTCCGGCAAACTCGGCGCGGTTCTTGAATCCCAAAAAGGGAACCGGCTATAGGCTTGTGTTTTTAAGCAAAACGTCACCCTCCACTCCTAGGTCCTGTTGACAAAGTCAGCAGTGATAATGCGATAAGATGGCTCCTAACGGAGGATTTGATGTCTGGAGCTGATCGGGAAATACGACTTCGACTTAGTGTGCAACGCGCCTTGCTCGGGGCCGTATCATCGACGCTCGCCGCCGTTACGTGTGGCTGGAGTGGCAACGAGATTGTCCTCGAATTCTTGGTCGATCCCGATTTCAGCGATGATGACCGCGAACGCATGGAGGTAGTCGCATCCGAGGTCATCTCGGATTTCGGTTATGAAACAATAATGACTGTCTTCACATCCCCACCATCGGATGGACCGAAGGTTCCGGTTGATAGGCGATGGTGGGCTTACAGGCGATTTGAGCCATTGCTGGGCTAAAGGCGTTCCATGAAGTGCGGCAGCCAGATTTTTGCGGCGGCCAGCAAAAGGAACGCTTCGAAGGAAGTTCGGGTCTTGTCGTAACGGGTGGCAATCCGTCGGAACTGTTTGAGCCGGTTGAACATTCGTTCGATGCGGTTGCGGTCTTTATAAACTTTGAAGTCGCAGGAAGGCGGGTCTTTCCGGTTCGCTTTTGGCGGAATCACGGGCCGAATGCCGTGGATCAGCAACTCTTCGCGGGCGGAGTCGCCGTCGTAGCCCTTGTCAGCAAGGAATGATTTAGGTTTGCCAACGGGTATGGTAAGAAGCGCTGGAACGGCGCTAGCTATAATTAGAAGCCTCGCCACCTGTCAGGACAAAGCCGAGAGGACGTCCCTGACCGTCTGCGCGGGCATGGACTTTTGTCGTAAAGCCGCCGCGTGATCGACCAAAACCCTCCTTATAAGTCCCCCTTTAGCGCCCGCAGCCTGCGAATGGCCGCGAACCGTGGTGCTGTCAATCATATGTTGCCAGTCATCGGTCAATCCAAGTTCGACAAGCGTTTCCAGAAGTGCGTCCCAAACACCTTGTTCGGCCCAGCGGCGGAAACGAACATAGACCGAATTCCACTTTCCATATCGCTCGTGCATATCGCGCCACGGACAGCCGACGCGCAGAACATGGAGCATCCCGTTAAAAAAGCGGCGGTTGTCGTGGGATGGCCGAGACTTGCGACCACGCTCGGTCGGCAATAGCGGTTCGACAATCCGCCATTCCTCATCACTCAAATCGCCTCGTGCCATAGCTGCTTCCTAAAAAGCAGTCTTGAATCACGCCTAGGCTGATTTGGGAATCCACTTTGTCAACAGGACCTAGTCTCAACCGAAATCGGAGGGTCAAACCGAACCCACTCGTACTCAGAAAGATGGTTCTTGGGACGGCGTATCGAGCCCGAGAGATCCCATTCCTTAGCGCTGTCATTGCCATTGCTGGGATGAAACTCGATCATCCCGTTTCGGTCGCTGATCGCAACCTCGGATAGCCTCATCCGATCCCGATCAGAACCCATTTTCTCCTTGAAGCGTGCAGCGGCTCTGGGGTCTGGCTCAAAGCAATAGAGCTGGGCGCTCGGAAGAAGGCGCAGAAAGCGTTGAGCATCGCTTCCGTCATTGCACCCAATGTCAAAGATTACAGGGTTAGGCTTATCGAGAAGCGAAACGATCTGTCGATGTACGTTTAACTCACACACCGGATCCATCACAGTCTCCTTAACTTTTCGAAGTGCCCCTGCTGAACGAGCTCGGACAGGATATCACTGAAATACCGAGCCATTTGGCCCTTCTTTCGACATGGTTGTTGACGCGTCGCCGTGCGATTAGGTGGGCACGGCGCATTGTCGGTCGCGGGCTTTGCTATTCGCGAGTTTGTTTGGCGTAACGACGCGACCCCAAGCTATGCTGAAAGCCCACTAGTCACCGAGGCCTCAGCGGGGACGGATACCTGTGATTTGCGGCCACGTACCGGGCTTAAGCATATGCAACGCTGCTCCCAAATCTGCCGAAGTTCATTTAGGAAAGTCTCACGACTACCTGAAACAGGCGCGATTCCATCCAAAATGTCGCCAACCAGGGCTTCTCCCTCAATCCTAATTAGCTGTTCAAACAACTCCGGTGAAATACGCACGGCCTGCAGGCTGGAGGCGCCTGTGCGGATCTCACATACAGTCTCTTGCCGATCCAGGGTGGAATATGCACGCGCCTGATGGAGACTTGCGTAAGGTGGCAAGGAAACTGCTAGTTTATTCCACTCCTCCATCGTTGAGATTCGCTTCTTGACGAGAAATGGACCGATCACAAGTGCATCCAGGTCGGTCGTCAAAAAAGTCGTTACGGCATCCCTAACCGAATCCACTACCGGCTCGGCGTTGTTGTTAAACGACGTGTTGAGCAAGATCGGAACGCCGGTTCGCTTCCCGAAAGCATTGATTAGCTCCCAATATGCGGGATTTGTCTCGCGTGACACTGTCTGCAAACGAGCCGTACCATCTACGTGCGTGATGGCGCCTAGCGAACTACGCTTGGGTTCGCGCACAGACACTACGAAATTCATAAAAGGAAATTTGCGCAAGGTACCTGGCAGATCAAAAAATTCCACGGCGTCCTCCTCCAATACCGAGGGAGCAAATGGGCGGTAGCCTTCCCGCTTCTTGACCATCATATTAATTCGATCCTTGTTTGACGCCGGCCTCGGATCAGCAAGAATACTCCGGTTGCCTAGCGCCCGTGGACCGAACTCCGAACGCCCCTGCACCCAGGCGATCACGGCGCCATCCGCAATCCATTCGGCTGCTTTGCCTGTCACGTCATCACTCCGTTCAATTTCGAGATGCTGGCCCCAAGCAAAAAGTTCCTCCTCCACGCTTCCTTCGCTCTCCAGGTCGGGTCCCCAATAGACGTTTTGCAAACGCTCACGAGGTGCCGGATGCCCCAGATCATGAGACGCCATCAATGCGGCGCCTAGTGCGCAGCCAGCGTCATGGGCAGCCGGTTGCACGAAGATGTCGTCAAACATCCCCGAGTACAGCAGCTTGCCATTCAAAGTGCAGTTGTGAGCCACTCCTCCGGCCAAACACAGTCGTTCGATGCCCGTAACCTTGGTGTAATGCCGTAGGACGTGGAACACGATCCGTTCCAGTGCTTCCTGCAGTGAAGCACTCACATCTTTATGCTGCTGCGTGAACGGCATGCCTTTCTGGCGTATTTGAATGTTACTGAGCAACGTAGGACCAACTCGGTCGAGATGGACCCGATAACCACCGTCGTCTAGGAGTTCGTAAAATTGTTCGAAGATCTCGCGGTACGAAGCGGGATTGCCGTAAGGTGCCAGACCCATGATCTTATATTCATCGAACGCGCCATAACCTAGGTAGCGGATCGTTTCCAAGTATAGCAGCCCTAGAGAATCATTCTCCGGAAATGTCACGAGTGGCTCAATCTCCGTGCTGGAACCAATCGCCAAAAGCCCCGAAAGAAAGTCTCCACCGCCGTCAATTGAGAGGACCAAACTTCGCTCGAAGCCCGACATGAAAAACGAGCTCACCGCGTGCGACATATGGTGGCTCACGAACGACACACGTGAGGGATCAATTTCGGCACCAAATTCTTGCCCGAGTAATCCGCACAACAACAGTCTCGCGTCCGGTATTGGGGTACTTGGGTGAGAGAGGCGCACGCGCTCGAGCACAGCGTTGCAATAGGCCTCGGTCGCATAATACGCGATGCGGTCGATGTCGCTCAGGTGAACACCTGCAGATGCGAGGCAATATTGAATCGAACGCGTTGGTAACTTGTTGGAGTGCTTGATCCGGTTAAGGCGCTCCTCCTCGACCGCCGCTATCACTCGCCCGTCGCGAACGAGAACCGCAGCCCCATCGTGCATAAAGGTGTTCGGTAGATCGAACGAATTTTCGTAGACTCTGCTTAGACCGCCACTGAGCCCTAGACACAGCATGTTGCTCTCCAGTTCGTTTCGAAAGGTAGGTCGCTCTGGTCTGGCCACCGGCTTTCGCAGTTTCATAGGGTGGCGCTTGACAGTGCAGCTAGAGCTCACGGGTCGAAGCCGAAATCAGATCGTGACCGGATCGGTGAGATTGCCGACAATCGGCGCTAACAGAGCCCCAGACCGAAGCATTTGCGGCAGTAACGCCGCGTAACGTATCCACATTACCCAGTCCTTCATCTTTCCGCCCGACAGCCACAACGACGTTTGGTGGTCGCTGCAAAGGTCGCAGACCGTATCCTTGCAGCGGCGAGTGCGCCTGCGTTGGCTCCGAGGCATAGCACACAGAATTCCGCCGCCGGCCTCCGTCATTCGCATATGCGCCAGTACCGAACTCAGCTCCCACGCGGTGGGGCCGCCATTGATAATCACGTCGAACGGCGCCCACGGCGTGAGAACCGATCTGCAACAAACGCTAGAAGGGGAAGCAGTAGAAAGATGACCAGCGCGCGGTGAAGACGAATAGGAGGCGGCATCGACCGGGGCAAAAGTGCGTCCCGTGAGAGCCCACTGAAACGTCGAGAAGCAACGACCAAGATTCTACCCGATCACGTCGAGCGCAAGATAACGATCGAGACCAGGCAGCAGACCGACTGCCTCATCTCGTTTTCCCAGCACAGTCTCCACGGCACCCGAGGACCCATTTTAAGAACTCCGAATTACGGCTTTTACAAAACGCTTCTTCAGCGTCTTCTAATGGCAACCGTTTCGATCAGTAAAATCGATTGTTTGGATGGAATGCATTCACGAAAACGATGGCGTGACTCAGCAGTGAAGCGAGCGGCGACCCCATCCTTCTCTCTATGGCGGCCGTGTGCAAGGCAGATCCGCCTGTGACATTCGACCGACAAACTCCTCGTGTCTTGTCATAAAAGCAACACTCCTTCGCTACTCTTGTTTCAGCCGACAAAGCCAAGCCGCATGTTCGTCTCGGCACATCAATGAGCCTAATGGCGGCGCTAGCTGCAAGGAAACTGCGTTCGGTCTTGGTCAGCACCGCCGCTGCGAGTGCCGCGAAACGTGGGCCAAGCGCTTCAACATTTTCCCCGGCGTAAGTGCGCAGCATCTGGTCTTTGAAGCGCCAGCCGACGAAGGAGAAGCCTGGGTTGGTGCGCGGCTCCTTCACCACTTTAGGGACCGGGACGATAAATCGGCAGAGGCCGCGGTAACTCCAAAAAATAATGCGGCGCTAAAAAATTGGCCTCAGGCTAGACCGTGGGTATAGACTGGTAGTCCGGTAGGCGCTATTCGTGCTGTTCCAGCATAACATCAGCCACCCCGTGGATTCTCCAAGGCCTCTTATATTGAAAAAAGTGCAACGCAGTTTTGCCGTCGAGTACAAGAACGGCAGGCGAAAACTTGATGCCAGATCGAACTCGATCTGGGGCAATGTGGATCTAAAGTCAGTCGCGCGCGATCTAGAGGAAGAGGCATTGCCTTTTCTGTCAGGTAGCTCTCAGAGTGGCAAACCCGACAGCGAAATGTCTTTGCCGGAACAAGATCAGGCCGAGCAGTTGTTGACAGCGCCTCTCGGGCCGTCGACAACTGCATCAGATACACAGGAGATGAGCATGGCCGACGAGACTAATACGACAACCAAGGTCGATGGACAGACCGTTGTCGAAACGCCTAATGCGCCGAAGAAACAGCGCAAACCGCGCGCCAAAAAAGTCGCGGCACTCGAGACCGCGTTAGCTGACGCTACGGCAGAGCCGGCAGCTGCGCTGGCCGGGGACGGTGGTGTGAAGAGGAGAGGGCGCAAGACAAAGGCTATCGAAGCCACGGCGAGCGCCAAACGCGCACCTGTGCGCCGTGCTCCAAAGGCTGTGCAGGCAGCGCCGGCTGCCCCGATGACGGCGAGCGATGAAATGGCAGACCTTTTGCAGTTGGAAGAGGAAAATCAGCGGCTGCGCAAGCTTCTTGCTGGAAAACTTCGCGCTGAAAATGAAGATCTGCGCAAACGGCTCAAGCTCGATTGATATAAGCAGCCGGTCAATAAGCGACCGGATCTACATTCTTATCGAGACAAACAATTCGGCAACGGTAATGCTGTTGCCGGACCCCAAACTCACTGCCTGCTTGCGGGATAAAACGCGAGGTCGGATAGATGGCGTCTCCCTGGAAACTTCTTGCCCGACTGATCTCACCGGGTCGCGAACAAAAGCGAGAAAACGGCTCGGACCAGAAGGTTACGCCGGACACATTGGCCATTGCCGGTCCGACCGAAACGCCTGCCGAGAAGAGCCTGATAAGCGCCGTTCGACCGGCAAGCGAGGGGCCTCCCCGTCACGGCCATTCTCCTGCAATTTCCACCGAGTTTGTTGTTTCTAAGGAAGTCGGAATCGGTGGCCACGATCAGGTCGAAGGCCAAGATGCCAAAAACGTTGAGGCGGCCGATCCACCTCCATTCGGCGGGCTTAGTACCGACATCGCCGCTGGGCACGATGCTACGAGGCTCGAGCGAACTCTCGAGGTCGCCCCGCGTAAGAAGGCATCAGCCGCGATTGCAAACGCTGCCCCGGCAGTTCACACTGCGGACCAGATGAGCCTCGACGAAGACATCAGGGTGCTCAGGAGGCAGCTAGCCAGAAAGCTAAGGCTGCAAAACGCGCAGTTGAGAACAATGCTGGAGCGGTTTGAACGGTGACCTGTCGCAGTGCAACAACCTGTCGCCCTGGGCATGTAGTGGAGCCAACGGCAGCATCACCTGTGTACGGCAAGGACAAATAATTGGGGTCCGAACACGGTCCCATTTCGTCGAGATCAACGACAAGAGTGTTTAGGCCATGTTCTAGGCATTTAACCGCGCTCGATCGCCACCGTGAACATCGAGCCTGCCGCAGGTTTCCTGGATGCGCGTCTCCGCCGCCTGCGCAATCGAAGCCGCATTGGTGGCGTCAAGCTGAACTGTCCGGGCGTCTGGTCCGTTTTGAACGAAGGTGTCGCCTGCTTCAAGTTGGCGCGCGCAACCGAGCCGGTGAAGCCGTGCTGCGCCAGACCTTTCACGATATTTGACGGCGGATTTCTTTGCCAGTGGCGAGAGCTGAACTGTGACGCGATCGAGACCGACACATGCCATGGACTGCGAATTCAGCGATCGATTTAAAATCGAGCAATTGGGGGCTTGCCTCCTGCCTAACATCTCGACGAACTCGAGCTCGATTAAGTGATCACTCCAAGGTCCTCCGTTTGCCAGTCTAGATCGGCTGGCGGCCAAGATAAGCATCGAACGCGGCAGCGACATGGCGAAGGGCAGAGCGACGTTCGTGCCGCACACTGACTAAACCGTTGTCAAACTCAACGATCCCATCCTCAGCCAGAATCTCTAGCTGCTTAGCTGAACTCACTAGATGGGTCTGATCAAATCCCTGAGCCGTACAGATTGCTGATATGTCCGCCTCCAAGTAGCACATGAGCTGTTCGATGATTGCAGCTCTTACGCGATCCTCGGTAGCTAAACGGTAGCCCCTTGAGATCGCCAAGCGGCCGGATGCTATGTGCCGGTTATAACAGCTTTGCGTGAGATCGTTTTGAACGTAACCGTCGCCGCAACGACCAATGGCGGACGCGCCCAAACCGATGACAGTTGAGCAGGTTTCGGCAGAGTAACCAAGCGAATTTCGGCGCAGACGACCAGCTCTCTGTGCTATTGCAAGCTCGTCATCCGGCAAAGCAAAATGGTCGAGACCAATTTGCAGATAGCCTGCTGCAACTAACGTATCGGCCATGGCTGAGGCCTGCTCAGCTCGCGCGGCTATATCGGGCAGTGCTGCTGTGTCAATCAAGCGCTGATTTTTTCGAAAAGATGGAACGTGGGAATAACCGAAAACCGCGAGGCGGTCGGGACGCATCGCAATAGCTAACATAGCGCTCTCGAGACAGGACTGGACGGTTTGGTTCGGCAAACCGAACATCAAGTCGAAATTGATACGCCTGACCCCATACAGGCGGAGGTTTTCGACGGCGGTCATCACTTGCGCCTCGCTCTGAATCCGGTTGATCGCTTTTTGTACGACGGGATCGAAGCTCTGCACACCGACGCTTGCGCGATTCACACCGGTTCTTTCTAGGGCTTCGGCCATATCGGTGGTGAACGTGCGCGGGTCGACCTCAACGGCAATGGTTGCACCTCGCTCAAGCGCAAAACGGCCGCGCAGGAGTTCCATTAGCGACAGGAAGTCTGCCGATGGCATAATGGTCGGGGATCCGCCGCCAAAGTGCACGTCACCCACGGAGAGTGCCTGCGGCACTTGCTCGGCGACCAGGCGGATTTCCTCGCGCAGCATTGCTAGATAATCGGTTATCAAAGTGTCCCGACGAGTGATGCTAGTCGGAAAACCACAATACCAGCACATCGAGCGGCAGAATGGAATGTGGAGATAGAGCGAGACAGCGTCATCAGTTCCCTGGCTTCTCAGCCATTGCTCATAAGTGTGGGCGCCGATTTCTGGAGAAAACTCCTGTATTGTTGGGTAGATAGTATACCAAGGCAACTGCGCCCCGCTATTTGTGTTCGGAACGAAAATCGACGACGGTGCGCGCAAAGACTTTCGCCTGCAGTCCGTGTCACGTTCACATACAATATTTGACACGTTTTTTTCCTTCGAAAGCGTGGTCCTATTGGGCACATGCCACGCCCGGAATGGACTTGATGTTCGATTTGACGTCGCATTCGGAAAGGGCCTTCGGCTCATCGCCAGGCTCGTCGCCGCTCGTTGCGACGCTGAGGTGCTTCTTGCGGCGCTTCGCCGCCTTGTCTGGATATTGCGCTAACACTTCCGCAATGAGCTGTTCATGCAAAACGCTGTCATTCTCGTAATCAAGGCTCATGGGCCCCTGCCCCCTTTCAAGGTTCGGGTTAGGTCGTCGTCGCCGAAGCGGCTTTCTTGGAAGGACGCGCTGGCGCAAGGGCCAGCGCGTCCTGTCGACAGCGGCAGTTATTGAGCCGCAACCACCGCTGACTCCTTGGCCTGTAGTTCGGCCAGCATCTGCTCGTCGCTCTTCATGATGCCGAAGTCGAGCAGCATGTCTTCGAGCTCTTCCATGGTAATCGGGGTCGGAATGGTCCCTTGGCCCGAATTGGCATGGATCTTCTCGGCTAGCGCCCGATATTCCCCGGCCTGCTTGGAGTCCGGCGCGTACTGGATCACCGTCATCTTCCTGAGCTCGGCGTGCTGGACGATGTTGTCACGCGGCACAAAGTGGATGAGCTTGGAATTGAGCCTGGCAGCCAGCGCCTCGGAGAGGTCGAGCTCGCGGTCCGTCTGGCGCTCGTTACAGATCAGGCCGCCGAGCCGCACGCCGCCGGAATGGGCATATTTCAGGATGCCCTTGGCGATGTTGTTGGCGGCATAGAGCGCCATCATCTCGCCGGACATCACGATGTAGATCTCCTGGGCCTTGTTCTCACGGATCGGCATCGCAAAGCCACCGCACACCACATCGCCGAGCACGTCATAGGAGACGTAGTCGACATCGTCATATGCACCGTTCTCTTCAAGGAAATTGATCGAGGTGATGACGCCGCGCCCGGCGCAGCCGACGCCCGGTTCCGGACCGCCGGACTCCACGCACTTGATGCCTTTGTAGCCGGCCTTGAGCACGTCCTCGAGCTCAAGGTCTTCCACCGAACCTTCCTGCGCTGCCAGATGCAGAACCGTGTCCTGTGCTTTGGCGTTCAGGATCAGCCGGGTGGAGTCGGCTTTCGGGTCGCATCCGACGATCAGGATCTTCTGCCCGAGGTCGACAAGCGCTGCGAGCGTATTTTGGGAGGTGGTGGACTTGCCGATCCCCCCTTTGCCGTAAAATGCGATTTGACGCAAATCTGACATATCGCCTTCCTTCTTTCGTTCCATCCATCGCTGAGTAAAAGGCAGGCAGCTCGCGCCGCCTCGCATGGCAATCTTCAAAACCCGTGCCATGTGGGCAGCAGCATATAAAACAGCTGTTTTGCTGATCTTCAGCTATTTAGTTCCGAACTTTCGAAGGCGGGATCGACAAACTCTTGTCTCGAAACCGCCAAACTGGACGAAGCGGCTGCGAGGTCTTGTCGGTTGGAAATCGCTTGCGTCAAAGATCAACAAATCTCGTCCGTATCCTTACATCTCAGGCGAGGGACAGAAGTAGTGTGGCAAGTCGTAGAGCCAAGCAGATCGGTACCGTCTTGACGGCCGATCGGCTTCGCACCACGCGTCGAATCAAGGCCGGATGATCAGCAGAACGCATATGAAGGCACAGTAGAGATTGTCGCTTACAACAAACTCGCTGTTATGCTGTCTCCATGAACAAATAGGGGGAATGCCGACAGCTTGGCAGCTGCAGTCTTGCAGGCCCGGATTGTTTCGCCATTGGCTGAGATTGACAACGGAGCCGGTTTCGATCGTCAGCGGGCCAGATTCTGAGGAAATGCTCGAAGGCTACAGCAAAGATCGTGAGCAAGCTATCAAGTTAAAGCGCTAGTCGCGGACGCTTTTTTCCGGCCATACGCTCAGCTCCGACAAATTGTGGATCGCGTAGTCGAATACGGCGAAGAGCTTAAGGCAATTTTAGTAGGTGCTATCAGAATTGACCGATGATCATTATCCGACGACGACATCACCGCTCATCTTTAGGAAAGTGGCATTTGCGCGTGCCCGCACAGTCGTAATATCGGGAGCAATAATCCCCCGTATCGGTTCAACGTCGCCGGACAAGCCCGCCAAGTTGCATCTGTGGCCTTCACGTTTTCAAGATCTCGCGCCCGACGAACTCTGCCGCTCCAGAAAGACTTCCGCTTTCCTCAGGGAGAAAGCATTCATTAAAATCGCCGCATTCCTTGCAGCTGGGAGCGCTACAAAGGGAAAAGCCTTCAGCTTCGCAAATCTTGCGGTAAAAATACTTCTTCCACCTCATGTTGTTGGTGTTGCCTGCCACCAGCGCCGGAAAATGCGCGAACAGCAATCTCCTAAGTTCGGCTTTGTCAAGCAAGCCGAGATCCCGCCAGAGGTGGTCTTCGCGCATGGAACGTCGCGCAATGATCTTAGCAAAACGCACGCCCTCAGGGTCGCCTGGCCGCACATGCCCTAGGAGCATATCGCGCAACAGTTGCTCCTCCGCATCAGGCACGCAATCACTCGCCTCTTGCAGGGCAAAAGCGCGGATAAGCCTTGCCGGGAAACTGCGGGCTGGTATATCCCGCAGCTCCCTAAGCGAAAGGCCGGTTGCCTCGGTCGCGGTGGCAATCCCCATCTCAATTTCTTCAAGTGCGCGCGAAAAAACGCGGAAGAGCACATAGTCATCAAAATATAACTTGAGACCCATCTGGCATGGTCGGCTGAAATAGCGTGTTTGGCAATCGTCGCAGTGGTCGACGGCTATGCCGGTTTGACGTGCGGCGTCCGCAGCTGGCACCGCCACCGTCGAGACCCCGATGTGATGCACATTTGGCATGCGCTTCGTCGCTTTCTCCAATAATCGAATTCAGTTGGCTGCTTTGATCCCCGCAAGGCGAGCATTCAAAGGTTGTGCCAGCTTGAGCAAGTGACAGTTGAAGCCGGCTTTTCAATCACTCGATCGCCCGTGCAGCAGGGAGGCGATCCCGCCTCCCAGTTATCGCCAAACGGACAAACGCAGGCTTTCAATCTGCGGCGCCGATCGAGCAGTCTGAGTGTAGCAATCTGAGGGAAGATCAAAGATCAATTGCTGCGCAACGACGTGTTAGCCGCCGATAGAGTTATCATATGTCTCTTCGATAGTCCTCAGAGTAGTTGGAGACCGGCACTGAACGTCTTCCGACCTTCAGTGTTGACCTTTGTCCAGTTGAACGGGAGGCCTTCGGCAACGTAGTAAACGCCGCTTTGAGGCGTCAGCTTTCCGTTTCTCGAGCCCATGTCGCCACGCTCGCGGACTCTCAGCGAATCGGCGCGATAGAGTTCATTCTCCTGGATCCTATCATTCGTCATTGCGCTCATAGGAGCACCGGGGAGCGGCGATCAATACGCACTTGCAGGCCTTCCAGTGCGCCCGCAACGATGAGGCCCTTGTTCGCCACTCGGTCCATCGGAACAAACACAGGATCAAGCACCGGCCGGCAACATTCAAAACGTCGCGCGGCTTCCGTCATCGTTATTGACGGCGAACGATAAGGTTTACTACCATCGCCTCCCAAAAGCGCTATCTGCCCGGCAAGAGGGATCGGGTACCTGTCAAAGATCGTAAAGGCGGTTAACCCAACTCGCAAAGCTTCTTCGCCAACAAATAGCGAGTGCATGTCGTCGAA
Source organism: Rhizobium sp. TAL182 (assembly GCF_002117725.1). Taxonomy (NCBI): domain Bacteria; kingdom Pseudomonadati; phylum Pseudomonadota; class Alphaproteobacteria; order Hyphomicrobiales; family Rhizobiaceae; genus Rhizobium; species Rhizobium sp. TAL182. The sequence goes on along the minus strand of NZ_CP021027.1, from coordinate 348,759 downwards.
GCGGATCATCTGAATAAGATCACTGCCAATTAAACCGGCGATCGATGCAATGCTGTTGCGATCAGGGAGCTCAGCGGCGCGAAAGATCGCACTTTCTGGCTCCAACAGATACACAAAATTTTCCATATCCTTGCCTTCTAAATTCTTGAAAAGAGCTCGTGCCCAGCTGCTTTTGACGGGAGCGAAAGCGACTCGTGCATCAACTTGGGATAGCGACAACGCGCGGCAATATGCAGATTTCAGCGTGCTGTGTAAATGGTCCTGCGCCAATTCGGTTCGGTTCAATTCAAGCCAGGCTCCGGACGCGTCGCTCCGATGTCGCCCAGCCAGTTGATTCTATTGAGATATTTTAATGGGCGTGTTTTTATTCCGGCCAGCCCCCATACCAACTCCGGGCCAAACATGAACGCGACGATGTTAGACCATACCGGCAGCCGCGAGTCGACTAAGCGGGTTCAGCAATCGAACGCGGCGGCCATCGGCGTCGCCGCACGTATGGCTCGAATTTGTCCCAAATTTGCGGAACGGATCCCGACCTTGGGCAAACTATGCAAACGGGTGCGTGTTCCAAGTTTGACGAGATCTGTACGTTGTACGAATACCCGGCAGAATTAGAAATCATTTCCCATGCTGCAGACGCGAGAGCCTGAACTCGAAGCTAACGAGTGGAGCTTCTATCAAGGCACCCCTTACGACGTATAAAGCAGAAAGAAAATTTGCAATCGGCGAGTTCCATCCGAGCATCACGACATTTGGCTAGCGCAACCGGGGCAACAGCCGCGCTCACTGTTGGCTGACTTAAAGTGTGCTGAAAGCCGCGGTCGCGAGTTCGCGCTCGGTCCCCAGGCGTTTTCGGTGCCGCGTTTTTAGCGTTATTCAAAACGCGGATGATGGCATCCAATCAATCTATTTTGCCTGATTAGCGACCTTGGTGCATGACCAAGGTGTCTCACCAAACAAGCCGATCGCGACCTCAGCGGAGAACGTACAAAAATGCAATAGATAGGAAGCGGCAGATTTTATTGCGTATCCCGGAGAGATACTGGCGCCGCCTTGTTGCTCGCTATGGCGGCGGCCTTCGGAGTCTGGCGAACAGGATTTGCCGAGTCGGAAGCCGCGAAAGAAGAAGTCGTCACTTTGGCGTATTCGCGCTGACCCAACTTTTGGCAACCTATGGCACTCACGGCGAAGTCATGCACGTTCATAGCGTGGACGAATCGGGCGAAACGTCAGCGTCGACGCAGTTCAAGTATTGGACGAACGAACGGGAGCAAGGCCTTGTCCTTTAGAACTTTTTTTTGCATCCTGCTACTGGTCACGTGCACCAGCGCTGTTTCGGCCTACGCCGCGTCGCTTTCCATCTTCAAAGCGTTCGCCGTAACACTAGCGGCTTCGGTTTTCCTTCAGGTCGTTTATTTCTTGAGCCTGCTATTTATGTCCTTCCGGCCCACGCGCGAGAGCGACAGGTCGATACATTCAGGAACTCGGCAGGCAAACCAGCCACAAAAACATGATCGCGATGAAACTGAGCTGACCTGCCACTGAATTTTCATCCGGCGGCGATTAGAGCCTCGGCGGTTTTGAATACGCCAAGTGGCGCGGTGTGAGCAACCGGCGGAAACGCGAAGCCTTCATCTTGCGCAGCGTTGGAGCCGGTTGCGGCGATGGTCCCGGCATAATCTGCCGGGGTCTGATATCCGAGCGATTAGTGCGGCCGGAAATTATTGTGATCGTCCGCCCATTCGGCAATGGCGCTTCGGGCGCCGCGTCGTTCGATCAGCGTCGTCAGTTCTCTGGCGACACGGCGGCCGGAGATCGACGTGTCCGGGATCGCCGCCAGGCATTCGCGCGTTACGTCATCGACGATGTTGAGCACGCGAAACCTCCTTCCGCAAGCGAACTGGTCGTGCACGAAGTCTAGCGACCATCGGGCATTGGCCTTAGCTTCGACCAGAAATCGGAGCACGCGTGCGGACAGCACGGCGTCTGGCTTTGCGCTTGCGGACAGAGAGACCCTCCTCCCGATAAAGGCGATAGATGCGATTGACCCCGGACGGTTCTCCCTCCCGCCGAAGCAGGACGAACAGTCGCCGGTAGCCGAAACGCCGCCGCTCATTGGCGAGGTCGCGCAGCTTCGCTCGCAACTCGGTTTCCGGCGGTCGGTTCGACTGATAGCGGATCGTCTTGCGGTCGGCGGATATGATCTGGCAGGCCCGCCGTTCCGAAAGACCCATGACGGTCTTCAGATGCGTGACGGCGTCACGCTTCGCGACAGGCCCTACCATTTTTTTGAAAGAAGCTCGCGGAGTGCTGCTGCGTCCAACATCTGCTCGGCGAGCAGCTTCTTCAGCCTGGCATTCTCATCTTCAAGCGCCTTCAGCCGCTTGGCCTCGGAGACTTCCAGGCCGCCGTATTTGGCTTTCCAGTTGTAAAACGTCGCTTCTGAAATCCGTGCTTGCGGCAAAGGTCGGCCGCCTTCGCACCAGCCTCCTGCTCCTTCAGCACCGCAATTATCTGCTCTTCGGTAAATCTCTGCTTCTTCATTCGTCCGTCCTTTGATGGGCCGGACTCTAATCAATTCTGGAGGAAATTCGCAGGGGCAGGTCAGAGCAGTCCAACGTCCCCCAGCTTGACCTAAGGCGTAAACGGCGCACCCCTTAGTTAGCGGTGTAGGTATTGACCCAATTCATCAGGCTAAAGCTCAATTCGATGTCATGGAACTACTCAACAACCTCCAGCAACCGAGGACCGCTTTCTTCACCACGGTGCGGCGGTCCATGAGATGCTGCATTGGTCTCCCGATTGCTTCATCTTCGGCAGGAGGCTTCTGGATTGGGCATCGTCTGGTTTAGAAAGCACCTCCGACTCAGGCGACTGTTGCCGACCGCCGCTCCTGATTAGATGACATGTTTCCGGAAGAGAACATGCTTCGAAATTTGAGCGTTTCCCGTTGCCTTTTCTACCTACGCCGATCGAGAAGCTCGACCGTCTCGGTAAGCGCGGGGGTGGAAACATTAAGAACAACGTCAACGAGATGACTACAAGCTCAGAACTTGCATTTGGCGGAAATAAGCTCCGCAAACTTTACTACCGGAGGGTCGAGGCGGGTCCAGTCTGATTTGCCCAGAGCCGGCGCTTTTAACGCGGCGGCCTCGGCGCAGTCGACGACGTTCCCGCCCATCGGACGAAAACTGGCGGGGCAACTTCGACGTCGAAGATGGCGCGGATTGTTGCACGAAAGCCCGCCGCGAGGGCATCCCATGCAGGTCGCCGACTATCGGACGCAGACCGGCTTAGAGCAGTCTTTTGTCAGACATGTACTCCGCGGTTGTCGGCATTGAGACTGAATGGCGGGAGCTTGACACTACGCGCTGCTACGAAATGCCTGCTGAACCCACGAATTCACTTCGGCACGCGGTTTGCTCTGGTCACGGTATGTCGCCAATCGCAGCGCGATGGTCTTCGGGCGGCGCATCGCTGTTCGCGTCTCGTGAGTTCCGATGGTTTGCTGGGCAATGATAGTGGCTCGGTTGTGTGTGCCGGGAAAATGTGAGGAGTGTTAGATGCGATCTAGAGTTCTTCGTTTGCGACCCACAACAATCGCCCACGTCGCGAGCGGTACAGCCAAAGCGGCAGACCTTGAGCCAGGCGGGAAGCCGGGGGTGTGGGACTGGACTGGAAGTTCTGTTTGCGGACGGGTCGGTGGGCGGGTGCGGTCGAACCTGCTGCGCCAATTCCTACGGTCGGCCGACCTATGGCGATACCGACATGTTCGATTTCAACCGGCTGCAAAACCCGCACCTGCCGCTCGGCCAGGGGCCGCATCTGTGCCTGGGCGCTGCGCTGGCGCGCCTGGAATTGGGAAGTGTCTTCCCCCCGCCGTTCGTGCGGCCGGAGGATCTGGCGCTGGCAATCGCCGCAGAGGGCGTGGTCTACACGTTGCCTTAACTCATTTGCTGCCCGCAGTCTGCCCATCATCTTCCGCCCCTTCCGGGCTTAAAGAGTGAAGCGTCACCATGTCCGAACAATCCTTGCCGACGCTGCCGATGTGGCGGGTCGATCACATCGAGCCCTCGCCCGAGATGTTAGCGCTACGCGCCAAAGGTCCGATCCACCGCGTGCGCCTTCCGTCCGGGCACGAATGCTGGTGGGTGACAGGCTATGACGAGGCCAAGGCGGTGCTGTCTGACGCGGCATTCCTGCCCGCGGGAATGCCTCCGGCGGATTTCACCCCCGATTCGGTCATTCTCGGTTCGCCGGGATGGCTGGTCTCGCACGAAGGGGACGAGCATGCTCGGTTACGCACGATCGTGGCGCCGGCCTTCAGCAACAGCAGGGTGAAGCTGCTTACGCAGCAGGTCGAGGCGATCACCGTGCAGTTGTTCGATACGCTGGCGGTTCAGCCCCAGCCCGCAGACTTGCGACGCCATCTCTCCTTTCCGCTTCCGGCCAAGGTAATCAGCGCGCTGATGGGCGTGCCCTTCGAGGAACACGCCTTTTTCGCAGGGCTCTCCGACGAGGTGATGACGCACCAGCATGAAAGCGGCCCGCGCAGCGCGTCCGGCCTGGCCTGGGAAGAGCTCCGCGCCTACATCCACGGCAAAATACGGGGCAAGCGACAGGATCCGGGCGATAACCTGCTGACGGATCTGCTAGCCGCGGTCGACCAGGGCAAAGCGACCGAGGAAGAGGCGATCGGCCTCGCGGCGGGCGTGCTGGTGGCGGGGCACGAGAGCACCGTCGCGCAGATCGAATTCGGCCTGCTGGCCATGTTTCGCCATCCGCAACAGCGCGAACGCCTGGTCCGCGATCCTTCCCTGGTTGACAAGGCGGTGGAAGAAATACTGCGCATGTATTCGCCTGGCGCGGGGTGGGACGGCATCATGCGCTATCCCCGGACCGACGTTACCATCGCGGGCGTGCATATACCCGCGGAGAGCAAAGTACTGGTCGGCCTGCCGGCGACCTCGTTTGATCCGTGCCATTTCAAAGACCCGGAAGTCTTCGACATCGGACGCGACGCAAATCCCCACCTGGCGTTCTCCTACGGGCAGCACAATTGCATCGGGGCGGCGCTGGCGAGGCTGGAACTGAAGGCCATATTCGGTTCGATCTTCCAGCGCTTTCCCGCGTTGCGCCTGGCCGTGGCGCCCGAAGAACTGAAGTTGCGCAAGGAGATCATCACCGGCGGGTTCGAGGAGATGCCGGTGCTCTGGTGCGGACGCCCCCCGGCATCGCAATCTTCTCATTTGGCGGCGCCTGGCGCGCACCGGTCAGATCAGCCACTCGACAGGTAATCAAGATGGACGTGCAAGACACCACGGCAGCATGCCACGACGCCTTCGCCGAGCTGGCGTCGCCAGCATGCATCCAAGACCCGTACCCGTTCATGCGGTGGTTGCGAGAGCACGATCCGGTGCACCGCGCGGCGTCGGGCCTCTTTCTGTTGAGCCGCCACGCCGACATCTACTGGGCGTTCAAGGCTACGGGCGATGCGTTTCGGGGGCCGGCGCCATCCGAACTGGCGCGCTATTTCCCGCGTGCGGCGAGCAGCCTGTCGCTCAATCTGCTGGCGTCTACGCTAGCCATGAAGGAACCACCGACGCATACGCGTCTGCGCCGGCTGATTTCGCGCGATTTCACCGTGGGCCAGATCGACAACCTGCGGCCGAGCATCGCGCGCATCGTCGCAGCTCGCCTGGATGGCATGGCGCCCGCACTGGAGCGAGGAGAGGCGGTGGACCTGCATCGGGAATTCGCACTGGCCTTGCCCATGCTTGTCTTCGCTGAATTGTTCGGCATGCCCCAAGACGACGTTTTCGAGCTCTCAGCGATCGTCAGCGCCATTCTAGAAGGCCTGAGCCCGCACGCCAGCGATCCACACCTCGCCGCGGCGGACGTGGCCAGCGCCAGGGTGAAGGCCTATTTCGGCGACCTCATACTGCGCAAGCGCGCCGATCCCCGCCGCGACATCGTGTCGACACTGGTCGGCGCACACACCGACGACGCCGATACGCTCTCGGACGCGGAGTTGATCAGCATGCTGTGGGGCATGTTGCTGGGCGGCTTCGCCACCACTGCTGCGACTATCGACCATGCGGTGCTGGCGATGCTGGCCTACCCCGAGGAGCGGCACTGGCTGCAGGGAGACGCCGCAGGGGTGGAGGCATTTGTAGAAGAAGTACTGCGCTGCGAGGCGCCGGCCATGTTCAGCTCCATTCCGCGTATCGCCCAGCGCGACATCGAACTGCATGGCGTGGTGATCCCGAAGGACGCGGACGTGCGCGTGCTGATCGCGGCCGGCAATCGCGACCCGGACGCTTTCGCTGATCCCGACCGCTTCGATCCGGTGCGGTTCTACGGCACCAGGCCTGGCATGTCGAGCGACGGAAAGATTATGCTGAGCTTCGGCCACGGCATCCACTTCTGCCTAGGTGCTCAACTCGCCAGGGTGCAACTGGCCGAGAGCCTGCCGCAGATCCAGGCTCGCTTCCCCACGTTGGCCTTGGCCGAGCAGCCGACCCGGGAGCCCTCAGCGTTCCTTAGGACGTTCCGCGCGCTGCCGGTGCGGCTGCACGCGCAGGCGGCGGCTGAGGTTCGCGTCGTGGTCGACCAGGACCTGTGCGGAACCACTGGTCAGTGCGTGTTGACGCTGCCGGGCACCTTTCGTCAGCGCGAGCCGGACGGCGTGGCGGAAGTGTGCATGGCGACGGTCCCGCAGGCGCTGCACGCCGCCGTGCGCCTAGCAGCCAGCCAGTGCCCGGTCGCGGCCATTCGGGTGATCGAAAGCGAAGCCGGCGATGACCATTGCACCAACCCCGGCCCTACGCCCTCTCCGGCAGACGCTGAGCGACATGCAGCGAAAGACCTACGCAATCCAGGAGAACATGATGGAACGATTTAAAGGCAAGGTGGCCGTGGTGACCGGCGCCGGCGCCGGGATCGGCAAGGCATGCGCCCTCGCCATCGCGCGCGAGGGCGGCAGAGTGGTGGTGGCCGACATTGATGGCCCCGCTGCCATCGCCTGCACCGCACAGATCGCAGCCGAAGCGGGCCAAGCGCTGGCCGTGGCCATGGACATCGCAGATGCGCAGGCGGTGGCAGAGCTGTTCAAAACGGCGAAGCGGCGCTTCGGTGGGGTCGACGTGCTTGTGAACAATGCGAGCGCCATGCATTTGACTCCGCACGACCGCGCGATCCTCGACCTGGACGTGGCGGTCTGGGACCAGACCATGGCGACCAATTTGCGCGGCACGCTCCTTTGCTGCCGGCAGGCCATCCCACAAATGATCGGCCGTGGTGGTGGCGCGATCGTGAACATGTCATCGTGCCAAGGGCTCAGCGGCGACACCGCACTGACGTCATACGCCGCGTCGAAGGCCGCAATGAACATGCTGTCGGCCTCGCTTGCCACCCAATACGGACACGCGAAGATCCGCTGCAACGCGGTTGCGCCAGGTCTTGTCATGACTGAACGTCTCTTCGCCAAGCTGGACGAGTGCATGCAACGGCATCTACACCGGCACCAGCTCCTGCCGCACGTCGGCCGCCCCGAGGACGTAGCCGCGCTGGTCGCGTTCCTGCTCTCGGAGGAGGCTGCGTTCATCACCGGCCAGGTGGTGTGCATCGACGGCGGCATGTTGGCGCATGTTCCAACCTACGCCGACGGTGGCAACAGCGCGGCTCGGCCGGCCGGTGACGCCGCCGAAGCAACCGCAGCGTCGCATTGGTGATGGACATGCTGCTCAACCCGCTGAACCGCTGGCGCCGGCTACGGGACGACATCCCGGTCATGCCTGGCGCTTTCCCCCTGGTCGGGCATCTCCCCGCCATCGTCTGCGATCTGCCGCGCCTGCTGCGGCGCGCGGAAAGGACCCTAGGCAGCCACTTCTGGCTGGACTTCGGCCCGGCCGGACACCTGATGACATGCCTGGATCCAGATGCGCTCGCATTGCTCCGGCACAAGGAAGTGTCCTCGGCACTGATCGAAGAGATGGCGCCCGACATCCTTGGCGGAACGTTGGTCACTTTGGACGGTAGCGCGCACCGGCAGGCGCGCGATGGGATAAAAGCGGCGTTTCTGCCGAGGGGTCTGACCGAGGCCGGCATTGGCGAGCTGTTCGAACCAATTATTAGGGCTCAGGTCAAGGCGTGGCGCGACCGCGGTGAAGTCGCTATCCTGCCAGACACCCGCAACCTGATGCTCAAACTCACCTTCAGTCTCATGGGCATCCCCGCTCAAGACCTGTCGGAGTGGCATCGCAAGTACCGGCAACTGCTACAATTGATGGTCGCGCCCCCGATCAACCTGCCGGGGATGCCCTTGCGACGCGGCCGCGCCGCCCGCGATTGGATCGACGCGCAGTCGCGCCAGTTCATCCGGGACGCGCGCGCGCGCGCCGCGCGCACCGGGTTGATCAACGACATGGTGAGCGCCTTCGATTGCAGCGATGGCGCGCTCTCCGATGACGTCCTGGTCGCCAATATCCGCTTGCTGCTGCTTGCCGGCCACGAGACCTCCGCCTCGACGATAGCCTGGATGGTGATCGAGCTGGCGCAGCATCCAGAGCTGTGGGACGCCCTGGTCGAAGAGGCGCAACGCGTGGGCGCGGTGCCGACCGGGCACGAGGACCTGGCGCAATGTCCGGTCGCAGAGGCGCTGTTTCGGGAGACGCTACGAATGCATCCGGCTTCCTCGCTCGTACCGCGTCGCGCGATGCAGGAATTACAACTCGGCCAGCGGCGCATTCCTGCCGGCACTCATTTGTGCATCCCACTACTGCATTTCTCGACCTCGCCGCTGCTGCACGAAGCGCCCGATCAGTTCCGTCTGGGGCGGTGGCTGCAACGCACGGAGCCGATCCGGCCGGTGGACATGCTGCAGTTCGGTGCCGGCCCACACGTCTGCATGGGCTATCACCTTGTATGGCTGGAGCTGGTGCAGTTCAGCATCGCCTTGGCATTGACCATGCAGGAGGCCGGGGTGCGGCCGCGATTGATGAGCGGCGTCGAAAAAGGCCGGCGCTATTACCCGACCGCACATCCGTCCATGACAGTCCGCATCGGATTCTCATGAGCTGGGATCCTCTGCCCCGTGTCAAGAGGCAGCGGCGAAGACGATGGGCGGCATTGCTGCACTCGGCGCGCGCGCGCGGTGCGACGCCGGCAGCACCGCGGCGGCTCGCCGCTCGCCGCGGCATTCTCTGTCAGGTAGAAGGAGATGAACAACATGCAGAAGGGTTCCACGCTAAACGACGACCGAACTGGCGTTTCCCCGTTCGGCGGATCGGGCGCGCAGGCGTGCGGCGGATTGCCGGTGCGCGCGTCCATAGGCATGGGCGCGCTATGCGCCGTCGCGGAGGATGCCGCGCGTTACGCTGTACCGCGCACTGGATCGCTATCGCGCCTGTTTCGGCCTTGTATTGTAGGTGGTCGAGGATGACATGCCAGCGGATGACGCGACGCTGGGCAAGCCCCCGGCAAGCATGCGGCGGAGAAGAAAGCAACCGGCGTGCCGATCACGAAGCTGCATGCAGCGCCCCAGTCAGTGCCGGGCCTATGGCCAGAGGCCGAGGAAGCCATCACCTCGCTGCGCCCGCGTGCGGAGCGGTTGGCGCAGGCCGTGCAGCGGGCCAAAAGGGTATCTGTTCAAGCACGCGCTGTGCGCATTGGCGCCGGTCCGCACGGAGGCGCCGCCGTACCGCTGCGATCGGCCGGCGGCACCGCTAGATGCTACATTGTGTTCGATTCCACGGCGCAGATCGGAGCGGTTGCCCACCGCGGTCCGCCGCGCTGCCCGGCGGACCGCCGCCAGCATAGGTGCGCTTCGCCGCGCTTCTCGTCAACTGCCTGCAGAGGGAACATCCCGCATGAGTGCGCTGTCCGAACAGATCCTTTCTGAATTGCGCCACCTGCTGAACGAGACGCGCGATGGCGGCAGCGTGAGTCCGTCCGTTTACGACACGGCGCGCGTTTTGCAGTTCAGCGGCAACGTCACCGGTCGGCAGAACGGATACGCGTGGCTCATGGCGCAGCAACAGGCCGATGGCGGGTGGGGAAGTGCTGACTTCCCACTGTTCCGCCATGTACCCACGTGGGCGGCGTTGCTTGCATTGCGGCGTGCCGATCCTCTTCCCGGCGCTGCGGACGCAGTTCAGGCTGCAACGCGGTTCCTCGAGCGCCAGCCGGATCCCTACGCGGATGCGGTGCCGGAAGACGCGCCGGTAGGCGCGGAGCTGATCCTGCCGCAGATCTCCGGCGAGGCCACATCCTTGGTGGGCGACGTGGTGTTTCCGCGCTACCCGGCGCTGTTGCCGTTGCGGCAAGCGTGCCTGGTTAAGTTGGGGACGGTGGGACGGCTGCCGAGCGGCCATCCGTTGTTGCACTCCTGGGAAGCCTGGGGGACGTCGCCGACCACGGCATGCCTGGACGACGACGGCAGCATCGGCATCAGCCCGGCGGCAACCGCCGCGTGGCGTGCGCACGCCCTCACACAGGCGAGCGCGCCACAGGTCGAGCGTGCGGACAGGTATCTTCAGGCCGCATCGCGCGCGGCGCGCAGCGGCATCGAAGGTGTCGTTCCCAGCGTCTGGCCGATCAACGTGTTCGAGCCATGCTGGTCGCTGTACACTCTGCATCTGGCCGGGTTGTTTTCGCATCCCGCGCTCGCCGAGGCGGTGCGCGTGATCGTCGCGCAGCTCGATGCCTGTCTGGGCGTGCGCGGTCTGGGTCCGGCCTTGCACTTCGCGGCCGATGCGGACGACACTGCTGTTGCGTTGTGCATCCTGCGCCTAGCAGGACGCAACCCGGGTGCCGACGCGTTGCGCCACTTCGAAATCGGCGGGCTGTTCGTTACCTTCCCCGGCGAGCGCAATGCCTCGGTGTCGACCAACATCCACGCCCTGCATGCGTTCAGACTTTTGGGAAAGCCCACCGCCGGTACCAGCGCTTACCTTGAGGCCAATCGCAACGCGGACGGTCTATGGGACAATGACAAATGGCATGTTTCGTGGCTGTATCCCACCGCGCATGCAATCGCTGCGCTCGCGCAAGGCGCGCCCCAGTGGCGCGACGAGCGCGCGCTGGCGGCGCTGTTGCAGGCGCAGCGCGACGACGGCGGCTGGGGCGCGGGTCGCGCGTCAACATTTGAGGAAACCGCCTATGCGCTGTTCGCGTTGCACGTGATGGATGGGCGCGAAGAGCCGACAGGGCGCGCCCGCATCGCGCTGGCGGTCGCGCACGCGCTGGAGTGGATGCTCGCTCGCCATGAGGCGCATGAATTGCCGCAGACGCCGCTGTGGATCGGCAAGGAATTGTATTGCCCGACCCGGGTCGTGCGCGTGATCGAACTCGCCGGCTTGTGGCTGGCTCTTCGTTGGGGGCGGCGCATCCCGACCGAGGTAGCAGGAGGAATAGCGCAATGATCCCGACCGAAAGCGCGCTGCAGCAAGTACTGGAGTGGGGGCGTTCCCTGACCGGATTCGCCGACGAGCATGCCGTAGAAGCAGTTAGGGGCGGACAGTACATCCTGCAGTGTATCCAACCGAGCTTGCACGATATCAGCGCCCGCACCGGCCGAGATCCGCAGGACGAAAAGCTGATCGTGGCGTTTTATCGCGAGTTGGCGCTACTGTTTTGGCTCGACGATTGCAACGACCTTGGCCTGATCGCGCCGGAGCAGCTGGCCGCGGTGGAGCAGGCGCTGGGGCAGGGCGTGCCATGCGCGGTCCCCGGTTTCGAGGGCTGCGCTGTGCTGCGCGCTTCCCTGGCCGCGCTCGCCTACGATAGGCGCGACTATACTGAGCTTCTTAACGATACCCGGTGCTACTGCGCGGCGCTGCGCGCCGGACACGCGCAGGCGGCGGGGGCTGAACGCTGGTCGTACGCCGAATACTTGCACAACTCCATCGATTCGATCGCCTACGCGAACGTGTTCTGTTGCCTGTCGTTGCTATGGGGGCTGGACATGGCGACCCTGCGCGCGCGTCCGGCGTTTCGCCAGGTGCTGCGGCTCATCTCCACGATAGGGCGCCTGCAGAACGATCTGCATGGATGCGCCAAGGATAGGGCGGCGGGAGAGGCCGACAACGCTGCCATCCTGCTCCTGCAGCGTTATCCGGCTATGCCTGTGGAGGATTTCCTCAACGACGAGCTGGTCGGCCATGCGCGCATGCTGCACCGAGTGATGGTGAAAGAACGCTTTCCTGCACCATGGGGACCGTTAATCGAGGCCATGGCGGTCATTCGCGCGAAGTACTACCAGACCTCGATCAGCCGCTACGGCAACGATGCGGCGGGGGGAGGCCAGCGTGCGCCGGCGTGAACGCGCGGGAGGCGGCGGCGTGCGCGCGGCGCCCTCGGTCCGATCCGACGCAACGCCAACGCCCAATACGGCGGATCGAGCGAGCGGGTGCGACGACGCCCTGACCCGGCGCAAGGACGACCATCTGGACCTCGTGCTGGATCGGCGAACGGCGCCAGCCACGGTCGCTGCCGGCTGGGAGCAAATCCGGTTCGAACACTGCGCACTGCCCGAGCTGGACCTGACGCAGATCGAACTGCGCACATCGCTGTTAGGCAAGCCCATGCGTGCGCCGCTGCTGATCAGTTCCATGACCGGCGGAATGCCACGCGCAGAGGCCATCAATCGGCACCTGAGCGAGGCGGCGCAAGCCTTGGGGATCGCCATGTGCGTCGGTTCGCAGCGCGTGAGCCTGCAATCGCGCAATTCCCAGGGGCTGACGCGCGCCCTACGCCGCCTGGCGCCTGACATTCCCTTGCTGGCCAATATCGGCGCTGCGCAACTGCGCGAGGCCGACGGCCTTGATCTGGCGCGCCGGGCTGTCGATGCGCTGGAGGCTGATGGGCTGATCGTCCATCTCAATCCGCTGCAGGAAGTGCTACAGCCGGATGGCGACCGCGACTGGCACGGCGTACTGGCGCAGGTGGCTCGCGCCGCGCGTAGCGTGGGCGTGCCGATCGTGGCCAAAGAAGTCGGGTGGGGCCTGTCCGCCTCGGTGGCCTGCGCGCTCGTCGAGGCGGGTGTTGAGGTGATTGATGTCGCCGGAGCCGGCGGCACCAGTTGGGCCGCGGTGGAGGGCGAGCGCGCCCGCGATGCCGCCGGCCGTGCAGTGGCGATGGCGTTTGCCGATTGGGGGATCCCGACACCGGCCAGCTTGCAGGCGGTCCGTCGGGCACTGCCAACGGTGAAGCTTATCGCGTCCGGCGGGATCCGCGACGGCGTCGACGTGGCCAAGGCCATTCGCCTCGGTGCGGACATTGCCGGGCAGGCAGCCGGCGTGCTGCCGGCGGCTACGGTATCGACCGAAGCGGTCGTTGCGCATTTCGAGGTCGTCATCCGCCAGTTGGCCGTCGCCTGCTTTTGCACCGGCTCACCTGATCTGGCGACGTTGCGCCAGGCGCGCTTGTTGCCCTCCGCGCACTTGTTGCCCTCCGAGCATCCGCCAGTCGGATGATGCCGGCGTCGCCCGCTCTGTCGGCCGGCCCTCCAAGCTGGTTGCAAAAACCGTTAACGCTAAAGCTAGACCTCTAATCCACCTTGGCCCAGCGGTTCGATGCAGGGAACGAAGTGTTCATGAAGCAGCTGTTGACGATGAAGCGGTAATGATGCCGCCGGCTAGGTTATGCGTACCGTAACTCGGGCTTACAAAGGCGCGCAATCCAGCGCCGTTTGTTGAATCAGACCGGCTTTTCCCGGTCCAGCCACGCCTTTGCAAAGTGCATGATTAAGCCAGTCAACGAAGGACCGTTTTTGAGGGCTGGCAGGAATGGTGTCACCTATCTGTTCGAGATACGCATAAAATCTGGCGGCTGCGCTGTCCAATCCTTGGCCGCGAACGATACTGGGTCGATTCAGCTGCGTGTCCACGGCAGGCAATTTGCCAAGCACTTCTGCGCGGCCGACTGTATCTGCGATGTCGTCGGCGATCTGATACGCGTGCCCGAGCAATTCCCCCACCTTAGACCATGGGGCCGGATCTGCACCACTTGCCAGGGCACCGCAAGTGGCCGCCGCGACAAAGAGGGAGCCGGTCTTGTAATGGTGATAGCGGTCGATTGGGACGTGCGTCATTGCCTCCATCGACTGTCCGGCGATCAGTCCGTGACTGGGGCCGACCGCCTCCGCAACCACCTCGATCATGCGCGCGCCCAACTCAGGTGTTAGCGCAGCCTGCAAGCTGAGGTATTTGAAAGCCATCACAATCAAGGCATCGCCGGTCAAAACGGCGATAGGCTCTCCGAAAAGCCGGTGCACCGTTGGTCTGCCGCGGCGTAGGGCCGCGTTATCGAAGCAAGGCAAGTCGTCATGCACCAACGAGGCACAGTGCAGCAATTCAATTGCTGCCGCGGCTCTTGTCGCCAGCTCAGGATCTTTTTCGCCGCACACATAGGAGACTTTCAAGCAGAGCTTGGGGCGCATCCGGGAGCCCCCTGGAAACACTGCCGCGTCCAGCGCTCCACGCAGGTGAGCCGGCGCAGCCGGACTTAGAGCAGTATCCATGGCAGCTCGCAGCGCTTGCTCGATGAGCTTGTCGCTATCGCCAACCACGTCGGCTTGGTGATTCGAAATCATATCGCATCTCCACTTTTGAGACGAAAACGAAAACGGGCCTAGTCCAACGGGTGCCAAACAAAAGGCCGATTTCGCTGTGTCTCTTCAGGTTCTAGGGCACCGTTAAGTTTAGCGGATTGCGGCGGCCAACATGCGGCACCGGCGTGACCAATGAAACCGTGTGCCAGTGGGAGCCTTAACTCGGCAAGGCGATCTCCCACTGGAATCCCTTGAAGCAGTCTCATTCGCGGCGACATGACATCTGAACGTCGGTTACTTCGATCGCGCGCGAAGAACATTGGCTCCGGCGGCGCTGTCGGCCAGAATGGCATCGCTCTCAACGTCTTGATCCAAAGCTGAAGAGGCTCCCGCGCTGAGCAGTGGCTGGTGACAAAGCTCTTTGGATCGGCTGCACGCCGCCGCGCGTGATGATCGCTGACGAGCTCCGTTCGTACGGTACGACATGCGCGAAGATGGGCCTTACATCTAAAGGTGTTGGTCATCGTCGATAGTAGCCACTGGAGCTTGGACCGGAACCATTGCCGGCAGAGATCTGGGCTCCTACAAGCAATTGGTGTGCCACCAGATCATTGTTAGTGAATGTTTCAATGGCGACAGAAGGCGCCTTCCGGTGCTCACCGTGTGTCGGGAGTCGCGGATTGTGCCACTCCGCCTAGTATTTGAACAGCGTCAACCTTGCGAGCGATCCGTCCGAAGGCCAACCCAGCATTGGAGTGATTTGGGTTGAGGTCACAATGCACGTCGGCGCTTGCATCATGCCAGCCTGTCAATGTGCGCGATCGCACACGACTGTCAGCTTTGCGTCAATTACGATCGAACCGATGCTTTTGACGTTTCACGAGGTTACGCTGCCGATAGACCCAGCGTGAGAAGACGACTGAGCCCTTCCAGTTGTTCTTCGGCGCGATGTTGCCGAAGCCTTACACTCGACCGGCTTGGCGAGGATTTCAGCGCTGCCGTAGCCCTTGTCGGCCGGCAGGAAACCGCTTCGAGAAGTCGGTCCCCTACCGCCTTTTGCTAGCGGACTAAAAGGGCGGAGCAGGTGGATCTATACAGCGCTTTCTTTCAAAGCCCTGGTTGCGCCTTGTGTTCGTCAGCGATCAGGAGCGCCTTCGGCTCGACATGCTTGGCGACGGCCGCCCATGCATCCTTGCCGTTCTCGTCCACCCCGCGTCACCGTTCTGTTCGGTGCATGGCGGTTGGCCTCCCTCAGCGCCAGAACTCACATGCGCTTGCCGTTCTGATTTTCCTTCTTGCGCCCGTCCTTGCGCTCTTCCTTCTTGTCACCTTGCGGAGGACGCCGCCCACATACTTGCCGTCGATCTGCGCCGTACCGTGCAGCTTGATCGCATCACGGCGAAGGTCGGCTGCCTCCCGGAGCTTCTGCAGCAGGAAGTAGGCGGTCTTATACTGGACGTTGGCCTTGCGGCTCAGATGGAGCGCCGCCATGCCCTTGGCGGCCGTGATCTCCTCCCAGATTGCCATGATGATCTTCTTGAATGAAAGCTTGCGGTTGGCGAAAACCGAAAATTCGGCGCGGCATTCCGGCTCCGAGCATCAGAACGACGACGCCGTACGGCTCCAGGCAGCCACAGCGAGGGCAATATGGCTTCCCGACGTTCTTGGGCCAACGGAAGTCGACGAACAGGCCGTAGGTGTCGTCCTCGGCTGCCCGAAGCCTCTCTCGGGTCAGGCCAGGCGCACTGGTCGCATTTCGAACCTCCGGTCTCCTGCGGAGAAGGCGTCGTAGGAATTCGGTCTCAGGTGGGAATTCGCTCCTGCAGCATGTTCAGGCTTCCGGTCGATACGCGAGACATAAGCAGACAACTCCGTCGTAAGGACGGAAGCGAAAGGTCAGTGCTCTATTCGTATCGATTTGAACATGAAAGGACCCTTACCAGGAGAACGAAACCACTTCAGGGGTTAGCACTTTCGTAAGGTTGTCAAACCCGTGCCCTTATATCGGGAGAAAATTCAATGTCTCAGAGCCAGACTACCCAGCGCAATCTATAATCCAGTTCAGTGAATGGGTCCAGATCGTGAGAGCTGTCTTCGGGTGACCGCGCCTCATGACGACTATTAACGACTCCTTCCCAACAATCGAACATCGCAAGGTAGATTCACGTTCGAGCATCTTGTGCCTACCTCTGTATGCCTTACTGGGCAGGTAACCTTGCCGTTTCAGGCCCTGTCCTGACCTCTGGCCTTAATGATCTTGTTGTTTATTACCTTTTCCCGAGCAGATCAGACGAACACAACGTAGAACTGGTGGTAAAAAGCGCTGATCAGAAAGAAATTAATTTCAGCCGCATCAAGCGAAGGTGTAGCGTCTGCCAACTCGTAAAAAAGGCTCATTTCCAGCAAATAAGGGTGCCCTAGAAACAAAAAAGGCCCCCTAAAGAAGCCTTCCCATGGCGTTTCCGCCGAACGCGTGTGCCTTACCGTGGTGTACCGACCTCTAAGGGTGCACCTGCAACAGCGACCTTTCGGAAGCCTCGTTGTCTGCTGCTTACAATGATGTAACCCTCACGGTCGACTATTTCAAGCCCTTTGTGTGGATGCGATAAGGTGGCGGCTTCGTTTAGCAAAGTTCACGTTTGTGGCACTTGCTCCATGATGCCGGAATTTTCAGAGAGCATCGAACCTACACGCTAGCGGGAGCGGTAACCGATATGGGTTCTTGGCTGAGTGATTTCCAGCACGGCGGAGCTTTCCCAGCTAGCCAAATGGGATATCGTGGGACGGGGAAATGGATCGGTTTTCGAGGATTATGTCTTATCGTCCTCAACGAAGACCGCTTAGAAGATGTTGAGCATTGAATGTGAATTTTCGCTCAAATTCGACGCAACCTAGATGATTCAGTGGCGGGTGCGGCCATAGCCGACTCATCTTTCATGGAACTGGGCCACCGGTCTAGCGAGACTGTTTTGAATGCATTCATGAAGCAATTTGGCTAAACTCTCAAATATTTGCTATAACGCAAAAAATGCCCAAAATGGGTATTTAAAACGGTTGTAGTGTGGCGATGGCAAGTGGTTCAAATCGGTTCAGGTTGGCTCAAGTCTACAACGAGTGGCAGGAAAACAGGGACGTGCGGTGACGGAAGATCTAGCAAGCTACAGAAGTTCGAGAGGCCTCGTCAGCACCGCCGATCCGGAGGTTGACAAGGCGATCTATCGAAAGCCAGGTTTCGGCGGCGAAATTACATCGTTGGGTCACATGGAGGAATTGATCAGCGCGTTCCTGAAAAAGACACGCGAAGCGCAGGGCCTGTCTCGCGCAGACGTTGCTCCAATGCTTGGTCTGTCCATCCCTGTATACGGACGCTACGAGCGGGCATTTTCCAAAATGACTGTTACTCGGATGATCCATCTGTGTGAGATTCTTGGCTTCATGCCTATCGATATGATCTTTGAAGCTGCGCCACATCTTTGGGGCCGCACATCGGAGGAGGCCGAGGATTGTCTCACACTGGCGAGGATTCTTAGGAGACTTCCGAACGGCACGACGCGCGATCTTATTCGGCTCCTGCAGCGAATGATCCCCGATGACGACGAGAGCGACAGAGGTATCAGTGATGTAGCGGAGCCCGTGAAGTGAGCTGGGTTTGTCTATGACGCCCCCAGTAGTTAGCAGTATTGGTGATAGCTGTCGCAGCCGACGCGCTGTCGTCGGTGTGCAGACACCCGCAATCTCACAACTTAGTTTTTCACTCGAATTTCCGTCTGATCAACAATACGCGCCGATTGCGCAATTTTTCGATCTTTGGTTGGCGTTGATCTCGCTCGATGCTCGAGCGATTCGTCGGCGAGCGACGCCAAGTCTATTTGCATGCGCTTTGCTTCGACAGTAGGGTCTGTGTTAAACTCCCTCGTTGGGTTTTCCCGCTCAATGCCATGTGGGTATTCGAGCCGCCGGCGCGCATGCTTTGATTTCGATTGCTGAATCTAAGCCCGTCCTCTCCGCGCCTCCGTTCCATCGCGCCGATCCTTTTTGCCATTCGGCTCGGAAATAGCCTTTTGACATCACGATCAGGTTCCGCGAAAAACGGGGTCGAGTCGCTGAGACTGGAAACGCTGTTCATGGCTGTCGCCGTTCAGGTAAGGGCATCGCCTAGGTGTTTAGTCCCGGCATTTGATGGATGGGGTCGATGATGAATCGATCCGGCTCCAAAGTCCATTGTCTGCAGATGAACTCGTAAGGCGTAAGGCCCTTTAGCGTCTTGAGCCGGCGCCCGAAATTGTAGGCGTCGATAAAGTCAGCCAGATGTTTTTTCAACTGCGCATGATCGTCGTAGTGGAAGCGCTTGACGGTCGCCTCCTTGATCGTTCGGTTCATCCGTTCGACCTGTCCGTTGGTCCAGGGATGCTTCACCTTGGTCAGGCGATGCTCGATGCTGTGATCGTCGCAGACCCAATCGAAGATGTGCTGGAAGGCATTTCGATCACAAGCTCGGTTGGTGAACTGAATGACATTGTCGGTCAAAACGGTGTGAATGGTGTAGGGCACTGCCGTGATCAGATTGCGCAAGAACTGAGCGGCATTCATCTTGCCGGCTTTGGTGTAGAGTTCCGCGAACGCGAACTTGGATGTTCGGTCAATTGCGACAAAGAGATAGAGCTTGCCCTCGGCCGTCTGCACCTCGGCAATATCGATGTGGAAGTAACCGATCGGATAGCTTTTGAACTTCTTCTTCGGCTCCTTGTCGCCTCTGACCTCCGGCAGACGTGAAATGCCGTGGCGCTGCAAACACCTGTGCAACGACGAACGCGTCAGATGTGAAATGGTCGGCTGATGGTACCCATCCGGCGAAGGCCGTCTGTCCTGACTTGCTGATTGGCTTTAAGTCCATGCCTTATGTTATGCGCTACAATCATTTCCCCCATTGAGGTCTTGTCCGTCGACGATCTTGATCGCCGACGGGATTGGTCGGACGAAGAGAAGGTTCGGATCGTCGAGGAAAGTCTACAAGGCTTTCGGCAAGGCTCGGTGACGGCGCGGCGATATGGATTGTCACGGTCATTGTTGACCCGTTGGCGTCGGGAATACCGTAGTGGTCTTCTGAGCAGTTCCGCTACAACGGGCTTCGTGCCACTTACGATTTCGCCATCGGCGGCGGCATCTTGCGAGGTAGCCTCACGGCTGCGATTTGAAGACGACATGACGATCGAGATCGGCCTGCCGAATGGCCGACGGCTGACGATCCCAGCCTCGCTTGATCCGACCATTCTTGCCCGCCTGTTGCCCGTCGTGGATGGGTCATGATCGCGTTTCCCGCGGGGGTAAAGGTGTGGATCGCGGGCGGGGTGACGGACATGCGTTGCGGCATGAACAGCCTGGCGCTGAAGGTTCGGCAAGGTCTTGGCCGCGATCCTCATGGCGGCGAAGTCTTCTGCTTCCGGGGTCGCAAGGGTGACCTGATCAAGGTCCTCTGGCATGACGGCGTCGGCATGTCGCTTTACCTGAAGCGGCTGGAAGCTGGAAAGTTCATCTGGCCGGTCAGCCAGAATGGCTCCGCCGTGCCTGTATCGTCGGCGCAGCTCGGCTATCTCCTGGAAGGGATCGACTGGGGCAACCCGCGCTGGACGCAGCGGCCTTCGAAGGCAGGCTGACCGCCTGCATTCCTCTGTTTTTGTTGGGCTTTCGGCATGCGGCATGGTAGCTTTCGGCCATGGATGATGCTGCTTCGGAGATAGCCAGACTGCGCGCCGCGCTTGCGGCATCGGAAGCGCGTGCCGCCTGCGCCGAGGCCGATCTCGCGCAGGTGCGCGCGGTCGTGACGACGTCTGAGGCGATGATCCGGCATCTCAAGCTCGAGATCGCCAAGATACGTCGCGAGCAGTACGGCCAGAGCTCGGAGCGCCGCGCCCGGCTGATCGAGCAAATGAAATTGCAGCTCCAAGAACTTGAAGCCGACGCCACCGAAGACGAGATCGCTGCGGAACGCGTGGCGACGAGAATCACAAATGTCTCCGCTTTCGAACGCCGCCGGCCGGCCCGCAAGCCGTTTCCCGAGCACCTGCCGCGCGAGCGCCTGGTCATCGATGCCCCGTCGACCTGCACCTGCTGCGGCTCGCCCCGCATCGTGAAGATGGGCGAAGACATCACCGAGACGCTGGAGATCATTCCGCGCCAGTGGAAGGATCCAGACGGTGCGCGAGAAGTTCACCTGCCGGGACTGCGAGAAGATCAGCCAGCCACCGGCCCCTTTCCATGCGACACCGCGGGGATGGGCAGGACCGCACCTGCTGGCGACGATCCTGTTCGAGAAGTTCGGCCAACATCAGCCATTGAACCGCCAGGCTGAGCGCTACGCCAGGGAAGGCGTCGCTCTCAGTCTCTCCACACTGGCCGATCAGGTCGGAGCCTGCACGACGGCCCTGCAGCCGATCCATGACCTGATCCGTGCCCATGTTCTGGCCGCCGAGCGGCTGCATGGTGACGACACCACCGTGCCGCTTCTGGCCAGGGGAGCAACAAAGCAGGCGAGGCTCTGGACCTACGTCCGCGATGACCGCCCTTTCGCGGGCGGCGCGCCTCCCGCCGCACTCTTCCACTTCTCTCCCGATCGCGAGAAGACCCACCCCAACACGCATCTCGCCGGATGGCACGGCACCCTGCAAGCCGATGCCTATGGCGGCTACAACGACCTCTATCGTGTCGACCGCCGCCCCGCGCTGGTGATCAGCGCACTTTGCTGGAGCCACGCGCGGCGCAAATTCTTCGAACTCGCTGACATCGCCGGCAACGTGCGCAAGGGCAAACCTGCCCACGAGATATCGCCCGTCGCGCTTGAGGCCGTTGCCCGCATCGACGCGCTCTTCGACATCGAGCGCGGCATAAACGGAATGCCTGCCGAGGATAGGCTCGCAGCGAGGCTGCAACATGCTCGCCCGCTCGTCGAAGAACTGCACGATTGGCTCATGGCCCAGCGCGGGCAAATGTCGAAGCACAACCCCGTCGCCAAGGCGATCAACCACATGTTCGAGAAGGAGGGTCGCTGGGAAGCCTTCGCCCGGTTCCTCGACGACGGCAGACTGTGTCTGACGAACAATGCCGCCGAACGAGCCCTGCCCGGCGTTGCTCTCGGAAGAAAGGCATGGCTATTCGCCGGTTCCCAGCGCGGAGGCGAGCGTGCTGCCTTCATGTATTACCCTAATCGTCACGGCAAAGATGAACGATATCGATCCGCAGGCCTGGTTGGCGGACGTGCTCGCCCGCATGCCTGGCATTCCCGTATCACGGCTGCCGGAACTGTTGCCGTGGAACTGGCCCGCCGGAAGCGCCCGGCAGATGGCGGCCTGATGGCGCGCCCGACGCATGTCTACACGATCAACTACGTCGCCACGCTGATTGGCGAGAACCTCGAACTCATCCAGGAGGTCGCCAGCAACTCCGACAACATCGACTATGGTGAGATGATCCATGCCCATGACGGCAGCGAAGAGGGCATCACGACCTTCACCGACCGGGGCATCGAAAGCTTGAAGGAGTTCCTCGCCGATATCCGCACCTGGGAAGGAGGTGTTCGGCAGTTCCTTGTCGACGAGCAATGCGATCGCGACAAGATCGAACGCATCATGGCAGACGAGCCGAAATCATAAGCCCTCGCGGCCTTCGCCGGATGGATACGGCTGATGAGCGTAGAGGCAATCATCGAGCGGCAGCAACGTGTGCCGGCGGAAGGCGACGATAGCGGCCTCTTCTTCGAGGGAAAGGGTCGTCGAGTGTGGGTCCTTGGGCCTGTAGGAAGGTCGACCAACGATGTCCGCTTCTTCCATTTCGCCACGGTTTTCTGGTTGATCCCGTATCGCTTCGAAAGCGTTCTCAGGCTCTCTTCACTATTGCTCGACGGATTGCCTCTGTCGTCGTGGCGCTCCCGTGTAGAACCTGGCCCATAGTGCTTCCCTCCATGCCAAGGAAAATATTGCACCATCAAATGCCGGAACCAAACACCAGAGCAGCCAGCGCGCGGAGCCGTGATTGGTTTGCCGTGAACCGAGAGCTCCGCGTGCAGGACAAAAGGCCACCATGCCCGCACACGACGTCCCGGGAGCTAGACGAGGAAATGAAGCGACCGTTATCACCAAAATCACTGAGGGTCATAGCCAATTTGGCGCAAGTGGATAATCCTTGCGTGAAGCGATTTCGGTGTTATCTATGTGTATGTACTTGCAATCACTGATATATTTTGGTGAACGATAGCTATCGGGCGAGGTCCGCGTGGCCCAAAATGCGCCAAATGAGATCGAAACGAAACATTGGTGGTTCCAAGCACATCACTTTCCGTATAAAGAGCTTCGGCGCATTTACCTCAGTCGGAGCAATGTCAGGACCACCATTGAAGCAATGGATTAATGAACTCGGTTTGCAACAAGTCGATGATCCAGGCATAGACAAGCCGGTCTATCGAAAACCTTTTGACGGACGGATTGCACTTAGCGCCGAACTCGAAAACTTGATCAGCATCAGCCTTCGCGAAGCCCGCGATAAGCGAAAACTCCCGCGCTCGAAACTGGCGCCCTTGCTTGGCATCACTAAGCAGGTCTACGGCCGGTACGAAAATGGAGTATCCCGCTTGACCGTGAGCCGACTGATTCATCTGTGTGAGGTTTTGGATGCCACTCCGGAAGAAATTATCGCCCCGGCGGCACCTTATCTTTGGGGCGAAACGGAAACCAAAGCGGTTCTGCTGCTGGCTACTATCGTGAAGTTGCGGACTTTCGATGAAGAGATCTTGCAAGATATTTTCAGCTTACTAAGCCGCATAGACGAGACCGGTAGCGATAGCGGCGATCGTGCCATGAAAGTCGCGTCTACCAGCGCCACTGCAGACGATTGCGAATAGGACGTAGATCGCTAGCTTCAATAAACAGAACGTGCGTCCCTGATGAAGTTCCATCAGAAACCGCGACCAACCGCTCGCGCCGTTGCAGGTTGCCGAAGCGAGCTTTGCGCAGGCGGTTAGGACTAGCTGGCGACCGTTCATCGCCACTCCGGGACATAGGTGGGTAAACCGGGGAGGGCGCAGTTGGGTCAACTGGTCCAACGCATCCCTGCTTTCGGCCGCTGGAGGGGACGCGCGGTCGTCTTACGCCGCGAGTGCCAGGGAGGTCACGTCAAAGTCCAAGAAACCCGTATATTCGACATACAAAGCATCGATAATTCCATTCATACAATCCATTTTACCAATCTCCCGTGATGATGCATTAGGAATGATCTCAGACGCGAGTGACGGCGAAACATTTGACGATCCGGACTGGCTATAGCGCGAACCCGAGCAACGGCGCCGACATGCATCGGGGTGGCCAATGCTTCGATCGCACAGTGCGTGCTTCAAAAACAGCAGCAGGAAATACCAAAGGAGGTCTTTGCATGCGTTCTGAGGTGCGGTGGAAGCTGTGCTGGGAAAACGAGCTGGAACTCATCGACCACGTCGATCCTCCCGAGCTCTTTCGCAAAGCCCAAGGGCCGACCGGGGTCTTCAATTTCAGTGGCAGCCAAAGCTGGGCAAGGCGCGCCGACAACCTGCATTGGCAGGCGACCGACGCTGACAAGGGCGCGCGCGGCGATGAAGAGTCAGCAGCCAGCCGTCCTCCTTTTGTTCACTGGACTTTCCGGCTCCGGCAAGTCGACAATCGCCAATGCGCTCGACCGGCTGCTGCATGCCCACGGGAAGCACACCTACATCCTCGACGGCGACAACGTGCGCCACGGGCTCAATCGCGACTGGCTTCAATCAACCCGATCGCGTCGAGAACATCCGCCGCGTTGCCGAGGTCGCCGAGCTGATGGAGGAGGGGAGCTTATTGAAATCCTCGTCGACACGCCGCTTGAGGAATGCGCGCGACGCGATCCGAAGGGGCTTTATCGGAAGGCGCTCGCCGGCAAGATCGCCAATTTCACCGGCGTTTCCTCGCCGTACGAAATCCCTGAGGGCGCTGAATTACATCTCGAAACGGTTGGCCACGACCCTGCGGCGTTGGCGTTTGAGATCGAACAGTTCCTCGAAAGGCGAATGGAGCAAGTGACGCATGAGTGTGAGAGTGGGGAGGCTTGACCATTGGCGGCTTGAAGCGGCCGCGGCGGTCCCTGGCCTATTAACTACGCGGCGACCGTAGCAGCCCGCAGGCGGGCCGCGCCAACGTCCGATGTGGCTTCAACAGGAGACAGCCGATCACGCGCTCACGACTCGGCTTACTGAAACGGAGAAAAGATATGGCTGATGCAAAGCTGCAAGCCGTGCTTTCGGCTCTTTCGCCGATGGCGAGACAGCTAAATGCGCTACCCTCCAATCAACCGGGGCGAGATGCGAACTGCGTTAAACTAAACACGAATGAGAATCCGTTTCCGTTGCCGATGATGGTGATGCAAAGTGCGCTGGCGGCCCTCGAACGGCATTATCTGTATCCCGAAGATGACAATCTGAGCTTGCGCGACGCAGCCGCCAGCGCGTATGGCCTCTCCCAGGATCAGGTGGTCGCCGGGAACGGCTCGTCGGAGCTGCTTGGGCTCATCTACAGAGCATTCCTCGACCCGGGAGATAGCGTTGCGATGATATCGCCAGGTTTTTCCTTTAACCGCAAACTGGCCAAGTTGCAGGGTGCCAGATTTCTCGAAATCGAATGGGGCGAGTCTTATTCTCTGCCAATCGAGCAGCTGCTTCTTGGTCCAGCAAAAGATGCAAAATTCATACTGCTGGCCAATCCGAACAATCCAACGGGAACATTCGTTCCGGTGGCTGAAATCGACCGCCTCGTCGCGCAATCGGACCAGTTGATAGTGGTGGATGAAGCGTATGTCGACTTTGCACCCGATGATGCCCTGCGCCTTGTCGATCGTCATCCAAACCTTCTAGTATTGAGAACACTTTCGAAAGGCTTTGCAGCCGCGGGAATTCGCGTCGGTTTCGGCTTTGGTCATCCTGAACTTATTGGGAGGCTACGCAACCTGCAAAATGTCTTTAACATGAACGTGATCGGCCATGCGATGGGCATTAGTATCCTTTCGCACCGCGCCGACTACGACGAGAACCACAGATATATTAAACATGAAAGACACAGAACGACCACTGCCTTGTCTCAATTGGGCTTTTCTGTCATTCCCTCCCACACAAACTTTTTGCTAGCTCGGGTGCCACCCGGACGAGATGGCAAATGGTGGCAAGCGTCTTTGGATAGGCAGAACATACTTGTAGCCGTCTTTCCCGATGCCGGTTTGGAAAATTTTATCCGCGTCAGCATCGGCACCAGAACCCAAATGGACGCGTTCCTTTCAGCCGCCAGGGACATCATCTCTGGAAGTATGAAGACGTAGAGCTAGGCGGTTAGAATTATTGGCCACACTGCTTGTCACTTGGAAACACCAAGTATCGAAGTCCATATTGTGGGATAAAGATCACAAATAAGCGCAAGACCGTAAAGCGTGTGCCGTCTCGATCCCGTTGATTACGCGTGTTATTGGCGCACGAGTGGAGCACCCGGTGGCCGATGCGAGGCTTATTTCTGGCGATTCCGGCCGCGGCTCTGCCGCTGTATTGGGAATGGTTTAGGTTTCTTCATAATCGGTCCTTCGCATTGACATTGAGCGAACAGTAATCTGCGGTCGTCGCCGATCTTCCGTCGATCACCTGCGACAGAACCTCGATCCGCGAAAGATCACGCTCGCTCATCGCCATTGATCCCACCCGCAATCCCCTACGCCAGCAAACGTGGGCAGTATGGCATTCGAACTTGGCAGAAACAGAACGTTTTCAATCTGCGGCACTCTAGCCGCTACAGAGATTCGAAGCGGAAGCCGTGCGGCCATGGTCACCATCCGCCTTGCTACCAAATGGTACAAGCAGAGCCGCGGCTTCGCCGATCGGCAGGTCGACCACCGTGATTCCGCTTGCTGCAAGGAAACGGCGCTCGTTTTTGGTAAGGCCTTCCGCATCAAGTACTGCAAAGTGGGGGCCGTGAGAGCGCTTGATGATCTGTCGAGCGTAGATCCGGAGCATCTGATCGTTGAAGCGGCAGCCAATGAAAAGAAAACCGCGATCTATACGCCGTTCTTTCACCATTCCAGGTATTGGCGTCTGGATATCGATTTCGGTTAGGACTTCCACGTAATCGGAATCGGACACCAGAAAGTTCGAAGCTGGTATAACACTGCCGTACGGCGCATAGAGGACCGTCTTTGGCACTGAGACGCATTCGACGTCTCTCCCGGACAGATCGTAAGTTTTTGTCCAAATGTCGCCGCCGCCGTTTGCACGCGTGACGCCCTGAATCTCGACGACATCCGTTCGACCGGTCTTCGCGAAAGCCGCACGCATTGTCCCGTCGTACCAACCGTCGACGATAAGGGAGAGCGGCAGCGTTGCGAGCCAGTCGTGGAGGGCGGTCGGCGCCACGGGTGCTCCAAATATTTCTGCCATCCAGGCCTGAAGCGTCCGGCGATGCCGTCGCTGTTCAATAAACTGCGCGACGGACCACATATTGCTGCGTATCCTGGAAGGGGCAGGTGTGCGTTCGTTGAGTGCCGCGGAGACGGCTTCCGGGGTGTCCGGTACAGGTGGTTCCGTGGATTGCAGCCGAAGGAGATCCGGGCCGAGATAGGGAACGATCCGATCTGCAGCGAGCGCTTCCTGAAGCAGCCGAAGTCTTTTTTCGGCGTCACCGTTGCGAATGATCAGGAGACGGTCCGAGGTCAAAATTTTATTCATGCTGTTTTCTCTTACCTCTCGTTTGCAGCATCAGTCCTCGTCAGGAATCTTCCTTGCGTGGACGGTGATCGGCAGAGGCGTATCCCGCGATAGCTTGGGCAAGACGAGTCTCCAGCCGTTCCTGAGAGTGATCGTGCCGCCCCACATGTCATCAGCCTCGACATCTACGATCGGCTCTTCGAGATCTTTCTTTGGTACGTAAGCCGACAAGCCGGCGCTCGTTCTCCGAATCATTATCTTCATGTCGCTATTCCTTCGTTGGGGGCCCCGCGATTTCAGCAGCGCCGCAAGCAGCGGCGTTGTCTAGACTCGTCAGTTCACGGGCACGCATGCCGACGATAGTGCCACGTTCGACCCATTCGACGGCATAGATGTAAAACTGCTGGAGAAAGGTGCCGATGTCGCGCACATAGCCTTCGTCGCCCTTCCGCACCAAATTTTCGCCAATTTTTTTGCCAGCATAGGTGCCGTCATTCTTTACGTGAAGTCTGGCCCGCACCCGCTCGCCGGGTGTAAATCGTGGAGGCCTGTGGATTTCGACCTCCTGTTCACGTCCAAGGCCCATGGGCATTCCTCCTTGCAGGATATCATTGAAGGCTTCTCCGCAGGAGCCCCGACCATGCTGAAGGTCAAATCGCAGGTGCGGCGGGGACGCAGGTCTTCGGCACGGGGCAAACCTCCGCGCATTGCTGCGTTTCGAAGGTACCCTTGCATTCGGTGCATTTTTCCGGGTCGATAACGTAGATCTCACCTTTGAACCTGATCGCACCGGAGGGGCATTCGAACTCGCAGGCACCGCACTGGGTGCATTGGGACGCTATGATCCTGAAGGCCATTTTTAAACTCCTGAAGATGTTGGATTAAGAGCGCTCACGCCGTCGCCGCTTGTGGTTCGACGCCAAACTTGGCGGCGTAGAGGGTGCCGATGGCGGTCTCGATGTAGTCATAGCAATAAGCATCCGTTGCCCGAATCCCGGCCTCCATGAGCTTAGTCTTAGGGCACTCCCCGATCTTGGCGCATAGCACGACGTCAATACCGACCAGCGCAGTTATGATGCCGTCGAGGGTGGCTTCCTCGCCCCTGCCTCCGAGGCAATACTGTTCGATCTTGCGATGCCCGACGTAGGTGATGCCTCTCGACGAAGCTTCGTATACTTGGAACTCCTTCGCATGGCCGAAGTGCTCGTTGATGCGACCGCCACCCTTTGTCGCGACCGCGACGTGGAGGGACCCATCGCCGGCTGCTTTGACTGTCTCGATTGCCTCGCTCTTGGCGGTCGCGTGATCGCCGCGTTCGCGGGCGATCACTTCCCGATAGGCCTCGCGCTTACGGGCGTCATAGGTGATCTCTCCGGGAAGCTGGTCGAGTGCGAACTCCTGGCCCCGATCATCCCCAAGCAGGCCGACGGCATCGGCCCTACACTGCCGGCAATGGCGCATTAGCTTTGCGCCGCCTTCGAGACGATCCTGGAGCGCCTTCAATTCGAGCGCCCGCGGGCCGCGCTGTCCGGTCAAGCCGTAGTAGGTGCCATGGGCCGGATCGGAAATAAGCGGCATGACGTTGTGCAGGAACGCCCCCCGCTCCTTGACCCATTTATTTACCTCGACCAGGTGTTCGTCGTTGACACCAGGAATCATCACCGAATTGACTTTGGTGATGATGCCGCACGCGGTCAGCATCTCCAGGCCCACCATTTGCCGCTCGTGCAGAATTCTCGCAGCTTCGATGCCGGTGTAACGACGGTTGCGGTAAAAGATCCAGGGATAGATCTTTGCGCCGATTTCAGGGTCAACCATGTTGATCGTAATTGTCACGTGGTCGACATTCATGTCGACAAGTTCGGCGACGTGATCCGGCAGCGCAAGCCCGTTGGTGGAGATGCACAGCTTGATGTCGTCGATCTCCCCCGCAACTCGTTCGAACGTTTCCTTTGTCTTCTTCCAGTCGTAACAGGCATCGCCCGGTCCGGCGACACCCAGCACGGAAAGCTGCGGCACTTCGTTGGCGACGGCAATGACCTTGCGCAGCGCCTGGTCTGGCGTCAACTTTTCCGAGACGACCCCAGGGCGGCTTTCGTTGGCGCAGTCATATTTACGATTGCAATAGTTGCACTGGATATTGCAGGCTGGTGCGACCGCGACATGCATGCGCGCGAAATAATGGTGAGCCTCTTCTGAATAGCAGGGGTGGTTTTTGATCTTCGCCCAGATAGCCTGGTTCACGTCGGCCGGTTTTGTGGACACGCCACATGACGAGGATGTGCAGCCACTCGGTTTCGCGGTCGCCAGCAATTGATCCAAGGATGTCGTGCTGGTCGCACTTTCAAGCGAAATCATCGGTGCGGACATTGAGTGCTCCGTTGCTAGTTGACGTCGCCTTTCAAAACGCAAAAGCCATGCCATCCCAAGGACGGGATTTGCTTTAAGAATTTGCATTTATTGCCCGATTCCGACCGTGTTCGGACACAGACTTGTCAAGCTTCCGACAGTCGACAAAAGAGTTGTCCGTAAGCCACCAAACCAGGCATTAGAGATCGAGAAGGTCCAACATCACCCAGGCGCTTAAAGCTTTTTCACCTCGATGCGATGCTGGCGTAGAGCATAGCCGACCTGACGAGGCGTAAGGCCGAGAATACGAGCCGCTTTGGCCTGAACCCATCCGGCCTTTTCCATCGCCTCGATCAACCGGTCCCGTTGCGTGAGGCGCGACTCCATTGCGGGACAACCGGAACCGTGCGGATCACAAGCCTTGACAGAAGATACCTCGTCCGACGCACCGATGCTCCCGCCCGAGCGCGGCGATGAAGTCGGCATCACATTGCTCCGGGCATGCCCATCGACGGTGATGCCGCCGGGCGACCCGTCGGTTTTCCAGAGGAGCGACGAAAGGCACTGACTGTTCTTGCAGGCAAAATCAGACGAAACGATCGAGCTTGAACGCGCAAGGGTGGCAGTCCTTCGCACGCAGTTTTCGAGTTCCCGGACGTTACCTGGGAAATAGCATTGCGACATCACCTCGATCGCCGACGACGAAAACGTCAGCTCGCGTTGGTTCTCCTTGTTGAATCGGTCAAGAAGAGCGTTCGCAAGGCGTGGAATATCGCCGGGTCGCTCTCGAAGCGGCGGCAGGACAATTGGAACTACGCTGATGCGGTAATACAGGTCGGCCCTGAATTCGGCGTTTGCAACAGCCATCTCGAGGTTCTTATTCGTGGCGCATATGAGCCGGACGTCGACCGCAAGCGTCTTGGTTCCGCCCACCCTCTCCAGTTCGCCTTCCTGCAGGACGCGCAGCAGTTTGGCTTGAAAGGCGGGCGAAATCTCGCCAATCTCGTCAAGCAGAAGCGTTCCGCCATTTGCCAGTTCGAAGCGTCCGGCGCGCTGCGCGATGGCCCCGGTGAAAGCCCCTTTTTCATGCCCAAACAGCTCCGATTCCAGGACGCCTTCGGGCAGCGCGGCGCAGTTCAATTTGACGAACGGCTTGTTTTTACGAGGGGAAAGTTCATGGATCGCCTGTGCAAAAAATTCCTTGCCGGTGCCGCTTTCGCCCCGCAGAAGCACGGTGGAATTCGTCCTCGCCACCACCGAGACGGTTTCAACCACCTGCTGGAGAGCCGGGCTATCCCCGATAATCCCGTCGATTTTGACGGGTGGATGTCGGCCCGGCGCGCCCCTTTGCGCGATGATCGGCTTCTCCGGTCTCTCTTGTTCGCCGATAGGTCGCCGACCCTCCAGGTTCAGGAAACGATGAAGCCTGATCGTCCGACTGACCAGATTGGCGACCATGGTCAGAAAGCGAACGTCCTCGTCGGCGGGGAAGGGGGCGGCGTCGTTCCTGACGCGATCGATCGATATTGTGCCAAGTATTTTATTATCGGCTTTTACCGGAACGCCAATAAAAGAAATTGGGACGGTGCCGCTGCTCCAAGGCGGTTGCGGCTCAGCCTGAAATAATTCGGACTTGCTGACATCCTTTACGATTAGGGGCATACCGGTCGTCGCGATATGGTCGATTACGGCCTTTGGTATAACGCCTCGAGCGGCTGATTGAGAGGATGGGGGGATGTCGCCAGTTGCAGCAATCTCGGGCTGACCTTCAGCGTCTAGAACAACGATTGCTCCGCATCGAATCTGCAGAAAGGAAGAGAGGACGTTCACGACGTTGGCAAGCGTAATCTCTAGCCGGGCGGGGGCAGTCAGTACCTTTGATATCTCGTAGATTCCGCTGCGCTGCGTGCCCGCTTGGCGCATAGGTCCAGCAGGTAGCGCAGATAGGGGTTCCGCTCCATCGACCGGTCGGGCGGGCATGTGGGTCATTATATGGCCTTGGGTTGTCTAACGTTTCTTATAACCCTTGCTTGCATGTATATATAGTAATTTCTAATGCCAATCTGCAACGCGCACCTCTGCAAGTTTCCGATGCGCCCGTCTGCAAACCCAAGTTGGTTCTGAATCGTGGAGTTGCAAACCTTTATCCGAACTTGAAGAGAACGCCGAAACCGCCTCTCGGATAGTTCCACTCGATATCTCCACTTGCCTCGCATAGTACGCGGCACGTGCCGCACTCCATGCACCCGTCGGCGATAACCTCCACTTGGCCCTGGTCATTCAATTCGTAGCACTTGGCCGGACAGACACTTGTGAGGGCATACAGATTTACGCTTGGCCAATCGTGTGGACGCACCCTAATATGCGGGCGTCCGGCATCGACCACGTATCGATTTTGGTAAAGCTTGTCCTCTACGCGTATGTTCGTCACTGCAACCGTCATCTCATCTCTCCTTTATCGCCACGCGCGCGCCAAGCGAACCGCGTCACCAAACAGCCCCCAGCGGGAGCGTGCCTTGATGAAGGTGCCCGTGGTCGCCCGTTCCTTGTCGATCTTCGGGGTGCCATCGACTCGCACAAAGTTCTGTGCGGCCTGCGACAGCAACCTTGGATAAGTCGTGAAGAAATTGCGGGAATTGGTGTGCAGCAGGGCAGGCATGTCCTTGTATTTCCGCAAGTCTTTGATAACGAACGACTTTTCAAGCATCGACTTGTAAAGGGAGAGGTTCTCCTTGACCATCGGCTTTTTGCGATTCTTGATCTGGACGATTGCTTCGCCGGCGATGCGCCCCGACGTCATGGCGAGGTTGGACCCCTCGCGGTGCACCGCATTATTAAGTTGTGCCGCGTCGCCGACGACGACCCAGCCGTCACCAAAAAGCTGCGGAATTGCCTTGTAACCACCTTCTGGAATGAGATGCGCCGCATATTCCTTGACTTCCGCTCCTGCGATCAGCGGCTTTACCGACGGATGGCTTTTGAATTTTTCGAGCAGATCATAAGGACTTTCCATTGTTGCCGCGAATTCGGAGACAAGGCAGCCAATGCCGATCGAGATCGATTCTTTGTTGGTGTAGAGGAAGGCAAGCCCGGCCATGTTGCGAGAGATCGTGCCAACTGCCTCGATGACGCAGCCTTCATTGGCCTTGAGGCCGAACCGCTGGTCAATTACCTCTTCGGCCAGGAAATGCATTTCCTTGACGGCGAGCGCGACAGTTTCCGGTTTTGGCGTGTCACGCAATCCAGCACGCGTGCCGAGCAGCCCATTGACGCCCTCTGCGAGAACGACCACGTCAGCAAGAATCACGTCGCCGGCGCGGTCGGTGCGAACGCCAATCACCTTGCCCTTTGGATCACGAACGAGTTCCGTCACGGTCGTCTCGCATAGAAGCGTCGCTCCGGCCTCGCGCACCTTGCGTGAAAACCATTTGTCGAATTGGGCGCGAATGACCGTGTAGCGATTGTGTCTCGACTCGTTGAAGTCGTCCGACCGGTATTGCATACCGATGTGGGACGAGTCGTCCATCATCCAGAAGCGCTGCTCGACTAAGTGCCGCTCCAGAGGCGCATCATCCCGGAAATCCGGCAGGATTTTCTCCAGCATGTCCGCGTACATGATGGCGCCCTGCACATTCTTGGAGCCCGGATACTCGCCACGCTCCAACTGCAGCACCTTCATGCCGCGGTTCGACATCGTGTAAGCAGCTGCGTTTCCGGCCATGCCGGCCCCGATAACTATGGCGTCGAAGTTTTCCTCAGTCATGGGGCGCCCTCAGTTTGCAAGCTTATCGCGACTGTGCGGCGACAGTCGATGGGTGAAGAGTTCCGTTAATGACGGCAGTAAACGGATCGCATCGGTGACGACGCCGAGGTGGGCGAAATCAAAAATCGGCGCGTTAGGATCGGTGTTGATGGCTAAAATAAGATCAGCTCCCTCGACGCCAACGCGATGCTGGATGGCGCCGGAAATGCCGGCTGCTATGTAAAGCTTCGGCCGGATAGTTTTGCCAGTTTGGCCGATCTGCCGATCAGCAGGCATCCAGCCCTTTTGGACGAGGGGGCGCGAACAGCCATAATCGGCCCCGATCGTCCGCGCGAGTTTCTTCATAAGCTTCACGTTCTCCACCGCGCCAAGACCGAGGCCTCCAGCAACCACGACGTCCGCATAGGCGAGATTCGCCGTCGCCGACTGGCCATCGGACAAGAAACCGAGGACCTTAGTGACGATCTCTTCCTCGATCATCGACACTTTGTGTTGAATGACGCGTCCGATCTTATTATTCCCGCGCGGAGGCATGGCCATGACCCTCGGCCGGACCGTTGCCATCTGCGGCCGGCAGTTGAGCGTGTAGATCGTGCAAAGCAAGGAGCCGCCGAAAGTCGGCCGGGTCGCCGCAAGCGAGCCGTCCGCATCCACATCAAGTTCAGTGCAATCCGCCGTGAGCCCTGTCAACAAGGTCGTCGCCACGGAACCGGCAAGGTCGCGCCCGAGCGTCGTTGCCCCTAAAAGAAGGATTTCCGGTTTGTAGTTAGTAACCAGATCCGTCAATGCTTTGGTGAAAGGCTCATTTCGGTAGTCGGCGAGCAGTGGGGCCTCGACGATGTAGGCCAGGTCGGCGCCATAAGCAAAAGCCTCGGCGATGGCAAACCACGTGGCCTCTCCCGGTGGTCCGAGAACGACGCCGGCAAGCTGGACGCCCAGCTTGTCGGCGAGCTTGCGGCCTTCGCCGAGCAGCTCGAAGGAGACGGAATGCACCTGATCGCGCTCCAGCTCGATGAAGACCCAAACGTGCCGATGGTCCTTAAACTGATCGGGCAGCTCTTTCTTCATGGCGGCACGGCCAGCGGCTGGAGGAGGGCTCTCTCGATTCGTGCTCAACATCGTCGCTCCTTGCCTTCATTCGCCGTCAAAGGCGAGTTCGCTTTCGAGCGCCGGCTGGCGCAAAAAGATCCCAGCGATCAACTCCTCCGCGAGATCGCGCGGTGTTTTTTCCGCGGTGTCGATCTGCTCCGCCTTTTCCGCCCGCTCAGGAGGGGCAAAGACCCTCTTAACGACGGTTGGCGAGCCACGCAGGCCGCACTTGGTGAGGTCCTCTATGCCAGCGTCGGCCGCATTCCACTTCACGATCTGGCTGCGCGCGGCCCGTAGCGCGTCATCGAGCGAGCCGCGGCGGATTTCGTTTGTGCCTTCGAGCATTGTAATTAGGCAAGGGAGCTTGCTCATTAGCGTCTGCGTGCCCCCTTCCGAGCGGCGCTCCACCGTAATCTCGCGCCCATTGATGTCGACAGAGACGATTTTGGCAACGTAGGTGAGCTGCAGGAGGTCGAGGCGCTTGGCGATGCCAGGCCCAACCTGGGCGGTATCGCCGTCGATGGTCTGTTTGCCCGTAAAGACGATATCGGGCGTACCGAAGGCCTCTCCGATCTTCGCGATGGCTCGCGAAAGAGCAAACGAGGTCGCCAGAGTGTCGGAGCCGGCAAAATGACGGTCGGTCAAGAGTACGGCGCGGTCGGCGCCGTAGGTGAGCGCCTTGCGCAACGCGTCCTCTGCCATGGGCGGCCCCATGGTGAGCACGGTCACCTCGCCGCCATGGCGGTCGCGCAACTGGAGCGCCTCTTCAAGGGCGAACAGATCATAGGGGTTGATGATGGTTGGCACCCCCTGACGCATGATTGTGTTCGTCACCGGATGCACTCGTATTTGTGCGGAGTCCGGTACCTGTTTGATACAGATAACTATGTGCATGGCGGTTTCTTACTCCCTCCCTCTATGGGTGGCGGGCTTGTCAGTACACATGCTTGCGTGCATCATTCGTGCCAACCGTTTGGCGTTCTCTATCACATTGAAATGGCTTCGATTCCGACGTTGCTAGCATATGACTGAATTGTAAGCTTCCCGACATTGTCGTGTCGCAACCGTGCTCATTTCTTTTCGAACGGCTTCAGGAAAGAGTCTAACGGGACAACGGTGCGGCCGGGTGTGACAGGTCTGTTCGGATTGTGGTCCTTGAGCACCTTGAAGACCCGGTGCGAGAGCGGCGCGGAGGTCGCGAAATCACAGTAGGCCCTTTCCAGTATGGCACGGGCACGAGCAGCGATTACCCGGTCTGGGAGATGGGAGAAGTCCTCTGCCGCGAGGTATTGGCCCATACGCTTCATGATATGGAGTCGTGAGACATCGAGAACCTTCGGGTCATAGGGGACCCCTAGGGCTGCGAAGAACTCCTCCGCAGCCGAGAGAGATTTCAGCCGATTGAGGATGTCTTTGACATCGACGGGACTGCTGTCAGCGGAGCAACGGCACATAAGATTCCCCCTGGTCGTGAGCGGTGATCGCGAGATCGTTCTCCCGTAGCTTAAGCTGCAACGTACGGAATGCGTGGTTCGACGCGGCTAGGCGCAAGGCAGTCGCGTTGCAACTGGAGTCGGCATAGGCTGGTGGTCGGATGCGATCCACCGATGGTGTCGAGAGATTGATTAAGATGATATGGCGCTGGGCCCCCTCCATGAACACGCATGGGCGGTGAACCGGCGATCTATGTGACTGAGAGCCCCGGCTTTTACCTGATCGTTCATACGATGCCGGTGCCGTCATGCAGGTCGTATCGGTGAAAAGGAATTGCCGTTTCATGAGCGTGCCTGCTCCTACTCCCCTGAACGAACCCGGCTGCTCGTGTCGGCCACGTGGCCGGAACGGGATTGGCTCCGGAGCCTTTCAACGATGCCCGGTAAAACTTCGAGCACCCGGTCGACATCCTCGTCACAGTTATCGCGCGAGAACGAGAAGCGGATTGTTCCGTGCGCCATAGCATGAGGGATATCCATTGCCCTCAAGACATGGCTCGGCTCCAGCGAACCGGAGGAGCAAGCAGAGCCGGAAGAGCAGGCGATGCCATAGCGGTTGAGAAGAAGGAGCATACTGTCTCCTTCGACACGTTGAAAGGCGATGTTCGCCGTGTTCGGCAACCTCTTAAGCCTATCGCCGGTTACGAAGGCGCCTGGAACACGCTGGACAATGCCGTTCTCCAATCGATCTCGGAGCGACTTTAATCGGGTCCTCTCGTCGTCTATTGATTTCAGGGCGAGTTCGGCAGCCTTGCCTAAACCGACAATCCCGGCCGTATTTTCTGTCCCTGCGCGTCGGTCGCGCTCCTGATGACCTCCCTTGATCAGTGAGGAGAAAGATAAGCCCCGCCTAAGATAGAGTGCACCGATGCCTTTTGGTCCATGGAATTTGTGTCCGGACAACGAAAGCATGTCGATTGCAGTAGGTTGGAGGTCCATTGGAACCTTGCCGACCGCCTGGACCGCGTCGGTGTGGAAAAGTGCACCGATTCTCTTGGCCATCTCGGCAAGCTTAGCGACCGGGAAAATGGTTCCCGTCTCGTTGTTCGCCCACATGATCGAAGCAATCGCTACACGATGAGTGAGGGCGGTCTCATAGGCGTCAAGATCGAGACGTCCATGTCGATCCACTGGGATCCTGTGTACCTTAATGCCGCGCGTCTTCTCCAGATGGCCGCAGAGTGTCAGCACCGCTGAATGCTCGACTGCGGAAGTCACGATCTCTGTGCGCTCAGGCATCACCTCCAGCGCCGAAAGGATCGCCGCATTGTCGCTTTCCGTCCCCCCCGAGGTGAACACGATCTCATGATCGAACTCGGCGCCGATCAGCGCTTGCAATTGCCGGCGCGCCTTCCTCACCGCCTCGCGGATGGAGGAGCCAAAAGCGTGCGTCGACGAAGGGTTTCCAAACTGATCCGCAAAGAACGGCAGCATGGCTTCAACCACTTCAGGATCGACTCTGGTCGTTGCATTATTGTCGAGATAGATCGCTCTCATGGGTGGATCTCGACTGAGGGGAAGCGGTGACAATGCTGCGGCGTCTTGCACATGCTGTTGTTTGCTAGCCTCGGGCAAGCAGCGCGGGGTGGAGTCGTGCGATGGCGCGTCACGCGATCTTGTTGGCATCGATAACGTCGCATAGCCGCCATCAGTAGGAAGGGAAGAACGTTGTGCGCTCGCGCCTTTTCCAACGGTTGGATTCGCCGCGGCTGCTTAACTAGATGGGTCGCCAGCTTAGCTTGTCGCTGAGAACTGAACTGTTGCAGGCTGCGGCGATTTTTAGACCCTGTCCTACGCGATTGCCGGCTACAACATCGATTTCGACCCTGCCAATTTCTCCAGGCCTCAGATTTCTGTTGTGACGGTCTGATCGTCCTCCTCTGCCGGAACGAGGCTTTCGACGACCAGTACTGTATAAACCGCTGACACGTCTTCGACGGCTTGAACGAGTGTCGTCCGTCTACTGCCAGATCTAGCGAAGTGAGCGACTTGGTCATGAAATCAAGCCTCTTGACACGCACGCGTCTTCGCTCACCTTTCCTCGGCGCGGAACTGCTTGCAGAGGGGGCGTCTCCTTTGGAATCCTGGCCCGGATGCCCGCCAAAAAATTTTGCTGCCTCAGGATAATCCGTTGATGAGCAGACCTTTTTCTCCGGCAGCAAACCGCTTAAAAAGCCTGCTGTCTCCTGACGGACGGTTTGAGGCGCTTCGGCGGGCTTTAGGGTTATGAGTTCGGCCAGCGCTGGCGAGAAGGCGGTCGCTGGGTTGGAACGCAAGGACGACGGCGTCACCAGAAACGCTTCCACCGTTGGATCGACTCCAATTATCAATTCAGGCCCTCTACCGTAGGAAACTGCCCCGGTCTCGCTGAGGGGATTTTCCTGCACGCCGTCGTTCTTCGGATTGAAAAAGGAAACCATGACCTTTTCGCAATAATTCCGCATGGCTCTCTCGCTTTCTCGGTGATCAGCCGAAGGATTTGCCGCAAGTGCAGTTCTGGTGCGCATTGGGATTGTCGAAGACAAAACCGGAGGTTTCTGGTCCCGTCACGAAGTCGATCGTCATGCCGTTGATGTGTGCTTGGGAGTCTGCGTCAACGAACACCTTGACCCCATTTGTTTCGATCACCGCGTCGCCCTGGCCCTGGACGCTTTCTAGCCCCACCAGGTATTTGTAGCCGGCGCATCCACCTGCCTCGACCGCGATGCGAAAGCCTTCCGCCTGCTCGGCTCGGGAAAGCGTTACGTTCATGATTGCGGCGGCATTCTCTGTGAGCTTGATCATGGGATGATTCCTTTTTGTTCGATGGCGCATTTTCGGATTACCGTGCATGCGTCGTGCCAAGCGGTGAGGAAGGCCAAGAGTTCGATCAGCCCGCGTGTTGTATTCCTGCGTCGTCGAACATCGGAGATCTCGAAAGCGCGCCAACTCCAGAACGTCTGCCCGCGTATCTCCGTCTATCATTTTCGGTTGAGGCTCTCGTTGCCGCCGCACCGAAATCCCAGCGGTTCGGCGAAAATGAATGGGAGGCGACAACTGCTTCTAGATTTGTCGCTTGCGCGACATAAAAATTCTGCACGAGTTTCGTGATTAACCGCTTAGCCCCTAAGCGCTTGGGCTATGGAACAGACATCTAATCTTTTCTGGAACGTCAGCTTAAGCGGCCGGAACAACTTTTGAAGCTCCCGTGACGAGGCTGCGGTCGCCAGCCCATATGAAGTCGATCCTCCATGGAGAGGACTAAGCACAATGTCACATGTGCCTCAGTTCCGCGGTTTTTGGGAAAAGGGCATCACCTACGGTACAAAGGACTTATCCCTCCGCGGCCGCCAGTACAAACCGTTTCTCCCGCCGGCGTTGCGCGGACGAGGGGATGTTCATCGCCTCGCGATATTTGGCGACTGTGCGGCGAGCAATGTCGACGCCTGTTTCCTTGAGCTTGGCAACGATGCCGTCGTCGGACAGCACATCATGGAGCGTCTCTGCGGCAATAAGTGCCCTTATCTGATGGCGCACAGCTTCGGCAGAGTGCGCGTCACCGCCTTGTGAGGACGGGATCGCGACGGTGAAAAAATACTTGAGCTCGAACACGCCGCGGGGCGTGAGAATGTATTTGTTCGACGTTACCCGACTTACAGTGGACTCGTGCATGTCGATCGCGTCAGCGATGGTCTTAAGATTGAGAGGGCGAAGATGAGCAATGCCATCTTCCAAAAAGACATCCTGGTGGCGCACGATTTCGGTCGCCACCTTAAGGATCGTCGTGGCGCGCTGATCGAGACTCCGAACCAACCAGCTCGCGCTCTGGAAGCATTCGTTGAGGAATGACTGATCTTTCGAGCTTTGGGCGGTTAGGCGAGTAACTTGCGCAAAATAGGTTTGGTTGATCAGTACCTTGGGCAAAATCTCCCGATTAAGCTCGACGTGCCATCCGCCTCCCGGCGAGGGTAGGACGAAGACGTCGGGTATGATGGATTCCGACCTTGCGGACTGGAACTGGTTTCCAGGCTTTGGGTCAAGTGCACGAATTTCGTTCAACATATCGAGAAGGTCGTCTTCATCGACCCGGCAACGTCGCTTCAGTGCTCGAAAATCGCGTCGCGCAAGCAACTCGAGATTTGCGACCAGAGCTGCCATGGCCGGGTCGAACCGGTCTCGTTGGCGCAACTGAATCTCGAGGCATTCGCCC
This sequence comes from Rhizobium sp. TAL182, assembly GCF_002117725.1. Taxonomy (NCBI): domain Bacteria; kingdom Pseudomonadati; phylum Pseudomonadota; class Alphaproteobacteria; order Hyphomicrobiales; family Rhizobiaceae; genus Rhizobium; species Rhizobium sp. TAL182. The sequence goes on along the minus strand of NZ_CP021027.1, from coordinate 308,598 downwards.
AGACTTCGCGCAAATATGCCCGGCGGGTCAAATAGCTGCAAAGCCTCAAGAACCCGCTTCACTCCAGCCTCAGGGCTATTTAGCCTCTCTGCTAGCTCCTGAAGGTTCACTTGCAGATACCCAGTGTCATCCAGATGGTCGGCAAGCGCGCCAGCAATCAGCCGCTCCTGGGGTGTGAAGGCAGTGAGGGCGATCTGATGGGCGACATGTTCGTGCAATGTCTCAGTTGACGCGGCGAACTCATCCAGGGAAGGCCTTTCCCCCGGCGAAAGGTTGCCTGTGTCACGGATTGATTTCCAGGGACTAGACAGCTCAGGCATGTCCGTCCTGGCCGGTCCATCAACGTGGTCTTCGCGTGCGCTGATATTTGGATCATCCGCCGCAGTTGGCGATACGCCAGAAGCCCCGCCGTCATTCGACGCCAGGTCGAGAAATGGGTTCTTCTCGATTTCCTGTTCCACGAACTGATTCAGTTCGGTGTGCGCCAGCTGCAGCAAGCGAATAGACGCGATGAGCTGGGGCGTAATAACCAGCGATTGCTGCTGACGCTGATGAAGGCTTGTAAAGGACTTCATGGTTCGAGCAAAACTCCTATCATTCGGCGCAGGTGTGCACGACAAGTCGTAGCTGCTGGTCGTTGGCTTCAATGCTCATACGAAGGCTGGGGCCTTAAGGCATTTCAAAATGTTTTGCGGCGAAGAAACGCCATACGGATCGGTCGCGCAGTTGTCGCCAAAGCCTTCTTCCTCGAACCACCCCTCCACGACGCCATTATTGATCACGGCAGCGTAGCGCCAGGAGCGCAGACCGAAACCGAGATTGTCCTTGGCGACGAGCATACCCATTTTTCGAGTGAATTCTCCCGAACCGTCCGGGATAAGCTTGACATTTTTCAACCCCTGAGACTTGCCCCAAGCATTCATGACGAAGGCATCGTTGACGGAGAGACAGTAGATGTCGTCAATGCCATTCTTCTTAAACTCGACATAAAGACTCTCGAAATCAGGCAGTTGGAAGGTGGAGCAGATTGGCGTGAAGGCGCCCGGCAGCGAAAAAAGGATTACCCGCTTACCGCTGAAATAGTCGTCGGTCGTCTTGTCTTCCCAGCGGTAGGGGTTGGGACCGGATATAGACTCGTCGCGAACCCGCGTGCGAAAGGTGACAATAGGGACCTGCTTTTCCATGGTCATCAATGAAGCTCCTCTAGGAAAATTTATTTGCGGCCTCTCAGTCACGGCTAACACGAATCCGACCTCGGCCCACACGCCAGGGCAAGCAAGCGTCATGCCATTTGGCCTGAAGGAGATGGACTTGCGGTCAGCACAGGGCCTTCGTCGCCGCACTCGTGCGCTGCTCGTGCGGGCGAGCGAATTGTGAAGCCGTTGTGCCGCGCTGACGGCCGGGCGCTGTTTCGGCTACTTCCGACCGCATCTCGATCAAGGTTTCTCTGCCGCCTTTTAGAACCTTAGCATACTGCCCGCCAGTCCGGTCGCGGCGGGAAGGCGCGGGTCACGGGGTTTGAGGTTCTGCTCGTGCGTATGTCTACCCGCGCACGTTTTCTTGTTTGAAACTGCACAAGAAAGTTTGAGGTCCGACAAAAAGGGAGCGCCAGGCTCGGACCGCGCATCGAAAAATGGTGAAACGCAAACGGCTCCGATAATTTCGTCACAGAAGACGACGATGGCGGATATCCGCAGGTTGGGGGCGTGAAGAGCTCGCAGCCGCCAATATCGATCGGCTGATGCCGACCGGCACCCGGGTCGCGCTATGTAGCCTTTGGCCTACGAGCATTTGTTGCTCGGCTGACGTCGCCGCGGAGCTGATATTTTGTTCCATTCACCACTCACCGCTCAGCTCGCTGGCGACGTGCTGGGCGCCCGGCGCCGATGGCGACGCCACCCACCTGCCCGGCGGCTATCCCGAGCTGCAAGCCGGCGGCTCCGGGACTAGAAGTTTTCTCGCCCGGAATGCTCGATGTGGTAGCGCCCGGCACGTCCGTCTGCATCCCGACAATGCCGCCTAGTTTTTTACGCTGGCGCGCCAGGCTGGCCTTTCCAATACGCGGGTGGTAATTACCCGCTGATTTTCTTTGCGAGCGCATCCATGTCGGGCACGGTGATATGCCGGATGTTCTCGATGCGGATGACGCCCTCTTTGCGAAGCCGGGTCAACTGGCGGCTGACGGTTTCGATCGTCAGCCCGAGAAAGTCGGCAATCTCGGCACGCGATAGCGGCAGATCGAAGGCAGTGCTCGTCGCCGTCTCGGCGTGGGCGGCAATGAGGTGGAGCAGGCTTGCGACCTTCTCCTCGGCGGTCCGCCGGCCGAGCGTCAGCATCCATTCGCGCGCGGCATCCAGCTCGTTCAGCGCCTGAGCGTGCAGGCTACGCTGCAATTCCCTAGTCTCCAATATCATGCGTTCGAGCAAATTGCGGGGGAACACGCAGATCTCCGCATCGGTCGCGGCCTCGGCCGACAGCGTGCTTTCGCGCACGAAGGGGCGGCCGACGAAATCGGGGGCGAATTGCAGGCCAACGATCTGCTGGCGCCCGTCCGACATCACCTTGCAGAGCTTCACCACGCCGCGCGTGATGTTCGAATAGAAAGAGTTTTCCGATCCTTGTGCAATGATCTCGCAGCCTGCGTCGACCTTGCGGCGCAGCGAGTGGCGGCCAAGTTCGCTAAGCTGGCCAGCCGACAAGGCGCCGCAAACGACGCCGTGCCGCGCCTGGCAGGAACGGCAAGCGACGGAAGTGCTAATCACGAGAACCTCACTGCGTGCGACGTCCATGTCCTGATCCCTTCGAAAACCGCCTATGCCGGACATGCCCGAGACGACCACGCGGCCGTTGCGACTTCGGCTATCCCTATTTCTTCCAGCGCGTCTTTGATGGCTATCAATTTCATCGGGATTGCGATTTGATCCAGATCAAATCTCCGTACCCACGCTCTTGCCGTGCCAGGCAGGGCAGTTTTGTGGATTTGTTTCGGACGGCATTTTCGGCCGGCCGCTTGAGCGGGCTTTCTGCGGCCATCGCCTTCCGTCTCGGCGGACGGTAGGCCACCATATCCATTGCTGTCAGGCAACACCCAATCGGCAGATTGCCGCCGACTCTTAGGGTGGTGTCGTCGGGCTGGTAGAACTGACATTCAGGACAAAGGAGTAGCACGCTTCGAGCTGTTCCCGGAATTCCGCCGCTAGCTCGATGCAACAATTCAAAGCTACCCACCCTCAAGCTATCCCACTGCATCGCAGTACATCAGGACATTCGTTACTCGTCGCGCTGTCTCTGGCCCCCGGCTGTGGTGGCTGGAAAAAAGTCGCACCTGAATAGATGGCATCCGGCACCTGATGTCGGGTTTTGTTAGATACGCGACACGGCCTTGATCAGCCAATCTTTGTTCTGCCTTGAGCCAAAGCGCTGAAAGGCAATTGAAAAATTTCTTTCCGGCCAAATCAATCAAATTGGCATGAACTTTGAAGTTCTTCTTGCGGGGCGGCAAGGACTGTCGGCCGGTTTCTTTGGTGACCGCCATGGAGCGGAGGAAATCAAAATGCATCTGTGCTCAGAACGCATTTACCGGAAGAGAGGTACCCGTGAAAATCCGATGTCGACCGGAAGGGCGGGCGAGGCATCCAAGAAATTTCGACTTCGGCCAACAAAGCAGCGTGGATTTCAAGCCGCACGGCGATCTGATCGCTGCATCGCATGTCATTGGCGCCTCGCGCTGCTGAGATTGGAAATCTGGCGCTCAACGATTTTGCTCGCTCCCTCTCCGAGGAGAATTCGTTCTCGGCGAAGGGGCTTTGATGACAGGAGAAAAGCAGTGGCTACCATTAGGGTTCCAGAACATGTCCCTCCCGAAATGGTGAAGGACTTCAGCCTGTTCACGTCGCCCGGCATGGAGCGCATGCCAAATGGGGATCCGCACGCAGCTGTCGCTTGCCTCCATAATGGACCGAGAATCTTTTATTCTCCCTGCAATACGCGCGATGGCCGAGGTACCTGGGTCATCGTTCGCGCTCAGGACCAACGCAAATTGCTGCAGGACACCGGAACCTTTTCCAGCCATCGGAGCCTTTTCGCCTCGGCGCTTGGCGAAAACTGGCCGCTGATCCCGCTTGAACTCGACCCCCCGGCTCACAGCGTGTTTCGCTCACTTCTCAATCCGCTGCTTTCGCCCAGGCGGATAATGGAGCTTGAACCGGCGGTCCGTGATCGGGCGATTGCGTTGATTTCCAAGATTTCCGCGTCGAGCACAAGCTGCGACATCTTGACGGACTTCGCCTTTCCTTTTGCGGTTAGTATCTTCCTCCGTTTGCTCGGCTTATCCGATGAGCGCCTCAATACATTCGTGGGCTGGGGGAAGGACCTGCTCCACGGCGACGGCATCAGACGAACCGCAGCCGCCCGAACAATTTTGGCGTTCATCGATGAACTTGCAGCGATGCGCCGCAAAGAACCGGCCGACGATTTCATGACCTTCGTCGTGCAGGCAAAGGTCGACGGCCGCCTGTTGAGAGACCAGGAAATCCATGGAATAGGCGTGCTTCTATTCGTCGCGGGACTGGACACCGTGGCAACGGCGATCGGCTTTGACCTGGCCTATCTCGCGCGCAATCCGACAGAACAGGAATTGCTGCGGAGCAAACCGGATCGAATTGTGCTCGCAGCCGAAGAACTGCTTCGCGCCTATTCGACCGTGCAGATGATCCGTGTGGCGACGAAAGATATCAATTTCGAAGGCGCGCCGATCCGTAAGGGGGACTACATTTCCTGCGCCACGATGATTGCCAATCGTGATCCGGTGGAATTCGAAAATCCGAACACGATCGATTTGGCACGAGAAGACAATCGCCACACCGCTTTTGCGTACGGTCCCCATCGCTGTCTTGGATCACACCTTGCCCGGCGAGAGATCGTCATCGGCCTGGAGGAGTGGCTGTCGCGCATCCCTGACTTCCGTATCAAGGATGGTACGGCGCCCATCACCTATGGGGGCCACGTGTTTGGAATGGAGAATTTGATCCTGGACTGGTCCTGATAATTGAGAGGAGGCAAGACATGGAGTACCGTATGCGCGTCATAGTGCACACTTCCAAATGCCAAGGTCATGCAAGATGCTGGGCCCAAGCGCCCGAAATATTCAATCTTGACGACGAGGGATACATACTGCCCGGTGCAATCGATGTCGAGGAGAGGGACGAACTGTTCGCGTCGCGAGGCGCTCGATCCTGCCCTGAACGTGCGCTGGAGATAGATTGCGTTTCGGATGCGTTGCTCGATCGCCTTTTGTTCAACCAACATTGTGGGGGTTGAAACGCAACGCAACTGGTGCATGACGGCGCCGTCGCTGTCCAAACACCTTACCCGCAGCTCTCCCATTGGTGTCTACTTCTAAGGGCAGTTGTTTACATGCATGCCTAAGCAGAGGGAGGGTTTTTCCTTACGTCAGCCGAGCAGTTGAAAGCTGGCTGCGTCACTGGATGGGTAAGCGCCCCGATATCAGATGTGCGACAAGCGATGAAACACAAAAAAAATTACCGAATTGCTCGACCGCGAGGCGCTCCGCGACTGCCTCTATCGGTATTGCCGCGGGATAGACCGCGCCGATGAAAGGGCGCTGCGCAGTTCCTACTGGCCCGATGCACGTGACAATCACGGGACCTATTCCGGTTCGGCCGAGGGCTTCATCGAGTTCGCCCTTGGTGTCTTCAAGACCGGACCGCGCAACATCCATCAAATCACGAACATTCTGATTGAGTTCAGCAGCCCGGAAAAAGCCGCCGTCGAAAGTTACTTCGCCGCACTGCAACGCGCACCGAACAAGGCCGGAACGCTAAGTCAGGCCCTGATCTGCGGCCGCTATTGCGATCTGTTCCTGAAAAAGGGAGGGGATTGGAGAATTGCCGAACGGACGGTGGTCTATGATCTAGTCGAGGAGCAGATCTTGGCCGCGGCATCCGAGACTGAGCAGTTCGGCCACCGGCAGCCGATCGGAGCATCATGTCCCGATGACCCCGTCTACGCATTTAGGAAGACTGCATTCCTTCAAGAGGGTGAAAGTGAGACTTGATCGATCAGGATTCAGCCTCGAGATCGTCAACGTTGGTCAGGGAACTTTTACGTGCGCATGCCGATGGTTTCGGAACTTGAACGCGCGGGCAAGATAGACCTCACCGCGGTGCGCAGCCGGGTGCCAATGGGTCGCGTGGCGCGTTCAGACGAAATTGCCCGAGCGGTGCGCTTTCTCGCCAGCGCGCAAGCGTCACCGGGTCTGTGTTGACCGTCGACGGTGGCTGGAGATCGTTTAATAACCGGTAGGCGCACCCGCCATGCCCGGGACGCCACGAGCCGAACTCTTCCCTCCTGCCGAGCACTCCACCGCGCGCATTGCGCTTGTCATGGCGGGGCGGACTGCATAGGCGCTGCCGTTGTGCGCCGCTTTGCGGAAAACGGCGACGCGCTTACCAGAACACTGCCGGAGCTGCTCGGAGTTTTCTCCCTCGTCTGCGGTTGATTGGCGCGCATGCGGCGCTGCCGATTTGTTGAAACGCGACGCGATATTGTTCGGGCGCTGTTGATGCAGTTGCATTTAGGCTCCGAGCAAATAGGAAAACTTTTCCTAGGCTCTTTTTGCAGCTGGCACGATTTTTGGATCTACCACATGCCGAGAGATTGGAGTTTTGTTTATCAGCAATGGGCGCCGAGTCGACCGTAATGGTGAAGTGGGGCTTCATACGACCGTATGGGCCTCCCGAAGCCGCCTTATACTTCTTGACAAGCTGGAAAATCGCCAGCGATGGGTTGGGCCATTTGAAAGGCTCGAAGAGGAGGAAAAGAGCATGAACGGCGTTATGTTTCGGACCGTCCACCGCGGTTCTGCCATTGGCGAAGAAGACGTCAAACTGCAACAAGGGCGACGTGTGTCTGTCCCGGCTGCAAATTCAGGTGCGATGTCGCCCCACGTACCGTGAGCGTACGGTGAGCTGTTTTTGCTGATCGGCCAAATCAGGCGATGTTCTGGCATTAGAACCAGCATTAGTGCTGACATTAATACCAGAACGAAGAGGTTTCATGGCTCGCATAGAGATCATGTCCGGTACCGAGCGCAGACGGCGTTGGTCGGACGAGGCGAAGCTGAGGATACTTGCGGAAGCTGATGAGCCCGGTGCTCGCATTGGCGATGTGGCGCGCCGGCACGACATTCATCCGGGCCAGATCCGCTTGTGGCGGCAATCATTCAACTATGCCGATCGGCCGACGGTGTTCCTCCCGGTGGAAATCACGGAGGAGGTTGGCGTAAGCCAGCCGTCTACCGCATCAACAAGGCCGACGATCGTTGAGATCTTGCTTCGAAACGGTCGGAGCTTGAAGGTTGCGGTTGACGTTGAGTTGAAGCTGCTTGGCCCGCTCGTCGCTTGCGTGGAGGCGGTATGATCGGCCCATCGGGGAATGTGAGGGTCTATCTGGCCTGCGGAGTGACCGATATGCGGCGTGGCATTGATGGTCTGTCCGCGCTGGTGGAGACGGTCGTGAGGGAGGCACCGGGCTCGGGCGCAATCTTCGGCTTTCGCGGAAAACGCGCGGACCGGATCAAGCTGCTTTGGTGGGATGGCCAGGGGTTCTGTCTGTTCTACAAGATTTTGGAGCGCGGATACTTTCCCTGGCCGACGGCGAAAGAGGGTGTAGCGCACCTGACGCAGGCGCAGCTTTCGATGCTCGTTGAGGGGATCGATTGGCGACGCCCGGCGTGGACTTCCGCTCCCGGCCGAACGGGATAAAAGCTATATTTTGCAGGGGCATGGGAAGCTTAACGCTGGTGCGTCAGAGGCAAATCGGCTAGTTTCGCGGATATGGAAACAGCGCCGCTGGACAGTCAGGACGAGCTCAATACTTTGCGCGCACTCGTCGCGGAACAGGCGGCAAAACTTGAGAGCCAGGAAGCCGAGGTCATCAAGCGAGACTCCATAATCGGGCTTCTTCGCGCGCAACTGGAGCTTCTCCGACATCGGCAACATGGCGCGTCTTCGGAAAAGATCGACAGGAAGATCGAGCAATTCGAGCTGATGTTGGAGGAGATCGAGGCCTCCCGGGCCGAGGCTGAACAGCGCTCCGGGAAACCGCCTCTGCCGGAGTTGGACGACGCATCCGAGAAGCCGAAGCGCAAGCCTCTACCCGATGATCTCACCACCGAAGAACTGGTCTATGCAGCTCCCTGCAATTGCCCGACCTGCGGTGGCACTTCGTTCCTGAAGGCGGCCGACAGAGTGGTCCAGGTGCTGGAGCACGTGCCGGCGTCGGTCAAGATTGTCCGGCATGTCGAGAAGCGCATGATCTGCAGGGAATGCGATACGACAGTGGCTGGCGAGATGCCGACCTTGCCGATCGAGCGCGGCAAACCCGGGCCGGGGCTGCTCGCCCACATCATGATCGCCAAATTCGACGATCACATTCCCCTCTACCGCCTGTCAGAGATGTACGACCGGTTGGGGATAGACATCTCCCGATCCGTAATGGCCGACTGGGTCGGCCGGGTATCTGCATTGCTGACACCACTTGTCCTGTTAATCAGGGCCCATATCGCCGCACTCGACCGAATACATACGGACGATACCCCGGTCGATGTTCTCGACCCCGGGCGGGGCAAGACAAAAACCGGCAGGGTCTGGGTCTACATCTTTGACGGCAGTGGCTATCAATCCGCCACTCCCGCAGCCATTGCCTATTACTACAGCCCCGACCGCAGGGGCGCACATCCGGCTGATCACCTGGCAAGCTTCAGCGGCGTCATGCATGCCGACGGCTACGGGGGTTACAAGAAGCTCTATGGCAACCAGATCATTGAAGCCGCCTGCATGGCGCATGTGCGCCGCAAGTTCCATGATGTGATAAAGCTCAAGCCGTCTCCGATCGCTGAGGAAGCGCTGTCACGCATCGGCGCTCTCTACGATATCGAGAACCGTATCCGAGGCATGTCGGCTGACGAGCGGCGCACCCTGCGCCAACACCATGCCCGGCCTGTTCTGGACGAACTCAAGGCCTGGATCGAGGCGACACTCTCGACTTTGCCTCAGAAGCAGAGGCTGGCCGAGGCGATGCGATATGCCCTGTCGCGATGGGCAGCCTTGAGCGTCTACATCGACGATGGCCGTGTCGAAATCGACAACAACATCGCTGAACGAGCCATGCGTCCGCTTGGAATTGGAAGGAAGAACTGGCTGTTTGCCGGCTCGGACAAGGGCGGCGAGCGCATCGCCAACATCCTCACCATCATCGAGACGGTCAAACTGCAAGGCCATAATCCAGAGGTCTATCTGACGGATGTCCTGACCCGGATCCAGGATCACCCCGAAGACCGAATTGAAGACCTCCTGCCTTGGAACTGGACGCCGGCAAAAGCTCGATGCGAGGCCGCCTGATGGCGCGCTCGAGGTTCATCTACACACTCAGCCAAGTCGCCGGCATGATCGGCGAAAACCTCGAACTGATCGAAGAAGTGACCGCAAACTCGGACAACATCTCCGAAGGCGAACTGGTTTACGTCGGCGATGGCAGTGAAGACGGCACGAAGGGTCTGACCGAGAATGGCATCGAAGAACTTCAAAGCCTACTCGCCGACATCAGGACGTGGGACGGCGGTATCCGCGAGTTCCTCATCGACACACAGTGCGATCCTGAAATAATCGACCGCATCATGGCCGATGAGATGAAACGCGGCCTATAGATTCCATCTCTCGACACCCGAAAATGCGTTCGCCGGACGCTTACCACGTACCGAGTGAGGTCGCTCGTGCACTACTTTAAGCCGTTATTAAAGCGTTCTCATCAGGTGTTTGTAGCCGACGACGGGAGTATCTGGATCGGGAAGGAATCCCAGAAATCAAGAAAGATCATCCAATCTCCTCCGCCTTGGGTCGCCGGTTTGGTTTCGAAACTGGACGGCGAGCATACACTACCAAGGATACTGAGCGAGCTTAAATCAGAACGGTATGACGTCACCAAATGCGACGTTCACGATTTCGTCTCTGCCCTTGCTAGCTGTGGCCTCATTGAAGAGAGCTGAGCCACTTAAGTTGGAGACTGGGGTCAATCGGGCAATGGTTGCCCCATGTCCGGCCGCGGCGTTGGAACTGGCTAAAAGGGTTTCTCATCAAGGGCGATCACGCAACGAGCGTTCGACGACAAAATGGGGTTTCGATTAAAGAGATCATGCGGAAGATTGTCGAACAGCCCTTTGATGTCGAATTCCAGAACCCAATCGTACTTCCAGCACCGCTGACGCGTTACCCCAACGGCATCCAAAGCCGACTTCATCGGCCTGTAGCCATAGGAGTCTGGCAAGAAGAGCGGCTCTAAATCCGGCTCAATCATCTGCTTGACCACCATCTGCGCGATCCGATCACTGACCGTCGGCACACCCAAAACCCTTTCGCCTCCGGTCTTCTTTGGAATGGAGACGACGCGCACCGGCGGCGGAAAGTAAGCCCCAGCCACCCCGGCTCTTTACCGCAGCAGCTCGGACTGGTTTGAGACCCGCTCCTGAAAGCCGATCCCGGAGGGCCATCCTCCATCATTCACGCAGCTTCACGTTACGGGGTTAGCTCATACTGAACTCCTTCCGTGCCTCTGCAGCACACTTTCGTCGATGAAGATCAGCTGTTCTGGATCGAGATTCAGTTGGCCGTCGAACCAGACACGCCGGCGCTTTAGGACATCCGGCTGGTTCCGCAAAGCCAATTTTTTCGCCGATGCCAAGCTCGACGAATACCTCAAAGCCCTTTTCTGTGTAGTACGGCACTTCATTCGGCACGATCATAGTGCGGAATTCAGAAGGGCTTTTTTCGCGCACGAAAACGATTTGTCTAGACATGTTCCGCCTCGATTTCGGAGAATACTTTCGGTTAAAGCGCTTCCACAATATTTGGATGCGTTATTCTTGTTCCAAGAAGACGCTTGTGCTCGCTAATATCGATCCGGGATGGACGAAATACGTCGCGCAACGCGGTGATACTCGCGTACGGGTCTAGCGAACCACAAAAAAATACGTCTATCGCGACCATGCGTTCTTCGTGCCAGGTATTTACGCAAATGTGCGATTCAGCGAGAATTGCGAAGCCCGTGACGCCCCCATCTTCGCTATATTTTCTATAACTCGATTCCAACATCGTTGCGCGGCAGTCATGAACGGCTTGCGCTACCGCCGCCTCAATCGCTTCAGCATTTCCCGTATTTTCTGCATCCCACATATCGATAAAGAGATGGGTTCCGGCGCATACTCGGTCTGAGCTAGGGTAATTTATTCCGCCTTTAGGCGCTCCGTTCAGCATATATATGCTCCGCTTCTTGATCGTGTCCAATGGAGTGGTGTAACTGGATTTCATAGCCATCGGTGATTTCCGGTAGGGTCGGGTTGCTTAGAGCCAACCTGAGGGACACCACCGATGACCGACGACATGATGAACCTGCGCTCACTCGTTGAGAAGAGCGCCGATGCCGATTTGCTGCGCGAGATGATCGGCTTTACTGCCGAGAAGCTGATGGCGCTGGAGGTCGGCACGAAGACCGGCGCGGGCTATGGCGAGAAGAATGGCTTCCGACTTGCCCAGCGTAACGGCTATCGCGACCGGGATTGGGAGACACGGGCGGGCACCGTCGAGCTGCGCATTCCCAAGCTTCGCAGGCAGCTATTTCCCGAGCTTTCTCGAACCACGCCGGATGGCCGAGAAGGCCCTGACTGCGGTCATCGAAGAAGCCTATATCCAAGGCGTTTCGACCCGATCTGTCGATGACCTCGTCAAGGCCATGGGCATGAGCGGCATCTCCAAAAGCCAGGTATCCCGGCTGTGCGAAGAAATCGATGAGAAGGTGAAGGTCTTCCTCGACAGGCCCATCGAAGGAGAATGGCCCTACCTGTGGATCGATGCGACCTCCCTCAAGGTTCGGCGCGGTGGTCGTATTGTCTCCGTCGCCGTAATCATCGCCGTCGGCGTCAACACCGACGGTCGACGCGAGGTGCTCGGCACGTCCGAGGCCGAGGCGACCTGGACGGAGTTTCTTCGAAAGCTGACCAGGCGGGGTCTGCGTGGCGTGAAGCTCGTTGTCTCCGATGCGCATGAGGGCATCAAGGCCGCAGTATCGAAGGTGCTCTCCGCCACCTGGCAGCGCTGCAGGGTCCACTTCATGCGCAATACCTTGGCCCATGCTGGAAAGAGCGGACGCCGAGTTTTCTCCGCCTTCATTGCCACGGCCTTCGCTCAGGACACGCCGGAGGCGGCAAGCACTCAGTGGCGCAACGTCGCCGACCAGATCAGGCCAAAGGTACCGAAGCTCGCCAGTCTTATGGACAGCGCCGAGCAAGACGTGCTCGCCTACATGTCCCAAGCAGCATTGGGCCAAACTTCACTCGACCAACCCGATTGAGCGATTGAACGGCGAGATCAAGCGGCGGACAGAGGTCGTCGGCATCTTCCCCAACGACGACGCCATCGTGCGCCTGGTCGGTGCGCTGCTGCTCGAACAGAACGATGAATGGGCCGTCCAGCGATCCCGCTACATGACACTTGAGACAATCGCCACAATGAGCGATGATCCCCTCATCAGCCTGCCAGCAGCAAGCTGACACTCATCCGGCTGGGATGAGCCGTGGTCGTCTAAGCTCCACCACGTCCTGGGACATGATCCGCTTCTTGCTTTTGCATTGGGTGTGCAGGCGGCATAGCCATGATCTCCGTGGTGGCTTGGAGAATATCCTTTACGGAGGCTTCGTCTGGGCTTGTACCGCCGGCAATTGGATAGATCTCAGAGGACTCGCCAAAATTCCTTAACAACGACAGCATGGGACCGGGCGACACCGCCCAATCCAAATAGGTATATTCATTCCCCTGAACCGTGTTTCTCAAAGGGTGTTGGACGGCCCAGTTCATGCTGATTGTGATCAGAGAGCCCGTTTTCCGCCAGCTTTCTAAGGCCGAAAACAATTGCTGCCTTTCAGCAGCTCCCTCGCCCATGCCAAATAGGAGGGATACCCCAACCTTGATTCCGGCTTCGGACAAGATCTCAACTGCTTTGTCCCCGCGTTCCATCCACGAACCCTTCTTGGTGGCGATGTTCTTGTGAAGACCTCCAACAAGTTCTGGGCGCGGTGTCTCGACCCCGATGAAAAGATATTCCAGGCCCATGCGGCCTAGTCTTCGTGCAAGGGCTGGGTTATTGACAATTTGGTCAATGGTCGCTTGTCCGCCAAGCCGCACAGGATTTTCGAGTGGGTCGAATACCTTTTCAAACTGGGCTACGAGGGCCGAATTCCATCCAAGAAGAGTTGAGTCTTCAATGAACGCCGAGACAGGAAAGTTTTCGCCGTAATCTGCCTTGACTACGCGGCGGGCTGCTGCGAGTTGGCCGCATAACCGGTGGGGGCTTATCTTGAACTGTCGAGGAGGCCCGACAACGCTGATCCTCTCACTGCAGAAGATACAATCATAGATACAGCCACGCCCGATGTCGCTGAAGACGTGCGCGGTAGGCGCGCCACCAAACACGTCAAAGCTCGTTGTAATTCCGAACATTTCGGCTGGGGATGGCATCCCATTATAATCGAGCGGCATGCCCGAAGAGCACACAGTGTGGACCTGATCGTCCATGATTGTGCCGGCGATCCAGTGCCCCGGGGTGGTCGTCAGGTGGCCCAATGAGAATTTCGCCTGCCTTGGCGAAAAACCTCTTGCTTCCAAGGAAGCTACGACGCACCCAATTTCCGCGATAAAGTGTTCACCATCTCCGGAGAGCACGATGTCGAAACAGCTGGAAACTTTTCCGTCAGCAATTAGCCGCAGAGGGGACGCTAGATGATGTCTTACACGATTTTCGTCATCCCGATATATTGTTTCGGTGGCGTGGCGACCGCCAAGAACGATACAAACGTCATCGCCTAGAAACTCTCTGATGTATTTCGCTGTCTCAATCGCACCACGGAAGCATATCGACATCGCTCCTATGAGAACTAAATTGGGCCGGACCCGGACTAATAGCGGCGTTAGCCTTCGCTGCACATCGTCCATGTCAGATAGCAGAAGCGTTGATTGTCGCCTGTCACTCCTGGTGCCGCGCCAATTGCTTTCGCCCCATGCACCTTCCGCCTTGGATGCCAGTGACGCAGCATATCTGCAGGCATTGTAGAGGCTTGCCGGATCGGCGCTTGATAATGCCATTTCGCCCGCCTCGCCGTGAGAAAACTGGGGAGCAGAACACGCGATTACACGTAAGCCCACGGGCTTCCTCCACTATCTGTAATATTTTTTGAAATGATTCGGGCGGTTAAGCGATCTTTTCTCCGGTATTAGACTCGGTCGTATCCGATGGCATAAGTATTGATACAACAAATATGGCTAGTATAACCGCGAAGCACGCAGAATACACCAAGTGGTAATGCCCGGTATATTTGATAATCCGTCCTCCGCCGAAATTGCCTAAGAGCCCGATTTAAAAGAAGTTGAGCGATAACAGGCAGTTGTGATTCCCTATTGGTGCTAAATCAAATGGGGTTTCGATGAGCTGGACTGCTATCGCTCGCCGTGAGCATAACCGAGACGTGCTTCGTTTTCCAAGTGATTTGAAGGACCTGGAATGGGCGTTGATCAAACCGCTGATCCCGCCAGCGCGTCGTGGCGGGCGGCGTCGGACGACGAATATGCGCTCGGTCGTGGAGGCGATCCTCTATATCGCCTCGAGCGGCTGCCAATGGCGCATGCTGCCGGGCGATTTTCCGCCGGTTTCGACAGTGCGCGGTTATTTTTATGCTTGGCGCGCGATCGGACTGTGGCAGAGCATCAACCAGCTTCTGGTGATGGCGGCGCGGGAAATCGAGGGACGGGAGGCGCAACCGACGGCAGGGATTATCGACAGCCAAAGCGTAGCGACGGCGCACCCCATGTCCTCAAGGCGATCCGCCGCCGTTTTCCGTGGCTGCGCCACATCTTCGCCGATGGTGGCTACGCCGGAGCCAAGTTGAGGCGAGCAATGTGCGGCCATGGTGACTGGACGATCGAAATGGTCAAGCGTTCGGATCACGCCAAGGGCTTCGTCGTCCTGCCCAAGAGATGGGTGGTGGAAAGAACTTTCGCCTGGCTTGGACGCTGCCGCCGTCTCGCCAAGGATTGGGAGAAATCGATCGAAAGCGCAACCGCATGGGCGCAAATCGCTTCAATCAGAATGCTCACAAGGCGCATCGCAAGATATTGGATATACGAATGAACTTTTGAATCGGGCTCTGAGACGCGGGTGCGCTACGGCTATCGTCGCGTGCATGTGCTTTGGAACGCGAGGGTTGGGGCACCAACATCAAGCGAACCTACCGCATTTACAGGGACTTGGGGCTACAGTTGCGGAACAAGACACCGAAGCGGAGGGTAAAAGCCCAGCTTCGCGAGGATCGGCACATGGCCGTCGGACCCAACGACGTCTGGGCGATGGACTTCGTTCACGACCAACTCGCAACGGGTAAGAAACTGCGCGTGCTGACGGTGGTCGACACCTTCTCGCGCTACGTGCCGGTGCTTGATCCACGTCATAGCTATAGAGGCGAAGACGTTGTGCAAACCCTTGAACGGGTGTGCCAAAAAGCCGGCTATCCGAAAACGATCCGTGTCGACCAAGGGACCGAGTTCGTGTCGCGCGACTTGGACCTGTGGGCCTATTCCAAGGGCGTGACGTTGGACTTCTCACGCCCCGGCAAGCCGACTGATAATGCTTTCATCGAAGCGTTCAATGGCCGCTTCCGTGCAGAATGCCTGAACCATCATTGGTTCCTGACCCTTGCGGATGCCCGCGAAAAGATGGAGGATTGGCGTAGATACTACAATGAGGAAAGACCTCATGGTGCGATCGGCAACAAGGCGCCGATCTCGTTGGTGAATTCGGGAGGCGCAACCAGCCCGCCTCCCTGAATAAGCCGGAAAACTCTAGCATCCGGTGGTCCAACGTTTGGGAGCGGTTCAAGACCGCCGAGGCTCTAATCGCCGTCAGCGGCAGGTCAGGATCGAAAGCTTCAACATTTTTCGATTGGGAGCTGGGTGCGATTGTCTCCAGTTTTCGGATCCGTTGTCCTGCTGATAGTCGCGGTCGACCTAGCGGTGCAAGTGATGCCATCACGACACCGTCTGTCGGCTTTGTCTGATCGGCGACATTAGGTTTGTTTGGCAGTTTCCTGTGGTGGTTCGGAGTAACTTTCTGAAACCCAACAAAAGGATCTTTCCTTTGGCTCGATCGGCCCACATGGCACGGGTTTTGAAGATTGCCATGCGAGGCGGCGCGAGCTGCCTGCCTTTTACTCAGCGATGGATGGAACGAAAGAAGGAAGGCGATATGTCAGATTTGCGTCAAATCGCATTTTACGGCAAAGGGGGGATCGGCAAGTCCACCACCTCCCAAAATACGCTCGCAGCGCTTGTCGACCTCGGGCAGAAGATCCTGATCGTCGGATGCGACCCGAAAGCCGACTCCACCCGGCTGATCCTGAACGCCAAAGCACAGGACACGGTTCTGCATCTGGCAGCGCAGGAAGGTTCGGTGGAAGACCTTGAGCTCGAGGACGTGCTCAAGGCCGGCTACAAAGGCATCAAGTGCGTGGAGTCCGGCGGTCCGGAACCGGGCGTCGGCTGCGCCGGGCGCGGCGTCATCACCTCGATCAATTTCCTTGAAGAGAACGGTGCATATGACGATGTCGACTACGTCTCCTATGACGTGCTCGGCGATGTGGTGTGCGGTGGCTTTGCGATGCCGATCCGTGAGAACAAGGCCCAGGAGATCTACATCGTGATGTCCGGCGAGATGATGGCGCTCTATGCCGCCAACAACATCGCCAAGGGCATCCTGAAATATGCCCATTCCGGCGGCGTGCGGCTCGGCGGCCTGATCTGTAACGAGCGCCAGACGGACCGCGAGCTCGACCTCTCCGAGGCGCTGGCTGCCAGGCTCAATTCCAAGCTCATCCACTTTGTGCCGCGTGACAACATCGTCCAGCACGCCGAGCTCAGGAAGATGACGGTGATCCAGTACGCGCCGGACTCCAAGCAGGCCGGGGAATATCGGGCGCTAGCCGAGAAGATCCATGCCAATTCGGGCCAAGGGACCATTCCGACCCCGATTACCATGGAAGAGCTCGAAGACATGCTGCTCGACTTCGGCATCATGAAGAGCGACGAGCAGATGCTGGCCGAACTACAGGCCAAGGAGTCAGCGGTGGTTGCGGCTCAATAACTGCCGCTGTCGACAGGACGCGCTGGCCCTTGCGCCAGCGCGTCCTTCCAAGAAAGCCGCTTCGGCGACGACGACCTAACCCGAACCTTGAAAGGGGGCAGGGGCCCATGAGCCTTGATTACGAGAATGACAGCGTTTTGCATGAACAGCTCATTGCGGAAGTGTTAGCGCAATATCCAGACAAGGCGGCGAAGCGCCGCAAGAAGCACCTCAGCGTCGCAACGAGCGGCGACGAGCCTGGCGATGAGCCGAAGGCCCTTTCCGAATGCGACGTCAAATCGAACATCAAGTCCATTCCGGGCGTGATGACGATCCGCGGCTGCGCCTATGCCGGTTCCAAAGGCGTGGTATGGGGGCCGGTCAAGGACATGGTCCACATCTCGCACGGGCCGGTCGGTTGCGGTCATTATTCCTGGTCGCAACGCCGCAACTACTACGTCGGCCTGACGGGCATCGACACGTTCGTGACGCTGCAGTTCACCTCAGACTTCCAGGAAAAGGACATCGTGTTCGGCGGCGACAAGAAGCTTGAACAGGTCATCGACGAGATCGAGGAGCTTTTCCCCCTCAACAACGGCATCAGCGTGCAGTCGGAATGCCCGATCGGGCTGATTGGCGACGACATTGAGGCGGTGTCGCGCAAGAAGGCCAAGGAGCACGAAAAGACGATCGTGCCGGTACGCTGCGAGGGCTTCCGCGGCGTCTCGCAATCGCTCGGCCACCACATCGCCAACGACGCCATCCGTGACTGGGTTTTCGACAAGAACGAAGTCGAGTTTGAGACCGGCCCTTACGATGTCAACGTCGTCGGCGACTACAATATCGGTGGCGACGCGTGGGCTACGCGCATTCTATTGGAGGAGGTGGGGCTGCGCGTGGTCGGCAACTGGTCGGGTGATGCCACGCTCGCTGAGGTCGAGCGCGCGCCAAAGGCCAAGCTGAACCTCATCCACTGCTACCGCTCGATGAACTACATCTGTCGGCACATGGAGGAAAAATACGGCATCCCGTGGATGGAATACAATTTCTTTGGTCCGTCCCAGATCGAAACCTCCCTGCGCGAAATAGCCAAGCACTTCGGTCCGGAAATCGTCGACAAGACCGAGGCTGTCATCACCAAGTACCGGCCCCTGGTCGATGCTGTCGTCGACAAGTACCGGCCGCGCCTCGAAGGCAAGACGGTGATGCTCTATGTCGGCGGCCTGCGTCCTCGCCACGTCATCACGGCCTATGAGGACCTCGGCATGCGGATCGTCGGCACCGGCTACGAGTTCGCCCACAACGACGACTATCAGCGCACCGGCCATTATGTGAACAAGGGTACGCTGATCTATGACGACGTGACCGGTTACGAGCTGGAAAAGTTCATCGAAGGCATCCGCCCCGACCTTGTTGGGTCCGGCATTAAAGAGAAGTATCCGGTGCAGAAGATGGGCATCCCCTTCCGCCAGATGCACTCCTGGGATTATTCCGGCCCGTATCACGGCTATGACGGCTTCGCCATATTCGCCCGCGACATGGATCTGGCCATCAATAATCCGGTGTGGGATCTCTACGACGTCCCCTGGAAAAAAGAAGCCGCGCCAGCTGAGGCGGTTGCGGCCGAATGAGAGCCTGGCCTGTCTTGGGAAGGGGCAGGCCAGGCTCTTCCCATCGGACTTGATCCGCACTCGTGACAGATGACATCCCATTGCCGCCACCGGTGCGGCGCGATGAAAAGAAAGGTGCTTACTATGCCGCAGTCGGCGGAAAAAGTTCTCGACCATGCTCCCCTGTTCCGCGAGCCGGAATACAGGCAGATGCTCGCCGAGAAGAAAGCCAATTTCGAATGCCCCCACCCGGATCAGGTCGTTGCCGATCAAAACGACTTCACGAAGACCTGGGAGTATCGCGAAAAGAACCTGGGCCGCGAAGCCCTGGTCGTGAACCCGGCCAAAGCCTGCCAGCCGCTCGGTGCCGTCTTCGCAGCCGCAGGCTTTGAGCAAACGATGTCCTTCGTCCATGGCAGCCAGGGCTGCGTCGCTTATTACCGTTCGCATCTGTCGCGTCACTTCAAGGAGCCTTCATCGGCGGTCTCGTCCTCGATGACGGAGGACGCGGCAGTGTTCGGCGGGTTGAAGAACATGGTCGACGGGCTCGCCAATACATACAAGCTCTACGATCCGAAGATGATCGCCGTCTCGACCACCTGCATGGCCGAAGTCATTGGAGACGACCTCCACGGCTTCATCGAAAACGCAAAGAACGAAGGGTCGGTCCCGCACGACTTCGATGTTCCTTTCGCCCACACGCCTGCCTTCGTCGGCAGCCACGTCGATGGCTATGACGGCATGATCAAGGGCATTCTGGAGAACTTCTGGAAAGGCAACGAGCGGAAGGAGGTTGCTCAAGCCATCAACATCATTCCCGGCTTCGACGGCTTCTGCGTCGGCAACAACCGCGAACTGAAGCGCCTGCTCGACATGATGGGCGTATCCTACATCTTCATCCAGGATGCCTCCGACCAGTTCGACACGCCGTCTGACGGTACGTACCGCATGTATGACGGCGGCACGAAGATCGAGGACTTGAAAACGGCGTTGAATGCCGAAGCGACCCTGTCGCTGCAGCACTATAACACGCGCAAAACGCTGGAATATTGCAAGGAGGTCGGTCAGGTTACGGCTTCGTTCCATTATCCGCTGGGTGTTCAGGCGACCGACGAATTCCTGATGAAGGTCTCGGAGATTACCGGCAAGGAAATTCCTCCGGCAATCGGCCTGGAACGCGGCCGTCTCGTCGACGCTATGGCAGATAGCCAAGCCTGGCTGCACGGGAAGAAATACGCGATCTACGGCGATCCTGACTTCGTCTACGCCGTTGCCCGGTTCGTCTTGGAAACCGGCGGTGAGCCGACCCACTGCCTTGCTACCAACGGCACGTCGGCCTGGGAAGCCGAGATGAAGGCGTTGCTCGCATCCTCGCCCTTCGGCAAGGATGCCCAGGTCTGGGCGGGCAAGGACCTGTGGGCGTTGCGCTCGCTGCTCTTTACCGAGCCGGTTGATCTTATGATCGGCAATTCCTATGGCAAGTATCTCGAGCGCGACACCGGCACCCCATTGATCCGGCTGACCTTTCCGATATTCGACCGGCACCATCACCACCGTTTCCCGCTCATGGGCTACCAGGGCGGCCTGCGCGTCCTGACGACGATCCTCGACAAGATCTTCGACAAGCTCGATCGCGAGACGAGCGAGCCGGGTGTGACGGACTATTCTTACGACCTGACCCGCTAGGAGCGGCGGCGGTCGGCCTTGTGAGGCCGGCCGCCTTCATCTGAACTTGGAGACCGCAATGCCCTTGCTCAATGCTAAAGTCCAGGATGTCTTTGACGAGCCTGCCTGCGAGAAGAACCGCAGCAAGGATTCCAAGGCGCGCAAAAACGGCTGTTCGAAGCCGCTGATCCCCGGGGCGGCAGCCGGCGGATGCGCTTTCGATGGCGCCAAGATCGTGCTGCAGCCGATCACCGACGTCGCGCACCTGATCCATGGGCCTCTCGGCTGTGAGGGCAATTCCTGGGACAACCGCGGATCGGCTTCTTCAGGTCCCACGCTCTGGCGCACGAGCTTCACGGCGCTGACCGAAGCAGGCGCCATTGAAAAGAAGCCTTTCGATGAGGAGGACTAAGAAATGGGTACATTGACAGGAAGTACGAATGGCCCTGCTGTCAACGAAGATGGGGATCTCGCCACCCCTTTTCTCAGATGCCTGATAAGGCTCATCCGCGCTCAGGATGCCCATGGGGCGTGGGAAGGCAAATCGGACGCTGACCTGCTGGCCGACTTCATCCTCACCAAGGAGCAGCGCCGTAAGATCCCGATCATAGGCGATCCGGATCCTGATGTGCTGTGGAGGCTACAGAACTTTTACAGTTGCGTGGGGCTTGTGATCGAAGAGTGCACAGGCCTGTTGGCATCGCCGATCATGACGATCGGCCATGAGGGCTTCGGCCGCTTGCTTTTGACGACTGGACGGTTGGTCGTTCTGTCGAAGACCCTGCGCGATGTCCACCGGTTCGGCTTTGAGACGCTAGGCAAGCTCGCCGAGACCGGCACGAAAATGGTCGATGACGCTATTGAAGTTATCGAAACCTATCCCGACGTGGCGCGGGCATCATGACATCAATTTTCGAGGAAAGAGATCATGTCAGACATTGTGGAGCAGCTGAAGAAGGTCCGCAAGCTGCAGTCCCGCGCCGCCGCTGCCAAAATCTCAGCATTTGCAATGGCCAGAACGAGAGTTCGATGGTGAGCTCACTGGCATGATCATGGCTCTCAACCACGCGGCGGTTGCCGCCTGAAGAACTGCCAGACTCTCGTTGCCGCAGACGACATTGCTGCGCAATCTCGCGAACAAATCAGGAGAACGGTGTTGCGTTTCACAATCTTTTGCGGCCTCCTGCTGCTCGTCGTCTGGGCGAAGGCACTAACGAGTTACTTCGTCTGGCATTCCATCCACGAAGTCATCGTTGCAATGGTGGCTAGTTTGTTGCTTCTTCAGTGGGCGTATATCGCAAGCCTGCTCTTTTCCATCTGGCAATCCAGCCGTAATTACAGGAGTCGCCAAAGGGCTAGACGATCCGATCATCGCTAGACTAGAACGTGGTGTCAGCCACAGCCTATCATGAGGGCGAAAACCTCGGCGTTCTTTGGAACGCCTCTCATCAAATCAGATCCAACCATGAGTCAACGGAATTCGAACCTGCCGGATGACGTGGATGCGTCGAGAGCCCTATCGCCGCGCAAGCTCTGCAACCTCGGGCGTGCCATGATGACGTGTAACAGGTGGCCTGCTCATGCCCTATCTGTGGTGGCTCCGACTTCATTCGCGGCGGCGAGACCGTCAGCGAAGTGCTGGACTATGTTCATGCGTCCTTCCGTGTCGTGCATCATGTCCAGCCCCGCTTTACCTGCAAAGCAAAATTGGCCCTTGTTTAGATAGTCGAGGCCGCACTGCCAGAACACAGCGAGGCGATTTTGTCTTGTGGCCAGGTATGTGAAAGACGCTCATGCGAGCCCACTGGACAGGAGAGGTCAGCATTTGAATTTAAAAAGGTACCTTGATCCAAAAGTGGATGTGCTCGCTTCAGTAGCTGAATTGGATGGTCTGTACCGCGTCCAGAGGACCATAAAGAAACGTAAGTTATAAGGCTGAGCCTATGAATTTCATGAGAACGGAGCAGGGGCTTCTCTGCGTTTCAATTGCCGTTACCATCCTCCTTGCCTGCATCGGCATTTTGTTCGGGATCATTTCAGGTTCGTTCGCAATCATATTCGATGGTGTCTACGCACTGACGGACGCTGCTATGACTGTCGTAGCTCTGCTTGTTACAAAGCTCATCGCGTCATCCGAAGCGCCCTCCAGCAAAGGAAAACTTATCGAGCATTTCACGATGGGGTTCTGGCATCTTGAGCCCATAGTCTTGGCTCTCAACGGCATTCTCATAACCGGGTCGGCTGTTTACGCACTTGTCAACGCAATCGGCAGCATTTTGCATGGGGGACGTCCGCTCAACTTTAGTCAAGCGATCGTCTACTCCGTCGTAACACTCGGTGTGACAGCCACCATGGGGGTTATTGGTGATCGAGCTAATCGTAAGATCAAATCTGATTTCGTTGCCCTGGATACGAAAGCTTGGCTGATGTCCGCCGGGCTAACGATCGGGTTACTCGTCGCGTTTGCCATCGGATATTTCATTCAGGGGTCTTCTTACGAATGGATCTCGCCGTTTATTGACCCGGTCGCGCTGGCATTAATCTGCATTGTGATCATTCCCATTCCGGCGGGCACGGTTCGGCGAGCGCTCGCCGACATACTGCTTGTTACGCCATTAGATCTCAAACAACAAGTTGACGCGGTCGCCAAAACAATCATCGAACGACATGGATTCATATCCCACCGGGCTTATGTGGCCCGGGTCGGCCGAGGCCGGCAAATCGAGCTACATTTCGTTGTCTCAGAGGACCTCCCGGCGAGGAAATTGCAGGAATGGGATAAGATCCGTGACGAAATCGGGCTCGCGATTGGTAACGAGGGTCCGAGTCGTCGGCTCACCATCGCCTTTACAACCGATCCTGAGTGGGCGGATTAGGATTTTGAACCGAATTTGGAGCCCTGTATCGCAGGCATTCCATAACGGGCGTGATCCTCGAACCGGATGCATAGCTCGGCGTTTTTTCCAGCCACCATGCGTCAATTTGTAAGCGACAAGCCGTGGCCGTTCAGGCGGCGTAGTTCCATGGCATGAGCGCGTCGATTTCACTGCTGGGCCATCCATTCGCAAGGCGCTCAAGCGTCTGGGTCAACCAAGCTTGCGGATCGACTGCATTCATCTTTGCCGTTTGCAGGAGCGTCGCGATGGTCGCCCAAGTCCGGCCGCCACCGTCGCTTCCAGCGAATAGACTATTTTTTCTCGTGATCGCTTGGGGTCTGATTGCTCGCTCGACTATGTTGGAGTCGAGTTCGATGCGGCCGTCGGTCAGGAAGCGCTCGAAGATGTCTCGACGCGAGATGGCATACCGCAGAGCTTCGGCGAGTTTGGATTTTCCAGAGACCCGTGGCAGGGTCGCCTGCCAGAGAGTGAAGAGGTCACGGACGATCGCTGCGGAGATCTCCTGGCGTGCAGCGACACGAGCTTCAGGGCTTTGGCCGCGCACACGCTCCTCGATCTCCCATAACCTCGCCATACGCTCGACGGTGTCTGTAGCGACCTTCGAGCTCTTTGCGACATGCAACTCGTAGAACTTTCTCCGGCTGTGCGACCAACAGCCGGCCAGGATGGCGCTGTCATTGCCTCCATCTTTCCGGACGAGCTTGTTATAAGCGGCATATCCGTCGACCTGCAGGATTCCACGATAGCCGCTCAGGTGTCGTGCGACACACTCGGTGGCTCGACTGTCCTCGAAGCGATAGGCTACCATCGGTGGACCGCTGCCCCCAAAAGTCCGGTCATCCCTGGCATACGCCCATAGCCATGCCGTCTTCGCTGATCCGGAACCAGGTGCAAGTGTGGGCAAGGTCGTTTCGTCGGCAAAGATCCGTTCGGCCTTCTTGATCTCATCGAGGATGTAGTCGGCGAGGATATTGAGCTCGAACCCCAGCTTGCCCATCCATTGAGCCATCAGCTTGCGGTCGAGTTCGACCTTGTCGCGTGCGTAGATGGCTTCCTGGCGATAGAGTGGCAGCCCGTCGGCATATTTGGAAACGGCGATCTGGGCCAGAAGTTGCTTCCGTCGGAATGCCACCTTCGATGATATGTGCCGGAGCCGCCGCCTGGACGACACCATCCTCGTTCCTAAAGGCATACTTCGGCCGGCGGGTGACGATGACACGGAACTTCGCTGCCACGACATCCAGCCGCTCGGAGACGTCTTCTCCAATCAGGATTTTGGTCTTACCTGCATGTTCTGGAAGCTCTTCCGGTTCGATCACGACCTCGACGCGCTCAAGATGAGGCGCAAAGCCCTTGCGTGGCCGCGGAGCGCGTTTGCTGTCCGCGCTACCGCGGCCTTTCGTGACCTGAGCCTTGATCGTCGCAATGCCGGTCTCGATCTCTTCGAAGACAAAGGCATGCTGCTCGTCATCGACGGTGGATGATGCAAGCCTTTCCGAGCGTCGGCCAAATCGGGCGCGATCGAAAGCCTTCAGGATCTGCGTCAGCCGCTCGATGCGCTCATCGGCGTCCGCGTTGCGGGCCTCTAGATCGTCAACCTGCTTCTCCAAAGCCTCGACGCGGGCTGCTTTTGCGGCCATGGCAAGAACCATGGCTTTGAGAGCCTCTACATCATCCGGGAGCTCAATCTCGGGCCGCGTCATGGGTATGATCAGAGCATATTTTGCCGCGCTCCGCCCATGCTTTCAGGGACCTGATTCACTTCGCCGCAGCGGTTTTACCCAACAATCTCGGGAGGCTTCACCGGCGTGGATCGAACCCGCTTCCAGTCCATTCCGTCGACTAAAGCCAGAAGCTGGGCATGATTGAGCTGGACGCGATGATGGCCGATCCGGGGCCAGCAGAACTGGGCTTTTTCCAGCCGCTTCGCATAGAGGCAAACGCCGGAGCCATCCCACCACACGATCTTGACTCGGTCTGCTCTCTTGGCCCGAAAGACATAAAGTGCACCGTTGAACGGATCACTGCCAGCATCCCGTACCAGCGAAAGCAAGCTGTCCGGCCCCTTTCGGAAGTCGATGGGATGGCTCGCAAGAAAGACCTTCACGCCGGACCGGATCATGCCGACCGCACCGCTCGGATCACCCGCTGCAGGTGTGCTTCGCCGATATCTGCGTCGGCCCGGATAACGACGTCGCCGATGATAAGCTCGATCATCGCACGTGTGCCAATCGTCCCAGTCTCCGTCTGACCAGCCCGATCTTGCGAGGAGGATCGTTGTCCGTCACGAGCATCACGACGCCAGCCAAATAGCTGCGAGGGATGTATGCCGATGCGATGCGCAATGGCTGAGACGCTTGCGCCGGGCTCCATTGCCTCAGCCACAGCCCGCGCTTTAAAATCATCGGACCAGCGGCGCCGAAATTGCCGTGGGGCGCCCTCAAGCCGTTCCGGAACAGCCTCGATCATATGGAAGTTTCTAGTTCCAGAGCTAGGCGCAGACATAGAAGCTCACAGTTTGTGAATCGTCTGTCCGCAATACAGCGGCCAACGCTACTGACGCCAGATGGGGTCAGCTTGTCGCTTACGTCAATTTCACGGTTCGTACCAATCTTCGATCAATGCGGCCAGTTTCGATGCCGTAGTTTTCCGTTATGCCTCCAGGCGCGATACTCGATTCAGCGAATAGGGTTGGCTGAACCCAGATCGCGCCTTTGCGTTCAAGCTCCACAGGCGGTTTCGCCGTCTTGATCTTGTTGAGATCCTGCCGGAGGCCGATTGTCTCGCGTTCTTTGAAACGAGCGACGCCTATGTCCTTGTACTGGCTCAGGAGGGCGCGGCCCAGCTGCCCAGGTTCCGATAGATGTCATCGCGCAGCTGTCGGACCTGTCGATTGAGCTCACCAAGTTGCGCAGGCGTATGGTCGGAAATTTCCAGAAGAGCGTCGCCCAGGCAGCCAGCTCGCGACCTCAGCTCCGGCCCGCGTAACCCGCCGGGTGATGCTGCGGGCGGCAAGGGTCATCAGCGACTATGGTTCCGCGAACGCGACGAGGCGCCCGCGGATAGCCGTCGGCAACATGAAGTCGCCTCGTAGGTCAGACCTTGTGCAGAAAATCGACCACGCCGGTATCGAGATCATAATAGGCGGGCACGATCTTCACCTTGCCTTCCTCGACCAGGCGAGAAACAATCGCACTTTCGGTGAGGATGCGCTCGGCGCCGTTGAAGGCATTGGCATGGACGGTCTTGTCGACAAAATTGTCGCCGCGATCGGTCTCCGCCAAAGCCACGGGCAGGATCGGCTGGGTCATCTTGCCGATTGAGCCATCGAGCTTGGTGCCCTTGGACACGACCTCGCAGGCGGCGGAGACCGCCCCGCAACGCTTGTGGCCCATGACGACGATCAGCGGCGCATGCAGATGTTCGGTGCCATATTCGATCGTGCCGAGCACATCGGTGTCGACCACGTTTCCGGCATTGCGGGCGACGAAGAGTTCGCCGAGCGTCACGCCGCCGAATACAAGTTCCGGCACGACACGGCTGTCGGAACAGGTCAGCACGATCGCCCAAGGTGCCTGGCTCTTGGCGACGTCCTGCCGGCGCTTGGAAATATTGGCGGCGCAGGCTTCCGTGTCGGCGACGAATTTCTTGTTGCCTTCCTGGAGTTTTGCCAGTGCTTCATCCGGCAGGAGGGCGGGAGCGTTCGAGGCGAATGCCGGCATGGTCATGTCAAAGCCTGCAGTCATGACGGCCACGCCTCCGATGCCGGCAAATTTCAGCAGGGAGCGACGGCTGAGTGGGGAGG
Source organism: Rhizobium sp. TAL182 (assembly GCF_002117725.1). Lineage (NCBI taxonomy): Bacteria > Pseudomonadati > Pseudomonadota > Alphaproteobacteria > Hyphomicrobiales > Rhizobiaceae > Rhizobium > Rhizobium sp. TAL182. Next base: position 281,386 of record NZ_CP021027.1, on the reverse strand, counting down.
AATTGCATTCAAAGCACATGGTATCGGTCCTTTTGCAATATCCGGGATGGCTGCGGAGAAATGGCACCTGCTCCAAGTCATGTCCGGCAATTCTCCGGGAATCGGAGAATGGCCGATTGGTTATGCCTTGATATGGCACTCATCAAGCGGAATTTTGACGCATCGGAGGAGCTAAGCCAATCCTGGAGTATTGCCCCGGCCGTACGGTAGATCAACCCGGCCCTGACGGGTTCTGGCGAGGGATGCTCATGCGCGGCATATTGGGTTGCAAGGGACCCTTTGGGCGCTGCCTTCTGCTTCTTTAGTGGCTCCGCTGCCGCCGGCGGGATCGCATTCATTAACTCACTCGGGAACCTAGGAGCATTTGTGGGGCCGTTCGTTATAGGGTATCTCCGTAGTCAGCCCGGAGGTTTTTCCACAGGCCTATACGCTTTGGCAATCATGGGCCTAGCCGCGACAGTCATGTTGATTTTCCTCCTGCGCCTCCTGCGCCTCCTGCGCCAAACTCGATCGAAACAACCAGATGTTCTTGTGTTTGTTGTCACGTGAGCCGAGCCGGTTAGGTGCACAACGAGATGCGGCTCGGGTCCGCGAGGAACCAACAGCAAGAGCTCGCAAAATTCCTCAGCGTCACCGGCCGCCGTCTTCGCACCCAAGGCCGAACCCGGCAATGCCGCTCATGTCGGCGCACCGATGCCGGGCGCCATCTCGCGCGTCTTTGTGTCGCCCGGACAGGCGATCAATGCCGACGATGTGCTGGTGTCGACCGAAGCGATGAAGGTGGAAACGGCAATTCACGCCGAGGAGAACGGCACGATCGCCGAAGTTCTCGTCAAAGCCGGCGACCAGATCGATGCCAAGGACCTGCTTGTAACTATCGCGGCCGGTTCAGCGTAAAGTTCCATAACGTTGATTATGCTATTTGGTGTTGTAGCCGCGGCACATTCTATCTCGAACTGCAACAAAGGCGCTAAGCTGCCTGCTTTCGGGAGCCATGGTTTGAGCCGTACCTTTTCGCATTTGAGCTTTGACGAACGCCGATCGATTTCCAGGATGTTGGATCAGAAGTTTAGCCAGTCTGAGATCGCCAGACGCCTCGGCCGGGACCGTGCGACCATCTCCCGGGAGATCAAACGCAACTACTGGCACGATCAGGAATTCCCCGATGCCGAGGGCTACTGGGCGATGACCGCCAACGACATGGCGCGCGAAAGGCGCCGGCGGATCGGCAAGCTCTTTCGTCGCGAGGATCTGCGGAACGAAGTGATCGGAAAGTTGGAATCCGGCTGGTCACCGGAACAGATTGCTGGACGACTGAAGATCGAACCAGCGGCCAAGGCAAGCGTCTGTCACGAGACGATCTACCGATATGTCTATTCACCAGAAGGACAAAGGCAGCAACTCGCGCGGCTTCTACCGGAACGGCGGAGAAAGCGCCGGCCGCGATATGCTCGCAAGCCGCAGAATCCAGTCTTTCCAGATGAGCGTTCGATCAAACATCGGCCGGAAGCCATCAACGATCGCAAGGAATTCGGTCACTGGGAAGCCGATCTCATGATCTTCGAAAGGGTTCAGGGCAATGCCAATGTGGCAACGATTGTCGAGCGGACGAGCCGGTTCACCATGCTGTTCAAGAACAACGACCGGCAGTCCAAGCCGATCATGGAGCGGCTCATCAACGTGCTCAGCCCCCTGCCCAGGCATGCCCGGCAAAGTTTGACGTTTGATCGCGGATTTGAATTCGTCTCCTGGCGGCGACTGAAGCAAGGAATGGGAACCGATGCATGGTTCTGCGATCCGTCTGCGCCCTGGCAAAAAGGCTCCGTCGAGAACATGAATCGGCGGATTCGGCGTTACCTGCCGAGGGATACTGCTGTCCTGTCAGTTCCTGATGAATTGATAGGATTACTGATCGATCGGTTGAACAGTACGCCCAGAAAATGCCTTGGTTTCCACACCCCAGCTGAAGTGTTCAGGCGTGAAGTGAACAAATGACGGCAAGCCGGGGCGGAGGACGGATTTTATGAATGATCCTGCGGTGATTGCGCGGCGAGAGAAAGCGTTATTAGGCAGCCAGCGGCAGGATAGAGATCGTCAATGCACGCCGATATCGCTTTGCGTATCCGACTCTAACTGCAGGCAAGCTGCCCAAAGTGGCGTCTTGTGGAAGGATCCATCCTGCAGAAGAGAGAGCCCCTCTCGTGCCTCATAGAGCAAGCCGAGCCAGCATAAGCGTTGGAAGACGCCATACCGAAGATCGGATTTCAACTCCCAGGCTTCTATGGTCATTTCGGTGTCCGACAGAGGCGCCAGGTCTGGATAGAGGACCTTCACAACTTCCATTGGCGTGCAACCTTCTCTGGCCTTGATATTGAGAAGATTGAGGAACATGCGCCACCAGCGTAAACGCGCTCGGACCTCCTCTTCCCGCTCGGTGGCGTGGACATACGAATAGAGATAATCCGTGGCGACCAGATCGAAGAAGGCTTGCGGGTTCACCAGAAACTCCCGGCCGCGTCTGGTTGGCAGCAGCACATCCTTTTTCCGGCGAAGAAGCTTCAGATGATGGGTCATGTCACGCACGACCCAAAGCGGCGGCATGTCGCTTTCATTGAGCACCTTGTTCATGCTGTAGAGGTCTTCGGCTGTGAAGCCCGGCCAGAGGAAGTGCACAGCGGCCCAATGCACGAACTTGCGGTTCATGGCGCCGGTCGCCGTCAATCCTATGCCACCCTCACCGTCAGCATAGGCAATCGAAAGAAGCATGCCACGAACAAGTGGTGACAGAGCGGCGACATCGACGTCCCCGTGCAGATTGATTTCCGGAAGCATCGTGCGGCTTTGATCCCTACCCCGTCCCATGCAGGTGCAAGCGAGTATCAACCGGCGACGGAACAATTGCTACTGAGAAAGCTAAAGCCAAAGGGGAGCGTCATCACCCGCCCCCGTTCCTCCCTTGCAACCCGGCCCAGCCGGTCGGATCGGGGGCTGATCTCCCTGCCCTGTAGCAGCCTTAAGCCCTTGTTGCATTTACATTAGAAGTCACACGCAAAGTTGAAGTGTCCTGATTCTGCAAAGTTGGAATGTCACACTCTCCCCGTTTTGATGACGGCGGAGATTGCAGATGGGATTGATAGCGATGAGCGAGCGTGATCTGCAGCGGATCGAGGTTTTGTCGAAGGTTGCCGACGGCCGCATGACGATGGTGTCGGCGTCGCATGTGCTTGCTCTCAGCGAGCGCCAGGTGCGGCGGCTGTTGGCCGCTATGTCGAGACCTATGCCTATGCCGACGGCCGCCTCGATGTACGATGGAAGGGACATTCCCTGCCCTACAAAACCTTCGACAAGGACCAGCGGGTGACGCATGCGGCGATCACCGAGAACAAACGGCTCGGCGACGTTCTGTCTTATATCAAGGAGCGTCAGGAGCAGCCGTCGAAGCCGGTGGTGATGACCAACAGCGAGAAGAACGGCTATGTGCGACGTGCTCACGGTCCGGGACGGCGGAAGGATTTTACGAACGATCCGGCCGTCATCGAACGCCATAAAGCTGCGCTGGCAAAGCGCGATGCTGCCGAGTGAGGCGTCGATCGCATCGTCTTAAAGCTAAAGCCGATAGGTGCCCCTCACCCGCCCCCGCTCCGCCCTTTCAACCCGGCCCAGCCGGTCGGATCGGGGCTGATCATCAGAGCCAGCGTCGCGTTTCTAACTGGCTGACAATGTCGCCCCTCTAATCAGCTTTGACAGCAATTGTAACCGCAAAGTTAGAATGTAAGAACCACTGGCATCTATTGCTCGATCGATCTCCACCCTATTGCAGGAAAAGGTAAATGTCGCTCTGCATGCCTGATGGCCCCAGAGTGGCCGTGTAGGGCACACCATGGATACTGAAGTTGGTGGGTTTGTCCGCGCTCGGCAGCAAGTCAAACAAGTACATTGCAGGCAGAAGGTCATCTGGTACCGGTTGATTGCCGTGTTGCCAGCTCGGAGGGACAAATCCTCCCAAGTCGTCCACAGGCAGCGTGTACTGTGGGGTGCCGAAGATCGATGCCCCCAAGCTTTGCTCCCATGGTGCGTCTGGCGGATTGACGCTTTGCACCGGTGAATAGGCGGCTGACGGCAAATCCTGCCGGAAGGTCGCTGTATTCCAGCTATCGGGAAGCTGGCCGGGTTGACCCACTCCATGCCAAAACTCTGCGGGATCGGCGATCTGTGTGGAGGACTCCGGTCCAGCCGCCGCAGCCCCCGCTCGAGCACTGTTGGGCGCGGGGCTCAGACGTCGTTGGAGTTGCTCCCGATCGGCGACGAGGTTGTCGAGGTGCAGCACGGCTGGCCGGCCTCTTCGTGCCAGTCGTCTAACGAGCGCCCGCGTGCCGTCAACCACGAAGACTCCGCAATCATAGTCGTTGCGCTGTTGGGTCATGCGGACGGGCTCCAGACGGGTACCCAACCTTTGTGCGAGCATTGCTGCAAACTCGTTGTTCTGGCCCCGGAAGGAGTCATAGTGATAGGCAGCCGGCCCCTCGCGGTTGCGACGGTCAACGAGTAGCAGCGACCAATGGGTGCCGCGGTGATCAGGATCCGAAGCACTGGCATCGCTCACTGGAAGGAACAGGAAGTCGGCTGTATCTCTTCCATTCTGATCATTAACGATGCGCTGGAAAGCGCTCAGCGCGGTGCTCTCATCGCCCAGGCGCAGATGATAATGGGCTATCAGGGGATCGATAAGCCGCGTCCTGGCGGCGAGATCCGGATCGTTTCGCTGCAAGTCCTGCATTAGCAGCTCATAATCCGTCTGGATATGCTGGTCGCCCAGCCATTCGATATGGTCGAGCGACAATCCGCTGCGGCCTTCGATCGATGGATCAACCTGCTGCAGCGGCGAAGTTGATCTGAACTCGGCACGTGGATCCGAACGGCCGTCCAGACCGGCCGGTTCCCGGCCACTTGCCTGCTCAGGGGACAACCCCGACGCTGCGTTCGCCTCAACGACTTGCTGGTACTGCCGAAGCCGCTTGAAAGAGATAGTGTGTTTTCCCATGTCTTCGGTGAAGTCTTGGTAATCTTTTTTCAACGACCATTGCTGCTGATCACTGCCGTTGAGCCGGCTCGCTATGCTCTCCCTACCCCTGGTTTGCAGCCAATCACTAAACTTTCGTTGATTGCTGGCCAGTCTCCAGACGACTCTCCTCTTGGAAGTCGAGGCCGATCCGAGCTTGCTCAGCTCTTCGTTGGCCAAGGCATCAATCATGAGGGCGTCGTCGGGATAAGGATGATGCTGTTTCAACTGCGACTCAGCGCCTAGATACTGCCGCAGCCGATCGAGACTCACGTTTATTTTTACTTCAACGTTAGTAGTAAATTCCCTAAAATCGTCCTTCAACGACCGTTGCTGCTCATCACTGCCAGTCAGGCGACTGCTTATGCTCCCCCGACCATTCTTTCGGAGCCAATTACTAAACCTCCGTTGATTGCTGGCCAGATTCAAGACGCCTTTCCTCTTGGAAGTCGAGTCCGGTCCGAGCTTGCTCAGCTCTTCATTGGCGAAGCCATCAATCATGCGGGTGTCGTCGGGATAAGGATCATGCTGTTTCAACTGCGACTCGGCGCCTAGATACTGTCGCAGCCGATCGAAACCCACGCTTATTTTTACTTCAACGTTAGTAGTAAATTCCCTAAAATCGTCCTTCAACGACCGTTGCTGCTCATCACTGCCAGTCAGGCGACTGCTTATGCTCCCCCGACCATTCTTTTGGAGCCAATCACTAAACCTCCGTTGATTTATCGCCATATTCTGGACAACTTTCCTCTTGGAAGTCGAGTCCGGTCCGAGCTTGCTCAGCTCTTCGTTGGCCAAGCCATCAATCATGAGGGCGTCGTCGGGATAAGGATGATGCTGTTTCAACTGCGACTCGGCGCCTAGATACTGCCGCAGCCGATCTAAACTCACGACCACTTTTCCCTCGGCCTCGGTAAATTTCCTAAAATCCTCCTGCAACGACCGTTGCTGCTGATCAGTACCCGTGAGTCGGCTGACTATGCTCCCCCTGCCCTCCCTTTTGAGCCAATCGCTAAACTTTCGTTGGTTACTGGCATTTTTCTGAGAAATCGAGACCGGTCCGAACTTACTCAGCTCTTCCTTGGCCAAGCTATCAATGACGCGGGCGTCATCGGGATAGGGATCATGAATTCGGCGGCCCATCAGGCGCGGCCCAGCTCCAACGGCTTGGAGTTCTTGCCCCTCAGGTCCGAGCCTCCTGAAATGAGACAGCGCTGAGTTAAGACGGTTCTGATCGTCCTCACCGCTTGCCCAATAATCCGCGATATCAACGGCTAGTGAATCTGGATCGTTTAAAAACCGAGAAGCCATCGAATCTCTGTTTGCTGCTCGGAGCCAACGAGCGAACCTCCTAAGAATCCCTAAATTGTTCTCGACGGTAGCCTCGGGAACCCTTCCGTCCCCTCGGCCGATGCTACCGTCGGGTAGAATTTCATAGCCTCGGACTGCTTCCGCGAACTGGTTGATGCGGGTCTCGTCATCGGGATGCATGTCCCAGTCGGCGGCGCGACCACGCTTGGCGCCGACGCGAACCTTGGTTGAGACCACGTGAGTCTCCGTTGCGGCATCGACGTCTTGCTGCCCCGAACCCCTCTCCGGCGCCAGCGACTGCGGCGTCACTCGCATCGAACCGCCCACGGATCTGCGACGCGGCACACGGTCGCCGGCGTCACTATCGTGCGAACCGAGGCGTAAGTCGCTCGGATCCTGTTCCATGTCTCGGCTCTCTGAATAGTAGTCCTCGATCCAGGCGTCCGTATCGAAAGCTCCGGTCACGCCTTCGATCCACCCACTTACTTCGCGAGAATCGTCATCGCGCGGCTGGTTCCGTCTTGGGTACATCGATGCCGGTCCTCCGGAAATCAAATTTGGAACCTCGATCCTAATGCCTGCCGACCGCCGCCCAGCATGCTAAAGCCAGATCCAATCATGCCCTCAAGGCATGGCCGAACACCATATGGCGACGGCTTGCCGACAATCGTCTGCACTCGACCATCAGGCCGGCACATGGCTTGAGAGGCTCGCCAGCTTGCCGCTTGCCATGCGGAGCCCGCTAAAATTGGCCTTCATTTAAGCAGTTTCGGGTGATGTGTGGAACATGCAGCGCGAAGGGTGCCGTCAGAATTTCCGATTCCAACCAATCTTTCCGCCGGCCTTTCTGATTTCGCCGCCTCAGGCAACGGAACCATTGCGGTGTAGCTGCTGACAGAACCCGTTGCGCGCCTGATAGTTATGCGACCTATGGGGCGGCGATCAGGATGAGACGCGCGCGACAATCTGGATGAGATTCTTATGTCGCGGTCGGGATGAAGTTATCATGTTGATTGTCGCTGGCAAGAGCTTCATCGTGGTCTGATTGCCGCTCCGCGACAAACTGTGCGGTGCCTTTGATTGTCGCGAATGAGGCTGGCCTGCCGCGCTGGCGTTTGGCCTCCATGGCGGAACGTCGTCGACAGCTTTCGACGTTCATTTCGAAGATCGTTGCGTGATGAACAAGTCGGTCCACCGCGGCACCCGCCCGCAGGTGTCAGGCGAAATGAGAAACTGACCCCCTAACGAAATGAAGAACTGCCCCCTCGTGTGACAACGAGGAGAGATGGATGACAAGTGCGATTTCAGCGCATCCTGCATCGTGGGGAACGATGCAGGGCGAAGATATGCTTGAGGCAGATGAGGTGGTGGCAATGTTGCGGCTGCACGAGCTTGGTTGGGGTGCCAAGCGTCTATCGAAGGAATTTGGATGTGCTCGCAACACTGTCCGTCGATATCTTCGTGAGGGTGGAGCGGTACCCTTCAAGAAGCCGGTTCGGAGGAGTGCTTTTGATGGCCTTGATGATTGGCTTCGTGAACGCTTCTTTCGCCATGATGGCAATGCCGATGTGATCCGGCAGGAGCTGGCGAGCGAGCATGGAATTATCATCGGTTTGCGTTCGGTAGAGCTTCGAGTCCGGGAATGGCGGCGGGAACTCAAGGCGCAAAAGCGTGCGACAGTGCGGTTTGAAACGCCGCCTGGTCGTCAGTTGCAGATCGACTTCGGGCAGACGCGTGTCTGGATCGGTGACGAGCGGCTTCGGGTAAACGTCTTTGTCGCCACGCTAAGCTATTCCAGACGCATTCATATCCGTGCCTCATTGAGAGAAGGGCAGACAGATTGGTTCGAGGGGATGGAAGGCGCGTTTCTTCGGTTTGGCGGCGTTCCCGTTGAGGTTTTGCTGGATAATGCGAAGGCACTTGTCGAACATCACGACGCGGTTAGCCGGGAGGTTCGCTTCAATGCGCGACTCTGGGCGTTTGCCCGTTACTGGGGCTTCGCGCCACGCGCTTGCGCTCCCTACCGGGCGCGAACAAAGGGGAAGGACGAGCGCGGGGTCGGGTACGTCAAGAAGAATGCTATCGCTGGTCGCCGGTTTGAGAACTGGGCTTCGTTCGAGGCGCACCTTGACCGATGGATACGAGAGATCGCAGACCGACGAGAACACGGCACGACTGGTGAAGCACCAATTGAACGCTTTGCTGCGGAGGCCGAAGCCCTTCGGCCGCTATCCGGCCGCGCACCGTTTGGACAACTACGCGACCTCGTGCGCAAAGTGCAGGCGGACTGCGCCATCGATCTCGACACAAACAGCTATTCCGTACCCTGGCGTCTCATCGGCGAGAGCGTCCAAGTCGTTGTATTGGCTGGCCGTGTAATTATCCGTCACGCTGGCCAGGTTGTGGCCGATCATCCTCTCTGCCAGGGACGGCGACAACGGATCGTCGACCGGGATCACTTTGTTGGCGTCGCGGGTAGCGAAGGACTGGTTCGCACCGCTCCAGTCGAGCTGGCACCAGCCGCCTTGCTGCGACCTCTTGCGGAATACGAGGCCGTTGTTGGAGGTGGCTGGTGATGACGACCGTCGATCACGATTTACTCATCGCGACACTCGATCGGCTAAAGCTGACGGCGATCCGCGATCAACTCGACACGTTGCTGGACGAGGCGGCCCGCTCGAAGATGACGTTGCGCGAAGCTCTGGCGTTCCTGGTCTCACGAGAGATTGCCCGGCGCGATGAACGGCGCATCTCGATGTCGAGCAAGTTGGCGCAGTTCCCCTGCGTACGCGAACTCGATGGCTTCGACTTCGAGGCACAGCCCTCGCTGGATCGAGGACAGATCAGGGAGCTGTCAACCTGCCGCTGGATTGCTCACGGCGACACCGTCCTATTCCTCGGACCTCCGGGCACCGGTAAGACGCACCTTGCTGTCAGTCTTGGCCGAGAAGCAATCCGCCAGAACTACAACGTTCAATTCGTCACGGCGGCCACTCTGGTTGCGATGCTCGCCAAGGCCCATAACGATGGCTCATTGGACAAGCAGTTGACAATCCTATCGCGGCCGAAACTGCTGATCATCGACGAGCTGGGATATCTGCCCTTCGAAGCTAACGCCGCCCACCTGTTCTTCCAACTGGTCTCTCGCCGCTATGAAAGGGGATCGATCCTGATTACCTCCAATCGATCGGTCGGAGAGTGGGGGAGCGTCTTTGGAGACCCTGTCGTCGCCACCGCGATATTGGACCGCCTGCTGCACCATTCGACGGTGATCACCATCCGAGGTGATAGCTACAGGCTTCGCGAAAAGCGCCGTTCCGGCCTTCTGCAGAAGGCCGGAACAGCGCTTGAGACAAACGAAACAGCAAATCAATGAAGGGGTCAGTTCTTCGTTTCGCCTACGGGGTCAAATCTTCACTTCGCTTGACAGCAGGCATAGTTTGATAGTTGCAGGATACGTGGTCGGCATCGAGTACCCAACTCACACGTTGGCTCATGATCGCCGCATGAAATGCATCCGGCGCCATGGGCAGGTTTCGTCCTGGCCTGAAGCCATAGTAGAACCCGCAAAGGATAGGCCGTCATAGACGGCACTAAGCACTTCAGCGGCCGCGCCAGCATCCTTCGCACCCGAGGCTCTTCCCGCATCCGTATCTGTCTACACTTCAGATGCGACAGCCGTCGCCTCTTGGGATGCTGGCCAAACGTCACGTTTTGAAGGAAGACTGACGACGTGCACATTCGATGTCGCCCCCGGCACTGGGGATCGTCTCATCTGGGTTGGCGCGCTGCACGTGGCCGCGTAAAAACGGATTCTCTCTCAACGGTTTGGTGCTTTTTCAAGAACCACTGGCATCTATTGCTCGATCCATCTCCACCCTATTGCAGGAAAAGGTAAATGTCGTTCTCCATGCCTGATGGCCCCAGAGTGGCCGTGTAGGGCACACCATGGATAGTGATGCTGGTCTGGGGGTTGTCCGCGCTCGGCAGCAACTCAAGCCAGGACATTGCAAGCCGAAGGCCAGCCGGTGCCGGTTGATTGCGGTGTTGCCAGCTCGGAGGGACAGCTCCTCCCAAGTCGTCCACAGGCAGCGTGTACTGTGGGGTGCCGAAGATCGATGCCCCCAAGCTTTGCTCCCATGGTGCGTCTGGCGGATTGACGCTTTGCACCGGTGAATAGGCGGCTGACGGCAAATCCTGCCGGAAGGTCGCTGTATTCCAGCTATCGGGAAGCTGGCCGGGTTGACCCACTCCATGCCAAAACTCTGCGGGATCGGCGATCTGTGTGGAGGACTCCGGTCCAGCCGCCGCAGCCCCCGCTCGAGCACTGTTGGGCGCGGGGCTCAGACGTCGTTGGAGTTGCTCCCGATCGGCGACGAGGTTGTCGAGGTGCAGCACGGCTGGCCGGCCTCTTCGTGCCAGTCGTCTAACGAGCGCCCGCGTGCCGTCAACCACGAAGACTCCGCAATCATAGTCGTTGCGCTGTTGGGTCATGCGGACGGGCTCCAGACGGGTACCCAACCTTTGTGCGAGCATTGCTGCAAACTCGTTGTTCTGGCCCCGGAAGGAGTCATAGTGATAGGCAGCCGGCCCCTCGCGGTTGCGACGGTCAACGAGTAGCAGCGACCAATGGGTGCCGCGGTGATCAGGATCCGAAGCACTGGCATCGCTCACTGGAAGGAACAGGAAGTCGGCTGTATCTCTTCCATTCTGATCATTAACGATGCGCTGGAAAGCGCTCAGCGCGGTGCTCTCATCGCCCAGGCGCAGATGATAATGGGCTATCAGGGGATCGATAAGCCGCGTCCTGGCGGCGAGATCCGGATCGTTTCGCTGCAAGTCCTGCATTAGCAGCTCATAATCCGTCTGGATATGCTGGTCGCCCAGCCATTCGATATGGTCGAGCGACAATCCGCTGCGGCCTTCGATCGATGGATCAACCTGCTGCAGCGGCGAAGTTGATCTGAACTCGGCACGTGGATCCGAACGGCCGTCCAGACCGGCCGGTTCCCGGCCACTTGCCTGCTCAGGGGACAACCCCGACGCTGCGTTCGCCTCAACGACTTGCTGGTACTGCCGAAGCCGCTTGAAAGAGATAGTGTGTTTTCCCATGTCTTCGGTGAAGTCTTGGTAATCTTTTTTCAACGACCATTGCTGCTGATCACTGCCGTTGAGCCGGCTCGCTATGCTCTCCCTACCCCTGGTTTGCAGCCAATCACCAAACTTTCGCTGATTGCTGACCAGCTTCGAGACGACTATCCTCTGCGAAGTCGAGTCCGATCCGAGCTTGCTCAGCTCTTCGTTGGCGAAGCTATCAATCATGAGGGCGTCGTCGGGATAAGGATTATGCTGTTTCAACTGCGACTCAGCGCCTAGATACTGCCGCAGCCGATCGAGACTCACGTTTATTCTTTTTCCTTCAGCCTTGGTAAAGGCCCTCAAATCGTCCTTTAACGACTGTTGCTGCTGATCACTGCCAGTCAGGCGACTGGCTATGCTCCCCCGACCCTTCTTTCGGAGCCAATCACTAAACCTCCGTTTATTGCTGGCCAGATTCAAAACGCTTTTCCGCTTGGAAGTCGAGTCCGATCCGAGCTTGCTCAGCTCTTCCTTGGTGAAGCTATCAATCATGAGGGCGTCGTCGGGATAAGGATTATGCTGTTTCAACTGGGACTCGGCGCCTAGATACTGCCGCAGCCGATCGAAACTCACGACCACTTTTTTTCCTTCCTCCTTGGTAAAGGCCCTAAAATCCTCCTGCAACGACCGTTGCTGCTCATCAGTACCCGTGAGTCGGCTGACTATGCTCTCCCTGCCCTCCCTTTTGAGCCAAGCGCTAAATTTTCGTTGGTTACTGGCATTTTTCCGGGAAGTCGCGGCCGGTCGGAGCTTACTCCGCTCTTCGTTGGCCAAGGCCTCAATAATGAGGGCGTCGTCGGGATAAGGATTATGCTGTTTCAACTGGGACTCGGCGCCTAGATACTGCCGCAGCCGATCTAAACTCACGCTTATTTTTTTTCCTTCAGCGTTGGTAAAGTTACTGTAATCGTCCTTTAACGACTGTTGCTGCTGATCACTGCCAGTCAGGCGACTGGCGATGCTCTCCCTGCCCTCCCTTTGGAGCCAATCGCTAAACCTCCGTTGATTGCTGGCCATATTCCAGACAACATTCCTCTTGGAAGTCGAGACCGGTCGGAGCTTACTCCGCTCTTCGTTGGCCAAGGCATCAATAATGAGGGCGTCGTCGGGATAGGGAACATGAATTCGGCGCCCCATCAGGCGCGGCCCAGGTCCAACGGCTTGGAGTTCTTGCCCCTCAGGCGAGAGCCTCCTGAAATGAGACAGTGCTGAGTTAAGACGCTTACGATCGTCCCCACCGTTTGCCCAGTAATCCGCGATATCACCGGCTAGCGAATCTGGATCGTTTAAAAACCGAGAAGCCATCGAATCTCTGTTTGCTGCTCGGAGCCAACGAGCGAACCTCCTAAGAATCCCTAAATTGTTCTCGACGGTAGCCTCGGGAACCCTTCCGTCCCCTCGGCCGACGCTACCGTCGGGTAGAATTTCGTAGTTTCGGACTGCTTCCGCGAACTGGTTGATGCGGGTCTCGTCATCGGGATGCATGTCCCGGTCGGCGGGGCGACCACGCTTGGCGCCGACGCGAGCCTTGGTTGAGACCACGTGAGTCTCCGTTGCGGCATCGACGTCTTGCTGCCCCGAACCCCTCTCCGGCGCCAGCGACTGCGGCGTCACTCGCATCGAACCGCCCACGGAACTGCGACGCGGCACACGGTCGCCGGCGTCACTATCGTGCGAACCGAGGCGCAAGTCGGTCGGATCCTGTTCCATCTCTCGGCTCTCTGGATAGCAATCCTCAATCCAGGCGTCCGTATCGAAAGCTCCGGTCACGCCTTCGATCCACCCACTAACTTCGCGAGAATCGTCATCGCGCGGCTGGTTCCGTCTTGGGTACATCGATGCCGGTCCTCCGGAAATTCAAATTTGGAACCTCGATCCTAATGCCTGCCGACCGCCGCCCAGCATGCTAAAGCCAGATCCAATCATGCCCTCAAGGCATGGCCGAACACCATATGGCGACGGCTTGCCGACAATCGTCTGCACTCGACCATCAAGCCGACACAGAGGCTCGCCAGCTTGCCGCTTGCCATGCGGAGCCCGCCATTCGATGTTGCCCCGGCACTGGGGATCGTCTCATCTGGGTTGGCGCGCTGCACGTGGCCGCGTAAAAACGGATTCTCTCTCAACGGTTTGGTGCTTTTTCAAGAACCACTGGCATCTATTGCTCGATCCATCTCCACCCTATTGCAGGAAAAGGTAAATGTCGCTCTGCATGCCTGATGGCCCCAGAGTGGCCGTGTAGGGCACACCATGGATACTGAAGTTGGTGGGTTTGTCCGCGCTCGGCAGCAAGTCAAACAAGTACATTGCAGGCAGAAGGTCATCTGGTACCGGTTGATTGCCGTGTTGCCAGCTCGGAGGGACAAATCCTCCCAAGTCGTCCACAGGCAGCGTGTACTGTGGGGTGCCGAAGATCGATGCCCCCAAGCTTTGCTCCCATGGTGCGTCTGGCGGATTGACGCTTTGCACCGGTGAATAGGCGGCTGACGGCAAATCCTGCCGGAAGGTCGCTGTATTCCAGCTATCGGGAAGCTGGCCGGGTTGACCCACTCCATGCCAAAACTCTGCGGGATCGGCGATCTGTGTGGAGGACTCCGGTCCAGCCGCCGCAGCCCCCGCTCGAGCACTGTTGGGCGCGGGGCTCAGACGTCGTTGGAGTTGCTCCCGATCGGCGACGAGGTTGTCGAGGTGCAGCACGGCTGGCCGGCCTCTTCGTGCCAGTCGTCTAACGAGCGCCCGCGTGCCGTCAACCACGAAGACTCCGCAATCATAGTCGTTGCGCTGTTGGGTCATGCGGACGGGCTCCAGACGGGTACCCAACCTTTGTGCGAGCATTGCTGCAAACTCGTTGTTCTGGCCCCGGAAGGAGTCATAGTGATAGGCAGCCGGCCCCTCGCGGTTGCGACGGTCAACGAGTAGCAGCGACCAATGGGTGCCGCGGTGATCAGGATCCGAAGCACTGGCATCGCTCACTGGAAGGAACAGGAAGTCGGCTGTATCTCTTCCATTCTGATCATTAACGATGCGCTGGAAAGCGCTCAGCGCGGTGCTCTCATCGCCCAGGCGCAGATGATAATGGGCTATCAGGGGATCGATAAGCCGCGTCCTGGCGGCGAGATCCGGATCGTTTCGCTGCAAGTCCTGCATTAGCAGCTCATAATCCGTCTGGATATGCTGGTCGCCCAGCCATTCGATATGGTCGAGCGACAATCCGCTGCGGCCTTCGATCGATGGATCAACCTGCTGCAGCGGCGAAGTTGATCTGAACTCGGCACGTGGATCCGAACGGCCGTCCAGACCGGCCGGTTCCCGGCCACTTGCCTGCTCAGGGGACAACCCCGACGCTGCGTTCGCCTCAACGACTTGCTGGTACTGCCGAAGCCGCTTGAAAGAGATAGTGTGTTTTCCCATGTCTTCGGTGAAGTCTTGGTAATCTTTTTTCAACGACCATTGCTGCTGATCACTGCCGTTGAGCCGGCTCGCTATGCTCTCCCTACCCCTGGTTTGCAGCCAATCACTAAACTTTCGTTGATTGCTGGCCAGTCTCCAGACGACTCTCCTCTGCGAAGTCGAGTCCGGTCCGAGCTTGCTCAGCTCTTCGTTGGCGAAGCTATCAATCATGAGGGCGTCGTCGGGATAAGGATCATGCTGTTTCAACTGCGACTCAGCGCCTAGATACTGCCGCAGCCGATCGAAACTCACGCTTATTCTTTTTCCTTCAGCGTTGGTAAAGTTACTGTAATCGTCCTTTAACGACTGTTGCTGCTGATCACTGCCAGTCAAGCGACTGCCTATGCTCCCCCGACCCTTCTTTCGGAGCCAATCACTAAACCTCCGTTGATTGCTGGCCAGATTCAAGACTACTTTCCTCTGCGAAGTCGAGTTCGATCCGAGCTTGCTCAGCGCTTCCTTGGCTAGGTCATCAATGATGCGGGCGTCATCGGGATAAGGATCATGCTGTTTCAACTGCGACTCGGCGCCTAGATACTGCCGCAGCCGATTGAAACTCACGACCACTTTTTTTCCTTCCTCCTTGGTAAAGGCCCTAAAATCCTCCTGCAACGACCGTTGCTGCTCATCAGTACCGGTGAGTCGGCTGACCATGCTCTCCCTGCCCTCCCTTTTGAGCCAATCGCTAAATTTTCGTTGGTTACTGGCATTTTTCCGGGAAGTCGAGACCGGTCCGAGCTTACTCTGCTCTTCGTTGGCCAAGGCCTCAATAATGAGGGCGTCGTCGGGATAAGGATCATGCTGCTTCAACTGGGACTCGGCGCCTAGATACTGCCGCAGCCGATCAAAACCCACGTTTATTCTTCCTTCAGCCTTGGTAAAGCCCCTAAAATCGTCCTTCAACGACCCTTGCTGCTGATCACTGCCAGTCAGGCGACTGGCTATGCTCCCCCTACCATTCTTTTGGAGCCAATTACTAAACCTCCGTTGATTTATGGCCGTAATCCGGACAACATTCCTCTTGGAAGTCGAGTCCGATCCGAGCTTGCTCAGCTCTTCGTTGGCGCAGCCATCAATCATGAGGGCGTCGTCGGGATAAGGATTATGCTGTTTCAACTGGGACTCGGCGCCTTGATACTGCCGCAGCCGATCTAAACTCACGACCACTTTTCCCTCGGCCTCGGTAAATTTCCTAAAATCCTCCTGCAACGACCGTTGCTGCTCATCAGTACCCGTGAGTCGGCTGACTATGCTCTCCCTGCCCTCCCTTTTGAGCCAAGCGCTAAATTTTCGTTGGTTACTGGCATTTTTCCGGGAAGTCGAGACCGGTCGGAGCTTACTCCGCTCTTCGTTGGCCAAGGCCTCAATAATGAGGGCGTCGTCTGGATAAGGATCATGAATTCGGCGGCCCATCAGGCGCGGCCCAGGTCCAACGGCTTGGAGTTCTTGCCCCTCAGGCGAGAGCCTCCTGAAATGAGACAGTGCTGAGTTAAGACGCTTACGATCGTCCCCACCGTTTGCCCAGTAATCCGCGATATCACCGGCTAGCGAATCTGGATCGTTTAAAAGCCGAGAAGCCATCGAATCTCTGTTTTCTGCTCGGAGCCAACGAGCGAACCTCCTAAGAATCCCTAAATTATTCTCGACGGTAGCCTCGGGAACCCTTCCGTCCCCTCGGCCGACGCTACCGTCGGGTAGAATTTCGTAGTTTCGGACTGCTTCCGCGAACTGGTTGATGCGGGTCTCGTCATCAGGATGCATGTCTCGGTCGGCGGGGCGACCACGCTTGCGAACCTTGGTTGAGACCACGTGAGTCTCCGTTGCGGCATCGACGTCTTGCTGCCCGCGCAAGTCGCTCGGATCCTGTTCCAGGTCTCGGCTCTCTGAATAGTAGTCGTCGATCCAGGCGTCCGTCTCGAAAGCTCCGGTCACGCCTTCGATCCACCCACTTACTTCGCGAGAATCGTCATCGCGCGGCTGGTTCCGTCTTGGGTACATCGATGCCGGTCCTCCGGAAATTCAAATTTGGAACCTCGATCCTAATGCCTGCCGACCGCCGCCCAGCATGCTAAAGCCAGATCCAATCATGCCCTCAAGGCATGGCCGAACACCATATGGCGACGGCTTGCCGACAATCGTCTGCACGCGACCATCAGGCCGACACAGAGGCTCGCCAGCTTGCCGCTTGCCATGCGGAGCCCGCTAAAATTGGCCTTCATTTAAGCAGTTCGAGTGATGTGTTGGACATGCAGCGTGAAGGGTGCCGTCAGAATTTCCGATTCCAACCAATCTTTCCGCCGGCCTTTCTGATTTCGCCGCCTCAGGCAACGGAACCATTGCGGCGTAGCTGCTTGCAGAACCCGTTGCACGCCTGATAGTTATGCGACCTATGGGGCGGCGATCAGGATGAGACGCCGTATTGCCTCACCCAAGAGTGTTCCCGGAGAATAATGTCGTTGCCTCACTCGATGTTTTCGAATGCCTCACGGGTTGTTCCGATCGTATCCCCGCACCTGGTGCAGGTGACGGAGGTAGCGAAGCCGCTCGCGAGCGCGCCTCTCAATAGCGCTGTAGCGAGCGGGCGGCTTCGCGGGCGGTCATCATGTTTTCCGGTGGGGTCGGTTGTCGAAGGCCAACCTGGCGGTAAGAGCGCGGATGACGATCCTGTATTGTTCGGTAATGATCTCACTGCCCGACCTCTATACTTTCCGTCTGCCGCGCGGCATCGGCGAATGGCCCGAACACCAGCGCATTGGCCTGTGTACTGCGCCAGATTTTCATTCGGCGCTGCACGGTCCGAATGAGGCCGTCGGGATACACGCCGGGGCATTTGACCTGCAAGCGTTCAAGCAACTCTCGCGAAGTTCGCCAAGGCTCCGCCTCGAACCATTCCTCGAGTTCGGCAGTGACGGCGAGTAGAGGATCGGGCCTCCGCCGCTCTCGCTTGGCCGCTGGCTTCAAACAACGACGAGCGCTGCCCGCACGTCGTCGCCGTAAACCCGGCGCCCTGGCCGAGGACCACCCTTCGCCGGTTTGCGTTCTCCTCGCAGCAGTCGCATCGCATGCTTGCGATGAAAGCCCGTGAGCGCCACGAACTCGTCTAACATCCTCGCCTTCTCGGCCCGCCCGCCTAACACATAGCGACAACTGATCGCTGCCACCAATTCCGCACGTGTCGCCATGCTGACCTTCCTCATCACAGCTCCCGAGGTTGATTCGGCGGGAGCAATTTAGATGAGGCAATAACCCATTCTCAGGGAGCAGTTCAGGCGAGGCAATGCGCGCGACAAACTGGCGGTGCCTTTGATTGTCGCGAATGAGGCTGGCCTGCCGCGCCGGCGTTTGACCCCCATGGGTGGAACGTCGTCGATAGCTTTCAACGTTCATTTCGAATGATCGTTGCGTGATGAACAAGTCGGTCCACCGCGGCACCCGCCCGCAGGCATTAGTTGCAGGATACGTGGTCGGCATCGAGTACCCAACTCACACGTTGGCTCATGATCGCTGTATGAAATGCATCCGGCGCCATGGGCAGGTTTCGTCCTGGCCTGAAGCCATAGTAGAACCCGCAAAGGATAGGCCGTCATAGACGGCACTAAGCACTTCAGCGGCCGCGCCAGCATCCTTCGCACCCGAGGCTCTTCCCGCATCCGTATCTGTCTACACCTCAGATGCGACAGCCGTCGCCTCTTGGGATGCTGGCCAAACGTCACGTTTTGAAGGAAGACTGGCGACGTGCACATTCGATGTCGCCCCCGGCACTGGGGATCGTCTCATCTGGGTTGGCGCGCTGCACGTGGCCGCGTAAAAACGGATTCTCTCTCAACGGTTTGGTGCTTTTTCAAGAACCACTGGCATCTATTGCTCGATCCATCTCCACCCTATTGCAGGAAAAGGTAAATGTCGTTCTCCATGCCTGATGGCCCCAGAGTGGCCGTGTAGGGCACACCATGGATAGTGATGCTGGTCTGGGGGTTGTCCGCGCTCGGCAGCAACTCAAGCCAGGACATTGCAAGCCGAAGGCCAGCCGGTGCCGGTTGATTGCGGTGTTGCCAGCTCGGAGGGACAGCTCCTCCCAAGTCGTCCACAGGCAGCGTGTACTGTGGGGTGCCGAAGATCGATGCCCCCAAGCTTTGCTCCCATGGTGCGTCTGGCGGATTGACGCTTTGCACCGGTGAATAGGCGGCTGACGGCAAATCCTGCCGGAAGGTCGCTGTATTCCAGCTATCGGGAAGCTGGCCGGGTTGACCCACTCCATGCCAAAACTCTGCGGGATCGGCGATCTGTGTGGAGGACTCCGGTCCAGCCGCCGCAGCCCCCGCTCGAGCACTGTTGGGCGCGGGGCTCAGACGTCGTTGGAGTTGCTCCCGATCGGCGACGAGGTTGTCGAGGTGCAGCACGGCTGGCCGGCCTCTTCGTGCCAGTCGTCTAACGAGCGCCCGCGTGCCGTCAACCACGAAGACTCCGCAATCATAGTCGTTGCGCTGTTGGGTCATGCGGACGGGCTCCAGACGGGTACCCAACCTTTGTGCGAGCATTGCTGCAAACTCGTTGTTCTGGCCCCGGAAGGAGTCATAGTGATAGGCAGCCGGCCCCTCGCGGTTGCGACGGTCAACGAGTAGCAGCGACCAATGGGTGCCGCGGTGATCAGGATCCGAAGCACTGGCATCGCTCACTGGAAGGAACAGGAAGTCGGCTGTATCTCTTCCATTCTGATCATTAACGATGCGCTGGAAAGCGCTCAGCGCGGTGCTCTCATCGCCCAGGCGCAGATGATAATGGGCTATCAGGGGATCGATAAGCCGCGTCCTGGCGGCGAGATCCGGATCGTTTCGCTGCAAGTCCTGCATTAGCAGCTCATAATCCGTCTGGATATGCTGGTCGCCCAGCCATTCGATATGGTCGAGCGACAATCCGCTGCGGCCTTCGATCGATGGATCAACCTGCTGCAGCGGCGAAGTTGATCTGAACTCGGCACGTGGATCCGAACGGCCGTCCAGACCGGCCGGTTCCCGGCCACTTGCCTGCTCAGGGGACAACCCCGACGCTGCGTTCGCCTCAACGACTTGCTGGTACTGCCGAAGCCGCTTGAAAGAGATAGTGTGTTTTCCCATGTCTTCGGTGAAGTCTTGGTAATCTTTTTGCAACGACTGTTGCTGCTGATCAGTACCGGTGAGTCGGCTGACTATGCTCTCCCTGCCCTCCCTTTGGAGCCAAGCGCTAAACTTTCGTTGGTGACTGGTATTATTCCGAGAAGTCGGGACCGGTCCGAACTTACTCAGCTCTTCCTTGGCCAAGCTATCAATGACGCGGGCGTCGTCGGGATAAGGATCATGTATCTGGCGCCCCATCAGGCGCGGCCCAGGTCCAACGGCTTGGAGTTCTTGCCCCTCAGGCGCGAGCCTCCTGAAATGAGACAGTGCTGACTTAAGACGGTCCTGACCATCCCCACCACTTGCCCAATAATCCGCGATATCAACGGCTAGTGAATCTGGATCGTTTAAAAGCCGAGAAGCCATCGAATCTCTGTTCTCTGCTCGGAGCCAACGAGCGAACCCCCTAAGAATCCCTAAATTGGTCGTCAAGGTACGCTCGGGAACCCTTCCGTCCCCTCGGCCGATGCTACCGTCGGGTAGAATTTCGTAGCCTCGGACTGCTTCCGCGAACTGGTTGATGCGGGACTCGTCATCGGAATGCATGTCCCGGTCGGCGGGGCGACCACGCTTGGCGTAATCGACGCGAACCTTGGTTGAGACCACGTGAGTCTCCGTTGCGGCATCGACGTCTTGCTGCCCCGAACTCCGCGACGACGTCTTGCCGCTGCTCAATCCGAACGCCTTCTTGAACCCTGACGCCATGCGCGACGTAAATCCGCGGCGTTTGCCCTGCGGCGGCGCGGCGACTTCGCCCGCCTCCGCCATATTGCTCGATGTCTTGCTCCCCGAGCCGCCGAATCGCAAGCTGCTGGAGCCCGCCCGAGAGACGTCTATGCTGTGGCGGGCGCCGCTCAACGAGTTCTCCGGCGCCAACGACTGCGGCGCCACTCGCATCGAACCGCCCACGGATCTGCGACGCGGCACACGGTCGCCGGCGTCACTGTCGTGCGAACCGAGGCGCAAGTCGCTCAGATCCTGTTCCACATCTCGTCTCTGTGAATTGTACTCCCGGATCCAGGCGTCCGTATCGAAAGCTCCGGTCACGCCTTCGATCCACTCACTTACTTCGCGAGAATCGTCATCGCGCGGCTGGTTCCGTCTTGGGTACATCGATGCCGGTCCTCCGGAAATCAAATTTGGAACCTCGATCCTATTGACGCCGGACGGCTCTCCTTCCCGTCGAAGCAGGACGAACAGTCGCCGATAGCCGAAACGCCGACGCTCGTTTGCAAGGTCACGCAGCTTTGCCCGCAGCGCCACCTCCGGCGGTCGGCAGGACCGATAACGCACCGTCTTGCGGTCGGCGGATATGATCTGGCAGGCCCGCCGCTCCGAAAGACCCATCACGGCCTTCAGATGCGTGACGGCTTCACGCTTGGCGGCAGGCCCTACCATTTTTTTGCAAGAAGCTCGCGGAGCGCGGCCGCATCCAGCATCTGTTCGCCCAGCAGCTTTTTCAGCCTGGCGTTCTCGTCCTCAAGCGCCTTCAGCCGCTTGGCCTCGGACACTTCCATACCACCGTACTTGGCTTTCCAGTTGTAAAACGTCGCTTCCGAAATCCCGTGCTTACGGCAGAGGTCGGCCGCCTTCGCGCCTGCCTCCTGCTCCTTGGGTACCGCAATTATCTGCTCTTCGGTAAATCTCTGCTTCTTCATTCGTCCGTCCTTTGATGGGCCGGACTCTAATCATTTCTGGAGGAAATTCGCAGTGGCAGGTCCACTTCACCACCTAAGGGGTCTACGTGGCTCCGCTTTTCCAAAGCATTTTAGAATATCGATTTTGCATGATGGCGACCAGTCCGGTTGCACTAGCATATGCGTAATCTGCAATTGGAGACCAACAACGGTGAAAACAGAACAGGCCCGCGGGGCGGTAAATTTTCCGAGACGCCTCTAACATTCAAGCTAATCTTAGCCCTGCCGCGGCGCAGACACCTCCGACGGACTGTCAGCCGATTCGACGATGGTCTGGCGAAGGGAGCCACGCTTTCGCGGATCCTCGAGGCTTGGGCTGAGGTAAAGGGATCAGGAGCGGCGCATGCAACGCGCACCGCCCGCTTCATCGAGTCTAGCAGTCACGTATCCGCTTTATAGGCCGGACATGTGAGCGCACCGTTCCCATGTGAAGCGACTGAAAAGAATGCGCTTCATCACACCTTTCACTCTCAGGAGAGACCGCCATGGATAACTCAGAACGATCGCTGCGCTACAACATTTCCGAGGAAGATGATCGCACCCGGGCCATGGCGGGGTGGATCGAGAATATGACCGGGGCACAAATGCTTACGGGCATGCCGTCCCGATCAACGCCAGATCCCCATGCTCTTTCGCCTTCGTCGCCAACGCGACCATACTCGCTCTCTTCCGAACCTCCAATTAAGGTGCTCGACAGATCGACATTTGCCAGAAAAGTAAGGGAATTTTACGGTGATGAAATCAAGCACATTTCCGTCAATCCACAAGAGTACTCGCCCTTCGTGTCCTCTAAAGCCCTGCGTACGGCTACCATCGCTCGACTCTACGGCGGCACCGACAATGATACGCCCAGCGCGCGATATTTCAGCTATGATCTGGGAGAACGAAGCGTTGGGCTTTTAAGAACAGAGGATGGATTTAGCATCGAAAACGAGCCGTGGCGGGAACTATTTCCCGGTCGAAGAAGAATCACGTCGATTGTAGACCTTCGCGTTACTCATCCGCTTGTCGAGAACGCAGGCGATATTCTGCTCGAACATCAACTTCAACTCGACGGCGAACAGCCGTTGATCATGTCACGTCCCGCTACGCCGGAGATGGGAACCCGTCTAGAGCAGATGGGTTTCGTTGATGTGGGTGAAAATCGCTGGGTGCTCGACCCTACGCAACATCCCGACAAGTGGACAAAGAATAGCAAGGGTGGATGGCAGCGCGCCGACAAACCTTGGAGTTATCTCTCTAAAACCGTGGAGTATCTTAGCGACGATGAAGCAGGTGTCGAGGAGCATTCGAGTGACGCCAGTGTCGAGACAGATTCATCCGATGATGACCCGTCTTGGTACTTCGAACACCTCAATTTGAACCGCGGCTAAAAGCTTGCCTCATCGTGAGGACTTTTTGCGCCGCCGGCTGAGTTGATACGCCCTTGTATTACGGGAGGACGCAGGCGAAGATTAGAGACTGCAATAATTGCTGCGACTCTCTGCGACGGCCCGCCTCATGCTGCACTCCGATCCTGCCGCGATGCAGATTGGCGGGGCTGGCTTCTGGGTGGTCCGCAACGATATCGCCGTTGGGGGTATCTTCTGATAATGGCCGTCGGGTTCGAAAACCTTCTGGTTGAGCCCCTAAAAGATCACCCAGGTACTCCCCAGGCGCCTCATGAATAACGACACCGAAGCGCTTGAACTCGAATCGCTCGTATCCGGACCCGTCGCCAAGCCCAAGGCGACCGTCCGACACGATGTCGATGAATGATCGACGTGCGAGCTGACCGGAAACCGCACGGTCCGGTCGACATCATCGGGACGCGCCCATGGGCCCCATCGGCACGCGTCTGCGAATAGCGGCGAGATCCGTCTCGTCGGCGCGTTCCAGTTCTCGACCATCGGCGTGCGCACATAGCCGAGCTCTTATGGCCGTCAGGCCCACTCGACGCGACGCCAACTCGCATGCCAAACTTTTCGTGATCAAGATCAGGCCCCTTCCAGGCAGCGTAGCCGTTGCGTCTGGGATCGCCCAGCAACCCGCCCAGCGAGGCCACATTGAAGATCACAGGGCCGCGCGGCAACGCCGCACCGCACCGTTCCGCTTCCAGGAAGATCCACGGCAACGACAATGTCGCCGTTTGTCGCAAAGGCATCGACCAGAGCGCGGCCAATCCCGCCTGCAGCGCGTGTAATGACGGCGGGTGTCTGCTTGCTTCATGGATTAGCTTCTCCTGCTCCGGCGTATGCGATCTAACGCTAAAGGAGCCAGATGACAGCAAGTTAGCACCACGTCCCGGAAAAGAAGAGTTCGGCACCAGCTGAACGCGCCGCTATTCCGCCTCGGCTTTCATGCTCTTTGCCGCTTCCGAGCGTATAGACCGGGTCGTTAGAATGCGATGTTCCGATCGGCTGCCTGAAACCGAACCGCTCAATCTCTGGCGACGCCGCCTGCTGTGTCTGCTCCTCGAGCCAATCATAGACCACTGTGCGGTCGGCAATTCTCCACTCCCCTTCCCTTTTCTGAAAATGGTCGCAATATCGACCACATAGGAGAAACCTGGCAACGTATGATCCGGCCGCAGTCCGGCCCTCGTTGGAGCGCAGTGAAGTAGCTCTCGACAGCTGCTTCGCCGGGCTGATAAACTCAATCAGAACGTTGGTGATCTGGTGGATGTTGCGCGGTTCGGTCTTGAAGACACCAAGCGTGAACTCAATGAATCCCTCGGCGGAGCCCGTATACGCTCCGTGAACGTCCTGCGCATCAGGCCAGAAGGAGCTGCGCAGCCCCGCCTCGTCCGCCCGTCTATCCCGCGGCAATACCGATAGGACAGTCGCGGATCGTTTCGCGATCATGCAATTCGACCCATTTTCGTGGTCCATGGCCCGTCGCAAGTCTGGTCTTGAGTTGAAAATGGCGTTCTATGCATCTGCGAACGGACATTCGCGCCGTCGGCGCTTGACTTGGCCTCGCAATGCCACTTCCCAGGGAACGTCTGTGAACTCAAACAGCGTGCGTAGGACAGCAACTCCCGCGCAATCAAGGACCATTGGTGCGTTGGATTTTGTCTGCAAGAACAGCCAGGGCCTCTCTGCGCTTGTGTGGAACGTAGCTAACGGTCCATTCGGCGACAATGCGGTCGACGAGTTCGCCAGAAAGAGCCCAATGTCGACTGGATCCCCGTTTGCGGCCGCCGGGGCTGCCGGTGCCTGTCTCGGCGAAGTCTCCTCCAAAGCCTGTATCCGAACGATCCTGCCTGGCTCCCAATCGGGCTCGTCTGACCGAGCGGGAGCGGCTGATCGACGCGAGGGAGAAATCTGGGGCCAGGCGGCTCGCCTCTCGGCGTCACCCCACGTTAGGCTGGTTATGCCATCCGCGGGCATCAAATCGGGGTGAAAGAAAGTTCTAAGCCTGGTGTGGTCGAGCGGCCCGACCTGCCCTCCTCAACTCAAGCACTCGAGGCGAGCCGCCATTTTACCGGCGTAGGTCTATTGTCGAATGCCTGACAACCCTATGTCGGGTCGCAAATGGAGGGAACCGGACAAAAAACTCTAACCAATTGAAAACTAACGCAATTTTCATTGGCATGGCCCTTGCTTCTTGAACCGGGACGTTAAGCAGCAACGGAGCCTTTAATGCCCCCACCAATGATTTCGCTCAAGAACCTGACCAGCACGACAACTATGAACCAACTGCTGGCCACAGCGAAGTCCACTGCTTGCGCCGCGTCATTGTGCGGTTCGTCCGCAAAGCCGCACCACGTCGAGCCGGCTGTCTGGGAGAAAATCACGGACCTTTCCTGCTATTTAGAAAAAGCGCACTACTATTTCGCGCGCATGCACGTCGTAGCCGCACCAGCTTGCAATATCCAGTGCAACTACTGCAATAGTAAATACTGCGCCAACGAAAGCCGGCCTACGCCTGACCAGGCGCTGCGAAAGGTCGTTGCGGTCGCCAATGAAGTCCCTCAGCTTTCCGTGCTCTTTATCGCCGGACCAAGCGATGCCTGTTATGACCGGAAGAAGACAAAGGCGACATTTGCACGCGGAGCCACAGAGGTCCCCGATATCAAGCTGTGTCTTTCAACCAACGGTCCGGCAGTGCCAGACCGTGTCGGCGAGCCTGCTGACAAAAATGTTGATCACTTGACGATCACCATCAAAATGGTCGATCCGAGAGCCGGCGCGAAGATATCCGCGCCACTGCAGGGCCGAGCCGCAGCTCAGCAGAAGCCCGGATACAAGCAGACCCCGCGAGCACATAGGCATCCAAGTCTCGATATTCGTCCAACATGCCTGGCACTCTCGGGCGCAGCAGCGCTGAGCCCTTGGTCATCTCCCCGCGCAAAATCCCCGTTTGCTCTCTTTGATGCTTCGGGAGCATCCCGATCACCGCTTCTTGTGTCAGTCTGCTCCCGTCTCCAACGCTGCGGCGACCTCCTTGCGCAGCCATTTATGCTGCGGGTCGTGATGGCACCGCTCGTGCCAGATGAGCATGACCTTGTACGGTGCCGGCTCGAGGGGTGGATCAACAACCCTAAGCGGCAGCATCGCGGAAACTTGGGTCGCAACGCGGCGCGGGACGAGCAATACCAAATCCGTCCCCGAAGCCACCACCGCTGCCGTGAGAACGCTGGAAAAAAGTATGGGACTACGATCCTCTCGCAGGTTGGGCAAGTGGTCGTAGATCGGGCCGAAATGGTCGGGGGAGTCCGTACTGATGGCAGCGTGACGCAAGGTCGCGAAGTTGTCGATCGTCCATTCCTGCGCCAGCGCGGGATGGTCGTGGCGCAACAAACACGCGAAGCGGTCTGTATAGAGACTGCGCCGAAAATAGCCAGGCAGTTGCACGTCAATATGCCCAACGGCCAAATCAATATCACCTTGCTCAAGCCCCCGCATGGCACGATCAAACGGCAAACAGGCGAGTGTGTCGAGATGAGGGGCACGCTCGCGTAACCACGGCAGGAGGCGCGGTAGTACAGCCAAAGCTTGATGATCGGGGATCGCCAGCGTTGCCCCCCTCCCCCATTCTTTTGAGATTACGCTGCGGCTTGTCACCATCTCTCGGATCGTACGCAGTGCCGACGGCAGCCTTTGAGCCAAGTGTTCGCCTTGCGGCGTTGGGATCAAACCCGTTGAAGACCGCACCAGCAGGTCATCATTGAACATGCCGCGCAGCCTTCCCAGTGCCCGGCTCATCGCCGGTTGACTCCGCCCGATGTGCTGGCCCGCGTGCGTCACGTTCCGGTATTCGAGCAGAGCCTCGAGCGCGACCAGGAGGTTGAGGTCTATTGATGCCAAGTTTATCTGGTGTCCAGTGAGGCGCTCTCCTCTCCAATCTTGCAACATCTTTCGCCTATAAGCGAGTTGATCCGTCACCTCTTTTTCTACATAGCGTTTCATGACGTTCATTCCTCAACAATCAGTTCCGGGTCCAACGTTTTCGAGTTCATCTCGGCGGTGGAGCGCGGGTGACAACCTCATGGCATTGTGCCATCACGCGTCCAAGGGGCGGCCAGATCTGTGTGACGATGGCGATCACATGGAACATCGGGGTGTCCCACAGGAATATAGCGCCCGTGTCGACTTCCCCGAGCCCGTTGCAACAGTCTCGGATCCGATGCTGGGGTGCTTGGGTGAAAGAGGCGCACGCGCTCGAGCACAGCGTTGCAATAGGCCTCGGTCGCATAATACGCGATGCGGTCGATGTCGCTCAGGTGAACACCTGCAGATGCGAGGCAATATTGAATCGAACGCGTTGGTAACTTGTTGGAGTGCTTGATCCGGTTAAGGCGCTCCTCCTCGACCGCCGCTATCACTCGCCCGTCGCGAACGGGAACCGCAGCCCCATCGTGCATAAAGGTGTTCGGTAGATCGAACGAATTTTCGTAGACTCTGCTTAGACCGCCACTGAGCCCTAGACACAGCATGTTGCTCTCCAGTTCGTTTCGGAAGGTAGGTCGCTCTGGCCTGGCCACCGGCCTTCGTAGTTTCATAGGGTGGCGCTTGACAGTGCAGCTAGAGCTCACGGGGTCGAAGCCGATACCATTAGTGACCGGCGCGGCGACATTGCCGACAACCGATCCTGCGCAACCTTCTTGATCATTGTTGCGACGCCGCACAGAAACCCGGGCCGAAGCGCTTGCAGCAGAACTGCCTAACCTATCCACATCACTCAATCCTTCATATTTCGGCCCGACAGCCGCAAGAAAACATCACGAGGTTTGGTGGCCCTGCAAAAGGCGCAGACCAAGTCCTCGCGGCTGCGAGCGCGCCTGCTCTGGCTTCTAGTGATTGTGGGAGATGCACTCACAGGTTAGTCGACCAGGGAACAGTGCTTCTTGTGAGAGCCCTATCAGCACTGAAACGGGAGAAGCAACGGTGAAGATTCTGCCCGATCACGACCAGCGTAAGATAACAATCGAGGCCAGGCAACTGACAGAGGGCTCCAGGTCGAATTTCCAGCATCGTCTCCGCACCTGTGGACCCATTTTTTTAGAACTCCACATAATCTACACAGCGCTCTTCAGCGTTTTCTAAGGGCAATCGTTTTGAGCAGTAAAATCGTTTTTGTGGATGGAATGCGTGCAAAAAGGAATGGGTGGATCATAGCAAGGCGAGCGGCACTTTCAAACAGCGGTCGTGATGATCAACGTTTACGGCAAATCCGCCTCCGACGTCGGTGCCGACGACCGACCTCCGAAATCCTCGTGTATCGTCGTACCCGCAACACTCCTTCTCTACTCTGGTTTTCAGCCGATAAACCTAGCCGCAGCTTCGCCAGTCGGCACGTCGATAAGCGTGATCGGGCTTGCTGCAAGGAAACGGCGTTGGTTGTTGGTCGGCGCTGCCGCATCCAGCACCGCAAAACGTGGTGCGTTGGATCGCGTCATGATCCGTCGGGCGTAGGTGCGCAGCATCTGGTCGTTGAAGCGGCAGCCGATGAAGAAGAGCCTCTGTTGGTGCGCCGCTCCTTCACCGCTTCGCTGACCCACCTGAGCGGCGGAACTCCTTCCGTCGCTGATGAGGCCGTTGATGGCCTGCTAGCCCGGCCTTCCGGTGGGTCGGCCGGCATCGAGACAGGCGATTATTACGCGGCGGGCGCGGCGCGCGAGGTTTCGATGCGCTTCAGTCCATCGGTGATGGCCGCGAGCCCTTCCCGCAGCGTCTGCCCTATAGTGCCCGGACCGATGTCGATTGGAGGATTGTCAAGCATGGCTACAATGTCGCTGCCGTTGAGATAATCGAGCTTCTTCTGGACTGTGGTTCGGACACGCTCGGTCGCGCTCGACAGTGCCTCACCGTTGCGTTCGGTGATGGCGGAGAGCTGATCTGAAAGCTCTCCTCCGAACTGCAGGAAGATGTCGTCGACATACCTCCACGTTCCGCCGCGGGCTTCCACATCGACCATCTGGTTGATCTTGCTCTTTACCTCATCCCGCAGCGTCAAGGCAGCGTCGAGATGAGCCTGCCATATAGCTATGATACTTTCGACCGAGTTCTCGATGGATTTGGTCCTTTCGGGCTGGTCTGCGATGCCAAGAAGGACCAGAAGTTGATCATCGTTACCGAGCCGCGGGACCACCGCTGCGATCAGACGCTCCACAACCGCGCGCCTACGGGCTGCATCGCCTAGTTCCTTCGGCCATTGCGACGACACTATCTTCGCAATCCTCTCAGAATTCGCGTTCTCTAGCGGATAAGAAAGCTGTCGCTCCTGAGCCTTTGCCTTGATCAGACGGAACAAGGACTCTACTACCTCGTCTTGATCGAGAGCGCCCGTTGGAACTCTGTTCAGATCGATCCCATTCACCACGACCTCTTCGCGGCGGTCGCCGTTTGTCTCGCCCTGCCCCGCCCCATCGGGCATGTCATCCACATATTGAAGATTTCGCAGATTCTCAGGATAGGCCAGCATCAACAGAAGTCGGCCGGCGAAGTTGTGCAGCGTTGCCTCCTGCTCTTCCGGAGGCGTCGCAGCCAGCACACGTTGCAGCCAATCCGCGATCTTCGTGGTCAGATGGGACAACTCTGCGGTCTGTCCCGCGCCAATTTGCGCGCTGAGACTTACTGCGTGATTGGAAATGGTCGCGGCCGCGGCGGCAATGCCCTCCTTCACTTCCGGGAGAAGCTGCTCCAGGAGCTCAGCCCCGCCTTCACGCTTGCTTCTCTCTTCGGTTTCTTCAACACTCCCTGCAGAGTTCCCTTCCGCGCTATCGAGCGCCGTCATCGGCCGATTGAATTCTTCAGAGTCGTCGGGTGGAAGAAATTGGGAGTTCTCCTCGGCGTTCATCTCAAACTGCTGAATGTCTTCTTCAGTTAAGATTCCTGCTTCCTGCATGTCAGGCAACCTCATGCGGAAGTTCACGAAATACTTCTTCATCACCTTTTGGACCTGCGGGAACCCGGCCTTTCCACCATCAGCCAACTTGACGAGGATAACGCCGTTTTCGTTCATCCTGCCCGTGCCTCTCCGCAGAAGCGAAAAGTTCTCCTTACTACTATCCTCATCATCTTCAAAAGGCATGTTTTTCAAAGTTTGTGCCAATCCATTGAGCTTTTTCTTACTCACCAGGACAGCAGGCTTCCGCAGATCGCCAACCGTGCCGACCGCAAAGCAGAACTCCAAATCCGCTCTGTTCTTCGTCTGGTCGATCAACTGCAGAAATTTCTTCGCTCTTGTCCTATTGTGCTTCATTCCGGCCATTATATCTCTCCAGTTTCCTGTTCTAGATCAGTGTACGTCGGTTGATAGGGTGGGACAGGATCTGATCACCCAACTTCCCGAAGATCTGCCTGATGGAGGTGACCGCGCTCTCCAGCGGTCTAGTCGAGCGGGAAAGCGGCGCGCCGAGATCAAGCGACGATCGCCGCCAGTCGCAGCCGTGACCGCCTCCGATCCGGCCGGCAACCGACATGCCGACCTCTCCCGCCGCAGACCTGCGTGGGCGTCTCGTGACCCCATAGGGCTTTCCCAGCGCCAGTCGGATGCTATCCCGGCGTTCATAAGAAATCTGGACATCGGAATTCTGACAGCAGATTGCGGGACAACGGGCTCATCACGCTGTCAGGCTGGAGGTTAAAAACCGCCCAATGGCGACCGGACACCAGTCGTACCTGAATAAGGTCCCCTCCTCCCAATGGCTGCTTATCCGCCTCATTTAAGAGGCGAAACAGCGCCCAATGGCCGCTCTTAGAGAGGGTGGCGCCTTGAAAACCGATGAAAGCGACGGAAGCGCCGCCGACGCCGCCGGCCGTAGGCCAATGGAAATGCATGGCCGCGGCGGCCGTTCCTCGTCGATGTTCGAGGCGCTGGCCGTCGATGTCTACCACCACCTGGTCTGTCAACGGATCGGTCTCGGCGACGGTGAGCAGGAATCCAACTGACACCTGGCCGGCATCATCGAACATGGTGTCGCGGATCGTGGCTGCCCGTTGGAACTGGGCCAAGGTATTGCGGCCGATAGGGAAATCGACACCGCTCGTTGGCCGAAACTGCCACGAACCTTTGGATTTGTCGACGAATGGGGAAAGGTTCTCGGCGAAGAAAGTGTCGATCTCCGCCTTGCGGCCGAACAGCCGGGCGAAATCGCTCAAAGGGATATCCCGGCGGGATCCGCTCGCGAAGGGATACCGTCCTTCGGTAGCCCGTCGGCACAAATCGCCGGGGCCGCCCGCCCAACCGCTCGCCAACCCGCGCCTCATGCCGCTGACGGTTAGGTCCGAGCTGTGGCGGCTGAGGCCGAGGATCCATTGCCGGATGGGTTCGGGCAGATCGGCCGCCCCCGCCTCGATCTGTTGGATGGCGACGCCCGCCTGCCCGTTGTGTTCCAAGATGTTCGAACCCGCCAGCCCCTGCGCCTGGCTGAGGGAGCGATACAGTTCGCCGAGATCCCGGAGAGCACTGTCGATCGGCGCCTGCGCGCCCGCTTGGCTGTTCGACGGCACTTCGACCAGCTGGTGCAGCCACCGGAAATGATCGCCCATATAGAGCTGGACGTGAGCTTCAGGCGTGTCCGCGGCCGGTTGAGACCGGAACAGTGCCTCGAGCTCGCTTGGCAACACCTCGCCCTGGGGGACACTGTCACCTTTCGTCAAGCCGTCCTCGGGAGCCGGTGGTTGCTTGAGCTTTAGCTCCTGCGCCGCCGCGAAAAGGAACAGGCGCATTGGTGACGTCGGCGCGGACAGCGTGTTCAAGGTGCGCAGCGCGTCATCGATACCCCCAGACGGGCGGATGGACATATCGCCAATGAGCTGGTCCCAGCGCAACGCGAACTCCTGAGCGTAGAGATCCGCCGCCGAACGCCGCAGCTTCTGGCTCACATCACCGGCTGCAATCGGCGCGACTACCTGTGAGTCGAGAACCCAGCCTTCTGCAGCGACAGCGTCAGCCACTTGCGGCAGCAATCGCAGGAAGGTTCCGTAAAACCCCGCCCTCGTGTAGATGCCAGGAACCCCCTCGCTGAGCGGCTGTCCCGATTTGCGAGCCAGGACGCCCTGCGCCAGCGGCCCGGCATGGTCGGCCAGACGCCAGGTTGGCGCCCGCGAGGCTTCGGGACTGGTCGCGATGATGTCGAGGACGCGGCGCGCCATCGAGACGGTCTGGAGCTTCGCGCGGCTCCTCTCGATCAGTTCGCCATTAAGCTCACTATGGGGCAGCGGCCCTTCCATGAGTGCATCCAGGTGATCAGCGAGCGCGCTGCGCAGGCCGGCATCGGCTTCGGCCGGAAACATCACTCGCCAGTCGGCAGCCATCCAGTTTTTGACGACCGCGCGCTGGAGCGGACCCTGCTGACCCAGCATCAGGTAAACCTTTAACGCCTGGTAGACGAACTGATCATCGTCGTGCCGCTCGACCAATAAGGTTTCCAACCGGAACATCAGCCGCGGCAGCAGGATGGTGTTCACGGCGCGGCGGTACGCCGCGAGCGTCTGAACCTTGATTTTCTTACTCTGGTCGAGACCCGAACTTGATAGGCGGCCGCCCGCGCTGTCGCCGTTGGCATCACGCAGCCGCTGAAGCAGTGGCAGGATGGGTCGAAGATCGCCACTCTCAACCCGGTCGAGCTTCAGCTTTTCAGCCCCTCTGGCATAGCTGCCAGCCATTAGGCGAACGCTCTCGATCAGCTGAACATTCCGAATATAGCTGAACGTCCATAAGACGCTGGCGGTAACAATGACCGCCGCTATCATCGTGTAGGCGCCGTACCGGATCCGCCGCTGGCGCCGATCGAAGCGGTGATTGGCATCGACGAGCCCAGCTTCGGCGAAAACGACTTCGCGCAGCAGCCGGCTGATGAAATAATTACGGCCCGGGCCACGAAGCGCTGTACAGGGCGGCTGAGCGATCTCGAAGGTCTGAGATCTGGCGTTCGCAACTCGATCGAAGGGCATGCCAATTTGCGTGCCGCTTAAGAAGTAGACGCCGCGGAGCATAAGCGGTTCCTGGAACGAATTCCCGCCAAAGGCTTCCTTCAAGAACTGTTGCGTCAGGTGCTTGAGGCTAGCGACCTGCTGTGGGAAGCCGAACATGAGCGCACGACGCTGGAGGTTGCTTTCGTGCTGCATTCGTTCAAGCAGCCTTTCGTTTAGGCGGCCAACAAGCGCATCGTATGCTGCGGCAAACGCCATCGGATCGCCTTCGTCCTCCGACGCCTCTTGCGCAAAGGTGAACCCCCACACCGCCTCCCGCCCCTCGCGACCCAGATCGTCGAAGAATTCAACAAATCCCGCCAGCAGATCGCTCTTAGTGAAAAGCACATAAATCGGCAGTTGCAGGCGAAGCTCCCTGTACACTTCGAGGAGCCGCTCACGGATACAGCGCGCGCGATCGGCGAGCACTTCCTCGGATGTAGAATTCAGCTCGCTGATTGCGATCGTGACTAAGACACCGTTCAGCGGCTGCCGTGGCCGGGAGCGTCTGAGCATACGAAGCAAGCCACGCCAAACCGCTTTGTCCCGGTCTGCATCACCCTCCTGTATCGTGTAGCGCCCAGCAGTGTCGACGAACACCGCGTCATCGGTGATCCACCAGTCGCAGTTTTCCGTACCCGCTAACCCACCGGCGGCTCTCAGACCGGACCTCGCCGCCATCGGAAAGCTGAGCCCGGAATTGACTATTGCTGTGGTCTTCCCCGAGTTGGGCGGACCGATCATCACATACCAGGGCCGCTGATAGAGCCACCGCCTGCTGATACCTCCTGCGTAGCGGCGCCCCTTGAGTGTGGTAAGGGTCTCGCGGAAACGATGACGAATCGCCTCCAGCTCTCTTTCAGCAAGCGTGCTGGCTTGCCCCACACTTCGGTCGGAAGGCCTTGGGTCTCCCTTCTTCTGCTCGGCCCCACCCGCGTCCAGCGCTCCCGACACTCGTGATTGGACGAGGTCTTCAAAATAGGCCTGAACCTTGTAAAGCTGGGACTGGATCAAGTAGATCACGGTGTATCCGACCGGAATCAGCATCGATGCCGCGATCTGGCTGCGAAGGCTGTCAAGCGGCGCAAATCCTCCGACCGAGATATGCGGTCCGAGCGTGAAGATTAAGGCACATACGATCGCCGCCCCGCCGACACGGAGCCATTGCCACCTAAGCGCTTTCTTGATTGACTGCATGGCTTGTCTTCATTGTGTCTTTGTGATGATGATTTGAATCCGACGGTTCCGCGCGCGGCCCTCGGGCGTGTGGTTCGAAGCGACCGGTTCTCCGCTCCCTCTGCCCTCTTCTCGCACGCGGCCTGGGTCATCCATCATGGATTTGATAATCTCGGCAGCTGCGCTCGCACGCGCGAGCGAAAGGGAATCGTTTGAAGGGAAGGCGAGTGATTGCACCGGAATGGCGTCGGTGTGCCCGGTCAGGAGGACCGATCCCGACTCACCGTTCAGAGAACGACCAATTCGTAAAAGAAGCGGCAGGAACATTTTCTTCACTTCCGGACTAGCAGAATCGAACATCCCGGAGGCGCGAATGATAACGACGATCTGCTGTGGGTCCTCGGACACAGTGACAAGCCCTTCGCGGATTTCGGGCTCGAGGAAGTTACGCAGTCGGTCGCTGCTCATAACAACCTTTGGTGGCAATGCGATTCTCGCCGATCTGACAACGCCGTTCGGCGGCAATGTCGCGATATCGTTGAAGACAGCGTCGGCGCGGGCATTTAATGCATGCAGGAGTCCGGTATAGATCGAGAGGAGTAATCCTGCCCCAAACGCTACGACGGCCCAGATTGGAACGATTGTGCGGCGTGGCTTCGGATTATTTGAGTTCCTCCGCCAGTGCGGGGATAGTTCGCGCTCGAAGTCACCACGGGCTGCTCGGATCAGGCGGTAGACGTCTTCGCACAGCACACTGAGCTCTGCGGCTCCTCCCGCAGTGACGCGGTAGCGGCCTTCGAAGCCCAACCTCATGCAGTAGTAGAGCAGCTCCAGCAGTTCTATATTGATGGCCGGTTCATTTTTCAATTGCGTCAGCAGATCGAAGAAGCGCTCGCCGCCCCAGGTATCGCTGAACAGCGATCCCACCAAGCTGCGCGTCGTCCAGACGCTGTTGCTGCCCCAGGCTGTGTTCAGAACGATGTCATCGATGGTCGCGCAGAGGGCGTATTTGCAGACCTTGATCGCTCGCGAGGGCAATCCGAGCGGCGTGATCCGACGCTCAAAAGCATCGATCTCCCGCAGCACCCTAAGGCGCAGTGCTTCAACGTCGATATGGCTAGCACTGCTCTTGAGCTGAGCGCTGAGACCCAGCAGCGCCGCCGCGGCCGCGACCAGTGGATTAAGTCGGTCGAGCGCAAGCATCTCCCAGGTAAGTTCGTCCGCCACTGGCGATGACGGCGAAGGGACAGCCAACTGCTCCTCGGCGTGAAGGAGGACGAGTGGCTGGGATTTTGGCATCGTTTCCTCAATCACCATCATCAACCCGCCCACTTCCCTTCGGAGCGGACGCTCTCATCGTGGGATCGGCGGGCGGGTCGACTACGCTCTCGCACTGGGCGCGCGAAGTCGGCGCCGAAGCTCCGGAGCAAATCGGTTTCGATGCTCGATACGACGTCATTGAAGACGCGCACGTACGCACTCCGGTTTCGCGCCTTATGGTTGCGGTGCAAAAGGGAACGGGGCCGCCCCATCGCCTTCTCGATCCCTGCTAGGGACAAGCGTGCACGGACGCTGGACAGAGCCTTCTGCACAGCCGCGAATGACACGTCATGCGTCCCACGGTCGGTGAAGGCTTGCTCAACGGCCAGGTCTCCGCGGAGGGACCCGCTGGAGTCATTGCACAGAACTGCGCGCAACGCCTCACCGACATCGGGAACGAGACTCAGGGTTTTTTCGTCGGAACTCTTATTTCTGAATAATTGTTCGCCAGCTCTCGCTCGGAGAGTATGCTGTGCAGCGCGGCGGAATACAGAAGCATTTTCCCTGCACGATCCAGCACGCTTACGATGCCGGCATTCCGGACATCTGCCAATGATAAGCCGCAGGCGGCAAGGAAAGCCGTGACCGCCGCTCGATGATTCTTGGCGAGATGATTGCTCCACCTTGGGTTGCGTCAAGATGGGGGCCCGATCTGGCACACTGTCTGCGTAGATATCCCACGGACTTCTCATCATGCCCGCCAGCGCGTCTAAACGAGTGCCTAAGAACGGCAATGGTAGGAACTCGCCGTCCCTCAGGTCCAGCAGCGCTTCTTCACCCCGGGTGCAATTGCCCGCCAGGAGCGACGAGGCCGTTTCGAGGGGGCCAAGAAGACTCAACTCCTCACTTGTCGCTGCAAGTTGTCCCTCCGGTTCGGCGGCACTCTCCGCAATGGATATCGAAGGCGACACCGCGACGACATCGGTCATATAGGCGCCGATCTGAATAACATCGCTGGTTTTCCGGGCGACCGGCGCCTCTGACGGAAGCGGCACCGCCTCGTCATTTTGACATGTGTCGTCGCGGCCTCGGTCGATCAGTACGTATCGCCGTGCCATGCACTCGATTGAGCAGTGGGATTTCGAGACCATCTGCTGATCATCCGGCAGAACCAGGCTGTTGCCTGCTCGGCTGGTAGTCAGTCCACCAGCCGCGTCGCCCGGCACGAGATATTCCGGAAAACTACATCTATTGCTGTGTACACGTAGCGTGAGGGGCATTGGTGGGCTAACTCAAATGTGGGTTCTGTCCGGCTCGGATGGCCCAGAGAGCCATTTCGAGATTTGGGAAGTCGCCAGCAACGTGCAGCGCCAAGCCGGCGGATTGGGGCATATCCTTCCAGAAGCGGCTATTTTGATCGATCTCGAAATAGCTGAATCCAACATGGAACGGGATCTGACGCGGCGCGACCGGTAGGGGATTGATGATAATGCCGGGCAGTGCGACATTGACGAGTTCCGTGATTTTCTCCGCCGGGCCGATCTTAATCTGAGACGGGAACTCGCGCCGGAGGCGCTCGACCTCAATATCAGCCCGAGCAGCCAGCACGAAGCTCGAGGTCGTAAAGAGAGAGCGGTCGGCCACCTCAGCCACATGGACACCGTATTTTTGCCGCTGCAGCGGTACGGGGACCGCAGTCTGCTCAATCACTGCACCCAGCGAAGCCCGGATCGACTGTATCACTGGCAAAAACGCCTCCGCGAGAGAGTCGTGCTTGTAAACACCAAGGGTCGGGGCACGTTTATCGACGCGGGCGAACGTGGCTAGTTCACCCGCCAACTGGAGCATGAGAACATACAGCGATTCCGGATTTACAACGGCGGCCTTGGACAGGTGGCAGAAGTACGGCTCGTACCGATTGATCGCCTGCAGCAGAAGGAAGTCCGCGAGCTCTGCAACCCGGTTCGTTCCCGACTGGGAGACCCGAGTGGCCAGAGCTTCACCACGATGGTGAAGCAGGCCGGTGATCTCAGTGATGTAGTTCGAGAGGACCCGGGAGCTGGCGCAGTCGGGGGTTGGCGGCACGTGCGTTTCGTCCAGAATGATCTGTCGGTCGGCCCGGACCTCTATGATACGGGCGATTGGGATGCAAGTGTAGCCAGACCGGTCTGCCGCGTCCGGCAGCAGTCGAAAATCCAGCCTCGCTACGTCGATGGAGGCGCTGCCTCGCTCGCCAGCGTTGGTGTCGACAACATCCTCAGTGGAGACTGCGAAGCGGATAGGTACGTCAATTCCCGCTTGCGCGTCGGTTTCAAGAGCGCCGGGTTGATAAAACGGTACCGCCAAGTGAATAAGCGAATCTCGAAAATCCGGCGGAACGTCGTAGGGAGTTGGCTGGTTGGCTTCGTCAGGAATACTGAAGGGCATCCCGTCCTCCAAGACGCCGCGAGCCGCTTCGATGGCGATCTTACCGAGACCAAGCAGCTCTCGATTGAGCCGCAGCTCGCTGATACCCCACCCGTACCCATGCAAAACCGCCGTCCTGCTGCGCACCAGCTGTTCGACGTGACGATCGGCCTGCTGAAAATGCTGCGGGCGGAGGAACAAGCCCTCCGACCAGACGACCCTATTATTCCACGACATTCAAGACTCGCCTCGCGTCCACCTGACAGAACGGCTTTCTCCGTAAAAGTAGCAGAGCTTCACTGCCCCCTTGCATGCACATCTGATATCCAACAATGCGCTGGTAGAAGGGCATCGCGTGTCGGGACAGCTCAGATATGCAAGCGCCGAAGCTCATCAGGATTGGTCATGAGCCCCCTTGCAGCGCGACAAGCAAGGGGTCTCATCTAGACTGTCGCTCAGTAGCCCGTTGCCCTCAGAGCCTTATTGGTCGTTCATGTTCACACTGACCTACAACGCGCCAATTCGCCTGTCCTGTCACTCGTACGGGATGAATCTCGCAAATGACCGCCCGGAAGCCTTGAGACCCGGCGCCGCAAGTACGGGGCCAAAAGAGCAGCGCAACAGGCAAGGTGACACGTGATGCGCATTGCCTCGTCGAAAATGTTCCTGAATACGCTGAGGCAGTGCCGCCGCCAACATCGTCTTCACGCGCCGCCGCCCCTAAAGCACCTTGACGACCAGTTTAGCGATTAGACAACCACCTCCTGGACACGATCCACGAACCGGTTGCAGTCCCGGTTCGCGCCAGGTGCGGGATAGCAGCCCTGGCGGCATGGATCATTCATGCGGCGAAGATAGGCATTTCCACATTTGGTGATGCCCAATAGCTAGCGAATGGGATATGCGCTGCGCCTCATGTTGGCGCGCGAGCACATGCAAGATGGCACGGTGGAGATCGACCGTTTTCATCTCGGTGAGCGACCGAGAATGGATCCGGACGGTCTACCGCCTGGACGGGGCCGAAAAGGCCTTTCGATACATGCAGGGCGCGCGACGGCGAAAGGGATCGAACCGCAACCTGCCTGATGGGCGGTGAGGCGTTCATGGCGATTGGCAAGAGCTTTGCTACGCATGAGAACGTAAAGCATTCGAGCCGCGAATTCGTCCAAGTCGCCGTCCACTCGGTGGGAGGTTTCAAGTCCCGGGTCCGCCGCACCATTGCCGGCGTCTTTCATCATATCAGCCCGCAGCATGCCTTGTCTTTCCACGAGATCGGCTTCCGCTGGTCACAGCGCATTGTTACGGGCCAGGCAGTGCGGATACTAGTCACGGGTGCCGCCGGCGCTGCGATTGCTGCAAGTCTTTCGCGCTATTACCGGCCGGCAATGCGCAGAAGTCCGGATGCCGGAATCATCGTTAAATCTCCCAGCCTTTTGTGATAAGGCCGCGTTGTTTAGCGGAAGCCAGCAAGGAGTTCGAAGACGAAGGCCGACCTCACTGGCGCCGCAATTGGCGACAGTTGCCACTACCCTGGTATCGTTGGGCCAATCCCACCATAGAAGAGATCATGTCGATGTTTCGTCGTAACCGGCTTGCGCGGCACCGGCGGCCGTCAGCGTTGATAGCAATCCGTGCCGATCGCCACATCAAGCACGGACCTCCGGTCTGGAGAACGGGTCGTCGCTGCATCTCTCGAAGGATCGCCGCTGTCGTTATGGGTTCACGCAGGAGCTGCGCCATAGCCGCTCACTAACCGGATGCGAGCATATCACCTGTGCATGCAATCCAATACCGGGACTGCGCTAGTTTGAATCGCGGGCTCTTCTCCGTGGTTTTTGAGGTTCTGCTGCAATGATGCGTTTACGCTACCAGTTATCAACGGCCTGGCCATGTCTTCGGGATCTGCCGGCCTCCCGTCACCTGAGCTCGATTCCGCAGAGCCGCCCCATGCCACAACAGCAAAAAACGGGACCCACGGTGATTGAGCGGCGTCCGAACGAGGCTCGGCAAGCTGGAGCGGTCGATGGTCGCAGTCGCGCCCCTTGCACTCTGGTTAAGTCGCTTGAGCCCCTGATAAATTCTGACCTTCCGTCAGCAGTCGGTGCCCGACAGCTGACCCCTTGTTTCCTGAAGGCCATATCCCAGGGGGGTGAGCATGGTTGACAGGGACCCTCGGACTAAGGGGCAGGGCTCTTCGCGGCCGGATGAGGGCCGGCACCCAGCGGATCAAAGAGCGCAGTCTTCAGTGGCGCGTGTCGATCAAGTGGCCGACAACTTCAATTCGGACGACATCTGGCAAGAGAATTCGGTATTGCGTTACGTGGAAAGGCTAAGCGTCGACCAGCCAAGCCCGCCGACCGAGCTTCAAAGCCCTGAAGAACAAACCCCGCAAATGATGGCTGACATGACGGAACTGACGAGAGTTCCGGTCGTCCCGGCAGAGACCGCGTTCAACCTCACGAGGACAACAGATGAATACAATAATGCCGATCGCACTATTCACCTCGTCGAGGGCCAGCCGCTGGAGACTGGCCCTCAGCGCGGGGGGCTGCATGGCCTTGGGAATTTAGAAGCCTCAGCGGTTGCCGGGCCCACCGAGGTGCCGGGTGGAAGAGAGGAGCATTCGGCCATGTCCGAGGTGCCCGCGGAGCCCAGCGATCCGACCGGTGGCGGGCGCAAGAGGCGGACTACTGAGAAGGACGCAGATCCCAGGCCCAGCCGCAGGCAGACGTTATATGCTCAAAGGCCGCTGGCGTTGGCGCCTGATCTCAGCGCCGCGAATGCCGGCATAATCGTGGGGGCCTCAACGGGCGATCTCGTCAATCGAGCGGCGTTCCGGACGGTGTCGGCCCAGGACCAGGCGAGGCTGGACGAAATCGCCAGGCAGACACCGCGGCAGTCGAGGCAGAGCAAGGGGGCGTGGGCGGACGCGCTGAAGGCGGCCCATCCCAATCTCAGCGCCGCCGATGCCGCCGTAATCGTGGGCGTCGTAAAGCGGGTTATCGCCAGGAGGGCGGCGTATCGAACGGTGTCGGCCCAGGACCGGGCGAGGCTTGACGAGATCAAGGCGGCGACACCGCAGCTGCCGGGGCAGAGCAAGGGGGCGTGGGCGGACGCGCTGAAGGCGGCCCATCCCGATCTCAGCGCCGCTGATGCCGCCATAATCGTGGGTGCCGTAAAGCAGGATATTGCTAAAAGGGCCGCGTTCCAGACGGTGTCGGCCCAGGACCAGGCGAGACTGGACGAAATCGCGGCGGTGACACCGCGGCTGCCGGGGCAGAGCAAGGGGGCGTGGGCGGACGCGCTGAAGGCGGCCCATCCCGATCTCAGCGCCGCCGATGCCGCCATAATCGTGAATGCCGTAAAGCAGGATATTGCTAAAAGGACAGCGTTCCAGACGGTGTCGGCCCAGGACCACGCGAGGCTGGACGAAATCGCCAGGCAGACACCGCAGCTACAGGGGCAGAGCAAGAGGGCGTGGGCGGACGCACTGAAGGCGGCCCATCCCGATCTCAGCGCCGCCGATGCCGCCGCCATCGTGGGCGCCGTAAAGCGGGTTATCGCCAGGAGGGCGGCTTTTCAGACGGTGTCGGCCCAGGATCAGGCGAGGCTGGACGAAATCGCTAGGCAGACACCGCGGCTGCCGGGGCAGAGCAAGGGGGCGTGGGCGGACGCGCTGAAGGCGGCCCATCCCGATCTCAGCGCCTCCGATGCCGCCATAATTGTGGGTTCCGTAAAGCATAATATTGTAAAAAGGGCGGCGTTCCGGACGGTGTCGGCTCAGGACCAGGCGAGGC
The DNA here is from genome assembly GCF_002117725.1 of Rhizobium sp. TAL182. Taxonomy (NCBI): domain Bacteria; kingdom Pseudomonadati; phylum Pseudomonadota; class Alphaproteobacteria; order Hyphomicrobiales; family Rhizobiaceae; genus Rhizobium; species Rhizobium sp. TAL182. The sequence continues at coordinate 239,536 of NZ_CP021027.1, read as the reverse complement.
TGGACGAAATCGCCAGGCAAACACCGCGACAGTCGAGGCAGAGCAAGGGGGCGTGGGCGGACGCGCTGAAGGCGGCCCATCCCGATCTCAGCGCCGCCGATGCCGCCACAATCGTGGGCGCCTTAAAGGACGATATCGCCGTGAGGGCAGCGTTCCGGACGGTGTCGGCCCAGGACCGGGCGAGGCTGGACGAAATCGCGGCGGTGACACCGCGGCAGGGGCGGAGCAATGCGGCCTGGGCGGACGCGCTGAAGGCGGCCCATCCCGATCTCAGCGCCGCCGATGCCGCCACCATCGTGGGCGCCGCAAAGGACGAAATCGCCAGGAGGGCGGCGTTCCGGACGGTGTCGGCCCAGGACCAGGCGAGGCTGGACGAACTCGCTAGGCAGACACCGCAGCTGCCGGGGCAGAGCAATGCGGCCTGGGCGGACGCGCTGAAGGCGGCCCATCCCGATCTCAGCGCCGCCGATGCCGCCGTAATCGTGGGTGCCATAAAGCAGGATATTGCTAAAAGGGCGGCGTTCCGGACGGTGTCGGCCCAGGACCAGGCGAGGCTGGACGAAATCGCGGCGGCAACACCGCGGCAGGGGGGGAGCAATGCGGCCTGGGCCGATGCGCTGAAGGCGGCCCATCCCGATCTCAGCGCCGCCGATGCCGCCACCATCCTGGGCACCTTTAGGGACGATATCGCCAGGAGGGCGGCGTTCCGGACGGTGTCGGCCCAGGATCAGGCGAGGCTGGACGAGATCAAGGCGGCGACACCGCAGCTGCCGGGGCAGAGCAAGGGGGCGTGGGCGGACGCGCTGAAGGCGGCCCATCCCGATCTCAGCGCCGCCGATGCCGCCATAGTCGTGGGTGCCGTAAGGCGCGATATCGCCGTGAGGACGGCGTTCCAGACGGTGTCGGCCCAGGACCAGGCGAGGCTGGACGAAATCGCTAGGCAGACACCGCAGCTGCCGGGGCAGAGCAAGGGGGCGTGGGCGGACGCGCTGAAGGCGGCCCATCCCGATCTCAGCGCCGCCGATGCCGCCATAATCGTGGGTGCCTCGAAGAAACGGATAGCCAGGAGGGCAGCGTTCAAGGTGATATAGGACGGCTCATGACTCATCACCACATTCCCTAGGAACTGCACCATCATGTGCGTTGGTTGTCCACCACGGGATTGCATGAGCATGTGAGAGCGCCGAATTTTTCTTCAGTCTGGAGGCCAATACCTGGCTCGAGATCGATATTTAGGGGCACGACGGCCGGCGCATTCCGGCTGACTAACACGCCGAGAGCGACCTCGTCTTCGACGGTCGGGAGCGCAGAATGTCGGCTCGCATGCCGCTGCGACCATCAGCCCGCTCCTCGCAAGATTGGCGCCAAGGCCGCCGTCGAACGATGGCGACGAGGCAAGTTTTTCCAAAACTTTCTTTAGCATAGAGGTAGAAGGATCGCTACAGCGGGGTTGCAGTGCGCGGGCGGCTAGGGTGACTAAGTGCGTGCACTCCACGACCGTCAAACGGGGTCGGTGTCCGTCAATTCGAAATCGCAGGGATCTGCACGAGAGACCGCGTGGTTGCCCTGCACGACTAATGGAAGCAGGGTCGACAGTCACGTTGGGATGCGGTAGGTGCGCGATAGAACGGGGGATTGGCGGCGGGACTCGATTCTTTTTAGAAGATCACGCAAAGCCGCATCACACCCATTGTCAAAAGTAAATACCGCGACGATGGTTATTAACCTTCGACTTCCGTCGAAAACGGCAATGGCGCTCACGAAGGAGGCCGGCCGCTGCGAAACCCCGCCATCTCCGCACCCCACTCCTTCGCTCCAACTGGGAGCAAAATGAATGAGGCAACGTGCGAATCTCGGGGAGCATCGTTACATGCGGTCAATACGGATCTCATCCAGATTGTCGCCCTATATGCCTCGTGCGGCGGTCCGGCGGAGCGCAGGAGTATAATGCCGTTGAAGTGCTCGAGCCGTTCTACCACTGACGCCGGGTCGCTGCACGCGCGATGGACCGCCGGCTGGCCGCTCGTTCGATGAGGGTCCGCGCGCCGACACCCCCAAGAGCGATCGCCGAGGACGCCATCCACCTTATGCAGCAACTGGCGCGGAGGCGGCCGCGCGAAGACTTCGTAGTTGGAGGCCTTCAGGCTCACGTTTGCAACGGTACTCCGCAGGTTGCCCTTTGCAACGACTGCCCGACGATGTCAATTCAATCTGGCTGAGCTTGTACCGTCAAGTTTATCCAGTTTGGGGTTCGCTCCAGCGGTGGGTTGCGCATCTGCGGCGGCATCGGCGGGTTTAGGTGCGGAGACCATTCCGGCTGCGCAGCACTGCATCACGTCGCGGGTTGCCGATCTGGGCGAACTCTGCAGGGTTAGTTAGCCGAGGCCAGAGTGCTTGGCTTGCCACGCTCCTCGATAACCCGATCCAGTCCACAGGCGACCGCAGGCCGGAGAGCGAAGTATCGGCGACGAGAGTCCGGCTTTCCTCACGACCATCAGAAGCCTGAACCCGCGCCAACGATCATTGGCAGCCAGCGGGATCAACACCAACGCTTGCCTTTCGCTCGTTTCCGGCCACGGCGCTTGCGCATCGTGAGCTTCTCCTCCCGATGGACCCGGAAGAGCTTCTTGTTGTTCACAAGGTGTCCCTCGCGCCTGAGCAGCACATAGCTGCGTCAAGATCCGAAGCGGCGGCATTCACGCCCCAAGCATTCACGACATATACGAATGTCGATTGTGCATGAGCAATCGCGTCTGCTCATTGCTAAACATTGAGAAACAGAGGCGCGACGATCTTTTATGTCGGGAAAACTGGGATTTGGGTCATGCTCGATGCAGATCATCTATTAAAACCGATCAGCGACGGCAACGCATGCGGGGATGCTCTCGATTACGATTTGAGCTTCCTGGAGCTGGAGATAGCGTCGCATGGCAAGCCGCACCAGCAGATAGGCGACTCCATCGCCACCGAGGAGGCTCCCGATTGGACAGAGGTGTGGCGGCTTGGCCTCGACCTTTCTGCCCGCACTAAGGATCTAAGAGTCGGAATCTTGCTCACACGATCCGCCCTCAGTCAGTTCGGCTTCTCTGGTCTAAGTCGGGGGCTTGAGCTGCTCGCGGCCTATGTCGAGCTCTACTGGTCAGAGCTACATCCGCGACCGGATCCAGAAGATGACGAAGATCAGACCGTTCGCCTCAACGCTCTAGCGAGCCTCTGCGATCTCTCCGGGCTCTTGGCAGAAATACGCCAAGTCCCACTCACCTCCTCCAGGCAATTCGGGACTTTTACGCTCCGCGATTGGGCTGGTGCGCTACGGTCCCAATCTACGGAAATTGATCGTTCGACCATCGAGCACGCCTTCATCGACACCGATCCACTGCAGCTCGAGCAGATCAGCACTGGTCTCCACGCCAGCCTGGCAGCCGCCACCCATCTAGACGCGAGTGTTCGGCAGCACGTCGCGAGTGACGAGGCCGTTCGATTCGACCCTCTGATAGTGCTACTCACCCAGGCCAAGGATCTGGTCGACGCCCATCGGAAAAGGGCCCAGCCTGCAGCCCCGGCATCTCCATTGCCAGACTCTAGCAAGGCCTCTTACCCCGAAGTGATCCGCAACCGCGATGACGTTGTCGAAATTCTTGGCCGCATTTGCCACTGGTACCAGGTGAATGAGCCCGCGAGCCCGCTGCCAGCCCTCCTGGAGCGCGCGCAGCGACTTGTCTCGAAGGACTTCATGGCTCTTATCAAAGAGTTGGCGCCAGAAGGGGTTGCCCAATACCGTTCGATTGCCGGTCTGGCGGTCGGCGAGGGCACGTGACGTGCGCAATCTTCCCTATCAGGAGAGTGGAACACATGACAAAGGCGAGTAGTCAAAAGTTCATCGCGCGGGTTCGTCCGCCTCGCGTACAGATCGAATACGACGTCGAGACCTATGGCTCTCAGAAGAAGGTTCAGCTTCCCTTCGTGGTCGGCGTGATGTCCGACCTCGCCGGCAATGCTGCCGAGCCGCTTGCCCCTGTCGCGGAGCGCAAGATGATGGAGATCGATATCGACAATTTCGATGATCGGCTCAGATCGCTGAGGCCCAGGGTGGTGATGCGGGTGCCGAACCTATTGACCGGAGAAGGCCAACTCGCTGTCGACTTGACGTTCGAGCGGCTCGAAGATTTCTCGCCGGCGGCCGTGGCGCGCAAGGTCGACAGCCTTAGCAGGCTGCTCGAGGCGCGAACGGAGCTCTCCAATCTGCTGGCCTATATGGACGGTAAGAACGGTGCCGAAGAGTTGCTCACCCACTTCCTCGCGGATTCGGCACTGCTAAGCGCCCTCGGCAATGGCATCGAGACTGAGAAGCCTGATGCATTGGTTGCCGCTCCGCCATTGGCATCCCCAGACACAGAGGAGGACTGATCATGATGCCTGCAGATGCCACAGATGTACAGGTCGCCACCGTTGATCTCGGCGATTTCACCCGCATGCTTCGATTCGAGTTCAAGATCCGCTCGGACCACTCCCGTGACTTGGTGGAGAGTGCCGTCCGAACACTGGCCGAGCAGGCACTTCAAAACACGTCGCTAATCAGCGACGATGTCGTCACGACTATCCAAGCAATGATTGCTTCGATCGACCAGAAGCTTTCTGCACAACTCAACGAGATCCTCCATCACGAAAATTTCCAGCGCGTGGAATCAGCTTGGCGGGGCTTGCATCACCTTGCCATCAACACCGAAACCGATGAAACGTTGAAGATTCGCGTTCTCCCAGTTTCAAAGGTGGAGATGTCCCGAACTCTGCGGAAATATAAGGGTGTCACCTGGGATCAGAGTCCGCTATTCAAAAAAATTTACGAAGACGAATACGGCCAAATCGGCGGTGAACCCTATGGCTGCCTGATTGCCGACTACTATTTCGACCATACCCCACCGGACGTAGAGTTGCTTTCGGGACTGGCGCAGATCGCGGCGGCGAGCCACTCACCGCTTATATCTGCCGTCTCACCACATCTGCTGCAGATGGATTCTTGGCGTGAGCTTGCGAACCCGCGTGACATCACAAAAATCTTCCTCACGCCCGAACATGCCCCTTGGCGGGCGTTCCGCGAGAGCGAGAACTCTCGGTACGTGGCCCTGACCTTACCACGCACCCTTGGCCGGCTGCCCTACGGGGCCAAAACCAACCCGGTCGATGAATTCGCCTTCGAGGAGGACACAGACGGCGGCGACAGCGAGAAATACCTTTGGACGAACGCAGCCTACGCCATGGGCGTAAATATCACGCGCTCGTTCAAGCTCTATGGCTGGCTCTCCAGAATTCGTGGCGTCGAATCCGGCGGCTTGGTCGAGGGTCTGCCGGTACATACCTTCCGCAGCGACGACGGTGGCGTCGACCTAAAATGCCCCACTGAGATCGCGATCAGCGACCGCCGTGAGGCCGAACTGTCCAAAAACGGTCTTCTACCGCTGTTGCACCGCAAAAACACGGACCTCGGCGTATTTATTGGCGCTCAAACTATTAACAAGCCGGTCAAATACGAAGACCCCGACGCGTCAGCGAACGCCGAACTCAGTGCCCGGCTACCCTACATCTTCGCAACCTGCCGCTTCGCACATTATTTGAAGTGTATGGTCCGGGACAAGATTGGCACGTTCAAGGAGCGCCACGAGGTCGAGGAGTGGCTCAACCAATGGATTCAGGGCTATGTCCACCCCTCGCCCGAGCTTGGGAGCGAAGAGAGTAAGGCACAGCAGCCGCTCTCCTCAGCCGAGGTCAAGGTGGAAGAGGTCGAAGATAATCCCGGATATTACGTTGCGAGATTTTACATGCGGCCACACTACCAGCTCGAAGGCCTAACCATCTCTTTGAGACTTGTCTCGCGCCTGCCATCCGCCCGCAAGGACTGAGAAAACCCGCAGATGATTGTGCTCCGTTCTCGGCGCCAAAACTCCGGAATAGCTGCCCCGGGCTGGCCGATGCAATCCAGGCCCAATCAGATCAACGAGAAAAGGAAAGTCCATCATGGCGTTCGACGCGGTTATAAAATTCACGCAAGCGTCCAAGGACGGCATTTTGCCCAAGGGCGAATCTATCATTCTAAAGGACGGTATCACCCTAGCGGACGAATGGAGCTTTTCACTCGAAAACAAGCTGAACATTGGGCCTCATACCGCCGGGGCGGGCGCGGGCAAGGCCGAATTCGAGGTCTTCACTATCAAGAAGCAGGTGGATACGTCATCGCCCTCTCTGTACGTTGCCTGTGGTCGCGGCGCCCACTTCAATAGCGTCGAACTGAAACTTTTCAAAGCGACGGGGAGCGGACAAGCTACATCAGAATCGAACCTGTTCTTGCACTGGAGTTTCAACATGCTGGTAGTCGAGAAGGTCGAGTGGTCCTATGCGGAAGAGGCCCCCGAGGAGACGATCACATTCCGGTTCGGCGCCTGCAAGGTCATTTATTACAGGCAGGATGAAAAAGGCGCTCTTACCAAAGCTGGCGAGGGCATCTGGAACCAAATCGCGAACAGCACCGACTTCAATAGGCTCGTCGGCTGATGGGGCCATCGGCAACCCGGGAATATTCGGGGCTGCGCGCGAAAACGACAGATCGACTCGTCGCCATTGCACCTGGAGATTGTAACATGGGCAGAGATGTTAAGCGGGATCTCGTGCAACCATCCCTCCTGGACCGGCTTACGGACGATGAGCCGCGCAGCTCGTGTGAAGCGCAGGACAAGCGCAGCTTCTCTGTTCGCCAACTGGAAGAGGTGATTCTACGCGATGTTTCCTGGTTGTTGAACACCAATCAATTGGGTGCAACCGTAGATCTACAAGCGTACCCTCACGTAGCGGCCAGTGCACTTAATTATGGTGCCTGGCCTCTCAGCGGACAAATTCGCGAAGGCATGGATAAGAGCGCATTGCGCGAAGCGATAATCGAGAGCCTTCAGCGCTTTGAGCCGCGTCTCTTACCGGACACCCTGAAGGTCACGGTCCTGGACGATGGTCAGGGTTGCGGCACTTTTCGCTTTAGGATCGAAGCCGATCTGTGGGCGCAGCCATTGCCGGTGCGAATGGTGATGCGTACGGAGGTAGATTCCGAGCTCGAATCCGCCCGCGTTCATCTCGGTACAGAGATAAGCTGATGGATCCCCGGCTCCTGCGACTGTACAACGACGAACTTGCTTATATGCGCGAGATGGGGGCCGAGTTCGCCCGTGCATTCCCGAAGGTCGCCGCCCGGCTCGGGATGGAATCAGCGGAGGTCGCCGACCCCTACGTCGAGCGGCTTCTGGAAGGCTTCGCTTTCATGGCGGCGCGGGTGCAATTGAAGCTTCAGTCTCGCTTTCCGGAATTCACCCAGCACCTCCTGGAGATGGTCTATCCGCATTTTCTACCGCCGCTCCCCTCGATGACGATCGTCCGTTTCGAGCCCGACCAGGATGCCGGACGACTTGAAAATGGATACCTCGTGCCGCGGGGAACCAAGCTTTTGGGCCGTCTTGCTCCGGGCGCCGTCACACATTGCGAGTTCCGCACGGCCCATGATGTGCATCTCTGGCCAATTGTGGTGAGCGCTGCCGATTATTTTTCGACGCCGGGGCAGATCGCCGCACTGGATCTTCCGGCCCGGCAAGATGCGAAGGCTGCTTTGCGACTACGCCTTCGTACCACCAATGGCATGCCGTTCAATAAACTCGGACTAGAGGCTCTCACACTGCACCTAACAGGCCCCGGTGGCATCGGCGCCGCACTCGCCGAACAGCTTCTCGGTGACGCATGCAATATCATAGCCCGTCCGGTCGGCCGGCCTATCCCTTGGCAGGAAAAGATTCCGGTTCATGCGCTGCAGCAACGCGGTTTGGAGCCGAGCTGTGCTCTCCTGCCCGAGGTGCCACGCTCTTTCGACGGGTACCGTCTCCTACAGGAGTATTTCGCCCTCGCGGAGCGGACGTTGTTCGTCGAGGTTAGCGGGCTGGCAGACGCAGTAGCCCTGTCAACTGCCGAGACCCTTGAGATCGTCTTCGCACTCAGACGTGTCGAGCCACGGCTGGAACGACAGCTCGGGCCCCAAAATATCGTTCTCTTCGCAACGCCCGCGATTAATCTCTTCGAACGCCAGGCAGATCTCGTCCACGTGAGCGACAAGAACACCGAGCATCATGTGATTGTTGACAGGATGAGGCCGCTCGACTTTGAGGTCCACTCGATCCTCGAGATGAGCGGAGACGGGGCGAAAAACGAAGCGGCTCCCGTGAGGTTCTACCCGTTCTATAGCATCAGCGCGCACGGTCAGGAGGAGCAGCATTCCAGATACTACGCGATCCGCCGGGAGCAGCGCCTCATGTCGGAGCACCAGCGTCTAAATGGCGCGCGGACTGGCTACATCGGCAGCGAAACGTTCGTTTCTCTAGTTGATCGCCAGGCGGCTCCCTATTCGGCGGAACTCCGGCATTTGTCTGTAAACTGCCTGTGCTCGAACCGGGATCTGGCGCTGCTGCTGCCGATCGGCCGGGACGAGACAGACTTCACCCTGGAAATCGGCGCTCCAGTTACCGCCACCCGGTGCGTATCGCCCCCGAGCCGACCGCGCCACTCCTTCGCCAATGGCGATATCACTTGGCGATTAATTAGCCATCTTTCACTGAACTACCTCTCGATCAGCAATTCCGATAGGAACGACCACCGGGGCGCAGAAGCGCTACGTGAACTCCTCCGCCTCTACGTCGATCCAGTCAATGCCTTCGCCTCACGGCAGATCGACGGGATCCGGGAGATTCGGTCCAGGCCTGCGGTCAGGCGATTGTCCAGCGGTGGACAAGCCGCCGTAGCACGTGGGATTGAGGTTGGTATCATCCTGGACGAAGCGGCCTTCGAAGGCGTTGGCATCTTTCCGCTCGCCTCCGTGCTCAACCAGTTCTTCGCGAAATACGTATCCATCAACAGCTTCACCGAGATGGTCGTCTCGACGCTACAGCGCGGGGAGGTAATGCGATGGCCGACGATGGCCGGCCGCCGGGCGATCCTTTGATTTCGGGGGCACTCGGCGACTTCCTAAGCTCGCTCAGGGCCGAACCGCATGCCTGCGACTTCTTCCAGGCTCTGCGGCGGATCGATGCAATCTGCTCAGATCGGCCTCGGCTGGGAGAATCGAGCGGTCCCAGCCTGGATCGCGTGCGGATCGCCCAGCAGCCCTCCCTTGCATTTCCGACTCGATCGATCGCGGGCGTGACTGCGCACGAGGAGAACGACCCCGTAATCTCCACCTACGCCTTCGGCTTGTTTGGACCCCACGGTCCCCTCCCATTGCATCTGACGGAGTACGCCCTTCTCCGGCAGCACAACGCCGCGGATGAGACGCTGATCCGATTTGCTGATACCTTTCATCATCGAATGGCCTCGTTCTTCTTCCGCGCATGGGCGGAGGGCGAACCGACCGTGAGCTATGACAGGCCACAAGAAGATCGATTTGCCCTTCAGCTCGGCGCGCTAGCCGGCTTCGGGATGACCTCCCTGCGCGCGCGGGATGCTATGCCTGATCTGGCCAAACTCCACTTCACCGGCCGTCTCGCCTCACACACCCGCAACGCCGAGGGGCTCGCTGCCATCCTCGCCAGCTTCGTCGAGGCGCCGGTTGATATCCGTGAATTTGTCCCAAAGTGGGTGGATCTGCCCCGCATATCGCTCTGCCTCCTGGGCCGCGACCCGGCCACGGGCACGCTGAACAGCAACGCTATTGCAGGTGCGAGGGTCAGAGTGTGGCACCATCGGTTCCGACTCATTGTGGGTCCCCTCAGCCTGGCTCATTACGAATCGCTTCTGCCCGCAGCTCCCGGCCTTAAGTCGATAGCGGAGATCATCTGCAACTACCTTGGAGATGAACTTGACTGGGAGATTAACCTCGTTCTCCGTCAGGAGCAGGTCCCGGAAGTGCAGTTGGGTCGCTGCGGCAGACTCGGATGGTCCAGTTGGATGGGCAAGAGGAAAACGCGCCAGCACGCCGATGACTTGACAACTACCCCGACTGACCGGGGCCCACCGGCTGCCGCATGGCACTCTCCTGAAACGGACATCCATGATGCGGCGGGCCCGCTCGACCTTCTTTTCGGGCGGGGAGAAGATCTCCTTGGCGAGATCGATCTGGAACGGGTGAATGGCCCACGTAACCTCGATACCAAGTGCGGCGGCACGGCGGGCGGCGGCTTGGAAGGCCCGTTATGACAAGCATCGGAAGCTCGACTCTCTTCAGTAAGCTCAACGCAAACTGCAATGGGACCGCCAAGGCCCTTTGCAAAATTCGCCGTGACGCCTCTTTGGAACGTTATCGCCATTTTGACGCCCTTGAGGCTTCAGCAGCGGAGAGGCCTATCGAGCCGACGATCGCGGCGAAACTCGACCACCGTGGTTGTCCGCTCGGGCGCTGCGCCCTGGGCCTGGTTGAATCTTCCAGGAGACACGTCGTCGCTAGCACCGCCGGAATCCGCCAACTCATCGATGTTACAAGGCCGCATGGCGAGATTTGGGTGGGACTTAGCGTGGGTGAGTTCCAAGAGACCCACACGCTTTCTTCACCCCGCCCTCCCCCGCTTGGCTCTGACGATGCGGGCCAGCAAGACATCTTGGCTGAGCAACGGTCGGCGATTTCGATGCACGAAATAAACGCTTTTCGGCATCTTCGCCGATGGCTTCGGCAGCATCCTACTCACGCCATCGGGCGCAACCGCGCCTTCTCATCAAATCTGCGGAACACACACCACCATGGTCGAGTCAAGAATCGAGAGTCTCTTAAGGCACAATCGTTTTGTTGCGGTCACTTCGGCCGCGTCCGAGTTGAATGAAATCTCTCTCCGGCGGCTCAGTGGCACCGAGCGGCTGGGGGAACCTTTCCTCTACGAGGTGAAGCTCGCCAGCCGCAATCCAGTTCAGAACTTTGCTACGATCCCCGGTCAAAACCTGACAATCGGCCTTAAGCTCAAGGACTCGCAAACGCGCTTCTTCAACGGTGTTGTTACGCGCTTCCAATATCTCGGCCTCGACGATACCGAGCACCTCAACTACGTGGCGCAGGTGCGGCCGTGGATTTCATTGCTCGAGCATCGCTCTAACAGTCGGGTCTTTCAGAACAAGACGAGCATCGAGATCATCACCACGATTTTTCGAGAACATAAAGGCAATTTCAAGAATCAGACCGCCCGACGGTTCCCACAGCGCCCATATTGCGTCCAGTACGATGAAACGGATCTGGCCTTCGTCAGCCGCCTCATGGAGCAGGACGGCATCTACTACTATTTTGAACATGCTGAGGACCAACATGACCTGGTGCTGGTCGACAACGCCGCGAGTCACATGGCCTGCACGCCTGAGATCGTAGAGACCCACCACAATCTCAGGCCTGCCCGAAGTCTTTACCAAGAAGATGTCATCCTGCATTGGGACGAGGTCGTATCGCTACAGCCGAACAAGGTCGTTCTCAGGGACTATGACCATGAGAAGCCGATGGCAGAACTGACGTCTGTCGCGCGTGTTCCTCCCGTGAGGACAGGCGGCATTCCGCCATGCAAGCTCACGGGAAGCGCCATCACCCGACCGCGGGAGAGCGTGGCGGTCAGAACGGGCGAGACCTCGTCGGCAAGCAGCGGCTGCACGGCAATGCGGGAGGTCTTCGAGTATCCAGGCCAGTATACAAAAAAAAGCGATGGCGATTTCTACGCCACCATCCGTGCCGAGGAACTCGCCTGCAACGCTTATCGCGCGCGGATCGAAAGCACTGCGCGCCAGATAACGACCGGGTCATTATTCAAGGCGGCAAATCCCTTCTACTACGGCCAGGTCGGTTCCCGCCCGAAACCCACCGATCGCTTCCTGGCAGTCGGACAGGACTTCACTGTCATCGGTGAGGTGGGGGACGATCTCACTGCGGACACCGTGGGGGGGAAGGGCGTGCGGTTCCTCTATCACAGCAACGTAGAGATTATCCCCGCGACCACCCAGTACCGACCGAGGCGCCGCACACCGGCGCGGTTGATTCACGGACCGCAGACGGCCGTCGTCGTGGGCCCCGAGGGCGAGTCGATCGCGACGGATAAGTACGGCCGTGTGAAGGTTCAGTTCTTCTGGGACCGAGAAGGCGGAAAGAACGAGAACAGCTCCTGCTGGATTCGGGTGGCCCAGAACTTCGCTGGTAAGGGTTTTGGCAACCTGGTCGTCCCACGGATCGGCCATGAGGTCGTGGTTGATTTCATCCACGGCAATCCCGACACGCCCCTGGTGACCGGCGTCGTATACAATGGCTCAAATCTGCCGCCTGAAACCCTGCCGACCGACAAAACGCGGTCGACCTTCCGGACGCATACCGATGGCGGCGCCGCTAATGCCTACAATGAACTGCGCTTTGAGGACAAGCAGGGCCGTGAGGAGGTCTATTTGAAGGCCCAGAAGAATCATACCGTCGAGGTCGGGAATATCTACAGCATCGACGTCAAGAGACACTTCCTCCTGACCTCGGGCGGCGCCGCGCCCGACTCCCCTGCCGCAGCGGCCTTAGGTAGCCGCGTCGAGGTAACACCCGACAAGATCCGCCTTGTAGTATCGGGCAGAACCGGCCCGCAGGCCATCGAAATCAGCGGCGATGGGATCGCCATTATCGGCACGATGATTGGCGTTATGGCAACGCCTCCGCGGCTCGGGTCCATCGTCTCCATGCCGCCGCCGACACCGGGTCCACCCACGCCGTCGATAATGAAGCTTATTGCGACACTCGGGCTGCCGCCTGTTACGCCCGAGTGACACGATGTCAAGGTGAACTGGTTCTGGGCCTCGGCTGTCCGGAAGTCGTTGCCTTTAAGTCGGCAGGGCCCTGCAGGCGTAGAGAAAAAGCGTAACGGCTTCGGCGTCGTAAGCTGACCTACCAAATCAACGTGACACTGCGAGATTGCCCGAAAATGAGGAAAGGTTATCGCGCGTGAGCGTTTGTTCCGGGAACTTGCGCCTCAGTTAGATGGAGTTGCCACGCGAAATCGGCCGCAAGCGGCTCCAAATGCGTCTGGTTTAGGTCTCCACCAAGCTGGAACTGGTGGATGAAATACCTTTATCACTCGGCGTCACGAAATTGCGATCAGGGGCGCGGGCGGCGCAAAAATCAGCGTTCTCGATCTGGGCGTTACAGCGCTGCTTTGCAGGGCGGGCTCTCGCCTCGAAGCGCTTCTGGCGGAGCGTGGCCGCCTCGAGCAGCAGTCGAAGCCTTTCACCATGCTCGAAGGTGTCTCGCTTCTATTTGCGTTTCGAGTTCCTGATAGGCGCTGGCCATGCCTGTCAGGCCGAGTTTGCGCAGCATGTCAATGGTGGGATTGTTCAACGTCGCGATAAAAATCATGCGCTGTCCAGCTCGAGGGAGGACGCTGGCCATGCCCCCGAAGCATAACGGGATACGAATTTGGTATTGGAAGGAAAGGTCGCGACGGAAGTAACATCAGCAGTGACGCAATGACCTAAGGAACGACGCAATGTACGGCAGAAGGCAGGGGGGTGTTGGCAATAGTTCCGAACAAGGCGGTGAAGACACCTTTAACTGGGTTGAAGGCTTGACTGGCTCCTCGTCCGGCGAAGCGGCACTGAAAGAAATTTTACTGGCCTGGGCGGAAGACGGGCAGCAGGAGCAGGACGAGGACCGGCACGAGGCAATGGCACGGATCGAGGCCTGGACGGAAACCCGCAATTTTCGTGCCCCCCTGAACTTAACATCGCTGTCCCTAACGGCACTGCCCCCCACCTTACCGGCCGGCCTCCAGCGGCTCAACGCCAATGACAACCGGTTGGGCAGGCTGCCCAACAACCTCCCGCCCGGTCTGCGAAAGCTCTCTGCCTGCGACAACCAGCTGACCACGCTGCCTGAGGTTCTTCCGGACATGCTCGAGACGCTCTACGTCGACGGCAACCGGCTGACCAGATTGCCGAACGAGCTTCCTTCCGGACTAAAGTATCTCTACGTCAACCACAACCGGCTGACCAGTTTGCCCGATAACCTGCCGCCTGAGCTCAGGGAGCTTCATGTCACCCGCAACGAAATCGCGCACCTGCCGGAGAATCTCCCCCTCGAATTGACGGATCTCCGCGCCGAACTCAATAATATAATTCGCCTGCCCGAGCGCCTTCCTGCAAAGCTCACGAGGCTCGAAGTCCCTCACAATGAACTGACTAGCCTACCCGAGGACCTCCCGGCCACCCTAAAGTGGCTCAGCACCGACAGTAATGAACTGACCCACCTGCCCCCTAACCTGCCGAGGGGGCTGGAGGAGCTTAGCGTTCGTGGAAACAACCTGAGAGGACTTGGCGACGGGCGAACTGCACTGCCGTACATTCTGTCGCAGCTTCCGCCTCATTGCAAAGTGTACCTGAATAACAATCCGCTGCCAGATCGACTGCGGGCGCACCTGAGCGCGCAAAGCGGGACGAGCCTTCCGCAGATCTTTTTGTGATGCTGCCTGACAAACGGGCCAAACTAGGTCCCTGCGTTTTGAGTAAAAGGCCTTTTGCCGAAGCCATGGCGGTGGGGTGCAGGCCAGGTATGACGCGTGCGGATCAAAAACAATGAGTTTGCAGGTTTATGCCGCTCGCCGGAATGTGTTGAGTTGTGGAAGCAACAGACGTCTCACTGAAGACTATGGCCGGAAAGCCCAGGCTCGGCACTTGTGTCCTTCGGGCGACCTTGCATGCGAGCCAGTTCGTACAAAGGATTACCCGCTATCGCGTACCAGGAGGTGCGACGCTTACGGCCTAGAGGCATTGCCGCCGGTTGGAACGTTCGGAAGCTGGACCCAGATTTCAACAGGCCTCAAGCGCATCCACCATTTCCACATGGTCCACCCCCAGCATCGCGTATTCGTTGATCTAACTACCCGAGACTCCAGCCTACGGGCCTATTTGCATTCGTCGGCGATCGACGACTCTGTCGCCTATTAGTTGAAATAGGGTTTCGTGGCGAGCCAGCAGAGGAACAGCCCATGGATGAGAAAAACAGCCCCATTGTTTGCATCTCGGGTGTAGACGAACGAAAGCTCGGCGCCGCTCTAATCGCGGTCCAATCGGCATTTAGTGTCGCGATTGCGGAACTATCGAAGCTTCACAAAGGGAACAGTCCTCAGTGGTTCGAAGACCTGGAGGAGGTGGTAATCGCTAACGCAAAAGGCACAGTCACCGAGGGCATCTCGCTGGATGTCGAGGTGGAAAGCCTCAAATTCGGCATCGACGTCCTTCGGGCGATCTTAGATGTCAGCCGCGTTGAGCTAGGCTTTGCAGCAAAGGAATAACCTTTCGCCCAAACGAGGTCTCGATGCTATTTGGCGCCGGAGATGTTCGATGCACACTCGAACCTTCGCATGAGTACCGCGCTCGTCGCCAAAGTCGCCCGCATCGTCACCAAATGGTACGGTCGTCCGACAAACCAGGAGGTCTTGCCGCAGATGATCGACGATACGACCTATGCATGGCGCACCGGCGTTTTTGAGGCAACGCGCGTTTTCCATGCGGAAGACCCGGGCGGACCAACCTTCATCGGGGGCAATTTGCGCAAGCCGGACTCCCATGGAAGACAATAACTTGTCGGACGCTGGGCGCACGAGACTGAGGGACTCAGCGTTGAAGATGTGCCGACAAGCTCGGCATTAGCGATGCACCCTGTATAGCGGGCAGCGACCGCCTTGCCATGCTTGAAGATGCCCTGAGCCGACACGCCCACAGTTGATAAAGATGTCGACTCAGTACCGCCGGCCGCTCCTCACCTTCTACCTTGCTGAGCCGCCAGCCATTGCGGCTCGTGGCAAGGATTTTTCGGACTCTTCCCGAGAATATGCACAACGCGACGCAGCGCTTGTCGACCCGCTGTTTCGTGAAGTTCGCGCTCGCCAGGAAATGGTGCGTGATGAGCCCTTTGTAAGAGTCACCCTTGCGCCGGCAGTCCGAGACCTCCCCGTTCATCTGGTTCGTCGTCTGGAATCGCAATCGATCGATGATCGACCTCCGCCCCTTCGTCGCAGGGATACACATCAAGTGGCATTGACCTGGACAGCGACCGCTCGCGCTGGAGCGCCGAATACCGGCGGCGCATTTCACCGGACGCAATCGACCCTGCCGTCCAAAGAGCGACCAGTTCCATGAAACCCGGGTCTTCATCGATCCGGATTCCTCGCGCCTTCCAACGCGCGATGACCCGCTCGGCTATGTCCCTGCGTGAATCCATTACCACTTCCCTGCCCCCTGCCCCCTACGCGGTTAGATACCAAGATGGTGGGTTCTTCGCCAGTTCAAACCGTCCAATATGTCACGCCGGCCGCCCGCGATCCGTTTTCAGGAGCTTGTTAGCTGGAGCTATCGAGATCGCAGGACACACTTTCCAGCTCTCTCCCGACCTGATGGTCCCCGTCACCATCTTTTCCGTCCATGAATAAGGTAGGCCGCCCCCGATCAGTCCAGGCGATTTAAGTGCGAGTCCGCTTTTACGTCGCCTTGAGGTCCGTCAGCACCTTGTCAAAAGCATCCTTGACCGGCTTTGAGATTTCCTCCACCGCCCTGCTTGAGAGCACCCGGACTTCCTTGGCGTGCTGCAAACTTGTCTCAACCCGCTTGCGGAAAAAGGTCGACTGCTGTTCGAGGATCTGCGACGGCGAATTCGCGCCCAGCAAAGCTTGCAAATGTGAGAAGCTGGCCTCGGCGTCGGCCTGCAGTGCAGCGATCGTCTTCCACCACAATTCGTTGCCGAATAGACTTGTCGTTTCGAGGATCGGAGGCAGCATTTTCTGTGTCGCTTCAGCGCCGGACGCAAATTTCAAAAAAGCCTCTGTCACCTTCTTGTTCCCCTTTTCAACAGATGCGCCGAACTGATCTGGCACCTTGAGCGACGATGACCCCGGGTTTTCGATCGTTTCAAAGGATCTTTCGGAAATCTTGGTCATTGCATTTTCCTTCTCTTTGAGTTGGTTGCAAGCTGTGACATCGGGATTGACCCTTCCGCCGGCGGATGCATGGCCGCTTGGTAGAACGCGGATCCGATGACGAACGGTCAGGTGGCCTCCGTTCCGTTCGTTTCATGAACCGGCATAATGCAGACTGCTTTCTGCCGCTTGTAACCAGGGATCAGCAAACACCATGCCAACTGCTCCGACGCGCCAAGAAGATGATTTTCTTTTATCAATGGGCGGGTTGAGGGCAGGTTGATGTGTATTTGAGGGAGAGACCGGCGAACAAAACGTTCCAATCACGACAAACCTGACAAAAGTGGCGGATGCCCGACATTTGCGAGAAATGTCGACGGTTGCGCTGGGGACAAGGGAATTCACGTGGACTTCAAATCGCGCCAAGGATCATGTGCCTGTTCGTGGCTAAGGGGCGTTACCCGGAAAATCAAAACTCGCGGAGCTCTCCGCTATTCCATATCGCGCCGCGATATCTTCGAGCGCTTCCTGAAAGACGGCCGCGTCGAAGTGGACTCCACATGTTGAGCGGGCAATCAAGCCCCAGGCGTTAAGAAAAAATAGCCTGTTTGCTGAAGGTGACGAGGGCGCGACATACTCCTCATCTGATGATGTCTATAAAAGAGGATTTTGAACCGGATCCTGAGATATCGGACGCCGGGATCGCCTGGCATCGGCTTCGCGGCGCACGGTTTCGTGTTGAAGGTCGGAAAGCTGGATGATCCACGGCGCTCCGGTGCATAACTGGCGAGCGGGAAGGACACCGCTGCTGACCATCCGGTAGGCGGTAGCTCGACTCACCTTTAGAATGTCGGCGGCCTCGTCGAGGGTTCTCTCACCGCGTTCGGCCCGTTCACCTTCTCGATAGACGGAGATGCCGTGGATGTTGCGAAGACTGCAGACGTGGCTTCGCGTCCAGCTGGCGCCATGCCCTGTCCGCTTGCCGGATCGATTCAAGATCGCTGCGATCGACAAATCGGGCAACTGCCTCGCCAAGTTGCGAACGAGATCGACAACATCAGCCTTAACTGCCCAGCGGGTCTGGCCGATCTTGTTTTTCTTCACCGTCATCCGGGTGTGATCGCCACCCTGCCAATGAATGACGAGCGCCAATGTGTCGTCAACGGTATCGACAATGATTTCTTTGATCAGCAGCCGAATGATCTTTTGGCGTGTCTCGATAGACGCGTCGGGACCTGTGCCATGCCTTACTATAGATCGCTACCGAGCATCATCAATCTTGTACGGTCGTCGGCCGATAAAGCAGGCGTGTTACGGTCGGTCGAGAGCATCTCGAACTGGACCTCGAGATCACGCAATAGGATCAGCTTCTCATTCCAGCGCCGCTCCAGTTCGCCGGCGACCAACCGATTGCCCGGATCGACAGCATCATACTGGCGGCGCGCCCTGGCAGCCTCGTATTGTGCTTGCTTGATTAAGTTCTCGAGTTGCTGTTGATTGTCGCTATGACGCTGCGTGTGCGCCTCCATTGCCCGCAAGGCCGCCTCGATTCCCAGAGGTTGCAATCGCTCGAGCACCTCCTGCGCCACGGCCCGATCGACCCGCATGCCGCCGAACCCGATACAGTTGCCGACCGCCATGGCGCCGAACGTGCCGCGACAAACATATCGCTGCGTATTGCCGCCTTTCCCGGAGTATTGAATGTGCAATCGGCGACCGCAGCGACCGCAACGGAATAGTCAGGCAACAAAGCTTGGCGCGCAGTTCAACGAGTTTGGTTGCCGAAAGGCGCGGCGCAGCTACGATCTCGATCGAACTTGCCGCAGGATCAAACATCCATGCCGGAATTTGAAATGAACCACCGTGTGCCAGAATGAGCAGATAGTGAACGCCTTCGTGCTCATGGCTGCCGGTTACCAAGACGGTTTGGTCAACCAGTGGATGGAAGGGATAGGTGACCCTTGCTTCAAACGTCGGAAATCCGGCATTATGAACCCGGCTCGGAAGGCGGCGGCAGGACTTGGGCGACGATCGCGACGCTGCTTCAAACTGCATTTTGCCGCGCGCGGCAAAAGCACGTTTATACTGACCAGCAAACTATGCCGATTAACCGACTTTGCCAACGTTTCCGGCACCATAGCGGCCGCCTAGTCGGCATAGCTTTGGGTCTCTCCGTCGCGAAGGAGAGGACACATGAACGCAACTCAGGATCGCATCGCCCTATGCAGGAAGCTAGTCTACAGTCCACATCGGGACGACGATGCACGTGGCACTCGCTAAGCCTGTTTCGGGATCTGATCGACTGGCATGTCGGCAATGGAATACTCCGCAGGATTAGCGAGGTTCACGTCGACCGCTTCCCTGAGCATCGTTTCAAACACTGGAGACCCGACTCGGGCGATTGATCGGCGCTCCGCCGCTCGCCTTTGGCGTTACGGGAGAATGGCTTAATACCGACCGCGCTTCCTATTCAGCGCAGTGAGCACGAGAAGATCGACGATGCTGGCCGGTCCCAAAAACGGGATGGCAGCTTCTAGAAGTCGATTGAACGGACCGGTCGGGACCGGCGTCCGCACGCGGTGCCCCACGGTCTGTCGGCCTCTGAATTCTGTTCTGCAGGTAAAGTCAGCCGACGCCGTCGCGTATCGCGACTTTGGAGCTCGTTGGGTTCGCTCGCCAGCCCCTTCCTCATGCGATGCGGCTCCGCCCGTTTGCAAGAAACGCTCCGGCGTCCCAATACTTTTGGCTTTGCTCGACGGCGCTGTATCCCGCAGCTTCGATAGCCTTGCTCCGAAACGCTTCCTGCGGGGTCGTCAACTCCTGCAGTCAGGCGCCTTCCGCCGCTGCGTTATGATCCGTCGGAGCCAGACTTTCAGCGGCTGTTTCCGCCGCTGACTTTATGGCTGCGGACCCTCACGGTTGAACTCTCCAACCCGGATTAGTGCCGGTCGAGTTCGGCTTCGACCTTCTTGCGACTGTTGCCTACGTTCTTCACGGTCTTCTTCACCGCTTCCTTGGAAATGCCTTCCTTCCGGGCTTCGTACTTCACCTCGTGATCCTGACCACCTGCGACGCGAGCACGATCCTGGCTGGGGGCTTTGGATGTGGTTGCCATGGTGAGATCCTCCTAATGTCGGTCCTTACGAACGGGCGCCGATTCAATAAGTTCCGGCCTCCGTTATGGTGAGGCGCGCTTCGGCGATGTCGCGGACGCGCTGCACATGGCCTCGGGCGAGATGGTTCACTTCGACGATGAGATCGCGCAAGGCATATCTGCGACCGCAGTTAATCAGTAGCGGACAATTCTTCCCAGGCAGTTGGTACGGCTCGTCGTGTGCCTATGAGCAAACCCATGGATTGATTGTCATAGAAAGCAGGACTAGAACAACAGCGCTAATGCAGGAGCGCTCGGCATCCGAACGCAGAACAAGATCGCGGCGGAAGCCACGCAAGAGCGTCGTCTGCGAAGAGAAACCAAGCGGCTCGGCAGGTTGCGGCTAACCTCTGACCGAGTCGGCACCACGAAGGAGCCAACCCATCGGGGACAGATCCCCCTCAGCCGCTACATCAACGTGATTTGGAGTTTGGAATGGATCAATTTGCTACCGCCGACAACACCTCCGCAGCCGCTCGTCGCCGCGAAGCCAGGATTGCGAAGGGCTACAGCCTTGAGGACCTGGCCATCGCCACCGGACTTACGGTCGAGGAAATCGCAGCGGCCGAGGAACCCCTTCAGATCGTGCCTCAGCACCACCTCGAGCGCATTGAGCATGTGATCTCATAGCTTCCGTCGCCACCGGCACGCGGTCCCGGTTTAGGGGCCGCAGTCAACCACGGAGGGCGCGGAACGAAAGATCGATGCTCTATGGGACGTCCTAGGCGCATTGATGCTCCGCTTCACGCCGACAGAATGCGCAAACTACTTCAGGGCTGCTGGATATGAGCCGGATTGAACAGGATTTGCTCTAGTCGATATTGCGTCCAATTGAAGTGTCATCCGCCATTTTAAGATAACTGCAGAATCACTTAAAGAGAACATGGCACCAATGATCGCACAAACAACCGGTCCGCTTCTGCCAACCGACGCAGTTCCGATTGTCGCGATGTTCTTCTACGATATGGCGCAACTATCTGCTCGGTGGCTTAGGTAAGCCACCGCCGTTCGCGGCTTGTGGCTACTCATCCTGCCGGGCTGCGCTGTCCGTCGCGTCACGCGCCGCACCCAATCGATCGCGATGCTGATGCCAATGCGGAAGCGCTTGGACGCCGCCCGGCACCGCCGCCCGGCACCACACCCCTCCTGTATCACCGCTTCTACAACTTCTCGCGGTTATTCGAAACAGGTCTCGCCATCCAGCTCAGCCTCCTGACCGGCCAGAAGGATGAATCTGATTTGCGTCATAGGGAATCCTTCTCACGGGTCTACCTAAAATCATCCCGCTCTAAGCTTACGCGCACAACTCGCGGTTCAGCATGAACTCGCAACATCTGTTTTCCGGTGCGAGGGTCATACCTCGATGCGATCGTCAAGCAGCCCGATCTGTCAAAGCCGCGACTATCTCTTCCAATGCAAATCTTAGGCTATCACTCAGCTTTCGATCTTTTTGCCAAACGACGACGTAGTGATATGTTGCCCCTGGCTGAAATTCGCGGAATGCAACGTCGAATTCAGCATATTCGCTCGCAATGATCTCGTTCGTAATCGAAACGCCGATCCCTGCCATGACATAGCCAATGTCATGGCCATTGGCGTCATATTCCACGGCGATGTCAGGAGCGGTTCCCATATATCGAAGGGCATTGACGCTCATTTGGTGAGAGGCAATTTGCGGGTCGATATCGATGATCGCCTCACTAGCAAGATCTTCGGCAGTGACAAGCTGCTGTGCCGCAAATCGATGGTTGGCCGGAAAAAGACATACGTTGGTGGCCGAGCCGACGGGCACCCAATCAAGAATGCGCTCATCAAGAGGCAATCGGGAGATGCCAAGATCCGAGCGGCCGTTTAACACATGATCTGCAATCTGCTCATAAGTTCCTGATTTCACCTGAACGGCGTAAGAGCGGCTTCTCTCCCGAATCCTTTTGACCACTTTCGGCAAGGTCGCGAAGGAGAAAGCGCTTGGCGCCGCGATGCCGATCATTCGCGTATCGTTGTTCCGCAGGAAGTCGATTGACGGTCCGATCCGATCAAGTCCGGCAAACGCCGCGTCGATTGTGCGTAGAAATTCCCATGCCTTGACGGTGGGGATCAACCTGTTGTTTTCCCGGCGGAAGAGCGCGAAGCCGACAGTCTCCTCTAGCTGCTTGATGTTTTGGCTGACCGCCGGCTGGGTTATTCGCAACATCTGCGCTGCGAGCCTTTCCGAGCCGGCGCGCATAACCTCCCGCAATATTTGAAGGTGGCGGATCTTCACTCCGGAGTCGGTGATTTCCATGGCCGGGAATCTCAATCGTGGTCGAGCGACGCGCCTCATAAGTTGCGCTTATCAAAACTTCCTGAATCTTATAAATTGACGGCGGCAAGTCAAAGTATATTTTTGACATACGCCAAACTTAGAGCGCTGGTTAAGCTAATAAATCCAATCTACCCTCGGTTAAATCTCGGCAAGCTCTTAGTATATGTCGGGAGAATACCTTTCCGATTTCGGTGCGCTCGCAAGAATATTGGAGACTTGCATTGTACGCATTTGTAGATCAATTTTTATCTGGATTGAAGAACACACTTTTAGTGTTTGCCTTGAGCTGCGCTTTCGGGACCCTATTAGGTTTGCTTATTGCCGTTCTCCGCAACTCGACCCGCAAGTCGGTTTCATCGTGCATGCGGGCCTACACGGGCATCATCCGGGGTGTTCCGGAACTTCTGATCATCCTCCTGACGTATTTCGGCGGAACCGCCCTTTTGAGCGCGATTGCCGGTGGCTACATCGAGATTAATGCATTCGCGGCCGGTGTCGCGGCACTGACCGTCGTGTTCAGTGGGTACGCCGCGGAAATATTCCGTGGTGCGATCAACGCGGTTGCACCGGGCCAACGAGAGGCTGCAGCGGCGCTCGGGCTTTCGAACGCGCAGATTTGGTTTCTGATCATCATTCCCCAGATGATCCCGATCGCTCTGCCGGCATTCTGCAACCTTTGCATCTCCTTGATAAAGGATACATCGCTGATTTCCGTCGTCGGGCTGACGGATGTCATGCGCGTCGCCTATATAGGCGCGGGCTCACTGCGCGCTCCACTCCCCTTCTATCTCGCAGCGTCTGCAATCTACCTCGCCCTCACAAGCCTGTCGCTTCTTTCGTTCCGGTTATTGGAGCGCCGCTATTCGCTCCCGGCGATGAAAGGTTGAGACAATGAGCATGACCATCGCGCTTGAAGCGTTTCTCACCCTTCCCCGCGGCCTTCTTCTCACTCTGGTTCTGACATTCGCATCGCTTGCCGCAGGCTTCGCCGTCTCGGTCCCGCTCGCCTTCCTACGGGCATCATCAAATCCGTGGGCTTCCGCGCCCGTGCTGGCATATACCTATGCGTTCCGCGGCACGCCGCTTCTGGTTCAGCTTTTCCTGATTTACTACGGGATTGGCCAGCTTCCCCTCGTCCGCCAAAGCTTTCTATGGGCCGTGATGCGAGAGCCATTCTGGTGCGCGTTTATTGCTTTCACCCTGAACAGCGCCGCCCATACGACAGAAGTTCTGCGCGGCGGGATCCAGGCGGTACCGCGTGGGCAGATTGAAGCGGCCAAATCCTTGGGCCTTTCCCGTTTCCACACGGCCCGTCTTATCGTGTTCCCTTTGACCCTCAGGATCGCTCTTCCCGCCTATGCAAATGAGGTGGTTGGAATGCTGAAGGCAAGCTCCCTTGCAAGCACCATCACGCTGCTTGAGGTGACCGGGCTCGCCCGGCAGCTGGTGTCGGAGACATTCGCCCCATACGAGGTCTTCATTGCCGCGGGGGCTTTCTACCTGCTGCTTACCCTCTTGATTACGCAAGGTTTCCAGATGCTGGAGACGCGTTGGACGCCGACGGCAAACCGTCCACCGCCGGCGCAACGCGTACGTCGAAGAGCGGACGACAAGCCGCCTCTCGCCTCGGCTGAAACTTGACGCCAGCCCACATCCCGGACGCCAACAATCAAACTCAGCAATGAAAGGAACATCGTCGTGAAACGAACACTTCTGCTTGCCCTGTCTCTTGTCGTCTGCGCCAACAACGCGGGAGCAATGGACAGGAAGACACTGACAATCGCCTCTGAAGGTGCTTCGCCGCCCTGGAATGCCATCACCCCCCAAGGGGAGCTCGCCGGCTTTGACATCGACGTCGGCCGCGATCTTTGCCGGAGGATGAAGTTCGAGTGCACTTTCGTGCCTCAGGACTGGGACGGAATCATACCGGCGCTCACCGTTGGAAAGTTCGATGCCATCATGTCGGGGATGGCGATAACTGAGAAGCGGAAGAAATCGATCGCTTTTTCCAAGCCCTACGCCGGAGGTTTCAACCAACTCGTCATACTCAAAGATCTCGATCTTCCGCCCACGGATACGTCGGCCGAGCTCGACCTCACAACTATCGATCCTGAAAAGCAGGCAAAGATTGAGGAGCTTCGAGCCGCTCTCAACGGCAGAACTCTAGGCGTATTGCGATCATCGAATTCGGAAGCGGTGCTCAATGAACTGTTCGGAAAGGTCGCGACGATCAGGAGCTACGATTCCCAGGACAACATGCATCTCGATCTCGTAGCTGAGCGCATCGATGGCGGCCTTGCCGACTATTTCACCTGGAAAGCCTTCCTCGACAGCACGGATGGCGGGATTGCAACGCTCTACGGCCCGCGGCTCTCCGGTGGCCTGTGGGGCCCGGGTGTCGGCGTCGGGCTTCGGCAAGACGACGGCGAACTGGTTGCGGCATTCGATAGCGCCATCGAGGCCGCCACGAGCGACGGAACCCTGAAGCGGCTGAGCGAGCAATGGTTCAAGATCGATGTTTCGCCGCAGACATCGAACTAGACACTGGCTCTACGACACGCATTTCCCCCGAAGCCATAGCGCGTGAGCAGTCGGCAGTCCCAAAGATCGAAGGTAAACCATATGTCCGCACCCTTTTCCATTGCTGTCACCGGCCAGTCGCTCATCCGTCATGATCTTCGAGCGATCGGCGATCCACGGCTCGCTGAGATCGCCGAGATCCTCAAAGCAAGCGATGTTGCCTTCACCAATCTCGAGACGACTATCTATGGTCGTCATGGTGGATGGCCGCTCAAAGGCAGCTATTTCGGCGCTGCAACGCCGGATGTCTTGGCCGCGTTGAAGGAGCTTGGTTTCAATAGCCTGGCTCTGGCAAACAACCATGCTTTCGATCTTGGACCGCCGGGGATCCTCTCGACGCTGGAGGAGGTTGCGGCACACAATTTCCTGTATGCCGGCATCGGCCACAACAAGCATCACGCTTCCACGGCACAGAAAATGACGTTCGGATCCCGAAATGTTGCGCTGATTGCCATGGACGCTGGGCCAGGCCCGTCTTTCATGTACGCCGAGGACGCAACTGAGGGCAGGATAGCAAGGCCCGGCATCAATAGGCTGAAGGTCTCCAGGGTATTCGACCTGGAAACGGGAACATTCAACCTGCTTCGCTCCATTCAAGAGCGTCTTCTAAGTTCGCCCTTGGAGCGCGCGAACTATGCCCAGCCGGAGAATCCGCCTGATCTTCATGGCCAAGACGAAATTGATTTCTATGGAACCGTGTTTCGCAGATCAGATGAGACGGCTCGCCGCATCGTCGTGGACCGGCACAGCGCCTGGGTTCACCTTTCGGCGATCGCGGAAGAAGCGGGCCGCGACACACTCGTCATCGTGTATTTGCATCATCACCATTGGGAGCCGAACTGGCAGCAAGTCCCCGCCTGGGTGCGAGAATTTGCGCACGATTGCGTGAACGCGGGCGCAGGCCTCTTTGTCAGCCATGGCGCTCCGGTCCTTCAAGCGGTCGAGATATATCGGAATACGCCAATTTTCTACGGCCTTGGCAACTTCCTCTTCCATACGGAAAAGGACGAACAGGAATGGAGCCCGCCGGAGGTGTGGAGAAGCGTCATCGCGACCTGCAATTTTGAATCTAGCGGACGGCTGGAGAATATCCGCTTGCGCCCGATTGTGATCGGGGGAACCGAGGCATTATCCAATCCTGCACGCGATCGCCTCCCCTTCCCTGTGCTTGCCGATGGCAGAACGGCGGCAGATATCCTTGACGATCTTGCCGACCGCAGTACCGGTTTTGGCACTGTGCTTGACCGAGAGAAGAACGTCGGCCAGATCGTTTTTTAGATGCGGAATAAACCTGCAGTGCGCGACGAGAACTTTACGAACCGCTGGCCAATTTGCGGCCGCGCTCTTGTTGGTCTTTTCATGGGGAAACGTCCTTCTGTTCTTCCATCTCTTCATCGACAATCGAGCTGACGAGGGCAACGACCCGGCTGCGCACACGCGGAGAAAGGAGCAAAACGTCGTCTATCAGACGCCGTCCCTCCGCCGTGGAAATATAGGCAATCTTCTCATCGATCTCTGTTATGATTTGCTGGCCCTGAGTGGTTTCGGGATCTGGAAGGCCTTCGAAAAACCTCGAAACAGGGATCTTGAGGCAATTGGCAAGCTCGTAGAGCATCGAAGCGCTGACGCGGTTCTTGCCGCTTTCATATTTTTGTACCTGCTGCAAGCTCACCCCGATGCCGGCGCCGAGATCCCCTAGGGATACATTCGACTGCATTCGGCGGATACGGATTTGCTGTCCGACATGCCGATCAACTGGATGCACCAACTCGCGCGCTAAATTCGACTGTTCGGCTTGCGCAGGCCTCGAAGTCCGGACCTGTGCTGCTGCATAGCGCTTCATGGTGGACACCCCGATGGAGAGTTTCACGCGGTGCGCCCCCGCGGAATAACTCGCTCAACCCACTGATCGGGGAGTTAGAACACCGTGCTAGACGGCCCTGTGGCCTTTAGTTCCGAGGAACCTGGACATACGCCACAGGCTCCTCGACCGAAGGTCAAGGAGTGTGGTGCCGAATCGGCCGACACCAACCGCTAACAGGGGGTTCTAATCCCCAAGGCAGCGCGTACTGCCTCGCTGCCAAAGGTAGTTGAAATCCGCCCGCCGCGCAACCGAATTCTTTACAAGATTCAATAGCTTCGCTTTACGCGCGGACACTTGTCTCAAAAGCGAGAGGTCACGCTTTGGGCGGTAAAGTGGTCAGAAAACCAAAGGAGGTGCGATCAGCGGAACGCCCATTGCGAGGATTGTCTGCCCACTCTCCCGGAGGAATAGGCTACCGCAAGCTCCGCCCATAGGGGGTCCTGGGTGAAGCTGGAAAGGGGCCCGCAAGCGTCGATAATGCTCATCTTGCCGAACTGCCCGAGAAGCGTTTCAATTCCCCCACGGCTAAAAGCATTCAACAGCGAAAATGGCTCGCACGGCGAGGAGATGATGCGATGGCCCCAAACCCCCGGCCGTTCGTCCTTTGACAGTGCGTTGAGAAGCTGTGTGTCACGATGGTTGTTCCTCAACGCCTCGCAGAATGCCCAGCGCATCAACGGATAATAGATCGTATGCCGACTTCCACCCAGGACACGCACGCCAGGCAGGATCGACGTTACGATGAACATCAGCAGAAGGTTCGGAACGATCCGGCCAGTTCTCAGGGCCTCCACAAGACTTGGCGGCGAGAATTCAACACAGACATCATCTGTCTCCTTCGACCGGAGGACCCTGCCATCCAGCCAAAGTGGAAAAAGCCGCCCTTCAATGCAGCCCCAGAAAAAATGCGTCGAGTTTTTCAGCCAGCCTCGCCAAGCCGTGTCAGCGAGTTGATCGATGAAATGGATGAGGCGCATCGCGAATGCTCGGTCCTCGATCAACGAGGCTCGCAGCCAGGACCGGCCATCGGAAAGGTGGTCCGCGACCAGATCGGCAACGTCGCTATCATCAAGCTGAAGAAAGTCCACCTGGCTCTCAGAATACCGCTTCCAGAGGCAAAGATTTGCCGCTTTGAGCGCCTCTGCCGCCGACTGGAATTCGCCAAGAGGCAAAAGGTCTCGCAAGTAGGAAATTGCCTCCGAGTCATCACCGGGCCTGTCGACGTTTTGAAGATGGAATCTGTAGCAGCCGTTTCTGCCAAGAATGCTGTAGGGGATCATTTTGCTGCGCGACAGCCCGAAGACATTGACTGCATCGCCATCGACGTGGAGCCAGGCCGGACCCTTGCGACCGCGTTCTACGAACTTCACTGTCGAGCAAGCGTAGGAGATATAGGATGTCCTGCCATGCGCGCGAAGTCCCATCAGGGAGAACAGATGGGTGTAAAAGGCGTCAGGCTCGATCAACAGGTGGAGGTGGGGGCCACACTGCAGCACCGGAGCGACTTCGATTTCGGTTTGAAAGCGCGATGCGGCTTCTGCTGAATAACCCTGACGTTGCGCGACGGCCGCCACGCGTGACCGCAATAAAGACATTGCCTGGCTTCGCGCGACGCACCCCGATCGATCCGATCCAACCGAGAAGGCCGCCTTTGCGTAGTCGTTCAGCGTTGCCTGCTCAAACTGACGCAACCAAGGGAATAATTCAAAAATGAGGGCCAACACCTCACCTTTTGAAACCAGGTCACTATTGGGCGACGTCTCCATCCTCAGACGAACCGCCTTTCCACCGGCGCTCCCCGATCCATGTTAAAGTAAAAGAAGAGCGCGACGGTCACCATCAGCGCCCCGAAGAGGCCGAAAATCCCCGAAGGTGGAATTGCGTCTCCGATCGTCCCGATGATGCCATACGCAAGAAGCCCTATCGAAACACAGATCGTGTGGATCTGGCTTCGCGCCCGCCCCAACATGTCAATCGAAACAGTCGATTGAACCCGTACATCGATCAGGATTCGCGTGACATTGTAGCAGAAGCCAAGCAACACCAGTTGAACGAGCGCGGACAAAAAGCTCTGGAAAACAGGAAAGCCCAACAGAACAATGCCAGCGAGCGCCGACTGGAAGAGGATGCTTTGTCGTCGCGAACGCGCCCTTCTGAGAAGAAGGGTTGAACAGCCCGCAATCGAACCGAGGGCCCAACCTGCCTCGAGATAACCGAACTCTAGCGCCGACCCCATGAGTTCACGGGTGACATATGCGGCGCCCAATACACTCACAAGCATGCCCATCGCATAGGTCAACGCATACATGACGGCGGTGGTCTTCAGTGAGTGAACGACGAAGGTCATCGGCAACAGATCCATCCGACGAATGCTCTTCGCCTGCAAATCCGATCGAGAACGAGAAAGCGGCAGTCGGCCGAGTGCCAGCAGCCCCAACAGTGATAGGCCGAAAAAGGCGCCAGGGAGGATCGACGTCAGATTCATCCCGATGGCGGTTAAGCTGTACCCGGTGACGATGGCGGCGATGAGATTGCCCGCCTGCATCGCAATATAAGACGCCGAATTGAATGAAGTGAGGTTTTTAGGACGAACGATGTCTGGAATGATGGCCTGCAGCGCAGTCGAATAGGTTCTGTCGAGGAACGCGAAGATGGTCCACGATAGGCAAAGAACATCAAGTGGGTGACCGAACGAGAGACCAATGCCCGTTGAAAATATGAGGATCAACCTGGATAAATCGCAAGCGATACAGACGAAGCGACGATCAAATCGATCAACTAGAACCCCACCAACATTGCTGGTGAGCAACTCGGCGGCACTGCCGAGCGCCAAAAGGATGGCGAGAGCGCTCGTGCTCTTGCTGACATCTGTCGCAACCCATGCCGCCAGCACGAAGTAGACATTGCGGCCGGTGGCCGACGCCAGAACACAGAAGAGATAGATGCCGCGAGAGGCATAATACCCCATGCCGCTGCTTTCTGTCGCGCCCACTTCATCCACACTCCCTACTGGCAGGTTCATGGGGACATGCTATTCTTCTGAATAGCTGGCGGCTTTCATGAATTTGATATTATCTCTCGTCCAGAACCAGCTATTCTTTCCAGAGCGCCCGGTACTCGGCAGGGGAAAATCCCGTCTCTCGGCGAAATCTGGTCGAGAGGTGGCTCCCGCTGGAGTAGCCACAGGCGATTGCGATCTCGGTCACGCTGATCGCAGTTGTGCGGAGAAGGTCGGTCACGCGTTCGAGACGGCGCTGGTTATAGAAGCCATAGGGCGTCGAGCCTTGCGACTGCTTGAAAGCGCGGGAAAAATGCTCGTAGGTCAATCCCGCCTCTTCAGCCAGAGCGCGCACGCTCGGAGGTCGATCGATGTGAGCTTCAATCCGCCCTATCACGCGCTTGAGAACGGTAGGCGACAATCCTCCTCGAGACAATCTGCCAGATGTGCCGGAGCGGCGCTGCAGAAGTCCGAAGATAGCCGCGAGATGCCCTTCAACGATCAGACTCCCCATGGAATCGTCGTGTGAAAGTTCTCCGGCAATCTGCCGCGCCAAGCATTGGATCGGCAGATCTCTAAATCCAAGCTCCGGACGTAAGGTGCCGACGCGCGGCAGCTTAGTTGTAAGGTTGGAAAAAAAATCCTGCGTCACGGTTATCATAAGATAACAACCCTCAGCATCGCCTTCATCCCAACCGCTCCAATGGCAACCGGGCGGAATGTAAACAAGCGAGCCGTCTGGACGCGGACTGAACTCGACTCTTCGTCCGTCCAGAAAGTTTTCGCCGGATGCCGCCGTACCCCTTATGTTGAGGAAGATCAGGTGGTCATCCGCGACAACGTCGATAACCTGTCGCCCGAGACTGCGCCGGCGAACGACATCTGCGCGGGCATGGCTCCAAAGGCCTTGCTGGTGAAGGATGATCTCCCCTTGTGACTTCTTCATCCTCTCGGGGTGAATTGATGGAATGATCCCCACTCGAAAGCTGCTCCCTTGAAAAACCGGTGTGGTAGCGACCCTACCTCACCCCAAGTTGTCAACAAGCCAGGCTTTAACCTCAGGTCGAATTTCATGTCAATTTCATGAAAACCAATCAAAATCGTGGATGCGAAAACATGACGTTCGCGATCATCTTCTGCCGACATCATCGCTGACGGCACAATCTTTTCAGGATGCGCGATTTCCCTCCTGAATCCCAAAAACGCGATGGTGCGAGAGAAAGGCAGGCTTTCGCATGTGTGAATTTGCCGACTTCATTGAGGAGTGCGACCGTGCCCCTCGCCTTAACGAGCTTTCTGAGTTTTTTTCGACCACCGCATCCGGTGAGGCCGGAATGCCTATCCGTCCGCCTGAGCTCGATCGCCGCTTGTTCCCAGTGGACATGACGTTCAGGCGCTTTTCAGCCCTTCATCCGCTGCGCCAAGGTCCATTCGATAAGCACTACCTGAGCAGCATACCCTACCGCCTCGAAGAGGAGTGCCGCATAGGCAGCGCGATCCTCAAATACGCGCGCGCCAGAAAGGGTCAACTGCAGCTCTACACGCTAGGTACAGCCGAGGGGACGATGGCTCGTGTGATCGGCGAACTTGGCAATGGCAAGATAGAAACACTGTCCTGCAGTCCCAACGTCGAGAACCTTAGAAGCTTCTATGCCTATGGCGTTCCTCCTCACGCCATGTTTTTTCACGGACCATTTCATCATTTGACATCGCAAAGGGTCCAAGAAGACGTGGAGCTCCGAAAGTTTGGCAGCGGTTTCGATATCATCCTCGAGGACACGACTTTCCAGATGTATTCGCCAAATCGCTTCGATCAGATCCGTTTCGTCTCGCAGCATCTCAAGACCAACGGGCTCTTCATGTTCGTCGAGAAGTTCAGGCATGAAGACGCCGAGGAATATCGGCGGCGGGAACGCCAGAAGGACCATAGCTTCAAAGCTCGCTTCTTCAGCGCGTCAGATATTCGCGCCAAGGAAGAGACGGTGCTAACGCGAATGGATCGAAACGAAGTCACCCTTTCGGAGATGAGCGAAACACTACGCCGGTTCTTTGGACACTCATTCGTCACCTGGAACAGCGGCAATTTCTACACGCTTGTCTCCAGCAACAGTCGGGAGAATCTCGACCTGTTCCTATCGAAGCTGTCCCCACCCGCGATTCCGGCAGAATATGTCTATGCGGACCTTCCCTACCGCCTTTACCCGGAATCCGAAGCAAGGCGGCTATCGGGGCGATCTTGGACCCTTTAGCGATTCCTCATCTTCACCGTCGCGTAAGCGCAACTGCGTCACGTCTTCACGAGCCTCAACTGGAACAACGTTCGCGTCAGCAGAAAGCGCTCCATCACGTTGAGCAGCCCTCAGCGCTTTGCCACCTCTAAAAGCCTTTTTTCTCCAAATAGGCAGGAACAGCATGAAGAAATCGATTGGCGAAGTCCGTCACTTCGTTGAGCTGAGCCCGCCGTGCAACGCGCATCTGGTCCTGCCACGAGCGCCATCATTCGCGGGTGAGGAAGATGTTCCAAAGTGCGTGCACGTCGCCGAAGCGTGTGTCGCAATCACGCGCACGCAGCACGTTGCCGACAAGATCTGCACGCAAATCGAGAACTTCTACCAATCCCTCGTCTCCGTGGGACCTGACAGGTTTCTAGCTTTCGAAGGTGGAGGCGCGATCATAAGGCCGACCAGTGAAAGCCTGTTCTTCACGGTCTCAGCGCGAGACCTCGTCACTTTCTGTGGCATCCGCGCGCTGCTGGAAGCAGGCTTGTTTCTGGCCACGTCCGTGTCCGAGGGGGCTATAGAGTGGCTTCACGCAGACGGCACCCGATCTGGTGAAACCTGCAATCGCCTCTACAACGACCGCTGCGGAACGGACGAACAGTAGCTTCGACCGCTCCGCCACCCAAAGGAAGATCGATCTCGGGACAATCGGGTCGTAGTGCTTTTCCAATCGACCAACCATTTCGTCCCCCCGCTTTTCTTCGAGTCTCAGAGGTTGATGCCGCGAGCGCGGCTAGCAGCCCTTTGGCGCCGCTCCGCTATGATCTGCTCACTGCTCTGCAGACGGACAGTCTGCTGCAGGACCTTCAGCCGCTCCTGCATCGCCTCGAAAGCTCGACGCTGCGCCGGCGGCACGCGGTTGACAAGATCCTTGTCACCCCGGACGAGGGCATTGCGACCAAAGCGCTCGTCGAGCGCTCGGCTGACAGCGGCAAACTCCCGGCCAATGCCCGGATCGAGGGAAGCGGCGGAAACACTCAGCTTCCTGCTGTCCTTGCTCACCTCGACCGTCAGGTGCGCCAACGCCTCTTCCGCAGCTTTCGAAAGAGCTGGAATGGCAACCGCCATGCGCCGCCGTTCGTCCGTGATAGCCTGGCGTTCGGCATCGAGGGCATTGAGGTGGGCCGCACCGAGCGCGCGCAGGCGCGCTGCAGCTTCCGGCACGGCCGCCACAGCCTCTTTCCGCTCTCGGCCAGAGGTCAGCATCCGGTCCATCAGGCGATCCGAACCACGCAAGGCACCATAGGCGGCAGGATTGTTGGTCACCGCGGCTCCAATGCGCTCGGCGGCAAAACCTTTCTGGAGAAGTTCCTCGATCTTGCCGACGACTTCAGCCGGATCGCGCCAGATTGTCGTTGCCGCGTTGGCCAATGCGCCACGCTGCTGGCGATAGAAAGGGTTGGAGAGCGCCCGCAATCGAGCCTCATCGTCGACCGACGTCTTGAACGCGATGACGGCAGCAAGCATCGGCGGCACGGCGACATTCTCCTTCCCCGGTCCGTTCTCTGTCTCTTGGCCCCGAACAACACTGGCGCCGGCGACGACCTTCGAACGATCCCGACGTTCGGCGAGGTGCTGCTCGTCGGCAAAGCGTCGCACGGCGTCGAACAAGCGGGTCAGCTTTCCGCGCCGTTCATCCGTGAGGTCCTCCGGCATGCGCTCGACAATGTTGCGTTCAGCGATCGCATCCGCCTTCGCGCTAAATGCGCTCCAGCCAAAGCGGGCCGTCAAAGCTTCGCTCACCGCCTTGATCTCCTGCACCACCGATCGATCCTTGGCGGTAAGCGCAAAGGCCGTCTTGTAGGCATCGTCCCCGCCCTGGCGGCGCACCGCCTCGATTTCCATCAGACGTGCCATGGCGCGTTCGGAGAGCGCCGGGATCGACAATGACATATGCGCGCGGCGCGTCTGCTCGCGCAGTACGAACCGTTCGGCGTTCCTGCGGAACTCGGTCGCATGGGCACGGGCCATCGGAAGCAGTTCCTTCACGGCCGCGACAGCGAGATTGCGCTCTTCACGCGCCGCGCCTCCGTCGACGATCAGCTCGGAGCCACGCAGCCGGCCAAGCCGACCAGGGGCTGCCGCAAGGTCGTCGGCGAGCCTGCGGGGTGCGACCCCGATATCCGACGCCAGTGCATTCAGGGAGACGAGCGCTGCATCCGGATCCCGGTAGATCTTCTGCAGCAGCGGCCGCAGGATCACCTCCCGCTCCGTCCAGGCCGGCGACGCAAGCTGCGCCAACCGCGCATCCTCCTCGACGCTGCTGACAAAGGACGTGGCCGGCGGGATCAGATAGCGTGTTTCAGCAGCACTTGCGCCCGAGACGGAGTGGGATGCAGTTCGCGCGTCACTGGACGTCGCTTCGACCATCGTCTGGCTCCGCTCTTCATTGTAGACGACCCGCCGTTCCCGCTCGATGGCAAAGCCGAGCGCCACGCTTGCCCTCTCCCAGAGCTTTTCCACCTGCTCCCGCTTTGCGGCAATCCACGCCCAGCGCCGGGTAAGGCTTTGCTCCATCTCGGCTGCGGCCAAAGAGAGATGATCGAGCCCGCGGCGCCGGGCGAAGTCGTTCGCGTGTGCGCGGTAACTGGCCTCGCTCTCAAAATCGAGCGTCGTCGTCTTGGCACCGGAGCGCGACAAGCGTTCGACGAGCGGATTGAAGAGTTCCGGCCGATGACTTTCCCGCGCGATGCGCTCCTGTCGTGCGCTAGCGGTCTCGACCTGACTGGCCGTCCAGACGTTGCGATCGACCTCCCTCTCCTCGTAATGCTTGTGACCTGTCTTCTCGTCGACTACGGCAATCTGGACCTTGACCCGCTCGACACCATCCTTTCTGAGCGTCACGGTGTCGCCTTCCTGGATGCCGGCCTCCTCGAGTGCCTTCGGCAGGCTCACGCCCCAAAGCCGATGGACGGTTCCGTCGTCCGCCCTGACGTCGGCATAAGGGCTGTCGTCGGCATCCTCGTCATCAGGCCGGAATTTGGCTTGGCCGGTTTCGACAAGCTCGCCGGTCACACCCGCGGCATGATCGACACGCGGCTTGCGTCCCCATTCAGGTTTTGCCGCAAAATCTTCTTTGGCCGCATAAAGATCGACGCGGTCGCGATGCCTCGTCATCGACACATAGGTCAGATGCTGGTCCATCATCCCGGTTGCCAGCACGAAGGTGCGATCGACGGTGGCGCCCTGCGATTTGTGGATCGTTGCGGCATAGCCGTGATCGACATGGCGATAGCTGTCTTCGCTGAAGACGAGCTTGCGGCCGTTGTCGAGCAGAATCGAAAGCAGCGGATCTCCACGCTTGTCGCCGGTGGAAACGACGGTGCCGAGCATGCCGTTCTTCACATACTGTGGCCCGGAGTGCTTGGCGCGCGGCTCAAGGAAGCGGGCGTTCTCCAGGAAGATGATCCGATCGCCGGCGGCAAATTCCCGTGCGCCCCGCTCGCTCCGGAAGCTGCGGCTTTCGCCAAGCGCTCCCTCCTGCGTCATCACCGATCGCAGCGCCTCGTTCAACTTGCGAACATCGTCGTTGGTGTGGGCGAGCACCAGCAGTTCATCACCGCGAAGGCGGCCATCCCCGCCCTCAGACGTTGATCGCTCTATTGCCTCTCTGCGCGCAGCAGCCCAGTCGGAGACGATCCGATCGATCGTTTCCTCGCGTGACCCTGCCTCGACCAGATGGCCATGCCGGGCATAGGCGTCGAGGCCCTTCTCGACCTCGCCGCGGGCAAACAGCCGCGAGGCATTACGTGCCCAGGCCTCACGCTGGCGGCGCACGCCGGCAAGCTCTGCAAAGCCGATGCGTTCGGTAATTGCCCGGAAGGCAGCACCGGCCTGGATCGGCTGCAGCTGCATCGCATCGCCGACCAGCACGACCTTTACCTCAGCCTCCTCGGCAATCTTCAGCACACGGGCCATCTGCTGCGAGGCCACCATGCCGGCCTCGTCGATCACCAGCACATCACCGCGATGGAGCGTATCGCGCCCATTGGCCCAGGCCAGTTCCCAGGAGGCAAGCGTCCGCGACTTGATGCCGGAACTGTCTTGCAGCCCTTCCGCGGCCTTGCCGGCAAGGGCTGCACCGATCACCCGGTGTCCCTCGCTCTCCCAGGCAAGACGTGCGGCAGCAAGCAGCGTCGATTTGCCGGCGCCGGCAAGGCCTACAATAGCGGCAATGCCACCATCACCGGTGACATGACGGACAGCATCGACCTGCTCTGCATCGAGCCGAAACGGATTCTTTGGATCGCCGCTCTCCACGCGTTCGATCGCCACCGTCACATTCCGCTCGGAAACACCGAAGCCGCGACGCTCCGACAAAACCCGCGCCGACTGCGCCATGTCGTATTCGATGCGCAGCATCTCCCGCGTCGTAAACACCGCGGGCTCCGACACCTTTCCTGTCTCTGCCTCGATCTCCTGCGGCTTCAGTATGACCAATTGGTCCGACGCCATCAGCCTGGCGCGGATGTTGGCAAAATCGGTGGGATCGTCGACATAACGGTGCAGCGCCCTGGCGATATCCCTCTCGTCGAAGGTAGAGCGTTCATTGCCGAGCTGCTTCAGCAAAAGCTCCGGCTCTGAAAGCAGCCGATCGGCCATCTCCTGGCGGCGGGCGAGATCGGCCGGCGCGAAGTGGAGCTCCCTGCCCTTCCTCGCCAGCGCCGCCTTCTCCGGCCCGAGATGTTTTTGCGCGATGCCGTCGAGGCCCTGTTCGGCATAGGAGCGACCGTCGAGGCGGATGTCATGTCCGGCCAGCGCCAGATGCCGGTTGGCCGTTTCCGCCCAGGCGATCTTCCACGCCTTCATCGTTTCCTTGTCGCCCGCCCAGACTTTGTAGACGATCTTGCCGTTCGGGCGGTCCGGCGTGACGACACGCAGCGGCTTGCCACCCTCACCAAGCACTGGAACCTTCTTTGCCCCGAACCCCTCCTCCGTCAGCGGCCGGAGCGTCGTCATCAGGTGGATGTGCGGGTTGCCGTCCTTGTCGTGATAGACCCAGTCGGCGATCATTCCTTTCGAGGTGAGATTGTCGCGGACGAATTCGCGCACCAGCGTGATATTCTCGGCCCGCGTCAGCTCCTCCGGCAGCGCGATGATCAGTTCGCGGGCGAGCTGCGCATCTGCCCGCGTCTCGAAGGCGTCAACGGCATTCCAAAACACTTCGCTGGCCTTGCTGACGGACTGACCTGATATCGCCGACCGCAGCCAATCCGGGATCTCATCCGGCAGCGCCAGTTCCTCATACATCAGTTCGCCCGCCCCACCGCGATAGCTGAACGACGTTCCCGCCTGCTCGTCCATCATCCGGGCGCGGTGGCGATAGGCGGCAGCCGAGACGATGCTGCGTCCCGATCCCCTGCTGATCACCTGCGCTCTGACGAACATGATCGCCACTGGCGTCTCCAGACTGGCCCAAGCACGTCGCGACAGCGACGTATATTGCGCCCTCAAACAGATCGGACCGAAGGGCCGATGCCGCTTTTCTGGTTGCACGGTAGCGCATTTTACTGTTTTATTCTAGTTAGTATAATCGCACCTTCGACATCAAAGCAGAAAAGGAACCAGGAATGGCGACAAAATCATCGATTTCCGATCTCGACGCCCAGATCGAAAAGCTGCGCGAACGCAAACGATTGTTGATAGTTAAATCGGCCGAGCGGTTTGCCCGCGCCGCGACCAGAACCGGGCTGGCGGAGATGGAGATCGCCGACGAGGAGGTCGATCGGATCATCGAGGAAATCGCCGCGCGATTTCGGAAGGGGGAAAGGAAAGGCGCCGCTGGCCCCACTCCTCAAACGCGTCGACCAGCAGATAGCGGCGCTGGAGCGCAGGGGCAGGTTCCACATGACGGCTGACCGCAAGCGCGACACGCGCGAAAAGATCCTGCTCGGCGGGATCGTCGTCAAAGCCGGGCTATCGAAGGCGGATCGGGCGTTCCTGCTCGGCGGCCTCATAGAAATGGCAAGGCTCGTCCCAGGCTCCATCGAGCATCGGCGGCTGCGCGATATCGGCGAAGAGGCTTTCAAGGTCTCCTCTCTGAGGAACGGTTCATCGCATCTCGAGGAGAAAGTAAGATGGGCCTAAGAGGGAAACCGCATCCGAGCCTGTTACTCGTTTTGGTACCGATCGCCGTCACCACGATCACAATCTACATTGTTGGCTGGCGATGGCCGGGACTCGCCGCCGGCATGTCCGGGAAGATAGAACACTGGTTCCTGCGCGCAGCACCTGTGCCGCCTCTACTGTTCGGACCTCTTGCCGGACTTCTGACAGTTTGGGCCTTGCCGCTGCATCGGCGAAGGCCGGTCGCCATGGCAAGCCTTTTGTATTTTCTCGGTGTTGCCGCGTTCTATGCGCTGCGCGAATTCGGCCGGCTTGCACCTGCTGTGCAGGCCGAAGTGATCACATGGGATCGAGCGCTGTCCTATCTTGATATGGTCGCAGTCATCGCCGCCGTCGCCGGCTTCATGGCAGTGGCGATGTCGGCCCGCATCTCCGTCGTCGTCCCAGATGAAATAAAACGTGCCCGGCGTGGAATATTTGGAGATGCCGATTGGCTGCCCATGACGGCAGCAGGAAAGCTGTTCCCGCCGGATGGGGAAATCGTGGTCGGCGAGCGTTATCGGGTCGACAAGGAAATCATCCATGCGCTTCCCTTCGATGTAAACGATCGCAGCACATGGGGACAGGGCGGGAAGGCGCCATTGCTCACCTACAGACAGGACTTCGATTCCACCCATATGCTGTTTTTCGCGGGATCGGGCGGATACAAAACGACCAGCAACGTCGTGCCGACGGCGCTCAGATATACCGGACCCATGATCTGCCTCGATCCTTCCACTGAGGTCGCGCCCATGGTCGTCGAGCACCGCACCAATGCGCTCGGGCGCGAGGTCATGGTGCTCGATCCGACGAACCCGATCATGGGCTTCAACGTGCTCGACGGGATCGAAGCATCCAAGCAAAAGGAAGAGGACATCGTCGGCATTGCCCATATGCTGCTGTCGGAAAGCCTTCGCTTCGAAAGCTCGACGGGATCCTACTTCCAGAACCAGGCGCACAACCTCCTGACCGGTCTGCTCGCCCATGTGATGCTCTCGCCCGAATATGAGGGCCGGCGAAGCTTGCGCAGTCTCCGCCAGATCGTTTCCGAACCGGAGCCCTCGGTGCTCGCTATGCTGCGCGACATTCAGGAGCATTCCGGTTCGGCCTTCATCCGCGAAACGCTCGGCGTCTTCACCAACATGACCGAGCAGACGTTTTCGGGCGTCTATTCCACAGCATCGAAGGATACCCAGTGGCTGTCGCTCGACAGCTATGCCGCGCTCGTCTGCGGCAATGCCTTCAAGTCGGGTGATATCGTTTCGGGCAAGAAGGACGTCTTCCTCAACATCTCCGCATCGATCTTGCGCTCCTATCCGGGCATCGCTCGTGTGATCATCGGCTCGCTCATCAACGCCATGGTGCAGGCCGACGGCGCCTTCCAGCGCCGGGCGCTGTTCATGCTCGATGAGGTCGATCTGCTCGGCTACATGAGGGTGCTCGAGGAGGCGCGCGACCGCGGCCGCAAGTACGGCATCTCGATGATGTTGATGTACCAGTCGGTCGGGCAGTTGGAGCGGCATTTCGGGAAGGATGGCGCGACGTCATGGATCGATGGCTGCGCTTTCGCCTCTTACGCAGCGATCAAGGCGCTCGACACGGCGCGCAACCTCTCTGCGCAATGTGGCGAGATGACGGTGGAGGTGAAGGGCAGTTCCCGCAACATCGGCTGGGACACGAAGAACAATGCATCCAGGAGATCCGAGAACGTCAACTTCCAGCGCCGGCCGCTGATCATGCCGCACGAGATCACCCAGTCGATGAGGAAGGACGAGCAGATCATCATCGTCCAGGGGCATAGTCCGATCCGCTGCGGCCGGGCGATCTACTTCCGGCGAAAGGAGATGGATCAGGCAGCGAAGGTCAATCGTTTCGTCAAACCGGTGCTATGATCGTGGTTTTATGAGCGGCCCACCTCGTCCTCGCCGGCATAGGCGTCGACGGCGTTTTCGAGTTCGGCAAAAAGCTCATCGGGCATCGTTTCGATAGTGCCGACGGTGCGTCGGTCTGCCTGCCTGATCAGTTGCTGATAATCTTCGATATTGAGGAGAACCAGCCGGGGTTTGTTCCGCTGGGTGATCGTCACCGGATGACGCAGCGCCTCGGCGATGATGTCGCCGGATTTACGTGAGAGGTCACTGGTTGAATACGTCCCGCTTGGCTTCGGCATTGGGCTTCCTTGCTATCGCTGGAATTTACAGCATTTACAACATTACTGCGATTGTTGTGAAACTTCGCAGCCGTCCTTCCTCGGCTCACTTGAGGGCCATCGGCAACTGAGAGGCAACCTCGTCTGTCGCCTCTCAGTATGTGAGATGGTGCTGCTACCACCATGACCAAACGACGCGCCCCGCATAGACCGGGATGCGAGTTGCCAACGTGATATCCTTGATGATCGGCGCCAGCGAGCCGAGTTCGTCCGCAATCAGCGCAACGAGCTCAGGATAGTTGATATCGACGCCAGTGTCGTCGGCAGCCCAAGCGCTCATCCAATCGCCGCCGTTGACGCGGAATTCATGCGTGTCGTAATCAATTTCGAGTTCGTCCAGCAGATTGATAGTGAAGCGCCCGAAAATCTCGATCTCGCCCTCCAGCTGATATTCGGCGAATTCATCCTCCCCGATGAGAACACTTCGTTCCAATTCCATGATGACGCTGATCCGATCGATTGCCGCGTCGAGCCCCTCAACCAGGCGATCGTGAAGCTCTCGCGAAAAATCGCTGTCGCAGCCGAAGCGGTTTGCCAGGACGACGAGCCGGAAGCCGGCAAACTTGGTGTAGAGTATGAGGTTCTGATCGGTTGTCATAATGTGATCTCCTTCGTTGATGACGGAGATCGGCCACTCTCTTGCAAAGAGGGGTCAAGGACCGCGGAACGCGGCTCGCAAGCGGGGGAACCGATTTTTCCAGAGCGCAGTGAAACGCAGCAGCGGAAAAATTGGGGGAGACGCGCCGTCCTTGACGCCGGATTTGCTGGAGTAAAATTGGACGTCAGAGAGAGAAGAGACCCGCGGACCCGAAGGGGACGCGACCGTTTCCGGCGTGAGCCGGCAGGAGGTGTCGAGGATAGAACCGCCGCCCTGCGGCTGGGCAATTCGCTCACGTCATTCCGCGAGAGGGGGCGTGACCGGAGGCGGAGACGGTGTTCGGGCTCCGTGAGCGGAGCGAATAGCACCCGGCCGCCGATTGGCCGGCTCGCCCAAATCCATGATCTTCGGCTTCAACGATCATCACAAAAATGAATCGGTGTGGGCCGACCGATTCATAAGTGTCGTTAGACGCAAAAGCTGGAAGAGGCGACTCTCCGTCATGCTCACTCAACCCTATCAGCTCTACATCGAACGCAGGGACGCGACGAAAAACATGGCGCGCTTCTACGCGCTCGCAATCGAACCGACGTTGTTCGGCACACCATGCCTGACGCGGCGATGGGGACGCATCGGAACGATCGGACAAGCCATGGTGCATCACTTCGACAGAGAGGAGGATGCAGTCCGTATGTTCCTCGAACTTCTCCGATCAAAACGGGCGCGCGGCTATAGGCCGAACACAAATGTCGGACGGGAACCCACGGTCCGGGCTGTCCGCGGAAGTCTTCCTGGTCCTTGCCGGTAATTATCGGCGTGAAGCGCAGCTTCGGGTCGACGCGCCGGTCGATCCGGCGTGCCGGCCCAGGCGAGGAGGCAAACGCCGCCTCAGAAGGGTGGCGCGGCGTCGATGGCGCCCTCCTGCTCGGCGATCGCTACCCTCAGTTCGGCCCGAGCGATCTCCAGCTCCGCTTCGATCTGGCGGCGCTCAGCCGGATCGGCGTTCCTGAGCTCGGCCCGCAGTTCCTCAACCTGAATTTCGAGTGCAATCGTCATCGTCGTCGTCTCCTGAAATGTGAAAGATGACGCCCGGGG
Source organism: Rhizobium sp. TAL182 (assembly GCF_002117725.1). Classification (NCBI taxonomy): domain Bacteria; kingdom Pseudomonadati; phylum Pseudomonadota; class Alphaproteobacteria; order Hyphomicrobiales; family Rhizobiaceae; genus Rhizobium; species Rhizobium sp. TAL182. The sequence goes on along the minus strand of NZ_CP021027.1, from coordinate 197,433 downwards.
TCGTGAGGATCGGGCCGGGTCAAGGATCGCGTCAGCGACCGGCGGAGCCGGCGAGCGGAGGAACCGATTTTCTGACGGTGCCCTTCAGGGCGCCGGCTGAAAATTGGAGGGGCCGCGAAGTCCTTGAGGCGGCACGAGCCTCACGGCAGACTTCAAGTATCTGAGCAGACAGGGTCCTTGGTCTCGTGTGGCACGACAGGAGGATTGAAGGCGGGCTCGATGCCCGCTTTCAATCCCGCTATTGCGCGCAAAACCTGAGATACGGCGAAGCCGGCCCCGATTGCTCGGGGCCGCTCGCTTTGTTCTTCAGTTCGGGCTGTTCCAGAGGATCACCTTCTTGCTAGGATCGCCGCCGGGTGCCGGTGCGAGATTGCCGAAGATCACACCGATCTCGGGAGCCTCAAGCTTCACTGAGAGGTATTCCTCGCCGGTCTGCCGCGCGATGCGGTTCCAGGCGGCGCCGATCTCGAAGCCCGTCTTGCGGTGAATGACGCGGTAGTCGGGCGCTTCTTCGCTTGCCTTGCTGGCATTTGGGACGATGGCGATCGGGGCGTTGACCCGGATCGTGGCGAAGACGCCTTCGAGGATGCCGTCGGTCTTCTGCGTGAGCGTTGCGATCGTGGTGGCCATGGTTGTTGTCTCCGGTTGCTCGGGACCATTCCCGATGGCGCACGAAGAGACGGCCGACCTGCTGCGGTCAGCTCGCCTGAAAATTTTGCAAAATTCTATTTTCCACCAGGATAAACGAACCGAAATCGAATTTTGCAAAAATTTCGGGCGAGTCTTACCCCTTCAGGGGTTGGCCGCCAAAGCAGGCGGTCGTCTATACGAGCGATATAAAACGGGAATGGTTCGGGGCAATCGAAGGAGACAACAACCATGGCCCCCGGTCCAAGCACTGGGGATATTGGCCGCACACTCCACGGACGCTTCGCCCGCATGTCGATCAACATAATACCCTCGCCCGCTCCCGGCTGCGGCAGGCTGTGAGCACCTCGATAACATTTCTGCTGATCGGCGAGGTCGCCGCGGCACCGCATTGCCGTCTGCAGACCATGCTCCAATCCCGGGTGAAGCTGTTCACGCGGGCGTCGAATGAGTGATCTTCCCCAAACGTGCCCGCTCCCAAGCACCTGAGCCGCCGATGGGTCGCCAGGTACATCGCCATTGGCAAACACGCAACCGGAACGATCTGAGCCGGCTTCATCCGCGGAGCCAAGCTCGGTGAGATCACAAGGCAACAGGATCGGAGCAAGTCACAAACGGAATGCCATAAAGCGCGACATTTTGATCGTCCGAAACCAAATACGCTCCCTCCGCCACGGCTTGCGCCATGAGCAGATGATCGAAAGGATCGCGGTGATGAAGTGGAAGAGCAGCGAGAGCGATAAGATGCGCGTCCGAGATATCCAGCCGGTCGAAACCTTGATCCGGCAAAATCGCAACAATCTCTTCGATATCGGCATCAAGTTTGCCGATGCGCAGCTTCACAGTGATTTCCCAAAGGGAGACAGCACTGACGAGGACATCATTCTCGGGATCGCCAATAAGGCGACGCGCATGGTTCCCTAGCTTCTCGTCGTCGTTCAGCCACCACAGCAAGGCATGTGTATCGAGCAGCAGCCTCACGTCCCGTCTTCCATGGACTTCAGAACATCCGCCGGCAGACCATCGAAGTCATCGGCAACTTTGATCTTTCCGCGCAACGCGCCTGGTTTCCGCATGACGACGCCGGCTGACGGCGGGCCGATTTCGGCGACAACCTTGTGATGCGACGTCAGGACGAACCGCTGGCCGTCTTCGACCTGCTTGAGGAAAGACGTCAGGTTGCCGCGAAATTCCCGCACGCCGACACGGCGGGGAGATGGTATCTGCTGCCGAGATTGGGTCATGGCGAAGCTCCGTTTCAGCGGCAAATGTGTACACAATTTTTGCGAAATGCAAGCATCTCCTTCAGCCGTATGGACAGATGGCGCTTACGCGCCATCTCCCGCCGCTTGCCAAAACGGAGATGCCAAGTCGGCGGGCCTTGTCGGCAAGATTTCCGGTAATGCCGGAGCCGGGGAAGATGACGACGCCAGCCGGCATGACCGAGAGCATGTCGTCATTGCGGCGGAACGGTGCGGCCTTGGCGTGCTTCGTCCATTCGGCTTGAAGGCGATCTGTATCACCTTGCGCGCTTCTGCCCAGCAGGCAGCGATACGTTCGGCGCCCTTCGGCGAGCCGCCGTGCAGCAGCACCATGTCGGGATATTTGGCGAGGGCTTGATCGAGTTTCGCCCAGATTCGTTCGTGATCATTGTAGTCGATGCCGCCGCCGAAGGCGATCTTGGTGCCTGCCGGGATCAGCACTTCGGTCTCGGCGCGCCGGCGGGCGGATGGAAAGTCTCTGGAGTCGATCATCGCCGCGGTCATGTTGGCGTGGCTGACCTTGGAGCCCGTCCGCGGCCGCCATGCCGAGCCGCATTGGCTTCGAAGTGGTCGCCCGCATAGGCGCGCATGAACTCGAAGGCATTGCGGCGCTCAAGCAGCGTGATGCCTTCGGCAACGAGGCGCTCCAACTCGACACTCTTGACCTCCGAGCCGTCCTGCTCGCGCTGACCGTTGCGTTGGCTATCCTCATTACGCTGAAGCTCCCGCTGGATGCGCTCGCCGGCGCGGTGGAAGAGATTGACCGTCGACCACAGGAGGTCTTCGAGATCGGGCTCCAGGCGGGTATCGCCGAGCATTTCGAATAGAGCATCGAACATGGCGGTCAGCGCCGACTGGACGACCGGCTCCTCCGGCAGCGGACGCGGGTCCGGTTCATCCTGGAAGGGGCGATGGCCGTAGATCTGCATCTCGTAGATGAAACGGTCGGTTGGGGACGAGGCGGGGCGGGGCTTGTGCCAGGAATGGCGGGCCGCACGCGGCCCAAGCCAGGGGAAGAAACCTGAGCGACCCGCTGAAGGCCCGCCCGCCGCATGGTAAGGGTCGCCTCTCGGCAGGCCCGCGGGCGGGCGCCTACCCGTGCGGCGACCGGCAGAGACCTGCCATCCTGTAGGCCCTCACGCCCTCACCTTCCCCGTCCGGCTCGATCATGCGGGCAGAAAGGCCAGAGCGTTTCAGAACGAGCTGCGCCCTGAGATTAGCGATGAGCCGTTCCGGACTGAGCCGGCGCAGATCCTCGTTGAAGTCGCCGAACTCCGGGGCAAGCACTAGCGGCAGGATCCCCAGCGCCTGGGCGCGGTAGCTCAATCCCTCGATACGTGCCGGCCGGCCGCATCGGCGTCAGCTGCGATGTAGAGACGCCGGCAGCCATCGGGCAGTCGGAAGGCGGCAAGGTGATCGGCGGTTCAGTGCCGGCCGGCTCGAAGGGCTGGGTAGCACGCGATTAGAACTCACTTCATGCTGGCGCAGCCTCTACATTTTGACCGGCTGACTTCTAATCAACGCACCGTTGACTTCTAATTATCATGATCGTTAATTTTAATTTTTGGAGGCTGGAATGCACGTATCTTCTTTCCTGCCTTGGCGTTGAAATCGGCCCCAGCGGCCGTAACATTTACATACTAACTATTTTGCGCTAGTAAAGTCCGCGAAGCTCATGCTACGCCTTCCTTTTACGGCTCGATCAGCCTTTGGCCAGGCAAGGGAGGAACGACGTGCGACAGTTTTTGATCGGCAACCAGGCGTTCGACGACAGTTCTCCAGAGTTTCTGCCGCAGCTCGAACGCGCTTACGAACAGAAGCTCAGGCCACTTTGCCCGTGTCGGCAACCGCCGGTGCCGATGTATATCGCCCGGATGGATGGCCAATTCCTGATCAAACGGATGCCGCTTTCAGGACGAGATCACGATCCCGGCTGCCCATCCTATGAACCGCCATATGAGCTGTCGGGTCTTGGTCCATTGATCGGCAATGCCATCCAGATCGACGCAGCGACGGGCGCGGCTGTGCTGAAACTCGATTTCTCGCTGTCGAAACGAGGGAACCGATCGGCTTCGGCCTCATCTTCGGAGCCGTCGGAAACGGTGCGAAACGATCCGAAAAAGCTGTCGCTCAAGGCCATGCTCCATTATCTCTGGGAGACAGGGGAACTGACTGAATGGACGGCGCTGTGGGCTGGGAGACGCGGCTGGGGTCGCGTCCGCAGCAGCCTGCTGAACGCAGCGCGACAGATGATTGTCCGCGGCGGTCCGCTTAGCGACATCCTGTTCGTGCCGGAAGTGTTTCATCAGGAGGACAAGGAAGGGATCTCCGCCAGGCGCGCAGCGATGTTGGCCGGAGCCCAGTTAACCGGTCCCGGTCCGCGGAAACTGATGATGACCGTCGGAGAGGTAAAGGAATTTTCCTCAGCGCGCGATGGCCAGAAGATGCTGGTGCGCCACCTGCCTTTCCCCTTCATGCTCGATGAGGGTGCGTGGAAACGGTTGAATGCCCGATATGAAACCGAACTGGAACTGTGGCGATCCAACGAGGGGTTTCATCTCATCGTCATCGCCACGTTCGGCATTTCGGGAGCGGGGATAGCTTCGGTCGAGGAAGTGGCGCTGATGGTGGTCAACGAGAACTGGATCCCGTTCGAAACCATCCATGAACAGCGTCTCCTGGAGCGGCTCTCAAGCCTGAAGCGAAGAAGCGTGAAAGGACTCCGGTTCGATCTTTCGCGCGACCAGCCGATTGCCTCCGTGACCTTACCGGAGGCAAAGCCAGCGCCGATCGCCATGTTCATCGTTCCGACGAAGGCCGACGAAGACTATGACGTTGCACTGAATGAGATGATCGCCGCGAGAGCCGAGATGACGCCGTGGATCTGGCGTGTGGCCGACGGCGAAATGCCGCGGCTGCCATGATCCACACCAGCCTCCTTGGTCAGCGACGTAGGCGCCCTAAAAGGAAGCCATCGCCCGGGCGATCTCGAATGCGTGAAGCTATATCCCGGTCAAATCGGCCCAGAGAACTCTCTGCCATTTCTGCATAGCTGCACTGCACAAAAAATGTTTTACCAAGCGGTCAAAATATGAGCATATTGCCTCCAGTTGATGCAGTCGATGGTTTTCCTCCCAGTGCCATCGTATCAGCTGTTCCCCTCTGGAGGTTATTGACCTTCACACCTTAAAGGGCCCTGGTTTTCCAGCGGCCCTATTTTTCTGCATAGTTGGTGAGGCGGCCCCTTTGCATTGCACGATCACATCGGAAGCGGAGCGCTTGCCGTTGGCGGTAACCCACGCTTCAAGTTGGCGGGTCGAGCTCGTTCGCCGCGCGCTCCTATGGCACCCGGAAATCGGAGATGGAAAGCGGAGGATATTTCAGTTATTGCAGTTATGAGCGACTTGCCCTATATACATGGTCAGAGGTGTTCGCCATGACCAGCCATGTTCTTCAATTTACCAAATTGTCGGATCGCGACCGCAAGGCCGTCGCGCCTATGCCAAATCTGGCGGAGGGCGACCAACTGGAACTACGGATTCGCCGTGAAAGTGGACAACTTCAAACCCTTTCTCTCCCAGCCTCGGCTCTCGCGCCTGTCGAAGCACTCCTCGATCATCTGTTGCGCGGCAAGCGTGTTGCCGTGCTCACGGAAGATCAGGAATTGAGCCCGACCGACGCCTCCACCATCCTCGGCATCTCACGTCCTCTCGTGGTGCTGCGCATGGATCGCGGCGATCTGCCCTTCCGCTATGTCGGCAAGCACCGCCGAGCCAAGTTGAAGGATGTTCTCTCGCTCAAGGCCAAGCTCGATGCTCGCCAGAAAAGCCTCGACGCGCTGGCCGAGGACACAGAGGATCTGATCGTCAATCATGGCCTCTAAGCCGCCTGTCGCGGTCTATGATGCCTGCGTCCTCTACCCTTTCCATTTGCGTAATGTCTTGGTCCAGTGTGCTTTCGACGGTCTCGTCGACGCACGCTGGACCGACGACATCCACGCCGAGTGGATTCGCAATCTGGCCATCGGCTCACCCGAGATACCCTTCCCCCGTCTGGAAGCGACCCGTGATCGGATCAAAAAAGTCTTGCCCGATGCCGATGTCGGCAACCGCCGAATTCTCATCCCCGACCTCTCGCTACCGGATCCGGATGATCGTCATGTTTTAGCTGCAGCCATCGCCGGAAAGGCTTCTGTGATTGTCACGTGGAATCTCAAGGATTTCCCAGCCGCGGACCTTCGGCCTCATGGGGTGACCTGCGTATCGCCAGACAATTTCCTCGTGGGCCTCCATTCCACCTTTTCGAGCGCATTGATCGACAGCATCAGGCACGCCCGGTTGAATTTACGCAAGACGGTGCCGGCGGTTCACGAATTCATTGATGCACTGGACCATCAGGGGCTCCGCGCGTTTTCAGTGGTCCTGCGTGAGAAGGCAGCACAATTGGACTGACGGTCGAGACCGACAGAATTGTTAGAGGCCCGGAAGCAACCCGTTAAGCTCGATCCGACGAAGAGCGGCCGAGGTCAGTCGTGGCGTCTCGATAGTAGATCTCGCTCACCCGAAACCGGCCGTCGATACGCTTGCATTGGATGATGATGTCGACCGCGATCGTCAACATCTCGCGGATGTCGTGCCGTTCGAGGTCCCCACCACCCTCCGACTCCTTGACCAGCAAAGTCAGCTGCTCAAAGGCGAGGCGGGCGGAGTCGGCATGGACGGTGGTGATGGAGCCAGGATGGCCGGAGTTGACATTGCGGATGTAGTAGAATGCCGTGCCGTCTCGGAGCTCCTGAAGTAGGATGCGGTCGGGCCGCATGCGCAAGCAGGATTCCAGCAGATCCTTCGCATCGACTTTAGACAATCCCTGGCCGCCTTTGGAATAGAACAGTCGAACGTGGTTGGGCTGCGGGACCACCAGTTCCGGAGTGTCTTCGATCGAAATAATCCGCTCGCTTTGCGGAATGTGGCGGATCAGCGCTTTCGATAGAGTTGTTTTTCCCGACCCGGTTGCGCCGGAGATGATGATGTTCTTTCTTGCAAACACCGCCTCCCGGAGAAACGCTTTGTAGGCGCCAATGCGATAGTATTCCAACAGCCTTTGGTCCGATCGGCTCCCGTCGCCGTCGACCCGCAAAACATCGGCGAACAATCCCCCATGATCGAGATCCTCAAGGGTCAGCGACACGGAGGACGGCTTGCGGATGGTGATGCTGACGGTTCCCCTCGTCGTTGCCGGCGGGATGACGATCTGGATCCGCTCATCATCCGGCAACGTCGCCGACAGGATCGGTCGCGTCTGGTCGATCGCCTGATTGGAAAAGCTCGCGACCGAGCGGGCGAGACGCATCAACCTGTCGAAAGAGAGTTCGGGCATCTCATAGGTCTGCCATCCCTGTCTCCCCTCCGTGACAACCTGCCCTGGCCGGTTGACGATGACCTCATAGAGGGTCTTGTCACGCAGGAAGCGTGATAGCGGCGAAAGCAGTTCGCGCACGACGCCGGCGTCGGCAGCTTCAGTCATTGCCGAACCTATTTTGTCACGAGCTTCGAGGAGGGGCTGAAATCCCCAAGGACAGCACGGTCGTAGACGCGATTGCGGGGCTCGGTCACGCGAAGCCGATAAACGCTCGAGAAGTCGAGGTCGCGTGCGACGAAGATCGAAACCAGCTCGCCCTGATGTTTCATGAGCGTCGGCGGAATGTTGATCGATTGCTCGACGGCGATCGCCGCCGCCTGCTGACCGGCGCTGGTGGTGTTTTGCGCGTCGACATCGCTGTCCTGCAGCCGGCTGCTGGCATAAGAGCTGGCATCACCGACGATCGACAGGAGCATTGCGCTGCCGAACCGCTCCCACCAATGGGTGTCCACATAACCATCGATGCCGGCCCGGCCAAGCGCATCGGTTGCCGGCGAAGCCAAAGTGATGATCACGCCTTTCGGCGTCTTCGCCCGGTTCCAGAGAACGAACAGGCGCTTTTGGCCACGGCGAAGACCGCCGCGATATTCTCCGACGATCTGCGTGCCTTTTTCCATCAGCACCACGCGGCCATTATCTGAGAGAACGTCCCGGTTGATGACGCAGCTCGTGAACCCTGGCTGATCGGAGGAGAGCGCGGTCTCGAGAACGCAAGGAATGGATGTCCCCATTGCGACAATGAAATCGCGGTTGCCCAACGTGCCGGCACGCGATCCCTGCAATTGCGTCGGCGTCAGCAAGCGGAAGCGCTGGTCTTCGTTTTCACCCTGCGAGCCGAGGCCTGCTTGATTGTTGCCGAACGGCACATAATTCGAAGCCTGATCCGCCGCCGCATCCTGATCCTGCCGCCGCGTGGCCGGCGATTTCTCGCTGCCATAGGCGATGACCGGCGCACGGCGGGCAGCGTCGAGCAGCTTGTCATCGTCGGTCGGCGCCCGCTCGGCGGCGACAGGCGTCGGGAGTTGGACTGCTGGCGGCGGCACCACTGGTTGGACCGGCTCCTTCGCCGGTTCGAAATCCGATGTCTGCCGGATGACAACCCGCTCCGGCTGGGCACCGTCTGACGGTTTGTCCTGCCCTCGCATCGACCAGAGAGCGAAGGCGACAAAGACGACGATCGCCAAGGCGACAACGCCGCGTTTGAGGATCGGGTTATTGTCGAGCCGGCCACCGGCCGACGTCTCGGCGCGCTCGCCCGGAATCTGGGTCATCTCTTCCTCGGCCATGTCACCTCCTATTGCGCCGCGCCGGGCGGCACTTTGACGACGCGCTCGACCGATGGTGACGTCGTGTTAGTCTCGGGATTGGTGCCGACGCGATCGTAGGCTTCGTTGAAGACGCAAAGCACGTCGCCGCCACGGCGCAGTATGAACTTGCGGCTGATCGCGTGAACGAGGACGAGATTGCCGTCGACTGACTTCGGAACCAGGCTTTCGCTGCCGTCGGAATTTTCCGTATAGATCGCCGGCATTTCCTGGTTGCCGGCAAAGGCGAAGGTGGTGACCTTGCCGTTGTCATAGACCGCTTGCGGTTCGAGCGCCTGGGACCCTTGCGCCGAATAACGCCAGTTGCGCGGTCCATAAGCTTCGTGAAGGGCAAGCACGCGATCGGCCTCGCCGGCCTGTGCCGCCTGCGCGCGCGCAGCTGCTTCCTGGCGCCGCCGCTCCGCCTCATCAGCGGGATAGCGATATTTCACATAGAAATAGGTGTTCTGACCGGCTTCGACGCTGCCGTCGCGGACGGTGAGTTCCATCTGATAGCTGCGGGTCGAGCCGTCCCGTCGTGTCGTCACGACCGAGATATTCGTCACCGGCTGATTTTCCCTGGGCTTCAGGAACAGGATGTTGCCGGCCGGCGCCACTTCCCAAGCAACGCTGTTGCCAAGCGCCACATGAGCGATTTCCTCGTCGGCGGCGAATTCGATTTGCACCGAAGACCGCAGCGTGCCGACGACTTTGGTGATGTTATAGGGCTGGTAGTCGACGAAACGGATGCGGCTGTCCTGCGTGGCGCCGCGCGGCGTCTCGAGGGCGAGCGCTGCAGACGAAAACCCGGTGGCCAGGATGAGCGGAAGGAGAAAGTGCGGTCTCAATTGATGGTCTCCGGATCGGCGCGATATTCGCTGACGACGAAGCCGAGCGGATTGGTCAGCCGGTCGGTCGAGGACATCGGAGCGTTGGCATAGGAGAAGGTCAGGGTCGCAACCCAGTGCGTGGTGCGCACCTCGTCACCGCGGGTCACGGTCCTCATATAGCGGACGGATGCCACATTGGCGTTGATCAGCGAGATGGAAACAATGTTGATCCGCGACGTGGCGCTGCGGCCATAAATGTTTTGCGGGGAATCGGGATTGCTGCCGCGGTAGACTGCGGCAAATCGAGTCTGTTCCGGCTGCGTCGACAGCAAGGCGACGGTGCGGAAATTCTCCTCGCCCTCGCTCCAGACGTAGCCCTCGCGGGCGCGGACATATTTGGCCGCGAAATATTTGGTGACGGCCTCGTCGTAGGTGCCGGCGGTGGATGTCAGCGCCGAGACCACATCGACGATGCCGGTGGAATTATCGACCCGCACGACGAAGGGCTCGACGGTTTTCAAAGGAGTGAGGCCGGCAACGGCAAAGACGGAAACGGCAGCAAGCGTGCCGGCGCAAGCAGCGACGAACCAAGCGATGCGGGCGGAACGCTCGACCTGGATCATCCGGTCCTGATCGAACCGGCGGGCTTTGTCGAAGTAACTTTTGAGGTTATTCGTGGTCACCATGTCACTCGCCCTCGCATGGACGGTAGGAGCCCGCGACATCGAAATGCCCGAAAGCGGCCGGTGTGCCTGAAGATGGTTCCGACACATAGGAGGCAGCGTGGCTTGTCGGTTCAGCGGGAACGCCCCGCGTCGCCGGCTGCTCGCCTCCACTGTCCTGCCATTGCCACATGGCGCGGTTCAGCGGCCGGCGGGAATAACCATCACATTTCGGCAGCGGGTGGGACATCGAACCGCAGCCTACGAGACCAGCGGTCAGAAAAAGCGATAAAACGATTCGGAGCATCCAAAAAACCTGTTCAATTATCTGAAGCATTGGTGGCCGTCATTCGGTCCGGCCTGGAGTCAGGCGGCGGCCGACGGAACGCGCGCCGCGGCCGACCGCTCTGACTGTGTGGGATGTCGCCCAGGCGAGCGTGCTTTCATGCGCATCGCGGGCGGCGCCGTAGCCGTAGGTGAGCGACGCCCCGCCCGCCGCGAGAGCTGAAGCGATGCCGGGCAGTTGGTAGAAGACGTAGAGTGCGGCAACGCAAATGGCGCAGAGCGCGATCGGCCGCATAAGCACGTCACTATAGCTTTCGATCGCCGTAAACGTCGTGTCGATGCAGGTGATCAGCAGCGAGCCGATCGCCACCACCAGCACCTGCAGGATGACGAAGTTGGCGAGTTGGCCGATCCAGGATTCCGTGAATCGGCGGGTCGACTGGAACATGGCGAGCGCGATGAAGATCGGACCTATTGCCAGCACGATGGCAAGCGCCAGCCGGGCATAGAGCGAAACTATATAACCGATCGCCGCGACAAGAAAACTTGCGCCGATAACCAGCAGGCCGCCCACGCCGGTGACGATATCGATAGGCCACGAGCCCCGCGACCATATCTCTTTGGCGCACCTCTGGCCCTTATCCAGCAGGCTGTCGAATGTGGAGGCGCTCGGCGCCGCGCCGGAGTTCAGCGCCTGCGAGATTTCGCGCGGCAGCGCATCGAAAAAGATATTGGTGACGTAGGTTTGATACTCGCCGGCATTCCTCACCAGCATGACGATGATGGCGAGCTTCATCGCTCGGAAAGCGAATTCGAGGATCGGTTCCTGCACGGAGCCGCGCAGAACGAGATAACCGTAGAGCACGACATAAAGTGTAAGTGCGGCCGTCAGCGGGCCGCTGACCCAGCTGGCGATATTGGAGGTGCCCGACGAAATGAAGTTCTCGAGCGGTGCCTTGAACTGCCCGTCGACGAAGCTGAAGACCTGATACATCGTCAGCCTCCCAACGATTTGCCCATCCGCTCCAGCCGCAGCTTGCCGTCGGCCGCCTCGGCGTTGCGGCAATTGGGCGTATCACGGAGTTCTCCGGGATTGTTACGGCATTCGCCGATGATTTTCGCGAGCAGAGCATCGTCCGCCATGAACTCATCGACCGTGTAAATCTTCTCCGCCTGCGGGGAGCAGGCCGCCAGAAAAAGCATTGCCGCGCTAAAAAGAAGCCACTTCATTTGAGCGCCGCTCCCATCGTGTCCATGCGCTTGCGCCAGTCCTCGGCCTTCCGTTGGTCATCGACCTGCACCTGGGCCTGCTGGACCATCTGCAGGCCCTGCATGCGCAAGACGTCGGTTTGCAAGAAGGCGGTTTCGGCCTGGAGGCGGGCCTGCAGATCGGCGATGTCCTTGGCGTCGGCAGCACTTGAGATTTTCTGGCGAAGCTCATCGATGCCGTCGATGCGCTTGGTCGCCGCATCGTAGATCTGCTGGCCGAGGCTCATCTGGCCGGCGTTCTGGTTCTGGATGCGCGACAGTTCCTGCGCATAGAAATCATCGGCATCGGTGCGATAGCTGGAGTTGTCCTGCAGGAATTTCGAAGCGGAACTGCCGAAGACGCCGCTGCTGGAACCTTTGAACAGCCCCTCGATCGCGTTGAAGTCCTGTGGAAGCGCCTTGCGGATCGACGGATCGTTCAGCAGGTTGGCGACGTCGGCCATGTTGGTGATCTTGTTCAGCGAGCCGTAGAGCTGCTGGGCCTGCTGGAGCTGCTGGTTCAAGGCGTCGAGCTGGGACTTCAGCTGCGTAATGCTCTCGGTCTGCTTGGCGATCGATGTCTGATCGATGACGGGGATGCCCTGCGCCGATGCCAGCACCGCCGACGCCAAAAGAGCGGCCGATACGAACAATGGCCGCATCGTTCCTGTACGGATCATGCTGTCTTCCTCCTCTGATGAAACACGGCAAGCCAGTCCTCCCGTCCCTCGCCGATCTCCGATCGGATGGCATCGGCAAGCTCGACATTGGCCGTCCGGCCGGAGAGGATGGCGAGCTCGTCGTCGAAGCCGCTGAGGTTCAATTCGGCGACAACGCTGTTGTGCTCCTGCTTGACGATGAACCGGCGGCTTTCGACGGAGAGCTCTCGTGACACGAGCTCGAATTCGCGCTCAGTCAGCTTGAAGCCGTCGACATAGTCGGCGCGGTCGCCGCGCGGGTTCGGAAGAAAGATCTGGGTCGGGCACTGCTCGATGATAGTGTGGGCGATCGGCGATACGATGGCGTCGCGAGGGCTCTGAGTCGCAAACAGCATGAGACCGTTCTGCTTGCGGATCGTCTTGAGCTTGTTCTGGGCGAGATCACGAAAGCCTTCATCATGCAGCGCCTTCCAGAACTCGTCGATGACGATGATGATGCGACGCCCGTCGATCAGTTGCTCGATGCGATAGAACAGGTAAGCCATCAACGGCGTGCGGATTTCCTCGTTGTCGAGGAAATCGGTCATGTCGTAGCCGATGAACCTGGCGCCAATTCCGATATCGTCGGCTTCGTTGTCGAAGACCCAACCCAGCGGCCCGCCCCTCTCCCAGCGTCGCAGACGTGCGGCAATGCCCTCGGGATCGGTGTTGTTGAGGAAGGTGCGCAGGGCGCCGATGGAGCGACGCTCCACCGGCAGGTCCGCCACCCCGTCGACCGCCGAGGCGACGTCGCGCACCTCGGTGATCGATAGTTCGCCAGATCCGGACCGGACCAGCTTGGCGATCCAACCGGTGAGGAATATTTTGTTTTCCGCAGTGAATTCCAGTGCTTTCAACGGCGCGCAGCCGGTGGCGACACCATTCCTCAGCGGCAGATAAGTACCGCCGGCCGCGCGTACGAAGAGATCCGCGCCGCGGTCCTTGTCGAAAAAGACCATATGCGGATCGTGCTTTTCGAGCTGCGACAGCATGAAGTTCAACAGCACCGTCTTGCCCGCACCCGACGGGCCGCAGACGAAAGTGTTGCCGAGGTCGCCGTGGTGAAAGTTGAAATAAAAGGGTGAGCCGGATGCGGTCTTGAGCATGGCGACGGCCGGTCCCCACTCGTTGCCGTCCTTCTGACCTGTCGGATAGGAGTGATAGGGAGCAAGGGCTGCGAAGTTGCGCGACGTAATCGCTCCCGAGCGCGCCCGATAGCGAAAATTGCCCGGCAATTGCGCCCACCAGGCAGCCTCAAGCCCGAGGTCCTCGCGGGCGACGACGGCGCCGCCGCTGGTGAGATAGGCGCGCGCCTTCGCCATGTGATCGGTCAGTTCCTTGACCGAGGGCGCGAAGACGGCGAGCGCAAGGTGATGCTCTCCGAGAACGAAGCGATTGGATTCAAGGTCGTCCATCGCCTCGCCGAGTTCCTCGATCTGCGAAGCCGCCTTGTCGCCGGCGCTGACCATCTGGTTCTGCTTGCGGCCCATGATCGTTCGGGCATCGGCCTTTGAGGTGAAGGCAAAGGACTGCGTCAGGATAAGCTCGAAAGGTGCGGTTAGGATAGCGTCGAGCATGCCGCTGCGCGTCGTCGCCGGATATTCCTTGAAGCCGAACATGCCGGCATAGCGGCTGTCGGCCTCGTGACGGATCTCGACGGTCTCGCGCCCAAAAATCACCCGGTCGGAATAGATCGCTGAGGAAATTCGTCCCTCCGTCAATGGGATCGGCTCCCGCCGTCCACCGACGATCTGGTGGAGAACCTCGCTCGGCTCGGAGAACAGGATGCCGTCATGTTCGTGGAGGGTAAGCTGCCGCGGCTCGAACCGCTGCAGGCCGGCGACGACATCCGCCACCCGGTCGCGCAGATGCTTCAAGGCGTGCTCGTCAAGCTCGATACCGGAGCGGCGCGCCTTGCCGAGCCGGGAGAGAAGCCTGGCGGCCTTTTCGGCGGGATCCCGGCCGGGATGCCAGACGAGGGTGAGATAGAGATCGTTGCGAAACAGATCTTCGCCAACCATCCGCTCGCGGTATTTCGCATTCAGACCGTCGGAGAAGGGATTGACGAAGCGTCCGTCGGGATAGGCATTGTCGCGGCGGCGCACGACATGCGTCCAGAGCGCCAGCCGCTCGTCGGCGATATTGCGATAGAGCGTGTTCAGGCTGCGATGCAGGCCATTGAGGTCCCTGATGTCCGATGTTTCGAAGGAAACGCCGTCAAGAGCGATCATCGCCATCAACGCTCGGGTTTCGAGCGCAATGGTCGTCTCGTCGACATGCCTGATATAGGGAATGAAGGTCTCCGGCCCGAGCTCGCGCGACCGGAGCGTCGCAATGTTAGACAAAGCTGAGATCCCTTTCGTCATAACGCCGGGTGAGCGTCAGAGGCGAGAGTGTGGCGCCGCCCCAATAGGCGGCATTGCGCGAGCGGCCACGGGTTTCGATCCACGCAATCAGGATCCGAAACATATTGTGGTCGTGCTTGACGAGCGCGCGAAACAGGACATGGAAAACAATCCCGACCACCGCGTAGGCGATTGATCCCGCTGTGATGTAGAGGACGGTCGTCAGCATGATATTGACGCCCATCGCCTCCATCGTCACGCCGGCGATCATCGCCGGGCGGGTGCAGGCCAGAAATAGCGTGTCGTCTTCGAGGCTCGGAAGGTTCGCCATCGCGCTCAATTCCCGACGATGGTGTTGACCAGTTCGGTGGCGCCAAAAATGCCGCCGATCCCGATAATCCAGAAGCCGGCCCGCCTCAAATCCATGTAGCCAAACATCCAGGCGATGCAGATGATGATGACGGCGATGACCGCCAGCAGACGGGCGATATTGCCGGTCAGCATGTCGACGATGTTCTGCAAGACGGTTTCGATACCGGCGGCCTGGGCGAAGGCTGGCTCGACCAGGCAGATGACAATGGCGGCCGCCATCAGCGTGGATGCGGCAAGGGGGCGAAGAGGGGCTTTGGAGATCATTCACTTTGCTCCGATCGATCATTCTGGAAAACGAGAACCGAGGATTGCCGCCCTGAGCTGAACACGTCCCAGGATGCGGCCTCGACGGTTTGGGAGGATTGTTTCGCAAGCGCCGGCGCCGCCTCATCTTGCGGCTGCTCTCCAGGCCCGATCCGGCTATCGGGCTCGCCGATGGTGAGCGAGTCAAGCATCGGCGATAACCGCTTTGCTTCCTGGCGTACCTGCCTGTCATATTTGACCATGGCGCCGAGAGATGGATCATCGCGGCCATAGTAGGACTGGAGCATCACCCTTTCGGCCTGAGCAGAATCCCCCGCGTGTAAAGCGGCGCGGTAGTATCCGTCGAGAAGCGTGGCCGTCGCCTTGAGGCTCAGGCAGGGATCGAAGGCGTCGGCGACGGATAGCTTCAATTTTTGAAGCGCCTCTATCGCGATACCGCCGAGCCCGATCTGAATATCCTGGTGATCGGCAATCAGAGACGTCGTGACCTCGATCGCCTCCGCCTTCGATGCGGGTTGAGCAGCGAGTGGTGGGCCGCTGTTGATGCGGATGGCGAAGGGCTGAAACCGGCTCTCAAGGCTGACAATGCCGGCCAGCGTCTCCACCTGAACCATCGGCGCGCAGGTTTGCGCGATTTCGACGAATGCAGCACCCATCGGTCAATACCAAACGCGCTGTTTACCGGCGCCGTCGATGGTGACATCGACATAGTGCGGCTGCGATCGCACATTCGGGCGCGTTGTCGGATAGCCGATGCACTGGCGGTGCCCGTCCACGCGCTGCCAATGTGGCGACAGGACCGAATTGTCGCGGGAAGTATAGTCGTTCCCATCCCAGCAGAGGCTGTTGCTCACCGGCTGCGGCGATGTCGATACGCAGGTTGCTTGCCGACCGCCGCGACCGCTATCAGTCGTGAGCTTGTACCCCGCATCGCAATAATAGGGTTCATAGCCAGGCCGCGAACTCTGAAAACCGACGCCGCTACAGGTCGGGAATGAGTGCCCCTCGGCAAGCTCCCGCCACAGCTTCTGGATCGGCGGCCGGCATTCTGCATATTGCGTCGGCCCGCCGGGATTGGAAAGGCATAGAATAACCTGGCATCCCCAATCCTCGGCCCGCGCTTTACTGCCGAAAATAAGATAGGGTGGCGCAACGAAGCAGACCGTAAGCAGTGAATTCAGGAGAAGGCTTTTCATGAACAGGATCCTTCGAGACGACGGCGTCCCATTGCGTTCAGGAGAACCCGCTTTGCTCGCCCAGGTTTATACTGATCTATATAACACAGTTAAATGACATGACAAGCGCGATTAAAACGCAGTGGCACAACCTTGCCTTCTCGGGGCTCATTCTCCATGAGATCCTCGACCATCCGCTGGAGGACGAGACCCCGCAGGCGAGGCTGAAGCAGATCGGCATGATGACGATCCTCTACACGATGACCCAGGCTCACCAGAAACTAACCCTCTCGAATATCATCGAGATTACCGAGCTGACGCGAAGCGGCGTGAAGGAGACGGTCGATCTTCTGGTCAAGCGGGGAATGCTGGTGGAGACGATGGGAAAGAACTCCATGGGCCGGGGGACGGCACGGCAATTCGAGATCTCGCAGGACCTCCTGAGCAAGCTGAGCTCTTTCCGCGCCAGCCAGGAAGCGGGATTAAACTGACTGATTTTCGATGACTGATAAGGCGAGATGGCGAATCACTCACAACTCCCGATCGCATGGCTGCAGGCAGCCATCAGTGACGATCGGGCAACCCGCCCGCAGGCGGGTTCCAATCAAACAATGAAGAGTATCGGAGAAATCAGCATAGCGGCGCCGTGAGGCGGATTTCGGGAATTCTCGCCCCGCTAAGGGCGGAACAAGGGCAGCCGCAGGAGCCTCAGCATAGCGGCCGTCAAGGGAGGCGGGACCGACTGCCCCCGCCCGTGCGTTCCCTATCTCCGTCGCCGCTCAGCATATGGAGCGCGTTGCGCACCGGCGAACTCGGCTGGAACATGACCTACCGGTGAGGGCGCCAAAGCAATATTTTTTGCTAGTTCCAAATAAATCATCCGACGACCCGCTGTCATCAACGCTTCTCTCGATGCTACGCACGACGACTCCTTCGCGCGGGACATCGTTCTCGTTCGCCCTCGGCGGACGATGGCTTCCGCCATCGCGATGCTAAGGGAGGATCTGCCGGAGGAGGTTGCAAGCCTGGACAGTCGCGTGATTTTCAGCATCGACGGTCGAGGGGATGCGCTGGTTCTCACCACGGGGCCGCATGACGACGCCGTCGGAATACTTCGCGCGTCACTTCAATATGCCGGTGAATACGCCCCACTAGCTGCGCGAGGTCAATGCGTGACGATTTTAGACGCCGGTTCGCGGGATAGGAGCTTGCGGCCGTCGGGTCGCGGCAGTGGGCGGCGTCCGGGTGGCTGATAAGGAGGCGGCTCAAGCCGCCTCCTCCTTGTTGAGATCCGGCTGCAGGTCATGCAGGTAGTCGACGGCCCGTTGCGCATGAGCTGCCGCTGAAAAGATGGCGCGCTTGTCGTTGCCGAGAACCTTGAGCCAGCTGTCGAGATAGCTTGCGTGGTCGGGGCGCGGTTCGAGCTCTGGAACGACACCAAGATCGGCGCAGAGAAAGCAGCTACCAAGTTCGGCAATGAGCTCTTCGCGGGCGCGTTCGCTCCTGTCTTTCGCATAGCGGCTCAGATCCCGATCGAGTCTTCGCGGTGCAGCCGTCCAGTGCGTCATCTCGTGACTGAGGACGGCGACGTAGGAGGCATCGTGCCGGAAGGCGTCGACGCATGGCATCTGGATGTAGTCCCGAGCAGGAGCATAATAGGCCGCCGATCCACCGTGGCGGATCAGGGCGCCGGTATTGGAAAGAAGCGGCCGGCAGCACCGATGCGGCTCATCCAATCCTGGTCAGGCCCGATGGAATGGGCAAGGCCATTGAGCCCGGTGATCTGATCGGTGTTGAACACGGTGTAGGTTTTGAGAAAGGGGATATCCCG
The DNA here is from genome assembly GCF_002117725.1 of Rhizobium sp. TAL182. Taxonomy (NCBI): domain Bacteria; kingdom Pseudomonadati; phylum Pseudomonadota; class Alphaproteobacteria; order Hyphomicrobiales; family Rhizobiaceae; genus Rhizobium; species Rhizobium sp. TAL182. The sequence goes on along the minus strand of NZ_CP021027.1, from coordinate 179,091 downwards.
TTCGATTTCGGCGCCTGTCTCCGTCCTCTCGGCGCGGATGAAAGAGCTGGCAAAGACGACGGTCGTGCCGGTTTCGCCCCTGCGAACGGCGCCGCCAAGCTCGATTGCCTGACGAAACGTCATCCACCTTGGCGATGCAAAGCCGCGGGCGATGGCTTCAGACCAGAGGAGCAGAACATTGATGCCGGTGTATGGTTGGCCGTTGTGGCGCAGTGGCCGGCTGACCTCGGCCGTCCCGCCTCCCGCCGTCCACGGCTTGGTCCATGGACGGACGCCCTGTTTGAGATCGGCGATGATCTTGGTGGTGATGCGGCTGTAGATATCGGATCGTTGATTGGATTGCTGCCTGTTCATGTCTGAACCTCCGTTCGAGGTCGCGGCCATCGCGACCTGCTACGGCGGCCCAAAAGCCGGGCTGCAAGCGCGGCCCGCACCCGCAGGGCCGCAACGAAGTGGAGGACGGCAAAGCCGTTGTGGGCGGCGCGAGCCTGGCAGGACCAAAAGCCGGGGCAGGACGGGATGCAGCAACACCACGGCGAGACTGGTTTGAAACCCAGGCAGAAATGAAAAATCCAGTCTATTACGCAAGGCGGGAGCGTCCGGGATGAATCGATGGACCCGAAGCGTGGCATCGACCTTGCGCGGCCGTTCCTCGTCGACGCAATGGAGAAGGTTAGCAACGAGAGTGCCATTTCGTCGAGGAAGCCAAGACCGCCGAGACCAAACTCGTGGTCTTCGCGCGCATGCAATTCGACCGCGTACCTCAGCCCCTACTTCGTCGCCAACCAGGACAAGATGCGGGTAGAGTTCGAGGATCCGTATATCCTCATCCACGAAAAGAAGCTATCGAACCTGCAGCCTTGCTGCCGGTAAGTTGAGGTCTGATGGAGCATTCCAATCGGCCGACCGCCTTCAGCAAATAGGCAGAACCATTACGAAATCACGGTGCAATCGCTGGCGTTTTTTTCCGCCACCCGTTCAAATGGCCGAAAGTTTCGAGTTGATCGAATTGAAGCTCCCGTCTTCGGGAAGTGGTGGGATCCGGGAACGTTTGGCAAGATTCAACGAACCACTGGCCGCCACGCCCAGAGAGGGTCATAGGGAATACGATGACAAGCGCGGACGCTCAGTCGTTCAGTCAGGTTGCGAGCACGTATCAACTTGGGATCGGTATGACTCACATAGCGCCTCCAACTGATTTACGGCACTAGCCAAATCGTGAAGTTCCGATTTCAGCGATTGGATGATGTCGAAATGTCCGGAGCCATTCGAATTCGCAGTTGAACTTTTCAAATCCGCAGAATTTCTATTCGGATGGGGAAATGGGATGAGCTTTTGCACGGTTATGCTTTTGACGATATTGACTCTGAATAGTAGATTGTACTGGGCAAGTCTTTGCAATGGCAATCGAAAGCGAAAACACGTCAACGTATGTTTCGTCGCGCAATTCGGTACAGGGCCTGCATATTTCGGAACATCAAAGCACCTGAAGTTTTCAGTAGTTCCTGTTGGTCCGCGTTTTATCCAATCGCCCAGAGTAGTTTGGGCTTCCGTTGGATGAGTGCGGTATAAACAGCGCCGCAGGTGGCGTGGATCCTGCGCGCTGTTAGCCGTAGGCTTCACGCGGTTCGGGTCCCAACAGATGCGGGAGGCAAGCGCATGAGTGCCACCCCTTCCTCTGCGGGCATCGGCGTAAGATGGGAATCACCGCGAGAGAACTCGGGCACTGCGTTTGCAGCGAGAAGTTCGGACTTCGGGATGGGCTTGCTATAGTAGAACCCCTGTGCCACAGCGCAGCCGCTTTCAGCCAAGAATTTTTCTTGATCGACCGTCTCCACGCCCTCAGCGACTACATTTTGCCCTAGGCAGCGCGCAATTGAGAGAATTGCCTTGACCAGTTCTCTACTTCGCTTGTCGGATCGATTGATGAATGACCGGTCAATTTTGAGGGTATCAATGGGAAAGTTAGCCAAATAGCTCAGAGATGAGTAGCCGGTGCCGAAATCATCGATCGCTATGGAAATTCCGCTCGCATGCAATTGAGAGAGTGTCGTCGAAACGCCCTCGCAGTTATGGAGCAGGAGACTCTCAGTTATTTCAACCTCGATCCACTCCGCACGACAACCGGTTTCCTGCAATACGTCCGCCACCGTTTGCGACAAACGCGGGCATTGAAACTGCTTAGGAGACAAATTTATCGCAATCTTGTGCGGGGGCAGTCCATCTGCATTCATGACGGCAGCCGTGCAACACGCCTCATGCAGCACCCATCGTCCAAGATCGATGATCAATCCCGTTTCCTCGGCGACACCTATGAATTCTCCCGGAGGGATCAATCCCATCTTCGGATGATGCCATCGTAGCAGTGCTTCTGAACCGATCACCTTTCCGTTGTCCAATAGGACCTTTGGCTGATAATGGAGTTCAAGTTGCTCATGTTTCAAAGCTAGGCGTAGGTCTGATTCTAGCGCTAGGCGCTTTTCAGCCCCAATCGTGAGATCCTTTGAGTAGAAGCGGAAGTTGCTACGCCCCGAGCGCTTCGCCAAATACATCGCAGAATCCGCATATTTCACCAAATCGTCGGGAGCGTCGCCGTCATTTGGAAATACCGATATCCCGATGCTGCAGGATACAAAGATCTCCCTGTCGGAAAGCATGAAGCGTTCGCCGAATGCGGCAAGCATTCTGCTGGCAATTTGAGCCAAATCGTCATTGTCCTGAACATTGGGCAGCAAGACTGCAAATTCATCTCCACCGAGTCTCGCCACGGTGTCGCTGGCACGGACGCCTTTTTTCATGCGTGTCGCCACCTGCCGCAGTAACTCGTCACCGACGGGATGTCCCATAGTGTCATTGATCGCTTTGAAATGGTCCATGTCGATCAGCATCACCCCGGCTCGCTGGCCCGCCGAAGCCGCGTCCCCGATCATCTCGCGTAGCCGTTCATTGAAAAGTGTCCGGTTAGGCAGGCCGGTCAGAGAATCGTAGAATGCCATCTGATGGATTTTCTTACGGGACGTGTCCAGTTCGGTGATATCGCGGGCGACGCCGAGGATCCCCATCAGCTTTCCCCCCGTGAATACCGGAACCTTACGAGTCTCCAAAAGCGTTGATCGACCGTCCTCGTGAGCGGTAAACCGTTCCTCATTGATGAGAATACGGCCGGCTTGCATGGCCTCCTCATCCTTGTCACGAAAAAACTGGGCGAGTTCGGGAGTAAACAGGTCATAATCCGTTTTCCCGACGATTTCCGCTTCTGCCTTGCCGACCAATTCTTCGAAGGCATGATTGCACAACAGATATTTGCCTGTTACGTCTTTCAGCCATACCATATCCGGAATGGTCTGCAGGACACTTAGGAGGCGAGCCCGAGCTTCAATAGTTGTGCCCTCGGCGTGCTTTCGTTCGGTAATATCGCGAGATAACACCAGAAAAGTGACGGTTGAGTGATTGCTGCTTGGTCGCCTTGCGACCGACAGTTCAAACCAACGGGATTCGCCGTTTGGTAGGGCTATACGGACACAACGACCGTAGGAGGCGCCGGTTTCATCGGCTTCTTCAAGAGCCAGCATAGCGATGTCGGCCTGATCTGGAGGGAGCACATCGCGGACAAGCTTGCCGAGCAGCACTTCTTTTCGCTGCGCCAGGATCTCCTGATTCCTTGCCCAGACCTGCAGGTAGCGACCGTCGGCATTTACCTCGAACAGAACGTCAGGAATGGCGGCAATAATTCCCTCTGCGAATTCAAGAGCCTCTTTGAGATCATGCTCCGCACGTTTTCGCTCTGTGATGTCCAACATCGCGCCAACCAAGCCGATCCTGTTACCAGCGATATCAGTGATTGCGGTCTTGCTGAGTAAAAGATCAACGACACCACCATTCTCGGTGGTGGCCTTTGCTTCATATTGCTGAACACCGCCATTTGCAAAAAGCGCCTCGTCCAACGCGGCATACGTCTCGGCTATGGGTGCGGGCACCAAATCGAAAACGGTTTTTCCGATAATATCTCCTTTTGAGCGGCCGGAGAAGCTTTCGAAGGCCCTGTTGCAACCAAGGTGTATCCCATCTCTGTTTTTGAAGAAGACGGGTAACGGGATCGCGTCGAGTACGACGGCACTCGACATCTCTTCGGCGTTGAATGGCAAGTCGACGTTTGTCGCAGGATGCCGGGGATTCGCCCGGAAAGCCTTCTCAAACGGTTGCTTCAGACTTGCGACATCTGCGTCGTGACCGTGCGATGGCCGGACAGCGGAGGCTTCCGAAAATGGCGGGGCCGTGCCCGTGGCAAGCGGAGGGCTGGCATTGACCGCGTTGCGGAAGGCTCCACGCCCCTGGTCGATTTGAGCATCAGTCGCCATCTGCACTTCCACAGGCTGTTCGGGGCGGGATGTGCGTTCCGATTGACGTACGTGTTTCATGTGCCTGTCCTGCTTTGTCACGTGGCTGAGCAATCATGCGTCAAGCCAGCATTTTGTTAGGACCGCACAAGTCATTTGGCGGAGTACCATGCCGCTACCCCACCGGGATATCGCTCTCATTCAGAATCATCAAAGACGTGTATTTGCATGTGGTCGGCGACGCCGCCCATATCATTTAGAACGCTTGCCAATCATCATTCGAAGGCGCGAGCACCAGGTTACCACGGCGCATCGGATAGTCTCCGCGGTCAACCATTGTCTGACCGGGCGGGAAGCTCTTGCCAAGTTCGCCCGTGACCTTTTGTGGCTTCCCGCTCTCGTCTTTGAAATGGAAATGTTTCAACAGTGCGGCTAGGCTTTGGCTCTCTTGAGCGAGGTGCGATCCTGCAGTATTCATCTCCGCGACCATGCTCGCATTTTCTTGAGTGGCATGGTCCATATGGTTAACCGCGCCGTTAATCTCGCGCAGGCCCGACGATTGTTCCTGGGAGGCCGTTGCGATTGCGTCCATATGAAGATTTACATCCTGCACAAGCTCTTCAATCGTTCTCAGGCCCGATCCGGTTTCACTCACGAGCCTTACGCCTTCGTCGACGGCAAGAGCTGAATTGCCGATGAGATCCTTGATTTCTTTTGCCGCTGTCGCTGAGCGCTGTGCAAGCTCCCTGACCTCCTGGGCAACAACCGCAAAGCCTTTTCCCGCGTCGCCAGCACGCGCTGCTTCGACGCCGGCGTTGAGCGCCAGGAGGTTCGTTTGGAAGGCGATCGCGTCGATGACGCTGATGATCTGGGAAATCTGCTTGGAGGAGTTTTCAATGCGATTCATGGCGCCGATAGCATCGCGTACAACCCGACCGGACATTTCCGCATGATTTCGCATCTGTTGGACGGCTCCGCGCGCCTCAGCCGTCCTCTTCGTGGTCGATGCAACGTTGACGGTTATCTCCTCCAACGCCGCTGCAGTTTCCTCGAGCGAAGCCGCCTGCTGCTCCGTGCGTCTTGAAAGATTTTCAGATGCGGCCGAGACGCCCGAGCTGCCATTCGTGACCGTTTCGACTGAATGGCCGACGGTAACAAGCACGTCCCGGAGCTGACGAATGGAAGCGTTGAAATCCCTGCGCAAACTTTCAAACTGTGGCGCTAACGGCTCCTCAATCTCATAAATCAAGTCTCCATCCGCCATCCGCTTCAACCCGGTTGCCAATGCCGTCGTCGCTCGGATGAGGCGCTCTTCTGCTTCTTTTTCCGCTCTTACCTGAATATCCAGCTTCTCTTGGTCAGAACGAATGCGCTCAGCTTCCGCGGATGTCTCCAGGTTACTTTTCTGTATGGCCGCGCCGCGGAAAAACTCAAGGCAACGCGCCATGTCCCCGATCTCGTCGCGTCGGATTGTCAAGGGCACCGGCGCCGACGTATCGCCTTCTGCGAGTGCCTTCATTCGGCTTGTCAGAGTCCGAATGGAGCTTGAAATTCTCCGAACGACCGAAATGCACAAAATGAGTACCGTAGACATGATCAGAAGCGTGGCGCCGGAGTAGCCGATAAAGGCATTGCGAAGATCGGCGTAACGCTGAAATGCCATCTCGTCCAACTCGTCGCCGGTGCGCATAATGAGTGCGGTCAACAAAGCAGCCCGCTGTTGGGTGATTTCATTCCATCGATCCAACGTCTCGGGGGGGAAGGAAACGCCCGGCTGGTTTGCATACATCTGATCGCGAACGCCCGCGATGAACTTGCCTGCGGCGCTGGCCTCGAAGTCGTCATAAGATTTGACGAGATCGGCGGGGAGAAATTCCTGCATCGCAGGCACATAAAGCTGCTTTAGATTTTTTGACTGTAAGAGGGACGAAAATAGATCGACGGACATGGCTGAATTTTTGACGTAGGCTCGGCCGGGCCTGATCTCCAGCAAACTAGCTTCCGTGATCTGCATGAGCGCATGAAAACCGGTAATTTGGCGTGCTAAATCCAAATCATTGACAGTCGCCCCAGTGCGACGGACGAGCTCCAAGCCCGCAAGGGCAGCTGGGCGCAAAGCAACAGCTCCCTCCGCCTCGCTAGCCGTTCCGTCATCGACGCGCCGGCGGAAGCTATCGATATTGTCCCGCCTTTCACGAATGATCTGTACCGCCCGTTCTATGGCCGGATCGTCGAATGCCTTTTTCCAAGAGTCGTAAGCGGAAAAGACCGCTGTAAAAGCCCTGTCCGATGCAGCTTGCTTTGCCCGACGCACGTCGGCGCCTGCAAACGCTTCCGCCGCTATAGCTTGGGCGAGGAATCCGCCTTCCCGCCCAAGTCGCTGCGTTGTTTGTGCGCTGCGGAAGGTAGAGTATTCTCGGTAATATCCCAGTGATGTTGATACTCCGATGATTACGAACGCCGTCAACGGGATAATTGCCAAAATCATTAAAAGTAGAGATAGCGGCAGTCTCGACATATGTTCCTCATAGACGACTATAAATTACACCGGCTTCCATTAGCGACGCGGTCCAGAACATTGCGACATTGACCGCTATGTGTGAGATGACCTCGGCATAATTACTATAAGATTAACCCCTGTAGTGGTCTTGAACTGCGTTGCGCAGATCGGAACATCGTCGCGTTCAGGGGATCATCTGCAAGACAGATCTTGGGCCGAGGCAGTCGGATTTTCTGGAGAGTGCTGTTGCTACAAGCCTTGAGGACAGTCGAGCGTGCCGGCTGATCGTAGCTCGGTCGGCGCAATCTGCTTATGATATACGCAATGTTTCCGAGGGAAGTACCCCATAGCGCTTGCGATAGTCCGCAGAAAATCTGCCTCTATGCACGAAGCCCCATTTCAGAGCGACCTGCGTGACCGAGAGGCCAGGTTCGCCTGTCATCAGTTCCTGATGCACTAATTCCAACCGTAGGTGCTGCAGGAATGCCAGAGGGGTCGTATTCCGAAAGTTGCGAAAACCGCTTTGAAGAGTGCGTCGGCTTACGCCACAAGCCGTTGCGATTTCCTCAAGAGATAGCGGCCGAGTAATATTGGCACGCATATAGTCGACCGCCCGCTTAACGGCCTTGGGTAAGGGTGATTCAGCAACGCGGCATAACTCAGATGAGTAGCGATGCTGCGCAGCTTCGATCAAAAGCTCCATCGTCGTTTCAGTGAGGTGATGAAGTGCTATCGGTGATTGAAGGAGGGTTCCGTCTCGTAATCCAGCATACAGCACTGGTACCAGTTGAACCAAAAGGGAGCCGAACCCGACCGATAGGTCGATTTCTGGCGAAAAATCGAGGCTGCCTCTTATTGGCGTATTGAGCCGACATCCCAAACGGCGCGTCAGCTCATCATGGGCGATCCTAAGCCCCAAATGTTTCCTTGGCCCAATGAATTGGGTCGTACTCGCCGACATACTGTTCACGAAAACGCCCCGCGTTCCCTCTGACGGGATTTGTCTGCCGTCAACGGTAACGACCGATCGCCCATGTAGTGGAAGCATGATGATGTTTGCCTCCGCCGGTCCCCGGTGCTGGACCGTTAGGTCGCCCTCGTAGTGCGCGGCAATAACCGCAATCGGACCATTGGTAATCGCATGTACATCGTAGGCGATCGTCTTATCGCCATGTACATGCGCTTCAGATTGCGGGGAAAGCCTCGAAAGCGCTGCCGCGAGTTCCTCGCTGCAGGTACCTTTGAGCGAGAAATGGTCAATCTTAGAGGGGGACACTCTCAACTCTCCACATCATCACTTCTTCCCGAAACGGTATTCAAGCATGAGGCCCGCCTATCGCTAACGACAGGCGGACAGGGCAATTGACTTGTCGCGGCCAGTCCTCGCCGTGAATTCGACGCAGTCGAAGTCGCCTAAGTTGATAGTGCGAAGATCAATCATTGTTATATATGGAACTCCGACAGAATTGTTACCTGCTGCCAACCATCGCTTCGCAACCGATTCCCAAATGTCTGGCCTTTGATGGTCTCCATTCACGGCCCAGCAGACTCGGGCGTGCTCGCGCTAGCGACTAAACCTCATCCTTTAAGGTTTCTTTTTGCGTGATCAAACGTGCGGAGTGATGGCCGGAAACAAAGATCCATAGCCAGCTTAGTCCCACTGCCAATCTGCTCCTCGTACCTATCAGGAAGTAGATATGGGCAAGCCCCCAAATCCACCATGCAATTCCGCCCTTGAGCCGGATTTTCCCGAAGTCGATAACAGCCGAATTCGGCCCGATGGTAGCCAGGTTTCCCAGATGCCTATATCTGAACGCACTTGGAGTGGGTGTACCCAGACGTCGTGCTTCAATTACCGAAGCGACATATTTGCCTTGCTGTTTGGCGGCGGGAGCCACTCCGGGGACGGGTGTTCCATCAGCGGCCTTCACGGAGGCAGTATCTCCAATAATAAAAATCTCGGGCTTACCGCCAACAGTCAGATCTGGCTGCACGACCGCCCTACCCGCCCTGTCCTTTTCAGCACCGACCCAGGCGGCGGCGTTCGACGCTTGCACCCCCGCAGCCCAGATGACGGTCCGGCTTGAAACGAACTCATCTCCGATCGCGATGCCGTTCTCGTTGCATGCCGTCACGGGAATGCCTGTTCTCACTTCGACGCCCATCTTGATTAGCGACTGCTCGGCATATCTCGAAAGTGCTTCCGGGAACACGGGTAGGACACGTGGACCTGCCTCGATGAGAAGGATGCGCGCCGATCTGGTGTCGATGCTACGGAACTCCTCAACAAGGGTTCGTTGGGCCAGTTGCGCTATAATCCCAGCCATCTCCACGCCTGTCGGGCCTGCTCCGATTATGCTGAACGTGAGCATTGCCTTCCGCCGTTCGGGATCAGTCTCCAATTCGGCCTTCTCAAACGCGAGAAGAAGCCGCCGCCGGATGGTCGTCGCGTCTTCGAGTGCCTTTAGCCCGGGCGCAAACGGCTCCCACTCGTCCCGGCCAAAATAGGCGTGCCTTGCACCTGTCGCGAGAACGAGCGTGTCATAGGGAATAGCATTCCCATCCTTGAGCGATACTACGCGTGCCTCGGTATCAACGCCAACAACCTCGCCCAGCAGCGTCGATACATCCTTTCGTCCTCTGAACAATGCTCTGATGGGCCAGGCTATCTCCGAGGTTGCCAATACAGTCGTGGCAACTTGGTAGAGGAGCGGTTGAAAGAGGTGATGGTTGCGCCTGTCGACGATCGTTATGGAAGTGTCGGGACACTTGAGGTCCTTCGCTAACTGGAGTCCGGCAAAGCCACCGCCGACTACGACAACTCGATGCGTATCCATTTCGTCTCCCTCAAACCTGCGCGCTCGGGGCGCGCGCCTCGTAGAAATGGCCATTGCGCCCGATCAGTCGCTGATACGGGTATTTACATTAATCGACGGTGGACTCACCAACAGTGGAAGAAGAGGCTCCAGCACCCGCTTGACATTAGGATGTTCGCCATGGCCAACGACAGCCGCCTCATTCTGCCAGCCGTCTAAGATGATGAAAGTGTTCGGATCGTCCGACCGCTGGTAGAGGTCGTAGTAGAGACAACCAGACTCTTCGCGGGCGGGTCCAATGAATTCCTGAAGGAGTTCTTTTACGCGATTTCGATTTTGGGACGTGGTTTTGAATTCCACGACAAGGTGCTGTTCCTCTGACTTCTTCGATGTCATTTGCGCTGGCTCCTAATTGAAAACGACGACCGGCTTGATCACTCGCCCGGCTTCGGCGTCCGCGATCGCTTCGTTGATCTTCTCGAAGGGATACTTGGTGATCAATTTTTGGAAGGGGAAAAGCCCAGCCTGATTAAGATCCATCATCTGCGGAATGAACAGCTGTGGAATCTGATCACCAAGGATCGCACCCTGGATCTTGCGATTGAACACCATTAGATCGAGGGGGATGGGAATGTCGTTCCCGAGCGCGTCGAGGCCGAGCAAGACAACGTGCCCGCCGGCACGGGTGCACTTGATCGAGTTCAGAATAACCGGAATGATGCCAACTGCGTCGATCGCGAAGTCGGCACCGCCGCCCGTCAGCGCATGGATCTGGTTGACTACGTCGGGATCTTTGCCGTTGATCGCATGTGTGGCACCAAGCCCCATGGCCATGTCTAGCCTCTGCTGATTCAGATCTATGATGATAATCTTGCTGCACCGACGAACTTTGGCGGCCATCACGGCGGCCATGCCGACAGCACCTGCGCCGAAAACGGCTATCGTCGACCCTATTTCCGGCTTCATCGCGTTTATCACTGTTCCTGCACCCGTTGCCATGCCGCACCCGAGTGGCGCAGCGTCGGTAAGGTCGAGGTCTGTTTTCGGCAAAAGCGCTGCATTGTTTTCAGTCGCAAGGATATGCGTCGCAAAGGACGACTGGCCCACGAAATTGCTGCCAATGCCAACTTCATCGCAGAGCAATGCCTTCTTACCATTCGGACGAAGCCCCGTAAGATTGTACTGGGTATAGTTTTGGCAGTTCATTGGGTGAGAACGGCGGCAGTCGGCGCAGAATCCGCATGAGCTCTGGCTCAGTGCGACGTGATCACCCACTTTGAGGCTCTGAACTTCTGGTCCGACCGCCTCGACGACGCCGACGCCTTCGTGCCCCGGGATCACCGGTGCCGGCGGGCCAAAAATACCGTCGCGAAGCAGCAAGTCCGTGTGGCAGATCCCGCTCGCAACCGTGCGAACCAGGATCTCGTTGCCTTCGGGGTCAGCCAGTTCGAGTTCACGGAATTCCAGCGGGCTCTTTGGTTTCACGGCGACAGCCGCAGTGATTTTCACCATTATATTCTCCTGCGTTCTCCCGCAATTGCTACGGGAATGGCTTGATCGGCCCGACGGACTAGACGCGACCCGCGCGCGCACCGTAGATGATTGCGGCAAATGCAATGATCACGCCCTGGACGATAAGCTTGCCCGGCTCCTGGATGCCGAAGACGGTCAGCATCGCGAACAGGAAGCTGAAGGCAACGACGGCAACGAACGGCCCGGCGACGCCGCCCCGGTCGACGCCGAACGTCACACCGCCGAGGATCGTGGCGGCGAGCGCATTCATGAAGGTGTCGAAGCCTGGCTTGATGGTGCCGACCGCCAACGCGGATACCTGGACCAGGGCCGCGATGCCTGTCAGGGCGCCCGCGAGCGTGTGCGAGACAAAAATCGTACGTGCCAACGGAATTCCTGTAGTTTCCGCCGCCCTCGGATTGTCGCCGACGGCCCTGAAGTAACGCCCGACGATGAGAAAGCGAAATGCGATAGAAATCAGGGCGGCGATGACGATCCACAGGACCACGGAATAGGAAAGGCCGTGGATATTGCCGCTCGTAAGTATTCGAAGCCAGCTTGGCGTTGAACCGGGCGCGCGGCCGGCGCTCATGTATTGGACGATCCCAATCAGAATGGCCGAAACACTTAGTGTGGAGATAACGGCAGAAGCGCGCACGTATGCTACGAGTATTCCGTTTACACCCCCCACAGCTAGCCCAATCACAACAGGCATGAGGACGGTCATTAGCGGTGGATAGTTGTTGAGCTGGCCCGAGCTGGCCAGATAAATCGCGAACGCGAAAATACCGCTGACAGAGAGATCGATGGATCGCACCCGCATGACAAGCGACTGGGCGAGCACCGCGATCCCGAGCGGCGCTGACTGCTTGAGGATTACAAACCAGTAGTTGGGATTTATGAGCGTGGCGCTCACTGCTGGAGCAACCGCAACCAGGATTGCGAGCACATAGTATGCGGGCGGTAGCCCGAGTATCCACGAAATGGCGCTCTTACCCCTCAATAAGCGAGATGGTGCTTCAGTTTTCGAGTCTGATGTGGTCATCGAGAAGTCCATCTCTTTCAAAGTCCGATTGTTTTGCGTCGCTGCGAAACGACGAGTACGAGAAGCAACACACCCTTGACGACCGACTGAAGAAATGCAGAGACGTTGGCCAGATTCATCACATTATTCACTGTCCCGAGGATCGCCGCGCCAACGACGGTTCCCACAATGCTTCCGATGCCCCCGGCGAGGTGGACCCCACCCAATGCTGCAGCCGTTACAGACTCAATCCCGAATGAAGCGCCGCCCTTAGGATCACCCGATGCAAGGCGACCTGCAAGAAACATCCCCGCAGCGCATGCGAATAGAGCGGAAAGAACATACGCTTTGATGATGGTGCGCTCGACGGGAACACCGTTCATCCGTGCGTTGAAGTCATTGCCGCCGGAAGCGAAGAGGTAGAGGCCGAAGGGACGACGATAGAGAATCCAGGATGCGAAGAGCGATGCCGTGATCAACCAAAACAATGAGTTAGGTACGGGGCCGATGGATCCGGCTACCGAGCCGGAAAGCCACTCCGGAACGCGCCCACCTGGGATTGGCAAAATGATCAACGCGATACCTTGGCCGATGCCCATTGTTGTCAGCGTCATGATGATTGGATGTACATTGAGGCGCGCGACACCGTAACCGTTCGCTACTCCGAACCCCATCGCCACCGCGATGCAGATAAGCACGCGGGTTATCTCAGGAAGATCAAGCGTCATGATCGTCGTCGTTAGACTGATGACGGACCCAACCGACACGTCGAGGCCGCCAGTGAGAATGACGAACGTCTGACCGAGAGCCGAGATGACGAGCACCGTCGATTGCGCCAGGAGATTAGACAAATTCTCCGGATCCATGAAGTCCGGCAATAATATTACCGAGGCGACAACCATCACCAGGAGCGTTCCAATGGAAAGCCCGATCGCTCCCGCGCGATAAGGGAGCTTCAGGCGACTGGCAAATGAATTCATAAGTTATCCTCCTCAATGCACCGCAGCACGGGGATCCGGTGACGCACTCGCCCCCAGCGCAGTCTCGAGGATTCTTTCCTCGGTCGCCCCCTCTGCGGACATCTGCCCGACGATCTTCCTGTCATGAACGACCAAAATGCTGTCGCAGAGCCCTATAAGCTCAGCGTGCTCGCGCGACGAAACCACGACAGCACCGCCACGATCACTGAAGTCCCGCAGCAATCTGTAAATCTCTGCCTTTGCACCGACGTCGACGCCGCGCGTGGGCTCCTCAATAACGAGGATGTCCACTCCGGAGAGCAACCAGCGGCCCAGCAGCACCTTCTGCTGATTCCCGCCCGAGAGTTTACCTACGGGCGCATTGGGATCGGCGGCCGCAACTCGTAACGACTTGATCACCTCGCGGACCTTCGACACCGATCGCCACGCAACGCTTGCCATATTCCGATTGAGCTGTTTTCCCAGCGCGATGTTGTCGTAGATAGGCAGGCGCAGGAACAGCCCTTCCTGCTTCCTGTCCTCAGGGATAAAACCGATTCCTGATGCGACCGCGCGAGCGAACCCTGACCCTACATTCACCACATGCATGCTGTTGTCGGGGCCGGCACGCCACACGGCGATGGCCTTTGGCGATTCAACGCCCACAATGGCACGCATTATCTCTCGCTGGCCCTGTCCTTCGAGCCCTGCCAGCCCGATGATTTCACCTTTTCTGACAACGAAAGTGACTGTCGAGCTGCTGTCGTCGAGGCGCAAGTCCGAAACCTCCAGCATTGCCGCTCCGGTGGCCTGCGAGCGCGGCGGAAAGAAGTTCTGAAGTTCGCGACCAACCATTGTCGCTACCAGCGTTTGCAAGTTGAAGTCCTCCGCTCTTGCAGTCCTTACCCAAGCGCCATCTTTCATGACGGTGATGGTGTCGCATAGTTCGAAGACTTCATTCATGCGATGAGAGATGTAGACGACAGCCTTATGTTGAGCCTTAAGGTCGCGGATAACCTTGAAAAGATGCGCGACATCGGTCGAGTTCAACGCCGCCGTTGGCTCGTCGAAGATGAATACGTCCGCGTTCGACGTAAGTCCCTTCGCGATCTCTACTGCCTGCTGCTGCGCGACAGTCAGTGTCTCGACGATCGCGGTTGCGTCGAGCTGTGGAAATACGTCAGCCAGCAAAGCGCGAGCGCGTTTCACTACCTCGACGCTATCGATCGAACCGTCAATGCGACGAGGTTCGTGGCCCAGGAACATGTTCTCAGCAACGGTGAGATTGGGGATCAGGGTAAACTCCTGAAACACCGTCGACACTCCCGCCAACCGTGCCTCCTTAGGGGAACGGAAATTGACTTCCTCCCCGCGGAGCCGAACACTTCCTGCGCCCGGCTGATATACCCCCGCCAGAATACGCATCAGGGTGGACTTCCCCGCGCCGTTTTCCCCCATCAGAGCGTGCACGGAGCCACGTTCCAGGGAAAAGCGAACGTCCGAAAGGACTTTCGTGAAACCAAACGATTTGTTGATGCCGACCATCTCGACAAGCGTGCTCATGGGAATTTCCATCTTCGACAGGGATACGGGCACGAGTGATCGTGCCCGTAGTTCATCAAGCCTTGAAATAATCAAGGAGCTTTTCGTTCGGCATTTCGGTCGGCGCCCAGTACGCATCAGTGAGATCTGCGCGATAGAACTGGGAGAGCGTCTCGTCGGTGATCGGCTTGGGGCGGTTCGTCCAGTTACGCTGAATCGGCTTCCCATCCAGCAAGGCGAAGGCGGCCCGTAGCGCGGCAGTAGACAGAGCGGGTGGGCAAATCGGACCGATCGAGGAAAGTTTTTCGTCATTCCAACGACGCATCCAGCCGTTAAGTGCTTCGCCCGTGATTGGGGGGATCGTTGAGGCGCCAGCCTCCTGCAAGGCATCCAAAACGCCAAGAGACATGTTGGCTCCATCGGTCCAGATGCCCGCGACATCGGGGTCGGAGAGATACAAGCTTTCGGCGATCTTCTTTGAGTCCTCATAAGACCAGCTTCCGTGCTGGGTCGACGTGATCTGAAGTCCAGACTTGCTGAAGACTTCCATGGCGCCTGCATAACGATCTGCATCGATGGGATGCCCGGCGACGCCACGCAGAACCCATACCTTGCCCTTGTTGCCAAGCTTGTCGACGAGGAACTGAGCCATCACGCGCCCGAAATAGAAGTCGTCGCCCTGGACCTGAACCGTAAACTCCTCGGTGTCGACGCGTCCGAGATAGACTACGGTTGGAATGCCAGCAGCCTTTGCCTTCTTGATGCCCTCGACGGCGGAACCGGTGGTTAGCGGTGCGATGATGATCGCATCGACCTTCTGGGCGATCAGATCCTCGATATCGGCAACTTGTTTGGAGGCATTGAGATCAGCGCTCCGGAACTGGTAATCAGCGATCCGATCCTTGTTCTTTTTTACTTCATATTCGGCTTCAAACGCCGTCTGGTAGGTATGCGTTGAACCAGCGAGGCCGTAGTGGCTGTGTCCGATCTTCCACGGGCCTGACTTCTTGAACTTACCCGCGTCGACAATTGGGTTGGCGCCTTCGGAGGGCCAAGTGTCAGGTAGGAGACTGATCGCGTCGTCGGCGCGAAGAATCCCCGGCATTCCGAACGTGCCGGCTACAGCAATTGCGCCGCTCGCTTGTAGAAATGTACGTCTCTTCATGAAAATTCCTCCTCCGGCCGCTCTGGGCGGCATTGTCTGTTAAGGCGAGAGCCTTGCCTTCCCAAGCCGTGCCGGACTCTCCTCAATACGGCGGAGTGCATTGGTATGAACTATCAGACAATCTGTCAATAAATATAAACTTCGACGTTTGTTTTTTTCGACATCGTTTTGTTTTCACTTGCACATAGTCGCACTTGACGGATTGTCCGATAGTGCGACAATATTCGTGTTCGCTAAATCGATGGGAGGGTTATGAATGTCCACTCTGGTGATTGTCCGGCATGGCCAAAGCGAAGGGAACGCGCGCGGGGAGTTCACGGGTACGAGCGACGTTCCGCTCACACAGGAGGGCTGGTCTGAGAGCAGGCGAGCCGGCTCACTGCTCGCGAACCTCGGCATCTCGTTCGATATTGCGTTTAGCTCTGCCCTCTTGCGCACAGTCGACACTTGCAGAGCGATTTTGAACGAAACCAACGGCGATCTGCTGGAGCCAATCAGGAGAACCGAGTTGAACGAACGCGACTACGGACAGCTCACCGGCATCAACAAGAACGTGGCACGTGAGCGGTGGGGCCAGGATGTTGTCCAGGTTTGGCGCCGCTCGTACAGCACTCCACCACCTGGGGGAGAAAGCATACGGGACATAAGCGCGAGGGTTCTGCCCTTTTTGATAAGCGAAGTGTTCCCCCCCTTGTTGAGAGGGAAATCGGTTCTTGTGGTGGCCCACGGGAATACGATCAGGTCACTAAAGCAGGGCATCGAACGCCTCACGATCCAGGATACGCTCGCTATTGAGTCACCGACCGCCGCGCCAACTGTATACCGGATCGCGTCGGACCTCTCGATCATCGAGAAGACTAACGTCCTGGTTGGTACTGTCTGTTAAGCCTGGCTGGCAGTAGCATCGTTTGTAGTCGGTTGAACTTGGCAATACCGGTGTCTCGAAGCTGTCGATAGCCTTCAGAACCGGCTCGACGTCGGCAAGCGACGCCATCCGGCTCGCCTCACACGTTGCTACTAAATTTTCGTCTGCCGATCTTTCAGCCCAAAGCGGGACAAGACGCATGCTCCCTTTCGAACATGCATCGGAACCCTTTGATCACTTCAAATCAGCGTTCACTCGTGACTTTGCAAAAATGCAGCCCTGCTCCGGTTGAACTGATCTAATTTATAGAGTAATTATTGACTGATTGTCTGACGATGAGTACGTTCGCGCGAATTGCGTTGTGAGCCTTGGAGGACAGTTACATGAAGCAGGCATATGCGGCGGTCTCGCGCGAAAAGGCGAAGCCCTTGATCTTGGAGTGCATAGGGATTGAGGAACCTCGTGCAGACGAGATTTTGGTCCGCATCGTCGCATCGGGGGTATGTCATACCGACCTGGTGGTCAGGGACCAGGGATATGACGTACCTCAACCTGTTGTGTTGGGACACGAAGGCTCTGGCGTCGTCGAGGCCGTCGGGAGCGCAGTTAAAGATCTTGTGCCCGGTGATCACGTTGCTTTGAGCTACGCCTATTGCGGCAAGTGCGAAAAGTGCCTTTCCGGTACACCTTTCTACTGCGAGGACTTCTTCGGTCGCAATTTCCGCGGCACTCGTCCGGATGGCACCTGCCCGATCCATGATTCTCACGGGAAACAGATTAGTGGCTGCTTCTTCGAGCAGTCGTCATTTGCAACCTACGCCATCGCCAGCGAACGAAACGCCGTGAAGGTTGCAAAGGATGTTCCACTCGAGTTGATCGGACCGCTCGGGTGCGGGCTTCAGACCGGTGCTGGCGCGGTACTGAATTGCCTCAAGCCGAAGCCCGGCTCGTCAATAGCAGTGTTCGGTGCTGGTGCGGTTGGCATGGCGGCTACGATGGCCGCGAAAATCGCCGGATGCGCGACCATCATCGTGATCGACTTGAACGATGAACGGCTGGAACTTTCGCGCGAACTCGGGGCGACGCACACGATAAATGCCCGCAGATTGGACAGCGTTGCCGCGATCAGGAAGATCGTCCCCGCAGGCGTTGATTTCAGCTTGGAATGCACGAGTTCGCCGCGAGTTTTCCGTCAGGCAGTCGACTGCCTTGGTACGCCGGGAACATGCGGTCTCGTTGGCTCGTCCGCTCTCGGCACTGAAGGCACGATCGATATCGGGAACTTCCTTTTCGGCCGCACATTGATCGGCGTTGTCGAAGGACAAAGCGTTCCGTCCGAGTTCGTCCCGCAGTTGATCGAGTATTGGCAGCAGGGACTTTTCCCGTTCGACAAACTGGTTCAGTTCTATGACCTCGACCAGATCAACGAGGCGATGGCTGATTCCGAGAGCGGCAAAGTCATTAAGCCGATCCTTCGCATGAAGCATTAGTTTTGCGAGACTTTTCGAAAGACAAGACGGACCGCGATTAAATGCGATCCGTCGGAACAGCCGTGCTCAAGACGCCTGGCAGGGCCCACGCAAAAGCTCTAGAGTCTGTCAGGTTTATTTTGAACCATACCCTGCATGTCTGAGGTAGTTGGAGCACTCTTGGGGACTGAACGTCTTCAAGAGTTCTCCAATGCGTCTCCATGTTGTTTCAACGGTTCGTTCGTCTGCCTTTCTGACGAGTGTCTTGAGCTTTGCGAACATCATCTCGATGGGATTGAGGTCGGGGCTGTAGGGCGGCAGGAAGAAGAGATGTGCACCGACATCTCGGATCGCATCGCGGGCCGGCTTTCCTTTGTGGCTTCCGAGATTGTCGAGGATGACGATGTCACCGGCTTTGAGTGTCGGGACCAGACATTGCCGAACCCATGCGGTGAAAGCGATGCCATTGATGGGACCATCGAGGACGAAGGGGGCAACGATGCTATCGCGGCGTAAGCCGGCCAGGAAGGTCAGTGTCTTCCAATGACATGAGGGACTTCTGCAATGAGGGGCTCTCCCCGCTGACACCATCCGCAGGTGCGTGTCATATTGGTCTTGACCCAGGTCTCGTCGATGAAGACGAGACGGTCCGGATCAAGCCGATGCTGATGGGTCTTCCACCGCATCCGGAACCGGGCCACCTTCGGGCGGTCTTGCTCGCTTGCCACCAGCGTTTTTTTTGAAGGTCTTGCCTTCGCTGCGCAGAAAGCGCCAGACGGTGTCGTGAGACACGTTGATCCCCGCAGCCTTCAGGTCCGCCGACAGTGCGCGCACCGTCCAGTCGGACTTGACTTGTAGCCGCTGACGCACGGCGTCGGCGGCCGCACCCCTCAGTGTCGGTTTGACATAGCCGCCGATCTTCGCCGGCGCCAGGCCTTTACCTGAACGATCGAGCTGTCCGATCCGTACCGCTGTCGCAGCCGATATGCCGAACCGCTCCGCTGCGGCGCGAACCGTCATGCCATCATTCAACGCTGTAGCAATGCGCGTTCGCAAATCCAGAGAAAGAGGTCGCACCATCATCGCTGGCCTCCACACCAGCAATGACCTTGAATCACAAAATCAAAGACAAGGGAATCTCCGCACGATTCCGATTAGCGCTGATGACCTGCCACTGCGAATTTCCTCCAGAATTGATTAGAGTCCGGCCCATCAAAGGACGGACGAATGAAGAAGCAGAGATTTACCGAAGAGCAGATTATTGCGGTGCTGAAGGAGCAGGAGGCTGGTGCGAAGGCCGCCGACCTTTGCCGCAAGCACGGAATTTCAGAAGCGACGTTTTACAACTGGAAAGCCAAATACGGCGGCATGGAAATCTCTGAGGCCAAGCGGCTGAAGGCGCTTGAAGATGAGAATGCCAAGCTGAAGAAGCTGCTCGCCGAGCAGATGCTGGACGCAGCAGCACTCCGCGAGCTACTTTCAAAAAAATGGTAGGGCCTGCCGCCAAGCGTGAAGCCGTCACGCATCTGAAGGCCGTGATGGGTCTTTCGGAGCGGCGGGCCTGCCAGATCATATCCGCCGACCGCAAGACGGTGCGTTATCGGTCCTGCCGACCGCCGGAGGTGGCGCTGCGGGCAAAGCTGCGTGACCTTGCAAACGAGCGTCGGCGTTTCGGCTATCGGCGACTGTTCGTCCTGCTTCGACGGGAAGGAGAGCCGTCCGGCGTCAATCGCATCTACCGGCTCTATCGCGAGGAAGGGCTTTCCGTTCGCAAGCGCAAAGCCCGGCGGCGTGCTGTCGGCACGCGTGCACCGATCCTGGTCGAAGCGAAGGCCAATGCCCGCTGGTCGCTGGATTTCGTTCACGACCAGTTCGCTTGCGGAAGGAGGTTTCGCGTGCTCAACATCGTCGATGACGTGACGCGCGAATGCCTGGCGGCGATCCCGGACACCTCGATCTCCGGTCGTCGCGTCGCTCGCGAACTGACGACGCTGATCGAACGGCGCGGCAAACCGGGGATGATCGTCTCCGACAACGGCACGGAACTCACTTCGAATGCTATCCTTGCCTGGTCAAAAGATCATAAGGTCGAGTGGCACTACATCGCGCCGGGAAAGCCGATGCAGAATGGCTATGTCGAGAGTTTCAACGGGCGCATGCGCGACGAGCTGCTCAACGAAAGCCTGTTCTTCGGCCTCGACCATGCCCGAAGCGCCATTGCTGAATGGGCCGACGATTACAACCACTTCCGGCCGCACTCATCGCTCGGATACCAGACCCCGGCAAGCTATGCCGATACCATTGCCGCAACCGGCTCCAACGCTGCGCGAGATGAAAGCTTCGCGTTTCCGCCGGTTGCTCACACCGCGCCACTTGGCGTATTCAAAACCGCCGGGGCTCTAATCGCTGCTGGATGAAAGTTCGGTGGCAGGTCACTGACAGACTCTAGGACTCTGCCGGTCAAAGGCGGCCCCCTACAATCACCGGCAGGTAAGTGGCGAGGGCGGCTCCGTTATCCAAGGGGTCCAGAGAACACCTGCGCGCCAAACACTGAAAAGACGTTGTTCCGGCCGACGTGTTCAGCTGACGTGTCCTGGTCCAACAGGTGGCCAAACCGATCGCGCTTTGTCTTAAGATAAGTGATGTTGGACGCGCTAGATGCGGCGATCAGACTCTGGCGAGACGACACGATGACGCCTGACGTTCGCAGCGCCTCTATTTTTGTAGGATTGTTGGTCAGAAGCCGAACGCTGCCGATACCGAGGTCGCGGATGATATCCGCCGCTGCGTTATATTCGCGGGAATCAGATGCGAAGCCGAGTTCCCGATTTGCCTCAAGAGTATCACGACCATGATCCTGCAGGCTGTAAGCCGCAATTTTGTTTCCTAAGCCAATGCCACGCCCCTCTTGCCCACGCATGTAGATCACGCAACCAGCGCCCGCTAACTGGACCGCCCGAAGAGCCATTTCGAGCTGTTGACCGCAGTCGCATCGCATGGACCGGAACGCCTCACCTGTCAGACATTCAGAATGCACCCGTACCAGAACGTCTTCCTTCTCGCACAACTCGCCAAGTGTCAAAGCTAAGTGTTCCGTTCCCGTCAAACTATCGCGATAAGCAATTGCCTTGAAATCCCCAAACCGCGTTGGCATAAAGGACTGCGCGTAACGCTTTACCCTCGTATCACGACTCCTGCAGTACTCAATCAAAGCGTCGATCGTTACTATGTGCAGGCCATGTTCGATTGCGAACTTCTCGAGATCTGGCAGTCGAGACATGGTTCCGTCGTCATTGGCGATCTCGCAGATTACGCCAGCCGGCGCCAGGCCGGCAAGTCGTGCAAGATCCACGGCAGCTTCGGTGTGGCCAGGACGGCCCAGGACACCGAGACGATTTGCACGCAAAGGAAAAATGTGACCCGGTCGCGATAAGTCTTCCGGCCGCGTCTGCGGATCGATGAGCGACTTGACGGTTGCTGCTCGATCTTCGGCTGAAATCCCTGTCGTTGTGCCGTGTTTGCAATCGACGGAAACGGTAAATGCCGTCTGCAGTGAGTCCGAATTACGTGTGACCATCAGGGGGATCTCGAGTTTGTCGAGACGTTCGGCTGGAAGTGGCACGCAGATAAGGCCTCTCGCATATTTCATCATGAAAGCGATGTGCTCAGCTGTTATTTTTTCGGCAGCAACGACTAGGTCGCCTTCATTCTCCCGGTTTTCGTCGTCGACCACGATAACCATCTCGCCCGCTTCGATCGCCTCGATCGCCTCATCTATGCTCGAAAAAGACATGGAATCCTCCTCCTTATTATGGGCTGACGGCGCGACGCGCGGCATCGAGCTCTCTGTCGACAAGCGCGCGCAGGTTCTCAGAAAGAGCATCGTTCTGAAAATCTTCATCGAGAGCGAAAATGAAACGGCTATGTATTTGCGCTTCGAAAAAGTCGAATAAGGCTTCCATCGAGGCTTCGACGAGCGGCTTGTGACTCGATGCTTTACCGGTTGCAAAAGGGATCACATAGCGGCCCTTAAGCGCTTTCATGTCGACAAGGTCGAATAAATGCTTCAGCAACCCAGTGTAAGAGATGCTTTGTAGACCGGACTACCAACAACTAGCACGTCACTAGCCAAAATATCGTTGAGTGCCGCTTTAACAATCTCAGCGGCGCTGGAGGGCAACACTGTTGCCCCAAGGTGCGGATGAAGGTCGACAAGGTCCCAGCAGCTTGCTTCGTTGCCGGACGCGCGCACCCGATCCACCATGAAGTCTGCTACGGCCCGGGTTTTCGAGGGGCGCGATAAATTCCCCGTTATCACAACAACTTTCATGTCACAGGACTCCCAACATTCTCGCATAAGACAATCTTACAATTTTCACTCACACCGCAATGGAGGTCGTTGAGGACCCGTGGGGGCAAAAATAGTCCTGCGGTGTCCTGAGCCCTCACAACCCGTAATTTCCCAACCTCGAAGGCTGGATTGCTTCGCAGAAGTCTTCTGTCTCGTACGACTTTATTCTCTCAATGGGTGGGCTCGCCGTGCAAACGCACCTACTGTCTGCAATCCCTGCCGCTTTTACCGACCCAGCACGTTTGCGTTAGAACCTCCTGGACACGGAATGAGGCGTTGCCGCTTGATATACGGTCGCCGTGGCTCCACCTCAGTTACGACAGGTAGTATCCCGGTCACTTACGGGAACTCTGGTGAGCTTGCCTTCGATGGATCATGGGCGAGCCAAGGTGCCGCATGCGATACCCATACGTTTGACATCGGCACACTTCCAGGATCGGTATCGAACGTGCCGGCTCTAACGACTTTGAGCTCCGGGCTGGCCGGCCGCTCCGCATAAACGTGCGAGCCACATACCGAACAAAACCACCGCAGCTTTCCAGGCGTCGATTCGAAGCTATGAAGCGTATCTTGGCCTGTAAGGATCTTGAAGTGCTCGCTTTTCACCTTCGCAGCGGTATTGTGATCAGCGGCGTGTGACTTCCGGCATGTTTGACAGAAGCAATTCCACATGGGTCCATCAATTTCCTGAACCTGGTACGTAACCGCTTTGCATTGGCATGATCCGAAGATTGGCATCGGGTATCCTTTCACTGATTCATTACGTTGATTTCAAATTTCTCGTCGCCGCTAAGCCAGCGTTTGATGTTGCGCGCAGCCTGGCGGATGCGGTGTTCGTTCTCGACGAGCGCCAGACGGACGTAGTCGTCGCCCATTTCGCCGAAGCCGATACCCGGTGCAACGGCGACGTCGGCCTTCTCGACCAGCAGCTTGGAAAACTCCAGCGAACCGAGATGACGGAACTTTTCCGGGATCTTCGCCCAGGCGAACATGGTGGCGGCCGGCGGCGGCACGTCGAAGCCGGCCTTGCCGAAGCTTTCGACCATGACGTCGCGACGACGCTTGTAGACGTTGCGAACCTCCGCAATGTCGGAACCGTCGCCGTTCAGCGCATGGGTCGCGGCCACCTGGATCGGCGTGAAGGCGCCGTAGTCGAGATAGGACTTGACGCGGGTGAGCGCCGCGATCAGCCGCTCGTTGCCGACGGCAAAGCCCATGCGCCAGCCGGGCATGGAAAAGGTCTTCGACATCGAGGTGAATTCGACCGTCACATCCATTGCACCCGGCACTTCGAGAACCGATGGCGGCGGAGCGCCGTCGAAGTAGATCTCGGAATAGGCAAGGTCGGAAAGCACGATGATGTCATGCTTCTTGGCGAAGGCGACGACGTCCTTATAGAAATCGAGCGTCGCGACGAGGGCCGTCGGGTTCGACGGATAGTTGAGGATCAGCGCCAGCGGCTTCGGGATCGAATGCCGGACCGCCCGCTCCAGCGGCGGGAAAAAGCTCTCATCCGGCTCAACCGACATGGAGCGGATCACGCCGCCCGCCATCAGGAAACCGAAGGCGTG
The DNA here is from genome assembly GCF_002117725.1 of Rhizobium sp. TAL182. Taxonomy (NCBI): domain Bacteria; kingdom Pseudomonadati; phylum Pseudomonadota; class Alphaproteobacteria; order Hyphomicrobiales; family Rhizobiaceae; genus Rhizobium; species Rhizobium sp. TAL182. The sequence goes on along the minus strand of NZ_CP021027.1, from coordinate 154,980 downwards.
GATCGGATAGGTCGGATTCGGGCAGAGGATGACGTCGCCAGGCGCGGTGATCGCCTGCGCCATGTTGGCGAAGCCTTCCTTGGAGCCCAAGGTGGCGACCACCTGGGTATCCGGGTTGAGCTTGACGCCGAAGCGGCGGGCATAATAGGCGGCCTGGGCACGGCGCAGCCCCGGAATGCCCTTGGAGGAGGAATAACGGTGGGTGCGCGGATCCTGCACGACCTCGCACAGCTTGTCGACGATCGACTGGGGAGTCGGAAGGTCAGGGTTTCCCATGCCGAGATCAATGATATCGGCGCCGCCCGCTCGCGCGCTTGCTTTCAAACGGTTGACCTGTTCGAAAACATAAGGCGGCAAACGTTGAATTCTGTGAAAGTCCAGCACACTATTTCCAATCAAATCGCAGATACCTCCCGCGCCGATTATAGAAACCGACGCGGGAGGCTGGGAGGTCTCCTTCCGGAGAACATTCATTACTTCTTCGGCCGCCAAGCTAACGGATCTTCAGGACGTTCGAAGTAGTTTGCAGCGACGTCTGCAGGCCACCAGCCGCTGTTCTTCGGCTCGATCCAATCCGTGGAATTGGGATCGCAATCTTCCTTCAGCACTTCCTTCACGTCATCAATGGTGTAAGGAAGCGCAGGACGAAGAATCGACTGGATCTTTGGTCCCTGGCCTTCGAGCGTTCGCATCATGACGTCCCACACAAGGCGGGCATCAGACCGCGGCGGCCAGAAATGGAAGCTCTTGCTTATGAAATCAGGGTTCTTACGCCAGTAGCAGGCTGCGGAAGCCTCACCCCCGAGCACGATAGGCATCATGTCGCGGCCGGATTGCTGTACTGCGTTCACGACACCGTTTTCTGAAGCGGACTGAACGAGAATGCCATTAACCTCAGCAAGATTGGTGGCAAGAAACTTCTGAACCTCAACCTGGGCGACCTGGTCGGTCCATTTGCCAGCTATCGTGCCTACAATTTTGATACCGGGGAATTTATCGAACGCGTTCTTCGCGCCGATGTCGAAGCTGTCCGATGATGCGAAACCGGGGATGCCCGATACCATCAGGACGTTGCCTTTTTCACCGATTTCCTTGGCAAGCCATTCAGCAGCCTTGTAACCACCGTCGGTGTTATTCTCTGTGGCATTGATTGCGTAGGGTGATGTGACATAGCCCGAGACTGAGAAGACTGGCACGCCTTTCGAATGAGCATACTCTATGGTCTTGTTAAGTGCGGTAATGTTCGAGCAGCAAATGACGATCGCATCAACACCGTCGTCAACCATCTGCCGCATCTGCTGGATTTGGACAGCGTCTTTGAGGTCAGACTGCGTGACGATTAGATCGGAGACTAGGCCTGCTTCCTTATATTTCGGAAGCAATACGTTGGTGAATTCGTCCAGGATGTTCGCGCGCCAGGTATTACCGGCATATGTGGATGCATAACCAATTTTCCACGGCGGTGGACGTTTTGGAACAAAATCCTTGTACACCGTCCCCCCGAGCGGAATGGCGGGATCGATATTCTCGTAAAGCGCCTTTTGGTCCGGCGGCAACGAATCGAGGCCGTCAGCCTTCGCCACGCCGTTCATGTGATAAAGGCTCGACAGCGTAAAAAGCGCTGCAACGATTTTCTTCAGCATTCAGGGCCTCCTCCCCTTGTGGTTCCGCTCAACCGCCGGCCCCTTTGGCCGCCAGCCGCGAAAATCCTGCCAGAATCTGGCAGAGTTCGTGTCGGGACAGCAATCGCCGTCCCGAGGACTGGTTCAGTTGCGCAGACCGGCTTGCTTGAGCAGCGGCATGACACGGTCGTTAAAGAAGGGAAGTTCCTCGTTGTAATCGACCATTGTCAGCAAGGCGCCGTTGACGCCTGTATTGCTGAGATCCACGAGCTTGTCGGCGACTTGTTCTGGATTGCCGACGATCGGGTATCCACCCCAGCCAGCGACGAAGCGTTCCTTGAATTTTTGATACATTTCGGCAGAATGGTTTTGAGATTGCACCTGCAGAACTTCACAGATGTTCTCGCATGCCTCCCAGTCACCCTTCTGGTTGACGTAGTAGTCGTAGTATTCCTTTGCTTCCTTCTCCGTTTCGCGAACGATAACGGGGCAAGCTGTGAATGTGCCAAGATCACGGTTATATTCATTACGCGCCAGGTCCTTCACCTTTTTGACCCAGGCAGCGCCGGATTCCATGTCTTGCATGAAGCCGAAGTTGAAGTCGCAGAACTTGGCGGTGAAATGCAGTCCCTTGCCCGAGGCGCCGGCGCAGATCAGGAGCGGGCGACCCGCCTTGTTGTAGGGTTTGGGTTCACTGAAGGCGTCTTTGACTTTGAGGAACTCGCCTTCGAAGGTAACGCCATTGCGTTTCCAGAGCGTCTCGACGATATCCATCCATTCAGTGGCGTATTCATAGCGGGTGTCGTGCTCCATCATAGGAACTCCGAACATTTCCATTTCGGGAGTGAACCAGCCGGTAACGAGATTGAGGCCGTATCGACCCTTCGAGATGTGATCGATTGTTGTCGCCATCTTGGTTGCAACAATCGGGTTTAGCGTCGGAATGTGAGTCGTTGAGAAGAACTGGAGCTTCGTGGTGACCGCCGCGAGAGCGGCCGCCCAGGTGAACGTATCCATGTTCACGCCATTGAAGTTTGAAGGACCGCCAAAACCACGCCAGCGTGCAATCGGCACCATGCATTCCCAACCGGCTGCCTCAAGCTTCTTTGCAATCTCGACGTTGTGGTCGAAGGTAGGTTCGAACGTTGTCTCAGCGAGCGTAATCGCGCATGCATTCGAGCAATTCGTGCCAAATACGCCGAGCTTGAGCTTGTTATCATTGAACATTGGGTTTCCGGCAGCGCGGAAATCGTCTTGTGCGGTCACTGTAGTCCCTCCTCGGGCCGGCAACGGATGATGCTCAGCCCACTCAAATGCGTTGAATAACTAGATGCCCATCTCGTCGAAAACTTCCGCTGCCACGCGGAAGCTGTCGATGGCCGCAGGAACACCGCAGTAAATCGAAACCTGGAGGAAAACCTCCCGAATTTCCTCTTTGGTAAGACCGTTGTTGATTGCTCCGCGAACATGCAGTTTCAGCTCATGCGGACGATTGAGGGCCGAAATCATCCCGAGATTGAGGATGCTGCGCTGCTTGCGCTCCAGGCCCGGCCGATTCCAAATTGCGTCCCAGCAGTATTCCGTGACGAGGGTTTGCATCGGCCAATTGAAGTCGGTGGCTTTGCTGACCGACGCATCAACATAGGCCCCCCCCAAGACTTCACGCCGGGTCTTTAGTCCGCGCTCAAAGCGCTCTGTGACTTCACGTCCATGAATTTCTCTTGCGGGTGCCATATTGCTCACGCTTTTCTCCTTGCCGCCCTTGGGCTTTCGATGAGTGATGTGATTGGTGGTTAAAGCCACCTACTATGCGGCCGATCCACTGATGGACGACGACCTGACGAGTTGACCGTTTTCGTAGAGAAGCGGCGCGATTGACTCGATGAACCGTGCTTCGAGCACTTCTCCGAGCACAACATCATGCGTTCCAACGTGAACGACATCTTTTAGCTTGCAGACAAACGCCGCCTGCGCATCGGACAGGACCGGCATGCCGTCGAGAGACAGCCACTCGCCGTAATGAAAGCGCTCTTCACCCTTCAATTGCCCACTGAACAGCGGCACAAGATCGGCATGTGAAAGATGCAGCATGTTCACGGCGAACTTCCCGGAGATCTTCAAAGGCTGATTCACCGAAGCCGATTGGTTGATGCAGACAAGAACAGTTGGTGGGTCCGCGGTAACCGACTGGACCGCGGTGGCGGCCATGCCATGACGGACCCCGTTGAGTTCGGTCGTGATCAAGCAGATGGTTGATGTGAACCGACGCATAGCTGCCTTAAAAGCCAACTGCGCCTCAGTGCTGGTATCGGCCATATTGTCCTCCCACGGCCAAATTCGATCGAGCCTAGATAAACAGATCAGCAGACAATCTGTCAACCGGATTTTCACAATTGACAGATTGTCTGCTAAAATGTCTTCTAAGGCACCCAAAAATGAGGAGATGGTCGATGGATTTGAATCAAAGGGTTTGTATCGTCACAGGGGGCGGCAGCGGCATTGGTCGTGCGACCGCCGAGCTTTTCGCAAAGAACGGCGCCTATGTGGTTGTTGCTGATGTCAATGAAGACGCCGCGGTTCGTGTGGCGAACGAGATCGGCTCGAAGGCTTTCGGTGTTCGCGTCGACGTCTCGTCCGCCAAGGACGCGGAAAGCATGGTTGAGAAGACGACCGCAAAGTGGGGCCGGGTCGACGTGCTCGTCAATAATGCCGGGTTCGGAACGACGGGGAATGTGGTGACCATTCCTGAAGAAACTTGGGACCGGATTATGTCCGTAAACGTCAAAGGGATCTTCCTTTGCTCAAAGTACGTCATTCCTGTTATGCGACGGAACGGCGGAGGTTCGATCATCAATACGACTTCCTACACCGCAACCTCAGCAATCGCGGACAGGACTGCCTACGTAGCATCGAAAGGAGCAATATCTTCGCTGACGCGCGCGATGGCCATGGATCATGCGAAAGAGGGAATTCGTGTCAACGCGGTCGCTCCAGGGACAATCGACTCTCCTTACTTCACGAAAATCTTCGCCGAAGCGAAGGACCCCGCGAAGCTTCGCAGCGATTTCAACGCCCGTGCCGTCATGGATCGGATGGGGACAGCTGAAGAGATTGCTGAAGCAATGCTTTTTCTTGCGTCCGATCGTTCGAGGTTCGCGACCGGTAGCATTCTGACGGTCGATGGCGGCTCCTCGATCGGAAACCACCTGGTCAAGTGAAGGAAAGGGCGGCACTCGTCATGCCCTTACATTTGAGGCAGGAACACCGGGTATAAGGCTCCAGCCTCGTTGATCATTGACGTGTTCCTAACCCGTCAATGACAGCACAGAGCTGTTGGCCTAGGCGCAGCTCTTGTCGGACTTGCGGCACGCTCCAGCAAATATGATAGAGAAGGAGAAGGACTGCCGGCGACAACTAGATCTAACAGCGGAAACTGGATCAAGGACATTTCGCAATTTTTGTCGAATAACCCCACGATGTCGGTCAGATGACGTCATGCGAGTGCCGACCTTCCGGAATAGCCGCATGCTGGTTCCGAATGCCCTCTATCGCAACGCTGTCGGCATAAGTTTAGTCCGGAATACAAGGTGATACGATCGTGTCCCGGGAGGTGGTGTAGGTCGCGGCTGATGGCCGTGCTTTCCCGACATGGGTCGGAAGGGGATATCAGCGTGCCACAGCGGGGCAGGCTGATTTGGGGATCATCGCTCATTTGGGCCATGGTCTCAAGCGTCATATACCTGGCGCGTTGAACGGCCCATTCGTCATTCTGTTCGAGCAGCAATGCACCGACGAGACGGACGATGGCTTCGTCGTTCGGAAAGATGCCGGCGACCTCGGTGCGTCGCTTGATTTCGCCGTTGAGACGCTCAATTGGATTCGTCGAGTGTAGCTTTGCCCGGTACTCTTTCGGGAAGGTCATGTAGGCGAGCACGTCCTCTTCAGCGTCGTCCATGATGGTGGCAAGCTTCGGCACTTTCGGCCTGATTTGATCGGCGACACTGCGCCATTGTGCGCTTGCTGCCTCCGGGGTCTCCTGGGCAAAGGCCGTCGCGATGAAGGCGGATACGACCCGCCTGCCGCTCTTTCCAGCATGCGCGAGCACGTTCCTCATGAAGTGAACCCGGCACCTTTGCCAAGTGGCATTGAGAACCTTGGTGACGGCGGCCTTGAGACCTTCGTGCGCATCGGAGACAACAAGGTTCACACCACGTAATCCTCGACGTGTCAGCCTGCGCAGGAATTCCGTCCAGATCGGTTCGGCCTCCGAGGTGCCAACTTCCATACCCAGGACCTCGCGCCGACCGTCACTGTTGACGCCGACCGCGATAATGACGGCGACTGAGACGATGCGGCCGCCACGCCGGACCTTGAGATAGGTCGCGTCCACCCAGACGTACCGCCACTCACCTTCAATCGGCCTGTCGAGGAACGCCTTCACTTTGACGTCGATCTCTTCGCATAGGCGGCTCACCTGGCTTTTGGAGATGCCGCTCATACCCATGGCCTTGACCAAGTCGTCGACAGAACGAGTCGAGATTCCCTGGATATACGCTTCCTGGATAACGGCCGTCAGAGCTTTCTCTGCCATCCGACGCGGTTCAAGGAAGCTCGGAAAGTAGCTGCCTTTGCGCAGCTTCGGAATGCGAAGCTCGACGGTGCCAGCCCGCGTCTCCCAATCGCGGTCACGGTAGCCATTGCGTTGTGCGAGCCGCATCGAGTTCTTCACACCGAAGTCTGCACCCGTAGCCGAGCCTACTTCCAGCTCCATCAGCCGCTCGGCAGCAAGGCCGATCATCTCACGCAACAAATCTGCATCGGCACTCTTCTCAACAAGGGAGCGCACGTTCATCATGTCATTGGTCATCGGTGATCTTTCCGTCAGGTTGGTCTTGAACAACCCGACCCTAGCGGAAAAACACTGATGGCCGCCCGCAAAGCCGATCACCCGCTACAGCGCAACGAGAAGCGCGCGGGCGCTCGGCTTTACTCCCTACCATCACCTACGCCACGTACTGGGACACGATCGGTAAATGGCCAACGCGGTTGCTTTGTGATCAGCCGTTATCTTCGACGAACCGAATAGCGTCTTGCAAGAAGCTCCGGAAATAGTCAGGATTTTCGCACATCGGAAAGTGCCCAAGCCCCTCCATAACGACATGACGGCTGCCAGGAATGAGGGCCGCTAGCGCTGCTCCGTCTGCAGGCGTCGCAGAGTAGTCATAGGTCCCGGAGAGAAGAACGGTCGGTGTTCGCTTGGCATCAATCTTCGGACCGACGACGGCACCGTCGAACTCGTCGCTGTAGAACGAAAGATCGCCGGGATAAACTCCAGGAGCACCCTGCGAGTAGATCCAACTGGCGCGGCGTCGCTCTTCTTGCGGGCTGAGCGGGCTCATGATTCCGCGGACATAGGCTGAGTTATGAAGCGACCCATGAACGTTGACGTTGTGTTGAAAGGGGTTGCGACGGCCCTTTGACTTCAACGGCGGCTCGACCGCAATTACACCCATTAGACGTTCCGGTCGCTCCGCCGCCAGCACCATGCACATCGCCGCGCCCATAGATCCTCCAACGACGATAGCTCTGTCTCCGACGAGCTGGTCGAGTATCGCCGTGCACCAGGTCAGGTAGAGATCCGTTGTGAGTTGATAGGGCGAGCCGTCCCAAGTTAAAGGAGGCATCGAACGTCCGTGAAACGGCAGATCAACTGAGATCAATCGGTTCGTACGCGCAAACCCAGTGTCGGAGAGTTGCGGTAGAAACTGACGGCCGTCTGCGCCAGCCGTATGGAGGAAAAGGATAGGAGTTCCTGCACCGGCTTCCTCGTAAAAGATATCGTGTTCTACGCCGCCGACCTCTACCCGCTTATAGCGTCCGGTGACCTGTTCAATATTTCGATCGACCTTCGGCGCAACTAGGGGCGGAGACGCTACGACGATCTCGAACAGTCGCTCCAGAGCGGGACGCGCTTGAGCGATTGCTACGGGCGAACCAGATAACGTGAACTCAGGGTTAGCGAGTTGAAAGGCGGTGAACGAATGGTAGGTTGCCGGCGGCGGCACCTGCATAACCTTTTCCCAAGCTCCTTCTGGGGCACTCAGTATGACGTCAGCATTTTCGTCCGCGCCGTCCAGTGCGACTATCCCGCCTCCCACAGCAAGTGATGACTTTTCTGGTCCAACTTGCAACGAGATCCGTGTTGTAAGACCTGGGGTCAGTCGCGGTAGCTCCGGATCTTCGATCGCCAGGGTTACGCGTTTAATCAGCTCGGCATGGGCGCCCATACGTCCTCCCTAACAAAATGATGTTGTTGGGAAGCCGCACTTCCTGTGTCTCACCTCCCATAAGAGAGGTAAGCAGATTTTCAGACAATCTGTCAACCTTAGCCGTCGCCTGAACTTCGTTTTGTGGAACTACTCGGAGGTTTCGACGGGGTTCTTGCTCAAGTAGTCCAACGCCACCTTAGCCGCGATTTCGATATGGCGCTTGCAAAGCGCGGCTGCCCTGTCGCCATCACGCAACGCAATAGCGGCCGCAATCTCTCTTATCTCGAAAACGCTGTTCTGCAGCCGCCCTGGCTGGGTCATCGATGTCATCCGCAACAATGTGACCCGGTTGTGCAACGACGTGAGCATTTGCTTCACAAACACGTTCTTGCTGCCGGTCATCAAACAATCGTAAAAAGCGGTCTTGGCTTCGATGATCCGCGTTCCGGAACCGCTCTTGGCTGCGGCTTCGAACGCTTCCACGGTCTCGAGGAGAGCAACGATCTCTTCATTCGAACCGTTCTCGGCGAACTCCTGGCCGGCAAAGCTTTCAAGCAGCGCGCGTACACTATAAAGCTGCCTAGCCTCCTCGTAGCTGATAGTGCTGACAACCGGCCCCCGATGCGGATAGCTAGTAATAAGCCCTTCAGCTTCTAACTGGCGCAGCGCCTCGCGAACTGAAGTTCGGCCAACCCCGATGAGTTCGCACAACTCGCGCTCCACCAGCCGCTGCCCGGGCTTGAAACGGCCACTTGAAATAGCCTGCCGGAGCTTATCCTCAACAAGGATTCGAAGAGAGGCGTTTTGACGTGTAATCTGGAGGTCGATCGTTCCCATTCACAACAAACCTTCGATGAAATTTCTAGTGACGCACAGAATCAATATACTGCCGGAGCGTTTCGTAGGACAACCCGATTGTCTGCAAACAGCAAAAATTTCAATCGGTTTATTGTGGGTCACAGGAGAACTCTAGCGAACTGGAGGTCTGGCGCAAGGGGAGAAAATTTCTGTAGCACCTCAGGGTCATGACCCGGAATGATGAGTCCGTTTGCTCCGGCAAGGACGCGGAGCTTGTTGTAACCCTCGATTACCTCTAGGTAATCTGCAAACAGGGGAAACGCGCCGTCATTTTCAAGATAGTGCTGGAAATGAAGCGCGTCGGAAGCGATAACCAGCAAAGCGCCGCCTGTTGCCACCGTAACAACTTGCAAACCTTTCGAGTGACCGCCAACCAGATGCACCCTGCATCCAGGAACAATTTCCCCATCCCCATCATGGAACCGTACCCGTGACTGAAAAACGAGCCGGACCGCGTCGACGACACCTTCTGTAGCAAAAGGCCGACGCATTCGCTCATGGCACATACACCGCCCCGTTCCATACGCCATCTCCCGATCCTGAATGTGAAAAGTGGCGTTAGGAAAGGCCGGGAGGTTTCCGGCGTGATCGTAGTGCAGGTGTGTCACAACGACATCAGTAATTTCGCTGGATTTGATGCCAAGGCTGCTCAGTGCTGCCACCGGATGGATCAAGAGGGTCCGCCCTCTGGCCGCGCCCTCTCCGGCTTCGAAACCAGTGTCAACAAGAATTAATCGGTCCTCGAGACGGATCAGCCACACGAAGTAGTCGATTTGTGATGGACGATCATGAATGTCATCCGTCTCTAGTATCAGGTCACTTACTGGTCTTTGCGCGGTGCCGTAATGGATGGCGAGCACTGTCCACTCGTTCAAGAGAATTCTCCCCGCCATCAGTCCATCAAGACTAGGTGTCGATTGATCTCGGCCCTGTCAAGACGGTCGAAAACCTCATTGATCTCATCAAGGGGGCCAGTGCTCGACAGCAATTTGTCCACTGGCAGCTTACCTTTGAGGTAAAGGTCGATATAGCGGGGTATGTCGCGCGATGGCACGCAGGAACCCATATAGCTGCCCTTGATCGTTCTCTCCTCTCCGACCAACGGCAAGGGCGAAACCTCGAAACGGGAATTTGCGCTGGCCAGTCCGGCCGTAGCGGTCATCCCTCCGCGCCGGGTAATCTCATATGCAAGCTCGAATGCCTTTTTGGATCCAGCCATCTCTATCGCGTAGTCTACCCCGCCGCTTGTCGCGCCTTTTACTTGGGCAACAATATTCGGCGAGGTGGCCAAAAAAGTCTTCGTCGCTCCCAGCTCCTTGGCAAGATCCAGCTTCGCTTGGATTAGGTCGATCGCCACGATATCGCTTGCACCGCTCGCAACAGCGCCAAGTATCGCCGAAAGGCCTACGCCGCCGAGCCCGATTACCGCCACACTACGGCCTGGGCGGACCCCACACGTGTTCATCACAGCTCCAACGCCGGTCATAACGGCACAGCCGAAGAGAGCAGCTGTCGCCAAATCGATATCTTTGGTCACTTTGACTACCGAGCTCGCCGACACGACAGCATATTCGGAAAACGCAGAAACGCCGCTATGGTGGTTAATTTCGTATCCTCTCAAACGGATGTGCTTGCCGCCGGATAGAAGCGTTCCTGCAGCATTGGCCTGGTAGCCCGGTTCGCAGAGGCTGGCGCGGCCTTCAGCGCAATATGAGCAATGGCCACAAACCGGCAGAAATGACATGACTACATGGTCACCAACCTCAACCTTCTCGACACTCGGTCCGATTGCTGCGACGACGCCAGATGCCTCATGGCCTAGAGCGACTGGAAGCGGACGCGGTCTGTCCCCATTGATTGCGGACAGGTCAGAGTGGCAGACACCGGCAGCCTTGATCTTGACCAACACCTCCATGGGGCCAGGCGGCGTCAGTTCCACAAGCTCAATCTTAAGAGGTTTCGAATTTGAATAGGGCTTCGGCAGACCCGACTCCCTGAGGATTACCGAACGCATCTGCATCTTTGAGATTCCTTATCGATGTGCAAGCAACTGCATTGGAGAGGGGATATAGCGGAATCCGTCTCCGTTTCGCACCACATGCCCGGCACCTGGCCATGCGAAGTGATAGGACATTACCGCAATGCGATCTGTCGCCAGCATATCAAGCACGCGCGTGCGGGATCTAGCTGACAGCTTCGGGTCCGTGTCGTATCGGAATTCCATCATCGGCCTCTCCATCAACAGGATATGATGGTGCGTAAGGTCGCCGAGAAAACAGAGGCGATCGTTTCCCGACTGCAGCATAAAACAATGATGACCGAGCGTGTGGCCGGGGGCCGAAATCGCGTGAACGCCCGGCAAGAACTCCTCGCCGTCTTTGAAAAAGAAGGTCCGATCCTTGTGGGGAAGCAGGTTTCGCCGAGCGTTATCGATTTGAAATTGAAATGAAGAATCGATCGACGACCCGTCCGTCCAGTCCGTGAAGTCTCGCTCACTGATGAAGATGTCGGCGTTCGGGAAATTTAACCTTCCATTGGCATCGCACAGACCGCCGATATGATCGATATGGGCGTGCGACAGAACCACCGCATCGATCTCCGTCGGATCTCGACCTGCCTCTCTCAGGCTTGCTAGGAGCCGACCTGTGGTGGGCCCGAAAGCTTTGGAAGACCCCATCCCGGTATCAAATAGAATTGTTCTTCCATTTATCTCAACAAGCGGCACGTTTTGCTCGAGTACAACTTTGTTCGTTGGCAGGAAATTGTCCTCTAGCATCAGGCTGACCGTGCGTGGCTCTACCCCCAAGAAGTTCAGGCGAGGATCTCCTAGCTCTAACGGCCCGTCGGACAGTACCGTGATTTTTCCATCGCCAAATTCGAACGGATAAAAATACGGAAGCTTGGCCAGGTGATGCATACTAAGAGACACTGATTTTCCTCCCATCAGGTGCTTGGCTACATTTTTGGCAGATTGTATGATAATCTGTCAAATATTTTTGAAGAAAGCCATATCGAGAGCGACTGCCTTGCTTTAGGAGCCGGTGTACCGCGTTTTCCCCGGCCTACCGAATGCCGCGCAGTAGGAGCAGAGCATTCGAGAATGCGGCTCGCGGGGCCGCACAACGCATGGTCGTTGACCCAGCGTTGCCCCCTGTTCCGCGAAAAACCGCAGACATTCAGAGATTGACGAGGCTCAAGTTGAGTTGTCTCACAGCGCGCACCGCATCACCGTCCATCAGACAGGTGACTTTTTCCCATATTCGCGCTCATCATCGCGAAGCGGCGTAACGATCTGAAACGAAGCCGGTGGCGGACGCGCGCACCCAAAGAGCGATCAATTCCATCTTCGGCAGGGCCTTGCTGTAAAAGAAGCCTTGCGCCGAACCGCATCCGTTCGCTGCGAGAAATGCTGCCTGCTCGGCGGTCTCAACACCTTCCGCCACCACGTCCTGTCCAAGACATTGTGCAATGGACAGAATCGCTTTGACCAATTCTTCGTTCCTTTTGTCCGAGCTATTTATGAATGACCGATCGATCTTCAGCGTGTCGATCGGGAAGCGGGCTAGATAGTTGAGCGCCGAGTAACCGGTGCCAAAATCATCGATAGCAATCGAAAATCCCATTTGACGCAGCTTAAGAAGCGTCTGCAGGGTCTCGCCCTTCCGATCGAGAAGCAGACTCTCCGTGATTTCGATTTCGATCCATTCCGCGCGGCAACCGGTTTCACCGAGGATTGCAGCGATCTCGTTTACCAACCGTGAGCATTGGAATTGCTTACCCGAAAGGTTGACTGCAATCTTGTGCAGGTGGTGGCAATCGGCGTTCAGCTCCTTCGCCGTCTTGCACGCTTCACGCAGCACCCATCGCCCGAGTTCAACGATCAGCCCGGTATCCTCAGCGACCGGAATGAATCGAACCGGCGGAATCATGCCCATCTCGGGATGAGGCCATCTCAACAACGCTTCCGATCCTATCATAACGCCGCTGTCCAGAAGCACCTTGGGCTGGTAGTGCAGCTCCAATTCTTCGCGCTCGATAGCGCGGCGCAATTCAGATTCCAACTGCATGCGCTCCTCCACGCCCACAGTCAAATCCTTCGAATAAAAGCGAAAACTGTTTCTCCCCGAGCGTTTGGCAAGATACATCGCAGAGTCGGCGTATTTCACCAGATCGTTGACATCTGTGCTGTCGTCGGGCGAGATCGCGATGCCTACACTGCATGACACGTAGACTTCCTTGCCATCCAATAGGAAAGATTCCTTGAATCTCTCGAGGATCGAGCACGCAACCCAATCGAGATCGTCGGTTGTCTGGATTTCCGGCAACAGAATCGCGAACTCGTCGCCGCCGAGACGCGCAACCGTGTCGAGATCGCGGACAGATTTCTTAAGCCGGGTAGCGACCTGGCAGAGTAGTTGATCACCCACAGGGTGACCCATCGTATCGTTCACGACTTTGAAATGGTCGATGTCAATCAGCATTACCCCTGTCCGCCGACGTTGAGACGACGCGTCACTGACGACCTTTTGCAATCGCTCGTTAAACAGCAAGCGGTTCGGCAAAGAAGTCACCGGATCGTAAAAGGCCATTTGCCTGATTTTTTCCCGCGAGGCGTTCAGTTCCGTGACATCGCGAGAGACCCCGAGGACTCCTGTAACCTCTCCCCCGGCGCCGAGGACCGCAAGTTTACGTGTTTCGAGAAGAATGGACTGACCGTTCTCCGGGGAAACCACCCAATTCTCGTCGATAAGTATGCCACCGGCTTCGATCGTGGCCTCATCAGATTTTCCGGAAATGTGAGCTCTCTCAGCCCCGAACAATTCAAGGTCCGTTTTTCCAACGACCTCCGCCTCTGATTTCCCGGTCAGCCGCTCAAATGCATGATTGCACAAAAGGTGTACGCCATCGACATTCTTTACCCAAACCATGTCAGGAATGGTTTGCAGCACACTTAGCAATTGCGTCCGCACGGAGTTGATGGCGTCTTCCGCCTGCCTTCGTTCCGTGACATCACGCGAAAATGCCAGGAGCGTGGTGGCGGCGTCAGGATCGGCGCTTGGTCGTCTAGCCACCGACAACTCGAACCATCGGGTCTCGCCGTTTGGCAAGGATACGCTAATGCATCGACCGTAGGCAACTCCTTCACTGCTTGCAGTTCGAAGCGCCTCCATTGCAATAGCCGCTTGATCAGGCGCAAGAACTTGGTCGACCGTCCTACCCAGTAGCATTTCCCGCTGCTGGGCTAGTAGTTCGGGATTTCTGGTCCAGACCTGAAGATATCGCCCATCCTCGTCGACCTCAAACAGAACGTCTGGAATAGCGGTGACGATCCCTTGGGCTAGTTCGAGAGCGTTTTTGAGTTCCTGCTCCGCCAACTTGTGTTCGGTTATGTCGATGATAACGCCAATCAGACCCGCGGGCTCGTCGTCGTGACCTCTGAAAACTGCCTTGTTGCAGACAACATCCAGGATGGCGCCGTTTGCGAGAGCGATCTTACGCTCGGAGACTTGGGCTCCACCCCTTTCAAGAAGGCCTTTCTCTTCAATAGAATAAATTTCCGCCAGTTGCGTTGAACTGAGATCAAAATCTGTATTCCCGATGATCTCGTCGCGCGAGCGACCGAGGAGATCTTCGAAAACCTTGTTGCAACCGACATAGCGACCGTGCAGATCTTTGAAGAAAATTGGGAGGGGCAACACGCCGATCAATGCTTCAAGCAGCGCTCCTCGGTCGGCTGAGGTATCATGATGCAGCGCTTCGTCTCTCCGGCGATTGCGCCTTTTCTGAAAAAAGGAGCGTTGCCAAAGCGGTTGTAAAGTCGAATTCATCGTGAAGCTCCTTACCGAGGGCCAAGACAGGATGCATCATCCATCCGATCAGGAATTCCGGGAACGCCACCCAAATCATTCGAGCAACAAATTGATGCAGATATGTCAGTAAGGCGTCGAACCGCGCGTCGGCCTGAGCCGGATAGTGCGATCGGAAATGAACTTTGCTTTCACATTCGAAGCAACAACCTTCGCGGCAGCACGTAGATTGATTGGCGCAATGAGTATGTTGTCCCGTTTGGCGAGAGGAGGGCCGGAGGAAGAATGCTACCGCGGAGCAAATATGTTCGGGGGAACCGGATCGCTTGTCTCATGTCTCCTGAGGCGACCCGGGCATTTCCCAATTTGAACTGTCATTCCTTAGCGCAGCCTACCTTGCACGAGAGCCGATCATGAAGGCACCGCATTCCACACAGACCCCGCATGCGATCTTCAATTGGCCGGCTTCCAGGAGAGCGGATCCGCTGGGTTATCGAAATATTTAGCAGCAGCGCTGGCAGACCACCAAGCTGTATTCTTCGGCTCGATCCAATCCTCAGAGTTAGGATCGCAATCAGCTGGCAAATCCGCCATTACATCCTCTATGGTACTGGGAATTGCTGGCCGCAGGATTGTCTGAATTTTGGGGCCCTGTCCCTCAAGAGTTCGCATCATTACGTCCCATACGAAACCCGCCTCAGAGCGCGGCGGCCAGAAATGAAAACTCTTGCTTACGAAGTCGGGGTTCCGTCGCCAGTAACAGGCTGCCGAAGCTTCGCCCCCTAGAACGATTGGGATCATGTCGCGCCCGGACTGGCGCACCGCGTTGATAACACCATTCTCAGCTCCCGACTGAACGATAATACCATCAATTCGACCGGGATTCGCTGCAAGGAATTTTTGCACCTCGGCCTGCGCGACCTTGTCTGTCCACTTCCCGTCGACATGACCTACGATCTTTATCTCGGGATAATACTCCAGAGCCTTCTTTGCGCCGACGTCAAAGCTGTCCGAGGAGGCAAAGCCGGAGATCCCCGAAACGAGAAGCACATTGCCACTTCCTTCGATTTCTTCAGCGAGCCACTTCGCCGCCTCAAACCCGCCTTGCATGTTGTTCTCAGTTGCGTTGACGGCGAACGGCGATGTTACGTAACCAGAGTACGAGAACACAGGCACTCCTTTTGAATACGCATACTCTATCGTAGGATTAAGCGCCGTGAGGTTCGAACAGCAGATAATAATTGCATCAACGCCGTCGTCTACCATCTGCCGCATCTGCCTGATCTGGACAGCGTCTTCAAGATTTGACTGGGTGACGATGAACTCGGAGACCAGCCCCGCTTTCTTGAAAGCTGGAACAATCTTGTTTGTGAACTCATCAAGAATACTCGCACGCCAAGAATTGTCAGCATATGTCGATGCGTACCCAATTTTCCACGGCGGTGCTCGCTGTGCCTTAAACGTGCGGAAGACAGATTCACCTGTAGGCAACTTTGGATCGAGCAACTCGTAGGTTTTTCGTTCCTCCCGCGGCAATTCCGTAAGGCCACCGGCGGCCGCTACAGAAGGGATCACCAAGCCGGTGATTAGAATAATGGCTCTTGTAATTTCACGTATGCGCACGGATTTGATACCTCTCGTGTCTCTGAGCATTGCAAAGCAGTTGATCTCTTGAAGGTTGATCGGCTCTAGGTGGGTTTTTTACAGTCAGACGGGCGGCGAAAGGGAGACCAAGAGCCTAAGGCCGGATTTCGCTTCCGTAAGCGGATTTCCCTTCAGTAGAACGCCGCTATCACAGTGGCCATCCGACGCGTGGCAGTCTCGTTCGATGCGCAGCTTACGCCACTAACCTAACCCGACGCGTCGACTTATCTTCGGTCAATTTGAATGAAGCGAGCCGCTCGCTGAGTTCGTTAGTCTGATCCGAGAGAGTCTTTGCCGCGGCATTTGTCTGCTCGGCCATGGCAGCGTTTTGTTGTGTTCCCTGGTCAAGTACATTGACGTTATTGTTGATCTCGGCGAGGGACGCCGCTTGCTCGCGGCTCGAATTGACGATTTGATCAATCCGATCGGAAATCTTCAAGATCGACGCCGTTATGTTGTGTAACGCCTCACCTGCTTTCCCCACGTAATCTGAGCCGATCGCCACCTCCGAAGAGGATTCCGAAATCAGGTGGCGAATCTCGCGGGCTGCAGCTGATGATTTCTGGGCAAGTTCGCGCACTTCCTGGGCTACGACTGCAAAACCCTTTCCGGCATCTCCAGCACGAGCCGCCTCGACACCAGCATTTAGTGCCAAAAGATTTGTCTGGAACGCAATCGTATCGATCAAACCAATGATTTGGCCGATCTTGTGGGACGCGTCTTCTATTCTGCCCATTGCGTTGATCGCATCGGTCACAATGGTTGCCGCACCCTCGGCGTGTTCTTTAACAACGGACACGAAAGCCTGGGTTTCATAGGCATTCTCGGATGATTTTCTGACCGTGACCGTCACCTGTTCGACGGCGGCCGCAGCCTCCTCCAGTGAGGCGGCTTGCAATTCAGTTCGCCGCGACAGATCATCTGAGGCTTTGAAAAGCTCGCTGGTTCCCCATTGAATTTGATTGGTATTCTCGTCGATATGAGACACTGTCTCTCTCAGGATCGAAAGCGAGTGATTGAAATCGCGCCTCAGCGGCTCAAGATTGGGATGGAATTGGCGGTCAATTTCTTGAGAGATGTCGCCACGCGCCAATCGAGATAACGCCTCTCCTAGAATGGTGACGGCAGTTGCGACCTCCTCCTCCATCTGAGCGCGTTCGCGTTCACGATCCATCCGCTCCTGTTCAACGGTTTTCCTATCGGCTTCCGTTCGTGTCTCGATGTCCATCTTCGAGACAGCATTTTCACGGAAAACCTCGAGTGCGCGAGCCATTTCACCTATTTCGTCTCTCCGGTCACGTCCGACAATCTGCGATCGAAGATCGCCCTTTGCCAGCTCTTGCATGCGCTTCGCGATCCGTTCGATCGGGGCGCGAAGTGTCGCCATCAGGCCGGCGCCAGCCGCCAAGGCTACCAAGACGCCGGACACTGTGGCGATAGTTGACAGCAAGCGGGCAAGATTGCTTTCATTGCGAGCATCGTTTTCCTGAGTTGCTGCAAAGGTTACGAGGTTTTTCCAGATCTCCTGGCCGGTTTTGTCCGCCTCAGAATATTGCGCTTGGCGGGCTTCCGCTATCTTGACCAGCTTCTCTGTGTTCTCTTGGATAGAATCCACCTGGGCGAATAGATCTTCCTGCATTTTATCGAAGCCAGATATCGAGCTGGCAACGCCTCCAACTGCCACGGTGTCACGCGCCAATTTTGTAAGTTGCTCAACGAGGCGCTGCTGATTCTCTGCGTTGGCTGTACGGAACAGGTTATTGATTTCGATTTCGATCGAATCGGCGTCCTGGCCGATCGTTGTCGCCGTCGCAACAAGCATTTCGGAATCCGTCAACGCTTTATCCAACGCCCGGATCGCATTTGTTCCTTCAATCATGTGCTGGATCGCATCCACTCGCAGGTTCGTCGCAAAGCTCTGTAGGTCAGAGCCGGCAAGCCGTGTGGAAGGGTCGACAAATTCGGGGTTGGCGATTAGCTTGGCGATAGTCCTCTCAATTTTAGTAACGGCCTGCTCGTCAGCAGTCGAGACTACCCGCTTGACTGTTTTTAGCGACTTTTTGATCACAAGCCCTTGCTGGGCGACAGTCGGAGGCTGCTTCGCTCCGTCCGGCAAGCTCACCAAGTCTTCCGCCATGTGTTGCATAACTGATGCCGTATCGAGTGAGCGGGTAGCCTCCCGGAGCATGGTTTTCCCGGAGTTCTCCTGATTGCGTACTTGTGAGCGCACATCAACCGCAGCCAATTTAAGGGCGCCTCCGACCTCCTTGATCTTCGACAAGTTGGAAACAATGTCGCTGCGAACGGATTCCTCGTCATTATGCAAAGACCACATGCGGCCGATGCTGCCCGAGATAACGGACATTGCCGATACACTGTTTTCGAGCGCACCAGTTTCGCTCCCGCTACCTGCCGCCGCTTCCTGGAGCGACTGCATGGTTGCGCTCTGCCCGTTTAAACTTGTCAGCGCCTCATCTCGGTACTCCGTTGAGCTTTGCGCCAAAAAGCGGTTCATGCTTTCCGCGACACTTCGAAACCCGCTCAAGGTCTGAAGAACCTCATTTGAAAGCCGAAGACGAGACTGAAGCAAGCCAGTTGCTTTTAAGCCGACCCCACCAACTGCCGCCAATATCAGGATCAAGGGTACAAGTACCAATAACACCTTTGCTCTTATGGTAAAGGTGGACAACAGGCGATCGACGAACATACTTACCTCCAAAGGGCTCAAACGGTGCTGGGGCCTCGCTTTTGGAATAGTAATGTTTGAGCCTGAACGAACATGGATAAGAGTTTCACTAAAACAATCGAAACTTTTTTACGTGTTGTTAGGATTTGACCTCTTACCCATTGCGTCTTTCGAGAAACTTAACGGAAGGTTAATACCTGCAGATTTGCCGGATCAGAACGTGTGAGTGGATCTATCTGCACCGAGGATCGATCTCCAGCACGTTCCCTGTCAGCTTTCCGGACAGTTCCGAATTCGCCAGGAATTGCACGGCGTGGATCACTGTTCGAAGCACGTCATTTTCGCTTGAAGACGTAGAGTTCACATCGCTGGCGTGTACAGCATTTATCCTCAGCCCGGAACCGAAATATTGCCTAGCAATTGCGGAGGTAGTAGTGCGCAACGCCGCTTGAAGGACGGCTTCTGCTTCCAGCGAGGTCGTCTCTTCGAACCATGCGACGTCCACTACGGCAAGCTCCGCGCCCTGAAGTCGAGAGCTAAAGGCACCTGTAACTCTGATTAGATTGGATACGGCATCAAGCCCCAGATTCGCGCTGGATAGCAATCCCGTTACAGTTTGGGTTGTTTCATTTCTGCGGAAAACTATGTTCACCAGAACGTCGACCCGTCTCCAGCGCAAATACACCTGGTCAGCCATTGAGTTGACGTAAACGTCTCTGTTCGGGTTGACTTTGACCGGTAAAAAATTGTTTCCCTGGCCTTCAGCCAGGGAGGCGAAGTCGGCGGGATTGGCGTCGCCTACGGCGACCCGATAGCCTTTTTCTATAAATGAGCGCGCCAAACAAAGACCAACAGGATTTGACGCGCCTATCAAGACACAGACTTTTTCCCCAGGAGAAATGTTGGCGTCACTGTCACGTTCAACCAGTACCTCGGTCGATGGAGTATGACACGCCTTGTGAGTCAGAGACGCTTGTATCACGCGCCGGTCGCCGCTTCCGGCAGATTAAGAAGGTCGACAATTTGTGCATTTTTGGCCAAGTTTAGCACTTATAACTCCCGGTCCGTCGCTGCGTCTCCCGCGAACAAGCAATGCGCAGGCGATATAGTAAAATTTTTGTCCGACAATCTGTCAATTCCTTTTTGCGATTTTCGGCGGACACATGTCGAGACCGGCGTCATTTTGAGGCCTCATGCCCGCAATGCCGTAAGCATCGGTATTCCGACACCCGGTTGAGTTTGATGTGGTCTTTCCTGTTAATCTTCTCTCGCCGCCACGTTCCGATTTGATCGCGCTTTTCGCGTTCGCGCGGCACAGACAACAGCACGCCTATGGCAGCACAAGCTGTTTGACCATCATCAGGTTTCGTCCTTAAGCTCTTCTTTTGCCCAATCAGACGCCCGGAGTCCGTACCCGCTAAGAAGAGCGCAAAGTCAACTCAATGCGACGAGGCGCGGCTGACGCATTGATATTTGCCGCGACCGCCTCGCTTAGTAGGCCAAAAGAACTCGTCGACGTCTTTGCGTCTCCGAGTGTTGAGCCTGGAGCGTGCCTCTCTTATACGTCATAACCGAAGTATGCTGATGCGCAGGTTAAGAGGACCAGCGTGTGGCGAAATCGTGGGGCCATCCTACAGCACAATCATTTTTCTCCGTGTCGACTCAACGGCCTCCAAGGTCGGTTGGCGTAGGTTCTCTCCCACTCATAGCACTCCCACCCTTCCCGTGACGGGCTGCGATCGAAAGCAGCCCGTCACCCCTCGCCTTGGGAGGCATCTTTAGATTGATTTGCCGTGCGGGAACTCCACTAGAACCGTGGCAGATTTCCCTGATGCTGCCTTGCCTTTGATCAGGAATAGCATTAACGTATATCAGACAATCTGTCAATCTGTTCGAGGCTTGTGGAAGCCAGTCATCGCATCATTAGAGGCTTCCCAACTGCAGCGCTGAAAAACTAGGAGGCCATCTCGAGCGGGAGAACGTGGATGTCGGTGCTGGTGATGATCCGCCATGACGAAAGCCTAGGGAATGAGAGATTCAACCGGCCTCCACAAAGGTCCGAATCGGTCATGTACGCGATCAAAATCGCTCGCACGCCATCCGGTCTCGAGCTTTGAAGGTTTGGAAAACTAGTCCCGGCATGTGCGAGTTGGTGTTCATAGATAGGTTTATATTGGATGACCGAAAGTTTGTTCAGCAAGCCCGATGAAGGGACCTTAGTGAAAGACAACTTTATCGAGGGCTCCGATCCCGAACGTCTTTTGCCTTTGATATCATCGCCCCTGGCGTCCTCTGACCTTGCTCAACACGACAGTAGATCGCTTAACTCTCGCTGCAGTCGAATTTCCCTTGATGGTTTTGGCGTTGCGGATGCCCATCATGAAGAGGCGTTCTCGGTCATGATAGATTCCCCAGTTGACGTCGTAACGGTCTTCCTGCCGGCGTCCGGGAATGCAGTCTTTCATTGGTCTGGGCAACAGGTAGAGTCGCCGCATGTTGCAAATGCTCCGCTGAATGCCCGACAAGATGGCATAAGATCTCAACTGTCATTGACGATCGATACGCAATCCTTGCGTGACAAGCTTTCTCGCATGCTCGATCGGACGATC
The DNA here is from genome assembly GCF_002117725.1 of Rhizobium sp. TAL182. Taxonomy (NCBI): domain Bacteria; kingdom Pseudomonadati; phylum Pseudomonadota; class Alphaproteobacteria; order Hyphomicrobiales; family Rhizobiaceae; genus Rhizobium; species Rhizobium sp. TAL182. Next base: position 133,485 of record NZ_CP021027.1, on the reverse strand, counting down.
AGCGGAAATCTGCAAATTCAGCCGACCCTTGATCTTGCATCGAGCGCGGGAACGCTCATGCGAGAACTAGCCCTGTCTGCCCATCGCGGCCTCAGTGCCGGGGGGGCTCTGCGACAATGCCCGTCGGCCTATAGCTCGCTCCTCGACGGTAAGCGTCCGGCGAACGCATTTTCGGGTGTCGAGAGATGGAATCTATAGGCCGCGTTTCATCTCATCGGCCATGATGCGGTCGATTATTTCAGGATCGCACTGTGTGTCGATGAGGAACTCGCGGATACCGCCGTCCCACGTCCTGATGTCGGCGAGTAGGCTTTGAAGTTCTTCGATGCCATTCTCGGTCAGACCCTTCGTGCCGTCTTCACTGCCATCGCCGACGTAAACCAGTTCGCCTTCGGAGATGTTGTCCGAGTTTGCGGTCACTTCTTCGATCAGTTCGAGGTTTTCGCCGATCATGCCGGCGACTTGGCTGAGTGTGTAGATGAACCTCGAGCGCGCCATCAGGCGGCCTCGCATCGAGCTTTTGCCGGCGTCCAGTTCCAAGGCAGGAGGTCTTCAATTCGGTCTTCGGGGTGATCCTGGATCCGGGTCAGGACATCCGTCAGATAGACCTCTGGATTATGGCCTTGCAGTTTGACCGTCTCGATGATGGTGAGGATGTTGGCGATGCGCTCGCCGCCCTTGTCCGAGCCGGCAAACAGCCAGTTCTTCCTTCCAATTCCAAGCGGACGCATGGCTCGTTCAGCGATGTTGTTGTCGATTTCGACACGGCCATCGTCGATGTAGACGCTCAAGGCTGCCCATCGCGACAGGGCATATCGCATCGCCTCGGCCAGCCTCTGCTTCTGAGGCAAAGTCGAGAGTGTCGCCTCGATCCAGGCCTTGAGTTCGTCCAGAACAGGCCGGGCATGGTGTTGGCGCAGGGTGCGCCGCTCGTCAGCCGACATGCCTCGGATACGGTTCTCGATATCGTAGAGAGCGCCGATGCGTGACAGCGCTTCCTCAGCGATCGGAGACGGCTTGAGCTTTATCACATCATGGAACTTGCGGCGCACATGCGCCATGCAGGCGGCTTCAATGATCTGGTTGCCATAGAGCTTCTTGTAACCCCCGTAGCCGTCGGCATGCATGACGCCGCTGAAGCTTGCCAGGTGATCAGCCGGATGTGCGCCCCTGCGGTCGGGGCTGTAGTAATAGGCAATGGCTGCGGGAGTGGCGGATTGATAGCCACTGCCGTCAAAGATGTAGACCCAGACCCTGCCGGTTTTTGTCTTGCCCCGCCCGGGGTCGAGAACATCGACCGGGGTATCGTCCGTATGTATTCGGTCGAGTGCGGCGATATGGGCCCTGATTAACAGGACAAGTGGTGTCAGCAATGCAGATACCCGGCCGACCCAGTCGGCCATTACGGATCGGGAGATGTCTATCCCCAACCGGTCGTACATCTCTGACAGGCGGTAGAGGGGAATGTGATCGTCGAATTTGGCGATCATGATGTGGGCGAGCAGCCCCGGCCCGGGTTTGCCGCGCTCGATCGGCAAGGTCGGCATCTCGCCAGCCACTGTCGTATCGCATTCCCTGCAGATCATGCGCTTCTCGACATGCCGGACAATCTTGACCGACGCCGGCACGTGCTCCAGCACCTGGACCACTCTGTCGGCCGCCTTCAGGAACGAAGTGCCACCGCAGGTCGGGCAATTGCAGGGAGCTGCATAGACCAGTTCTTCGGTGGTGAGATCATCGGGTAGAGGCTTGCGCTTCGGCTTCTCGGATGCGTCGTCCAACTCCGGCAGAGGCGGTTTCCCGGAGCGCTGTTCAGCCTCGGCCCGGGAGGCCTCGATCTCCTCCAACATCAGCTCGAATTGCTCGATCTTCCTGTCGATCTTTTCCGAAGACGCGCCATGTTGCCGATGTCGGAGAAGCTCCAGTTGCGCGCGAAGAAGCCCGATTATGGAGTCTCGCTTGATGACCTCGGCTTCCTGGCTCTCAAGTTTTGCCGCCTGTTCCGCGACGAGTGCGCGCAAAGTATTGAGCTCGTCCTGACTGTCCAGCGGCGCTGTTTCCATATCCGCGAAACTAGCCGATTTGCCTCTGACGCACCAGCGTTAAGCTTCCCATGCCCCTGCAAAATATAGCTTTTATCCCGTTCGGCCGGGAGCGGAAGTCCACGCCGGGCGTCGCCAATCGATCCCCTCAACGAGCATCGAAAGCTGCGCCTGCGTCAGGTGCGCTACACCCTCTTTCGCCGTCGGCCAGGGAAAGTATCCGCGCTCCAAAATCTTGTAGAACAGACAGAACCCCTGGCCATCCCACCAAAGCAGCTTGATCCGGTCCGCGCGTTTTCCGCGAAAGCCGAAGATTGCGCCCGAGCCCGGTGCCTCCCTCACGACCGTCTCCACCAGCGCGGACAGACCATCAATGCCACGCCGCATATCGGTCACTCCGCAGGCCAGATAGACCCTCACATTCCCCGATGGGCCGATCATACCGCCTCCACGCAAGCGACGAGCGGGCCAAGCAGCTTCAACTCAACGTCAACCGCAACCTTCAAGCTCCGACCGTTTCGAAGCAAGATCTCAACGATCGTCGGCCTTGTTGATGCGGTAGACGGCTGGCTTACGCCAACCTCCTCCGTGATTTCCACCGGGAGGAACACCGTCGGCCGATCGGCATAGTTGAATGATTGCCGCCACAAGCGGATCTGGCCCGGATGAATGTCGTGCCGGCGCGCCACATCGCCAATGCGAGCACCGGGCTCATCAGCTTCCGCAAGTATCCTCAGCTTCGCCTCGTCCGACCAACGCCGTCTGCGCTCGGTACCGGACATGATCTCTATGCGAGCCATGAAACCTCTTCGTTCTGGTATTAATGTCAGCACTAATGCTGGTTCTAATGCCAGAACATCGCCTGATTTGGCCGATCAGCAAAAACAGCTCACCGTACGCTCACCCTCGACGCGATAGAGTACCTTTTGATCGAAAGCTGTATGCATCGCTATACCGATGAACTTCGTCGTCCGGCTCCGTCTCCCACGCCTCGCCACGTGAAACGGGCAATGGAGTTTATGGAAGAGCATATGGCTCAACCCATTTCCCTTAACGATATCGCCGCTGCGGCCAAGGTCAGCGTGCGGACTTTGCAGCACGGCTTCCGACAATTTCGTAATACCAGCCCCACAATGCACCTCCGAGACTTGCGTATGTGCGCAGCTCGACAGGAACTGCTGCAAAACGGCGCTAAAATCAGCGTTTCGGAAATAGCGCTGAAGTGGGGCTTCACACACCTCGGCCGTTTTGCTGCAGAGTACAAGAGACGTTACGGCGAACTGCCATCTAAAACAGTGCATATGAGCGATGTTCTGCCGCATAGGCGATCTATGTGTGCTTCGCAGGCCTCTCCGCCCGAAAGCTGACCCGGAAATAGCCCTTCGCGATGGCGCTGTGGTTCGCAGCGCTCCACCGGGCTATACCATCGCTGCGCCCTTAATTTTTCGGTCTGTCGCCACAGACGGTCAGCAGCCGAGCGTACAGTGCTTCAAGGTGATTGGTGATTTGGATCATTTGCAGCCGCTCTTGCTCCAGGCGCTGCGACTGTGCATCTTCGTGGCTTTCTAAGTGGGTATCTGTCTTAGCCTGTTGCCCGAAATTGATTGCGATAACTTTGGACATCTTCGAACTCTCGTTGAATTTCGTTAATACTCCGCGTCTTGAAGGAAGACAGTCGCGGAAGGTGAAAAAGCAAAAGTCTGCTAGGCAGCTGCGATGCGTCCTGATTGGTGCCAAACCTTTGCTCAAAACTAAGGAAGCATTCCATCCCTTGTTCAAGCGGAGTGATTCCGTAGCTGAAGGTTGGGTCGAAGTCGCGCCTAAGTCCGAACCGGTTGGATCCGATCGCCGTTGATCGATAGAATGCCAGAGACCTGATCGACGACCGGGCCGATGATACCATCTGCTACCTCAACGACGACAATGGCGCTGTGGCTAGACCGATGGGATTGGTTATCTCGGCAGCAAGCTCTATCACCGGAATGACAGAACCGGCAGATCCCTGAACCGAGAACATGCGTTAGGGGCAGCGGCGTCGCCTCTGCTAACCCCCGGATTTCCGGGATCAACGTCGTCTTCATGCAGAACTGCTGGCTGCCAGATGGAAACCGATAATATCCTGCGATGAATTATGACATGATTCATTAAAACTCTTCCCATTCCTTAGTCGCGACAGCGGCTGTAGTACGTCCGCCGAAGGCGCCGGCAAGCTTCTGGGAGAGGGCACGCGCTGGCGAGGCGGCCGGCTTACCGTTCTGGTGGGCAACACGCCGTACAAAAGTCGAACCGTCGAGCCTGAAGCGCGCAATAAGCCGCGCCAGATTGGAAGCCTCATCCGCCAACCGGTTGGTGGCCGCCGTCGATTCTTCCACCATCGCCGCATTCTGCTGGGTTGTCTGATCCATCTGGTTGACCGCAGTGCTGACTTCCGCCAGCCCGGTCGATTGCTCTCGTGCCGCCGTCGAGATCGTATGAACGTGCTCGTTCACCTTGATCACGTGGCCTCGGATTAGACCAAGGGCATCGCCTGTGGCCGTTACCAGCCTGACCCCAGTTTTGACCTCGTCGCCGGACCGGTTGATCAGCGCCTTGATATCCTTGGCGGCAGTGGCGGAGCGCTGTGCCAGTTCACGCACCTCCTGAGCCACAACGGCGAAACCCTTTCCAGCGTCACCCGCACGCGCCGCCTCGACGCCGGCGTTGAGGGCCAAAAGATTGGTCTGGAAGGCGATCTCGTCAATGACGTTAATGATCTGGCCGATTTCATCCGAGGCCTGCTCGATGCGGCCCATGGCGGCGACCGCGTCTTTGACAACCGCGCTCGACTGCTCGGTGCTTCTGCGTGCCTCATCGACCATATGGCTGGCTTCCGTGGCTCTTTCTGTCGAGCTTTTTACCGCCACCGTGATTTCCTCAAGCGCCGAAGAGGTCTCCTCCAGGGCCGCGGCTTGCTGTTCCGTGCGCTTTGAAAGGTCGCCTGAGGCGATGCGCATCTCGCCGGCTCCGCCGTTGATCGTGTCGACGGCGGAGCGAACCTCGCCTAATACGGATCGAAGGGCTGCCATGGTGGCGTTGACATTACTCTTCAGTTCACCAAAGGCTCCCTGAAACTCGCCGCACATGTTTTCCGTCAGATCCCCATCGGCAAGCGCTGAGATAACTCGGCGAGTTTCGGCGATGCCCCGGTCAACAGAGGTGACCAGTTCGTTGACGCTTCCTGCAAAACGGTCGAGAGCCGCATCGCCGTATTTCTTGGTGATGCGATGGGTGAAGTCACCGGCTACGGCGGCTGACACCACCTCGGCAATGCTCGACTGCAAGTCGGCGCTCTTGGCCTGCAACGCGGCCTCCTGCGCGTTCAGATCGCGGGCCTTGATGCTGTTTTGCTTGAATACCTCAACGGCTCTCGACATCTTGCCGATTTCGTCGGCGCGCATTGCGAAAGGAACCTCAGTGTCGAGATTACCATCTGCCAGTACGCCCATCGTGGTAGTCAACCGCGAGATCGGATCGGTAATCTTCCGGATGCAGTAAAGCAGGGCTATAATGCCCGTCGTAGTTGCCAGCGCCATGGCAAGAATGGTGACCAAAACCGTCGATGAAACGGCGCCCATCGTATTTCCGACGGCCGCGACTCCACCACGCTTGTTAACTGCGACATCCTGGTCAAGGAGCGCTCCGCTATCATTATACAGTTTCGTCGTGGCGTCACTCGTTAGAAGAGCGAATGCTTCATCCTTCTTGCCTGCCTGCATTAGTTTAACAATCCGCTCGCCATCCTCCTGATATTGCGTCCACAAAGCGGAGAACGCGTCATAGGCCTGACGCTCCTCGCCGGATGTCACCATCGGCTCATATTCACCACGGGCATTCGCGAGATCCTCCATCTTCTGGCGGAAGGTGGTGATATTATGCGCAAGGCTCGTCGAATCTGATGAGTTTGTCACCAGCCTGAACTGCAGGATGCGGTAGTCCCCGGTGATCGTATTGATCCGATTTATCACATCGATCGATGGCAGCCAGTTGCTGGCAACTTCGGATATATTGCTCCTAATGGACAGCAGCTTGACGATACTCACGATGCCCTGGCCCGCCGCGAGAAGAGAGAGCAGAACAAATATCAAAGATAAAGCGAGTCTAATGGACTTGGGCATAAAGGCAAACCTTTTAGGTGAGGTGGACGATCGACTTGTCTACTCAAATCTTCCAATTGCCGTTTCATTCATTCGAACGGCAGATCAATCTTGTGGGTCTGTGACATAGCTGAGAATACCTATTGGTTGCGTTGGTTAATGAAGCCTTTCCTGCCCGTCTCGAATGCAAAAAGACGACGTTTTAAGGATAGTCAGGCGTCCAATGGATCGTCCGCGCTTACAAGGAGGATGCAGCCGGCAAAATTTCATTTGGCGCCGTTCGAAGAGCATCATCGTTTTCAGCAACCGAGTTTCGCCCCGCCACGAGCGACCTAGAGCAAGTCCTGCGATCGATGAATCGATTGTGATGTGACGGCGTCCATCGAAGCTGATTCAACTCCACAGAGAAGAGGTGGATGATGGGACAAGCCCTGAGCGATGATCTTCGAATACGGGTTTTGAAAGCGTCTGCGGCGGGCATGTCGGCTCGACAGGCTGCGGCCCGTTTCGGAGTTGGGATTTCGACGGCGATCCGCTGGATTGCAAGAGCGAAAGAGGGTGAGTTAACTGCTCTGCCACAGAGCTGGAGACGACCTTCGGCAGTGGATGCACACGAGGAATTCGTTGTCGCGTTGATCAACGAGCGTAGGGATGTGACGCTCGATGAGATGGTTGAGCGCTTGTCCGTCGAGCGGCAGGTGAAGATCAGCCGCAGCGCACTTGGCGCCTGGCTTCGAGGCCGTGGGTGGACCTTTAAAAAAGACCGCACACGCACTGGAGCAGGACCGACCGGACGTCTGAAGCGCCGGCGCGCCTGGTTCGATGGTCAATTGGACCTCGATCCGGAGAAACTGATCTTCATCGACGAAAGGTAAGCGTCCGGCGAACGCATTTTCGGGTGTCGAGAGATGGAATCTATAGGCCGCGTTTCATCTCATCGGCCATGATGCGGTCGATTATTTCAGGATCGCACTGTGTGTCGATGAGGAACTCGCGGATACCGCCGTCCCACGTCCTGATGTCGGCGAGTAGGCTTTGAAGTTCTTCGATGCCATTCTCGGTCAGACCCTTCGTGCCGTCTTCACTGCCATCGCCGACGTAAACCAGTTCGCCTTCGGAGATGTTGTCCGAGTTTGCGGTCACTTCTTCGATCAGTTCGAGGTTTTCGCCGATCATGCCGGCGACTTGGCTGAGTGTGTAGATGAACCTCGAGCGCGCCATCAGGCGGCCTCGCATCGAGCTTTTGCCGGCGTCCAGTTCCAAGGCAGGAGGTCTTCAATTCGGTCTTCGGGGTGATCCTGGATCCGGGTCAGGACATCCGTCAGATAGACCTCTGGATTATGGCCTTGCAGTTTGACCGTCTCGATGATGGTGAGGATGTTGGCGATGCGCTCGCCGCCCTTGTCCGAGCCGGCAAACAGCCAGTTCTTCCTTCCAATTCCAAGCGGACGCATGGCTCGTTCAGCGATGTTGTTGTCGATTTCGACACGGCCATCGTCGATGTAGACGCTCAAGGCTGCCCATCGCGACAGGGCATATCGCATCGCCTCGGCCAGCCTCTGCTTCTGAGGCAAAGTCGAGAGTGTCGCCTCGATCCAGGCCTTGAGTTCGTCCAGAACAGGCCGGGCATGGTGTTGGCGCAGGGTGCGCCGCTCGTCAGCCGACATGCCTCGGATACGGTTCTCGATATCGTAGAGAGCGCCGATGCGTGACAGCGCTTCCTCAGCGATCGGAGACGGCTTGAGCTTTATCACATCATGGAACTTGCGGCGCACATGCGCCATGCAGGCGGCTTCAATGATCTGGTTGCCATAGAGCTTCTTGTAACCCCCGTAGCCGTCGGCATGCATGACGCCGCTGAAGCTTGCCAGGTGATCAGCCGGATGTGCGCCCCTGCGGTCGGGGCTGTAGTAATAGGCAATGGCTGCGGGAGTGGCGGATTGATAGCCACTGCCGTCAAAGATGTAGACCCAGACCCTGCCGGTTTTTGTCTTGCCCCGCCCGGGGTCGAGAACATCGACCGGGGTATCGTCCGTATGTATTCGGTCGAGTGCGGCGATATGGGCCCTGATTAACAGGACAAGTGGTGTCAGCAATGCAGATACCCGGCCGACCCAGTCGGCCATTACGGATCGGGAGATGTCTATCCCCAACCGGTCGTACATCTCTGACAGGCGGTAGAGGGGAATGTGATCGTCGAATTTGGCGATCATGATGTGGGCGAGCAGCCCCGGCCCGGGTTTGCCGCGCTCGATCGGCAAGGTCGGCATCTCGCCAGCCACTGTCGTATCGCATTCCCTGCAGATCATGCGCTTCTCGACATGCCGGACAATCTTGACCGACGCCGGCACGTGCTCCAGCACCTGGACCACTCTGTCGGCCGCCTTCAGGAACGAAGTGCCACCGCAGGTCGGGCAATTGCAGGGAGCTGCATAGACCAGTTCTTCGGTGGTGAGATCATCGGGTAGAGGCTTGCGCTTCGGCTTCTCGGATGCGTCGTCCAACTCCGGCAGAGGCGGTTTCCCGGAGCGCTGTTCAGCCTCGGCCCGGGAGGCCTCGATCTCCTCCAACATCAGCTCGAATTGCTCGATCTTCCTGTCGATCTTTTCCGAAGACGCGCCATGTTGCCGATGTCGGAGAAGCTCCAGTTGCGCGCGAAGAAGCCCGATTATGGAGTCTCGCTTGATGACCTCGGCTTCCTGGCTCTCAAGTTTTGCCGCCTGTTCCGCGACGAGTGCGCGCAAAGTATTGAGCTCGTCCTGACTGTCCAGCGGCGCTGTTTCCATATCCGCGAAACTAGCCGATTTGCCTCTGACGCACCAGCGTTAAGCTTCCCATGCCCCTGCAAAATATAGCTTTTATCCCGTTCGGCCGGGAGCGGAAGTCCACGCCGGGCGTCGCCAATCGATCCCCTCAACGAGCATCGAAAGCTGCGCCTGCGTCAGGTGCGCTACACCCTCTTTCGCCGTCGGCCAGGGAAAGTATCCGCGCTCCAAAATCTTGTAGAACAGACAGAACCCCTGGCCATCCCACCAAAGCAGCTTGATCCGGTCCGCGCGTTTTCCGCGAAAGCCGAAGATTGCGCCCGAGCCCGGTGCCTCCCTCACGACCGTCTCCACCAGCGCGGACAGACCATCAATGCCACGCCGCATATCGGTCACTCCGCAGGCCAGATAGACCCTCACATTCCCCGATGGGCCGATCATACCGCCTCCACGCAAGCGACGAGCGGGCCAAGCAGCTTCAACTCAACGTCAACCGCAACCTTCAAGCTCCGACCGTTTCGAAGCAAGATCTCAACGATCGTCGGCCTTGTTGATGCGGTAGACGGCTGGCTTACGCCAACCTCCTCCGTGATTTCCACCGGGAGGAACACCGTCGGCCGATCGGCATAGTTGAATGATTGCCGCCACAAGCGGATCTGGCCCGGATGAATGTCGTGCCGGCGCGCCACATCGCCAATGCGAGCACCGGGCTCATCAGCTTCCGCAAGTATCCTCAGCTTCGCCTCGTCCGACCAACGCCGTCTGCGCTCGGTACCGGACATGATCTCTATGCGAGCCATGAAACCTCTTCGTTCTGGTATTAATGTCAGCACTAATGCTGGTTCTAATGCCAGAACATCGCCTGATTTGGCCGATCAGCAAAAACAGCTCACCGTACGCTCACGACGAAAGTGTGCTGCAGAGGCACGGAAGGAGTTCAGTGTGAGCTAACCCCGTAACGTGAAGCTGCGTGAATGATGGAGGATGGCCCTCCGGGATCGGCTTTCAGGAGCGGGTCTTAAACCAGTCCGAGCTGCTGCGGTAAAGAGCCGTGGTGGTGAGCGCCGGATGAAAAGTTCGGACGAGATCCGAGCAGGTGCGTGTCCGAAAGACGAACGAAAGTGAACCCTCCGAAGACGCGCCGTTATGAATATAAGCGTCGTCGAAACCAGGACTGTTTCGTCATCCTGGGACAAGTCCGCCGGGTGCCTGATGATTGGGCGGGCGGCGACCGGCGTAGAGGGGGCGTGTTGGACACAGGCTTTCACCCGGAACTGCAGGAACCAGGCTCCTGATGCCAAGGGAGAAGCCCAAGCGGAGAAACCGTAAGGCGAGAGTACCGATGCAGGAGACTGGGGCGGACCGATCCGTATGAGCGTTGAGGGCCCTGTAATGGGGCCGGAGCAAAGGGATCGGATCAGGTGGTCGTATTGTTTGGAACAACTGGAAACAGGATGACTCGATAGGTACGACAGACAAGCCGTTTCGGATTGAGAAGCGGCAAGTGTACGAAGCTTACAAAGCGGTCAAAGCCAACCGTGGTGCAGCCGGGTGGACGGTGAGACCCTGGAGATGTTTGACAAAGACCTTGCGAGAAATCTCTACAAGATCTGGAATCGGCGGTCAGTGATCGGATCGCGCAGATGGTGGTCAAGCAGATGATTGATCCGGAATCCGACATCAAAGCTGTTCGACAATCTTCCGCATGATCTCTTGCTGAAGACGGTCAGAAAAGACGTTAAATGCAACTGGGCTCTGCTCTACATCGAAAGATGGTTGACCGCGCCTATGGAAAAGAACGGAGAAGTCATTGAGCGGATGCGTGGTACCCCGCAAGGGGGCGTGGTCAGCCCGATCCTATCGAATCTCTTCCTGCATTACGCGTTTGACGTCTGGATGACCCGGACGCATCCGGATCTACCATAAAGGCCTGGCGCCGGCGAAGATCGGCGGCTACGTCAAACCGACACTGAGGGTGCGGCCGCCGACAACTACACCTTGACGCGTCGCTGGTTGACGCGAATGGCTTTCGCTTGACCCTCCACGCTGGCACGTGCAGCATCGTCGGCCTGATCGATTTCAGGACGAACGCGTGCATCGATCGGGTGGTGATCATGCTCCTGCTCAGGACTCCGATACGTTGAAACGACAACGCCACGGTGCAACAGCTCGTTCATGTCGTGTTACCTCTTCGAAGGATACAAGCTATCTGGGAAAGACTTACCTTGTAGGGCATTGGCGGAAGGATCGACAATCGAAAAGACAGGCAGAAATCTCGTCTGCAAGGCCGGCCCCAGAAGGGGTCGGAAGGGAAGATCCGTAGGACAGCTCCCGCGAAACCTCTAGAAAAGTCCAGCCTTTTGAGACCTCGCAACCGGCGGAGAGGATGTTGCTGTCCTGCCTCTATTCAACAGACCTCTCCCCCTTTAAGTTCAGTCGGCGAGCGACCCTTGGGCGATCGCTATGCGCCGATCCCGCCCATGCAGACGTATTTCATGGATAAGAAGTCATCCATTCCGTACTTTGAGCCCTCTCGGCCGAAGCCGGATTGCTTGACTCCGCCGAATGGCGCTAATTCGGTGGAAATCAGACCCGTGTTCACGCCAACCATGCCGTATTCCAGCGCCTCTGTGACCTTCCAAACGTTCCTGAGGTCGTTGGCGAAAAAGTAGGCTGCCAAGCCGAATTCCGTATCGTTCGCGAGTTCGATGACTTCCTCGACAGTATCGAACTTGAACACCGGAGCCAGAGGCGCGAAGGTTTCCTCACGCGCAACCTTCATATCCTTTGTGGCACCCGAGAGAAGCGTTGGTTGGACGAACGTGCCTCCGCGAGCATCGCGGTCACCACCAACCACGACAGTCGCACCCTTGGTCACAGCGTCATCGATATGACCATAGAGCTTTGCTACCGCTTCATCGTTGATCAACGGGCCGATCGTCGCCCCGCTCTCAAACCCGTCAAGAACCTGCAAGGCACTCACGCGCATTGCCAGCTTCTCGACGAACCTGTCATGGATCCCGCTCTGTACGTAAATACGGTTCGCGCACACGCAGGTCTGACCCGCGTTACGAAACTTAGAAAGCATAGCCCCCTCGACCGCCTGGTCGAGATCTGCATCGTCGAAAACGATAAACGGCGCATTGCCGCCGAGTTCCAGGCTCAGCTTCATGATCTTCTGGGCGCCTTGCGCCATCAAGATACGGCCAACTTCGGTCGAACCGGTGAAGGTCAGTTTCTTGACGACCGGGTTGGAGCAGACCTCCTCGCCAAACATTCTTGCATTATCCGTCGGGAGGACGCTGAACAAGCCATCGGGTATTCCGGCACGCTCCGCGAGGATCGCCAATGCAAGCGCCGATAACGGAGTCTCGGCAGCAGGCTTGAATACGATCGCGCAGCCGGACGCGAGCGCCGGCGCGATCTTGCGGCACACCATCGCCGACGGAAAGTTCCAAGGAGCGATGGCGGCCACAACGCCAACCGGCTGCTTGATGACAAGCAGTCGCTTGTCGGCCTGGTGACCTGGAATGGTGTCACCATAGACACGCTTGGCTTCCTCGCCGAACCATTCGATGTAGGAAGCGCCGTAAGCAATCTCGCCACGCGCTTCCGCCAGTGGCTTGCCCATTTCCGATGTCAGAATTACGGCCAGGTCTTCAGCGTTAGCTACCACCTCTTCGTAGAACTTCCGCATGATCAGCGAGCGTTCCTTCGCCGAAACCTTAGCCCACTTCTTCTGTGCAGCCTTTGCAGCATCGATAGAGGCTCGCACTTCAGCAAGGCCAGCGCTAGGCAAAGAGGCAAGGACGTCCATCGTGGAGGGGTTTAGCACGTTGATGCGTGTGCCGTTTACCCCTTCGCTCGACCACTTTCCTCCAACCAGCATCTGCTCGCGAACGAGAGTCTGGTCCTTTAAACGGCCTAGCAGGGTGCTGGAGATTGCCATGGATCTTCCTTTCTATGCATTGATCATATCTGATTTCGAATGTGTGGTGACCGTGCGTATATCGCGACCATCGGAACGATGAGCAGACCGACGACAGCCTGCTGCGCCGGAAAGTTCAGTCCGAGGCCAACTAGAAGCGAGGTCAGTACAGTCAGGACAAGAACACCGAGCACTGTCGCGCCATAGCCGCCCGCCCCACCAAGAAGCGACGTCCCTCCAATCACCACCGCTGCTACGGTGGTGAAAAGATAAGGGTCGCCCACGCCGACGAAGCCACCACCGGAAAACCCTAGTAGCAGCATGCCCGTGATTGCAGACATGGCACCGCTGACGCTATGGATGACGGTCCAGACCTTGAATTCGGAGATTCCGAGGCGGGCGGCCGCCGTCCGGCTTCCGCCGACGGCGTAAATGCTGCGGCCAAACCAGGTGTTGTACATGAACCATCCAAGCGCGATGGCGACGATAGCCCAGATCACGATGACCGGAGGCAGCGACAGGCCGAAAAACTTTCCGTTGAACGCCGAAATGTTCCTCAGCCATTCGGGTACCGGAGCAAACACTGTACCACCAAACGCCGAGCCGAGTGAGGTGTAGATCTGGACCGCACCGACGGCCGCGAAGCCAACTCCGAGCGACATGATCAGCGCTTGCCCTTGGAGACGGAAGCTCAGGGCGCCATTGGCGGCCCCGACAAGCGCACCGAGGAGCATGACAACCAGCATCGCGAGGGGAGCGGGAATACCTGCGACCATAAGGCTGGGAAGGAGGATGTTCGCGCCTCCAATAATATATGGTATCGAAAGATCGAGCGCACCGACCAGAGCGCACAGGGTCTGGCCAATGGAGGCAAGCCCCAGAAACGCTGCGAGAAGAAGGATTGAACGCGCGTTTTGGGATGATACGAAGCCGGGGACCAGCAATGCACCGAGTGCTAAGAGAGAGGCCAGAAGAACAAAGCCAATGACGATGCTCCGATGAGCCTTGAGCGGGTTAGACTTCTGAGCCGATTTGATTTCGGAATTCATAACTGTCGCGACCATTATCTTGCTCCTTACACAACCGCGCGGCGACTGATGACAAAGACGTTCACGAGAAGTGATCCGACGAGGATTAAGCCGAATGCCATCTGGGTAACGAACCCCGAAACCGTGCCGAAGTTGAAGGTGGAGAGGAGATAGGAGATGAGGAACATGTTGATCGCGCCAAGCGTAGATCCAAGTGCTCCACCACGACCACCGGAGAGGCTCGCACCTCCGAGAACCAGGGCCGTAACAGCCTGAAGGGTGTAGGTGCTGCCCTGCGTCGGATCACCAGAGGAGATCAGCGCCGTGTAGCTGAGGGCGGCAAGTCCAGCGAATGCTCCACCAACAACGTGGGCGATGATGCGGACTGCGTCCACTCGAACGCCGCTCGTATACGCCATGCGCTCATCCGCACCCGTCATGCGAAGGTTGCGGTAAAACATAGTCCCCCTGAGAAGGAGCCATAATGCATACGCTGCAACCAGCAACAGCAAAACAGGTGACATGATGTCGGTCCCCGCCCCCCAGCTAAGCATCCAGTCGGGCGCGACTCCACCCGGTCGGGACATCACCATCAGGTTCAACCCGGAGAGGACAAGAAAACCCGACAGCGTAACGATTATCGGAGCGACACGCACATAAATGATAACCAGCGCCTGGAGTAGCTGGAATGCCGCTCCCAGGCCGACTGCCCATACTATCACTGCGATAGGGTTGGTAATTCCGTTACCCACAAGCCAGGTAATAAGGGTAACGTTGATGAACCCCATCAAGGGGCCAACTGAAAGGTCCACTGCTCCACGACCCGCCATGACAATGGGGGTGAGGGCAAGCGCCGTTAGAATCAAGGGCGTGGCGACAAGGATTGCACCTGCGAGGCCGTTGTTCGTGAATAGCCCGTGTCCGCGTAGGGCAACGGCGACCAAAAGGACAATGAATAGGCCGGCCGGCACGAAGAGGGAACGGTCCTGGGTGATTTGACGGAATGCGATTCCAGACATCATGCAGTCCTTTCCAGATCGAACTCGATGGAGGCGTTTGGCGATTTTCCAAACATTGCGGCCAAGATTGGCTCTTCCGCTATGTCCTCGCCTGCTAGCGACCGGAAAAGCCTTCCAGCAAAGAAGACGTCGACGCGGTCCGCAAAGCCGATGAACTCTTCGATTTCGCTTGATAGATAAATCACGCTGCCACCCTTCTCCGTGAACAGGCGCAGTTCGCGGTAGAGATCGCGCTTCGTTCCGAGGTCGACACCGCGAGCGGGATCGTTAAGGACGATGACGGACGGTTCGTTTGCAAAGGCACGGCCGATCAAAACTTTTTGCTGATTTCCGCCCGACAGTGAGGTGATCTTGTTCGCCGGACTTCCAATCTTAATCCGGAGCCGATCCACCTCGCGTTTGAACATGGGTTTGAGGCCGGCCTTATTGATTATACCAAGAGGACCGAGGTTCTTGCGATAGACGCCGATGGCAAGATTTTCGAAGATGCTCTGCTGAGGGAAGATACCTTCACGCTTGCGGTCGCCGGAAATATACGAGATTCCTGCTTTGGTAGCGTCTTCGAGCGATGCGACCTTTTTCATTCTCTCGGTGCTGGATGACCAGACTTGGACATTACCACCAAAAGGCTGGATGATACCCGCAACGGCGCGTACGAAAGCGTCCTGCCCCTGCCCGTCGAGTCCTGCAACACCGATGATCGCTCCTTTCGGTAGATCGAAATCGAAGGGCGCTGCCGCGCTGTGAGTAACGAGGTCTCTTACCGCTACCACGGCCGGCGCGGCGGCGCCTACTTGCTTTGATTCGTACGCCTTCGCGTCGCTTGCGTTTCGGTCCGCGGGCGTCATCATTGAAAGCAGGTTCTCTTCAGTTATTTCATGCTTCTCGAGCGTACCAATCGTGACGCCGTCGCGAAGGATCGTGGCTCGATCGGCGATGCGGACAAGTTCAGCGATCCGATGCGTTACGATCAGCACGGTCGCACCTTCCCTACGGAGACGATCAATTTCCTCGTGGAGGCGGATCGTGGAATCGAGGTCTAATGCCGCAGACGATTCATCGAGGATGAGGACCTTCGGCCTGCGCAAGACCGCTCGCGCAATAACTATCCATTGCTTGACGCTCAGAGGCAATGCCCCAACGTTCTGATCGAGATCCACGGGCTTGCCGACGAGGCGTTTCAGGATCTCCTCAGCCTCGGTACGCCGACCACTGCCGCCCTGCGAGCGGAAGATGCCGTCGCGCCCGACATACAGGTTTTCCAATACACTGGCCTCGTCGGCCACCAGCACTTCCTGGAAGATCGTTGTCAGCCCGATGCGCTTGGCGTCAGTCGGAGTCGAAATCTCTTCTCCAAGGACCGAAACGCTCCCGGAATCTGGGTGCAACACTCCAGACATGATCTTCGCCATCGTGCTTTTGCCACTTCCATTCTCTCCGACGATGGCGTGCACTTCTCCGGCCCGGGCTTCAAAATCACACTTCTTTAAGGCCTTAGTCTCGCCGAAAGACTTGGCAACATTGATCAACTTGATCGTAGTTTGGTTTTGCATCGGAGATCCTCTAATCCCAACGGCCGCGCGAGGCGGTCCTCCCACAAGAGAAACTTCTGTCCGGTGGCAAGACCCACCGGGCAGAACAGTTTCACTTCGACACAGGCTTCCAGGGATCAGCCGGGCGTTCGAAGTAGTCTGCAGCAATCGCAGCAGGAAACCACCCGTCCGCCTTGGGCTCCACGAAGTCTGTCGAGTTCAAGTCGCAATCTTCTGGTATTGCCGCGCGGACTTCATCGATGGTGTAAGGCAAGACGGGTCGAAGGAAGGACTGAACCTTAGGGCCTTGTCCCTCCAATGTGCGGAGCATGATCTCCCACATCTGTTGCATCTCGCGACGCGGCGGCCAAATATGGAAACTCCTGTCCACAAACTCGGGGTTCTTGCGCCAGTAGCACGCGGCGGAAGCTTCCCCCCCGAGAGTAATCGGGATCATGTCTCGACCTGACTGCAGCATTGCGTTGAGAACGCCGTTCTCTTGGGCCCCCTGCGTGAGGATCCCATCAATCTTCGTCGGGTTCGTCGCAAGAAACTTCTGAACTTCGACCTGGGCCACCTGGTCGGTCCACTTCCCTGCAACTTCACCGACGATCTTTATGTCGGGGTACTTAGCAAGTGCTTCCTTAGCCGCTTTGTCAAAGCTGTCCGAAGAAGCGAAACCGGGAATACCAGAAACGAGAAGGATATTGCCCTTCTTTCCTATTTTTTCCGCCAGCCACGTCGCCATCTCGGCACCGCCCTGCGCGTGATTGGCCGCGCCATTGATGGCGTATGGCGACGTCACGTAGCCCGAAAATGAGAACACCGGCACACCGGCTTTGTAGGCATATTCGATCGTCTGATTAAGAGCCGTGACGTTCGAGCAGCAGATGATGATTGCATCGACGCCTTCGTCCACCATCTGACGCATCTGCTGGATCTGAACGGCGTCTTTAAGATCCGACTGGGTGACCACGACATCAGACACCAGGCCCGCAGCCTTTGATCGCGGTAAAAGATCGCTCATGACCGCATCGAGAGCTGCGGCTCGCCAGGTGTTGCCAGCGTAGCTGCTTGCATAGCCGATCTTCCACGGAGGACCCTTTTTGGGCTTGAAGTCTTTGTAGGCGCTCGCCCCCAATGGAATCTGCGGATCTACAGTTTCATAGATCTTCTTTTCTGTAGCCGGTAGCTGATCGACACCATCCGCGTAAGCGGTTGTCGCCAGGGCGCTAACCGAGATCAGCGCCCCAAGTGTGACATTCAGAATGCACCTCATTGAAGTTCTCCTCCCGAGAAAAGGATCAGGCAACCTTAGACCGAGCTGCTGATGACTGTTGGATCTCCTCAAGAATCGGCAACAGATACTTCCGGAACTCGCTATAGTCCTCAGTAACGGGAAAATGTCCGAGCTTTTCCATTGTCCAAAACTTGGAGCCTTTGACCAGGTCTGCAGCAATCTTGGTATCGGCCGGGGACGTGTTTGGATCGTATTCGCCCGTGAGGAAGTATAGCATACATTTCGACGTATCGATTTTGCTGGCTTCCTCTGGCGACACATCGTGGTCGTAGTAGTAGTAATAAAGATCACCCGCGAAGATTCCCGGTCCACCGCAGCTGTATTCCCACTGGATTTCACGGACATTCGCTTCTGGCGAGTACGGTGAGATATTCAGCATCATCGCCGCACCGATGGAGGTGCGATTGACGTTTGGATTGTCGAACTCCCTGCGGATGCCAGCCATACCGACGTCGACGTACTCCGCCGCCGAGCGCAACGCACCTTCGACCGAGATCGTGGCGCGGAAGTTGTCCGGATAGTTCGATGCCAGGTCGATCGCGAGATGGCCGCCCATGGAGCTGCCCAAATAAACGGGGCGGTCTAGGTCGAGCGCTTTTGAGAGTTCGAGCTGGAAGTCCATCATGAACTTCTTGGTCATGTTGTATTCCTTCTCCCACCAGCGAACGCCGTAGGGGGGAAGGGACTTGCCGTGATACGGCAGATCGAACGCGATGACGCGAAAATTTTTTGTCACGTCGGAATCGCAAAGCATATGACGGTATTGGCGACCGTCGGACCCTGCCGTATGACCGACGAGAAGCGGAATCCCCTGGCCCGCTTCTTCGTAATAGACGCGGTACTCGATACCTTCTACGGTGAGATAGAGATAACGGCCGATAATGGGGTCAAACTTGGTCATGCTGCTGCTCCTTCAGAACGGGCATTGCGCATCAGGGTGGTCATGCGGTTGAGAGCAGGCAGATACGCGAAGGTTTCGTTGTTACTGCTAAGGTAGAGGCCATGCTTGATGTTTGATGACTGCAAGCACTGATAAAACGGCAAGGGTTTGTGCTGAAGCAGCGCCTCCCACTGTGAACCGGTCCCGCGTATGACGATAGTGCACTTGTCGTCGTCGTATTCGGCCTCTTCCACCTTTAGCAACGTACCGTCCTCGAAATGAAGCGCTACACTGCGGGTAGGGAAATCGCATTTTAATATACCGTTAAGATAACGAGTTTCGCGCTTGAACTCGAAATCCTCCCGCACGAATTCTATGAATTTCTTGAGATCTATCGCCATTTTAGGCTCCTCCCTTGTTGATAAGCGCTGAGAACTCCGCGCATGTTGTACATGCCCCCTCACGGGACAGCACATTCTCAAATGCCCATTTCGGTGAATACTTCCTGGGCATGCCTGAAACTGTCGATGCCTGCTGGCACACCAACGTAGATAGCCACCTGAAGGAAGATCTCCTGGATCTCCTGTTTCGTAACACCGTTGTTGATGGCGCCGCGGATGTGGCCTCTGAGCTCGTGCGGTCGGTTTAAAACCGCTATCATTCCAAGGTTGAGGATCGATCGAGCGCGACGGTCGAGGCCAGGTCGGTTCCAGATATTGTCCCAACAATACTCGGTGACGAGTTCCTGCATCGGCCAGGTGAAGTCGGTCGCCTTTCCGAGGGCCGCATCAACGTAAGCGTCCCCCATCACCTGCCGACGAGTAGCAAGTCCGCGCTTGAACTGCTCCGATGGAGCTGTTCGCTCGCCGGCCTTAGACCCCTTATCTTTCCTGTCCAAAGTGGCCATTGGGTTTCGCTCCCTTCATCATATTTGACAGATTATCAGACAATTTTCAACTGTCAGTTTGGCGTAGTTTTTCGCGGTCAGGCCTGATCTTTCACGAACTGCGCAATTTTCGTATGGTCGACATCGGGGCCTAAAGCATGCCGAGCAGCATCCCAGGCATCAGCGGTACCGGCCAATGTCGGCAGCTGGAGATTGAGCGCCTTCGACAAGTCCGCTGCAATCCTAATGTCTTTCGCCATAAGCCCCAAAGCAAAACCAGAGCCAAAAGTCTCCGAGAGGATGAACTGCTTCATCTTCACTTCTGTTGCGTTGTTCTTGCCAGACGACGAGTTGAGAATATCGACGATCGTTCTAGGATCGAGACCAAACGTTCGGCCAAGAAGAACGCCTTCGATAGCTGCCAGAACCCCGGCTCCCGATACGAAATTGTTGATGGCTTTCATGGCGTGCCCTGAGCCGATCGGGCCTGTCCTAAAAATCTGGCCGCCCATGGCGCACAGGATGGGATCAGCTTGATCGATATCGTCAGAAGCACCGCCTGCCATGATAGTAAGAGAGCCTTCGACGGCTCGCTTCACTCCGCCTGACACGGGAGCATCGACCAGCCGCAAGCCCTTCTGATGCAAGCGCTCTGCGAGCTCACGAGTATCATTGGGCGCCGATGAGCTCATGTCGATGACAAGCGCGTCAGCACTCAGGGATTGCCAGGCCCCATCCTTGAAGAGCGCGTCTTGAACAATCTTGCCGTTGGGAAGCATGGTAACCGCAACATCGGCGCCATTGAATGCTTCCGCTACCGTCTCTGCCGGAACGCCGCCGACGGCCGCGAACCTTTCCCTAGCCTCGGCCGATAGATCAAAGCCAGTGACTTCGAATTGAGCCGACAACAGATGTTGTGCCATCGGCCCGCCCATTGCGCCGAGACCAATAAAGGCGACGCGCAGATTTTTTCGTGGTGACAACGTCCCGCTCCCGAATGTGAGGCAAGCACAATCAGCTACCTCCGTTAGTGAGGAGTAGTTAACGACCTATCAGACAATCTGTCAATCGGAAAATTCATGCTTGGGCCGGCCCTCCCTCGCTACGACGCCAATTTTGCCGTCGCTTCTTCAATCACCTCACTTAAAATGACCGTGCAAGCAGCACCCATCTTATCGTCCGATGGACACCAGAGAGGTTGTTGCGTTGTCAAAAGCACCGTGCCCTGAAGGATTTAATTACACCCGGCCACCTCCAGCATCAGACAATCTGTCAATTTTCGGAAAATCTTATGGCATCAGCCTGAGGTGTTGTTGCGCAGGTACTCGAGTGCGACTTTCGCAGCCATATCAATGTGGTGCTTACAAGCGGCCGCAGCCCTGGGTCCGTTGCGATTTTGGATCGCTTCGGCAATCTCTTTGATTTCTGCAATGCTATGTTTGAGGCGCCCCGGTTGTGTCATCGAAGTCATGCGCAGAAGATTGATCCGGTTGTGCAGCGATGTTAGCATTTGCCTGACGAAGACGTTTTTGCTGCCATCCATCAAGCAGTCATAGAAGGCGTTTTTGGCAGCGATGAGCCTGTGTCCCACGCCGCTTTCCGCCGACGCTTCGAATTCTCTAACGGCATCTTGCAAAGTGGCAATATCTTCCGCCGTTCCATTTTCGGCGAACTGCTGACCAGCAAACCCCTCGAGCAGCGCGCGGACGGTGTAGAGCTGAGCGGCCTCCTCATAGGTTATGATACTGACAACTGGACCCTTGTGGGGGAAGCTTGTGATCAATCCCTCTGCCTCAAGCTGCCGAAGCGCTTCACGGACGGACGTGCGACCCACGCCGATCATTTCGCAAAGCTCGCGCTCGACGAGCCTTTGCCCCGGCTTGAACTTGCCCGTCGCAATAGCCTGTCTGAGCCTTTCTTCGACTTGCACTCGAAGAGAGGCATTTTGCCGAGCGACCTGCAGCTCCACATCTACCATGATCAATGTCCTACGTAGCACTAATGAATTTGAGCTAAATATATGGCTGCTTCGCGGGGAACTTTCAATCAGATTGTCTGATGAGCGGTCATTAGCAACTATTCTAGAGGATTGAGCCCGCTGTGTAGAGGTCGGCTTCCCGATCCATGAGGAACCGATCGGTTGGCGCGCCATAAGTGGAAATTCTAGTCCAAATGGCCTAGTTCAATTGGTGTCCTGATGGCCGACAATGTCCGCCCGCCGATTTCTCAAAACCAGCCACGGTTGCGACCCTGATCGACGAGGTGTCCACGGTCACCGACACCACCGCATCTTCCAGGAGCACCCGTTCGACTAAGGGCCGGGTGCAGCTTGGCAATCGGCAAAAGCCGCATCAGCAGACGATAGTGGTTCCGATCGCGCTTCCAGTCCGGAGGCGGCATCGATCTTGAGCACCTCAAGATCCGCCATCTTTCTTCGCCTGCCAGCCTGGCTCGTACTTGCGCTATCGCTCCCGCGATTCCCATTCTAACCACTTTTCTCTCTGACCATCTCTCTTGAAAAATTGTAACCTTCGTGCTACATATCTAGTGCAATCTGTAGTGCGAAGGTGACAAATTCCGACACCTCACAACGCTCCGGCCGCTGTGTGGCGCGCGCTGCGCAAACTGGGCGCAGACATCCACGACGCACGTCGACGTCGCCGCCTGCCTATGGCGGTAGTAGCCGAACGTGCCTTCACCTCACGCTCAACGCTTCAAAAGATCGAGGCCGGCGACACCAATGTCAGCATCGGCATCTATGCAGGCGTCCTCCAGGCACTCGGCCTGCTAGATGGGCTGAGCCAAGTCGCCGACATCCGTAACGACAGCGTCGGCCAGTCTCTGGCCAATGCAGAGTTGCCCAAGCACGCTCACCCAAGGCGATCACCGGGATCGTCACGCGATGGCTGATTTCGAAGTTCATCTCGACCTTCACGGCCGCACACGTCCCATCTGGCCCGGAGCAATCGCGCCCGTGGTGCCGAAACAATCGTGTTTGAGTATGATCGTGCCTGGCTCGAGGACCCCGGCCGCTTCTCGCTGCAGCCCGCTCTAGCTCTGAGCTGGGGAGAAAAATCACGGCTTTCTGTGGCTCAATAAAGCCAGCTGGTCGTTGTCCCCTGCCTATGACCTCAATCCAGTGCCTACGGATGTCAAGGCGCGCGCGCTGACGACAAACATTGATCTTGATGAAGGCACCTGCTCCCTTGACCTGCTGGAAGAAGCTGCAGGGCTCTACGCCCTAACGCTCGCCGAGGCTCGCGCGATCATTAAGGAAGTCGCGACACCGCAAGGTGGCGCGAGACCGCCAAGGCGGTCGGTGCGCGGTCAGCCGAGATCAACCGTATGGCCAGTGCGTTCGATCACGATGATTTGCAGCGAGCGCCAGCCCTATGACGAGAGCCTTCCTCCACAGTTTCAATCCGCCCTCTGCCGGCCCGATCACTGAACCGGATTACGGCATCGTTGCGTTGTAAAGGACGGATGTCCAATGGCAATTTTCCGATCTGCGGTCCTGGCTGAATTTGCGATGGAATTGTTTCAAGCGCCTCCGTGACCAACGAGCGAAAACCAATAATTATGTGATTCGGTGAGATCGAGACGCTACTCTACGAACAAACTATGTCACTGCCAGCGGATCCTCAATCACATCGACGATCGATGGCTGGCCAAGCACGTCCGCGAAGCGCTGTAGCATGGCAACAGTACTCGATGACATCTCCGCCCTGGAGCCCGGGATATAGCAAGCGGCTGCATAAGCGAGTTGCCGTTGCCTCGGTTCCGTTAGCAACAGCGGCAGCGTCTCCATTGCTTGCTCCGGCTCAAAGGTGACGATAGCCGTCTGCACGCGAGTGATTTCGGCCAAATGATCAGCGCTTAGTGAGCGGAAGGGCTCGTCCTCGGTCAGCACCCGTGACCAGCGCGCCAGGCGGTCGCGTCGGATCCCGCCACGATCGCTCACCAGGAGTACGACCATACGGATGATGGCATCGGCGAGTCCGCCGATCGCGATCCTCCTGAGCGCATTGGCGATGTCCGGCTGCCATCTCATATCGTCAAGTGTCGTCCCTTTGCGGTATGCTTCGTGGGGATTGTCAAAATATCGCTGCCAAGGGTTGTTCCAGATCATGTGAAACGCGAGCTCATAACCCATGTCGCGCCAGTCGCGCATGACCACGATCGCCTGTTCGACAGCCTTGAAATAGAGCGCTTCCGCAGCCAGGAAAGGATTTTCCGCTGCTGCGTTCGCCCGGGAGTTCCGTACCTGCTCTGAAATTGACTTATAGCCAACCATGATCGGATTCTGAGAAGACAGCAGCGATCGCTCCAGCCGCTTTGGATGGAACATTCGGCTGGCGTCTGCTGAGATGTCTGTGACCGCGGCCTGCACAAAGGGGCGGGCAACTGTGTGATAGATCTGCGCTTGCAGTTCAGAGACGCGGGCGACGGCAGCGAAGGGACCTCCATCGTCATGGCCATCGTTAAACTCACGGATATTCTCGAAGGTGCGCTCGATCAGTTCAACACTATAGCTCTTGTGTCCAGCATCTTCTTGAATGTCCGTGATGCGCATCTCGTAAAGGCCAGGCAACAACGCCTCAATTGCCTCGAGCGTGCTTGCAACCTCATTGTATTCTTTGTTGATTACTCTCGAGGAAACGAATGTACCGAGGTGACCGACGTCGTTGTGTACCATATAAATAATGTGCTGGCCGAGAAGGCGGATTTCCTCCTCGTTGTCATAGATTTCGGGGATCCAATTCAGCGCCTGCTGCGGCGGCGTGACATTGTCGCCATGACTGGCAAATATGATAATAGGCGCCCTGATCTTCTTAAGGTCGAAATGCCGCCGGTCCGGCTCCCCATACGCCTTGTTGTGCGCCAGTCGATTACCAACAAAGAGGTGCTCAACTATCCAGCGGATCTCGTCTCCCCGCATCAGGCAGAAGCCGCCCCACCACTTCTCAGCCTTAAGGAAGGCTTCGCTCGCCGCATCCACATCTCGGAACAGTTCGACATACTTCATGAATAACTGGCGCTCGGGATTGAGCGTTTCGAAATTCTGTACGAGATGGGCGCCGTCGAAGATGCCTCCGCCCAGATCTGACAAAAACATGGTTATCCAAGCTCCCCCGAAGAGGCCCGCCATGTAGCGGAGGGTATTTTCACCGATATTTCCCGAGGTAGGTGTCACCGGCGATCCGTTGAGGATGATCGGGCCAGCTAAGTCGAGATTTGTCGCAACCATCAGAAGGGTAGCCCAGCCAGCTTGGCAGTTGCCGACTACGACTGGAAGGCGGGCAAGCGGATGCAGGCGCATGACCTCACGAACAAAGGCCGCTTCCGCATACGTGACATTAGAGAGATACTGCCCCCCCTCTGGCTCTCGGCGGAAGGACACCAAATAAACCGGGTGACCTTCCCGGAACGCTACGCCGACCTGGCTGTCTTCTTTGTGGCCACCGACGCCGGGACTATGTCCGGCGCGCGGGCAAATGATTATGAAGGGGCGCTTCGTGTCATCGACGTTAACACCTTGGGGCGGGATCATTCGAAGTAACACGTAATTGGATTTCAAGGGCAGATCGTTTCCATCCATAACTGTCTCGTAGTCGCAGAAGAAAACCGGCGGACAGCCTGCCGCTTCATGTTCGAGGAAGATGTCGCCGCGCTGTCGGAGAAGATCCATGCACAATATGGCGCGCTCACTAGCGTCGCGCAGGTATTCCGCCCAAGCGTAGCCCAAATTCCCATTGCCGTGCACCTCGCGTAGACTCTCGGCAAGACGTTCGGCCTCAGTAAAGAGCTTTCCCTGGCGGGTAGAGTGGCTGTCGCACATGACTTGCACGCGGCGCAATAAGGCAACCTGCAGAATTTTAGCGGTTTCAGCGCCCGCTTCCGCCAAGCGTTGGAACATCGGGAATAGACTTTGGGTCACTTGGCTCTCCAGTTCCGTGGATGGCGCTTCAATCCACCGGAGCGGGTTTAGAGATGTAAGAATATCCGCCATCGTTTCAACTCCTCTATGGTTATGATCCCGTACGCATACATACGTGCCAGATCGATCGTGCTTCCGTCTGGCGAGGTGCTCGGTAGGCAATGCCGACGCCTAGGAAAGCAGTTTGACGACTTCCGACCCCAACGAGTTACCGCCGCATTCATCCCCTGCAATGTCTATGCCAAGCACTGGGTCAGCCAGCTACGCCGGGAGAGGGGCAGCAAGCTCGTCGCCAGGGAATGCCACACAAAGTCTTCATTCAGCCTGGATCAGCAGTTTCTCCCAGCTCGTTGGAGACTATCGGAGGACAGGAGGTGATGGATTCGCCTGCGGTGTGGGATCCCACCAACTAGGATGTTTCAGCGGCCGTCCGCGTGGCTTTGGTTGGGGCTAAGGCTGGTGGTGGCATGGTTTATAGACGATGCCTTCTGTCTGACGCTCACCGATGACGGCAGTCTTCATCCGGTCGCAAAGCACTCCCGCGGAGCGCCGCCGAGAGCCTCGAAGGCCGCGATGTGGAAACGCAGGCCGGTCATCTCATGCATGACGAAGCGTGCCCAGATGGGACGGCTATGACCCGGCACTATCGTGAACTGCCAGATGATCCTCGGCGCCAGTTAAAGTGCCGACCGCGTGACACCGCCATTTTCGCTGGCGTTAGTGTTGGTCAGGTTTACAGCAGATCACCGATAACAGTGGACAGGTTAAACGGAACGATTCCGATCTCACCACGCGGCATCCTGTCGAGCAAGTCGACCGTGCGGGCAAAGGTTTCGACTTGCTGAAAGGCGTAATCAGGGTCGAGCCGGTCCAAGCCTCCGCCCGGCAAGACCTGGCAAAGATAGTCCGGTATCGGACAGCTTGATATCGTCGGAATTCCTGATGCGTATAATGGCTGTCCTTCGCCCAACATCACCTGCGCCGCCGCTGGGGCGACTATCAGCGCGCGTACCTTTTTGCGCCCGCGTGCGGCAGCGATGTACACGCCACTCATCGACTTATTACTGGTATAGATCAAATCGAGTTCCGGCTTCCCGGTGGGCGCGGGGTGCCCTTTTGCAAAGTCATCTCGCCACTCGGTACATCCAAGATGCTCAATCGTAGCTCCTGCAACGGCTTTAGCATGGCCGGGTTTGCCGTCCCACAATTCTGGATGCATTTCGAGCCAGGTCGCCGTCGCCTGATTCCCGTGGCGGCCGAACTGGGCAAGCTGGAAATGACCCGTGACGAGTACGAAGACGAGGCTTCGGTTGCGGGCAGATTTCGGTAGCGAGGAGAAATAATGCGCCAGAGCGAGTACCCCAGCACCGCCGTTCTCTTCGCACGCATTAGGTCCATCGGTGTGGGTGTTGATGATGATTGTCTCAAGCAGGTTGCAGCCCGGCAAAACCGCATAAATCGTATCGGTCGCAACGTCTTCCAACGTGCCATCCAAGGTCAGGCGACCGCTCAAACCGTGCTTGATCGCGGCTTTGATCCGCTCTCCTTCAGATTGCGCCACCCATATTGCAGGTAAGCCCCAATACGGTGTGGTGAATGGCAGCACCTGCCCCTTCAACTGCACTTCCGAGACGCCTTCGAAAATGCAAACGACGGCTAAAACCCCTGCTTCACGCGCCTTGTCGATCGGTACGCCAAGCAAACCGGTGATAAGCGGCGTGGTTACGGCTTTGGGAAAGTCTATGCCTTCCGGCAGGCTGCCGCGTCGATTGGTCACCAGTTCGAGGAATGCCGCCAGATCCCGACGCTTTACCGTCACCACCGCAATTTTGCCGCGGGCTTTCTCAAACGCCTGAACCCGACCGTTGAAAAGAACCATCTTACCCGAGATACCGCCGGGAGGTGTAAGCCCGGAATACGGGAACGGCGCCGCTACCTCAATTACTTCACCATTTGACAGTTTGAACGCGGTGGTTCGTGGCATCCACCGGCGCATCGTGAGTTGATCGCGCTTCACCTCAAGGCCCATCCCTCTCAACTCACCAGCAAGATAATCGATTGCCCGTGCTTGCGCCGGGCTGCCGGTCAATCGGGGGCCGAAACTGTTGAGCCTTTTGATCCAACTCCAAAGTTTCCGCTGATCAGGGAGTGCGGGGATGGACGGCTTTCGCTGCTCACTGAATCCGGTGCTGGGAAAAGCCGGGAATACGATCCCGGCGAGAAGAGCAGTGAGCCCAACAGTCGAAAAATCTCTTCGTTTCAAGACTAACCTCCGCGCCTCTCTATCACGAATGGAAGCGATACCTATGGCCGCACGCCGCCCGTGTCCTTGCAAATCCAGTGCCATTAAAAGCACACGTCTAATCTTCAGTTTTGAATTGAACGCGCAGTCTGAATCGGTTTTGGACCGCGTGCGAAGTCAATGCAGCTTTCGGACAGACTCCGCGCAAGCATCTGAAGTGGTTGAAGAGTCACTTTACTGATCTAGGAACGCGTCGTTGGTTCAATGCCTTTAAGAGCGACTTTATCTTGAGCCTAGTCTCGGGTCGGCCAAAAACCTTTGCCTGCTTGCAGACGACCATCAGTCGCCGAATGCAGCGGCAAGACTGTAAACTGTTGACCACGATAGGCGCTGCGCGTTGGACCTTTGTCACAACAACCTATCAAAACCCTCTATTTTATCCGGCGGACTTTCATTGCCGCCAAGGTTCTGGAGCTAGCGGCAAATCAGCCCCGACTGCCAATCTATTCGATGCTTGCGTCGCTGATAGTGATGCTGGCGCCCGAACCGCCGCCTGTTTGAGGCTCCAGCCGGATAATGACGGTCTGTGGCTGACGGCAAGACGGGTCATCGGGCAAGGGAAACCCAAATCGTTGAGGCTTTGCCCCGTCCAATACCGAAAACGCCTTGTTCGGAAAAATACCAAACCTACCAATTTCGCGAACGTTACTGCCGCAGTCAAGCGAAACGACCGTCGTCACTGGTCCTGAAGTCGACGGTTCATAACCAGTGACAGTAAGGACGACCCGCGCACTGGTATCAGCCGATGAGTGGACTGCTCTGCTCGATATGGTTATCGTCGCGGGCTTACTGGTCGTTGCCCGCATGTCGCTCTCGTTAGCTTGAACCGGGCTGACGATGCGCAGCATCGATAATGCCGCCGCACGAATAGCGATAAGCACCCAACGATGATAGCGCATCGATGTCTCCACAACCCAGCCAGTCCGGATGTTAGGCGGACACTATGGCTATTTCTAGCTTTGCGGGCTCTACGGCGCCGGGTTTGCCCGCTCCCGATCCGACAGGAATGAGCTGCAGGTCGATGGCCTCGCCATCCGTCTGCCCCCTTCCGCCGTAAACCCGCTGGATCGCGTCCGTCAGATCGAGGACGAAGGATGGTTTGCGATGATGGTCGCCGTCATGACCGAGAACGGCGAAAGAACCGACGTAATGGGGATCGGTGACGGGCGTATCGGCCTTAAGGTCGTTCTTGCCGAGAAACACCCGAACGCTGGTCGTGCTGGCACTGGTGATCTCGACATCGCGCAGGAATGCCAGCACACGAGGAGCGGAGGCCGCCTGCTCCTGTGCCGCGCCGAAATCCATTGTATCCATGCCGGATGGCAGAGGCGGTTGGCGGACGATCTCCTGCAATGCGCCCGCCGGGATCTTGATCGGCAGCGAAAGCGGCACGTTTTCCGTTGCCGCCTTGCTGTTGTCCGTGGAGGTGGTCGTCACGCCGGCGACTGCAGCATCGGTCGCCGTCGCCGCGATCACGGACGTGAGTTTATCGTTCAGGGCCAGCGTTTTGGCGCTCGCCGCCGCGACCTTGAAGTAGGTCCGGAAACCATAATTGTATCCGAGTTCCTCTGGAACATAAAGGTCAGAGACCTTCGGGGACCAGAAGTTGCCGTCGACATCGTAAAAATTGTCGGTGAACGGCATGTCGGCCCAGAGCCGATCCGTGCTGTTGGCGTTGCGCAAATTCCACGTCGCCCAGATGCGGTCGATGTTGCAATGATGCATGAAGAAGATCGGATCGCGGGGCGACGACATTTCCGGCATCCAGCCACCGATATTGTTGTGCACCTGATTGTGCGGTGTGTATTCCAGCGTCCCCTGCGTGCCGCTGCTGGTGGTGACCCAGGAAGGATCGAGTGAGTTCTGTCCCTGGGGGCGGGTGGTGCCGAAGACCTCGTATGGCTTCGCCGTTAGGATGGTGTTGAGAACCTGTGGCCCAACTATATTGTCCGGCATCGGCTGCGTGATTGGCCAGGTGCGCGACGAAACATAAAGTGGATTGTCCTTGCCGTCGGGCGTCTTTTGCATTGTGAACACTTCGGGCAGGTACGGATTGTCGGTCCAGTCCCAGAACGGCATAGCGAAATCGTTGTTCTTGGTCACGTGCCGAACGATGCGCTCGTACATAGCCGTATAGGCCCTGTGCCACGGCAGGAAATACCAGTTGCCATGCGGGCAGTATTTGACGACGTCACCGCTGCCGTGAATTTTCGAGAGGTTGACCCAGTTGAATTTGTCGCTGGCGGGAAGGGCGTTGAGAAGGCGCACTGCGTCGCGATAGGTCTCGATGATCGGGTCGTTCCAGGCCAAGCCCTGCAGTGAGCGCCGCCAAGGGATTGACGGTATCTGCGCGAAGGCTTTTGTCCCCGGTAGGCCGCTGGCGAGCAGGCCTGCTGCAATGACGCCACCCTGAACGATGACATGTCTGCGTGTGATGCTCATCTTACTCTCCCTTGGATTTGAATTGTCCTTCGCCAAGATTAATGCCGCTTTTAGGACGGTTCCGCGCCGTCTGGGCGCGGGAGCAGTGGGCAATTCGCACCACCATAGAGCTTGCGTTGGCTCTTTCTGAGTTTCGGTGAATCGGCGGCACGAGAAATGAAGCAAGCGACGTGCCACTCGAAAATGCAGCGTAAAATGCGAGCTAAAAACGCTACTACCGATCGTCTTCCTGCATTCCAGTTGGAATCCAGATTCCGGAAAACTTAGTATCGCATTCCATGATCGTTCGAGCGACGGCTTGCCGACCAGCCACGGCAAGCACGTTCGGTTGCGAAAACCTCAAATGATCAAGCTGAAACAGTTGTTCAGACCGGTGAGAGGGCCCAAGATGCTGAAAACGCCCTGTGCGACGATAGAGAAGCACGCATCTCGAACAGGCTTTCGCTATCGGACCCCCAGCAATGACGGAGCCGTAGCCCGCTCGCTCTCAAATTCAAAACTGCGAAGCAGGCACCACTCCGTGGCTTGACGGGTGCGTAGAGCAGAGCGGGACAAACCGATTGTCGTGATCTCGACAAATGCGACAAAGGGCGGCGGCTGTCCGACATTTGCGAGAATAGCGGCGGGATCTCCGCGCGGGAACAACGGGCTCACCAAGTGATCCCACTTTCAGTCCCATTGTGCCCACTCATTCGGGCTTACTGTCGGACCCTATCGAGACCTCGCCGCAGCTGCGAAGCCCCACTCATATCCGTTTGAATTTGGCATCAAGGCTTGACGCTTGCCGTCCACACGGGGCAATTCGGGCAGTGTATTAGCCTGCTGTCCCGCTCGTTTCCTGACCCGACATCACAGCGGGGCAGGCCGATTTGGGGATCATCGCTCATTTGGGCCATGGTCTCAAGCGTCATATACCTGGCGCGTTGAACGGCCCATTCGTCATTCTGTTCGAGCAGCAATGCACCGACGAGACGGACGATGGCTTCGTCGTTCGGAAAGATGCCGACGACCTCGGTGCGTCGCTTGATTTCGCCGTTGAGACGCTCAATTGGATTCGTCGAGTGCAGCTTTGCCCGGTACTCTTTCGGGAAGGTCATGTAGGCGAGCACGTCCTCTTCAGCGTCGTCCATGATGGTGGCAAGCTTCGGCACTTTCGGCCTGATTTGATCGGCGACACTGCGCCATTGTGCGGCTTGCTGCCTCCGGGGTCTCCTGGGCAAAGGCCGTCGCGATGAAGGCGGATACGACCCGCCTGCCGCTCTTTCCAGCATGCGCGAGCACGTTCCTCATGAAGTGAACCCGGCACCTTTGCCAAGTGGCATTGAGAACCTTGGAAACGGCAGCCTTGATGCCCTCATGTGCATCAGAGACAACAAGGTTCACACCACGTAATCCTCGACGTGTCAGCCTGCGCAGGAATTCCGTCCAGATCGGTTCGGCCTCCGAGGTGCCAACTTCCATACCCAGGACCTCGCGCCGACCGTCGTTATTGACGCCGACCGCGATAATGACGGCGACTGAGACGATGCGGCCGCCACGCCGGACCTTGAGATAGGTCGCGTCCACCACAGGTCGTCGACAGAACGAGTCGAGATTCCCTGGATATACGCTTCCTGGATAACGGCCGTCAGAGCTTTCTCTGCCATGCGGCGCGGTTCAAGGAAGCTCGGAAAGTAGCTGCCCTTGCGCAGCTTCGGAATGCGAAGCTCGACGGTGCCAGCCCGCGTCTCCCAATCGCGGTCACGGTAGCCATTGCGTTGAGTGAGCCGCATCGGGTTCTTCACACCGAAGTCAGCACCCGTGGCCGAGCCGACCTCCAACTCCATCAGCCGCTCGGCAGCAAGACCGATCATCTCACGCAACAAATCTGCATCGGCACTCTTCTCAACAAGCGAACGCACGTTCATCATGTCATTGGTCATCGGTGATCTTTCCGTCAGGTTGGTCTTGAACAACCCGACCCTAGCGGAAAACACTGATGGCCGCCCGCAAAGCCGATCACCCGCTACAGCGCAACGAGAAGCGCGCGGGCGCTCGGCTTTACTCCCTACCGTCAGCTACACCAGGTGCTGGGACACGATCCGCGTTGCCGGTTGCTCACACCGCGCCACTTGGCGTATCAAAACCGCCGAGGCTCTAATCGCCGCTGGATGAAAGTTCAGTGGCAGGTCACGCAGGCTCAAGACCCTCAAGGGCCTCACACTACGAGTTCGTCTGCAAGACATAGACTTCGCAGCCTGAACGTTTCACCCTCGATCCGCTCCATGAAAATGCCGGGACTGAACAACGACGGCTGAGTGCAGGCATCAAGACTTAAGTCTGTCGTAAAGCAGACAAAGCGAATACAAACGTGGTGCGAACTGTCGGCTATTGGCTGACACGAAGATGCAGAACCCTCGACGTGCTGGAGGTGCCCCAGGCACCTGCTATCATCGCAGGTTGGGGCCAAGGCTGGCCTGCTCTGATCCCCGGTAGTGGGCGGGGTACACCCTGCCGATTTCAATGAAGCTACGCCTTTTTTCCCGGCTGATCTCGTCCACCGTTCAAAGGCCCAACCGCCACGTCAGCAGCGTTTAGGCGAATATACGCTCCAGCATCTCTCTTAACTGCAGCGCTTCGCCGCCATCTGAGGTTTCGCGACCGCACGCGCTTGCCATGGCAGGTCCCGCAATCCGTCGCCCAAAGCCGTTATGGATGCAATACGAAATTTCCCGGCAATCTGGACATCTGCCGCGTGAGACCTGGAATGCAATATTCGAGTTCTGGTGCCTATTCAGCTCGCATTCGTGCTGCATGTCCGAGTGGCACGTCCCTTGCTTCACTTCATGCTACTGATTCACCGCAGAGAGCGAGGATGAACTGACGTAAACTCTATTTCTATCGCCCCAGTCGCTTTGTCGGAGATGGGTCACGAGCCGCATCGACGGGGCAGGAAGGCCTCAGATCGGGATTTAGCCCCAACGAAGCTGAAACCAGGGAGGCGCTCGCGCCGTGCTGGCCTTCGCGCCAAGGGCCGGCGAATTCTCCTGCGATATCGTGGCGCGGATGCACTCTGAGCCTCGAGAGGTAAGTGCTACCCTGCTCGTCAACGAGACGCCAATGAGCGTGCGGCGTCACGGAAACATATGGCACGGATTTTTTCCACGGTAAACGTCCGTACTTTCGAAAGCTGGCAATGGTGAATCCTTCAACATACTCTGCGCAACTCGCCGACGGCACTATCTCGGTTCACGTGGATCGAAGCCTTGTACCCCCCATCGAGATGTTCGGCTTCGGGCAGCGAATCAACCCGAACCGCTCGTTTCTGTTTGTTTCCAAGGTTCTTGGTCGATTCCTGCCGATCCGCCCTTCGGTCATGGGAAATGCATTCGACCTCCTTGCACGTCAGATTCCTGCCGATATTCCTGGTCCGGTTTTGTTCATCGGAATAGCCGAAGCGGGCATTGGCCTTGGTGCGGGTGTCCATCGGCGGTTCCGCGAACTCACTGGTCGCGGCGATGCAATATATATCTGCTCCACTCGCCATGATCTTAAACTGCCGCTGCTGTGCGAATTTGAGGAAGAGCATAGCCATGCCCCGCGGCACCTCCTGCACGAACCATGCGAGGCAAGGCTCCGCGACTTGGTTCATGGTGCGACCGGCTTGGTACTCGTTGACGATGAGGCTTCGACAGGTAAGACATTTGCCAACATCTTCGCTGCCCTTCCCGCAAAAATTCGTTTGAAGCTGAAGCACACAGTCCTACTTACGCTTACCGACTGGTCAGAAGGCGCTGCCCGCGCGGAGATCACGGGAACAGTCAGTGAGGCTACTATCGTTTCCGGACGGTACAGTTGGACTCCGCGTGGGGATTTCACGGCAGCTACTCCGCAGGTCCCTTCCTGTGACCGTCCTAAGCGGCCCGAGGTCTGTCCCGACGTCGCTCGAGACTGGGCGCGTCTCGGCGTCGTCGATCACTTGCAGGGTCTCAATGCAAACGCTGCCGATGACGGGATTACCCTCGTACTCGGAACGGGCGAACACGTGTGGCAGCCCTTCCTGCTTGCGGAGCGCTTGGAAAAGGAGGGCGCTGAGGTTTTCTATTCATCGGTGACGCGTTCTCCCCTGTCGAAAGGCCACGCGATCGGTTCAGTACTTTCGTTCTCCGACAACTACGGCGGAACAGTTCCACATTACCTCTACAACGTCGATCCAGCGCTGTACTCGAAAATTATACTCTGCTCGGAGACAGGCCCGGAAAATGTCTGTGCCAGCCTGATGTCCGCACTGGGCGATCCCATTGTCCTTTCAGACGTAGAAGGTGAATGAAGCCGCCTTAGGCCATGCGGTCTGCCGCTTCGAAATCGGCTCACTCGATCGGACATTTCCGCCAGTCCACGGCGACACAACACTGCTGTCGCGTTATCTAAGGACATCACTCCCATGGGGGATACCTATGACAGCATCGCCTCCCCTGCCACACTAGGCTCCTACGCCGAATACGACGTGACGCTCCTTCTCAAGAGAGTGGATATTCAGCCTACTGACACGGCCACGAGGGAAGAGGCCATCCAATCCGGGCGGCGGCATTACTCGGAAATGATTTCCGCCGAGATGGCCCCGACCCGCGAATACATGGAGCTGTTTGCTAAGGCCATGGCCACTGGTGGCCCGCGCATGGGCGCCGAGACGGCACGCCTCGCCCTCGCGATCGTGCAGTCGGTCGAGGGTCCTATTACCCTTGTCAGTTTGGTCCGCGCCGGCGTGCCCTTCGGCATCCTTCTCAAGAGGGCCATCGCCTTACTCGGCCGGGACGTCGGACACTACGGGTTGTCGATCATTCGCGACAAGGGCGTTGACGACGAGGCTATGCGCCACATTCTTGCCAGGCGTCCTGTCGAGAGCATCGTCTTCGTAGATAGCTGGACGGGCAAAGGAGCAATTGCGAACCAACTCGAAAAGAGCTTCAAGGACTACTCAGACCGGCCTGCGCGGCTAGTTGTATTGGCCGACCCCTGCGGCTGCGCATGGCTCGCCGCATCGGGCGACGACTGGCTTATTCCCTCCGGAATGCTAGGATGCACCGTATCCGGGCTTATCAGCCGCTCGATCCTCAACGCTGCCCTCGTCGGTCCCGGTGACTTCCACGCCTGCGTCCAGTGGGATAATCTCGCGGAACACGATATTTCCCGATCATTCGTGGATGGTATGTGGAATGATGTCTCCACTGTGATTGCAACCGAAATCCCGAGCGTCTGGAGTATCGAGACCCGCCGGGCGCATCGCGATGCCGCCGCCGCTGCCGTCGCCTGGGTGATGGGGGAGGACGCCGTAACGAACATCAACCGAGTAAAGCCGGGCATTGCGGAGGCGACCAGGGCCATCCTGCGACGTGTGCCGGAAAAGGTGTACGTCTCGTCGCCAACCGATCCAGAACTCGCGGCCCTCATGTACCTGATCGACAACAAAGGCGTCCCGTATGTCGTCTCCCCTAGAAAGATCGCCCCCTACCGCGCCGTCACGCTGATCCGGCACGTCTCCTAATCTCCACGTATGTCTACTTACGAGCTCGGCGCGCAGGTCAAGGAAACTGAGATGTGACAAATTCCGTATCGTAAAATTCATTGCCAATGGAGAATCCGCGAAAGCTCACATCTGGCAATCGATCAAATATTTAACCAGTCGCATTTTGGAGTACGCATATGAAGCCCATTGCTCTGGTGGACCTCGACGACACCTTGTTTCAAACCAAGAAAAAGATACCGGAGATTGCGGAAGCCGATCTGGTATTGGCGTCCAAATCCATTAATGGAAGCAACTCCTATATGACGAAGATTCAAGCTGCCTTTGTCGAGTGGCTGCTCGTCTCCACGGAGGCCATCCCGGTTACGGCGCGCGGCTCTGAGGCTCTTTCGCGCGTTACGATCGCGTTTGAAAGCTACTCAATCGTATCGAACGGTGCCGTCATCCTCAAAAAGGACGGCAAGCCTGACGCCGAATGGCATGAGGTCGTCGCAAGGGAGCTCCGGCCGCTTGCCGGCTTTTTCGATAAGCTCCTCGATGAGGGCAGGACCAAGGCGAGGGAACTTGGCGTCCACATCCGGTGCTGGTCGGTGATGGAAGCTGATCTCGCGACATATGTTGTCTTCAAAGAGATTGACGGAGACGGCTCACGCCTTGAAGAGATTGTGCCGATCATTCGAGAAAAACGGGGTTGGGTTCGACACCACAACGGCAATAACCTTGCGCTAGTTCCGCCTGCGATCTCAAAACGGGTGGCCTCACAATTTCTGCTCAAAAAGCTTCGGACGGAGCATCCAGGTCGCCCAGTGATCGGCTACGGTGACAGTGTGAGCGACTTCTCCTACCTGTCCCTCTGCGACTGGTGGGGCGCTCCGGGTAACTCTCAAATGACAGACCTTGTCGTTTCCGCTGTTGCGCGTGAGAGATAGGTGACACGCGTACTGCGAACGTGGTGATATGTGAGGAGGGTGCAGGAATGATCCTGCACCTCCAGTCTTTTAGTAGAAACTTCCTATAGGTAAAACGCCGCGCCATATCGCGGTAAGAACCATGGCAAGCGCGGCGAGGATCGCGAGATTCCCGTCGGCTTTTACCACGAGTACGTAGAGCTTGTATTTCAGCATGATATGACCTTTCGATGAGCTCATTAGGAACTGCCGTCTCGACGGTTCGTGCCTTACTTGCGCAGAGCGAAATTTCGCGCCCATGATCCTCTCGGCGTCGATCCGCCGGAAATGGTCGACGATGGGTTGATCGTCATAGACCATGGCCGCGCTCTTGACGCAGCCGAACATCATGGCCTTCAAAGACGCGACCGGGCCCTCGCCCGCAGCCGGCGCTGGAGATAGGAAAACTTGGTTGCTTGCCAAACGCGTCCTGTCGATCTTATAAAAACGCAACGTTAGCCGAAGCGGGATCCATTTGGGATCCACGGCAACCAGCCGCCGGTCTCCCGCTCGAAACAGCAGCACATCGGCGCGCATGTCCGGCGTGAACCGTTTGCCGAACCAGCCAAGATCTTCGAGCACACCATCGAACGATGCCCCGTCGATTGGCGACTGTCTATCCATTCAAGCGGCCAGTGCGGCTGCTCGGCGTCACGCTTTCAACGCTGACGACCTCCGA
Source organism: Rhizobium sp. TAL182 (assembly GCF_002117725.1). Taxonomy (NCBI): domain Bacteria; kingdom Pseudomonadati; phylum Pseudomonadota; class Alphaproteobacteria; order Hyphomicrobiales; family Rhizobiaceae; genus Rhizobium; species Rhizobium sp. TAL182. The sequence goes on along the minus strand of NZ_CP021027.1, from coordinate 96,161 downwards.
TCGGCAATGCACGACCCCAGTCCCAACTTGATCTCGGGCTCTGACGGCCCATCGCCCCGAAATAGAAAAGCCTGCCGCGGGAGGAGGTGCGGCAGGCTTTCCTAAAAGAACCGAACGGCGACCTGGGAGGAGGAGTGCCGCTGTTCCCACAGACGTCCCTTTGGGAGGAGGAGTGGGCCGTCTAAACTTCGAAGCGTTGCGGGAGGAAGCATCGCTTCGATGAAAATAGCAATACTCGGGCCAGCGCCATGAAGCCAGCGTCTATGTTGCACTGCAGCTATGCACCCGCCGCAACAATCGGCAGGACATCGAGCATTCCTACCCCTGATTTTGTCGGCGGCTCTGCCGCTGTTACAGAGTGGAACCGCTACAACGTCAATTTCGATATCGAAAGCCCCAAAGAAGGCCGTGACAGTTCGCGGCGGCCCTGCCGTCATGGAAAGTAGCGCCGCTGGAGACGGTGGCCGGCAGCTAAGCTGGATCGGTGCGGTTCGCGACAGTCATTAGGGGACACCCGGTGACAGACAGTATGAAGTGGCAGTCGCTCCCAGAAGCGCAAGATGTTCTGCGGGTATGTTTTCACCGTTAAGACCCGGCTGTACAATCCCGATCCGGTACTCGATGAACTTGCGTCGGGCAGCCTTTCGAAGCGTGGCCAAGTCATTCAGGCTGCCTCGAATGAAACGGGCCCGGCCCTTAAGATGTGATGTTTCTCTCACGGTCAGGTGGTTGATGAGGTTCTTCAAGCTCCATGTCCCCTTCACCCCCTTCTGTGCTTGACCGCAAACGAGGTAAAGATCGTCCGCCCGGCGCCCCATTACTGCCTGCGAGTATTTCAGATGCCAGAGAAGTACGGTGACGGTATCGTCCGTCTCCCCGATCGCCACGACGTCCGCGCTCTCCCAGGTGTCATCGTCATCTCTTCCGGGAGAGTGGGCAGACAATCCTCGCAATGGGCGTTCCGCTGATCGCACCTCCTTTGGTTTTCTGACCACTTTACCGCCCGAAGCGTGACCTCTCGCTTTTGCGGCAAGTGTCCGAGCGTAAAGCGAAGCTATTGAATCTTGTAAAGAATTCGGTTGCGCAGCGGGCGGATTCCCGCTATCTTTTTCGATAGGGCAGTACGCGCTGCCCTGGGGTGTGGAAACCCCTACACGTGGTTGATGCCGGCCGTAACGGCATCACACTCCTTGACCTTCGGTCGAGGAGCCTGTGGCGTATGTCCAGGTTCCTCGGAACTAAAGGCCACAGGACCGTCTAGCACGGTGTTCCAACTCCCCGATCAGTGGGTTTAGCGAGTTTTCAGCGGGGGCGCACCGCGTGAAACTCTCCATCGGGGTGTCCACCATGAAGCGCTATGCAGCAGCACAGGTCCGGACTTCGAGGCCTGCGCAAGCCGAACAGTCGAATTTAGCGCGCGAGTTGGTGCATCCAGTTGATCGGCATGTCGGACAGCAAATCCGTATCCGCCGAATGCAGTCGAATGTATCCCTAGGGGATCTCGGCGCCGGCATCGGGGTCAGCTTGCAGCAGGTACAAAAATATGAAAGCGGTAAGAACCGCGTCAGCGCTTCGATGCTCTACGAGCTTGCCAATTGCCTCAAGATCCCTGTTTCGAGGTTTTTCGAAGGCCTTCCAGATCCCGAAACCACTCATGGCCAGCAAATCATAACAGAGATCGATGAGAAGATTGCCTATATTTCCACGGCGGAGGGACGGCGTCTGATAGACGACGTTTTGCTCCTTTCTCCGCGTGTGCGCAGCCGGGTCGTTGCCCTCGTCAGCTCGATTGTCGATGAAGAGATGGAAGAACAGAAGCCGGTTGGTTCATCTGCTGGTTCTTAGCTCCCTACCGGTCGATTTTCTCCGCTGCTTCAAGCGAAAATTCGACGCGCAATACCGCCTTCTGTGCTCGCGAAAAATCGGCGGCGACGTGTTCTGCCCGCTCTTGCGCGGCGCGCCGGGCGGCTTTGTGTTGCGCAAGCGATAGGCCGGCATCGGCTTCATGGCTGCGCAATACGGATTGTCGCATCAGCGCGTCCTGAAGCTCGGCGGCGGCGATGACACCACTCTTGCGTAATACGTCGACGACAGGATTGCCGGCGGCCCGGCTTGCCGCGATGTCGAGCGCTTCGGAGGCTTTCGTTTCCCGCTCCCGCGCGCTTTCGGCATCCGCCCGCGCCTCGGAGAGGCTGCGGGAAATATTGTCCGCCCGCAGGCTGCGGATCTGCAGCAACTGCCTGAGAGATTTCAACGCCTTCATATCAGCCGCTCAGGCACCGTTGTTCGTCGTCAGGATTTCCAGCTGGCCGCCCTTGATGACCTTGATGCTGTCGGCTTGCTGCCGGCTCAGCACGTCTTCGACGGCCTTGGTGAAGACGGCGGGCCCGCGCACCAGCACCAAGCCGCTGGCGGGATCTTCACGCAGCGCATCGTCCGGCAGCAGCGGGAACAGCGCGCGAATGGCGTTTTGCTCGGTCTTCCAGCTGCGGCCGCCGCGATCGAGGACAACGGTGGAGACCTCCTGCTTCGGCGCGATGATGATGCGGCTGCCGTCATAGGCGACGAAGAGATTGCTGGCATCGCCAAGCTTGACAAAGGCCTTGGCTCCGCTTTCCCGGACGGACCAATGCTCGACCTTGCCGCTCAGCGTCCCGACTGTCGTGACCGGGATGCCGGACATGAAGGACAGCGTCTGGACGACATCGCCAAGCGGCAGGGAGACGACATCCAGGCGCACCTCCCGCTCGCTGGCGCCGGCCGGTGGAGGAAAGGAGGCCAGCAGTCCGATAGCGGCCATGTAAACAAAACGCGCAAACATCTGAGTTTACCTCACGATCCGGATATCGCCCGACAACTAATGAACGAATGAAGGCAGGGGCTGCGAAATCCAATCTATTAATAATTATCTGATCTACTGTTGCAGATCATCGGTCCGCTGGGAACAGGACGGATATCCATTTCGCGCATTTGTTGTACATATCGCGAATTAATAACTTTTTAACATAAGCTATTGAATTCGATCTTGAATTCTGCAAGGCTCTGGCCGCCAAAACCATGCAAGGAGTTCAAGACATGGCTAGTACTTCGACACTTGATGCGGGCATCGGCTCGGCGATTTCCGCCTTCAAGTCGGCCCAGAACGAAGCGACCGAGCAGAGCCTGAAGGTTGCAACCGAAATCACCAAGATCAACGGCGTCGCAAACGCCATCAAGAAGATCGGCCCAGGCTGATTGAAACAATGGCGAGACGGGTTCGCCCGTCTCGCTTCCCCGCTTTCGAAGACAATAAAAGCCGCTCGACGGACGGTTCGGGAACAAGATGGTTATGGATCTAGATTCCTCTTCGCCGACATTCAGAGGTAACGCCGGCAACGCTGCGTCAGGCAGCGGCGGACCGGTCTTGCGCATCACGCGCGCCGGGCGCAGCTCCAATCTGCCGCTGACGACAGAGCGGCAGGTGGTCGGCGGCAGCGCCGATTGTGACCTGATCGTCCTAGGCGCCAAACCGGAACCCGCCTTTGCCATCAGTCTGCAGCGCTCCCGCGGCTCCGACACGGTGTCGTTGACCGCGTTGCGGGATGACGTCGTGATCGACGGTCGTTCCATCCCGCGCGATCGGACAATGACCCTTACGAAGAGACAGACCATCTCCTTCGACGGCACGATCTGTGAGCTCGAAGGTCTCGGCGCCGGGCGCGTGCGGTTCGCGCCGCGCCGGATTGCGGCTGCCGGCCTTCTCGGGCTGGCGGCGTTGCTTTTGCTGGCCGGCCTTTACAACAGCGATGCGCCGGCTCACGAAGCCCCGCTCGTCAGGGTTTCCGCCGCACCCGAACCGGCGCCGGCGGCGGCGGCGATCGCGGCCGAAATCCGCCAGGCCATTCGTATGGCGCAGCTTCCCCAAGATCTGAGCATCGTCGCCACCGCCGACGAAATTCGCATCGGCGAAGGATCGCGGCCTCTCGGCCTGCCCGACAAGACCAAGCTGCGCAGCATCATCGCCTCGATGAGCCGGCGCGGTTCCGTTTCCATCGTCGATCTCACCGCCCTCTCTTCCGGTCTCGACGGCTTCGTTGCCGCCGCCGGCTATACGCCCGTCAGGTTCATCATCGGCTCCGACGGCCGCCGCTACGAGGAAGGCGATGTCGTTTCGAGCGGCTGGCGCATCAAGGAGATCGGCAAAGACCAGATGATCGTTTCCCGTGACAGTGAGGACGATACGGTCAATTTCGCCTCTGCCGGCAATGCCGAGCCGAAGCTCGCCGAAATTTCCAGCAGCGAACAAGAATAGGCGATGGCGTCGGAAGCCGGATCATGAAGGTAAGGTCATCCGCCTTCGCCATGCTTGCGCAGCGCACCGATATGCTGCTTGCGGTTTTTTTCGCCTCCGTCGTGACGATGCTGGTGCTGCCGCTTCCGACAATCGTTCTGGACGTGCTGATCGCTTTCAATCTCTCCTTCGCTTTCGTGGTGCTGATCACCACGACCTATCTGAAGAGCGTGCTTGAAATCTCGACCTTTCCCGCGGTCATTCTGATCGGCACGCTGTTCCGCCTGGCCTTGACGATTTCCTCGACCCGGCTCGTGCTGGCGGACGCCGATGCCGGCGAGATCATCATGGCCTTCGGCGATTTCGTCGTTGCGGGAAATGTCGTCGTCGGGCTGATCATTTTCCTGATCGTGGCGCTGGTGCAGTTCATCGTGGTGACGAAGGGCGCCGAGCGCATCGCCGAGGTCGGCGCCCGTTTCACGCTCGACGCCATGCCGGGCAAGCAGCTCGCCATCGACAGCGACCTGCGCAACGGCCATATCAGCACGGAAGCCGCGCAGAAGCGCCGGTCGCGTCTCGAACAGGAGAGCCAGTTCTTCGGCGCGATGGACGGCGCCATGCGCTTCGTCAAGGGCGATGCGGTCGCAGGATTGGTGATCGTCGCCGTCAATCTCATCGGCGGCCTGGCGATCGGTATCTTCCAGAAGGGCCTGAGCTTCGCCGAGGCCGCCCATCTCTATACGCTGCTGTCGATCGGCGACGGTCTGGTGTCGCAGATTCCGTCCATTCTGATGGCAGTCTCGGCCGGTATCGTCGTGACCCGCGTGTCCGATGACGGCAACGGCAGTCTCGGCAGCGATATCGGCCGCGAACTCTTCCGGGAGCCCCGTGCATTGGCGATTGCGGCGGCGCTGACGATCTGCGCGGGCTTCGTGCCGGGATTTCCCACAGGCGTGCTCGGCGCGATCGGCCTGTGTCTGGCGGGCCTTGCCTTCATGGTGCATCGCCGGCGCGCCGGCCCAGCCGCGGCCGCATCGGCGAATGCCGTGGAAAGCGCCAATTCCTATCCGCTCGACAGGACGAAATATGGCGATCCCGTCATCGCCACCGTCGCGGTGGAAACGCTGGCGCGGCTTGAGGCGATGCGACTCGGCGAAATGCTGGACGGGCGGATCCGCATGGCGGCGCGCGCCGTCGGCGTCTCCGTGACGGTGCCGACGTTCAACGCCGATCCCCGCATGGCCGAGGATCTGATCCACCTTCAGGTCGAAAACGTGCCCGCCGGTCTCGTCAGCTGCGGTCCCGAACGGACGGCCGAACAGATTGCCGACGGCATCGTGCGCATCGTCCGCCGCCATATCGGCGCCCTGTTCAGCGTCGACGACGCGGCACAATGGCTGGGCAGCCTCGAACCGCGTCTCGGCAAACTGGCGATCGACGTCGCCACCCAGGTGCCGCTGATGCTGACGGTCGCGGTCGTCAGACGCCTGCTGGATTCCGGCGTGACGCTTTCCCAGCCGCGCGGACTGCTGGAAGTGATGCTGCACGCCGGCACCGATCACGCGCCGGATGCCCTGGCCGAAATGGCGCGCGCCGCGCTGGTCAAGCAGATCGCCTTCGGGCTTCTCGACCGGCGCGGATTGCTGCCGGCGCTGGTGCTTCCCACCGAATGGGACCACTTCATCCGCTCCTATGACGCCGCTGGAGCGACCGAGAAGATCGAGATAGCCGAAAGGCTGCGCCTGCTGGCCGAGAAAGCCAGGCAGGCTCTCGAGGACGCCAACGAGCGGGGATACGATCCCATCATCATCGTGCCGGGCGAGTGGCGCCTGCTCACCCAGACGCTGATGATCCACCACAACTGCCGCATTCCGGTGCTGGCGGCGGAGGAGATCGACAGGGATATAACGATCGAAACCATCGGAGAGATCGGGCAAATCCGGAACGCTGCCGGCTCCAAACAAAGGCCGGGCTGATAGAGCAAGTGAAGTAGACGAGACCAACTGGGGATGAATGCAATGTGTGGCGTAGATGGACAAAGGCCCATAGACTTCGACAGAACCTCCCGTTTCGACCTTGAGTCCGATTGCCTTGGCGGCAGCAATAGGGCCGACACGGATTTCACCACCATCCGAACCCGCAAGGTCTCGCCCTTCGAAGATTTCTCCGGCAACCCGCCGACACTGACCTCCTATGTGCCGAATTCGCGGGAAACGTCGGAAAACGGCATGGATTCCGACCCCAAGGATCTGCTGCGCAAGCACATCAACTGGCAATCCGACTCCAAGAAGGTGGATCCATCCGACGAGAAACAGGCCACGACTTTGCAGACCACGACGGAAAAACCCGACCTCTCGAAAGAGGGCAGCGTCATCGTCGTCAACGAGCCGATCGTCGTGGATGGCGGCGTGTTCGACGGCAAGGGCGCGACCTATACGGCCTCGTCCAAGCTCGGCGATGGCGGCCAGTCCGAAACCCAATCGCCGCTGTTCATTCTCAAGAACGGCGCGACGCTCAAGAATGTCGATCTCGGCGAGAATGGCGCCGACGGAATCCACGTCTATGACGGCGCGACGCTCGAAAACGTCAATTGGCAGAATGTCGGCGAGGATGCGCTGACGGTAAAAAGCGCCGGCGACATCACTATTATCGGTGGCTCCGCCAAGGGCGCGACCGACAAGATCTTCCAGATCAATGCCGACACGAGGTTCTATCTGAAGGATTTCGTCGCTGACGGCTTTACCACGCTCGTGCGCACCAACGGCGGCAAGCAGATCGACGCCGACGTCACCATCGATGGCGGGGCGTTCTCCCACGGCAGCAACGTCTTCCGCACCGACAGCTCACTTGCCAGCGTGACGTTCCTCTCCGATATCACGCTGGACGATGTGAAGAACTGGACGCGTGTAGGTGACAACCAATCGGGCGTCTGAGACGCCCGACCACCGGAACCGCAAAGCGAAGATCAAGCGGGCGGCTTAGGCTCCCGCTTTTCATTGCCGGCCTGATCCTTGCCTGCGCAGCGGGCTGCTGCGCATTTCCGCGCCGATTTGCCGGCGCGCCGATTTCAGCTTCGGGTCGCCCTGGGTATCCTTGTATTCGCGCCGCGCCTCGGTCTTGGTCATGCGGTGTTCGTGCCTGAACAACGCGCGCGAAATGCGGATATCGAAAAACGCCGCCGCCACCATGATGCCGGCGGCAATGACGAGGATCGAGCCGAGGAGATGGGCTGTCGTGGAGAGCGTGCATGCTTCTCCGCAAAGAGGCGACCAGAAGATGCTGTTGAGGAAATAGAGGATCGCACCGCCGCCGGCGGTTGCGAGCAGGACAAACTTGACGAGCCCCTTGACGAACTCGGCGATGCTCGCGAGCGAAAAAAGCCTCTTGATGCCCTCGAACGGATTGAGCCGGGTGAAATCGAAGCTCATATGTTTGAACGATACGGGAAACCCCTGCCCGTCGAGGATCGACACCAGGATGGTCGCGGCAAGACCCATGGCAAGCGGCAGCCAGATGAGATCGAGCAGCGCCACGCCGGTTTCGCTCAAGCCGACAGTGACGGCGTCGGAGACGTCGGCTCGCGCGGCGGACTGAAGGCCGGCATCGAAACTGCGGGTGAAATCCTCGAGGATATCAGGCAAGCCCCAGGTGACGTAGACGGCGATGGCAAGGACGGAGATCGCAACCGGGATTTCCTTCGAGCGGGGAACCTGGCCCTCGCGGCGGAGCCGATCGAGCTTCACCCGGCTCGGCGGCAGGGTTTTTTCCTCGGTATCGTCATTTTTGGCCATGGGTCACCTCCAGCATGGCTTTCACCTCGTTGAATCCGTCGATCCAGAGATCGTGGAAATAGCTGGAGATAAAGGCCGTGTAGATGACGAGAATGACCACGACCGCGAAGTTCTTGATGGCCGGCAGGCTATCGTTCAGCGGGAATTGTTTCGACGAGCGGCCAACGAAGGCCAGCGACAATTCGAGCGCGCAGGTGACGATCATGAACGGGGCGGCAAGCAATCCGGCCGCTTTGAACAGCCGGCCGAATACACCGAGGATCATGTCGAGCGGATCGTCGGGCATGGCGGGCATGAGCTTGAAGAGCGGCCAGAACTCGAACGACTTGTAGAAAATCGCGACCAGATCGATGATGCCGCCGGCGCTGACGAAAATCACCAGGGCGATCGACATCATCAGCGAGCCGAGCGGCGCGGTTTCCAGCGCGTTGATCTGGTCGAAGAGATTGGCGGCATTGGCCCCGCGATAGACATCGGTCATATCACCCGCCGCCTGGGCCGCCCAGAAGGGAATGCCGAGCCCCATGCCGATGAGCGCCCCGAAGCAAAGTTCCTTCATCGAAAGGGCGGCCAGATCGAACCAGGACGTATCTCCGATAGCCAGCACCGAATAGGCGAAGGCGACGGAGGGCGCCGAAAGGCCGATTGCCAGGCCGAAACGCAGAATGCCGACGATGCTGAACAGCGAGAAGATCGGGAAGATCAGCAGGATCCCGAGCGCGCGGGCGGCGCCGAGCATGGCTGCGGCCGGTGCCGCGACCTCGATGCCGACGAGCGGAAGATGATCCGGCCCCATCCGCCCCGCCTCACTGAACCATGGTCGGGAAGTCGTTCAGGATATGAACGGAATGTTCGATCAGCGGCGTTGCCAGCACCCGGCCGAACAGCAGCAGGGTGATGGAGATCACGAAAATCTTGACGATCTGCGCGATGGTCTGTTCCTGGATTTGCGTTGCAGCCTGGAAAATGGCGATGATCAGCCCGAGAAGCGCGGCCAGGCCCAGAATGGGGCCGGCCAAGGCGAAGGTCGCCATGACGGACATGCCGATTTCAGCTGCGACCTGGTCTTCACCCATGGTGGCAGGCCTTTCGCGTGGGCGCGGCAGGCGCTCGAACCGGGGCTTTCGTCAAGGCGCGATGCTCACTGCGCATAGGACAGCACCAGACCTTCCAGCAATCGCCGCCAGCCGTCGATCGAGACGAACAGCAGCAGCTTCAGCGGTGTCGACACCACGGTCGGGGACATCATCTGCATGCCGAGCGCCACCAGAATGGCGGAGACGGCGAAGTCGATCATCAGGAAGGGCAGATAAATCAGAAATCCGATTTCAAAGGCCCGCGTCAGTTCCGAAACGAGGAAGCTTGGCGTCAGCACGGTGATATCGTCGGAGGCAATGGGGGTTGCCGGCGCGTTTGCCCAGATCTTCTGCGACGCCTGCACGAAAAAGTCGCGCACCTCGGCGTCGGAAAATTTCAGCATGAAATCCTTCAGCGGCGCTGCCACTTTGATCATGCCGTCCGCCATGCCACTGACCGTGCCGAAATCGCCGCTATGGGCGAGCAGCAATTGCCAGCTGTTTTGCAGCACCGGGTTCATCACGAAGGCCGAGAGCACGATGGCAATCGCAAAGACCAGGAGATTCGGCGGCGTCTGCTGGATGCCGATCGCATTGCGCACGATCAGCAGGACGACTGAAATCTTGGTGAAGGAGGTTGCGATCACGGCAATGACCGGCAGCATCGAGATCGCCGCCATTGCCGCGAGGCTCTGGGCAAGAGGAAAGCTCTGTTCCATCAGTCGTGCAGCGCCGTGACGCGAACGGCGCTCAACCCATCCACGGAAATGATTTCGCCCCGTCCGATAATGCGGCCCTGGGCGATGATATCGACGGCGTCCGACAATGGCCTGTCGAGGTTGAACACATAGCCCTCGCCGATCGTCTCGAGTGTGCGCAGCGGCAACTCCAGCCGTCCGGCATCGAAGACCAGCTTGATCGGGATGCTGTCGACAGGCGACGGACGCGGCTCGCCCTGCAATTCCTGATCGACGGTGTCATTCGTCATGAAATGCCTCATTGGTCCGGTTGGCGTCGACAGGAGCGGCTCGGTGAGGACCGCGCCTTTGTCCGAGCGCATGCAGGTTGCAAGGTAACGTTCACCCGTGATCGCGACCACGGTCTCCGGTGCCCCCCCATCGATGACGATGCCGTCCCCCAATCGCAGGGATTTGATCTGACCGACCGACAGCACGGCATAACCGCGCCGGATGTTGACCGCCGTCGTCAGGGCATTGAGCGTGCGGCGCGGTAGGCGGCTTGCCCAGCCGACGAGGCCGGCAAGGAAGGTTTCATCGAAACGGCCGCTCAAGGGCAGGCTCATGCCGCTCCAGCCGATTTCGAAGCCGAAATTGCCGCTAAAATCCGGCTCCGGCTGCGCGCCGATCTCCAGCAGCGAAAGGCCGATGCCGATCTTGTTCTCGATTGCCTCGAAGGCCTCGGCGAACTGATGTTCCACCACCGCCGCCTTTTCATGCGGTGACAGTTTTTCCCAGAGCAGCAGCGGTTCCAGCCTTTCGGCCAGCAGCCGCAATGCTCCGGCCGAAGCAATCAGCATCTGATCCTGCTCGCCGACGCGGCAGAGAATGCCGACAGGATCGGCGATCCGCGTGGCCGCGATATCGGGGGACAGCGGGCGAACGGAAAGCGTCTGCTCCCGGACCGGAATTTGCCAGGCGGCGCGCATCGTCGTGCCGGAACGGGAAAAGAAGCTCCCGGCCATCGATGAGTCGGGCCATGCGGGCGCGGCGATATTCATCGGACAAGCTCCTCGAGCGCTTCGACGATCGCGCCGAACGGCTGCGGCTTGCCCTGGCCGTCAAACAGGAAGCGCTGGATGAGCCCGTGTTTGGCGACGGCCTCGTCGACGGCGGCATCGCGCCCCTGGCGATATTCGCCGACGCGGATCAGCAGTTCCACCTCGTCATAGAGGGCCAGCAGGGCGCGCAGCCTGTCGGCTGCCTGGCGATGGCTCTCGCTCACCACCGCGCTCATCGTCCGGCTTCGGCTGGCCAGCACATCGATCGCCGGAAAATTGCCCGCCCTGGCAATCTTGTCAGAGAGCACGATATGGCCGTCCAGCAGCGACCTGGTTTCTTCGGCGATCGGATCGTCCTGCTCTTCGCCTTCGACGAGGACCGTATAGAAAGCCGTCATCGTGCCGTTTGCGCTGTTGCCGGCGCGCTCGAAGATCTGCGGCAAGACGGCGAATACGGAAGGCGGAAAGCCGCGCCGCACCGGCGGTTCGCCGGCAGCAAGCCCGACTTCGCGCAAGGCGCGGGCCATGCGGGTGACGCTGTCGATGACGAGCAGCACATGTTTTCCCTGCTCGCGAAAATATTCGGCGATCGCCGTTGCCGTCATCACCGCCTTGAACCGCTCCAGCGCCGGGCGATCCGATGTCGCCAGAACCAGCGCCACATTCGAGGCAACGCCTTCCGGCATGTTGTCGGCAACGAATTCGCCGACCTCGCGTCCGCGTTCCCCCACCAGCGCGCAGACGATCACATCGGCCTTGTTGTTGGCGACGATCTGGGACACCAACGTCGACTTGCCGGCGCCGGGCGCGCCGAAAATACCGATGCGCTGGCCCTGCCCGCAGGTCAGCAATCCGTCCAGGGCGGCAATCCCCGAGGTGAACGGCTGGCGGATGGGACGGCGCGACAAGGGGTTGACCGGCTGGCCGTAGAGCGGCTGCAGGAAACGCGCGTCATCGCCGGCCGGATTGGCGGAGGGACGCAGGACGTTGCCGTGCGCATCGACGACCGCGCCGAGCAGGAAGTTGCCGACAGAGATCGCCGGCTCCCGGCCGGTCGGGACGATTTCCGTGCGCTGGGAGATGCCGCGGGTTTCGCCGTGAAGCGAGAGAAGTGCCGTCTCGCCGTCGATACCGACGACATCGGCGAGGCCGATGCGGCCCCTGCCCGGCTCATGCAGTTCGCAGAGCTCGCCGATCCGAACCGAGGGGATGAGCGCCCGCACCAGCAGGCCCGAAACACTCGTCACGCGGCCGCTCTGCCGCCGCACGTCCGTCTGTTCGAGCGTCCGCTCCATGCGAAGCAATGCGTCAGCCATGGACGAGGGCCTCGATCACGGTGGCGAGCTGGTCTTTCAAGCCGATCTGGCTTCGTCCCGCCGATGTCTCCAGGACGATCTCGCCGGCAGACATCAGCGGATCCGTTTCGATAGTGATGCGATGATCGATATCCGCAATTGCCTGGGCGATCATGGCGGCATCCTCGGGGGCGACATGGAGGGCGATCTCCTGGGCCTCTGCGGTCTGGGATATGGCGTGGCGGACCAATCGCCTGGTGCGTTCGTCGGCCTCCATCGATCCGAGGATCAATCCGACCGATTTCAGAACCGCCGCCTCGACCCAGCTGTCGAGATTGGCAATCTCCTGTTCGGCTTTTCCGAGCGAGGCGGCAAGCCGTGCGGCGGCATCACGAACGCCCTGTTCGAACCCGTCGCGATAGCCGTATTGGGCGGCCTGCTCGCTGGCGGCTGCAAGTGTGGCCTGGGATTGGGCGGCGTCCTGGCGGGCAGCCGCCAGAATTTGCGCCGCCTCCCTGATCTGGCCGAAGTTTTCCGCCGGAATGATGCGGTCGTGGCGTGCAAATCCCGAGCTCATCGTCCGGCGCCTTCCTGTGTGGAGGCGACCTCGTCGACGGCGGCCGTCGCCAGAACGAGCGCCGGGCTCTTCAACAGGGAAGCCGAGCCGTTTTCGGCCATGTCGCGCCAGCCCGCCCACCGCCATGCCGCAGAGATCCGATATTCGTCTGCCAGAAGCGTCAGCATCGACCAGCCATCGGCCTCGACGACATGCCTTGCCTGCTCGCTCAACAGATCAAGCGGCGGCGTTGCCGTGGAAAGATTGATGTGGCCGAGGGCGAATGCGACCGCTTCCTCGCCGTAGGCGGCCCTGAGCCTCGCAAGGGTCGGGCGATCGACCGCGGGGCAGAAGGCTGCGAGATGATAGGCGAAGCCCGCCCGGAACGCGGCCTTTGAGAGTCCGTCCGCGTCCATGGAAATCAGGCGGCGGGCGCCGTCGGTAAATGTGGCGGGGTCGCCATGGGCTTCTGCGATCTCCGTGAAAAGCCGCCGGTGCAGCCGCCGCGACAGGGTAGACCCATCGGCAAGGAGCGGCGCGGTCCCATCCCATCGGGCGGCCGTCAGCATATCCGCGGAAAGCAGCGCTGCCCTGCGGATCCTCGCCGCATCCGAGATCGCCTCGCCGTCCGAACGCGGCGTGCGCATGCTCAGCGCTCCTTCCGCTGCGGCAACAGCAGCAGCAGGCATGCCCCGATGGCGAGGATAATTGCGCCGATCACGGCCAGATTGGGGGCCTTGAAAGCCGAGAGAGCGCTTTGCACCATCGAGAATGGCGCTGCGGCGGGTGCCGGCGTCACGGTTGCCGCCGGGGCCGATGCTGCCGTTGCCGGCGGGGCCGCCGGCGCGCCGACCTCCGACCAGGGGCTGACCACCACCGAGACATCTTCGTAAGAGAGATCACGGATGCTGTTGACCAGAACGGACCGGCTTTTCATGTCGATCTCGTTGAGATTGGCGCCGGGGCGATATTGCAACACGGCCGCCGCCCTCGCCTTTTCCTTGATGAGCCCGCGGCCGTTTTCCTCCGGCAGCACCACATGGACGCGCGCCGTCGCCACGCCGTCAAGCCCCGAAAGCGTTTCGGCAAGCTGCTGCTCGATGGCGTAGCTCATCCGGGCTTTTTGTTCGTAAGGCGTCACAAGGAAGCCGTTGCCGGGAAAGAGTTCGGCGACATTTCCGAACGACTGACGCGGCAGACCGGCGCCCGCCAGCAACTCGATCGCCCGGGCATGATCGGCTGATTCAGCGGCGATCGCATAGGTCCCGCCCTTTTCGCTCCTCATGGTGACGGAGATGCCGGCGCGTTCGAGCAGGACCTGAGCATCCAGCGCATCGCGCTGATCGAGTCCCGTCAGCACGTCCTGGCTGCAGGCGGCGAGGAACAGGCAGAAAGCGAGCATGGCGGCCTTCGGAAGGACTTTGCGCGCGGGCGAAGTGATCGGTGATCTCGCAAGGGCCGATGTGATCATGATATTCACTGGCCCTGCGTCAGCCGTTTGGACGACGACATCACCGACTGGGTGAGTGACGACAGCAGCGTCGTGCCGGTCGCGAATTGCTGTGATTTCTCCAGCCGGTCGATCGATGTCGTGATGTCTTCGATCTTCGGGCCGCTGTGATCCTTGTCCGCGGCAAATCGCACCAGCGGCGTCTCCGGCTGGCCGTTCCCGGCCACCGGCATGAAGAATGCCGACAGCCGGTCGAGAATGCTGGAGGGCCTGGTATTGCCTTCCGGTGAATAGGAGGGCGGGACGGCGTCGGACTCAGGCGCGATCTTGCGGCCCTGGATGTTGGGAATGGAGGTGAGTTCGGTTGGCCGAAGGCCGGCGAAATCCGCCGGCTGCAGCCCGATCCGCTCCGCCACGATCTCCGAGGTCTTCAGCACATTGCCTGTCGATACGCCATCAACGGGCGGCGTAAAGGCGCGGCCGGTAAGTTCTTCTCCGCTCATTGCAATTCCTCAACTCGGTACACGTCAACTGCAAACGATGAACGGGAACGCTACTCGTCGCTGCCTTCGTCGATCGCCTCCTTGGCGAAATTGAAAAGCGAATTGTTCAGCATCAGGGTGTTGGAAATCATGCCTGGCAGAAACGCGTCCACGGCAGCGGAGAGTATCTCGCTCTCGCTGTTCGGATCGACCTTTTTCGTCGTGCTGCCGGTGGTGTCCTTGGAATCTGTCTTATCAGTCGTCAGCTCCACCGAGACAGGGTTTGCAGGCGCCAGGTTCAGGTCGGAATTCACTGCATCTACGGCCATATGAGCACTTCCATCAAGGAGTTATCAAAATGAATGCATGATTTGATATGGATAAAAAAACGGCCGGTCAATTGTTTAAACTTAACCGATGGTTAATTTTCGGAAATTACAATCGCTTTGACAACTTTCTCGACCTTTATATTAAAATTGAACGTTTTTATCCATAAAGCGCAGCAGATATCCAGATTGCGCATGAAATTCATACTTAAATTTATTGCTATCAAATATTCACAGGCCCGACCGCCTCTACGCCAACCGGGCCTGTGAGTACCCAGATATTTGGTGTTGCGAAAGCGTCCCGGATCAGCCCACCGCCGTACCGCGGCGCTTCTCGATATCGGCGATGATCGCGTCCCAGTTCTCAGGGGTCAGCTCGCGCTGTTCCGGGTCGCGGGGCGCGGGGGCGACGCCGCCCTTGGCGCCGACGCGCTGACCTGTTTTGGCGTAGATGCCGACCGTGTCGTTGACAGTGCGCTTAAGCATGTCGTTCATCATGTCGGTCTGCTTGTGGAAGGCTTTTTCCTGCTTGATGCTCTGGTAGATGGCAAAGCCCGCCCAGGCCGCCCAGGACACCGCGCCGGCGATTGCGAAGGCGAGCGAGAAGCCGCCGGAGACGAGCGCTACCGTTGCGCCCGTGCGCCCGAGGAAGGTGGAATTCACCAGCATATTGGCAACGCCTGCGATGCCCTCGATCGCGCCGACCGTGTCCGCCGCGGTTCCGATACCCATGAAGATGAGATCGACCGGATCGCCCTTGCCACTGGTGAGCCCCTGCAGGAACTGGTAATATTCCACCGGCAGCCAAGCGACGCCGGCAACGGCGCCAACCGTCGTCCCGGTATTCTTGAAAAAGGCGGAGAGCACGCTGCGCTGCGCCCGCGCCAGCTCGTCGGAAACGCCGACGAGTGAACTGATCCCATCCAGCAGCGAAAAATTCGAGGCTTTGATCGCCGAGCCGAGCGCACTGCCCATGTGCGCGAGAGCGCCAAGGGCGTGCAGAACCACGATGCCGATGCTGTCCCAGGTCGGGCTCGTCATGTTGAGGCCGGCATAGATGGAGCGGGATGCGGTAAGCACCGACATCACGCCGGAAGAGAGCGCCGCCTTGTATTTGACAGGATCGACCCCTGCCGGCGCCGCCGTCGCGGTCTTGTCGATCAGCTTGGCAAGGTCGGCCTTGATCGTTTCGACGCTGCCGCCCGGTCGCATCGTCGCCCAAAGCGCGGTGAAGATCGTCGTGAAATTGGTCTTGTATTGCGCCATGGCATCGGCATTGCCCTTGAACAGGGTTTCCGCCAGCGCGTCGAGGCTCGGGGCGATGATCCTCTTGATCGCCTCTTCGGCGGTCTTGCCGTCGACGATGATTGGATCGATCACATCCGTGCCGGGCATCAGCGTCTTCATCAGGCCTGACATGGAAAGTCCCATGTCCTTGAGGCTCGATGTCAGATATTCGCTGTCGATATAGGGCAGATCGAGACTTTGGATGGTCTTGCTCCAGCCATTGTCCTTGGTGGCGAACATGCGCTCGGCGATCCAGGCGTCGCCCCCGCTGCCGGCGAAGAAGCGCCCGCCGTCTGAGCCGTTGGCGGCAATGCCCTTGCCGGCCAGCCCGGTGCCGATCATGATTGCCGCCATGACGTCGTTGAACGAATAGCTGGCGAGATTGCTGGAGGGCAGCGGCGAGACGCTCTTGTCCCACTCGGCATTGGCCGGCAACTTCGAGACCAGGCTGGCGCCCATGACGAGCCCTTCCAGCGCGGTCTGCACCGCATGGCGGTAGCCCAAGACCTCCTTGCCGCCGGGTGCGCTCAGGCGCGACGTCAGGCGCTCCAGATTGCCGGCGAGATCGCCGATGCCGATTTCTCCGGCGCCTACCTTGTCGAGCAGCGGACCGAGAAGCGCCTTGACGTCGGCCTTGAACTGATCGCGCACCTCGGGGCTGTCTGACCCGTAAAACTGGTTGGCCATCGCCTGGATGGTCGGGTTGAACAGGTGGGTGATATTGTTGGGAACGGTGCTGCCGAATTCGGAAGCGGCAACCTTTTTCAAACCGTCGAGGTCGATCTTGAGATCGGGGAACAGGCTCCCGCCGAGCCCGAGCGACTGGTCGAAATCCACAACCGGCAGGATGGAGCCGAGCCCCTTCAGTTCCCGCTCGGTCTTGTTGCCGGCCAGTCCCATGCGGATCAGGCCATCGAGCGCCGTCGTCGGATCGGAGATCGTCGGCAGCACGTTCTTGTCGAAGAATTCGGCATAGGTCTTGTCGGCAATCGCCGAGCGCTGCTTTACGAAATCGTCGGGAAGCACCATGGAATAGAAGCCGAGGGCGGCATTATATTCCTTGAGAATGGTGGTGACGTCCTTGCCGGATTTGAGACCGTCATTCAGCAGGCCGCCATTGACGATGTCGCGCTCAAAGGCATCCTCGACCTTCGTACGCAGGTCCTTCATCTTCTCGTCACGCGTTATCGTGTCGTTGATGATCTCGGAAGCGTCCTTGTTCGTATCGGCCGGCGCCACGCGATAACCGGAGAAGATCAGCTTGAAGGCCTTCAGCGCCTTCTCCGTCATCAGCGAGTTGACGTCGGGGTCCGAGCCCAGGATGGCGATCGACTTGTCGAGATCCTTCAGGATCTCCTGGTCGTTGTAGATGCCGCGCTGGTTGTCGCCGAGGCTGTCCTTGTATTGGCCGAAGGTCGCCTTGGTCTGAAGCAGATCGAGATACATGATCAGTTTCTGCTCGGCAGTGTAATTGTGAGGGTTTTTGACGACGTCGATGCTCTCGAAGGATTTGTCCTTGTCCTTCAGCCCTTCCATGAAGCCCTGATTGATCTCGCTCATGAAATCGGAATTGAACAGGAGATCGATGACCGGCTGGATCGGCGCGGTAGGGCGGGACGTGCCATTCGACGTGGCGGCCAGCGAAACGAACTTCGGACTGCTCGTCTGCGCCGATATAGAGGAGAAAATCGTCAGGGCTGCCGTCGTGGTCCCGTCAGAGGCAAAAGGCGATGCCTTCTTGACCGTGGTGCTCGTGGTTTTGCCCTGGCTCGTGGAATTTTCGGACTTTGGATCGGAATTGGCGTTTAGCCGGAGAAATGAAACCGTATCGATATCCGAAGATGCTGGTGCGATCGATGACATGCGTTCCCTTTGATTTTCTTTTTCCGCTTTTCGCGGATGACGTCGTTTACCTTACGTTAGGCATAAGATCGACCTTTGCGTGATAATTCAAGCCCGATCGGACATCGCGGTTGCATAAAATGCAGCGGCCTCGCGCCTGGAGATCAAAAATCACATTTTTACCGAGGGGTCGCAGGGTATTTCCCAGGCTGTGGCGGTCATCGTTGCCGCCCCTCTGCCTCTACCAGATGAATGACGGGTCTGGCCCAAATTCGAGATGCACGGACTCGCCGGTGTAGCGTTCAAGCTTCTCGTTCAGCTGCTTTTCCATTTTGTCGAGCTTCTTCACGCCATTGGCCATATCCCACAGACCAAGCGCCAGCCCGACGGCCGAGGCAACGAGGCCGGTGACCAGTCCGGCCGCGGCAAGGCCGGTTTTGGCGGCGCTGCTGAAGATGGTCACGACTTCCGGCGCCACCGTTCCGAGTCCGGAAAAGGCACGGGACATGGCATTGGTCAGATAAAGCATCGCCTCGGAGAAACCGATCAGCGCGTTGCCGGTACCGGCAATGCCGCCGATTATTTCGAGCGCGCCCTTGGCGCGGTCGCCGGCCTTCATCGACCGCGACGCCGAATAGAAGCCGAGGCCGGCCATGGCGAGGCCGCCGGCCGCGCCGAGGATCTTGCCTGCCGCTTCCATCGTCTTCGGCGAGAAGTTCATCGAGATCCCCTTGCCCCAGCTGCCAGGCTGATTGCCGAAGGCGCTGAACGGTTTGCCGGCAACGTCGAGGTTCTTGCCGAGCCCCTCCATCGTCATGCCGACGATCTGTGTCGCCGAGCCGACCGCAGCGGCGATATCGGCCGGCGTCCACTTGCCGCCGACACCGAGGCCGTGCGCCACCAGCACGCTCGACATCGTCAGCATCTGCACGGCGTGCATCAGACCGGCCTTGTACACTTCGGCATCGATGCCGGCAGGTGTACGGGTCTGGCGCGGCAGGTCGAGCGAATCCTTGAAGGAGGCAAGCGCGTCGTCGAGCTTCATACCGCCGCGCACCATGCGCAGAACGCCGTCGACGTCGCGCGCTATATCCTGCGCCAGGTTCTGCTTCAGCGTCTCGCCGCCATCTGCCGGGCCGTTTTTGCTGATGAAATCCTCGGCGAAGGTGTTTGCCAACTGGCTGATGGCGTCATTCGTTGCGCCGGGCACAAATGTGTCATCCGGACCCGACAGCAGCGGCTCGAGATCGACACCCTGGCCGTCGCCGATATAATGTTCCTTGACGATGTTCGAGAAGGTGACGTTCGCGGCGTCGAGATGCGCGTCGATATAATCCTGGGGCAGGAGATCGACGAGCGTGTTGAGTTCGGAATAATAATCCTTCAGGGCATCTTCGAAGCTCTTGCCGGCGCTCAGCGCCCGGTCGATCGCCTTGCCGCCGCCGATATCGATCAGATAGGCGTCTTCGATGTTGGTGAGCAGATCGGAATTCTCCGGGCTTTGCAGATATTCCTTCATGCCGCTCGCGAAGATATCCGAGAGATGCTGCTGCGTCGCCGGATCGGCCGTCAGCTTTTCGATCCGCGCATCGAGGTCCTTGCCGACGCGCTCGCCATCGGGCACGCTGTCGCCATACTGGTTCATATAGCCATTGAACTGCTGTTTGATCTCGATGAGATCGTAGAGCACCGTCGCCTTCTGTTCCGGCGTCAGCTGGTCGAGGTGGTCCATGTTGTCGGGCGCGACGAAATTCCGGTTCACGTCCTTCACGGCGTCGCCGAGAATGCCGTATTTGAGTTCGTCGAGCTTCTTCAGCGTCGGCTCATAGGCGGTCGACGGAGCGTAGCCGCGCAGCACCTTGCTTTCCAGGATGTCGTTCTCGTCGATCGGGCGCTCCACGACCGGCTCGATGGCATCCGAGCCCGACATGACAAGGTCCATCTTCTTGAGGCTCGATGTCAGATAGTCGCTGTCGATATAGGGCAGATCGAGATTTTGGACGGTCTTGCTCCAGCCATTGTCCGTGGTGGCGAACATACGCTCGGCGATCCAGGCGTCACCGCCGCTGCCGGCGAAGAAGCGCCCGCGATCTGAGCCGTTGGCCGCAATGCCCTTGCCGGCCAGCCCGGTGCCGATCATGATTGCCGCCATGACGTCGTTGAACGAATAGCTGGCGAGATTGCTGGAGGGTAGCGGCGAGACGCTCTTGTCCCACTCGGCATTGGCCGGGAGCTTCGAGACCAGGCTGGCGCCCATGACGAGCCCTTCGAGCGCGGTCTGTACCGCGTGGCGGTAACCCCAGACTTCCTTGCCGCCGGGAGCGCTCAGACGCGAGGTCAGGCGCTCCAGAAGGCCGCCAAGATCAGCCTGACTGACCTCTCCGGCGCCTACCTTGTCGAGCAGCGGACCGAGAAGCGCCTTGACGTCGGCCTTGAACTGATCGCGCACCGCGGGGCTGTCTCCCCCGTAAAACTGCTTGGCCATCGCCTGGATGGTCGGGTTGAACAGGTGGGTGATGTTGTTGGGAACGGTGCTGCCGAATTCGGAAGCGGCAACCTTTTTCAAACCGTCCAGGTCGATCTTGAGATCGTTGCCCGGGTCGGTTTCGGGCGTGCTCACCTTTGCATCGACCAGGATCGCGGTGGCGCCGCTTTTGCTCTGGGTAAACCCGACGAAGCCCCGCGCAGCGGAGATGTCGAGTGCCTGCCCGTTGCCGCTCGGCGCGATCTTGCGTATTTCGCCGGCGTCGATGGTTTTTGTCGATGCAGAACGGCCAGTCACGTCTTTCTGGTCGAGGTCCACGACCAGGGTTTCGACCTCTTTCGATCCGCTGCCAACACGTTCCAACATGATTTCGTCACTCCTGATCGACGGCCGCACCCTGAACGGAGGCCCGGAAAGCCTCGTTAGGTCAGAAGTTTTTCAGTGATATGACAAATGGGTGCTATCGGAGCGGCAAAATTGAACCATTGACCCCCACATAGCGCTTCCAAATTATACCGCAGTACAAATGCTGGTGACACCGCAGTCGCCAAGGTGCGGCGCAATAGAGCACGCTACCGTAGGGAATGCGCTCACGAGACAGATCAAAGTCGGTCCTCGGGCTCGGTTTTCAGACTGCATTGTCCGGCAAATCGGTATAAGCCGTCCTCTCGAACAAATCAGGGGACAACATGGAAACCGTGGAAATCAGCAGCCGCAGCGACTTCGGCCTTTGGGCAATTGAGCGGGCGCGGGAAATCGTAACGTCCGAGGGAACTGCTTTTGCGATGGCCGCTCGCGATATGGACGACGAGGCGCTTGCAAACGCTGCAGCCGCGCTAGGCAAGGCCATCAGCGATGCGATGGTGGAAGTGTTTGACGGCCTGATAGATGAATCGTGATTGTGAAGAGACAGCGGGTCACTGACCGATAAAAATTGGTCAGCACCGTCCGGGCTCGCCGTCTTCCCCTCTCATTGCAAACTGTCAGAAACTTGCATATAATTCTGACAAGAGAAATGCCATGCAAAAGCTGACATAGCAAATCATGGGACATGCTGAACGACTGCCGGAAGGACCGCGCTTTCGGCAAAGAGTTTTTTGCATCTCGGAAATCGAGCCGCCCTGGATCAGGCTCTGTCGCGCCTGGCCGAGCGTGGCGAGCTCGTCCGGGCGGGCCGTGGTATCTATATGCGGCCCGTCAAAAGTCGCTTTGGCAGTCGGCCGCCGACGGTCGAACAGGCCGTAGAGGCGGTGGCGCAGCAGCGCGGTGAGGTCATCGTCTCGATGGCGCCGCCGCGGCAAATGCCCTGGGCCTGACCTCCCAGGTCCCGGTCCGCTCCGTCTACCTGACATCCGGCCGTAGCCGGACGATGACCCTTGGACAGCAGACGGTCGAGCTCAAGCACGTGCCGCGCTGGCAATTGGCCTTGGCCGATCGACCTGCTGGCGTGGCGGTCCGCGCACTTGCATGGCTTGGGCCGGAAAGGGCCGATGAAGCACTGTCGCGGATCAAGCGAAAGCTGCCGCCAAACGCGTTCGGCGAGCTGGTGGCGGCGGCTCCGCAGTTTCCGACCTGGCTTGCAAGAAGCGTAGGAAAGGCTGCGCATCGCTGATCTGTTTCTGACCTTGTCAAAGGATAACCGACGCGAAGCCTTGGCGGTGGCGGCCGACCGCACCGGACGGCCCATTCATCTCCTCGAAAAGGATGTCTGGGTCGTCTGGACGCTGCAGACGCTCTTTTCGTCCAAGCTCGGTGAGCATCTCGTCTTCAAGGGCGGCACCTCGCTTTCGAAAGCCTACGGTGTCATCAAAAGGTTCTCCGAGGATGTCGACCTGACCTACGATATCCGCGCCCTGGCGCCGGACTTGGTTGGCGACAATGACGAAGCACTGCCGAAAACCCGCAGCGAGGAGAAACACTGGACCAGCGAGGTGCGAAAGCGGCTTCCGGTCTGGGTGGCGGGCTCGGTGGAGCCGGTTATGGCGCGTTGCGCGTTCAATCTCTTCCGGCGGCAATCCGCCTCGAGGACGATACGCTCTACCTCGACTATGAAGCGGTGAGCAGCGGATCCGGCTATGTCGCCCCGAGCGTCATGCTCGAATTCGGAGCGCGGTCGACCGGCGAGCCGGCCAGTATCCGTCGACTGTGACGCGTCGGGCCAGGTTGATGGTGTCGAATTTCCGAAAGCGAGTCCCCGCGTCATGCACGCGGAGCGGACGTTGTGGGAGAAAGCGACCGCCATCCATGTCTTCTGCCTGCAGGAGCGCCTTCGCGGCGATCGTTTTGCCCGCCACTGGCATGATGTCGTCCGGCTGGACGATGCTGGTTTCGCCGACAAAGCATCCGCGGATCGGCAACTCGCCAATGCCGTGGCGAAACACAAATCCATGTTTTTTGCGGAAAAGGCGGCCGACCGCTCGCCCATCGACTACGCCGCAGCCGTCAACGGCAATCTGGTTCTGACGCCATCCGGAGAAGGTCTGCGTGCGCTCGGCGAGGATTACGCGCGCATGGTCGACGACGGCCTGCTGCTCGGCGATTCCGAGCCGTTCGAGCACCTGATCGAGCGATGCACGCAAATTCAGGCGCATGCCAACAAAAGCGACGCGTCAAAATAAGCAATTGCCGGCCCACAGCCGCACCCTGCCCATTACTGTGAGTGCCCTGTCACCGACGCGGTTTGGCTTCGCGCCAATTATAAGGCGTTTGCTCGTGGCAGGCACCCTTGATGTGATGAGAGTGAAGCTCGGACCCGGTTATTCCGGCTCCGGCCTCGGCGAGGATGTGGCCAAATACCGCACGGGTGCGGGTTCGTTTGAGGAAAGTTGCGCCACGTAAAATGAAGATCCGGTGTGTTTGCAGTGAAGGCATTCAAATTCCCAATTTCAATCTCGCCGGAAGCCCGAGCAAGCTCAAAATCGCTGACGCGAGAATCGACACGGATGTTCCACTTGCCGCAACGGCACGTTCTCGCGCCAAGTGCCGTCCTCCCACTGGCGCGCCGCACGCTTGATTGGCTCTATTCCCGCAGGGGGGGTCGACAAGACGAAGGTCACTTCTTGGCGTCCAGCGGATCGACGTCGCCTTTCATCAGGAAGGCCGCAATCTCGACAGGGCCAGCGCGCGCGGGCGTGACGATGATTTTTGCCATCGCCTTGTCTGAATGAAGATGCGTCGAAGCCGGCTGTGCTGCCGCAGCGATAGGCGCGCGGTGGCGGCGTGAATCGCCAAGTTGCCGCAACGGCCAGCACGAGGAACTCGACCAACGTCTCGGCGGCGAAATAGCGGAAGGTGCATTCCGGTAAACCACGGCGATCGAAACTTAAATCCGTCGCAATCTTCTCGACACTCACGTAGCATGAGCCTCGCGAACAAACGCCGCCACGCCACTATGGCAATTTCACTTCTCCTCCTCGGGATGAAATGGGACCATTCCTGAGGCGCTCTATTCCATCTCGAATACGGAGGATCCGGCATGCCTACGGTGTTGTTCAGACACGACCTCGCTTAACGATGTACTGAAGATTGCAGTCTACACGAAGCACGTTGCAGGCAGTGCTATGAAGTGTTCGCGGAAGATGGTTCGAGGTCTCGTCGGACGCTCTGTCGCGGCGAGCGCGGGACGTGTCTGATGCCCTCGATTTCAGTGAAGAACCATATTTCACGTGTTGCCCACCTGCCGACAACTTCCACCATCGCAAAAATGCACGTCCGCCTACCGAAGCTGAACGCTAACGATCCCCAAATGAGCTCAAAGATCACCTGTCGGCGGCGGCGGCGGAATTGGACTGATGAGGTGAGGGCACAGATTCTTGCCCACAACGTTCTTCAACTCGGCCCAATCCGGCGATATGTTCCCTCATCCTGGTTTCAGGCATGCCTTCAAGGCCCTGTCGGCTCGACACTTGGATTTTACAGGCGCCTGGCTGCTGGCCGACTGCCGCGCCCATTCCGTGATGATAAAAGTATTGTGCCGTGTTGGGTTCTTCACAAATATGTCCAGCACCCGACGTAGTTCTCTGCTCGGAAGCGGTTGAGGTCTGCGCCTTGACGCCGAAGATGGCCCTCTACAAGTTGGGTGACAATGTCCCGAGAGTTCTGCTCGCATTGGTTAGACGGGCAGGCTGGCTCTTTTATGCGTAGCGGCGATCTCGATGAGATTCAGCGTCAATCAGGATGAGACTCGCGCCGGGGTGTGACGGAGTGAGGGCGTAGCCCGATCGTAGTCATACCCCGGCGTGGCGCAGATTTTCGGCGTCTCATGATCGCGGTCGGTCCGGTACATTTGCGGTTTTCTGGATTGGAGAACCAGTTTGTGCCGGGTCGCCATTTAACCGATCATCAGATGAGACTCTTCATGAAGTACCGACAAACGCATTCCGTAGAGGTCGCCGCGTCAAAAGCGTCGATCAGCCGAGCCACGGCATACCGCCTCGACAAGGAGGTACAACTGCCTTCTCAGAGCAAAGCGCCGCGCGGACGCCGCCGCCCTGATCCCTTAGAGCTGATATTCGAGACCGAAGTCGTCCCGCTCCTGAAGGCCGCACCCGGTATCCGTGCCGTCGCTGTCTACAACGAGATGCTGCGCCGACATCCAGAACTCTCTGAAGGTATCCGCCGCACGCTTGAACGACGCATTCGGTCGTGGCGTGCTGTCCATGGCGAAGCGCAGGGGGTCATCTTCCGCCAAACGCACGAGCCAGGCCGGTTGGGCCTTTCGGATTTTACCGACGCCAGCGGTCTTGGTGTGACCATCGCCGGCCAGCCGCTTGATCACCTGTTCTATCACTTCCGGCTTGTCTGGTCGGGCTTCGAACATGCCCATGTCATTCTCGGCGGCGAAAGCTTTGTCGCGCTGGCTGAAGGGCTTCAAAATGCCCTGTGGTCCGTGGGAGGTACGCCGCTTTATCATCGAAGCGACAGCCTGTCGGCGGCATTCCGCAACCTCGACGCCGATGCCAAGGTCGATCTCACCCACCGATACGATCAGCTTTGCTCCCATTATCGAATGACGCCGACGCGCAACAACAAAGGCGTCGCGCATGAGAACGGCTCTATCGAAAGCTCCCATGGCCATCTCAAGAACTCTGTTCATGACGCCCTGCTGATGCGGGGGGCCAAGGAATTCGACGACCTCAGTTCTTACCGCGCCTTTGTCGATGACATCGTCAGCCGTCGCAACGCTGCCCATGGCAAGCGCATTGATGCTGAGCGATCCCATCTGCAGGCGCCGCCCGAGCGCCGGACCACGGACTTCGAAGAGATTGTCGTTACGGTGTCCCGGACGGGCGGCTTCACCTTGCGCAAGGTCTTCTACACCGTGCCATCCCGCCTGATCGGCCACAGGTTAAGAGTTCGCCTGTTCGACGATCGGCTGGATGTCTTTGTCGGCGGTACGCATCTGATGACGTTGCGCCGAGGACGCGGCCATCCCGACGGCCGACACGACCAGGTCGTCAACTACCACCACGTCATCCATTCCCTGCGCAAAAAGCCGATGGCGCTCCGCGGCCTCGTTTATCGCGACAAGCTCTTCCCGCGTCAGGAATATCGCAAGGCCTTCGAAGCCCTCATCGAGCATCTTCCCGACAAGCAGGCTTGCAAGATCACCGTCGAACTCCTGGCGCTCGCGCATGACCGTGGTTGCGAACGCGAACTTGCCGAAGAATTGGCCAGGATACTCGATGCTGGTGACTTACCCAATCTGGCTACCATGCGAGCGCTCTTCGGTCCGGATCCAGCCAAGCTGCCGACCGTTCATGTGCAACTCGCATCGCTCAACGGTTATGAGGCCCTGATCGGGACGGGAGAAGCGGCATGAAGAACGCCCACGTTATCGATGAAGCACGCCTCGGCATCATGCTCAACGAGCTCCGGCTGCCGACGATCAAAATGCTGTGGCCACGATTTGCCGAAGAGGCGGACCGGGAAGGATGGCCGGCAGCTCGCTTCCTGTCGGCTATTGCCGAGCACGAGCTGGCAGAGCGTGCCAATCGCAGGATTGAACGGCATCTCGCCGAAGCGCACCTGCCGCCCGGAAAGACCTTAGACAGCTTCGCCTTTGACGCTGTACCCATGATCTCGAAGGCGCAGGTCATGGCAATCACCGCCGGCGACAGCTGGCTTGCCAAGGGAGCTAACATCCTCATGTTCGGTCCGCCCGGCGGAGGAAAGAGCCATCTTGCTGCTGCCATCGGCCTTGCGCTGATCGAGAACGGATGGCGGGTCCTGTTCACCCGGACCACCGATCTTGTGCAGAAGCTTCAGGTCGCCCGAAGGGAACTGCAGCTTGAGTCTGCCATCGACAAACTCAACAGGTACGACTTGCTCATCCTCGATGACCTCGCCTACGTCACCAAGGACCAGGCGGAAACAAGCGTGCTATTCGAGCTGATCTCGGCACGATACGAGCACCGGTCGATCCTGATCACCGCCAACCAGCCGTTCGGAGAGTGGAACCGGGTCTTTCCCGACCCTGCCATGACACTCGCAGCAGTCGACCGGCTCGTGCACCATGCCACGATCTTCGAGATGAACGTCGAAAGCTATCGCCGCAGAACTGCGCTTGAGGAAAAACGCCAGCGCGGCCGACCGGCCTCGTTTGCGACAATCAGGACATCAACGCTGTCTGTCGCGGAGCGGCAATCAGAAAACGACGAAGAACTTGTCAGCGGCAATCAGCATGATAATTTGATCCCGACCGCGACCTAAGAATCTCATCCAGATTGTCGCAAGCGTCTCATCCTGATTGCCGCGCTATTAGCTATTTTGCATCGATGGGCAGGCTCAAGGTTCTCTTGGAAGTCAGCATTTAGCTGCCTCACCATGGCGTTGAATAGGCTGAGTCGACCAAAGTGCTGCGCCCATTACCGAAGATTGCGATGAGGCATCAGCGTCCTTCAGCAATCTTGCCAAAGAATGCAGGCTTGCGAGATCGACGTGCGGAACCGCCAGGCTGCGCCAACAACCACTCATTGATCGGTCGAACATCCACGATGGGACCTCAAGAAGTCGACCAGAAGAAGAACCAGAAAGGCTGCAGCGGAAATATGCTTCCCTTTGGACACCGCCTCATGCACGTGAACGGGTTGCCCGGACCAGGGATGCCACGGATACAAAAGCTCGCGAACCTCGGTCCCGTGGGTGTTCTGTCGTCGTGTTGTACAACCATTTCCGGCCGCACTCATCGCTCGGATACCAGACCCCGGCCGAGGCTCTAATTGTGAGCTTTCGGGAGGTTGTCCATTCAAAGCGGATTTAGGAGACTGGAGCTATCACACCTCGAGTCGGAAGGATCGCCGCGAATGAACATTCATAAGAATGCCCGACTGACGCCGTTGCGCCGGGAACAAATGGCGCTTGCTGTTATCGAAGGGCATCTGACCCAGGCTCAGGCAGCACAGGCCTATGGCGTCGCGGCCAAGATCGTCGCCCGTTGGGTCGAGCGTTTCAAGGCCGGTGGTCGAGAGGCGATGCTCGATCGTTCCTCCCGACCTCATGCCATGCCCCGGCAGACCAGTCAGGCGCTGGCGGAGCGCATCATCACGCTTCGCCGCCAGCGCCTGACTGGCAAGCACATCGCGAT
Organism: Rhizobium sp. TAL182; assembly: GCF_002117725.1. Taxonomy (NCBI): domain Bacteria; kingdom Pseudomonadati; phylum Pseudomonadota; class Alphaproteobacteria; order Hyphomicrobiales; family Rhizobiaceae; genus Rhizobium; species Rhizobium sp. TAL182. Next base: position 67,978 of record NZ_CP021027.1, on the reverse strand, counting down.
CGAAACCGGTGTATCTGCAGCGACGGTGAGCCGGGTTCTCAAGCGCGCAGGCCACTCCCGCCTCAAGGATATCGAGCCGGCCGAGCCTGTGCGTCGTTATGAACGCCAGGCTCCCGGCGAGATGATTCATATCGACATCAAGAAGCTCGGCCGGTTTCATGAGGTCGGCCACCGCATCACCGGCGATCGCACTCGCCAGAGTTCGCGCAGAGGCAAGAGTTGGGGCGCCGGTTGGGAATGCGTTCATGTGGCCATCGACGATGCCTCTCGCATCGCTTTCTCACAGATATTGCCGGACGAGACGAAAGAAAGCGCCGTGGCCTTCTTGAAGGCGGCATTGGCCTATTATGCCAGCCTCGGGATCGCGGTCGAGCGCGTCATGACCGACAATGGTCCCTGCTACACATCAAAGCCATTCGGCCAAGCTTGTCGCGACAACGGCCTCAAGCACGTTCGCACCAGACCATATACGCCTAAAACCAACGGAAAGGCCGAACGCTTCATCCAGACCGCCCTCAGAGAGTGGGCCTACGCCGTCGCCTATCCCAACTCGGACATGCGCGCCGCCGAACTGCCACGATGGCTTCATCGCTACAATTGGCACAGGCCTCACGGAAGTCTAAACTCAAAACCACCAATCACTAGGCTCGCTCTTACCCAGGACAACCTGTTGAGGCTCCACATCTAATCGCCGCCGGATGAAAATTCAGTGGCAGGTCACTTCTTCCATCCCTTGGTGTCCACCTATTTTGGTGGACACCTCATGCCAAAGCTCACTCAATTGCAGAAGGTGCGGGGAAAATCGCGCTTACGATCGTTCAGAAAACATTGCCTGTTTTTGGAGGCGCAGGCGGTGTTTCGCCATGCCATTAACCAAGTACCGGTTTTGAAGCATTCTCTCACTCAACTCACCCAGCTTCACCGCCAAAACTGCATACGTTGGAACTCGACCACTGCCCAATGTGGTCATTGATTTGCGGCCCATTCAGAGCGCCAAGACAGCGCCCTTTTGCGTGACAGTTAAACTCAAACGGATGTCGGTGGCCGAGAACCCAGCCATCACTGCAAATTCCCCCGCCTCTATCCGCCAACGCCGCTCGGTCGTGTCGAAGAAGGCAAATGTTCGGGCGTCAAGTATGAAACGCAACCTTCGTTTCTCACCGGGTTCCAGGGCAATTTTCGAGAAGGCTTTCAGCTCTTTAACCGGTCTGGGTATAGATGCTTCAACATCGCCGACATAGATTTGCACCACTGCCGAACCTGGCCGCTCGCTGATGTTGGTCAATTCCAGTGTCACTGTCACCGCGCCGGCAGCGTCTGGTAGCCCTACCGTCAGGTCCGACATCGCAAAGCTTGAATAACCGAGACCATGACCGAACGGGAACAGCGGCTTAATGCCGTGGCGGTCGTAGTGCCGATAACCGACGAACACACCTTCGTCATATCGCACATGGCCGTCCTTACCTGGATAGACGGCGTCATCCTCAGTATGTGTGGGGTTGTCAGCCCAGCGCACGGGGAAGGTCTGTGCCAGTCGGCCCGAGGGCTCGGCCTTGCCGAGGAGCACATCGGCGATCGCGTTGCCAGCCTCCTGTCCGGGATACCAGCATTGCAGTACTGCACGAGCACCGGAAAGCCAGGGCATTTCCACCGGTCCACCGGTTTGTAGTACGACGATCGTGTTCGGATTGGCCGCAATTACCGCCTCAACAAGCTGGTTCTGCAGACCGGGAAGTGCAATACCGCGAAGATCGGAGCCCTCGGTATCCCAGTCGCCCGTTCTGCCCACGAAGACTACCGCATGATCAGCCTTTGCCGCGACGGCTGCTGCCTCGGCAATCTCCGCTTCGGCCGAAAATCTGCCTATTCCTACCCGAATTGCGGCGATATAGAGGTTGACGTGGTCGTGCCGGGCGTACTCGGCGACGACCTCGTATGTACGGCCGGCTTCGAGCGTGATTTCACCCACGACCTCTTCGCAGCCTTCTTCAAAGAATGTGGTACCACGTATCCAGGAAGCCCAAGCGTCCACCACAAGTCTGCCGTCCACATAGACCCGGCCAAGCCCGGCCGAGGTTAGTCCGACGCGATAGACGCCGGCTTCCGAGGCTGTGAAGATGGTGCGCATTCTAGCCGAAAAGCGAAGGGGATCGACAAAGCCCTCGGCCACGGGGGGCAACCATACACCAAGGCTCGACGGTTCCTCGACGACCTTCACCGGTTCGCCAGCTAGCTCCCTTCCTTGGAAAAACTCGAAGGTTGTGGGGTTTTCGATTAGCGGCTGAAACCGATAATTGTTGCAGCCCTGAGCGTAGCACAGATTCTCCTCACCCAGCGCGTCCACCAGCCCCTGCCACGGACTGATGACATAGTGAGGGTTCAACTGCGCCGAGCCGCCTCCCATCACCTGCGCGACCTTGGCATTGGGTCCAATGATGGCGACCATACCTTGCTGAGCCAATGGCAGGATCCCGTCATTCTGTAGCAGAACTGCGCTTTCCGCTCCCGCGCGCCTGATCAATGCCCTATGTTTCGGTTGATCAATGGCGTACTCCTTAAACTCGCGATGATCGTTGATAGCGCCGGTGCGTTCCATCAAAGTCAGGATATTGCGCACACAGGCGCGGATCGTCTCGACACTAACCTCGCCGCCTTCGACCGCAGCCAGTAGCTTGGAGCCGCGATCGCGAGTCGGGCCCGGCATCTCCAGATCCAGCCCGGCATTCACGGTGGGTGCGGTCGAACGCGAGCCGAACCAGTCCGACATCACCACGCCGTTAAAACCCCAGTCACCGCGCAGAACCTCGTTCAACAGCCAATGGCTTTCCGCCGTGTAAGTACCGTTTAGCTTGTTATACGAAGACATCACGGCCCAGACCTTTGCCCGCTTCACCGCCGTCTCAAAGGGTATCAGGTAGACTTCGCGCAGCGTGCGTTCATCGATATCTGAAGAGATGGTTGTACGTTCAATCTCGGACTCGTTGCCGACGAAATGTTTTATCGTGGCACCGACTTTCGTGGACTGCAGACCTTCGATATAGCCGACTGCAAGTTCCGCCGTCAGGATCGGATCCTCAGAGAAGCACTCAAAGTTGCGGCCGTTTGTGACGCTACGCTGGATGTTAACGGTGGGGGCTAACGAGACGTGGGCACCTTTTGAAAGAACCTCGTCACCTAGGGCACTGCCGATTTCCTTGGCTAGATCCGGGTTCCAACTCGCTCCGATGGCGATGCCCACCGGGAAAGCCGCTGCAGTCACACCTCCGACAAAAGACCCCGCCCCGCGGGCGCCGTTGGGGCCGTCGGTCAAGCGCAATCTCCCTATCCCTAGGCGGTCGATGGGCGGTAAAGACCAGAACGTATCGCCGGAAAGTAGCGAGACCTGCTCCGCCAAGGTCATATTATCGAGCAATGCTTTCTTATCAATCATCTTCTCTGCTTCTTGAATCTCAATACTTACCTGTCCCAGATCAACATCTCAAGATGCATATCGGGGAAGCTGGTGATCTCGGCGCCATGGAGCCGTCCATCCATAAAAAGGACGCCCGTTTGTTCATCAAGGCGTCGCGTCCCGCCGTCGCGAGGACGACGACATGTTCGAAGCCTTCACATAGCCGAGATGCGGTCACCGCTTTCCATTGAAAACAAGGAACATCGCGGCAATCGATTTCAGCAGTGAAAGTTGTGCCGGCTGCGGCAGCGCCGGTTCTGTTACGGAGTTATTCCTCCGCAAGTTTGTGAGACAGTTCGAACCTTAGCAAGCTTTATCAGACAATCTGTTGACAGACAACCTCGGTCGCGCAGCTTTCGTGTCGTCATTGATGATTCGATGCTTCCCTCGGAGGCGGATCCCGATTGATGAAGTTTCTTCACCGCCTATGGACAAGGATCGACCACAATGGACAGGCTGTTGTCCCGTTTCCGGCTACAGAGTAATCATTTTCGTACTGTCTTTCATAATCAGCATTTGCGCGGTGGGGTTTTCGGGGCACTACGCCGCGGGTCTCCTACAAGGCCGCCTGGAAACCTCGAGCGAGGTGATGCAGGTGCTCTCGGGTTTCCGTGACGTCTCCGCCTCGTCCGTCTGCATCGCCCTCACGCCGTGCTTGAATCCTCCCTACATATGCAGGCATTCCCGGTTGATATCGATCCAGATTGTCTGAGAGCTACCAGTATTCGTTGATCCTGCCGTTATAGCTTTGCCTGCTCGTCTGCACAAATTTAGATATCGAGAGATCAAAAACGGGCGCCTGGAGGAGAGCCGTGGCAGTACCGCATTCGTACCGGCTGGTCGTGTCAGACAGCCGAAGACTTGCGGATTCTCTACCATCATGGATGGCCTCGGCTCAGAGAGGGATCGGAGGCTGTCACGTATTTTTTTCCGCTTTCGGCATGTTAAAGGATGCCAGGCGATCTTGCTGCCAATTATTTTTCTGGCTGCGAGCGACCGCTTTCTGCCGGCACTCAAATTCCCCTGGTGAAGCAGGGCTATCGCATATGAGCGATGATAGAGATGAGGAACTGATCGTCCCACCCTGCCTTCTTGATCTTTCGACGAATGGAGGCCTTATCTGGATGGGCCCGGATGAGGTTGAGGGCAATCTTTCGTAACAGAGCAATGTTTGCCGGTCCGTGATCCTTACGGTTTCTGGCGGCATCCTCGCGGAACTGGACGTCGAGCACCCAGTGCAGTTTGTTTTCGATCTGCCAATGAGTTCTGGTTACCTCGATCAGGGCGGCAGCCGACATGACGGTGGAGAGCAGGAAGTAGCGGACATGGCTGGTCAGACGGCCATCGGCATGACGGCTTGTGGCCTCGACGGAGCCGATGGCCTGCAGGCCGGGGAAGTCGATGTCATTGACGGCGACGATGCAGGCACGGCGTCTTTCGCAGCGGTCATGGTCATTCTCGGCGGCGGTCTGGACGCCGAGTGGCTCGACGTCGTCCAGACGAGCAATCGTCTGTGCCAGGAGGCCGGGCTGATTGGCCTTCAACGCCAGGGCATAGTCGCCGCCGGCGGAAAGGATGGCATGAGCGGTATCGGCGCGGCAATGCAGGGCATCGGCGGTGACGATGGCACCTTCCAGCGACAAAAGCGCAAGCGCATCGAGCGCCCCTTGGACCTCGTTGCGGCCCGGCGCGGTCTGTTGGCCGATGACCAGGCCGCAACCGGCAGCCCAGACCTTGACGAGGGGCAGCGGCGTCGCCTCGTACCGCCTTGCCGTCGACCGCCACCACGCCTTCCATGCCCCTTGCAAAGGCTTCGGTAAAGCGGCTTCGAAGGCAACCTGATTGAGGCAGCGGAAAACGGTGGAGAAGGTGCCATGGCCGGCGATGCCATAGGGCAGCGGCACGATCGTCTTGAGCCACTTCTTTTTGGAAACGCCGAATCGGCCATGTCGGCGCAGCTTTCGGCGCCGCAAACGATCGCGGCAATGGCAATGAACAGGATCGACATCAGCGGATGACGTGTGTTGCGCCCCGAGGGTCGGGCAGATCTTTAAAACAGGTGGCAAATCGATTCATCCGTACCTCCAAATTATCGGAGAGTTCTTGAGTCGATTTGCCTCAGCAAAACAACTCCTTACCATCCATATGCGATTCTCCTGCCTGGTGAAGCTGTCTCGTCTGGCCGTCACTTCAATCGCCCGCAACCGGCGCCTTAAGGTAGTCGAGAAACGTCCGGAGAGCGGACGGCACCTGTCGATGCGAAACGTAGTATGCATGAAAACCCGGCCCGGTAGAGGTCCAGTCCGGCAGCACGACTTCGAGTGAACCGGCCGCAAGTTTGTCCTCGACCCGGGCCTGCAGGCAATAAAAGAGACCGCCTCCCTCCTCCGCCATGCGGATAGATAGTTCCGAATCTCCGAGCGTGAGAAGTCCCGGAACGTCGAGAGAAACCATGCGATCGCCGTCGCCAAGTTCCCATTTGCAGAGGTGATCCGTACCGGTTCGGATCCGGATGCACTCGTGCGTCAAGAGATCTTCCGGCCGCGCGGGCCGCCCTCGTTCGTTGAGATAGGCCGGAGAACCGACTACGATCCATTCGAGTTCGGATGTCAGACGCGACGCGATCATCCCCTCGGGAACCGTTCCCCCATAACGGATGCCCGCGTCAAAACCTTCGGCGACCATATCGATGAAGCGATCCTCGACGCTGACTTCGACCTCGACATCTGGGTAGCTCTTGCGAAAACTGTGCAGTCGAGGAGCGATCAGCAGCTCGGCGGCGTCACGCAGGGTGGTCACTCTCACTCTGCCCGTAGGCCCGCTCCTGAAACTGTCTAGGAGATCCATCGCAGCTTGAATGCCGAGGAAACGGGGCTCCAGTTCGGCAAGCAGCACTTCGCCGGCGGCGGTGAGACTGATGCTCCTGCTTGTCCGATGAAACAGACGGACGCCCAGACGGGCCTCCAAACCCCTGATCGAGTGGCTGAGGGCAGACCCGGAAACGCCGCGAAGCGCGGCGGCCCTTCGGAACCCCCCCGCACGCGCGATCGCGACGAAAGTTTCAAGGTCGGCCAGATCGGCCCGCGTTGATACCATGAGTTATGGATACTCGCACTTGTACTGAAAAAGATCGCCCTTGCCGGCGCCGACCTTGCTTCAGGCCGGCCGGCACCTTCAATCCTTATTTAACTGGCCCTGTATTTGGTATGTGATGGCCGAGGAAGCAGTCAAAAATTTGACCTAGTGATCCATGTTGGATCCTGCGAAGGACGGCGGAGATGGCCCGGTCGCTGAAAAACGAAAACGTCCGGGATTAGATCGTCATGCAATGAAGATCTTCGTGTCCACAGCCACGAGAGACGGCACCGGTTGGTTCCGCGAGGCGGTCTAACAGTCCCGGAGGTTCTAGTTCTGAGCTCTCGAAAACGCGGGCTACCAGTCCTGCCGGGTTGGATGGACGAAATGTCGTTGATCGTGATCTCCGGGGGCTGGTCTAGTGCATAGACCACGGCTTCAGCCACCGACGACGGCGGAATACCCTGCTTGTTGAGCTCTCCGGCGATCTTTCTGCCCGTCTCGTCATGAACCTTGTCGGCCCAGCCGGTATCGATCACGCCAGGGCTGATCATAGACACTTGGATCCCGCTACCCACGCCCACCTCCTTCCTGAGGCTTTCGGTAATACCGCGTATGAAGAACTTCGTGGCTCCGTAAACCCCTGCCGCCTCGCCGACATGAACGCCGGCGATAGAGCTCATATTCAGGATGCGGCCGGACCGGCGCTCCAACATCGACGGCAGCACCGCGGCGATCGCATGCAGATAGCCACGCAGGTTGGTATCGATCATCTTGTTCCAATCGCCGACGGCGGCATCCTTCCAATAGGAAAAGAGCATGAGGCCGGCATTGTTGACCAATATATCGACCGGGCCGTACGTCGTTGTGGCGAACGCGACGAGGGCCTTGGTACTCTCAAAATCCGTGGCATCAGCAACCTTGTAGCTGGCAATACCTCCCGAACCGGTGATGTCTTCGACGATCTGACTGAGGCGTTCCTCATTGCGGCCGGCAAGGACGACGCGCGCACCTTTTTCCGCCAATCCTCTGGCGGTCGCCGCTCCAATGCCCGAGGAAGCCCCTGTGACGATGGCGACCTTGTTTTTCAGATGTGACATGACGTGCTCCTTCACTGCGGTTGGGTCAATCCGGCTTGCCGCGCGGCTTTGACGGGCTCGGGGGTCGTCCGGTTTTCCAACACCTGCCGCTTGGTTTTCTGATCTCCGCCGACGATATGGTCGATGCCGTTCATGAGGGCCTCGAAGCCCTGCTTGGCGACGAGCGTCTTGTCGTTTTTTTGTTGGCCACCGAGCTTCGTACCGCCCATTCCAGCGTTCGCGTGGAAGTCGCTGTTGGTGGCGCCCGGAAGGAGTGCCGTCACCGTGACCCCGGTCGAGCGCAACTCCTCGCGCAGAGATTCCGCGAACATGTAACCGAATGCCTTCGACGGGCCGTAAACGGTTTCGTATGGCGTGGGCAGGGTCGCCGAAACCGAGGAGGTGATGAGAATCCTGCCGCGGCCGTTCTTGACCATATGTTGGACGACGCGTTTGGCCATATGGACGGTCCCGGTTACATTGATCGCAAGCAGGCGAAGCTCATCCTCGAGATCGTTATCGACAAAGGCGCCGCCAATACCGATACCGACGTTCAGAGCCGCGGCTTCCAAGGGGCGCCCCAGCCCCTGCGTAAAGGTCCAGAACCTCTCGACGCCATCGTACGTCGAGGCATCCGCTTTGAACGGATATGCTTCGGCATCAAGGCTTCGTAGCGCATCGGCGGCCTCGTTCACCTTGTCGCTTGAGCCTGAAATGGCGACATCGAATCCATTCTTGGCGAATTGTTTGGCAAGCTCGAAGCCTATTCCAGATGAGCCGCCCGTGATCATTGCGAGTGGTTTATTCCCTGTCATGATTTCACTCCTTTGGTTTGGTCAGCACCACGATCGTCTCGAGGCGCTGGTGACCAAATGCCCGTGGAGCCGATTGGTTACATGAGCAAAATTGATCGGGGCGGCGAGTGAAAATCATCCACCGATCTGGCAGGGACCAGGAGTGCGTTACCTTTTTGGTCCCGTCCGCGGTCGAACTGGCCAGGCATTCCCTACGTCACGAAGGCCCTTGAGTGAACACGGCTCATCGGTGCGTGCGATCCCGCTCACTTCAAGTAGCCGTCGCGCTACCCTATTCTTATAGTGCGATCGAACGGTCGTTCGCAGCCCGCGGATATGATCCGACGACCCAAGCGCCCGAGTAGCGTTGATGGACTTCTCTGCGCTGGTGCCATCGGCCGGCACGCTTCTCGGAGAAAAATTCCACGGCGACGGCTTGTCCGGCACACCTTCCAGCGGTGACGGTCCAATGACGGGAAAGACAAAAAATGAGCGAGAGAATGAACAGCGTCGTTGCTCCTGGCCGCGTTGCGGTCATCACGGGAGCTGCGAAGGGCATCGGCTTGGCAATCGCGAGGGCTCTCGCGGCCCGCGGCATGAAGCTCGCGCTGCTGGATCTCGACGCCGACGCACTTGAGGATGTTACTTCGACACTCGACACGGACATCCTGATCGTGAGCGGCGACGTATCAGATTTGTCGGCACTGACCAGGTTGCGGGACGAAACGATTTCGCGGTTTGGCGACGTGGCCGTCCTAGTAAACAACGCGGGCATAACGCAAGGAGCCGGCCCTTGGGACAATCCTGCAAAGTGGCGACGCCAGATCGATGTAAACTTCGGAGGTGTTCTGGCCGCGCAACACGTCTTCGTGCCCTACATGATCGAAGCCGGTCGCCAGTCGGCCGTTGTCAACCTCGGCTCCAAGGAAGGTATTACGACTCCTCCAGGTAACGCCGCATATTCGGTGGCAAAGGCAGCTGTCAAAGTCCTGACCGAACAGCTGTCGCACGAGCTTCTGAAGGAGACGGGAGGTCGTGTTTCGGCTCATCTCCTCGTCCCTGGCTACACGTGGACACCCATGAACATCGCACTCAAGCCGCAGGGCATTGCGAAACCCGATGAGGCATGGACCGCAGAGCAACTGGTGGAATACTTCCTGGTCCGTCTGCTCGACGAGAATTTTTACATCATCTGTCCGGATAACGCGGTTACGTCTGCGATCGATGCCAGAAGGATCCGCTGGGCGGCCGACGACATGATCCTGAACCGGCCGGCGCTTTCACGCTGGCACCCCGACTGGATGGATAAATTCGCAGCTTGGTTGAAGTCAGGTCACTGACGGTGGAATGTTTGTAGAGGAGAGTAATCCAATGCCCAGACCCTATGTAATCTGTCACATGATGTCGCCGCTGGATGGCCGATTGATCGTCAATGATTGGGCCGAGGCAACCGGCCATTCGGTCGATGAGCTCGTGAAGATCTATGACGGCCTGCATGAGAAGATCGGTGCCGACGCCTGGCTTTCGGGAAGAGCGACGGGAGAAGAGTTCGCGGACGCCGTCGACCGCCCCTATCAAGCAACCGGCACAGCCGCGCGACCGATCCATATCGCCAACCCGGACGCCGGCGAGTTCGCTGTCATCGTGGATAAGGACGGTCGGCTACGCTGGGACAAGAGCGACATTGAGGGAGCTCACCTTGTGGTCCTGACAGGATCTGACGTGGATGATGCTTACCTGGCGGGCCTCACCCAGGCTGGCGTTTCCTATATCGTCTCGGAGAAAGATGGCGTCGATCTGAAAAACGCGCTTGACCTTCTTGGAACCGAGTTCGGTGTGAAGCGCTTGATGCTGGAAGGCGGGGCGCAAACCAATGGCCATTTCTTGAAGGCGGGTCTTGTTGACGAGGTCAGCCTGGTCATCTTCCCTGCGATCGGAGGCAAGTCGAATACACCGGCCATATTCGAGGGCGGCGAGGATGGGCTTGCCGGCAGGGCGAGGCTCACGTTTATCAGCGCCGAAGCCGCTGGCCTCGGCTCCGTGCATCTGAGATATCGCGTTGGACGTCCATAAGAGACGTCCATAGGAGAAGATTGTGGAAGGGCTCCCTCCTGCCGTCGTCGAAATGATCGTCGAGGAGCAGGGCGCGATACTCCTGAGCAAGCAACCTTGTTTCGAGATCATCGCGCAGCGCAGAGAGCCGGAAGAACTGGCGTAGTCTGCCCGTGGTGTCTCTCCGATTAGGCGGTGTGATGAACGGTATGTGACGCCGACATTAATGCCCGCGGCGGTGACCGCGATATGAGCGTCAAGGCGTTGCTCGAGTGCAGCTCGACAAACAAACAAGGTGAGACGCGTATTGCCGCACGTAACGATGCTCCCCACAAAAATGTCGGGCCTACTACACCTGCTGTCAGGTTTGTCAGGTGCGCGCCATGGTGCTGTTCCGCCCGACTTCCTACCGCGCTCTCGTGGAAGTCCTTGAAGCATAGGCACAAGATTCCTTCTGAGGCTCGATCCGGCCAGAGTGGCATGAGTCTTGAAACTTTCTCGTCGCGCGGCGGCAGCTGTCTTCTCCCGAGAAAGCGCGCGAGTCAAAGTCGAATTGCAGGTGAACGCATGGTGACGCAGTAGAACTTTGTGGATGCGGTTCGACCCGGGGAGAACAAAACTCCGGGCAGAGGTTTGGGAGGGTTGTTTGTCTGTGTCTGACAAAATTGCGATCTTCGGTATGGCGAGCGTTTTTTCGGTCACCCATGCGCTATTCGCAGTCGCTCAAGAGGCCAGGGCCGTGACTAACCCCCTGGCCTATATGCTGCAACCTATCACAAAATCCCAGGGGATGCTGAAAACCTTCGAACAAAGCCGGGAGACATTTCCGGGCGAGGTTCTGCTCGATATGAACGCTACCTATCTCGACCGACAGATCTACAATCCGGCCACGGCGCGCTACGACCACGTTAAACTGCGCGGCTATCAAGACGCCCGCCAGACCGGCTTATCCGGTGCCGACACGCCATTGGTTGGACCGACCATCGATCTACGGCCCGGTCAGACGGTGCGGGTAACGCTTCACAACCTGTTCCCTCAGGATTCCACCTGCGGCATCGGCGGTGGCAGTGCCAATACCCCCCATTGCTTCAACGGTACCAACCTGCATTCGCACGGTCTCTGGGTAAATCCGTCTGGCAATGGCGATAATGTGCTGATCTCAATCCGTCCCGGCGTTTCGTTCCAATATGAATACAACATCGCCGTTGAGCATCCCGCCGGCACCTTCTGGTATCACCCACACCTACACGGATCAACCGCATTGCAGGTGTCGAGTGGCATGTCCGGGGCGTTGATCATCCGTGGCGATCGCATGCCGACACCGACCGAGACTGGCGATATCGACCGCCTATTGAAGCAGCCGGGCGGCTCCGATATCGCCGAACGGGTTTTGGTGCTACAGCAGATTCAATATGCTTGCACCGATAACAATGGCGACATCACTTATGATTGCCAGCCAGGACAGGTGGGCGGCATCGAAAGCTACGATCAGTTCGGACCTGGCAGTTGGCCGGCTTCGGGCCGCTTCACCAGCGTCAACGGCCAGGTGCTTGGTCAGTTGGCATTAGCGGAGGCTGGCTCGGTCGAGCGGTGGCGGATGATACACGCCGGGGTTCGCGACACCATCAATTTCGAAATCCGGCGCAAGACCGGGACGACCGCGTTCCGCACGCTTGCGGCAGCGGACACCGACAGATGGATCGATCAGAATTGCGGCAAGGATACTATTCCGTATGGGGTGGTGGCCCAGGACGGGCTGACAATGGCGCAGGTGCAGATGCGGCAGCAAGCGATCCTGCAACCGGGCTACCGCGTTGACGCGCTGGTGGTGTTGCCAGGAGCGGGTGACTACTGCATCATCGATGGCGCCGCACCGGCAGCGGCCAGCGTCAACCAGGAGGCTCCAAGCCGACGGCTTCTCGGCATAGTCACTGCAGTAGGCGGCCATGCCGTCAATGGCGAGATCGGCACCTATCTGCAGGATTGGCTGATTTCGGCGGCTGAGCGCACGATGTCACAGAATGTCGCCGGCAAGGTTATCGATGACCTCAAGAACGAGATGTCGCTCTCAAGCTTTATTCCCCATCCGGACATCGACGCGGGCGAGGTCACCGGCGAGCAGCAACTGGTGTTTAACATCGATGTGAAACAGCCGGGTGCCACCTTCTTCGAGGTTGACGGCAAACCTTATGATCCCAACCGCATCGACCGGACGTTGCCGCTGAGCGGAGTCGACGAATGGACGCTCCGCTCGGATTTCGTCAGCCACCCATTCCATATCCATGTCAATCCGTTTCAGATCATCAAAATTGTCGATGCGGCCGGCAACGATGTCAGCGCGCTTGGCGCCGATGACGACGGCGATCCGCAATATCCAGGCTTGAAAAATGTCTGGAAGGACACGCTGTGGATCAAGAATCCCGGCACCGATCCGTCGGCGCGCTACACGATCACCGTGCGGACGCACTACCAGCGCTATATCGGCGAGTTCGTTCTGCATTGCCACATCCTCGATCATGAGGACCAGGGCATGATGCAGAACATCAGGATCACCCTGCCGGACGGCCAGGGTGGCACCGTTTCCGGCCATCATTAGGGCGTCGATCGCCATTGGGAGGAACTATGAGCTTCACTGGCACTTGGAGTTATCGCAGCCTGATCAACAATCCCGATTTATCGGTTGATTTCAATGCACTGGAATTTGGCCAGGGAACGCTGGTGCTGACCGAGTTGGCTCGGCGCAAGGTCGGCGGAACCATTGGTGGGCCCGGGTGGTCGCTGGAATTGACCGGTACGGTGCGTCCGGGAGACCCTGTCGAGCTGCAATTCACTGGAAAGGGCGATGTGGCCGGCGAGACCTGGATCTACAGCTATCGCGGCTACATCGTGCCGAACTGGCCGAATGGCGTCGATCAAAGGGACGCCATTGTCGGTAGCATCGTCCGCGACGTCCCGCATTCGCATGGGGTCGCCGCAGCCGGCTACGTTGCCTCCTGGTATGCCGTGCGACAGTGATGCTCCAGCATTTGCCGCAGCTCGAAGACATTCGGATCAACATTCACCGGCCAGGGTCTGGGTCGACGGACCGATGCCTCACATTTGAACCGCGTGCTCTGGCGGTTCAGCGGGATGTGCTGCCCGAACTTGTCGAACACGATCGTCGCCAGCAACTGAGGGCCGATGAAGCCGCGCGGGCGTCGCATGGAACGGTGCGGGAGCCTGACTGATCGCCTCGCAATCGCGGCAGGTAAATTTCTCGCGCACCGTCTCGATCACCTTGAATCGGCGCGGGATATCCTCCAGCGTTTCCGTCACATCCTCGCCCAGCTTCGACAGCCGCGAGCCGCCACAGCAGGCACATGCCGTCGGCGCTTCGATGACGATGCGTGCGCGCTCGACGTCTTTGGGCGACGCCTTGCGCACTGGACGCTTGCGGGCGAAGGCGCGCACGGACTGCGTTCTGGCCGCGGCCTCTTGGACGCTCAGTTCGTCCTCGGCGGCCTACGCCACGAGCTCTTCGAGCTGCAAATTCCAACTGATCGATCAGCCGCTGCGTGCGCTCGCGGCGCGGCCCGTGCTTCTCGCGCTCCAGCTTGCCGATCAGCAACTGCAAATGCACGTTGAGCGCCTCAATGCTCGACAGCCGCGCCTTCGCGTTGGCCGCGTCCGCCTCAGCTTGCAGCCGCGCAACACGTTCGGCCAGCAGCGCCGGATGAGCGCTGGCAAGGTCCGATGGCAGGGTAAGCGGCGGCAATGTCATAACGACATTGAATCAGATTTCTCAACAATCTCAATGCAAAAATTGAGTCAAACCCGGCTGGGGCGCCAGGTTTCCTGCCGTGCGCGCCAGTCAATTCCCTCCAGCGACAACGCATGTTGATGCCCCTCCTGGTGAGGCTGAATGATTCTCAGATCGAGTTGATGAATGGTACGGTTGCGAAGGTCGCGAACCGCGTTGACGACCGCTGGGGAATTTTGGAACAAATATGCTCCGGTTGATTGCTGGTCGATGAGCAGGCGCTTCCGCCTGATTTGAACGTAAATCCAATTGACGGGAATATCGAGCCTGGCGGCAAGTTGTACGGCGCTGAGCAAACTAGGTTCGTGTGTCCATCTGTTGCGCTGTGCCTTTACCTAGATGCCCGCTGCAAGGCGGAGGCGTTGCACAGTGATTGGCAAAACCTTCTCCTCACAATTGGGCGAATGGTGTCCTTCGCGCGTCAGTATTTCAGGCTTCGACATATCCCTGTGTCGCAGACACGGGTATCAGCAAGGTCGATCCACCACGATGTTCAACCTCATACGACGGCGCGAAGTTGCCGCCTCTACGTCCCACCTCACGCATCACATTAAAGGAGCGTCCAAATAACGGATGGCTCGGATCCAGCACCCCGATCTTGTCCGGTGATGATTCGTCAGACTCACAAGCAGGGATATTTCTGTAGACCTTCGAGCAGATAACCGAGCTGCGCCGGTGTGATCACCACCGTGCCGTCAGCGGCTGACGGCCAGATGAAGCGGCCGCGCTCCAGCTTCTTCGTGAACAGACAAGCGCCCTGGCCGTCACGCTAGATAAACCTTCCTCGCTCCAATTTTTTCGTGAACAGGCAGGCCCCCTGGCCATCGTGCCAAACGACCTTGATCAGATCGCCGCGTTTGCCCCAAGGCGGCGCATCCTCGGATGCTTACTTTTGTCCGGAAAGCTTGCCGTTTTGGCCGCATTGAACTCATCAAATAAGGATTTGCGCCGCGCGGACGAGCACGCGGCGCTTTTATTCGGCAGGGAAAGCAGCTTCGTCTAAGCCTTTGGCCATATTCGATGAATTCTTGCTCCACAATCTCTGACGGGCCAGCGCCGGCAGGGCAGAGGAGATTAATCCTTCAAGAGGCTTTTGTTCTCAGTCGTCGGCACGTACTGGAAAGTGTCTTGTCCTTGCTCAATGGCCGGACCGGAGCCGCCTTCGTAAGCGAGGTTCCAGCTCGTGACTATCTCAGTGTTGTTGCCGTTGACCTGTGCGTAGCCGGTCCATCCGGTTGCGGAATTGCAGTTCTCCGTCGAATTGTTCCAGCCGACCGAAAATGCGATGAACGTCCCGTTTACCCTTCCTGTTAGCGGATAGGGCGAGTTCTGGCATCCGGTGCCCTGGGCTCTGTTTACATATTGGCCGGAGACATTTCCGAACGAGTCGACTTGAATGATCATCGTCGAGCCGGACTGGTTCTGCCAACTGCTGGAAGCCGATGCGATGCTTGAAAAATCCTTGAAGTTGCTTGCATCGAAAGCAAGAGCTGAGGTTGCTACAGCAAACACAAGTGCTGCAACTGCATTAGTACGGATCATGGTTTTTCCTCCTGATGTGCGCCGACCGTCGGCGATCGTACCGAAGGTTGCATATAAACTCGTAATAATCAATCAATCCGAGTAGCAATTTCCCGGGTTGAGAAAACCGAAAGACGGGCCGCGCGTTGCGTGGCGCGGCCCGAGAACGAGCATCAGGAGTGAAGACTTACACGATGCAAATTACGAACGGGATAGCGCAACGCTAATATCTTGACCATCATTGGAACGGACAAACTGCATGGCCGCAACCCCGAGAGCTACCTCACGGACGTCCTAACCCAGATCAAAGATTAACCGGTAGATAGGCTTGAAGACCTGTTGCCGTGGAATATGCTTCCGACGGTCTCCACTGCGCAAAAGGCCGCCTGATGGCTCGTTCGATGCATATCTGCACGATCGAAGACGTGGCCACCATGACCGGCGAGAACCTCGAACTGCTCAGAGAGATCGTATCCATCCGAGCAGGGCCGCGGGATTTTGGGCGCCGCGCGTAGTAACGTCGGTTCATGGAGATCGGATCGAACTGCACGGAGATCGGGTGAGAATCGGCGCCGACGGTACGCCATCACTTGACCGCGACAGACCCGATCATCCGCCAACACTTGCCGATCGTGCATGAGGCGATGCATCACGTCACCCATATGACCGTGCGCAACCGCGGCACCTTCGGCGGCAGCGTCGCGCATGCGGATCCAGCGACCGAGATGCCGATGATGACACGGTTCCTCGGTGGGACGGTCATCGCCTCCTCTCAGCGCGGCAGACGCGAAATACCTGCAGCCGATTTTTTTGTCGGATCGCTGGTCAACTCGTTGGAACCGGACGAGTTTGTAATTCGCGTCGAGCTCGACGCGATGAGACCGGATGCCGGATGGGGATTTGAGGAGTTTGCAAAACGCCACGGGGACTTCGCACTCGCTTGCTTTGCGACGACGCTGCATTGTGTAGATGGCAGGGCGTCTGACGTTCGCGTTGGCATGATGGGCGTTGGTGAAACCCCGCTGCGGCTTGAAGAGATCGAGGGCATCATCGAGGGGACGGATGTTTCCGAGCCGGCTCTCGATACGGTGGCGGATCGCCTGGCTGGAATCCTCACGCCCAACACGGATATCCATGCCTCTGCAGATTACCGCAGGCATCTCTCAGGCGTCCTTGCCAAACGGGCCCGTCGCGCCGCCTGGAGCCGCGCGAACCACGAAAGGCTTCAAGCAAGATGAGTGAGAAGACGATCACCGTCAGCGTCAACGAAGCGTATATGACGCGCACGATCGAAGCACGAACGCTGCTGAGCCACTTCCTGCGCCAGGATCCTTTGCCTGACCGGAACCCATGTCGGGTGCGAACATGGCGTTTGCGGTGCCTGCACCGTCATTCTCGATGGAAGGAGCGCACGCTCCTGTCTGATGCTTGCAGTGCAGGCAGACGGAAGCGAAATCGAAACCATGGCCAGGGAAGCGTCGATACTCGGACGAATCCAAGAAGCGTTCCGCCAGCATCATGGCCTGCAATGCCAATTTGTAGGCCCAGTTTCATCGTTGGCGATCATCGACCTTCTTCGCCACCATCCGCTGGAAACCGATGATAAGATCAGGGAAGCGCTCTCAGGAAACATCTGTCGTTGTACGGGCTATGAAAACATCGTCAACGCCGTCCGCGAACTGGCTAGCAAGAGAGGACCTTTAAGATGAAGATGCATTTTCTCGAGGCCGGCCGCCTTCGTATGCGCCGGTCCATCTACGTCCCTGGGGCGCTGAAGGAAGAAGCGATTGAATTGCCGGTTCACGCCACCCTGATGCGCCATCCCCAAGGCAACGCGCTGTTCGATAGCGGATGCAATCCAGAGGCCGCCATCGATCCAGGCGCGCGATGGGGTGGGTTAAGCAAGGTTATGACCCCGATCTTTTCGCCAGAGCGGACGGTCGTTCATCAGTTGAAGACTCTTGCTCTCGATCCCGAGGACATAGATGTTGTGATCTGTTCACATCTGCATCCCGATCATTGCGGCTGCAACGCGTACTTTCGGCGCGCAACGATCCTCTGCCACGAAGCGGAGGCGCAGGCCGCCACGGCAAGCGGTGCAGAAAATCAAGGCTATCTTCGAGGAGAATGGGACCAGCCCCAGGGTTTCCAGACCTTCAATGCCGAGCATGACGTCTTTGGCGACGGGCGCATCGTCTTGCTGCCCATGCCGGGTCATACCCCCGGAATGACCGTCGCCCGTGTCGAGCTGGAAAAAGATGGTTCATTTATACTCGCTTCAGATGCTGCCCCGCTCCAGGCGAGCGTCGACACCGGTATCGCTCCGAGAAATACTTGGAACATCGAACTCGCCGCAGAGGCACTCGCTCGCCTGAAAGCTCTTCGGGAGCGGGGAGCTTCTATCATTTTCGGCCACGACGACGCGCAATGGCAAGAGTTGCGAAAGGGTGTGGAGTTCTACGAATGAGCCAGCAGGACCATTCCGTCGAGCTGCGGCCCAAACTTGTCGGCAAGCGGGACAAGCGCACCGAAGATCCACGTCTGCTGACGGGTGTTGGTCAGTATGTCGATGACATGGCGCCGCGGTATGTTGCATATCGCATTGCGACGCTCCGACCAGCCACATGCCCGAATCCTGAACATCGATGTCGGCGATGCGTTCTCGGTGCCCGGCGTCGTCGCGATCTATAACGCGAGCGACCTGGAAGGAGAGATCAAACCTGCCATACCGACCTCGCGTATGCCTGGTTATTACGCCACCCCCATATGGCCACTTGCACGCGGGAAAAGGTGGCCGTTCTATCGGATCGTGTCCCAGTACGTGGCGTAGGTGACGGTAGGGAGTAAAGCCGAGCGCCCGCGCGCTTCTCGTTGCGCTGTAGCGGGTGATCGGCTTTGCGGGCGGCCATCAGTGTTTTTCCGCTAGGGTCGGGTTGTTCAAGACCAACCTGACGGAAAGATCACCGAGGACCAATGACATGATGAACGTGCGCTCCCTTGTTGAGAAGAGTGCCGATGCAGATTTGTTGCGTGAGATGATCGGTCTTGCTGCCGAGCGGCTGATGGAGCTGGAAGTAGGCTCGGCTACGGGTGCAGACTTCGGTGTGAAGAACTCGATGCGGCTCGCACAACGCAATGGCTACCGTGACATCGGGAGACGCGGGCTGGCACCGTCGAGCTTCGCATTCCGAAGCTGCGCAAAGGCAGCTACTTTCCGAGCTTCCTTGAACCGCGCCGCATGGCAGAGAAAGCTCTGACGGCCGTTATCCAGGAAGCGTATATCCAGGGAATCTCGACTCGTTCTGTCGACGACTTGGTCAAGGCCATGGGTATGAGCGGCATCTCCAAAAGCCAGGTGAGCAGCCTAACATCGGGACGAACGCAATCTGCGGGGCGAAGGTGGCTGCGACGGCCATCCTCATCAGCGGCTGGAGATAGATCAGATAACCGCCCACGGTGACAAGGATGCCGATCTGGAGTAGCGGCTCGGAGATGCTGGTCCCAACGAAACTGCCCACCGGTTCCGCTTCCGCAAAGACGATCGACAGCTCAACCCCCTCGAGCGTGGATTCCGATGGCGGCGTCTCGGCCCGATGCAGAACGCGCGCCCCGAGCCAAAGCGTGCTTTTTTCGCCCACCCAGCTTCTTTAGAGGTTGGAGGTGAATTTATCGCGCCCTTCAACACTGCGACCGCGAGATAGAGGGAGACGAGAAAGAGAAGAGACCGGTATGACGCTTGCTCGGTCGCCTCATTGACGATCCGGCGCTGGAGTTCGAGAGGCGCCGCGCCGATAACGAAAAGAGCCAGGGACAGCCCTGCGACCAACGCCTGATGACGCCTTCCCATCAGCCAGATGAAGCCGAATAGTTCGGAGAGCATCGAATCCGTCGCGCCATTTGCGGGACGCGGCCGGACAATTAAATCCTGGAGGGCCAGATGTTCATCGCGCACTCACGGGTCAGAGAGAGCGCTCGACGCGCCCGGTTCGGGAGTCGTCGGATGGCCTCACCAGTAGGACGCTCACGACCGTCCCCACCATGAGGATCAGGATGACGAGGAGAAACCTCGACGCGACGGCGTCTGCGATGACCCTGACAAACATGACGGAAACTCCAGGGACGATTTCATAGTTTGAGAGAGCTCACCATGCGGTAGCCAGGGTGATGTTGTTTACCACGCCGCCGACGCCGCGGATGCTTTCCGCCGCCACCCTGGCCGCCGAGCATTCCAGCTCCGTCTCGACCTCTCCCCTCAGGGTCACTGCCCCGTCGGAGACGGTCGCATTGACGATGGGGAACCTTATTTCGAACTCGGTTTCCAGGCGGCCACGAACGGCCGTCCCTAGGGCCTCGTCGCCGGAAGCAGTACACTGCCGTCGAACATCGAGAAGCGCTCGCATCAAGTCGTGACGGCTGATTATGCCGGCGAGTCTGCCGTTCGGTGTTTGATGTCGTGGGCCTGCAGGAGTTCTGCGAGCTGGCTCGCGGTTGCGCTCGGGGCGGCGCTGACGACGGGCGTCGACATCACGTCCTTGACGCGCCAGCTTCGGGCCTTCACATAGTCCGCCAGTGCATCTTCGCGGTCGCGCGTATGCGGTACCGCCCGTCTCGCCCAGGATGACGCCACCCGGCGCAGCAGGTCTCCCCGGTGACGATGCCGGTGAGCCGCCCTTCGCCATCGATGACGGGCACCGCGCCGATCTTGCTGGCGTTGACGATCTCGACGGCTTCCCTGACGTTGTGTCCCTCGTCGAGCGTCGTCACGGGGTCGTCATGATGTCTCTAGCAAGCATCGCGCTGTCTCCTTTTCGATCGGACAATTACGGAGCCAACTTGTTGAGCGCATTGACGTGGATCAAGGCAGACACGAAGCCGCGGGAGGCATTCTTCACGCGTCGTCGTCTCTGAAGCCTTCCGACGAAGTGCGGCGTCAGGCTCGCCCGCATTGCAACTTATTGAGGATCGAGGCGTTACGGTTCGGTCTCGTCCTCGCGCGGCGTACCAAATTCTTCCCGCGCCGTCGCAAGGAGTCTTATGCAGCAACCCGTCAAGCTGGTATCCGTCGGCACCGCCGTTCCGCCACATGTCATCGACCAGCGTGACGCGGCGCGAGCCTCGCACACCGCGTTCTCATCGCGATTTGGCGATTTCGAAAAGCTGGCAAGGGTGTTCGAAACCTCGGGAATTCGGCGCCGCTATGCCGTCCGGCCGATCGAGTGGTATCTCGAGACGTCGGGATGGCCCGAACGAAACCTCGCTCATATCGAGGGCGCGGGTGCAATGTTCGTCGCCGCCGCCAGCAAGGCTCTCGTGTCGGCGGGCATTGCAGCAGGCGATGTCGACACGATCGTAACCGTCTCCTCGACTGGTATTGCGACACCTAGTCTGGAAGCGAGGGTAAGCCGAGAACTGGGCTTCCGGGACGATGTCGAACGGGTTCCCGTGTTTGGCCTCGGCTGTGCCGGCGGAGTCTCTGGGCTTTCAATCGGGTCACGGCTGGCGGCATCCCGGCCAGGCTCAGTCGTGCTGGTGGTCGCCGTCGAGACCTGCACGTTGGCATTTCGCATGGACAAGCTTACGAAGGCGAACATCGTGGCGACCGCCCTCTTCGGCGACGGGGCCGCCGCCTGCGTGGTGCGTGCTAGTGAGACCGGTCTGGCCGAGGTCGAACTTGCAGGCCAGCATACGTGGCCCGACACGCTAGACATCATGGGATGGAGCGTCGATCCGGAGGGTCTGGGCGTGATCTTCGATCGTGCGATACCACCGTTCGCCGAAACTCATGTGCTGAAGGGCGTAACGTCCATACTCGCCCGATCAGATCTTGCTCCTGCCGACGTTGACCGGTTTGCGTGCCACCCCGGTGGATCAAAGGTTATCACCGCCTTGGAATCGGCGCTTAAACTAAGCCAGGGAACCCTCGACCAGGAACGTGAGGTTCTCTCGGACTATGGGAACATATCCTCGCCAACCGCGCTGTTCGTACTCGAGAAGCTTCTTGCGCAAGGACTACCCAGGAGAACTGTCCTGACGGCGATGGGACCGGGCTTCACCCTTAGCTGCCTCTCGTTGACGGCTGCAGCATGACCCGGCGATCATTCTCCAGGACGTTTTAAGATCGCATCGTTTGCAGAACGAACAGGACTCGAAACAGGTAGCTGACGCTGCAAAGGCTGCGATTGCCGTGGGACACCCCAAGTCGAAGGCGAGGTTGCCACCTCGCACTCGAATCCTTTCTCCTGCGTGCCGGCGTAGCTGCGGCAGTATGGCTGGTGGTAGTCGCTACCCAATCCGGTCCTCTGTCGCACTAGGAGGAGCGTGCCCAGCGCCAATTCTGGATTTCCGGCAAGTCTTCTCCACGCTCCCGCACGAACGCCCGGTGCTCGTCGAGCTTTGCATGCAAGGCTGCCGTCACATCTGGCACCTTTTCGGCGAGGCCGGGCACGCGCGCGATCGGTCGCGATGTCTATCTGCGTGTATCTGAACCATGCGATCCAGCCATGGCACTGAATGTGCATCGGCAAACAAAAGCGGATTTACAACCAACGTTGTCAGATACGTCTCCCCCAAGCGGCATTGATGTCTCGGAGGCCAGTGTCTCTCGATTACGCCTGTCATCGATCGCCGACCTCGGCAGGCCACAAGGAGTGGGAAACTTTGATCTCCTACGCACTTTGCTCATCGCTTCCCATTCCTAGCTGCATTGAAGCGTATCTGGGGCAGAGTGACTTCAAATAGGCGCTTCAGCGGAGTCCACCGACCGAGGCACTGGATGTTCGCAACCAACTGCCGCTTTTCCGGAAGATGATGAGTTAAGGTGGCAGGAAACGGAATAAGACTGGTTGACGAGAAGCCCGGGAAAAACAACAGAAACTGGTTCGAAAGTTTTTGTTCGTTCATCAGCGCTTTTTGTTGGATTGTGAGAGCACGGATCCTGCCAACTGCTTGATAGCAGTGCTGTATTTCGTGCTCGATAGAACCTGCGAAGCCTTGTCCTCCATCGCAGCTCCTGTCTGCTTTGAGGTGCCCGCCTGCAAGGGCTCTGTTGCAAGATCGACTTCGACTATGTCGGGATGTACCCCGGCGATCCGCCCCGGCAGCTACGTCCTCATTTCCGTGACCGACACCGGCACCGGAATGACGTCCGATGTGATGGAGAGGGCTTTCGACCGTTCTTCACCGCGAAACCGACGGGCTCGGGAACGGGGCTTGGGCTGAGCATGGTCTACGGTTTCGCAAAGCAATCCGCAGGGCACCTGCAGCTCTACAGCGAACTTGGCGAAGGGACGACGGTGCGCCTCTTTCTTCCACGCGCCGACGCCGGAAAGGATTCTCATCCGAACGAGCAGCGGGCTGAGGAAGCCCCGCCTCGGGGCACGGAAACTATCCCGGTGGTCGAGGACGACGCGAGAGTTCGCCGAGTGACGGTCAGCCGCCTGCAGACGCTTGCCTACTTCGTGATCGAAGCTACGAACGGGATCGACGCGTTGAAGGAGCTGGAGGCGGGGCATGACGTAGCGCTCCTGTTCAGTGATGTGGCCATGCCGGGAATGAACGACGACGAACTGGCCCGGAATGTCCGGGAGCGCTGGCCGAGGGTGAAAATTCTCCTGACGTCGGGCTTTTCTGAACCCCATGCCGCGGAAAAGGAGATCGAAGCGGGCGCCGGCTGGCTGAAGAAGCCGTACACTGCATCGGAGATGTCGACCCGTCTCAGGCTGCTGCTCGCCGCGAGGCCTAATAGCGATTCTGCTCGACAGCAGGATTTCAATTTAGAAAAATCAAACCCGAACCTCAATCGCGCTGCCGTTGCGGGGACTCATATCTTTCTTCGCGGAAGATCCCAGCCTACGTCGCCACCCAAGGTCGCTCTCCAACAACAACAATGGTCGCCTTGTGCTCGCGACGGAGGCTCTGCAACGGGTGGTGCGGAATTTCATTCCGAAGACGAGATCTGCGCGCAAGTCGATCAAGGAAATTGGGCTCTATGCGAAGGGCGCTCAGCGGCGCCCTTGCTGCTGAGTGTGGGCAGAGCAGTAACGTCTAGCCAATCCCGATATTCGATCACCCGACCGTCAGTCGGTCGTCGAGAGTTGCTGATCCCTGGAGCGGACCATGCAGCGCGCTCCGCCGCCTGCCGTTCCGACCAGGTCTTCACCTTGCCGGAGAGGATTACCTTTCTGCCTTGGACGTCGATTCTGATTGCATCGGCCTCAAGAGCGGCGTCGCGTTGGAAAGCATCCTCGATGCGTTTCTTGACATCCACCGCCGTAATATGCGGCTTCAGCTCCACTAGGTTGGACACCCCTACTACGCCGGCGAGATGCCGCACGGCGTCGTAGGCAGCGTTCTTTTGATATTGCCACTCGACCTCTCCCCGCAAGGTGATCCACCCTTTGAGGACCCGCACCTGCACCGAATCCTTTGGCACGGAAACGTTCCAGTCGAGCATTTTGACAGCTCGCCGGGCGATGTCGTCGTCGTCTGTTTCCTTCGGCCCGAAAATCCGGACCTCGATATCGGCAGCTATTCCGCGCACGCCCTTGACGCGACTAACCACGCGCTCTGCGGCGTCTTTCTCCGCGTAGGTGCGCGCGTGACCAGTCAGTGTGACGATCCCGCTTTCGACCGCGACGCCGATATCAGCCGCGTCGATACTGGGCTCGAATTCCATTTCGTCGAGAATGTTCTGTCTGAGTTGAATGTCGTTCATGACAACCTCCTTCAGGTTTGCGACGTGCCGATCGTGACAGCGCCACAGATTTTCGTCGTTGATCTTCATCAAGCACGAGAGCGACCTTGGAATTTCAGCGGACAGAACACGGTCTGCGGGCTGCTACTGGGTCTGCACGTCAGCGGCCACGAAGAGGCGGTGGCCGTTCCTCACGACGGTGATGAGAGCACGGGCATGCTCCTTCACGAGTATTGAGAGGAGTTGCCCGACGTCCGTCACCGGCTGCTGGTCGAGAGCGACGATAACGTCGTCCGGCTGCAGGCCGGCCTGTGCCGCGACCGAACCCTCGGCGACGACGACGACGCGGGCGCCGGGACCATCGGGAGAGTTCGCCATCTCGGCGTCGGCGAGAGGGCCGCGGCCGATATGAATGGTACGCGGAGCAGCCGGTTCGGCAACCGGTGCGTCGGACACCACGGGAAATGCTTCTATCCTTCGGCTCGCGCGGTCGATCTGGAAGGACGGCTTGGACTGCAACGGTAGCGATCCCACAAGCCTTCGAACGTCGGACGCGCCGCGCACCGTCCTTCCGTCGACCATCCGAATGACGTCGCCCGGCTGAATTCCTGCATTTGCCGCCGGTGAACCCGGAAGGACTTCGCTGACCAGCGCGCCCGCCCCTTCATCGATGCCGAACGCCTTTGCGAGACCGGGCGTCAGGTCCTGCGTTAAAATTCCCACCTCGCCGCGTACCAACTTGCCGGTCAGGATGAGCTGCCGCATCACGATGCCGACAGTCTCGGCTGGGACCGCAAAACCGATGCCGATGCTTCCTCCGGCGGGGCCGATGATCGCGCTATTGATCCCGACCACGACGCCGTCCTCGCTTACAAGCGCGCCGCCCGAATTGCCGGGATTGGTCGACGCGTCCGTCTGAATGAATCCTTCGTACCCCTCCGATCCCACGGCACGGCGCCCAAGCGCGCTTACGATGCCCATCGTCGCGGTCTGGCCCAGGCCGAAGGGATTCCCGATCGCCACGACGACGTCGCCGACGTGAAGCGAGGACGCGCTTCCAAACTCGGCTTGAACAAGATGATCAGGTGGAATTTGAACGACAGCGACATCCGTCTCGGGATCGGCGCCGACAAGTTTCGCTTGGAAGCGTCGGCCGTCGGAGAGCGCCACCTCGATTTTTGAGGCGCTTGCTATGACATGCTGGTTGGTGACGATGTAGCCGTGGACCTCGTCGATGACGACACCCGATCCGGCCGATTGGAAGCTGTGCTCTGCCGGCGCAGCGTCGTCAGGTAGTCCGAAGAACTTTCTGTAGAAGGGATCAGCAAGCGTTGCATCCGCGTCGTCGAGTTCCCTGCCCTGCACCGAGATGCTGACGACGCTCGGCACGACACGCTGGAGCATCGGCGCGAGCGACAGGCTGTCTGCAACGGCTGGAGCCGACAATAGGCTCTCACCTGCGATGAAGAGCGCCGCCAAGGCGAGCAACGAACGCGACATCTCTGATCTCCTTGCGGAAGCGCCGCCGGTTGTCGGCGGACGTCTTGACGAAGAAGCTTTTGTGTAGCGCAAGCAAAGCGCATTGATCCTTGTCAAGGGGAACATCGGCTACGGAACGATCACGGCGGCTCCAGAGACACGGCCTGCGCGCAGATCGTCGAGAGCCTCGTTCGCATGCTCGAGGGGGTAGACGCTGGTGAAGCATCTGACCCCTGCCGCCTTCCCGATCGAGAAGAATTCCGCCCCGTCGCTCCGCGTCAGGTTCGCCACCGAGACGACCCGCCGCTCGCCCCAGAGCAGACGATAGGGCATGCTCGGAATGTCTGACATGTCGATGCCGCCGCAGACCACCGTTCCGCCCTTCCGCACCACGTCGAGCGCCATTGGCACGAGCTCGCCGGCCGGCGCGAAGATGATGGCGGCGTCGAGCGGCACCGGCGGCTTTTCACCGGAAAACCCGGCCCAGACGGCGCCAAGATCAAGCGTGAACTTCCGTCCGGCCTCGTCACCGGGAAGCACAAACGCATAGACGCTCTGGCCTCGATGCTTGCACACCTGCACGAGGATGTGGGCGGCCGCGCCGAACCCATAGATGCCGATCGTCCTCCCCTCGCCCGCCATCTTCAGGGATTGCCACCCGATGAGGCCCGCGCAGAGAAGAGGCGCGGTCGCCACCGGGTCCGCATCTTCAGGCAGTTCGAACGCGTAGCCCGCCTCGGCCGCCGCATGGGCCGCAAAGCCGCCGTCGATTGTGTACCCGTGAAGCCAGGATCGTTGCACAGGTTCTCGCGACCCTCTCGGCAATATGCGCAGTGCCCGCAGGTATGGCCCAGCCAAGGTACCCCGACTTTTTGACCGACAAGGCGACGAGGAAGGCCCTCGCCCGTTGCGATCACGGTTCCGACAATCTCATGCCCTGGAACGAGAGGAAGCTTTGGCTGGGAGAGGTCTCCTTCGCAGACGTGAAGGTCCGTCCGGCAGACGCCGCAGGCCACAGTCGTATCGCCACCTTCCCCACCTTGGCTTGATCCCGGTCAAACATCCGGATTGATGCTCGTCAAAGACAAACGCCCGGGGACAGATAGGCTCCTGGACACAGCGCCACGACCTCATCCAAAGGAGACGGACATGCGCGAACAAGAAAAGACCGGCAAGACAGAAACGAACGCTGCCACGACCATTCCTCCCGTCGAGCGAACGTCCGCAGACCTTGTTCTCGGACGTCGGGACGAGGATCGCTGGGAAGTGACGGCGGCGACGCCGCGAGGCCAGGCATGGGCGAGAGATCACTTCTGCTGCGCCCTGCGGCAATCCTTCACGGGCACCATGTGTCTCGACATCATGAGCGCCGATCGGCTTCTCAAGGAAGCGCATGACGACGGACTGACGACCGAGTTCGTTAGCCTGTCTGGCAAGGACATATACTGACATGTTCGCCACGGCGCCATCGGCCGAGGATCCCGGCAACGCATGCTCCACCTCGTCGAAACGGCCCACGCGCAGATCGCGCCCAACGGAAGCCTCCACCTCGTTCACGCGGTGGAGGGCCTGCCCTCGTCGGCCTCGCCGAACGATTGGGCGGTTGAGGTGATGGGAGCCTCCGAGACCAGGCTTTCGGAAGCCCCGCGGTCGACCGAGACTCCTGCTTCTATACACGTCCGAGCGGGCAACCCGTCGCAGCTCATCGTCGCCATCGCAAAGGAGATGCCGCCGATCTCGCCGTGATCGCCTCTCGCCGCGACGACGTGCTCCACCGCGTCTTCGCCTCGGTCGTGGACCACGTCGTGCAGCGCGCACCATGCACCGTGCTCGTCTTGCGAACCATCCGATGAGCCGCGGGCTTCACACGACCGTCTTCGCTTCAGCCTCGTTGGCCTGACCGGCGGCGACGTCGCGACACATTTCGGCGGCGTGCGACAACGTTCGTGACCCGGCCTCACACAGTCGCGCCACCTCTCTAGGATACTCCTCCAGCTCGCCCTCGACATAGTCCGAAAGAACCTCGACCGCATCACCGTGGTCGATACTGCGGGCAAGTCGAGTCGGAAATTCAAAGCATCGAAGCCCTCGCCGGGCGGCGGACGCCGTCAAATCCGCAGTGACCGCGGCCGACCGGCAAAGATCTCGTCTTGAATCAGAGCGCCCGCGCGAAACGCGGGTGCGAGGTGAAATTAGATGTGGCGCTTGGATATAGGCCGCGTAGATATGGCATGTGGTGCTCCGATTGTGGGATGCGGGTTCGGCTCGAGCATCGACGGTCATTCCGTTCTGACTGCACTGCGTCCCGACACGGCCGTGACGGCAATGCCGTAGAAGACATGAGGAGAGCCATCGGGTGCATGGGGAACTCCTGGGGCTTCATAGAGCCGATTTCCCACCAGTCCGAATACTTTTGGAGAAGACCACGCGTGGAGCCGTTCGCTTTGTCGCGCCTCGCTGTCAGGAAATTCCTCGAACCTGCCTTCGACGACGATGCTCGTCCACCCGCCGGCGCTCGAACGCTGCTCGATGTGTAGGCAGACCTTGTCGTTCCCCGCATCCAGTCGAGCTTTTTGCCGGGCATGGTGAAGCTATAGGCGACGCCGTTGGAAAAGGCGAAATAGATCGCCGCCACGTAGAGCTGCCCATCCTTGCAGCATGCCAGATGACCGAAACGCTCGTTCTCCAGGATGCGGTAGCACTCACCGGGGTTGATCTCCGTCAGATTGATCGTCATGGCCGTATCCTCCAGCTTCGATGAAGGCGCGATTATAGGAGCTTCATTGCGCCGCGGCCTTGACCAAGCGCAATGCGAACTCTCTCAGCGGCATGCATCATGACGGAAGTTTAACCTCAGGAGGCAAGCATGAAGCCGCAGTTCCATCTCCCGTTGTCGACCTATCCCGACGCGAGTTCCTTCGCCATAATCGACAATGCTATCGGCCTCGCTAGGCAAAATGACGCCCATCTCGTCGCCAGTATTCCACAAGTCCGGATCCCCCAGGTCCATCCGCCCTTTCCCACCGTTATCGATGTCGAGACATGGCGGGGACAAGCAGAACGGTATAGCCGGGACAGCGGGACTTCGCTGCGGGGACACATCGCCGACGCTATTTCGGAAACTGGCTTCGAGGTGCGAATCCACGGATTCGAGGTCAGGGAACCGTTCGTCTATGAACGCTTTTCTGAAATTGCCAAGTGCTACGACCTTTCCATCGTCGAAGCCTCGGAGCTCTCCCGGCAACTCTCCGAAACGCTGCTATTCGGAAGCGGCCGTCCGCTCGTGCTATTTCCAGCCACCAGCGTCTACTCTCGTGTGGACACGATCGCCGTCGCCTGGGACGGCAGCGCCACCGCAGCGCGCGCCCTTTCCAGCGCACGGGTCTTCATCGAACGCGCGATCAAGGTGCAGGTCATCTCGATCACCGACGACAAGGAGATCGACGAGGCGAACCGCGCCCTCCTGATCTCTTCGTTGAAGCATTCGGGACTCGACGTGGATGACGTATCGATCCAGGCAGGCGGCGAGACCGCGACAGGCGCCATCCAATCGGCCGCGCTGGAACGAAAGGCGGACCTTCTGGTCGCGGGCGGATTTGGCCATTCGCGGCTTCGTGAGTTCATCCTCGGCGGCGTCACTCGAGAACTTCTCGTCAAGGCCGAGCTACTAGTGCTTCTCGCCCATTAGAGGGCGCGAAGGGCGTTAGAATGACCGCGACGTCGATGGCCTCCTGAAGCAATGCCCCGCCGACTGGCGGAAGGTATTGAAGCCGGTCTTCGAGCGTGATCGTGCCAGCCGGCGTGCCGTCAAACACTACCTTGACACGCATTGCGCTGCCTGACCCGTTAGGCCCGGACGGCGGCGCCTCTGCGAAATAGGCGTCTCCTCCGACGCCGACGCGCACGCCATCGACGATTCCGGATCCCGCGGTCTCGGTCACCTCCGATGGGCGGCTCACTACCAACCCACGTCTATGCGCCTCGTCCACCAGCGCGCGTCCGACCACATGGCCCGACGCCTGGTCCAGCGAGGCGGCCAGCCGCAGGATCCTGTTAGGATGCTCCGATCCCTCGATGTGGCCGACTTCGGGCTGTCCCGCGGTGAGCGTCCCCGTCTTGTCGAACACCGCCACGGTGGCCTGGACGAGTGCCTCGAGAGGTCCCGCACCCTTCACCAGAACGCCCTCCTTCGCAAGTGCGACGGGTACGGCCAGGATCAACGGACAGGGCGTGGCGACGACCAGCACGGCCACGATCCTTGACAGGTCTCCGGACATGAACGCCGAGACGCCTGCAATCGCTACCGTGGCGAACAAGAACCACACCGAGAACCGGTCGGCCAGTCGCATCAGCTTCGCCTTGGAGCGCCTCGATGCTTCCACGAGCCTCACTATTCCGGTATTCCGGCATAGGTGCTGTCTCGGCGCGACTTAGAACGCGGATTTCGATCACGTCCCCCTCGTTCGTAGCGCCACTTGAAATGTTGCCATCCCTCGCGATGCGCACCCTTAAGGGCTCTCCGGTCAGGACCGCCTGGTCGATCGTCGCGACTTCGCTGACGAGAGCCCCGTCGGCCGGTACGACGTCGCCCTTGCGTATCAGGAGCACGTCGCCGACCGCGATCTTCTCGATTGACCCCCTTGCTATGTAGATCAGCGCTTCGCCTGCCCGGCGCTGGCCGGGGCCAGATCTGAGACCGTGCGATGCAGATATTCGGCACAGGACCCCGCAGGACCATATTCATCTTCATTGTCTTCACGACTTCGAATCAAATCAACTGCTTAGCCTTGAAAGACGGCCTATTCTCCAAACGGAAGTTCAATTTCTTCGCCGTTTCTTTTTCCGCCCTCGGTCAGGACCGTGTTGAGCCGCTCGGCATCTTGTGCTGGCAGCATTCCCGCCCCGGTTCGAATACCTTCTCGCCATGTAGGCCCGCGCCTCCATGCTTCGTTGTAGACGAGCGCCAAGTCAGTAGATCGCCTTGTCTGCTGCAGCGCTTCGAAGAGCAGCGCAGCTTGTCGGATGTCCTTCTCACGCTTCGCCGGCCCCTGCCCGTCCGTGTTTCGGCGGCTGGCGACTATTAGCTTGTGGACGGCATACCGGGACGGATCAGGGACGACGACCGGAACACCGCTTCGGTGGAGCAGCATTGTCCTGACGGGTTCCCTTATGAGGAAGTCGAGAAAGCGCAGTGGATCCGCGCTGGCGCCACCAAGAGCGGGCATCTTCGCCGGCTGATCGATGTAGTCATCCGAACCACGGTTCGACGTCAGGAACTCAACCCTGTAGCCGTCGGCATTCTGAAACGCTGACGAGACCGCGGCTCCCGATCGATGTGGAACTGGACGAAAGCTGGCGTCGACGCCCTGCAGCAACTCAAGGATCGAAGGCAGACTATCTTCGACCTCCCGACTGATGGCATAGTCCTGGGCGATGTCAGCATCGCCGGTCAGGATCGCAGCCATGGGAAGACGGACACCGAGCAGTCCTGAATAGCACTGAAAGGCCACCGTGCCTATGAGAATACCCCGGAGCCGAAAGAGACCGCCATCGGCAAGAGCCTCGACGATATCGCCCGACATGGCGTCAGGGGCGATCATCCCGCCTTCGCGGGTCAGGGTATTTACCAAGCGCCTGCGAGCGCGTAGATCGTCCTTGTCCCGCTTATGATCAGCTACGCGCTGTGCGATAACCGGATCATCAGCGGAACCGACGTAACGACGTTTCGTACCACCATGTCCATCCGGGATGTCGAAATACCAGTACTTGCGCCCCTTGATGTTTGCCGGGGTGAACCGACCCTCCGGAGGGAAATCGGCCGTCCAAGCGGCGTCGAGCGAGCGCTGACCGAGCTCAGCGAGCATCGTCTGATACATGAGGTCGATGGACTTCATAGCTCGACTCCAGGGTTATACTGTTTTTCAAAAACAGTATAACCGTCGTGAGGATAGGTCGCAAGATAGGATGCCGCCTCTATCGTCTTGAAAGGACACCTGCAACAAGCTTAAAAGGCAGGCAGCGCGTCACGCTCATGGTTCAAACCGCTCCAGCATTTTTCTCAACTGCGCGTTTTGCAACGTTAGCTTTCTGGCCAGCTGATCCCTGAGCATCCTGATCTCGTCATCGAGGCTCATCCCGTTTGCAGTTTGGATAAATTGGGGATCGTTCGCAATCGCCACCGCTTCCTTGCTGCGGCTCCTTTGCTCGCGCGGTGCGACCTCGGCAGTTCGCTTGATCCAAGCGGCATCATGTGCAGCGGTGGCGTTGATACCCGTACCACCGGATATAGCGGGATCAGCGACCTCCACGATTTCGGCAACTTCGCCGTCGACCTTGTCGTGGACATCGCTTTCGGCTTCTTCGGAATGCACAGGCTTGAGGGAAACTGCACCGGGTTGACCGTGACGAGGTAGCTCCGCGCCTGCCGGCCGACCATCGCTATTCAGGCTGTCCTCGGCAGGCGTTTCAGTCGGACCAGAACTAGGCAACGCCTCCGGCGAAACCTTCTCGGTCGAGCCGTTTTTTCGCTTTTGTTCGCGTCCCGGTGAGACCAGTCGGGCAAGAAATTTCCAGGGAGACGCCATCTATCCGACCTCGCGTTTTATCCCGCAAGCAGGCAGTAAGTCTTCATTCCGGCAACAGCTCACCGTCGCCAAATTTTATCTCTTGATAAGCATGGAAATGCGGCCGGCGATTGACCAGCTGCTTTTATCAATCGAGTTTGAGCCGTTTGCGCAGATCGGCATTTTCAGCGCGAAGTTTTTCAGCCAGAAGCTTGCGCAGCCGCTGATTTTCCTCTTCTAACTGCAGGAGGTCCGCCATTTCATCGATCGCTGTCGTCGGCGCGGCCGAGGCTGTCTGCACCGCCTTCGGAGCACGGCGCACAGGTGCGCGTTTGGCGCTCGCCGCAGCTTCGATCACCTTTGTCTTGCGCCCTCTCCTCTTCACACCACCGGCGCCGGCCAGAGCAGCTGCTGGCTCTGCCGTAGTGTCAGCTGACGCGGTTTCGAGTGCCGCGGCTTTCTTGGCCCTGGGTTTGCGCTGTTTCTTCGGCGTAATTGGCGTTTCGACAACGGCCGGCACATCGGCACTGGTTGCAGTATCAGTCTCGTCGGCCATGCTTATCTCCTGTGCATCTGATGCAGTTGTCGACGGCTCAAGAGGCGGTGTCAACAACGACTCAGCCTGATCTGGTTTTGGTAGAGAAATTTCGCTGTCGGATTTGCCACTCTGAGAGCTATCCGACAGAAACGGCATTGCCTCTTCGTCTAGGTCGCGAGCGACGGACTTTAGGTCCACGTTGCCCCAGATCGAGTTCGACCTAGTATCGAGTTTTCGTCTGCCGCTTTTGTACTCGACGGCAAAACTGCGTTGCACTTTTTTCAATATAAAAGGCCTTGAAAATTCATTGGATGATTTGGTGATGGGGTGGTATATCCGAAATAACGATTACCGGACTGCCCGTCTATAGCCACGCTCAAATGTCCACCTCACCTTTCCAGGAGCAGAATTCGTGGCCAGTCGAATGGGGGATGAGACGGGTGAGGCTACATTGGCCCTGAACGAAGTCAAACCGTACTGATTCAAAAGTTGCACGTGGGCAACTTATCGGCGAGCTTCCTTGTTGTACATCGCCGGAGTCTTAAAAGATTTTCCGCCAACCCCGACGCGGTCTATGTAGCGCATCCAGAGCGCCGGCGTTGCCAGCGCGCACGGGCGAAGGCCAGATCGATCGGCACCACCGTCGTCACGCATGAACTGCCGAACCCTCAATCGAAGAAGCAATGCGCCTGTCAACCTTGTCTTTCTTTGCTCGCCTGCCGGGCCAGTTCCCTTCGATCCGTTATGCGATCTTCCTCGGCACCACAATCGGCGTGGTGACGAAGCTGATAAGGAAATGTCGCTGGGCGGGCACAGTGTTGTATCTTCAAATATGGAAGCCAAGATCGTTGCGACCCCTTGGGCAGAAGTGGGGCGGAGATCGACCATGATCGTCCCGTACCGCGAGGAATGCCGCCAGCTCCAATCATCGATGCCCATAACCCGCGGATTTCCGACGAAGCCATTGAGAAATGGGAAGGTAAGCCGCTTTACACCTTCGCCGGAGACAAGAAGCCCGGCGATATGACCGGTCGTCAGCAACCGGCGTCAGCGCCCCTCCCAGCCGATGCGAGGTGTAGCAGAAGCACGGCGTTCGGCGATTCGAGCAGCGAAGCCGGCACACTCGCTTGTCGGATATCGTCCCGCCGAGCAGCCGCCCAGAGCGGCGAGGCCATTACCCTGACGCCTTCTGCGCCGCGCTCATCAATTCCACAGCCGATGGGTTTTTATGCGCCGGCACAGATTGTGTGATGCGAGAGCACACAGCGTCGAGGTTCGGTCGGTCTGCATCAACGGGCTTCAAGGAAGCCGAGGCCATCCGATTGCGGAAGATGCTGGACAAGCTGCGCTGGAAGCGAAAGCAGCCGCCCCTGCCCTATTCCTGAAGTGCCGCTATTGTCTGGGTCGAGCCGACCCTGGTCGCCGAGATCGAGTTTCCTGGACAGCTGATGGGAAACTTCGCCATCCATCCTAACAAGCGGAGGTGGCGTCTAAGGTGAAATACGCCGACTTCAACCAGATCACCCCGCAGCAAAAAGGCTCCGACGACCCTTCCGGCCATTGCGTACGGACCCAGAACAGATCGTTAGCCTGCGGCTGACGCCATTCGTTCGGCCGCGGCTCACACAGCGCCACTTGGCGTATTCAAAAGCGCCGAGGCTCTTCGCGCAGCGTTGGAAGAGCGAAGCCATTGAATCTTGTGAAGCATTCGGTTGCGCCGCGCGCGGATTTCAACTAGGTTTCGCAGCGAGGCAGTACGCGCTGCCTTGGGGTGTGGAAACCCCTACAAGCGGTTGGTGTCGGCCGATTCGACACCACACTCCTTGACCTTCGGTCGAGGAGCCTGTGGCGTATGTCCAGGTTCCTCGGAACTAAAGGCCACAGGACCGTCTTGTACGGTTTCCAACTCCCCGATCAGTGGGTTGAGCGAGTTTTCAGCGGGGGCGCACCGCGTGAAACTCTCCATCGGGGTGTCCACCATGAAGCGCTATGCAGCAGCACAGGTCCGGACTTCGAGGCCTGCGCAAGCCGAACAGTCGAATGTAGCGCGCGAGTTGGTGCATCCAGTTGATCGGCATGTCGGACAGCAAATCCGTATCCGCCGAATGCAGTCGAATGTATCCCTAGGGGATCTCGGCGCCGGCATCGGGGTCAGTTTGCAGCAGGTACAAAAATATGAAAGCGGTAAGAACCGCGTCAGCGCTTCGATGCTCTACGAGCTTGCCAATTGCCTCAAGATCCCTGTTTCGAGGTTTTTCGAAGGCCTTCCAGATCCCGAAACCACTCAGGGCCAGCAAATCATAACAGAGATCGATGAGAAGATTGCCTACATTTCCACGGCGGAGGGACGGCGTCTGATAGACGACGTCTTGCTCCTTTCCCCGCGTGTGCGCAGCCGGGTCGTTGCCCTCGTCAGCTCGATTGTCGATGAAGAGATGGAAGAACAGAAGTAAGCATCCGAGAGGGCCACTCAGGCGGCTTGATCTGTCGGTGGCGTAAGAGGTATTTGTGGAACTTCAGTGGCTCAGCCGTGGCTGGGTAGGTTCGATTGGTAGCGGTCCGTCTGTGGATACAACCGACACGATATCTGTATAGTCATTTATTGATGGGTTGTTATGACGATAGGGCAGGTTCGACTCTTGCTATGGGTGAACGTTCTAGGCTGTGTGATGCAGACAATTGGACTTAGGTTGTCGGCGTGAGAAACGGTTGAGCGTAAAGTCTACAAGGCACCTCTGAGGCTAATAGCCTCGACGACTGTGCGTTCTGTTCGATGGCCGTAAACTCCGATCAACATCAGCGATGTGACAATCGTCGTGGTTATCGTCGATGTGATGAGGCTCCGCCTAACTTTGTCAGGCGTTCGAGAAATTACAAAAAGTGCTCCCCCGATCAACAATCCAAAGATCGTTTGAACACCGATCCCGCCGATCAGTTCACCGAAAAGGAACCAGAAACCGAGGTAAGGCTCTGTGAACATCGAGTCATCGCCCCAATGCAACCGCATCAGCTCGAGGACTAAGAAGGCGACAGCCCCAAAAATAAAAGAAAGGCCGACAAATCTCAGCATTTTACCCTCCATACGAGAACGCGACCTTAGCTGCAACTTGCTTTGAATCTATGAAGAGAAATGATAAATTGCCGAACTGGCCAAGAACGTGAACACCATGGCAGCAGGCAGACGTCCCGCGCGGTCTCCCCAATCCACCGAAGCAGGACTTCGAGACGGCCATTGACGCCGTTCACGTTGTAACTGGCGATCACCGTCAGTGGCGATCAATCTCGGCCTCGACTTTTTTGCGGCTGTTACCGGCAGACTTGACCGCCTTCTTGACCGTATCCTTCGAAACGTTTTCCTTTTTCGCCTCGTATGCGACTTCATGCTTCTGACCGGCGGCGACGCGCGCCCGGTCCTGATTTCGTCCACGTGATGTAGTAGCCATGATAGAGCCTCCTGTGTTTCGGACCATCTAAAAACGAACGCGGATTCAAGAAGTTCCGGCCAATTCGTGCGGTGCAAGACATTCGTCGCAGGTGCCGCAACCGGGTGACCTCGATCCTGCACCGCAAAGACCTCCGCGGTGTCGCTCCGGCCGACTGGTAGTTGCTGGCTTCTCAAGGACGATAACGAAATCGAAGCTGCTGAGCACGTCTCTCCGCTGGGCGGGAAGCTGTCGATCAGCAAGGTGCAGGACGAAATCGGTTATCCCGTCGACCCGGCAGCTCAGTGAACGGCAGCCGACGTCGGCGCGTTTACGCGCGTCGCCCACCTGCCGACATAAGTGCCGATGAGCAACGTTGTGACATCCTCTAACGATGTCGCGCCTTCGTTGAAGAACTCGATGGCGGCCGAGCACAAGGTTTGCGACGCCTGGTCGTCGGGTTCGACCTCGTAATAGCGGTACCAAGCCTGTACCGCTTCCGAAAGCATGCGGAAGTGTTCGTCGTGCGTTGGCATGTGACATCCTCCAGCTATCGACATAGCGGAGGAGCGATCTACAACAAGACCTCAGTCTCCAACTCTTCGGGATCCTGACGGCGGTCGTTCCCCACTCAAAGGACGCCACAGTCGAGAACGGTCACCTCATTCGGCTTCGGAACATGTACAAGACGAGAGAACCGGTGAGGACTGCTGCGGTTGCGGCGAACATGGCTGTGAAAGCGGGGCTTGGTTCGAGCGAGCGGGCGATCATCCCGAATATCGGGGAAGACGAGGCCACGCCGACAAACCCCAGGCCGTTCAAGACGCCCAAGATCATGCCACGCCTTCGGGCGGAGATGTGCTCTTGTGCTTCCGCTAAGGCAATCGTGTGGCAGTTGCTAATCGAGTACAAGGTGGAGAGCACGATAGCGGCGACGAACACATTCTGCGCCGGATCGAACGCGAGGGCGGTAGTCAGTACGATTGCTACCCCATAGAGCGCCCCGACGATCGATCCCGCCGACCAACGCTTCATTGCCAGAGCTAGAACGACACCCGTCAACGTGCCTGCCGCGCTCACCGCGGCAAAGGCATTTGCCGCCTGCTGGGAAGAAAGCTTGACCACCTCCATGAGGTAGGGCGACGCCCAGGCACTCCTGAACACGGTACCTAGAGATGCACTTAAGAGATAGGTGACAGGAAGATCAGAAACCCGACATTGTTCGGAGAGCGGCTTGCCTCGTCGAGCATCGGGTTTTCCTCGTTTCGATCGGTATTGACTGAGATATAAAGCAAGCCCGATGCCAAGGTCATACAGCACGCCGACGCCGCGACCGCGTATCGCCAACCGAGCATTGAAACAAGCAGCTCGAGCGGCGTTGCGGAGACCAAAGCTCCAAGCGACCCGATGATGGCGACCGTGGTCGCGACCCCGCGCCGCCTTCTGCCACGGAAGTGCCTGCCCATAGTGGAAATAGATCCCCATAATAGCTGGAGCGCAGCCCATTCCGATCAGCCCCTGTCCCAGCAGTGCATGTGCGAATGACGTCGCCGTCGCGATCATCGCCGAGCCCACAGCGCCGCAAAGGGCGAGCGCTGTCATCGGCAATCGGCATCCGAAGCGATCGAAGAGCAAGCCTACTGGCAATTGCATTGCGGCGAAGCATGCGAAGAATGCCGAGGACAGAACACCAAACTGGCATGGAAATAGTAGGAGATCACGTGAGGATGGGACGACAGATGAACTTTGTCGTCGACGCACATGTTCCATGCGCACTATTCCTATGCCGCCACTTTTGAAGCTGGTCGGTGACCTTTTTGGTGTCGTAGGGCTTCGGAAAAAATATGCTGTGATCCGGCATGTCCCGTGCCGACGGCTTCTGCTTGCCCGACACGACGATGATTTGGATGGGCGGCCATCTGTCGCGCACCGCCGCAGCGAGCATCAGGCCGTCCATGCTGCCGGGCATGTCGATGTCCGTAAAGAGGATGCGGATTCCAGGCGTCGCCTCAAGGATCACGATCGCCTCCGACACATTGCCTGCCTCGAATGCCTCGAATCCTGCAGCTTCCACCAGATCGACCGTCTTCATCCGCAGGAACGGCTCGTCCTCGACTATCAATACCTTATGCTTCACTTGCCTACCCGTCGGAACCAGCCCGCACTGGTGAAACTTCAAATGCCGGATCGGGTTCCGCTGAGAATGCGATCTCGAAGACCAGGCCCTCCGGGCGGAAGTCCGAACTGCTTCGGGCGCTGGCCTTCGAGGGGAAAACGCGCTCAATGACTGCGTAGCGTGGCGCAGCGGTATCGTCTTTTCACCGTCCCGGAGCTTCGAGCAGCAGATTGCAGCGCAATGACGATCGAAGTGAGGGTATGCCGGCTGAACTTGATTTGGGACTCGAAGCTTATGCTTGACCGCCTCCAACAGAAGACAGTTTCCTTTGAACGGCGCTGAGCGACTGGTGGTGGTCGCAGCCGCAGTCTTTCCGTGAGCGCGTCAATCGGTGGGCGGCACGGCATGTTTTCGTGCAGGTTATACGGCAGGCAAGCAGACCACTGAACGCCGCTTCGTCTTAAGATCCGGCCGCATGCGCATCACCGTTTGGGCAACAGGCATCATGGAAGCGCCGCCAGGCAAGAAGAGCGTCGTCTGCGAAGAGAAAACCAAGCGGCTCGGCGTTGGCGGCTAACCGCTAACCAGCGACACCACGAAGGAGCCAGCCCGTCGGGGACAGATCGCCCCCTCAGCCGCTTCATCAATGTGATTTGGAGTTTGAAATGGATCAATTCGCTACCGCCGACAACACCTCCGCAGCCTCGAAGCCAGGATTGCGAAGGTTACAGTCTTGAGGACCTAGCCGTCGCCAGCGGACTTACGGTCGAGGAAATCGCAGCGGCCGAGGGACCCCTTCAGATCGTGCCTCATCACCACCTCGAGCGCATTGAGCATGTGATCTCGTAGCTTTCCGTCTGGGTCAATCGCCGCCTTTGCGCAGATCCGACCTGCAAGGAGCGGCATGAGGGCGAGCCACTATCCAGGTGCGGCGACACGAGGCCGCGCGGCAGGAGCGCGACACTAAGCCCTCTTACCGGGGCGTTGCACAACAGGGCGCGATGTCGCTCGAGAAGTAAGCGGCCCCAACGCTAACCTTGCCCCGGAGACCATGGAACCAGTGGGCTTGGCAGCTCGCCTAACGAAGCCGGGAAGACGACAGTCGCCGAACAACGGCGGTCGCGGGGCCGGAGGCGCCAACTCGATCGTTGGCCGTGGCTCAAGCTGTCGCCATCATCGGCTGTATCTCAGTACAGCTGAGGATCCCTGTCCCGCGACATCCGAGAGACAGCAATGACCTGGTCTTCCGGCACCAGCAAATCGTGTTTTTCAGCGAACGCAGCGTACAGGCCGCGTACCGTCTCCGGCTCGATCTCGCCGCGGAGCGCGGCACCGCAAGCCTTGAGAGCGATGGAATGCGCACTATCCCGCAACGACGCCGGCCATTCGGCGAGATGCCGGTAGGCGTCCATCACGCTGCGGACCTCAACGGGAAATCCAAGACCAACAAGAACCGAAACAGGCTGTCTGAACATATCGGGCTTCATCATTCT
The DNA here is from genome assembly GCF_002117725.1 of Rhizobium sp. TAL182. Lineage (NCBI taxonomy): Bacteria > Pseudomonadati > Pseudomonadota > Alphaproteobacteria > Hyphomicrobiales > Rhizobiaceae > Rhizobium > Rhizobium sp. TAL182. The sequence continues at coordinate 27,904 of NZ_CP021027.1, read as the reverse complement.
CTCCTTCCGTAGCCGCGATGTTGATGGGCGCCATCGCGATGGCGCCGTTTGATGTCTTTGCGTTCGAACGTCGCCTGCGCTGTACAGTCGACGGCATCCGATTTGGTTTTTGGCTTTTTCGAATTCAAGAGGAATTGCAAAATAGCTCGTCCTCTCCCTGGCACTGATCCGCCCAGTGCCATGCGGTCGCTTTCAGCACGTCAGAACCACTCGGCCCTCTCTCGGTGGCAACAAAGCTGCTTCCTGTGAAAACATCAATGCGCTGAAGGTTTTGGAGGGGGGCGAAGGAAGGGCAACCTCGTCGACCGTCTTCAGCACCAAGAGAGTGTCATGGCGCCGCATGCGCGTGCGCCGGTTCAACAGCCGAGCTGATGCCGCTTTGGGATTGAATATGGAACGAGCCGCGTCCGCCCGTCGTGCGGTCGCAGCCCCCATGGCTGCTCCACCTCCACATCTGCGTCGTGGCGCCTCTGCTGAAATCAAGGCTCGACATCCGACGGGGGCCTGGCTCAGGCGCGCCGGATTTATGACGTCCACGACGAGTAGCTCGGACTTGAACCCGCTTCTATTCGTTTTGGTACGGTGCCGGACACGGTAGCGATGGGAACATGCAGTTAGGAACTCTCGTGGATGCCTGAGGTTTAGGCCTCGCAAAGACAATCAACCCACAAAGGTGAACTCATGACTTTCAAGATCCTTGCGACGTCAGCACTCGCTCTTGCTCTTGCGACATCTGCCATGGCTCAATCCTCCGGAGGCTCTGGCGGCTCAGGAAGCTCCAGCGGCGGCGCATCGTCCGGCAGCGGTGCGTCCAGTACCAATGGCGGCGCATCGGGCACCAATGCGACGGGCGGCAGCAATATGAATGGCAGCAGCGTTGGTAGCAATTCCACCGGGTCTGGAGCTGACGCCGGCAATCCAACGGATAGCAGCAGCAACTCTGGCGCGTCAGGTGGTGATCCGAACGACTGCCACCGCGCAGCGGGAAGTGGCACCGGCAATCCGACTCCCAATAGTTCCGCACAATCAGGCGCGGCCAATGCTTGCTGAAGTCATCCAGTCTGGCCGGTAGTAGCAAAGGTGCTCCAGGGACAAACGCAGGCTCGCCAGCTTTCGCGGGCCTGGGTGCCACTAGCGACCGCTTTCGACCGACCTTTTTGATCACGCCGAATTGCGATTTCGCAAAGCTGGGCGTCCGAACTCGCCTCAACGTCTTTGCGGTAGTGGAGATGCTTCCAATTACACTGCCTGCGCCCCTGCAGCCTAACGGCTTCAATCTTGTCACGAAGCCCCGCTCAGTCGCCCGCGATGTTGTGGATCGGCATGTGAGCCTCACTAGCAGCGCTGCCCGCTTCGGCGGCGGTATTTTGATGAGGGCGGCCCGGAGCAACATGCGGCGAGCGTCCCGTTCGTCGTTCAATAGAGCGATTAAGTCGAAGATCCCGTTCCCTTCTTTATCAAACTAACCACCCGCGCTATCTCCACGGGCTTGTCGAGGCGCTCTACCGTCTTAAATCGCGGAGGGATTCCACTGGAACCGTAACCGGTGACGAATGCAAAGGGTGCGTTCCGAGCCGCCAGCGCGTCTGCGATCGGGATAGCCGACTCTCCATCGAGATTCAGGTCAAGTATAACAAAGTCCAGGTGATCCGTTTCGTCGAGAAGTGCAAGCGCGTCACTCAAGGCGCCGACCGGCCCAACCACCTGCGCACCGGCACGTGAAAGCGAGCTCGCCAGTTCGTCGGCGATGAAATAATCGTCCTCAACAACGAGAATGGCCAGGCCAGCAAGGGTCTCAACAGTCATCGTGGACTATTCCTTCCGAGGTCGAAAGCTATGGGAGCGAGAATTGTGCAGCGGATGCCGCCGGCGCCCATTTCATAGGTGGTCTTAGCTTTGAGTTGATAGGGGAGTCCGCGCTCGATGAGCTCCCGCCCATAGCCAGAGCCCTGCGCCGGCGCGTCGTCGCTCGGCATGTTTTCAACCCCGGTTTCCACCCACTCCAGGAGCAAGGCTGGCGATCGGCCGTCAGATCCATGCTCGAGACGCCATCGGATCGTAAGACGGCCTTGCGACGATGCCAGCGCTCCGTATTTGACAGCGTTGGTTGCCAGTTCGTGGAGCGCCAGGGCGAATGTCTGGATCGCCCGTGACCGCAATCGGATGCCCGGCGGTCCATCGAGCGTTATCTTTTCCCTGTCGCTGACATGCGCGGCCAATTCCGCCTCAAGCAGATCATCGAACGTAAGCCGTTCATATTCGCCCAGATGCGAGAGAAGACTTTGGACTCTAGCAACAGCGGCAAGCCTGTGACTGAAAGCCTCGGCGAAGTCTTCCAACGTCAGGCTTGACTCGATCGTCTTGAGCGACAGCGACCGTATGACCGCAACGATGTTGCGGGTTCGGTGCTGTAGCTCCGCCAGCATGACCTCCTGACTGGTCTGAAGTTCCTTCAGTTGCTGCACATCAGTACAGGTCCCGAGCCACTCGAACCCTAAGCCACTTCCTGGAAGCGAGCGGCTGTGGTGCCAGATATATTCCCCATCCGAAGCGCGACGGATACGATATTCGCAATCGAGCCCACCCTTGGCTTCCGCGTCCTCCCAGGCCGCCGTCACCAGATCGCGATCGTCGGGATGGACGGCCGCCAGCCAACCCATCCCAAGGCTGTCTTGATTATGTTGTCCTGTAAACCGTTCCCACTGCGGGCTTGACCAGATGCGAAGGCCAACGGATCGCGCCCGCCAGACCAGTTGCGGAACACCCGCTATGAGCGATCGCTGCAAGGCTTCGCTTTCCGAAAGCCGCTGTTCGGTTCGATGTTTCTCGGTGACATCCTGACCGATCTTGAGGAACCCTCTTACCGAGCCGTCCGGGTTTCGCAGGCATACGGTCGAGCCGTCAACGAAAACCTGCGAGCCATCCTTGCGCACGTGCCATCGCACGTCGGGAGCCGAACCTTCGCGTCTGGCCGTCTCGATTTCCTTGCGATCCTCGCCCTTCGCCCGATCTTCGGGAGTGAAGAGTTCGCTGCAAGACATTCCGGCGGCTTCCTTAGCCGTCCACCCGAAGACTTTCTCAGCACCCTTATGCCAGTCGACGATCCGATCCTGCGGGTCCGCGACGAAGATGGCATAGTCGCGGGCATTCTCAACGACGAGAGCGAAACGTTCCGTCGTCGACTGAAGTGCCTGCATCTTGTGGAGCCTGTCGATCACCGGACCGAGGATCGTGGCGTAGGTTCTGAGGAATTGTGTGTCTTCCTCACAGAAATCCCTTGGCTCGACGTCGTCGACCTGAAGCAGACCGAAAGTGCGGTTGCCCGGTAAGAAGATCGGGACGTTGGCGAGCGCGGCGACACCGGCCGCTCGCATGAAATCGGGCGTTTTGAACCGCTCTTCCTTTGTGATGTCCTGAGTGATGACGGGCTCGCCGGTCCGGATTGAAAAGGTCTCGGACGAATGGTCCTCCATGTCGAGCTCGAGACCGACGATGTCAGGCTGCCATCCAACTGCCGCTCGCACGCGCAGCTTTTGACCACCCTCCTGAATTTCCAATACCTTGGAGCGGCGCGTATCGACTGCGTCGCTAACCAGACGACAGGCCTCGCTCAGGATTGCATCCAGATCGTCGGAGCGAAGCGCAAATTCCCCGAAGTCGGCGAGGACTTTCTGGCGCTTGAATAACTGCCCATGATTGCTTCCTCGGGCCTGTCATTTGAATTCCCCCGAACATCCTTATAGACGATCAGTTCCCGACGATGCGCGGCCAGCAGCTGGCATCATTCGCCTGGAAACTGATTTAGCGTTGGCACGGGATTTAGCTAGTCAGTGAAGGAGGCCCTCCCAATCGTATGGCCACTGAACTCGTCTTCGGAACTTACTCGGAGTTATCTGCCCGAGATAAGCGAGCGTCGCCAAATCTGCGGCGACACAGCTGTCCAGTCTCCCCGCACCCCATCTACAATCCAGCCTCCTCCCTCGCCGACCTTGGGGAACCCAGACGCCGCGGCGTTGTTACACGCTCGGACCGCACGAAAATTAGTCTCCTGTACGCTGCGCCCCATATGGCAGTGGTCGTGCGGTCCACCACCCCTAAATCATTCGATCTCGCGATTGGTAGGAACTTGCGGGAACTCTCGACACTGACAGTGGTTAGGCGCTTGGATTGTTGGACAGCGCAAGCCCTGCACTCTTCGCGATCCACCCCTCCGCAGGGGTTCGGGCCGCGCAGTGGCAAGCTTTGGTCCCTTCCCGCTTCGACCGCTGCTGCGCGGCCGCCTATTCATTGAGCTTCAGCGCGACGAGTTCTCCCGCGTGCGATAACTCCAAGGCTGTCCCGCCGATTTCTCGAAGATATCGAGATCGAACTCAGCGTGAGAGAGGCTATCCGGAAAGCACGAGGCTTTTGACCTTCTCATCATATTGAGGAACCAGAGCGCAAGACGGTGGCGATCCGCGCCATGACCGCCACCCTGAAGCACTTGGTACTGCACTGTCAGGGATCCTGCCCTTCTCCTCAGTAGTGAAGATGGCATACTCCAGCGTGCGGCTGACGGAGGGTCTGAAGATGTCGCGACTACGCAAGGAGAAGAGCAAAAAGGGCGGCTAACTCTCGTCATGGAACTCAACGCCCCTTAGGACATTTCTTGCACGCAAATTTGGAGATGAAAAACATAGATCAAATTGTCATGTCAGATACGACCCCAGCAGCAAGCCGCAGGGCTGCTCGTATCTCCAGAGGCGACAGCCTCGAGGAGCTTGCAATTGCGACCGGACTTACGGTGGCGGAAATCGCCGCTGCCGAGGAACCTGGCGAACCGGTGCCGGAGCATCATGTCGAGCGCATCGAGCACGTTCTTGCCTAGCTGAAGGACGTCACCGGGAACTTCGCGGCGGCCTTGAAGTTATCAAGGCCGCTCAACAGACCGGAGATACCCATGAACCGCCGTAAGATGCTGACGGGACTCGCAGCCGCAACCGCGCTTCCCACCCTTTTGTCGTCCACTTTCGTCCATGCTCAATCGCATTCCCCCGCCATGGGCGACGCTGAAAAGAAACATGCGGAAGATACCAAGAAGGTCGGCTCGCTGTCGCTGGCCATAAGCCGCGTCGCGACCGAGAAGGCGTCCGACGGGATGGTGAAGTCGTTTGCAGAATGGGAAGTCGCTGAGCAGGAGACCATCGCCGATATCCTGAAGTCCATGGAGATGGGGAAAGGCGGAGGGAGCGCTGAAGCCGCCGTCGGACGATGAAGTGGCCAAGATCCTCGACAGCGATGGCAAGGCTTCGCTGGACTCGCTGAAGGCTGCATCCGGAGCCGAATTCGACAAGGCGTTCGTTACCGCCCAACTCGAAGGCCATAAGAAGCTGCTGGCGATTCAAGAGGGCTACCTCAAGATCGGCCAGGATCGCGAGCATCTGAGCCTTACGAAGCTTGCACGTGGCCAAATTAAGGAACATATGGACCACCTCGACATGCTAAAGTCGAAGCTTGGTTGAGGATCATGTTCGGTGATGACGGATGTGCTGGCACCGGATCTTTCTCCGCCTTCTCGGAAACCTGTACATCCCCGGAGCACGCGCGTGAGCTTCTGATCTGGTGGGCAGACGCGTCCTCGTCGTAGAGGATGATTACGATCAAGCCCAGGACATGGCGCGCGCGATCGAAAAGCATGGTGGTGACGTCGTCGGTCCCTACCCCGATATCGAGGCAGCTTTTCTGGCGCTCGGAAAGGCGGCGATCGACGCCGCTGTGCTCGACATCAGGCTGAATGCCGAGGACGTATTTCCACTTGCGGACGTTCTTCGCGAAAAAGGCATCCCCTTCTTCTTTGTTACCGGGTTCGACAGGGACGTGCTGCCGAAGCGGCTCCGCAAAGAGCAAATAATCCGGAAGCCGATTGCGCCTTTCGAAGTTCTGATCGAGGTGGCATTAAGAATCTCGCGTAAGGCGTCGCGACATTGACAGAAAAAATTCAACTACCTGGCCTCCTAGTCGGCCGGCGCGGCGGGAGCTCGGACCGAAGTTGCGCGATCGCAAGCGCCAGGGCCGTTGGGGCCTCCCTTCCGACGAATGGCTTCAGGTAATGCGGGACCCATTTGAACCGCGGCGGGATCATCGCGCGATCGTAACCTGTCAGAAAAATGAAAGGGATACCGTCGCGACAGAGGCTTTCCGCAACGGGAAACGAGGTGACGTCACCCACTTTGACGTCGAGAATAGCAGCGTCGATCACATCCCGCCCGCAGGACTGCAGCGCTTTTTCGACCGTCGGGAAAGGGCCGATGACATCGGCGCCGTGCTCCATTAAAGCGTCGGCGATCGTCCGAGCCTGAAGGTACTCGTCCTCGACGACGAGGACTTTCTTGCCGTTGAGGTTTCCTTGCGACATTAAAGGCATCCTCCTGCTCCACCAACCTTTGAAAGCCGTGGCGGTTCCGCATTCACTCGGCTTTCGAGCCGGGCTCGCTGCGAGGCAAGATTACTCCCGGTGGCCCGCCGGAGCAATTGTGGTTCCAGTACACAGTCATCGAGCGACCTGGTCTGAAATCGACCCCCTTGAAGGGATACGAACCACCGATCCCGCCATTCCACAATCGTGCAGTCGATGGGACAGTAACCCGCGCGCCTGCAGCGAATATCACGCCGCTGGATTCACATCCGACGGCCGACGTATTGGAGTGAAGATCAGGCGTAGATTTTATCACCAAATGGTGCTATCTATAACACCACAATAGGAAGCCAAACGATGCGATCGACTATCAATCTCGACGACACCCTCATGGAAAGGGCTAGGTCTCTAACGGGGACGAAAGAAACCGCCACTCTGGTCCGCCAAGCGTTGGAGACGCTTGTTCGTGTGGAGTCGGGAAAACGCCTCATCGCGCTTGGCGGAACTATGCCGGATGCGGAGGCAGCCCCACGCCGCCGGAGCGCAGCCGCCAAGTGATACTTGCCGACACTTCCATCTGGATCGATCATTTCCGGCACGCCGATTCAGAGCTGCGTAGGATTATTGAGGACGATCGTCTCTTATGCCATCCAGCCGTAATCGGAGAGCTCGCACTTGGCAGCCTTCGGGATCGCAGTAGCGTGATGGCTTTCCTGGCGGCCCAGCGCGAAGCGTTCGTCGCGACGCACGACGAAGTTATGATGATGATTGATCGCCACGCCATTTTCAGTATGGGCATTGGCTATACAGATGCCCACTTGATGGCCTCAGTTCTCCTCGATCAACGAGCGGTCTTATGGACCAGAGACAAGCGTCTGCGGGCAGCGGCCGAAAAGGCGGGGGCTTCATTGCACACCCCTGCCAACGCGCGAAACTAAATGCTATATCGAAGCACTCATGCTGGTCGTGAGCCGCCTGAGCGCAGAGTTCCGATCGATCCTTTATGCGATCTTTTTAGCCCGAAACGAGAACACCATGGCAACACGCCTGGCACTGACTCTCGCTTTCGCTGCGCCAGCGATAAAGGAATCCTGGCTGAAACGGATGTCGACTAGTCGCTAGACTCATCGGTCCCTCCGGAACAGGAAATCGATCGTCGGGTAGAAGTCTGCGGCGTGTGAGACCTCATTCTTTTGGATAACTTTCCGCGCGCCGCAAATGCGTCATACTATCTTGGCGGGAAATCCGGAGAGGGGCATGCAATATCGCCAGAGGTCGGTGCTGTTCGCAGCACCTTGGCTGATCATCGGAGCTGCCGCAGCCGGCGCTTCGGGCGGCATAACCATTGCGGACTTTGAAAAGCCCGAACTGCTAATCGCCGCGCTGCTCGTGGGTATTATCATCGGCATGGCCGTTGAGCAGTACCTAACCGCGACGAGCAGACTGGCGTGGCGAGAGAGAAACAGGTCGCAATCGGAGCAAAGGCGCTGGAACGAGCGCGTCATACAAGGCCCCTGGCTTCAGACCCCAGCTGCTCAGCCATTGCGGCCAATCGATGCCACGGATCAACTGCGTATCGTGATGCGCTCGAAGTTCACCATCCAACCATTACTGAACAAGAGCGAAGCCCGGGTGTTTCGGGAACTCGACAGTGTGGTGATCGGCTGCAATTCGTCCTGGCAGGTGATGGCTCAGGTTTCACTGGGCGAGATCCTGCGAAGTGCCGACCCAGACGCCTACAGTTGCATCAATTCCAAGCGTGTCGACTTACTGCTCGTGGACAGCAACTGCCGACCGCGGCATGTCATCGAATACCAAGGCGGAGCGCATCATCAAGGCGCAGCGGCCGCGCGCGACGCCGTAAAGAAAGAGGCGTTGCGACGCGCCGGAATTGGCTACCACGAGGTGGTGGCTGGCCAAACGACCCCGTCGGAACTCAGGCGATTGGTCGAGAAGCTGGTGGACAAGCCGAGTGTCACCTAACGCGACCCCATCACCAATGCCTGCACGGTTGAGCCTCTTCGATTGGAGGAAACCATCTTCTTGGCTTGATGGAATTGAGGCGCACCCAAGATGATCTCCGATTTCCAGGCAGTCCGCGAAAATCTATTTCCGGCCAGTCACGGAGCGATCGAGGACTGGGAGACGTTTCCCTGGCATCGTGACCGAACCAACCGAATTCAGGCCTATAAGGTGCATTCGTCGCAAGCCATCGCAACCGATGTGTTCGGCACACTCAAAACGAGCACAGATCGCGACCGCATTTTCGACGCCATCGCCGAGCGTGTGGGAGTGGCGCCGGGTGGTCCATGGGCGATAACACTCGAGTGGACCGATACTGATCGGCTTCTGGGGGAGCCGAGGCCGACGCAAGTCGATGCACTTGCTATCGGCTCCGCGGCAGCACTCGTCATCGAGTGCAAGTTCACCGAACCCGGAGGACAATGTAGCCAAACCGCGGTGTCAGGCTTTGGCGAGCGCCAATGCAACGGAAGCTACGTCGATCAGATCAACCCGGGCAACGGCGTGCGCTCACAGTGTGCTCTTACAGGCAAGGGCATTCGTTACTGGGAATATATCCCAACGGTCTTCGCTCTCGATACGGGTGTTGACCATACGCCCTGCCCTTTTAAGGGAGATGCCTATCAGTGGATGCGCAACGCCGTGCTGGCGGCAGCGCTCGGCAAGCACCGCCATCTTCAAGGAACTGCTCTCGCAGTCTTTGCCGATCACCCCAGTTTCCCGACGGCGCGGAAGGCGAAGCGGGGTCTGATGGATCCCAGTCTCGCGGGCCAATCTGCGATCACGCCCGTCTCATACCAGCAGATCATTGCGATCGCTTGCCAAGTCGGCCTCGACCGAGAACTCTGGAACGGCCTTGCTGCATGGGTCGATCACAAGATTGCTACGGCAGCAATGGGTTCACCTTCGAGCTAGCCTAGCCACTGGCGAAATTGACGGACCGACACCCAGAGGTGCGTTGGAACCTAGGACCGAGGAACCCGCTAGCCGTTGTAAATTCCTGAAATGGGAGGAAGTCTTGACTGAAGGGCACATATACATCCTATTCAATCCAGCCTATCGCGCAAACCAGTATAAGATCGGAATGACGACTCGGACGCCCGAAGAAAGGGCCGCCGAGATCTCGTCAGCAACGGGAGTGCCTCAAAACTTCGAAGTGCTGTTGTCCAGACGGGTGACGGATTGTTATCGGGCGGAACGGTTGATCCATCAGAGGTTGGCGGAGCATCGGTCCGGTTCGGACCGTGAATTCTTTCAGGTCAGTCTCAGTTTCGCGATTGATATCCTCAATGAAGTTGCCGCCTCAGTCGGACTTCGTCCGGAGAAACCAGCTGTACAGGAACCCAGCGCTCCGATGGCTGATACTGTGACCACAGGCGACATCGATCTTGTCCCGCGTAAACCTTCCGTAGGACCACAGAGGAGAAGGCAAGGAACGCCGGAAGGCACTGCCTCTTTCGAGGATCACATTGCCTACGCCGACGCGGTCAGGCAGCCGCTTCTGCGTGAGCTCCGTGACCACATACTGGCGATTGATGGCCGCTTGCGTTCGGGCGAGGTCGTCACGCCTCGGCAACGCATCGCCTACAAGGTTTCAAGGTTTCGGGCGGGACGAACTTTCTGGAGATTAAGGTCCAGCGAAGGGGAATCCTGATTCGCCTGCCGGAGACCAGCTTGGTGGACGCTGAAGAGAAAGTGCGAAAGATACCCGAGACGCACGGATGGGGGCGATTGAAGGACGAAATCCGCATTTCGAGCGCTCCCGATGTCAAATACGCGCTTCCGTTTGTAGAAGCTGCATGCCGGACAGAACTCAGGAGTCTAGATTAAGCTAAATTAGAACGTGCATGATCTTTCAACCGACCGGAATAACAGGCTCAAGGCGGAAACTGCGAATGACCGCCTTGACAGGATTCGAACCCAAGACCTGTCTTAATCACATCCTATACGATTGGAATCATTATAAATTAGCTCGATTGGTACCGAACATCGGTTACGGACTGCCACGACGTCTTTCATAGCGTTGTTCTTGCCCTTAGGGCGTCGACAACATCCAATTCAAATAACCCAGTCAGGTTGCTTTTTGACGCGCCTGTTTGATGCGTCCTCAAGAATGTCCCCTGTAGAATCGCGGGATCTGATCCGCATTCCAAAGCGGCTCCTCAGCATCGCTAATTGCCCGCTGACGAGCGCGGTCAGCCATCCATAGCCGGTACTTCTCTTCAGGATGTTCCTTTGCGAGCTGCTTGAGAGCCTGATATGTCTCTTCGCCCGGCATTTCGGCGAGAAGGTTGAAAAGCTTGTTGCGAGCATCCTGTGCGTTGTCGCGCAGGGTCGGCGAATAAACACCCGTTCCTGCGCGCTCGATGTCGTCTTCGGCCCGAATGAAGCGATGCATAAGCACATAGAGGGTCTTGAGATGAGCGGCGCTTCGATAGCCGGACGACATCGCATTGCCTCCAAATCGCGTCCCCATAAGCGAAACAACAAAGTGCTGCGCAAATTCCGGGGCCTCATCGTCAAGCGCCTCAAGCTCGGCTTGCAGAACCGGAATTGCCGCTTCAGGGTCATAGGCAACCCAGAGCGCATACCAGCGGGGACGATTGTCGCTGTCACCTGAGTTAAGCCGGGCCTTCGCAAGGTCGGCAAGGCCTTCCCATGGGACATCCTGAAGGATTTTCAGGCTGTGCCTAAGAGTATCACTCGTGACGGGGCGGCCGGTGAGGAGCCATTCAAACAGGAGCGGGGCGATATCGGCCTGGAGCCAGGGCGCCCGATTGTCGATATCACTGAGGATGTGGTGAAAGCCAGGCGGCCGCTTGTTTGCCTCAGCGAGTTCCCAAACGAGTTCCTTCGTTACGGCGGCAAGTCCCTGCTCATGATGGGCACGATAGAGGGCTTCGAACCATCGAGGGAAACCGTTCAGCTCCCATGTAACATATCGGAACGCGTGGGCGGCCTCCTCTTCGGAAAGACCAACCCCAAACGAACCATCCTCTGTCGACTCGATCTCCAGCCCGATTAACGCAAAAATCAAAGCGTGGGGTATAGAGGATCCATCAGCACCCTCCGACTGGAGTTTTGGGTCATAGTGGCGCCAGTGTTTGATAGCCGCGTCGCGGAAGGCTTCAGCGACCTTCGCCCCAAATTCTGGCACCAGAGACTGCCAGTTCGAGCGTGCGTCGTAACGGGTCCAACCCTCGCCTTCGATGCTCATCATGAGATGGTATTGATCGCCCGTGATCTGCCCCGGCTCAGCTCCGCTCGGATTACGGATACGGTCCGGGTTCTTCTTGAGTTCACTGATCCATGCCGCCCGATCGCGCGCGGATTTGCGCTCGCGGCGCGCATGCTTGCGCTCGAAGTTCCGATGTTCGATTTCCCAGTCGGCGACTTCTCGTGCTGGCGGATGGAGCCAGAGATCGAGTTGAGCTTTAAGCGCCGGTTGGCCGGCGACTGCTTCGACAAGCTTCTCGGTCCAATCCCCTCTCTTGCTGTTCTCAAGATACAGCGTGAAGCACCGCGAGAGCGCAAGCCGCCTGTCGTCAGGATTTTCGCGTGAGGAGATCCACGAAAGGCAGCGATCGAAATCATCGGCTGAGAATGCCCAATAGCGCTCATACATCGTCAGCTGCCAATCGTCGGTTAGTTCGCCGCCCTTGGACTGCTGGCGGGCCCTCCGCTCATCAGCATTTTGCCAATAGAGTGCGTCGTTGAGATCCTTCCATCGAGGCACCAGCTCGCGAAGCCGGCTGTTGTCCTGACCGTCGCTGTCATGGTCCCAGAACTTCGCCGCCTGCGCCTTTGTCAGAATGCCGATGGAGCGACCGTCGAGAGCAGAGGCAGATTTCGCTCCAACAAGTCGTTCGACGGCGCGTAGCGCCGATGGGAGGAGCCACGAATACTCCGAGGACACAACGCATTCGCCGCGCTCGATATGTGGTTCCCGGCCCAACAGCTCGTCAAAGCCGACGATGAGGGTCAGCAGTGGTTGCTCGGGCACACTGTCGGCCATGACCGGCAAGCCATCGACAAATTCGTGCAAGGCTTGGCTTAACCCCGTAATTTCGAAGCGGCGTTTGGGCTGCGTTCGCTCGATTGCGCGCAGGGCGAAACCAACAGAAGTCAATGTTGCAGGAAGATTGAGGATGATCTCTGATGCTACTTGCCGATCAAGGGGTTCTGTGGATGCGAGCAACTTACTTAGAAGAGTGTCTTTCTCGGCCTCTCCCGCGACCGCCATGACGGCCCTGATCGCAACGATTTGAGTGTTGAGGTCGCGGGACCGATCCGGTGCGATTTCTGCGAGGATCGGTAAGCCGGCCTTGATTTTTCCTTGCCAGACAAAACGGGCGAGAAAGAAAATCGCGTCGTCATTGTCTTTGTAGCGCGCCAAGAGCTCATCGGTTTCGGCGGAAAGCTCGTTGGTAGCAATGCGGGTGATGGCAGCATTGTCCATCCAGGGACCAGTTTCATCATCGGCCGCAATCCGTCGGACGATATCGAAAAGCATGCGACGCTTAATATCTAGCGGAAGGCGTGAGGGATCGCCTCCCTCGGTAGCGATTTCAGGGCTGATAGCCAAAGCCTCATCGCGAATTCGATCATCAAAGAGGATCAGCCAGGCGAGCGTCGGCCGTAGCCTCGGAACTATGACCTTTTCCCCGTAGCTGTTACGGAAGAAAAGGTTCTGTATCCGCTCTCGGCCCTGCGGCTGAACTGCGATCGAAGCAGCCCATTCTGCAGATAGAAGTTCGCGCATATCGCGATGTCGGAAGCGGACGCTTCCATAGACGATATCATCGAACACACCCGTTTTGAGAAGAGCGGCAATCTCTTCCTCTGACCAATCGGGCAGGACGACCGAGGGGTCAATTCGATCGACAGTCACGAGCTCACCTGGAAGAGAGATTACGCTCTTTCCGGTCAGTGTCGCGGCTGCAGCTAGTGCCTGCACACCGTGTCGCAAGCGATCTTCCGGAATTCGGATAGTCGATCCATGAAAGGAAAGTGGCTTGATTTGAAGTTCAATGACGCGCTGGAGGACATCGCGGCGATTGTCGAGCTGCCGATCAGCCTGCCATTTTTCGATCAGAGAGCGCAGGTCGAACGGCTTCTCGGCGAGAGACATAAGATCGGCTCGCTCGATCGCGTCGAGAAACGACTCGATATCCCCGACGGAATAGTAGCTTGCAAAGAGCCGGATTTCGTCCCTTTTCAGAGGCCCCAAACGAAAGACCTTCAAGGCGCTCTCAGGTCCCGGCTTCGGAACGGGCTCACCAGAAGGGAGATCTTCCTCGTCGTGTGCGTCCTGGGCAAGGTACGGTAGGTGCTGCTGAATGAGGCTCCGATCTGGCAGAGCTTGCCAGGCATCTTCCCGGCTTGTGATATAGACATGCGCTCGCTCACGCGCCATGCGGATGCGCGAACCGAAAATCTTTATCGCGTCCTCGAAAGCCCGCGGGGTCTCAAGTTGCGCCTCGTCAACAGAATCCAGAAAAAACCAAGCCTCCTCGGTCGATGCAAGCCAGCTTTCAAACGCCTCCGCGGTGCCGATTTCAAAGGCGGTATCGAAGGTGTTATTAAGCTTCTCGATCCGGATGAAAAAAGCCTTTTTGCCCTTTTCAGCAAGCTTGCGCGCTTGATGGCGAGCTTCAAAGGTCTTTCCGGCACCAGGCTCTGCCAGAATGAGGACGCGATAGAGGCTTTCCAAAGCTCGCCAATGCTGGGGAGTGCCTCCGGCTACCGGGCTAAGAAACTCCCAATCCCCACGCTGTGGTGCCGCTGGAAAGAACCGCCTGACGAGGATGACTGTCTGATCCTTCATTTGCCTGACCCCGCATTGGCTGGATAGAGGTTTGGAAACCACCGCTCGGCCGTGTCCGCCGAGAAGGCGAGGCGAAGCGGCGACCTATGCGAGGTAGCGGAAAGCATTCCCCGTTCGACGAGCGCCGATGTGACGTTACGCGCCGCCCTCTCCTCATAGCCGGTAATCATTTGAATTTTCGAACGCTCCACCTCGCCAGCCAGGACAGCCTCGCGGAGGACCTGGAAACTGCCCTTGGGGAGTTTCTTGGCGCGGATTTCTTCCTCGATGTGGATTTCGATGCGCATGAGTAGCTTATCGGTCTCGATTAGGCTGCTCATGAACCGGATCTGGTCGATCGCCTGGTCGAGGAAAAAGTCACAGAAAGCGACCAGCCCCCGATGGGTGAGATTGCCCCTCCCGTCGCGATCGCCAGCACGCGGACCATCGGCAGCCATGAGAAGCGTCTTATATTTCTTTTCGTCTCGCGCAAGACCCCGGGCGACCGACCAGAGGCTCGTCCCGACGCCAAGGCGCTTCAAGAGCGCATGCGACATCAGACGCGCCACACGGCCGTTGCCATCGAGGAAAGGATGAATCCAAAGAAAGCGATGATGGACGGCCCCCACAGATTGGAGTTGCTGCGACCGGGTTAATGGCGGACTCTGATAGGCCCTATCGAACCGGACCATAAAACGCGGCAAATCGATTGGTTCGGGTGGTAGATGGCGGCCAACTTGGACGTCCCGGTTTCGCCACTCTCCGGGAATGATTGGCACACGTTCTCCAGTCGTGCGATTGGACACCCATAGCATCTCCGGGGGAAGGCGCGAGCAGAACTCCTCATGGAGCCAAGACGCATAGGCGGCGGAAGCCGGCCAGACGTCTGGATCGTCGCCGATATCGATCAATTTCTGGACGTGGATATGGGCGACAGCTTCCTGCTGAAGCTCTCGCCGCTCAGGCTCCTCCGAGAAATCGTTCGCAAGCGCGCGATCGATGTCGCGTGGATGCGTGTCGTGCCCTTCGATAAGATTGGAATAATAACAGTTCATAGAACGTACGAGGTCACCAATCGAACCAGCCAAAATCGGGTGAACACGGCCAGCCAGCTGATTGGCCTCGCCAACTAGCGTCAAAACTTTATCTCCAAGGGCGCCCTTGTCGTCCGAGGGCACCAACGGTTCCATAAACGCAATATCCATACCGGATTAATGCCGGTTTCTGTGCCGCTTGTAAAGCGATGAAAATCAACACTGTATTAGCGTTTAGCTTAACACATTTTGCCGGTTTCTGTGCCGGTTGATTCGGAAAAGGAGTCCAAATTTTTTGGTTCTGTCCGGCATAGGTTATGAGCCTGATAGAGGCCCGCAAACTTCAAGCTAATTTGATTATGACTCGATCTCAAAGCAGCAAGAGTGCCTCGTTGCGTACGAACGCGGCGCTTCAGTGTTTCTGTGCCAGCGATTTTTCAAGAGCGTTCACTTGATCCAAGTTGGACGGATCCGCTGTGGAAAGCCCCAGTACCGCGACAGTTCCTTCTTCGACTTTCACGGCTTGCAATGGAATGATCCAAAACGTTTTCACCTTACCGCAGAGGTCTTGTTGCGGCGCCGCGGCGAAAATCGGCTTCCCAGCCGCGTCGATAGCAGCTTTCAATTTATCGATATCTAGCTTGCCATCGATAGCGGTTCCAGCGTCAGATGCGGACTGCTTAGAAGCGGCAACCAGCACCGTGCCCGGGACATCCCCACTTAACAGGCGTCGCAACTCCTTGAGCCGGGAAGAAAACCGCCGTCGTCGTCTTCACGCAACAAAAGGCGGATGACCGACGTTCTTGTAAAGTTGAACCACCTTACCTTTATGAGTTGTTGGCGGCTATCGACGGCGAACACAACGGTATGCAAATTTCGCGGGGGCCGGACCTGAAAAGCCAAGCGACAAAATTCTTCGTTGCAGCCAGGAATCTGTGTAACATCCACGTTGCAATGGGACTGGGGGGCATGGGGTGCCATTCTACATACGCAAGTCAGTCAAGGCGGGACCATTCCGGTTTAATTTTTCCCAAGGAGGTATCGGCGTCTCTGTCGGCGCGAGGGGCTTAAGGGTCGGTACCGGACCTCGGGGCCACTATATCCATGCCGGACGAGGTGGACTATATTATCGAGCGTCACTTGAAAATGCTGGCCAACGTCGACACAGAGTTGCCAGCGAGCCACCGCCCGCTCAGGTCACTTTTGAAGTACCTGCGGTCAACATGATCGAGTTCGAGTCCGGCAACGTCTTGTTGATGCGAGACGAGAACTTCGGCGAATTGTTGGACGAAATCAACGCGAAGGCCAATCAATGGCGGATGTCGGCGCTTTTCGGATGGCTCACGGCTCTCCTCGGCATCCTTGTGTTGGCGAAAGCGCCGCCAGTGGGGATTTGGGTCCTGATCGCGACCCTTCCCGCCTGGGCGGTAGGGTCGTGGCTCGACTCGTACCGCCGATCGACAGTTCTCTTTTATGATATCGATGGCCCGGTCGAGCAGGCATACCAGGAGACGATCGCAGCTTTCGATGACTTACGCTCCTGCGCCGGGAAATGGCATATCGAGGCTGGCGGTGCGATCAACGATCTAACGACCTGGAAAAGAAATGCAGGCGCATCCCACTTGGTGAAGCGAACTGCCACGAAGCTCGTCTACGCTTTGCCGAAGGTCATCAAGAGCAACATCACACCGCCCTCGGTACATGTTGGCAAGCAGGTCATATATTTCATGCCCGACGTTGCTTTGGTCACCCACAACTCGCGCTTCGGTGCACTGTCATATTCTGATCTCCGCGCTCGCTGGCAGGCGTCCCGGTTTATCGAAGATGGTCATGTCCCTCATGACGCGAAGGTCGTCGATCGCACTTGGCAGCACCCCAACAAGAATGGCGGGCCCGATCGGCGTTTTCGGAACAACCGCCAGCTGCCTGTCTGTTTGTACGATACCCTTCATCTGCAAAGCGACAGCGGTCTCAACGAGGTACTGGAATTTTCGCAAGTGGGAAAGCTGGCGAGATTCGTCGCCGGTCTCCAAGCTTTAGCGAAGGCAAGGATGGAGGCTGCACAAGCCCCGAAAGCGATCCCATCGACCGCGACGTCAGTATCGCCACCAGTGGCACCAAGTTCGCCTCTGCCGGATGAACAGAGGCGAAAGGGCGCTGTACCTGCTATAGCCCTCATCATTGGGGGCATCTTTGGACTTCCTATTGCTATCGCCGCACTCCAAAACGCGGAGAAATCGACTAGGCCCGTCACAACGCAGGCCACTGCTCCCACCGGTTCGGGGCAAGTCGCATCGTCATCATCAACGCCGGGAAGGCCCGCGGCCTCCGCTACTGGTTCAGCACAGGGGTCACCATCATCGTCGACGATGGTGACCCCTGCCACAACCCCTTCTGGCTCCGCTTCGGAAGCCGGTAAGCCGGCACTCCCTGTCCAGGCACCGAACGATGACGCTACGGCAATAGTAGATGATCCGGCATTTTCGACACTTTCCTCCCTTCGGGCTGATCAGGAGCCGCCACCCGATCCTGCGATCTTTGAGGCGCTTGCGGCAGCCGCGACCGCGCCCGCCGCGTCTATATTGGACGCAGCATCAGAGCCGCCTGTCGCGCCTTACATCGCCCCACCGGAACCAAAATTTGCCTACATGAAGCAACCCTTCCAACTGAGGGATGGACCCGGCACAAAATATATCCCGGTCGGCGCAGTCGGCCAGAATGCGTTGCTCGCCGTCCTCGAGACGGAAAGCGGATGGGTCCATGTCTCTGGTGGTCCGTCAGCGATGGGATGGGTACCGAAGGAACTGCTTGGTCAACGGCCGGTTTCGCGTCAAACAACCACGCCCAAGGTGCGAAACACCTTCCAGTCCGGTGGTCGGACTTATTGAGGATTGCACGGCCCCCAAGTCGCATCGGGTTTGCGGCACCAGCCGCTGTTGGTCAATTCCGTAAGAAGCAGTGCTTGTGAATTACAAGCGTCCTCTGCGTACGACAACGAGCACGCAGCGTTGTCGGTCAGCCAGCGACGAATAATCCGATCTGGTCCAGCCACCGAATTGTCCTTGGTCGTGATCTTACCGTTCTCCGCCAGAATTTTGTGGGTCGCGGGGTCCCATGTCATCACCGCGTTCACCGCGCCAGAGGCGGATTTTTTACGTGAGGGGCTGTAGGTATACCAATCGACCACCGCGAAGACGGTGCAGATATCAAAGCATGCTGCGTTTGCTGTGCCAGACCGAACGGCATAAATGCGCACAGGCCACCGTTCAGCGAACTGTTGCTTCTCGTTTAGGACGTCTGCCTTCGAGCGCTGGGTGCCGTAATAAACAATGGAGTCCCCATAGTTGTTCGCGAGGAAGAACATTCCTTCATTCGTCGACCAGGTCCGCTGCATTTCCTGGAAGAACTGAAGCGCTGCATCGTTCAATGCTGTCGAAGGAAGCTCGTTGGATACGGCGGTCTCTTCCGCAGTCGGTGCCGCGTAGGGGGTAGGCTGACCAGTCACGAGACCAAAGCCAGCCATATCGATCAGCGACAGCACCCGTCGATCGCCGTCGGCCAGACCGGTGACAAATGTGAACAAGCTGGGATCGAGGCCCATCTCCGCCAGGTAGGCTTTGTATCTATCGGTGCCGGTTTGCTGGCCCGAGCTTCCCGGGGAAAAAAGCGTCCGATCAACGATCACGGAGGCGTCTTCCGCGAAACGCTGCACTCCGCCGGCAAATGCGAATAAGCATGCGGCCTCGCATTTCGAACCCGAAACCTGCAACGTCGAAAGCTTCAGCCGACGAATAGCCCGGCCGTATCCGATCGCGGCATCCGTATCCCCGCCCGGCGAATTGAATGCGATGAATCTCGGAATGCTGTTCTCTATTTCGGCTTCGAGCTTTTCCGGACGATCGCTTGGCTCGAACGTTCCTTGAACCAACAAAATGTCGTTGTTCGCCGCTTTCACATGAGCAAATCTGATCACTGCGTGACTCGGGCTTGGGATCAGCGCGGCCAATAAAATCAGGCAAGAAATGAAGACAGACGAGCGCATCGCTCCCTCCCCAATCTGATCGGCTCAGTTTGTTGAAATTCCAAAAGCTGTGAGAACTTGAGGCGTGATCGTTCCGGTCACCTTCAGCCCATAGGCATCCTGCATTTTATTAAGTCCAACCCTCGTTGCGGCATCGACCTGCCCTGTTACCGGACCGCGGTAATAGCCATAGGCAACCAGAGCAGTCTGGACCTGAATAACAACACGGCGAAATTTGTCCGAGTTGCCTGGCAACGTCTTCAGCGGCAGTGGCGCTGTGTTCACCGATGAAGATTGCGGGGCAACCTGCGTCGGATAGCTGTCAGTCGACGTCGGTATGTTAGGAGTCGTAGGAAGACTTCTGATGACCGGTCCCGGATTGGGCGAATAGCTCGGTGTCGGGTCGGGCTGCGTATAGGTCGTGCTGTTGTTGTAGTCGCCACGCGGCACAACGTATCCGCCACCAGAGCCCGATGCATGGCTCGCGTGACTAGCATGACTGCTATGACTTGCGTGGCTCGAATGCGAGCTATGGCCTGCGAGAGTGTAGACCTGCTTGACTTGCAGCCGCTCAAAGAGGGTTGGTTCTGGCTTCTTGTTGGTAACGCCGACAAGTGGCGTTGCATCGCTTTTCGATGGCATGAACCCAGCCGCAATCAATGACGGCACCAGGTAAGCCTTGCGCTTTTTCATTGTCGTGACAGTCCCCCAAACCCCTCATCAGCTTTATACCATTCAAAAAATCCACCACAAGTAGAACGCAACTTACATTCACCGCACTCTTCGAGGAATTTGTTCTTCCAATCTGATATCGTGCCTGGTGCCAGATGCCGGTACTCTAGGGGAACTGTGCAAAGAGGGAAATTATATAGAAGAGTCTGGATACCGCGGCCAATCGCGAGATTGATGGTGCTCCGTAGTTCTCGGAAATCCAGCGACGTATCCTTGAACGAATCCCCCCAGTTCATTCTACCGTAGCCGATATTTTCTAATTGCATTATGGCCCAGACATCGATGAACGGAAGCCGGGTCGAGACGTACTCCGCAAGCCGTGGCAACACATCCCAGTTCTGCTGAAGGACCACCGTCCGAAGCTCGACGGCAGCGCCCACCCTCATCAGCGTCATGAAATTCTGCGACAACGTTTCAAAGGCACCCCGCTTTGCAACGATGCTGTCGTGAAGTTCGGCGTAAGGTGCGTACAGGGGAATGCCCCACAGCACGCGATCTCTTCCGATCTCATCAATTAGGACGATGTCACCAGGTTCGAAAAACTGGCCGTTTGTCAGAACATGAAATGAGATATCGGGTCTGGCCTTCGCGGCGGCGACGAGGAATTGAAATAGTCTTCGTTTGTGCAGCAGCGGCTCGCCGCCAGATATCGTGATGCGCGCGTTTTCCGGGGCCAAGGTGGCGGCGACTGTGAATTGGTCGAAGAGGTCGACGTGATATTTCTTGGGAGGCTGCGAGCACATCACGCAAAGCTGGTCGCATTGCTCGGTAACCAGGAAGGTGTTGTGCCTCGACCTTGCTCGCAGCAATCGATGAGCCGAGTTTCGACCTGGAACCAGAAGGAGCACGTCGCCGTCAAGATCAGTTTGGGGATCGCAGTAGACGCGAAGCGAATAGCCCGCGAGATCGAAGGTTTGACTCTGGTGGTCACGATCGATCAGGACAGCATCATGCTCACTCTCCACCGCGTCCGTGCGCAGGCGAACTATACTTGGATGGTCGATTGGGACGTCACCGATCTTGAGCCGCAAATCGATCATGTGTGTATCGGGGCGAGCGAACAATCGAACTCCGGGATTCCGGCCCATGCCGCGAGGCTCTTGTGGGCTTTTTTGTCATCCGAATAGAGCAGCTCAAATATCTTGTCGAAGATCGCGGTGTGGCGTCGGCAGAAGGTAGTGTCACGCTTCCTCACGTCGATACGACCATACCGGGAGAGGTCATCGATCACGTCAATGCCGCAGGCCGCCTGGTATGGACAGTGGACGCAATCTGGATGGAACGAGTTAGTCGCTTCCTCATTCAGGACATCCAGCTTTGCCTGATCGATCCCATCCCAAAGGTTGCCGACACTCAGGTCGATCTGCCCCACTCTCGTCACCATCCTTGCTTCGTCCGACGGATAAAGCGTGCCGTCGAAATCGATGACTATGTAGTCCTTACCGAGGATGTTCGGGTTGCGAAGGTCCACATGGTGGTTATGGCCGCCGCGTAGAATCCGGCGAAGACAATGCGTGAAGTAGAATTCCTCGACAGGGAAATCTGCTGTCCAATTGTGCTCAATCAACGCATCGATGAATCGGCCATGATAGTCATTCCATCGCTCATCCATGCCCATTGTCTGGTATCGCTTCCGAGCGAAACCTTGGTGGTTGATAGGCCGGAGGAAAATGGAACGAAAGCCGAAGTCGCCGAACGTCTCAATGATCTGGTTCGGGGTTGGCAGGTTGTTGACATCAAGCGTGGGCAACGCCGACACTTTCCCTTGCCCTAGCCTTCCGATCGCATACCGAAGGTTAGAAACAAACTGGTGGGTGTCGCGGGATGTGATTGTCCGCTGCCGTTGGTGAGCCGAAAGTTCGCCATCAAGCGACGTACTAACGAATGTGTCCGAAGCGTCGAGAAACGCCCAGGCGTCAGCGGAAATAGACTGCAGATTGGTGCAAACGGTGAAGCATACGTCCTTGAATTTGCGCCGCGCAAACTCTCGAACCGTCTCCAGCAGATCCAATCGCAAAAGCGGTTCGCCGCCTTGAAACTCGATTTTCGCACTTGCCGTGTCCATGCCATCGAGAAAACGAAGAACCTGGGCGAGCGTGTCCTCGGTCCAGTCAAACCCACTGGTGTTTTCGTTTACCCGCGACACCTGGCAGTAGCCGCACGCCAAATTGCAGCGAAGTGTCGGCACGAGAATGACGTAGTTAAGCTCCTGCGGACGATGCAGTCGCTGTGCCCACCGATATGCAAACCCCATATACGCGAGGTCGCCTACTTCATCGAATGCGTGCCCGCTTGTATGAAGAAACTCGGTGTCTGAGGTGGTCAAATTGCCACCGGCGTATCGCTCAAGGAACCTGCCATCTGCCCGGAAATACCCTCCGGCGTCATCAGCGAAGAGATAATCAGAAGCCAACCGCGTGAATTTCAGTGGGAAAACGGTCATCGCCCGAGAACACCGCTGATGAGAGCCCGTCGAAGGGGAAGCGTCTCCGAATAGATCTTCTCACGGTAGAGGCAGTGGTGAAAATTTGCGATCAACGTGTCGATGGGCGACGTACCGTCATCGGATAGAGTGATTTGCTTCGAGACCTCGACCCTTGCCGCAGCATTCGCTGCATTGAAACGAAGGATTGCCGCAGCAAGGTGAGGTCGATGCGCTTCATCGACATCGATCAAAGTGCGTCGTTCAAATCTCTGGATCGGCGTGCTGGATTCTGTTCTTTCCATCGGACAATGGCGATCGACTTCCCCTCCGCATCACTGTAGCAACTCAGCCGCTAGATCACCAGATGGTTGTATTGCATTTTCCCGAGAATAACAGGGTGTCCATCACTCATCTTCTGGGGCCGGAAATCAATTCTGACGGAAAGTGATCTCGATTCCGCAGGACAGGGTGGCGCTCACCGCAAAAAAAATCCTGAACCGAGAGGCGGCATAGGCCAGACGGGCCACTGCCTGAGTGCTTAGCCTCGGTCCGAATAATCTGTCGGCTCATTTCGCAGCGTGCTCTGCTTGCAAGTAAACCGACGCTTGAGATCTTCATACGTCATTAACTATATGAATAAATGATGTTCTTTTCCAAAACCGAAGCAAAGTTAAGATTTGTTTCCGTCATCGCTATGGTATCGGCGCGCATGGTTCACTTCCGATAAGTACTGCTTATCGGAAGTGATTGAATCGAGTCGACATCAGCGATGTCGGTCGCCTTGGATGACCGGAAACGCCTGGTTTTCCGCCCTTTCAGGAAGATTTCGGCGAGGATCGGCGGAACATGGGCTGTTATGAGGGTCGCACACGGCCACCCTAACTCCCGAGCGAGTGCGGATTTCTCTGTAATCATTCCTCAGGCGACACCCTCTTGGCCCTCCCCTCCTCCGAACTCCCTGGTTTTCCGGCATTTCCGCCGCAGGTGGCCGCCAGAGCGCGTTTCACGCTGGTTACGGCCCGACGCCCCTTCGACGTCGTGTTTCGAGTCTAGCGGGGCTGCATTTAGCCCATAAAACACGCTTGCAACTGTTCGATTTCTAACGCATGCCTTATCTGTACAAACTACTTCGAGACAGGGCCGTTACAAGCGCGATGGCAAAGCCACAAACATTTGACAACCAACAATCTCCCAAGCGGCTGATCGGTTATGCCCGGGTGTCGACGGATGAACAGGTCCACGATGCCCAGTTGGACGAGCTGCGTGCAGCCGGCTGCGATCGGATCCATCAGGAGCATGGTTCCGGAGCATCGCGGGCTCGACCGGTGCTGACGCGATTACTCGCTGAACTTAGCGCCGGCGACGTCCTCATTGTCGTGCGCCTCGATCGACTGGCCCGATCCGTCAGTCATCTCTTGTCGGTGATCGAGGACCTCGAGGCCCGCGGCGTGCATTTCCGGTCGATCCGCGATCCAATCGATACGTCGACCCCGCAAGGCATGTTTTCCCTTCAGGTCCTCGGCGCCGTCGCGCAGCTCGAGCGGGCGCTAATCGCTGAGCGTACCAAAGCCGGCATTAAGGCGGCGAAGGCACGCGGCAAGCTTCCTGGAAATCCCGGTCTGCGAGAACGACGGCCGGAGGCGATCAAGGCAATCTCGCAGGCACGGGAGAAGCTCTATCTCGATGAACTCATTGCATCGGCGCAGACGTGGCTGCCGATGGTGCGTCAACTCCGGCCGCAGCACAGTTGGGACAATGTCGTGCGGGTTCTCAATCGCCGTGGCCACGACTGGACCGTCGAACGCCTTCGTCGCGCTGTTCATCGCATGGTACGCGAAAAGCTCGCGGAGAAGGAACTCCTTGCTCGATCCCCTCGCCGGGCTCCCGAAGACTATCTGATGAAGCTGGTGGCGGCAATTGCCATTGCCGATCCCAACCTGTCGCTGCGCGACATTGCCGCGCAACTGGACCAGATGGGAGAACGGCCTGTGCGCAGCGGCAAGAACTGGCAACCGTCCTCGGTGCGGGTCCTGCTGGACGAAGCCCACCGATTTGGCCTCATTCGCCGTTGAGGGCATGGTTCATCCGACGCCCGATGGCAGAGAGTCTTTTCTTGTCGCTATTCGACTGCATAGCCGTCAGGTCCGGCCTTTGGGGATCTGTAGCGCCAGGACCGCTAGTCGCTATCGCTCCGCGGTTTCAGCTCAGCGCCTACATCCTCGCCGCGGAGCCGGCTTCCTCCGCCTGCTCGCCCCCTCCCCCGGAACGTGCTGAAGGCTTCAGCCGCGGTGATTATGATCCGCAGAGGCGCGCGGGCCATGAGCCTCGGCGGCGCGGGTAAAAGCAGAGGACAGCCGCTCCCCTCGCTACCAAAAAGCCGTCTCGGCTGCACGACGAATTCGGGCGCGAGCCGGAACTCAGTCAGACAGTATTTGTTTCTTTTACAATCCGTCCGCGTTTCGGCGTTCTTTCAAGGATGCTCGACAATTTGATTGAGCCATTTGTCCGCGCCGCCAGCTATATTTCCTACAAGAATGATTACGGCCGAAGATCTGCAAACATTCGTTTTACGACCAGCAAATTTCGACTGTCCTCTAAGCCTGGGAGGTCTTCGTCCTGAAGCATCCTGCGGAGACCGCCGTTAAGATTACAAAGCAATGTCTCCTTTCAGTCGTGACAAACACCGCGATTGTTCGTTCGAACACGAAGCCGCTCAATCGGCTCCGTGCATCAACTGACCTTACTACACCAGCCGCATAGAAGGGCTGTCGGCCATTCTACCCGGGCAACCATGACCAATGCCCTTAGAACGTCATGTACGATCAAAAATGACCGCCAAGACCCCGCGACCCATGGCGGCGACAGGACGGTACCTATCTCTACACAACCGATCTTGTGAGAGGTGGCGCGAGGAGCGGGTCATGCGCCGTCCATAGTAGCGCCCGAAAATGTCGTTTCTTTTCAGAGTGTTGTAGCTGTGGTCAGCTGACCACCGGAAAAGCAGCTGTTGGCAGTGCGTCCCACCCCAAAAAACTTGCTGGCCCACGACAGCAGAGTCTGGCGAAAAACCTCGATCAGTGGACCCGCTGACCTAGCACTCAATCCTCTCCGGCAGCGACTAGAGCCTGCGCGCTCCGAGTACGCCAAGTGGCGGAAACGCGAAGCTTTCATCTCGCGCAGCGTTGGAGCCGGTTGCGGCAATGGTATCTGCATCACGTGCCCGGGTCTGGTCCGAGCGATGAGTGCGGCCGGAAGTGGTTGTAATCGTCGGCCCAGCAATGGCGCTTCGGGCATAATCGCAGCCGAGGAACAGGCTCCGGTTGACCATCTCGTCCCGCATCCGGCCGTTGAAGCTCTCGACATTAGCGTTTTGCATCGGCTTCCCGGCGTGATGCCGTGCGACTCGACACTATGATCCTTCGACCTGGCAAGGATGGCATTCGAGGAATTCCGTGCCGTTGTCGGAGACGATCATCCCCTGTTTGCCGCGCCGTTCGATGAGGACCGACAGTTCGCGAGCGACGCGACGACGCAAGATCGAGGTGCACGGGATCGCCGCCAGGCATTCGCGGGTCACGTCTTCGACGAAGTTGAGCACGCGAAACCGCCTTCCGCAAGCGAACTGGTCGTGAACGAGATTCAGCGAGCTTCGGGCATTGGCCTTCGCTTCGACCAGGATCGGGCCACGCGTGCCGACAGCGTGCCGCCCCGGCTTTTCTGCTTGCGAACGGAAAGTCCTTCTTCGCGATAGAGCCCGTAGATGCGGTCGACGCCAACGGCGCTCCCCCCCCCCGCCGAAGCCGCCGGTCGCCGGTCGCCGGTCGCCGGTCGCCGGTCGCCGGTCGCCGAAACGCCATCGCTCATTGGCGAGGTCGCGCAATAGGGCGACTTCTTTATGATGTGGGCGCACCTGCCCGACCAACGCTTCGATCTTTTGTCGCGCGTCATGCATGACCATGCACTCATCGGCGGCTCTAAACTGCGTGATGTCGTAGAGACAGTTCGGTTCTGCGACACCCAAACGATCGAGCTGCGCGAGCGCGCCGACCGTCCGGCGCGGCAGGCAACGTTGTGCCTGCGCTTCGGCCAGGCGACGATCAGGCAACCGCAAAACCTGCGCGAAGAAGGGCTGCCCGACGGGGTTAGGCTCAGTTGGGTCGAGGTCGTCGAACCGGACGCACCCGACGGTGTCGAGCCCTTGCATTGGCTGCTCTTGACCACCCATGCGCTCTCCAGTGCGACTGACGCCTGGCAGATCGTCGCTTGGTACAAGCAGCGCTGGATGATCGAGCAGTTCTTCCGGGTGATGAAGACGCAGGGCTTCAAGATCGAGGACAGCCAATTGCAGTTAGCGCCGCGGCTGGAAAAGCTCGTCGCCATCGCCGCCAAGGCCGCGGCAATCGTCCTCCAACTCGTGCAGGACCGCAGTGGCGGCGATCCTCACCCGGCAAGCCTGGCAGTCAGTCCCCACGAGATCAACACGCTCGCCGCCCTCGAAAGCCGCTTCAAGGGCAAGACCAAGCTGCAATCCAATCCCCATCCCAAAGCTTCGCTCGCCTGGGCCGCTTGGATCATCGCCAAACTCGGCGGCTGGAACGGCTATGCCTCCTCCAAGCCGCCTGGACCCATCACCTTCTTCAACGGACTCAAATACTGTGCCGATGGCTGGGCCTTGCGAGATAGGTATATGCCTCAGTCGTTCGGTGGAGAAATGTTCCACTGGATCATTTGCTTTTGGTCACGAACAAAATCCAGCGACCAGCGGGCAGAGCCTTCGCGTTGGCCAGGATCCGTGCGCGCGTGCCTGCAAGTTCGCTTACGGAAGGGGGTTTCGCGTGCTCAACATCGTCGATGACGCGACGCGAGAATGCCTCGCGGCGATCCCCGGACACCTCGATCTCCGGTCGTCGCCTCGCTCGAAACTCGCAATGATCTCTCCGACAACGGCACCAAACTCACCTCGAATGCCATTCTTGCCTGGTCAAAAGACCATAGGGTCGAGTGGCTCATTGCGTCACCTCGCCCAAGATAGCGGTTGATGAATTCTCCCAGTGTTGTGGAAGTGCCGCCGCGAATCAGCCCCGTAGATTCCGGCGCTGCGGATGGCAGCAGGTACTTGTTCCTATTGCGTCCTATCCATGCGGCGCCATCGCCCACTCGCGATTAGCCGGCACAGCCGGCCGCCTTGCGATTTGCCGCGCCGGTGCCAATGAATTGATGAAAGGCGGCTGCCATTTCGTGCGAAGACTTCGCTCCTGGTCTTGTTCGTGCGCGACCTTGGGCGCGTTCGTATTGAGATCACGGTCTACTGTTCCCCTAAGAGGCGTCATTTGGCTCGGGAGCCAGACGGTAACCGGCACAATGCCTGCGACAAGCCGCCTTTGAAAGTTGGTGTTTTCCAAGGGGTTAGCTTGGTGGTCAGCTGACCACAACCGAAATCCTCAACGGCAGGAATAACGATCAGCCGCAC
>NZ_CP021026.1:0-280614 GCF_002117725.1 Rhizobium sp. TAL182 | reverse complement strand
TTATCCCGCCTTTCGGCCGGCCGGCGCATTTGCCCGCAAGAGCGCCATCAACATCGGGCCGATCGCGAATTCTCCCTTTTCGGTTCGCCGCGTCAGGTCGCGAAGATAGCCGCCGGCGGAATTGATGTGGCCTCCGCGCTCCAGGATGCACGCCATCACGGTCGCGGCATTTTCCGCGCCCATCACATTTGCCGCCTCCTCATAGGCGGACGGGCTGACGCCCAGCATCGATCGAACTGTGACGGCTGCCGTCATCAGGTCGCGCCAGTTTCGGATCACGCCATCCGGCCCGTAGGCAAGGATCTCGGGGCAGGCCTGCAGAACCAGGCCGAGCGGGAAGGATTTCAATCCGCCGGCATCATCACGGCCGCCGGGTCGTCCAGCCTGCCGTCCCGGCCGATTGTCCGAACGGATCGCCTCGCTCCTCCCCTCTTCCGGCGTCACGGCGCCTCGCCCGTTGTCTTGCTCCGGCCTCGCGCCCGGCTTCGTGTCGAAGCTTGGTTCAAGTTCAGAGGTGGAGTCGGGATTTGAATTCTGTATGTGACGCTCGATATGAGAGGCATTGCCGCGCTGTTTTGTCGATTTAACACGAATTTCCAGCCGGTTAAGGATATCCGTCCGAAGCGCCGTCAATTCCTCCAGCAATTGTTCGAGCTGTGCCGTCGTCGGCGACCGTGGCAGGCCTTCGATCAGTTCCCGGAACTCCAGGTGAAGGCTCTGCCAATCCCCTTCAACGTCCTCTTCGATGGCCGCTTCGATCAGCTTGGCGATATCACGACGGCAAAGCGTGATGCGTTCGCGCAGGCGCTGGACATGCAGCCGCTCGGCCATCACCTCGGCGGCCAGTTGTTCGATCTCTTCGGCGCGAGCAAGCAGCGGCGCCAGCGAAAAGCCGAAGGCGTCGTTGACCTCCCCTGCCCTGTCCCTGCGGACATAACGCTTGCCGTTGGGACTGTCCTTGCGCACCAGAAGCCCCGCCTCGACGAGTGCCGCAAGATGGCGCCGCACGGTCTGCTCGGCCATGCCGTGCGTTCTCAGCGAAAGCTGGACATTGGACGGGAATACGATCAACCCGTTTTCCTCGGCCAGTTCGTTCTTGGGATAGAAGCTCAAGAGCGCATTGAGCACCGCTAGCGCCCGGTCGCTGATGCCAAGCAGCGGCTTTGCTTCGCACAGCGCGCGAAACAGCTTCCATTTGTCGACCGATTGATCAGGCTTGATCTCACCCGCCATCACCTGGCTTGCGAGCATGCCAAGCGTCATCGGCCGCCGCCCGAAGGGCGTCGTTATACTTCCGGTTTCCATCTCTTCCACCTCGACGAGGCAAAAGAAATCCGCTCGCCAAAACGGCGCCAAAAACTCTTGACAGCGATTCTCGGAAGTGCGATTCTCGGAGGTGTTCAAGACTACGAGGAAAGCTTCCGTGACGGTGACGTTCGGGGGCTTTTTTCTTTTGCGCGTTATCTCCTGTCCGAATTGTCAGCTGACAATCGGTCTAACTGCCTCATTTTCCCTCATTTTCCTCTTCGAACTCAGCGGCGAGGCCTATCAACCGCCGGGCCAGGAATTCCGAAAACGCCGCCGATTTGGCGGCGATGCGAAAGGTTTTTCCAGAACGGGTCACCGAAGCGAGCGTTCCCCCGCTTCGGGTCCGAAGCGTCTGCTCCGCCCGCTGCGGTGCGCTCTTCTCCTCCAGCGCCTTCCAGATGATATCGAAGCGGCTATTGCTCTCCAGCGTGTGGAAAGCTGCAGCGCCGATTGCGGCCTGCACCTTCTTTCGCCCGCCTGCCTCCCTGAATTTTTCGGCAAAGGCCAACCAGCGCGGACGCCCGACCTTAGGTGCCGGTCCGATGGCCAGAATGATCTCGGGATCGATCGTCTGCGCCACCTGCAGCAGCCGTGACGTTTCCGGCTTGTCCGTCGCCAGCGCCTGGGCAATCATGTCGCGGCTGAAGCCGTGTTCATCCATGCGTCGCGCAAACAGCGCCCGTTCGATGAAGCTCAAGTCGACACGCGGGCCGTTCTCCTGGCCCTGCGCGAGAATCAGTTCTTCATCCGTGAGCTTGCGCACTATGGCCTTGACGGGAAGACCGATCTCCGCGGCCGCACGCAAGCGCCGGTGGCCATAGGCGGCCTGGTAATGCCCAGCCTTTACCGGGTCCGGACGCACAAGGATTGGAACCTGCTGTCCGCTTTCCTGGATCGACTGCTTCAATCGCTCGAACTCAGGATCCTTGTCGACCGGGATGCGGTCGCGGATAAAGGACATTTCGACGGCAGCCGCATCGATCTCCAGCACTTTGTCGCCAGAGGCGAGGGACTCACGCAGGGCCTTGGCGGCGGCTGCTTCCTCTCCCAACCGTCCCAGCGACAAGTTCATCGCCTTGACCGCACCCGATGGTCGATGCGGCGGCGGCGCGCTTGGCGTCTCCGGCCGCGCCGGTTCGACAGCGCCAACCATGCTCTTCAGGATATCGCGACCTTTTGGGCTCATGTCCTGCTCCATGCACTGCGGATGAGTTGCTCGACCTCGGCATTGACATTGTCGACGGATTCGACGCCGCGGTCATAGGTCTGGCGATGCATCGTCTCGCGGCCCGCCTCGTAGATCGTCTGCTTGGACAGGCCAGCGTCCGAAACCGCCGTTGACTTCACCATCATCGAGGTCAGCACACGCTCGCCGAACAGGCTGCGCAGGAAGGCGACGATCTGCGCCTGCGGACCGTCATTGGATTCATAACGGGTGATCAGATAGCGCATCCAGTCATATTCGAGATTGCCGCCTGCCTGCTTGACGACGGCCAGAAGGTCGGAGGTCATCGTCAGGAACTGGTTCATCGACGCCACGTCGAGCATCTGTGGATGGACGGTGATCAGCACGGCAGTCGCAGCGCAGAGAGCAGACAGCGTCAGAAAGCCGAGGGTAGGGGGACAATCGATGATGACGACGTCGTAGCTCTGTTCCAGCGAATGCAGCGCATTGCCGACCCGCATGAAGAACATGTCTTTGTCGTCGCGATTGCTGTCGGCCAGCGCCTTCGGGGTATCGTGCTCGAACTCATGCAGTTCGAGATTGCCCGGAATGAGATCGAGACCGGGGAAATAGGTCTGGCGGACGATGTCGGCAACGTCGCGGCGCGTCTCGTCATATTTGATGGCGCCGTAGAGCGTCTCGTTTTCACCGACATCGAACTCCGGCTGATATCCGAGCATCGCCGACATCGACGCCTGCGGGTCGAGGTCGACGGCGAGCACACGATAGCCGCGCAGCGCCAGGAACTGCGCCAGATGGATCGACGTTGTCGTCTTGCCGGATCCGCCCTTGAAATTGGTGACGGCGATCACCTGGAGGTGGTCGCCCGGCCGGCGCGTCGGCAGATAGGAGGGTTTGGTGCGCCCCAGATGCTGGCGCATCGCATGGATTTCTTCGAGCGAGAAGACACGGCGGCCGGCCGCCGTCTTTTCGGGATTGATGCTTTCCACCTGGGCGGTGAGGTGGCGAACATAGCTGTCGGTGACGCCGAGCAGCTTGGCGGCCTCGGTGCTGCTGAATCGCCGCAGCGATTTGCGGGCATCGGGCGAAAATAACCGCTCGAACAGCACCTGGAGCTGGCTGCTGAGCATCGTCGAGTCCTGCGCAATCGTCTCGTCGATCGAGACTTGACTCGCTCTTCTGGCTTTCTCAACAATCGCGGCCTTGGTCGGCATTCACGCAAATCCTGATAAATCGGGCAATTTTGCGCAAATGATCGTGAGTCTGGCGATTCCGTCAAGCGATTTCTTGGTTAGCCAATATATAACAAACTGAATTCGTCAAAAAAATTGCGTGGAATTCCGGAATCTTAGCGCAATTGTCAGCTGACAACGGCGGCGAACCCGCATCGCCGGCGCCGGCCCGACGTATCGCCGCAGATTCTCGACGGACGTGAAAGCCACCGCCGGCTCATCGCAGGGTAACTGCGCTTGGCACAGATCGACCAGACAAATGCCGCTTCTTATTTATAGGCAGAGGAACGGCAGAGGCTTTCGGCCTCCAAGCCGCGGACGGGCTCGACGCCGGAAGCCTTGACATTTCCATCTTGGGATTCGGGATCGCGGCGTGACGGGGCAAGGCCGAGCATTTGTTCGAGACGGCCGGCATTGAGCGGAGCGCTTATTCCCTTGAAGTTCATCTTCCATCTTTCGTCTGCATGTGAGCTTGCGTGAAGGAGAGATAAGCGCAATTTGAACCGGCGGAGAACCGCCCGGCGACTTTATCACCATCTTTTCCATGTGCGGCGAAAAAGGAGAGGGGCTCAATCAAGCATCGGTCCCGATGATGGCGCTTGCGACAGCGACAATGCGACGGCATGCCCGCGAATACGACGGCCGTGTTCTGTCCGGACCATGCGTATTGCAGGAGTCGCGAACAGCGGCCGCAGCTGAGCTGCGCGCAGACGGGAACAGTCGCATGTGACCATCGACTGTAAGGATTGCAGACGCTCGCGCTATGCGAATCATGTCTCGAGAGATATGATGGAAATCGTTGAACGGTCCCATGCCGACCTGCTCCTCCGGAAATCATCTCCTGCCTAACGGAACCTACGGGGGAATTTGCTTCCGTCTACGGAATTCCTCGTTGTTTACCTGTTGTTTACCATAAGGCTGACACAGCGGCGGCCGACTCCATTTGCAGTCAACGCGCGCAGGAGGGGCGACATGATCATTGCGTTGCCGGCCGCTTTCCCGCTCTTGGTCGGGGCTACCGCGCTTTCATTCCCTCTCGATTGGTAAAATGGGCATTGCCCAACCCTGTTCCGATGGTCAGCACCGCCCATGTCGATACGTCGTCGATGAATGGGATCTGCGACAAGCCCTGCACGACGGCGTCATTGTGCATCATCACGAATGTGCTGTGATCGCCGATTGCGGGAATGGCCTTCATCAGTGCCGCGGGAAGGTTGAAGCTGTCGCTTTCCCAATTGCCGCCTGGCAGGTTCTGTCCGCCGCGTTCGATCGAACCGTCTGCTTTGATGATACCGGGACAGCCGATCCCGATGATCGGGGCAGGCTTCAGATTGGCCTTTTCTGCCTTATCGATCAGCTCCTGCAACATCGCCGCCAGCCTTTCTATCGTCGCACTGCGGCTCGGCTCGTCGTCGGCGTGACGCCAGATGGTCGATTCCCAGACACTCGCATCGGCAAAGTGCGGTTTTTTTTCCTTTCCGAACTCGACGACTCCGGCACGGACGTTCGTGCCGCCGATATCGACGGCCAGCATCGCCTCATAGCCTTTGAACATCCAGGACGGCATGAGGTGGACGGAACCGATCAGTCCAGCTTCGTCGGGATGGTGGACGATCGGGATGACATCGATATCGATACCGGCCGCCTTGAGCAGAACCATGGTCCTGGCGATCGTCAGCTCCCCGAAGCGGCTTTGCCTGAAGCCGCCGCCGACGACGATGCGCTCGGTCTTGGACCAGCGCTCGTCCTTGAGGAATTTTTTGATGACCTCGGCGAAATCCTGTGCGAAGTCCTCCACCGCGCCCATGATCAGTGCGGCGGCCTCCATGTCGTCTCCCTTCAGCAGAGACTCGATCTTTTTCTTGGAAAGCTTCGTCGTCTCGACCCTGCCGAGCGGATCGTCTCCGAACTTGCGGACATGATTTCTCCAATCCTCAAGCTTCTGCTGAAAGGTCTTCTTGTTGGCGTTGTCGCCAACGAAGCCGTTCTTGTCACGCAGTTCGTTGTTGTAGTCGTCGATCGTTACCAACGGCAGGACCATCGCGCCATGCGCTAATGGGGCACTCGCCCCGTCACGGGGCTCCGGATTGCGTTTGGCCATCGATGTCCCTTTCCGGCCGCGAGGGGTCGAACAGGCGGCAAAATAAAACGCCGACCAGCCTCTGGATGTTCCGGAGCTTATTAACTCATCTTGCCCTCGTCCGCCGGCGACCTAGCTTCAATGATTGCAGAATTTGGAGAATGCCGTGCAGGACGACACCACTACGCAGGAAATGCTTTCATTGGTGCTGGGGGAACCGGAGCACTGGGCGATGTTTCTCGACATCGACGGAACGCTGCTTAACCTTGCGCCTACGCCGGATGCGATTGAGGTCCCAGAAGACCTGCCTGGACATCTTCATCGCCTTTCGAACAAGCTCGGCGGCGCCTTGGCGCTGGTCACCGGGCGCTCGCTTGCCTATGCAGACGAGCTGTTCAAGCCCTTTGCATTTCCAACCGCAGGCCTGCATGGCGCCGAGATCAGGAGCGCCGCCGGAATGCATACGGTCGAGGCGACCCCCGAATTCCAGGCGCTGAAACATGCATTGACCGCCGAAGCCGAACATTACCCGGGTGTTCTGATAGAGGATAAGGGTGCAGCCGTTGCCGCGCATTACCGGCTGGCGCCGGAATATGAAAAAGTCATTGAAGAGCGCATGCACTACTATGCGGAGCTTGCCGGACCGAACTGGGCGCTGCAGCTCGGTAAAAGGGTGTTCGAGCTCCGACCGGCACGGTCGAGCAAGGGCGATGCGCTGGAGCGCTTTTTTCAGTCAGATCCTTTCAAGAACCGCTGCCCGATTACCATCGGGGATGATTTGACCGACGAGTCGATGTTTGCGATCGCCAATGCGCGCGGCGGCGTCTCCGTGCGTGTCGGGGCCATCGGTGCCCCGAGCTGCGCCACGAGCCGGCTGTCTTCGGCTGCACTGGTCAGGAATGTCATTGCCGCCCTGGCCGCCTGAGATGAATTTCAGATTGCCGTCGTCTTTGCGCCGCCGGCGTAGCGTCAATCATCAAAAAAGTATCGGTTTTGGCCGGGAATCGTGGTGGCGGGCATGAAGCGAGCCCACTACACTCGTCATAATAATAAAGCCGAAGGGAATTTGGCAGGCGGACGTAGAATCGCCCCTCGGAGGAGGAAACGATGGAACCCGACTTGGAAGTCGTTCAGATCAGACCGGGCGAATCCTTCGCAACGAAGGCGCATGGTTATCCCTATCACACCGTTCGCTGGCACTTTCATCCGGAATATGAACTGCATCTCGTCGTGGCGACCACGGGACGCTATTTCGTCGGCGATTTCATCGGGGAGTTCGAACCCGGCAATCTGGTGCTGGCCGGCCCCAATCTGCCTCACAACTGGATCAGCGACGTCCCGAAGGGATCGAGTATTCCGCTTCGATGCCAGCTCATCCAGTTCAGTGAGAATTTTATCAGCGACACGATGAAGGTGCTGCCCGAGCTCAATCCCTTCGAGCCGGTCCTCGAAGCGTCCCGCCGGGGCGTGCTCTTCGGCACTGAGACCAGCCGGCAGGTGGCGCCTCTAATGAACGAGGTGCAGCAGGCCCAGGGCGTACGCCGTATCGAGCTCTTCATGATGATCGTCGGGCTGCTCAGCCGGGCGCAGGATGCCCAGCTTCTCGCAAGCCCTAGCTATCTGCCCGATCCCTCGGGCTATATGTCGGCCGGCATCAACCAGGCGCTCGCCTATATCAGAGAAAATCTGACGAAATCCTTCGACGAAACCGATCTCGCTGCGATTGCCGGACAGTCCACAGGCGCCTTCTCACGCGCTTTCCGCCGCCATACCGGCATGTCGCTCGTGCAATATGTGAAACGCCTGCGCATCAATCTCGCCTGCCAAATCCTGATGAGCGACGACCATGCGTCGATCACCGACATCTGCTTCGAGGTCGGCTTTAATAATCTGTCCAATTTCAACCGCCAGTTTCTCGCGGAAAAAGGCATGACACCGTCGCGCTTCCGGCGATTGTTGGGTGACAATATCAACGTGGCAAAGGCGGCATAAGGTCCGCCGAAGACGGCAATAGGGGAGGACAAGGAGGAGGAACGAAAACTGACGCAGGCTTGAACGTGAGCGCGCGAGGAGCGGCTCGCGAGAGGAGACGCTTGTCCTCAGAAACAGCAAACCACTGGGACAGGCACAGCCGCTCATTCAGCCGAACGGCACAGCAGAACACTGCAATCACGCACTACACGATTTTTTCCAATGGGAGGAGATGGAAATGATGAAATTTTCGACAAAAGCGGCAGGCGCCGCGGCACTTATGCTGTCCTTGCTCGGCGGGACTTCCGCCTTTGCACAAGGCGCTGTTGCGGATGCGACCGTCGCGTTCCTCATGCCAGACCAGGGCTCGACCCGATATGAAGAGCACGACCACCCCGGCTTCGTCGCCGAAATGAAGAAGCTTTGTGCGTCCTGCAAAGTCATCTATCAGAATGCCGATGCCGACATCGCCAAACAGCAGCAGCAGTTCAATTCGGCCATCACCCAGGGCGCCAAGGTCATCGTGCTGGATCCGGTGGATTCCGCGGCGGCCGCATCGCTCGTTCAGCTCGCTCAGAGCCAGGGCGTCAAGGTCATCGCCTATGACCGTCCGATCCCGAAGGGCAAGGCCGATTTCTATGTCTCCTTCGACAACAAAGCGATCGGCAAGGCGATTGCGGAATCGCTCGTCAAGCATCTGAAGGCCAAGAACGTGCCGACCGACGGCGGCGGCATTCTGCAGATCAACGGTTCGCCGACCGATGCCGCCGCCGGGCTGATCAAGGACGGCATTCACGAGGGTCTGGCGAGCGGCGGATACAAGACGCTTGCCGAATTCGATACGCCGAACTGGCAGCCGGCGAATGCCCAGCAATGGGCGGCCGGACAGATCACCCGTTTCGGCAAGCAGATCGTCGGCGTCGTCGCCGCCAATGACGGCACTGGCGGCGGCGCCATCGCCGCCTTCAAGGCGGCCGGCGTCGATCCCGTGCCGCCGGTGACCGGCAATGACGCGACGATCGCGGCGCTGCAGCTCATCATATCGGGGGATCAGTACAACACGATTTCCAAGCCGAGCGAAATCGTCGCTGCTGCCGCTGCCGACGTCGCCGTGAAGCTCTTGGCAGGCGAGACGATCAAGGCCGAGATGACGCTCTACGACACACCGGCGCAGCTCTTCGTGCCGGCCGTCGTGACCGCCGAGAACCTGAAGACCGAGATCATCGACAAGAAGATCAACACCGCCGAGGAGCTGTGCACCGGCCGTTACGCCGACGGCTGCAAGAAGCTCGGCATTATCAAGTAATCCGCCAGGGAAGCGCGGCCGCCATCGGTCGCGCTTCCGCTTCGCTTTTCGGAAAGGCCAGGCGATGTCTGACACCTCTCACACTTTTGACTCGCGCCAGCCCGTCCTCAGCCTGCGCGGAGTTTCGAAGAATTTCGGAGCGGTGTCGGCGCTGACCGACATCGAACTCGACGTGCATGCCGGCGAGGTCGTGGCGCTGGTGGGCGACAATGGCGCCGGCAAATCGACACTGGTCAAGATTCTGGCCGGCGTCCACCAGCCGACCTCGGGCACCATCCTGTTCGAGGGCCAACAGGCAGATTTATCGAGCCCCAGCGCTGCGCTCAATCTGGGCATTGCGACCGTGTTCCAGGATTTGGCGCTTTGTGAAAATCTCGACGTCGTCGCCAATATCTTTCTCGGAAAGGAGCTCAATCCCTTCCAGCTCGACGAGGTCGCGATGGAGATCCGCGCCTGGAAGCTGCTGAACGAACTTTCCGCGCGAATCCCAAGCGTGCGCGAGCCCGTCGCCTCGCTTTCCGGTGGCCAGCGTCAGACCGTGGCGATCGCCCGGTCGCTGTTGCTCGAACCGAAACTGATCATGCTCGACGAACCCACGGCCGCCCTCGGCGTTGCCCAGACGGCCGAGGTGCTGGATCTGATCGAGCGCGTGCGCGAGCGCGGCCTCGGCGTTATCATGATCAGCCATAACATGGAGGATGTGCGGGCCGTCGCCGACCGTATCGTCGTCCTTCGGCTCGGCCGCAACAACGGCACTTTCATGCCCGACGCATCCAATGAAGAGCTCGTCAGCGCGATTACCGGCGCATCCAACAATTCCGTCTCCCGTCGCGCGATGCGCCGCAAGGCGCAAAGCCAAGAGAATGAGGAGGGCAGGCCATGATGAAGACCATTCAGAACGAGCCGGCAACACCCGCGCTTCTCGACCGGCGCGACGAAAGAGTGCGCCATGACGACAGCTTTGCCGGATCGGTCCGCGCCTTCTGGGACCGCATCCGCTCGGGCGACCTCGGCTCGCTGCCTGTCATCGTCGGCCTGGCGATCATCTGGACAGTTTTCCAGGCCCTCAACCCGGTGTTTCTCTCCAGCGCCAACCTCGTCAACATGCTGTTCGATTGCTCGACGGTCGGCGTCATCTCACTCGGCATCGTCTGCATCCTGATCGTTGGCGAGATCGATCTCTCCGTCGGTTCAGTCAGCGGCTTCGCCTCGGCGCTCACGGGCGTCTTCTGGGTCAACCAGGGCTGGCCGGTGGTCCTGGCGGTGCTCGCTGCAATGATCGTCGGCGTCCTGATCGGCTCGCTCTACGCGTTCCTGTTCAACCGCTTCGGTATGCCGAGCTTCGTCTCCACGCTGTCCGGACTGCTCGCGGTTCTCGGCCTCCAGCTCTATATTCTCGGAGCAACCGGTTCGATCAATCTTCCCTATGGGTCCTGGCTGGTGAATTTCGGCCAGATCATGGTGATGCCCGACCCGGTCGCCTATCTGCTGGTGGCGGTTGCCGGCTTTGCCTTCTTCTTCGCGAGCTACCGAACGGCGGCGCGCCGACGGGCGGCGGGCTTGTCGTCGAAAACCGTTGGCGGGCTGCTCCTGCGCGCCGTCATCATTACCCTCGCCCTGGAAGCGGTCGCCTTCTATCTCAACCAGTCACGCGGCATTCCCTGGATGTTCGGACTTTTCGTCGGCCTCGTCGCAGCGATGAACTATGCGCTGACCCGCACGAAGTGGGGACGCTCCATGCATGCCGTCGGCGGCAACAGGGAGGCGGCCCGCCGCTCGGGCATCAACGTATCGCGCATCTATGCGAGCGCCTTCGTCATGTGCGCCCTGCTGGCCGCGACCGGCGGCGTGCTTTCGGCGGCGCGATTGGCGACGGCCAGTCAGCAGGCCGGCACCGGCGACGTCAATCTCAACGCCATCGCTGCGGCGGTCATCGGCGGCACCAGCCTGTTCGGCGGGCGCGGCAGCGCCTATTCGGCCCTTCTCGGCATCATCGTCATTCAGTCGATCGCGAGCGGTCTGACGCTCCTCGATCTGTCGTCGTCGCTTCGTTACATGATCACGGGGGCCGTTCTTGCCGTCGCCGTCATCGTCGACTCGCTGGCACGCCGATCGCGCATTTCGCACGGCCGGGCCTAAATCAACAGGAAAGCAGAGGAAGAAAATGGGACAGGATCTGTCTGGAAAAGTCGCGGCCGTCACTGGGGCGGCGTCGGGTATCGGCCTGGAGTGCGCCAGGACCATGCTTGCAGCAGGCGCCCGCGTCGTGCTGATCGACCGCAACGAAGAGGCGTTGAGGGATGTCTGCTCGAAACTCGGCGAAAAGGCCATTCCCCTGGTCGTCGATCTCTTGGATCCAAAAAGCGTGGCGCAGATGATGCCTGCTATTCTGGAGAAAGCGGGCCAGTTGGACATTTTCCACGCCAATGCCGGCTCCTATATCGGCGGTGAAGTGCTTGACGGCGATCCCGACGCCTGGGATCGCATGCTCAACCTGAACATCAACGCCGCATTTCGCTCGGTGCACGCCGTGCTGCCGCATATGGTCGGACGCAAGACCGGCGATATTATCCTGACGAGTTCGGTCGCCGGGATGATCCCGGTGGTCTGGGAGCCGATCTATACGGCTTCCAAACACGCGGTCCAGGCCTTTGTCCACACCCTTAGGCGACAGGTCGCCAAGCATGGCTTGCGGGTCGGCGCCGTCGCGCCAGGGCCTGTCGTGACCGCTCTTCTCAGCGATTGGCCGCAGGAGAAGCTCGACGAGGCGCTCGCCGCCGGTGGTCTGATGGAGCCGAAAGAAGTGGCCGAAGCGGTGCTCTTCATGCTGACGCGTCCACGCAACGTCACCATCCGCGACCTCGTCATTCTGCCGCAGAGCACCGATATCTGAGGAGGATGTGCCGCCCACGACCGCAGAAAGGAATCGGCCATGATCTTCGATAGATTTCGCTTGAACGGACAGGTGGCGCTTGTGACCGGCGGCACGCGCGGCATCGGCCTGGCGATCGCCGAAGCGCTCGGCGAGGCGGGCGCCAAAATCTTCATCAGCGGAAGAACCCGCAGCGCGGCGGCGGAAGACCGGCTCGCCAAGGCCGGCGTCGATTGCGATTTCATCGCCGCCGACATGACGAAAGATAATGCCGCCGATGCGCTCGTCACTGAGATCCTCTCACGGGCGGGTCGGCTCGATATCCTCGTCAACAATGCCGGCATCGCCATTCATGGCGACAGCGGCGAATTCTCCGATGCCATCTGGCGCGAGATCATGACCGTCAATGTCGACGCCGTCTTCCGCACCTGCCGCGCAGCACTCGCACCGATGCGGCGCCAGGGCGGCGGCGTCATCCTCAATCTCGGCTCGATCTCCGGCATCGTATCCAACATTCCGCAGAACCAGGTCGCCTATAACGCCTCCAAAGCGGCGGTCCACATGATGACGAAGAGCCTGGCAAGCGAAGTCGCCGCCGAGAACATCCGCGTCAATGCCATTGCGCCAGGCTATATCGAGACCGATATGTCGCGCGGCGGCATCGCCAATCCCGACTGGTTCCCGACCTGGCGCAGCATGACACCGATGGGACGTGTCGGGCAGCCGGAAGAGGTGGCCGGGGCCGCCTTGTTCCTCTGCTCGGCGGCGGCAAGTTATATCACCGGCGAGGTGCTTGTTATCGACGGTGGCTATACGACTCGGTAAGCGTCGGAGAGGGGAGGGCGGGTTCCCCGCCCGGCAGCCAGGCGTCTCTCTTTTTGCTCGGAAAATTCAGGTCGCCGTGCCGCAGGCGCTCTGGTAATCGGCCAGCACGCGGTCGACTGCGGCAATCAATATAGTCTCGGGATCGCCGACTTCAGCCGCCGAAAGCTGCGGCAGATACTGATGCAGCAGCGTCTCCGGGATCGTCTTTCCGCGCAGCGCGCCGAGCAGTCTCTCGAACGCCTTGTCGGCCTCGGGCCTGTTCCAGTAATAGCGGATACGATCGCTGTAGCTGTAGTGCCGCTGCAGACGCAAAGCCGTCTCGTCGCCGTGATAATGGGCCTGCCAGTCGCCCGGTGCTGCCAGCATCAGCGCCTCCATCGCGGCCGCAAGGGGTCTATCGCCGTAACCGGCAACCATCTCCGATGCGATCATATCGAGCGCATAGGTGGCCTCACGCATCGCAAAGGTCAGGCCGGGGCCGACCTTCAGGATCGGGAAGCCGTCCTGCACCAGCCGCGTCAGCGCATCGCGCGTCTGATAATCAGTGGAATGAGCCTCGAAGACGAATTGCGGTTCCTCGTCGAGCAGTGCGGTCAATTCAGTCGCAAGTTCGGGCCTGTAGCCGATGACGTTCTCGCTGCCGAATTCGACACCCGGCTGGACGACGAAAGCGATGACGCGGGAAAAGGCGTCTTCCAATCCTGCCCGCGAAAAGATCTCGCGATGAATGGCGATCGTCGAGCGGGCTGCATCCGCCGAGGTCGGCCGGAGTTCTTCGAGCGCATGGTCGGCGCCGCCCGGCACAGGAACCTCGGTGCCGAGGATATAAAGCGGCAGCGGCACGCCGCTCGCCTTTGCCGCCCTTTCGCTGATCTGCGCCAGTCTTGCGGCGCGCTCGGCGATCGTCCGGTCGTCGAGTGCGGCCGGCTCGCCGGCGCAGCCCATCGAGGCATCGAGATGGATCTTGCTGAACCCGGCTCGGACGTAAGCTTCGACCATGGCCTCAGCCTTCTCGAGTGCGGCCTCCGGCTTTTCCTTGCGCCATGGATTGGGACCGAGGTGATCGCCGCCGAAGATCATCTGCGACCGGTCGAGCCCTTCCTCGGCGGCAATGCGCTCGGCAAAGCGGATGAAGTCTTCCGGTGTCATGCCGGTATAGCCACCGAGATGGTTGACCTGGTTGCAGGTCGCCTCGATCAGAACTGGCCCGCCGTCGTGCACCGCCCGCCGGATTGCGGCCCTGAGGACGAGGGGATGGGCGGAGCAGACCGAGGTGATGCCGAAGGGTCTGCCTTTACGCCGGGCGGCGGCAAGACGGGTCAATATCCGGTCCATCGTCTATCTCCTCGGGGTTTCGGCGATAAAGGCCGTTAGTTCGGCAAGGGTGGAGACGCCTTCC
Organism: Rhizobium sp. TAL182; assembly: GCF_002117725.1. Classification (NCBI taxonomy): domain Bacteria; kingdom Pseudomonadati; phylum Pseudomonadota; class Alphaproteobacteria; order Hyphomicrobiales; family Rhizobiaceae; genus Rhizobium; species Rhizobium sp. TAL182. The sequence goes on along the minus strand of NZ_CP021026.1, from coordinate 266,435 downwards.
ATGGGTCCGAGCTGGGTCACGTTGCGAGCGCCGGCCGCATTGGCGTGGAGCAGGGCGGCATCCGGCGCCATGCCCTTGCGGCGGCAGGTGAGATAGGCCGCGCCGAAGCTGTCTCCGGCGCCGGTCGGATCGACCTCGTCAACCGCAAAGGCAGCGCAATCGATGCGCGGAAAGCCGCGGGCGAAGAAGGACGCGCCCTGTTCGCCGCGCTTCAGCGCGATTTCACCGATGCCGCTCTCCAAAAGCTTGGCCACAGCGGCAGCTTCGTCTGTGTGGCCGGCGGCGGTGAAAAGCTCCTCGCCGGAGGGTAGCAGCAGGTCGGCAGCGGCAAGCACCTTGCCGAAGCTTTCCAGCGCGCAGTCATCCGTCAGCAGTTCCTTGCGAAGGTTGGGGTCCAGCGACACCGAACCGCCGCGAGCCTGCACCGTCTCGACGGCATAGAGGATCACCTCGCGGGCACCGGGAATGGTAAGAGCCGTTCCCATGACATGCACATGGCCGGCACGCCGAACGAGAGCCTCAGCGGCAGACGTCAAGCCGATCTGGCCGGCCGCGGATCTGGCAATGTTGAAGACGAAATCACGGGCACCATGCGGCCGGTAGCGAACGAAAGCACTGCCTGTCGGCCAGTCCTCATGGATTGCGATGGCGGATACGTCGACGCCGTCTTGGCGCAGGCGATCGACGTTCAAGCGGCCGAAATCGTCATTGCCGACGCCGGCGATGATGCCGGCCGCACCGCCCATGCGCGCAACCTGGTCGATGAAGATGGCCGGTGCACCACTCGGATAAGGCCCCGTCAGGGATTGCGGCTCGAGGAAGCCCGCACCGACCGTCGTCGCCATGATCTCCACCAGGATTTCGCCGACCGTGATCGTCGGCCCAAGCGCTTCCGGCGCAATCGCCCTTTGAGACAACGGCATCTGCAATCTCCTTCATGCGGGCAGCGGCGGCATCCTGCGCTCCGCACACCCGTCAAAAAACCTCGATCCGCCCGTAACTTGGTTGGGAGGACTAGTCAAGAATAATTTGACGCGCGGCAATTTCAATATTGCAGCGCAATAAATAGGGGACTGGTTTTATTTTGCGTTGCGAGGCTCACTTTCGATCCGCACCAAACACGATTCCCACGTGAACAGATTGAATTCCAGCCGATTATCTCTTCAAAACCTGCTTGACAAGATTAACCGAGATGACGGATAAAAGTTTACGCATGTAATTTTATGCGTGAACATCCGTAAAGGAGGAGCGGAGACCATGAGCAAGATCATTTGCATTCTATCTGCATCCGTCGCCTGCCTCGCCGTGACCGCCGGACTGGCCGGCGCCGAGGAACTGACGATCGCCACCGTCAACAATGGCGACATGATCATCATGCAGAAACTGTCGCCGGAATGGGAGAAGGAGACCGGCAACAAGGTGAATTGGGTGGTGCTCGAAGAAAACGTCCTGCGCCAGAAGGTGACGACCGACATCGCAACGAAGAGCGGCCAGTACGACATCATCACCATCGGCGGATATGAGGCGCCGATCTGGGGCAAGCAGGGCTGGCTGGCGCCCGTTGACGATCTCGGCGCCGACTACGACTATGACGACCTGCTCGCACCGATCAAGACGGGCCTGACCGTCGACGGCAAGCTCTATGCCGTGCCTTTCTATACAGAAAGCTCGTTTACGCTTTACCGCAAGGATCTCTTCGATGCCGCCGGCATCAAGATGCCTGATGAACCGACCTACGACCAGATCAAGGAATATGCAGCGAAGCTGACCGACAAATCGAAGGAACAGTACGGCCTATGCCTGCGCGGCAAGCCCGGCTGGGGCGAGAACATGGCGTTCCTCGGAACCATGATCAACGCCTATGGCGGACGCTGGTTCGACATGGACTGGAAGCCGCAAATCAACTCTGAGCCTTGGAAGAAGGCAATTACAGACTACGTCGACCTGATGACCAAATACGGCCCTCCCGGCGTGACCGCGAACGGCTTCAACGAGAACCAGGCGCTATTTTCAACCGGCCACTGCGCGATGTGGATCGATGCGACCTCGGCTGCCGGTCGCGTCTATGACCCGAAGCAGAGTACAGTGGCCGATAAAATCGCATTCACACGCGCGCCTGTCGCCGTCACCGCCAATGGCTCGAGCTGGTCATGGTCCTGGAACCTGGCGATCCCGGCTACCTCGACCAAGCTCGATGCGGCCAAATCCTTCCTGAAATGGGCGACCTCCAAGGACTACGTCAAGAAGGTTGGCGAGACGGAGGGCTGGGTCGCGGTGCCGCCCGGCACCAGAAAATCGACCTACGCCCTGCCGGAATATCAAAAGGCGGCTCCCTTTGCCGATACCGTGCTGAAGGCCATCCTCTCGGCCGACCCGTCCAAGCCGACCAAGGATCCCGTTCCCTATACCGGCGTTCAGTTCGTCGCCATTCCCGAGTTCCAGGGCATCGGCACGCTCGTCGGGCAGCAGATCGCCGCCGCGCTGTCCGGACAGCAATCGGTCGATGCCGCTCTCGACAGTGCCCAGAAACAGGTCGAACGCGATATGAAGAAGGCCGGCTACCCGAAGTAAGCCTTTCATCCTCGCGGTTTGCCGCGAGTTCCTCCCGGAAAGGTCCCGGCAGCACGACTGCCGGGACCTTCTGGTCAGGCGGTTAGCCGTCATTTCGCACTACCGGCGTCTGCGCCGGCTGAACTGGAGAACGACATGAGACTGAAAGACAAGGTCGCCCTCATCACCGGCGGTGCGCGCGGCATCGGCCTTGGCTTTGCCGAAGCATTCGTCAAGGAAGGCGCCAAGGTCGTCATTGCCGATATCGACATCGAACGGGCAACGAAATCCGCCGCCGCGATCGGCCCTGCGGCCAAAGCGATGAAGCTCGACGTCACGGATCTCACAGCGATCGACACGCTCGTTGCGGAGATCGACAAGGAGTTCGGCGGGATCGACATCCTCGTCAACAATGCTGCCATTTTCGACATGGCCCCGGTCAACGAGATCACCGAGGCCAGCTACGACAAGGTTTTCTCGATCAACCTGAAGGGCCCGCTCTTCATGATGAAAGCCGTCTCGAACGTCATGATCAACCGGGGCAGGGGCGGCAAGATCATCAATATGGCCAGCCAGGCCGGGCGTCGCGGCGAGGCGCTGGTGCTTTTATACTGCGCTTCCAAGGCGGCGATCATCTCGGCGACACAGTCGGCAGCACTGGCGCTCGTCAAATACGGCATCAACGTCAATGCCATAGCCCCCGGCGTCGTCGACGGCGAGCATTGGGATATCGTCGATGCGCATTTTGCCAAATGGGAGGGGCTGAAGCCTGGCGAGAAGAAGGCTGCCGTCGCCAAATCCGTTCCGATCGGCCGCTTCGCCACTCCCGACGACATCAAGGGCCTCGCCGTCTTCCTTGCCTCATCGGACAGCGACTATATCCTTGCCCAGACCTACAATGTCGACGGCGGCAACTGGATGAGCTGATCGCCCTTCCGCAAGAAGTCTGGAGCCAGGAAGATGGAAGCCATCTGCTATACCGAGAAGGGCGTCGCGGTCACCAAGGCGCTGCCGCTGCCGGGACTGCGGCCCGGCCATGCGCTGGTGCGCGTGCGCGCCGCCGGTCTTTGCCACACCGATATCGACGTCCTCCATGGCCGTTACGGCGAGGGCCGCTTCCCGCTCGTCCCCTGCCATGAATTTGCCGGTGTGATCGAGGCCGTGGCCGGCGATGTCTCCGGCCTCGCCGTCGGCGCCTGTGTCGTCGTCGATCCCAACCTTCCCTGCGGAGAATGCCGGGCCTGCCGCAAGGGATTGACCAATCTTTGCCGCGACCTGAAGGCCTATGGGGTCACGGAGAACGGCGGTTTTGCCGAATACAGCCTGGTCAGGACCGATCACCTTCACGAAATCGGCGATCTCGACTTCAATCTCGCCGCCCTTGCCGAGCCGCTCGCCTGCGTTTTGAATGGCCTTAACAGCGCCGGCCTGTGGGCGGGGCCGACAGGAACGGAGACAGCTCTGGTCTTCGGCGCCGGACCGATCGGGCTGCTGCTTGCGCTTTCCCTGAAGGCAGAGGGCGTCTCGTCGGTGACGGTCGCCGACATCAACGAGGGACGTCTCGCCTTTGCGGAAAAGCTGGGGCTGGAGATAACAGTTTCGGGTTCCCAGGCACTCGCGGACCGCCGCCGGGCCTTCGATTTCGTCGCCGATGCGACCGGGATCGCCCGCGTCGTGGAAGGCATGATCGATTTCACCGCCGATGGCGGCACGGTTCTCGTCTTCGGTGTTTGCGCGCCCGATCAGCGCATTTCCATTACCCCCTTCGAGATATTCCGCCGCCAGATCCGTTTTGCCGGGTCCCATTCGCTGAACCGCAACATTCCCGAGGCCCTTGCCATCCTCAAACGGGACGAGGGCGCGATGGCGGCGCTGGTGTCCCACCGCCTGCCGCTCGGCGAGGTGCTGCCTTTCATCACCAGGAAATCCGCCGATCCGGCAACGATGAAGGTGCAGTTCTCCATCGACTAATCTTGAACTATCGCCGTCATCACGGTCGCTCGACAGGACCGCTTTTCGTCCGGCGATGAGTCATCTAGAAAGCCGTCAGAAACGCCATGTCAGGAGATCAGATGGTGGGAAAGACGATCAAAACCATGGAGGACTTTTCGGAGTTCGTCGGCCTGTCGCGTCCCACCGTCTCCAAATATTTCAGCGACCCGATGTCCGTGCGCCAGAAGACCCGGGAGACAATCGAGCAGGCCCTGAAGAAATCGGGGTTCCGACCGAACATATTCGCCGTCAATCTCAACCGGCGGCGCAGCAATATTCTCGGCGTCATCATTCCCAATTCCACCGACCCCTTCTATATGGCGCTTACCCGCCGCATCGAGATGATCGCCAACGAGACGGGCTTCCTCGCCTTCGTCCTGTCGTCGGACGGCAAGGCCGAGATGGAAGACCGGGCGATCAAGACGCTGAAATCGATGAATGTCGCCGGCGCGATCATTGCGCCGCTCGGCGTCGAATCCCATCATGCGACACTCGACGAACTCGGCCGCAGCGTGCCCCTCATCTATGTGGACTCGCCGCTCGACGAGACGTCCTCTTTCGTCGGCACCAACAATCGCCAGAGTTTCAGCCTGATCGTCGACTATCTCTGCCGCTCGGGCGAGCCGCCCTGCTACTTCGGCATGCCGCATGTCAACACCAACGCCCTGACGCGCCAGACGGCGTACCTGGAGGCGATGGAGCAATTCCGCATGGCGCCCAGCATAGTCGAGCTTGCCGATAGCAAGAGCTGGGATTTCGAGCGTTTCGGCTTCGAGGAGGCAACCCGCATCCTGACGTCGGGCCAGGGCTTCCCGACACGCACCGTACTCTGCGCCAACGACCGCGTCGCCTTCGGCGTCATCGCCGCCGCTTACCAGCTGGGCCTCAAGGTCGGCCACGGCGCCAACCATGACCTGCGCGTCGCCGGACATGACGACCATCCACTGTCCCGATATGCCTGCCCGCCGATCACCACGGTCGCACAGAACTATAACGAGATCGGCCGGCTGGCGATCGAGCTGTTGCTCGACCGGCTCGGCGAGGGGGAGGGGCCTGCCGCACCGGCGGGCCGCATTCTTCTCAATGCCGAACTGATGCTGCGGGCGTCGGCCTGACGGCCTTTCAGGCGCGGGGCAGACCTGCCGGTCTGAGATGTTTCCTCAGTGCCGCAATCCTGAAAATGGCGTTCGCGGCGCCATAACCACGATAACCGCGCCGCTCGACGATCTCGAAAAACAGGCCCTCGCCATAAGTCGGGCTGTAGAGCTGGAAATATTCGCCGGAGTCATCGCGGTCGTAGAGGATGTTGTTGGCTTTGAGGCGATCGGCGAAGTCGGCGTCGAGGCCGAAGCGCGCTTCGAGATCGTCATAATAGTTCGGCGAAATCGTAAGCGCCACGAAACCGTTTGCAGCAAGAGCGGCGGCGGCCGCAAAAATGTCGTCGGTCCTGAAGGCGAGATGCTGAATGCCCGAGCCGAAGGTGTCGGCGATGAAGCGGCCGGCGAGCGTATTGCGATTTTCCGCACCGTTCATGGTGATGCGCAAAGACCCGTCGCTGTTCTCCACGACCTGGCTGCGGACGATACCCGAGGGATCGACGATATCGACCATCGGCGTCTTCTCGGCCTCGACGAGCGAGGTGTAGAACAAGAGCCAGGTCAGCAGCTCCTCATATTTCATCGTCTGCGCCATATGATCGATCGATTGCAGCCCCACCGGCTGCGGAGCGGCCTCATCCTCGATCGCATCGAACTCAATTTCCCAGATGCGGCCGAGCGCGGTCTTGCGGTCGAGGAAATAGAGGACGCCGCCACCGACGCCGCGGACCGCCGGCATCTCAATCTCACCGGTATCCAGCGATTGGGAGAACCGTTCGGCGCCCAGCGCCATCGCGCGCTGCAAGGCCGTCTCGGCATTGTCGACCATCAGGCCGGCGGCGTAGGCGGAAGTGCCATGGACGGCGTAGGAGGCGCTGGCAAAGCCTTTCCGCTCGGTATTGATCACGAGATTGATGGCGCCCTGGCGAAAGACCGTCACCCGCTTGGTCTTGTGTTTGGCCGCCTTGCGAAAACCGAGGCTCGCAAACAGCGCCTCGAGCTCCGGCGCCTCGTCTTCATCGGCGGTGAACTCGACGAAGGCGATGCCCTCGACGGCAACGCGCGGCGGCATAGAAGGCACCGGCAAAGCGCTCTCCGGCTGCTCACGCTTCACCTGATCGCCGAGATAGATCAGCGAACGGCGGCCGTCGACGGCAATCGCGCTTGGCGAACCGCCGCGGAACTGATCGTTGAAGATCTCCAGCGAGAGATAGCCGTCATAGCCGGTTGCGGCAACGGCCTTCATGAAATCGAGCACCGGCAGGTCGCCTTCACCCGGCATGTTGCGGAAGTGCCGGCTCCAATAGAGCAGATCCATATCGATCACCGGCGCATCGGCAAGCTGAATGATGAAGATCTTTTCCTTCGGGATCGACCGGATCGAGTTGACGTCGATCTTGCGCGACAGCGTGTGAAAGCTGTCGAGAATCAGGCCGATATTCGGATGATCGGCCCGCCGGACGATCTCCCAGGCATCGCGATGGTCGTGTATGTGGCGGCCCCAGGCGAGCGCCTCATAGCCAACGCGCAGGCCGCGTTTGGCGGCGCGCTCACCGAGTTCACGAAAATCCGCCGCCGCCCGGTCGAGACCGCCGAGTGATGCCGGCGAGACGTTGGAGCAGACCAGCACGAGATCGGTGCCCATTTCCTGCATGAGGTCGAATTTGCGCTCCGCCCGGTCGAAGGTGCGGCTGCGCAGCGGCTCCGGCATGCCTTCGAAATCGCGGAACGGCTGAAAGAGCGTGATCTCCATGCCGAGATCGCGCACCATCCGGCCGACCTCCTTCGGGCTTTCGTCGAAGATCAGGAAGTCGTTCTCGAAGATCTCAACCCCATCGAAGCCGGCCTTGGCGATCGCCTCCAGCTTGTCGCGGAGGTCGCCGCTCAGCGAAACAGTCGCAATCGATGTCTTCATCGCAGTGGTCCTTGCGAGAGCGTTAAGTCGTCATGGTCTTGAAATGCCCAAGCATGCGACCGGCATCCGGCTCCCTGCCGGTAATCAGGCGAAAGGCGCCGACCGCCTGAAAGACAGCCATGCCGCCGCCATCGAGCGTCCGGCAACCGCGCTGCCTCGCCTGCCGCAATAGCTCGGTCTCCAGGGGGAAGTAGACGATCTCGGCGACCCAATGCCGCCTTTCCAGAAGTTCGGGCAGAAGCGGCGTGCCGGGATATTTGGCCATGCCGGTCGGCGTAGCGTGGATCAGCCCGGATGCCGCCTTCATCGCGGCCTCGAGGTCGCCTCCGGCAGTGATCGACGCATCGGGAAAGAGCGCGGACATCGTTTCCGCCAGATCGACGGCGCGCTCATGCTCACGATCGAAGACCGTCAGTCTCTTCAGGCCGAGGGTCAGGATCGCATAGGCGGTTGCGACACCCGCTCCACCCGCTCCGAGCTGCACGGCCGAGGAAAGATCGGCCTGCGGCAGCCCGCGCCGGAAGCTCTCGGCGAAGCCCCACCAGTCGGTATTATGCCCGAAGCGCTTGCTGTCCTTCAGCACGACCGTATTGACGGCGCCGAGCGCCCGGGCTTCCGGCGACAGCTCGTCGAGCAGGGCAATGACGAGCTGCTTGCAGGGATGGGTGATGTTGAGGCCGGCAAGACCACGCTCTTCGGCATCCGCGACCAGCCGCGAAAGATCGGCAGGCGAGGCATTCAGCTCGACGAGATCGATCAGCTCATAATCGTAATCCAGCCCCTGCGCCGCACCTTCCTCCATATGCATGGCAGGCGTCAGCGAAGCCTGGATGCCGGAGCCGATCAGCCCGGCCTTCAACGGTTTCAGCAGTGTCTCGGCCATGCGCCAGTTCCCGTTTCTCTTGTGATGGGAAAGGCCCGCAGGATTGCTGCGGGCCCTGATCCGCTTACTTGCCGCGAACCGTGTCGAGCTCCTTGAAGAGCTGCGTGACGGTCTCCGCGCCGATCTCAGCCGTGAACTTGTCGATCAGCGGCTTGACGGCGTCGCGCAACTTCTGCGTCTCTTCGGGGCTGAGTTCGGCGACTTCCATGCCGGACTTCTTGATTTCCGCGATCGCGTTGGCATCCTTTTCCCTGGACACCTTGCGCTGATAGTCGCGGGCTTCCGTTGCGGCGGACTGGAAGACCGCCTTTTCCTCATCGTTCAGACCATCCCAGAACTTCTTGCTGATGAGCACGATCTGCGGATTGTACTGGTGACGGGTGATCGTCATGTACTTCTGCACTTCGAAGAATTTGGCATTGATGATGTTGGCGGCCGGGTTCTCCTGGCCGTCGACGGTGCCGGTCTCAAGCGCTGTATAGAGCTCCGTATAGGGCAGCGGCACGGCATTGGCCCCGAGGCTGTTGAAGAGTTCGATCGGGATCGGCGACTGGATCGTGCGGATCTTCAGGCCCTTGATATCCTCGAGCTTGGTGACGGGATGACGGTTGTTGGTGAGGTTACGGAAACCGAGCTCCCAGTAGCCGAGACCGACGAGGCCATTATCGGGCAGGAGCTTCATCAGGTCGGTGCCGAAGGCGCCGTCCATCACCTTGTCGGCCTCTTCGCCGCTGTTGAAGAGGAAGGGCAGGTCGACAGCGCCGAACTGCTTGACGTTGCTGGCGAGAATACCGGCGTTGAGCACCGTCATCTCGATCACGCCGCCCTGCAGCGCCGACACGGTCTGGACGTCGCCGCCGAGCACGCCGCCCGGAAACAGCTTGACCTCGATCTTGCCGCCGCTCTTTTCCTTCATCAGCTCGGCAAACTTCTCCATGCCCATGACCTGGGGATGGCCCTTGTTATTGGCAGCGGCGAATTTGAGGCTGTGTTCGCGGATTTCGGCCATTGCAGGGCCGCTTGCCAGGAGGGCAATCGGCAGGGCCAGCCCCAGAGCCAGTTTCATCAATCTAGTCAGCATGTTTTCCTCCCAGGATGAGGCCGGCATCTCCCTCCGGCCATGTTGAAATTCCATCGCCGCAGGCGAAGTCAGTGCCCGAACCAGGCGACCGGCGCGGTCACCAGTGTGGGAAAAAGGACGAGCAGAAAGAGAACGAGCAGTTCGGCGATCATGAAGGGAATGACGCCCTTCATCAGATCCTCCATCGAAAGCTTCGACACGCCGCAGATGACGTTGAGAACCGTACCAACGGGCGGCGTGATCAGCCCGATCGAATTATTGATGATGAACAGCACGCCGAAATAGACCGGATCGATCCCCGCCTGCTTGATGATGGGCATCAACACCGGCGTCATGACGAGGATCGTCGGCGTCATGTCCATGGCGGTACCGACGACGACGATCAGCACCATGATGGCAAGCAGCAGCAGTGTCTGGTTGTCCATCAGCGGTTCGACGAGAGCGGCGAGTTCGCCGGGCACGTCGGCGACGGTGATCAGCCAGGCCGAAACGGCGGCGCAGGCCACCAGGAACATCACCACTGAGGTGATTTTCGCGGCCGCGACGAAGACCTCGAACAGCCGCGACGGCGGCAGTTCCCGATAGACGACCATCGATACGAAGAGCGAATAGACAGCCGCGACGACACCGGCTTCAGTCGGCGTGAACACGCCGAATTTCAGGCCGAAGATGATGATCAGGGGAAGCATCAGCGCCCAGATGCTCTCGGCGAATGCCTTCATCCGCACCGCGCTGCTTTGCTTCGGCGGAAGGGCGAACTGCTCCTTGCGCGCCACGATCAGCCAGGTGACACAAAGGGCCGCGCCGATCATCAGGCCTGGAAAAATGCCGGCCAGGAACAGCTTGGTGATCGAGACCCCGCCGATGACGCCATAAAGGATGAAGCCGATCGAGGGCGGGATGATCGGGCCGATGATCGAGGCGGAAGCGAGCAGGCCGCCGGCGCGAGCCGGATCATGGCCCGATTTCAGCATCATCGGGAAGAGCAGGGCGCCAAGCGCGGCCGCATCGGCGACGGCCGATCCGGAAAGACTCGACAGCACACAAGCCGCGAAGATGGCGACGAAGCCGAGGCCGCCTCTGATATGGCCGACCATGGCCGTGGCGAGATTGACGATGCGGCGCGAAAGGCCGCCTGTGTTCATCACCTCGCCGGCGAGAAGGAAGAAAGGCACGGCCATCAGCGGAAAGCTGTCGGCGCCGTTCAGCACGTTCTGCGCGACGATCTGCGCATCGAACATGCCGAGATACATCATCAGCGCCACGCCTGTAATGATGAGGGCAAAGGCGATCGGAACGCCGAGCGCCATCGGACCGAGAAGGGCGCCGAGGAAGATCGTGACAGTCATGACGCGCTCCTCAGTGCTTCGGCTTGAGAACGGGGAAGGCCGTCTGCGCGGGATCTTCGAGTGCCGCCTGTTCCTCGCTGTCGCGCACAAGCTCGGCGGTCGTCACGTCGATGCGGTCGGTCACGATGGCAAAAGCGTCCCAGAGAAGGATGAAGAAGGCCGGCACGCCAAAGGCGAGCCCCGCGCCGTAGAAGACGCCCATCGAAATGCCGGTCGCCGGGGCCGAGACGTGAAGGTTGATCAGCGTTTGGGCCCAGCTGCCGCTGATCATCAGCCAGGTGGCGACCAGCATCATTCCATAGCCGAGGAGCACGGCGAGCTTCGCGAGGGGTTTCGGGAGGCGGACGATGAGGGAGTCGACGCCGAGATGGGCATGCTCGCGCATTGCCACCACCGCGCCGAGGAAAGTCAGCCATATGAAGAAGATACGCGACAGCTCTTCCGACGAGGTGATGCCTTGGTTGAAGGCATAACGCAACACGACGTTCCCGAAGACGAGGACGACCATGCCCGCCAGTAACAGAGCGATCGTTGCTTTCAGCGCGAAGAAATAAAAGTCGATAATACGGTTCATTCGCTCCTCCAAGCGCGGCCTTGTTTAGGCCGTCCGCCGACCATCCGTCAGACATGCGAAAGCGTGCCGTGACCGAAGAATTGCCGTCGCGATCAATTCCTCCACTGTCGCACTTTCAAAATGTACTAACTAGTTCGTATGTCAAGCGTCATCTATTGAAACATACGGCCAAGGTGAATAAGACTGACGAAAAGACAGATGGAGACGTTCGCGTCGAACGCCGGCCACGGTCTGAATTCCTTATGCGCTACAATAAGTTAGAGGATCAGCAATCAGGCTCATGGCGGAACGGGGCGAAAACGGCCGGAAGAACGATCCACAGCAGACGAAGGAAGATATCCTCGTCGTCGCAACGGAGGAATTCTCCACCCATGGGCTTGCCGGCGCCCGCGTCGACGCGATCGCCGAGAAGACGCGCACCTCGAAGCGGATGATCTATTACTATTTCGGCAGCAAGGAAGGGCTCTATCTTGCCGTCCTCGAGCAGTCCTACCGCAAGATACGCTCGCTGGAATCCGATCTGCATCTGTCCAATCTCGAGCCGGAAGAGGCGTTGAGGACGCTGATCTCAACGACTTTCGATCACGACGAGGCCAATCCTGATTTCGTCCGTCTCGTCAGCATCGAGAACATCCATCATGCCGCCCATATGCTTCGCTCCGAGGCGATCCGCGATCTCAACGTCTCGGTCATCGAAACCATCGCCGGCATTTTGCAGCGCGGCTTCGACCAGGGCGTCTTCCGGCGGAACGCCGACCCGATCGACATCCATATGATGATCAGCGCCTTCTGCTTCTTCCGCGTCTCGAACCGCTATACGTTCGGCACGATCTTCCGGCGCAACCTATCGGACAGCGACACCATCGAACGCCATCGCGGAATGATCGCCGATGCCGTCGTCAGCTATCTGAAAAGCTGACGGCGCGGTCTCCTCAGCCGCGCTGGGAAAGCAAGGGCATCGCAATCTCGAATTCGGCGCCGGCGCCGGTCGTCTGCCGAAGGTGGATCGTGCCGCCGTGGGAGCTGAGCATGGCATGGACGATGCCGAGCCCCATGCCGGTGCCGCCCTCTTCGCGGCGGGTCGAGAAGAACGGCTGGAAGATGCGGTCGCGGTTTGCCTCGGAAATACCGCTGCCATCGTCACGGACGAGAATGAGTGCTGTTCGGGCGTCGGCCGACACCCTGAATTCAAGCAGCGTGGCGCCGTGCTGAAGGGCGTTGTCGGCAAGGTTGGCGAAAACGATGATGGCAGCCTCGTCGGGAAGCGCAATCAATATCTCCGTATCGCCTGTCCCTGAGATATCAAGAGCGGGAAATCGCTGGCGCAGTAGGGCCATGACGCTTGCAATGCTGCTTCCGCCCCCGGTCATCGGCATTTCCGCCTGCGCAAGTTCCCTCAGCCGCTGCAGCAGCGCGTCGAGACGGACAGCGTCGGCGGCGATGTTGTCCAGAAAGTGCAGGCGTTGCGCCTTCGTCATCGCTCTGTCGGCATCATCATCACGCAGAAGCTCCGCCGCGCCCCGAATGGCCGTCAGGGGCGATTTCAATTCGTGGGACACATGGGCGGCAAAGGAGCGGACATATTCGGTGCGGTCGACCAGTTTTCCCGCGAGATCGAGGAAACTCTGCGACAACACGGCGATCTCCCGCGTCCCATAGCTTTCAAGCGGACGGATCGCTGCCTTGCCGCCGCGGGCGATCTCATCCGTCCGGGCGATCAGGGCGTCGATGGGACCGATGATGGTGCGCGTCAGCACGTAGGCGACGGCGAGCGTCAACACGAGGACGACGACGAGGGCGATGATTTCCACCGGCTCCATCCGGTTCGCGCTCGCCTCCGTGGCGCGAAACCAGATGACGATCAGGACAGGCAGCGCCATCACCGTGAGAAGCACCGCGTAGACGATCAGCGCCAGCGGCGGCCGCCATTTCACCCGGACTTTCGGCGCCGGCATCACGCCTTCCTCCCGATTTCACCGCCGAGCTTGAAGCCGATGCCGTGAACGGTTGCGATGACCCCGGAGCCGCCGGCGGCGGCCAATTTGGCCCTGATATTGCGAATATGGCTGTCGATCGTGCGATCGGCGACATAGGTGCCGGCCCCGTAGGCCGCCTCCATCAATTGCTCGCGGCTGAAGACCATACCGGGCCGTGACAGCAATGCGTCCAGGATGGCGAATTCGAGCGCCGTCATCGCAACAGCGCTCTTGTCGAACATAACGGTCCTGCCGGCGCGATCCAGGCTGAGCTCGCCGGCGACGAGCGTGGCGTGGCGCCTGTCAGGCCCCGCTTCATTGCCACTGCGCTTCAGGATCGCCTTCACCCGCGCCACGAGTTCACGCGGGCTGAAGGGCTTCGTTACATAGTCGTCCCCGCCGATTTCGAGCCCCAATATCCTGTCAATCTCCTCGTCGCGCGCCGACAGAAACAGGATCGGCAATCCTGACGTCGTGCGGATCTGACGGCAGACTTCCAGACCGTCCATACCGGGCATGCCGACATCGAGAATGATCAGATCGATATTGCCGCGGCGGAACGCCCCTATCGCCTCCGCACCGTTGCGGGCCGCCATCGACGCCAAGTCCGCGCGTTCAAGGGCGAAACAGATCACATCGCGGATGTGAGGTTCGTCGTCGACGACGAGAATACGGGGCGCCATTACTAGTCCTGCGTTGGTTTGTCGTGCCTGTTGTTATCGTTCTCGTTCGATCTTGCAATGGTCGCAGGAGCCAGAAGATGGGTCTCCAGCCGCGCTGTCCGGAAAGTCCAGCTTCGCCAGCCGCGCGGGTGCTGTTCAAAATCCCTGACGAGGTCGTATCGGATTGATAGCGCTTCGTTCCTCTTGTTGACCAGGTGGTCCGGCAGCATGCTGAGGTAAAGATCGAGCGCCGGAATGACGGAAGGGCCGAGCGAGGAGAGATAGGCAAGGTCGAGCGGCAGGCCTTCCTGGTTGATTTCCTGGCTATGGATGACATTGAAGCGGGCGATGAATGCCGGGAAATCGATGAAGGCACTGATGTAGAGAACCGTCACGAGGGAGGCGAGGTTGGCGGCGATCAGCCACTGGTTGGATCGGTTGAGCAGAATGCGCAGCAGGATGAGCACCAGACCGATGGCGACGAGCCCCATCCAGAGACCGGCGGCGACACGCAGTTCGGTCAGCGAATAAGCTTCGACATAAAGTCCAAGGCGCAGCATCGACGACAGGCAGAGAAGGACATTCTGGGCAATCCAGGCGTGGACAAGGCCGCGGATGAGCGGACTATAATCGCCGGGCCCGCCGCGCCGCATGGCAACGAGGACAAAGCCGGCGGCCAGAAGCGCCGTCGCAATCAGGGGATAGGCGCCGCGATGTGCATATTCAGCATGACTCATGTGATCCGGCAGATCCGCGCCACCCCAGAGATAGACGAGATCGAGGAGCGTCTGCACCGCAAAGACGGCATTGAACAAGGCGAGCGACCGCAGCAGCGAGGCGTGGCCGAGCGGTGCATTCCTGGCGGGCACGATCATGAACGTCCTGCCGGCCTGCGACCGCGCAGCACGCCGCTTCAAGCGCGGCCGCAGCATCGCCCAAACCACGATGGCGGTCATCAGCCAGAAGCCGATCCGCCAAGGATCGAGGAACTGCAGCAGAACGCCGAAATCGATGCTCCGCAGCGCAATCTCGATAAGCGGGTCCGCAGCCGCAAAGAGAGACACGAAAACCGCTGCGAGAACAACAGGCATGATCCAAAGACCGATGCCCCGTCGAACGCTGACAAGGGAGAGGCATCTGCCCGGCGTCGCAAGATATTTATTGATGCTCTCGACAAGTCGCAAAGGAATGACGAACGCGAACCGAAGAAATACCGGGGGCAGGGCTGCTAGCCGACGAGGCATCAGGTCGGCGCTGACGAGAGCGACCGATATCAGCCCACCGACGCAAAAGGCAAGGCCCGTGAGTGAGGGCGCTTCCAGCAGGGGCGCCGAAGCCAGGACCAGAAAGCCCACGAGAAGAGCCGCTGTCGAAGGCGATGGCGGCTTGCGCGCCGAGAACAGAATGCCGATGCAGACCGCAACAGCAAAGAGAAAAAGATTGATCCCGGGCGCGTAACCAAAGATCAGAAAGTCGGCAAGCGCCACCAGCGCAAGCAGCGCGGCGACCCGGCCGCTGCCGCGCCTGATGGGCATCGGTTGTGTCAGGATGTCGGCTGTGTCCATTGCTGCTCCCCTTGCGGATGCCGATTTTCAATCATGATGAGCGTATTTCCCAACCTTGCCTCGATAGGAACCTCGGTCAGCCACCACCCGTCCTTGCGCAGGCGATCCGGCAAGGTTGGCGATGTGAGGCGCGGCGGGGTGTCGTTTTTGCTCATGACGGGAAGATGCCCCGCCGGATTGCAGATTTTGTGCAGAGAGCGAGGAGCAATTCAGGAGATTGTCCGATCGGGAAGTCATGGAGGGTCGCTCCAGCTCGCAGCGGCCGTGACTGCGGGAATTCCCCGATCCCTCCGGAGCGCGACAACGAACGTCACCCGATCAGGTGATGCTTCTGCCGGTTCACGGGGATGGCAAGTCGAAATGAACTAAGGAAGCGGGGAATATCGCCGGTCGGCGAGCGAGGACCTCATCGGTATCGAGGCGCACGCCTGGCATTATGGAGCAACTCGCAGGCTGTCGCGAATGGTCCGAAGAGTTTGAGCAACAACGCTTGCTCCTCGACATCTATCCGATGGCGAGCGCAAAACTCGGTTACGGACCAGACTTTCGTCAGATCGTCTGTTTCGATTTGCTTGGGTTCGATGTGTTCGGTCAAGGGCGTGTCCTCCGAACATCGAGACTACGCCCGCCTCTCTTTTATAAGAACTAGCTAAAAAGGGTTATGTCTACCAACCCTTGCTCCAAGGGCGGCACATATACAGAAAAGCCCGCCGATTGCGCGGCGGGCGTCTTGTCTCACTGATCTATTGCTGCGGATCAAACACCGACGCTGTCGGGATGAGCGTCCGTGCCGGTGATGTTGAGCGTCACCAGGGCAGTGTCCGTGTGGCCTTCGCCGTCGGAGATCTTGTAGTAGCGAAGAACTTCCGTGTAGGTCTGACCATCGTTCAGATCGCTCGTCAGATCATAGGTGAACGAGCCGTCGGCCTTGACGTGGAACATGCCGTAGGTGCCCTGAACATCGGTTACGGCATCAGCCTTGGAGTCCACCTTCGTGCTCAGAAACTGACGGAGAAACAGCTTGCCGTTGTCGCCGGCAATGTCGTTGTCGAGAACGTTGCCGGCAATGGGGCTGCCTTCGGTGAAGCTGTAGGTATCGTCGACCGCGATCGGCTTTTGGGTAACGCCCTGTATGTTCAGCGTGAAAAGGCCAACATCGGTGTGACCGCTGCCGTCGGAGATCTTGTACGATACCTTCTCCTGGAGCAGTTCGCCGTTGGTGAAGCCAATCTTGGCAGCATCGCTCAGAACATAGGTATAGCTGCCGTCCGGCTTGACGAAGAACGTGCCGTACTCACCCTGAATTTCGGTGACCTGGCTCATGCCGCTCTTAGCACCAACGCTGGCACCGTCAAAGGCGCGCAGGAACAGGTGACCGTTGTCGGACGAATCGTTGGAAAGCAGATTTCCGGAAATTACGTCAGTTTCTTGAAATGTTGCACTATCATCAGTTGCGTGAATTGGGGAAGCCATTAGTTTCTCCTAAAATTGTATATTAACGGGCCAATTTGACCTTCGAGAGCGGCTTCTTTAACAACTTATTAATACTTCAAGTCAACGGGTTATTTAACGAAAGGTTAAGATTCACTTATAACGTGTGTCACCGCTTCACAAAACGACCATTACGTACGCCGCTTCAATCAAATTTGAAGCAATTTAGAACAATTTACACGCGGTAAACTTGAAGGAACTTCTGTGGCGACTGGGTTACGGCGGCGTTTTTCTGGTGCTGCTTTATGGTGCCCGCACACCATTGCAATCCCCATCGCCGCCACCTATTTTTAGAGCCGAACCCGATCCCATCGGTCACTCAAGCAGTGCCGACTCGTCAAAGAACGTAAAGGATCGGCGGTGGGCGTCATCCGCCCGCTATGGGCAATCCCAGCAACAAACGATGAATCCGGCCGCGGCCGGCAGAGGATTTCTTTTTGAGCGACGAAACACAGCGACTGCGATTGCGGTCGTAGGCCGGCAAGCGCAAAAGGACGACATGTTCCCGAACTTGCCGGAGCCTCAAAGGCATTTCAACCTCTTTAGCCGCGCGAATACAGACGCCGATCGCCGCGCAGTTTGGCTGAAAGACGATCGACACATCATTCAACAAGGAGAATTCGACATGCAGGTACTCGTCAGAGACAACAATGTCGATCAGGCCCTCAGGGCCTTGAAGAAGAAAATGCAGCGCGAAGGGCTGTTCCGCGAAATGAAGGAACGGCGCGCCTATGAGAAACCGTCCGAACGCCGCGTCCGGGAAAAGGCGCAGGCGATCAGCCGGCAGCGAAAGGCTGCACGCAAGAAGATGCAGCGCGAAGGGCTGCTGGTCGGGCGCAAGCGGACGGCCGCACGTTAGAATCCTGCCCCGGTCTCAGCGGTTACATTTCCCGAAAGGATAGACAATGGACGAATTGAATAGCCTCACCATTTCGGAGGAACGCCTCGAGGATTGCCGCGATGTCGTGGAGCCGGATTTGCAGGAGCTGATCCAGCGCGCACTGACATCGGGCTTTTCACGAGAGGAAATCCTCATAGCAGTCAGCGAATTGGTCGCAGAAGATTTCGCGATGGTCATGGAAACCCGGAGCGTGCATTGAGGAACGAGTGGTGGCCATGATGGCACAGAAGGATCTCTTTGGCGGGGCTGACGACGGCTTTCCCGAGGGTTTCCAATATTCGCGGGATATTGTGCCTGCCGATCTGCAGCGCTCGATTCTCGAAGCAATACCTGTCCTGCCGTTCAAAGCCTTCGACTTCCATGGGTTCGAAGGCAAACGCAGAACCGTCTCCTTCGGCTGGAGATACGACTTCCAGAGCCAGCGCATGAGAAAAACAGAGGAAATACCGTCATGGCTGCTCCCCATTCGCGAGGTCGCCGCACACTTCGCGAATATTGTGCCGGAGGCGCTGGAACATGCTCTCGTGACGGAATACGCACCCGGCGCGCCGATCGGCTGGCACAAGGATAAATCCGTGTTCGGACGGGTCGTCGGCATCTCTCTGCTTTCGTCCTGCACCTTCAGGCTGAGGCGCCGGAACGGCAATAGGTGGCAGCGGCAATCGCTCGTGCTTGAACCCGGCTCCGTCTATTTGTTGGCCGGCGCCTCAAGAACGCTCTGGGAGCATTCCATCCCGCCTGTCGATCAACTGCGTTATTCAATCACCTTCCGGGAATTAGCCGAATAGACCGCGGGAACATCGGCTCCAGCAGATGGTTACTCCGTCTTCACACGAATGGAGATGACGATGGCCGACCAGGATGACGCGACACGGGTATGGGAGTTGATCGACAGAATAGGGTTCTGCATGTTGACGACCCGCAACGGCGACAATCTGCGCGCCCGGCCGATGTCCGCCTATAGCGCGCAACTTGAAAACGCGGTCTATTTTCTAACTGATCTCGCTAGCCACAAGGACGACGAGGTCGCCCGTTGGCCGAACGTCTGCCTGGCCTTTGCCGACACCAAGGCACAGAAATATCTTTCCGTATCGGGGATGGCCGAGGTGCAGAACGATCGCGAGAAGATCCGTGAATTGTGGGCCACTCCGGCAAAGGCCTGGTGGGACAATCCCGACGATCCCTCCATCCGCATCCTCAAGGTCACCCCGTCTTCGGCCGAATATTGGGACAGCCCCGGCATCATCATCAGCTATATCAAAATGGCGGCCGCAGCGGTCACAAACAGCAAACCGCATATGGGCGACAATGCCGAGGTCACGCTCTGAGACACAGGCGCGGAGTCCGAAGGCATGCCGCTCGCCAACCGACGTCAAGCCCGGTTGGCCGACGCCTTGACGAAATCGATGAATGCTCTGAGCGGCGCAGGCACCAGACGCCGGCCGGGATAATAGAGGAACGGCCCGGAAAAGCGTTGCCACCACGGCTCGAGGATAGGCTCAAGTGCGCCGCTGTCGAAATGCGGGCGCAGCCAATCTTCGAAAATGCAGACGATTCCTGTGCCCGCTATCGCCGCGTCGACGGAAAGATCGGTCGCCCCGCCGACCCTGACGATCAATGGGCCGGCCGGTTCGATCCGCACCACCTCGCCGCCCCGCTCATATTCCCATGGGGTCGTCAGCGCACCGCTGGCAAAACGGCCCAACAAGCAGGCATGATCGAGGAGTTCACTCGGATGTTGCGGCCGCCCGTGGCGGTCAAAATAAGCAGGCGATGCTGCAGTGGCAAAGCGCTGGTGGCGCGGACCGATCGGAATCGCGATCATATCCTGCTCCAGCCGCTCGTCATAACGGATGCCGGCATCACACCCGGCAGCGAGCACATCGACAAAGCTCTCCTCGGCGACGATCTCCACGCGAATGTCGGGATAGGCGGCGAGGAATGGCGGGACGATAGCGGGCAGCACCAGCCTCGCAGCGCTGACCGGAACATTGAGCCGCAGCGAACCAGCCGGCCTGTCGCGAAAACGGTTGACCACGTCGAGCGCGGCCTCCACCTCCGTCAAAGCAGGGCCGAGCCGCTCTAGCAGTCCCTTGCCCGCTTCGGTCGTAACGACGCTACGCGTCGTGCGATTGAAGAGCCTGACGTCGAGATCGGCCTCCAGGCGACGCACCGCTTCGCTCAAGAAGGAGGCGCTGCTGCCACTGGCACGCGCTGCCTCGCGAAAACCACCCGCCCGCGCCACTGCGACGAAGGCGTTGAGATCACTCAGGTCTGCTTTCACTGTTCGCCACTCCGCACAGCCTGTGCACATTGTACCCAATTATCATACGCGCCGCTACGGCGTAAGCTCGACCTCATCTCTTGAAAGGAGTGAAATCATGTCCATCATAGATCAGTCTGGCACATTCAATCTCGGCGACCACAAGGTGAGGCGACTTGGCTATGGGGCCATGCAGCTCGCCGGGCCCGGCGTGTTCGGCCCGCCCAGGGATCATGACGCCGCGCTTGCGGTGCTGCGCGAGGCGGTCGCAAGCGGTGTCAATCACATCGACACCAGCGATTTCTACGGTCCGCACATCACCAACCAGATCATCCGCGAAGCCCTCCACCCCTATCGCGATGATCTCGTCATCGTCACCAAGGTCGGCGCAAGGCGCGGCACGGACGGGTCCTGGATTCCGGCTTTCTCGCGCGATGAGCTGACCGAGGCCGTACAAGACAACCTCCGTAATCTCGGCCTTGACGTGCTTGACGTCGTCAACCTCAGGATTATGTTCGACGTGCATGGCCCGGCCGAAGGCTCTATAGAAGCACCCCTGACGGTGCTTGCCGATCTCCAGCGCCGGGGTCTCGTCCGCCACCTCGGCTTGAGCAACGCCACCTCGCGCCAGGTCGCCGAAGGCCGCGGGATCACCGAGATCGTCTGTGTGCAAAACCAGTACAATCTGGCGCATCGGAACGACGACCGGTTGATCGACGATCTCGCCCGTTACGGCACCGCCTATGTACCGTTCTTTCCGCTCGGCGGATTTACGCCGCTACAATCGTCCACGCTCTCCAATGTCGCCGCACGCCTGAGTGCCACGCCGATGCAGGTGGCGCTCGCCTGGCTGTTGCGCCGCGCACCCAATATCCTGTTGATCCCAGGCACGGCCTCGCTCGGCCATCTCAGGGAGAATCTCGCCGCCGCCGGATTGGCGCTGCCGGATGATGCCGTCGAGGAACTGAACCATATGGCTGACATCGCGGCCTGACGCCTGCCGGTGGGGCGATCGTTACGCCGTGTTCTCGCGCGGCGTGGCGATCTTGCCGGACGTGGTAGCGCAATCTGTCGGTCGGCCGCACCTTGTTGGCTGCGCCAACGGGCCGGTAAACGAGAGCATCAGGAAGGTTTCCGTGTCAGAAGCTCATAAGCCACCAAGGCTCCTGACATCGCCAGAAAAACCACGATTGCCAACGGATAATTGGCACTGGTGTTCGGATCGGTAAGCTTGGGAAGGCCGAGGACAGCGCCGGCCGCCAGAATCGCCGAGAGCACAATCTCCTGAACGATTAATCTCCAAAAACCCGTCATGACCAACCTCCTGTCATCTCCGTATTATCGGCCGATGGGACGCCCAGTCTTTATACTTCACGATGCAGCCGTTGGGAAACACGCATTGACCGCACGGTCCAGTGACCATGCGGTCTCGGTTTCAACGCTTCGGCAGCCGACTTGTTGCGGCTATGCTTTCAATAGCGCTCCGGTACGTGCATTTCAGGCGGAACCGGCGCCCTGATGTAGTCGGCATGGCGGATACGATCCGGCAGCTGAATCTCAGGCTTCGGGACATCCTCATAGGGAATCTGGTCGAGAAGATGGGCGATGCAGTTCAGCCGCGCCCGCTTCTTGTCGACGGCCTGCACCACCCACCACGGCGCCTCCTTGGTGTGTGTGCGCGCCAGCATTTCTTCCTTGGCCTTGGTATATTCCTCCCAGTGGATGCGGCTTTCCATGTCCATCGGCGAAAGCTTCCACTGCTTCAGCGGATCGTGGATGCGCATCTTGAAGCGGAATTCCTGTTCCTCGTCGGTGATCGAGAACCAGTATTTGATCAGTACGATGCCGGAACGGACGAGCATCCGTTCGAATTCGGGCACCGAGCGGAAGAACTCCTCGAGTTCGTCAGGGGTGCAGAACCCCATCACGCGCTCGACGCCGGCGCGGTTGTACCAGCTGCGGTCGAAGAGCACGATCTCGCCGGCGGTGGGAAGATGCGGGATATAACGCTGGAAATACCATTGATGGCGCTCCCGCTCGGTCGGCGCAGGCAATGCCACGGTTCGGCAGACGCGCGGGTTGAGCCTTTGGGTGACGCGCTTGATCGCGCCGCCCTTGCCGGCCGAATCCCGGCCTTCGAAAAGCACGACCACTTTCAATTGCTTGTACTGGACCCAATCCTGCAGCCGCACCAGCTCATGCTGCAGCCGGAACAGCTCGCGGAAATAGATCCTTCGATCGAGCGTCTGCTCCGCCGGTTCGGTCATTCCTTCGACGACCAGATCGTCCAGCCGGTCTTCCTCCATCTGCATTTCCAGCTCCTCATCGAAGCTGTCGGCGATTTCGGCCTTTATCCGGCTGAGCTGGTCCTGATGTGTTTTAGACATGGGCTTTTCCTTCCTGCTCATTTGACAGGAGCATGTCACTGCAAACTTTGTGTGACGGTTGGATAACCCCAAGCTCGTTCACTTGTTCGCCTCTTTCGTCATTCCGTATCCCGGAGATCGTTTCGACGCCGGTCGCATCGAGGCGGAGGCGTGTCTAGAGCAGTCCCGTCCTGTAGCGCTCGACAAGGTTGCGGCAGGCGCGGATCGTCAGCGCCATGACGGTGAGCGTCGTGCCGGCGATGCCGCTGCCCGGGAAGGCGCTGGCGTCGGTAACAATGACGTTCGCGGCATCCCAGAGCTGGTTGTAGGAATTGAGCACGGAAGCTTCCGGAGTTTCGCCCATGCGCGCACCGCCGGTTTCATGGATCGCCGCGCCCATGCACATGGTCTTGCGGAACCATGTGCGGAACATGAAGCGGCTGAAGGCGTCGGCGTCGGGAAAGGCGCCCCTGCCCATCTCCCTGAGGCCGGTGGGCGAGCCGATGAACTCGAGATCGCCGCCGACCTCCCGGATCATGGCGATCAACGTCTCCTCCTGCCGGCGGAGCAGCCGCCGCTCCTCCTCCTGCATGACGCAGCGAATGTGCGGCACCGGAATGTTCCAGGCATCCTTTCGCTTGCCATCCAGGGTGATGCGGTTGTCGGCATAGGGCAGCATACGACCGAAGCCGAAGAAGGCGAGACGCGCATCGGCCTCCTCTGAAACCGGCGCCCTGCCGATGCTGCCCTGATAGTCGAAATCGCCTCGGGCGGCGTCACCCTCGCCGAAGCGCGGGATGAAGATCCCACCGGACGGATTGTAGAAGGGATCGACGGGAGCGGAATCGTCAACAGCCCAACCCTTCGCCTTGGAAAAGGAGCCGAAAGCGAGGCATGGAAGCTGATCCATGAAATAGCGTCCGAGCGCGCCAGAGCTGTTTCCGAGCCCATGAGGATGTCTTGCCGATGCCGAGTTCAGCAGCAGCCGCACGCTTTCAATCGGCGAGGCGGAGAGCACTACCATCGCGGCATGCGCCGTCGAAACCTCCCCCGTGTTGCGATCGATGAATTCCGCGCCGGTGGCGCGGCCGGTTTTTTCGTCGGTGGTGATGCGGCGCACGACGGCATCATAGCGGACCGTCAGCCGCCCGCTCGCCTTTGCCTCCCGCAGCGGTCGCGGCATGCGTTCGGCGTCCGGCGCGATATAGCGCCAGGAGACGACGCGCCTCTCCGGCCATCGGCTTTCCACTGCCTGCTTGAAGATCTGTTCTGCCGGCGTCAGGTTGGCCGGCTTCGCATAGAGGCCGTCCGGCAAGGTCGGCACATCATCCTTGTTGCCGTAGAGCCCGAGATAGGCCTCCACCTCGTCATAGAAGGGCGTGAGCTCGTCATAGGAGACCGGCCAGTCCACGCCCTTGCCACTGCGCGATCGGATCTTGAAATCATCGTCGGTCCAGCGGAGCAGCACGCGGCCGAAACTGTGCAGGCGACCGCCGCCCTGGCGGCCGCGGATCCAGAGAAAGGGCTCGCCCTTCGGCGTCGTATAAGGGTTCTTGCGATCGTTGACGAAGAAGTGGCTGAAGCGTTCGGTAAAGAAGGCCGCCCGCGCCTGGATCGGCTGGCCCTTCAGGGTGGCACGTGCGCGCTCCCAGATATTGATACTACTTGCCGGCGCCTTCTTGCGCGCCGGGTCGAAATCCTTCGGCTCGACGGCGGGGCCGGCCTCGAGCAGCAGCACCGACAGCCCCTGAGCCGTGAGTTCTTTGACGGCGAAGGAACCCGCCGCGCCGGAGCCGATCACCAGCGCATCATAAACGATCTCAGACATATCTTTTTCAAATCCTGTCCTGGGCAATTCCTCAAAGCAGCGCAAAGCGCATCCGAAATTGCGGGAAAGCAAAGGGATGGCGCGTCAAAGCCGCGACCCATCGGCAGCGAAGAGCGACGCCTTGGTGATATCGAGACCTGGAGCCACGGCATCGCCGGGCTTGAGGTCGACGTCGCCCATGAAACGAAGCGAAAGGCTTTGCTCCGCCCAGTCGAACCAGACGACGGCATCCGAACCCATCGGCTCGACGACGGAAACGCGGCCAGGAATGGTGGCCAGCCCGCTTGCCACACCGTCGAGCACAAGGTGCTCAGGGCGAAAGCCTAACGTAACAGGCCCTTCCGCCACGGCTGCCCGGAAGGCATAGCCGGAGAGATCGACGGCCAGCCCGCTGTTCCGGAAGAGGGGAGCCTCGCCGTCGTGCTCGATCCGGCCCTCGATGAAATTCATCGCCGGAGCGCCGATGAAGCCGGCCACGAAGAGGTTGGCCGGGCGGCGGTAGATCTCCGTCGGCGAGGCGAGCTGCTGGATCACGCCGTCACGCATGATGGCGATGCGATCGGCAAGCGTCAGCGCCTCCACCTGATCGTGGGTCACATAGATCATGGTATTACCGAGGCTCTGATGCAGCTTCTTGATCTCGACGCGCAATTCGTTGCGCAGCTTGGCGTCGAGGTTCGAAAGCGGTTCGTCGAAGAGGAACACATCCACTTCGCGCACCAGTGCCCGGCCGATGGCGACACGCTGACGCTGGCCGCCGGATAGTTCGGCAGGGCGCCGGTCGAGCAATTTGTCGAGATGGAGAAGGGCAGCGGTCCGGGCGACGCGCGCCTCGATCTCTGGCTTCGGCAGACCGGCGACACGAAGGCCGAAAGAGAGATTCTTGCGCACCGACATGCGCGGATAGAGCGCGTAGGATTGGAAGACCATGCCAATGCCGCGGTCCTTCGGCTCTTCCCAGCTGACGTTCTTGCCTGAAATCCAGACCTCGCCCGCCGTAATGTCCTGCAGGCCGGCGATAGCGTTCAGGAGCGTGGACTTGCCGCAGCCGGAGGGGCCGAGCAGCACCAGGAACTCGCGAGGGGCGATATCGATCGACATCTTTTCGATCACCGTATGGTCGCCATAGGCGATCTTCAGGTCTTTGACGGAGACGGCGGATTGCATCGAAGCCTTACCCCTTGACTGCACCGGCGGCGATGCCGCGCACGAACCAGCGGCCGGACAGGAAATAGATCGCGAGCGGAACGATGGCGGTCAGGATCGTCGCCGCCATGTTCACATTGTAGGTTCGCTCGCCCATCGTGGTGTTGACGATATTGTTAAGCTGCACGGTCATCGGCAGGTTGTCGCGCCCGGCGAAGACGAGACCGAGCAGGAAGTCGTTCCAGATGCCGGTGAACTGCAGCATGGAGACGACGACGACCATCGGCACGGCGATCGGCAGCATGATTTCGAAGAAGATGCGCCAGAAGCCGGCGCCGTCGACGCGCGCCGCCTTGCAGAGCTCCTCCGGCACGCTGACGAAATAGTTGCGGAAGAGCAGCGTCACCAGCGGCAGGCCGAAGATGACATGGACGAGAATGATGCCGGCGAGCGAATTGTAGAGGCCGATATTCGCCATGGCGCGAACCATCGGATAGAGGAAGATCTGGTAGGGGATGAGACCGCCGGCCATTAACAAGCCAAAGAGCGCATTCGCCCCGCGCGGCCGCCAGAGCGACAGCGCATAGCCGTTGACGGCGCCGATGAAGACCGAGATCGCGACCGCGGGAACAGTGATCGCCACCGAATTCCAGAAGCCGCTGCGAATGCCGACACAGACGGTTCCCATGCAGGCGCCCGACCAGGCGGTCACCCAGGCGGAGAAATCGAGCTTTGCCGGCAGGGCGAAGATCTGCCCGAGCCGGATTTCGTCCATGCCCTTCAGCGAGGTGACGACCATCGTATAGAGCGGCAGAAGGAAGAAAAGGGCGGCGGCGACCAGGAAGGTATAAAGGCCGATACGTCCCGCCGTGATCTGCGCCGGCTTCGGCCCGTTCGGGTGAGGCTGGTTCATCACGCCGCTC
This sequence comes from Rhizobium sp. TAL182, assembly GCF_002117725.1. Lineage (NCBI taxonomy): Bacteria > Pseudomonadati > Pseudomonadota > Alphaproteobacteria > Hyphomicrobiales > Rhizobiaceae > Rhizobium > Rhizobium sp. TAL182. The sequence goes on along the minus strand of NZ_CP021026.1, from coordinate 239,873 downwards.
CCTTCGCCCGGTTGCGCATGTGCATCGCATAGCGGAACGGCGCGACCGCGATGATGACGCCGAGGACGAGCACCGTTGCGCCTGCCGTGGCAAGGCCGAGATTCTGGCGCCCGAACAAATTGTCCATGATGAACTTCGCCGGCACCTCGGTCGCATTGCCGGGGCCACCGTTGGTCATGGCGACGACGATGTCGTAAGTCTTGATCACGCCCATGGCGAGCAGCATGCCGGCGGCGGCGAGGGCCGGTCCGAGCTGGGGCAGGATGATCGAGACATAGATGCGCCAGACGGGAATGCCGTCGATGCGCGCCGCCTTCCATTGCTCAGCCTCGATGCCGCGTATGCCGGCGAGCGCAATGACCATAACGAGCCCCGCGCCCTGCCACACGCCGGCAAGCACCAGCGCGTAGATCGCCATGTCGCGATTGACGACCCAGTCGAGGACGAAGCTGTCCCAGCCGAGCGCACGCACGCTCGCCTGAATGCCGAGCGTCGGATTGAGTATCCATTGCCAGATCAGCCCCGTCACCACGAAGGACATGGCGTAGGGATAGAGAAAGATTGTCCTGAAGGCACTTTCGAAGCGGATCTTGCGATCGAGGGCGGCGGCCAGCAGGAAGCCGAGCACCAGACATCCCGACACATAGAGGACGCCGAAGACCAAGACGTTCTGCAGCGAGGCGAGCCATTTGGCCGAGGCGAAGAGCTTCGAATATTGCGCGAAGCCGACATAGGTTGAAGATGGAAAGAGCGTGGAATTGGTGAAGGACAGCCGGATCGACCAGGCCATCGTGCCGATGAAGACCACGACTGCGGCGAACCATGTCGGCAAGAGGGCGATGGTCGCGGAAAGATTGCGCTTGCGTTTGACGGACATCGGCCAGCTCGTTGACGGATGAAAGCGGAACACGCGCCGTGGCCTCGGGATCAATCCGACGCCACGGGCACGATCCTACTCGAAGATGCCGAAGAAATTCTCGGCCGCAGACGCCGCGTCGTTCGAGCCGCCGCTCCAGTATTCGTCGACGAAATCATCGAGCGCGCCGACCTGCTGCGGTGTGAGCACGATAGCCTGATCGGGCACGATCGCGCCGGCGCTCATCAGCTCGACGCCCTTCTGGGCGCAGACATCGAGTTTCGACTTGTCGACGTCGGCGCGCATCGGGATAGAGCCCTTCTTACGGGCGAATTCGACCTGAACGGTCGGGTCCATGACGATCTCGGCGAGAAGTTTCTGCGCCTTGTCGGTCTGGGCATTGCCGGTCTTGGGGAACCAGAGGGAGTCGGCGATATAGACCATACCCTTGGATTCGGGAGCGATCATGCAGCCATAATCCTTGCCAGGCTCTTTGCCGGCAACGGTGAATTCGCCCTTGGCCCAATCGCCCATGAACTGCACGCCGGCTTTGGCGGTGATCAGCATGGCGGTCGCATCGTTCCAGTTGCGGCCCGCCGCACCCGCGTCGACATAACCGCGCAGCTTGCCGAGGATTTCGAGAGTCTTCTTTACGCCGTCGACGGATGCCTCGCTCTTGTCCTTGTCTGCATAGATCTTCAGAAAGCCGTCGCTCCCCACCTGCGAGAGCAGGATCATGTTGAAGACCTTGGTCTGCTGCCAGGGCTGGCCGCCCCAGGCGACCGGGATAAGGCCGGCGGCCTTCAGCTTGTCGAGATCAGCGAAAAACTCGTCCCAGCTCTTCGGTTCCTGCGCAATACTGGCCTTGTCGAAGGCCTCCTTGGAATAGAAGACCCAGCTTTCGCCATGGGCTCCGGTCGGAGCGAGATAGACCTTGCCATCATAGGAAATGAGATCGCTGATCGATTTCGGCAAGACGTCGGCCCATTTGCCGGCGGCAGCAACGTCGTCGATCGGGTTGAAAAGACCCTGGCTGACGAAATCGGCGGCAGCAAGACCGATGACGCCCTGTTTGGCGCCGGGCGCGTCGCCGGCGACGATGCGGTTCTGGAAGGCGGCATCGGCAGCGCCGAAGCCGGCAATGGAGGAATCCCTCCAGATGCCGCCGCGCTTTTCGAATTCCGTCTTGATGACGTTCAAGGCTGCCGCTTCGCCGCCCGACGTCCAGGACGACATGATCTCGATCGTCGGCTTGTCCTCGGCATGCGCCGCGGCGATGGGACCGGCGAAAGCCACACCGGCAAGAAAGAGCTTCATCATGGTCTTCATTGTTCCACCTCTTGAAAATGCCCTCTTGGCGGGGCGTTTGTCGTCTTCGGAATGATCTCAGCGATAAATCGGCAGGAGCGCCTGCCGGACGAGCGTGAGCCCGTTGGCGATGTCGCGGACGGGATCGGGCGCGGCATCGAGTTCGAGGATCGCCCAGCCTTCATAGGCCCGGTCACGCAGCAACCGGATCCAGGCCGGCCAGTCCACCCGCCCGAGGCCGAAGCCGCAGAAATAGGGCTGGTGGCGGTCGTGGATGTGCTTGTCGATCGGAGTATCGGCAGGCATCGGACCGATCGCATCCTTCCAGTGAGCGATGATCATGCGCTCGTGATGGCGGTCGACGAGCTGGATGGGGTCGGAGCCGGCAACGATGATGTGGGCCGTGTCCGGGCACATATGCACATAGGCCGGATCGGTCAGCAGCATCATCAGATCGACGTCGCGCGCGGCGGCAAAGATCGAGTGCGCCTCCGTGTGCAGCGCGAGCCGGACGCCTCTGGCATGGAGGGTCGCGCCAAGCCGATTGAGGAAATCGGCGATTGCCTTGGCACGGTCGAAATCGTGGAACTGCACCGGCTGGGCGCCGAGGGTTTGGCGTAACGGGGCGCCGATCACCATGATGTCGCTGCCGCAGGCTTTCAGGAAATCGGCATATCGTTCCGCCTTGTCGATCAGCGCACGCTGGGCTTCAGGGGCGGTAAAGTCTCCCGCTGCCTCGAGCTCTGCGAAGAAGCCGCTGCAAAGCGTCAGCCCGCGCCTTGCCAGTTCGGCGGCAAAGCCATCGATCGAACCGTAGGTCTTGATCGCGTCCTGCCAGTTGAAGGGAGAAAAGGTCAACTCGACACCGGTGACGCCGGAAGCCTGGACGCTGTCGAGGATCATGTCCCAGAAGGCGCGCGGCGCGGCGCGTGCATGGTCGACGATCGCATCATGGCTGCCGACGCCCCAGAAGCCGGGATGGAAGAATGTCACGAGATCGACGCCGAAACGCAGCCTGTCGCCAGCCATAACCTATCCATTTCTCAAGGCATGACCTACCGCGTGCGGAACGAGAGTTCCACATCCAAGAAGCCATGGATTTCAATGCATTAATGAATGGCAATCGTTTGCCATGCCCAGATGATAACCAAGCTGGTTTTTTAAGCAAGCGATTTTTGGCAAACGTTTGCTATAAACCGCCACCTGCCTTAGAGTTGCAAATCGAAGCATCCGGGAGCGGAATTAAAGGTGAATAAAAACAAAGGCGTGGCGGGAGAAGAGCCGTCTGGCGCGTTGATGGCTGACGTTGCGCGGCTCGCCGGCGTCGCGATATCGACGGTCAGCCGGGCGCTTGCCAATCCCGGACGGGTCAACGAGAAGACCCGCGCCAAGATCAATGCGGCCGCCAGGCAACTCGGCTACACGCCGAACGCAATGGCGCGCGGCCTCAGGGTCGGAAAATCCAATACCATTATGATCATTTTGCCGGGTTCGCCTTATTATGGCGCCTCGCAGATCATCCCGCAGGTCCTGCAAAGCATCAATAAATCCCTGATCCAAAGGGGGTATAACTTGATGATCGCCAATCTCGATCGCGAGGAAGCTTCCGAACGGCACATACTTGATCTTGCCTTCAGCGGCACGGTTCGGGGAGCCATTATCTTCTCGTCGAAACTTCCGGAGATCGAAGGGCGTTCGCCTGCGGGGGCAGGCCTGCCGATCGTCTCGATGTTGTTCGACATGAGTGATGCCGGTTTGCCGAGCGTCGTCACCAACGACCGGGAGGCGATCCGTGACGCGACGATGGAATTGATCCGTTCGGGTCATCGGCGCTTCCTCTATATAGCCGGCCCCGAGGGAAACTACCACGACGTCGAGCGCTACGCCGGGGTCCTTGAGGCTCTACGCGCAGAGGGACTTTCCGAGGAAGCCGTGTCGAGATCTGGCGGCGACCTCGAATACCAGCATGGCTTCGAGATCGGCATTCGCGCCGCCGAGGATTTCATGAAGCTCGCCGTCAGGCCGACGGCTGTCATCGCAACGAGCGATGACATGGCAATCTCGTTCATGAGCATCATTCAACGCGCAGGCCTTGTTATTCCAGAGCACGTGTCCGTCGTTTCCTTCGACGGCTCCCCGGTCTGCGAATTCTGTTCGCCGCCGCTCTCGACGATCAAACAGCCCGTGGAAGAGATGGGACGCGCGGCCGTGGAACTTCTGCTCGGCGCCATCAGCCAGTCGCAGGATGCGGCAACAACGCGCACCGTCATCCGCAGCCAGCTTATCCTGCGGGAGAGCATTGCCCCTGCAAGGGATTGACCCGCACCTGTCGGTTGGGGAATTCGCAACCGACAGGCGAGATGCCCCATAGGGTACAGACTGCGCTCCATCAAAACTTCGTCTGACCCCATCAATCCGCCCGTCGTGCTACGAAATCACAACACCGGGCGATCTGAAACTTCGGCTATGCGCGGTGGGATTTTGAAATTCCGAGCACGCACATGGACCTCTCGAAGATCAAGACGCTGATCGACTTTGTCGGACGATCTAATATTACCGAGCTGACCGTGACGGAAAAGGACGTGACGGTTCGGATTTTCCGAACGGCGGCGGGCCAGGAGGCTGTCGTCGAACCCGAGCAAAAGCCGAGACCGATCGCCGATGCGTCCTCGGGGATCGAGCAAACCTTCCATGCGGTGACGGCGCCTGTTTTCGGCGTTCTACACAAGGCCCCGGCGCCCGGGGAACCGCCATTTGTCGCGATCGGAGATGCGGTGGAGGAGGGGCAGACGCTCTTCATCATCGAGGCGATGAAGGTCTTCAACACGATCACCGCACCGCGGGCCGGGCGCATCATGCGCCTGACCGAAATAGACGGCGGAGAGGTCGAGACCGGCGATCTGCTGGCGGAGATTGTCTGATGCCGGAAACATTTGAACAATCCGCTGTCTCAGGGCGTCGCTTCGATACCGTCCTCATCGCTAATCGCGGCGAGATCGCAGCACGGATCCAGCGTGCCTGTCGCGAGCTCGGCCTTAGGACGGTCGCCATCTGCTCCGAGGCGGACAGGGAAGCGCCCTACGGCAGCACCGCTGACGGCTTTCTCTGCATCGGCCCGTCGAGCGCGGCGAAAAGCTACCTCAATCAGGATGCCATTCTTCTCGCGGCGCGCCTGACCGGTGCGGGCGCCATCCATCCCGGTTACGGATTTCTATCGGAACATGCGGCATTCGCCGACGCCGTCGAAAAGGCAGGGCTGGTCTTCATCGGTCCGACGGCTTCGTCGATCGCGACCATGGGCGACAAGATCGCGGCGAAGCGGGCGATGATGGCGGCGGGCGTGCCCTGCGTTCCCGGGCCGGACACAGCACTGCCCGACGATCCCGCATCGGTGGAGCGGCTCGCGCTGGAGATCGGCTATCCCATCATCATCAAGGCATCAGGCGGCGGCGGCGGGCGCGGCATGCGCGTCGTTCCGAAGGCCGGTGAGTTGCATGAAGCGATCGCGCTGACCCGGGAAGAAGCCCGCAAGGCTTTCGGCTCACCCTCGCTCTATATGGAGAAGTTCCTCCAGCATCCGCGCCATATCGAGATACAGGTTCTTTGCGACGACCACGGCAATGCCGTGTGGCTGGGTCACCGGGACTGCTCGATGCAGCGCCGCCATCAGAAGGTAGTGGAGGAGGCACCGGCGCCAGGGATTGCGCCCGAGATCATCCGGCCGGTCGGCATGGCCTGCGTCGAGGCCTGTCGGCAGATCAGCTACCGCGGCGTCGGAACCTTCGAATTCCTCTATGAGGACGGTGCTTTCTATTTCATCGAAATGAACACACGGCTTCAGGTCGAGCATCCCGTCACCGAACTGACGAGCGGGGTCGATATCGTCCAGGCGCAGATAAAGGCGGCCCAGGGTGAGCTTCTGAACCTCATCCAAAGTGAGGTGATCTGCGAAGGCCACTCTTTCGAATGCCGCATCAACGCCGAAGATCCCGACACCTTCCTGCCGTCGGCCGGTGTCGTCACCCATCTGACTTTGCCGCAGGGGCCGGGCATCCGCGTCGATACGCATATCCATGCCGGCTATAAGGTCTCGCCCTATTACGACTCGCTGATCGCCAAACTGATCGTGCATGCACCGACGCGGGCGAAAGCCATGGCAAGGATGTGCGAAGCGCTTGCCGGCACCGAGATCGAGGGAATCGCGACCAACATTCCCTTCCTGCGCGCCCTGTTCGAGGACCATGCTTTCGCCCGGGGCGAGACGGACATTCACTATCTCGAACAATGGCTGAAGCTGCGGAGGGCGGCGGCATGAGCGCGATCGATTTCAGCGATCCGGCCACCATCGCGCTGCTGACCCAAGCACTGACGGCCGCCGGAGTGGACGGGCTGGAGATCTCCCGTCCGGGCGCACAGCTTCGCATCATCATTTCAGGTGAGGGAGAGGCGCGGATCAGCGCGACGGAAGCAGCGCCGCGCGCGCCGGGCTCTGCACAGACGGTCGTGAAGGCGCCGATGGCGGGCCGCTTCTGCGTCGAACATCCGGCCGCCTCCGCCGTGCCGCAAAATTTGCCGCGGTCCCTGTCCGACACCGATATCCTCGGCTTCATCAGGGTCGGGGATGTGCTGCTTCCCCTTCGCGCCGGCGGTTCCGGCGTTATGACCAGGCTGCTCGCCGCGCCCGGCGCGCTGGTGGGCTACGGCGATCCTCTGTTCGAAATCGAGTTTCCATCATGATCGTCACGACGAACAGGCACGCTTCGCAACGCGAGATTGTTCCGGCCACCAAAAGCCGGGCACGGGTTTCCTCGATCGGCGCTAGAGCCTTCCTGCTCGAGGCGCCGGGTGAATTCGACGTTGCCGCGCAGCGGCGGATCTGGGCTCTCTCCCAGACCGTGAGAGGCTGGGCGGACCTCGCGGAAGACATTCCGGGGATGACCAATCTGCTGGTAATTTTCAAGGAGACGCCCGAGGACCCCGATGCGGTGGTCGCCCGGCTGCTGGAGGCATGGGCGAATGCTGAGAGCATCGATCTCGATGGCAAGACCATCGAGATCCCCGTCCATTACGGCGGCGAACACGCGACGGACCTTCCGGCCCTTTGCGATCTCTCGGGCTTAAGCGACCGCGAAGTGGTGCGCATCCATCATCAAGCGATCTATCGTGTTTTCGCTTTGGGAAGCGCTCCCGGCTTCGGCTATCTGCATGGTCTCGACCCACGTATCTACATGCCACGGAAGACCGTCCCCTCGCTGAAGATGGCGAAGGGCTGCGTGACCATTGGCGGCATGCAGACCGGCGTCGCCATGCTGACAGGACCGAACGGCTGGAATTCCATCGGTTTTGCCACACTTGAAATGTTCGACCCCACCTCGCCGATCCCGGCCATGATGGCGCCGGGAGATACGGTCCGGTTCCTGCCGGCGAGGATCGAGCTATGATCGAGATCTTGGAAAGCGGCCCTTTCAATACGGTGCAGGATCTCGGCCGTTCCGGCTATCGCGATATCGGCGTATCGGCGAGCGGCGCGATGGATCCGCTTGCCGTCCGGATCGGCAATATTCTCCTCGGCAATGGCGAGAATGCGGCCGCGATCGAGGTGCAGACCTTCCCGTTCAGCCTGCGTTTCCAGCGACGCACCGTGTTTGCCGTAACCGGCGCCGACGGCAATGCTCATCTCGACGGATCGGAACGGCTTGCCTGGTGCGCCCATATCGCCGAACCCGGACAGGTTCTCGAGCTGAGGCAGTCGCCGCGGCTGGCACGCTCTTACATTGCACTCGGCGGCGGGCTGGATGTTCCTGTTATCATGGGCTCGCGCAGCACGTCGCTACGCGGCGGCTTCGGAGGCAATGCAGGCCGGCCACTGGCGAAAGGCGATCGGATCGCGGTCGGCGAGGACGCGGAGATTGCCATGCTGCCGGCCATGGGCCTCGCCGTCGTCGAACCGGCGACAGCGCTCAGCGATGTCTTTCCCGCCCCGGTCGACGGCGTATTGCCGATCCGCGCCCTGCCGGCTGGCGAGCATGAGCTTTTCGCCGGAGACGGCGAAGCCTTCTGGAGCCAGATGTGGAGGATTTCCTCCCGAAGCGACCGGACTGGCTACCGCTTGTCAGGCGAACCCATCAAGCCGGTGGCATCGATCGAGATGCGCTCCCACGGTGTCGTGCCCGGCGTTATCCAGGTACCGCCCGGCGGCGAACCGATCGTGCAGATGAGCGATGCGAACACCGCCGGCGGATATCCGAAAATCGCCGGTGTGATCGAATGCGATCTCTGGCGGCTGGGACAGGCCCGCATCGGCACCCGCCTGAGCTTTGTTCGCTCGACACACGCCGAAGCGCGCGCTGTCGAACAGGCCGTCACCCGCTATGTCGACGACGTCAGACGGACGTCCCGGATGGTCAAGCGCGCGTTGAAGGCGATGGCCTAGGACCCTCACAAGGAGGAACTCATGAAGATCGATCTGAATTCCGATATGGGCGAAGGATTTGGTCCCTACCGGCTGTGCGACGACGAGGCGATGATGAAAATCGTCTCCTCGGCCAACATCGCCTGCGGTTTCCACGGCGGCGATCCCGATACGATGGGGCGCATGGTCCGGCTCGCAAAGCTGAACGGCGTCGGCATCGGCGCTCATCCCGGTCTGCCCGACCGGCTCGGATTCGGCCGGCGCGAAATACCGTTTTCGGCGGACGAGCTTCGCCAGCAGATGCTCTATCAGCTCGGCGCCCTAATGGCGATCGCCAGGAGCGAACGGGTCGCCGTCTCCCATATCAGCTTCCATGCGGCGATGGGCAATATGGTCAACCGCGATCCCGTCCTCTCCGACCTGATGATGGATGCGATCGCTACCGTGGACCCCGGTCTCGTCGTCTTCGTCACGTCGGGCAGCGAGATCGAATTGGCGGCCAGACGTGCGCGGCTGAAGACGCTGGCGCTTTTCCTCGCCGACCGTGCCTATGATGCCGACGGCAAACTCGTCGCGCGCGGGCTCCCGGGCGCCGTCATCAAGGATGAAGCCTCGGTGCGCGCCCGGGTGCGGCAATTCCTGCTCGACGGGACCGTCCGGACGATGGACGGCGCCGTGATCGCCATGCCGGCGCGCTCCATTCTCGTTCACAGCGACACACCCGGTGCCCTCGAACTCGCCGGCGTCGTGCGCGGCGAGATCGAAGCCACCGGCGCGGCGCTCGCTCCCGCCGCCGAACTCGCCGAATGACACAATCCCGATCGCCCGCGGGCGGTCCATAACTCCAATCCCTCACCGAAGGACCATTCCGATGTCCATCAAAGCCGACCGCCTGAAAAACGTCTCCATATCAGCATCCGCCGCCATGACCCAGCGGGCCAGAGAGCTCGCCGCCAAAGGGATCCAGGTCGTCAGCCTCTCCTCCGGCGAGCCGGATTTCCCCACGCCGGCGCACGCCGTCGAAGCGGCGCATGCGGCGGCGCTCGCGGGTGACACGAAATATCCGCCGATGGACGGGACGCCGGCCCTCAAGGCCGCGATCATCAGGAAGTTCAAGCGCGACAATAATCTCGACTATGACGCCAGCCAGATCGTCGTCTCGGGCGGCGGCAAGCAGGTGATCTTCAATGCGATGCTCGCAACCTGCAATCCGGGCGACGAGGTCGTCATTCCGACACCCTCCTGGGTCAGCTATGCCGATATCGTCAAATTCGCCGGCGGCGTCCCGGTCGCCGTCCCCTGCCACGAACAGACCGGCTTCAAGCTGCGCCCGGAGGATCTGGAGGCGGCGATCACACCACGCACCAAATGGCTCTTCCTGAATTTCCCGAACAATCCGACCGGCGCGGCCTGCTCCCGGGCCGAGATGGCCGCCATTGCCGAGGTCATGCTGCGCCATCCCCACGTCTGGATCATGACCGACGACATTTACGAGCACCTGGTCTATGACGACTTCCAGTTCTGCACCATGGCGGAAGTCGAACCGAGGCTCTATGAGCGCGTCCTGACGATGAACGGCGTCTCCAAGGCTTACGCGATGACGGGCTGGCGGCTCGGTTTCTGCGCCGGCTCGAAAGAGTTGATGGCAGCTATCAGCAACGTCAACGGTCAGAACGGCGGCGGCATCGCGACGCTCACCCAGGCGGCCGCGACCGCAGCACTCGACGGACCTCAGGATCTCCTGAAGGAGCGGGCGGCGATCTACAAGAAGAGACGCGACTTTGTCCTCGAGAGATTGTCGGAGGTGGAAGGGCTGCGCTGCCACAGGCCCGAAGGCGCCTTCTACATCTATCCCAACATTTCAGGGCTGATCGGCAAGACCAGCAAGGGCGGACGAAAGATCGAAACGGATGTCGATTTCGTTATGGCGCTCGTCGAGGAGCATCATGTCGCGACCGTGCAAGGCGCCGCTTACGGAATGAGCCCCTTCTTCCGTATCTCCTATGCGACAAGCATGGAAAAACTCGGCGAAGGCTGCGCCCGCATCGCTGAGTTCTGTAGGGATATGCGCTGACCGGCAGCCGTTAATCCTTCAGCCGCGCCGTCAGCTCGAGGAGAATGTCCCGGACGGCAAGCGCCGGCTCCGACAGGGGATTCTGGTCGGAAACGCAAAGCGACAGGGTTTCCTCGATCCGCGGAGAGACGAGCCGGCAGATCAACGGCTCGCTCGATTCCGATACGATACGATCGGCGATGGCCTTCGGCATAATCGTCGCGCCGAGACCGTCGCCGACCGCGCGTCCCAGGGTGCGGACGATCTCGACTTCCGCCACGACCTTCAAATTGGTGCGGGTGCGCGTGAAGGCGGTATCGACTGCGCGGCGAACAAAATTATAGGCCGGCGGCAGCAGCATCGGTATCCCGTCGAGAGCGTTGACGGCGACAGGTTTGGCATCCGCGTCGATCGCAAAATCGCGATGCGCGACCAGGAAAAATTCCTCGCTGAGGATCGGTTCGAACCGCACGCCTTTGATTGGCCCGGTTCCATGTAGAAGGGCCATCTCCAGCCGGCCGTTCATGATCATCTGGCTATAGGTCTGACCCACGCTTTCGGTCAGATGCAACAGGATGCCGGGATGCCGCTTCCGGGTCTCCGCCAGCAGATCGACCGACAACGTGGCAGCGCTGCTGAAAGGGACCAGACCGACGGACACGCGCCCTGCAAGGGAATTGCCGGCCGCCGAAGCATCCGCTTGCGCCTGCTCCATCTGCCGAAGAATAATCTGCGCGTGGCGATATACCGCATGGCCCGCATCGGTCATGCTGACGCCCTGCTGGCTGCGGATCAAAAGCTTCTGGCCGAAATGCTCCTCCAGCGCCGCCAGCTGCTGACTGAGCGCCGGCTGGGCGATATGCAAAAGATCCGCCGCGCGCGTGATGCTGCCGCTGTCGACGATCACGATGAAGGATTTGAGGCGTCTGATGTCCATGAGGATCGGGGAACCATTCTGATCTGCTGGGATGGCATGTTTGCAGACGCGTATAGCTTTTGCAACGCGACGAGATCGCCAACCGGGCCGGGCCTTGCTGAGCACGAACCACGCGAATAGCGCCGACATCGCGTCTTTCTGTTCTTCGGCAGCCGCGCAAGGCTCCATAACCGTTGCTTATTGCTCCAGAGATAATCGGTCTTAGGCAAGGAGTTAAAGCTTCGCTACTCTCTCCATCAACAACAAGGGAACGACAATGCCATTCTCCGACTACAAGACCGCACTGGTAACCGGCGCATCCTCCGGAATCGGCGCAGCCGTTGTCGAGCGGCTCCGCCGGGAGAACATCGAGGTCCATGCCGTTGCCCGCAGCACTGAGGCGCTGCAGCAGCTGGCCACGCGGACCGGCTGCATCCCTCATGTCATCGATGTGACCGACCGCAAGGCAATGGCCGAGCTCGCGGCTCGGGTGGAATTCGACATTCTCGTCAATAATGCCGGCGTCGATCGGCCGAAGAAGTTCCTCGAAGCCGACGAAGGCGATATCGATCTCATCGTCGACGTCAATCTGCGGGCAGTGCTGCATATCTGCCGCCTGGTGGTGCCGGGCATGGTGGCGCGCGATCGCGGCCACGTTATCAATATTTCCTCGATCGCCGGCGCCTACAATTTCGGCGGCAACTCGTCCTATCACGCCACCAAGGCGGGGGTGAGCATGCTGTCCAACCAGCTGCGCATCGACGCCTTCGGCAAGCGGGTGCGGGTCACGGAAATCTGCCCCGGCCGGGTCGCCACGGATATTTTCAACCACGTCCACGGCAATGATCCCAGCATCCGGGAGCGGTTCATCGACGGTTTCGAACTGCCACAGGCCACCGATATCGCCGACGCGATCGCCTTCGCCATATCAGCTCCGGTCGCCGTCAATATCGGGCATATGGAGATCACGCCGACGCTGCAGGTCATGGGCGGCCTGCAGACCGCAAGGCCGCAGCCGAAGACGGATCCATCCGGGGAGCCAAGTCCGTGAGCGGTTTCGACCTTTCGGCAATCCTCGGAAATCCCGAATATTCCGCCATGCTGCTGCATGGCATCGAGATGACCTTCATCATCTATGCCGGGTCCTGGTCGCTGGCGATGGCGCTGGCATTGCTGCTGCTGGGTCTGCGCCTGTCGCCCTTTCGCTTCGGCGATCCGTTGGTCGCCGCTTACGTTTCCTATCACCGCAACGTCCCGACGCTGGTGCAGCTCATGCTCTGGTATTTCGGGATCTTCACGCTGATGCCGAGCGGCATCGCGAATTGGCTTGCCAGCCACAATGCGGAATCCATCTTCGCGGTGATCGGGCTGGGGCTCTGCCAGGCGGCCTATTTCAGCGAAGATCTTCGTTCGGGCGTACGCTCGGTCGGTGACGGCCAGATGCAGGCAGCCCGTGCACTGGGCCACGGCTACGTCTCGGCGATGCGTTTCGTCATCATGCCGCAAGGCGTGCGCAACGCTCTACCGCCGCTGATCAATCACAGCGTCTCCCTGTTCAAGAACAGCAGCCTCGCCGTCGTCATCGGCGCGTCGGAACTGACGCATGCCGTCAAGGAAATCGAGAACCTCAGTTTCCGCACCTTCGAGATCTACCTGATCGGCACGGTTCTCTACCTCTTCTTCTCGCTCGTGATCATGAGCATCGGCGCCTACCTGTCGATGCGCGCCGATCCTGCCCGGAGTGCCCGCGCATGATCCAGGACATGATCGCCATCATCAAAGACTATTGGCTGCTGCTCTTGATCGGCCAATATCCAAACGGACCGCTCGGCGGGCTTGCCAACACGCTGATCCTCTCGGCGCTCAGCATCACTCTCGCCTTTCCGGCCAGCATTCTGTTTGCAATGGCGCGGCTCTCCAAGTCGCGGCTGCTGCGCTGGCCGGTCACCGCGCTTGTCTATTTCACCCGCGGCGTGCCGCTTCTGATGCTCATCCTGTGGAGCTATTTCCTGGTGCCGCTCTTGACCGGCGCCGATGTGCCGAGCTTCGTCACCATGCTGACCACGCTGGTCGTTTATCAGAGCGCGTTCCTCAGCGAGGTCGTCCGCGCCGGCATTGTCGCGCTCGGGCCCGGCCAGATGGATGCGGCGCGTGCGCTTGGCCACGGCTATATGGGCGCGATGCGCTACATCATCCTGCCGCAGGCGCTCTACAACATGATCCCGAGCATCCTCTCCACTTTCGTCTCGACGATCAAGGATACGACGCTCGGCTATGTGATCAACGTGCCGGACCTGACCTTTGCGGCGAGCCAGGTCAACAACCAGCTCCTGACGCAGCCCTTCCAGGTCTTCCTCATCCTGGCGATCGTCTACTTCATCATCTGCTGGACGCTCACCTACTTCGCAAATCGCCTCGAGCGGCGCATCACGCGTCGGCGTGCGGGACTTCTCAACGTTCCCACGGCCTCTCTGGTCACGCCATCGAAAATCGTATCGGAGCAGCTATGACCATGTCAGTTTCCGCGCAGGAATCGCAGACAATCCGGCTTTCGCAGGTCTGCAAGAGCTACGGCGACTATCCGGTCCTGAAGAACATCGATGCTGAGGTCGCGCGCGGCGAGGTGGTCGTCATCTGCGGTCCATCCGGTTCGGGAAAATCCACGCTGATCCGCACGATCAATCGCCTCGAGGAGATCAACAGCGGATCGATCACGCTCGACGGACAGAACATCCATGCGTCGATGCGGGCGAAGGAGCTCAACACAATGCGCAGCCGGATCGGCTTCGTCTTCCAGAACTTCAACCTCTTTCCGCATCTTTCCGTGGCTGAAAACGTCTCGATGTCGCCGATCCGGGTGAAGGGCGTAGCGCCCGATGTCGCGCACGAGAAGGCGCTCAAACTTCTCGACCGCGTCGGCCTCGCCGACAAGGCCCGAGCCTATCCCGGCCAACTCTCGGGCGGCCAGCAGCAGCGTGTGGCGATCGCCCGTGCCCTTGCGATGGAGCCCCCGGTGATGTTGTTCGACGAGCCGACGAGCGCGCTCGACCCTGAAATGGTCGGCGAAGTTCTGGCCGTGATGAAGAGCCTGGCATCGGAAGGCATGACCATGCTTTGCGTCACCCATGAAATGGGCTTCGCGCGCGAGGTCGCGGATCGGATCTGGTTCATCGATGCCGGCCAGATCATCGAAATGGCGACGCCTGAAAATTTCTTCAGCAATCCGACCCATCCTCGGGCTCAGCGTTTCCTCGCTGATCTCAGGCATTGAGACCAACCATCAAAAACAAAGGAGAACAGCAATGAACTGGAAATACCTGAGCCTCACCGTCGCATTGGCCGGCCTGGCGGCGGCGATGCCCGCGAAAGCCGATCAGCTCGACAACATCATGTCGGCAAAGACTCTGCGCTGCGCGACTTTCGCCGATGTTCCTCCCTTCGCTTCGCCCGATCCGAAGACCCGCGAGATGGCCGGTTTCGACGTCGATCTCTGCGGCGCCATCGCCAAGGAATTGGGCGTCAAGGCCGAGATCAAGCCGGTTTCGGTCGAGGCCCGCGTGCCCGAGGTCAAGCTTGGCCGCGTCGACATCACCGTTGCCAACCTTGCCTATACGCTGAGCCGCGCCGAGCAGATCCAGTTCAGCGATCCCTATTACCTCGCCAAGGAAATGCTGATCGTGCCGGCGGACGATGCCGGCAAGACGAAGGCCGATTATGCCGGCCAGCGCATCGCCTCGACCAAGGGCTCGACGTCAGAAATGTCGATCAAGCTCAACAAATCGGAACCGCTGACCTTCCAGGATACCGCCTCGGCCTATCTCGCCGTTCAGCAGGGCAAGGCGCGCGGCATGGTGGCCAACACCATGACGACGACCAAGTTCGTCAATGAATCGAAGAGCAAGGGCAAGGAAATGCGGATGATCGAGGAGCCGATGCTCTACCAGCCGATCGGCATCGGCATGGCCAAGGATCAGCCGGCGCTGACGGCCAAGATCAATGAGATCCTGCATAAGCTCGATGAGTCCGGCGAGATCAACAAGATCTGGGACAAGTGGCTCGGCCCGAGCACCGAATACAAGATGACCCGCACCGACAAAGTCGTGCCGCTCGCGCAACTGAAATTCGACCCGATCCCGTAGACCGACCGGTCTCGGAACCTCCCGATGACAATCAACCGAGATAAGACGGCGGGATATGCCCGCCGTCTACCAACGATGTGAGGCATCCATGATTCATATAAAAGACATCGCTGAACGGCCCAGCAAAGCCGACATCGAGGCCGTTTCCAAATTTTCGCCGGCGACCATCCACGAAGCCCAGGGGCGCCGCGGCGCACTTTCCTCGCGGCTCAAGCCCGTGGACTACCGCATGAAACTGTGCGGCCCGGCATTCACGGTCAAATGCGCGCCGCGCGACAACATCATGCTGCAGCTCGCCATCAACTATGCGAAGCCCGGTGATATCATCGTCGTCTCCGCCGGCGAATATGAAGAGGCCGGCTCCTTCGGCGACGTGCTTGCCAATGCCTGCCTTGCCAAGGGCATCGGCGGTCTCGTGACCGATACCGGCGTGCGCGACACGCTGCAGTTGCGCGAACTCGGCTTCCCCGTCTTCTCGCTCAGCGTCTGCATCAAGGGCACGGTGAAGGAAACCATCGCTGCGGTGAACGATCCGATCATCGTCGGCGGCGAAATCATCAATCCCGGCGACATCATCGTCGGCGATGCCGACGGGCTGGTGGTCGTGCGCAGGCAGGAAGCGCAGGAAGCCGCCCGGCTGTCGCAGGCGCGCGAAGATGCCGAAGCCGGTTATATCGCCGCCTACCAGGCGGGCAAATCGGTCATCGAGGTCAGCAATCTGGCACCGGTGCTGAAAGCCAAGGGCCTTGTCGTCGACGTCTGAGACGATCGCCTCATTCCCAGCCCGCGCCGGCCTTCCGGTCGCGGGCTCAGATATTCTCAGGCGTCACGATTTCAAAGGTAATGGTCCGCTGAATCGTGCTGCCCGACGCGCCCTGCGTGATCGTTTCGATCATCGTCTCCACCAGAACCGTGGAAGTCTGTTCCAGCGGATGACAGAGGGCCGCGGTAATCATCCCTTCTGACAGGCCTTTTCGCGTCTCCGGGCCAATATCCCGGCAGACGAGGCGGATGCTTCGGCGCCGCTCCGCAGGCACCTCCCTCAGCGCCCGCAAGACCCCGGAAATGCCACCGCCGACGATCAGGATGCCGGTGAGGTCGTCCGTCGTCGCCAGCAATTCCTTGACCATCCGGTAGGCCTCATTCGGCTCCTCGTGCGTGGGGCGGCTGTCCTCGATGGTCAGATGCGGCGCATGCTCGCGCACATAGGAGCGGAAGCTCGCATCGGAGACGTCCTGGCATTGGTAGCGGTGGTTGCCGATGAAGACGGCAATGCGGCCCGGCCCGTGGGTCATGTTGGAGATCAGCCATGCCGCCGTCCGCCCCATTTTCCAGTTGTCGGCCCCGACATAAGCGGCCCGCTCGCGGGCGGATTGGTCGGTAATATAGGCAATGACCGGCTTGCCCTTCTCGTGCAGCTCGCGGATGGCCTGGGCGATCACCGGGTGATCGGCGGCGACCACCGCGACGGCGTCACAGTTTGCGCCGAGCGCCTTGAGCCGGCCGGCAATATTCTCCGGCGTCAGGAGATCCACAAAATCGACCACCGGGTCGACGACTTCGTCACGCCTGGCGCGGCATGCCTCGACGATCTTCTTGCCGAAGAGCTGGTAGAGTTCGCGGCTGGATTGCTGCAGCAGAAAGCCAAGCCGGTATTTCGGCACCGACTTGCGCAGCCGGTCCTCGATTGCCCCCGCGCCGTAAAAGCCGATGCGCTCCGCGGCGGCCTGGACGCGTTGCACGGTCGTTCCTTTGACGGAGGCGGTGCCCCCCAGAATCCGATTGACGGTCGCAATGGAGACATCGGCCTCCTTGGCAAGGTCGGAGATCGTCGGCCGCCGCATGATCGTTCCCTCCATCGTCAAAGCGTTCGTATCATTATGATTGATACTCTGTGATACTTTATGCATGTTTAGTATGATTTCACATTTCTGGAATTTCAAGCAGTGATATGTTTCTCCTCACGGTCACGCCAGGGAGGCGGACCAAGGGAGGAGATTGAGATGCCTAAATTTCGCCGCCTTGCGGCAACCGTATCGGCCGCCGCCATCATGACCTGCACTGCCACGGCCGTTATGGCCGCAAACATTTTCGTCGTGGGCGGCAAGCCGGACGATCCGTTCTGGTCGATCGTCAAGCGGGGCGCCGAGGATGCCGGTAAGGTCGCAGAAGCCCAGGGCGGCAAGGTCGTCTGGCTCGGGCCGCAAAACTACGACAATCTCGGGGTCGACGCGGCCGAGCTGATCCGCCAGGCCATCGACCAGGGCGCCGACGCAATCGTCGGTCCGGACTGGGTGCCGGAAGCGATGGACCCTGCCTTCAAAGCGGTCGTCGACAAGAAAATTCCGCTTGTCATCTATAATGCCGGCGGCATCGAAGCTGCCGATCGTCTCGGCGCGATGAACTATGTCGGCTCCAACGACTATCTGTCCGGCAAGGCTGCGGGCACCTACTTCGCCAAGCATGACCTCAAGAACGCCGTCTGCCTCAATACGCTGCCCGGTGCGGCAAACATCGAAGCCTTCTGCAAAGGCATGACCGACGGCGTGACCGAAGGGGGCGGCGTCGGCTCGTCGCTGCCGCTGCCGGCAACGTCATTCGGTTCGGCGACCGCCGTGGCGCAGGCCCTGAAGGCGCATCTCCTGCAGCATCCGGAAATCAAGGCCGTCTTCGCGATCGGCAACGTCGACACCAATTCGGCGGTCAACGGTGTGACGCAGGCCGGCAAGCAGGGGCAGGTGAAGGTCTGCGGCATGAATATGGATGAAACCGTTCTGAACAACATCAAGAGCGGCAGCCAGCTTTGCGCGATCGACCAGCAGGGTTACCTACAGGGCTACCTCGCAGTCTCGATCCTGAACGGCAACGTCAACTACGGCCTCACCGTACCGACGCGTGAGATCCTGACCGGCCCCGGCGTGATCGACGCCTCCAACGTCGACGCCACCCTGGCAGGTGTGAAGGCCGGCGCCCGGTAAGGGATCGGCCGAACGTCGGAAGCTGCCTGTCCCTCACGCAGGCGGCTTCCATTCTTTCAAAAGCCCGGCCGATCGGTCGCGCGGCTTTATGGTGGTGTCAAATGAACGCGAGAAACGATGTCCTCGCCTCTTCGGTTCCTTCGAGCGGCCACGCCAAAGCGACCATCGGTCAGCTTTCCCGGCGCCCTGAAGCCGGTTCGTTACTAGGCTTGATTGCGGTGTTCGTCTTCTTCGCCTTGCTGGGCGGCAAGGTCTTCCTGTCCGCTGCAGGCTATGCAAGCTGGCTTAACGTCGCCGCGGAGATCGGCATCGTCGCGCTGCCGATCGGGCTCCTGATGATCGCAGGTGAAATGGACCTCTCGATCGGCGCGGTCATTCCGGCATCATCCCTGACGGTCGCGATCATATCGGGCCATTACGGCCTTCCCGAGATCGTGGGAATTTCCGCCGGCCTGGGCGTCGGGCTGATCGTCGGGCTCTTCAATGGCTATCTGGTCAATCGCACCCGCGTGCCGTCTTTGATCATCACCATCGGTTCCATGTTCGGCGTCATGGGATTGACGCTGGGCTTCACCGTGCTCATTGCCGGCAGCACCGGCGTGTCGCTCGTGCCGAGCCCGAGCGTCAAGGCGATCCTCGGCGATTTCATTGGCGGCATGTTCCAGGTGACGATCTTCTGGTGGATCCTGTTCGTGGCGGCATTTTTCTGGCTGCTGCACATCTCGCCCGTCGGCAACTGGATCTTCGCTCTTGGTGGCGACAAGGTCTCGGCCCGTAACGCCGGCATTCCGACGCAAAGGTTGACCATCGCGCTTTACATGATGTCGGGCTTTTCCGCCGCCTTCGTCGGCGTGAGCCAGGTGCTTGTCTACCAAAGTGCGCAGGTGCTCGGCGGACAATCCTTCATCTTCAATTCGATCATGTGCGTGGTCATCGGCGGCGTGCTTTTGACCGGAGGCGCAGGATCGGTGGTGGGCATCGTCTTCGGCACGCTCACCTTCGCGATCGTCAACCAGGGCATCTATTTCACCGGCATAGACCCGAACCTCGGCAGCGTCATCATCGGGGCGCTCCTGCTGCTCGCCGTGATGATGAATGACAAGTTCCGGCTGATGGCGATGTCCTACGCTGCGAAAAAGAAGAAGTGAGGGCAGGGAGATGAACGGCTTTTCCATAGGACACTTTGTACGCCGCCCGGAATTCGGCGCCCTGTTGAGCTTCATCGCGGTGATCGCTTTCTATGTCGCCTTCGGCGGCGTCAGCCTTGCCGCGCTCTTCGGCGCGGCAAGCTGGGTCAACTTCGCCGCCAATCTCGGTATCGTCGCCTTGCCGGTCGGCCTTCTGATGATATCAGGCGAGCTCGATATCTCGATCGGCGCGATGATCCCGGCGGGCTCGATGACGATCGCCATCCTCTCGGGCTATTACGAGTTGCCGATCGTCGTCGGCATGCTTGGCGTTCTCGCCATCGGCGTTGCCGTCGGGCTGGTCAACGGTGTGTTGGCGGTGCGCACCAGCGTGCCCTCGCTGATCATCACACTCGGCACGCTGGTCGCTGTGCAGGGGCTCGTTCTTGCCGGATCCGTCATCCTGACCGGAGCCGCGTCGGTGCCCCTCAATGCCCCGGCCTGGGCCAAGACGGTCTTCGGCGACCTCATCCACGGCAAATTCCAGGTGATCATCCTGTGGTGGCTGGCGCTGACGGTGGTTTTTGGTTTCGTGCTGCATGCGACGCGCTACGGCAACTGGATCGTCGCGATGGGCGGAGACGAGGTCAGCGCGCGCAATGCCGGCATCCCGACCGACGGGCTGAGGATCGTCCTCTTCGTTCTCTCGAGCACGGCCGCCTCCTTCGTCGGAATGTGCGGCGCCATCTTGTTCAATTCCGCGCAGGTCTCGGGCGGCATGAACTATATCTTCAATACGATCGTCTCGATCGTGGTGGGCGGCGTGCTGCTCACAGGCGGCTTCGGTTCGGTCGCCGGGATCTTTCTCGGTACTTTGACCTTCGCCGTCGTCAGCCAGGGCATCTACTTCACCGACATCGACCGCAACTGGTCCAACCTGATTATCGGCGTGATGCTGATGGCCGCCGTTCTGATGAACAACACCTTCCGGCAGATGGCGCTGAGCTTCGCGCCGAAGAAAAACAAGTGAGCGTCACCATGTCCGACACTATTCCGATCCTTGAACTCCAGAATGTCGACAAGAGCTTCGGCCCGATCGACGTGCTGCACGATATCTCGCTCAAGGTCCGTGCGGGCGAGGTGCTCTGCCTGCTCGGCGACAACGGCGCTGGCAAATCGACGCTCATCAAGACACTTGCCGGCGTTCACAAGCCGACGCGCGGCACAATCCTGATGGATGGCAACCCGGTAGAATTCAGCGGGCCGCGCGATGCGCAGGAAAAGGGCATCTCGGCGGTGCATCAATTCGGCGGAACATTTCCGCTGATGTCGATCGGCCGATCCTTCTTCGTCGGCGTCGAGCCGACCAAGGGCTGGGGGCCGTTCAAGGTCTATGACCGCAGGACGGCCAATGAGATTGCCGTCAAGGCCGTGCAGGATTTCGGCATCACCCGGATCGACGATGGTGATCGTCTTGTCGGCGGGCTTTCCGGCGGCGAACGCCAGTCGCTTGCGATTGCCCGAGCCGTGCATTTCGGGGCGCGCGTGCTGATCCTTGACGAGCCGACGGCTGCTCTCGGCGTCAAGCAGGCGGCCCATGTGCTGCGGATCGTCAACGAGGCGAAGCGGCGGGGCCTGGCGGTGATCTTCATCACCCATCAGGTCATGCATGCGATGGCGGTGGGCGATCACTTCGCCGTTCTCATCCGTGGGGCGATCGCCGCCGACTTCCGCAGGGGCGAGAAGACCCGCGAAGAGATCACAGACCTGATGGCCGGCGGGGAAACCATGGCGGATCTCGAGGCCCAAATCGATACTTACATTACAAGTCATGAGAGCCATTCGCCGCCGGCCGGCTAACCGCTGACGGCACCACAAACACACAGAGCAAAACACGTAACGTCCGGCAGCGTCAGAAAAGACCGCCGCCGGGAAAGGAAAATCATGTCTGGAATCCGGAGGTCAAAATGAAGATCGCAATCGACCCGTTCATGCATCGGCATCTCTCGCTTGAGGAGTTGCCGAAGAAGGTCAAGGAGCTCGGCTACGACTGGATCGAACTCTCCCCGCGCGGCGATTTCCTCGAATGGTTCAAAGCGCCGCGCGTCTTTCCCGAGCGGATCAAATCATTCAAGCGCGCGCTGAAGGAGGCCGATGTCGGTATCGCCTCGCTGCTGCCGATGTACCGCTGGGCCTCCAACGACGAGATCGAACGCAAGGCCGCCGTCAAGCACTGGAAGCGGGCGATCGAGATCGCCGTCGAGCTGGAAGTCGGCGTGATGAATTCCGAGTTCGGCCGCGGTCCGCATCCGGACAAAGGATCGTGCTACTGCTGCCACACGGGATCGATGATAGAGGCCTGCGAGGACGCCTGGTGGCGCTCGATGGAAGAGCTGGTGCCGATCTTCGAGCGCGAGGGCATCACACTCCATGTCGAGCCCCATCCCGAAGACTGGTGCGAGACGCTGCAGCCGGCGCTCGACATCATCCGCACGGTCAATTCGAAGAGCGTCAAATTCCTCTATTGCGCCCCGCACACCTTCTATTTCGGCGACGACACCAAGGCGATGCTGCGCGAAGCTAGGGATGTGCTGGCGCATGTCCATGTCGGCGACACCTTCAACCACAAGGCTTCGTCGGGCCTCAGATATATTCTCAACCCGCCCGGCACCAACGCACGGGTGCACCAGCATCTCAATATCGGCCAGGGCGAAGTTCCCTGGGACGAGTTCTTCGGCACGCTCGCCGAGATCGGCTTCGACGGCATCATGACCGCCTGCGTCTTCGCCTGGGAAGACAAGGCAGACCACAGCGGCACCTTCATGCGCTCGGAAATGCAGCATTACATCGATAAGTACTGGGGGGCGAAATGACCCTCCAGGTTGGTGTCATCGGTACGGGTATGATCGGTCAAGATCATATCCGCCGCCTGACGAACGTCGTTTCCGGCGTTAAAATCGTCGGCGTGACCGATATCGATCAGGCCCGCGCTGCCGCTGCCGCCCCCGCAGGGGCGGAGGTATTCGCCACCCCTTCGGCACTGATCTCTTCGGAAAAAGTCGAGGCTGTGATCATCTGCTCGTGGGGGCCGGCGCATGAGGAGCAGTTGCTCGCCTGCATTGCCTCCGGCAAACCGGTCTTCTGCGAAAAACCTCTGGTGACATCCGAGCCGGCCGCGCTTCGCGTGATGGAGGCCGAAGTCGCCGGCGGCCGGCGGCTTATACAGGTGGGCTTCATGCGCCGCTTCGATGCCGATTATCGCCGATTGAAAGCGGTTATCGACGGAGGCAAACTCGGCGCCCCGCTGATGTTCCATTCCGTGCATCGCAATGCCTCGGTTCCCGAGGGGCTCTACACCTCCGAAATGCCGCTCAACGACACGCTGGTGCATGACGCCGATATTTCCCGCTGGCTCCTGTCGGATGAGGTCATTGGGGTAGAGGTGCGCGCGCCGCGCCGTTCCTCGCGCGGTGGCGCGTTGCGCGATCCGGTTTTCGTGCTCCTGCACATGGCCTCCGGCGCGCTCGTCGATGTCGAGATTTCGGTGAATATCGCCTATGGCTACGACATCCGCGGCGAGGTCAGCTGCGAGGCGGGTGTGGCCGCGCTTCCGAACCGCCCGGCGACCGTGATTTCGGACACGAACGGCATTCGTCAGGCGATCCCCGAGGACTGGCGCGAACGCTTCATCGATGCTTACGACCAGGAATTCCGCGAATGGATCGTCGCCGCCTCGAATGGCACGGCCTCCGGCCCTTCCACTTGGGACGGATATGCGGCGACGCTCGTGGCCGACGCCGCCCTACGGGCCGTGCTCGGCGGCGGCTTCGAACCAGTCAACATGATAGCGAAACCCAATCTCTACGGACGTCCAGCCGCCATGGCGGCGGAGTGATCCGGTAGGTTATTTCAGGAGCGATGATCGGATGATCAACGGAGAAAGATTGATCGAACGCCCCTTGCTTTGGGGCATGGTCGGCGGCGGCCGCACCGGACAGGTCGGCTATAAACACAGAACCGGCGCCCAGCGGGACGGCACCTATCGGCTTGTCTGCGGAGCCTTCGACCTCGACGCCGAGCGCGGGCGCGATTTTGGCACGAAGATCGGCGTCGCCGCCGACCGATGCTACGGCGACTATAAGGAGCTGATCGCCCGTGAGGCCGGGCGCGAGGACGGCGTCGAAGTCGTCTCGATCGCCACGCCGAACTTCACCCATTACGAAATCACCAAGGCATGCCTGGAAGCCGGGCTGCACGTGATCTGCGAAAAGCCGCTGTTCTTCACCGTTGCCGAATGCGACGAGGTTGCCGGGCTCGCAGAAGAGAAGGGCCTGATCGTCGGCGTCACCTATGGGTTCACCGGCCATCCGCTGGTTCACCAGATGGCGGCGATGGTCAAGAAGGGCATGCTCGGGGAGATCCGCATCGTCGACATGCAATATACCCACGGCTTCAATGCAGGCGACGATGTCGGCGCCGGCGAGGCGGTGAAGTGGCGCACCAATCCGAAGACGGCCGGCCCGACTTTTGTTCTCGGCGATATCGGCACCCATCTCTACTATCTCTCTGAAGTGGTGCTGCCGCATCTGAAGATCGGAAAGCTGCTCTGCGACCGCAAGGCCTTCATTCCAACCCGCGCACCGCTCGAAGACCATGCGACCGTTCTCATGCATTACAACAACGGCGCCCGCGGCCGTCTCTGGGTTTCCTCAGTGGACGCCGGCAACATGGGTTCGCAGCGCTACCGTTTCGTCGGCTCCAAGGCCTCGATTGAATGGTCGGATGCCCATCCCGACCAGCTGATCTACGAAGTGCAGGGCGAGCCGAACCGGATCCTGCA
Organism: Rhizobium sp. TAL182; assembly: GCF_002117725.1. Lineage (NCBI taxonomy): Bacteria > Pseudomonadati > Pseudomonadota > Alphaproteobacteria > Hyphomicrobiales > Rhizobiaceae > Rhizobium > Rhizobium sp. TAL182. The sequence continues at coordinate 215,244 of NZ_CP021026.1, read as the reverse complement.
CCACGGCATGCCCTATCTTGAGGAGGAGAGCCTGGCGGCCGACCGCATGGGCGCGCTGCATACCGAGGGCCTCGGCGACAGCTGGGCGAACATCTACCTCTGGATCGCCCAGGCGATCGACGCAAAGCGCCGCGGCGACGAAGCCTTCCTCAGGAGCCACCATTATCCTGGCATCAAGGCCGGCACAGAAGGCGTGCGCTGGCTGGAAAACTGCGTCCGCTCGGCTGATGCGGGCGCGGCCTGGATCGACTGCAAATAGCTCCCTCCGAGGGCGCGCCGGGATCTCCTCCGCCCTCTCACAAAGGCGCGCCCTCAATTTTCACAGGAAAGATCGAGACGATGAAACTCTCCATTTGCACCGACGTCATGGGCAACCTGTCATTTACCGACATGCTCGACAAATGTGTTGAACTCGGCGTCGAGGGCATCGAAATGACCGGCGGCGGCTGGTCGCGTGCCCCACATTTCCACGCCGACGAACTGCTTGAAGACAAGGGGCTTTTGAAAACCAAGCTTAAGGAAATCGAAGTCCGCGGCCTTGAAATCGCGGCTCTAAACTGCTCGGCAAACCCGCTCGATCCCGGCGAGATGGGCAAGCGCCACCGCAAGGAAATGGAGCAGACGATCCGTCTTGCCGGCGAAATTGGCGTCAAGACGATCGTGACGATGTCCGGCCTGCCGGAAGCGGCCCCCGGCGACACCGTGCCGAACTGGCTCGTCTACACCAAGAGCTGGCCCGAAGAGATGCCCGAGCGCGACCGCTACCAGTGGGAAGACCGTGCCTTCCCGCTCTGGCACGACCTGGTGAAGCTCGCGAGAGAAGTCGGAGTCGAGAGATATGCGCTCGAAAATTTCTCGGCCATGCTGGTCTGGAATCCGGAGACCCTGTTCCGCCTGCGCAAGGAGGTCGGCCCGTCCGTCGGCATGAATCTCGATCCCAGCCATCTGTTCTGGAAGGGCGCCGATCCGATCGCTTCGGCCCGCGCGCTGGGAAGCGCGATCCATCACTGCCACGGCAAGGATACGCGCATCGAGCGCGGTCTCGCTGATGTCAACGGCCTGCTCGAACTCAAGGACGTCACCGACGTCGCCAACCGCAGCTGGAATTATGTCGCCGTCGGCGCCGGCCATGACCTGCAGTGGTGGAAGGAGTTCTTCTCGGTCGTCCGCATGGTCGGCTACAACGGCTGGGTCAGCCTCGAAATGGAAGACTTCACCATGTCGACCGATGCCGGGATCCAGTCCTCCATCGACGCGCTGCAGGCGACGATCAGCCGATGATGGAGCGGCGCCGGCGACGATGAGCAATCGGTGCCGGCGCTCCAAGATCGATCTGGACACTATTATGGACGCATGTTCTATAAAATGGACAGATTCGACGGGAGCGCGCCATGCATCTTTCCATGTGGACTTATCCCTGGGATATCCAGGACCAGGGGCTCGGCGCCTTTGCCGCCGAGCTTACCGGCCGGGCAGGCCTGACAAGGGTCAGCCTGGCGACCTCCTATCATGCCGGCCGCTTCCTTCAGCCGCGCAGCCCGCAGCAGAAGGCCTACTTCCCCGAGGACGGGACGGTCTACTTCCGGCCGGACGAAAGCCTGTGGCAGGACAAGCTGATCCAACCGCTGATGGCGAGCAATGTGACCGAGCGCGGCGATATGCTGGCAGCGCTCGTCAGGGAGCGCGAGGCGACAGGTCTTAAATTCTCCTGCTGGACGGTCTGCCTGCACAATACCCGTCTCGGCGTGCTGCATCCCGATCACGTGACGCGAAACGCCTTCGGCAATCTCAATTATTACAACCTCTGCCCCTCCAGCCCAGCCGCGCGGGATTATGTCGTCACTCTCGTGCAGGACATCGCGACGAACTACCGGCCTGACATGGTCGAGCTCGAGAGCCCAAACTTCATGGGCTTCGCGCATGAATATCATCACGAAAAAGATGGGGTCGGCCTGAATGCCGAAGACGATTTCCTGCTGTCGCTCTGCTTCTGCGATCATTGTATCGCGCGCGCCGCCAGGGCCGGCGTGCCCGTGGAAGGCGCGCGCAGAACTGTAGCGCGCTTTATCGTCGAACTCTGCGAACGAGCGGTGCCGGAGCGGCAGTTCCCCGATTTCCCGGCGGCTGGCATCGATGCCTTCCGGGACCATCCCGATCTCCATGCCTATCTAGCGTGGCGCAGCGAACCGGTGACCAGCCTGATCGGCGAGATCAAGGCCGCGGCCGATCCGGCGACGCGTATCGTGCTTATCGATTTGAAGGACGGCTGGCTCGGCGGCGTCGATCTCGCAGCCGTCGGCAAGCTCTGCGACGGGGCAATTCTTTGCTGTTACGACATGACGCCGGAGGCCGTCGGCGATGTCATCCGAGCCGGCCGAGCGGCAATCGGGCGGGAAAAGTTCCTTGGAGTCGGCCTGCGCATCTTCTATCCCGAGGTCAGCGGACCCATGGTGCTCGCCGCACGCGCCAAGGCCGCCGTCGATGCCGGCGCCGACGGCGTCAATTTCTACAACTACGGCCTCATTCCGGCAAAGCGCCTCGACTGGGTCAAGGCCGCGGTGGACGCAATCAGTTAAGTGGAATCGCGCGCGGGGATTGGCTCAGGATGCGATAGATTCGGCGACCTGGATCAGGCAGTCGCCGGCCTGGCTGTCGCAATGCAGCCTGTGGGAAATCACCATGCCGCTCTCGGCAAAGCGCAGCTCTTCCTCCGTCTGCTCCAGGCGTTCCAGATCATGATACCATCCCGCCAAATCGCCGGCGGCAACGACGGTGCCGAGCCCGACAGCCGGCTCGAACCAGCCTCTGCGGCTCGCATAGATGCCCTGGCTGTGCCGAGATAGCGAAAGCAGATGCAGCGGCCCGGGCTGAGGGAGCGTTCCGCGCGACAGGACCGGGCGCTCGACAATGCCGAGCGTCACGAGCAACCGGTCGATCGCCGCCGCCGTGAAGGCCATTGTCTGGGGCGTCACGGTTCCGCCGCCGCCGAATTCACCGGAAAGACCGATAATCCCCGCCCGTGCCGCGGCCCCCATCGATGTCGGCGCTGCCGGCCCGTTATCGGCGATGAAGGCATAGGACGCGCCGAGTGCCCGCATCAGCGACACGGAGCGCTCGAAGCGGACGGCATCGGCCTGCCGCTCGATCAGCGTGCAGGGCAGGTGCGCCATCGACGTGCCGCCGGAGTGCAGGTCGAGCAGGACGTCGTGCCGGGGAAAGAGGTCATGCTCGAGGAAATGCGCCATTCGCGCTGTCGGCGAGCCCATGGGGTCACCGGGAAACGCGCGGTTGAGGTTGCCGCCGTCGAACGGCGAACAGCGCTTAGCCGCCATCACCGCCGGCAAGTTCGCCATCGGCAAGATGGTGACGGCGCCGCGGATTTCCGCAACATCCAACAGCCGCATCAGCCGGCCGAGCTGCAGTTCACCCTCATACTCGTCACCGTGATTGCCCGCCATCAGCAGCAGAGACAGGCCCTCGCCGTTCCTGAAATGAAAGACGGGGATGCGGATCTGATAATAGGGCGAACGGTCCACCGAATAGGGAATTGCGAGGTGGCCGGCTTGCCGGCCCTCACGCGAGAAGTCGATCGGGTTGACGAGGCCGCTGTGCATGATGTCTCCAGTCCGGGCGGTTACTGCGCCCTCAGAGGGCCGCGACCGCGGTCATTTCGACGCGCAGATCTGGATCGGCGAGGCGTGCTTCGGTGCAGGCGCGCGCAGGCGGGTTTTCTATGTCGATCCAACCGTCATAGACGCCGTTCATCGCCTCGAAATCGACGATTGCCGGCAGGAAAACATTGACGGCGATCAGACGAGAGCGGTCCGTACCGGCTTCCTTCAAAAGAGCGTCGATTTTGCCGAGCACATCGCGAGTCTGTTCTTCGATCCCTGCCTTGCGATTTTCCGCGACCTGGCCGGCAATATAGACGAGACCGCCATAGCTGACGGCTTGGCTCATTCGCGAACCTTTCTGATAACGCTGGATCATGGGCAGGTTTTCCTTTTCTTGCTTTTTGAAGGAGAGGTCAGCCGAAGCTTGTGAGATAGGCCGCCGTCACCGAATGCTCGGGGTCGAGACCATAGAGAATGGCATACCGGTCAAGGCAGGTGCATGGATGCGAGATGCCGAACTCGATTACGTCGCCGACGCGGACGTCACTCGCCTCGGCAAGGGCGACGAAGGCGTGTTGATCGTTGAGTCGGAAAACCTCGGCGCCTTTGAGGTCGCCGAGGCATGCCCCATCGCGATAGAGCGCCAGCGGCCGTGGCAGGCCCTGGTCCATCGCCACGTCGCGCATGCCCATGCCTGAGATCGCAAGCCGCGGCTCCGGCCGCGACAGGACTTCGGCCCAGACTCGCAGCGCCGGACGAAACCCTGCCGCCGCCGAAAGCGTCTCGCCAGCCACACGGAAACCGCCGCGCGCATCGAGACCGGCAAGGCCGCGCTCGTAGACGCCGTGATCATGGAAGAAGATGGCGCCGCTACGCAGGATCAGCCGGCAGACCGGATCGGCCGCAACCGCGGCCGAAAGCCCGGCGATCACGACATCGAAAAACACCGAGCCGCCGGCCGTCACAAGAAGCGGCCGGTCAGAGCCGGTGCGGGCGCGCACCTTCGGCAGAAAATCTGCCGTCATTGCCATCAAAGTCTCGATGCGAAGCATCGTCTCTGCCGCATCGGCGGTCGCGGCAGCACCTTCATAGGCGGCGATGCCGCTCAACCGGAAGGTCGACGTCTCGGCGGCAAGGATCGCATCGAGAACTGCCTCAGCGGCAGCGGCGCTGCGGATGCCGGCCCGGCCGGCGCCGAGCTCCACCAGCAGGCCAAGAGGCGGCAGGTCCATACGCTCTCGCCACGCGGATCGGAGCGCTTCGACCAGCGCTGCCGAATCCACGAAGACGTGGAGTTCCGCATCGGGATACTGGCCGAGCAAAGCCGCAAGCCGTCGGGCGGCGGCCACGCCGCCGATCTCGTTGGCGAGGATCAGGCGGCGTTGTCCCGCCTCGAGCAGGACGGCGGCCTGGCGGATATCGGCGACTGTCGTGCCCCAGGCACCCGCCGTCACAAGCGCCTTTGCCAGCACCGTCGACATCGGCGTCTTGGCATGCGGCGCAATTTCGGCGCCGTGGCTTTTCACATAAGCCATCATCAGTTCGACATTGGCGGAGAAGGCCTGCCGGTCGAGCGAGATCAGCGGCAGAGCCATCGTGCCGTCATAGGGCTTCCATCCCTGCTTGCCGATTTCAGAGAGCGAAAGCGGCGGATGGCCCGGCGGAAAGCCTCGCACCCGCTCATCGATCAGCAGGTTTTCCCACGCAGCATGAAGGTCAGACATGGCAACCCCTCCGGGCGTCGGCCGGGTCGGCGATGCCGAGACGGTAGGTGTCGTTGGCGGTGGCAAGGAACAGAGCGCGCTGCTCGTCCGGAGAGAGCTGCGAGGCGACCGTACGGAAAATCTCATAGATCTCGTCGAAAGAGGCGTGCAGACCTGCTACCGGAAAATCGCTCGCAAACATCGAACGTTCAGGCCCGAAACAATCGAGGCAATGCTCGATCACCGGCCGCAGGCTTTCGAGTGTCCAGTCATTGTCGTAGGCGACGAGATCGGAAATCTTGAGCCGCACGTTGGCCTCTCTGCCGAGCGCCCGCAGGCCGCGGCGCCAGAGCGCCATGCCCTCCTGCGTCCGGTCAGCGGGGCTTCCGCCGTGATTGAGGACGAAAAGCGTTTCCGGAAAAGCCCGGACGAGCTCAAGCGCGTCATCCATCTGCCAGGGATAAAGCATCAGGTCGAAGACCAGCCCGAGCCGCGTGGCATGGGCAAGCCCCGCCCGCCAGACGGGATCCCTCATGCGATCCGGACGCGACGCAAAACTCTTGGCCACATCGGGATGCCAGCTCAGAATATCGCGGATGCCGACGACGTCGGAGTTTTCCGCTTCCGCCTCGAGCAGGCGCGCGGCGTCCGGCCGGTCGAGGGCAATGCCGGCGATAAAACGGTGCGCCACGCCGGAGCGGCGGTCGAGCCCATCCAGCCAGCGGCTCTCCTCCAGCGGATAGGCAGCGGACCAGCCGGCCTCGACATGAACGGTCGCAACCACATTCTGGCGCGCGGCGTCGGCGCGATAATCCTCGATGCCATAGTCGCGCAGGATCGGTGCCAAGCTCCCGAACACCATCCCTTCACCGGATGCCCGCGCCTTCTCAAGCCAGGGATGACGCTGCAGGCCGAGGTCCCAGAGATGATGGTGCGGATCGATCACCGGCCCATCGTAGCGTCCCGTCATCGGCGCGCCTCGCGGCCGGAAACGAGCAGGAGGGCGAGGATCAGCGTGCCGAACATGATCGACCGCCAGCCAGGCGAGGCGTTGACGACGGTGATCAGCGCCGTCGCCGTCACAAGCAGGATCGCTCCCGGAACGGTCCCGGCATAGGTGCCGCGGCCACCGAGAATCGAGGTGCCGCCGAGCACGACGGCGGCGATCGAGGTCAGCAGATGGGGATCGCCGATGCCGACATAACCCTGCCGGTTCATGCCGAGAACCAGAATGCCGGCAAGGCCGGCGAAAAAGCCAGACAGGGTATGGGCGATCAGCGTGTTGCGCGTGACGCTGACGCCGGAAAGCCGGGCGGCCAGCGGGTTCGCCCCAACCGCGAGGAAACGGGCGCCGATCGGCATGCGGTGGACGAGCAGCAGGACGACGACCGCAACGACGAGCCACAGAATGATGCCCGAGGGAATGCCGAGCGGCCGCGCCTGCCCGAGCAGGATGACTGCGGGATTGCTGACGGTGACGGCGCTGCCGCCGGCGACGATGACGAGCAAGCCCTGCAGGAAGGTCGCCATGGCAAGTGTCATGATGATCGGCGGCACGCGGAGATAGGTGGAACCCGCGCCGTTCATCAAACCGATGCCGGTGGCGATGGCAAGCGCCGCCGCGATGCCGGCAAGGCCGGTCGGATCCCAAGCCGGCGAGATCAGGGGCAACAGGATCGCCGTGACGGTGATAACCGCGCCGACGGAAAGATCGATGCCGCCCATCAGAATAACCAGCGTCTGCCCGGCGGCAACGATGCCGATCACGGCGGCGAGCTCGAGAAGGTAGCGCAAATGGCCGTAGGCGCCGAAGCCCCGCAGCGTGAAGCTTGCGACGATCCACACGAGCGCCACCAGAAGGAAGGTCAGCAGCGGCGGGTTGCGGAATGCTGATCTGACGATGTTCAACGTCTTGCCCTCCACGCGCCGAGAAGTTCCGGAACGGCAACCGCGCCGACGATGATCAAGCCTTGAGCGACATATTGCGCCACCGGCGGGAAGCCGAGGAAGAACATGACGTTGATCATGACCGAGAGCAGCAGGCTGCCGCAGATCGCACCGCGCATCGTGCCCTTGCCGCCGAGGAAGCCGACGCCGCCGAGCACGGCGGCAGCGATCGAGTTTAGCGTGAAGGGCGTGCCGATGACAGGATCGCCGGAGCCGGTCTGCGCGGCGACGAAGAGGCCGGTCAGCGCAGCCAGCAGACCGGAGAGCGCGAAAGCCGTGACCTTCACCCGTTCGACGGGAACGCCGGAACGGAACGCCCCGACCGGGTTGTCGCCGGCCGCATAGATGCCGAGACCGAGCGGCGTCGCCAGGAAGGCTTTCCAGAGCGCCAGGATCACCGCCAGCATCAGAAAGGCGACGGGCGTATGGCCGGCCAGCACCGTCGACAGCCAGTCGGGAACGGTGCCACCCGGCCGCGGCAGCAGAATGAGTGCGACGCCGCTGATGATGAAGGAGCCGGCGAGCGTGACGATGATCGCAGGAAGCCTCAGATAGGTGACGATGGCGCCGGTGAAGGCGCCGACCGCAAGGCCGGCGGCGGCGACCGCGAGAATGCCGCCCGGCACGCCGAGCGGCCCTTCCATCGTCGTCGCGGCGATGACCGCGCCGAGGCTGACGAGCGGACCGATCGCCAGCGTGATGCCGCCATTCAGCATGAGCAGCGCCTGCGCCATGGTGACGAGTGCGAGCGGGAACCAGTTCTGCGTGAACTTCGAGAAGCCGCCGATCGAAAGGATGCCCGGGAAGAGCATCGCATAGAGGATAAGAAAGGTTGCGACGACAAGATAGAGGCCGGAGAGGCCGCGATTGCGGCGCATCTGGATCGAGGGATAGAGCCGGGATGAGGAATTGGTGTTCATGCCGCCTCTCCCCGCGCCGTGGTGTTGACGCCCATGGCCGCACCGACGATCGCCCTTTCGCTGATCTCATCCTGCGACAGCATCGCCGCGACGCGCCCTTCGCGCAGAACCACGACACGATCGCAGAGATGCACGAGTTCCGGCGTATCGGAGCTGGCAAGGATGATGAGCCGCCCTTCGGCGGCGAAGGCGCGGAGCATGAGATAGATTTCCCGCTTGGTCTCGATGTCGACGCCGCGGGTGGGATCGTTAAGCAGCAGAACGGCAGGATCGAGTGGCAGCCATTTGGCAAGCGCCACCTTCTGCTGATTGCCGCCGGAAAGCGCCTGTACCGGGCGGGCCGTATCACCTTTGATCGTCAGGCGGTGCGCGAGATCGGTGATCAAGCCGGTTTCCGCCGGCCGGTCGCGCAGGCCCTTGAGGGCGAGCCGCCCGAGCGAGGGCAGGATGAGATTGGAGGCGATGGAATGCGGCAGCACCAGCCCCTCATGCTTGCGGTCGGCCGGGACATAGACGATCCCTGCCGCATTCGCCTCGGCGACATCAGCGGGCAGGCCAGGGTTGCCGGATATTTCCGCTCGGGCGGCTGCGGCCGGAATGGCGCCGTAGAGGCCAAGCAGCAGGTCTTCCTGCCCTTGCCCCACGAGCCCGCCGATGCCGACGATCTCGCCGGAGCGGGCGGAGAAAGCGATGTCGCGAACCATGCCGGCGGAAAAGCCTTCGACGCTGATGCGCATGACACCGGGTGTCGTGGCGCCGCGCGGCGGGAACAGGTCGCCGGTCTCGCGGCCGACCATGAGACGCACCAACCCTTCGCCGTCGATGCCGGAGAGCGACTGATCCGCAGTGACCCCGCCGTCTTTCAGCACCGTGACATGCGAGCAGAGCGCCTGCACCTCGTTCAGACGGTGCGAAATATAGAGGAGTGCCATGCCGCGACCCTTGAGCGTCTCGATCAGCCGAGCAAGGATGCCGGCTTCATGGGCCGAGAGTGACGAGGTCGGCTCGTCGAGGATCAGCACGCGCGGTTTGCGGAACAGCGCCTTGGCGATCTCCACCATCTGGCGGCGGCCGAGCGCGAGGTCGGCGACCGGCATGTCGAGCGGTTCGGTGAGCCCCACCATGCCGCACACCTCCTGCACCCGGCGATGAAGCGCTCGGTAATCGATGAGACCGAAGCGGCGCGGAAAGGCGCCGAGCCCGATATTTTCGGCAATCGAGAGACTGGCCGTCAGGCTCAGCTCCTGCTGAACCACAGCGATACCGGCTTTGCGGGCCGCCGCCGGGCTGAAACGCCCGACGGGTTTCCCGTCGACAAGGATAGACCCGCCGTCGGGCTGGAGGGCGCCGGACAGGAGGTTGATCAGAGTGGACTTGCCGGCGCCGTTTTCGCCGAGCAGGGCGTGAACCCTGCCCGGCAGAAGGGCGATGTCGACGCCCTTCAAAACCGGATTACCGAAAAATCCCTTGAACAGCTGCCGGGCTTCCAGCAGGGGGTTTTCTTCCGTCATGACGACGTCCCCAGACGCGGATCACTTGGTCAGCAGCTTGTCGAAGAGCGCCTTGTCGTAGTCCGAATAGATATAGCCGTCGGCGGGGAACTTGTCGGCGCGCGCGAGATAGCTGCCGATCGAGCTGTCGTCGATAACAGGCAGCGGCACCTTGACGAAGGCAGGGACATCCTTGCCTTGCAGCGCCTGGACGGCGGTATAGACGGAAAGCGCGCCGAGCCAGTTGGGCTGCATCGTCGCCCAGCCCTTCAGCCCCTTCTCCTTCCAGAGTTCGAGAAATTGGCGGGCATTTTCCCCTGTCGTCGGCACCTGATCGCGGCCCTGACGCTCGAAGGCGAGAACGGAACCGGCCGACAAGGCGCCGCCGAGCGACAGCACGCCATCGATTTCCGGATTGGCGAAAAGCAGGCTTGTCATCGCTTCCTGTGCCGGCGCGACATTATATTCCGTGTTGGTCTCGGTGATCACCTGGATGCCTGGGTTGGCATCGAGAACCGGCTGTGCGCCCTTGCGGCGGTCGTCGCTCACCGAAATGCCGGCAGGGCCGTTCATGACGATGATCTTGCCCTTGCCGCCGAGCTGGCCGACCATCCACTTGGCAGCCGTCGCGCCCCATTCGTTGGAATCGGTGTTGATCTTCGCCGTCACCTTGTCGGTATTGACCAGGCTGTCGAAATTCACCACCGCGATACCCTTGTCGCAGGCGTCGGAGATGACGCGGTCCAGAGCGGTGGAGGAACCGGCGATTACGACAATGGCGTCGACATTGGCGTCGATCATCGACTGAATATGCTGGATCTGTGTCTGGGCATTGCCCTGCGCGTCCGTGATCATCAGGTCTTTGACGAGGCCTGCCTTTTTCAACTCTTCCACTTCAGCCGTGATCGTGCCTTCGGTCTGTTTCATCCAGGTCGGCACCGAATAGATATTCGCCCAGCCGATCGTGAAAGGCGCCTTCCTGTCCCCCTTGATGCAACTGGCGGCAGCCGAGGCCGAGCCGGTGGAAAGAACGAGAAGGGCGGCAGCAGCGGCAGCGCCGGCGAGAAGGCGGCGGCGACGCGAGGCAGAAATGCTGTTTTCAAAATTTTTCATGTCGATCCCCTTTTGTGTGGCAGCGTTAACGCTTGCCATCTGTTTTTGTCCAATATAATGTACATGTGATCTAAATACCGGACGCGCCGATCTTATGCCGATTTTTCCGCCTCGCAAGAGGGATGAAAAAAATTTTCGTCGACCGGGAACAACAGGATCGGTTGACAGATGCGGCAGAGGGTTTGAAAAGCTTGGCCGGACAGAAATTGGGATGACAGCAATGGACGCAATTCAGGACGAGGCGATCGGCAAGCGTGCCCGAGGGCTCGACCGCGCCTTCGAAATCCTCGATTTCCTGCGCCAGAAGCGGCAGGCTTTGAAGCCGAATGAAATAGCAGCGCAGATCGGCGCACCGCGCTCATCGGTCTACGAGCTCGTCAACCTGCTGCTGAGCAATGGCATTCTCGAATTCACGGGCGGCGAGGGGCGCGTCTATCTCGGCCGCAAGCTTTATTTCCTCGGCGCTGCCTATGAAAACCATTTCGATTTCACCCGCGAATGCGAGGCGGCACTGGAACAGCTCGCCGACGAAACGCGGGAGACGGCGCAGTTCTGCATGCTGGACGGAAACAAATATACGGTCGTGCGCATGCGCGAAGGCGCACGGCCATTCCGCATTTCGACCGATATCGGCCAGTCGGTGCCGATCCCGTGGACAGCCTCCGGACGTCTGCTCGTCGCGCATCTGTCGGATCAGGAGATCCTGAACTTCATTCCATCGCAGGATTTTCGTCTGCCGAACGGCGAATGGCTCGATCCGCAAAGCTTCATCGTCGAGGTCCGCCAGGCCGAGCGAGAAGGTCTCTTCACCTTCAACAGCATCGTCGACAGCTTTACCCATTGTTTTGCCGTGCCGGTGCGGGGCGAGGAGGGTCATGCGGCTGCAACGCTCTGCCTGGTCACGCCGCGCGACGACGGCATCGCGAACCGCGACCGCTACCTCGACTGCCTGAAAAAGGCCGCCACCGGCCTGGAGCATGCCCCGGCCCGGCCGAAACGGAGCTGATACCCGGGACACGAACACGCATTGATCGCCGGCGACACTTCCTGCGGGAAGCCGCACCGAGCCGCGTGCTTCCTTAAATCATAGCGCGCTCGCGCTCGTTCTCTGCCGCGTGCATATCGAAGAGCCGCCGCAGGACGAGCCATGTCTCGTTGCGCGCTTCGATGTTGATTTCCAGTTTCAGTGCAATCCCGCAAATCTATTCACTCTTCTCCCGAAACTACGGAATGAAGTTTCTCTATAAAATTTATAGAGTACGTATTTTAACATTCCGACAACAGACGGCAAACGGAGAGGACGCGAAATGACACGGAAAATCAGGCTTGGGGCATTTCTTCCTGGCGGCGGACAGCATGTTGCCTCCTGGCGCCATCCCGACCAGCCGGCCGACGGTGCCACCAGTTTCGAATTTCACAAAAGGCTTGCTTTGACAGCCGAACGCGGTCTCTTCGACGCCTATTTCCTGGCCGACGGCCTGGCTGTCGGTTTTGGCGGTGCGCGTGAAGGCGGCAACGCCCGCGTGGCCGGCTTCGAGCCCGTCACATTGTTCTCCGCGCTTGCGCCTCTGACCACCCATCTCGGCTTCATCGCGACGTCTTCGACCACCTATGAAGAGCCTTATACCACGGCCCGCAAGTTCGCTTCGCTCGACCTGATCTCGGACGGCCGCGCCGGCTGGAACGTTGTCACCACGACAGGTGACCTCACGGCGCAGAACTTCAACCGCGATACCCAGCTTCCGCATGCCGAGCGGTATCGCCGCGCCGCTGAGCACGTCGAGGTCGTCCGCAAACTCTGGGAAAGCTTCGAGGACGACGCCTTCATCCGCGACAAGGAGACCGGCGTGTTCTTCGACCCGGCGAAGCTGCACGACACCGACCATCGCGGCGAGCACTTCAGCGTGCGCGGCCCGCTCAACGTCTCGCGCTCGCCGCAGGGGCACCCGGTCATCGTGCAGGCAGGACAGTCGGAAGACGGGCGCGGGCTCGCCGCAGCAACCGCCGAAGTCATCTTCACCGCCCACCAGCATATCGAAACCGCCCAGGAGTTTTATCGGGACATCAAGGCACGCGCCCGTGATCTCGGTCGAAATCCCGATCACGTCCTGGTTATGCCCGGCGTCTCCGCTTTCGTCGGCAGGACCGAAGCCGAGGCATGCGAAAAATACGAACATCTGACCTCGCTGATCGTCGAAGAAGACGGGATCGGCCTCCTCAACGGCCTGACCGGCGGCACACTCGACCTGCACGGTTACGATCTCGACGGGCCTCTTCCGCCCGCACCGCCGACCGAAGGCATGAAGAGCCGCCAGGCCCTCATCCGCCAGATCGCAGACGAAAACAACTTCACCATCCGCCAGCTCTATCAGTGGATCGCCTCAGCCCGCGGCCACTACACGATCGTCGGCACGGCCGAGCAGATCGCCGATACGCTGCAGACATGGTTCGAGAACGAAGCCGCCGACGGCTTCAACATTTTGCCGCCCTGGCTGCCGACGGCGCTCGACGACTTTGTCGATCTCGTTATTCCGGAACTCCAGCGCCGCGGCCTGTTCCGCACTGCCTATGAAGGCAAGACGCTCCGGGAAAATCTCGGCTTGCCTTTCCCGACAAACCGCTGGGCTGCCGGACGCACCGTCCTTGAGGCAGCGGAGTGAGGAGAAACCCATGGCCTACGAAATCAATCAGGCTCTTCCGAGAAGCTTCGGCCGGCTGATAAGCAGCAAAAGCAGTAGTTCCCCTCTGGTCTCCCATGTCCGCGGAGTGCTCGCGGCATTTCTGCCGCGCTACGGTCTGCTCATCAGCTTCCTCGTGCTCTGGCAGGTGTCGAGCACCCGGGGCTGGATCAATCCCGCCATTTTCCCGCCCTTGAACGTGATCCTGTCGGCGCTCTGGACCAACCTTGCCAATGGCGCGTTGCTCGACGACATCGCCATCAGCCTGCAGCGATCCGGCACCGCCTTCGCCTTTGCCGTCGTGGTCGGGATTCCGCTCGGCCTGTTCATGGGCCAGTTTCGGGCCGTCGAGCAGGCGCTAGACCCGATCCTGCAGCTCTTCCGGCAGACCTCGGCGCTGGCGCTCTATCCGGTCTTCATCCTGCTGCTCGGCCTCGGCGAAACATCGAAGATCTTCGTGATCTTCTGGGCGACGCTGTTTCCGGTGCTGCTCGCCACGATCGGCGGCGTCAAGGAGGTGGACCAGAAGCTCATCGAGATGGCGCGGACCTACGGCGCCGGATCGCTGACCGTTTTCCGCCGCGTCATCCTGCCGGCCTCCGTTCCCGCGATCTTCGTCGGCCTGCGTCTTTCGGCGACGACTGCGCTTCTGCTGCTGATCGCCGCCGAGATGATCGGCGCCAACAAGGGCATCGGCTTCCAGGTGATGAACGCCCAGTACAATTTCCAGATCCCGCTGATGTTTGCGGCGATCCTGCTGCTCGCCTTCCTCGGGCTTGCCGCCAATGCCCTGCTCGTTCTGCTGCAGCGCCGCCTCTGCCGCTGGTCGCAGCCGAACGCCTGACCTCTTCCTTCGATTTCCCTCTTCCGAAAGGACTTTCCATGACCTTCCATCCCCGCAACCTTCTCCTGCCGGCCGTGATCGCTCTCGGTCTTGCCACACCGGCCGCCGCCGCCGACACGGTGAAGCTGCGCTATCTCGCAAGCCAGGGCGGCCTCGCCGCCCATGAACTCGCCGACGCGCTCGGCTATTTCAAGGACACCGGCATCACGTTCGAGAATGTCGGCTATGCCCAGGGCGGCCCGGCCTCTCTCATTGCCCTTGCATCCGGCGACGTGGAGATCGGCAGCGCCGCCACCTCCGCCGTCCTGAATTCGATCATCGGCGGCAACGACTTCGTTGCTGTCTATCCCTCAAACGGCATCAATGACGAAGTGCAGTCGACCTTCTACGTGCTGGAAGACAGCCCGATCAAAACAATCAAGGACATTGCCGGCAAGAGCATCGCGGTCAACACGCTTGGTGCGCATCTCGACTATACCATCCGCGAGGCCCTGCATTCCGTCGACCTGCCGACGGACGCGGCCAATCAGGTCGTCGTTCCTGGACCCCAGCTCGAGCAGGTGCTGCGCTCGAAGCAGGTCGATATCGCCGCCTTCGGCTATTGGCAGACGACCTTCGAAGGTGCTGCGCTCAAGAACGGCGGCCTGCGTCCGGTTTTCGACGATACCGACGTGTTGGGAGACATTGCCGGCGGCTTCGTGGTCCTGCGCCGTGATTTCATCAAGCAACATCCGGTGGCCTCGAAAATCTTCGTCGAGCAGTCGGCCCGTGCTCTCGACTATGCCCGCGAGCATCCCGAGGAAACCAAGAAGATCCTGGCCAAGACGCTCGCCGAACGAGGCGAGAATCCCGACATCGCGCAGTATTTCCGCGGCTACGGCGTGCGCGCCGGCGGCCTGCCGGTCGAGCGCGACATCCAGTTCTGGATCGACGTCCTGGTGCGCGAAGGCAAGCTGAAGCAAGGCCAGCTGGCGGCCAAGGACATTCTCTTTACCGCCGACGCCAAGCCGGCAAGCAATTGAGGAACGACGATGAGCGTCGCTGAGGATATTCGCCGCGGGGAGGTGACGATCCGTCACCTCTCCAAATCCTACAGGCTGAACGGCAAACCCCTGCAGGTTCTCAAGGATATCAATCTCAACATCCGCTCCGGCGAAAGCCTCGCCATCGTCGGCGCCAGCGGTTCGGGCAAGACGACCCTGCTCAGGGTTCTCGCCGGGCTGGAGGAGTCCGATACCGGAGAGGTGCTGGTCGACGGCAAGGCGATACGAGGCGTCGGCGCGGAGCGCGCCGTCATCTTCCAGGAGCCGCGTCTTCTTCCTTGGCTCACGGTGCTCGACAACGTCGCCTTCGGACTGAAAACGAGAGGCCTCTCTCACGAGCAGGCGAGGGGGCGGGCACGCCACTATGTCAAGCTCGTCGGCCTGCAGCAATTCGAAGCGGCCTACCCCCGGCAGCTCTCCGGCGGCATGGCGCAGCGCGTCGGCATCGCCCGGGCGCTTGCCGTTCAGCCCGAAATCCTGCTGCTCGACGAACCGCTCGGTGCACTCGACGCAATGACCAAGATCGGTATGCAGCAGGAACTCGCCCGGATCTGGCGCGACGAGGATGTGACGACCATTCTCGTCACCCACGATCTCGAAGAGGCAATCTATCTTGCCGACCGGATCCTGATCCTGGCGCGGGAAAAGGGAGCAGCGCCGCGCCTGATCGACATCGATCTGCCGCGTCCCCGCGATCGCAGCGCACCGGAATTCGTCCGGCACCGCGAGGAACTGCTGAACCTGTTCGGATTGCACTGAAAACTGCGGCCTCTATGGGTTCTGCAGGCTGGAGATATTTCACCCGGCCCAGGGATCGATCAGTTCGATCCCAAAACCCTCGAAATCCCTAATGTTGCGCGTCGCGAGGCTGAAATGATGAGCAATCGCTGTCGCCGCGATCAGGCCGTCCATCGACGACAGGCCGCGGCCACTCCGTTTTGCATGGCCCATAAGGTCTCCCCAGGCCAGGGCAACCGGTTCATCCACCGGAATGATGCGATGCTCGAAGCGTTGCGTCAGGTCGTGGGCGAGCCATTCGGCGAGCGCGTCGCGTTTGCGTCCCTTGTCCATCAGCGCAACGCCGCGCCGGATCTCCGCTACCGACACGATGCTGATGAAGGAATGATCCTCGTCGAGCTTGCCCAGCCATTCAAGGACGCGCACGTCGGGGTTCGGCTTGGTCACCTCGGACAGGACATTGGTATCCAGCAAAAGCTTCACAGCGCCGGATCACGCGGTTCATCGCGTTGACGTTCAAGGTCCAGATCGGCGCCGCGTAAGGGCGATTGCATCAGAAATTCGGCAAGCGTTCCCTTGCGGGCGGTCTTCCGCTGCCATTCCTCGGCAGAGACGACGACGACACTGGGCTTGCCGTTGCGTGTGATTGTCTGCGGCGCGGATTGCGCGCGTTCGATGACCTCGGAAAGCTTCGCCTTTGCGCTGGCAACGGTCCAGCTTTCATCGGCTTGCGGTGGCGGCTGCATCGCGCATCTCCTGACCAGAATGACTATAGTGACTATATAAGCCGAAACTGGGTGAGTGGCAAGCAGCCGTCATTGGTTCGCTTGTGTGGGCCGAAGACGCTCGGCTCACACATTGCCAGGAAAAGACCGCAGACCGTTATGAAGGCCTGCTCCTCGCTCCGGCCGTCAGATAAGGCCGCCGGTCCAGTTCCGCCGACCGATAGGAGCTGCGCAGCCGCAGCAGATCCTTGCGGGCGATCAGACCGCACAGCTTGCCCGATGCTGGATCGACGATCGGAATGCGGCCGCTGTCCGTCGACAGCATCAGGTCGGCGATGAAGGCGACCGTATCATCGGGATGCCCGACTGGCACGGAGTCATCGGTTACATTTTCCGCAAGCGTCTGGGCGGCGAGATCAGGCTTCCCCTGCCAGAGAAGGGCCTCGGCCCGTGATACGATGCCGGCCAGCCTGCCCGCAGCATCGACCACCGGATAGATCCGGTGCGTTTTTTCTTGAGAGACGAACAAGTCGCATACCTGACCGACCGTCATGCTGACAGGAAGCGTGTCGACATCGCTGATCATGATCTCCCTGGCTCGGGACAGCTCGAACGGATCGACGCCATATTCGCGGGTAATGTGCTGGCCGCGGCGCGCGATCTTCTCGGTGAGGATCGAGCGGCGCAGCAGCAGGACCGTGACGGCATAGGCCACCACCGTTGCCGCGAGCAGGGGAACGAGGGTGCTGACGTCGCCGGTGATTTCCATTGCGAAGAAGGTCCCCGTCAGCGGTGCGCGCATGGTTCCACCCATCATCGCGGCCATTCCGAGCAGTGCCCAGAAGCCGGGATCGTTGCCCGGCATGGCAATGCCGACCAGCCATCCGAGTGCGCCGCCGAAAATCAGGAGCGGCGCGAGCACGCCGCCCGAAGTGCCGGACGACAGGGCAAACAGCCAGATGATCGTCTTCACCAGCAGGATCGACAGTACGGCCGGTGCGAGCAACCGGTTGTTGAGCAGCCCGTCGATGATGTCGTATCCGACGCCCATGGCCCGCGGTTCGATCAGACCACTGAGACCGATGACGAGACCGCCAAGCGCCGGCCACCACATCCAGTGGATCGGCAATGCTTCGAACAGGTCCTCGATCTTGTAGAGCAGCGTCGTCAGCAAGCCGGATTGCAGACCTGAAATGATGCCCATTGCCGCACAGGCGAAAATTCCCCACCAGGGCAGGGTCACCTGGAAATGGGTCGGGAACAGCGGCCCGGCGCCGAACAGCAGGGGGCGCCAGCAGATCGATACGCAGGCGGCAACGGCGACGGGAATGAAGCTGCGCGGCTTCCATTCGAACAACAGCAGTTCGACCGCCAGCATGACCGCGGCGATCGGCGAGCCGAAGATCGCCGTCATGCCTGCGGCGGCACCCGCGACGAGCAGCGTCTTCCGCTCGGCCGCGCTCATGTGAAAGAATTGGGCAAAAAGCGAGCCGATCGCGCCACCGGTCATGATGATCGGTCCCTCGGCGCCGAACGGACCGCCCGTTCCGATCGAGATCGCCGAAGACAGCGGCTTCAGGACAGCGACCTTCGGCGACATCCGGCTGCCGCCGATCAGGATGGCCTCGATCGCTTCCGGGATGCCGTGGCCGCGGATCTTCTCGGATCCGAAGCGGGCCATCAGCCCGATGACGAGCCCTCCGAGCGGCGGCACCAGCACCACCCACAGCGAACGCGTCACGCCTGCCAACGAGGCGGGCTCGATGCCGATCTTCCCGAACCAGATGACATTGGTCACCAGCGCGATAAGGCTGACGAGGCACCATGCTGCAAAGGCGCCGGCGGAGCCGATGATGATGGCCATGCCGATCAGGACGAGAACCCGCCTGTCGGTGGTGAAATCTCCGGCCTCGCGCCGGGAAAGACCGCCCGTAAAGTCGTGCGGCCGGTTGCTGGTTTGATGCTGCGACATGGAAGCCTCTGCTACGCGGAAATAGGTATGCTTGAGCGGCTTGAATATATCGTAATACGATATAAATCAACGGATGAAAGCGTGAAGACGAACATGTCTTTTGAACATGCTTCCCTTGACCGGCTGACGCTTGCCCATCTATTCGAGACCGGAAATAACTCCCGCACGGATCACCAACTGCGGACGAGCGGCAGAGGAGAACGAGTTTGAAGAAAGCCGCGCCGCCGCTGAGACGGGAGGATTACGAGGCTCTTGCCGACCTCAGATTCGCACTTCGTCAATTCATGGATTTCAGCGCCTCCGCCGCACAGTCGGAAGGGCTGCCTCCGCAGCAGCACCAGGCTCTGCTGGCGATCAAGGGCCAACGCGGCGAAGCGATGACCATCGGCATGCTGGCCGATAGGCTGATCATCGCCCCCCATACGGCGACCGAGCTTGTCGGGCGGCTGTCGGATGCCGGGCTCGTCGAACGCCATGCCGACCCGGCCGATCGGCGCCGCCAGACGCTCGCCCTGACCGACAAGGCCGACGAGCTTCTGACCAGACTGAGCGCCGTGCATCTGTCAGAAATCAGGGTGATGGCCCCGAAACTGATCGAGCTCCTTCTCGAGCTTCAAAAGACGGCGCCGAAGGCCGAGTGAGTGACAGAGCCGGCAGATGTAGCCATCGTCCCAGCCTGCATCTCGTCGGCCGTCCCTTCAACCGAAGAGCGTGTTCCTGAGGCGATGGATATGCACTGCGCCGATGCCGCAGCAGCCGCCGATGATCGTCGCTCCGGCCTCGGCCCAGGAACAGGCAAAGCGCGAATAGGCATCGTCGTTCAGGTCGTCACGGGTATCGTGCAGGCCTTCATTGGCGGCTGCCTCGCCTGTTTCCCCTTCGAAGGCATTGGCATAGACGCCGATTTCGATGGGAGCATTCCTCTCCCGGAACACCCGCGCCGCCGTCTCGACCGCGCCCTGCATGACCTCGGGCTTGCTGCAATTGAACAGGAAAGCCGCCGCGCCCGACGAAACCGCCCAGGACGCCGCCTCCGCGACGCTTTCGCCGGAGCGGAGTTTCGGCGCGCCGTCCCTGATCGCCGCCTCGTCATCTGCCAAGGTGAAGGAAATCCAGAACGGCTTGCCCGATGCCGCCACCGCCTTGCGGACGGCCTCGCCCTCGGCAATCAGGCTCAAAGTCTCACCGAGCCATAGGTCGACGAAGGGAGCGAGGTTTTCGACCAGCACCTCGAGATAGTCCTGCACCCGCGAAGGCTGAAAATTCTCAGGCTCGTAGGAGCCGAAGATCGGCGGCAGCGAGCCGGCGACCAGCACCTTCCGGTCGGTCGCGCCATCGGCGGCCTCGCGCGCCAGACGACCTGCAAGTCGGATCAGGGCGGGCCCCTCCTGCTGAAAGCGGTCTTCGCCGATATGGAAGGGCACAAGCGCATAGCTGTTCGTCGTGACGATCTCAGAGCCGGCGGCGATGAATTCCCTGTGTACCTCCCGCACGATGTCGGGCGAATTCATCAGCGCCAGCGCCGACCATTCCGGCTGCTTCAGTTCGGCGCCCAGCCGCAGAAGCTCGCGGCTCATGCCGCCATCGAGAATTCGCGTTGTGCTCATGAGGTAGTCTCCATTCAGGCTGTCGCGCCGTTACCGGCAGCGGGCTTTTCAAAACAAAGTGGCGAGCTTTTCGTGGCCTAGCGGCGAACCGGCACCTGCGCTTCGAGACCTCGAAAGACGTGGGCGATCACCGCGGTCAGGGCAAGATAAAAGAGGGTGACGACGATGAGCGGCTCGTAGACGAGCAGCGTGTCCTGGCGAACCTTGTTGGCGACGGCGTAGAGATCCATCACCGTCACCGTAAAGGCGAGCGGCGTCGCTTTGAGCTGCATGACGATTTCCCCGGCGATGGTCGGCAGGGCGATGCGAATGGCGCGCGGCAGCCAGATGCGGCGGGTGAGTTTCCAGGGCGACAGGCCGAAGGCCCGACCGGCTTCGAGCTCACCCTTGGGAACGGCAAGCAGCGCGCCGCGCAGCACTTCAGCCTCATAGGCCGCATAATTCAGCGTGAAGCTGACCGAAGCGAAGAAAAAGCCCTCGCGCAGGATCGGCCAGAACAGGCTCTGGCGGATGCCGGGGATCATGGGCAGCAGCGAGCCGATCCCGTAATAGAGGAGCCAAAGCTGGATGAGCAGCGGCGTGCCGCGGAAGAAGGTGCAGTAGCCGCGGGCGGCAAGCCGCGTCAGCCTGCCGCCGCTGACCTGCGCGAAAGCGAGACCGATGGCGATCACGAAACCGAACACCACGGAAATGACCAGCAGCGCTACGGTCTGCCAGGCGCCGGTCAGAAGCAGCGGCCAATAGGAGGAGATCCAGGTGAAACTCATGGGGCCGCTTTCTTCAGGCAAGGCGCGGCTGTCCCCGCCGCACCCGCCCTTCGATCAGTTTGAAGACGGCGTTGGAAGCGAGTGTGATGGCGAGATAGAGAAGAGCCGAGGCGAGGAAAAAAACGAAGTAGTGCTTGGTGCTTGCCCCGGCGAGACGTGTGGCGAGCGCCAGTTCCTGATAGCCGACGACCGCGACCAGCGCGCTGTCCTTGGTGACCGACATCCACAGATTGGCAAGACCCGGCAGCGCGTTCGGCAACAGCGCCGGCAGCAGGATGCGGCGGAAGCGCAGCACCGGTCCCATGCCGAAAGCCTTGGCGGCTTCGATCTGGCCGACGGGAATGGCAAGGATCGCGCCGCGCAGCACCTCGGTCATATAGGCGCCCTGCACGAAACCGAGCACGGCGACGGCGGCAACGAAACCGTTCACCTCGACCGGCGGCAGGTTGAATACCGCCAGCAGCCGGTTGAGGCCATCGGTTCCGGCATAATAAAGCCCGACGATCAGGATCAGCTCGGGAACAGCGCGAATGACCGTCGTATAGAGATCGAGCACTAGGCGGAGCACTGGATTGCCCGAGAGCTTCCCCAGCGCACCGCCCGTGCCAAGCAGCAGACCGACAGCAAAGGCGCAGGCCGAGATGGCGACCGTGGAGACTGCACCTGCCAAGAGAACGCCGCCCCATCCCGGAGGATAGGGGGACAGCAGGTCCAGAATGCCTTGTTGCGCAGTCGCCATCTCTAGAAGTGCTTACTTCGCGCCGTAAATATCGAAATCGAAGTATTTCTTGGTGATCGTGTCGTACTGGCCGCTGGCGCGCACCGCGGCGATTGCCTTGTTCAGCTTGGCTTTCAATTCGGTATCTTCCTTGCGCAGGCCGCCTGAAACGCCAGCTCCGAGGATCTCCTTGTCGTCGGCGACATCGCCCATGTTAGCGCAGCAATCCTTGCCGGCATCGCTTTTCAGGAAGGCGTCGAGCGCCAGAGAATCGCCGAAGACATAGTCGATGCGGCCGGCAGCGAGGTCTTGGAAAGCCTCGTCGAGCGTCTGGTAGGTCTTTTCCTCGGCGACAGCGGCAAAGTACTTCTTGTAATATTCAGACTGGATCGTCGACACCTGGATGCCGATGGTCTTGCCCTTCACATCCTCGGCCGTGGCGCCCGGCTTCTGGTCCTTGGGGCCGATCAGGGTGCTCGGCGTGTTGTAATATTTGTCGGTGAAGTCGATCACCTTCGAGCGTTCCTCGGTATTCGACATCGACGACCAGATCACGTCGAACTTCTTGCTCTCAAGAGCCGGAATGAGGCCGTCCCAAGAGATCTCGACGATCGAGCACTTCTCCTTCATCTCTTCGCAGACGGCATTCATCAGGTCGATTTCCCATCCCTGCCATTCGCCCGAAGCGTCCTTAGCGAAGAAGGGCGGATAAGATTCGTTCATGACGCCGAAGCGGACTTCGGCCTGTGCCGCGACGGCGGAAAGTGCAAATGCGACGCCGGCGAAAAGCGTGGGGAGCAGTTTCATTCGCAGGATTCTCCTGGTTCGTGTGATGGGTGATGACTGGAAGCGGGGTCAGTGGGCGGTGAGACGAGTGAATTCCCGGCAGCGGGCGC
This sequence comes from Rhizobium sp. TAL182, assembly GCF_002117725.1. Lineage (NCBI taxonomy): Bacteria > Pseudomonadati > Pseudomonadota > Alphaproteobacteria > Hyphomicrobiales > Rhizobiaceae > Rhizobium > Rhizobium sp. TAL182. Next base: position 192,469 of record NZ_CP021026.1, on the reverse strand, counting down.
TGACGGGCGCCCCGAAGACTTGCTCCGGCGGGCCTTCCTCCTCGATCCGTCCCTGGTGCAGGAAGAGGACACGGCTCGAGACGTCGCGGGCGAAGCGCATTTCATGCGTGACGATCAGCATCGTCCGGCCCTCTTCCGCCAGATCGCGGATGACTTTCAGCACCTCGCCAACGAGCTCGGGATCGAGCGCCGATGTTGGCTCATCGAACAGCATGACGGCGGGATCGACGCAAAGCGCTCTTGCGATCGCCGCGCGCTGCTGCTGGCCGCCGGAAAGAAAGGCGGGATAGGCATCACGCTTGTCGAAGAGCCCGACCTTGTGCAGCAGGGCTTCTGCCTTTTCGATCGCTTCGCGCCTGGAAACGCCCATGACATGCACCGGCGCCTCGATGACGTTTTCCAGCACGGTCCGATGAGCCCAGAGATTGAAGCTCTGAAAGACCATGCCAAGCCCGGTTCGCAGCCGCTCGATTTGCCGCCAGCTCTGCGGCTGCAGCCGCCCGCCGCGGCCGGTTTTCAGAGCGACCGCCTCGCCGTTCACGGCGATGCGGCCGCGATCCGGCGTTTCTAGAAAATTGATGCATCTGAGGAAGGTGCTCTTGCCAGAACCGGACGACCCGATAATGGAGATGACGTCAGACTTATGGGCCTCGGCCGAAATACCCTTGAGAACCTGTTGCAAGCCGAAGCTTTTATGAAGATCTTCGACGCGAAGAGCAGGAATGGACTGATCCGACATGCATGGGTCCGGCTGAACTGAATTTGCGAAGGATAATGATAAAGCTGCGCGGTTTTTTCGCGCAATTTTTGTCTCTTCTGCGTATTTTGTGCAAAATAATCTTCTTCACGCGGCGAATGCAGCAGAACGCGTAAAATGCTGCGGCAAGATTTGGACTGGATAATGGAACAACTGGATCGTTTTGACCGTGACATCCTCGATATCGTTCAGCGCGACTGCCAGCTGAAGGCCGAAACGATCGCCGAGCGAGTGGGCTTGTCGGTCTCGGCCGTGCAGCGGCGGTTGAAACGCCTGCGCGAGGAAGGGATCATCAAAGCGGAGGTCGCAGTCCTCGACCGGAAGGCGACGGGGACATCGATGGTGTTCATCGTCGGGATGGAGATCGAGCGGGACAATTACGACGCCTTGGCGAAGTTCCGCGTCTGGGCGGAAAAACAGGATCATATCCAGCAGGTCTATTACGTCACCGGCGCGGTCGATCTGATCGCGATCGTTACCGCCCGCGACGTCGAGCATTATGATGACATCGCCGCCCTCATCATGGCTGACAATCCGCAGATCCGCCGCATGCACACCAATGTCGTGCTGCGGGACGTCAAGCTCGGCTTATTCGTGCCGCTGGAATAGCCACCAGCTCGTGCCGCCGGCAAGCTGCTGGACTCATGTCGGACAAAGGGCATAATTCCGGACGCAATTTCGGGAGGAACGAGCCTTGACCCTACGACACCAGATCATCGCATTGGCGATCGTCCCGCTCGTCATTTCGATCCTTGCGATCACCACGTTCATCACCTGGCAATCGGCAAATCTCGCCAAGAACAGCATCGATACGTTCGAGCAGAACATGCTGAAGACGAAGGAAACCGAAATCCTCAACCTGACCAACCTTGCCTTGTCCGCCATCCAGGCGATCTACGACAAGGCCGGTCCCGACGACGAAGCCGCCAAGCAGCGGGTGGCTGAAATTCTGACCTCGCTCGATTACGGCAGGGATGGCTATTTCTTCGTCTATGACTATGACGGCAACAATATCGTCCATCCGCGCCAGAGCTTCCGGCATGGGCAAAATTGGTTGAATCTGACCGATCCTGACGGCGACAAAGTCATTGCCGAGCTGATCGCCACGGCAAAAGCTGGCGGCGGCCTGCATCAGTACAAATGGCAGAAACCGTCGACCGGGCAGATCGCCGACAAGCTCTCCTTCGTCGTCAGCCTCGACAAATGGCACTGGGTGGTGGGAACCGGCGTCTATCTCGATGACGTCTTTGCCCAGAGTGCTGCCGCCAACGCCGTGACGCGCGCCAATATCAGACGAACCTTCGTCATCGTCGCGCTGATTGCCGTACCCTCGGTGCTCGTCGTCTTCACGACCTGCATGCTGCTGACCTTCCATGAGCGCCGTATGGCCGACAGCCGACTCAAGGAGCTGACGCAGCGGGTCATCGATACCCAGGAGGAAGAACGCGCGCGGCTCGCCCGCGAGCTGCACGACGGCATTTCCCAGAACCTTCTCGGAGTGCGCTATGCGATGGATCTCGCCGGCCGCAAGGTCAGGACCAATGTCGACGATGCAGCGCTCACCATCGATCGGGGCGTCGAGGCGCTGAACGGCGCCATCAAGGAAATACGGCGGCTCTCGCACGATCTGCGCCCCCGCGTGCTCGACGATCTCGGCCTGACGGCCGCACTGGAGGCGCTCTGTCATCATTTCGCAGAGCGGACGGGGATTGAGACTGATATCGACGCTTCAGGCTTTACCGGCACGCTGAAAGCCGAGGCCAACACCGCCCTCTATCGCGTCGCCCAAGAAGCCTTCAACAATGTCGAGCGGCACTCGGGCGCCTCGACGCTTTCGGTGAAGCTCTGGTGCGACGGCGGCCGCGCCCGCATGACGATTTCAGACAACGGCACCGGCTTCGACGGCAGCAAGGACGGCGCAGCCGGCGGATCAGGCCTAGGGCTGCGCAACATGCAGGAGCGGATGGCCCACTTCCGGGGCCTGCTGCTCATCAACAGCAGCGAGTCCGGCACGACGCTGACGGCAATGATGCCGAGGTCGGCCAATCTGCCGGCCGGCAAGCTGGCGGAAGCCGCATGACCGAACGGCCGAAAATCAGGGTTCTCCTGATCGACAACCATCCGCTGGTGCTGGACGGGTTGAAAGCCGTGCTCGAGACATTCGACCATATCGAAGTCGCCGGCACCGCCGGGCTTGCGCAAACTGGCCTCGATATCGCCCGACAGGTCCAGCCGCAGGTGGTGCTGATGGACATCAACATGCCGAAACTCAGCGGCATCGATGCGATCGAACTGTTCAGGAGCGAGCTTCCCCAGGCCCGTGTCGTAATGCTCTCCATGCATGACAGCCGCGAATATATCTCCTCCTCGGTCATGCATGGCGCTGCCGGATACGTACTCAAAGATGTTTCGACCGACGAGATCGTCTCGGCCATCGACACCGTGGCGGCCGGGGGCACCTATTTCTCCTCGGGCGTCTTCGACGCGCTGATGGGCGAACGCGCAGACGAGGGCAGTGATCCCCTGACGCCTCGCGAGCGCGACATTCTCGGGCTGATCGTTGCCGGCAGGAGCAACAGGGAGATCGCCGAAGCGCTCGGTATAACCGCCGCCACGGCGGAAACGCACCGCAAGAACCTCAAGAAGAAGCTCGGCATCGCCACCACGGCCGGCCTCATCCGCTATGCGCTCGATCACGGTATCGTCTCGAAAATCAGTGGAAACCCGCGCCTACCCACTTCTGGGTAGGCCCCGGCATTTCAGCCCCGTGCCCATCTTGTGAGGACAAAACCGACGCCATAGGACTCCATCCGCGGCTGGCCAAGTGTCAGTCGCTGGGAGGAATTCACATGCGTTACATCCGCTTTCGATCGGCTGGAAAGATCGAGCGATCCGAACCGCGCTCGCCGCGGCCGCCGACTGACAGACCTGCCTTCCACGCCGACAACTGGAACATGGCGACCGCCGCCCGCGGCGCCTGAAAGGGATCCCGACATGGAAAAACCACATAGCAAGGCAGCGCTCTGGCTGCTGATCATTCCGTACGTAGGGCTGCTCTGGCCGCCATTTTACAATCTTCGCGAGCCGTCGCTTTTCGGCTTCCCCTTCTTCTACTGGTATCAGCTTCTCTGGGTACCGATCACGGCGACGCTGACCTGGATCGCCTATCGGAGCGTTCGCCATGACGACTGACATCAACGGCACGGCGCTCGCCGTCTTCATCTTCTTCTTCGCTCTCGTCACCGTCATGGGCTTCGTTGCCAGCCGCTGGCGCAAGCCCGAGACGCTCGCCCATATCGATGAATGGGGCCTCGGCGGGCGCAACTTCGGCACCTGGATCACCTGGTTCCTCGTCGGCGGCGACTTCTATACCGCCTATACAGTCATCGCCGTCCCGGCGCTTGTCTATACCGTCGGCGCCTACGGTTTCTTCGCGCTGCCCTATACGATCGTCGTCTATCCCTTCGTCTTCATGGTCATGCCGGTGCTGTGGAAGCGCGCCAAGGAATTCGGCTATGTGACAGCAGCCGACGTCGTTCACGGCCAGTACGGATCGCGCGGTCTCGAACTCGCGGTCGCGGCAACCGGCGTCATCGCCACCATGCCTTACATCGCCCTCCAGCTCGTCGGCATGACGGCGGTCCTGAAGGCGCTCGGGCTGCATGGCGAACTGCCGCTGGCGATCGCCTTCATCGTGCTGGCGCTCTATACCTATTCGGCGGGCCTGCGCGCTCCGGCGCTGATCGCCTTCGTCAAGGACATCATGATCTATATCGTGGTGATCGCGGCGGTCGCTCTGATCCCGTCGAAGCTCGGCGGTTATGCCAATGTCTTCGCCTCGGCCGATGCGGCCTTCCAGGCCAAAGGCTCCGGCAGCCTGCTGCTCGGCGGCAACCAGTATGTCGCCTATGCTACGCTCGCTCTCGGCTCGGCGCTTGCAGCCTTCATGTATCCGCATACTCTGACCGGCATCTTTGCCTCCAACAGCGGCAAGACGATCCGCAAGAACGCGATCATGCTGCCCGCCTATACGCTGCTGCTCGGCCTGCTGGCGCTGCTCGGCTATATGGGCCATGCCGCCAATCTGAAGCTCGATAGCGCCAATGACGTCGTTCCCACCCTGTTCAAGACGCTGTTTTCGGGCTGGTTCTCCGGCTTCGCCTTTGCGGCGATCGCCATCGGCGCACTGGTGCCGGCAGCGGTGATGAGCATCGGCGCCGCCAACCTCTTCACCCGCAATTTCTGGAAGGCCTATGTCGATTCCAAGGTCAGCGATGCGGGCGAAGCCAAGGTCGCGAAGGTGACGTCGCTGGTGGTGAAGGTCGGCGCACTTCTCGTCATCATCTTCCTCCCGACTCAGTTCGCCCTCGACCTGCAGCTGCTCGGCGGCATCTGGATCCTGCAGACGCTTCCGGCCCTGGTCTTCGGCCTCTACACCAACTGGTTCCGTGCGCCCGGGCTGCTTGCCGGCTGGTTCGTCGGGTTCTGCGGCGGCACCTTCCTCGTCTGGGACGCCGGCTGGAAGCCGCTGCACCTGATCAGCCTCGGCGGCGAACCCTTCACCGTCTACACCGGACTGCTGGCGCTCGCAGCAAATATCGGCGTCGCCGTCATCGTCAACGCCCTGCTACCGTCCAAGGTCCCCGCCCGGGCGTAAACCAAAAAATACGAAGGGCAGCAATCGCTGCCCTTCATCACTTCATTTTCGGCAGATTGCCGTGTGGTTCAGAACTCTTCCCAATCGCCGGCCAATGCCGCGTTCCCCTAGGTTGCATTCCCCTGGAACGACCTGCCGACCTTGGCAATCATCTGGCGCGCCGGCGAAGCCACGGGCTGAGCATGCTGTGCCGCGGGAGCCGGCTGCGATATGCGCCTCGATGCCACTGCTCCACCGATGTTGAACTGGCCCAGGAGCTGGAACAATGCGTCGGCTTCCTTGGCGAGTTTGTGAGCGGCGGCCGTGGCCTCTTCCACCATGGCGGCGTTCTGCTGGGTGCCCTGATCCATCCTGTTGACGGCGGTATTGATTTCCTTCAGCCCGGTCGCCTGCTCCTGCGAGGCGCCGACGATGGCGCCGACATTGCCGTCGACCTGCTGCACCTGTACCGCAATCTCCTGCAGGGCCTTCCCGGTTTCGCCAACCAGGGCGACACCGTTTTTCACATGGCCGTTCGACGCGTTGATCAGCTCCTTGATTTCCTTTGCCGCCTTGGCGGAACGCTGCGCCAGTTCGCGTACTTCCTGGGCAACAACGGCAAAACCCTTGCCGGCTTCACCGGCGCGGGCCGCCTCGACGCCGGCGTTCAGCGCCAGCAGGTTGGTCTGGAAGGCGATCTCGTCGATGACGCCGATGATGCTGCCGATTTCGGTGGCGGAGGATTCGATCTTGCCCATGGCATCGACCGCGTCACGGACGACGCTGCCCGAGCGCTCCGCATTGTCCTTCGTCTTGCGGACGAGCTGGCCAGCCTCCTGAGCCCTGTTGCTGGAGTCGGCAACGGTGGTCGTGATCTCTTCCAGGGCAGCGGCGGTCTCCTCGACGGAGGCGGCCTGCTGCTCGGTCCGCTTGGCGAGATCATCCGAAGCGGAGCGGATCTCCTGTGCGCCGGCCGCGATGGCGCTGGCGTTCTCGGCAACCTTCTGCATGGCGGCACGGAGCTTCTCGACCGCGGAATTGAAGTCGGCTCTGAGTTTTTCCAGGGACGGGATGAACGGCGTGCCGATCTGCTGCGTGAGATCGCCATGGGCCAGCGCCTGCAATGCACTGCCAAGCTGGCCGACAGCCCGGTCCGTCTGCTCGGCAAGGGTGCGGCGCTCCTCGGCATCCTGTTCGAGCCGGTGCCGTTCCGCCACAGCCCGTCTGGCTTCCGCATCGGCTTCCCGCTCCGCCTTTGCCGAAATGGCGTCGCGCAATCCCGCGACGGCGCGGGCGAGCTTGCCGATCTCGTCGCCACGCGCTTCGAGGCGACGATCGCCATCGAGATTGCCTTCCGCCATCGCTTTCAGCGAAAGCTGTAGTTTTGCCAGCGGACCAACGATCGTGCGCGCGGTAACGACCGCGGCGAGGACGGAAAGAACAGCCGCGATGCCGAGCGCCGTCAGAACGATCGGCTTGAAGCCGCTCGCCGTGCTGCGGACGTCTCCGCCGATCGATTTGTTCAATGCTTCCTGGTAGTCGATGAACTTGTTGATGGCGCCAAGCCAGGCAATGAAGGCTGGCCGCGCCTGTTCGAGCAGGATCTTGCGGGCAGCCTCGCCGTCGCCCTTCTCCTGTAGCGCGATGATCTGGGCGACCAGGGGATTGGTTTTTGCCTGTATGTCGGCGATCTCCTTCAGAATGGACCTTTCCTGGTCGGTCGCGCCAGCCGGGGAGGCGACCATATCAGCCATGCGTTTTTCGTTTTCGGCGTAGGATGCCGCCAGCTTTTCGATCAGTGCCTCGGCCGCCCTGCGTTCATCGACAGACGTCACCAGGGTCACGTCGCGAACGGCGATCGCCCGATCGTGCACGCTGCCGCGATAGTTGATGGCGAACCGCTGCTTGACACTGTTGACGTCGTTGATTGTTTGAAGATTGCTGTTGATCTCGGCGACCTTCACCGTTGCGTAGATGCTCAGGCCGGCCATCAGCAAGATCAGGAAGCTGAAGCCAAGAGCGAGACGCACCGCAATCCCGGAATTCTTAATGCTGTTCATTACCACTCTCCGTCGCATGGGAGGTTTGTCACAGGTGTCATTGCTGCCAGGATCGTCGGCGCATCTGGCGCAAATGCGGGAGCTCTTTGGCCGGAGCGCGCACACAATAGGCGGCAGCACATCCAATGTGCGGGCCTCTATCAAGCTGCCAAAGCCGATTTCATGCGCGATCCGGATGCCCGATCGCCCTCATGGCGTAGGTGACCATCTCTGGGACGTCGCTCCGATAAGTTAAACGGTAAGAGGATATCCTTTAGGGAATGTAAACGGGGTGAGCGGAGCGCCAGTATGCTGCGCCGTTCGTATATTTTGCGGCGTTTTTCTGCGGAGAATGGATAAATGGCGGTATGCTTGGTTGCCCGATGCAGTCGCCATCCATCCTATGTTTCAGATACACTGGTTCTGATCTTCTTGCCCGGCGCCAGGTACCGGCGCCTTCGGCTTATTTACGCAGCAGCGGCAAAAGCTGGTTGCCTTGCCGCTTGATCTCGGAGAGATAGGGCGTATCGGACAACACGAAATGCGTGATCCCCAGATCCTGGTATTTGCGCAGCGAGCGGGCGACGTCGTCCGCTGAACCGACCAGCCAAGTGGTGCCTGCACCACCGCCGCCGAATTTTCCCGGAGCGGTATAGAGATTATCGTCGAGCACGTCGCCGCGCTCGTAAAGATCGAGCAGCCGCTGCTGACCGACGGCAAGCGCGCGTTGGTGATCGTGCCAGCCGGTGCCGTTGCTCCTTGCCATCTCGGCGACCTTCGCCTCAGCCTCGGCCCAGGCCTCGTCCGTCGTGTCGCGGACCAGCGTCGTTATTCGCAGCCCGAATTCCAGCGGCGGGAGGTCGCGGTCGAGCTCTCGGCTCAGTTTTTTAAGTCGCCCGATCCGTTCCTGGACGCCCTCGAGCGGCTCGCCCCAGAAAAGCTGGACATCGGCCTCTGTGGCAGCCACCCGTTCGGCCGCTTCGGAGGCGCCGCCAAAATAGAGTTTCGGGTGCCGGCGGTCGCCGCGCTCCTCGATGGGCGGCACCACAGTGGATTCGGCAACCCGGAAATGATCGCCTGCCCAGGTGACATTTTCTTCAGTCCATAGTCTGCGGACCAGCCGCATGAACTCCTTTGTTCTGCTATAGCGATGCGCCTGATCGCCCTCGCTATCGCCATAAGCCGCCAGGTTGTCCTTGCCCGAGACGATATTGATTCGCACCCGGCCTCCAGTCAGGTGGTCGAGCGTCGCCGCCGCGGAAGCGAAGTTTGCCGGCCGCCAATAACCCGGTCGGATGGCAATGAGCGGTTCGAAGGTGGTGGTCCGCACGGCCAGCGAGGCCGCGACGGTGAAGGTATCGGGACGGCCCCAGCCGGTGCCGAGGAGCGCGCCCTTCCAGCCATGCTCCTCCAGCGCCTTCGCATGGCTGGTCAGCGTCTCCAGGCTATTGTGACTTTCGACGGTGGTATCGCCGCGATGGCCGGGCCTGACGTCGTTCGGAATATACCACAGAAATTCGGAATGATTACTCATGCTACGCCGCGGGTCTGGTGATCGGAAAGGCTGGCTGCAGAAACGATGCGTGGCAGGATGGAATATTATCCACTAAATACGTAGACTATTTAATTTGTTAATGGCATCACTAATAAAAAATTTTGCCAGAGCGCGCAGCCGCATCGGACATCAGCGGATTGTCGATGCACGGGAAAAAAAAATGCGCCTGAGATCCTTGTCCGCAGGCGCTTCTCGGCAAGCTTGATCGCCAGCATCCTCGATGTCAGGCAGTGGCCGGCGGGTATTCATTGGCCTGGAATATGTGATGATGCACCTTGCCGGTGAAGAGCTCCAGAAGCTCGCCGGTGACCTCGCGGCTCTCAAAACGCACGTCGGAGAGAAGCGCCGCGTTCACAGCCTCCATGTGAGGATAGCGAATGGCGAGCGCCATGGCATAAATCGGCGCGCCTTCGTCGCGCTCCATTCCATCCAGCACTCGGATTTCCTCCGCGCCCGGAAATTTCGTCCAGAGCGGGACAAGGCGCTGTCTCACAAAGTCGCGAAATTCCTCTTCCCGGCCGGGATGGATTTCGCCTTCAAACAAAGCGTAGCGAATGATCATAGGTTCTCTTTTCCAAAACTCGGGGAGCCGGATCGATGTCGAGGTGATGAAATGAGGGGAGGGCGTATCGGTCGATGCGCCCTCGGGAACGCTTATTTTCCCCAGATTTTCTTATATTGATCGCGGTAGCCGTTATCGGGATCGAAGCTGTTCTTCGGTCCGCCGTCGAATTCGACGTTCGCGCTGGTGACCACGTGAAGCGGCGACACGTAGCCCGACCATGGCGCGCCGGCGAAGGCCCGGTTGAGTTCATCGACCAGCTGCCAGCCCTGGAGATTGAGCGGCTCAGCGACCGTGACGGCCTGGTATTGCTTGGCGCGAATGCGCTGATAGGCGCTCTCCGAGCCGTCACCGGCTGCGACATTCACCGGCTTTCCGTCGCCGGCAATGCCGGCCGAAGCGAGCGAGGGTCCCATGAAGTCATAATAGAGGTCGTTGATCGCCAGCGAGTGCGTCCACTTGGCGCCGTACTTCTGCAAGAGCGACGTGGTGAGCTGCGGCATGCGCTGGGAGGTTTCGGCGATTGGCGTGTCGACATATTCGAGGACGGTGCCGCCGAGATCCTCGATCTCCTTCTTCATCCGGTCGGCCTTGGCGATCGCGATCGCATAGGTGGAGTCGGTGAAGATGATGACGCCCGGCTTGCCGCCGGCGTCGGCGAAGGCCCAGTCTGCCGCCGATTTCGACACTTCCATCGCATCGGTGGTGACATTGGCAAAGACGCCGACCTCAGGAACCGGGCCGACCGCCGAGGCGGCGTGCCAGGAAACCATCGGAATGCCGGCCGCCTTGGCCGCTTCCATAGCCGGCTTCTGTTCGACCGCGTCGAAACCGTTGATGATAATACCATCCGGCTTCAGTGCCATGGCCTGGCCGAAAGCCGCCGTGCGCCCGCCGATCGAACCGGCGCCGTCGAGCACCTTCACCGTCCAGCCCAATGCGCCTGCCGCCTCCTGAACGCCATTGGCCACACCGAGGATGCCGCCGTTCTTCATATCGGCGGCAAGGATGACGATGTTCTTGCCGCTCGCACCCTTGGGGCCGCTGGTCGGGCCATCCCATGCGCTCACCTTGGACGCATATTTGTCGACCACGGCCTTGGCGTCAGCCATCGAATCCGCCATTGCCGGCACACTGAGCATAAGAGCGACGGTTGCAACCGTTGCCCGCATTAAAGTTCTGCGCTTCATGTTCACTCCTCCATTTTGTTTGCTATGAAATGCCGGTGAGCCGGCATCCTCATTTGGATGCGGGTGTGATCCTCCTCACAGCTCCGCGCTTGCGCTGGGCGTAGCCTGCAATGCCGATGGCAATCAGCAGAGTCACGCCGTTGAACAGCGGTTCGACGAAGAACGACCCGCCGAATTGCTGAATTCCAGAAATGCCGACCGCCAGGATGATGACACCGATCAAGGTGCCCCAGACGTTCACCCGGCCCGGCTTGATCGTCGTCGATCCGAGAAATGCGCCGACAAGCGCCGGCAGCAGATATTCGAGGCCGACGCTCGCCTGGCCGATGCGCAGCTTCGAGGCGAGCAGGACACCGGTCAGGGCCGCCAGCAGGCCTGATGTGACGAATGCGCCGATCACGAATTTCCGCACCGGAATACCGTTGAGCGCGGCGGCCTTGGGATTGGCGCCGATGGCATAGAGATAACGGCCGATCGGCAGGTATTCGAGCACGATCCACATGCAGATGGCGATCAGCAGCACGTAGAAGCCGGTGATCGGCAGGCCGAACAGCATGGTGCCGTTCAGCGCATAGAATCCCTCAGGCAGGACACCGACCACCTGCCGGCCGCCGGTGTGCCAGAGAGCGAGCGCATAGAGGACTGTTCCCGTGCCGAGGGTGGCGATGAAGCTGTCGATCTTCGCCACTTCGACCAGCAGGCCGTTGATGAAGCCGGTGAGGACGCCGAGGGCAAGCACGATGACAACCGCCACCGGCCAGGGCAGGCCGTAGACCGTCTGCAGGCTGATGGCGAGAATGTGCCAGAGCACGATGCCGTAACCGACGGTCAGATCGATGCGCCCCGACGCCATCGGAATCATCGCGGCGAGCGACAGAAGCGCGATGATCGCCTTGTCGGAGACGATCGAGCGGACGTTCAAGAGGGTCGGAAAGGTATCGGGCAGCATGATCGAGAAGAGCAGGATCAGGCCGACGGTCAGGATCACCAGCCCGTAAACGGGGATCAGGCGCCCGATCTTCTGTCCTGTGGACAACCCGGCCATTTCGCTCTTGGTCGGCTCCAGCGCCGTGGATTCAATGGATTGCATGGCTGTTCTCCCGATGGCTTAAGCGGCCTCCGATGCGGACGCGGCCGTGATGACCGCCTCCGTCGTGAGCGCACTTCCAGTCAGTTCGCTGACGATTTTGCCGCGCGAGAAAACCAGCGCGCGGTGGCAGATATGGGCGATTTCCTCGAAATCCGTCGAGACCACGACGACCGCAAGACCGGCTTCCAGCGCCTGGGTGATCAGGCGGTAGATTTCGGCGCGCGCGCCGATGTCGACGCCTGCGGTCGGGTCTTCCGCGACCAGCAGCTTGCGGCCGGTCGCCAGCCAGCGACCGACAACGACCTTCTGCTGGTTGCCGCCCGACAGCGCCTCGACAGGCAGATCCGGATCGTTCGGCCTGAGACCGACGGAATGACCGATCGCATGGGCAAGATCGGCTTCGCCGCGCGGCGACAGGAAGGAGAAAATCCCGCGGCCGACGGCGCCAGGATTGAGATAGGTATTTTCCCGAATGGACAGCGACAGTGCGACGGATTCCTCCGTCCGGTCACGGGCAATCAGACCGATGCCCGAGGCCATCGCCCGCCGCGGGCTTGAAAGATCCGGCGCCTCGCCATGCAGCAGCACCGAGCCGTTGAAGGGCTCGCAGCCGAACAAGGCCCGGCCGATCCGTTCCTGACCGGCGCCGCGCAGGCCGGCGAGGCCCAGAAGTTCGCCCTGTCTTATATCGAAGGATATCGGGCTCGTGCCGGCGCAGACGAGATCGCGCACTTTGACGATCGCCTTGCCGGGCCTGATCTCGGTCTTCGAAAAGAGACTGTCGCCGCTGCGGCCGATGATCATCGTCACCAGTTCGTCGGGCGTGGTCTCGCTGACGGGCTTCTGTCCGACCATGCATCCATCGCGCAGCACGGCGACGCGATCGGCGATGCGGAAAATCTCGTCCAGCCTGTGGGAGACATAGATCATGCCGACGCCGCGCTCCTTCAGGGGGCGAATGGCGTTGAACAGCCGATCGACTTCATCGGCGGGCAGGCTCGCCGTCGGCTCGTCGAGCACCAGAACATCGGCTTCGACGGCAAGCGCACGGGCGATGGCGACGAGCGATTTTTCGGTGCGCGACAGGGCCGAGACGCGCGTCGTCGGATCGAAGTCGCAGCCGACCAGTTTTAGCGCTTCCTTGGCCCGCGCCTGCGTCCTTCCCCAGTCGATCAGGCCGCTGCGCATCGAGAAGCCCTGCGACAAGCCCATATTCTCGCCGACCGTCATCCACTCGATCAGACCGAGATCCTGATGGATGAAGGCGACCGGCTGGCGCTCGTTCGGTTTCGGCGGGCGATGATGGTAGCTCTGGCCGCGAAAGAGGATGTCGCCATGATCCGGTTTGTAGATGCCGGCAAGCGTCTTGATCAGCGTCGATTTCCCGGCGCCGTTTTCGCCCAGCAGCGCCAGGATCTCGCCCTCGCGCAGATCGATCGATACGTCACGCAGCGCCTGCGTGCCGCCGAAGCTCTTGGTGATCGATTGGAACTCCAGCAGTCTCTTGGCTTCCACTGTGGCTCCTCCCAAAGCTGCAGCTGTCCTTACGAAAATATGTTATCGATAACATTCCCCGGTAGTCAAGCGGAAAGTGACAATCTCCAACGCCGTGGAAGATGGTGTTAGTCGGCCTGCAATCCATCGAGAAGGCGCATCATCTCGGCCGAGTCCCTCGGCCCAAGACCGGCGGCGCAAAGCAGGCGGTGAATCTCCACCACCGCACCCGTCATCGGCAGCGGCGTCTTGGTCTTCAGCGCAAAGGCCTGAAGCGAGTCCAGATCCTTCAGCATATTGTCGATCCTGCCTGTCGGTGAGAAATCCCGGGCGGCGAATTTTGCCATGAATTCCTGCAATATCCGGCTATCCGCCCTGCCGCCGGCAAGAGCGGCCGGAATGGCTGAGGGATCGACGCCGCCGGCCTCAGCGAGCTTGACGGCTTCCGCGACCGCCTGGAACAGCACGGCGCAGAACAGCTGATTGATCAGCTTGGTGGTCTGCCCAGCGCCGGAGGCGCCCATCAGCGTATAATTGGCGGCAAGATGCCGCATCACTACACGCGCCCGCTCGAAATCCTCGGCGCTGCCGCCGGCCATGATCGTCAGCTTTCCGCCGAGCGCGCCAGGCACGCCGCCCGACAGCGGGCAATCCACCCATGCCATTCCCGTTTCCGCACGCAGCCGCTTCGCCATGTCGGCGGTCTCGGCAGGGTCGATAGAGGACATGTCGATCAGCAGCTTGTCGGCACTCGCCGCCGCCGCAACCCCGTTCTCGCCGAAGACGACGGCGCGCACGATGCTGGCGTGATTGAGGCTGAGAATGCAGAATTCCGACGCCGAGACGGCACTCGCCACGGAGCTCGCCGCGTGCGCGCCTTTGCCCGTCAATGCCGCGACCTTTTCGGCATCGAGATCGAAGACGGAGACTTTGTGGCCGGTTTCGATCAGTCGCGTGACGATCGCCGTTCCCATGATGCCGGCGCCGATGACGGCGACGTCTGCTCGATAATCATCCTGCATGAAACCCTCCCTTGATGGCCGCGCTTTTCAGCCCCTCACAGGCCAGCGCCACCATATCATCCAAAGCCATGTCGATCGCCACCGTCACAACACAGACTTCACCGGTCGGCGGCTCCAGCGTCTGCAGCTGGCTGTCGAGCAGCGACGCCGGCATGAAGTGGCCCTGACGGGCCTGCATCCGCGACAGCAGCAGATCGCGCGATCCTTCGAGGAATACGAAGGCCAGCCGTCCGCCAGCCGCCTGCCGCAGCCTGTCCCGATAGCTTCTTTTCAGCGCCGAACACGAAATCACCAATCCCTGCGATGCGTCTTGCGCGGTCTTTATTTCCGCGCCGATCCGGTCGAGCCAGGGCAGGCGGTCGTCGTCGGTGAGCGGTATGCCCTTCGCCATCTTCTCGACATTTGCGGCGGGGTGGAGTTGGTCGCCTTCCACAAACCGCATGCCATTTCGCGCGGCGACGCCCGCTCCAACCGAGGATTTGCCGCAGCCGCTGACGCCCATGACCACGACGGCCAGAGGTAGCACTTCTTTCCCGAGCTCCATCGTCGCGTCCCTGTCAGAGGCAGGTGGTGATGCCGCCATCGACATAAAGCGTGTGGCCGTTGATGAAAGACGAGCCGCGGCCCGAGAGGAAAACGGCGGCCCCCACCAGTTCCTCGACATTGCCCCAGCGTCCGGCCGGCGTCCGCTTCTCGAGCCAGGACGAGAATTCGGGATTGTCGACGAGCGCCTGGTTGAGCGGCGTCTTGAAATAACCGGGCGCGATCGCATTGATCTGCAGGCCATGTTTGGCCCAGTCGGCGCACATGCCGCGCGTCAGGTTGCGCACCGCGCCCTTAGTCGCGGTATAGGGGGCGATGCCCGGGCGGGCGAGTTCGCTCTGCACCGAGGCGATGTTGATGATCTTGCCCTGGCCGCGGGCGATCATGGCTTTGGCGGCCGCCTGGCCGACGTAAAATACGCTCGAAATATTGGTGGTCAGCAGCAGTTCCCATTTGTCCGCCGGGAAATCTTCCAGCGGCGTGCGAAACTGCATGCCGGCATTGTTGATCAGGATGTCGAGCGGGCCGATATCGGCCTCGATCGCATCGATGCCCGCTTTGGCGGCGTCCTTGCTGGTTACGTCGAAGATGGCCGCATGGGCAGACAGTCCCTGCGCCTTGAGGCTCTCGACCGCGCGTTTGACGCTTTCGGGCGTCCGGCCGTTGATGACCACCGCGGCGCCGTGCTGCGCCAGGCCCTCGGCCAGCGCATAACCGATCCCCTGGCTCGAGCCGGTAATCAGGGCAAGCTGCCCGGTCAGATCAAACAGGTTCTTCATGCAAATAACTCCTCCGGTGTCGCTGCGAATGACGGCTTATACCGCCACTTCAGGTGAAACTCACTTGACATCGCTTTTCCGGATTATATGTTATCGATAACATAATCAACTATCAAAATGCGGGACGGAGACGGAATGCCTGAGCTAGAGATCTTGATGACTGGAGCCTATCCGGAATGGGATATGGTCGATCTGGAGGCGAAGTATCGCGTTCACCGCCTGTGGGAAGCGGCCGACAAGCAGGAACTGATTGCGAACGTCGGCAAGGATATTCGCGCCATTGCGACGCGCGGCGAACTCGGCGCCTCCGCCGAGCTGATGAAGCAATTGCCGAAGCTGGAGATCGTCTCCTGTTATGGCGTCGGCACCGATGCCATCGACCTCACCTATGCCCGCGCCAACGGCATTCGCGTGACGAATACGCCTGACGTACTGACCGAAGACGTCGCCGATATCGCCACCGGACTGCTGCTTGCCACGGCGCGGCAGATTCCGCAGGCCGACGTTTTCGTCCGCGCCGGCCAGTGGGGCAATGTCGCCATGCCGTTGGTAACGCGGGTTTCGGGCAAGAAGGTCGGGATCGTCGGCATGGGGCGGATCGGCAAGGCGATCGCCAAGCGGGCTGCCGCTTTCGGCTGCGACATCTCTTATTTCGCCCGCAATAGGGACCAGGACGTCGCCTATGGTTATGAAGCCAATCTGGTCGCGCTTGCCAATTGGGCCGACTTCCTGATCGTCATCGTTCCCGGAGGGGCCGCGACCATGAAGATCATCAACGCCGAGGTGCTGGAAGCGCTCGGTCCGGAAGGCATGCTGATCAACGTTTCGCGCGGAACGACCGTCGATGAGGAGGCACTGATCGCAGCGCTTCAGAACCGCACCATCCAAGCCGCCGGCCTTGACGTTTTCCTCAACGAGCCGAAGATCGATGCGCGCTTCCTGACGCTGCCAAACGTCGTGCTGCAGCCCCATCACGGCTCCGGCACCATCGAAACCCGCAAGGCCATGGGCAAACTGGTCAGAGACAATCTCGCCGCGCATTTTGCCGGTCGCGCGCTTCCGACTCCGGTCGTATGAGGATCCCGGTATGAAAGCCATCGTCATTCACGCCGCCAAGGATCTCAGGATCGAAGAGCGCGAGCCGGAGGTTGCCGGAGCTGGGCAGGTGGAGATCGCCATTGAAGCCGGCGGCATCTGCGGCTCCGACCTGCATTATTACAATCATGGCGGCTTCGGCACCGTTCGCCTGCGCGAACCGATGATCCTCGGCCACGAGATCGCCGGCACCGTCAAGGCGCTGGGTGCCGGCGTGAGCGACCTTGCCGTTGGAGACCGCGTTGCGGTTTCCCCGAGCCGGCCGTGCAGCCATTGCCAATATTGCCTGAAGGGACAGCAGAACCACTGCCTGAACATGCGGTTCTACGGCAGCGCCATGCCCATGCCGCACATTCAAGGCGGCTTCCGCCAGCGGCTGGTGGCGGAGCGCTGGCAATGCCACAAGGTCGCCGACGGCATTTCCATTCATGAGGCTGCCTTCGCCGAGCCCTTCGCCGTGACGCTGCATGCGGCAAGCCGCGCCGGATCGCTGCTCGGCAAGCGGGTGCTGGTCACCGGATGCGGCCCCATCGGCATGCTGGCGATCGTTGCCGCCCGCGTTCTCGGCGCCCGCGAAATTGTCGCGACCGACGTCACCGACAGCGTTCTGGCGATTGCCCGCACCAGCGGCGCAGATCGAACGATCAATGTTGCCACTGATGCCGCCGAACTTGCCGCCTACGGCGCCGACAAGGGATATTTCGATGTCATGTTCGAGGCGTCGGGCAATGAGCGGGCGGTGCGCGCCGGCCTGGAGGTGCTGAAGCCCCGTGCCGTTCTCGTGCAGCTCGGCCTTGGCGGCGATGTCTCCATTCCGCAGAACATGATCGTTGCCAAGGAAATTGAGATGCGCGGCACATTCCGCTTTCACGAGGAGTTCGGGCTCGCCGTCGAACTGATCAATGCGCGCCGCGTCGATCTGAAGCCGCTGCTGACAGGGGTTTTTGCCATCGAAGAGGCTGTCGCCGCCTTCGAACTGGCCAGCGACCGCAGCAAGTCGATGAAGGTGCAGATCGCCTTCTGACGCTTATGCCTAACCTATGAGGCGCCGCTGCGATCGGTACTTTCGCGCAGAACGACCCTGTAGCCTGTCAATGTAATCTCGTCGCCGGTCGCCTCGCCGCTGCCCTGTAGGGCATCGAGCAGGCGGGCGGCGGCCTGACGGCCGATGCCGTAACAGTCGACATTGATGGTGGTAATGCTGGGATGACAGATCGACGAGATCTCGTAATCGCCGAAGCCGGCCACGGCGATATCACCCGGCACGCTCATTCCCCTGCGCTTGCATTCCATGATCGCGCCGAAGGCGGAAAGGTCGGAAACGCAGAGAACCACTTCCGTGTCCGGCCAGCGCTCCAGCAGGCTCACGATCGCCTGGCCGCCCTGTTCCATGGTGATCGGCGGCACGCCGAAGGAAATCGCCCGACCAGGCCCCAGGCCCAGTTCCTCGACGGTCTTCAGGAAACCGCTTCGCCGCTGGCTGCCGCGCGTATCGCGCGCCGTCGTTCCGCCGATATAACCGAACTTCCGATAACCCTGGCTCGCCAGCGTCCGCACCAGCAGCGACATCGCCTCGCTGTTGGAAAAGCCGACCACATGGTTGATCGGCTCCTCCGGAAGCTCCCAGGTTTCCACCACCGGAATGCCGGCCTTATCAAGCATGCGTCGGGCGCGGTCGGTATGCGAACCGCCGGTCAGGATGACGCCTTCGGGGCGCCGTCGCAGCATCGCCTCGATCAGCTTTTCTTCTTTCTCGGCGGAATAGTCGGTATAGCCGAGAAGAAGCTGAAGGCCGGTATTCTCCAGCGCATCGGTAATGCCGCGGGCGGTGTCGGAGAAATTCGAATTGTTGATGGAGGGCACCAGCGCCGCGATGAAGCCGCTGCGCCGCGAGGAAAGACTGCCGGCCGAAAGGTCGAGCACATAGCCGAGCGCATCGACGGCTTCCATGATGCGCTTGCGCGTCTCTTCGGAAACACTCGCATCCTGCCGAAAGGCGCGCGAGACGGTCATAGCCGATACGCCGACATATTTGGCGACCTCAGCCATCGTCAGCTTCTGGGCGTCTCCTCCTTTGAGACGCTTGTCTTTTGGCTCATCCTCGTTTTTCAATGGGCCCCGCTTTCAAAACAGCTTCCGAGTTGGGCAACTCTGGACACGATAAAGTTATCGCTATCATCGCACAATCGATATTATTGCAGGAATGCGTCGTTCCACAGTCCGTGGGGTCTCTGTACGAAGACTGCAAAACAAGGCAGAATGATATCGATAACAATTTGGAAGGGAGCATCATGTTCGGAGAAATCGAGGGGACGGGCTTTGAGGTTCTCGACCCGCGCTTTGAAAACTGCTTCGTCGGCCATGCCCGCGTCGAGCGGCTTTGGACGGGCGGTCGCTGGCTGGAGGGACCGGCCTGGTTCGCCGCCGGGCGCTACCTGGTCTTCTCGGATATCCCCAACAATCGTATGATGCGCTACGATGATACCAGCGGGCAGACGTCGGTCTTCCGCTCGCCCAGCAACAATTCGAACGGCAACACCGTCGACAACCAGGGACGGCTTGTTACTTGCGAGCATCTGACGCGCCGGATCACGCGGACGGATTTCGACGGTGGGATGACCGTCCTGGCCGATCGCATTGCGGGCAAACGGCTCAATTCTCCCAATGACGTCACCGTCAAATCCGACGGCACGATCTGGTTCACCGACCCGAGCTACGGCATCCTCCACGATTACGAGGGCGACTACGGCGAAGAGGAAATCGGCGGATGCCATGTTTACCGGCATGATGCGGAAACAGGCACGACCGAGCAGATGACGTCCGATTTCGTCAAGCCTAACGGGCTGGCCTTCTCCCCGGATGAGACAGTGCTCTACATCGCCGATACCGGAGGTACGCATCTGGCGGGCGGCCCGCGTCATATTCGAAAACTCGCCGTATCGGAGAATGGAAAGCTGGCCGATCTCGGCATTTTCGCCGAATGCACCTCAGGCTTTTTCGACGGCTTTCGCGTCGACCGGAAGGGCAGGATCTGGACGAGCGCCGCCGATGGCGTGCATGCTTACGATCCGGATGGCACTCTGCTCGGCAAGATCCATATTCCCGAGATCGTCTCCAATGTCGCTTTCGGCGGCGAGAAACTGAACCGCCTCTTCGTCACCGCAACAACCTCCCTCTACGCTGTCTATCTCACGGCCAACGGCTCAAGACTGGGATAATCGCTGAGCCGCCTCTCAGGCGGCCTCGGTTTGTTGACAAACTCTCCTCCGTCATGCTCGGCCTTGTGCCGAGCATCTGACCACAATAATTTCTTGACGGTAAAACGTTTGTTTTCAGCGACTTACCTTGGTCGAGGCAGATCCTCGGCACAAGGCCGAGGATGACGTCGCGGGTTTTGCAGTGGTTGCCCGCAAGCCTGAGGCCGCCTTTTCAGGCGGCCCGCCTCTACCAGCGCATGGGCGATTCCTCTCCTTAACGCTGGCTGAGGCTGTCAGCCAGCCTGACGAGACCGAGCAAATCCGATCTGTAGCCGAAGGGATCCGTCCCCCGCGACGCCGCAGCGAGGTCGGCAATCGCCTGGTAGGAATAGGCATCGACGGCGGCGATGCGGCTCAGTTTTTGGCCGAAGGCGCCGACGGCCACCGAGAAGCGGACGTCCTGC
Organism: Rhizobium sp. TAL182; assembly: GCF_002117725.1. NCBI lineage: Bacteria > Pseudomonadati > Pseudomonadota > Alphaproteobacteria > Hyphomicrobiales > Rhizobiaceae > Rhizobium > Rhizobium sp. TAL182. Next base: position 172,046 of record NZ_CP021026.1, on the reverse strand, counting down.
GGCGCGGCGTCGATGGTGGCGACCGCGTTGCCGTCACCGACCGGCGTGGTGATCAGGGCGCTCTTGTCTTCGCCCGGCCGCTTGTAGCGCATCTTGACGAAGGCGAGCTCGCCCTGATGCGCGCTGCCCGATGCCTCGGCCGGCGCCTTGCTGGGTACGCCGTAACGCAGGTCATCATTCATGACCGCGGGGCTTCCCTTGGGCGTAATCTCGTAGATCGCCGTGACGCTGTGGCCGGAACCGATATCGCCGGCATCGATGCGGTCATTGTTGAAATCCTCGCGGTTGAGGGCGCGCGTCTCATAACCGATCAGCCGGTATTCGGCGATCCGTTCCGGGTTGAACTCGACCTGGAACTTGACGTCCTTGGCGATCGGAAACAGCGTCGATCCGGCTTCTTCGACCAAGGTCTTCTGCGCCTCCGCCAGCGTGTCGATATAGGCGGCGCTGCCATTGCCGTTCTGGGCGAGCGTCTGCATCAGGGAATCGTTGAGATTGCCGCGGCCGAAGCCGAGAACGGTCAGGAAGATGCCGTCCTTGCGTTTCTCCTCGATGATGCGTTTCAGATCCTCGTCACTCGCCGGGCCGACATTGAAGTCGCCGTCCGTCGCCAGCATCACCCGGTTGACGCCGTCCTTGACGAAAGCCTTTTTGGCAAGATCGTAGGCCGCCTCGATGCCCTCCGCGCCGCCGGTCGAGCCTCCAGCCTCTAGCCCGTCGATCGCCGACAGGATCTTCGATTTCTCCGCCACCCGCGTCGGCTCGAGCACCGTGCCGGCATTGCCGGCATAGGTGACGATCGACACGGTGTCGTCGGCCTTCAGCCTGTTGACCAGCAGCCGGAAGGCGCTCTTCAGCAGCGGCAGCTTGTCCGGTTCGTCCATCGAGCCCGAGACGTCGATCAGAAAGACGAGATTGGCGTGCGGCGCGGTCGCCGGCGCGATGTCATAACCCTTGATCGCCACGTGCATCAGTTCCGTGTCGTGGTTCCACGGGGTCGGCATCACCGTCACGGTCGCCTTGAAGGGCTGGTCGGCCGTCTCGGGACCCGGCCAGTCATAGGGGAAATAATTGATCATCTCCTCGACGCGAACCGATTGCGGATCCGGCATCGCCCCGCCGGTGAGCGACCGGCGGACGAAGGAATAGGAAGCGCTGTCGACATCGGCGGAGAAGGTCGAAACCGGATCGGCCGCGACACTCTTGATCGGATTAGCCGCGGCGTTGGCAAAGCGTTCGCGGCTGGGATCGAGCTGAATCTGCATACGCCCATCTGCTGGCGGAACAGGCGAGGGGGCAACGGCCATCGGTTCAGCCAACAGCTGGCCCTGAGCAACCACACCAGGAGCGGCCGGCGCAGCACGTTTGGCCATGCCAAGAGCCGCCGCGGAATCCTCCGACTTGCTCTTGAGAGCGGCGATTTCGCCTGCATCGAATTCAGCGCGCAACTCCGCGGCGGACTTTGCCGCCTGAGGCTCCTTGTCCTGCAAGATTTGAGCGCTATCAGCCGCAGACGATTGAGCCGGCCGATTCTCTTCGGCCGGCGCTTCGGAAAGCCTGGGTTGGGACGGTTTCGCCACCCCATTTTTCGAAACAGTGCCGGCGATCTTCTCCTGGTCGATAATCGGCTGATTGCGGGTCAGCTCGAGGGTGAGATAACCGGCGGCGGGAATGACGAGCAGCGTCGCAAGGGCTGAACCGGCGAGGAATTTCTTATTCACAGCAGGGCTCCATATCCAGTTGATGATGGAGCTTGGACGCCAGCCTTTGGCATTTCCTTGGGCTGCCGCTGCATTATTTTCTGCGCTGTCGAAGGCCTGCATCGCCGCCGCAAGGGCGCGCGCCCGCGCCTGCGGATCGATGGCGGGCGGGGTGAGGCGGGAGAGTTTTTCGAGTTCCTTGTCCATCATACCTCTTCCTTGCCAAACATGGCCTTCAGCCGCTTGCGCGCCTCGTGGACCTGCCAGGAGACGGTCGCCTCCGAGCAGCCCATGACATCGGCGGCGGCCGAATGGCTGAGGCCCTCGCCATAGACGAGCAGCACGGCGTCGCATTGCCGTTCCGGCAAAGCGCGCACGGCCGCCCATAATGCGCTCGATATCTCGTTGTCGTCTCCGCCCGGCGCATCCGCCTGCGGTTCGGCCGCATAGGCGCGGAACGTCTGCTGCTCTCGTGCGCGTTTGCGTCTGTGATCGCGAGCGGCGTTCAGCGTCAGCGTATAAAGCCATGTCCGGAAGCGGCTGGCGCCGCGAAAGTCGCGGATGGCGGCGCCGATTTTGACGCAGACCTCCTGGGCGATATCGTCCGCATCGGTGGAATTGCCCGACCATCGCCACGCCGTCGCGCGGACGAAATCATAATGGCGCGAGACCAGCTGCCCGAAGGCCTCCCGGTCGCCGCGCTGTGCTCGTTCTATGAGCTCCGCATCCAATGCGCACCTACCCCCAAGCTATCAAGCAAGATGCTATTTCAGGATTGAGACGTTTCTCCGAGGACTTTCCTTGGGTCGTCGCCGAAATTTTATCGGATCTTTTTGGAAAAAGCGGCAAAGCCCTGGAAATGCGAGATCAAAATAAGAAAGCATCGCGACATCCATGGGTCGCGGCCAGACAGATTGCCTCCGCCGCAAAGGGGCATGATGGACGCAGAGTCGGCCAAGGGCATGATCCGCATGTCCAAAATCGAAAGGACCCTCAATGTCCGCTCCATCGCCTGTCCCCACCGAAAAGGGCATTCTGCAGTTTCTCCAGATTTGCGATAGCTTCTATCCCGCAGACGCCGTCGAAGCGCCGGTCGAGCAGCAGCGGCTTTGGTACGATGCTCTTTGTGCGCGCTTCGACCGCCCGCTGCCCCCGGATATGATCTTTGCGGACGGCATGGTTCAGCGCATACCGATCCGGCGCTACCGTCCGCGGAAAATCATCACCCGGACTATTCTGCTTTATATCCATGGCGGCGGCTTCGTTGTCGGTTCGCTTGAGAGCCATCACGCCATCTGCGCCGAGATCGCTGATTTTGCCGGCGCCGAACTCGTTTCCGTCGATTACCGGCTGGCCCCTGAATATCGCTGGCCAGCGCAGACGGATGACGGCTTCGCCGTGCTCAAACATCTGCTTGCCGCCAGCAACAAAGTCGTGCTGATCGGCGACAGCGCCGGCGGCAATCTTGCGGCAGGCCTTGCCTTGCGGGCGCGCAATGAGGAGCTATCGGGCGTTGTCGGCCAGGTGCTGATCTACCCCAGCCTCGGCGGCGACCTCGACGCAGGTTCCTATGTGGAAATGGCCGCCGCACCCGGCCTGACGACGGCCGATGTCGCCTATTATCGCGAGATCCTGCGGGCACCTGAAGGAAACGAGATCGCCGAGCCGCTGCAGGCAGCTTCGCTCGTCGGACTGCCGCCGGCCTTCATCACCGTCGCGCATTTCGATCCGCTTCGCGATGACGGCCGGCACTATGCCGCCCGGCTGGCTGCGGAGGGCATCGAGGTTTCGTTTCGCGAGGAACCGCAGATGGTGCATGCCTGGCTGCGCGCCCGCCATATGAGCGATGGGGCGCGCGACGGCTTCCGTGCTGTCTGCGAGGCCGTCAGGCATTTCGCCATGCTTTGACGATCACATCAGGTCGCGCGCAATCTTCTTTTCGGCGAAGATCTTTTCGAAGATCTGCACGTCGTCCTCGAACGCCGTGACGACGGCGCTGACGATCCAATCGGTTGCGGTACAGGCAATCCGCGCCGTTGCCACCGTCCGCACGAACCAGCCGGGACGGTGCATGTCGCAGGTCCAGGTCGACACACCGGTCATCGACAGCGGATCATCCGGCGAAATCGACCAGACTTCCTCGCGCAATTGCCGGGTCGACAGGCCCGTGTTGGGATGTTCGTAAAGCCCGGTCTCCTCATGGATGCGATAGTCCGTCCGATTGGCCGAGAGATCCCGGACGATCTGCCGTTTCGTCGCGGCAGCCGCATGCTCGATATATTTCGGCAGGGGATCGGGGTTGGCCGGTTCGGCGATTTCAATCCTGCGATGATCGCCGAGCATCGGCAGCCCCAGACCGAGCGAGGCGATATCGATGTCGATCCCTTCGTTCTCAGGCGGCGGCAGGATCATCGGCCAATAGGCGGTGGACAGCGAAAGGCGGATGCGATGCCCCTTGCGGAAACGATAGCCGCAGGCATCGAGCACTAATCGGATCGACACCATCTCGCCCGGGATCAGCGGCTTCGGATCGGCATTGCCGTCGCGATGGGTGAGATTGACGACGCCGAAGGCGACCCGCGTCGCCGTGCCATCAGGATGAACATCGACGAGCCGGGCGCAGAGGTTCGCATGCGCCGCCCGGGGCCGCAGCCGCAGTGTCAGCACCGGCCGACCGAGATAGTCGCAATCATCGGCAAGCGGCATGGTATCGAAGACCAGCGAGCCGGCATCGTCGCAGCGTTGATCGATCGCCATTTCGGCGTCGGGCTTCAGCGTGAAATATTCACCCGATGCCGTGCCGGTATCGAGTGAAGAACGCACATAGACCGGATGCTCGGGCGCATGTGGGATCGGCATGCCTTCGGTCAGCCTGCCGAATTGCTCGACGTAGAAACATTGCATATGCGGCGGCGTCCAGACGTCCCGCGCGATCCAGAATCCGGGATCGCTGTCGCGCCGCGGCGCCGGGCGGACGGCATCGAGAATATAGGCGCGGGCCTGCGGCAGTCTGTCGATGCCATTGTCCTCGCCACGCAGCCATTTGTTCCACCAGGCGATCGCTTCGCCATGGAAATCGGCGCGCGGTTTCGGCCAGGCGAAGTGCGGATATTTGTGCACCCAGGGACCGATCAGTGCCTTCGCTTTCTCGCCCAGACCCTCGACCGCCATCAACGGCGTATTGCGGTAGCCATCGGCCCAGCCGGCAATCACGAGCGTCGGGATCTCGACGCTCGAAAAATCCTCCGAGATCGAGCCGTGACGCCAGAAATCATCGCGCCGCTGATGGGCCAGCCACTCCTCCATGAAAAAGGGTTCGCCCGCCAGGCGTTCCAGCCACATCTCCTTCCAGCGCTCGACGACAAGTGCCGGATCGGGCGGGCGTGACTGATAGCCAAGCATCGTCGCCGCCCATGAGAGCTGGGCGGAAAGATGGCAGCCGTTCTTGTAGTGGATATCGTCATTATAGCGGTCGACGGTCGAGGCGATCGAGATGACGGCTTTGAGCGCCGGCGGCCGCAATGCGGCGACCTGCAGGCTGTTGAAGCCGCCCCAGGAGATGCCCATCATGCCGACCGAGCCGTTCGACCAGGGCTGCGCCGCGATCCAGGCGATCAACTCGCAGGCATCGGCAAGTTCACGCTCGGTATATTCGCCGTCGATGACGCCGTCGGATTCGCCCGATCCGCGGATATCGACCCGCACGCCGGCAATGCCGGCGGCCGCAAAGACCGGATAGGTCGACTCATCCCTGGGGCTGGTGCCGTCGCGCTTGCGGTAGGGCAGGAATTCGAAGACGGCAGGAACGGGATTCTGCTCAGCGCCGTCGGGCATCCAGATGCGTGCCGCCAGCCGCGTCCGATCCTTCAAGGTGATCCACTGATTTTCGATGGTTGTGAAGCTGCGGTCTGACATTGTCATATATCCAGAAGAGCTTTAGGCATTAAGCCACACGCGGCTGCCGATGTAGCCGTTGGACATATCGTTGCCGATATCGTCGACATATCCCTTCAGCATTTTCGAAGAGGCCATGATGTAGTCGTTGAAGACGGGCAGGATCAGACCGCCATCGTCTCGCACCATCAGGGCCAATTGCCGATAAAGCACCTTGCGCTTGGCCTCATCAAGTTCTGACCTTGCTTGCAGAACCAATTTGTCGAAGTCAGGGCGCTTGAAACGCGTGTCGTTCCATTCTGCGGTCGACAGGTAAGAGGTGGAATAGCGCGAATCCTGGGTCGGACGACCGCCCCAGAACGAGGCGCAGAAGGGCTGCTTGTTCCAGACATTGGTCCAGTAGCCGTCTTCCGGTTCGCGCTTGACGTCGATCGTGATGCCGGCCTTGCGCGCGCTTTGCTGGAACAGGATCGCCGCATCCACAGCGCCCGGAAAGGCTGCGTCTGACGTGAGCAGCTGAATGGAGCGGTCGAGACCCGCTTTCTTGAAGTGGAAGGCGGCCTTGTCTGGATCATAAGGGCGCTGCTCGATATCGGTCGGGGCGAGAGCGTAGTTGGAATTGACCGGATAGTCGTTGCCGATGGCTCCGTAGCCGCCCAGAACCTTGTCGAGGATCGCCTGACGATCGATGGCATATTTCAGCGCAAGCCGAAGATCGGTGTTGTCGAAGGGAGCCGTGTCGCAATGCATTAGGAAACAATAGAAGCCCTTGCCTGCATTCCGGAGGATTTCGACGGTCGGTGCTCGCTGCAGCATCGGGACTGTCTTGGGGTCGACATTGTTGACGAAATGAACTTGGCCGGAGGCAAGTGCGGCAACGCGGGCGGTGTTGTCGTTGATGACGAGGATTTCGACACTGTCGACAAAGCCGCGGTCGGAGCGCCAATCCTTCGGGTTTTTCTCGAAGGTTGCGTGAACGCCCGGTTCGAAGCTTTTCAGAATGTAAGGACCTGTACCGATGGCCGCCGCAGGCTTGTCGAGGCCGCCCTTCGGTTGGATGATCAGGTGATAGTCGGTCAAAAGCAAAGGCAGGTCCGCATTGCCTTGCGAAAGTGTGAGGACAAGGTCGCCCGCTTTTTCTTCGATGCCGGTGATCGAGGCCATGAGCCCCAGAGCGCCCGACTGCGAATTCTTGTCCGCGTGTCGCTTCAGTGTCGCGACGATGTCCGCGACGGTCATCTTGCTGCCGTCGTGAAACTGCACGTCGTTCCTGATTTTGAAAGTCCAGACGGATGCGTCCGCCGATGGCGTCCAGGAAGTCGCCAGCGACGGCAAGGGCGTACCGGTCTTAGGGTCGGATTCGACAAGGGTGTCGCCCCAGAGACGGCCAATCACGAATAACACCGAGGCGCTATAGGTCGCGGGGTCGAGCGCATCACTGGTGGCGCCGCCCTTGAGACCGAGTTTCAGATGACCACCGCGCTTCGCTTCCTGCGCGCGGGCATCGCGCGGCATCAAGAGGCCGGAGGTGAGGACTGGCAAAGCACCCAGCGCGACGGCACCGCCAACGAAGTGACGGCGGCCGATACTCAGAGGCGAAGATTGATCCTTTTCACGTGTCATTTCAGTTCCCTTTTTCAACGTTATTAGAAGGGAACGTAGAGATCAGGCTGCTTCACGCAATTTCGCGACTTGACGCATCTTTGAGCGAGTTTACGCTGCTATCATTCAGACGGAACCGCCGATGCCTCACCTAGTCGACAACCTCAAGATCGCCTGTGCCACGCAGCGTTCCATTTCGCATCTTTGCCGCGCGATCGATATCAACCGGCAGCAATTCAATCGATATATCAACGGCCAGACGAGGCCGTCTGCCCATAATCTCGCGCGCATAGCCAAGTATTTCGATCTCGACGCAGCCGACTTTGGTCTCGCTCCCAGGCTCTTTCGCGAGCGGCTTCGCAAACCGACTCTCGACCTCAATCAAAGTTCCGAACTATTAAAGGCGTTCCCAGGCGATCTGACCGCGCTCCGGCGCCATATTGGCTATTTCCAGACCTATCATCGCTCCCCGTCCTGGCCGGGGATGGTTGTCTGTTCGTGCAGCCGCTTTGTGGAGAAGGGTGGGCTTGTGCATGTCAAATCAATGGAGCGTCTGCGGGACGCTGGAAACGGCATCCAGCAATTTTCGAAATATGTCGGCCTTGCGGCCTTCTATCGAAACCGGATCTTCATAACGGAGCGAGTCGTCGGCCCGAATCCGGTACTTTCACAGACGATCCTCCTGCCATTCGATGAGTACCAGCGCGTCTATCTGCGCGGGACGACAATGGGAGTTTCGTGGCGACGGGAAAATCTCCCGTATGCGTCGCGGATGATCTGGCGGCATGTCGGCGCCGAGCCCAACCTGCGCGAGCTTCTGTCGCGTTGCGGACCACTGCCGCTGTCTTCACGCCAGCTGCCACCGACGGTGCGCTCGTTCCTCGCAGATCCATCCGCGGAAGTGTATGCAGTGCCGGCAGAGTATTGAAGACACCGATTTCCAACGAAGCCATCATATCCGGATGAGTGCCGAAAGATTTCGAGCCTTCAATTCCCGGCGCTTGCCATCTTCCGCGTCGTCAGCACCCGTTCCAGCCAGCCAATTTCCATTTCGGGCACCGATTTCAACAGCAGATCGGTGTAATCGTCGAAGGGTGGCGACAGCGCCGTCGATTTCGGCCCGAAGCGCACCAGCTTGCCGCGATGCATCACCGCCACGCTGTCGGCAATCGCCCGGACGATCGCGATGTCATGGGTGATGAAGATGTAGGACAGCTGTTCCTCCTGCTGTAGTCGCAGCAGCAGCTTGAGGATACCCTCGGCCACCAGCGGGTCGAGCGCCGAGGTCGGCTCGTCGCAAAGAATGAGCTCGGGCTTGGCGGCAAGGGCTCTTGCGATCGCCACCCGCTGCTTCTGGCCGCCGGAGAGTTCGGCCGGGTAGCGGTCGATGAAGCCGTTGCCCATCTCGATCTGATCGAGCAGTTCCTTCACTCTGGCCGTCTTCTCGGCACCTCTGAGACCATAATAGAAGGTCAACGGACGCCCTATGATGTCGCGGACCGTCTGCCTCGGGTTCATCGCCGTGTCGGCCATCTGATAGATCAGCTGGATACGCCTGAGGTCGTCGTTTTGCCGGTTCTTCAGATCGGGCACCAGTGGCTTGCCGCCGAAGACGATGCGTCCGCTCTTCGGCGGCAAGAGGCCGGTAATGGCGCGTGCCAGGCTTGATTTTCCGGAGCCGGATTCGCCGACGACGGCAAGCGTCTGCCCCTTTGGCACATGCAGCGAGACATCGTGCAGTACCTTGAAGCCGTTGGAATATTCGGCGCTGACATTCTCCACTTTGAGAAGGGCCGTGGACTGATCGGCGGCTTCCTCGCGATAGGCCTGCCTGACATTGACGAGGGCGCGGGTATAGTCCTCGCGCGGCGCCTCGATGATCTGCTGAACACTGCCATATTCCACCTGCTTGCCATGGCGCAGGACCATGATGTCGTCGGAAATCTGCGCGACGACGGCAAGATCGTGGGTGATGTAGAGGGCGGCCGTATGGGTCTCCTCGATCGCATGCTTGATCGCCGCCAGCACGTCGATCTGCGTGGTGACGTCGAGTGCCGTGGTCGGCTCGTCGAAGACGATGAGCTCGGGGTTGGAGCAGAGCGCCATCGCCGTCATCGCGCGCTGTAGCTGGCCACCGGAGACCTGATGGGCAAAGCGCTCGCCGAAGGTTTCGGGATTGGGCAGGCCGAGGACCCGGAACAGATAAAGCGCCCGTTTGCGCGCCTCCTCCCTCGTCATCAGCCCATGTTTGACCGAGGCTTCGATCACCTGATCGCCGAGCCTGTGCGCCGGATTGAAGGCGGCCGCCGCCGATTGCGCGACATAGCAGACGCGGGCGCCGCGGATTTTGCGGATGCCGTTCTTGCCCAGCGCCAGAATATCGGTGCCGTCGAGCCGCACCTCGCCGCCGGTGATTTCGGCCCCGCCGCGGCCATAGGCAAGCGCCGAGAGCCCGATCGTCGACTTGCCGGCGCCCGATTCTCCGATCAGGCCGAGAACCTTGCCCTTCTTGAGGTCGAAGGACACGCCGTCGACGATCGTTACCCGCTTGGGCGGTTCGCCAGGCGGATAGCTGGTCGCTTCGATCTTGAGATTGCGAACGGAAAGAAGCTCAGGCATCGCCACGCCCTCCCTTGAGGCTGGATGTGCGTTTCAGGAGCCAGTCGACGACGAGGTTGACGCAGATGGCGAGCACCGCAATCGCCGTGCCCGGCACCAATGCGGCTGAAATGCCGAAGATGATCCCATCCTTGTTATCCTTGACCATGCCGCCCCAGTCGGCCGCCGGCGGCTGAATCCCGAGGCCGAGGAAGGACAGCGTCGAGAGGAACAGGATCGAGAAGGCGAAGCGCAGTCCGAACTCGGCCAGCAGCGGCGACAGCGTGTTCGGCAGGATTTCCCGGAAGATGATCCAGAGCCTGCCTTCGCCGCGCAGCTTGGCCGCCTCGACGAATTCCATCACCGCGACATCGAGCGCCACGGCGCGGCCGAGACGATAGACGCGAGTGGAATCGAGGATCGCCATGACAAGGATCAGGACAATGATATTCTGCGGCAGGACCGCAAGCACCACCAGCGCGAAGATCAACGTCGGGATCGACATCATCAGATCGTTGAAGCGGGAAAATATCGTGTCGACGATTCCGCGCGAGACGGCCGCCGTGAAGCTCAGGATGATGCCGAGCGAGAAGGAGATGATCGTGGCAGCGGAGGCGACGAGCAGCGTCGTGCGCGCGCCGTAGATCAGCCGCGAGAGGATGTCGCGGCCGAGATTGTCGAGGCCGAAGATATAGTGATCGTCAGGCAGCTGCCACACGTCGCCGACGACCTGGGTCTCCCCGTAGGGCGCGATCCAGGGTGCGAAGAGCGCGAAGATGAAGGCGACGGCAATACCTGTTAAGCCGATCCAGGCAGTGATGGGAATGTCTCTCGCTCTCATCGCGGATGCCTCAACCTTGGATTGGCGACGATCGCAAGAATGTCGGCGATCATATTGAGGAAGATGTAGACGGCCGCGAAGATCAGGCCGCAGGCCTGCACCACGGGCATGTCGCGCACCGTGACCGCGTCGACCATATATTGCCCCATGCCGGGATAGACGAAGACCACTTCGACGACGACGACGCCGACCACGAGATAGGCGAGGTTCAATGCGACGACATTAATGATCGGCGCCAGCGCGTTGGGGGCGGCGTGCTTGACGATCGCGCGGAAGGCACTGAGACCCTTAAGCTCGGCGGTCTCCATATAGGCCGACGACATCACCGAGAGGATCGCAGCCCGGGTCATACGCATCATATGCGCCAATACGACGAGCACCAGGGTAGCGGTCGGTAGCGCGATCGCCTTCAGCCGCTCGGCGAAGCCCATACTGTCGTAGACGGTCGCCGGAAAGGTGGCGATGCCGAACTTCACGGCGAAGAAGAGGATCAGCAGGTAGCCGATGAAGAATTCCGGTAGCGAGATCGCGGCAAGCGAGATCACGTTAATGATCTTATCCGGCATGCGGTTGCGGAAATGCACCGAGAACATGCCGAGGCCGACTGCCAGCGGCACCGAAATCACCGCGGCGAACCCCGCCAGGAAGAGCGAATTGCCGAGACGTTTGCCGATCTGCTCGCTCACCGAATTCTTGCTGGCCCAGGAGGTGCCGAAGTCACCCTGGACGGCATTGCCGAGCCACTCGACGTAACGTGTCGTCACCGGACGGTCCAGTCCGAGATCCTGGCGGATATTGGCAACGGCCTGCGGCGTTGCCGACTGGCCGAGATAGGTGGTGGCAAAATCGCCGGGCAGGGCTTCCAGCCCGCCGAAGATCAGGATGGAAACCGCAAAAAGCAGAATAATGCTGAGCACGAAGCGCTCGAGGATGAGGGCAAGCAACGGAAAACGCTGCCGGAGCCTCAGGCCCGGCAAGATATTGCTTGGGGCAGGGTTGGTCATGGCAAATGCCTTTGGCTAAAACGTCGGGAGGACCGCGGGTTTTCTTCCCACGGTCCCAGCTTCGTCGGAGATTGGAGGGGCGCTGCACCCCTTGCCATCAGGCGTCCAGCCAGACGCGGGTTGCGACGTAGCCGTTCGACATGTCGTTGCCGATGTCGTGGACATACCCCTTCACCTGCTTGGTAGAGGCGTTCACGAAGTCGTTGAACATCGGCAGGATCACGCCGCCTTCATCGCGCACCATCATCGCCATGGTGCGATACATGTCCTTGCGCTTGGCTTCATCAAGCTCGGAACGGGCCTGCAACAACAGCTTGTCGAAGTCAGGACGCTTGAACTTGGTGTCGTTCCAGTCCGCCGTCGAGAGATAGGCGGTCGAATACATCTGATCTTGCGTCGGCCGGCCGCCCCAGTATGAGGTCGAAAAGGGCTGGACGTTCCAGACATTGGTCCAGTAGCCGTCGCCCGGCTCGCGCTTGACCTCGATCTCGATGCCGGCCTTCTTGCAGCTTTCCTGATAGAGGACAGCCGCGTCGACGGCGCCGGGGAAGGCGACTTCGGAGGTGCGCAGCAGCACCGAGCCGCTATGACCTGACTTCTTGTAGTGGAAGGCCGCCTTGTCGGGATCGTAGGCGCGTTGCTCGATGCCTTCGGGGAACAGCGCATAAGTGGCGTTGATCGGAAAATCGTTGCCGACCTTGCCGTAACCGCCGAGGATCTTCTGCACCATGGTTTCGCGGTCCATGGCGTATTTGAGCGCCAACCGCAGGTCGTTATTGTCGAACGGCGCCTTGTCGCAATGCATGATGAAGACGTAATGGCCGCGGCCGGCAGTCGAGAGGATCTCGACATTGGGGGCGCGTTTCAGGAGGTTGACGGTCTTCGGATCGACGCGGTTGATATAGTGCACCTGGCCGGACGACAGTGCGGCGATGCGGGCGGTTGCGTCGTTCATGCCGATGATCTCGATCGAATCGACGTAACCTCGGTCGCTGCGCCAGTCATCCTTGTTCTTCTCGAAGGTAGCGCGTACACCAGGCTCGAAGCTCGTCAGCTTATAGGGGCCGGTGCCGATCGAGGCGAGGGGATCGTCGACGCCGCCATTCGGCTGGATCACCAGATGATAGTCGGAGAGCAGCAACGGCATGTCGGCATTGCCTTCGCTGAGCGTCAGCACCAGGTTGCCGCCGTCAGCCTTGATCTCCTTTATCGAGCCGAGAACGCCGAGCGCGCCGGATTCCGACTTTTTATCGGTGTGACGCTTCAGCGTCGCGACGACGTCATCGATCGTCAGTTCCTTGCCATCGTGGAATTTGACGCCCTTGCGGATCTTGAAGGTCCAGGTAACGGCGTCCTTCGACGGCTCCCAGGATTCGGCGAGCGCCGGCACGGCCGCACCGGTCAGTGGGTCTGACTCAACCAGCATGTCGCCCCAGCAGCGGCCGACGCAGAACATGAACTGCGACAGGAATTTCGCCGGGTCCTTGGAATCGGTGGCGGCACCACCTTCAAGGCCGAGCTTCAGGTGGCCGCCGTGCTTCGGTTCGGCGGCTTCGGCGCTTTCGGTGAAGAGCTTGTCGGCAACGGCGAGTGTGATGCCCGCCGCCATGGCGCGTCCCATGAATTCGCGGCGGCTGAGCCCGCCCGCGGTGACGCGGCTTGCGAGGTATTTCGTATAGTCGTTCATTCCCCAGTTCCTTCTTTGTGTGCGTTGACAGAACTTCCGGGCAGGTCGCAGGCGGTTTCCTCTCCACCTCCGGTGCCCGCATCATGCGGGAAACATAGCGGTTGTTGCCGCCTGACTATTCTCCTTTCCAAATGGGGGTGCGCTTCTCGGCGAAGGCGCGGACGCCTTCCAATTGGTCTGCGCTCGAATAGAGGCGGTCGACGGTTGCAAATTGCCGTTTGGTGATCTTGTTCATGGCAGTCTGGAACGTCGAACCCTCCGCTTCTCGCACGATTTCCTTGATGGCCGCATAGACAAGCGGCGGCCCGCTTTCGAGCAGGCGGGCGAGCTCCCAGGCTCTCGCCATCAGCCGATCGGCCGACAGGACCTCATTGACGAAGCCCCAGCGATGCGCCTCGTGCACGTCGAGCCAGCGCCCTGTTAAAAGCATGTCCATGGCGATGTGATAGGGAATACGCTTCGGCAGCTTGATCGACGCCGCATCGGCAACCGTGCCCGAGCGGATTTCCGGCAGGGCGAACGTCGCATGCTCGGCGGCGAGGATCAGATCGGCCGAAAGCGCTATCTCCAATCCGCCGCCACAACAGATGCCATTGACCGCGCAAATGACTGGCTTGTTGAGGTCGCGCAGTTCCTGCAGTCCGCCAAAGCCGCCGACACCGTAATCGCCGTCGACCGCATCGCCTGATGCGGCCGCCTTCAGGTCCCATCCGGCGCAGAAGAACTTTTCGCCCCCACCCGTCACGATGGCGACGCGCAACTCGGGATCATCGCGGAAATCGCGGAAGATCAATCCCATGACACGGCTGGTCGCAAGGTCGATGGCATTCGCCTTCGGCCGGTCGATGACGACTTCCAGAACGCCGCCGTCACGTCGTGTGCGAATAGGGTCGCTCAAACCTGCGTTACCTCCTTCGCCGTATGAGGGCATCAACTGCGGCCACACCGCGCCCTTCGGGAAGAACCATCAACGGATTAAGGTCCAGTTCCTCCAGTCGCACCGCATTCGTTACGACATATTCTGCCGTAGCTGCGACAGCATCGACGGCAGCTTCCAGATCGCCTCTCGGCCGGCCGCGATAGCCATGAATCAATTTCGCAATCTTGAGACGCGAAATCGCTGCGTGGATCTCGGCTTTCGTCGCCGGAAGCGGCAGGATGACCGAATCCTTGAGCAATTCCACGAAAATTCCGCCCGCTCCCAATGTCAGCGACAATCCGAAGACGGGATCGCGGGAGGCGCCGACGATGAGCTCCGCGACCGGAGGATCGATCATCTTCTCGACGAGATAACCGGCATCGCAGGCCATGGCCGCTGCCGCATCCGATACGGCCTGCGCATTCCTAAGATTGAGCACGACAGCTCCTGCCTCTGTCTTGTGCGCTATGCCGAGGCCCTTCAGAACGACGGGGAAGCCGAGCCGTTCGGCCTGCTCTGCGGCTTCGCGGGAAGAAAAGGCCTGCAGCCCTCGGGGAACGGGAAGGCCGCAGGCAGAAAGTTCGATCTTTGCATCCGCTTCCGTCAGCGTTTCGATCTCGCCGTCCATAGGGCGCACATCGAGCAGCGGGGGTGGTGGCGGGCGATCCCAGGCCCGGCCGATAGCGGCGGCGACTTCTGCGGCGGTGATGGCTTCATCGATGCCGGAGAAAGCGACGATACCGTTTGCCATCAGACGATCGGCGACTGGCTCCGGCATGTTCTCGGGAAGGGTTGCGAGAAGACCGGCGAGCGCACCGGTCGCAGAGGCGGCAGCGATGACGGCGTCTGCCGTCGTCATCCATTCGGCTGCATCGCAGCGGTCGCCGCGCGGAAAATCGAGGACGACAAGGTTGAGGGCACAGCCACCCGCGAACATGGCGGTAAAGGCTTCCGTCTGGCGCGCCGCATCGCCCCAAACGAAGGTGTGGTAGTCGAGCGGGTTGGAAAGCGCCACCATCTCGCCCAGCACCTGCCGCAGACGCGCCAATTGCTGCGGCTGCAAGGCCGGGAATTCCACCTTGCGGCCGACGGCGGCATCCGCCATCAGCGAAGCCTCGCCGCCCGAACAGCTCATGGATGAGATCGATCGGTTCGGGAGAGGCCCGGCGATATGCAGAAGCTTCAGAGTTTCGATCAGCGCCGGCAGGCTTTGGACACGGCCGATGCCGAGGCGGGCGAGCACGGCATCCGCTACCGCATCACTGCCGGCAAGCGAGGCGGTATGCGACACCGCCGCGTGTCTTGCCTGCTCGGACCTGCCCACCTTCAGCACAACGACCGGCTTCTTCGACTGGCGGGCAATGGCGGCAAGACGTTCAAGGGCGGAGAGATCGCCGAACCCTTCGACGTGCAGGCCGACTGCCGTGATGCGCGGATCGTCGATGAGCGCGCAGGCGACATCGGCAAGTGATGTCTGCGCCTGGTTGCCTGCGGTGACCACATAGGCGATCGGCAGCCCACGGGTCTGCATGGTGAGGTTGATAGCGATATTGGACGACTGCGTGAGGATCGCGACGCCGTGTTCGACGCGCTTCATGCCGTGCTGGTCGGGCCAGAGAAGCGCGCCATCGAGGCCGTTAATGAGCCCGTAGCAGTTCGGCCCGAGGATCGGCATGTCGCCGGCCGCCTCGACAAGAGCCCGCTGCAGCTCCGCGCCATCGGCAAGTTCCGCCGTCGCCTCGCTGAAGCCCGATGCATAACAGACCGCCCCGCCGGCGCCGGCGCGCGAAAGGCCGCGCACGATGTCGACGGTAAGCGCTCTATTAACGCCGACAAAGGCGGCGTCCGGTGCGGCAGGCAGATCGGAAAGGGAGCGGTAGCAGGGCCGCCCGAGCACCTCGTCCAATTTGGGATGAACGGGCCAGATTTCGCCGGCAAAACCCATTCGGTCGCATTGCTCGATCACCCGGCGCGCCTCGCGGCCGCCGAAGACGGCGATCGTTTGCGGTCTGAGCAGGCGGTCGAGCGGGGTGGATGTCATCGGCTCACGCTCCCAGCGGCCGGAGCAGGTCGCGGCTGATGATATGCCGTTGGATTTCGGACGTGCCGTCCCAGATGCGCTCGACGCGCGCATCGCGCCAGAACCGGGCAAGCGGCAGGTCATCCATCAGACCCATGCCGCCGTAGATCTGGATCGCCTCATCCGTCACGCGCGCCAGCATTTCGGAGGCATAGAGCTTCGCCGAGGCAATCTGCCGGTCGGCCGAGAGACCGGCATCGATCCGCCAGGCGGCGGCAAGGGTCAGCCAGTCGGCCGCGTCGATCTCGGTGATCATGTCGGCGAGCTTGAACGACACGCCCTGATTAGCGCCGATCGGCTTGCCGAACTGCTTGCGTTCGGCGGCATAGGGCAAGGCCATCTCGAAGACGCGCCGCGCCCGGCCGACGCAGGTGGCGGCAACCGTCAGCCGCGTGCCGTAGAGCCATTGATTGGCGATATCGAAGCCACGATGCACCTCGCCCAGCACCTGGGCTTCAGGAATCCGGCAATCGGTAAAGCTCAGGGTACAGTTGTGATAGCCGCGATGCGAGACGGAATCATAGCCCTTCAAGATCTCGAATCCCGGCGTGCCGCGATCGACGAGAAAGGCGGTGATCTTCTTCTTGATGCCCTTCGGCGTTTCCTCCTCGCCCGTCGCGGCAAAGACGATGACGAAGTCAGCGACATCGGCATGCGAGATGAAATGCTTCGTGCCGTTCAGCACGAAGTCCCCGCCGTCGCGGCGGGCAGCACACTTCATGCCGCGCATGTCGGAACCGGCATCCGGCTCGGTAATGGCAAGCGCATCGATCTTCTCGCCGCGCACCGCCGGCAGGAGATAACGCTGGCGCTGCTCGCCCTCGCAGGCCATCAGGATGCCCGAGGGACGGCCGAAGAAAACCGTCAGGCCGAGCGAGCCGCGCCCGAGCTCCCGCTCCACCAGCGTGAAGGTGACGTGGTCGAGGCCGGCGCCGCCGACCTCCTCGGGAAAATTGCAGGCATAGAAGCCGAGATCGATGCATTTGCGCTGGATCTCGCGTCCAAGCTCCGGCGGGACGATGCCGCTGCGCTCGACCTCATTCTCATGCGGATAGATCTCGGTCTCGACGAAAGCGCGAACCGTCTCGACGATCATTTCTTGTTCTTCGCTGAGACCAAAATCCATGCCGATCCTCCTTATCGCCTCTGGCCGACGTGACGGCCGGCGCCCTCGGGCAGCGTCAGTTCCGCATGGGACGCGGCAAGCGCCTTCACCCTGTCGAGGACCACGGCGGGCGCCGCCGCTGCCTTGCCCTCCCTGCTGTCGACATGCAGCAGCATCTGCTCGGCGGTTGCGATAAGCTCGCCCGCCGTGTCGTGCAATGTGTGGAACACATGCAGCCGCTTCTCGTCGGCGGCCAGGATCTGGCAGGCCGAATGAATCGCCTGCCCGAGCTTCGCCTCGCCGAGATGGCGGATATGGCTTTCCACCGTGTAATAGCTGTGCCCCGCCTCGACATAGGCAAGGTCGACGCCGACGAGGCGCAGCAGCGCATCGGACGTATCGCCGAAGACCTGCAGATAGCGGTGTTCGGTCATGTGGCCGTTATAGTCGACCCAGGCCGGGCTCACTTTGGTTTCGACAAGCCGCAGCGGCTTCGAAGGATCGGCGGGCATGGTCTCGCCGCCGCCGTTCGCCCAGAGCGATTGCTCGAACTCCTTGAGCAGCTTGCCGGCGCCCCAGCCTTTGCCGCCGTCGCCGCCCTTCAGCGCCTGGAGGATACCGACGAGATTTTCGTCGCGGATACGCTCGAGTTCGCGGATCGAAAGACCGCCGGCCTGCTCGTCGGACTGCCCGCCGATCTTTTCGATCAGCGCATCGTCGAGATCGACGACATCGGTAAGCTTGGTCCAGGGCCAGGCAAGGCAGGGGCCGAACTGGGCGAGGAAATGACGCATGCCGGCCTCGCCTCCGGCGATGCGGTAGGTCTGGAACAGGCCCATCTGCGCCCAGCGCAGGCCGAAGGAGTAGCGGATGACGTCGTCGAGCGTCTCGACCGTGCAGATATCGTCGTGGATGAGCCACAAGGCCTCGCGCCAGAGCGCCTCGAGCAGCCGGTCACCGACGAAGGCTTCGATCTCCTTGGCGATGTGGACGCCCTTCATGCCGATCGGCGCCAGTCTTGCGATCGCCGCCTGGATCGTCGCCGCCGAGGTCTTCTCACCACCGACGATTTCGACGAGGGGCAGCAGATAGACCGGATTATAGGGGTGAGCGACGAAGAGCCGTTCGGGATGCTTCATGTCGCGCTGCAGATCGGTCGGCAGCAGGCCCGACGTGGAAGAGCCGATCAGCGCGTCCGGGCGCGCAGCCGCATCGATCTCGGTCAGGACGCCGCGCTTGAGATCGAGCCTTTCCGGCACGCTCTCCTGAATCCAGTCGGCGTCAGCGACGGCTTGCGCGAGCGTCTCGCAGAAGGTCAGCCTGCCGCGCGGCGGCAAGGGCGCGCCGGTCAGCATCGCATAGGCCTTTTCGGCATTGGCGATAACCTCGCCGACGATGCGGCTTGCCTCCGGATGCGGGTCGAAGACATCGACGTCGATGCCGGCCAGCAGGAAACGGGCGATCCATCCGCCGCCGATGACGCCGCCGCCGATACAGGCCACCTTGCTGATCTTGGTCATGATATCCTCAGCGCTTCGTCAGCTTCAGCTTGTTGCGCACATCTTCAGGTCCGATGATCCGCGCCCCCATGCCCTCGACCACCTGCACGGCCTTTTCGACGAGCTGCGCATTGGTGGCGAGCTGGCCCTTGCCGACGAAGAGGTTGTCTTCCAGGCCGACGCGCACGTTGCCGCCGGCCAGAACCGCCGCTGCCGGATAGGCCATGGCGTTGCGGCCGATCGAAAAGGCCGAGAAGGTCCAACTCTGAGGCACGTTGTTGACCATCGCCATGAACGTGTTGAGATCGTCGGGCGCGCCCCAGGGAATGCCCATGCAGAGCTGGATCAGCACCGGGTCCTCGATCAGGCCTTCCTCGGCGAGTTGCTTGGCAAACCAGAGATGGCCGGTATCGAAAGCCTCGATCTCAGGGCGTACGCCGAGATCCGTCATCTTCTTGGCCATCGCCCGCAGCATGGCTGGCGTATTGGTCATGACATAGTCGCCGAGATTGAAGTTCATCGTGCCGCAGTCGAGCGTGCAGATCTCCGGCAGGCATTCGGCGACATGGCTGACGCGCTCGCTGGCGCCCGCCATATCAGTGCCCTTCGGATTGGGGGGCAGGGGGCTTTCGACATCGCCAAAGATCAGATCCCCGCCCATGCCGGCCGTGAGATTGAGGACGACGTCGACATCCGCCGAGCGGATGCGCTCTGTGACCTCCCTGTAGAGATCGTTGCGGCGGCTCGCGGCCCCCGTTTCCGGATCGCGGACATGGCAGTGAACAACGGCCGCCCCAGCCTTGGCGGCGTCGATCGCGGATTCCGCGATCTGCTTGGGAGTAATGGGAACGTGGCTGGATTTGGAAACCGTATCGCCGGCACCGGTGACGGCGCAGGTGATGAAGACATCGCGGTTCATTGCTAGAGGCATGTTTTGTTCTCCCCGTCTTGTCAGGCATTACGCGACAGGATCGGCAGCAATGCTTTGCATTTTCGGAAGCTATCGATACATTATCGGAAACCTTGGGAGGCGGTCATGCTGCAGCGGTCGACGGAACGGCTCGATATCGACCTTCTCGTCCTGCCGGATACGAACCTGATCCTGATCGCGTCGGTCATCGAGCCGCTGCGCGGCGCCAACCGCATCGCCGGCAGCGAGCTCTATCGCTGGCGGCTGCTGACGCCGGACGGCGCGCCGGTGCCGACCACCAGCCATATCGCCGTCCCGGCCGAAGGCACCTTCCAGGCGACGGCCGAGGACAGGCCGCTCTTCGTGCTGGCGAGTTATAACTGGCATCGCAGCGCAACGCCGGCATTGAAGATGCAGCTTTCCCAGGCCGCCCGCTACCGTAGGATCATTGCCGGCATCGAGTCCGGCACGTGGCTGCTCGCCGAAGCAAGCCTGCTCGATGGGCTGCGGGCGACGGTCCATTGGGAGGATTACGAGGACTTTGCACTCGCCTATCCCGAGGTCGGGGCCGTCAAGGATCGCTTCGTCATCGACGGCAAACGGCTGACGACATCGGGTTCGCTTCCGACCGTTGACCTGATGCTGGAAGTGATCCGGCAACGGCAGGGTTATTCGCTGGCGCTCGAAGTCAGCCGGCTGTTCCGCTATGAGCAGCCTTCCTTCCATGCCGACGAAACGCTTTCCGCCGCTTCGGCGGGGCTGCGCGCGCACGATCCCCGCGTGACGCAGGCGGTGCATCTGATGGAGGAGCATATCGAGCAGCCTCTGGTGTTGGCCCGGCTCGCCCGCAGGGTCGGTGTCAGCGCCCGGCATCTGCAGGACCTCTTCCAGCAGAGCATCGGCGCGCCGCCGCACGTGCATTACCTCGCGCTGCGCCTGAACACGGCGCGCCGCAAGGTCATCGAAACGACCGCCTCCTTCGCCGACATCGCGGCGGCGACCGGCTTCAATTCGGCCTCGGCCTTCGCCAGAAGCTACCGGGCGAGTTTTTTCGAGAGCCCGTCGGAGACGCGCCGCCGCTTGCGCCGCCGCATCATATCATCGGCGCCGACATAGGCTGGAATGCGTCCCGCAACATTTCGGCCAATTCCCGCACCGCCTCGCTGGAGCGGAAACTATTGCGGCGCAATACGACCTTGGAGGAATCGACCGGCGGAAAACCGTCCTCGGCGGTCAGTTCCCGGCATCCGGGCGGAATGCTGCTGCGGGACAGCGTGGTGACGGCAAGGCCTGCAGTTAGGGCGTTTTTCAGCCCCGAACCGGTATCGGCAATGAAGGCGATCCGGTAATTGCGGCCGATCTGTTCCAGTGACCGGAGCGCAAAATCACGTGACCAGGTGGAGTTGCGATAGGTCGCGACGGGCAGAGGATCTAAGTCGTGCAGCCGGTGGACCAGCGACGTCACCCAGACGGTCGGGTCGATGCACAGAACCTCGCCTTTCCTCTGATCGCTCCAGTCGAACACAACGGCAAGATCAAGTTCGTCCCGCTCCAGGGCGGCGAGGTTGCGGACCGTGTAGTCGCAGGAGACGGTCACTTCGACCGCCGGATGGCGAACCGCGAAAGCCGCAAGCGCTGCCGGCAGTACCGTCTGGCTGTATTCCTCGGGAATTCCGATGCGCACCGGGCCGTCAAGAGGCTTGCTGCGGATTGTCGCGGCCGCCTCGTTCAGAAGATCGATGACCCTGCGGGCATAGGGCACCAGCTGAATGCCTTGGCGCGTCAGCAGCACACCGCGGGCGCCGCGCTCGAAAAGGTTTTCGCCGATTGCCGCCTCAAGCCGCTTGATCTGGGTGCTGACGGCAGATTGCGTCCGCCCGATGCGCTGGGCGGCCGCCGAAAAGTTCGACGTCTCGGCGACGACAAGGAAGGTTCTGAGAAGATCGCTCTCGATCGGTTCTTGCATCGGCAGCCATAGAGAAAATCGATGATAGCTATCACTACTATTCGTTTGTCTAATGTCAATTCCTGGCGCAGAAATGGGCGGCGTTCGACTTCCTTCTTTGAGAATCTCTGCGTGACCATTGAAAATCCGGCTAGACAACTCGCAGGCAGCGAGCATGAGAAGGGTGTGCTTCTCATCGTTGCCGCGACACTTGCCTGGAGTGCGAGCGGCGTTTACTCGCGACTCCTCACCACCGACGTATGGACGGCAATCGCCTGGCGGTCGCTGTTCGGAGGCCTGTTCCTGCTGATCCCCTGCCTTTTCCTCGAAGGGGGCATCTCGCGGCGGCAATGGCGTTCCGTCCTCCATCCCACAGGTCTGGCGATGATCGCATGCCAGACCTTCAGTCAGGGATGCTTCATCGGGGCGCTCTACATGACCACCGTCGCCAATGTGACGATGATCTATGCGACCACGCCCTTCATCGCGGCGCTGTTCGGCTGGCTCATCCTCAAGGAGAGAGTGGCCAGGCGGACGATGATTGCCGGCGCCGTGTCCCTCTTCGGCGTCGGCATCATCGTCGCGTCGTCGATCGGCGGCGGCACGGGCTGGGGCGATCTTCTGGCGCTCGGCATGACCGCCTCGTTCGCGCTCGTCATCATCATTCCGCGCATCGACCCCGGCGTGCCGAGCCTGCCGCCGACCGTGGTCAGCGCCTTCCTCACTCTCGTCATCTTCGCGCCTTTCGGCTCGGTCGGCTCTCTCGACCTGCACAACTGGATCGTCCTTGCCGCCTTCGGCGCCACCAATTTTTCCCTCGCGCTGGTGCTCTTCCTTGCCGGGGCAAAGCGGATGCCGCCGGCCGAGGCGGCGCTGATCGGCACAATGGAAATCGTGCTGACGCCCTTCTGGGTTTGGCTGTTGTTTTCCGAGCAGCCGCCGATCGCCACCTATTTCGGCGGCGCGATCATCATCGGCGCCGTGTTCTGGCACACGGCGGTCGACTTCAATCGGAACCGCCGGCCGTAGGCGGCTAGCTGCCGCCTATCCTCCGGTCCACTGACGCGACGGGTTTGGCCGTGTTCGCTCATGCGCCGATGAGCGACCAAGCGATTGCCGTGGCGACCGCTCCACCCGGCACGGGCCAGCCCTTTGTAGCTCCAGGTGGCCTCAGCCTCGATCAGCCAAAGAACGCACGAAGCTGAGCGAAAAACCCGCCTGGTTTGTGAGCCGCCATCTTTCGTACGCGGCGAGCTAGTGTTGCAGCGCTGACGCGTTCTCCGAAATGACAAAAGCAGACCAGGTCGTGCAACTGCTCATCGTTGAGTTCGAAGAACCGCCTGGCTTCTCCATAGCTGTCGTTTTCCATTCCTGCCGCCCGCAGAATGGGATCAGCGAACGCAACAGAGATCGGAGTGTCGTCGTCCCGCAAGGCAAGCCGATCGGCAATCGGCTGATATTCGGTTTCGTGAAGCGTCTTGAGAAACGGCCTGGGACTGTGTTCCAGACTGTCGGCCCACCGTTCAAGCCGTTCGCGCCTCGTCATTTCAAGGCGATTATAGGTCGTGCTGACCTTCGCGATCGTTTTCAACTGCTCGAGTGCATGCTGTTCCATTTCGGCCTCCTATCCCCGGAAAAATAGATGGTCCGCTCCCAAGAACAGCCTCGCTCAGGTCACAGCCGAAGTCCAATCACGATTGAAAACGACATCTGCCGCTGGCCAATAGATGTGATCGCAAGTGCCACGAGTTTAACGGGGGGAAGCCCGACAGCTGCGATAACATCATCCGGAGCGATCCGGAAAACTGCCGCATTCGCGAGATCAATCTGTCGTCCCCTACCGAAAGTGATGACAGCTTTGCCGCCCTGTCGCCTGGAGGTGCACCTATGTCGTTTTTTCGGGCGCCGTTTTCGGTCAGGCATGGTTTTCTGGTCATGTTCACGGCGCTGCCTCGCAAGTTGGCGACATGAACATGCGAGGCTGGCCAGCCGCCGGCGCGCTGCCCCGTAGCGGTAGAAGAACTGAAGTCCTGAAAGCGGTCGTCGGATTGACATCCAGAGACCTCGAGACGGATCGAAAGGAGGTTCTGGAGCCCGAAACCAGCTCTGTGCGCAGCAGATCTCCGGATTGCGGCGGGCGATGACGAGCGGAACGACAGGCCAGACCTTTCGTGTTCACTCTCTCCTCGATTCAGCTGCCCCCGCCTATCTGCGAAATTTCGAAATATCGCCCCGTGCGGCGATCTGAATGCCGGACTGCAGAGGAGGCAGGCCGGAGGAATAGTTGTCGTCGACTGCATCGGTTGCAGCTCGAGGCATTCAACACATGGGAGGAATCCATGAGCAAGAATAGAGGCGTCGTTTATTTGAGGCCGGGCAAGGTCGAAGTTCGCGACATCGACGACCCGAAGCTGGAAGCGCCCGATGGCCGCCGCATCGAGCATGGCGTGATCCTGAAGGTTATCTCCACCAACATCTGCGGCTCCGACCAGCACATGGTCCGCGGCCGCACGACGGCAATGCCGGGCCTGATCCTCGGCCATGAAATCACCGGCGAAATCATCGAGAAAGGCGTCGACGTCGAGATGCTCGACATCGGCGATATCGTCTCGGTGCCGTTCAACGTTGCCTGCGGCCGCTGCCGCTGCTGCAAATCTCAGGATACGGGCGTCTGCCTGACGGTAAACCCGGCCCGCGCCGGCGGCGCTTACGGTTATGTCGACATGGGCGGCTGGATCGGCGGGCAGGCACGCTACGTCACTATTCCCTATGCCGATTTCAACCTGCTAAAAATCCCGGATCGCGACAAGGCGATGGCGAAGATCCGCGATCTCACCATGCTTTCCGACATTCTGCCCACCGGCTTTCACGGCGCAGTGCGCGCAGGCGTCGGGGTCGGATCGACCGTCTACGTCGCCGGCGCCGGCCCGGTCGGGCTTGCGGCTGCGGCTTCGGCTCGCATCCTCGGCGCCGCCGTCGTCATGATCGGTGACTTCAACAAGGATCGCCTGGCGCATGCGGCGAAAGTCGGCTTCGAGCCGATCGATCTCTCGAAGAGCGACCGTCTCGGCGACATGATCGCCGAGGTGGTCGGCACGAATGAGGTGGACAGCGCCATCGATGCGGTCGGCTTCGAGGCGCGTGGCCATTCCGGCGGAGAACAGCCGGCGATCGTGCTCAATCAGATGATGGAGATCACCCGCGCCGCAGGTTCGATTGGTATTCCCGGCCTCTATGTGACCGAGGATCCGGGCGCCGTCGACAATGCCGCCAAGCACGGCAATCTGTCACTCCGCTTCGGTCTCGGCTGGGCAAAAGCACAATCCTTCCACACCGGCCAGACGCCGGTGCTGAAATATAATCGCCAGCTCATGCAGGCGATCCTTCACGACCGGTTGCCGATCGCCGATATCGTCAACGCGAAGGTCATCCCGCTCGACGATGCCGCCGCTGGATATGAAAGTTTCGACCATGGCGCGGCAACGAAGTATGTTCTCGATCCGCACGGAGAGGTGGCGAAAGCCGCCTGACGCCAGGGACTGACGACAAGATTTACGCCGCCGCGCCTGTTTTCGCAGGCGCGGCGGCGTAACAGTCTGAATCGATCGATCACCAGTGCTTTACGGCAAAACTACTGGATGCTGAACGGGAAATACTTGGCGTTGATCATGTCGTAGGTCCCGTCGGCCTTGATGGCCTTCAAGGCCTCGTTCAGGCGCGCAAGACGCTCCTTGTCGTCCAGGCGCAAGGCGATCCCGGCACCTTCGCCGAAATAGGTGACGTCGACCAGATCCGGTCCCTTGAACTCGCAGCAGGTTCCCGCCTTCGTGTTGGCGATCCAGTCATAAATGGCAAGCTTATCCTCGAGGATAATGTCGACGCGCCCGTCCGATAGACCCTTGTATAATTCCGGTGAAGACCGGAAAACCGTCTTCTTCATCTCCGGATAGAAGTGGTTGGCATAGGATTCCTGCGCCGTGGACGATGTCACCCCGAGCTTTTTGCCACTGAGGGCGGCAGGGCTGACGTCGTTGATCGGCGAGTCCTTGCGGGCGATGAACACCGACGGGCTGGTGTAATATTGCTCGGTAAAAGCGACTTTCTGACGGCGTTCCAGGCTCATCGACATGGACGAGATGATCGCGTCGTATTTGCCGGCGACGAGATCGGGGATCATGTCGTCCCACTTTTCGATGATGAACTGGCATTCGAATTTGCCGGCTTCGCAAAGGGCATTGGCGATATCGATGTCAAAGCCTTGCAGCTGGTTATTTGCGTCAAGGTAATTGAAGGGCGGAAATGCACCTTCGACGGCAACTCTCAGAGGCGTGCGATCTTGCGCAGCCAGCTGCAGCGGCGAGGCGGCGGCGAGAAGGAGGCCCAATCCGCCCGCCATCAGCGCTCCGCGCAGTATAGTCTGAATGGATAGGCGCAACATCGTCGGAAACTCCTTGTAGCGTAGTCCCGCCATAGTGCGCCCCAGCCTTTAATTCTACGTGAACGCTTCTTTGTTAACGTCCACGAATGCGCCCGTGGTGGGTTCAGGGGTTTAGGCTTGCATATCGTTGTCCCTTCCAGCTCCAATACGTTTCAGCAATCCTGGATCGCTTCGGGGAGAATTCTGTTCCTGATCGCTGTCAGCGGGCTCGGAGCGATCGGACTGGTCGTGCTTTCCGCACTCTGGGCGGGAACCGAGAGCGATGCGGCAGCCCTCGATAGACAGCGTCAGCTTGTCAATGCGCGCCTCAGGGAACAGGTCGATCAAGTCGCGCATGTCATCGGCCAATTCGGTAATGGCTACCTCTCCGGCGTTTATCCCGCCTCCCGGGCTGCCGGAGTTTCCTCCAGCCTCGATACCGTTCTCACGGCGGCGGCCGGGAGTGCGATCAGCCACACTGCGATGTCGGCCTTCGGCTATGACCAGGCCTTCGTTGTCGATGACAAGGCGCAGCTGATCATGCTGACCGATGCCGAAACCGAAAAGCGCTATCGCTGGATGAGACCGCTCTTTCTGCCTCTCCTGAAAGACGCCCGGCTGACGGCGAACCAGGGCACCGTTTCCAGCGAACGGACCCCATCATCATTGGAAAGCCGAGCGGCCAACACCGCCCGGTCGAACCATGCACTGGCCAATCTGATGCGGCTCGAAGGCCGGCCGACGATCGTGGGCGTCGTCGCCGTCAACGAAGCCGCCGAGGGGCAACCACAGCCCATGCGGCAATTCCTGATCGTCGTGCGGTTTCTCGACGGCGCAGCGCTCGACGAGTTGAGCCGGCAGCAAGGCCTCAACGGCGCGCGCTTCGCGCGAACGGCCGACGCTGACGAAAACGAGGTTGCGTTCCAGATCGACGCAACGGCAAACGGCGAACCGATCGGCTTTATCGTGTGGCGGCCTGATCTTCCTGGTTCGAGGGTGATCGGCCGCTTGATGCCGGCGCTTTCGATTGCCGCCCTGGTGATCGCGGTCCTGTTTTCGGTTCTGCTGGTGCGCCTGCGAAGCAGTCTCGGCGAACTGAAGAAAAGCGAGCTGCACGCCAGGCAGCTCGCCTTGCATGATGTGCTGACCGGCCTTCCCAACCGCGCCTTGTTCGCGATGCGGTTCGAGGCGTGCCTGGCCGATACGCGCAATTCTGCCGAGCGGTCGGCAGTGGCGCTTCTTGACCTCGACCGCTTCAAGGCGGTGAACGACACCTTCGGGCATGCTGCCGGCGACGATCTCATCAGAATGGCTGCGGAGCGGATCCACGCGTTGCTTCGTCCGGACGACACGCTTGCCCGGCTCGGCGGGGACGAATTTGCCCTGCTTCTCCGGAACGTCAAAGATGATCAAATCTTGCCCTCCATCTGCGAAGCGATCGTTGGCGAACTTGGCAGGCCCTTTCCGCTTTTGAGAGGCGAAGCGGTCGCCCGGGTCGGCGGCTCGATCGGTGTGACCGTGGTGCCGGACGCCGGACGCAATGCCGACGATCTCATGCGTTATGCTGACGTCGCGCTCTACGAGGCTAAGATGGGCGGAAGAGGCCAGTGGCGCGTCTATTCGCCATCCATGGACGGTGGCAGGAATGCGCGTGACGTCCTCAAGAACGAATTGCGAGATGTTCTGGCGAAGAGCACGGCCTTGTCGGCCGGCGTTCCACAACCCGGTTCGATCGGCCACAGACCGGACTTCGGGTCGCTTGAGGTCTACTATCAGACAGTGCATCGCGCCGAGGGCGGATACTCGGCGTCGGGCGCGGAGGCTCTCGTGCGCTGGCGCCATAGTCAGCGCGGACTGTTGATGCCTGCCAGCTTCATCCCTGCGGCCGAGGAAGGCGGCCTCATCGACGCCCTTGGTCTCTGGGTGCTGCGCGAAGCCTGCAGAGCTGCCTGCAAGTGGCCTAAAGACACCTTTGTGGCCGTGAATGTGTCTCCCTCCCAGCTGAGAAGGCCCAACTTCGCCGAGGAGGTCTTCGCAGTGCTTGAAGAGACCGGCTTGCCGCCGTCTCGATTGGAGCTCGAACTCACCGAGTCCTCGCTGATCGAGGATAGCTCGGATGTCTACACGGTACTGAAATCGCTGCGTGGCTACGGAGTTCAGATTTCACTGGATGATTTTGGAACCGGCTTTTCGTGCCTCAGCCACCTGGTCCGCTTCGACATAGACCGCATCAAGATCGATCGTTCCTTCGTCTCGCAGCTGGGCGCAAAAGCCAACGGCGCTGCCATCATCGGCGCCATCGTCACTCTCAGCCGCAACCTCGGGATTTCGACGACGGCCGAAGGGGTCGAAACCGAATATCAAAGGGACTTTCTGGCCGCCCTCGGCTGCACCGACCTTCAGGGCTACTTCTTCTCCAAACCGGTTCCGCTTCGCGAACTCGAGTGCTTCGGCAAATTCGAAAGCGGCGCCGCACGGACGATCGCTCCAGGAGCCATTGCCTGAGCACCGTTTGATCTTTTGGCGATCAGGAACTTTCGTCCCGGGCAGCGGTTGACGCCCCAGAGCCTTCCTCGTCAGATTGAAGCATTCTGACCAGGAAAGGCTCTAGGACGAACGGAGGACGTGATGGGTGAGATCGGCGAGTGGCGGCACCTTTGCGTCGACATGCAGCGGATGTTTGCCGAAGACACGCCATGGCACGTTCCATGGATGGCCCGGATCTCCCCTCAGATCGAGGAACTCGCCGGCCGCTATCCGTCCCGAACGATCTTCACCCGTTTCGTGCCGCCTCAGCATGCGGATGCGATGCCGGGAAAATGGCGCGATTATTACCGGAAATGGTGGATGATGACAGGTGAGCATCTTCCGCATGGCCTCGTCCAGCTGACTTCCTCGCTCGCCTCGCATGTTCCGCCGGCAAGATATTTCGACAAACGCACCTATTCCCCCTGGATCGACGGCCGCCTTCATACGATCCTTCGATCGGAACGGGTCGACACCCTCGTAATTACCGGTGGGGAAACGGACGTCTGCGTGCTCGCCGCGACGCTCGGCGCCATCGATCTCGGCTATCGTGTCATCATGCTGAAGGACGCCGTCTTCAGCAGCGCCGACGACACCTATGACGCATCGCTGGAACTTCTGCACGACCGCTTTTCCGTGCAGCTGGAGCTCATGGAGACCGTTGAATTCTTGAGCGGCCTTGGCTGAGAAGCCTTTCCGGCGATCTTTTCTTGATATGTATCAAGGCTGGGCTCCCCGCGCCGGCATAAGCTCGCCGGGCAGCCTGCCAGAGGAGCCCGGCAGCGCTTCTTGCGACAGGTTTGCGAAATCAACCGGTCCGGAGATAAGCAATGTCTTTGAAGCTGATCAGTGGAATGATGAAGTCGTCCGGCGAGGAAGCCCTGCTGGTCATGGATGCCGGCGGCACGAACCAGATGGTCGTTATCGACAGGGAAGCCCTTCTTGAGGTTGCCCAGCCGCCGCGTTGCGACGAAAGCCGGCTTCAGGAAAATATCGGCCTTTTCGGCCGGATTGCCTGCGCGAAATTCGATCGCGGCGATATCGAGCGCGATGGGCGCATCAGAATTCATGCAGCCGACCTTGTCGCATGAGTGCCGCTCACCTCCCTGACGTGGTGAGGCTCGCATAGAAAGTGGCGCGTCGTATCCGCGCGATCGAGCGCCAAGCAAAGCGCCAACGACGAGATCAGCCGCTCACGTCAGGAACAAGCCGGCGGCGCCGGCGAGCACCGCGATGCCGCTCACGATGGCGAGCCGAACCGCATAGCTAAAGCTTCCCGCGCTTGCTGCAAGCCCTGTTTTCGCAAGAAGATTGGCGAACGCAGCGACCGCTATGGCTTGTGCAGCCGCATCCGCCGGCACGTTCGGGAGCTTCGCGATCGAAAGCGTTATCGCATCGAGATCGCCCAGCCCTGTGATGAAGGCGACCACCGCCAGTGACTGCGTTCCGAAGAATTCCAAAGCCGCCCGCGTCACGATGGTGATAGCGGCAAGAAGAAGAGCAAAGCGGAAGACGACGATGACCTCCAGCGGATTTTTCGGTGAAAAGTCGGGACTGTCACCGGCGCGCGGCGACAAGCCGGCCAAGCTACCGCCGACGGCAAGCGCCGCCGCACCCGGGCCGAGCAATGCCGCAAGCTCCTCCAGCACCGCCGGTGCGATGACACCGCAAATCAAAAGCACCCGGCTCAGGGATACCGCCCCCGCCATCATCGCTCCGGCTGAAAGCAGCGGCGAGAGCGCGGGCCTCTGCTTGGACTGTCGGGCAAAGGAAAGGGTCAGGGCCGTCGAGGAAACGATACCCCCACAGGCGCCCGTCAGGAGCAGTCCGGCTCTGGCGTCGGTGAGCCGGATCATCACATAGCCCACAAATGAAACCGCTCCCACGAATATGGTCAGCATCCACAGCTCGAAGGGGTTGATCATTTGCCAGGGGTCGACCGCCTCATTGGGAAGAATTGGAAGAATGACGACGGTCATCGTCAGCAAGATCAGGGCGGCTCTCAACTCGAGCCAAGTCAATTTCCGCAGAAATCCGTGCAGTGGCTCCCGCGCCGCCAGAAGTGCCGTCATGGCGACCGCGCTCGCCGCGGTCGTCGTCATATCTGCAACGACGGCTCCGAAACCGAGCGCAAACACCGTGATCGCGGCAATGGTGCCGGTTGCGCTGTAGTCACCCTCCCGCAGCGCCTGCATGCGGCTGAAGACAAGGATCGTGATGCAAAAGAATACGAAGATGGCCGTCGGCAGGATCGGCCCCGCAATAGGTTGCAGGAAGCCGCAAAAGCCGCCGAGGAAACTCGAGAGGCCATAGGTGCGGATACCCGCCACTCTCTTGCCCGGCAGGGCCTCGCGTTCTTGCCATCCACGTTCGATGCCGACGAGTATGCCGATCGCAAGTGCAAGACTGAGGCGCTGGAATGCATCCGCCATCACCAATGAAGTCATCATCCGAAGGCCCAGTTTTTGTCGGCGCCGCCTCCCGGAGGTCTTCCGCCCGATATGCCATGACGAGCATGCATTTCGATCTCCCTGTTCCTGGAAGCCATCCCGCACCCATGCGGCCCGGTCATTGCGATTGCTCAATCACCCCCATCTGATAGTGCCGTTGCAGTAAGCAGAGTCCGCTTGATGCAGATCAACAAGATCTTTCGCCGCGACGATAATCTTGAAGAAGACGAGAGGATTCCGCCATGGTCGACAACGCGCTTTTGATACCGGAGCAGGCGCTGCCTGCTTCTGCAAGAAATCTTTTCCTCGCCGCCTACAGACTGAACATCGAGGCGTCGCGGACGATGCTGTGTTGTCAGATCGAGTTACTGACGTCATTCCGGCGCCGGCTTCAACTCTATCAAATCTTCCTGGACGACCTCACCGAAAGTGCCGTACTGAACGATACGTTCGAGGTCGTGGCCGACTTTGCGCAGAATGCTTTGGCCGAGGCGCCTCGAGAGACTGCGCGACTGGCCGGAATCGCCTCGAAAATGGGGGTGGTCTCCGCAAAGGTGGTGCGCAAGCTGGCGGATGAGACGGTCAAAGACCTGGGCGCTCGAACCTGCGCTTGAGGCGTCCGGCACTCAGCCCGCTCTCTCGTCTTCTGCTTTTTCCAGGGCTGCGTTCAACAGTTGGAGCGCGAACTCCTCTGCAGCCTTTTCGTCATCCGCGCAAAGCTTCAATGGGGCGCATCGCTCCTTCAGATTACTGATAAGTCTCCGGCGGAGCCTGGGGATCAGGCGCGATTGCGTTTTGGCGAGAAGCTCCTGCAAACAGGTGACGGCAACCGCTTCGAACATGAGAAGCTTGCCTTCGACTTCACCTTGCGAAGGAATGGGCGACCGCTCGCCGCCCCGTTTGAAGTCTCGTTCCGTCGACAGCATTTGCGGCCTCCTAACCGATGACAGGCCCTGCACCTCTCCGAATTCCGCGATCGAGACGTCCACGGCCACGCCTGTCATTCGAGAAGCAGCCTACAGGGCAGAAATCGATAGCGCTTTGATGAAGGTCAAGGAACCCGGGGCGATGGCGACTATCCTTTTCCTATCCTACCAGAGAGGTATATCGACATGACCATCAGGACGGTACTCAGCATCCTTAGCGTTCATCAGTTCGAGGAAGATCTCAAAACCGCAATCGACTTCTGCGGTGTCCATGGCGCGCATTTGAATGCGCTGGTGATCTCTTTGGGAACTGCACCAACGATCGGCAATTATAACACCATCTCTTCTGTCTGGCTTGACGAACGCCAACGCGAAATCGACGTTCTGTCCCGGAGGACAGACGAGATCAAGACTACTCTCGACCGAAGCGAGATTTCCTGCGAGGTCCAGGACGTCTACACGGAATTCGCATGGGCCGACGAAGATATTGCCGAAAGGGCACTCTACGCCGACGTCGTCCTGATCGGCGGCAGGCGGCCCGAGACGACGGTCTCCGCAAACGCATCATCGATGGTGCACTCTTCCAGACGCCGACCCCGATCCTCATCAACCGCGGAACACGGGCGATGAATGCCTCGTCGAGATCGGTTTTGCTGGCATGGGATTCCAGCGACGAAGCGTCGCGCGCCGCCCGACAATCGCTTGATCTGCTCAAGCAAGCCGACACCGTTTACGTCACGATGGTGGATCCGGTGGGGCGGATGCGCGCGAACGGCGAGGAACCGGGCGCCGACATTGCCGCCTATCTTGCCCGACACGGCGTGACGGTGCAGGTGGATCGCATCGCAAGCGGCGGACAACGCGCAGACGAGGTCCTGCGGCAGCACGCCGTCGACGTGTCCGCCGACCTGATCGTGATGGGCGCCTATAACCATCCCCGCTGGCAGCAGACGATCTTTGGCGGCGTGACGCGCGGCATGATCGAAGAAAGCACGATGCCCATCTTCATGGCCCATTGAACCGGCCGGGCGCTCAGCCGGCCCGGCGCCTCATATCCTGTTGTGCACTGTTGCCCGGTTGCTGCACGTGCCCGGGCGATAGGTATCAATCGATGGCGAAAGCCGCGCGGCCCGATAATGTCCGGACAAGGATGCCGAAGAAGATGTGCGGAGATTCGGCAAGGATCGGAACCTCCTTCGGGCTGAGCGAACCGACTTCCCACCAGTCCGGGTGCTTCTGCAATATTTCCCAGGCGTGCAGACGCTCGCTCCGCCAGAGTTCAGTGTCGGGAAACTCCTCGAACTTCCCTTCGGCGATAACGCTCGTCCAGCCTTTGCCCACCCGCCGGTCCACCTGCAGGCACACCCTGTCGTTTTCCCGCATCCATTCCACTTTGCGGCCGGGCATGGAAAAACAATATGCGACGCCGTCTTTATAGGAGAAATAGATGGGCACGACATAGGGCTGGCCGTCCTTGCAGCAGGCCAGGTGCCCAAATCTTGCCTCTTCCAGAACAGCGTGGCATTCAGCCGGCGTAAATTCCCGGAAACCCAATGACATGAGATGCTCCTCTCGGATGGTCGAGGAGTCATTCTAGGCCGACCACGGCTTCGCGCATTGATAAAGAGCAATGTCGTATTGGTTGCGGCAGGGCCGACTGACCGCTCGGGCAACAGATCGCTCATCATAGAAGAGGTCAGCTGGCTAAAGGCCAAGAGTGCCGCAGGCCGATGCCGGATGACCAGAGGAGCGATTATCCAGACGCTGAGAAAGGCAGGAACCCTTCTCTTTCTCGCCGCCACAGACGCTCGGTCTTACGGGGAGAGCCCCTCGTCCGCCAGACGGGCACAGCTCACGCAATATGGCGTGTAGGGGATGGCCTCCAACCGGCTGGCGTCGATCGGGGCGAGGCATCTGACGCAGCGACCGAAGCTTCCGCGCTTCAGCCGTTCAAGGGCGGCCTCGATCGCTGTGATTTGCGCAGCGGCTTCCCTTCCCATTTCGGTCAGCACCTGATCGTTCTCGACCTGGGTGATACGATCTTCGCTATCCGGATCCAGTGCGGCACCGAGATCGGCATCGATCGCCGACCGCCGGCGCTGCAGGTCCGCTTTCATGGTCTTCAGTTTGTTTTCTATCTCTTCGTTCTTCATCGAAGCTTTCCCGCTGCATGAAACGGCAGCACATGCCGCGCTCTATTCGCCCATTCGGCCGGCCGAATGCAACGCTCATCACCTTACAATCGCCTGGGAAGGCTGCATTGATCGGCATCAATGGGCAGGGTGGACAGTTTGAGACATGTCAACGCGCAATTCCCGCTCAAGTGCCAGAGTGGTGAACACAGACCGCCATCCTCTTCTTCGGGTGTACACCATGAAACGGCATATTTTTCTCCCGCTTCTCACCTATCCTGATGCGACTTCGGAAATCATGATCGGCGGAGGCGACGCACCTGCGCGCACACGGTTATCCGGTCGGCGAGGTACTGCAGAACAAGGCCTTCGAATTGCGGGCCGACCTTCTCGTCATGGGCGGCTTCGGCCATTCGCGTTTGCGCGAATTCGTGCTCGGTGGCGCAACGCAGGCGGTGCTGACCAGCGTCACCCTGCCTGTCCTGCTGTCGCATTGAGAGACGGCATGCGATCAAGGACCGGCTTTCGAATCATTGTCAACGCCACGAAGGCCGCATGCCTGATCAGCCGCGTTATGTCGGCCGGCAACAGGCGGCTCCTCAATCCCGTCGCAGCGTCTTACCGGATTCCGCATCGAACAGATGAAGCTTGCCCGGCCGGGCAGCGATCGTCACGGCCTGCCCCGGCTCGAAATCGTGACGTTCGGACAGCACCGCGACGAGCTCGCCAGATCCGTAGCGCAGAAATACCATCGTCTCGTGGCCGGTGGGTTCGGTGACGTTGACGATCGTCTTCAAGCCGCTCGGAGCGAGTGACAGATGTTCGGGCCGCACGCCCAGGCGCACAGACTGGCCATCGGACGCCTCAGGCGTGAAGCCGAGCGCAATCTCATCGCCTGTCTCCGTGACGAAGACCGCACCTTCGGCCTTGTAGTGACCTTTCAGCAGATTCATCGACGGCGAGCCGATGAAGGTGGCCACGAACGTATTGCGCGGACGATCGTATAGCTCCAGGGGCGTTCCGGTCTGTTCGATCCTGCCGCCCTGCATGACGACGATCTTGTCGGCCATGGTCATCGCTTCGACCTGGTCATGGGTGACGTAGATCGTCGTGGTTCTCAGTCTTTGGTGGAGTTCCTTGATCTCCTTGCGCATCTGCACGCGCAGCTTGGCGTCGAGGTTCGACAGGGGCTCGTCGAACAGGAAGACTTGCGGCGATCGGACAATGGCTCGTCCCATCGCCACGCGCTGCCGCTGGCCACCCGAAAGCTGGCGCGGATAGCGGTCAAGATAGGGCACGAGGTCGAGTGTTTCGGCCGCCGCCTGCAGGCGCTGCTTGATGACATCGGCCGGCTGCTTCTGCAGGCGCAGCGCAAACACCATGTTCTCGGCAACGGTCTTGTGGGGATAGAGCGCATAACTCTGGAAGACCATTGCGATATCGCGATCCTTCGGCGGCAGGTTGTTGACGATCTTTCCGCCGATCGAGATGGTGCCGCCGGTAATGCTTTCGAGCCCTGCGACCATGCGCAGCAAGGTCGACTTGCCGCAACCGGACGGACCGACGAGCACCACGAACTCGCCGTCGCGAATGTCTATATCGACCCCATGCAGGATATTTAAGGCGCCGTATGCCTTCCGCGCCTCTGAAATATTGACCTCAGCCATATGCCTCCCACTCGCTTTCCGGTCATCCCCGGCACACATTCCAGGGGATGAATCTCTCGACAGTATCCAGAGTATGAGGCACAGCGAAAGCGCGCTCTGCCACGATCCGAAATACCTCCAAAACCTCCTCCATGAAACGTTTCATTTTTTATTGACTTTTTCCGCTTCCCGTCTAATGCTCAATGATGAGACCGAGAGGAGCGGTTTCAAACAAGAATTATGAAACGTTTCATTTTCTTGTTTACCAGATAGTTCTGCACGAGACCAGTCCCAAATTCGGGCCGGAGCCTATCCGGAACACTGGCTGGCGGCAGCGCACCAAACGTGGAGGAGGAAGACATGAAAGTCGAAATTTACGATGCATTGATGCGCCGTCAGGCAAGTCGCCGCGACGTTTTGCGCGGAACGGCAAGTGCGGCTGCTCTGCTCGGCCTGTCCGGCGCGATGGGCGGAATTGCCGGCACCGCATTCGCCGCCGATGATCTGCGCGCCCAGATCCTGCAGATTCCGGGCGTCGGCAAGGGCTCGCCGACGGATGCAGACTGGCAGAAGGTCGGTGAGCTCTGCCTCGGCCCGACAAAGGCCAATGTCAAGCAGGGAGAATTCGCCGGTGTCGAGCTGACCTTCATGGGGCTCAACAACCAGAACCTCCACAACTTCCTGTTCCGCGGCTTCCTGAAGCCGTGGGAAGCCTATACTGGCGCCAAGATCAACTGGATCGACCTTGCCCAGGCCGATTACAACGCCCGCCTTCAGCAGTCGATCGCCACCGGCACGGTTGATTACGACATTCTGGAAATGGGCGCACCCTTCGAAGGCGACACCGCTGGCCGCGGGCTTCTAGACGAGATGCCCGATTGGGCCGCAAAGCAGATCGAATCCGACGACCTGGTGAGCTACCTGAAGCCCCCGGTCGGCACCTGGGATGGCAAGACCTATCGCGTGACGATCGACGGCGACTGCCACACCTTCGCCTATCGCAAGGACTATTTCGGCGAAGGCTCGATCAGCGGCATGGCCGAGCCGCCGAAAACCTGGCAGGACGTCAACGCAGCGTCCAAGGCGCTGATCGGTAAGACCGATCCGCTCACAGGCCAGCCGGCCTACGGCTATCTCGACCCGCTGAAGGGCTGGGGTGGTTTCGGTTTCTATTTCATCGAGAACCGCGCGACGGCTTATGCGAAATATCCGGGCGACCCAGCTTGGCTGTTCGATCCCGAAAACATGAAGCCGCTGGTCAACAACCCTGCATGGGTCCAGGCTATCCAGGACGTCCTGGATCTGATCGCCGCCAAGACCTATCCGGCCGATCAGATCAATGCGGATCCCAACACCACCGCCTTCTCGCAATTCCTGGCAGGCACGGGTGCAATGCTGATGTGGTGGGGCGACGTCGGTTCCCAAGCGCGCACCTCGGACACCTCGGTGGTCGGAGATGTCGTCGGCTTCGGCATCAACCGTGGCTCCAACCGCGTCTACAACCGCAAGTCCGGGCAATGGGAAGACAAGTATAACGAAGCACCCAACATGGCCTACATCGGCTGGGGCATCTATGTCACCAAGCAGGTCTCCAGCGACGAGAAGAAGCGCAAGGCGGCCTGGTCTGCCGCCGCCCATCTCGGCGGCAAGGATCTGTCGCTTTGGACGTCGGCATATCCCTCCGGCTTCCAGCCCTATCGTCAGTCCAACTTCAACTACGACGAATGGGAAAAGGCAGGTTACGACCGGACGTATATCGAGGACTATCTGGGTTCGAACGCCGACAGCTATAACCACCCAAACGCAGCGATCGAACCGCGCATCCCCGGTATCTTCCAATATTACTCCGTCGCCGAAGACGAATTGGCGAAAGGCTTTGCCGGACAATATAAGTCGGCCCAGGAAACGGCGGATGCGATTGCGGCCGCCTGGGAAAAGATTACCGACCAGATCGGCCGTGACAGCCAGCTGAAACTCTATCGGGCGAGCCTCGGGCTCTGATCTATTGACCAAACGCGCTGGCGGGTCGGGAGCGATTTCGCCAGCGCCCATTTTGTCCGGGCGAGGAATATCATGTCGACAGTCGAAGGCGACCTGCTTCACACGGTCGAAACCGGCTCCATTTCAGCGAGCCGCCGCTTCTGGGGCCGCACGGCTCTGTGGCTGAGCGCCATGTGGTTCCTAACATCCTTCGTATTGCAGGGTGCCCATGAGCTGGGTTGGACCGAATGGGGTTTTGCGAACTGGCGACCGGTTCTTTACGCCTATTTTCTCTGGGCCGCCGTTCTTTGCGTCACCCGCGTCGTCATCTACGGCGAGGCCGGCAAGAAGGCGCTCTTTGTTCTGCCGGCGGCGCTTTTCGTTGTATCGATGGTGGTCTTCCCGCTGCTCTTTGCACTCTGGATCGGCTTTTCCGACTGGAACCTCGCCTCTTCTGCCGGGCGGCGCTTCAACGGGCTCGACAATGTGCGCCGGATGATCGCCGATCCGTTTTATGCCAACGCCTTGCTCAACATGATCCTTTATTGTCTTGCGATTGTCGTGGAATATGCGATCGCCTTCGGCCTGGCGCTGCTCCTCAACCAGGAAATCATTGCCCGGAAGTTCTGGCGCGTCACCTTCCTCGTGCCCTTGATGCTGTCGCCGGTCGCGGTGAGTTGGATGGTCGGCAAGTCGATGCTGGAGACCCGTTTCGGCCCGATCGCACGCCTGGCCCGCTGGCTCGGCTGGGAAAACCCCTCCTTTTTCGGCGATCCGCTGACGGCGCGCCTCTCGATCATGATCATGGACGCCTGGACCTTCATTCCCTTCATGATGATCATGCTGCTCGCCGGATTGCAGGCCTTGTCGAGGGAGGTGCTGGAGGCGGCCGAAGTCGACGGCGCCACAAAATGGCAGCGCTTCTGGCAGGTGATTTTCCCGCTCATGCTGCCGGTGTCGGTCACGGCAGTGATGATCCGCATCATCTTCAAGCTGAAGCTCGCCGATATCATCATCACGGTGACATCGGGAGGTCCCGGCGGAGCGACGGATTCCGTCACCAGTTTCATCTACCGCGAATATCGTGATCGCTCGAATGTCGGATATGGGACCCTACTCGCGCTCGTCTATTTGGTGATCATCGTCGTCGGCATGACAGGGCTGATGAAGATCTCCGACCGCATCGTCAAGCGGATGACAGGAAGGCTCTGATGGTTCGCATCGATTTCGAAAAATACGGACGGGGCCAACGCATTCGCTGGTGGGCCATGCGTTTGGCCGTCTACGGCCTGCTCATCATCTGGGCTTGTGTCTGCATCTTCCCGCTGTTCTGGACGGTTTCGACCTCGTTCAAGACAGCCGCGGATGTCATGCGCGGCAATCTGATCCCGTGGTTCAATTTCGCGCCCAACTGGCTCGGCTGGCGCTCGCTCGGCCTCTCTCCTGATACGATTCCCCAGATCTCGACGGTGCGCGACGAGTTCATGCGCAGGCTCTGGAACAGCGTCATTATCTCCGTCACCGCATCCGCTCTTGCGGTTGTGCTCGGATCGCTCGCCGCCTACGGCCTCAGCCGCTTCTCATACAAGTTCGGCCATATGCGCAATTCCGACATTTCCTTCTTCTTCCTGTCGCAGCTGATTATGCCGCCCGTCGTCCTCGCCCTGCCATTCCTGGTTCTCTACAAGGAACTGGCGCTGCTCGACACCTATGCCGGCATGATCGCCGTTTATACGCTGATGGTCCTGCCGATCGTCGTCTGGATCATGCGCGATCAGTTCGCCACCATACCGGTCGAGCTCGAGGAAGCCGCGCTGGTCGACGGCCTGTCGATCTGGGGCGCGTTTGCCCGCATCATCGTGCCGCTCGTTCTGCCGGGCATGGTTGCCGCCTTTCTCTTGGCGCTGATCCTGTGCTGGAATGAATATTTCTTCGCCGCATTGCTGACTTCCACCAATACCAACACGCTGCCGGTGATGATTGCCAGCCAGACAGGCAGTCAGGGCATCAACTGGTGGTCGATGGCCGCCCTTTCCACCGCCGGTATTCTTCCGCTGGTCATCGTCGGCGTCGTGTTGGAAAAGCACATCATCGCCGGGATGACCGCAGGAGCGGTAAAATAGCCGCGGGACGTTTGAACATGGCAAAGATGCCCACAGTCAAGGATGTCGCCGAATATGCGGGCGTCTCCGTGGGCACCGTTTCGCGTGTTCTGTCGGGCGAAGCCGCGGTCAAACCCATGCTGCGTGGAAGGGTCAACGACGCCATTTCGGCGCTCGGTTACCGACCGAACGTGACTGCACGAGCCTTGCGCACCAGCAGAACCGACGTCATCGGCCTCGTCGTTCCCGACATCACCAATCCTTTTTTTGCGCAGCTTGCGGCAAGCATCGAGCGCGCGGCGCTCGAATGCGGTCACAGCCTGATGCTGGCAAGCTCGCACAACGACAGCGAGGCGGAGCAGAGCCATGTTTCGGCTTTTCTCGACCGATCGGTGCGCGGCATCATCGTGGTGGCTTCGAGCGACGGTTCTGGTCTCGATCTGCCAGCCTCGGTGCCGGTCATATCGCTGGACCGGCGTTTCGGCGCCTTTCCCCTGGTGTCGACCAACCATGCGCAAGCGGCCACACTGATTGCCGATCATCTCTATGGGCTGGGGCACCGGCGCATCGCCTATATTGCCGGGCCGACCGACACCGAAGCAGGGCGCATCCGCAAAGAGGCCTTCGTCAGCCGCATGGACGGCTTCGGCAAGACCGGCGAGCCTGTCGAACTGGAAATCGCCCATGGCAGATTCGACTACGAATCCGGCGAAAGAATTGCCCGTGAGCTGCTTTCGCGCCTGCCACAAAGCCGGCCGACGGCGATCGCTGCCGCCAGCGACCAGCAGGCGATCGGCGCATTACGTGCCGCCCGCGACCTCAAGATTGACGTGCCACGAAAACTGTCCGTGACAGGTTTCGACGACATTTCGCTTGCCAATCTCGTGGTGCCGCGGCTGACAACCATCCGCCAGCCGGCCGACATGCTGGCGCGGCGCGCGGTCAGCCTTCTCTTGGAGGAACCGCCGGGCAAGGGGGACGAAATGGTGGACGGATCGCTGATCGTGCGTGGTTCGAGCGGCCCGTGCCCGCAACCTGGCGCACCGGCCCGAAAATCGGAATCGATTCTCGGAAAACCCGATGCGTAGATCCAAAGCGTGAAAGCGTCCTTTCTGCGTCCGAAAGGACGCGCGGCACTCCAGGGCGGATGTCGACGGACACAAAAATTGAAGCACGGCCGGGCGTACCGGCTAGAGAAAGGGTGGAAGATCAATGCTCAAGGGAATTCGGGCCGAACTTAACGGCGACATTCTTCAGGCGCTTTGCAACATGGGACATGGCGATTATCTCGTCATCTCCGACATGAATTTTCCGTCGGATTCGATAGCCCGCCAGACGCGTCTGGGTAGACTGCTGACCATGGAAAACATTCCCGCGCCGCAGGCGATCGACGCGGTCCTTTCGGTCCTGCCTCTGGACACGCCGATCCAGCCTTCGGTTGGCCGCATGGAAGTGATTGGCAAGCCGGATGAAATCCCGCCGATTCAACAGGAAGTGCAGGCGATTGTCGACCGGGCCGAAGGCAAGCCGTCGCCGATGTATCCCGTCGAACGCATGGCGTTCTATGACATCGGCAAAAAGGCCTATTGCGTGATCGCAACCGGGGAACTGCGGTTCTATGGATGCTTCCTTTTGACCAAGGGCGTCATTCCAGCGGAAGAGGCCGTGAGATGAGCGAAAAAAGCGGGATCGTCATTTTAGGCATTTTTGCCGCCGACACCGCCTATAAGGCAAAGCGCCTGCCCCATATTGCCGAGACGCTGATGGGGTCGGGTTTCACGCTCGGGCCGGGAGGCAAGGGCTCCAACCAGGCGATCGCCGCGGCAAAGGCAGGCGGCAAGGTGACTTTCATTTCACGGGTCGGCAACGACGCGTTCGGCGCGATGGCCCTTGCGGCCTATGCGGAGGCTGGCGTCAAAGCCAATGTGATGCAGATGGAAGGCGTTTCGACGGGCGCTGCCTTCATCTTCGTCGACGAAGCGAGCGGCGACAATGCCATCATCGTGGTGCCGGGCGCCGCAGGGCTGATCGGCATCGAAGATGTCGAAGTAAATCGGGCGGCAATCGAAAGCGCCGCTATCTTCATGACACAACTCGAACAACCGCTGGAAGCGGCCTTGCATGGCCTGTCGATCGCCAAGAGGGCAGGGGCAACGACAATCTTCAATCCGGCGCCGGCCAGCGCCATCCCGGACAGCATCTATGGCCTGTGCGATTTCATCGTTCCCAACGAAGTCGAAGCAGCGGAATTGGTGGGCCATGCGATCGAAACCGATGAGCAGGCACGTGCAGCGGCACACACGCTGGTCGATCGGGGCGCGAAAGCAGCGGTCATCACGCTCGGCGCCCGCGGTGCGTTCTATCACACAGCCGGGCAGAGCGAATTCGTGCCAGCATTTTCGGCCGGAAATGTCATTGACACAACCGGGGCCGGCGACGCCTTCCTCGGCGGGTTCGCGACGGCGATTTCGGAAGGCCGGGCGTCAATCGAGGCCGTCCGTTTCGGCTGCGCGACCGCCGCGATTGCGGTAACACGGCCGGGCACGGCTCCCGCCATGCCTTCTCGCGCCGAGATCAGCGCCCTATTGCGCTCCTTATGATTGGATATCCCAAGGGATATGGGAGATGGTGCATGAGCCTCATCATCTGCTGACACCGTCAATAAGGCTTAGCGGTAAAGAAAGAACCGACGCCGCCCGCGGCCCTGATGCTTGTTCCGAAGCGTGTGATCTCCCGGAATGGCTTGACAGAAAATAGCCGAAGATGGGCGCTCGGTTGAAACGCGGGCGCCCGCCGGGACAATTCAGCGGCCGTTTTTTTGTCGCCAGGCCTGGTATTTCTGCTGATGTTCTTCCTTGGTGCAGGGGTAGAGGCCGATGATCGTTTCCCCAGCTTTGACCTGCTCTAGGACGAAGTCCTCGTAGCTTTCCATATTCGTGCATTCATCCGCGAGTTCATCCGCCAAATGGGCGGGGATGACCATGACGCCGTCGCGGTCGCCGACCAGGACGTCACCGGGAAACACGGCGACATCGCCGCAGGAAATCGGCACATTGATGTCGAGTGCTTCGTGCAAAGTGAGATTGGTTGGCGCCGACGGCTTGGAGTAGTAGGCCGGCATATCAAGTGCACCGATCCCTTCAGCATCGCGAAAACCGCCGTCGGAGACGACGCCGGCCGCGCCGCGAAGCGCCAGCCGGGTGATCAGAATGGAGCCGGCCGTCGCAGCCCTCGCGTCCTTGCGCGCGTCCATCACCAGCACCTGCCCTGGAGGGCATGTCTCCATCGCGACTCTTTGCGGATGATTTGGGTTTTGAAAGACGGTGATCGGATTGCGATCTTCACGGGCGGGAATATAGCGGAGCGTGAATGCCTGCCCGACCATGGTCTCGGGCTTCGGCGCCACCGGCACGACCCCCTGGATGAACTGGTTTCGAAGGCCGCGCTTGAAGAGGGCGGTTGCGATCGATGCGGTTGAGATCTTCTTGAATTTCGCCCGGGTCGCGTCGCTCAGCACATAGTCGGTCATGCTCATTCCTCCCTCAATAAATATCCGGTTCGCCGGCGCTTTTGCCGAAACCCGGTTCAAGAAAATCGAAGTCACAGCCCTGGTCGGCCTGGGTGACATGGCGAGAAAACATCCAGCCATAACCCCGCTGGAAATGCGGCTCCGGCGCCTGCCAGGCATCACGGCGGCGGACGAGTTCGGCCTCGTCCACCAGCATGTCGAGCCGGCGGTTGGGCAGATCGAGGCGCACGATGTCACCGGTTCTCAGCAGAGCAAGCGGGCCGCCGATATAGCTCTCCGGCGACACATGCAGAATGCAGGCGCCGTAGGAGGTGCCGGACATGCGGGCGTCGGAAATGCGCAGCATGTCGCGATGACCTTGCTTGATCAAAGCCTTCGGGATCGGCAGCATGCCCCATTCCGGAAAACCGGGGCCGCCGAGAGGCCCGGCATTGCGCAGCACGAGGACGTGGTCGGGCGTGACGTCGAGATTTTCGTCGTCGATCGCTTTCTTCATCTCGGGATAGCTGTCGAAGACCAGCGCCGGCCCCTGATGCACATGATATCTCGGATCGCAGGCCGCAGGCTTCATCACGGCGCCGTTCGGACACAGATTGCCGCGCAGGACGGCAAGCGATCCCTCGTGATAGACCGGGTTGGACAGCGGCCGGATGACGTCGTCATTATA
Organism: Rhizobium sp. TAL182; assembly: GCF_002117725.1. Classification (NCBI taxonomy): domain Bacteria; kingdom Pseudomonadati; phylum Pseudomonadota; class Alphaproteobacteria; order Hyphomicrobiales; family Rhizobiaceae; genus Rhizobium; species Rhizobium sp. TAL182. The sequence goes on along the minus strand of NZ_CP021026.1, from coordinate 127,887 downwards.
GACCTCTGCGCCCATGAGGTTTTCGCCCATGGTCTTTCCCGTCACGGTCATGGCGGTCAGGTCCAGCCGGTCCTCGAGCTGTTTCATCAGCGCCCGCAACCCGCCCGCGTAGAAGAAATCCTCCATCAGATAGTCTTTTCCGGAGGGGCGGACATTGGCGATGAGCGGCGTCACCCGCCCCAGCAGGTCGAGATCGTCGAGCGTCAGGTTGATGCCGGCGCGCCTGGCCATCGCGATCAGATGGACGACGGCGTTGGTGGAACAGCCGGTGGCCATGGCGACGATCGCGGCATTGCGGCATGCCGCTTCCGTGACGATCCGCTCGGGCGTCAGATCCTCCCAGACCATCTCGACGACGCGGCGGCCGCAGGCGGCCGACATCCGCTGGTGATTGGCATCGACGGCCGGAATAGAAGAGGCGCCCGGCAGCGTCAGGCCCATCGCATCGGCAATCGCCGTCATGGTGCTGGCGGTGCCCATCGTCATGCAGGTGCCGGCCGAGCGGGCGATGCCGCCCTGAACGCCGAGCCACTCGGCATCGGTGATGTTGCCGGCGCGGCGCTCGTCCCAATATTTCCAGGCATCCGAGCCGGAGCCGAGGATTTTGCCGGCGTAATTGCCGCGCAGCATCGGCCCGGCCGGCAGGTAAATCATCGGCACGCCGGCCGACAGCGCCCCCATGACGAGGCCCGGCGTGGTCTTGTCGCAGCCGCCCATCAGCACGACGCCGTCGAGCGGGTGCGAACGGATCGTCTCCTCCGTCTCCATCGCCAGCATGTTGCGGTAGAGCATGGAGGTGGGCTTCGTGAAACTTTCGTCGACCGACAGCGACGGCATTTCAACTGGGAAACCGCCGGCCTGCGAGACGCCGCGCTTCACATCTTGCACGCGCTCCTTGAAGTGGGAGTGGCAGGTATTGAGCTCCGACCAGGTATTGAGGATGCCGATAATCGGCTTGTCGCGAAAATCCTCCTCGGCATAACCGAGCTGCATCATACGCGAGCGGTGGCCGAAGCTGCGCAGGTCATCCGGCGCGAACCATCGCGCGCTTCGCAGCGTATCCGGGGTTTTTCTGTGTGTCATGAGGATACCTTCTCGGGATGGGGAAAACCGTTTTCGCGGCTATTCCTTCATTCCCCATTTCTGGATGGTGTGGCGCTCGATCGTCTGGAAGACCAGGTTTTCGACGATCAGGCCGATGATGATCACGGTCAAGAGGCCGGCGAAGACCGCCGGAATATCAAGCAGGTTGCGGTTCTCGAAGATGAACCAGCCAAGGCCACCCTGGCCGGAGGAGACGCCGAAGACGAGCTCGGCGGCTATCAGCGTGCGCCATGCGAAGGCCCAGCCGATCTTCAGGCCGGTGAGAATCGAAGGGAAGGCGGCTGGGACGAGGATCCGCAGCACATAGGAAATGCCCGTCAGACCGTAGTTCGCGCCGACCATGCGCAAGGTGCGCGAGACGCCGAGGAAACCGGAATGGGTGTTCAGCGCCACCGCCCACAGAACCGAATGCACGAGCACGAAGACGAGGCTGGAGGCACCGAGGCCGAACCAGATCAGCGCCAGCGGCAGAAGCGATATGGCCGGCAGCGGATTGAACATCGCCGTCATCGTTTCGAGAAAATCCGTGCCGATGCGGGTGTTGATGGCAAGCACGGTCAGGAGTGCGGCGAGCACCGTGCCGAGCGCGTATCCCATGAATAGGATCTGCAGCGTCGTCCAGATGCGGGCCGGCAGCGTGCCGTCGGCGAAACGGTCGATCAGCGTGATGATCGTGTCGCTGAGCGTCGGGAACAGAAGGGGATTGTCGAGATAGGAGGCGTAGGCCTGCCAGACGATCGCCAGCGTGACGATCAGCAATGTCTTGCGCAGGGCGCCGATGCCCCAGAGCGTTTCGAATGCACTCAGCCTCTGTTCGACCGGTTTGACGTTGTCGTAGGGCTTGGCGGCCTCGACATCGGTCGCAAGAATGATGTTTGCGGACAACATGGCTTTATTCCTTGTGGCCGGGTTCCGAGGAGAACAGCAGGTTATGGATGTCACGCTCAAGCGCTGCGGCGCTGCCGTCTTCGTGGCTGACCTTGTCGACATCCACCACCTCCGCCTTGACCCTGCCCGGGTGCGGCGACAGGAGCAGGATCCGGTTCGAGATCTTGATCGCTTCGGCAATCGAATGGGTGACGAAGATGACGGTGAATTTGGTGTCTTCCCACAGCTGGAGCAGCTCGTCCTGCATCTGCCGGCGGGTAAGGGCATCGAGCGCTGCGAAGGGCTCGTCCATCAGGAGGATATCCGGCTGCATCGCCATGCCGCGGGCGATCGCGACGCGCTGCTTCATGCCGCCGGACAGCGTGTGGGGATAGCTGTCGACGGCGCGGGTGAGCTTCACCTTGTCGATATATTCGCGCGCCAATGCTTCCGCTTGACCCTTCGGCAGCTTGCGGGCGACCAGCAGCGGGAACATGACGTTCTCAAGCACCGTTTTCCAGGGCATCAGCTGGTCGAACTCCTGGAAAACCATCATGCGGTCGGGCCCCGGACACTTCACCTGGCGCCCGTTGATATGGATCGAGCCTGCCGACGGCGTCATGTAGCCGCCCACGGCTTTCAGAAGCGTTGACTTGCCGCAGCCGGAGGGACCGAGCAGCACGAACCTGTCGGATTGGCGGACGGAGAAACTGACGCCCTCGGTCGCGGTGACCAAGAGGTTCGGGGTCTTGTAGCGCAGCGTCACATTGTCGACCTTGAGGAGGGGCTCTCTCTCGGCCGCCGGTGCGGTCTCGTTGCCTGTTCGGGCAATGGCCTGAAGCATTGGAATTACTCCTTGAAGAGGGGGAGCGGCGGCTTTGAAGCGCCGCTGCCCGGATGCCGTCAGTTGCCGTTGAGATAGGCTGAGTCGGCCAGGTAATAGTCAGTCCAGGCCTTCGGCATGGTCTTGAGCGTACCGATCTTGTGCAGGTGCTCGGCGAATTTCATCGTACCCTGTGGGTCGGTGCGCCATTCGTCCATGCCCGGCTCCTTCAACATGGCGAGCAGATCATCGAGGCTGGTCTTGTCGCCCGACACCGTCTTGTAGGCTTCAAGGGCTGACTTGGGGTCTTTCTTGATGAAGGCGACCGCTTCTTCCGTCGCTTCGCGCAGTGCCTTGACGATCTTCGGGTTGGCATCGGCGAATGCCGTGGTGGTGAAGAAGGTCGCCTGCGTTAGCGCACCCCCGAGGATCTCCTTGGAATCGGTCACCCTGTGCACGCCCTGCTGCTTCAGCTCGATATATTGGAAAGGCGGCGCCGAGAAATGGTTTTTCACCTCGTGGTTCGGGTTGGCGATTGCAGCAACCGCGTCCGGATGTCCGAGTTGAACGGTGTTTGCATCGAATGTCTTGACCTTGTCCTCACCGAACATCTTCGCCGCCGCCATCTGCAACAGGATGGCCTGGGTAGACACTCCGACCGTCGGCACAGCGATCTTGTCGGATGGGGTAATGTCCTTCAGCGACTTGATGCGCGGATCATTGCTGACCATGATCACCGGCTGCGCGGAGCTGGTGATGATCCCCTTTACCTTTCCCCTGGTGCGGTCCCAGAGCAGAAGCAGATTGCCGGTGCCGGTATTGACGACGTCGACGTTGCCGGCAAGCAAGGCATCCGTCTGAGCGCCGCCGCCGCTGAAGGTTCGCCACTCGACGGTCACATCAGCCACACCCTCGGCAGCCGCATGCTTTTCGATCAGCTTCTGCGTCTCCATGACATGGCTGGCGAGATAGAGAATGCCCGGCTGGCGGGTAATCGAAATAGCGGTCTTCTCCTGCGCCTGGCTGGCCGAGGCAAGGCCAAGCGTCACGGCCGCAGCCACAAGACAATGTTTTAGAATTTGCATCTGGTCCTCCCAAAGGATGCGGGCATCAGCCCTCTGCCGCCTTTCCCGAGGCGGAATTTCGTCATTGAAGCACTAATGCATCAGTGCATCAACCCTGAAAATGTGGTTTAGTCGATTTGCACGACGCGAGAACAGGGCAGGGACATGAGCGGAATGGTTCGGGAAAGCCAGTTGGATCGGTCACGACAGGTGGCGCTGCAGATCCACGAGATATTGCGGGCAAGGATATTAACGGTGGAACTTGCGCCGGGGACGGTCTTGTCGCGCGCCTCGCTGCAGCTGGAATTCGGGGTGAGTCAGACGCCTGTGCGCGATGCCTTGATGCGGCTTCAGGAGGAAGGACTTGTCGAAGTCTATCCGCAATATGCGACGGTTGTCGCCAAGATCGACACCGACCATGCGCGGCAGGCGCAGTTTCTGCGACTATCGATCGAGCTTGAGGCGGTGCGGCGGCTGACCGAGGAGTCGCCGGGCGAGACGGCGGCGGAGCTGCGCGAGATTCTGGCGCGGCAGAAGGCGGTTGGATCTCCGGAAACCTATGACACCTTCGACGAGATTGACCGCGATTTTCACCGGAAACTCTACGAGAGGGCGGGCATATTGCAGCTCTGGGCCAATGTGAGGCGCCAGAGCGTGCATCTCGATCGGTTACGACGACTGAACCTCCCCATGCCGGGCAAGATGCAGACTGTCCTCGCCGACCATGAAGCAATCGTTGACGCCATCGCCTCGGGTGATCCTCATGCGGCGACGGCAGCGCTCAGAAAACATCTGTCAGGCACGCTGTCGATCGTTGATGTGATCAGAGCCCAATATCCGAACTATATTCGCGGCTGACGCACCAGTGGCGTCAGCCCGAATCTCGTAAGCGTCAAACACGCGTCCGGAGCAATCTACCGGCGTCATCTCTTAACGAGAGCCGGTCTAAGCTACGCCGCGTTATGGTTCAGCTTGGTGGTATATTGTCCCGGCTTTGGTTTCCGCAACGCCTCAACTTCCTCGGAAAGGCGATCTTTGATCTCGTCGTGAGCTTCGGAAGCAACCGGATGCGTCTGGTATCGTACCGCCACCAATGACATTGTTCGCGCGATCGTCCCTAAGATCGAGAAAGATGGAGAACGCCAGCATGTCCGATGAATTGCGCAAAAGAAGCTCGACTACCGCTTCGCAAAGAATTGATGTTCTTGAACGCACCAATCTAGCCGCCCGGGAAGTGCTCGCCGAGGAGCGACGCCGCCGGGAAGCCAAGACTGTGCGGCTGCAAGCAGAATAGCAGGACCGACAGATTTGACTTCATCCAGTCTTTGCGCGCGGCTGTCGAAGTTCCATAATGCGTCTTACGCCACATTTTACAATCTTAGATTGTACAGTTAGTTATCGGTACATTCTGTCCTGGCATTCAGAATGGTCGAGGCAATATCGGCAAAACCAAGCCCTGCAGGCTGGGAGGAAATCCACCTCGGCACATGCTGCAAATGCGGAAGAACAGGAAGGATATTTCCGACGCCGAAAGAATTTCGGATGAAACCGAACATTGGCGCATCGTTTCGAGAATCGCCGACGAACGCCGTGACGGAGGGCAATTCAGCGGGGTCGACCTCGAACATGCCGGTCAGGAGGCGTTCGCTCATGGCGCGTTTGTCATAAACGCCTATCCAAGTGTTGATGTGGATGGAGCTGATGGCGACGGTGCCGCCCATTGCCCTGATATCGGATGCCAGACCTTCGACGTCCCGGGTATTATGACCCTGAATGTCGATTGCCACGTCAGCCAGGCGGAACACCTGGTCGTGAGCAATCTTGAAGGTGCCGCCTTTTGCCGAGATCAGCTTTTCGATGGCACCAAGATGCTGGCGTTGACGCTCGCCCTGCAGTGCGCCGTTCTCCCAGTATTCGAAAACAACCTCACCGTTGCGGCGCATAACGGCATAAGCGCCGCTTTCGCCGATGACCGCGGCAACCGGCCAGGCACGGACGATGTGTTCGCACCAGCCGGCAGAACCACCCGTGACCGGCACGACGGCGATGCCGGCCCGGCTGAGCTCCCAAAGGGCCTCATAGGTAGACGGCAGAAGCTTGCCTTCCGTCGTCAGCGTATCGTCGATATCGGTGAAGAGATAACGCACGTGCCGCAGTTCCTGCGCAGAGGGTGCCAGATCTACGAACGTCATGTCATGTCCTCGCAGGTGACCACCTCCATGCTGCTCTCGGCCAGCACAGCAGCGACCGACGGATCAGGCGGCAGCCGGTCCGTGTAAAAGCGGGTGATTTTATTGAAAGGCGCTACGCGTACCGCCGCGTGGCGGGTCCATTTGCTGACGTCTGCGGCCAAGAGACGTGTTTGCGAATTCTCCAGAAGCGCATTGGTGATCTGCGCCTCGCTATAGCTGAAGTCCATCAGGCCGTTCACCGGGCTCAGGGCACCGGCACCGACGACTGCATAGGTCGCATAGAATTTTTCCACGAACTTGATCACATCGCTACCCACCACGTCCCGGTCGTCATGGCGCAGCAGACCGCCAGTGAGATGGACCTCGACACTCGGCGATTCGCAAAGAGTGAGAGCGACATGGATATTATTGGTGATAACGGTCAGCCCCTGGTGATCGCGCAACGCCTCTGCCACGAATTGAACCGTACTGCCGATCCCCAGGAATACCGTCGCATCCGGGCCTATGTCGGCGGCGACCCGCTTTGCGATCAGCCGCTTGGCCCGACGGTTCAGTTGGGCGCGGGCGTTCAGCGAAATATTGCTGCCTTCGACCGGCACATCGACACCGCCGTGAAAGCGGCGGGCGTGCCCGAGATCACACAGGGCATTGATATCACGGCGGATCGTCTGGGTCGTCAGATCGTACCGGCGCGCCAGATCATCGATATACTGGACGCCCTCGGTTTCGATCAGCGCAAGTATTTCGCGTTGTCGGCTCGATATGACCCGCTGTCCCATCGCTATTTCCTATGAGAGATAGACACTTGGGTCGTCTGTTATCACACCGGTCAAGCCGACAGGCCAAAAAGATGCGAGCAGCGTCGGGTCGTTGCAGGTCCATGCCCGCACCTTGATCCCCTGGTGCGCCGCCTCCTCAAGGAAACCGATGCTGAGAGACTTGTAACCAAGATGGACCGTTCCCGCGGGAATTGATTTAAGAACATCGCTCCAGTCATCCGGCAGTTGACTCCACAACATGGCAAGCTCGTAATCCGGATTGATTTCGTGCATGCGCCTGAGCGCCGCCGCGTCGAAGCTCGATATCATGATCTTGGTCTGCGGCGCGCGCGCCCTCAGATGTTCGTCAACGGTCTTCACCAACTGGTCGAGAGATTTGTGATGCGGATGCTGCTTGATCTCGACATTGGCGTTCAATCCCAGCTCACCCAATGCGGACAGGACCTCGGCAAGGGTTGGCAAGGGTTCCCCCTTGAAGCGGGGATCGAACCACGCGCCGGCGTCGATCTTCTGCAGGTCGGTTACGGTGAGATCGCTGAGCCTGCCGGTCGACGAGGAGCAACGGTCGACGGATACGTCGTGGATGACGACTGCGGTCCCATCGCCAAGGAGCGCGACGTCCAGTTCGACCCATTGGGCGCCCTGGTCGGCAGCCGCCCGAAACGCGGCGATCGTGTTTTCGGGCGCGACAGCGGATGCGCCTCGATGTGCTTGAACCTCACTGCGGCCGGGTCCGGATCGCGGCTCTGACTGTGGCATGTCTTTCTCTTTCCTCACTTTTCGACGCTGCAGATGTCGGACAGCTCTATCCGGCCGTTTCAGTCCGTGCGTCGTCCAGTCTTGCTGTTGAAGGGATGCATCTGATCAATCCGCGCGAAGATCTCGATCCTGGCAGTCTCGGCGAAGTCCGGCCGGCCCTGAACCGTCAGGACGACCGTCTGCTGGCCCTCCCCCAGTCTGACATGCAAGTGGCTTTCGCCGCCGATCGGCTCGAGCAATTCGACGATAGCGTTCAGATGAACGGAAGGCTCGGCGGGCTTTGTTATGAGAAGAGCATCCGGCCTGAGACCGACAATGTCCGTCCCGTCAGGCAAGGCAAGGACGTTCCTGGCATCGGCAGCAGCCAGCACCTCGATCGGCACGAGGTTCATCGGCGGAGAGCCGATGAAGCCGGCAACGAACAAACTTGCCGGGCGGTCGTAGACTTCGACCGGCGTTCCCACTTGTTCGACCAGTCCGCCATTCATGACGACGAGCCTGTCGGCAAGCGTCATCGCTTCGAGTTGGTCATGGGTGACGTAGATGCTGGTGGTCTTCAGCCGGCGTTGCAGCCGGCGTATTTCCACCCGCATCTGCACGCGCAGCTTGGCATCGAGATTGGACAGGGGCTCGTCGAAAAGAAACGCCGCCGGTTCGCGCACGATGGCCCGTCCCATCGCGACGCGCTGGCGCTGTCCTCCCGACAATTCACGCGGCTTGCGCGCCAGCATTGGCCCGATTTCGAGGATGTCGGCCGCTTCTTTGACGCGGCGATCGATTTCCGCTCGCGCCGTACCCCGATTCTTCAATCCATATTCAAGGTTTCCGCGCACCGTCATATGCGGATAAAGCGCATAATTCTGGAAGACCATGGCGATATCGCGTTCGGCCGGCTCCGCCTTGTTGACGTTGCGGCCACCAATCTCGACCCGGCCGTCGGTGATCGACTCCAATCCGGCGATCATGCGCAGCAAGGTTGACTTGCCGCAACCGGAAGGGCCGACGAGCACAATGAATTCGCCGTCTTCGACAGCCAGGTTGATGCCTTTGACAGCAGGAACCGAACCATAGTTTTTCTTGACGTCGACAATATTGATCGGGGCCATTTCATTTCTCCGTTTCGACCAGGCCTTTGACGAAAAGGCGTTGCATGGCGACGATGACAAGGACGGGCGGCAAGGCGGCAAGGATGACCGCTGCCATGACGAGATTCCAGCGCGGCTCGGCATCCGCGACCGCGGCCATGCGCTGGATACCCATGACGACAGTGTAGAGGCTCTGGTCGGTTGTGACGATGAGCGGCCACAGGTACTGATTCCAGCCGAGCACGAACAGGATGATGAACAAGGCTGCGATATTGGTCACCGACAACGGCAACAGGATATCGCGGAAGAATTTCATCGGCCCCGCCCCGTCGACGCGCGCAGCCTCCATCAGCTCGTCGGGCACGGTGAGGAAAAACTGTCGAAACAGGAAGGTGGCCGTCGCCGATGCGATCAGCGGAATGATGAGCCCGCCATAATTGTTCAGCATTCCGAGGTCGGCGACCACCTTGTAGGTCGGCACGATGCGCACCTCGACCGGCAGCATCAGGGTGATGAAGATCATCCAGAAGGCGAGCGTGCGAAAGGGAAATCGGAAATAGACGATGGCGAAGGCAGAAAGGATGGAAATGGCAATCTTTCCAACCGCAACACCGACGGCCATGATCAATGAATTGATGAGCATCGGCCCGATCGGCGGCGCGCCGGAACTCGTCATTCCCGATGATAGCATGGTCGAATAATTCTCGAGGATGTGCGGTCCCGGCACCAGCGGCACGACACCGGACAGAAAGTCGTTGGGGCCATGGCTCGAGGCGATGAAGGCGATATAGACCGGGAAGATCACGATCGTGACGCCGAGGATAAGGACGAGGTGAGCCAGGAAATTCAGGAAAGGACGATTTTCAACCACCTTTGACGCTCCTCAATATTGCACGCGGCGTTCGATGAAGCGGAACTGGACCGCGGTAAGAGCAACAACGATGATCATGAGTATGACCGACTGCGCCGCCGAGGAGCCCAGGTTGAGGCCGATGAAACCGTCGAAATAAACCTTGTAGACGAGGATTTCCGTGGCGCGCGCCGGTCCGCCTTGCGTCGTCGCATGAACGATGCCGAAAGTGTCGAACATGGCGTAAACGATGTTGATGACGACCAGATAGAAGGTTGTCGGCGAGATCAACGGGAAGACGATCGTCCAGAAGCGCTTCACCGGCCCGGCGCCATCGATGGCGCCGGCTTCCTGGAGCGAGCGCGGCACGGATTGCAGCGCGGCCAGGAAAAACAGAAAGTTATAGGAAATTTGTTTCCAGGTGGCGGCGATCACGATCAGGACCATCGCATTATCCGGGTTGATCAGATGGTTCCAGCTGATCCCCATGCTGCGAAGCATATAGGCAACGATGCCGATCGAGGGATTGAACATGAACCACCAGAGTATGCCGGCGATCGCAGGCGCGACGGCGTAAGGCCAGATCAGCAAGGTCGAATAGATGCGGGACGTCCGCAGCACACGCATGGCCGCGGCGGCCAGAGTGAGTGCAATCGTCGTTGACAAGATCGTCACCGAGACGGCGAAGACCAGCGTGTGACCAAAGGCGTCCATATAGAGCGGGTCGGCAAACAGCCGGCGATAATTCTGAAACCAGACGAAGTTCGTTTTGAAACCGAACGCATCCTGGCGAAGGAACGATTGCCAGAAGGCGGTTGCGGCCGGCCAAAGAAAGAAGACGACGGTTATCAGAAGCTGGGGAGCAATAAGCAGATACGGCAAAATCCTATTGGGAAAGACGGTTCGTTTCGTTTGCATGGGCCCTCACAGAATGACGGAGAGGCAGGGCCGGCCAGGCGGGCCCTGCCCCGAGCCCTTAGTTGGCGGATTCGAAATCGCGAAGCTGTTCGTTGCCGCGCGCGACAACGGAATCGAGTGCTTCCTTTGCGGTCTTCTTGCCGCCGAGCAATGCCGCGAATTCGTCATCGATGATGCCGCGGACCTGAACGTAATTGCCGAAGCGGATGCCCTTGGAATTTTCGGTCGGCGTCACCCGCGTCAGCTGCTTGATGCCGACATCTGCACCGGGGTTCTTTTCGTAATATCCCTGCTCCTGGCTCAGCTTGTAGGCAGCCTCGGTGATCGGCAGATACCCCGAGAACTGATGCCAGTCGGCCTGAACTTCGGGCTTCTGCAGATAGGTGTAGAATTTTGCCACACCCTTATATTCTTCTTCCGGGCGCCCCTTCAGCGTCCAGAGTGTGGCGCCGCCGATGATCGAGTTGAGCGGCTGCTTGATGACGTCGTCATAATAGGGAAGCGGCGCAAAACCGACCTTGAAGGCTTTGGCATTGTTGATGACACCCGCCCGGCCGGCGGACGAGTTCATGTACATCGCGCATTCCTGCGAATAGAACATCGGAGGCGCGTTATCGCCGCCGACCGGTCCGCCGAATTTGAAGAGCCCTTCGTCCTGCCACTTCTTCAGGTTCCCCCAATGGCGGATGGTCAGATCGTTGTTGAAGGTGAATTCCGCATCCAGGCCGCCGAAACCGTTGGCCTTGGTGGAATAGGGTTTGTCGTGCAGGGCGTTGAGATTTTCCGTCTGAATCCAGGAGATCCAGGCGCTGGTGAAGCCGCATTTGGCGGCGCCGGACTTGATGATCGTGCGCGAGAAGGCCTCCACATCGGCCCATGTCTTCGGCGGCGTCTCAGGATCGAGCCCGGCTTTCTTGAAGACATCCTTATTGTAATACATGATCGGAGTCGACGAATTGAAGGGCAGCGACAACACGTTGCCGCTGGTATCGGAGTAGTAGCCGACCACCGGCGCAATGAACTTGTTCTGGTCCCAGGGCTCGCCTTGGTCCTTCATCAACTGATACACCGGATAGACCGCGCCCTGCGCTGCCATCATTGTGCCGGTGCCGACTTCATAGACCTGCACGATGGCCGGCTGTTGGTTGGCGCGGAACGCAGCGATGGCGCCCGTCAGCGTCTCGTCGTAGGTGCCCTTGTAAACCGGCACGATTTCATAGTCGGACTGAGACGCGTTGAAGCCCTTGGCAATTTGCTCCAGCTTCGCGCCGTTCTCCCCACCCATCGCGTGCCACCACTGGATCTTCGTGGCGGCCATCGCCGGAACTGATAAGGACAGGCTGGTCAATCCTGCGGACAGGAAAAAAGCGATCTTGTTCATAATCTCTCCCACTTCTCTCGGTCCGCAGCCTCCCGCTCCAGACGCGTGGATGGTAGCAGCCGAGTTTCACTTTGCAACAACGGAATGTTCAAATGAACATTTGATACGCTCGCAAACCGAAGGCCGAACGGGCCTCCTGCTTCCAAAACGTGATTGGCTCGCATGGATTTCGCCATCAGCCGCTCGGATGCTCGATACAGTGTTCAAATGAACGTCTTGTGTCAGTTGCTGCAGAAATACCATTTCTTGGCGAGAAAGAAGACTTTGTCGCAGACCATCCATCCTCGGCCTGAAGCTCAGCGAAAGAAGGGCGCACATGGCTAAGCAGGAGCGAAAGCTGGTCGATACCCGCGAGCAGCGATTCATCGACCTGTTTTCGCGCGACGAAATGGAATGCTGATGCTTGTTTCTTCCAAATGAACTAAACTCATGCGCTAGCTTTTTCTAACTGACATTCATCGGATCATCATCATGAATATCAGGCAGATGACCGAGATCGCCGAGCAGTGGCTAACGACATTCATTCTGAACGAATGGACGTTCTTTCAGCTTGCGATCATCGTGGCGGGCTTGGGTTTTGCCTCCTTACTTGCGTCACGCACAGAGCCTGCGATGGAGGCAAAGGCGCGCCTGATCAAGGGTAATCCAGACCTTCTTCGGGTCATCATTGCTCCTATGCGCCGGATGATGTGGCTTTTCCTTGTCGGCTGGTTGTGGCTCGCCAACGTCGTGCTGAGCAAGAGCGCATGGCCTTCACAACGCTGGCTTGTGTCCACGGCTCTGACGCTGGCAGCGGCATGGTTCCTCATCTCCGTCCTGACCAAAATCATCCGCAACCCAACGCTGTCACGCGCCGTTGCGATCGGCAGCTGGAGCTACATCGCTCTTTATGCGGTCGGCCTTGACGGCCCGGTTCTATCTGCTCTTGACGGGCTCGCGATTAATTTAGGTGCGGTGAGACTCTCGCTTCTCCTTGTGCTCAAAGCCTTCGTGCTGGCGATCGCCTTGATCTGGTTGGCCGTCCTCATCGGCAACATGCTTTCCCACTGGGTTCAGCGCTCGGCCGACTTGTCGCCTTCCATCAAGGTGTTGATCAGCAAATGCATCAAGATCAGCCTGATCATAATCGCTGGAGCCATCGCTTTATCGGCGACCGGGGTCGACCTGACGGCGCTGACCATTTTCTCCGGCGCAGTCGGCGTCGGAATAGGCTTTGGCCTTCAAAAAGTGGTATCGAACTTCATATCCGGCATAATCATCTTGATCGACAAGTCGATCAAGCCGGGTGACACGATCACCCTTGGCGACACGTTCGGATCGATCCGTGACCTCCGCTCGCGGTTTGTTTCCGTCATCACTCGCGATGGCAAGGAGTACCTCATTCCAAATGAGGACTTCATATCGCAGCAAGTCGTCAACTGGTCGTTCTCCAGTGATTATGTACGAATCGACGTTGACTTCGGAACGTCCTATAACAGCGATCCGCATCAAGTCGTTAAGATCGCCATTGCGACAGCGTCGACGGTGCCCCGGGTCGCAAACCAATATAAGCCACCCGTCTGCTGGCTGACTGCCTTTGGCGCTTCATCCCTCGACTTTCGGCTTCGCTTCTGGATCTCGGATCCAGCGAACGGGCTGACAAATGTTCGTGGGCAAGTCCTGATGGCGCTGTGGGACGCCTTCAAGAAAGCTGGCGTCTCTATTCCGTTTCCGCATCATGAAATCATCATGAAAAGCCCTATAGAGATCAAACAACCGGAGTGATTTCGGCCGGGATTGACCCTTGCAAGCACTTCAGACGGCTTCGACACGAGCCTTGCGCCACGCTTCAAACCGCTCGAGCGTCTCTTTATTAGGGGGATAGACGCCGAGTGTCGATTTACCGGATTCGATCTCCAGCTTGAGGAACTCTTCCTGCTCCTCCATCGCGACGGCCTCATCGGCGATTTCGCTGACATATTCGCGAGGAATGATGATGACGGCTTCGCTGTCTCCGAACACGATGTCGTCCGGGTAGACCGCAACGCCGCCGCAGGCAATCGGCTGGTTCATATCCGATGCGTGATGGGCAACCAGATTGGCGGGCGCTGCCGGCCCGAGGCAATAGGTGGGAAGCCCGAGCTGGGCGATATCGGCAGTGTCGCGAACGCCTCCATCGAGCACGAGACCGGCGCAGCCGCGATAGATAAGGCGACGAGCCAGTACCGCGCCAATGCCGGCGATCTCGGCCATCGAACGGCAGTCGAACACGAGGACGTGGCCCTCCGGTATCGTGTCGATCGCCTTGCGCTGCTGGTTGGACGGATCGGAACTGTAGGTCGAACCGTCGATATCCTCGCGGGCCGGAATATAACGGACGGTGACGGCCGGACCGATCATCGGTTTTTCGGCCGCCGCGAGCGGCCGCACGCCACGAACAGCGGTGTTCCTAAGCCCCCGCTTCAGCAGCAAACTGCTGAGACTCGCCGAATTCGTCTGCAAAAGTTTGGCATAAACCGATGGGTCCAAAGCGGTCATAAGATCCCTCCCCTTGTCGGCGACAAGATCTACCATATCAAAGTAATTGTTCAATAGTGAATTTAGAGTTTCTTATTTGGACAACGGATGGAGCCCATTGATGGTTTTCGTCAGCGTAGCAGCCGCCTCCAGAACCTCGCGCCGGATCGACCGAGCCCGATCCGGTGTTGCCTCTCCAATGAACGGCACGCTGACGGTGGCGATCAGACGACCTTGATCATCGAATACCGGCGCGGCGAAGGCGCGCAAGCCGAGGTTGGATTCCTGATTGTCTTCAGCGTATCCGTTGCGGCGAATTTCCACCAGCGCCTCTTTCAGCGCCTCCGGATCGGTGATCGTATAGGGCGTCTTGGCCTCCAGCCCGCCGGCGCAGTAGGCTTCGGTTTCACTATAGTCCGAATAGGCCAGAGCAAGCTTGCCTGCGGCTCCGACGTGCTTGCGCGAGCGCGCGCCGACCTTGATAAACAAAGCATAATCGCCGGGACTCGAAGCGGCAAATATCGTCATCATCTCACGTCCCTCGGGCACGGCCAGCTTGAAGGATTCCATTACCCGCTCCGCTGCCGCCGCCAGAATTGGCCTTGCCGCCTCAATCAGCGTCACCCGATCGGCACCGGGCGAGATCCGCCGGGCAAGCTCGACGAATTTCGGCCCGAGCTCGTAGGAGGCTCCGCCATTGACCCGCGCGACCAGACCGTGCGCGGTGAGCGAGTTGAGAATGCGATAGACCGTCGAACGGGGCACGCGCAATTGATCGACCAAAGCGCCAAGCGAGATGCCCGTTTTCGCATCGGCCACCGCCTCAAGAAGATGGGCCGTCTTTTCCACCACCGGAGAACCATGTTTCGGTTCAATCATGAAATTCATATTCCATTAGAGAATTAATCTTCTTGACTTGCCCGGCGTCGACAACCATCTTGTCTACCGCAAGTGTCGTATTTGACACTACGTGCTTGCGGGAGGAAGTAAAGTCGATAGAGCGCCAAATAGCTCCTGCGCAGCCGACGGCTGCCACGAAGCGCATGCCGGCGTGGAACGGGAGGAGGATTTCATGACGACAAGGAATATTCACGCATTACGCATCGGGCTTGCGATCTCCCTGGCGGCGGGTATCGGAATGCCCACCTACGCCGCAGGGGACAAGCTGACGGTTGTGGTGACGGACGAGCCGAAGTCGCTGGATCCCTGCGACACCGATCTTTCGGGAAACTCCCGTATCCTGCACAACAATATCACCGAAGCGCTGGTCAACCTCAGCCCGCAGGACGGCTCGGTCGTTCCAAGCCTGGCCACCAGCTGGCGACAGGTCGATGGCCTGACCTGGGAATTCAAGCTGCGCGAGGGCGTAACGTTCCATGACGGCAAACCGTTCGATGCCAACGCGGTCGTCGCAGCCGTTAAACGGGCGCAAGACCCCGCCCTGGTCTGTGAAGTCGGGCTGGCCACCTTGAAGGGCGTCAAACTCAACGCACAGGCCGCCGATCCGACGACCGTCCTCATCAAAACCGACGTCGTCGAACCGATCCTGCCGAACAAGATGTCTGCCGTCGACATTGGTTCACCGGCGACCCCGGATGACGGCAAGACGCGCAGCCCGGCCGGAACGGGGCCTTACAAGCTGGAAGCATGGACGCCCGGGCAGTCCGTCACGCTGGCGGCCTATGACGGTTATTGGGGCGATAAGCCGGCCGTCAAAAATGCGACGATTATCTGGCGTACCGAATCCGCCGTTCGTGCGGCAATGGTGGAGACCGGCGAAGCGCAGATCGCCTACGAGATCGCGCCGCAGGATGGCACGACCGAACAGGACCAGGCCTTTCCGAACGCTGAAACTTCGCTGTTGCGGATCGATGCCCAAGTCCCGCCGCTCAACGACAAGCGCGTGCGCGAAGCGCTCAATCTCGCCATTGACCGGGACGGCCTTGTCGGAACCATTTTCCATGGGGACGCCCAGAAGGCGATGCAGGTCGTGCCGCCTTCGGTGTTCGGCTTCAATCCCGACATTCCCGTCTGGACCTATGATCCGGAAAAGGCGAAGTCGCTGCTTGCTGCTGCAAAGGCCGATGGCGTGCCAGTCGATAAGGAGATCGTCGTCTATGGCCGCATCGGCATCTATCCCAACTCCTCCGAAAGCCTGGAGGCCATTCAGGCGATGCTGGCGGATGCCGGTTTCAATGCGCGGCTTGAAATGCTCGAGACCAGCCCGTGGCTGAAACGGCTCCTGAAGCCGTGGGACAAGGATCGCCAGCCGTCGATCCTGCAGACGCAGATCGACAATGCCGAGGGAGATGCCGTCTTCACCCTGCCGAACCGCTTCACCACCGACGGCAATCAGGCGACAATCGCAGACCCCAAGCTCGACAAGCTGATCGCCGATGGTTCGAAGGCAACCGGCGACGAGCGCAAGAAGCTGTTCCAGGAAGCATTCCGATACATCGCCGTCGATGCGATCAATATCGCGCCGCTCTTCCATATGGTCTCGATTGCCCGGGTCGCAAAGGACGTGAACTACACCCCCGATGTGCAGGCTGGCAACGAGATCAAGCTGAAGTCGATCAGCTATCGCTGATCGATGAGCCTTAACCATTGTCGCCTGAGGAGAGCGGATGTCCCTCACCTATTTCCTGAGACGCGCCGCCTTCGCAGCGCTCGCGCTTGCGGCGCTGATGACGGCAGCCTTTTTTCTCGTGCGGCTGACGGGTGATCCCGTCAATCTCTATCTGCCTGTGGACGCCTCGGATGCGGCGCGCGAAGCCATGCGCGTCCGCCTTGGGCTCGATCGTTCCCTTCTCGCCCAGTTCTTCGATTGGGCCTGGGATATGCTCAGCCTCGATTTCGGCATGTCTCTCTGGCACCATCGCCCCGCGATGAACGTCGTGCTGGAAGCGCTGCCGAACACCTTGGCGCTCGGCGCCATTGCCTTGGCGCTCGCCTTCGCCGCCGCGATCGTCGTCGGCTCGATTGCGGCGGTCAATGCCGGTGGCTGGGTCGACCGGGGCATCAATCTCCTGTCGCAGGCGGCCGCCAGCGTACCCGATTTCTGGCTCGGCCTGATGGGTGTCCTTCTGTTTGCGGTCACGTTCCGAATTCTGCCGACCTCAGGCTTTGGTGGTCCCGTCTACTGGGTATTGCCGGTCGCCTGCCTGTTTGCCCGACCTTTCGGAACTCTGGTGCAGATCGTCCGTGGCTCGATGATCGAAGCTCTGAACGCGACATTCGTCCGCACGGCCCGCGCCAAGGGTGCCCGCGGCGGACGCGTCACCTTCGTGCATGCGCTCCGCAACGCTCTCCTTCCGGCAGTCACGGTGACGGGCGATCTCGCCGCGCAATTTGCCGGCGGCGGTGGTGTGGTCGAAGTGGTTTTCGGCTTTCCAGGCATCGGCAAACTGCTGATCGACGGCATCCTGAAACGCGACTTCGCGATCGTTCAGGCATCGATCTTTGCCGTCGCCGTCGTCATTTTCTTCATCAATATCCTGGTCGACATGCTCTACGCCTCGATCGATCCGCGCGTGAGGGTCGAATGACCGACACATCCGCTGAGCTCCTCCCCGCCCGCCCGCGCCGCGACCGGCGCATCCTCTGGCTCATGCGAGCGCTTTCGGGTGACCCGATGGCAGTGGCGGCAACGATCTGGCTGATGATTGTCATCCTTGCCATTGCCGCTGACAGCCTTTCGCTCCTCGGCGAGAACCGCATCTCGCTCAAGGCGCGCAACCTGCCGCCGTTCAGCTTCGGGCAGTCCTGGACCTTGTGGCTGGGCGCCGATGCGCTCGGACGCCCTCTCCTCGTCCGTCTTATCGAGGCGGCATCGACGACGATCGGCATCGCTCTCGTCACGGTATTGACGAGCCTGGCCGGCGGGACGCTGCTCGGCGTCGTCGCCGGCTATTTCGGCGGCTTCGTCGGCAGCCTTATCATGCGGATCTGCGACATTATCCTCGGCTTCCCGACGCTGCTGGTGGCCTTGTTCGGCCTCTATCTATTCGGCCCGAGCATCAGCAACCTCGTGATCGTGCTCGCGGTGACCCGCATGCCGGCCTATATCCGCGTTGCAAGAGCCGAAACGCTGGAGGTCCGCGAAAGGCTTTTCGTCGATGCGGCGCGCGTCTTCGGCGGTGGACCAGCCTGGATCCTGCGCACGCACATTCTCCCGAGCGTCGCGCCGACAATGCTGACGCTCGCCTCCGTCAATCTTGCCATGGTCATGCTGTTCGAATCCGGGCTCAGCTATCTCGGACTTGGCATCCAGCCGCCTTCGGTCAGCTGGGGCCTGATGGTCGCACAGGGCCAGGGCTACCTGTCCTCCGCCTGGTGGCTCAGCTTCTTCCCTGGCCTCGCCGTCATGTTCACCACCATGTCCTTCAACCTTCTCGCCAACTGGTTCCGGATCGTCAATGACCCGTCGCAGCACTGGCGGCTTGTAAGCCGGAGGCGCTGATGGCCCTTCTCGACGTCAAGGATCTTCAGGTCAGCTTCGACACGGCTGCCGGCCGCATCCTCGCCCTCAACGGCGTTTCCTTCTCACTCGAGCGCGGCGAGGTCCTGGCGCTTCTGGGAGAAAGCGGCTCTGGAAAGTCGGTGACCGCCTCGGCCATCATGGACCTCGTTCCCGATCCGCCCGGCGCGATCGACCACGGATCGATCCGCTTCGAGGGAACCGAGTTGCTGCAACTTCCGCGCAACGAACGGCGTGATCTCTGCGGCGACCGGATCGCTCTGATCTTCCAGGACGCGCTGGCCTCGCTCAACCCGGTCTATCCCGTCGGCTGGCAGATTGCCGAGATGTTCCGCATCCACCGCCGCAACCCGGAAGGTGGTGTGGAAAATGCGGTAATCGACCTCCTGACGGCAATCGGCATTCCCGACCCTGAACGTCGCGCCCGGCACTATCCGCACGAATTTTCCGGCGGCATGCGCCAGCGCATCATGATCGCGATGGCGGTGGCGCTCGAACCTGATATCATCATCGCCGACGAGCCGACGACGGCGCTCGACGTGACGATCCAGGCACAGGTGGTCGATCTGCTCCGCACCATCCGCGAACGCAGCAATGCCGGCATGATCTTCATCACCCACGATCTTGGCGTGGTGGCCGAGCTCGCAGACCGTGTCGCGGTCATGTATGCCGGCCGCATCGTCGAAACCGCGAGCGTCTTCGAACTCTTCGACGATGCCCGGCATCCTTACAGCGTCGGACTGCTTGCCTCGCAGCCGCGCATCGACACCGACGAGGACGAACTGGTCCCGATCCCCGGCTCTGCCCCCAATCCTGTCGCCCTGCCGTCCGGCTGTGCGTTCCGAACGCGCTGTCCGCGCGCCGCGGCTGTCTGCGCCGAGCTCGCGCCTCACCTTGAAACCGTTGGTCCAGGCCGCCAGGCCGCCTGCCACTTCCCGGTACTGCCAGCATGACCGAACCTCTTCTCAAAGTGCAAAACCTCTCCCGGCACTTCGGCAGTGGCGCAACAGCAGTTCGCGCCGTCGACGACGTCAGCTTCGAGATCGCCAGGGGCGAAACGGTCGGCCTCGTCGGCGAAAGCGGATGCGGCAAGACTTCGCTGGTGCGTACGCTCCTGAAGCTCGGGCCGGCAACGAGCGGAAGCGTCCGGCTCGACGGCGTCGAGATCACTGAGGCAGGCGGCCGCCAATTGCATGATTTGCGCCGAAAGATGCAGGTCGTCTTCCAGGACCCCTACCAGTCGCTCAATCCGCGCCTGCGGGTCGACCGACTGATCGCCGAACCCTGGGCGCTGCATCCCGGTGTGCTGCCGAAGTCCCGGTGGCGGGAGGAGACGATTAGGCTGCTCGAATCCGTCGGATTGCGCGCCGAACATGCGGAACGCTATCCATCGGAATTTTCAGGCGGCCAACGTCAGCGGCTCGGCATTGCGCGCGCTCTGACGCTTGATCCGACACTCCTCGTCTGCGACGAGCCGGTCTCGGCCCTCGATGTGTCGGTCCAGGCGCAGGTCGTCAACCTGCTCGCCAGGCTGGGGCGCGAGCGCAATCTGGCGATGCTCTTCGTCGCCCATGATCTGGCCGTCGTGCGGCATGTCTCGGACCGGGTGATGGTCATGTATCTCGGCAAGATCATTGAAACAGGACCGAAACACTCGATCTTCAGCGCGCCGGCCCATCCCTACACCCAAGCCCTGATGTCGGCCGTGCCGACACCGGATCCGCGGCTTCGCGGACACCGCAGGCGCATCATCCTGAAAGGCGATCTGCCAAGCCCGGTCGATCCGCCGAGCGGATGCCGTTTTCGAACACGCTGCTGGAAGGCGACATCGATCTGCGCCGAACAGGAACCGGCCTTGAAGAACAGGACGGCAGCTGCCGGACTGCTGACCGCCTGCCACCACGCCGATCCGAATCTTTCCACGGCCGCCGCCTGAGCCTTGTCGGAGCGGCGAATACCTCGCCGCTGCTATCCGAGGAGACGCGGTTCCTCCTGCGGTCGGTCGGCCTTCTCCGTAACGCTGGTTTTCCGCGCACACAGGTATTCGCCAACACGTTCGCGGCCCATAGGTTTGGCGAACAAATACCCCTGCAGCGTGTTGCAGCCCATTTCCAGCAAACACATCGCCTGCCGATGGCTCTCTACGCCTTCCGCCGTGACTTTCATATCAAGCTTCCGCGCCAGATTGAGCACTAGTTCAACGATTGCGAGGCTCGATTCATCCACGAGCATCGTGTCGATAAAGCTCTTGTCGATCTTGATGATATCGACCGGCAGACTTCGCAGGTGCGTCAGCGATGCATAGCCTGTCCCGAAGTCATCGAGCGCCACTGTCAGGCCTTTTTTGCGCAAACGTTGCAGGGTTGTCGCAACGGTATCTTCCAGGCCCTGCAGGAACACCGTTTCCGTCACCTCCAGCACAAGCTTGTCCAGCGGAATGCCTCTGGACGCAAAGGCGGCAACGATCCGGGTTTCCAAGTCGCCCCTCATGAAATCGGAGGCGCTTATATTGAGACCGACCCGCCCGAATTCCAGCCCTCGGTCGATCCACCTTCGAATGTCGACCGCGACCTGTTCAAGCATGCGGGTCGTAATGTGGTGGGTAACGCTTGGATCTGTGAACGCCTCGTGAAGTTGCGCCGCCGACACGATTGAACCATCCGGACGCTGCATTCGCACAAGCGCTTCAAACGCCCAGACCTGACCGTCGGCACTACCAACGATCGGCTGATAGTGGGGCACCATCCGATGTTCGGTAAGAGCCGCTTCCACCTCCCGGACGATCTGAATGCGTCGCGCGATCCTCGAACGCAGGCTCGGCTCGTAGTGTACATAGCTGCCGCGCCGCGTTTCTTTGGCATGATAGAGGGCGAAATCCGCGTTTTGGGAAAGCGTTGCGGCATCCATCATGCCCTCCGAAATTGCCCCACCCACAGTTATCGTCGGATTTATCGTCGATCCCGCAACCTGCAGCGGGCGACCGATATATTCGATCAGGTGGCGCGCGAGCGAACCCATGCGGCGTACGCTTGCGGGCGCGTCCAGGACAACGGAGAACTCATCGCCGCCAAGGCGAAAGACCTTTCCTCGCTTTCCCAAACGTTCATCCAGACGTGAGGCCACGCCTTTCAGCAGCAGGTCACCTGTCGCATGGCCAAGGATATCGTTCACTTGCTTCAGGCGGTCGACGTCGATCAGCAGCAAGCCGATGGAAGGAGCGTCGGCCGCTGTGAGCCGCTCCATATGAGCATTGTAGGCTGCCCGGTTGGCAAGTCCGGTCAGAGAATCGACATTAGCCGCCTGGAGCAGACGCTGCTCGTAGCGCACTTTTTCGGAAACATCCTGAACGATGCCGAACAAACGACTGGGCTCGCCGTTCAAGCGTTCGATATCGCTGACCACGCGAATCCAGCGTTCCTCGCCTTCCGGCGTCACGATGCGATATTCCCTGTCGATTCCGGCCCCGGAGCCATTGAGGACATCGCCAATCCTGCGTCTGACGCTTTCACGCTCTTCGGGAGCATAGCAGCCGATCACCTCCTCCGAGGTCATGCGTTTGCCGACCGGCAATCCGACGGTGCGGTAAATCTGGTCCGACCAGATGATCGTGCCGGTGCTGAGATCCATCTCGAAGCCGCCGACCTTGGCAGAGCGTTCAGTCTGCTCGAAGCGAGCCTGCTTCAGTTCCAATTCGCGTTGCTGCTCTCTCAACAGGCTTTGCTGACGATGTTCTCGGATCAGGCCGACGACCACGCGTGCCAAACTGCGAAGTTGTTCGATATCCCGATCGCCGAAGCGGCGGTTCTTCGTGTCGAGGACGCAAAAGCTGCCGTAGCAGGTCTCCCCTTCCGAAAGCGGCACTCCCGCATAGAACCGGACTGAACGCTCTCTAACAAAGGTGTTTCCGGAAAAGCGAGAATCCTTGTCGGCGTTTTCGACAACGAGCGGTGACTTCGTTTGTACGATATGGCTGCAGAAGGAATGCTCGCGAGGCGTCTCTTTCAAAAAGAGACCGTGCTCGGCCTTGAACCACTGCCGATCCCCGTCGACGAACGAAACCAACGCCATCGGCATGTCGAACACACTGCAAGCCAGCCGCACGATAGCATCGAACTCTTCCGTCGGCGGCGTATCGAGAATGCTGGCCTGGTGGAGGAGATTCAATCTCTCATCTTCTGAAAGTGACATGCGACCTTGGGCTCCTCGCAGCGCTTGATGACGCGGAGTGAAACCCTTCATGGGTCGTAGAAGCGGAAGAACTAGCCGCTGACGCTCTATAGAATTGCATAATCTGGTTGCCAAATATTGAAGCTGTTGACATATGGTTTGGTCGTAAGGCGTCCTGCCGAACGAGATATTCTCGTCTGGCGATAAGATCCTGAAGTATCTGATTGGCCGCCAGCGACCTTCAAAAAACATAGGCCACGCGGCTCGCATCCGTGCAATGCGCTTAGCCAACCTCGCCTTACGAGCGCATAAGACGGCTTGAACATGAGCCTTTGATGCCTCCGCCTTTTTCTTTGTAATTTCCGACATACATTAAATACTATGTACGTTCCGCCGATTGGCACGCGGGGATTGAGGTGTTGGCGATGGCAACCGCCAATCTTCACTTTGTTGTTTTTGCTGCTTTCAGCTTGGGGCTTAGGCATACCGTCGGCGTCTGACCGCGCGTCTGTCGTCCTCAAGGTGAATGGCGCCATTGGGCCTGCTATAGCTGACTACGTGGTACGAGGCATTCAGCGTGCTGGCGAACGTGAAGCGGTCTTGATCGTCCTGCAAATGGATACACCAGGCGGTCTTGACACCTCCATGCGGGAAATCATCCGCGCGATCCTTGCCTCGCCGGTGCCTGTCGCGAGTTTCGTCGCGCCAAGCGGGGCACGGGCTGCCAGCGCCGGCACCTATATTCTCTACGCAAGCCACATTGCGGTAATGGCCCCTGGGACCAATTTGGGTGCAGCGACACCAATCGCGCTCAGCGTGAAGCCTTTCGGCGGTGATGAGGAACCCGAAAAGAAGCCGAGCGAACCTAGCGGCAAGCAACCGGAAGCTCCAGGCAATGCCCACGAAGCAAAAGCCGTTAACGACGCAGTCGCTTACATCCGTGGGCTTGCGGAATTGCGCAATCGCAACGCCGACTGGGCAGAGCGTGCTGTCCGCGAAGCTGCTAGCCTTTCATCCACAGCGGCAGTGCGCGAACATGCCATCGATTTCACGGCAGCTGATGTCAACGATCTCCTTGCAAAGGCGCAGGGCCGCATGGTGCGGGTCGGTCAAACGGAGGTCCGGCTCGATACCGCCGGTTTGGCCGTGCAGGAATTCGAGCCGGACTGGCGCACGCGCCTGCTTTCCGTCATTACCGATCCGAACATCGCAATCATCCTGATGATGGTTGGTATCTATGGCCTGATCTTCGAATTTCTCGCACCCGGGACAATGCTTCCTGGCACGATCGGCGGCATCTGCCTCCTCCTCGGTCTCTATGCCCTGGCATTGCTGCCGGTGAGTTTTGCCGGCCTTGGGCTTATTTTGCTCGGCGTAGGATTGACTGTGGCTGAGGCGCATTCGCCAAGTTTCGGCGCATTTGGCATTGGCGGCGGGGTAGCCGTGATCCTGGGAGCAACCATCTTGTTTGATACCGATATACCCGGCTTGGAGGTGTCGCGCCCCCTACTGGGCGCAATTGCAGTTGCGACTCTTGCCTTCAGCCTTGTCGTTGCTCGCCTGGCATTCACCTCGCGCTTTCGCCAAGTTGCCACCGGTGCAGAGGAGATGATTGGCATTTCCGGTAAAGTTGAGAGTTGGACGGGGCTCACGGGGTACGTCATCGCGCATGGCGAACGCTGGAAGGCCGTTTCCGCCGAACCCCTTGTCGCTGGTGACCCTGTCAGGGTAACCGGCCGCAACGGGCTGGCGCTCGAGGTCACCAGCCGTCCTAAGGACACCTAGCGGCACTCAAGAACGCAGGAGGAGAAGCCATGGATATGTTTGCAGATCTTGCCTTCTATTTGGTGGCCATTGTCATTGCGGTCGCCATCCTCGCATCCGCGGTTAAGATCCTGAGGGAATATGAACGCGGCGTCGTGTTCACACTTGGCCGCTTTACCGGAGTCAAGGGACCCGGCTTGATTCTGCTCATTCCCTATGTCCAGCAGATGATCCGGGTCGACTTGCGCACGCGCGTACTCGATGTCCCCAGCCAGGACGTCATCTCACATGACAATGTCTCGGTTCGTGTCAGCGCGGTGATCTACTTCAGGGTCATTGACCCCGAGAAATCGACAATACAGGTCGAGGATTTCATGATGGCAACAAGCCAGCTTGCTCAGACGACGTTGCGCTCCGTGCTCGGCAAGCACGACCTCGATGAAATGCTGGCAGAACGCGACAGGCTCAACTCCGATATTCAGGAAATCCTCGACGCTCAAACGGACGCTTGGGGAATTAAAGTAGCCACTGTCGAGATCAAACATGTCGATATCAACGAGTCGATGATACGCGCGATTGCCCGCCAAGCGGAAGCCGAACGCGAACGCCGCGCGAAGGTCATCAATGCCGAGGGCGAACAGCAAGCCGCAGCGAAGCTACTGGAAGCGGCGGAAATTCTGGCCAAACAGCCGGAGGCGATGCAACTTCGTTACTTGAGCACTTTGAACGTCATCGCCAGCGAGAAGACTTCGACGATTTTATTCCCCTTCCCGATGGAGCTGGGCAATCTAATGGCCATTAAGCCGAAGTGATCGAACGGCACTGGCGTTGATGATTGATCCAGCTCGATGTCAACCTCGGAGCAAAATGAGGCCACGCCCCAGAGAACCGGCGCAACTCCGCCACCCCGTGATCTTTGCAGCCCGGCTCAGATGTGCAAAGCGTTTCCCAAAGCTTTCAGCGCCGCTTCCATGAGCGCTTCGCTGCGGGTCGGATGGACGTGAATGGTGCCGGCGATGTCTTCCAGGCGCGCTCCCATCTCGATCGCCAGCGCAAAAGCCGCCGAGGCGATGTCACGTTGTTTCATCAGTGATCGAAGAGGCTGTGGATCTGCGAAATCGGGCAGGTGCGCCGGTCACGGCCCTCCACTGCGCCATGGCGCGGATTCGATGGATGTGGGTGGCAAGAGCTGAACATTTTTGAGGTGGTGCGACGAAGAGATTTCTGACTGCCGAAAAGATCGATACGAAGCGCTGCACGCCGCCGGCCGATCGAAATCCCTGCATCATTCGTTCTCGTTTTCGCAGCGGTAGGTGAGAGTTCTCCGCCCGGTTGTTGAGACCCTTGTGAGCTCGATGTTCGACATCTGGCATGACTTCCCGCTTTGCCGCGCCGTACGAGCGCAGTTTGTCGGTGACGATGCGCTTCGGCCTGAGATCTTGCTTCCTTAGCAGCCTGATCAGCAATCGCTTGGCGGCCTTGGTATCGCGGCGGGTCTGGACGATCTCATCGAGAACATAGCCGTCCTGATCGACGGCGCGCCACAGCCAGTGCTTTCGTCCGGCGATGCAAATCACCACTTCGTCCAGATGCCAGATGTCTGCTCGCGAAGGCTTCTTGCGGCGCAGTTGCTTTGCATAGGTCGGACCGAATTTGCGGCCCCATCGCCGGATCGTTTCATAAGACACAACAACCCCGCGCTCCAACAGCATCTCCTCAACCAGCCGCAGGCTCAAAGGGAACCGGAAATACAGCCAGACCGCGCGGGCGATGATCTGCGGCGGAAAGCGGTGGTTCTTGTAGCTGATGGTACGTTCGCTCATCCCCGCCCAGTTATCCGCGAACCGTTAGGCCACAGACAACGTCACATCGCCGTCGAAGACGGGGACGCCCACATTATCCTGGTTCAACAGCATCCCTACTTCGGTGCAACCAAGGATAAGACAGTCGCAGCCCTTATCGATCAGGCGCTGCGCAATGGGTTCGCAGTTCAAGCGGCTATCCTGGCGAACAACGTCGCGACACAGCTCGTTATAGATAATCCGATGCGCTTCCGCAGCGAGTTTGTGCTTGCATAATCAGCAAGCGTCTCTATATTTGCTAGCATGAACAGCAAGCAGAGAAAGACTCTCGCGGCGGTCTTCAAGGACCCGGTCTCGGGAACCATTGAATGGGCCGCTATAGAGAATCTGCTTGTGGCTGCCGGAGCCGACCTCATTGAGGGGAACGGTTCCCGCGTTAAGTTTGAAAAAGACGGGATCATTGCGAGCTTCCATAGACCACATCCGGCCAAGGAAGCAAAGCGTTATCAGGTGCGCGATGCTCGCGAGTTCCTGATCCAGATTGGAGTAACGCCATGAACATCATGACCTACAACGGATATCACGCTCGCATCGAATTCGACGCTGAGGACGATGTGTTTTTCGGCAGGATTGCAGGTATCTCCGATGTAATCGGCTTTCACGGTGACAGTGTCGCTGAACTCAAGAAAGCTTTCCGTGAGGCAGTCGATGACTACCTGGAGACCTGCAGGAAAATCGGCAAAGAGCCTCAGCGACCCTATTCTGGGAAGATGATGTTTCGTGTCGCTCCCGAAGTCCATCGCCGAGCAGCTCTTGCTGCTGAGCTTTCGGGAAAGAGTCTGAACCAGTGGGCAGAAGAGGTGCTGGAAGAGGCCGCCGACCACTATGCCGACGCGCGCCTGCCGGCGTAGTTCCGTCGAGGCCACCGTAGTCCCTTC
Source organism: Rhizobium sp. TAL182 (assembly GCF_002117725.1). Taxonomy (NCBI): domain Bacteria; kingdom Pseudomonadati; phylum Pseudomonadota; class Alphaproteobacteria; order Hyphomicrobiales; family Rhizobiaceae; genus Rhizobium; species Rhizobium sp. TAL182. The sequence goes on along the minus strand of NZ_CP021026.1, from coordinate 100,418 downwards.
ACCGCACCGCCAATCGGCGTGTCTGATGAATTGGCGTTCCCTTCGATCCATTATGCGATCTTTTTGGCCTAGAGCGTTTCCGTTTTTTATTGAATCCCGTGGGATTCCCAAGGCTTCGGATTTGTGATTCAAGATGCTGGCTGGAAAAGGAGGCCAGCATCGGATGACAGCACCTCTTTCGAATGATCTGCGCGAGCGCGTTGTGATGGCAATTGTCGCCGGTGAGAGCTGCCGATCCGTCGCTGCGCGGTTCGGGATTGCCGTGTCTTCGGCTGTGAAATGGTCGCAACGCTATCGGTCGAGCGGCTCGGTTGCGCCCTCAAAGATGGGCGGTCATCGCAAGTTCGTTCTTGCGCCACATCGCGCTTTCATCCTCGAGCGGCTCCACCAGACCCCGAATCTGTCGCTGCATGGACTGAAGGCGGAGTTGGCATCGAAGGGTGTAAAGGTCTCCCACGACACGATCTGGAAGTATCTACGCCGCGAAGGACTGCGCTTCAAAAAAAACGCTGTTTGCCCTTGAGCAGGCCCGCGCTGACATCGCTCGCCGCAGGCAACGCTGGCGCGGCTTGCAAGATCGTCTCGATCCCAAACGATTGGTCTTCATCGATGAAACCTGGATCAAGACCAATATGGCACCACTCTATGGCTGGGGAGAGAAAGGAAAGCGCTTGCGTGGCTTTGCCCCTCACGGCCATTGGCGCACTCTAACCTTCCTCGGGGCTCTCAGGTACGATCGTTTGACCGCCCCTTGCGTCTTCGACGGGCCGATCAACGGGCAATGCTTCCGCGCCTATGTCGAACAACTGCTTGTGCCGGTCCTCAAGCCTGGCGATATCGTCATCATGGACAACCTTGGCTCCCACAAGTCCGACGCTATCCGACAGATGATCCGAGCCGCCGGTGCGCGCCTCTGGTATCTGCCGCCATATTCTCCGGACCTCAATCCGATCGAGCAGGCCTTCTCAAAGGTAAAGCACTGGATGCGCCACGCCCAAAAGCGAACAATCGAGGACACCTGGAGGCACATCGGATTCCTCACCAGAGCCATTGCACCAGACGAATGCTCAAACTACTTCCGAAACGCAGGCTATGCTTCCGTTAAAAGCTGAAATGCTCTAGAACGTGAACTCCATAGGAACAAGCCGGACTCTGGCCTGCACAGCTCTCGCCGTGCCAGAACCGTTGATCGCGCTCTTCCAGTGTGTGGCGGGGAAGTTGGAATGTCCGCCGTTGTGCAAAGTAGAAATGTCCGCGAGGTTGCTACGCGGCACACCGATCAGCGCCGAGGAAGCCGGATGGCGGCCGCCCTTTGGCTAATTGCGCTCCCCCCGCAATTACATAGCCGGCAGCAGCATAACTTTATTTCGCTCAAGATCGACCTGAACAATAAATTCTGGTGGGTCGATTAAGGTATTTGGATCGGATGCTCCCTCAACAGCGAACGTCACAAGATACCGGCCCCAGCAAGATGATTAGCGGAGACGGGTTCCTCAAATCGAAGTTCTCTTTCGATCGCGAAGGCCTCTGCCGCGGAGATTGCATGATTCTCGGACATGATGTTCAATTTACTGTTGCCCCCTCAATCTGTTCACATAATCGAGAATTGGCGCTCTGCATCCGTATATGTCTTCCAAGATCTGTTAGTTTGGCGCCGTTCTGGCACTGAATCCTCGCGCCGATCCCATAGAACCCACCAATTCCAACTATGTAGTCGAGACTGACCTCGCACAGCGGATTTGCTGGTTAGCCAGTGCGTCTGGGCATCTATGATGTTCGGTAATTTTGAAGTAATTTTTCTTGCCACGCATGTGTTAAGCGATCAAAAGGGAAAGTCCCGGATCGAATTTTTAACTCTATCGGCTGAGCTGAAAATCGCTGCAACTGATCACGATCGTTGGCGATAAGGTTCTGGTCGAGGCCAATAACGGCAATTTCGTTGTGCCGCTCGCAATAGACGCACCAGGCGTCGGAGTTGGAGATGATTGCATAAGTTCCCATATCGTAGAACCAGCCACATTCCGGCCCGCCCGCTTGCAGCATTGCTACATGAAACATGTGCGTCCATACCGCTTCGAGGCAATCTACCGGGGATTTTCAAGCTTAGACGATCAAACGCGACGGATCGCGTGTCATCAAGCGATCGGTCGCGAGATACATTGCGGCTATAGAAGATCAAACCACACGACAGGATTGATCCTTTACACCGAGGGCTGCCAAATTGGGAAAGGCCGCTCCATTCCTGCCGGTGGAAGTCGAGTGTCGCCGCGTTGTGGCGAATGTCACGACATGCTCGTCAGCTAACGGATAACCCTTGCTGCCGCATCAACTCATTTCTGATTCGATCAGCTCTCTCTGGATAGACCGCCATTATTCGACGGCTTATCCAAAAGAACTTTGAGTTTTTCTTCGACAATGCGCTGCAACTCGCGGGCATACGCCTCGTATTCGCTTTTGTCTGCTCCCATATCTATACATCCATCCCTCCACCACAACATCAAGATTGGAAGGTCCCAAATCAACAGAGCCACTTCCAATTTTTCGCGATCACTGTACGCACCTGCATCAAGATGGCGTATCTTCTCAATGGCTCTCACGGCTTCGATCTTTATGAAAGTCATCTTCCGGATGTTATAGAAGAAGCCCTCGCGACTGAATTCCTGTCGAATTTCCTCAGCAAATTTCATCGTTTGCCTCGCATTGTCCAGCCATTGGCACCTCTCATAATCCCGACAATCGCCGCTGCAGGCACGTATCTCTCGATCAGGACTTCCTGATCTGCGATAGCAAGGCTGTCAGCTTTTAGATTCCCAGTACCACCTTGGGAATAATCAAAGTGTTTGCTCGGAACCCGGTTGAGGTCAATAGCAACAACAGTATCTGATGGCGCTCTTCCGCTGGTCGCATATTCTTGCGCTACGGCGAGGGATTTAGAGGTCGAGATATACTGACTGCGCTCCTGGCCGTCATCAGCAATATGATAGCTCGGGTCGAGTTGGGCAAGGGGATCTTTCGCCATCAAACCTGTTGGGAGATAAGGGACTTCATCTTGTCGAAGCCCTCGATAGACAAGGCGCTTGTTAGCCTCTTCTTGTTCCTTGGTGGCGGTCGAAGTTGTAGTTGCGAGAAGCGCCGCCGTGGTAGTTGCTGCGACAGCCATTGCTGGTGAGCCCGATGGTCCCGCCGCTGTAAAGGTCCTAGCGCCTGCGGCTGACCGAGCTGCAGATTGACCTGTCGCTCCACCAAAAAAACTCTCCAGTGCACGTAAAGCATTTCCAAATGTTTCGGCAAGCGTTTTCATCCCAGCGTTCCCGACCGTGCCTCCGATGTGCCCGTTCGGATCACTCTTATTGACCGGATCATTTTCGGAGTAGCTGTAACGGTTTGTGCCGACGCCTTCTTTGGTCGTATCCCAGTCATCCGGTGAGATAAACCGCCCGAATGCCGGATCGTAGTACCGGGCATTGAGATACATCAGCCCGGTTTCGGGATCGAAGCGTTCGCCGATATAGCTCTTCTTCGTCTGGAAGCTGGTGTTGGTGGCCTCGCCATAGGCGGCATAGCCGGTCTGCTCGACAGGGATGCCGCTTTCGTCGGTCACCTGCCGCACCGAGGCCAGATGATCGCGATGCAGGAAGAACTTGTCCTGTACCGTGCTGCCATCGGTGACGACGATCTTGGCGTCGGGATGCGGATAAAGCGTGTAGATATCCGTGCCCGGCGTCGTCCGGTCGATCTCGACATTGGCGTCGGGATAGAGAATGGTGCCGAAGGCCCAGCTCTTCTTCACCCGCGCGCCATCCGGTCCGTAAGACAGCGTCACCGTGGCGCCGTTCTGGGTCACCGTCGACAGCCGGTTGGCGCCGTCCCAGGCAAGCGTGCGGGTTCCGTCCGAGATCATGTTGCCGTTGGCGTCATAGTCGATCGCCTTGGCGCCGATCTGCGTTGCCGCATGCGGACGGATCGCCGTTGGCGCCGGATAGGTATAGGCGCCGATCCGGCTGCGCGACAGAAGGTTGTGATTGGTGTCGTAGCTGTAGGTCTCGTCGAGGCTGTTGTCGCCGCCGTTGTCGGCGCCGGTCAGACGAGAGAGATCGTCATAGCTGTAGGTCCAGTTGTCGTTGGCCGTCAGCCCGGTGATCGTCTTGATGCGGCCTAGTTTGTCGCGGCCGTACTGATTGTCCATCAGCACCGTCGTGCTCTTCGCTGTTGTCACCCGGTCCAGCCAGCGCCGCATCGGCGAATAGCTGAAGCTGGTCGTCACGCCATTGATGTAGGTGATCGATGTCGTCTGGCCGTCGGCCTCGTAGCTGGTCGCATCGATCAGCCCGGGAATGCTCGAAAGCAGATCGGCCTCGTTATAGAGCCAGGGCGTGGTCGCCTCACCGACGGCGACGGTCGTCGGCAAATAGCTCATCGCCGTCGTCTTGCCGCTCGGTCCATGCTCGACCGTGGTCGTGTTCGTCACCCCGTCGATCGTCGTGCTGGTGATGCTCTTGTCGCCGGCGCCGTTATAGAAGCGGCTGTAGGTCACCGTCGCATTGGCATTCTCGGCCTTGGTCAGCATGCCGGCGTTGTGGGACTGGCCGCTGGCGGCGGGCTCGTCATAGCTGTTCTCAGCCAGCAGTGTCGGCACCGTCGCACCCGGCTCGGTCACCTCCTTGCGGAGGACCCGGCCCATCTGGTCGTAGGCCATCGTCGTTACCGCGCCGCGGGCATCCGTCTGGCGGATCAGCCGGCCGGCATCGTCATATTCATAGGTCCAGTTGCCGAGATCCGGATCGCTTGCCGTCAACCGGTTGCCAAGCAGATCGTAGCTGTAGCTCCATTGCGCCCCCTTGGGATCGCGGACCCCCAGCAGACGGCCGAGCGGGTCGTAGCTGCGGTTTTCCGTCACCCATGCCGTGCCGAGCTGCGACTGCAGGGCAATGACATTGCCGTAGGCATCAGCATAGCTGCGGTGCGGATGGTTCTCCTCGTCGGTCATGACCGTCAGCGACACCGGCAGCCTGGTGACGTCGGCAACAAGTGCCGACTGCGCCGCATATTGGTAGAGCCTCTGGCTGCTGTCCGGATTGACCGTCTTGATCACCCGGTCCTGCCAGTCATAGCTGTTGACCGTCCATTGCGGCGTCTCGGTGGCGGCATTGAACCGCACAAGCGAGGTCTGCCTCACGTTTCCGCGTGCGTCATAGACCGTGTCGGTGATCCGGGTCGGGCCGGTGGCGGAGGCGCCGGGTGTCTCCACCCGCCAGGGCCGGCCGAGACCGTCATAATAGGTGCGGCTGAACACCTCGCCGGTGCCGTTGGTGCGTGGCGACGAGGTTACCACCGCCTGCGTCGTCGGGCTGCCTTCATTCTCGTAGCGGGTGTTGACGTAATTGCCCGTTCCGGCATTCACATAACCATAAGGCCGGCAATAGGCATCATAGGTGAAGGTCTCGACAATGCCGTTCCAGTCGGTCTTCGTCGCCGGCAGGCCGCAGACCAGATCGTAGGTCGTCGCGCTGACGAAGTGGCTGTCGCCAGGCAACGTGCCGTTGGCGAAGTAGCGCGGGCTGCGTTCCGCCACCGGATAGAGATGGTAGCTGGCGTCGTAGTCCCATTCACTGCGGTTGCCGAGCGCATCGGTCTCGGAGACCCGGTTGCCGTATGTATCGTAGCCATAGCTGGTCGGCGACACCCGCGGCGTGCTGCTGACGCTCATAGAGGCGAGCTTCTGCGTCAGGTTGCCCTTGACCGGCGGCGTCGCGACCGCCGTCGCGTCGTCATAGAGGTATTCTTCTTTACTGCCGACCGGTGACGCCGCGTCCAGGCCGAAGCGGAGCGTCTTCGAAGTCGGCAGCGAGACGATGTAGGCAGTGGTGTTCGGCGCAAAGGTGAAGGTCGTCGTCTTCTCGTCGCCGGTAGTGTTCACATTCTCGGTGCCGGCAGCGTCCACCGTGCGGCCGCGATCCTTGATCTCGGTCACATTGCCATAGGCGTCGAAACTGCGCTCCGTCCGGAGATAAGCCGTCGTGCCGCCTTCCGTCAGCTTCGTGGTCGTCGCGATGTTGCGGGCCTTATACGGCTTCGAGGCTATGCTGGCGTCGTAGGTTTCGGTGATCGTCTTAGATGCCGTGTTCGCCGAGTTGCGCAAAACCGTTGTTTCCGGCAGTCCGTAACTTGCCAAATCCTGACGGTACGTCGTCACAACGAGGGGAGAGGCGGTGTCTCCGGCTAGGATTGGTTTAGTGGCTGTAATAGTGCGATAACCAAGGAACTTGCGGGCTGCGGGATTGTATAGCCCTCCGGAATAGGAATAGCTGGTAGCGGCAGAGGTTCCGCGTCCGTCATTGACCGTCACTCTCGTCACGGGGTGCATGACAATCGGCATGAAGCTGTTGGTAAAGCTTGTCGAAGGGGCGTAGTTGACCGAAATCGTCCCACCCGTTTCCAAGGTGACGGTCCGCAATAGATTGGGATTGCCCGAACCGGCATTGGAGATCACCGTATCCGTCTGAGAGGCGACGAAGTCGGGAAGGCCATCGCCGTTGAAATCGCCCGACAGACCGGAACCGCGTTGCAGGAAAGGCGAAACGACCAGTCTGTTGCCGGAGCTTGCGAACCAGAGGCCATAGGCTCTGAGGTCCTTGAAGGGATCGGTATCCCTGCGATCCTTTGCGGCGACGACATCAACCTTGCCGTCATTGTCCATGTCGCGCAGGATCGGCGTGCCCTCAAGGGCCAGGCCGCTTGCGACCTGGATGAAACTGCTGCCGGTCCCAAGCCAGACCGTTGCCACGTAAGTCCCCGACCCGGACGGCGTTGCCTTGACGACATCCGTCGTGCCATCGCCATTCATATCGGCAAGGGCACAGTAATACGCGGCGGAACTGCAATCGATGCCCATCGCCTGCGAGGGCCACGAACCGCCGGCATATTTTAACGAGAAGAGGTCTTTGCCCCTGACCACGCCTTGACGGCCACCGCCGAGAAAATCCGCGACACCGCGAATGTAGTCGCCGACGTTGAAGAGCTGATCGTACCCATCGCCTTCCGGATCCGCCGCAACGTTCTTGACAGTATTGGCGCTGTCGTAATTCGTGGGAATTGCACCACAGACAGTGGTATTGGCGTCCGGGCAAAGCGAAGCCGATACATTCAGCGATAAGTCTGTCGTAATAATGCCACTGGTGCGCGTCTTGGTGACATTATCATTACTACCGGTAAAGGTAGTATTGTAAGTGAACGCGAAATCCTTGGTGGCCTTGCCCCCTGTGAAACGGCCGGCGAAGTAATTGGGAACCGGCAAGTTGTCATATGTTAGATTTGCCCTCGGCACCATTACTGAGGCGGTCCGAGAGACCGCGCCACTTCCCGTGCTGAAGTTCGTGACCGTAAATTTGAGCGGGTCAGGCCTGTATGTGCGCAGGGTCGAATCGTAGTGATAGGCGAGAAAAGTCCCATAAAACTCATCCCTGCCATCGAAGTTGAGATCGCCGACCTGCCGGGAGAGGAAATAGGAAAGCTGCTTTGCAGGATCTCCAGATGTCGGTGCCGGGAATTGGTTGCTCAGCTTCGTATAGCTGTAGTTGATATTGTCATAGACCATCGACCGCAGGGTCTTGTGGGTCCCGCCGGTGATGTTGTCATTGGCGTCAACCACCGCATCGCGACCATACCGATCGACCCGCACCAGGCGGGATGCGTTGGAAAACGGCGCCTGGTCGTAGGACAGGACGTAGCCGCCGCTGATACCGGCCTCGGCAGCCACGCTGTAAGAGACCGATTTGAGCCGGAAGCGGTTCCATGTAATGCCGGAGCCGTTCGCCATCGGCTGATAGTCGGGCCGCTATTCGTAGCCGAAAGCCACATAGGAGTGGCTGTCGTAGTCGATCCGCTTGGGATGACACACCGGGAGATCGGGGCAGGTATAAAGGAAGGTCACCCGATTGCCGTTCGGATCCACCACCGAGGTCGGCAGATAGCGCAAGATCCGATTTGGATAAGCGGCAGGCGTGCCGGCAATTTCCGCCACAGATTGGAACGTGGTCACGACCCCTTTACTGTCGGTGACCGTCCACCGATTTGTGGTCGAGTCCAAAATGATCCGCTGCGACGACTCATGTTCGGTCGTGTGCGTCGACCCGGGCTGACAGCTGGATGCAGCCGAACAGGCAACCAGAGCTTCGCCGTTCAGCACATAGACGTCAACGGAGTTACTCAATGCCGGCACGCCACCGCCAGCACTTTCCCGTTCGATGACGTCAAGGCCGTCGAGACCCCAGCCATATCCCAGCCAGCCTTGATACAGGCCGCCGAGACGGGACTTGCGGGCGGAATCATAATGAAGCGCCAGCTTGGGGGCGATGTCGCGATATTCCGGCGTGCCCAGTTCGATGAGGTGTGTCAGCGAGCCATTGCTGGAGATCTGCGGCACCGATGCTTTCTCCGGCGCATTGACCGCAGCCGCATCCGGCACGACGGCCGTGGCCGCCGCTGCAAGCGTGGCGGCACTCTTCGTCGTCGTTGCAGGGTCCTTGTCGGCAGACGTTGTTGTACCTTCCTCGACGCCATCGACTGGCGCACTGCTCTCGCCCGTGTCGCCGGCGAGCCCGCCGGCCGGCGCCTTGCCGCCGTTGGCAGGCGTGGTTCGATCAACCGTTTTATCGGGACTGGAAGAATTGACCGCCGGCTCGGATGACGAACCGGAAGTGGACAGTTCGGACGAAGAGCCGCCCCCAAGTCCGGAGCTTCCTTTGCCGAAACCGCTGCCGGCAGCAGTGCCGCTCTCTGCCGCCCAGGCGATGCCAGCAAACGGGCGCGCCCACTCCGCGACAGTAAAAAGGCCGAGCGATACCACCGCGGTCAAAACCGCGCCACGAATAGTCAAATTGCGCATGAACCCCTCAAGCGAATTAAGACGTGATAAAAATTTCCGCAGTCTTAAGCTGCTTATAATGCTAGATGCAAGTGCAGTTTTACGTTGAAAATTGATTTCAGAAAAATTTAGGCCTTCGCCCGGTGTCCTGCCGGCAAGAACTCTATCGGGAAAACATCCCGCCCACAGACCCAGCCAATCTGTCTAGTTTCCCAACCGCCGCCAATTGGTAGAGAAACTCTGTGGACAGTGTTTTGCGCAGCCGCCTGACGCTGCCGGATACATCAGGAGGCATTATGATAGCAGTACGATTCGCTGACCCGAAGTGAAAATAGACGATGATTACTGCGAGCCTTCGCGATTTTTGGGACTGGTGGTCTGCCGAGATCCAGCGCCTGCTGCCCCGTCGGCCGTTGTTAAACGATCAACCCTGCGTCGAAATAACTCGCGCCGAAGCTGCTATTTCTTGGCCGAATGGCTCACGCACTGAATCTCTCGCAATTGATGACTTGGCGAATGCACTTTCGCAGTCCCCCGTCTGCACCTTGCTGATTGCGGAGGGACGCTACATCCTTCGTCGGATGGCAGATTCCGCGCTACCGTACAGCAGGGCTAAAGACATCAGCGCAGTCGACCTTATAGCCCAAACCCCGTTTCGGCCGGATGAGGTATATTTTATGCCGATCACATGTTTTGACGGCTCGCCAAGCTCGTATGCCGTCATCAAAAGAACGGTTCTAGACCCCTATGTGTCGGCACTGGCAACAGCCGGGATCAGAATCAAAAGGATTTCCCTTGCACGCTCCGGCGATGTCGTCGCGCGTATACCTCGGCGAGCCCTGAGGGAAATCGTGCCGAGATCCGCTCGCGTTTTCCACAGATCACATATAGCCGCGACGGCTTTGTGTGCGTCGGTTCTCGCGATCGCCCTCACTTTCGGGCATGCATTTCTCCGTTACGACAGCGCTTTGTCGGCGCTCGATAGCGACATTGCCGTCAAAAGACAGCAAGCTGTTTCGGTGCGCGCAGCTCTCAATCAGCGCGCGAAGACAGCATCAGCTCTGGAGATCGCGCATCGTCGAAAAGTGGAGGAGATACCGGTCACAGCCGTCTGGGAGGAGATAAGCCGTCGCTTCCCCGACGGCTCTTGGCTGACCGATCTCTCGATTGACCGTGGAATATTGACAATATCGGGTTTCGCCCAATCGGCCGCCGGCCTGATCGGACCTCTGGAAGAATCGGCGCTATTTAGCGAACCCAGTTTTACCTCGCCGATTGCCCGGGTGCCCGGCCAGAGTGGCGAGCATTTCGAGATGCGTCTGAAGGTCGTGCGGGAATGACCGATTTGCTGATCGGCCTCATGAACGCACCGCGCCGCGTCCAGCGGTTGACGGCGCTGGCTATGCTTGGCCTCGGGTTCTTTTTTGCAATCTGGTTGGTGATGCTGGCGATCTTTCATCTTCGCGAACAGGCAAATGAGATCGACGAAAGACGCTTTGAGCTTGGCCGATTGAACGCGCTGCTGGAGCGGAAACCGGCGGATGTAGGCGCAGTATCGGCAGGCCTTCCACCCCCGACAGATCTTTACCTCGACGGAGAGACGATGCCGGTGACAAAGGCGCGGCTTCAGCAGCGTATCAACGAACTCTCCGCGCAGACCGGAGCAGTTGTTGCGTCAATCAACAATGTTCCGGATGCCACGCCGGACGCCGTTCCACTGATTGGCGTCGTGGCGGATATCCAGGGAAGCCTGAAGGCCATTCATGACATGATCCGCCAGATCGAGACGTCGACGCCGCCTCTCGTGATTCGGAAGGCCCTGTTCAGAATGACCACCCCTGTTCAAGAAGGGCAACTGCGAGCGCCGCTTCAGCTGGCGGTAACGATGGAAATTTACGGTTCAGCCGACCCGGCCTTGATCGCTCCAGCAAAAGCGACGCAGCCGCGATGAAATTTCTGCACATCAATTCTGCCCCGGTTGGCTATGTAAGCGTCCTTGCCCTTGTCATTGGGTTCGTTCTTTTCAACCTCGCCCTGAGCCGAATCCCGGTCGACATATCGCCAACGGAAATTGCCAGAGAACTGCCGAAGCCCTCCTCCGCGGAAAAGCTAGCCAGTACCCGGCGTACCGACATTGATTTCGATGTGCAGGATACACTCTCACGCCCTGTTTTCAGTCCAACGCGCCGCGAATTCGAACAGGTCGCCGCACCTATTGCGCCTCAACCGGAAAGCATTGCGCCAGCACCGCCCGTAGCAGTTTCGATCCCAGCATTTCGGCTTCAAGGAATTCGGAAGATCGGTGCCGATCTATCGGCCTTGCTGTCAATCAGCGAGGGAGAACAACCGCGCTGGTTGGCGGTCGGCGATGCGCTCGAGGGATGGACCCTGGAGCACATCGATATCCATGACGTTGCGCTCCGCTCCGGAGATCAGTTTGCCGTTGTCGACCTCTACCCGGCGGAAAACCAAGATGTTCCACAGAACTAGGATTGGGGATGTCAACTATTCTGCGGAGGGAGGTTTTGCCCTCCTGGCCGTTCTTGCCTTCCTATTGCTCTTTGCGGCATTGCTCCTGCCGTTTTCATCCGCCGCGCGGCTCGGCGCGCTGACATCAAGCCATAATTTTGAGCGCAGCCGGCTTTCCTATGCCGCAGAATCCGTGAATGCCTATGCGGCAGTAAAGCTGACATCGGATCTCTTTTGGGCAAACTCCATGACACGCGATGATGGAAAATCGTGCCGAATAAAGGATCTCACCTTGACGCTCCGTATCGTCAATCATGCTGGCCTGATCGATCTCAATGTCGCCGGCGTGACCACCATTGCTGCGGGATTGAAGGCATTAGCGATGAGCGATGAGCAAGCAGCCGCCGTTGCCGGCTCTATCGTTGCGTTCCGTTCGCTGCAGGCTGGGTCGGCGCCCGCGAGCGGACCGCAACCGGATTTCGGATTCAAGCATGCGCCATTCGAAGATGTGGTCGAACTGCTTGATTTTGCCGAAATGAGACGTTTCACGCCCGAGCAGCTCAGTGAGATATTCACCGTCGACAGCCACAGCGCCTTTATTGCTCGCGACTTTGCGCCAAAGCCGCTGCAGCCAATTCTGGCAAAGCTGGATGGCTCCGCGCGGGAGGGTTCAAACGCGTTTCCCGCCTATACCCTGGTGACGAAAATCAGCCGACGTGGCGAATCCGCGATCGATGCCAGGATCGTCACCACTGGCGACATGCGAGGGAGTGGCCGACGCACGCCGTCGTTGCCGCTTTCACCGAGCGCGAATGCCGCATTTCCCGAATGCGGAAGCCTGCTTGGCGCGGATATGACCGCCTGGCTTGCGGAGGCTTTTTCATGATCGATGCAACGGAGCTAGCTGATCGCTTTCTTTCTCACCTTGCCGCTAACGGAACGACAACCTCCGAGGCGGTTCAAAGAATAAGATCCGCTCGCCGACAGACCGGTCAGCCGCTGGACATGGTGATCCGGGAATTGGGAGTGCTTCCGGAGTTGACGATTGCAAGTGAAATGGCGAGATTCCTCGATCTGGATGTCATTCAAGACTGCGGCGTCAGCGATGGAATCGAATGGCTGGAAAAACTTGGCTGGGACTATGCCGCCGAGAAGGCGATCTTCCCGATGGGATCAAAGGATTCCAATCTTCACCTTGCGATCGCTGATCCGTTTGATCACGAAACAATCGAGGCGGTCTCCTACTTCTTCGATCTGCCAATCCAAATCGGCCTTTCACCCAGGAGCGTTATCGAAGAGCAGATCACCCGTTTTCGGCGGGCGTCGGCTTCGCCAGTCGATGAGGCTATCCTGGAAGAGAGCGCTTCCGATGTCGATTTGGAGCGCCTTCTTGATGTCGCGCGCGATGCACCTGTCGTGAAGTTCGTATCAAAGATCGTTCAGCGGGCGATCGACGACAAGGCGACCGACATTCACCTGGAACCGCAGGCCGACATCATGCGTGTCCGGCTTCGCCGCGACGGTCTGCTTCTCGAAACAGAAACAGCGCCCAGATCACTTCATACCGGCGTGATCAGCCGCTTGAAAATTCTCGCGCGCCTCAACATCGCCGAGCGGCGGCTGCCTCAGGATGGAAGATTGCGGCTGCCCGTCAGAGGCCAGGAAGTGGATTTTCGTCTTTCGGTCGTACCCTCGGTCCACGGGGAAACCGCAGCGCTCCGCATTCTCGATCGCGAGAGCATCAGACTGGACCTTCAGTCACTGGGTTATGATGCGGCGTCCGCCAGAAGGATCGATACTCTGACGCGGCGCCCCAATGGTCTTATTCTCGTGACCGGCCCGACGGGGTCCGGAAAGACGACAACACTTTATTCGATACTTGCCGGTCTCAATCGGCCGAGTGTCAAGATCTTCACAGTGGAAGATCCCGTCGAATACCGTATTGCCGGGATCACCCAATTGCAGATCGATCCGGCGATCGGGCTGTCATTTGCCACTGCACTCCGGTCCGTCCTGCGCCAGGATCCCGATATTGTCCTTGTCGGCGAAATCCGCGATCGGGAGACCGCGGAGATTGCGATCCAGGCGGCCCTTACAGGGCGCCTTGTCCTTTCGACGCTGCATACGAATAGCGCAATCGGCGCGTTCAACCGGCTCAGAGACATGGGAGTTGAGCCGTTTCTGCTGGCGGCAACCATCAGAGGCGTGATCGGGCAGCGCCTGCTACGGCAATGTTGTGGAGCTTGCCGGGACCTGCCGACGAAGGTCGGCTGCACGGTTTGTGAAGGAACCGAGTTCAAGGGACGCACGGCAACCTACGAGATTCTGGAGGTTTCCGAACGCTTCCGTGAGGCAATGCGATCAAGCAACACCGAGGAGGATCTCGAAGCGGTAGCGATCGCACACGGCCTGCTGCCGTTGCGCGAGCACGGGCGAACTCTCGTGGCCAAGGGCGTGACCACTATGGATGAGGTCTTGCGTGTCATCGATGCGGACTAGTCGCAATGGCTAAATTCGAATACTCCCTCTATAAGGCAGATGGTCGAAAGCGCACGGGTATCGTTGAAGCCTCGGACCTTGACGATGCACGACGGAAGCTCCGAGGCCCGGGTGTCACGGTATCCGACGTTCGATCTTTCACAGATGCAGGCCGCCTCCGATCGCGATGGACGCTCAAAATCGAGACGCGTTTCGACCACGTCAGGTTCATCGGCAGCCTCGCAGTTCTCGTTGCGGCAGGTCTCACCTTGGACCAGTCACTGCGCGCGCTCCGTGCTTCCGCCACCAGTCAAATCGAGCGTGACCGTCTTGATGCAATGCTCGAGCGATTATCCGCGGGCGCCACCGCCTCGTCAGCATTCGCGCTGCTCGACGAATTGCCGGGCGATGCTCTCGCTTTGATAGCGAGCGGCGAAAAAACTGCGCGGCTCGCCGATGTCCTTTCGGTCATCGCTGCCGATCTGGAGCGCCGGAAGGCCCATCGCAAGCAACTTATGGACGCGCTGCTCTATCCGGCTTTTCTCCTGCTTATGATGTTGCTTGCTCTCGGCGTCGTCACATTCGTGCTGGTTCCGGCTCTCGAACCCATCTTTCAGAGTTCTGACCGCGAAACTCCTGTGCTTATCGCATTCTTGTCGATGGCCGGGCAGCTTCTCTCAGACCCGGTTTTCGCGCTTTTCGGGCTGGCACTCTTGGCGACCGCGGCGATGGTCTATGCTTGGAGAGCGGAAGCACTCTCGCTTTGGGCGACGGCAGCCATTGTCAAGATGCCTGTCCTCGGGCCGCTGATCATCAAGATGGCTTTGTCGCGTTACCTGCAGACGCTTTCGCTGCTGCTCGAAAACGCCGTGGCGATGCCGGAGGCTCTGGCGCTTGCTGCCGAGGCATGCACAGTTTCGGCCTACCGCTCCAGACTATCCGCGATGCGCGAAACCGTCATTTCGGGAAAACGCCTTGCTGAAGCCTTTTCGGAAAGCCGCCTGTTCCCGGCAAGTATCGTCTCGTTGACCGCAGTCGGCGACGAAGCCAACAAGCTCGCGGCCGTGCTGATCAATGGTTCGAACATCATGAGGCTCGAAGCTCAGAGAACGCTCGACCGGCTTCTGTCCCTTCTCACCCCGACCATCACGATCCTGCTTGGACTGCTCGTTGGGAGCTTGGTTATCTCCGTGATGACCGCGCTTCTCAGCGTGAACGAATTGGGCGCACAATGACCGAGAGAATTTCCGGTCGCCACATCACGAATGCCGGTTTCAGCCTGCTCGAAATGCTGGTCGTGCTTGTTTTGTTGGGGGCCCTGTTCGCGGTCGCCTTGCCGCAGTTCCACCGCTCCACTTCGGGGATGGCGCGGAGCCTCGCATACAGGATTGTCGAGGAGGCGCGTTTTGCGCGATTGGTCGCCATAAAAAGGGGATCGGAGACCGCTCTGGCAATCGATACGACGGCTCGGGTCGTGCGCTCTGACATCGGGCGTGAGGTTATCACTGTTCCTGCTTCGGTTTCGCTGAATGCGACCGTCGGCAAGAACGCCGATACGACGATTTCCAGAGGCGACATCCGCTTCTTCGCCGACGGGAGTTCAACGGGCGGCGAAATCAGGCTCCATCGCGATGCCGAAAAGGATATCGCTATCCGAATCAATTGGCTGACAGGCGCTGCCAGGATAATTTCCGATGATTGACCATCAACACGCGAAGGATGCCGGCTTCACGCTTCTGGAAATGATCATCGCCTTTCTCATCCTGTCGATCTCGATGGCGATAGCCTCTCAGACATTGGCGATCGCTGTGCGAAGCTACCGGCTTGCAAGCGAGCGGGAGGAACTGCTCAACCTCATGCAGACCTTACAGGCAGAGGCTCTGCCCAAATTAGCGATGTCCGATGCGATGCAGCAGGAAGGAGAGCTGGGAGTATTTCATTGGCGCATTCGCATGCTTGCACCGAGCCTGATGCAAGCGGGACCAAGCCGGGCCTCCTTTGCAATTATTTCGGCCGGCAAGAAGAATGAGACATTCCGCCAGAATTTTCTCGTGACATTGCCTTCCGGATTCGAACGAAAATGACATCGATACGCCAACTTCCGAAGCAAAACGAGGACGGTTTTACCCTTGTCGAGATGCTGGTTACACTCGCGTTGCTTGCCGCGCTGAGTGCAATTTTTCTCGGCGCCGTAGCGCAATTTCGGCCGCTGCGAAATCTGGCGCAAGGTGCGGATGGTCAGATGGAGTTGGCCACGGCAGCAACCTTTCTGGAAACAGCAATTACCGATGCCCGAAGCCTTTATCTCGTCAACGCTGCCCCGCAGAAAAGGCTCGTCTTCGAGGGAACGGAACATTCGCTGCATTTCCCGGCGGTGTTGAGAGTGGGAAGCAACCAGATCGCTCTACGCGATATCTCGATCGAGCGGGCTGAGGTCAATGGATTTGTTTCCATCGTTCTGCGGAACACCCCTCGCCGCCTCACGACGGCGCCGGCCACTGAAGTATTTACCGTCCTAGAGGATATTGTTGACGTCAACTTCCAGTTCCTCGACGGAACGGACATAGCGGGCTCCGAAGCCCCGCAATGGTTATCCCAATGGAACCATCCCGAGCGATTGCCCTACGCGGTCAAGATAACCGTCAAGGCGAAGCGCGGCCTTGCAAACCTTACTGCCAGCAGAATAGCGTTCCTGCAGCCCAAATAGCTAGTCTAGTCGCTCTGAAGGTCGGCATCCTGCCCATCTCCCCCAACCTTGCGGTCTCGTCCGAGGGAAATTACCTGATACGGCTTTTCCTCTGCCGGGCTTTTATATTGGTAAGCGGTGCCCCAGGCATCAAGGAAAGCCCCTGACTTCTTGAGATATGGTCCGTTCCAGGGACTTCCATCCGCCGGCGCTCGAGCAAGGGCTTCAAGTCCCTGTTCGGTCGATGGATAATGCCCGACGTCGATGTAATATAGTTCAAGCGCATTTTCGATATTCTTGATCTGGGCCTTGGTCGTGTCGACCTTTGCAGATCCCAGATATTTCAACACCTGCGGGGCGACCAGCGCGGCGATCAGACCGATAATGGCGAGCACGACCAAGAGTTCGACGAGGGTAAACCCTTCGGTCGCCTGAATACGCGCATACGCGCGATCTCCATTGCGCAACATATGTTTCTTCATCTATCCAATTGCCTGACTGTAAAAGGTGTTGAAATTCCACGTTGCGAACAATGCGGTTGCCAAGAATGGGCCGAAGGGAACTCGAAGGGACGCGATGCCGTTGAAGCGTCTGGCGACGGCGCAGAAATAGAGCAAGGCGAGAGCTGAGGCGATGAACAGGAAGGCGGGAAAGATCAAGGGGTCCAACCAGATCGCGGCTGCGCCTGCGAATTTCACATCACCCAGTCCGAGGCCGACGATACCTCTCAGGCGCCAATGAACATATCTGAGCCCCCAGAACAACAACAGAACAAGGACACCGAACAGCAATGCCGCCACTGCTGTCGGATATCCAAGCTGCAATTTGAAGATGATCCCGGCAACGGCAACGCTCGCATTTAACCCATCGGGGATCACCAGCCGTTTGAAATCAATGTAGCCGATTGCGAGCGTGCATATGGCGAGGATAAGAGCGAACGAAACTAGCATTGGTCAATAGGCCAGCCGCTTGAGATTCTGTTGAACCGCATTTTTCCCGCCGCGCCTTTTCTGAATGTCCGACCGGAAATCCAATTGTTTGCGGAACTCGTCTGTTACATCTCGGGCTTCACTCACGTCACGGACAATCCGGGGCTTGATGAAAATCAGCAGTTCTGTTTTCTTGATGGAGTCCGTCTTGTTCTTGAACGCATTGCCGAATAGCGGAATGTCGCCCAGAAGCGGCACTTGGCTGCGGCTCACGCTGTTTTTCTGCTGGATCAAGCCACCGAGGGCCAGGCTCTCATTGTCGTTCACGACGACGCGTGTCGAAACCTTGCGCTGTTGAATGGTAGGCGAGTCAATGCCTGACGAGGTCGTTTTGACGACGTCGCTGACCTCCTGCTGAATATCGAGCATGACCCGCCCCGAACTGTTCACCCGCGGTATGACCGACAGAATGATACCGGTGTCCTTCAACTCGATGGAATTGATGACAGGTGAATCCCCGTTCACGCTAGCCGCTTGCTGCGTCACGATTGGAACCTGGTCGCCGACTTGCAATGTGGCCTTTTGATTGTTCAACGCCATGAGCGTCGGCGCCGAAACGACGTTGACATCGGTAATGCTCGAAAGCGCATTCAGTGTTACGCGGATGTCGTTGGTCGCATAGCTCCAGCCAAAGCCGGGAAACGCCATGCCGGTGCCCCCGCTTGCAAGATCCGAAAGTGAAACGCCGAAATTGCCATTTTCGAAAAACCAGCGCAGGCCGAATTTCAACTCATTATTCAGCGTGACTTCAGCGATGACGGCTTCGAGTAGAACCTGCGTCGGGACGACATCCAATTGGCGTAGAAGCTGCTGTATATGCTCATATTCCCGCGCTGTCGTGGAAATCAGCAGCGCGTTGTTTTCAACATCGGCCACAATCGATGTTTTGACCTTTGCCGGCTCTGCGCTGTAGCCTGCGAGCTCGGCCGACGCCTCTGATTCAGGAACTTCAGCCGTCTGCGACTGATCGTCAGCGGTCGAAAGGTTCGCTTGCTCAAGATTGGGGGCCACCGCGTTTTTGGGCGACTGACTAACTGCGTCGGAGGACGACTGTCCGTTGACGACGGCCTGTAGCACCTTAGCCAGTTCCTTTGCCGGCCGATTCTGGATGTCGTAGACAAAGAGCTGTTCTTCATTCGTGCTTGCAAGCCTGTCGAGCTTCTGAATCCAACCCGCTGCGCGCTGCAAGTAAGCCGGGCGCGATGTGATCACCAGTACGGAATTCAGGCGCTCGTTCGGGATGAAGCGGATGATTTTGCCGCCGCCGCTGTCGTTTGCGAAAATCGTATCGAGCTCTTTGGCCACGGCAGATGGCTGAGACGCCTTCAACGGGTGAAGAGCCACGGACATGCCCTCCATCCAATCGACGTCAAAAACACCGATCGCCTCGCGCATGGCGGAGAGGTCACTATTGGTCCCGGCAAGCATGAGCAGATTGCGTGTCGCATCCACTCGGAGGATCGAGCCCTGCCTGCTGATCGGCTCGAGGATTCCCTTCATCTCCTCAGCCGAGACATATTTCAGTTCGACCACCTGAACTTTGATGCCAGGCCCCTTCGGCGACATCGAAGGCACGCTGACCTGCGGCGTCGAGGAAAATGCCTCGGAAGAGGGAACGACTTGGTAGCTATCGTTCCGCTTCACGACGACCGCACCATTGACCGATAGCGCCGCCTCAAAAATATCAAGGAGAGCCTCGCGTGAAACCGGGCTCGTCGTCTGCAGTGTTACGGTGCCGGAGACGCGCGGATCGACGACATAGTTCAGGCCGAGCGTATCTCCAAGCACGCTCTTTGCAGCAGCGGCAATGGAAGCCCCGACTAAATTGAGACTGTAGCCATCCCCGCCTTTGGACAGTTGCCCGACGGACACCGGAGGAGCACCATAAGAGACGAACTGGCCGCTTCCCGGATGCATGGCACCATTGAAGTTCTGATCCGACTGCGCTCCGCCAATTGCACGTGAAGAAAAACGAGTCGTCGGGAGAGGTTTGCCGGTGGAATCAAGCTCGTTTAACTTTACCGCCAGTACGTCTTCTACTGAATCCGTGGAGCTACAGGCGGCAAGCAACAGCAAGCCGAGCATACAAACAGGCACCACAGATTTCATGAAAGGACTCGCGCGCTTCTAATGAAACGACAATAAGCACGAGATGATCGGCCTGCATCCGACAATGCAAAAAGCGGTATTAATTTCCACAATTTTTAGATGATATTTGCGGAAACCGAAAAGCGAGCGGCTCCTGATGGGCTTCAAATGCGTCCGCCCTTCAGTAGGCCGAATTCTAACAATCTTCAAAAAACTATCCGCGGCAGGTCGCAGGATACACAAGTCTCTGGTGGTGCAAATTTAGAGTAATAAGACTTCAGGCATGGCCAATGCCACGCTGGACCGGCACCAAATGAGGACGGCGGCGTCCTGAGCGGTATTCTCGAGATAGGCGTTGCGGTCGATGCCAGCGCCGTCCTGCGTCGGCCGCCAGCCATAACGCGACACAAGCGGACCGGGCGCCGGATCACAATAGCTGGCATCGAAATACATGAGGCTGATCTCGGCGTCCAGGCGTTCGCCGATATAGCTCTGCCTCGTCTTGAAGCTACTGTTGGGTGTGCCACAGGCCGCATAGCCGTCCCACACGGCGGTCCCCTCGATTATCAAGCTCATCGAGGGGACCGCCGTGGGCGGCTTGGTAAGGCCCCTCGCGGTGGTCGTGCTGGCATCGGCTGCCAGCGCAGTCCCGACAAAGGCGTGGTCCAAGTTCGGCGCAACAAGCAGGAAAAATGAGACCGCTGCAGCAAAATCTGCAACGCTGGATAGAACTTTACGCATGAATCCCTGCTGAATTCCGTATTTTAAAGTCGAGAATGATATTAATTGCAAGTAATACTGTCTTAAAGAAACCAAATTTGGGGTACGATGCTGGAGCGGAACAGCCGATAGCGTCGCCTGGGACTGTGAGACGGCTAGGTCGCGAGCCACAAGATTAACTATTCTGTTGAGCGCCGCCACCGGTGGTCTTGGCCAGATCGGCTCAGATGTGCAAAGCGCTTCCCAAAGCCTTCAGCGCCGCTTCCATGAGCGCTTCGCTGCGGGTCGGATGGGCGTGGATCGTGCCGGCGATGTCTTCCAGGCGCGCGCCCATCTCGATCGCCAGTGCAAAAGCCGCGGAGAGTTCGGAGACCCCTGCCCCCACGGCCTGTAGGCCGAGAATCAGATTGGTGTCGGCACGGGCGACGACGCGCACGAAGCCCTCATCAGACAGCATCGTCATCGCCCGCCCATTGGCGCTGAACGGAAACTGGGCGGTGCGGATCTCATATCCTTGCGCGCGCGCCTCCGCCGGCGACAGGCCGGCGCTGACGATCTCAGGATCGGTAAAGCAGATGGCGGGAATGCATCTTTTGTCCCAACCCCGCTTCCTGCCCGCAACGATCTCCGCCACCATCTCCCCTTGCGCCATCGCCCGATGCGCCAGCATCGGCTCGCCGGTCACATCGCCGATCGCATAGATGCCGCGCATCGAGGTGCGGCATTGATCGTCGATCCTCAGATACGGACCGGCGCGGTCGAGATCGAGCTCCTCGAGACCGGACCCTGCCGTTCGGGGGCGGCGGCCGACAGTGACAAGCATGCGATCCGCCGACAGTGTCTCACGCCGGCCATCCGACGTTTCAACGATCAATGCCTCGCCATTATCGGCAAGACCCATCGCCTTCGCACCCGTCAGCACCCGGATGCCGCTCTCGGTCAGCTTGCGCATGACGGGACGCATCAATTCCGCATCATAGAGCGGCAGCACCTGCGGCGTCGCCTCGACGACGCTCACCTCCGAGCCCATCTTCGAAAAGGCCATCCCGAGTTCCAGGCCGATATAACCGCCGCCGACCACGACGAGCTTTTTCGGCAGTTCCCTCAGCGACAGCGCCTCGGTCGAGGAAATGACGCGGCCGCCGAAAGGCAGATCGGCAAGCTCCACCGGATCGGAACCGGTCGCGATTACCACGGTCTCGGCGCGGATGACCTGCTGGCCGGTTTCGGTCTCCACCTCCACCGTCTTGCCGTCACGGAAGTGGGCCCGGCCATGGACGATCTTTACCCGCGCCTTCTGCAACAGACCCGAGACGCCGCCGGTGAGCCGGCCGACAATGCCGTCCTTCCAGGCGATTGTCTTTGCGAGATCGATCGAGGCGCCTTCGACGCGGATGCCCATCGGGTTCTTGCCGGCCAGCATTTTTTGCGTGGCGTCGAATTCCTCGGCCGCGTGGATCAACGCCTTGGAGGGAATGCAGCCGACCGTCAGGCAGGTGCCGCCCGGCTTGCCGGCTTCGACGATGACGGTATCGATGCCGAGCTGTCCGGCGCGGATGGCGCAGATATAACCGCCCGGGCCGGCGCCGATGACGAGGAGCTTGCAGACAATTTCTTTCATGGCTCAGCCTTCGATGAAAATGAGCGCCGGCGTTTCGAGGAGCGTGCGGATGCGCTGGACGAAGGTCGCCGCATCCCAGCCGTCGATGATGCGATGATCGAAACTCGAGGAGAGGTTCATCATCTTGCGCGGCACGAACTGGGTCCCGTCCCAGACGGGCCGTGTGGCAATCTTGTTGACGCCGATGATCGCCACCTCGGGATGGTTGATGACGGGTGTCGAGACGATGCCGCCGAGCGCGCCGAGCGAGCTGATGGTGATGGTGGAGCCGGAAAGCTCATCGCGCGTCGCAGTGCCCGACCGCGCCGCCTCCGCCAGCCGGGCCATCTCGGCGGCGCAGTCCCGGATGCCGCGCGCTTCCGCATGCCGCACCACCGGCACGGTCAGGCCGGCCGGCGTCTGCGTGGCGATGCCGATATGCACGGCGCTATGGCGTGTGATGATGCCGGCATCGTCGTCGAAAGTTGCGTTGACCTCAGGCTGCACGGCAATGGCCTTGACCAGCGCCCGCATCAGGAAGGGCAAGACCGTCAGCTTCGGGTGCCCTTCCCTGCGGTCGCCGTTCATGGTGGCGCGCAACTCCTCGAGCGCGGTCATGTCGACTTCCTCCACATAAGTGATGTGGGGAATGCGCGAGGTGGACAGCACCATCTTCTCGGCGATGCGGCGGCGCAGGCCGGTCAGCTTGATCTCCTCGGTCGCGGTCTTTCTGGCGAGACCATTCTTTACCGTTGCTGGCGCTGCTCCCTGAGACAGAAACTGCTCGACATCCTCGCGCAGGATGCGTCCGGCAGGTCCAGTGCCCTGCACTTGCCGGAGATCGACGCCGCTTTCCCTGGCGAAAAGCCGCACATAGGGGGCTGCCAGCGGCTTTTCGGCCGGAGGCGACGCGAGAGCCGGCGGGGCCGCAGCAGCCGGAGCCGGCCGTGCAGCTTCGACCTTGACCGTTTCCGCAACCGGCGCCTGCGAGATCTGTACAGGCGAAGCCTCGCCGGCATCGCCTGCCGTTTCGATCCGCACCAGCGGCGCCTTGACGGCGATACGATCTCCGATCTCGCCGGCGAGCCAGATGACGGTGCCATTGACGGGTGATGGAATTTCGACCGTCGCCTTGTCGGTCATGACGGCGGCGATCACCATGTCCTCGCGGACCGGATCTCCTGCCTTGACGTGCCATTCCACCAGCTCGGCCTCGGCCACTCCTTCCCCGACATCGGGCATCTTGATGATGAATTCGCCCATGGCTCAGGCCTCCATGACTTCGGCAAGCGCCCGCCCGACCCGGCCGGGGCCGGGGAAATAGTCCCATTCCTGCGCATGCGGATAGGGCGTGTCCCAGCCCGCGACGCGCACGACCGGCGCTTCCAGATGATAGAAGCAATGTTCCTGTACCAGCGACACGACCTCGGCGCCGAAGCCCGACGTCAAGGTCGCCTCGTGCACGACGACGCAGCGCCCGGTTTTGGTGACCGATTTGACGATCGTATCGAGATCGAGCGGCAGCAGGCTTCTCAAATCGATCACCTCGGCATCGATGCCGGCATCCTCGGCCGCGGCGAGCGCCACATGCACCATCGTGCCGTAGGCAACGACTGTTACCGCCGACCCCACGCGCCGCACCTCGGCCTTGCCGATCGGGATGGTGTAATGGCCGTCGGGAACCTCGCCGAGATCGTGTTTCGACCAGGGCGTCACCGGCCGCTCATGATGACCGTCGAAGGGACCGTTATAGAGCCGCTTCGGCTCGAGGAACATGACCGGATCGGGATCCTCGATCGCCGCGATCAGCAGGCCCTTGGCATCATAGGGATTGGACGGCACGATCACCTTCAGCCCGCAGACATGGGTGAAGAGCGCTTCCGGGCTCTGGCTGTGGGTCTGGCCGCCGAAGATGCCGCCGCCAGTCGGCATACGCACGACGATCGGGCAGGTGAAATCGCCGTTCGATCGATAGCGGATTCGCGCCGCCTCCTGCGTCAGCTGGTCATAGGCGGGATACACATAGTCCGCAAATTGGATCTCGACGCATGGCTTCAGCCCATAGGCCGCCATACCGATCGCCGTGCCGACGATGCCGGATTCACTGATCGGCGTATCGAAGCAGCGCGTCCTGCCATATTTTGCCTGCAGGCCTTGGGTGCAGCGGAAGACGCCGCCGAAATAGCCGACATCCTCACCGAAGACCACGACATTGTCGTCCTTCGCCATCGAGACGTCCATGGCGCTGCGCACGGCCTCGATCATCGTCATCCTGGCCATGTCAGTACCCTGCCTTCTGCCGCTGGCGACGGATATGCGCCGGCATCTCGGCATAGACGCCCTCGAAAATATCGCGCACCGAAGGCCTGCCGCCGGCATGCAGCGTGCCATGCGCCTCGGCCTGGCGCTGCGCCTCGATCACTTCATCCATGATTTCGGCTTCCGCCTGCACATGCCGTTCCTCCGACCATGCGCCCTTGACGATCAGATGTTTCTTCAGCCGCAGCACGGGATCGCCGAGCGGCCAGGCTTCCGATTCCGTCTTCGGCCGATAGGCGCTCGGATCGTCGGAGGTCGAATGCGCGCCGACCCGATAGGTGACATGTTCGATCAGCGTCGGCCCGAGATTGCGCCGGGCGCGTTCGGCAGCCCAGCGGGCGACCGCATGGACGGCGAGATAATCGTTGCCGTCGACCCGCAGCGCCGGAATGCCGAAGCCGAGGCCGCGGGCGGCAAAGGTGCCGGAGCCGCCGCGGGCAATGCCCTGGAAGGTGGAGATCGCCCACTGATTGTTGACGATGTTGAGGATGACGGGCGCCTTGTAGGTCGAGGCGAAGACGAGCGCCGAATGGAAGTCGGATTCCGCCGTCGATCCGTCGCCGATCCAGGCCGCGGCAATGCGGCTGTCGTTCTTGATCGCCGAAGCCATCGCCCAGCCGACGGCCTGCACATATTGTGTGGCGAGATTGCCCGAGATGGTGAAGAAGCCGTGTTCCTTGGAGGAATACATGATCGGCAGCTGCCGGCCGTGCAGCGGGTCGCTCTCGTTCGAATAGATCTGGTTCATCATCTCGACCATCGGGTAGTCGTCGGCGATCAAGAGGCCCGCCTGACGATAGGTCGGGAAATTCATATCGCCCTTAGCAAGCGCCTTGCGGAAGGCGCAGCTGACGGCCTCTTCGCCGAGATGCTGCATGTAGAAGGAGGTCTTGCCCTGGCGCTGCGCCATCAGCATGCGGGCATCGAAGGCGCGCAGCTTCATCATGTTGCGAAGGCCGGTCAGCAGCTCCTCGTCGGAGAGCGATCCGGCCCAGGGACCGACCGCCTCGCCGTCACGGTTCAAGACGCGGATGATCGAATAGGCGAGATCGCGGATATCCTCGGATGCGACATCGACCTCCGGCCGCGGCACGGAGCCGGCCTTGGCGATCTTGACATTGGAAAAATCAGGCTGGCCGCCCGGGCGGACGGCGGGTTCGGGGACGTGCAGGCTCAAACGAGCGGAATCCACCATGGTTTTTTCTTTCCTCCCTTTGCCGGCCCTGCCCTTCTCCCCGGAAGCGGGACCGGATGTCATTCCTATAGATTGCGGGCAATCACCATGCGCTGGACGTCGCTCGTTCCCTCGTAGATCTGGCAGATGCGCACATCGCGGTAGATGCGCTCGACAGGATAATCGGCCATGTAGCCATAGCCGCCATGGATCTGGATCGCGTCGGAGCAGACGCGCTCGGCCATCTCCGAGGCAAAGAGCTTCGCCATCGAGGCTTCAGACAGGCACGGAAGCTCCGCTTCCCTGAGGGAAGCGGCGTGAAAGACGAGCTGCCGCGCCGCCTCGATCCGCACCGCCATGTCGGCAAGGCGGAAGGCAACGGCCTGATGTTCAAAGATCGGCTTGCCGAAGGCGGTACGCTCCTTCGCGTAGTCGCGCGCCGCCTCGAAGGCTGCGCGCGCCATGCCGACGGCCTGCGCGGCAATGCCGATCCGCCCGCCCTCGAGATTGGCGAGCGCGATGCGATAACCTTCGCCTTCCGCACCCAACCTGAAATCCGCAGGAATGCGCATGGCGTTGAAGGCGATCTGGCAGGTATCGGTGGAATGCAGCCCAAGCTTTTCTTCGACCCGGATCACCTCGTAGCCAGGTGTGTCCGTCGGCACGATGAAGGCGGTGATGCCCTTCTTGCCGGCGTCGGGATCGGTGACCGCAAAGACGATGATGACATTGCCGTTCTTTCCCGAGGTGATGAACTGCTTGGCGCCGTCGATCACATAGTGATCGCCGTCGCGCCGGGCTCGGGTCTTCAGGTTCGAGGCATCGGAACCGGCCTGCGGCTCGGTGAGCGCAAAGCCGCCGATCCATTCGCCGCTCGCAAGCTTCGGCAGGAAACGCTGCCGCTGCTCTTCGGTGCCGAATTTGAGGATCGGCACGCAGCCGACGGAGCTGTGCACGCTCATGATCGTCGAGCACGGCCCATCGCCGGCGGCAATCTCCTCGAGTGCGGCGGCATAGGCGATGACACCCGTATCCGAGCCGCCATAGGCCTCCGGCACCAGCATGCCGAGCAGACCGAGTTCGCCCATCTCCTTCAGTTCCTCGCGCGGGAAAAGATGCTCCCGGTCGCGTTTGGCGGCTCCCGGCGCCAGCCGGTCGCGGGCAAAATCACGAGCGAGATCGGAAATCTGCTGTTGGAGGTCGGAAAGGATCATGTGGCTCGCCTCCCCGCTAGTGCCGCTCGATGGCGACGGCCGTCGCTTCGCCGCCACCGATGCAGAGCGCCGCCATACCGCGCTTCAGATCGTAGCGCTCCAGCGCCGCAAGCAGCGTCACCAGGATGCGGGCACCTGATGCGCCGATCGGATGGCCGAGTGCGCAGGCGCCGCCATGCACGTTCACCTTTTCATGCGGCAAGTCGAGATCGCGCATCGCCGCCATGGCGACGACGGCGAAGGCCTCGTTGATCTCGAAGAGATCAACGTCCGAAAGCGCCAGGCCGGTACGATCGGAGAGTTTCTGCAGGGCGCCGATCGGGGCGGTGGCGAACAGATTGGGCGCCTGTGAATGGGTGGCGTGGCCGAGGATTGTGGCGAGCGGCGTCAGACCGCGACGCTCGGCGTCGGAGCGACGCATCAGCACAAGTGCTGCCGCGCCATCGGAGATCGAGCTGGAATTGGCCGCAGTCACCGTGCCGCCGTCGCGGAAGGCGGGCTTCAGCGTCGGGATCTTGTCGAGCTTGGCCTTGCCGGGCTGTTCATCGCGGCTTGCCACCTGCTCGGCTTTACCCGATTTGACGGTGACCGGCACGATCTCGCTTTCGAAACTGCCCTCCGCAATCGCCTTCTGCGCCCGCGTCAGGGACGCGATCGCGTAGTTGTCCTGCGCCTCACGCGTGAACTGATAGGCCTCGGCGCAATCCTCCGCGAAGCTGCCCATCAAGCGCCCCTTGTCATAAGCATCCTCCAGCCCGTCGAGGAACATGTGATCCACGACACGCCCATGGCCGAGCCTGTAGCCGCCGCGGGCCTTGTCAAGGAGATAGGGCGCGTTGGTCATGCTTTCCATGCCGCCGGCGACCGCCACCGAGGCGCTGCCGGCGGCGATCACGTCATGCGCCATCATGACCGCCTTCATGCCCGAGCCGCACATCTTGTTGACGGTGCTGGCTCCCGTCGTGAAGGGTAGACCGGCGCCGATCGCCGCCTGACGCGCCGGCGCCTGGCCAAGGCCCGCCGGCAACACGCAGCCGAAGACGACCTCCTCGACCGCCTCGGCCGAGACCCGGCTGCGCTCCAGTGCAGCGCGGATCGCCGTTGCTCCGAGCTCCGGCGCCGTCACCTCCTTCAGCTCTCCCTGGAAACTGCCGATCGGCGTGCGCGCCGCGCCGACGATGACGATGGGATCCTGCAATGCCATCTTTCCTCCTCGGGCGACGCTCATCGCGCCCCCATCCGCAATGCGCCGTCGAGGCGAATAACCTCGCCGTTCAGCATGGTGTTTTCAAAAATATGGCGCACCAGCCCGGCAAATTCCGCCGGCCGGCCGAGCCGCGGCGGAAAGGGCACGCTCTGGCCGAGTGCCGCCTGAACTTCGGCCGGCATGCCGGCCATCATCGGCGTCTCGAAAATGCCGGGCGCAATCGACACGACACGGATGCCGTGACGGGCAAGCTCGCGGGCGATCGGCAAGGTCATCGCCGCCACCCCGCCTTTGGAAGCGGCATAGGCCGCCTGGCCGATCTGGCCATCGAAGGCGGCGACCGAGGCCGTGTTGACGATCACGCCGCGTTCGCCTTCACCATCCGGCGCCGCAGTCTGGATCGCGGCAGCCGCAAGCCGGATCATGTTGAACGTGCCGATCAGATTGATGCCGATCGTGCGCGCGAAACTCTCCAGGCGGTGCGGCCCGTCACGGCCGATCACCTTTTCGGCCGGCGCCACCCCGGCGCAATTGATCAGACCGCGCAGGCTGCCGAAGGCTTCAACAGCCGCCGCGACCACAGCTGCTCCCGCCTCGCCATCGGTCACATCGGCCTTGACGAAGCGAGCATCGCTGCCGAATTCCCGCGCGAGCGCCTCGCCCGCGTCAACATTGAGATCGGCGATCGTCACATGCCCGCCGGCCTCGAGCAGCATGCGCGCCGTCGCCGCTCCGAGCCCGGAGCCGCCGCCGGTGACGATGAAACTTGCCCCATGGATCAGCATGGATCTCTTCTCCTCGCCGCCGGCCATCTCCTCCAGATGTTCCCGGCAGGCACGATTCTATTCGCTCCAGCTATTGCAAGCGATGACAGAACTGCTCCATTATTTCGGCCATTATTGCCATAGCGAGGTTGGGATGGCCGAGATCGAGCGACGCATGATTGCACCGGGTTTCGTCGAGGAGGCGCTCGACAGCCTGCGGCGGCTCGGCAAGCCAACGGCGCCGATCCTTGCCCGGGTCGGGCTGCCATCGGCCGTCGATCAGCCGGTGTCTGCCGAGACCTATGGCGCGCTCTGGCTGGCAATCGCCGCCGAGCTCGATGACGAATTCTTCGGCATGGGCGGCCGGCCAATGCGCAGCGGCAGCTTCACCCTGCTCTGCCATTGTGTTCTGCATGCGCCGACGCTCGGCCAAGCGCTCCGCCGGGCCCTGCGCTTCCTCGATGTCGTGCTCGACGATCCCCGAGGGCAGCTCGTCATCCGCGACGGCCTCGCCGAGGTCGAACTCAGGGATGCGGGCAGCCCGCGATCGGCCTTCGCCTACCGTACCTACTGGATCATTCTGCACGGCATCACCTGTTGGCTGGTCGGCCGCCGCATCCCCATCCGGCTCGTCGACTTCCGCTGTGCCGAACCGAAACAAGGCGCC
The DNA here is from genome assembly GCF_002117725.1 of Rhizobium sp. TAL182. Classification (NCBI taxonomy): domain Bacteria; kingdom Pseudomonadati; phylum Pseudomonadota; class Alphaproteobacteria; order Hyphomicrobiales; family Rhizobiaceae; genus Rhizobium; species Rhizobium sp. TAL182. The sequence goes on along the minus strand of NZ_CP021026.1, from coordinate 71,180 downwards.
GACTACCGGCTGTTCTTCGGCGCGCCGGTGCGCTTCTCGCAACCGATCAGCCGTCTCGGCTTCGACAGCACTCTGCTCGACCTGCCGATTTCACGCAGCGAGCAGGCGTTGAAACAGTTCCTGCGCGGCGCGCCCGCCAATATTCTGGTGCGCTACCGCTACGATGCCGGCATCGCCGCCGCCGTCCGCCGGCGCTTGAACCAGGCAACGCCGGCCACGTGGCGAAGCTTTGCCGAACTCGCCGCCGATATGCGCATGCCGCCCTCGACGCTGCGCCATCGCTTGCACGACGAAGGACAAAGCTATGCCGCCATCAAGGACGAGATCCGCCGCGATCTCGCCGTCGAACTGCTGCCGAATACATCCAAAACGATCGGTGAGATCGCCGTGCAGCTCGGCTATTCCGAACCCAGCGCCTTCTTCCGGGCCTTCCGGAAATGGATGGGCAAGAGCCCGGAGACGTTCCGGCGTGAGGAAGCGGAGAATTCGACGTAAGTCAGTCGAACCGCTTAACCCGACCCGACTGACTTCGCGCTTTCGAGAACATGGCGGCAATCTTCATCACAAAGGATTTGCTGAAGCGACCGAGGACCTCTTGATGAGGCTCAATGTACCAGGAGCGCTCGACGATGTCGTAATTGTATTCGTCTACGACGATCCAGCTCTGCTTGAGATTTCCAAGACCGGCCCGTCGCCGCTCGATATCGGGAATTTCCAGGGCGATCCTGCCCGCCTTCGGCGGTTGGTGGTAATCGCCAGCAGAACGAGGTGTGTATTTCCATCACTGGCACTGCGGATTGCAAGCACGACACAGACGGGCCGCTGTTTTCGTCCCTCGGTCTTGCTACGTTGCTGCTGCCATGCCCAGAGATAAGGGATAGGTTATCAACTCACCAGGACGAAACTCATGGCTCGTCGTCGTAGCCTTCGCCCTGTGCCAATCGCTCAATCGCCGCGCCAAACAATTCGGCATGCTCGTCCGGCATCTGCGAGGTACTATGCGCGCGGCGCGGATCTGTGCCACTGCGCATGCGTTCAAAATGCTCATAGCTCATCAGGACGAAACGGGGCTTGTTGTGGCGAGTGAGAACGACCGGCTCGCGGCTCGCAGCATCGGTGACGTCCCCGACCTGTTTGTTGAGATCACCTGTCGTAAACTGTCGCATCGAATAGCGTCTCCTGTTTGATTTCCATATATTCCATGTTTTCCATATTTTCAAGAAATTGGCGTTCTTATCCGCATCATTCGCAGACACTTTGAACCTGCCGCAACCCGCGCTACATATTTCAGCGGGAGGAGTGCCATGTTTGATTTTTCGCTCGGCGAAACCGCGGATGCGATCCGCGAAGTGACGGCGCGATTTGCCGCCGATCACATTGCTCCGCTCGCCGCGGAGATCGACGAAAGCAACACGTTTCCGCGCCAGCTCTGGCCTCAGATGGGCGCGCTCGGCTTGCATGGCATCACCGTCGAGGAAGAATTCGGTGGCGCCGGTCTCGGTTATCTCGAGCACGTCGTTGCCATGGAGGAGGTCTCGCGCGCCTCGGCTTCCGTTGGCCTCAGCTACGGCGCCCATTCCAATCTCTGCGTCAATCAAATCCGCCGCTGGGCCTCGGCGGAGCAGAAACGCCGCCATCTGCCGAAGCTGATCTCCGGCGAACATGTCGGCTCGCTTGCCATGTCGGAGGTCGGCTCGGGCTCCGATGTCGTCTCGATGCGGTTGCGGGCCGAGAAAAAAGGCGACCGCTATGTCCTCAACGGTACCAAATTCTGGATCACCAATGCACCGCATGCCGACGTGCTCGTCGTCTATGCCAAGACCGATCCGGCCGCCGGCCCGAAGGGCATTTCCGCCTTCATCATCGAAAAAGCCCTGCCCGGCTTCAGCGTCTCCAAGAAGCTCTCCAAGCTCGGCATGCGCGGCAGCGATACGGCCGAACTGGTCTTCCAGGATTGCGAGGTGCCGGCCGAGGCGTTGATGGGCCGGGAGGGAGAAGGCGTGAAGATCCTGATGTCCGGCCTCGATTACGAGCGCGCCGTGCTCGCCGGCGGCCCGCTCGGCATCATGCAGGCCTGTCTCGATGTCGTGCTGCCCTATGTCCGCGATCGCAAGCAGTTCGGCAGGCCGATCGGCGATTTCCAGCTGATGCAGGGTAAGATCGCCGACATGTATGTCGCGCTGAATTCGGCCCGCGCCTATGTCTATTCCGTCGCCCGCGCCTGCGATGCCGGCCGCGCGACGCGCACCGACGCGGCCGCCGCGATCCTCTTTGCCAGCGAGAACGCGGTGAAGGTCTCGCTGGAGGCGATCCAGGCGCTTGGTGGCGCCGGCTATACCAAGGAATGGCCGGTCGAGCGGTTCCTGCGCGACGCCAAGCTCTACGATATCGGCGCCGGCACCAATGAGATTCGCCGGTATCTGATCGGGCGGGAGCTCATCGCATCATGACGGTGATTTCGACTGCGATCGATCGACACAGCGAAAGCTTCAAAGCCAATACCGCCAAGAATCGAGCGCTTATCGACGAACTCTGCGAGCGTTCGGCGAAAGCGCGCGAGGGCGGATCGCAGGCGGCGCGCGCGCGCCATACCGGCAAAGGCAAGCTCCTGCCGCGCGACCGCATTCAGCTCCTGCTCGATGCTGGCAGTCCCTTCCTGGAGATCGGCACGCTGGCTGCCAACGGCATGTATGGCGACGAGGCGCCTGGCGCCGGCATCATATCCGGCGTCGGCCGCGTTTGCGGCCGCGAGGTAATGATCGTCGCCAATGACGCGACGGTGAAGGGCGGCGCCTATTTTCCGATGACGGTGAAGAAACATCTCAGGGCGCAGGAGATCGCCCTGCAGAACCGGCTGCCCTGCCTCTATCTGGTTGATAGCGGCGGCGCCAATCTTCCGCATCAGGCCGAGGTCTTCCCCGACCGCGACCATTTCGGTGCGATCTTCTACAACCAGGCGCAGATGTCGGCCGAAGGCATTCCGCAGATCGCCTGCGTCTTGGGAAGCTGCACCGCCGGCGGCGCCTATGTGCCGGCCATGTCCGACGAAACGGTAATCGTGCGCAATCAGGGCACGATTTTCCTCGCCGGCCCGCCGCTGGTCAAAGCCGCGACCGGCGAAATCATTTCGGCCGAAGAGCTCGGCGGCGCCGAGACCCATGGCCGCCGCTCGGGCGTCGTCGACCATGTCGCCGAAAACGACGAACATGCCCTGCTTCTGGTGCGCGATATCGTCGCCAGCCTCAACAGCGTCAAATCGGTCGATATCGACATTCAGCCTCCACGGCCGCCGAAGCTCGACGTCGAGGACCTTCACGGCATCATTCCTGAGGACGTGCGCTCACCCTATGACGTGCGCGAAGTCATCGGCCGGATTGTCGACGGTTCGGAACTGCACGAGTTCAAACCGCTCTACGGCACCACCCTCGTCTGCGGCTTCGCCCGCATCTGGGGCATGCCTGTCGCCGTCATCGCCAATAACGGCGTGCTCTTTTCCGAAAGCGCGCTGAAGGGCGCGCATTTCATCGAGCTCGCCTGTCAGCGCCGGGTGCCGCTGCTCTTCCTGCAGAATATTTCAGGTTTCATGGTCGGCGGCCGATACGAGGCCGGCGGCATCGCCAAGGACGGGGCAAAGCTGGTGACGGCGGTCGCCACGGCGACCGTGCCCAAGGTCACCGTCATCATCGGCGGCAGTTTCGGCGCCGGCAATTACGGCATGTGCGGCCGCGCCTATCGCCCGCGTTTCCTCTTCACCTGGCCGAACAGCCGCATCAGCGTCATGGGCGGCGAACAGGCGGCTTCCGTGCTCGCCACCATCCGCCGCGACGCGATCGAGGCGCGCGGAGAGAATTGGTCTGCTGACGACGAGGAGGCTTTCAAGGCGCCGATCCGTGCCGACTACGAGGCGGAGGGCAATCCCTATTACGCCACCGCCCGCCTTTGGGACGACGGCATCATCGACCCCAGCCAGACGCGCGACGTCCTGGGTCTTGCGTTCTCCGCCTGCCTAAATGCGCCGATCCCGAAAGGGCCGCGCTTCGGCCTGTTCCGGATGTGAGGCGGCGATGATGGAAAGCCTTCTCATTGCCAATAGGGGCGAGATCGCCCGCCGCATCATCCGGACGGCAAAGATCGCCGGCGTCCGTACGATCGCCGTCTACTCCGAGGCCGATGCCGGCCTGCCCTTCGTGAGAGAAGCCGACGAGGCGATCGCCATCGGCCCGCCGCCCGCCCGCGAAAGCTATCTGTCCGAGGCACGCATCCTCGAAGCAGCCCGCAAAACTCGTGCTGCCGCGATCCATCCGGGCTACGGCTTCCTGTCGGAAAATGCCGAATTTGCCGAAGCGGTCGAGAAGGCCGGCTTCATCTGGGTCGGGGCGCCCCCGGCCGCAATCCGGGCGATGGGACTGAAGGACGCCGCCAAGGAACTGATGCAGGCGGCCGGCGTGCCGGTCACACCAGGTTATCTCGGGCCGGACCAGAGCGAAGCAAGGCTTGCAGCTGAGGCCGATGCCATCGGCTACCCTGTTCTCATCAAGGCTGTCGCCGGCGGCGGCGGCAAGGGCATGCGCCGTGTCGACCGGCGTGAGGATTTCAGCGAGCTCCTCGCCTCCTGCCGCCGTGAGGCCGCCGCCTCCTTCGGCGACGACCGCGTTCTGATCGAACGCTATATCGCCAATCCGCGCCATATCGAGGTGCAGGTCTTCGCCGACAGCTTCGGGAACTGCGTCCATCTCTTCGAACGCGACTGTTCGCTGCAGCGCCGCCACCAGAAGGTCATCGAGGAAGCCCCCGCCCCCGGCCTCGATGCTGCCACCCGCACGGCGATCTGCGATGCGGCGGTGAAGGCCGCAAGAGCGGTGAACTATGTCGGCGCCGGCACGATCGAATTCATCGCCGATGCCTCGCAAGGCCTGCGTCCCGACCGTATCTGGTTCATGGAGATGAACACGCGCCTGCAGGTGGAGCATCCGGTCACTGAAGCAATCACCGGCGAGGATCTGGTGCTCTGGCAGCTGAAGGTGGCAAACGGCGAGCCGCTGCCGAAAAACCAGGACGAGATCGCCATGAACGGCTGGGCCTTCGAAGCCCGGCTCTATGCCGAAAATCCCGCCGCCGGCTATCTGCCCTCGACCGGCCGGCTCGACCATCTGAAACTTCCAGAGGCGGTCCGCGTCGACAGCGGCGTCGAACAGGGGGATGAGATCACCGCCTTCTACGACCCGATGATCGCCAAGATCATTGCGCATGGGCCGAACCGCGAGGGCGCACTGTCGAAGCTCGCAGCCGCCTGTGCCAGCATCGAGGTCTGGCCGGTCAGATCCAATGCCGGTCTTCTTGCCCGCATCGCCGTCGACCCGGATTTTCGCGCCGCCCGAATCGATACCGGCTTTCTCGACCGCCATGGTGAAAGCCTGGTGGCGAAGGAGCCGGATGAGACGACAATCGACAAGGCGGCCACAGCACTTTCGAAGGCCGCGAATGAGGATCCCTGGTCGGCGCTGACCGGTTTTCGCATCGCCGGGCCAGGCGACGGCCGCGTCCGCGTGCGCATCGACGGTCACCTCCGCTGGGGGCGCGTACGACCCGACCTTGAGGCGAATGCCGTTTGGGCCGACGAGAAGACCGTGCTTTTCGAGGCCGGCAATGCCTGGCCGATCGGCCTGCCTCATGCAGGTGAGGTCGAGGCAAGCCAGGGTGCAAGCGACGGCGCCATCCTTTCGCCCATGCCCGGTCTCGTCATATCGGTCGATGTCGCCGAAGGCGACGCTGTTGCAAAGGGGGATCGTCTGCTGACGGTCGAAGCGATGAAGATGGAACATGCTCTACGCGCGCCCTTCGACGGCATCGTTGGGAAATTGCAGGTTTCCACGGGCGTCCGGGTTTCGGAAAACCAGCTGGTCGTCAGCGTCATCAAGGAGGAGGCGTGATGGCCGGCCGCTATTTCGACGAATGGACGGTCGGCGACCGCATCGCCCACGAGATCCGGCGCACCGTCACCGAGACCGACAATCTGCTGTTCACGACGCTGTCCCACAATCCGCAGCCGCTGCATCTCGATGCCGATTATGCCGCCGGCACCGAGTTCGGCCGGATCGTCGTCAACGGCACTTTCACCTTTGCGCTCACCATCGGCCTTTCGGTCGGCGACACCACGCTCGGCACGCTCGTCGCTAATCTCGGCTATGACAAGGTGACGATGCCGAAACCGGTCTTCATCGGAGACACGCTGCGGGTGGAAACCGAAGTGACGGAGCTGCGGCGCTCGAACTCCCGCCCCGATGCCGGCATCGTCACCTTCCGACACTTGACCCTGAACCAGCGTGATGAAATCGTCTGCCAGTGCCTGCGCACGGCGATGCTGAAGGTAAAACCGTCATGAGGCTGCGCTCGCTGCTCTTCGTGCCCGGCGACCGGCCGGAGCGTTTCGACAAAGCGCTCGCCTCCGGCGCCGATGCCGTCATTCTCGATCTGGAAGATTCAGTTGCGCCCGCGAACAAGCCAAAAGCACGGGAGGCCGTGCACGAATTCGTCCTCGGCCATACCGGCGAGACCGCTCTCCTGATCCGCGTCAATCCACTCACCTCCCCTGAATTCGAAGCCGACCTTGCCGCTCTGAACGGTCTTCATCCCTTTGCCATCATGTTGCCGAAGGCCGAGGGGGCCGTTTCCGTGGGCAAACTCGCAGCCTCGTTGACGCCGGCCGTTCCCATTTTGCCGATCGCGACGGAAACGCCGTCCGCGATCTTCGAGATCGGCAGCTACCGCGAGGTCTCGACGAAGCTTTGCGGCCTGACCTGGGGCGCCGAGGATCTGCCCGCCGCAATAGGGGCTGCGACCGCGCGGAGGACGGATGGCCGTTATACGCCGCCTTACGAGCTTGCCCGCTCGCTCACTTTATTCGCAGCCCATGCCGCCGCCGTTCCGGCAATCGATACCGTCTATCCCGATTTTCGCGATCTCAACGGTCTCAGGTCCTATGTCGGCCGTGCCCGGCGCGACGGCTTTTCCGGCATGATGGCCGTTCATCCGAACCAGGTCGAAGCGATCAATCACGCCTTCACACCTGACGCCTCCGAGGTCGCGTGGGCCGAGAAAGTCGCCGCCGCCTTTGCCGCCAGGCCCGACGCCGGCGTCATCCAGCTTGACGGACGCATGCTTGACTTGCCGCATCTCAAACTTGCGCTGCGCATTCTGGAAAGCGCCGGACGATAGGCCCAACCTCCCATCCAATCAGCCCGACTTAGCAGTTTGCTTGGAGGCGGCCTGTTCCGGCTCGAGATAACCGGCGCCGATGGCCACATAGAGGTCGACATAATCCTTCGCGACCTGCTGCACGGCGGCAGCAAGGCTCTCCTGAGCATCTGAGACCGAGCGCTGCGCATCCAGGACGTCGAGCAGCGACGAGGCGCCATCCTTGTAGCTCGTGGTCGAAAGCGCCAGCGATTCCTGCGCCGTCTGCACCTGCCTGCGCAACGGTCCCAGCGCCTGCGTGTCGTGGCGAACGGCCGCAAGCGCGTTCTCGACATCTTCGACCCCGTTCAGCACCGCCGCCTTCCACGCCAGATATTGGGTTCTGGCATCGGATTTCTCGATGTCGACATTGGCCCGCAACTTGCCGCCATCGAAAATCGGCAGGTTGAGCGTCGGGCCGAACGACCAACTGGTCAGGCTTGCGCCGCTGGCGCCCGATGATTTGACCCAGCTCGGCGAAATCGAGCCGGAGAGCGAGATCGACGGGTAAAGCTGGGCTTCGGCTGCACCGATATCGGCCACAGCCGCCGCCAGCTCACGTTCGGCCTTTCTTATATCGGGACGGTTGCGGATAAGATCGGCCGGAATGCCGGCGCGGATGTCGCCGCGGAACACCGGCTGGCCTGTATTCTTGCGCAGCTCGTCCGTCAGCGAAGCCGCCGGCATTCCGAGCAGAGTGGCAATGTGATGGGCCGACTCGGTGAAGCTCTGTTCGAGGCCGGGAATGTCCGACTTTGTCGACTGTACCAAGCCCTCGGCCTGAACGACGTCGAGGCGGGAGGCCGCACCGGCTTTCAGCTGCAGCTGCGTAAGTTCGTAAGTCTGCTGGCGGGATTTCAAATTCGCCTGTGAGAGTGCAATCCGTTCCTGATAGTAGCGGGCGTCGACATAACTCTCGACGAGGTCTTTCAGAAACGTGAGCCTCGCATTGTCGGCCGTCGCATAAGCGGCTCCAAGCGAGGCGATGGCGCTCTCTTTCGAGCGACGGTATTGGCCGAAGACGTCGAGCAGCCAGGACAGGCTGGCATCGCCCCCCGTCGTGTTCGTGGTGCCGACCGTCGTGCGCAGCCGCCCCTTCTCGCCGGATATCGTGTGCGATGCGTCCACGCTCAAGCTCGGCAGAGCGCCTGCCCCAGCAATCGTGACGTTGGCGGAAGCGGAGTTGATGTTCTCGAGCGCCTGCAGCACATCGAGGTTCTCTCTGAGGCCGTGAGTGACCAGCCCGTCGAGCTTCTTGTCGCGATAGGCCGTCCACCATTCAGTCGCCACGACATCGCCGTTGCTCTTGCTGCTCCCCGCTTCGAATTTGGCGGGAAGCGGCATCTCAGGGGGAACGTGATCCGGACCGCTGACGCAGCCGGTCAGCAGCAGTGTGAATGCGGATGCGGCGTAGCGGAGGGATGAGAGTCTTGTGCGAAGCGAGGTACTCACTGGCGAGCCTTCTGAACCGGGATTGGGCGTTCAGGCTTAGCGGTGCCAGCGTTAACAGCAGTTAAGAAACTGTAAAGTTAGGTAAAATCCGGCGCGCCTCAGCGGGCGATCCGGATCAGTTTTCATCGTCGGTTGCACCATAGGACGTTGGCCTCCTGGGAAGCTCCAGCGTGATCGCCAGGCCGCCGGCATCCGGTAGCGACGCATGCACGCGCCCGCCGTGACGCTCGATGGCCTGCCTGGTGATGGCGAGGCCAAGACCGTATCCTCCTTTCGGCACCGCCTCTTTTCCGCGTGAGAACGGCTGAAAGATCCGTTCAAGCTCATCCCGCCCGACGCCTGGCCCCTGATCCGTGACGCAGACCCTGAGGCGCTCGGCAGTCCACTCGCAGGAAACGCTTATGTGCGAATGCTCGGCGGTGTATTTGACGGCATTGCGCACGACGTTTTCGAAGGCACGGTAGATCAGTTCGCCCTCGACCTCGGCCCGAAAGGTGCCGTCGATGCTCGTCGTGATCGAGACCTTCCGCGCCTGGGCTTCGAAGGCCGCATCGCCAAGAATTTCGTTCAGCAGTTCGATGACGTCAAGGGTCTGCGTCTTCAGCGGCCGGCCGGATCCGGCCGTCAGCCTGGCAAGGGTCAATACCTCCCCTACCAGCATGTCTAGGCGTTCGACCTCCCGGTCCATTCGATCCAGCATGGCGGCGAGTTTGGCTGGGCTCTGCCTGAGTACGCCGACGGCGGCCTGCAGGCGGGACAAAGGCGAACGCAGTTCATGAGAGACGTCGTGAAACAGCCTCTGCTGCGCATCCTGAAGTTCCTGAAGCCGTGCGGCGGTCGAATCGAAGTCGTAGGCGAGCGCCGTCACCTCGTCCTTCCGGCCGGCCATCTTGTCGCCAATGCGAAAATCAAAGCGGCCATGCGCAAGCGCGCTCAAGCCATCGCGCAAATGCACGACGGGGCGGATCAAATACCGGGCGAGCGCGCCCGCCGCAATCGTGCTCGCAACCAGGATGGTGAGCCACGGTATGATAGGACCAAGCCTATCGAACGTGAAGCTGGGGGGCGCTGAGAGAGAAAGCCGATAGCAAATCCCATCCCTCAGCACGTCCCGGGTGGTGACCGTGCTCTTCGTGGTACAGGCGCCGGCTTCAGCAGGCTTCGAAAGCGTAAGGCCGAGGGGCTGAGTTCTCTCGCTTGTCCGAACGAAACGCGCGGCGGCGTCTTCGCCGTCGTGGAGCAGGATGTTCTCCGTCAGATTCATGACAATCGCCCGTCGCTCCTGGTCCAGCTGCCGCGCAAACGGAACCGCTTGAAGGAATTTGACGAGCAGGATCACGACTGCGAGGCTTATCGCCAGCGTCAGCCAAATGATCCTGAAGAACTTCCAGAAAAGACGTGGCATTTTCAGTCCATGAGAAGCTGGTAACCCTGGCCACGAACGGACTGGATCCAGGATTGCCCGTCCTCCCTCAGCCCGAGCTTCTGACGGACGCTGCTGATATGGACGTCGATACGCCGGTCGAACGGCGTAAGCGGCTTGCCGAAGGCGCGTTTTGAAATGTCCTGCTTCGACACGAGCTGACCGCCATTGCGGGCAAGAACCTCAAGCAGGCTGAATTCCGTGCCGGTCAGATCAAGGGGTTCTCCGCGCCACTCGGCAATCCTGCTGCCCGGATGGATCACGAGCTGCCCGGCCCTCACCGTGTCGATCGAGACTCCGGCGACCGGCTGACCCGCTCGACGCAGGATAGCGCGAACCCTCGCCGCAAGTTCGCCGGGCGAGCACGGCTTCGGCACATAATCGTCGGCGCCGAGATTGAGACCGGATATCCGATCGACATCATCTCCTCGGGCGGTCAGCATCAGAACGGGGACTTGGCTGAGCTTCCTGATTCTCTGAAGCACTTCGATCCCGTTCATTCGCGGCATCATGATGTCGAGCACAATAATGTCGGCCGTGTTGCCGGCGGCTGCGGCAATCGCCGCACGGCCATCCGTGTCAGTGGCGACGTCATATCCTTCTTCCGTCAGATATTCCTGCAGAAGCGTCGTCAGCTCGACGTCGTCGTCGATGAGGAGAACCTTGTTCATTCGCGTCGTCCGTCATTCATGTCAGCGGTCATACAGCACAAATGGGAACACTCCATCAATTTTACTCAGCTTAACACTAACTTGACCGCACTTTACGTTCGTCCCGCTACTGATCGATATGACGGCATCGATCGGCTCTGACACGACCTGCCGGCGCTTAAAACGGCAAGGAGTGGCATCGTGAGAAAGTCGCTTGGGACAGTTGCCGCCGCATGCATCGCGGCAGCGCTTCTCTTTCTCTTGCGCAATGTCATGCTGGAGCAGGTGGCTGCGCCAGCGCTGACCGTCTCACTTTCGGCGCAGCGGGACGGATCTGAGACCATTCCCGCAGGCGGATGGCTGAAACCGTGGCAGGAAGCGATTGTCGCCTCCGAGGCGAGCGGCCTGCGCATAACCGATGTTCTCGTCGATGTCGGTTCCGTCGTCACCAAGGGACAGACGCTCGTCCGACTGTCGCAGAAAAGCGTGCTGGCCGATATGCGCAAGCAGGAGGCGGCCGTCGCAGCCACCAAGGCAAATCTGTCCAAGGCCAAGCTCAACGCCGACCGGGCACGGCAGTTCTCCCCAGCGGGAGATCTTACCGCCGAAAAGATCGCCGAATATCTGGCCGACGAACGGGCGGCAGAAGCGAGCCTTGCATCTGAAGACGCGGCGCTCGACAGTGAAAAGATCAAGCTTGCGCAGACGACCATCACCGCCGTCGACGACGGCCTCATCATCTCGCGCTCCGCCGAACTGGGAGCTGTCGTCTCGGCCGGTGCGGAGCTGTTTCGCCTTGCGCGCCAACAGCGCGTCGAGTGGCAGGCCGAAGTTCAGGCGCACTACCTCCCGCGCATCGCAGAAGGTCTGAGCGTCGAAATCAACGGACCGGATGATCGGCCAATTCAAGGCAAAGTCAGGCTTGTTGCACCTTCGGTCAGCACCGATACCAGCCGCGCGATCGTCTATGTGGCGCTTCCCGCGGACTTGCGTCCGCGCACCGGCCTTTACGTGACCGGCAATATCGAACTGAAGACCGCTCCAGCCCTGCCACTTCCCGCGAGCCGATCATGTTCGGGGACCGGATAAACTGCGCCGCGACTGCGGCCCAAGGAATCGAGATGGATAATTACGAGATGATCAGCCATGGATAGAACCAAGCCACAGCGTGTTGTCGTCATGACCGGAGTCACCGCGGGGCTTGGCGCACACGCTCTACGGCACATCGCCGCCCAGCCCGACACGCGCGTCATCGTCGGTGCCCGTGGAAATGGACGGAAAATCCCGCGTGGCGTCGAGGTGATACCGCTCGATCTCGCCTCGCTTGCCAGTGTCCGCCAATTCATCAACACGGTAAGGGATCAACTCGGTGATGCCGGCATCGACGTCCTCGTCCTCAACGCTGGCATGCAGTCCTCCACGAGCGAAGGGCGGAGTTCGGACGATTATGAGCTGACATTCGCGGTCAATCACCTCGCACATTATCTGCTGGCAAGACTGCTGCTGCCTGATATGGCCGACCACGGCCGCCTGATCATCACCACCAGCGAAACCCATGATCCCGCCGTTACTCCGATCGCTCCCAAGACTCTTGAGCCGCAGGTGCTGGCGCGCCCGAGCAAGAGTGGCTTCGGCTCGGGAATACGCGCCTATGCCGCCTCCAAGCTGTGCAATCTTTTGACCGCACAATCCTTCGCTGCTCTCGATGACGTCAAGGCACGCGGGATCACCGTCGTCGCCTTCAGCCCCGGCCTCACCGGCGGCACCTCGCTCGGCCGCGACAGTCCGCGCGTCGCACGGGCGCTTGTCATGTTCCTGATGCATACTGTCTTCCGCCTGGTCGGCCTCTTCCGTCCCGAATACGTGGTCGGAACACCTGAGCGCGCCGGCGAAGCACTGGCCGAGGTCTCTCTTGGCGCCGTCACCCTGCCGGCGGGCCGAATTTATCTCTCCCTCGTCAAGGGCAAACCAACATTCCCCGATCCCTCGGCGCTGGCGCAAAGCCCGGACGCCCGGGAACGGTTGTGGCGCGAAAGTGCCGTCATGGTCGGCCTCGGTCAAATGGCAGGCGATATCGGCGAACCGGACGCAGGTGAACACTACCGTGACCGCGGCAATGGGGCCGCTGTCCCTTGATAGCAACGGAAAACAGATGCCGCGACATGCGCAATCTGACGCTCGCTTTCCTGATATCAGAGAAAGAAAGGATACCAGCATGAAACGTCTAACGCTCGCGATGGCGGCCGTCGCGGTTGTTGCCGCAGCACCCGCTTTTGCCGCAGAGGGAAAAGCCTATCTGCCGCCGCAGACAGCGGCCGCTATTATCGCCAATGGAATGCCGTGGTCGGCGGAAGCGCCAAATGGCAGGAACTTCAAACTCACTCTGAACAAGGATGGCACGGGAAACATCAAGGGGCCTCTGCTGTTTCAGCTGACCTTAAACTGGGCCGTCAAAGGTGATGCGATGTGCATCTGCGGCACAATGATGTCGAAGTGCCTCCGGTTCCGCGAGATTCCCGACGGTCTCCAGGCTTGGGATGGGGAGAAGCCTGACCTGAAGCTCACCCACTAGAGCTTTCCGGGTTAGATTGAAGCATTCTGTTGGCTCAAACGGAGTCGGATGGTCGACCGGCCGGCGCGCGTCGTAGCCCAGCTCTACGGCCAAGCCGGCCGGTCGATCAGCCGGCCCGTTTCAGCCAACCCGAAGGGCCGGGCATGTTTCCGCCAGGATCAGAGGCGATCGGCTCGGACGTACCTGGAGGTATGCCCATCGCCAATCGCCTCTGCCCTGACGAAAACCTGCTCCGGCAGAATGCTTCAATCTAACCCGGAAAAGCTCTAGCTTCGCAGGATTTTGGGCCGTCTCGGCCCAAAATCTGTACTTGCGCCCGATTTCCGAGCAGGCACGATCCCGTCCACCGCCCGCCCGTCGGCCATGATATCCCGCGGCTTGACAGCTCCATGGTCGGGCACTCCGCCCAACTTTACCCAGCTTAACACTAACTTGACCGCACTTAACGTTCGTCCCGCTACTGGTAGCAGGGGCGGCATCGGTCGTGCGGCAGGATTTGCCCGCGCCTGTGCCGGAACTGCAAGGATTTGATCGTTGAAAAAGCCGACTATGACATTTGCCGCCTTATGCGTTGCGGCCGCACTTCTGTTTTCCCTTCGCGGCGCCGCGGCCGAGCAAGCCGCCGCACCCGCGCTCACCGTCTCGCTGACGGCGCCGGAGCAACGGGATTGGCCTGAGACAGTGCCTGCCAGCGGATGGCTGAAGCCCTGGCAGGAAGCAGTCATCGCGTCCGAGACGAGCGGTCTGCGGATAACCGATGTTCTCGTCGATGTCGGCTCCGTCGTAACGAAGGGGCAGACGCTCGTCCGGTTGTCACAGGAGAGCGTGCTGGCCGACCTTCGTAAGCAGGAGGCGGCCGTCGAGACCGCCAAGGCAAGCCTTGCGAAGGCCAAGGCCAATGCCGACCGGGCACGACAGCTCCAACCCTCAGGTGCGCTCTCCGACGAGAAAATTGTCGAATATCTCGCGGACGAGCAGACGGCTGAGGCGACTCTTAAGTCCGAAGAAGCGGCGCTCGACAGCGAAAAGATCAAGCTTGCACAGACGACCGTCGCTGCCGTCGACGACGGCCTCATCACGTCGCGCTCCGCCGACCTCGGCGCTGTCGTCTCCGCCGGCACTGAACTCTTCCGCATGGTTCGCCAGCAGCGGATCGAATGGCAGGCCGAGGTTTCAGCACGTTACCTTCCGCGCATTTCAGAAGGTTTGCGCGTCAAGATCAACGGGCCGGACAACGAAGTCATCGAAGGCAAGGTGAGGCTGGTCGGCCCATCGGTCAGCACCGATACCAGCCGGACGATCGTCTATGTCGCGCTTCCCGCAGACGCACGTCCCCGCACCGGACTCTATGTGACCGGCAATATCGAGCTGCAGACCTCCCCGGCGCTGACCGTTCCCGAAACGGCAATCGTGTTCCGGGACGGGATCAGCTACGTCTTTACCGCCGCCGCGGATCAACGGGTGCAAAGGGTCCGGGTCGAAACCGGTCGCCGCAACAATGGCGAAGTGGAAATCGTCTCGGGCATAGAGCGCTCGACCAAAGTGGTGACTTCGGGCGGCGCATTCCTGTCGAATAATGACCTTGTGAAGATTGCGGAGAAAAACTGATGAACTTCTCAGCGTGGTCCATCCGCAACCCCGTACCGGCGATATTGCTGTTTGTGATGCTCACCGTTGGTGGGCTCCTGGCCTTCAAGCAGCTGCCGATCCAAAACTTTCCCGATATGGACCTTCCGACGATCACCGTCAGCGCCACGCTCGAAGGAGCGGCGCCGACGCAGCTTGAAACCGAGGTCGCCCGCCCCATCGAGGATAGTCTCGCCGCGCTCAGCTATCTCGACCATGTCACCACGACGATCACTGATGGCAGCGTCTCGATCAAGGTTTCCTTCAAGCTGGAAAAGGATAGCGAAACAGCGTTGAACGAAGTCCGCAATGCCGTCGACAGCGTCAAGGCCGATCTGCCGGCGCAGATGGAGACGCCGAGCGTCACCAAGGTCACGGTACAGAGCACCGCACTGGTTACCTATGCCGTACGGTCGACCGCTCTCAACGAGACCGAGCTCTCCTGGTTTGTCGATAACGATCTGACGAAAGCGCTGCTGTCCGTCTCCGGCGTCGGGCAGGTCAACCGCATCGGCGGGATCGACCGCGAGGTTCATGTTGATCTCGATCCTTCGACGATGGCCTCGCTCGGAGTTACCGCCGCAACCGTGTCGTCACAGTTGAAGGCCGTGCAGGCGGATACGTCAGGTGGCCTCGGCGAAATCGGCGGCACCCGTCAGACGTTGCGCACACTCGGCGCCCTACCATCGGTCGAAGCGCTGAAGGCGCTCAGAATTCCGCTGGCCAACGGCCAGCAGGTTCGCCTCGATGATGTCGCATCCGTCACGGACAGCTTTGCCGAGCGCTCCTCGCTCGCCTATCTCGACGGCAAACCGGTGATCGCGGTCGAAATCAAGCGTTCGAACGGCTTTTCCGACAGCGGTGTCGCTGCCGACGTCGACAGGACGATCAAACAATTCGCAGCCGCGCATTCCAACGTGCAGATTGATGAGGCCTACAGCACGATCGGGCGGATCCTCGACAATTACGACGGCTCAATGGAAATGCTGTACGAAGGCGCGATCCTCGCGATCGTCGTCGTCTGGCTGTTTCTTCGCGACTGGCGGGCAACGATCCTGTCGGCCGTGGCGCTGCCCTTGTCGCTCATCCCGACCTTCCTCGTCATGTACCTCGCCGATTTCAGCCTGAATATCGTCACGCTGCTTGCGCTGTCGCTGGTGGTCGGCATCCTCGTCGACGATGCCATCGTCGAGATCGAAAACATCGCCCGCCACCTGCAGATGGGCAAGCGGCCTTTCGATGCAGCTCTCGAAGCCGCCAACGAGATCGGGCTTGCCGTCATCGCAACCACCTTCACGCTGGTCGCGGTTTTCCTGCCGACGGCCTTCATGAGCGGCATACCGGGCCTCGTATTCCGTCAGTTCGGCATCACCGCGGCCGTCGCCGTTCTTGCCTCGCTCGTCGTCGCCCGCCTGCTGACGCCAATGATGGCGGCCTATTTCATGAAGGCGCATCCGGCCGAGGCAAGGGATGGACGGGTCATGACCGCCTATATGGCAGTCGTGAAAGCGGCCATGCGCCACCGCAAAACCACGGTGGCCCTGACCGCGGTCGTCGTTGCGCTGTCTCTTTCCACCATCCCCTTGCTCAAATCAGGTTTTCTGCCTGCTTCCGACGATGCGCGAACCCGCATCACGCTCACCATGCAGCCGGGCGCCACCATTGAGCAGACCGATGCCGCCACCAGGAAGGCCGCCGACATCGTCGGCAAGCTCAAGGACGTCACGCGTGTCTTTTCCTCGGTGGGTGTCGCCTCTTCGAACGGCGGCGGGCCTAACGTCACCACCTCGAGCGATCTAGGCTCTGCCACGATCGTCGTCGTGCTCAAACCCATCGATGAGCGCAATCGCAAGCAGTCGGAAATTGAAAACGACATCCGCCAGGCCCTCTCGGCCCTCCCTGGCATGCGGGTGGAGGTCGGCAACGGCTCTAACGGGACGAAGCTCGAGATCACGCTCGCCAGCGACGATGCAAACGCACTCGATACGGCGGGCGCGGCGCTTGAGGAACAGCTCCGCACCATAAAGGGCATTGGAGCCGTGACGTCGACGGCATCCCGTCAGGCTCCGGAAATTCAGATCACCCCCGATTTCACGCGTGCTGCGGCACTTGGGGTAACATCGACTGCCATTGCCAGCGCAGTGCGCGTCGCAACTAACGGCGAATATTCCTCAGATCTGCCCAAGCTCAATCTGCCTCAGCGGCAAGTTCCCATCGTCGTTCGCTTCAGCCCCGAGTCCCGCACGAAACTCGACGACATCAGGAACATGCGGGTGGCGGGCACGAACGGCAATGTCGACCTCGGATCGATTGCCGATATCCGCATCGGCGGCAGCCCCTCCGAAATCGATCGAATCGACCGCATGCGCAATGTGACGGTGTCCGTCGAACTCAACGGCCGCATCCTCGGCGATGTCAACCGCGAGGCACAGGCGCTGTCGGCACTTCGGCATCTGCCGCCGGGCGTCACGCTTGTTGAACAAGGCGAGCTTCAGCGCAGTTCGGAACTCTTCCAAAGCTTCGCGCTCGCAATGGCAATTGGCGTGTTCTGCATCTATGCGGTTCTCGTCGTGCTCTTCCACGATTTCCTGCAGCCGCTCACCCTGCTGATGGCTCTGCCGCTCTCGCTTGGCGGGGCACTGGTACCGCTCGTCGTGACTGGAACCAGCTTCTCCATGCCGGCCGTCATCGGCCTGCTCATGCTGATGGGCGTGGTAACGAAGAATTCTATCCTTCTCATCGAATATGCGATCATGTCGCGCCACCAAGGCATGTCGCGGTTTGACGCCCTGGTGGATGCCTGCCACAAACGCGCTCGGCCGATCGTCATGACCACCATTGCGATGGCCTGCGGCATGCTTCCGGCGGCTCTCAGCCTGATGGGCGGCGATTCCAGCTTCCGACAGCCGATGGCCATCGTGGTGATTGGCGGGGTCATCATGTCGACGCTGCTCAGCCTTATCGTCATCCCCGTCATTTTCACCTTCGTCGACGACCTACATGAGGCATTGAAGCGTCTCGTGCGCCGGTCCGGGCCGCACGATGAAGCCGCGGAAAGGGAGCCGCAGGCCTCCAACGATCGCACCGCGATCGCTTTACTCCCCGAACAATCCAGGCGCGGACAAGGTCAGCGATGACGTGCGGTCCGCAAATGTATCCTCACACGGTTCCACGCCGCCTGACGCTCGGCACTTGTGGCAAACCTCTTCGGTCGCGTTCCTACCCCCAGAGGAACAAGACCGCGGGACGTGTCCCCCCGCAGGCGGTATCATGCCGCCTGCGCGTCCTGCCATCGGATCGGCAAGCATGCAGTCAAGCTCATCGACATGAAGAGAACATAACGTCCTTAGCTGGTCAGCGGCCGTGTTTGGCGCGCCAGGCGGCGAATTCCTCGAGATTGCGCGGCTGCGTCGCCGGATAGAGACCGATGATCGATTGGCCGGTAATGACGTCCGCGCAGGCAAACGGCTCGGTCGGCCCCGCCGCCGGATTAGTGAACCAGCGCGGGCCGTCTGCGGTCATGTAGATATGATCCTCCAGCCGGATCCCGAATGTTTCGGGAAAGACGTCATCGGTTCATTGGAAAAACACATGCCGGCGGCAAGCGGCGTGTCGTTGCCGCGAACAATTAGGGCTCTTCATGGATTTCCAGCCCGAGCCCGTGGCCGGCGCGATGCGGCACCGTTCATCTTCAGTGATGCGGGGTACCGGGTGCGGCCACAACATGTCGCTCTCCTGTTCTTAGCGTTTCTGCTGTCCTCGCGCGACCGGTGCTTCAGGACAGGCCGATCGCCACCGGCCGGTCCAGGTTACGGGCAAGATAGTCCTGGATCTGGCGAACGATCTGGGCGGCGTGGGCAATCGCCAGCCGGTCGGCGCGATCGGCGTCACCGGCCTCGATCGCGGCGATGATTTCCTCGTGTTCATCGACATATTGGCGCGGCAGCCGGTCGTCGAAGGTCGAATAATACAAGCGAAGGATGCGCCGGCCTTCGTCGAGCAGCCTGGCGAAGAAGGCGGTGTAATAGGCGTTGCCGGCAAGCTCGGCGATCGCCACATGGAATTCGCGGTTCGCCTCGATCATCGCATAGGCGTCGCGCGCGGCAACGGCGCCGGCGAAATCCTTCTGGTGCCGGCGGATGGTCTCCATGATCGCGTCATTTCGCCGCCCGGCGGCTCCGCGCGTCGTCACCCGGTACATCAGCGTCAGCGCTTCGAAATAGGTGGGCAGGCTGGCAAAGTCGATCGGCGCGACGATCGTGTTCCGGTTTGGCAGGGTCGTGACCAGCCCATCGGCGGCAAGCCGTAACAGCGCCTCGCGGATGGGTGTCCTTGACATGCCGAAACGCTCCGACAGCCGCACCTCGTCGAGCGGGCTGGCGGGCTCCAGCGCCATCGACAGGATCTCCCGGCGCAGCGCGGCATAGATGCTCTGCGTGCCGGAACCGCGCACCCGCACATTTTCTGCGTCGTTCTGCATGCGTCCCTCCCCTTGATGAGAGCCTTGTAGTGCGTTTTGGCCGATTTCGGCAACGCCCCACGAATTTACAAATCATGGCGATTGAGTCTTGTCGACAGTTTGTATATAACGAACCGACTTTAACGGAGTTTCGATCGATGACAACAGGATGGAAGGGCGTATTTCCCGCCGTAACGACGCAATTCAACGAAGATCTGTCCGTGGATCTCTCCGCGACCCAGCGCGTCCAGGACGCGCTCGTCAACGACGGCGTCAACGGGCTGATCGTCATGGGCACATGTGGTGAGAACAATTCGCTCGATCCCGATGAGAAGCGCACGATCCTGCAAGCCGCCGTCGAGGTCGTCAACGGCCGCGTTCCCGTCGTGACGGGCGTCTCCGAATTCGACACGCGCCGTGCCGTCGCCTATGCCCGCGACGCCGAAAAGCTCGGCGCCGACGGACTGATGCTGCTGCCGGCCATGGTCTACGTGCCGAAGCCGGAAGAGCTGATCGCGCATTTCCGCACCGTGGCCGAGGCGACCTCGCTGCCGATCATGCTCTACAACAATCCGCCCGCCTACCGCGTCAATATCGGCGCCGATGTGCTGAAGGTGCTCGCCGACGTGCCGAACATCAAGGCGGTCAAGGAAAGCGCCCCGGATCCGCGCCGCTTCACCGATCTCATCAACGAATTCGGCGACCGTTTCGATATCTTCGCCGGCCTCGACGACGTCGCGCTCGAAGGCCTGATGCTCGGCGCCAAGGGCTGGGTCTCGGGCCTCACCAGCGCCTTTCCTGAGGAATCCGTGCAGCTCGTTGCTGCTGCCGAACGCGGCGACTGGGAGGAGGCTCGCAGGATCTACCGCTGGTTCATGCCGCTTCTGCATCTCGATGCCGAGCATGACCTCGTGCAATCGATCAAGCTCGCCGAGCAGATCATGGGCCGCGGCTCCGAACGCGTGCGCATGCCGCGCCTGCCGCTTTCAGGGGCACGGCGCACCGAAGTCACCGCCATGGTCGAGAAGGCTGCCGCGACGCGTCCCTCGAAACTCGGCAAGGCCGCCTGAGATTACGAGGCCGGCAGCGCACATGAGCTGCCGGCCCTTCCATCCCTCGCTCTAAGTGACCGGAGCCTTGCCGGATCGGGTCAGGCTGTTGCGGCTGACCAGAGACGGCATCTGGAAAATATGCTCGGCGCCGGTGCGACCCTCTATTCTCGAAATCAACGTCCGGGTGGCGACCTGGCCGAGCTCCCTGCCCGACTGATCGATGCTTGCGAGATTGACGAGGCCGAGCGCTGCGGTCGACGAATTGTCATATCCGACGACGGCAAGATCTTCGGGCACACGCACACCCATTTCCATCGCCAGGCTCAGAAGGGTGATGGCGTCGAGGTCGCTCCAGCAGAACACGGCGCGCGGCCTGTTCTTCCTCGACAGAAACTTTCGCATCGTTTCCTCCCGCTTTGGCGGGGCGATCGGAATTTTAGTGATCGGCGCAGACGATCCCAATCCGGCGCGCTGGATCGCCCGGCGGAAGCCGATCTCGCGCTGGCGAACGACGGAGACCTGGTGCCCCTCACGCTCGCCGAGGCTCAGCATTTCGATGTCGCGATAGCCGCAGGCAAGCAACGCTTCCACCGCAATCTCGGCGCCACGCTGGTCGTCGGCATTGACCGTATCGAAGGCCGTGGCGCCGGCATCGTGATAACCGACCGCGACGATCGGTATCTGAGCCGCGAATTTTGCGATGATGTCGGAAGGCAGGCGCGGCGCAACCAGGATCAGACCATCCATCTTGTAGTCGATCATCGACTCGATCAGCGACGTCTCCAGCTGCACGCGCGCATCGCTGACACCGATCATCGCCTGGTAATGCGAAGGCGCCAGCACGCCGTTCACGCCGGCGATCACCTCCGGAAGGAAGGGATTGCGGATGTCGATCAAAAGCACGCCGATGGTGAAACTGCGGCCCCGCAACCCGCGCGCCGCGCGTGAGGGACGGTATCCAAGCACTTCAATAGCGTCGGTCACCCTCGCCCGCAGCGCTTCACTGACGCCGTAGGCGTTTCGCATTACCTTCGAGACCGCGGCGACCGAGACGCCTGCATGCGTTGCCACTGTCCGGATCGTCACGCGATCATTTCGTTGCAGTCTTTTTTTCTCTTCGATCGACATGAAATCTCTGGGTTACGCTGCGGGCCGTCACAATCGCTCGCAGAACCACCATGGCAGACTGGCGACGAAATTTCTATTGCGCTTCCGAAAAAAATGTAGAACGTTATATGGAGAACGTTCTACAACTCGTCGGGAGGACTTGATGAACTTTCAGCCGGCAGCCATCGACGGCAATCTCGTTTCGCGCGCCTGGTCCGGAGAGATGATCGCACCGCTGTCGGACCGCGGCCAGGGAACGGCCGCAAGCTTCGTCTCCAAGACCTTCGATCATGACGACACCGGCCTTCCGATCGAACTCTTCATCTCGGCGCTCGGCCTCTATCGCTGCTTCATCAACGGCACCCGCGTCGGCAACGATCTGCTGACTCCCGGCTGGACAAATTACGACGACCGCATTGCCTATCAGCGATACGACATCTCGAGATTGCTGAAGTCAGGCTTTAACCGGATAGAAATCTGGCTCGCCGACGGATGGTACCGCTCGCCGATCATGTGGGGCGCCCAGGCTATTCCCAACTGCTGGGGCGACAGGATCGGGGCCATTGCGGATCTGGTCGGCCCCAGCGGCACCATTCTTTCCACCGATACGACCTGGCAAAGCGGGCCTCTGCCGATCCAGAAGTCGGGGATCTATTTCGGCGAGATTTACGACGCACGCCTGGAAAACATCGCCGAAACCCACGGGACCGAGCGATTGCCGTTCGACACGGGGCTGCTCGTCGCGCATGAGACCGCAGCGGTGCGGGAGCTGCGGCCGGTCGCCCCCATCGAAAGCTGGACCGATCATGAAGGCAGGACGATCTATGATTTCGGCCAGAATGTCGGCGGCTACGTCAGATACACGGTCCGTGGCGTCGGCGGCACCGAAGTGCGGGTCGAGCACTCGGAAGTCCTTGGGCCGGAACGCTACTTCGACAATCGCAACTATCGCGCGGCTACCGCGCACACCTTCTATACGCTCAGCGGAGATGGCGACGAGACCTATGCGCCGCATTTCACCTTCCACGGCTTCCGTTATGCCAGGGTGACGATCAAAGGCGATGCGGAGATTGTTGATATCGCCTCGATCCCGATCTCGTCGGTGCCGGAACCGGCCGGCGGCTTCACCTCGGGCAGCCCTCTCGTCAATCGTCTGGTTGAGAATACCATCTGGTCGCAGCGCGCCAATTTCATCGAAGTGCCTACAGATTGCCCGCAACGCGACGAACGGCTTGGCTGGACGGGTGATGCCCAAGTCTTTGCCGCGACGGCCTGCTGGCTGAGCGACAGCCGGTCCTTCCTCAGGAAATATCTGCGCGATGTGATGGCCGATCAGCGCGAGGACGGCGCCGTTTCGCATTTCTCGCCCGACCCGACGCGTCTGCACCCCGGCAATTTCCCGGGCTATGCCGGCTCGACCGGCTGGGGTGACGCGATTGTCGTGATCCCCTGGGTCCTCTATACCCATTACGGCGACCAATCCGTTCTTTCGGAGTGCCTGGGCTCGATGGTGCGCTGGGTCGATTTCGTCTGGTCCATCTCGGATGGCCCGATCGTCCATCCGCCCTCGCATTGGGGCGCCCGCGGCTTCACCTTCGGCGACTGGCTGCAGCCGGTCGGCGATAACAGAAAGCCGCGCCCGACGATTGCCGACGATTGTGCAGCCACCCTTTACCACTTCATCTCGACGGATCTTCTCGCGAAGATCGCAGGCGTACTCGGCGAGCAAGCGCTTGAAGAACAGATGAAGGGCCGCGCTGACAAGATCAGGTTGGCTTTCGCCAACGAGTTCATCACGCCGGCCGGGCGGCTCGCCCATAACGATCAGACATCCTATGCGCTGGCCTTCCTGTATGACCTGATACCGGGTGAGCATCATGAGGCAGCCCGGCGACATTTCAGGCAGGTGGTCGTCGATGCCGACTACAAGATCGGCACCGGCTTCATTGGCACGCCGGCCCTTTTGCCGGCCCTGACGAAACTCGGCATGGACGACCTCGCCGAAAAAGTCTTCCTGCAGGAGGATGTGCCGGGCTGGCTCTACCAGGTCTCGAAGGGAGCAACGACGATCTGGGAGCGTTGGGATTCGATGGCGCCCGACGGCACCATCTACGAACCCGACATGAACAGCTATAACCACTATGCCTATGGCGCGGTCTGCCAATGGCTGTTCGAATGTGTCGCCGGCATTTCGCCGAGCCCGGCCGCACCCGGCTTTGCCGAAGTGATCGTCGATCCGGCACCGATCCCGTCGCTTTCGTCGGTTTCGGCCTATCACGATATCAGCCAAGGGCGCATCGAGGCCGGCTGGCACTGCACCGGCAGCGAGGTCACCTATGTGCTGACGCTTCCGGAGGGGTGCGTCGGCCGCTTCCGGCCCGGCCGGCGGCACCGGAATGCGTCACTCAATGGGGAGCCTGTCATCGAGGAGGCGGCTCTTCCCCCCGGCACGCACCGGCTGGTCTTTTCCCTACCCGATTACTGAGGAGCATACAGTCACACCGTTCAGAGGAGGAACGTCATGACACATCGGATAAAGCTCATTCTTGCCGGCGCATCAGCGCTTCTGGCCTTGGCCGCGGCCAGCCCGTCGCATGCAGAAACCACGCTGTCTTTCCTGATCGACAACAACCCCGACACGGTTGCGGCAGCCGAAGCACTGGTTGCGGCCTACCAGACCAAGGCGCCCGACGTGACGATCGAAATCGAGCCGCGGGCAGGCGGCGGCGAGGGTGACAACATCATCAAGACGCGCCTGGCAACGGGCGAGATGTCCGATGTGTTCCTCTATAATTCCGGCTCTCTCTTACAGGCGCTGAAGCCGGCGCAGACACTTGTCGATCTGAGCGGTCTCGCCTCGCAGGCGAAGGTGGATGAACGCTTCAAATCTGTGGTCAGCGCCGATGGCAAACTCTACGGCGTTCCTTTCGGCACGGCCATGGCGGGCGGGATCCTCTACAACAGGAAGATCTATCAGGATCTCGGCCTCGCCGTTCCGAAGACATGGGCGGATTTCATGGCCAACAATGCCAAGGTCAAGGCTTCGGGCAAGATCGCCGTGGCGCAGACCTATCGCGATACCTGGACATCGCAGCTGTTCGTTCTGGCCGACTATTACAATCTGCACGCCGCAGTGCCGAACTTCGCCGCCGACTATACCGCCAACAAGGCGAAATATGCGGAGACGCCCGCCGCCACACAAGGTTTCGAACGGCTGAAGGATGTTCACGACGCCGGCCTGACGAACGAGGATTTCGGCGCGGCAAGTTATGACGACGGCCTCAGAATGGTGGCGACCGGCGAAGCGGCGCATTATCCGATGCTGAGCTTCGCCATTGGCGCGATCAAGCAGAATTATCCCGAGAATCTTGCAGATGTCGGTTTCTTCGCGCAACCGAGCGACGATGCGGCAACGAACGGACTGACGGTCTGGATGCCGCCCGCCCTCTATATTCCCCTGACCAGCCAGCACGCAGAAGAAGCGAAGAAATTCGTGGATTTCGCCGGCAGCGTCGAAGGCTGCAAGATCATGGTGGAAACCAACACCGTGCAGGGGCCTCCGCTGATCGACGGCTGCGATCTGCCTGCCGACGTACCGCCCGCCGTAAAGGACATGCTCCCCTATTTCGATGCCAAGGGAAAGACGACCCCGGCATTGGAATTCGTATCGCCGGTGAAGGGCCCGGCTCTCGAGCAGATCACCGTCGAAGTCGGTTCCGGCATTCGCCAGCCCGCCGAGGCAGCGAAGCTCTATGACGAGGATGTGCGCAAACAGGCCAAGCAGCTCGGCTTGCCCAACTGGTAGCGGTCGTTCGGGCCAGCTAACCTCGCTCCTGACGGGGCGAGGTTTCCCCGATCGAAGAGGTAGTCATGACCGAGACACGCCCGCACCCGCGCAAATCGCCCTACCCGCTGTGGTTTTTCATTCCCGCCGCCATCATTTACGGCGTGCTGTTCCTTTTTCCGACCATATCGTCTCTCTGGTACAGCCTGACGCGTTGGGATCTCTCGACGGCGCAATTTATCGGGCTTGAAAATTTCCAGCAGTTCTTTTCCGAACCGTTCTTGGTCAAGGGGCTGGTCAACACCCTGATCTATGCCGTGACGACATCCGGCTTAAAGACGGTCTGCGGCCTGCTGCTCGCCGTGCTGCTGACCAGCAATATCTTCGCCCGCGGCTTCCTGCGCACGCTGGTCTTCTTTCCCGTGCTGGTCTCGACCATCGGCATCGGCATCACCTTCACGGTGATGATGCATCCGACCAAGGGCATCATCAATGTTACGCTCGAGACGCTTGGAATGCCTGGGCCGGGATGGCTGACCAATCCGGCGCTCGCGCTTTTTTCGGTGGCCCTGGTCGATGTCTGGAAGGGTGTCGGCCTCGCCACCCTGATTTTCATTGCCGGTCTCGCTGCGATCAGCCCCGATTATTATGAGGCGGCGAGGATCGACGGCGCCACGCGCCTCCAGCAATTTTTCCGCATCACCCTGCCGCTCGTGCGTCCCGCCACGGTCATCGTGGTGACCTTGTCGCTGATCGGTGGACTCCGTTCCTTCGACCTGATCTGGGCTATGACCCGGGGCGGACCCGGTTTCTCCTCCGATGTGATCGCCTCGGTCATCTACAAGCAGTACCAGGCTGGTTTTTATGGGCTGTCGACGGCCGGAAACGTCATTCTGTTCGCGCTGATTGCCGTGATCATCCTGCCCTTCACCCTGTGGTTCAACCGGCGCGAGGTCGAGGAATGAGAAGCGTCCGCCCCTATGTGACAGGCGCGATAGCCCTTGCCGTCGCGGCCGTCATCTTCGTCATGCCTTTCGTTTTCGTCGCCCTGCAGGCGGTGAAATCCAAATCGGAGGCTTCCCGGCTCGATTTCGAACTTCCTGCGCATTGGCTGTTCTGGGACAATCTCGTCGCCGTCTTCAAGGCGCGCGACTATCAGCTCGTGCTTGCCTATTTCAATTCGACGCTGATCACGGTCGTCTCCGTCGCGATCCTGATCCTGCTGTCGGCGATGGTCGGATATGTGATGCAGCGCCGTAAGACGGCGTGGAACCGCGTGGCTTTCGCAGCGCTGTTCATGGGCCTGATGATGCCGCCGGCCGTTGTTCCCACCATCGGTCTTTTGCAGGATATCGGCCTCTTCAAGACCATGACGGGAATGATTCTGATCCAGGTTGCCTATAATCTCTCCTTTTCGGTCCTGCTCTATCGGTCGTTCATCTCGACCATCCCGCGCGATCTCGACGAGGCGGCGCTGATCGACGGCGCCAAGCCCCGGCAGATCTTCTTCCGGGTGGTCCTGCCGCTACTGAAGCCGGTGACCGTGACCAATATTGTCGTCCAGTCGATCGCGATCTTCAACGATTTCACCAATCCGCTCTACTACCTGCCGGGCAAGGAGAATGTGACGGTGCAGCTGACGCTCTATAATTTCCAGAGCATGTATTCGAGCCAGTATAATCTGCTCTTCATGAACATCCTCCTCGTGACGATCCCGCCGCTGATCGTCTTCATTTTCTTCAACCGCCAGATCGTCGCAGGCATGACGTCAGGCGGAGTCAAAGGGTAGCAGAATGGCTGAGCTCACTCTCAAACAGGTTCGCAAGAGCTTTGGCGCTCTCGAGGTCATCAAGGGCGTCGATCTGGAGGTTGCCTCCGGCGAGTTCGTCGTCTTCGTCGGCCCGTCGGGCTGCGGGAAGTCGACGCTGCTGCGCATCATCGCCGGCCTGGAAGAGACGACCTCGGGTAGGCTGACCATCGGCGGCAAGGACGTGACCTATGCGGAACCTTCCGAGCGAGGCATCGCCATGGTGTTCCAGAGCTATGCGCTCTACCCGCATATGACGGTTGCCGAGAATATCGGCTTCGGACTTTCGCTCGCCCGCCGCCCGAAGGCTGAGATCGCCGAGAAGGTCGCGGCGGCAGCCGAAACGCTGCAGCTCACTCATTTGCTGCAGAGAAAGCCGAAAGCGCTTTCCGGCGGCCAGAGGCAGCGCGTCGCCATTGGCCGAGCGATCGTGCGCGATCCCAGGGTCTTCCTGTTCGACGAGCCGCTCTCCAATCTCGATGCCTCACTGCGGGCACAGATGCGCCTGGAGATTTCGGAACTCCACGCCCGTCTGAACTCGACGATGATCTATGTCACCCACGACCAGGTCGAGGCGATGACAATGGCCGACAAGATCGTCGTTTTGAACGGCGGCGCCGTCGAGCAGATCGGCAGCCCGATGGAGCTCTACCGCAATCCCGCCACACCCTTCGTCGCCGGCTTCATCGGCAGCCCGAAAATGAACCTCTATGGCGGCGAGACGGCACGGCGTATGAACTGCACCACCTACGGCGTCCGCCCGGAACATGTCAGACTTTCGGGAGGCACCGGCCAGTGGCAAGGCAGAATCCGCCATGTGGAACGGCTCGGCGCCGACGCGATCCTCTATCTCGATGTCCCCGAACTCGGCGAAATGATCGTGCGCGCCGAAGGCGAAACGCCTTTCGGGCCTGGCATGACGGTCTGGGCAAACCCGCTGGAGGGAGCGGAACACCGGTTCTGAGTCCGGGTTAAAGCCCACATCGAGGAGCAATCCCACCGACCGAAGATCCCGCCCTCACGGCTGTTTGTTTGAGAGAGCCGCCAGATCCTCTTTGAGCCGGACCGGCAGATTCATCCGTTCGTGAAGAATGCTCATGACACCAAGATCGCCGTTCTTAAGCTCGCGAAAGAACACGTAATGATGTTCATAACGACCGAAATAGGCTAACCGCTTGATGTCTGCCGGAACTGCCAGACGTTGCGGAAGCTGTCGCCAGATCGACCGATCCTCGCGCAAACGCTGCAAATAGGCGTGCAGCCCGAGAATGTAGGCATCCGCCTGCTTCTCTCCCCACGCCTCAATCGTGTCGCGCCAAATCTTGTCCTGCGCGTCGTCAGCGCGCGGATAAAATCGATAGGCTGCCATCAGGCTTATTGACGCTTGTTGCGGCGGATGACGTCTTCGGCCGAAACCGCGACGAATTCGCTGTCTTCAGCCCGCATCGCCGGCGCAAGCTCTCTTTGCAGCATGTCCCAAGCCTCGTTACGGGTCTGCAAGTCGCGGCGAATGAGCGCACGAATATACTCGCTGGCGTTTTCATAAAGGCCGTCATCGCCGACCTGCTGCTGGATATGATCCTGCAATTGCCCACTGACCTTCACATGAATGCTACCCGATGCCATCGGCATATCCCTTCGTTTCGTCTATGATGGGTAGCGTAGCACATATTGTCAATATTCATCACGCAGGCCTCCGTAGCTTAATAACTGGTCGGGTTCAGCAGCGCTAAGGCGAGCAGCAACCCTCACGTCGGGGCCGGATGCTTGACGGAAGACCGTTAGTTGCAAAGCCGTGACACTCATTAACAACCATCCGGAGGGATGCCGGGCAACTTGCCTTTGTATCATTTAGTCTTTAAGGACGCCCCAATTTCCAAGGCGTAGGGGTTGAACCAGCATGTCACATGACCAGACCATATCTTCGGACCTTGGCGTGACGGCCGGCGATCTCGATCGCTATTTTACATTTCTCCGCTATGTTCTCGTGAATGCAGCCGCGTCGCGGCCGGGTGACGAAAGCCTCGATTATGCAACTGCGATGAGTGAGGCCATGCGGCTGGCCCGCGCTACCCATGATGCCGGCCGGAAGATCATCTTCATCGGTAACGGCGGCAGCGCCGCAATTGCCAGCCATATGGCGACGGACTACTCCAAAAATGGCGGACTCCGCGCCATGGCGATGAACGACGGGGCGACACTGACCTGCCTCTCGAACGACCTCGGCTATGAGAACGTCTTCGCAAAGCAGATCGAAATGCATGCGAATGAAGGGGATCTGCTGATCGCCATCAGCAGTTCAGGCAGATCGGAAAGCATTACCAAAGCCGTCGGCACCGCCCGCGAAAAAGGTGGCGCCGTTATCACCTTGAGCGGCTTTGCTCCAGGCAATCCGTTGCGCGCGCTCGGCGATCTGAACTTCTACGTTGCTTCCGACCAATATGGCTACGTGGAGATCGCCCATCTGGCGATCTGCCATGCCATATTAGATTTTTCCTGCGGCCTCGTCCCGCCCGTCCTTTCCTAAGAGTCTGATTACGCGCATGAATTTTCCCCACATCCACGATCCGGAATTGATGCTTCTTACGCCCGACGACGACGTTACCGACCCTGAGGTAACCATCCTCGTCCCCTCGCTGAACGAGGAATTGACGATCGGAACCTTCGTCGACTGGTGCCGTCAAGGCATCGCGGCAAGTGGTGCGGCGGTCGAAATCCTCATTGTCGACAGTTCGACCGATCGCACGCCGGAAATCGCCCGTGAACGGGGCGCGCGCGTGTTGCGGACGCCGAAGCGCGGCTTGGGCAGAGCTTACATCGATGCGATTCCTTTCGTCCGCGGCAAGTTCATCATTATGGGCGATGCGGACTGCACCTATGATTTTCGCCAGATCGCACCCTTCATCGAGGCCTTCCGGAAGGGATCTGAGTTCGTCATGGGCTCGCGGTTCAAGGGCACGATCGAAGACAATGCGATGCCGCCGCTGCATCGCTATTTCGGAACGCCGCTGACGACGTGGATTCTCAATCGGATGTTCGGCAGCCGCTTTTCCGACATCCATTGCGGCATGCGGGGCATCAGCGTCGATGCGCTGCTTCGCATGGATCTCCGCTCGCAAGGGTGGGAATACGCCTCGGAAATGGTGCTGAAATCCGTGCATATGGAGCTTGCGACGACCGAGGTGCCGATTCACTTCCTGAAGGATCCGGAAGGACGGCTGAGCCACATGAAGCGCCGAGGCTGGATGGAGCCCTGGCGCGCCGGCTGGCGCAATCTGCAGGCGATGTTTATCTACGGTTTCGACTTCTTTTTGATCTGGCCGGGCTTCCTGCTGCTGGCCCTCGGCTTGATCATAATGTTGCCGCTGCTCACCGGACCTATGTCGATAGCAGGCGTGCGGTTCTCCTCGAATGCCATGCTGTTTGCGATGGCTCTGGCCGTCCTTGGTCAATCAATGCTGATTTCGGCAGCGATCGGTCGGGTGATTTTTGACTATTCGGGACATGTGCAGCCTCGCCTCGAGCGGCTTCTTCCGTACAATGCAACAATATGGGGATCGGTTATCGCCGTTCTGGCAGGCGTTTTGCTGGCGGTTCCGCTCTTCGATTCCTATGTCGGGAACGGCTACGTACTGCCCGAGATCGGCATCGAGACCAACTGGGCCGTCTTC
This sequence comes from Rhizobium sp. TAL182, assembly GCF_002117725.1. Classification (NCBI taxonomy): domain Bacteria; kingdom Pseudomonadati; phylum Pseudomonadota; class Alphaproteobacteria; order Hyphomicrobiales; family Rhizobiaceae; genus Rhizobium; species Rhizobium sp. TAL182. Next base: position 40,344 of record NZ_CP021026.1, on the reverse strand, counting down.
GGGCTGTGGCTTATCATCACGGCGTTCCAGATCTTTATATCAGGGCTCATGATACGAGCACTCGGGGTTATGCTGCCAGTCAAGAAGCCTGCGCCGCCTATCGCGGGATAAAACCACGAAAGGGCTATCATGATCGTAGGCTGGTGTACGGTTCTTTCCATAATATTATGGGGCCTCGTGATCGACAGAGGCATTGTTGCCCGGCTCAACCGACGTTGCGATCAGCCCTTTCGAGACGGCATCGATTTTCTGTTCAGCGGTCTTCTGCCGGCTCTGGCGATCGCCGGTGGCGCGGCCACTATTCTTGGCGCGTTTCATGGATTGAGATGGGAAATCGTTCTTCCCATAGTGGCAGCCTCGATGATCTGGCGGCGGCGCGATCTCGTCGCCGTTCTCTGCGACCTGGCTTCGCTGCTTCGTAAAATCACCGCTGGAACGAAAAGCGGAAATCCGTTGCCGGCGCTTGCCGCCTTCGCATGCATCATACTCGGCTATGTCTCGAGCGTTCTGGCCCAATTTCCGTCCGGTATCGCCGACGTGTGGGTTTTCCACATTCCTCTCGCAAACAGCATCATCGAGCATGCGGGTTTTGTGTCGCCGCAGATCGACCATCCCTTCTACGGCAATATTCCGCTCTTCTTCAATCTGCTGTTTGCGCTCGTCATGATGGTCAGTGGTCACTGGACTGGCGCGTCCGTCATGAACATCGCGATTTTCTTCGGGTTTCTGTTTCTGCTTTCAAGCTGCGCCAGCCGTTGGCGGGCATGCGGCTTTTTCCTAGTGGCCGCTCTGATCCTCAGCATCCCCTTCTTCAGGGGGAGTGTCGGCGAACCGATGACGGATCTGGCCCGGTCGTGTTTCTCGGTTGCCGCCGTGCTTTTCCTGTGGCGTTATCTGGAAACCCGGCGCCCGGCGGAGCTTTTCCATGGTGCGCTCGTGCTTGGGGGTGCGGTCGGAGGAAAATATACGGAACTGCAAATGGTCGGCCTGATAGGGCTGGCATTGCTGCCGACGCTTCTCAGGGGACGGGTGTCGCTGCCGCTCTTTCTGTCATGCCTCTGCGCATTCCTTGCAGTCGCGGGCTACTGGTATGCGAGAAACCTGATCGTCCTCGGCAATCCGATCTACCCCTTCATGTTCGGTCATCCAGGCCTCACCGATGCCTGGATGGCGGATTACATGCTCGAATTGGGCCGGGCTTTCGATCCCGCCAACCGACATTTCGTGACGAACCTCGCAACTCTGCAAGGCTGGCGCGACTTTCTGCATATTCTTTACGAGTGGTTTCTCGAGAGCAAGCCGAATGCTTTCGTCGCGCTCGCTTTGATATTGGCCGGCCTGGCAGTGGCTTTCCGGCGCATCGCATTTCTCGCAGCGATTACCGCTGCCATGTTTGTGATTTGGTACACCGTCATGTTCAATCACATCAGGTGGGCGACGCCAGCCTATCTGCTTTTCTTTTCGACCGGGTTCATCGGCGCTTCGCTGGTTCGCGAACGGCTGGATCAATGGTTCGACCGACGGGTGCTGCCGCAGATAGTCCCCCTGGCAAAAATTGCCTCTTCGCCGGCAAGCTTGATCGCCAGCCCGGTGATGATAGGCCTGCTGGCCGGGGGCATCTGGATTTCTCACTGGCATCGAATGGGCGGCAGCGACATCGATCCCGTCAAGGCGAAAGAGCTCGACGTCGTGTTTGGGCTGATCAGCGTCGACAAATATATGGAGAGTCATCGCGAAGCCTATTTCATGTACCGCTACATCGCAGATCACGACCTGCGAGCCGTATTTCAGCCTTTCGATACCGCAAATACATTACTGTCCACCGCTTATAACGACGGTCGCGACGGCGGCTGGCAGTTGCCCCGCCACGTGCTGCCCGCACCGGGGTCGGATATCGATGCCTTCATCAGGGACAATCGCATCGGCTATTTCATCGTTCCCCCGGATGCCGACGGCGCGTTCCTCGCCGAGCGCATTGGAGCGGACAAAATCGTGATGGCCAATAGCGTCATAGCGCACATGATGCCTCGCTCATCGCTGATCTTGACGGATCGGTTCGGCTGGAAGCTCTACCGTTTTGACGCGGATCGCGCATCGTGACGACACCATCCTCCCGCGCATTGCTTCGCATCGGAATTCCTGTTCTGAAGGTGGCCGTCGCGCTTGGCCTCGTCCTATGGATCGCGCTTAGGGTCGATTTTGCAAAGGGCTGGGCGGCGATTCAGACCCTGTCGGCGACCACCATCTGCATCAGCGTCTTCCTTCTTCTCTTGCAGGCCCTGCTTTCGGCATGGCGGTGGTGTCTTCTATCGGAGATGATCGGGCAGAGGCTGAAAGTATCAGGCGCCATGAAACTCTTCATGCAAAGCCTCTTTTACAATCAGGCTCTTCCAAGTCCCATTCCAGGCGATGCCGCACGCATTTTCGGCGCCCTCAAATATGGCTTGACGATCCAGGAAGCCACGCTCGGCGTCGTCATGGACCGTATCCTCACGCTGTTCGGACTGGCGGTCGTTGCGCTGATCGGCCTGATAATCATGCGGGCGTTTTACGGGCACGACTTCCCAATCCCCTATCTCACCGAACTCACGGCCCTCGGCGTCGCGGGAACCATCGCATCGGCCGTGGTGTTCAGCTGGCGTCGCCATCTCTTCGTTCGGCTTCTTCCGGAAAAACTGCACGCGTTGAACGAGGCGCTGGGGGCTTTTCTCACCCACCGGAGAATGCTCGGAATATTTCTATTGACCCTCGCCATTCACGGCTTGGGTGTCGTCTCGCTTGAGATCCTCGTTCTCGGCCTTGGTCTCCCGCTCGACTGGGGTCAGGCCGCCGCCGCTTTCCCGCCGGTCCTGTTGATCGCCATGGTCCCGATTTCCGTCGGAGGATGGGGCCTGCGCGAAGGCGGCATGATCATTTCACTTGCGGTGTTCGGCATCGGCACGACGGACGCCGCGACGCTGTCGGTGGTTTTCGGCCTGTTGCAGCTTGTGGTCGGCTTGGCCGGTGGTGTATTCGTCCTTTCGCGTCCTCATACGGGAAAGATCAAAGCGCTCTGAAGAGCCTTAACAGATCATATGGAGCTGCCGACATGCATGCCTTGGTAACAGGAGGGGCCGGATTTATCGGCAGCCATCTCTGCGATCGCCTCTTGGACTCGGGTTATCGGGTAACGGCAATCGACAATTTTCATCTTGGTCGGATGCGCAATATAGATCATCTCCAGGGCCGGGCGGATTTTCGCTTCCAGAAGCTGGATATGCTCGATCGGGAGGGCATGGATCAACTCTTTGCGGCGGATCGTCCTGATGCCGTTTTCCATCTCGCCGCCAATTCCGATATTGCCGCGGGCAATACCAATACGGAACTGGACCTGCAGTTGAACCAGCTGACGACGACGACACTGCTTGCCATCATGCGCAAGCATGGTGTCGGCAGGCTCTTCTTTGCCAGCACTTCTGCGGTGTTCGGCGAAGCCGAAGGCAATATTCACGAGGTTCACGGCCCCTTGCAGCCGATCTCGTTCTATGGCGCCAGTAAGCTTGCAGCGGAGGCCTATCTGTCCGTCTATGCTCTGTCATTCGGCATCAAGACGCTGGTGCTGCGCTTTCCCAATGTGGTTGGGGAGCGTTCAACACACGGGGCAATCTACGACTTCATCGACAGGTTGAAAGCGGATCCGACGAAGCTTCAGGTCCTCGGCAACGGAAGGCAGACGAAGCCCTATCTCTATGTCGGCGACCTGGTGGACGCGATTCTCCTGGCCTGGGACAAGGCGCCCGGCGCCTATGAAGTGTTTCATGCCAGCGGCATCGGCGAAACCTCCGTCCGCGATATTGCCGAGATCGTGGTCTCGAAGGTCGCAGCCGGAGCCGCTATCGAATATGGAAGCGAGGATCGCGGCTGGCTGGGCGACGTTCCGCGCTTCAGCTACGACATCAGCAAACTGATAGCGCTGGGCTGGTCGCCGAAGCGAAAGTCGACGGAAGCGGTTGACCTCGCCGTGGAGCGGATTCTGGCGAATGGGTTCTGACACCGCTATCCGCGAGGCAATCATTGTTGCCGGAGGCCTTGGAACGCGCGCGCGCAGCATGACGGGCGATGCCATTCCAAAAGCCCTTCTGCCTATTGACGGCGTGCCGATCATTCTCAGGCAGATCCGCGTCCTCGCCCGCGAAGGCGTTCGGCATGTGCGCGTGCTCGGCGGCCACCTCGGCAGCCAGCTCGAGCCTGCTCTCGGCCCGGAAGCTGAAAAGCTCGGCATTACGATCGAGGTCTTCGTGGAGACGTCGCCGCACGGCACGGCCGGCTGCCTGACGACTTTGGACACGGTCGCCGACGATGTCCTGATCGTCTATGGTGACATGCTCTTCGATCTCGATCTGGCAGCGCTGTCGCGACATCGCCAGCAATTTCCCGCCGCCCTGACGATCATCGCCCATCCCAACGATCATCCGCGCACATCCGATATCGTCGTTCAGAAGAACGGTTATCTCACGCGCCTCCTGGCTCGCAAGGCGCCACGCGATGCGGATTGGCGCAATCTCGTGCCGGCCGGCCTATACGTGGCTTCCGGTCAGTTCTTCGAGACGCTCCTGCCGGGCCAGCAGGCCGACATGATCCACGATGTCATTCCCGATCTTCTCGAGCGCTCGATCCCGGTCGCAATCTACGACACGCCCGAATACATGAAGGATACCGGATCTCCGAGCCGGCATGCCGCCGCGGCCGAGGATCTTCGGCAGGACCGGGTCCACGCGATCCACTTGTCGGTCCGAAGACCCGCGGTGTTCTTCGATTGCGACGGCGTGCTCAACGAAGACGTCGGCGGCCATGGCGTCATTCATCCCGACCAGGTGACCTTGGTTGGCCGCGCCGGCCAGGCGGTGCGGCTCGCCCGCGAGGCAGGCTTTCTCGCGGTCGCGGTAACGAACAGGCCGCAGGTCGCCAAAGGCCTGCTCAACGAAGCCGGCCTGGATCATGTTCTTGGTCGTCTGGAGGCCGAGCTGGCCGAAGACGGCGGCGTCCTGGATCGCATCTATTTTTGTCCGCATCATCCGGACAAAGGGTTCCCCAACGAGGTGCCCGAACTCAAGATCGATTGCGCTTGCCGCAAGCCCGGAGACCTGATGATCCGTCAAGCGATGGCGGAACTGCCGATCGAAAAGGCGAGATCCGTCATCATTGGCGATAGCCTGCGCGATATCGGTGCGGGCCGCAAAGCCGGAATCTGGGCCTACGGCGTCCGGACCGGTTACGGCCTGCGGGACGATAGGAGCTATCCTGCCGCAGAAACAGGAATCCCTCACGCCGATCTGGTCTTCGACACGGTCTATGATGCTGTTCGCTTTCAATGCAGCTACCACGACATTGGGCAAGCTCTCTTCAAAGCGATTGATGAGCGGCTTTCCAATGCGGCAGGCCCGCTGCTCGTAGGCATATGCGGTCGTTCCCGCTCAGGGAAAAGCACATCCGCGCATGCCGTACAACGCCTTCTCTCGGAAGCCGGGCGCAGCGTGCTGCGGCTGGAGCTCGACCGCTGGATATTGCCGCTCGAGCATCGCCGGCCCGATATGACCGCGGAAGAACGCAACAGGGTGGAGCATTATCCCGAGATCGTCAGAATTCTGCGTCAATCCGGACGGGTCGAGGCACCGGGTTACGATGCGGCAAGCCGTGGCCAGCACGCATCTCCGAGCCTCTACGACGCGCGTGATGCCGAGGTGATCCTTCTCGACGGCATCTTTGCCGGTCACGTGTCGATCCGCGAGGATGTCGATATGACCGTCTTCGTCGAAGCCTCACAGCAGGCGTTAGTGGATCGCTTTCACAAGTTTTACGCCTGGAAAGGCCTAACGCCAGCGGCGGCCGAGGAGCTCTGGACGTCGCGAATTCAGGAAGAGTGGCCGAGGATCGATCTGCAGCGCGCATCGGCCGACATCGTCATCAATCTCGAGGAGGCACTCCTTTGATCGTTTCATCCGCACCTTTTCGCGTCAGCTTCGCCGGCGGCGGCTCGGACATAGCGTCCTATTACCGTCGTCAGGCGGGCGCGGTATTGTCCTGCGCGATCGCCAAATACAGCTTCGTGATCGTGCACAGCTATTTCAATGAAAACAAATATCATCTGAAATATACGCGCACCGAGCTTGCCGACACGCTGGAGGACATTGCCCATCCGCTGCTGCGCGAGGCCTTGCGCATGCACCGGGTCGAGCCCGGCATCGAAGTCGCCTCCGTCGCCGACATTCCCTCCGGCACCGGTCTCGGATCATCCAGTTCCTTTTCCGTGGCGCTGATCAACGCGCTTTATGCCCACAGGTCGCGCTTTGCCTCCAAGGATCAGCTGGCGGAAGAAGCCTGCAAGCTCGAAATCGACATCCTGAAGGAGCCGATCGGCAAACAGGATCAGTACGCAGCCGCCCATGGCGGTCTGAACTTCATCGAGTTCAATTCCAATGGCGGCGTCAACGTGCAGCCCGTCGTCCTCAGCTCCGAGAAGATGGCTGAGCTCGAGAGCAATATCCTGCTGTTTTTTACCGGAAGCCAGCGCGATACGCGCTCTGTGCTGTCGACCCAGGTACAGGCGATGGAGACGGACGAAGGCAAGTTCCGGACCGTCGAGCGCATGGTGCAACTGGCCTACGAAATGCGCGACATCCTGATGAGCGGCGATCTCGGCGCCTTCGGCGAAGCGCTGCATCGTGGATGGATGATGAAGCGATCGCTGACATCGCAGATCACCAACAGCGCGATCGATGAGTTTTACGATGCGGCCCGGGCGGCCGGCGCGGTCGGCGGCAAGCTTGCGGGTGCCGGCGGCGGGGGCTTCCTCGTCCTCTATTGCCCGAAAGACCGCCAGGCAAAAGTCCGGCAAGCGCTCTCGCAGCTCAAGGAGATCGAGTTTCGTTTCGACTGGAGCGGCGCGCGCATCGCCTTTGCACAGTAGAGGGTGTTGATGGCACCGCGTCTCATCATCACGGGATCGACCGGCTACATCGGCGCAAGACTCGCGGCGACGGCGCGTGAGCGCGGCTTCGACGTGGTTGAATTCGGTCGGCGATCCGGAGCGAAATGGCGCATTGGGGATGAGCCTGCTGTATCGGATCTGGAGGGGGCGGCCGCAGTCATCCATCTCGCGCATTCTTGGGCGACCGAGCCGCAGGCGGCTGAAGAAAACAACATCAATATATCGGGCACCGTTAAACTGGCCGAAGCGGCAAGAGCGGCCGGCGTGCCGCACTTCGTCTTTTCCTCCTCCACCTCGTCTCGGCAGGAAGCGCTCAACGTTTACGGACGCACCAAGTTCAGGATCGAACAACACCTGACCGCCAGCTCTGCAGCACCGATCGTTCGCATCGCGCGGATCGGGCTTGTCTATGGCGGCCCGCGGGTTGCGATGTACGGCTTGATGGCGAAGCTGGCAGGCTTGAGTCCGCTCCTGCCGATGATAGGGCTCAGCCGAAAGGTCCAGCCAATTCATCTCGACGAAGTTGCTGCAGGCCTTTTGGCGCTGGCGACCCGGGAGGACCTGCAGCCGCAAACATTCGTGCTCGCACATGAAAAACCGATCAGCTTCGCCGCCTGGCTCGGAATTCTTCGCCGCAGCCAGGGCAAGGGCAAGCTTCATTTCATACCGATCCCCCTGGGCTTCGCTCTTTTTGCCTGCCGGATGACCAAGCTTGTGCCGTTGATCCCGACTGTTGATCCGGAGCGCGTCCTGGGACTCGCGGGCGCAGCGCCGATGGAGGGCGCGGAAAGCCTCAGGCTGCTGGGCTTGAATCCGGCCGATCCGACAATGGTGCTGACGCGGGAGTTCGCTCAAACAGACCAGGAAGAGTCGCACGGTGAGGCGAAGGCGCTGCTGCAATATCTCGGCATCACGCCGACGTCGGTACAGTTGCAGCGGCTCGACGAAGGGCTTCGCCGTGAAGGTCTGTCGCCGCTCGGCCTCTCCCCAAGGTTGATCCGGAATCCGCGCCTGCTCGCCTTCTTCGAGCCGCCGGCCAATCACACGCAGCATCGGCTTGCGCGCGCCCTTTATCTCGCAGATCTCGCGAGCGAGCCGGAAAGATATTCCGCCAAAAAGAGCGGACTTTTCGGCGCCGTGCTGGCCATCGCCGGCGATGTCCTGCTCTTCCCGCTTCGCGCACTTTTGGCGGGACGATACCGATGAGGACGCCCGACGCCGACTTCATCATCGTCGGCAGCGGTCCGGCAGGCGTCTCCGCTGCGTTTCCGCTGATAGCGGCCGGCCGTCGCGTCCTGATGCTGGATGCCGGCAATGATGCAGGATGGGAGGACGAAAGCCGCAGCGCCCGTGTCTTGGGAAGCAATCTGGAATCGCTCCGCGCCGACGATGGCAGTTCACCGAAACTGCAGACCCCGGTGGCCCGCGGAATTCTTGAGCGGTTCCGGCGCGAGTCAGGGATCATAGGCGACGGATTCACGCCGGTCGCCAGCCTCGTCCGTGGCGGTCTCTCCAATATATGGGGAGCGCAAATCAGCTACCTCGATGCCGAGGACATCGCGGGCTGGCCTATCGATATCGAGCTGCTGCAGCGATCCTACGAACGTGTGTCGCAACGCATCGGGATCAGCACGAACGCCGATTTGACCGCAGGCGCCAACAGCGCATCCGTCCTGCCGCTTGGCGCCACAGCCGCCCATGTCCTCCATCGGCACGAGATCGCAAAGCCGGCCGATGGGTCGTTTCGGCTTTTTCCCGCCGTCAACGCCATCCTTTCGGAGGCGAGGCCCGGGCGGGCCGCGTGCGATCTGCGCGGCGACTGTCTCTACGGCTGCCCGAGCGGCGCGATCTATAACAGCCGGCAGGATCTGCTTGCGCTGCAGAAGTCGCCGCATTTTCGGTTGCTCGATAACATGCGCGCCATATCTCTGACGTCCAACGCGGGCTGGACGATCGGAACGGCCGACGGATCATCATTCTCTGCGCCGAGGATCATTCTCGCCGCAGGCGTGCTCGGAACCGCCGCCTTGCTGGCGGACCTCCTGCCGATCGGCGGTAAAGGACTGCGCCTTTTGAACAGTCCGACGCTTGCCATTCCTCTGCTCTCTCCGGCAAGATTGCTGCGCTCGGCCACGGCGACCCATAGCCTGGCGCAACTCGGATTGTCGTTGCGTTACGGCGAGCGCGCATCCGAATATGTGACTGGCGCGATCTATGAAGTCGGCTCGCTGCCGGCGCAGAGCTTCGTCAACAGGATGCCGCTCGGCAGAAAGGCCGGGCGCGCCGCGTTCGAGACGATCGCCGGCAGCTTGCTGGTTGCAACGATCTACTATCCCGGCGACCAATGCCGGAGCTACATCCATCGCGAAGCGGCAGGAAAAGGCATGACCGTCCGGGGCGGCTTTGCAGACGGTTTCGATACCCGCGCCAAGGATTTGAAGAGACGGCTTCGCCGCGAGTGGAAACGGTTAGGGCTCGTTCCACTTCCGGGCGCGTCGCTGGCGGAACCCGGGATCGATGCGCATTTTGCCGGCACCCTGCCGATGGGCGCAGCGGGGCCGTTCGGTACCTCTGCGGATGGCGAATTGAACCTCCATCCGGGTCTTCACGTCGTCGACGGCTCGGTTCTCCCCGATCTTTCCTCGAAATACATCACAATGACGATTATGGCGAATGCCGATCGTATTGCCCACCGCCTCGCTGAAACCGAAGCAAACCCGGCGCTCTGACGTCCGTCTGCCTGTTTCAGGCCCTTAATGGCGGCAAAGCATCGCCGGCCAATGATAGCAGCGGCTCGTAATCCGCTTCGGAGAGCAGCGCGATATCAGCGAGTCCCATCGTGGCGCGCACAGCCGCTAATGACGGCTCTCTGATGGCGGCATGCAACGCACCTCGGAGGAGGAGGATTGTTTGGCTCGATGCGTCGCCTGATGTGATGAACGGCAGACCGGGCGCCTTAGGCGTTTCGGCGATGATCCGGATGCCCTCGACCTGGGCGGGATCGAAGCGCCGGATATTCTCAAGCGTGATGCAATCGATGGCCGCGCTTTCCGCCCTGCCCTCGATAACGGCGGCAAGGCTGCCGCCGTGGCTGCCAGTCTCGATAATCCGCCCAAAGAAGCGGCCGTTGTGCGCAAGCGGAGCAACGGCGGCGCGAAAGAGATTGCTGCCGGAATTGCTGTCAGGGCTGTTGATCGCAGCTGTCGTGCCGCGCAGATCCTCCAGCACGCGAAGGGAGGAATTCTCCCGAACGATGATGAAGCTGCGCATCAGCGGCCCATCGCAGCCGGGATGGCTATAGACGGGCGTGGCCACCAGCCGCACCCGGCCGCGCAGGCTCCTGGCAAAAGGATAGCCACATGTCTGCGACAGAAGCAGATCCGGCCTCAGCCAGGCTTCATCATAGGCAACCGTCTGGTCGAGCGTTTCAGGCACCCCCGTGAGGCCGGAATGCAGGAGGTAGTGCCGGAGAAACGACCAGAGTTCGGCCGTCGCCTCCGCGAGCGGCCGGGATGTCAGGTACATGGCAATGCTGACGAGATGCATGCCGATCTTTCATTGCCCCTGCATGAGCGCTACAGCGTCCCGCGTGAAAGACGGGCGGCGCCGGAACGCAAAGGTTGAGGATCAGGCAATGCCGCCCAGGCATACATATTTGAGCTCGGTATATTCGTCCAATCCGTGCCGGGAGCCTTCGCGGCCGAGACCCGACATCTTGACGCCGCCGAACGGCGCCTCGGCGGTGGAGACAAGACCGGTATTAACCCCGACCATTCCATATTCGAGTGCTTCGGCCACGCGGAAGACCCGCGACAGATCGCGCGCGTAAAAATAGGAGGCAAGGCCGAACTCGGTGTCATTGGCCTGCTCGATGACGTCCTGCTCATCGCGGAACCGGAAAAGCGGGGCAAGAGGTCCAAAGGTTTCTTCACGCGCCACCTGCATGCCGGCAGCAACGTCACGCAGAATGGTGGGCTCGAAGAAATGGCCGCCAAGCGCGTGGCGTTTGCCTCCCGTTACGATCCCGGCACCCTTTGCGACGGCATCCTGAATATGGCTTTCGACCTTGGCAACGGCGTTGTCATCGATGAGCGGACCCAGTACGACGTCACGCTCCAGGCCATTGCCGACCTTCAACTTCGAAACCGCCGCGGCGAGCTTAGCGGCAAATGCCTCGTAGACGCCGTCCTGGACATAAAGCCGATTGGCGCAGACGCAGGTCTGACCGTTGTTGCGGAACTTGGCGATGATGGCGCCTTCGACCGCCGCGTCGAGATCGGCGTCGTCGAACACGATGAAGGGTGCATTGCCGCCGAGCTCGAGACCGAGCTTCTTGATCGTCGGCGCGCATTGCCGGTACAGCAGCTCGCCCGTCCGGGTGGAGCCGGTGAAGGTCAGGACCCGAACGTCGCGGCTGGCGGTCAGCGCTCCGCCAATTGCAGCTGCATCACCCGTGACAATGTTAAGGAGCCCCGCCGGCAGGCCGGCGCGCTCTGCGAGGACGGCGATCGCGATTGCGGAGAACGGCGTCTGCAGCGCCGGCTTGAGAACGACGGCACAGCCGGCGGCAAGCGCCGGGCCGATCTTGCGCGTAATCATCGCGTTCGGAAAATTCCAGGGCGTGATCGCCGCCACCACGCCGGCCGGTTGGCGCAGCACGAGGATCCGTTTGTCCGGTTGGTGTCCCGGGACGATCTCGCCGTTGATGCGTCGCGCCTCCTCGGCGAACCATTCGATGAAGCTCGCACCATAGGTGATTTCTCCCTTGGCCTCAGCAAGCGGTTTTCCCTGTTCCAGCGTCAGGATCATCGCCAGATCGTCGCGATTTTCGATCATCAGGCGGTGCCATGTCTTGAGCACGGTTGCGCGCTCACCGGCGGTCTTCTTCGCCCAAAGCTTCTGGGCGAAGACGGCGGCGGCGATGGCTTCTTCCGTTTCGGTTGCACCGAAATCAGGGACCGCGCCCAGCACCTCCCCTGTCGCCGGATTGCGGACCATGGCCGACGCGCGACCTTCCGCTTCGATCCAGCGATCGGCGATGGGGCATGCCTGACGGAAGAGCGAGGGATCATTGAGCTTCATGGGACAACTTTCAACAGAATACGTGAGCGGCGCCGGGATCGAAATCGAGATGGACTATATCTCCACGATTGAGCCCGGCAATAGCCTCATGGCCGAACGGCAAGCGAACCGAAAGCGCCTCGCCTGTCGCAGTCTCCGTGGAGACGTGGATATTGTTGCCGAGAAAGGTAATGTCGCTGACCGTTGCGGCAAGACCTGCGCCGGCGGCTCTTGCGCGCGACAGCCGAATGCGCTCCGGCCTCAGCATCAGCGCCGCCCTTGCGCCGGAGGTCCCTTTTCCATGCACCGGAATCTGGTTGAAGATGGCCCCGCCTCCCAGCGCGATCGTGGCCTGTCCGCCGGAAGACGACACCAGGTCACAGGAAATGAAGTCGCTGTCGCCGATGAATTCGGCGACGAAACGGGTCTTGGGATTGGCGTAGAGCTCCGGGCCGGTCCCGATCTGGTCGATGACGCCCTTGGAGAAGACGGCGATGCGGTCGGAGAGCCGCAGCGCCTCTTCCTGGTCGTGTGTGACGTAGAGGATTGTCACTTCGGTCTGCTGGTGGATGCGGCGGATCTCATGCTGGATTTCCTCGCGCAGCTTCTTGTCGAGCGCCGACAGTGGCTCGTCCATCAGGAGCACCGGCGGATCATAGGCAAGGGCCCTGGCAAGGGCGACACGCTGCTGCTGACCGCCTGACATTTGCGCCGGCTTGCGATCCTCGAAGCCTTCGAGCCGGACGAGGCGCAGCATCTCCTTGACCTTGGTGTCGATCTCGGCCTTCGACTTGCGCCGGACCTTCAGCGGAAAGGCGATGTTCTCGCCCACCGTCAGATGCGGAAACAGCGTATAGCGCTGGAACACCATGCCGATATTGCGCTTGTGCGACGGCGTGGCGAGCAGGGTCTTGCCCTCGAGCGTAATATCGCCCTTGGTTGGGTTTTCGAAGCCCGCCAGGATGTAGAGCGTCGTGCTCTTGCCGGAGCCGGAGGGGCCGAGGAAAGTCAGGAATTCACCGCGCCGGACATCGAGATTGACGTCGTGGACGGCGACGACAGGGCCGTATTCCTTACGAATTCCGCGGATCTGAAGGAATGATTCGTTCATTGTTTCAGTACCTTACGCACGACGGCCACCAGCGCCATCAAGATGATCGTCAAGAGGATGAGAAGGGTCGAGGCTGCTGCGACAACGGGTGTCAGGTCCTGCCGCAGCGTCGCCCATACCTTCACCGGCAGTGTCTGCAGGGTCGGGCTGGACATGAAGATCGCCACCACCACCTCGTCCCAGGATGTCAGAAAAGAGAAGACAGCGGCCGAAAACAGCCCATGGCTGATCGCGGGAAGCGTGACCCTGATCTTTGCCTCCAGGGGCGAAGCGCCGCAGAGCACCGCCGCGTCCTCGATCGACTTGTCGAAACCCTCGAGCGCACTCGATATGGACAGGATCGAGAAGGGCAGCGCCAGCACGAGGTGGGAAATAACAAAACCCGCCAGAGTCCCGCCCAGGCCGATCCGCAAGAAAAAGGCGTAAAGCGCCACTGCAAGAACGACGACCGGAAGGATCATCGGCGTGAGGAACAGCGCCTTCAGCGCATCGCGGAACATGAACGAACCGCGCACCAGCCCGAAGGACGTCACCAGCCCGAGCAGTACCGACAGAACCGTCACGATGACAGCTATTTTGAAGCTAATCAGAGCCGATTCCAGCCAGCGCGGATCGGCGAAGAGTTCATTGTACCACTGGAAGGTCCAGCCCGGCGGCGGAAAGATCAGCCATTGCGATGAGCCGAAAGACAGAGCCGCGATGAAGACGATCGGCAGCAGCAGAAAGGCTGCGGTCAGAAGCGTGATCGCGAGCAGGACGTATTTCCACCAGCCGAGACGGTCGAAATTGAGCAACATATCAACGTCCTCCCGGGTTCTGGTTGCCGAAGAAGCGCAGCTGCACCGCATAAAGCGAGAGAGTCACGACCAGGAGAACCAGCGCTGCGGCGCCACCCATTCCCCAATTGACCAGCGACTGCACGAACTGCGCGATCAGTTCCGCCAGCATCATGTTAGCGGTACCGCCGAGAAGCGACGGCGTAACGAAATAGCCGAGCGACATGACGAAGACCATGAGGGCGCCGGCCGCCATGCCAGGCATCGCCAAGGGCAGCAGAACGCGGGTCAGGCACTGCCAGCGGTTGGCGCCGCAAAGGGCTGCCGCCTGCAGGGTCGACGGGTCGATTTTCTTGATCACACCGTAGAGCGGCAGGATGATGAAGGGCAGCATGATATAGGTCATCCCGATCGTGACGCCTGTGAGATTGTTGACGAGCGCGAGCGGCTGGTCGATCAGGCCCATTCCCATCAGCATCTTGTTGATCAGCCCGGTCCGCTGCAGCAGCACCATCCAAGCATAGGTGCGGGCCAGCAGATTGGTCCACATCGACAAGAGCAGGATCGCAAAGATCACCGACGTCAGCCGACCGGGCATGATCGCCAGCGCCCAGGCGACGGGAAACCCGATGAGCAGCGAAATCACCGTAACGAAACCCGAGACGATGAAGGTATTGGCGAAAATCTTGAGATAGGTGGCCGATCCGATCAGTTGCGCATAATTGCCAAGACCCGGGACGGGTTCCAATACGCTGCGCAGCAGCAGGACCACCACCGGAACGACGAAAAAGATGGCCACAAAGGCAAGAGCCGGAACGACCCCGCCAAAACCTGTTGCCCTGCGTATCTTTGGCAGAGGCTCAATTGCGCCGGAGGCGTCGCTATACGTCGACATGACAGTCCTTCCCACCCGTCAATTTCCGCGAGCGGCGAGGTCCGATGAACGGGTACCGCCGCTGCAGGAGGCACGGCGAATTTTCGCCGTGCCTGTTCATCTCCAGTTTCAGCCTATTTCGCCTGCCAGGCGTACCACTTCTCGCCGATGGCATCGCGATTATCAGCCCAGTAGTTCATGTCGGCATTGACCTGGCTTGCGGTCTGCTGATCCGGCAGGGTCTTGGCGGTTTCCGGGTCCATCAGCTTGGCCGAGTCAAGATTGATCGGCGCGTACCCCGTAGCCTTTGCAAGGGCAGCCTGCGGTTCGGCCGAGGTTGCCAGCGCGATGAACTTCATCGCCGCCTCGGCATTCGGCGCGCCCTTCGGCACGACGAGCGCATCCGCAGCGGTGATGTTCTGCTCCCAGGAGGTTTCAACCTTGATGCCAGTCGCAGCAAGCGCCGTCATGCGCCCGTTCCAGACACTGCCGAACGGCGCTTCGGCGGAAGCCAGCAGCTGCTGCGACTGGGCGCCACCCGACCACCAGATGATATCGGACTTGATCGTATCGAGCTTCTTGAAGGCGCGGTCGAGATCGAGCGGATAAAGCTTGTCTGCAGGCACGCCGTCGGCAAGCAGCGCCGCTTCGATCACGCCGGGAGCCGACCATTTGTAGAAGGTGCGCTTGCCGGGGAACTTGGCCGTGTCGAACAGGTCGGCCCATGTCTTCGGGCAGGCTTTGACGGCATCGGCATTGCAGCCGATGACGAAGGAATAATAGAAGCTGCCGACCGAATAGTCGGTGACGAAGCGCGGATCGAGCTTCGACTTGTCGATGACGGAGAAGTCGAGCTTCTCGAGCTGGCCGTTCTTGCCGGCCTGGGCGGCATAGTCGCCTTCGACATCGACGACATCCCAGTTGACTTCGCCGGCCTCGACCATGGCCTTGAGTTTGCCGTAGTCGGTCGGGCCGTCCTGCACGACGGTGATGCCGGTCTTTTCGGTGAACGGGCTTGCCCATGCCGCCTTCTGCGCATCCTGGGTCGTTCCGCCCCAGCTCGAGAAGACCATGCTGTCAGCGTGCGCCGGCGCGGAGACCGCCACGAATGCGGCAACCGCCGCGAAAGCAAATGTCGTTTTCATGTTCCCTTATCCTGTTCTGGTTTGTCCTGCGGGTATGCCTTATGCCGTCAGCGCGCCTCGCTCCGGGGAGAGAAGTTTGCCGGCTTCATAATCTTGTTTTCCGCCACCTCGATCAGGTCGCGGATCTTGGGCAGGAAGGCCTGCCAGCGGGGATCGGCCAGAAGCCGCTGGCGTCTCGCCTCGCGGTCGTCCAGGCTCGTAAAGGCCCAGATGTGAACGATCTCGTTGATCGTCCCGATCTCCGAGAAGAAGTAGCCGACGAGCGTGCCGAGATGGCTCTTCTGGATTTCGATGCCCTCTTCCTCGACGACCTTGAGATATTGCGGGATCGTCCCGTTCTTCAGCCGATAGGTGCGGATCTCGTAAAACATCGCGTCACCTCATCACGAAAGGATCGGGGATCGGATCGTCGGAGGTCCTCAGCCAGATCGTCTTGGTGCGGGTATAATCGAGCGCCGCGGCCATGCCGCCTTCCCTGCCGTGTCCCGACAGGCCGAAGCCGCCGAAGGGCGCGATCGGCGAGACGGCACGGTAGGTATTGACCCAGACGATCCCGGCGCGGATGCCCTTCATCAGCCGGTGCGCCCGGGTGAGGTTCTGGGTGAAGATGCCGGAGGCCAGGCCGTAGCGGGTGTCGTTGGCAAGCTTCAGCGCCTCGGCCTCGGTCTCGAAGGAGACGACGGAGAGGACCGGCCCGAAGAACTCCTCGATCAGTGAGGGCGAAGCGACATCATCACAATCGAGGATCGTCGGCGGGAAATAATAGCCTTCGCCGTCGATCTTGCGTCCGCCGGTGACGAGGCGGGCGCCGCTTTCGATCGACTTCTCGACGAGAGCGCCGATATTGTCCTGCTGGCGCTTGGTCGCAAGCGGGCCGACTTCGGTCGCCATGTCGAGCGGCGCGCCGATGCGGATCGCCTGCGCCTTCTCGCGCAGCAACGCGACGAACCGGTCCTTGACGCTGCGCTCGACGATCAGGCGCGAGCCGGCAACGCAGCTCTGCCCCGTCGCCGCGAAAATGCCCGCGACCTGGGCGTTGGCGGCGCTTTCGAGGTCGGCGTCGGCAAAGACGATGAAGGGCGACTTCCCGCCGAGTTCAAGCGAGGTAGAGGCGAGATTTTCGGCCGAATTGCGCACGACGTGCCGGGCGGTTTCGGGACCGCCGGTAAAGGCGACATGCGCGACCTTCGGGTGACGGCCGAGGGCCGCACCGCAGGAGGCGCCGAAACCGGTGATGATGTTGACGACGCCGGCGGGAAAGCCTGCCTCATGCACCAGGCGCGCGAATTCAAGCAGCGGCGCCGGCCCGTCTTCCGAGGCTTTGACCACCATGGTGCAGCCGGCCGCGAGCGCCGGGCCGATCTTCACCGCCGACAGGAAGAGCTGGCTGTTCCAGGGCACGACCATGGCGACGACGCCGATCGGCTCGCGGCGAAGCCAGACGTCCATATCGGGCTTGTCGATCGGCAGGTAGGAGCCTTCGATCTTGTCCGATATGCCGGCATAATAACGGTAATATTCGGCGACATAGGCGATCTGCGCTGAGGTTTCGCGGATGATCTTGCCGGTGTCGCGCGTCTCCAATTCAGCGAGGACCTGGGCGTTGGCGGCAACCAGATCGGCGAGCTTGTAAAGCAGCTTGCCGCGTTGGGTGGCCGTCATCTTCGCCCAGGGGCCTTCGTAGAGCGCCTTTTCGGCAGCGTTCACAGCTCGATCGACATCATTCTCGCGCGCCTCGGGCATTTCCGCCCAGACCGTGCCGGAAGCCGGATCGATACTCGGATAGGAAGCTTCGCCATTCGAGAATTCGCCGTCGATATAATGCTGGAAACGCCGCATGGTCCTACTCCTGAAATGCCGGCATGACTTCGGCGATGAAGCGCTCGAGCGACGCCTTCTTGCGCTCGAAACTCATGCCGGTGTCGATCCAGAAGGAATATTCATCGTAGCCGAGCGCTTCATAGGCCTTGAGCCGGTCGATGACGGTCCGGGCGTCTCCAACAACATTGTTGGTGCGCATGACCTGATCCGACAGCATGGCGTTCGCTCGGATCTGTTCGTCCGGAATCCGTTCGATCAGGCCTTGGGTAACCGGCTTCTCATTCTTGAACCAGGCGAAGAAGTAGTTGTAGTAGACGCTGAGTTCATGGGCGGCCTGGGCGACGTCGTCTTCCGACGAGCCGACATAAGTGTGGCGCAGCAGCATGATCTTCGGCCGCTCGATATCGGGGTTCTTGGCGCAGGCATCGTTGAAGCGGTCCATCAGCGACTGGACCTCGTCATCACCCTGCCAGAGCGGCGTGACCTGAACGTTGCAGCCGTTGGCGACGGCAAATTCGTGCGAGTTCGGATCGCGCGCGGCGACCCAGATCGGCGGGTTCGGCTGCTGCAGCGGCTTCGGCGCCGAAGTGGTGGCAGGAAATTTGAAGAACTCCCCGTCATGGGCATAGTCGCCGTTCCAGATGCCCTTGACCGCCGGGATGAGTTCTCGCATGCGCTGGCCGGCGCCCCAGGCGTCGAGGCCGGGCAACAGACGCTCGTATTCGAAGGAATAGGCGCCGCGGGCGATGCCGATGTCGAGCCTTCCGGCGCAGATGATGTCGGTCATCGCCGCTTCGCCGGCAAGCTTGATCGGATGCCAGAAGGGGGCGATCACCGTCCCCGTCCCGAGCCTTGCCCGCGATGTGCGGCGCGCGAGATCGGCAATGGTCACGAAGGGATTGGGGGCAATGGTGAAATCCATGCCGTGATGTTCGCCCGTCCAGATCGCATGCATGCCGCCCTTGTCGGCGATCTCGCAGAGCGCGACGAATTCCTCATAGAGGCTCTTGTGGCTCTGGCTGGCGTCGAGCCGTTCCATATGGACGAAGAGGGAGAACTTCATGCTTTTGCGCCCTTGGCTGGAATAGGATGAATTGTGCCGCCGGTCTCGTCACCGAAATAGACGCCGAAATTGCCGATCGAGCTTTCCATCGCGAAGCGGTTGACGATATCGGCGGTCGAGCTGGTCTTGAATTTTGCCGCAGCTAGGGCGTCAGGTTTTACGAACCTGCCGCCGGCGGGCTCACCGTCTCCGGCAACGGCGTGATAGACGATGTGCTGCTTCCCATCGCTCTTGCCCTCATAGACCGAATAGAGAAAGCCGATGCTGACCTTCAGCCCGGTGAGCTTCTCCAGATATTCCTGCAGCGCCTCGGTCGGGTTGCCGTCATGAGCGTCGACGCTCGGCAGGGAGAGCACATCGTCGCCGAGCAGAAGAACTTCTCCGCGGCGCTCGACGACGGCTGCGAGTTCGATATTGCCTTCGCTTGCCGCGGAAACCGCCTTGCTTGCGAGCGTCGGCGTGAAATAGCCGCCGCGCGCATAGCCGAGACCGTTGCGGCCGCTATTGTCGAAGGATTCGATACGCCCCATCAGGATGACATGGTCGCCGGCCTCGACGACCTGTTCCATGGCGCATTCGAACCAGGCGGCCACATTCGAGAAGATCGGGCAGCCCGCCGATCCCTTGGCCCATTCGACTGCCGCAAATCTGTCTTCGACCGGCCGCGCAAACGTGTTCGACACGTCCTTCTGCGTTTCCGACAGCACGTTGATCGCGAAATGCGGCGTACCGGTCATGGTGGCGAAATTGCGCGACGTCTTGGCAAGGCAGACGAGGAGCAAGGGCGGATTGAGCGAGACCGATGTGAAGGAGTTCGCGGTGAAGCCGATCGGATTTCCTTCCCCATCGCAGGCGGTGACGACGGTCACGCCTGTGGGAAAAGCGCCGAATGCATCTCGCAATGCCCTTGGGTCGACAGTCTGGATTGTCATCGTTCATCCTCCCCGAACGACAGCCACTCGGCGAGCAGCGAATTGACGATATCAGGCGCGGTCAGGTTCACCATATGACGATGGCCTTCGACGATGCGGGCCCAGCCCTTCGGCGCAAGCGCCGCCATCTGTTGCGCCATCAGAGGTGTCGAATTCGGATCATCGGACCCCGTCAGGAACAGGGCCGGCCCAGCCACGTCTTTCCAGCGATCGGCATAGGTCTCGTCTCCGCCGGCAAAAGCGGCATAAGCAACCGCATAGCCGTCCGGATCGACGCGACTGAGCCATTCTCGCGTCAGTTCCCGCGCAACGACGCTGTCTGCATCATCGCCGAACCAGCGCGCCAGCGGGCCTTCCTTGTCGACGCCCGTCAGCGGAATGGCCGCGGCCCGCGCGAGCACAGCGGCCTTTGCTTGCGGATCGCGCCTGTAAACGCCGTTAAGATACGCGACACGGCTGATCCGTTCGCCGAACGTCGCCGCCGCTCCTCCGGATACCAGCGCCCCCATCGAGTGGCCGGCAACATTCACCCCATCGATCGCCATCTCGTCGAGAAAGCGCCCGAACCAGGCGACGAACTCCTCCAGGCGGCTGCCCGCCGGCAGTTTTGCGCTCTCGCCATGCCCCGGCATGTCGACGGCAATGACGCGGTGGTCGGCCGACAGAAAGGTGATCTGCGGCGCCCAGGCTTCGAGCCGCATGCCGACGCCATGAATGAGAACCAGCGGCTCGCCGCTGCCGGCCTCGTGATAGGCCGTTCCGCCTGGCGTCTTCTTTCGGGGCAAGTCACCGGCACCTTTTGCTGCAGCGGCGCCCGAGATCGATCCGGCTGTCAGCATCTCAGCGCCCACCCTTTCAAACGCCCGCCGGGTTGGCGACGTCCTGCCCAAGATCCTTCAGATCCTGGTAGCGGTCACCGATGCGGTGATGAGGACGCCCGCCCACCGACGCGCCAAGAGCCACGACAATCTCATCGGCGGCCGGCGCATCGGGGATCGAAGTCTGGATGGTGAGATAGTGCGAGCGGCGGCCTTCATCGTTCTTGTCCATCAGCGGGATCATGATCGGCGCATTGGCAGGACCGCGCGTATTGCAGAAGGCGAGATAGGATTTGGCGCCGACGGCATGGCGATAAAAATTGCCGAAGCGCAGCGTGTGGATGAGCGCGGAGGCATGTTCGATTTCACCATCCAGGCCGACGACGGCGGCCTTGCCATAGGCTTCGACCGCATCGCCGGAACCGACCGCATCGATGATCATCTTGGTCAGCAACTCACCGAGAACCGGAGCGCCCGCATGGATTTCGGGCTTGAGATCTTCGACAAAGCCGCGGCCCGCCCAGGGGTTCTTCACGACCGCGAAAGCGGAAAACAGTTTTAGCGGCACCGCCGCGGCCTTGCCGCCTTCGATCAGCGTCGTTTCGATCTGCAATCCCGTCTTGCGAATTTGAATGGCCATGGAACACCTCATCTCTCTACTTTATATTATGGTATACCATAATATACCGATGTCAAGTTGATGTTTGCGATGACGCGGATTGAGGTTCGATCCTTGAAAATCTGCGGTTTTCCGCCCGTCAGCAGCGACGCGGCAGGCAGAACAATCCCAGTGCTTACGATGTCACATTATATATTATTGATTATGGCATACCATCACATCGAGCAAAGACAGGTGTCAAGCTCGAAGTGTAGAGCTCCGGGGAACGTGAATCGCGATGCGCAAAGGCATCGACAAATGTCGATGCGACAGCACCTCGTCGGAGATCTGCAGTGGCCCCTAATGCAATGAGACGGGTTTTAAAAAGTTATTCAGCAGGCTTCTGGGCGGATAGCACCGCTTCTGCAATGGCACTTGCCGCCGCGACATGATCCATCGCCGCCCGCTGGGCGCCCTCGCCGTCGCCGCGACGGATGGCATCGACGATCTTCGACATCTGCAGCGGCCCTTCGATGCCGCGTCGTTCCGTCTTGATCGTCATCGAGCGCAGATGGTTGATGCGCACGGTCAGCAGGTTGACGACGCCCCAGGCGACATGCCTGTCGACCATGGTGAACAGCGTCTGATAAAAGGACGAGGTATTGGTCAGCACGCCCGCCATATCGCTGTCGCGATAGCTGTTGCGGATTGCGGTCAGGGATTCCTCGAGCGCGGCGACGATCTCGGGGCTGCCGCGCTCCGCGCAGAGCCGCGCCGCCATGCCTTCAAGCGCACCGCGGATCTCATAGATCTGCTTGGCTTCCTCGATATCCAGCTGGGCGACGATCGGTCCCTTGTTCGGCAGATTGGCGACGAGCCCTTCCGATTCCAGATGCCGCAGAACCTCGCGCACCACCGTGCGGCTGACGCCGAGCTGAGCGCAGAGGTCGCGCTCGACAAGCCGGTCCCCGGGACGGAAGTATCCGTTGACGATGGCCTCGCGGACCTTGTCGAGCGCCAGTTCCCGCAAGGTCTTCGTAGGACGCTCGACCCTGATTGCTGCGTCCTTCAGAGCACCGCTCATGCTGTACCTCGGGGTTGGATTGACTTCGCAGGCTCAAGCTTTGCTGCAGCAGTCGAACTCGGGAATCGTATTATGGCCTACCAAATACTGTAGCTGTCGGCGGCCAGCAATTCAACAGCACCGTGCCGATCCGAGATTATCAGCCTATGCCTCGGACTTCAGCCTCGCCCTGACGATCTCTTCGGCCACGGCCTTCGCCTGCAGCCGAATGTCGGGGACGGCGGTGATCTCCCAGAATTGCCCCGCCGTCAAGGCGCCGACGGCAAACAGCCGCGCGGGCGAGATCCGGGACGGAGCCGTCACTTCGGAAGCCGCATCCACCTGGATGCCGAGGCCAAGCGGATCAGGGACGACCAGCTGAAATCGGCTCATCTCCTTCAGAAGCGGCGAATGGCTGATCCCGGCGCGCTCCATGCCCGTGCAGTTGACCAACCAGTCCGCCTTGATCTCGGCGATCTCGCGCTTGGCTCTGACCCTGTATCCGGCGACCAGCCTGTCATCTTCGGCCTCGAGCGATTTCAGGAAGCCGGCGTGAAAGCGAACGGTTCCATTCGAGACCAGCGTCTCGAAGCCGGCGAATACGTCGGGCGCGACCCGGTGACGGTGGATATTCCACCAGGGAAGCGCATGCCGCAGGAACCGTGCTCGCTCATCGTGCGAAAGCCGCTGCCAGAGAGCCTGCGTGGCCGGCCTCAGGCCGTCCATCACGCTCCGCCAGTCGGCGACCTCCCTGCTCTTTTCCCGCAAGATCTTCAACAGGCCGCTGATCGTAGCCGGAAGCGTGTGCACGTCGATCGGCAGCGGCGCGGGCGGCGTCCTTGCATGGCCGAGCGGTGCCAGGCCGCGCCGCGAAAGCACCTCGATTCTGCCCCTATGACCATGGGCGCGAAGTGCCAGAACCTGATCGATCATCGTCAGGCCAGAGCCGAGAATACAGACCGCATCGGACGGTGCGACACGCCTCAGCCATGAAAGCCGCCATGGGTTCTCGACGATCCGCGATCGCAAAAATGGCGGGACGCCGGCCGGATCGACCGGAAGATTCGCATTTCCGACGCCAAGACAGAGCACCACATTCTTTCCAGCAATCTCGTCGCCATTGCCGAGATGGAAGGCGAGCGTGCTGGTGTAGCGCTCCACGCATCCGGCCGCCTTGGCCTTGATGAAGTCGACCCGGCAACGGCCATCCCGCTTGCGCAGCAACCGCGCAAGCGTATCCCTGACATAAAGGCCGTAATCGCTGCGCGAGGCGAAATCGCCGACCTGCATAGGGCGTCCATGGCTTTTCAGCCAATCGACGAAATCGTCCGGATGATGGGGCAGCAGGCTCATACGGCCGGCGGGAACGTTCAGGCGATGGAGATAGAGCTCCGTCCGGTAAGCCGTCCCGCGCCCGAAACCGGGATCGTCGCCGACGACGGCGATCGTCGCCGCAGTGGGGAGCTGCTCGATGAGATTGCAGGTCACGGCAATCGCTGAAAAACCGGAACCGACGACGATCACATCATATATCAATGCATTCTCCCCGAAGCTGCGGAACGCCGGCTCTTGTCGGACCCCGACCCGGGGATCACTCAAGCGTCAGAATCACGAAAACAATTATCTCTATAGTCTATAAATATAGTTTGTTATTTCTCCCGCCAGCCCCTTCTCGGCGATTACCCTTTGAAGGTGAGATCAAGGGGCCGGGTGGCCCTCGAACAAAGGGGCTCAAGATGAATTTCAGAAATTTGCTTGCCGCAATCGCCGTCGGCGTCGGCACTCTCGCAACGGCGATCGCCGCCGAGGCGGCGGACAAGAAGGTCGTCGTCGGCTATCAAACCGACGCCCTGCCGTCTTCCGTGGCAATCGCCAACGGCGAATTCGCCAAGGACACGGGATATGACATCGACTTCCGCAGGTTCAATTCCGGCGCCGAGATTTTCGCGGCCATTGCGTCGGGCGACGTCCAGGTCGGCTATGTCGGCTCCAGCCCGTTTGCAGCTGCGGTGTCGCGCGGGCTCGAGGTCAAGGCCTTCTACCTTGCCTCCATCTCCGGCGTCGATGAGGCTCTGGTCGTCCGCAACGGCTCGGGCATCGAAAGCCTGAACGATCTGAAGGGCAAGAAGCTTGCCGCCGCGCCTGTCTCCACCGACCACTATCAGCTCCTGGCGCTGATCAAATCGCTTGGCCTGACCGAAAAGGACGTCCAGGTTTTCGCAATTCCGCAGCCGGAGATCGTCGCGAGTTATAATCGCGGCGATATCGACGGCGGTTTCGTCTGGGATCCGGCGCTCACCGAACTCAAAAAGAACGGCAAGGTGCTGGTGACCTCCAAGGATGTGGCGGACAAGGGAGCGCCGACATTCTCCGCCTGGGTCGCCACTTCGAAGTTCGCGACCGATAACCCGGAATTCCTGAAGGGCTTCGCCTCGGTCATCAACAAATACTACGCCTCCTTCGCATTGGATAAGGCCGCCTGGGGGCCTGACAGCGACAATGCCAAGTCGCTCGCCAAGCTTCTCGGCGGCACCGCCGAGCAGCAGGCCTCGGCCCTCAAGAACCTGACGCTGCTGACCCCGGAAGTGCAGGCATCGGAGGCCTGGCTCGGCGGCGGCGAGAAGGCCGGCGCCGGCAAGATCCTCAAGGACACGGCATCGTTCCTGAAAGAGCAAGGCAAGGTCTCCGACGTGCTGGCAAATTACGGCGCCTTCGTCACCGCCGACGCACTTACCAGCGTCAGCAACTGATCCTCCCCGATGCCGGCGCGACCATCGTCGCGCCGGCATCGAACTTGCGAGTCGCACCATGCTTAAAGTCGATCACGCCAGCGTTTTCTTCGCAGCCCGGGACGGGCGGACCGTCCACGCGCTCGATCGCGTTTCCTTCGATATCCCCGAACGGGGTTTCGTCGTCGCGCTCGGCGCCTCGGGATGCGGCAAATCAACCCTTCTCAACGCGATCGCCGGTTTCCTTCCGTTGTCAGATGGCCGGATCACGCTCGATGGCCGCGCCATCGAACGGCCGGGCGCCGATCGCGGCGTCGTCTTTCAGAAAGATGCGCTGCTGCCCTGGAAATCGCTGGCCGACAATGTCGCCCTTGGCCTGAAATTTGCCGGTGTCAGCCGCAAGGAGCGGCAAACGCGCGCGCTCGAACTGCTCCGGCTGGTCGGTCTCGACGAATTTGCCAATGCCTTTCCCTACGAGCTGTCGGGCGGCATGCGCCAGCGGGTCGGCATCGCCCGGGCGCTTGCGACCAATCCCGATATCCTGCTGATGGACGAGCCTTTCGGCGCGCTCGACAGTCTGACCCGCGAGCAGATGCAGGAACTGCTGGTTTCCGTCTGGGACAAGACGGCGAAGAAGATTTTCTTCATCACCCATTCGATCGAAGAGGCGCTGTTTCTCGGCACGCAGGTGCTCGTCATGTCGCCTCGGCCTGGGCGCGTCGTCGCCCGCTTTGATCTCGATTTCATCAGCCGCTTCGCCGAAACCGGCGACGCACGAGCGATCAAGGCCTCGCCGCAATTTGCCGAGCTGCGCGAAGAGATCCGCGCCATTCTCCACAGCAGCGAAGATTTGAGGAGCGCCGCATGAGCGATGTAATACAGGCCTCGCCGGCTGCGGCCCACGTCCAGGATCATCAGGTCAAGCTGGTGAAAATGGGCGGCTTCGGCGCCGGCGAGAGATCAACGGTCGCCATCAGTGTTGCCACCGCGCTGGCAATCCTGCTGCTGTGGTGGCTCGTCGCTGCCCTTGGCATCGTCCCGCACCTTTTCCTGCCGCGTCCCGATGAGGTGCTGACGCAGATCGGCGTCATCTATCGCGATGGTTACGCCGGTGCATCGCTTTCTGAACACGTCGCTGCAAGTCTGTTCCGCATCGTTGTCGCGGCTCTCATCGCCATCTCCGCCGGCATTCCGCTAGGATTGCTCATGGGCCTGAACCGCTGGGCCAAAGGTGTGCTCGATGCGCCGATCGAGTTCTACTGGCCGCTTCCGCCGCTCTCTTACCTGCCGCTGATGATCATCTGGCTCGGCATTGGCGAGACGTCGAAGATCACGCTGCTGGTGCTGGCGATGTTTGCGCCGATCTGCCTTTCAGCCCAGGCCGGCGTTCGTTCGCTGCCGATCGAGCGCGTCAATGCCGCCCGTTCGCTGGGTGCCAACCGGCTGCAGCTCTTCATCGACATCGTCCTGCCGTCGGCCCTGCCCGAAATCCTCACCGGCATCCGCATTGCGCTCGGCGTCGGCTGGAGCACGCTGGTCGCGGCCGAATTGATCGCCTCGACGCGCGGGATCGGTTTCATGATCATGTCGGCGTCGCAATTCCTGGCAACCGACGTCGTCTTTGTCGGCATCGCCATCATCGCGGCCTGCGCCTTCACCTTCTCGGCCGCCATCCGTTTCCTGGAGACCTACCTTGTGCCTTGGAAAGGCAAGCTCTGAGGGAATGCAGGTAATTCAAAACGTCAAAGCGCCGCGGGTCTGAAAAGACGCGCGGCGCTTAACGCCTCTGCGCAACCTCGTTCAGACCATGGATCGATTGAAGTTCGGCGGCGACGAGCTCCTGGAGGCGCCATAAATTGCGATCTCGAATGCCGCGTTCTTCCAGATGCTTCACCGTCAGATAGAGGTATTCGGCGCAGGAGCCCACATGTCCGCAGGCCCTGGCAAGCACGCGCGCCACCGTCTCCAAAGGCAATCTGCGGGAAACGCGCTCGCCTTTCGGGCCGGCCCAAAAGACCAGCGCGCGCACGAAGCCATGTGCGGTCTCGACAGGAATCCAGCGAACCGTCGCCGCATCTTCGATCGTGCCGACCTCACGGCGGATCAAGCGTCGAATCTGGCCGAGGCGATCGTCATCGGCAAGCCTGAAGAGGATGCCATTGCAGCGTCCGCCGCGATCAAGCGCCATCATGAGGCCAGGCTGCGCCCGGCTTCCCCGCCAACGTGTCATCTTCAGGCAGAAGGACCGATGCCAACCCCTGGCTGCGCCGCGCTGCCACTCGACGGCATCGAAGTCCGGCTTCCATATCAATGATCCATAGGCGAAGACCCAGAGCGGCGCGCCGGCGGATTCCTGGAGCAGCCGCCTGGCGAACATCTCCACCTCCATCTCGGTCAGCGGTGTGCGGTGCGGCTCGGGACCGGGATCGAGCTCGGGGCGAAGGCTGAGCGACACGAGCTCGTCCGTAAGAGCCATGCTGGTTGCACTGAGCATCCGAACCTCGCTTCGCCGGATTATCACCTGCCTATGCTCGGCGATATCGGTCACGTTTCAATGCACCGTAAATCTGGCCGCATCGGCCTGGCGCCGCTGCAGGCTGCGGATCCGCATCGCGGCCTCCCTGACGATCGCCGCAAATGTCGTATCGTCGGCCTCGGCGATCCTGCCCGTCATGTCGCGGATGATCGTCGTCAAATGCATGATCGAATGGCGATGTTGCGCCTCGTCAGGCCCGATTTCGGCGTCGGCCATGGCAAGCAGCGTCTTCACCAGGCGCTCCATGGTTTGCCGGCGCCGGCTCCTGGGGTCGGCATTCGGATCTTCGCTGAGGCGCAGGAGATCGTCGATGATATCGGACATTCCGCTTCCATTCACATCGCAAAAGCCGGTCGTGTGAAAACGCTGCGCCTTCGATCGCCGGTGCGCATCTTCAAGGCATCCAGCAGCCGGTAGCCGGTTCGCCAGCGGCCAAAACCACTTGCGATATTGATGTGGCCGGCGAGGCCGATATTCCTGGTCTCCGCCTTCCACAGTCGGCCAAAAAAGGTCAGCCGATCGACCGTCATGTAGGCGTCGTTCATGCTGCCGATGACGATGCTCGGAAATGGCAGAGGCGCCGTCGGCATGCCGCCGAACGCGATATGCCCGGGATGGAGTATTTCCGTGGCCGGCAGATCGCAGGGAGCAACGAGCAATGCTCCCTTCACGCGCCGGGCAGCGCTTCGCCCGGCCAGCCGAGCGGCGAGCAGGCATCCGAGACTATGGGCGACCAGATAGGCTTCGCCAGCCTCTTCAAGCGCTTCTTCCAGTCGCGGCAACCAGCTGTCGAGGCTGGGATGATCCCAATCGTCCTGAGCGACAAAACGGCTACCCGGCTGATCCTGCAGCCAGTGCTGTTGCCAATGCCCCTCTCCCGAGCCGAATAATCCTGGGAGAATGAGGACTTCGCTCATCTGATCAGTCCGATCACCAAGGCGAAGAGGAAGGTGAAGGAACCGGCGACCGTGCAGATCCCGGCCGCATGCCTGAACTGCGACATGAGGCTTCCCGTTGCTCTTCTGGTGTCGTGCCGACGGTCGCCGGTCTCAACAGCAATCGCCATCCCGCCGCCCTCCTCAATACCAAAGTCCCGGCATCGCGCCCCAATAGTGAAGTTCGTATTCGCGCGCCGACCGTTCCTGCTCCTCGTCGCGGGTGACCGCTGCGTTTGCAGGCTTTCGCAGCTGGCGCCGAAAGCGGGCGATCGCAAACTTCAGCCAGAAATTGAAATCAAGCTTCATGCGAACCTCCTGTCAGGAACTGGTCGGTTGGGAAATCAACGAATGACGTTGCGCATTTGCTAGAAGATCGCGCAGCGATGCAGTCGGCCCGTACAGCATCAGCAGGCGGTTTTCCTCGCGCTTGGCCAGCCGATATCGGCGAGCAAATTCAAAGACGCTCCAGATTTGCTCGCTTGATCCCGGCGGGCCTGCATCATCCATCGCTGCCTCCTGAGAACGAAGTTCGTTGAGCGCCTTATTCGGCCGCCGCTACTGCCGGTCTTGCCTCTGGAAAGAAGGCTGACAATTCGCCGACCACTTCACCGATGCGGTTCGAAAGCGCATGGGAAGAGACCGCGTAATCCGCAAAATCACGGTCGGACGCATAGACGGCCGTCGGCAGCGTATGGGCCATGAAGAAACCGAACAGCGGCCGAAGCTGATGCTCGACCATCAAGGCATGCCGGTCGCCGCCGCCGGTTGCCGTAATGATGATCGGCTTCGCGCGAAGCTCCTGTGGATCGATCAGATCGATGAGGTGCTTGAAAAGGCCGGGGTAGGAGCCCTTGTAAGTCGGCGAACCGATAATCAGCACATCGGCCCTTACGATCTCGTCGACGACACGCCTGGCCTGCTCGTCGAGGTCCTTGCGCCACAAGGCGCGACCCAGCGACGGACCTAGATCGTGCAGATCATAGGTTTTGCTCGAAAAGCCGTATCTGATGCTGGCGCGTTCGGCGACATGCCGGACAAGAGCCAGTGTCTTCGATGGGCGGTTGAAGCTGCCGGCAATGCCGACGAGTTTGAAACCTGACATGGTTTTTCCTCTCTGTGGTTGCTTCAAATATTGTCTATAAAATTACTGGATTAAAGGAATGTGCGTCTCTCCTTTGCGGCTCCATTGAAAAAACATTCGTCTTGAAGTTTACGGTTTGTCGCCGCGGAGGTGGCGTTCGAGGAAGGGCAGATTGTCCTGGCCCCAATAGAGCTCGCCATCATAGACATAGCTGGGAAAACCGAAGACGCCGCTGTCGCGCGCGTGCACGCGGTCTGCCGACCATTTGTTCTGGACGTCGTCATCGGCTTGCCGCCGGAGAAGTGCTGCGCCATCGAAACCGGCTGCTGTCACGATCGCCTCGCGCACATCAGCCTTGCCGATATCCCTCGCCTCGCTCCAGAAAGCATGCTGCAGGGCCCTGCTAACGCCAATCCAATCCTGCCCGTCGAGATAGGCGGCGATCACGAAGAGGGATGCCGGGGTCGGATCGCTGAGCTCCGGCCGATGCTCTAGCCGCAATTCCTTGCCACGCACGCGCGCCCAGCGTTTGAGGTCGCGCGTCCAATAAGCGCGGCGGATCTCCGGGCGGTTGCGCGAGAAGACGCCGCCATTCTCCTCGACCACCGTCGTCAGATAGGGCGTGACGACGACGTCGTTCTTCGCCGCCAGTTCGGTAAAGGCGTCGAAGCCGATGTGGGACCAGGGCGAGCCGATCGAAAAGAAATATTCCACCGATTTGGTCACTGACGAATGCTCCTGCTGAGATGATTGTTTGATGGCGAATGGGACGTTGTCTGCCGACGGCCAATCAGGAAGCGGCCCGAATTCCCGGCTGCGCTTTCCATCCGAGCTCCGGGGCGATTCTGGTGGCGAAGTCGTGGAGGATCTGGCGATATTCCTCGTGCTCGAACTCGTAAGGGAGCTCCAGCCGCAACTCGCTGACCTCGGGCAGGATCGGATCGGCGAAAAGCCGCTCCAATATTTCCTCCGATGTGCCGACGATATCGCGGGCGAACAAGGTGCGCCGCTCGCCCTGCGGCGAAAGCGTCCGCTGATGCCGGCCGTCGGCATAATCGCGGTAGCGCCGGCGCGTTGCCGCATCGGCGCTGTCGAACGGCACGATGACGCGACCGAGCGCGACACGGCGCTGCGTTCCAGAGTCGCGATAGGTTTTAATGAGCGTGGATTGGGCGACGAAGAAATCGTCGGTCCCCTCCCCCGTTATCACATTCCCGGTCAACAGGTTGAAGCCGTTGCGGTCGGCCCAGCCGGCCGAGCGCTGCGATCCGCCGCCATACCAGATCCGGTCGATCAGACCTTTGGCATAGGGCTGCAGGCGCGGCCGCTGCGGGCCGAATGGCGTCTTGATGAAGGTCGCGTCGTCGCCGAGATAGGCACCGCGCAGATTGTCGGCAAAGCGCAGCACGCGATCATGCGAGAAATCGTAACGCGTCCAGTCGCCGTCGAAGGCGAGCGGGCCGATCAGCTCGGCATGCAGCGGCCGGCCGGCGCTGACGCCGATATTCAGCCGCCCGCGCGAGAGTACATCGACCATCGCAAGGTCTTCGGCCAGCCGATACGGGCTTTCATACCCGATCGGAATGACCGCCGTTCCGAGCTCGATCCGGCTGGTGCGCTGGGTGGCCGCCGCCAGAAAGGCGCTGGCGGACGAGATCCCCGGCTCCAGGTGACGCTGGCGGACCCAGGCGCTGTCGAAGCCAAGCGCCTCGCCATAGTGCAGTTGCTGGAGCGTCTGCTCCAATCCCGACAAGGGATCATCATCGGAATAGTTGCCGGCCGTGAGGAAGCCGATATGGCTGATGGATATATTGCCGCCGCTCATGACCTGCTTCCCGCAATCAATATTTCGGCAGGCCGGGCGGATTGGTCTCGGATGCCGGGAGAGCTTCCTCGGAAAGATGCCAGTGAGCGAGAATCCTCGCATAGGTGCCATCCTTGATCAGGCCATTGGTGGCGATAGTCAGCGCATCGGCGAGCCCGCTTCCCTTGCGGGTGGCGATGGCGACGTCCGATCGATCCGGCCAGCCGGCGCTCAGCGTGCCCACCCGCTTGATGTTCTTGTCACGCGCCGCGATGAAGACGAGCTGCGCGTGCGGCTGGACGATGACATCGGCCCGACCGGAACGCAGCGCGAGAAGGCTTGCCGCCTCGTCGTCGTAATATTGCAGCTCGATCGGCTTCAGGCCCGCGGCAACATCCTCTTCGCTCCACTTGACCAGGATGCGCTCCTGGTTGGTGCCGGCGCCGACGATGATTCTGAGGCCCGCCGCATCCTTCGGCTCCTTGATCGAGGTGATCGGGCTATCAGCTTTCACGAAAATACCGTGCAGACCCTGGCGATAGGTGGAGAAATCGAACTTCTCCTTGCGCTGCTCGGTCACGCCGACATTGGAGATGACGGCATCATATTTGCCCGATGTGAGCCCGAGCGGCCAGTCGATCCAGGCGACCGGCACGATCTCCAGCGTCAGGCCGAGGCTGTCGGCGATCGCATAGGCATAGTCGGGATCGGCGCCGACCACGGTCTTTGCATCGGTGGCGAAAGTGGAAAGCGGCGGGCCGCCGGGGCTGACGCCGATGGTGAACTTGCCCGGTGTGACGAACTTGAATTCCTTGGGGATTGCGGCGATCGCCGCATGGTTCCTGGCTGCATAAAGCCTGCCCGGCTGCTGCGGGCTCAGGTCGAAATCATCGGCCGCATGAGCTGCACTGAGGCTAGTCAAGGCTGCCGTCAGCGCCGCGAAGAAAAAGCTGCGGATATCAAGAAAACTCCCCACGTTCGATATGTCTCCGTTTGCAGTGAAAGGCAGGGACGGGCCGGCTCAAACGGCCGTCCGTCCCGTAAACATTACGAACCGCTCTTCGGCAAGCCGGGCGGGTTGGTCTGGGCCTTGTCGATCGCCTCGGGACCGAGATTCCAGGCGTCGAGGATCTTCTTGTAGGCGCCGCTGGCAATCAGGTCGTTGACGACATTGGTGACGGGCGCCGCCAGACCACTGCCCTTGCGGGTGGTGACGGCGATCTCGGCCGTGATCGGCCAGCCGCCGCTGACGGTGCCGACGAGTTTGGTCTTGCCGTTGATGCCCGCCGCATAGGCCTGGGTGGCGTTGACGCTGAAGACCGCATCGGCCCTGCCGGACTGCACGGCGAGGTCCTTCACCGCATCGTCGTCGTAATACTGCACCTCGATCGGCTTGAGGCCGGCCGCAACATTCCGCCGGTCCCATTCCAGCAGGATCTTCTCCTGATTGGTGCCGGCATCGGTGATGACCTTCAGGCCGGCAATATCCTTTGGCTCCTTGATCGACCTGATCGGGTTGTCGGCCCTGACGTAGAAACCGAGCTCATCCTTGCGGTAGGTCGAGAAATCGAACTTTTCCTTGCGCTCTTCCGTGACAGTCACGTTCGAGATCACCGCATCGAACTTGCCGGAGGTGAGCCCCAGCGGCCAGTCGGCCCAGGCAACGGAAACGAGGTTGAGCTTCAGGCCCAGACTGTCGGCGATCGCCTGCGCCAGATCGACGTCATAACCGATGACCGTCTTGGAATCGGAGGCATAGTCGTGCAGCGGCAGATTGCCGCTGGAACTGATGCCGACGGTGAAAACACCGTTCTCGACGAACTTGAAGTCCTTGATTTGAGCGATGCACGTCTCGTTCTTTTCCACCCGCAGCCGGTTCGGCTGTTCGGGGCTGAGATCGAACTTCTGCTGCGCCTGAGCGGAACCGAAACCGATTGCACTAATGGCGACGGCTCCCGCTATCAGAAGCCTTACTCTATCTGTAAATGCCATGCCCATTCTCCATTTCATCTTAAAGTTGTGGTTATTGTCATTTGACCGGAGCAGCCCGTCGCGGCCCGGCATTTCGCCAGCGCTGTCAGGCGCTAGAGAACCTTGGCGAGGAATTCGCGTGTTCGCGGGTGCTCTGCTTGCGTGAAAATCCGTGCCGGCGGACCGGCCTCGAGAATGCGGCCGCTTTCCATGAAGACGACGGTGTCGGCGACTTCGCGGGCAAAACCGATTTCATGGGTGACGATCACGAGCGTCGTTCCCGTGCGGGCGAGCTCCTTGATGACGTCGAGCACCTCGCCGACGAGTTCCGGATCGAGTGCGGAGGTCGGCTCATCGAAGAGCAGCACCTTGGGGCGGAGCGCCAGCGCCCGGGCGATCGCGACACGCTGCTGCTGGCCGCCGGAGAGCTGACGCGGATAGGCATTGATCTTGTCGCTGAGACCGACGCGTGCCAGCAGTTCCTGCGCCAGCTGCACGGCTTCCTGGCGGCCGACGCCGCGAACCTCGATCGGCGCCTCGATCAAGTTTTCGAGCACGGTCAGATGCGGAAAGAGATTGAAGCTCTGGAAGACCATACCGATATCGGCGCGGCGTTTGAGGATCTCGTTTTCCTTAAGCTCGTAGAGTGTATTGCCCTTCCTGCTGTAGCCAACAAACTCGCCGTCGACGGAGATGAAGCCGTCGTCGACACGCTCCAGGTGATTGATTGACCGCAGCAGCGTCGACTTCCCCGAACCGGAGGGGCCAAGAATGGCGGTCACGCTGCCGGCCGGCAGGTTGAGCTCGACATCATCGAGCACCTTCAGCGAGCCGAAGCTTTTCGAGATGCCGTGGAGGCGCACCGCACCGCCTGCCCGCAGAGACGTCGCATCATGGAAACCCTGCTTGCGCACTTTGTCGGTCGCGCCATCGAGAACCGGCAGTGGCCGGCGGAAGCGTCCGAAAAATGCTTGAAAAGGCAGCGGTGTCGGATTGCGCACGGCGCCCTTGGAGAAGTAGCGCTCGATATAGTGCTGGGCGACCGACAGCACGGTCATAATGATCAGATACCAGACGGTCGCGACCATCAGCAGCGGAATGACTTCGAGATTACGGCGGTAGATCACTTGGACGGTGTAGAATAGTTCCGGCAGCGCCAGCACATAGACGACAGACGTGCTTTTCGCCAATCCGATGAGCTCGTTGAAACCGGTCGGCAGGATCGAGCGCATCGCCTGCGGCAGCACGATACGGAAGGCCTGGCGACGGCGCGGCAGACCGAGCGCGGCGGCCGCCTCCAGCTGTCCATGATCGACGGAAAGAATGCCGCCGCGGACGATCTCGGCGAAGAAGGCCGATTGGTTGAGCGTGAGGCCGAGATAGGCAGCGGCGAAGGGCGTCAGCAACTGCACGGTGGGATAATCGAACAAGACCGTGTCGGTGAACGGGACGCCGATCCTGATCGTTTCGTAGAGATAGCCGAGATTGTTCAATATCAACAGCAGCACGATCATGGGGATCGAGCGCAGCAGCCAGATATAGCCCCAGGAAAGGCCCGATAGCAGCGGCGACCTGGAGACGCGGGCGAGCGCCAGGGCTGTTCCGAGGATGGAACCCGATATGGCGGCAAGCGCGGTCAGCAGCAGTGTCCGGCCGAGGCCGACGAGCACCGGCTCGGCGAAGAACCATTCGGCAAAAACACCCCAACCCCAGCGCGGATTGGTGAAGGTAGAATAGAGCACGGCGACGATGACGACGGCCGCGAATATCGTGCCTGCCAGCCGCTCGGGATGGCGCGCCGGCACGATGCGGTAGCGGGAATAGTCCTGCTTCGGTTCTGCCGTCCTGCTGCCGGGCTCAATGCCCGCGAAATCCGTCGTCAGTGCCATTCTTGCTTCCCTTTTATGATTATCGTCGTGTCGCTTTCAGAGATTTGCGCCGGCCACGCGCAAGCGCGGTCCGGCCGGCTCGGTTCCGAAGACCGGCGGAACGAGATGGGTGATGTCCTTGTCGAAGGGCAGGCTCTTGTAAATCTCGGGATCGGCTGACGTGTCGAAAAGAGCGGTGTAGCCGTAGTTCAGATACAGGCCGACGGCCTCGGGCTGCCGGAAACCGGTCGTCAGATAGATCCTCGTATAACCTTGGCGGGCCGCCTGAGCTTCAAGCTCCACCAGCACCTTGCGGGCAAGGCCCTGGCGGCGCAGGTCCGAGCGTGTCCAGATGCGTTTGAACTCGGCCGTGCGATCGTCGTAATGCTTGAAAGCGCCGCCGCCGATGGTTTCGCCATTGCGGATCAGCAGCAGAAAATTGCCGTGAGGCGGCGCGAAGGCTTCGGGGGGATAGCGGTTCAATTCGGCTGCAGCGCCTTCGGCATTGAAATAGGTGCCGTAGCGGCTGTCATATTCGTGAATCAGCTCGTCAATCAACGGCTTGGCGCGGGGATCGAGAGGGGTCGTATAGAGAAACGTGTCGCTCATGTCGTTCGTCACCCGTTGTCGTCAGTGAGGAAGGTTTCGGCGAGCCGGACCCAGTAGCGGGCGGCGGGCGCGATGATCGCGTCGTTGAAATCGTAATGGGCGCTGTGGAGAGGCGCGCTGTCGCCGTTTCCGACGAAGAGGTAGCTGCCGGGATTGGCCTGCAGCATGAAGGCGAAATCCTCGCTTGCGGTTCGTGGACGGAAGTCCTTCTCGATCGCCGCGAGACCGAGCGCGTCGTAAGCGACATCGCGGGCAAAGGCCGTTTCCTTGGCGTGGTTGACCAGCGCCGGAAAACCGAGCCGGTAGTTCACGTCCGCCTCGGCGCCGAAGCTTTCGGCCTGGGCGCGGGCAAGGGCTGGAATGCGCTCCTGCAGCAGCCGGCGAACTTCTTCGCTGAAGGCCCGCATGGTCAGTTTCATCTCCACGCTCTCGGGGATGACATTCGAGGCGGAGCCGGCATGGATCGAGCCGACGGTGGCGACCGCCATATCCTGCGGATCGACGTTGCGGGAGACGACGCTCTGCAATGCAGTGATGAAGGAAGCCGAAGCCAGCACCGGATCGACGACGCGGTGCGGCTCGGCGCCGTGGCCGCCTTTTCCGATGATCCTGACGATCGCCTGGTCGACCGAAGCCATGGCCGGACCGGTGACGAAGCCGAACTGGCCCGCCGGCACCCCCGGCCAGTTGTGCAGTCCGAAGACCGCATCGACTGGGAAACGTTCGAACAGTCCTTCCGAGATCATCTTGCGCGCGCCGGCGCCGATTTCCTCGGCGGGCTGGAAGATCAGCCTGAGCGTGCCGCTGAAATTGCCGCTTTCGGCGAGATAGCGGGCGGCGGCAAGCAGGATCGCGGTATGCCCGTCATGGCCGCAGGCATGCATGACGCCGGGATTGCTGCTGGCATAGGCAAGGTCGCTCGCCTCCTCGATCGGCAGCGCGTCTATGTCGGCGCGGATACCGATCCGTTTCCGGCCTTCGCCGCGTCTGAGGGTGGCGACGATGCCGGTGCCGGCAATGCCGGTCGCCACCTCATAGCCCCAGGAGGAAAGGCGGGCCACCACAAGCTTGCTGGTTCTGAGCTCCTGGAAGGCCAGCTCCGGATATTGGTGCAGATCGTGGCGAAGCGTGATCATCTCGTCCAGATAGGTAGCGATGCCCTTCTCGATCGGATCGTTGCTGCGGGTGTTCTGAGCGATAGTGTCCATGGCGGTTCGCTCGGCGCCTCAGGCGCCGACAGCCCTCCCCTGATCGACCTGATCAGCGCCGGCCGCATAGCGGCTTTCCCGGAAGGGCAGGCCCAGATGATCGCGCAGCGTCTCGCCCTTGAGAATCGGATCGAAATAGCCGCGCGCGGTGAGGATCGGCAGAACGTGTTCGGCGAAGTCGGCGAAGCCTTCGGCGATGACGGGGAAGCCGAGAATGAAGCCATCGGCGGCGCCATTATCCACCCAGCGGATGATCTCGTCGGCAATATGCTCCGCCGTCCCGATGAAGGCGGTGCGCGGCGTCGCGGAATCGAGCGCCACCTGGCGGAGCGTCAGTCCCTTCTCGCGCGCCGTCCTCTTGATGCGGTCGGTGGTGGCGCGAAAATTGTTCCTGCCGATATCACCGAGCTCGGGGAACGGCTCATCGAGCGGGTAGACGCTGAAATCGTGATGATCGAAGAAGCGGCCGAGATAGAGCAACGCCTCCTCGATCGTGACGAGATTGCGGATCGCCTGGTACTTGGCTTCCGCTTCCTCGGCTGTCTTGCCGACGATCGGACCGATGCCGGGATAGATGCCGACTTCCGCTGCGGCGCGTCCCTGAGCGATGACGCTATCCTTGAGCTGACGGTAGAAGCCTCGAGCCTCTTCGAGCGGTCCGCCATTGGTGAAGACGGCATCGGCATGCTTGCCGGCAAGCCTGATTCCAGAGTCCGAAGCCCCCGCCTGGAAGACGACGGGCTGACCCTGCTTCGATCGGCCGATATTGAGCGGTCCCTCGATACGGAAGAAGCGGCCTTTATGGTTGAGGCGATGCATCTTCGCTTTGTCGACAAAAACGCCGGTCTCGCGATTGCGCACGAAAGCGTCATCGTCCCAGGAATCCCAGAGACCCTTGATTGCGTCGATATAATCCTCGGCGATCTCGTAGCGCAGCTCGTGCTCGGGATGTTCACGGCTGTAATTTCGCCCCGAACCCTCGAGCGGCGAGGTCACCGCATTCCACCCTGCCCTGCCGCCGCTGATGAGATCGATCGTGGCAAACTGGCGGGCAATGGTGAAAGGATCGCTGTAGGAAGTCGAGACCGTGCCGACGAGGCCGATCTTCGAGGTTGAAGCCGCCAGCGCCGAGAGAATGGCGATCGGCTCGAACCGGTTGAGGAAATGCGGGATCGACTGCTCGTTGATATAAAGCCCGTCCGCGACAAAGGCGAAAGCGATGCCGGCCGCCTCCGCCTTGCGCGCCGTCGTCACGAAGAAATCGAAATTGACGCTGGCATCGGCCGGTCCGCTCGGATGTTTCCAGGCATTCATATGGCCGCCGGGACCTTGCAGCATGATGCCGAATGTGACGTGTTTCTGAGCCATGGGATCGATCCTCCTTGGAAAGGTCAGGCGACGAGGGAAAGGCGCTCGGCGGCGAGCAGCTCGATGGAGGCAAGGCGGTCGGCGGTTGAAAGCGCCGGCGTGTCGAGCACGAATTCCTTGACGCCGTGGCGGCGGTGGAGCTCGTCCAATTCCTTGCGGATCTGCTTTGCAGTGCCGTGCAGCACGCTCGGCACCTTCTCCTCGATGCGGTAATCGGTGACGCCGGCCTGCCGGGCAAATTCGGCTGCCTGCTCTTCGCTGCCGACGTTGACGGTCTGACCGTTCGGCAGGAACACCTTGACGATCCTAAGCTTACCGACACGCTCACGGGCATACTCCTCGCTTTCGGCGGCGAAGGCCGCGAGTGCCAGGCTGGGACGCTTGCCGCCCGAGGCCCGTTCATAGGCTTCGAAGGTCTTGCTCAGATTGTCGGGATCGCCATTCAGATGGCCGGCGAAGACGAGCTCCCACCCCTTCTCGGCCGCCAGTTCGGCGCTCTCGACGCTGGCGCCGAGCAAGAAACGCTCCGGAGCCGTCGGCGGGAAAGGAGTCGCCTGGGCACCGTCGTAATTAGGATCGGCCGCGAGATAGGTGTTGAGATCGGAAAGCTGGCTCGCAAAATCCGGCTTCCTCACCGGATCGACGGCAAGTTGCAAGGCGCGCGTCGACAGCGGAAAGCCGCCCGGCGCCTTGCCGACGCCGAGGTCGACGCGGCCCGGCGCAAGCGATGCCAGGAGATTGAAGGTCTCGGCAACCTTGTAGGCGCTGTAGTGCTGCAGCATGACGCCGCCGGAGCCGACCCGGATCCTCGATGTCTTGGCGAGAAGATAGGCTATCAGCGCCTCCGGCGCGGAACTCGCCAGGTTGGACATGTTATGATGTTCGGCGACCCAGAAACGGTGATAACCGAGTTCCTCGGCCCGGGCGGCAATCTTTACCGTCGCCCGCAACGCGTCGGCGGCGGAGAGGCCCTGTTCGATCGGGCTTTTGTCGAGAAGGCTGAGGAGGTAGGTCATGGCGCCACGATCCGCTCAGTGGTTGCAATATTTAATCTATAAAATCAGTAGACAAATATCATGATAAGAAATGACATTCTCTTTCGCGGACAATGAGAGGAAAAAAGCAGCCGCAGCTGCGACGGAAATTCAGATGCCGGGAATGCGGGCGCGCATGCGCATGGATCTTTCAATCGACCATTTAATGATCTATATTCTGGTCAACATGGAGTAGCCGCATGAAGCTGTCAGAACAGGTCAAGCCGATCAGCTATCTCAAGGCACACGCGCCCGAGATCATCCGGACGCTGAAGGACAATCCGCAGCCCGTCGTCATTACCCTTCACGGCGAGGCAAAGGCGATCCTTCAGGATGTCGGCCAATATGAAGAAACGCAGGAAACGCTGGCGCTGCTGAAGGTGCTGGCGCTCACCAATCGACAGGTCGAGGAAGGCAAGCTGCGTCCTGCATCGGAATCCTTCGCGCGCATCCGCAAACGTCTGGCCGACGACCAGTCCTGATGCGCTATCGTGTTCTTCTTGCCGAGGACGCGGAACGCGACGTCGAGGATCTCTATCGTTTCATTGCCGCCCGCGACGGCGCCGAGACGGCAGAGCGCATCCTGACGGAAATCGAAAGCGCCTGCGCCGATCTCGAAGAATTCCCGGCCCGCGGAAACGTTCCAAAAGAACTGGCCAGCATCGGTATCTCCGAATACCGCGAACTGCACCATAAGCCCTGGCGCATGATCTACCGTATCATCGGCACCGACGTCGTCGTCTACTGCGTGGCGGACGGCCGTCGCGACATGCAGGCCTTCCTGGAACGAAGGCTGATCCGCTAAAGCGCGTCGCGATCTTTCAGATTCGCTCCCTACGCTTTAGCTCTTTGTTTTTACGCATGTCGTTGCCGCAAAACCGCTGCACACTTTTGCGCGACATGCTGTAACATTCGGCATCGTCGCCGGCGATCATCCGAGCATGGATGACCCGGACGAGCGCCGAAAAC
>NZ_CP021025.1:0-166357 GCF_002117725.1 Rhizobium sp. TAL182 | reverse complement strand
TCATCCGGTCTTGGCTCTGATTGGCGAATTGGTGCGGGCAAGCGCCATCAACATCGGTCCGATGGCAAATTCGCCTCTCTCGGCGCGGCGGGTCAGGTCACGGAGGTAACCGCCGGCGGAATTGATGTGCCCTGCCCTTTCAAGCACGCACGCTATGACGGTAGCCGCATTTTCAGGCCCCATGACCTCGCAGGCCTGTTCATAGGCCGAGGGGCTCACTCCCAGCATTGAGCGCACGACGACAGCCGCCGCCATCAGATCGCGCCATGTGCCCACCGAACCCTGCGGCCCATAGGCGGTGATCTCTGGGCAGGCCTGCAGCACTAGGCCCAGCGGGAAGGATTTGAGCCCGCCGGCGGCAACCGAGGCCGAGCTTGCCGCCGGCACGGGCCGGCCCTTCCCTTCTTGTGTCGCTATTCTGGCCATCGGCTCGGCCAGACCTTCCGATTGGTCGTCCGCCGTTGCGCCCTGCTTCGTTTCGAAGCCTGGTTCAGATTCAGTAATGTAGTGTGGGTTTGAATTCTGTATGTGCCGCTCAGAATGTTGGGCATTGCCGCTTTGATCTGGAGCTTTAACCTGTATTTCCAACTGATTGGTGATTTCTTCGCGCAATAGTTCCAGTTCGTCGAGTGCGGCGGCGATCTTCTCGGAGGATGGTGACCGCGGCAACCGTTCGACAACGCCTCGAAAATGCAGGTGAACCCCGCTCCAATCACCAGAGGCCCCCTCTTCCACGGCCATCTCGATGAGCTTGGCGATGTCGCGTCGGCAAAGCGTCAGGCGTTCTTTGAGCCGCTGCAACTGCAATCGTTCGGCTGCCACCTCCGCCGCCAGCCGCTCGATCTCGTCCGCGCGCGCAAGCAGCGGCGCCAGCGAGAAGCCGAATGCCTCACGGATATCCCCGCCCTGCTCCTTGCGGGCGTAACGTTTGCCGTTCGGGCTGTCCTTGCGGATCAGCAATCCGGCCTCGATCAGCGCCGCCAGATGGCGACGGATCGTCTGCTCCGCCATTCCATGCGCGCGCAGAGAGAGCTGCGTGTTCGAAGGAAAAACAACCAACCCGCTGTCCTCGGAGAGTTCTCCCTTGGGATAAAAGCTCAGCAAGGCGTTCAGGATGGAAAGCGCGCGGTCGGTAATGCCGAGCAGCGGCCTGGCCTCGCACAGAGCGCGATAGAGTTTCCATTTATCAATCGATCGGCCCGGCTCGATTTTTCGAGCAGCGGCCTGACTTGCCAACATGCCAAACGTCATCGGCCGCCGCCCGAAGGGCGTCGTTACACTTCCGCTTTCCATTTTCTTCGCCTTCTTCAAGGCAAAAGATCACGGCTCACCAAATTCGGTGCCAAAGACTCTTGACTATGATTCGCGGAAATGTGATTCTCTGGGTGTCTAGATCAGAGAGGGCTTCCGCGACGGCAACGTTCGGGGGCCTTTTCTTTTGCTTATTGATCTCCGTTCTTCGTCAAATCCTGTGTCTTCTCGAACGCCTCGTAGAGACGATCCAGATTGCTGGCGATGTAGGCGCCAAAGGCAGATGCCTTCTCCGCCTTCAGCGAGATGGTGAACTGTTTTCCATCATCCTTGATCTTCGCTTTGACGGCTCCGTCCTGGCGCTGCCAGGCGTGCGCCACCGGCTGAATTGCGGCAGCGGGCGAAGCCGGTTGCTTCCTGCTGATGAAGGCGACGAGCATGTCAAAGCGGGCGTCCGGCTCCGCCGTCTCGAACTCCGCCGATCTGGTGAACTCGATCGCCCGGGCGGCGATGTTTTCCGTCTCGAATTTCGCCGAAAGATCATGCCAGCGATCGCGGCCGGTCGTCTTGGCTGCGCCGATCGCGGCCAGGACTTCGGGCGGAATCCGCTTCGTGACCGACAGCATCTTGGACACTGTCGTCTTGTCGGCGCTGAGTGCCGACATGATCGTTTCCCGGTCGAAACCCAACGTATCGAGCTTGTCGGCAAACATCGTCCTCTCGATGAAGGACAGATCGGCGCGCGCCGAATTCTCCTGGCCCTGCGCAATGACATGGTCGCGGTCGTCGAGTCTCTTGACCACCGCCCGGACAGGTCGGCCGAGCTCCTTTGCCGCCCGGGCACGACGATGACCAAAAGCGATCTGATATCGCCCCTCCCTCTCGGGATGCGGGCGCACAAGGATCGGTGAATCCTGGCCGCGCAGGCGGATCGCCTCGACCAATTCCCGGAACTGTTCGTCCGTATGCGCCAGTCGGTCGGTCACGAAGGAATCTTCGATCAGCGCCGGGTCGAGATCGATCACCGTCTCGCCGCTCGCCAGCTGCTCTTCGATCGCCTTGGCGGCATCGGCCTTGGCGGCCAGGGCATCGATGCTGCGGGTGACCGCACCGAGCGCGCCAATCCCCTTATAGGTGATATGCTGCCTCTCGTCGCGATGGACCGGCTCATCCTCATTGTTTACCGCAGTAAACTTCTTGGAATCGTCCATCAGGCCCGACAGAAGATTTTTACGCGCCATCAACCAGCTCCTTGCCCCGGTTTACCGCAGTAAACTTCCCGCTCATTTCCGGCCCCATGCCTTGTGGATGAGATCGACGATTTCCGTGTTGACTGACTCCATCGCCTCCATGGCGCGGTCATAGGTCGCGCGGGTAAACTGACTTCGCTCGACTTCGTACAGCGTCTGGTTGGTCATCGCCGCATCGGAGATCGCGACGCTGCGCAGCATCGGGTTGGTGAGCACGTGGCTCTTGAACATCGAACGCATGAAAGCGACCATCTGCGTCTGCGGCCCGTCCTGCGGATCGTAACGGGTCACGAGGTAACGCAGCCAGTCGAGGTTCATGTTGCCGCCGGCTCCCTTCAGCGTGTTCAGCACTTCGCCAAGCATTTGCAGGAACTGGCACATCGACATGACATCGAGCATCTGCGGATGAACGGTGATCAGAACCGCCGTCGCACCGCAAATGGCGCTCATGGTCAAAAAGCCAAGCTGGGGAGGGCAGTCGATGATGACGACGTCGTAATCATCCGCGACCGAGGCCAGCGCCTCATCCAGCCGCGCGAAGAAGACGCGCCCATAATCGCTCGCCTTGCCCTGAGCGAGGACCCGCGGCGTGTCGTGCTCGAATTCCATCAGCTCGAGATTGCCCGGCACAAGATGAAGGTTCGGGAAGTTGGTCGGCCGAATAATGTCCCGCAGCGGACGCCGCTGATCGTCATAGCGAATGGCGGCGTAGAGCGTCTCGTTTTCGTTGACGTCGAACTCCGGCTGAAAGCCGTGTATGGCAGAAAGAGACGCCTGCGGATCGAGATCGACGGCGAGGACGCGATGACCGGTCAGAGCAAGATGCTGGGCAAGGTGCGCGGCACTCGTCGTCTTACCGCTGCCGCCTTTGAAGTTGACGACGGCGACGACCTGCAGATGTTCGTGGCCGCGGCGATGACGCATATAATGCGTTCCGGCACGAGCATTATGCTCAAGGAAGCCGCGCATCTCTTCCATCTGCTCCGCCGTATAGGACCGGCGGCCAGACGGGGTAACCTGGGGGAGGGCACCTTTGCCCTCGAGCGAGAGATTTCGAAGATAGCCGCTGGTCACGCCGAGAAACCGCGCCACTTCGGCCAGCTGAAATTCCCGCAGACCCTTCAGCGCGCGTGGAGGAAACATTTCGAGGCGATGCTGCTTCAGCTTGTCGGATAGTTCCTGCGCCTGACCGATGATCAGCTGGTCGACATCGGAAATTGCTTTTTCTATTTGCGGTGCCATATTCATGGAAATCTCGAAAATGCGATTTAAAAGCTCTACGCGCTTTGAAACCGCATTTAGCGCCGATTCTGGAAGCGTGGCAAGGCAAATAGGGTTAACAAGATCCTATCAAAAAAGGTTGTCCAATCTATTTCAAATGCTTGCGCAGGCCGCGCGTGTCGCCGGCCGTCCGGCAATCGCACATTCACAGGCCGAATCGGACGAGACCGGCTGGAAACAATGGCAGTATAATCCG
The DNA here is from genome assembly GCF_002117725.1 of Rhizobium sp. TAL182. Taxonomy (NCBI): domain Bacteria; kingdom Pseudomonadati; phylum Pseudomonadota; class Alphaproteobacteria; order Hyphomicrobiales; family Rhizobiaceae; genus Rhizobium; species Rhizobium sp. TAL182. The sequence goes on along the minus strand of NZ_CP021025.1, from coordinate 162,379 downwards.
AATCGTAATGTCGGACGTGCAAAGCGCTTTGCGCCACGCCGCAGCTGCAAGGCAACGGTTCGCTGGCGTGCATTGAGCGGGGGCGCGGCGGCAAGTCCCGGGTCTGGTTGATCAGCCGTAACTTGCCAGATCATTCGAGCCTGAGCTCACAGGAGATTTTGCCCGCCTGGCCAGCTACTCCAGGGGCGGACGAGTGATATTCGCTATCGATGGCAAATCCGGACCGCTTTCCGCCTGCGCCATCGCTTTCACCAATGCGAGGATCGTTTCACGAATATCGGGATCGGCAATCTTCAGAAAGGCGCGGTTAAGCACCAATCCCTCCTTCGTCCGCAGGAATTCAGCGACGGGGTCGGCATTGTCCGGCAGAGCCAATCCTTGCAGGCTCAATGGCTGGGATTCGTTCTGCTCGAAGAAGAAGCTCGGTGAGGTGTGAAGCACTTCGGCGATGCGCTGCAAACGGCTCGCACCAATGCGGTTGATGCCTTTCTCGTATTTCTGAACCTGCTGAAAAGTCACGCCGATCTGCTCGGCAAGCCGCTCCTGGCTCATTCCAAGCAGCTGCCGGCGTGTTCTGATGCGCGCTCCGACGTAGCTGTCTATGGCATTCGGTGTCTTCACATTCATCGCGTGTTTTCAGCCTCGATCGGATTTCAATCGGCGCAGCTGTAGTACCCCCGTAAGCAGTTTTCCACGGTTGTTTTCATATAGTATAGCATACATGCGATGATCGCGGCTGACTGTGATATGAAAACCCCCATCCACACACGGCCAGCGACGCAAGAGCCGGTCGGGGATGGGCAAATCAAACAAAAGCCGTACCGATCCAGGCCAAACCGGGCTGGTGATCATTGCCCGGCCTGCGGTAAATATCTTTCAGCGACCGTCGCTCGATAGTCTCGCCAGCCCCGATCGCCCAAAATCCATCGAAAACGCCGCGGCACTGATCGTGCCTGTTCAGGAGGGATATTGATGGCAACCGTTGCCGAGCGCGCGCCCCGTTTCGAGAAGACAACGATGTCCATTCTGATGGCTGTCAGCTTCTGCCATATGCTGAACGACATCATGCAGTCGCTGCTCGCCTCGCTCTATCCACTGTTCAAGGCAAACTACGATCTCGATTTTGTCCAGATCGGCCTGCTGACCATGACGTTCCAGGTCACGGCGTCTCTGCTGCAGCCGGCCGTCGGCATCGTCACCGATCGCTGGCCGATGCCCTATTCGCTGCCGGTCGGCATGGCGAGTACCTTTTGCGGTCTCATTCTGCTCGGCAATGCCGGCAGTTTCGCGCTGCTGCTGGTCGCGGCAAGCCTGATCGGCTTTGGCTCGGCGGTCTTCCATCCGGAATCCTCGCGTGTTGCCCGTCTTGCTTCCGGCGGCCGTCACGGTTTCGCGCAGTCCTTTTTCCAGGTCGGCGGCAATGCCGGCCAGGCGATCGGTCCGCTGCTCGCAGCCTTCATCGTGCTGCCGCTCGGGCAACATAGCGTCTCCTGGTTTGCCGCCATCGCCATGATCGGCATGGTCGTGCTGAGCTGGGTGGGCAGCTGGTATATGAGCCACAGGCGTCAAAACGCCAGCAAACCGGCCGTCAGCCGAACTCTGCCGCTGCCGCAGAACCGGGTCGTCTGGGCGCTGCTGATCCTGGTGCTGCTGACGGCGACGAAGAATGTCTACATGGCGAGCGTGTCGAGCTACTTCACCTTCTATGTCATCGACAGGTTCGAACTCAGCGTGCAGCAGGCGCAGCTGATGCTGTTCCTGTTCCTCGGCTCGGTCGCCGTCGGCACTTTCCTCGGCGGACCGATCGGCGATCGCTTCGGTGCCCGTTTCGTCATCTGGTTTTCGATCCTCGGCGTCATTCCCTTCGCGTTGCTGCTGCCCTATGCCGATCTTTTCTGGACAGGCGTGCTCAGCATCGTCATCGGCCTGGTCTTCGCGTCGGCCTTTTCCGCGATCGTCGTCTTCGCGCAGGAACTGGTGCCCGGTCGCGTCGGGCTGATTGCCGGTGTCTTTTTCGGCTTCGCATTCGGGGCAGGGGGGCTAGGGGCTGCGCTGCTCGGCGATTTCGCCGACACTCACGGCATCGCCTTCGTCTACCGCATCTGCTCCTACCTGCCGCTGCTCGGCCTGCTGACGATCTTGCTGCCCCGTATTCCGAAGCACAAACCGGCCTGAGACCATCCGTCACGAGTACGGTGTCTCGTCCGATCCGCTTTCGCAGCGGTCGGAGAATTCCGTCGGCCTTAGGCCGCCGTCATAGGAAACGGCGGCCTAAGGCGACGGTTTCCCTTATTAGAATATGCTCAAAAGCCGCAATTAATCCATAAATTTGATGGAAATTTATCCTGCCGGCATTGATGGTGGGGCAAGAGTTTTTCCGGCCCTTCCCCTACATCAGACATTCTTGCTTCGCTCGTGATCCAGCCATTTGCCATGATTGGCCTGCTCGAGGCGTTCGGCCTCATCCAGTCAGACGGGATATAAAATGACCAAGAACAACAATCTTCACCGCTTCCACCTTTCGCGCCGCGCGGCTCTTGCGGCCGTCGCTGTTTCCGCGGCAACGCTTTTTGCCTTCGCAGCACCGGCACCTTCCTTTGCGGAGGACAAGTCGATCAAGGTCGGCATCATGGCCGGCGAGGATGAGGATGTATGGAGGGTGGTGACCAGCGAGGCGGCCAAGAAGGGCCTGACGATCGAAACCGTCATCTTCAACGATTACACGCAGCCGAACGAAGCGCTGGAGCGCGGCGAAATCGACGCGAATGCCTTCCAGCACCAGCCCTATCTCGACAATCAGATCCAGCAGCACGGCTATCACATCGTCCCCGTCGGCTACACCGGCGTCTGGCCGATCGGCCTCTATAGCAAGAAGCACAAGGCCGTCGCCGAGATTCCCGAAGGCGCCGTCATCGGCGTTCCGAACGACCCCTCGAACGAAGGTCGGGCACTGCGGGTTCTCCAGAATGTAGGCCTGATCAAGCTGAAGGACGGCACCGGCATTCTTGCGACCGTTGCCGACGTCAGCGACAATCCGAAGAAGATCGAGATCAAGGAGCTCGATGCCGGCATCGTCGGCCGTTCGATCGACGATCTGGATGCCGGCGTCGTCAACACCGACTGGGCGCTGAAGAGCGGACTTTCTCCGGCCGAGCGCATTGCGCAGGAGCCGATCGCCGACAACCCGTACCGCAACTTCATCGCCGTCAAGGAAGAGAACAAGGATGCGGACTGGGTCAAGACGCTGGTATCTTCCTACCAGAACGACACCGTCAAGGCCGAGTTCGACAAGGTATACAAGGGGACGGGTCTCAGCGCCTATTGATCCAAAACTGGGCCGCAGTTAAGGCCTGCCGAAAGGCGGCCCGGGCGTTCCTGCCGGGGCCGCCTTCGGTATTTGCAGGGAAAAGTACATGAACTCCGTTGTTTCCAAGGCGGCGATCGAGCCGCGGCCGCAGGCGGCGGCCGAAGAGGTGGTGAGGCTTATCGACGTGAAGCGTCGGTTCGGGGCCACGCCGGCACTTGACGGTATTTCGCTGAGCGTGAATAGGGGCGAGATCCTTGGCATCATCGGCCGCAGCGGCGCCGGCAAGTCGACGCTGATCCGCTGCCTGAACGGGCTGGAGCGCGCCGACAGCGGCGAGATCCGCATAGAGGGCCGCGATATTACCGGGCTAGAAGAGCAGGAACTGCAGCCGCTGCGTCGCCGCATCGGCATGATCTTTCAGCACTTCAATCTGCTTTCCGCCAAGACGGTCGAGGACAATGTTGCGCTGCCGCTGAAGATCGAGGGTATTGCCAGGGCCGAGCGCCTGAGGCGGGCGCAGGAACTGCTCGAGCTCGTCGGTCTCGCCGACAAGGCGCAGGCCTATCCCTCATCGCTCTCCGGCGGCCAGAAACAACGCGTCGGCATCGCCCGGGCGCTGGCGGCGCGCCCGGCACTACTGCTGTCAGACGAGGCGACATCGGCCCTCGACCCCGAGACAACACGATCGATCCTGGCGCTGCTCAGGGATATCAACCGTAAGCTCGGACTGACCATTCTGCTGATCACGCATGAGATGGAAGTGGTGCGCGGCATTGCCGATCGCGTCGCGGTCATCGATGCCGGACGGATCGTCGAGGAGGGCCAGGTCTGGTCGGTCTTCGCCAATCCGCAGACTGACATCACCAGGAGCTTGCTTGGCGGTATCCGCCCGCAACTTCCCGATCATATTCTCGGCCGGCTGTCGGCGACGGCGGGCAGCGAAGTGATCCTCAGTGTCGATCTTGCCGGGCCGCAAGCGCAAGGCGCGCTGTTTGCGGAACTCTCGGCGACGCTGCCGCACTCCTTCCGACTTGTCCATGGCGGCATCGATCATATCCAGAACCAGCCGGTGGCGCGGTTCTTCATCGCCGTTCCCGCGCGCAACCCCGCGCTCGCCGGAAAGGTCGAACAATTCCTGACGGCCCGGTCCGCCCGGGTGGAGGTGCTTGGTTATGACACCGATCATGCTTGAACTGCTTCTTCGCTCGCTTTGGGAGACGATCCTGATGACTGTCGCCTCGGGGGTGATTTCGCTCGTCGCCGGCCTGCCGCTCGGCCTTGCCCTCGTTGTCACCGCGCGCGGCGGCATCGCCGAAAATCTCTGGATCAACCGCATGCTCGGCGCCGTCATCAACGGCTTCCGCTCGGTGCCATTCATCATCCTGCTGGTGGCGCTGATCCCGCTGACGCGGCTGATCGTCGGCACCGCGCTCGGCACCGGGGCCGCCATCGTGCCGCTCGCCATCGCCGCAACACCTTATTATGCGCGCATCGCCGAGGTGTCCTTGCGCGAGGTCGACCGCGGCCTGATCGATGCCGTGCGCGCCATGGGCGGCAATCGCTGGACCATCATCCGCGAGGTGCTGGTGCCTGAAGCACTGCCGGGCATCGTCGCGGGCTTCACCGTCACTCTGGTGACGCTGATCGGCGCCTCGGCCATGGCGGGCGCGATCGGCGCCGGCGGCCTCGGCGACCTTGCCATCCGCTATGGCTATCAGCGCTTCGAAACCAATGTCATGATCGCAGTGGTCGCCGTCCTCGTCATCCTCGTCTGCGGCATCCAGTGGCTCGGCGACCGGCTGGTCACCAAGCTCGACCACAGATAGGTCAAAGTCGGAGGCTTGCGGCGGGCGAATGCCTTGCTGTGTTAATTGTCCTAAGGCTGTATCGCATCATCCACCTGTGAAGTGATAAGGTGGCGATGAAGCAGCCGGAGGAACGCATGACGAAGAAGACGCTGTCGGATTGGGCGGAGCTTGCGCAGAAGGAACTGCGCGCCTCACCCGAGACACTGACCTGGCACACGCCGGAAGGCATCGCAGTCAAGCCGCTTTATACCGCTGAGGACCTCGAAGGCGCCGCGCATCTCGGCTCGCTGCCCGGTTTTGCACCCTTTACCCGCGGACCGCGCGCGACGATGTATGCCGGCCGTCCCTGGACGATCCGCCAGTATGCCGGCTTCTCCACGGCAGAGGAATCGAACGCCTTTTATCGCCGCAATCTCGCTGCCGGCCAGAAGGGCCTGTCGGTCGCCTTCGATCTTGCCACCCATCGCGGTTATGACAGCGACCACCCTCGCGTCGAGGGCGATGTCGGCAAGGCAGGCGTCGCGATCGACAGCGTCGAGGACATGAAAATCCTGTTCGACGGCATTCCCCTTGGGGATATGTCGGTTTCAATGACCATGAACGGCGCCGTCATTCCGATCCTCGCTTCCTTCATTGTCGCCGGCGAAGAGCAGGGCGTGCCGAGGGCCGAGCTATCAGGAACCATCCAGAACGACATCCTTAAGGAGTTCATGGTCCGCAACACCTATATCTATCCGCCAGAACCTTCGATGCGGATCGTTGCCGACATCATCGACTATACGGCAAGGGAGATGCCGAAATTCAACTCGATCTCGATCTCCGGCTATCACATGCAGGAGGCCGGCGCGACGCTCACGCAGGAGCTTGCCTTCACGCTGGCCGACGGTCGCGAATATGTCAGGGCGGCGATCGCCAAGGGTCTCAACGTCGATGATTTCGCGGGAAGGCTCTCCTTCTTCTTTGCGATCGGCATGAATTTTTTCATGGAGGCGGCAAAGCTGCGCGCCGCCCGGCTGCTCTGGACCCGCATCATGGAGGAGTTCCAGCCGAAGAAGGCATCCTCGCTGATGCTGCGCACCCATTGCCAGACCTCCGGCGTCTCACTGCAGGAGCAGGATCCCTACAACAACATCATCCGCACCGCTTTCGAGGCGATGTCGGCCGTGCTCGGCGGCACGCAGTCGCTGCACACCAATTCCTTCGACGAGGCGATCGCGCTGCCGACGGAGTTCTCCGCCCGCATCGCCCGCAATACCCAGCTGATCCTTCAGCATGAAACCGGCGTCACCAAAGTGGTCGATCCGCTGGCCGGCTCCTATTATGTCGAGAGCCTGACGAAGGAACTTGCCGACAACGCCTGGGCGCTGATCGAGGAGGTGGAAGCGCTCGGCGGCATGACGAAGGCTGTCAACGACGGTTTGCCGAAGCGGCTGATCGAAGAAGCGGCGGCGCGCCGCCAGGCCGCCGTCGACAAGGGCGACGAGGTCATCGTCGGGGTCAATCGCTACAGGCTCGACAACGAACAGCCGATCGACATTTTGGAGATCGACAACAGCGCGGTGCGCACCGCGCAGATCCGCCGCATCGAGGAGACGAAGCGGCGGCGCGATAGCGGCGCCGTGCGCGAAACACTGGCCGCCCTGGCGGAAACCGCACGCAGCGGCAAAGGCAATCTGCTGGCCGCCGCCATCGAGGCGGCGCGGGCCCGTGCCACAGTCGGCGAGATATCGGATGCGATGCGCGCTGCCTTTGGTGATCATGCCGCGATACCTGATGTCATCAAAGGCGTCTATGGCGAAGCCTATGACAACGAGCCGGAACTTGCCGTCCTGAGGGAGCGTATGGCCGGGGTGACGGAAGCGATGGGATACCGGCCGAAAATCATGGTCGCCAAGCTCGGTCAGGACGGGCACGACCGGGGCGCCAAGGTGATCGCCTCGGCTTTCGGCGATATCGGCTTCGACGTGCTCGCCGGTCCGCTGTTTCAGACGCCTGACGAGGCTGTCGAGTTGGCGCTTGATCGAAAGGTCAATGTCGTCGGCGTCTCGTCCCTCGCCGCAGGCCACAGGACGCTGCTGCCGCAATTGGTCGAGAGGCTCAGGGAAAAGGGCGGTGACGATATCATCGTCGTCTGCGGCGGCGTCATTCCACGGCAGGACTATGAATTCCTCCATGAACACGGCGTTGCGGCCGTGTTCGGCCCGGGCACGAACGTTCTGGAAGCGGCAAACTCCGTTCTCGACCTGCTAGAGGGCAAACGGCGAAACCAATAGGTCATAAAATCTGCGCAATGCCGGACACAAAACCGCTGCGCACTTTTGCTGCTTAGAGTAACCCGCGCGTCGCAAGGTTGCGCATCAGCGCCGATATGCCGAACGTCCAGGGCGGGCAGTCGGTGGAGAGGCGCACGGTATTGACGAGCGTGCCGAGCCCGGCCGAGGAAATCTCGACGACATCGCCGATCTTGTGCGTGAAGCCTTGCTTTGGCGCGTCGCGATCCTGCGTCGGCGCAAACAGCGTGCCGAGAAAGAGCATGAAACCATCGGGGTATTGATGGTGGGGGCCAAGCGTCTGTTTGACGAGATCGGTCGGGTCGCGGCTGATCTGCGACATCGAGCTCTTGCCATGCAGCACGAAGCCGTCCTGCCCGGTTACCTTTAGGTCGAGTTCGGCCCTGCGCACCTCGTCCAGCCCATAACCGGCATCGAACAGCCGGACGAACGGACCGATCGAGCAGGAGGCATTGTTGTCCTTGGCCTTGCCGAGCAAGAGTGCCGAGCGGCCTTCGACATCGCGAAGGTTGACGTCATTGCCGAGCGTCGCACCCTTGATCTCGCCGCGGCTGTTGACCGCGAGCACGATTTCCGGCTCCGGATTGTTCCAGGTCGAGATCGGATGCAGGCCGACATCGGCACCCCAGCCGACGGAAGAGAGCACCGGCGCCTTGGTGAAGACCTCGGCATCGGGGCCGATGCCGACCTCAAGATACTGCGACCACATGCCCTCGTCGATCAGCGCCTGCTTGACCTTGGCGGCCTGCGGCGAACCGGCCTTGAGATTGGTGAGACTGCCGCCGATCAGCGCGCTGACGCGCTCGCGGATCGAAGCGGCGCGATCGGGATTGCCTGCCGCCTTCTCCTCGATCACGCGTTCGATCATCGACTGGGCAAAGGTGACGCCGCAGGCCTTGACCGCCTGTAGGTCGGCGGGCGCAAGGAGGTAGGGCCGTCCGGCATCCGGGGTTCCGGTGCTGTTGGCAGCGATCTCCTCAAGCGAGCCGATCCCCTTGCCGGTTGCGGCACGGACGAAGCCGGCCGCATCCTCCTTTTCGAGCAAGGCGCTCAGCGTCGGCGCCTCGCGCGAGGTAATGTCGATCAGCATTCCCTCGCGAAGCGTCACGATGCTTGGGCCGGCGGCCTCAGGGTTCCAGACGCGGCCGACAAAAAGACCACCCGAAGCGGCGGCATCGAGAAGGGGATGAGACATGGTGATCCTCCGTCACAGGCAAGCGGCGAGCGCTCTTTGAAATTTTTCGAAGTCGTTGCCGCCCTCCAGCCCGGCGGCGGCCGAAATCGATCACATTCATGGAGACGGGGCAAGATATGCGCAGGAAAAAGACTTTCGCCCGATTGGATCGAAAGGCGGATCTCCAACCCTAAACATGCGGCAAAATAACTATTTAGATACAAAATAATCATTATTTTTCATGCATTTAATCTGGAGCCAGGGCGATTTCACCGCTCTTCTCGCCTTGACAGGAGTGAGCTTTCGTTATCTGTTTTGGCCGACACGGAGGATGCCGGCTCGGCCGGTGCCAGGAAAATCCCGGGAGGATATTGCAGCGATGTTGAGATTTGCCGTCGTCGGAATCGACCATGGGCATACGTTCGATCACGTGAAGGGACTGCTCGCCGCAGGCGGCGAGTTCGTCGGCTATTGCCCGCAGACCTCCGTGCCGGCGTTGCGGGAAGCCTTTGAGAAGACCTATCCCGATGCACCGCAGATCGACCGGGAGAAACTGTTCGACGATCCCTCGATCGACGTCATCTGCATTTCCGCCATTCCGCGCGACCGCGCCGGGCTTGCCATCCGCGCGATGAAAGCGGGCAAGGACGTGATGACCGACAAGCCTGGCGTGACGACCTTTGCCCAGCTCGAAGAGGTCAAGCGCACCGTTGCCGAAACCGGCAAGATCTTCTCCATCTGCTTTTCCGAGCGCCACTGCGTGCGCTCCGCCGTCAAGGCCGGCAAGCTGGTAAAGGAAGGCGCGATCGGCAAGGTCATTCAGACGCTCGGCGTCGGTCCGCACCGGCTGCAGCTGCCGACGCGGCCCGATTGGTTCTTCGATCCGGAATATTTCGGCGGCATCATCGTCGACATCGCCTCGCACCAGGTCGATCAGTTCCTGTTCTATACCGGCTCGACCTCAGGCGAAGTCATCGCCAGCTCGATCGGTAATTTCGGAATGCCCGATAAACCCGCCTTCCAGGATTTCGGCGAGGTGCTGCTGCGCTCCGACAAGGCGGCGGGTTATGTCCGTGTCGACTGGTTCACGCCGGAGGCGCTGCCCACCTGGGGCGACGGCCGCCTCACCATCCTCGGCACCGAAGGTTATATCGAGCTGCGCAAATATATCGATATCGCCGGCCGGCCGGGCAAGGATCACCTCTTCCTCGTCAACGGCAAGGAGATGACCCATATCGATTGCAGCGGCGAGACACTCGATTATTTCGACGCGTTCACCGCCGATGTCGCAAACCGTACGCAAACGGCGATGACGCAGGATCACGTTTTCGAAGTCTGCCGCCTTTCGCTCGAAGCCCAGACGAAAGCCGCGCGCATCGGCGCTCGCTGAGGAGGATATCATGGCCAGAAAATTACGCGTCGGCGTTATCGGCGCTGGTATCGCCGCGCGGCACCTGACCGGCTTCGGCTGGAACAAGGACCTCTTCGAGGTTCCCGTACTTTGCTCGCTCGATGAGGATCGCGGCCGGGCGCTGTGCGATGAATTCGGCATAGCGGAATATACGCAGGATGCGGATTCGCTGTTTGCCCGGGACGATCTCGACATCATCGACATTTCGACGCCGCCGAGCTCGCATTTCGAGCTCTGCGGCAAAGGCATTGAATCCGGCAAGCACGTGATTTGTGAAAAGCCTCTGTTTGGCTCGATTGCCGAAGTCGACGATATGGGCCGCATCCTCGCCCGCTTCCCCGGCAGGAAGCTGATGCCGATCTTTCAGTATCGCTACGGCTCCGGCCTGCAGAAGCTGAAACTGCTGATCGAGCAGGGCCTCGCCGGCAAGCCCTTCCTGACGACGATCGAAACCCATTGGTGGCGCGGCCCGGATTATTACGCCGTGCCGTGGCGGGGCAAATGGGCGAGCGAACTCGGCGGCGGCCTTCTCGGCCACGCGATCCATGCCCATGATATGCTGAACTATGTGCACGGCCCTTGCGCCGAAGTGTTTTCCTATGGCGCGACGCTGGTCAATCCGATCGAGGTCGAGGATACGGCCGCCCTCTCGGTGAGAATGCAGAATGGCTCGCTGGCGACGCTGTCGATGACGCTCGGCTCGCGCAAAGAAATCTCGCGGCTACGCTTCTGCTTCAGCGATCTCGTCGCCGAAAGCATCCTCGAACCCTATACGATGGGCCGCGATCCCTGGGTCTTTACCGCCGGAACCGAAGAGCACCAGGTGCGGATCGATGCGGCGCTCGCCGCCTATGTGCCGGGCGAGGATGGTTATACCCGCCAGTTCGAGCTGTTCCATCGGGCGATCGTCGAAGACACGGATCCGCCGGTGACATTGCAGGACGCCCGCAATTCGCTGGAGTTGGTGACGGCCGCCTATTTCTCTCAGCGCACCGGCCAGCCGACGCCGATGCCGATTGCCGCCGATCATCCGCTCTATCGCTCATGGCTTCCGGAAGAACAGCGCAGGGCTGGCGGCCTCTGAACGATTCCGACCCCGAACGGTCAAACGGAGGATGCCGGGCGGCGCTCGGCATCTACTCTGAAACGCTTCTTGATCCGATCGACGGGCGTTCCGTCCAGAAGCGGAACCTGAATAAGCCGGTCATAGGGCTCGAAGCCCATCTTTGTGTAATAGGCAAGACCGGCGACATTATCGGCCCGAATGGTCGCATTGATGAATTCAAGCCCGAGTTCCTCGGCTGCTGCCAGCGTCGCCGGAAAAAGGGCGCGGCCCACGCCTGGCATCTTCGGGTTTGCGCGGGCAAATGTTGCGATATCGGCATGACCTTTCGGCGGATCGCCATAGAGGCTCAATGACTGGAAGCCGGCAAGCGACCGATCATGCACCGCAACATGACAGATGAGGGGGAACTCGCCGTCGATGAACCAATCCGCGAATTCCGCAGCCGTCAACGGCGTCTCGAGCGCGGTTGTCCCCCCGGCCAGAATGATTTCGTTCAGGAGACTGCACAGCTCCTCCGCATCGGCGGATACTGCCTTTCGAATGTGCATATGGTTCTGACCCCATTTTGACCCTCACCGTAGCGGCGACGCCCACAGAGCACAAGCGGCCGCCACGTCTGCTGCCGTCAACGCTGAAAGACTTCTATGAAATCCTTTTGCAATCCGAACTGAGAAAAGCACCCATGCTGAAATCCTTCGAACATGTCGGCATGACGGTCAGTGACATGGACCGGTCCGTCGATTTCTACTGCGGTCTGGTCGGCCTGCGCCTGCATCTGCGCAAGAGGATGGCCGATGGTGCCGAGATCGCCTTTCTCGACGCCGGCGGCGGCATGCTGGAAATTTTCGCACCGGCGGGAGGCGCGGCGAGGGCGGTCGATGTGCCCGAGGGCACGGCCGGCCTGCGCCACCTGACCTTCCTGTTCGATGATGTCGAGGAGACCTTCACCCGTCTGCAAAAGACCGGCGTCGAGGTCAAGGAGCGGCCGCGCCTGGCAATCAACGCCGAGGTCCTGCACAAGGTCGCTTCGTGCGCGATCCCGATGGCATCCAGATTGAGCTCGCTGAAAAAAGATAAGTCCTCAGCCGCATATGACAGGCCATGAGGCGGAACATGCGTTAATTGCGGAAGGCGCCGGCGGGCATCGTCGTCACCAGCCGGATGTCGCGGCGGAAATCGGACGGCGACATCCCGGCGATGTGGCGGAAGGATTTGTTGAAGGCGCTGATCGAGCCGAAGCCGCTGTCCATTGCCACCTGCAGAACGTTGGCGCCTTCGCTCATCAGCATCGCCTGCGCGCGAGACAGCCTGAGCAGCGTCACATATTTGCTGAGCGTCATGCCGGTCGATCGCTTGAAAAGATTCATGGCATATTTCGGATGCAGATCGGCGGCGCGGGCGATATCGACCGAATCGATGTCCTGCAGGAAATTGGCGGCGATGAAATCGCAAATGCGCGCGACGCTGCGCGAGGAGTTGGGATGAAGCTGATCGCCTTCCAGGCTGGCGGTCGTCTTCGATGTCGTCATCGAATAGGGTTCGAATGCGATACGCTCGATGCGCAGCAGCAGCTCGTCGACGGCATGCTGAGCCTTGGCGGCGTCGCCTGAGTTGGCATAGCGGAACCAACGGGCGAAGTTGTCGATGTCGGCCGCATCCGTTGCCGAGGTCAGCAGCGTCTCGCCCTTCATCAGCCGGCTTGAAATGCTGATGGGCAGGCGCAGCCGAAAGAAATAGACGAGCGGCAGATGAGCGCCAGCATAGAGCGAATCATCCGAGGATTCGTCCATCTGATGCGGCTGCCCGCCCCAGAACAGGCACATTTCCCCAGCGTTCAGCCGGAATTCGTGGTCGCTCATGCGGTAATGCACGCTGCCGCGCATCACATAATTGACTTCGACCTGCGCATGCCAGTGCGGCATGACCATGACAGGCGGATGGGCGTGGAACATCTGCAGCGCCGTCGGCGAACCCTCAATGCTGCTTGCGCCGGGCTGATAGATTGCGCGCGTGCTGACCTTACTTTCCGCCAAATCCATATTCCCTTTTTAGGAGACAGCCGCTCCCTTGCGGATAGTCTAACCGCGTTCGTGAAAGATCGGCAATTGAAAAGGGAGGATTTTCAATGCGCTTCAAACTTCTCGCTGCGACCGCAGCTCTTGCACTGCTTGCTTCCGGCTCCGCCTTCGCTGAGTCGGCCAATCTCACCATCTGGAGCTGGAATGTCGCCGCATCGGCGTTGAAATCCACGCTTCCCGGCTTCAACAAACAGTTCCCCGATATCAAGGTCACCGTCGAAGACCTTGGCAACAGCCAGGTCTTCGACAAGACGCTCGCGGCCTGCGCTGCCGGCGGCGACGGCTTGCCCGACATTGTCAGCATTGAGAATTTCGAGGCTGAAATCTTCTGGAGCCGTTTCCCGGACTGCTTCGCCAATCTGAAGGAGCTCGGCTACACGGCCGATATCCAGGCGAAGTTCCCCGACTTCAAGCGCACCGAACTTGAGGTCGGCGATGTCGCCTATGCCATGCCGTGGGATTCCGGTCCCGTCGCCGTCTTCTACCGCCGCGACATGTACGAAAAGGCCGGCGTCGATCCGAGCACGATCAGCACCTGGGACGATTTCATCGCCGCCGGCAAGAAGATTTCTGCCGCCAATCCCGGCGTCGTCATGGCGCAGGCGGATTTCAACGGCGACAGCGAATGGTTCCGCATGATCGCCAACGAGCAGGGCTGCGGCTATTTCTCGACCGACGGCCAGAACATCACCATCAATCAGCCAGCCTGCGTCGCCGCGCTGCAAAAGGTGAAGGAGATGAAGGATGCCGGCACGCTGACGGCGGCCAACTGGGACGAGAAGATCCAGGCCAATACCGCCGGCAAGGCCGCAAGCCAGCTCTATGGCGGCTGGTATGAAGGCACCGTGCGCTCGACATCGCCTGACCTCAAGGGCAAGTGGGGCGTTTACAGAATGCCGAGCCTGACAGCCGATGGTCCCCATGCCGCCAACCTCGGCGGTTCCTCGCTCGCCATTTCGGCAACTTCCGCAAACAAGGAAGCCGCCTGGAAATTCGTCAATTACGCCCTCGGTACGAATGAAGGACAGGTCACCATGCTGAAGGAATTCGGTCTGGTGCCGTCGCTGCTTTCTGCCGAAAAGGATCCTTTCGTCAACGAGGCGCAGCCCTATTGGGGCGGCCAGAAAGTCTGGGCCGACATCCTCGCGACACTGCCGAAGATCGTGCCGAGCCGCGGCACCGCCTTCCAGAGTGATGCCGAAGGCATCTTCAAGGCAACGCAGGCGAAATTCTTCGCCGGCGGCTACCCCGACGCGAAAGCGGCTCTCGACGATGCCGCCAAACAGATCGCTTCCGCAACCGGACTTCCGATCGCGCAATGAATGACGATGCCGGGCGCTTCTCGCGCCCGGCATTTCACCCGCCTGCAGCGCGGTCCGTCATTCGTTCGTGAGGAGGAGGCTCGATGCCGTTCAGAACCCGGAGCGCCTATGCGTTCCTCGCCCCCTATCTGCTTGTTTTCGCCACCTTCTGGGTCTGGCCGATCATCGACTCGTTCCTGATTTCCTTTCAGAACACCCGCATCAATCCGTGGAAATACAGTTTCCAGGCCAACTGGGGCCGGCTCTTCTACGACCCCGCCTTTTATAACGCTCTGTACAACACGCTGATCATCCTGGTGATCCAGGTGCCTGTGATGATCGCGCTCGCCACCGTCATGGCCGTGCTGCTCAATTCGCCGCTCCTGAAAGCGCGCCCGCTTTTCCGTTTCGCCTTCTTTGCCCCCGTCGTCGTCGGCGAGGTCGCTTATGCGGCCGTGTTCCGGCTGATGTTCAGCCTCGATTTCGGCATCATCAACAAGATGATTTCAGCGGTCGGCTTCAGTCCGATCTCCTGGTTCGACAACGCCAATGCTGCGATGGGCGTGATCATCCTCGCCGTCACATGGCGCTGGGCCGGCTATAACGCCATCATCATCCTGGCCGGCCTGCAGGCCATCCCCGACGATGTCTATGAGGCCGCGACGCTCGACCGGGTGAACAAGACACAACAATTCTTCCACATCACCCTGCCGCTCTTGAAACCGATCATCCTCTTCTGTGTGGTGCTCTCGGTGATCGGCACCATGCAGCTCTTTACCGAGCCCTTCCTCATCACCAATCGCGGTGGTCCGGGCGGCGGCACGGAGACACTCGGCCTCTTCCTCTACCGCCAGGGTTTCACCTCGCTGAACTTCGGCTATGCCTCGGCGATCGCCTATACGATGGCCGCTCTTGCCGTGGTGATCTCCCTTTTCAATCTCTGGATCGGGAGGGACCCGAAATGAGATCCAAGTCGCAATCCCTTCTCATCCGTCAGATCGCGCTGCACGCTGCGCTGGCGCCGCTGGCGCTGATCTGGCTGTTTCCGCTGTGGATGATGTTCGTCTTCTCGACAATGCCCGACAACGGCATCTTCAATCCCGAGATCGTGCTGTGGCCATCGACCAACTTCGTCGAGAATTTCAAAAATCTGCAGGCCGATACCGATTTCGTCGGCGCAATGGTGATCTCCATCGGCGTGGCGCTTATCTATACCGTGCTCTCGGTGATGCTGACGTCGATGGCCGGCTGGGCGCTGGCACGTTACCGTTTCGTCGGCCGCTCCGTCGTCATCGCCATCATCCTCGGCACGATCACGCTGCCGTTCTCCGTGGTGGTCATCCCGCAATTCATCATGGTGGCGCGCGAGTTCAAGCTGGCAAATACCTGGGTGGCACTGATCGTGCCGCCGCTCTTCAATTCCCTCGGCGTCTTATTCATGCGGCAGTCCTTCTCGATGATGCCGGGCGAGCTCTTCGATGCGGCCCGCGTTGAAGGCGTCAAGGAATGGCAGATCTTCCTGCGCATCGCCCTGCCGCTGGCGCGCCCGACCATGGCGGCATTGGCGATCATTCTCTTCCTGCATTCGTGGAACAATTACCTCTGGCCGCTGCTCATCAATTCCAGACCGGGGATGATGACGGCGCCGGTGGCCCTGGGAACGCTGATCGGCCTCACCAAGGTGTCCTGGGGCGGCATCATGGCCGGCGCGGTGCTGCTGACGGCGCCGATTCTCGTCGTCTTCGTGGCGCTCCAGCGCCATTTCATCGCCGGCATCGCGGCCGGCGCAATCAAGTAATCGGGGAAGCCGAATGGCAGAGCTTTCATTGACCAACATCGTCAAACGCTTCGGCGGCTTTGAGATCATCCATGGCGCCAATCTGGAGGTGAAGGACGGCGAATTCGTCGTCTTCGTCGGCCCTTCCGGCTGTGGCAAGTCCACGCTGCTGAGGATGATCGCCGGCTTGGAGGATATTACATCGGGCGAGCTTCGGATCGGAGGCAAGGTCGTCAACGACGTCGAGCCGGCCGATCGCGGCATCGCCATGGTCTTCCAGTCCTATGCGCTCTATCCGCACCTGACGGTCGAGGAAAACTTGAGCTTCGGCTTGCGCATGAACGGCAACCCGAAGGCCGATACCGAGCGGCGCGTGAGCCATGTCGCCGATATCCTGCAGATCACCGAACTGATGAAGCGGCGGCCGAAGCAGCTTTCCGGCGGCCAGCGCCAGCGCGTCGCGATCGGCCGCGCGATCGTGCGTGAACCCGAGGTCTTCCTGTTCGACGAGCCTTTGTCGAACCTCGACGCGGAACTGCGCGTGCAGATGCGTGTCGAGATCTCGAGGCTGCACAAGCAGCTCGGCACGACGATGATCTACGTCACTCACGACCAGACGGAAGCGATGACGCTGGCCGATAGGATCGTTGTGCTGCGCGCCGGCAATATCGAACAGATCGGCGCGCCGCTCGATCTCTACGACGATCCCGCCAACCAGTTCGTCGCCGGCTTCGTCGGCTCGCCGAAGATGAATTTCCTGAAGGCCGTGGTGGTCGAAGCGCAGCCGGGCAGGGCGGTGATCGCGCTGGAAAGCAACCCCGAGACGCGACTGCCGCTGCCCATCGCCGAACCGGTCGAAGCCGGCAACAAGGTGACGCTCGGCATCCGTCCCGAACATTTCGCCGATGCAGGGGCGGGCGATGCCGATCTCACAGTCGCCATCGACGTCGCCGAGCATCTCGGCAATACCAGCTACATCTATGCCGCCATCGGCAGCGAGCAGCTGATCATCGAGCGGCCGGAATCGCGCACCGCGGGCAATCGCGAGACGCTGACCGTCGGCCTTCCCGCACGCCACACATTCCTTTTCGACGGCGCCGGTAAACGGCTTCGCTAAACCCCTCCCAAGGCAGAAAGACGAAAGAGGTTTCCATGACTTCCGATCAACCGATCCGCTGGGGCATCATCGGCCCCGGCACCATCGCCCGCACCTTTGCCGATGGCGTCGCCCATTCGCGCACCGGCAAGCTGGTGGCAATCGCCACCCGCAATCCTTCCAAGCCGGGACTTGCCGAAAACTTCCCCGGCGCCCGCATCGTCAACGGCTATGAGGCGCTGCTTTCCGACCCTGAGGTTGATGCGGTCTATATTTCTGTTCCCCATACCGGCCATGCCGAATGGGCGATCAAGGCCGCCCGCGCCGGCAAGCATATCCTGGTGGAAAAGCCGATCGCGCTTTCGGCCTATGATGCTGAAGCCGTTTACTACGAAGCCAAGAAGGCCGGCGTCTTTGCCGGCGAAGCCTTCATGTACCGCGTGCATCCGCAGACGGAGAAGCTGGTCGAACTCATCAAGAGCGGCGTCATCGGTACCCTGCGTATCATTCGCTCCAGCTTCGGCTTCAATATGGGCAGCTACCGGCCGGAGCACCGGCTATTCGCCAACGATACCGCCGGCGGCGGCATCCTCGATGTCGGCGGTTACCCGGTTTCGATGGCGCGGCTGATCGCCGGTGCTGAGGAAGGCAAGGCCTTCCTCGAACCGGAAAAGGTTTCGGGCGTCGCCCATCTCGGAGAGAGCGGCGTCGACGAATGGGCTTCCGCGGTGCTGAAGTTCCCCAACGAGATCATCGCCGAAGTCTCCTGCTCGATCATGGCACAGCAGGACAACGTGCTTCGCATCATCGGCTCCGAGGGCCGGATCGAAGTCGCCGACTTCTGGTTCGCCTCCGGTCACAAGGGCGGCGTCGGCAAGATCGAGATCTTCAAGGGCGGCAAACAGGAAACGGTCGAGGTCAAGGAAGATCGCTGGCTCTATTCCTTCGAAGCCGATGCGGCGGGCGATGCCATCCGCGCCGGCAGAACCGAATTCAGCGCCCCTGGCATGAGCTGGGCGGATTCGATCGGAAACCTGCGCGTGCTCGACCAATGGCGCGCCTCGGTCGGCCTCGAATACGGCGTCGAGAAAGCCGCAAAGCGCACGGCCAATATATCAGGCGGCGCGGTCACGCGCGGCAGCACCATCCCGCGCCGTGAGATACCCGGTATCTCCAAGCCGGCCTCGGTCGTCACGCTCGGCTTCGAATTCTTCCCGAATTTCGCCGCCGCCTCGCTGACGCTAGATGCCTTCTACGAGGCCGGCGGCAATGCCTTCGATACAGCCTTTGTCTATGGCGCCGGAAAGACGGAGGCGATTTTCGGCGACTGGCACACCAGCCGCAAGGTTCCGCGTGAGGAGATCGTGCTGATTGGCAAGGGCGCGCATTCGCCGCTCTGCTATCCCGATATGATCGCCAAGCAGCTCGACCAGTCGCTCGCCCGGCTGAAGACAGACTATGTCGATGTCTATTTCATGCATCGCGACAATACCGACGTTCCAGTCGGCGAGTTCGTCGATGCGATGGATGCCGAAGTCAAGCGCGGCCGCATCCGCGGCATTTTCGGCGGGTCGAACTGGACACGCGCTCGTTTCGACGAGGCGATCGCCTATGCCGAAAAGACTGGCAAGACGGCACCGGCGGCACTCTCCAACAACTTTTCGCTCGCCGAGATGCTCGACCCGATCTGGGCCGGCTGCGTCGCGGCATCCGATGACGACTGGAAGAAATGGCTGAACGAGAAGCAGATCCCTAACTTCGCATGGTCGAGCCAGGGCCGCGGCTTCTTCACAGACCGTGCCGGCCGCGACAAGCGCGATGACGAGGAGATCGTGCGCGTCTGGTATTCCGAGCGGAATTTCGGGCGCCGCGACCGCGCCATCGAACTCGCCAACAAGCTCGGCCGCAATCCGATCCACATCGCGCTCGCCTACGTGATCGCCCAGCCTTTCCCGGTCATTCCATTGATCGGGCCGCGCACCATCGCCGAATTGGAGGACAGCCTCTCGGCCCTCGATATCAAGCTGACACCCGATCAGGTGAAGTGGCTGGAAGGCTGATGAACGAGGGAAAGGGCGCGGCTTCGCACCGCGCCCTTTCCATATCTACTTGCGCGTCTGCGACGCCTTCTTTCCGGCTGCGTCGTCCATGAGCTCGTACCACATGGCGTTGAGGACGGCGAAGGCGGCTGCCAGCGGCAGGCCCAGGATCCATGCGAAATACCACATCTTTTCGTTTCCCTCAGTAAGCGTGGCTGTTTTTGTCGGTGACGGATTTCTCATCGACCTTGCCCCACAAAACCTTGTAGACCCAGGCCGTGTAGGCAAAGATGATCGGCAGGAAGATCGCCGACACCACCAGCATGATGAACAGCGTCATATGGCTGGAGGACGCATCCCAGACCGTCAGGCTCGATCGCGGATCGAGTGAGGAGGGCAGGATGAACGGGAACATCGACAGGCCGACCGTCGAGATGATGCCAAAGATCGCGAGTTTGCTGAAGAGCAGCGTCATCACCTCGCGTCTCGCCCGCATCGCGATGAAAGCCAATGCCGCGCCGACGAAGCCGAGAACGGGCGCGACGATCATCCAGGAATGGGCGGTGTAATTGGCAAGCCATGCGCCATGCTCGAGCACCACCATCTTCAGGAGTGGATTGGAAGGGCCGATCGGGCTGATATCGCTGGTAACGCGATAGCCGCCAACGCCAGTCCACAGGAAGAGGCCGCCAAGGGCAAAGAGCACGATGGCGGCAAGGGCGGCGATGCTGCCATACCTTCTGGCGCGCTCCGCAACCGGGCCGCTCGCCTTCAGCACCAGCCAGGCCGCGCCGTGCATCGTCAGCATGGCGACGGAGAGCAAGCCGCAGAGCAAAGCATAGGGGTTGAGCAGAGCAAAGAACGAGCCTTCGTAGAAGATCCGCATGTCGTCGGCAAAGCGGAAGGGCACGCCCAGCAGCACGTTGCCGACGGCAACGCCGAAGATCAGCGCCGGCACGAAGCCGCCGACGAAGAGCGCCCAATCCCAGCCGTTGCGCCAGGCGGCGCTTTCCCGTTTCGACCGGTATTTGAAACCGACCGGTCGCAGGATAAGCGCGAAGAGGATCGCAAACATCGCGAGATAGAAGCCCGAGAAGGAGACCGCATAGAGCGGTGGCCAGGCGGCGAAGATGGCGCCGCCGCCGAGGATCAGCCAGACCTGGTTGCCTTCCCAGGTGGCGCCGATGGTGTTGATCGCGACGCGCCGTTCCGTATCGGTCCTGGCGACGAAAGGCAACAGCGTGCCGACGCCGAGGTCGAATCCGCCGGTTGTCGCAAAGGCGATCAGCAAGACGCCGAGCAGCAGCCACCAGATGATGCGCAGGGTTTCATAATCGAGGAGTTCATGGAGAATCATGGCAGGTCACTCCGCGGCCGGGACGAGGGTTTCGGAAATCAGGACGGCTTCCGGCTCGTCGTCCGGTTCCGGTCCCTGGCGGATCGCCTTGATCATCAGGCTCATCTCGATGACGATCAGCACCGTGTAGAGCGCGGCAAAACCGATGATCGTCAGAAGCACGGTGCCGGCGCCGAGGCTGGAGACGGCTGCCGCCGTCGGCAGCACGCCTTCGATCACCCAGGGCTGGCGGCCGAATTCGGCGACGACCCAGCCGAGCTCGATGGCGACCCAGGGAAGCGGGATCGCCAGCACGGCAATCCGCAGCAGCAGCGGATATTTGTCGAGATGGCGCCGCGCCGACAGCCAGAAGAAGGTTGATGTCAGCAGGATGAAGAAGACGCCGAGCCCAACCATGATGCGGAAGGACCAGAAGAGCGTCGGCACATGCGGGATCGTATCACGCGCCGCCTGAACGATCTGAGCGTCGGTCGCCTGGCGGGGATCGTCGACATAACGCTTCAGCAGAAGCGCGTAGCCGAGATCATGGCCGAGATCCTCGAAGGAGGTGCGCACTTCCCGCGCAACCTGATCCTGCGTCGGCGCTGCGCGGATCTGCATCAGAGCGTCGTAAGCTCTGATGCCGCCGCGGATGCGGGCTTCGGCTTGCTGTTCGAGCTTGTCGATGCCGGGGATTTCCGTCGTCAGCGATCGTGTGCCGATCAAACCCATGACCCACGGGATATGCACAGCGAAATGTGTTTCGCGCGCTTCCTGATCCGGAAAGCCGAACGCGGTGAAGGCTGCCGGAGCCGGCTCCGTCTTCCACATGCCTTCGATCGCGGCGAGCTTCATCTTCTGATTTTCGGTTGCGAGATAACCGCTCTCGTCACCGAGCACGACGACGGACAGCGCCGAGGCAAGGCCGAAGGAGGCGGCGACCGTCATCGAACGCTTGGCCAGTTCGATATGCCGACCCTTGAGGACATACCAGGCCGAGACGCCGAGCACGAAGATCGAAGCACAGACATAACCCGCCGAGACCGTGTGGACGAATTTTGCCTGGGCGACCGGGTTGAAGACGACGTCGAAGAAGCTTGTGATCTCCATGCGCATCGTCTGCGGATTGAGCGCCGATCCCACCGGGTTCTGCATCCAGCCATTGGCGATGAGAATCCAGAGGGCGGAAAAATTCGAGCCGAGCGCCACAGCCCAGGTGGCGACGAGATGGCCGACCTTCGACAGCTTGTCCCAGCCGAAGAAGAACAGCCCGACGAAGGTCGCCTCGAGGAAGAAGGCCATCAGACCCTCGATCGCCAGCGGCGCGCCGAAGATGTCGCCGACATAATAGCTGTAATAGCTCCAGTTCATGCCGAATTGGAATTCCATGACGATGCCGGTGGCCACGCCGAGCACGAAATTGATGCCGAACAGCGTGCCCCAGAATTTTGTCATCTGCCGCCAGATCTGACGACCGGTCATGACATAGACGGTTTCCATGATCGCGAGCAGCACGGATAGGCCAAGCGTCAGCGGCACGAACAGGAAGTGGTAAAGCGCCGTCAGCGCAAATTGGAAGCGTGAAAGTGCTACGATATCTAGTTCCATTGTCTTTCTCCCACGGTCCCACGGGGTATGGAGCGTTCCTCAGCGCCGGCCGGCGCGTGAGGGCATGCGGGTCTTGCTCAGTCCGACCGAAGCCGGTCGAGCGCCTTTTCGAACGCCGTCTCCCCACGGCGCGAAATTTCCGAAATACGGCCGCCTTCAATGACGGCGACGCGGTCGGCAACCGCAGCCTCGCGGCGGATATGCGTTGCGATCACCAGCGAGCGGCCTGCCGCCATTAACGACAGCCGTGAGAGCACATCGCGGGCGGTGGCGCCATCGAGGCCTTCGGTCGGCTCGTCGAGCAGCCAGAGCGGCGTGTCGCGCAGGAAGAGCCGGGCAAGCGCTAGCCGGCGCGACTGGCCGCCCGAAAGTCCAAGCCCACCCTCGCCGAGCCTTGTGTCGACCCCCTGTGGCATGGCCTCGATTGCGGCAAGCAGGCCGGCGGCGGCGAGCGCTTCGCGAAGGCGGGCCTCGCTCGCATCCGGGTTCGCAAGAAGAAGATTGCCGCGCAGGCTATCCTCGAAGAGTTCAGTCCGTTGCGTCAGCAGGGTCGCCCTCATCGCGGCGACGCATCCTTTGCTTGCCGGCAACTCGCGGGAAAGCAGAGCGAGCAGGCTCGACTTGCCGGCGCCGCTGCTGCCGATGACGGCAAGGCGTTCGCCCTGCTCGAGCACCAGGTCGATGTCCTCCAGCGCCGGCACGGCGGAATTCTCATGGAAGGCGGACACGCCGGCCAGGCAAAAGGCGTGACCCGGCAGCGGCGTCGCTGGCGGTTGGGTCTCATCAGCGACGGCAAGCCGCGGTGCGATGCGTCTTGCGGCCAGCAGCGTCCGCCCGAGTTCCAAAGCGCCGCGGCGGAGCGCCGCGAAGGGTTCGACCGCCGCAAAGGCGACGAGCAGGCCGAGGGCTGCGACAGGCGCGCTAATCGCCTTCGTTTCCGCAAGGGCTGCGACGGCAAGCAGCGATGCCGTCAGCAGCAGGGTGGAGACGATGCCGAAGCCGAATGTCAGACCGGTTTCGACGCGGTTCAGCCGATCATCGGCACGAGCGGCATAGCTGTCGGCGGCAGCGATCGCGCTCGTCTGTGCCTCAAGCCGACCGGCCATCAGCAGGTCGGTCTGGCCGGCGACGAGATCGATCGTCCGCGACCGCAGCGCCTCGATGCCATGGGCGCGCCTGCGGGCGGGTTTGCGCGCAACACGGCCCGCGATCAATGGCAGGCCAAGGCCGGCGGCGGCGAGAAAGAGGCCGAAACACAGGCCGAACAGGGCATGCATCAGGCCCAGCACCACGCTCGCAGCCAGTGTTGCGCCGATCGCGACAGCAGCCGGCACTAGAATGCGCAGATAGAGGGAATCGAGCGCATCGATATCGGCCGTCAGCCGGAACAGCAACCGCGCGGGGCGGTGCAAGAGAGCGCGGGCAGCACCCGGTTCGGCAAAGCCGCGAAACAGCCTCTCGCGCAGCGCGGCAAGCACGCCGAGTGTTGCATCATGGGTCGTAAGCCTCTCGCCATAGCGTGCCGCGGTCCTGACGATGGCGAGCAGGCGGATGCCGGCGGCCGGCGCAAAAACGTCGAAGGTCACGGCGGCCGCGGCCGATAGCCCGGTAAGGGCGGTGGCGGTGATGAACCAGCCGGAGAGTCCGAGCAACGCGATCCCTGCCGTCACAGTTGCCGCCGAAAGCACGGCGCCGACGAACAGCGTGCTCCGGCGTTCGGCGAAAAACAGACGAAGGATCGGCTTGATGTCTGCAACAAAGAAGCTCATTCGGCCGCCTCCCTCATGGCGAAATCGGCAGCGATGCGGATGGCGCGATGCATGCGGGCGGCGAGCAGCGGATCATGTGTCGCGACGATAAGGGTACGACCCCGCCCAAGCGCAAGCAGGCTCTCGGTCACATCAGCCGCCGTGTCGGCGTCGAGATGGGCGGTCGGCTCGTCGGCCAGGATGATCTTCAGATCCGGATTGCAGGCAGCACGCGCGATCGCAAGCCGCAGCGCCTCGCCGCCGGAAAGCCCGATCCCGCCTTCGCCGAGCGGCCGGCTGCCATAGGCGTCCGCAACCTTTCCGAGCTTGGCGGCGGCAAGCGCGTCCGCCACGTCACCAGGTGAGATACCGGGCCTGCCGAGTGCGATATTGCCTGCGATGGTACCGGCAAAGATATGCGGCTTTTGGCCGATCCAAGCCATCGCGCCCCGCAGCGTGGCGGCGGTGTCATCTCCGAGTTCGACGCCGCCGATGACGATGCGACCGCCGACGCAGGGCGCCAGTCCCGATATCAGCGAAAGAAGCGTTGACTTGCCGGAGCCGCTGACACCAAGCAGCGCCAGATGTTCGCCGGCGGCGATATCGAGATTGAACCCGTCGAGAACAAGCGGCCCGTCGGCGCCATAACCAAAGGCGAGATTCTCAAGTCGGATGGCGGGCGCCTCGGTGCTGGCGAGAGCCGCCGGTTCGGCCGACCCCCGAATGGACAGACGTTCGGCGGCAAGCGCGTCCAGGGCTTTCAGCGCCGCTTCGCCGGCCGCCCGGTCGTGCCAGACGGCCGAGAGTTCGCGCAGCGGCTCGAAGAAGGCCGGCGCCAGCAGCAGCACGAACAGTCCCTCTGTCAGGTCGAGCCGTCCTGTCCAAGTGCCGAAACGGATTTCGCCGAGCAGGCTGAAGCCGACATAGACGGCAACCATAGCCACGCCGAGCGCTGCGAAAAGCTCGAGCACGGCGGAGGACAGAAAGGCGATCTTCAGCACGGACATGGTGCGCGCGCGCAGCGATTTCGCCTCGCGACGCAGCCGCAGGGCCGTTGTATCGACCGCGTCCAGCGCACGGATCGTCGTCAGTCCGCGCAGGCGGTCGAGCAGGAAGCCGTTGAGACCGCCGGTCGCGACGAGCTGTTTTGCGCTGGCCGCCTGGGCACGCCAACCGATCAGCGCCATGAAGATCGGAATCAGCGGCGCCGCAAACAGCAGGACCAGCGCGGCGATCCAAGAGACGGGGAGGATAAAGACAAGAATGACGAGCGGCACAAGGCTCGCTTTCACACGCGCCGGCTGGAAGCGGGCGAGATAGGGCACGATGAGTTCGGCCTGTTCGCCGATGACGCTCGCGGCCTTGCCGGATGCCGGACGGCGGCGGTCGACCGGCGACGACAGAGAGAGGGAAGCGGCTGCGGCCTGCCGCTTCCGGCTGAGGTCGCTCCGTGCGGCGCAAAAGGCCATGCGACCGCCAGCCGCGTCAAGACCGCTTCTTACCAATCCGAAAACGAGGATGCCGAAGGCCGGCCAGAGAACGTCATGCAGCCCGCCGTCATCGGCGATCCAGCCGACGGAGACGGCCAGCAGCGCAGCCTGTGGGATCCAGATGGCGGCGGCCAGCGCCTGCAGCATCGCCGCATTGCGCAGCCGGCCTTTGCCCGCATCGGCGTGTGGCGGCGCGACCTCTCCAGCCCTCGGCCGTCCATCTGCTTCGTTTGTCGCGTCGAAGAAAGCAGTGCCCATGCCGCTAACTCTTGTTCGCAGGATTCGGCCGGCGGCTGCGCCCGAGCGAGATGACCCGGTCCTTGGCCTCCAGAAGCTTCGTCACTTTCGCGCCCAGCGAGAGTAGCGTTGCGAGCCTTTCTGTTTCAAGTTGTTTTACGTCTTCATACCAATGCGTCAGCTGTTCGATCAGCGTATGCATCTCGCCCATGCGCTCCTGCGCATAGCGCTCGGTTTCGCTTGCCGGGCGCTGCATCAGGATTTCTCGCAGAACCGACAGCGTCGGGTCGACCTCCCGCTTCTTCCGCTCCTCGGCAAGCGTCCTCAATATCTGCCAGACATCATCGGGTGTGGTGAAGAAATCGCGGCGATCGTCCGGCTTGTGTTTGAGAAGGACGAGGTTCCAGGCCTGCAGCTCGCGCAGGCTCATCGACACATTGGAGCGCGAGATGCTGAGGGAATCGGCGATCTCCTCGGCGCAGAGCGGCGCGGGGGAGACGAATAGCAGGGCATAGATCTGGCCCACCGTACGATTGATCCCCCAGCGCGATCCCATTTCGCCGAAATGGAGCACAAAGGACTGAACGAGAGGCGGAAGGTTCATGACAATTTCCGTTGCGTCTGTGATTTCAGAAATTTCTGAAATCACTATACAGAGTTTTACCTCCCGGCGACAATCAGCAAGAGGCGCCCTGCGTCAATTTGGATATTGTCAATTCACGCGTCGGATTGACCGTAGCGGATTACGCGGCGCAAGCCTGCGGTTCGTCATCGCAATAATGCAAAACTATGCTCGGCATTGCGTCGCGCATGCCGAGCGTAATTGTCTGAGCGAGGTGCGTCAGCTGCGTATCGGCTTCCTGCCGAGATGCGGACAGATCAGATCAGACCGGCCAGGATGCCCAGTCCCGAGATAGCGGCAAGGCCGCCGGCCGCCCGCGTGACGAAAACGCCTTGGCGCTCGCCGGCGTGGCCGATCACGTAGCCAAGCGCGAGGCCGGCGCCATGCAGCAGTCCGGTTGCCATCATGAAGCCGGCGGCATAGGCGGCGCCGGCAGCATCCTCCGGCATTTCGGCGCCGTGCGCATGGCCATGAAAAATGGCGAAGAGGCCTGCCATGCCGAACGCCGCGGCGAGCGGCGCCCTGACATTGATTGCAATCATGCCCCCCAGAACGACGACGGAAAGCGCAATGCCTGTCTCAACGAAGGGAAGATCAACGCCGGCAACGCCGAGAGCACCGCCAAACGCCATCATCGAGACGAAGGTCAGCGGCAAGAGCCAGATGGCGCGGCCGCCGAGCTGGAAAGCAACCACACCGACCATCACCATGGCAAGGACATGATCGAGGCCGGACATCGGATGAGCAAAGCCATGACCGAAGCCGGCAGCGTCACCGACGGCAGGATGGGCGGAAGCGACAGCCGGTAGCGCTGCGGCAGCCAAGGCAAGCAGGCCGCTTTTAAGTATTGACTTCATGGTTCGTTTCCTTTGCTTCGACTTCCTGCCGCGGCGAGGCGCCCAAATTGGATGCCTCAAGCTAATTCAGGCAGTTCGAACCGTCAACAGAGAAACCATGAATAGCGTGAGAATTCAATTGCTTATCTGATAGGCAAATGCCGCTTTCAATTGCGTCGGCCACTCATGATCAGCGACGATCAAAGGTTTGCTCTCCAATTTCTCCTCCGCCAACTGGAAACGGCCGCGGCCGGAGGTTATCAATTCTCCAGCCGAGGCAACACAAGCCGCCTGCGACGGAGGAGATGCCGATGACAAATACCGAACGGCCGCTGGCGATCAGCGCGCCCGAGCCGCGCACGCTCGATCTGCTCTTCAGCGATAAGGCACGCGTCGAACTGCATGCGAAATACGAGGTTGTCGAAGCCGATCCGGAGAACATCGCCGGGCTTGGCGACGGGATCCTCGGCAGAGCGCGCTATGTGATCGGTCAGCCGCCGCTCTCTGCGGAAACGCTCGCCAGAATGCCGGCTCTACGCTCGATCCTCAACGTCGAGAGCAACCTTCTCAACAACATGCCCTATGACGTGCTCTTCCAGCGCGGCATTCATGTCGTGACGACGGGCCAGGTTTTCGCCGAGCCGGTGGCCGAAATCGGTCTCGGCTTTGCGCTGGCCCTGGCGCGCGGCATCGTCGATGCGGATGTTGCCTTCCGCGAAGGCAGCGAGCTCTGGGGCGGGGAGGGCAATGCGAGCGCGCGGCTGATCGCCGGCTCCGAGATCGGCATCGTCGGCTTCGGTGATCTCGGCAAGGCGCTGCGCCGCGTGCTTTCCGGTTTCAGGGCGCGCATCCGGGTCTTCGATCCCTGGCTGCCGCACTCGATCCTCGAAGAAAGCGGCGTCGAGCCCGCGAGCCTGGAAGATGTGCTGACGAAGAGCGATTTCGTCTTTGTCGTCGCAGCCGTCACCAGTGAAAACAGGGGATTTCTCGGCGCCGAGGCCTTTTCCAGCATGCGCAGGGGCGCGGCCTTCATCCTGCTCAGCCGCGCCGACGTCGTCGATTTCGACGCATTGATGGCGGCCGTTTCGTCAGGCCATATCGTCGCGGCAAGCGACGTCTACCCTGAGGAGCCGCTGCCGCTTGATCATCCGGTACGCAGCCTGAAAGGCTTCATCCGCTCGGCACACCGGGCCGGTGCGCTCGACAGCGCCTTCAAGAAGATGGGCGATATGGTGCTCGAGGACATGGACCTGATGGATCGCGGCCTGCCGCCGATGCGCTGCAAACGCGCCGAACGCGAGACGGTCTCTCGCATGCGTTCAAAACCGGTCGCGGTCAACTAAAATGCCGCCCAAGCTGACCGGCAGCTTGGGGGGCACAAACAGAGGCGTTGTTTTAAGCGGCGCGCTGGCCGGCGCCCTGGATCGCAGCGAGCTTCCAGTCCGCGCCGGACTTGCGCACGAAGGTCCAGATCTCGGTGCTTTCGCTTGGACGGCGGTCGTCGCCGGAAACGACGCGACCGCTATCGCGTTCGACCATCGCATCGATCGAGGAATAGCGCATGGCGAGCGTCGCATAGTCCTGGCCGTTCTCGCGCCAGGCTTCGGCAATATCGCCCTGCAGCAGCTTGACGTCGGAGACACGGTTGCGCACGCCGTTGGTGGCGTTTTCTCCCAGTTCCTCGGCAAGGTAGGACATTGCCTCGGGCGTCGTCAGCCGGCGCAATGCGCCGTAATCTTCGGCGCCGTAAGCGGTCTGCACGCTCGTCAGCAACTCCTCGAACTGGTCGAGATCAGCCTGAGCCAGCCCGATCTCGTCGCTCGGGCGATTGCCGCGCGACGGTTCGCCGTAACCGGCGCCCGAGCCGATCGCCGGGATCTGGAACGACGAATTGTTGGTGGGCGACATGTTGAAGGACTGGCCGTAAGACCGGTTCTGACCGCCGACGCCGTAAGAAGGCTGGCGGCGGTTGGCGAAATAACGCATGGCGAGCATGATGGTGCCGCCGATCAGAGCGATCTGCAGCAGCATGCCGAGGAAGCCGAAGCCGCCGCCGAAACCGTGGCCAAGCAGCATGCCGAGGAGACCGCCGGCGATCAGACCGCCGATCATCGAACGGCCGAAGCCGTTGAAGAAACCCGGGCGCTGCTGGGCGTAGCCGGGCTGCTGCGTGCCATAAGGTGCGGTCGTTTGCGGGCGCGGCGTCATCGAGCGTTCAATGGGGGCAGCCGGGGCAGGCGCCGTGCGGGTAATCGGAGGCGCGCTGAAAGTACGGGTCCCACGGCTTCCGAACCCGCCGAAGCCGCCGGCGCGGCGCGCATCGGCATCGCTGATCGTGGCAAAAACGGTAGCGCTCGTCAGTACGGCAATGGCCGCCATCTTGGCAAAACGCGAAACGGCACTCGGCATTTCTGGTCTCCTGTCATGCACAATCACGGCATGTCGGGATAGAATATAGGTCGTCTTTCCTCTGTTTGAAGTTTTTCGACCGTTTTACTGACAAACATCGACCCAGCTGGCGCCGGTCAGCTCGGCAAGCCGTCCTGTGGCGATGCGCACGGCCGAATTGGTCGAGCCGGCCGCCGGCACCACTTCGTCGAAGCGTTTCAGCGAAATATCGCAATAGATCGGCAGCGGCGAGGGCAGGCCGAACGGGCAGACACCGCCGACAGGATGGCTGGTGACCGCCACGACCTCTTCGGCATCGAGCATGCGCCCCTTAGCCCCGAAAGTATCCTTGAATTTGCGATTGTCGAGCCGCGCCGTACCGCCGGCAACAACCAGCATCATCTGATCGCCGACGCGCAGGCAGATCGTCTTGGCGATCTGAGCGGGCTCGACGCCATGGGCTTCGGCGGCAAGCGCCACCGTCGAGGAGCTCTCGGCGGTTTCGATGATTTCGATGTCGGGTGCGTGGGTGCCGAGGAAGGCGCGGACGGATTCAAGGCTCATAGGTGCGATGCTAGACCAGGAAACGCGCAATTTGAAGCATAAAAGATGCCCGCCGAACACCGCCGCTTGCAAGTGCCGTGGACATCGTCATAATAATTTTGCACACGTGCTCAATTTTGTCATTCGGCCGTTACGTTCAGCCCATAGAGCGGGACTTGTCACGTTTTCGCGGGCTCTCGAAGCGGTCGTCAACACCAGTGATGACCCGTCAAAGAGGCCTCACACTGCTCTTCTGGGGAGATGAAGAAGATGACCATTTTGCCGACATTGAAATCCCTTACGATCGCGGCTGCCATCCTGGCCTCGACCTCCGTATTCGCACTCGCCAAGGACGTTACAATCAGCGTCTGGGCCGGCGGCACCGGCCCGAACGACGTCTATCGTCTCGATGCCATCGAGATCGCGGCCCAGCAGCTGCAGCGCGAAGCCGCGCTCAAGGGCGAAGATCTGAAAATCACCGTCGAAAAGAAGCCGTATAGCGCTTGGGAAGACTTCAAACAGGCGCTGACCCTTGCCGCAGAAGCCAAGACCGCTCCGAACATCGTCGTCAGCGGCCACGAGGACATCGCACCCTGGTCGCAATCCGGCCTGATCGTTCCGATCGAAGATTATGTCGACCTCGATTCCTGGCCGCTCAACGGCATCTATGAAAATCTTCTGAAGATCGCCTCCTACAACGGCACCGTCTACGGCATCCCGCAGGATGCCGAATCCCGGCCGATGTTCTTCTGGAAGCCGTATATGAAGGCGATCGGCTACAGCGACGCCGATCTCGACGCCCTGCCGCAGAACGTGCAGGACGGCAAGTATACGATGAAGAACCTGCTCGAAGACGCCAAGAAGATGCAGGACAAGGGCCTCGTCCAGCCCGGCTACGGCTTTTATCCGCGCACCAGCAACGGCCCGGATTACTGGCAGTTCTACACCAGCTTCGGCGGCACGATGGAAGAAGGCGGCAAGCTTGTCTTCGACAAGGCGGCGATGGCCCGCACTTACCAGTTCTTCGCCGATGCCGTTAAATCAGGCGTCACCAAGAAGAACCACATCGGAATGCCGGGCGACCAGTGGTGGAAGGAAGTCGCCACTGGCAAGGCCGGCATCTGGGACGGCGGCACCTGGCACTATGCCCGCCTCGTCAACCAGGAAGGCCTCAAGGATTTCTTCGGCAACGTGATCTTCACGCTGATCCCGGCCGGCGAAGGCGGCAAGGCCAACACGCTGACGCATCCGCTCGTCTACCTCCTGACCGCAGGTCACGACAAGGAGGACACCGATATCGCCGCCAAGCTGATCACGATCGCCTCGGAGCCGCGCATCAACGCGTTGCATGCGGTCAAGTCAGCCCATCTCGGCATCTCGGAGGCGGAGTCGGAAGTGGATTTTTACTCGGCTGACCGGTGGACCCGCGAAGCCACCGAACGCCTGCTGCCGCATGCCAATGCCATGCCGAACAATTCCGATTTCGGCACCTATTGGAACATCATGTGGAAGAACCTCGAAGCTTCCTGGACCGGCGCCAAGACCGTCGACGCCGCCATCGGCGATGCCGAAAGCGAGCTGAAAAGCACGCTCGGCGACAAGATCGTCATCCGCTAAGATCGAAGCATCCCTCCGGGCGGCGGGGATCCCGCCGCCCGATCGATCCCTTCGAGGAGGCTTCCATGAAATCGTCCAGAACGCTCGGACTGGTGATGATCGCGCCTGCGGCGGTCATGATCGTGCTCTTTTTCCTGATGCCGGTCGTTCTGACAGCGGTCTTCTCCATGACCAACATGACCACGGCGACCGGCATTTCAGGGGGCGTCTATCAGATCGCACCCAATTCGCTGATCACGCTGAAATCGGCGATGCCGGAGATCGCCGCCGAGATGGCCGAGCCGCGCTACACGATCGACGAAGCCGGCCTCAAGGCGGTGGAGGGCCTCGGCCTTGCGCCTGCGATCGCGGCGGAGTTGCGCGCCAAACACGCCGGCGAGGTCTTTGCGACGCGGCGCGACGTCGAACGCATGATCAAGGATCTTACCGAACGGCCTTCGACGCGCGAGGTCAAGCAGATCTCCGAACAGTTCAACCGCTCCGTCCTCAACACGCGCTTCGACAGCAAGGAACAGCTGTTTTCGTCGCTGGACGGTCTGGGTTTCAAGCTGACGCCGGAGCAAAAGGAAACCGTCGCCAAGACCACCTATACCGGCTGGACCTGGACGACCGACAATTTCTCTCGCATGGCCAGCTCGCCCGACATGGCGCGTGTGCTTTTCAATACCGTGCTCTATGTCGCGCTGGTATTGATGCTCTTCAACGTCGGTTATGCGCTGCTGCTTGCCATCTGGACGCATTACATGCCTCCGACGCGGGCCTCGATCTTTCGCGGCATCTGGCTCCTGCCGCGCATCACGCCCGTCGTCATCTACGTCATGCTGTGGAAGTGGCTCGCCTGGGACAGCGGCTTCATTTCGATCCTGATGGGCAAGTTCGGCTACCCCCCCAAGAACTACCTGCTCGATACCGCCTATAATGCCTGGTTCTTCGTCGTGCTGATCAACGGCTTCATCGGCGCCTCCATGGGCATGCTGGTGTTCTCGTCGGCGATGAAGGCCATCCCGAAGAGCCAGTTCTATGCGAGCGAGGTCGACGGCGCCTCACGCTGGCAGCAGATCCGCTACATCATCCTGCCCCAGATGCGCTGGCCGATCCTCTTCGTCACCTGCTATCAGACGCTGTCGCTGCTCGCCTCCTTCAATGAAATCCTGCTCGCCACCAATGGCGGGCCGGGCAACGCGACCGAGGTCTGGGCGCTCTCCGCCTATCACACCGCGCTCAGAAACTATGCCGGCAATCTCGAATACGGGCTGGGTGCCGCCATGGCGCTGGTGCTCGTCGTCATCGGCGTGGTGCTGTCGCTGCTTTATCTGCGCGTCTTCAACTATGGCACGCTTGTCGCCAAGCCCTTGATCGAGGATTGACCATGGTCGAACGCACGCAGCCCTCGGCAAATTATCGCAGCTGGCCTGTCCTGACGGCGCTGACCATCGTCAGCCTGCCGCTGCTCTTGATGTATGTCTATCTCTTCCTCGACACCGTAACGGTGAAGCCGCCGGACGCCTTGCTGCCCTCCGGCTTGACGCTCCACCATTGGCGTTTCCTGTGGCAGACAACGGCGGGCAAGGCGAACATCTGGCACGTGACCCTGAATACGCTGCTGTTTTCGGCCTGCACCACCAGTCTGGTGCTGATCGTCTCCTCAATGGCCGGTTATGTGCTGTCTCGGCTGAACGTGCCGGCACGCGGCTTCTTCCTTGCCGGCGTCATGGTGCTGCACGCCTTCCCGTCGGTAACGCTGATCATCGCCATCTTCATCGTGCTGCAGATGATCGGCCTCTACAACTCGCTGATCGGCGTCATCCTGGTGAAGGCGGCGATCGACCTGCCGCTCGGCATCTGGCTGATGAAGGGCTTCTACGATACCGTGCCCTGGGAAATCGAAATGGCCGGCGTCGTTGATGGCGCGTCGCGTTTCAGGGTCTGGCGCAGCCTGGTGCTGCCGCAGGTCAAGCCCGGCATCATGGCCCTCGGCTTGTTCTCCTTCCTGTCCGGCTGGGGCGAGTTCATCCTGCCGCAGGTGCTGGCGCCGGGCAATCAGGTGCAGGTGCTGTCGGTCTATCTCGCCGGCTTCCTTGCCGACGACAACAATTACGATTTCAACATGTTCAAGGCGGTCGGCCTCTTCTACCTCATTCCGGTGCTGATCGCTTACGCGCTCTTCAACAAATACCTCATGAACATCTACGGCGGCGGGAGCAAAGGCTGATGCGCATCCTCCTCGACAATTTCTCGAAGAGCTTCGGCTCCACGAAGGTCATCGAGAACATGCGGCTCGAGGTCGCCGGCGGCGAGATGCTGGCGCTCCTTGGCCCGTCCGGCTGCGGCAAGTCGACGACACTTTTTTCAGTCTGCGGCATTCACAGGCCGACCGGCGGGCGCATCCTCTTCGGCGATCGGGACGTCACGGATCTCCCGAGCCAGGCCCGCAATGTCGGTGTCGTCTTCCAGTCCTATGCGCTCTACCCGCACATGACGGTTGCCGAGAACATTGGATTTCCTCTGAAGGTCAAGCGCGCGCCTGCCGCCGAGATCCGCAAAGAGGTCGATCGCATCGCAGGCCTGGTCCACATCGGCAATCTGATGGGCCGCCGGCCGGCCGAGCTTTCCGGCGGCCAGCAGCAGCGCGTGGCGTTGGCGCGCGCGCTGATCCGCAAGCCGGACGTGCTGCTGCTCGACGAACCGCTCGCCAATCTCGACGCCAAGCTGCGCCTCGAAATGCGCTCGGAAATCCGCCGCCTGCAGCGCGAGACCGGAATCACCGCCATCCTTGTTACCCATGACCAGGTGGAGGCAATGAGCATGTGCGACCGCATCGCTATCATGAAGGAAGGCGAGATCGTCCAGATCGCCACGCCGGCCGAGATGTACAACGATCCAAAGACCGCTTTCGTCGCCGGCTTCCTCGGCAATCCCCCGATCACCTTCCTGCGCGGCG
Organism: Rhizobium sp. TAL182; assembly: GCF_002117725.1. NCBI lineage: Bacteria > Pseudomonadati > Pseudomonadota > Alphaproteobacteria > Hyphomicrobiales > Rhizobiaceae > Rhizobium > Rhizobium sp. TAL182. The sequence continues at coordinate 127,665 of NZ_CP021025.1, read as the reverse complement.
TCATGAACAAGGGCGCCTTCGCAATCCCGGAAAGTGAGATCCGGGTCCCGTTGCCGAACGCCATCGGCGCCGCCGAGGGCACCAAGCTGATGCTCGGCGTGCGGCCGGAGCATTTCACCCCGGCGGGCGACGTCACCGTCTCCGGCAAGATCACCTTCGCCGAAACGCAGGGGCGAGAAAACCTTTACGACGTGCGGATTGCCGGCGGGCCGCTGCTGCGCTCGATCCAGCCGGCGCGCAACGATATTCACGTCGGCGACGATGTCGCCTGGGGGATCGACAGCCGCGGCGTGTTCGTCTTCGACGAGAACGGAACGAGGCTCTGATGACCCGCGATTTTTCAGCCTTCTTCGAACGTTATGGCTGGCCGACGGCCAAGGGCCGGCTTCCCTTCTGCATCGGCCATCGCGGCGCCAGCGGCCACGAACGCGAAAACACCCTCGCCGCTTTCCGCCGCGCGGCCGAACTCGGCGCGGAGATGTGGGAGCTCGACACGCAGTTGACCGGTGACGGCGTGGTGGTCGTCTCCCATGACGACCACCTGGAGCGGGTCTACGGCATCGACCGGCGCATCTCGGAAATGACGGCGGCTGAGCTTGCCGACCTTGACGGCGTCGACGTGCCGAGCTTTTCGCAGGTCGCCGCTCTCGCCCGAGAGACCGGAACCGGTCTCTATGTCGAACTCAAGGCGCCGGGAACCGGCATCCGCTGCTGGCGGCACCTTGTCGAAATGAACCAGCGCTTTGCCTGCCTTGGCTCCTTCGATACCGCGCAGGTGCGCGAACTCAGGGACGCGGCCTGCGATTTTCCGCTCTCGGTGCTGATCCGCGTCGGCGACGATCCGCATGCGCTCGGTGATGAGGCCGGCGCCGATATTCTCCATCTCTGCTGGGAGAGGGCAGGGGAGCGCCCGCAGGATCTGGTGACCAAGGCGCTGATGGCTCGCGCCTTCGAGGCCGGCCGCGAGATCGTGCTCTGGCACGAGGAGCGGCGGACCATTCTCGATGACCTGATGACACTCCCGGTTCTCGGCATCTGCACCGATTTGCCCGATCTGATGCGGCCGCCTCCGATCAAGGAGAAAGCACTTGGCTGACAAGGACAAGGGGCCGCGCAAGGCAACCTCCTTCGACGTGGCGCGGGTGGCAGGCGTCTCGCGCGCTGCTGTGTCGCGCGCCTTCACCCCGGATGCCAGCGTCTCACCGAAAACGCGCGAGAAGGTCTATCAGGCGGCCAAGGAACTCGGCTATCGGGTGAACTATCTTGCCCGAAGCCTCACCAACAAACGCTCCGATCTCGTCGGTCTCGTCGCCGCCGGTTTCGACAACCCGTTCCGCACGCTGCAGATCGAGCATCTCTCTCGGGCGCTGCTCGCCCGTAACTTCCGCCCGATCCTGTTGCCGACCTCGCAGGAGGCGGATACCTCGACAGTCATCGGCCAATTGCTACATTACGCCGTGTCCGGCGTCATCGTCACATCGGACGCGCCGCCGACCGAAATCTGCGAACAATGCGCAGCCGAAGGCGTACCGATCGTACTGATCAACAAGGGCAACGACATTCCCTTGGTCGACCGTATCATCTCCGACGACCGCATGGCCGGGCATCTGGCAGCCAGCCGCCTGATCGACAGCGGCGTGCGAAAGCCCGCCGTGATGGCTGCCCCGGCCAGATCTTATACCGCGCGCCGTCGCAGCGAGGCCTTCATCGCCCACTGCAAGCAGCTTGGCATCGAGGCGCAGTTCCTGCAGGTCAGAATCAACGACTACCGGAGCGGCTATGACGCAGCGACCGACCTGGCCGCATCCGGCATCGACGGGCTGTTCTGCGCTAATGACTACATGGCCTGCGGCGTCATCGACCGCATCATGCAGGGCAGGGGCCGCGATGAGGCGCCGCCGCTCCCTATTATCGGCCATGACGACATTCCCCAGGCCGCTTGGACCGCCTACGACCTGACGACCATCCGCCAACCCTGCGACCTCCAGGCAGAACAGACCGTCGACCTGTTGATCAGCCGGATGGCCGAACCGGAGCTGACGGCGCGTGTCGAGTTCACACCGGTGACATTGATAAAAAGAAGGACTGCCTGATGAATGCCGCATTCGACGCCGCTGCCGTCCGCGCACGGGCGGAGGCCGCGATTACCGTTGCGCTCGAGGTCGGACGGGAGACGGCCAGGTTTCGGCGCGAGTCGGATCCCGGCACTCTTGCCGTTCAAAACAAAGGATTGCAGGACTTCGTCACCATCGCCGACAGGAGGGCCGAGCAGGCAATCCGCCACGGGCTCATCTCGCGCTTTCCGGACGATACCTTCATGGGAGAGGAGAGCGGCGGGCAATCGGAAGGGGCCGGCACCTGGGTCGTCGATCCGATCGACGGCACGACCAACTACATCAGGGGCTTCCGCCACTGGGGCGTTTCGATCGCCTTTGTCGTCGGCGACAAGGTCGAGATCGGCGTCGTCTACGACGCTGCCGAGGACAAAGTCTTTCACGCGGTGCGCGGCGGCGGCGCCTTCAAGGATGGACTGCCGATCCATGCGGCAACGACTGTCGATCCGGCCAATGCGCTCATCATTCTCGGCCATTCGCGCAAAACGAGCTTCGATGAGTATCTCGCGCTGTCCAAGCGACTTCATGAGCGCGGCATGGATTACCGGCGCTTGGGCGCAGCCGCCATCGACCTTGTCCGCGTTGCCGAGGGTGCTGCTGATCTCTGTTACGAACGCCACCTCAATGCCTGGGATATGCTCGCCGGTGCGCTGATCGCCGAAGAGGCCGGCGCGATGGTCGCGATGCCGCCGGTCGGCAGGCTGCTTGCGCAAGGCGGGCCCGTCATCGCCTACGCGTCGGGGCTTGCCGGCGAATTTGCCTTCATCCTCGATATCGAGGGACTTTAGAGCGCCGTGCGTTCTTTCGCCGATCAAGCCGCTATGCGGCGCGCCCAGGCGCGTTCGGTCGCCGGTGCCTCGTCTGTGGTGATCTGATCCGGTTTCAGCGCCATCAATGTCGAGAAGCTCCGCCATTCCGCATCGCTGAAACCGGCCACCGGGTCCTTCAGCGTGAAGGTCCACGCGTCGACGCGTTTGCCTTCGTCCCGGCAAAGCCCGATGAGGTCGAGGCCATCCTTGGCGGCATCAAGGATCAGCTGCCAGTGGAGATAGATCGTGTCTGGTTCGGTCGGACCGCGCAGGTCGGCGCGCAGTTCCATTTCCGCCGCGCTCCAGCCGCTGGCCTCCCGGATATCGTAAAGTTTCTCGGTCGGATCGATGCCGCGCAGCAGATGCGGAAGCTTTTCCTTGACTGCCACGATGAGGTCGAGACTGCCGCCGCTGACGATCACCGAGGCGGCGATATCGCGGAAATGCCTGGCAAGATGCTCGATGCCGCGGGTGCCGACAGCGTCGTAATCGTCCTTCATGTCGAATTGCAGCAATGCGGCCGGATGCGTTGCCTGCATCATATCGGCGAGATCCTCGCTGAGGATCAGCGGCCGGGCGCCGTCCTTCATCCTGACATCGCGGAGGTCGGCAACGTTCTTCGCAGCGATTGGTCCACGGCCCGTCGTTTCACCTTCGAGCTCCCTGTCGTGCAGCACGACGAAGCCGCCGTCGGCGCGCACGCGCAGATCGAGTTCCATCGAGGCGCCTGCTGCAAAACCCTCCGCCATCACCTCGGCGGAAAACAGGGGATCGGCGAACCGCTTGCGCAGCCGGTGCCATTTCAGGCGGGTGCGATGCCCCTCATGCGAAATCTCCAGGCCCTGCGAATCCGCCAATCTCGTCATCTGCATCTACCTCCGCGATGTCACTCTCCTGCCTTGTCAGGCAGCGATTATCAAGGGCCGAATATGACCTTACGACGAGATGCCGGCCTCCCCCTTCACTACCGTTCGATCACGAGAGGGGAACGGCTGCCGCGAGCGCGGCGGCGGCCGAGCGCGGCGGCGGCCGATCGCGGCGCACGGCGACCGTCTCCGCCGCAGCGCTCAGGCCTGGGCCTCGACCTCAAAGGCATCGCTTTGCCCCGGTGCCAGTTCCAGCGGCCAGACGATGTTGCGGCCGCCGTCCGGATAGAATGCGCGATAGGCCGGCATGTTGGCGAGAAGCGTCTGACCGAGGGCAATGCCGAGATCGTAGAGCGACATGCGGAAGCAGCTGAGCGAGGGCTGCAGAAAGCGTGCGCGCGGGGCATCGCGGAAGCCGATGACTGCAAGGTCGCGGCCAATCCGGATGCCCGCTTCCATCAGCCGGCGGTAAAGGCCGATCGCCATCAGCTCGTAGATCAGGATGACCGCGGTCGGCCGGTGTCCAAGCTGCAGCAATTCATCTGCTGCCTGATAGCCGCCCTGTTCGCTCGACTTGACACGGATGACGAGCGACGGGTCGAAGGGAATGCCGTGCCGTTCGAGCGTGCGGCGATAGCTCTCGACAAAGACGTAGCCGAGGTTGACTTCGCTCGAAGGCGCGGTGATCGCGATCCGGCGATGGCCGCGCGCGACCAGCCGTTCGACAGCGCGTTCGGCGACGCCTTCGAAATCGAGATCGACCCAGGGGAAATTGCCTGCCGAAAGGCTGCGGCCCACGGCGGCGAAGGGGATCTTTGCGCGCGAGAGAAGATCGACGCGCCGGTCCACGCGCTGCGTATTGGAGATGATCATCGCATCGACGACACGCCGCGCCACCATGCGCTTCAGATATTCGCACGGGTCTTCGTCGGCCGGGCAGGGAAGCATCAAGAGGTCGAGCTTGTGGCGGGCAAAGACATGCTGCAGGCCGCTGGTGACGCCGAGGAAGAAGTTGTCGGCATTTTCGACCGCTTCCTGGCTCGATTCGATCATCAGGCCGATGACCTTCGTCTCACCTTGCCGAAGACTTCGACCCGATTGATTGGCGACATAACCGAACTCCTCGGCCGCCGCCAGCACGCGTCGGCGGGTTTCCTCGTTCACATCGGGCTTGCCGTTCAGCGCACGGGAGACCGTGCCGATCGAGATATCCAGATGCTCGGCAAGCTGGCGAATCCCTTTCATGGCTGGCGATTTTCCTTCGGTTCGCACTTTCGTATTTCGCCTCTATTGACATCCCAAAACGTTTCCGCCTACATTCGTAAACGTTTACGGGATGCGTGTCACGAGGAGAGTTGGCGCCATTCCCCGGAGGAAATCGTGAAATTCAGTGCCATTCTGTGCGGGTGCGGAGCTATGTCCAAAGGTTGGTTGCGCGCCATCGCGTCCAACCCTCAACTCGCCGAGTCTATCGCCATCGTCGGCCTCGTCGACCTGAACCGGGAGACGGCGGAAAAGCTCGCCGCCGAGTTCGGTCTGAAAGGCGCCGTCATCGGCTCTGCCCTGTCCGAAGTCATCGATGCCACGAAGGCCGATCTCGTTTTCGACATCGTCATTCCAGCTGCCCGATACGATGTCGTTTCGACCGCGCTCAAGGCCGGATGCCACGTGCTCAGCGAAAAGCCGATGGCGGCCTCGCTGGCCGAAGGCGCTGCGCTGATCGACCTTGCCGCAGAGACCGGCCGCATCCATGCCGTCATCCAGAACCGTCGCTTCATATCGGGGGTCAGGCGCCTGCGCCGTTTCGTCGACAGCGGTGCGATCGGCGAGCTCACCGGCATTCATTGCGACTTCTTCCTCGCCCCGCATTTCGGCGGCTTCCGCGAAGAGATGGACAATGTCCTGCTGCTCGACATGGCGATCCACACCTTCGATGCCGCCCGCTACGTTGCGGATAAAAAGCCGGTCGCCGTCTATTGCGTCGAGCGCAACCCGAAGGGTTCCTGGTACCGGCACGGCGCCTCGGCCAATGCCATTTTCGAATTTTCCGACGATATCGTCTTCACCTATCGCGGCTCCTGGTGCGCCGAAGGCGAGCGCACCAGCTGGGAAAGCCAGTGGCGTCTCGTCGGCTCGAAGGGAATGCTGACCTGGGATGGTGAGGAGACCTTCAAGGCCGCCGTCGCCGGACAAGAGCCAGGCCTTCTGCGCGGCTTTGCTTCCGTAAACGTTCTCGGTCCAGAGCATGACGCGGAAACCCACGGCCATGCCAGCGTCATCGCCGATTTCATCGCGGCGATCCGCACCGGCAAACAGCCCGAAACTGTCAATTCGGATAATATCAGAAGCCTCGCCATGGTCTTCGGCGCGATCGAAAGCGCCAAGACCGGCCGTCGCATCGAAATTTCAGCATAGGATGAAGTGACGTGAGCAACCCTGCAAAATCCATTCGCATCGGCACCATGGTCAGCGGCAACAAGGGCGATGCCGCCGCGCGTATCGGTCAGATCGCCGACCTCGGCTTCGAAAGCTTCGAACCTTTCTTCTGGCAAACGACCAAGGGGCAGAACCTCGCCGAGCTCGGCAAGCGCTGCCTCGACGCGATCGGCGACCGCGATATCACCATTTCGACGCTCGGCATGTTCGGCAACCCGCTCGAAGAGACTGACATCGATCTCGAAACGTTGCAGGGCTGGAAGGATTGCATCGACAATGCGCATCATTTCGGCGCCACCTGCGTTGCCGGCTTCACCGGCCGCGTCCGCGGCAAGCCGCTGACCGACAGCCTGCCGCGCTATAAGCAGATCTGGAGCGAGCTGGCCAGGCGCGCTGCCGACAAGGGCATCAAGATTGCCTTCGAGAATTGCGCCATGGATGGCAACTGGGCGAGCGGCGACTGGAACATCGCTCACAATCCCGACGCCTGGGAACTGATCTTCAACGAGACGCCAGACGATCATATCGGGCTCGAATGGGAACCCTGCCATCAGATGGTCTATCTGATCGATCCCATGCCGCAGATCCGCAAATGGGCACATAAGTTCTTCCACGTCCACGGCAAGGACGCGACCATCCGCTGGGAGGTCATCAAGGAACACGGCATCTTCGGCAAGGAGAAGTTCGTCTTCATGCGCACGCCGGGTTTCGGCGACAGCAACTGGACCGACATCATTTCCGAGCTGCGCCTTGCCGGCTGGTCGGGCTCGATCGACATCGAAGGCTGGCACGACCCGGTCTATCGCGACGAACTTGAGATGACTGGCCAGGTTCACGGGCTCAACTATCTAAAGAAATGCCGGGGCGGAGATTTCATTGTTGATCCCTGATCAACCGCCTAAGTGGCGCGCCGTTGGGCTGGGAGGCCGGGGCGGGGCGCCATGACTGACTAACTGGTCTTTTCGCGGCGCAGCCGCTTTTTTGGGAGGAAAGCATGAAAAGGATTGCAACATTTGCGCTAGCACTCGGCACGGCGATGCTGATGACATCGATCGGCCATGCCGAGCAGAAGACCTTCAAGATATGGTGGTTCGAGGAGCCGACCACGGCTCAGGGCATTGTCTGGAAGAAGGCGCTCGAGGAGTTCAAGGCGAAACATCCGGACATCGACGTCAGCTTTGAGCAGAAGACCTTTCAGCAGTTGCAGGCCTCAGGCGGCATGATCCTCAATTCCGATCAGGCCCCCGACGTGCTCGAGTACAATAAGGGCAATGCGACCGCTGGCTTGGTTGCAAGCCAGGGATTGCTGACCAATCTGGATGCCTATGTGAAGAAGGAAGGCTGGGACAAGATCCTTAACGAAGGCGATTTTGTCCTAAGCCGTTATGACGAAAAGGGCATCTATGGCTCCGGCCCTGTTTGGGGCGTCTCGGTCTTCGGTGAATATGTTTCGTGCTTCTACAATATCGACATGTTCGAAAAGGCAGGCCTCAAGCCGCCGACGACGCTCGAAGAGTGGGTGTCTGACATGGAAGCTTTCAAGCAGAAGGGTCTCACACCTCTCGCGCTCGGCGCCATCGACACCAGTGGCCAGCACTTGCTTGCCTCTCTCGCCTACACCAAGGCCGATGACGCCTGGATCCAGAATTATCAAGGTTTGAAGGCGCCTCTCGACGGAGCGCCCTACCTTTATGCGGCGCAGACCTTGGTCGACTGGGTCAGCAAGGGCTACATCAGCAAGGACTCCACGGGCATGAAGGACCCGGATGCAGCTCTGCTCTTTACCTCCGGCAAGGCACCGATGTACGTCTCGGGCACGTGGAATCTCGGCACCTTTGCCTCGACCATCAAGGACTTCAAGTGGGGTCAGTTCGTAATTCCGACCCCGAAATATTCGGTCGGCTCGACAGGCAATCTCTGGGTGGTTCCCAAGGGTAGCAAGAATCCCGATCTCGCCGCCGAGTGGATCAGCTTGACCTTGTCGCCGAAGTACCAAGCCGAACTCGGCAATGCGGGCGGCGTGCCGATCGCCGCTGACCTTTCCGCCATCACCAACCCCATCGGCAAGAACGCCGCAGCAGTTTTCCAGCAGATCTCGGACAAAAGCGGTCTCGGTTTCTACCCTGACTGGCCGGTCCCCGGCTACTACGACGTGCTTAATCAGAAAGACACCGGTCTCTTCCAGGGCAGTCTGACTGCTGAACAGTTCGTCGAACAGATCAAGCAGGTTTACGACGACGCGCAGGAAAATCAGTAGCGCGACTTTGAACGCTGGGTTGCGCCTCTGGCGCAGCCCATTTTGGGAGCCGGAAGGAAGAATGATATGGCCATATCCAGCCAGCGATCGAGCGACGGTTCACGAAGCTATAGCCTCTACCTCATCCCGGGAACGATCGGCTTCATTCTCATCGTACTCATACCGCAGCTTGCTAATCTCGGGCTGAGCTTCACGGCATGGAAAGGCGTTGGCACGCCGCGACCGGTGGGCCTGCAGAACTATCATCGCCTGCTTACGGACGATCAATTCTGGGGATCGATGTATCACACGCTGCTGTTCATCGTCTCGATGACCGTGATACCGGTGTGCATCGGCCTGGTGCTGGCCGCTCTGCTGTTCGACTACGTCAGGGACCAATTCGGGGAATGGGTCTCGAGCTTCTTCAGGGCCGGTTTTTACTTACCGCAGATTCTGCCCGTAACGGTCGCGGGCGTGCTCTGGGGTTGGATTCTCAATCCCGTCGGCGTCATCAACATCACGCTAAAGTCCATCGGCCTTGATAATCTCGCCCAGAACTGGATCGGCGATGCGACATACGCGCTTGCTGCCGTCTCGCTCGTCATTGTCTGGATACAGGTCGGCTATTGTCTGGTGGTTTTCATGGCCGGTCTTTCGCGCATCGACCCTTCCCTCTACGAGGCTGCCGAGCTCGATGGGGCAAACTGGTGGAGTCGGCTGGTGACGATCACCATTCCGCTTCTGGCGCCGGAGATTTTCGTCGTCGTGCTGACCACGCTGATCGCAGCGCTTAAGGTCTTTGCGCCAATCTTTGTCATCACCGCCGGCGGCCCCGATAATTCCACCCTCGTGCCATCCTATCTGACTTACTACCACTTCTTCACAACACAACGCGTCGGCTATGCCGCAGCCATCGCGGTCGTTCAAACGACTCTGACGATCGCTTTGGCTGTGATTTTTCTACGCTTTCAGAGTCAGCAGGAGTCGAAGGAGTAGATCATGGCTTACCCAGCTCTCAGCGATGGCACGACCAAGGCAAAGACGACGGCGGCAACCGATCGCGCGCGACGCGATTCCATGCGGTGGGTGGTGCTGGCCATCCTTATTCTACTCCTCGCCCTTACGCTCTTTCCCTTTTTCCTTGCTCTGCTCAATGCCGTCAAGGCGAGTGCCGAATATGCAGTCGGCGGACCGCTTTCGATTCCTCGGTCGATCGATCTCACGGCGATCGAGAAATTCTGGACGGTGTCCGATTTCAGCCGCAAGCTGCTCAACAGCGTGGTGATCAGTCTCGCTGTGTCGGTGCTGGGGGTACTGATAAGCCTGTTCAACGCCTATGCGATTGGGGTCGGCAAGGTGCCGGGTTCGCGCGTGATTTTGGTGGTCTTTCTTCTCGGCATTATGGTTCCGCAGGAGTCCATCATTTACCCGCTTTACTACATGGCGAAAGCGAGCGGCCTCTACGATACGCAGCTATCCGTGATCATCATTTTCGCGGTCCTGCAAAGTGCTTTCGGGACTTACCTGCTCTCGACCGTGCTGAGTACCTTTCCCAAGGAAATCCTCGAAGCGGCGGAGATGGATGGCTCGACCCACTGGAAAACGCTGTGGTTCGTCGTCGTCCCGATGCTGAGGCCGACGCTCATGGTCCTGGGAACCTTCTTTTTCATCTGGACTTGGAACGAATTCCTGATCCCGCTCGTCATGCTGGTGTCCAACAACAACCAGACGGTCTCGGTCGCCATGGGCCTCACCCGCGGTCAGAACATGTCGGACCCGGTGCTGCAGGCCTCGGCGGCTTTCCTGGGTATAATACCGACCGTAATCTTCTTCTTGATCTTCCAGCGCACGCTAACGCGCGGCATTGCCGCTGGAGCAGTCAAATGACGACGTTTTTCACCCTTGACCATCCCATCGGTCCCGGTTGGGGACCAGCAAGGTTTTCAGTATGAGCCAGGACATCCAAATCGAGCTCTTGGGCGTCGAGAAGCACTACGGCGCCTTTCACGCGCTTAAGAACGTCAACCTTTCAATTCCCAAGGGCACGTTCGTGGCGCTGGTCGGTCCGTCGGGATGCGGCAAGTCCACGTTGCTCCGTTCGCTTGCCGGGCTGGAAAAAATTACCGGCGGCACGCTGAAGATTGCCGGCGAAGTGATGAACGACGTGCCGCCGCGGGCACGCGATATCGCCATGGTTTTTCAGAGTTACGCCCTCTATCCACATATGACGGTGGAACAGAACCTGACCTATTCACTGAAAATGCACGGCGTCCCCAAGGGCGAAGCAAAAAAGAAAGCCGAGGAAGTCGCTGTTATCACCGGCCTTTCCCGCCTGCTCGACCGTTATCCGCGCCAGCTTTCCGGGGGCCAACGGCAGCGAGTCGCCATGGGCCGCGCCATTATCCGCAACCCCCAGGCCTTCCTGTTCGACGAGCCGCTTTCCAACCTTGACGCCGCGTTGCGTGTCTCGATGCGCAAGGAAATCCGCGCCCTGCATGACCGGCTGAACGCCACCTTCGTCTATGTCACGCATGACCAGGTCGAAGCGATGACCATGGCCGACCATGTGGTTGTCATGCGCGACGGCATCATCGAACAGCAGGGCGCGCCGCTTGATCTCTACGACCGGCCGGCGAACCGGTTTGTCGCCGGCTTCATCGGCTCACCGGCAATGAACTTCATTCCCGCCATCGCCGCGGAGGACGGAAATAGCCTGATCCTGGATTTTGGCGCGGTGAAGCAGAAGCTTGCGCTGGCACGCGCCGTCGAACCGGGGCGCCAAATCGTCGCCGGCATCCGGCCGGAGCATGTCGAGGTCGTCGCGCCCGGGCAGGGCAGCTTCGACGTGCCGATCGCCTTCGTCGAATCGACGGGCTCCTCGACCTTCATCGTCGCGGCAACGCAGCCGGAACTGACGATCGTCGAAACGCGGCGCGACAAGGTCAGACCAGGAGAGATGATCGGACTTTCGGTCGACCCGGCCCAGGTCCATCTCTTTGACGCATCGACCGAGCGCCTGTTATAAGCCGCGTCAGGCGCGGGCAGCTTCATAAAATCATCATCGGTCTCTGCGAAGGGAATGGCTCCGCACGATTCACTTCGTTGATATCTGCAGCATCGGGATTTTCCTCATGGCAACCTCTCCGATATCAGCGCGTCTTTCCCCGAACGCGTCGCCCCGCCTGGTCATTCTTGCCGAAACGGTGCTGAAGGCGGGCGAGACGGCCCGGGCTTCCCTGCGGCGGCGGACATCTGGGGAAATGATTGCCAAGGCGCCACGTGACTACCAGACGGAGATCGACGTCGCCGTCGAGCGCATCATCGTGGAGGAGCTGACGAAGGCCTTTCCCGATTATGCCATCCAGGGCGAGGAGGCTGTCGGCAACCGCACTGCCGGGCCGGAGACACCAATCATCTACATCGACCCGATCGACGGCACGACCAATTACGCCTGGGGCCTCCCGCATTTCGGCATGACGATCTCGATCGCCGAAGGCGGCAGGCAGGCGGCCGGCGTCGTCTATGACGCCATGCAGGACGAGCTCTTCAGCGCCGAGATCGGCGGTGGCGCTTATCTCAACGGCGAGCGCATCCGCTGCGCCGCTGTCGCCGACATCGAAAACGTGCTGATCGGTGCCGGTCTGCCCATTCCAGGCCAAGTGAAGGCGGTTGCGGAAGAGACCTATTTCGATGCCATCAAACGCCTGATGGCCAATACGGCGGGCGTGCGCCGCATGGGCTCGGCGGCGCTGTCGATCGCCTATGTCGCCTGCGGCCGGCTGGACGGCTTCTTCGAGGACGGGCTGTCGATCCATGATTTCGGCGCTTCGGCGCTGATGGTCGAAGAGGCCGGCGGCATCGTCACGCGTTTTTCCGGCGCTGAAGTCGACGGGCGCGGCGATATCCTCGCGGCCAGCAAGGCGCTGCATCCCTGGCTCAAGGAAGGCTTCTCAGATCAAGTGTGACGGCGTCAGACCGACAGCAGTCGATCGGCCTCCGCATCGCTCTTAGACGGCATCGACTGATGCACGAGGGCGTTGTCGCGGAAGGCGAAAAAGCTCGCGAAGCTGGGCTCGACCTTCATTCCAGCCTGGATCCGATCGTCCGGCGCCACCATCGCCTTCAGACGGGTGCCGTCGGCAAGATCGACATCGACCATTTTGTGGGTGCCGAAGTCGACGGCGCGGTGGACAGTCGCCGCATTCGTCCGATCGGAGGGATGGATCGCCAGTGCTTCCGGGCGGCTGGCAAGCGTCACCGGCCCGTCTTCGATGGGAACGGCAAGCGGGAAGAGCGGATGCTCGCAGACGCCGTTTCTGATGCGGCTCTCGACGAAATTCATCGAGCCGATGAAGCCGGCGACGAAGGCTGTCTGCGGCTGCCGATAGATGGTGCTCGGCGGCGCGATCTGTTCGGTTCGTCCGTCACGCATGACGACGATGCGATCGGCAAGCGCCAAGGCCTCGTCCTGGCCGTGAGTGACGAAGAGCGTTGTGATGCCGAGGCGCTGCTGAATATCGCGTACTTCTTCCCGCAATCTTTCGCGCAGGTGTTGGTCGAGGCTGGCAAAGGGCTCGTCGAGCAACAGGATCTTCGGTTCGAGCACCAGCGAACGGGCGAGCGCGACGCGCTGCTGCTGTCCGCCCGATAGCTGCGTCGTCGTCCGCCGTCCATAATCGGCAAGCCCGACCAGCGCCAAAGCGTTTTCGACCCGCTCGCGGATTTCCGCTTTCGGCAGGCGGCGCAGCTTCAGGCCGAAGGCGATATTGTTGAAGACATCCATATGCGTCCAGAGCGCATGACTCTGGAACACCATGCCGGTCGGACGCCGTTCCGGCGGCAAGTTCGTCACATCCTTGGCATCGATGCGGATCGTTCCGCCGCTCGGTCGCTCGAAGCCGCCGATCATCCGCAACAGAGTCGATTTGCCGGAACCGGACGGGCCGAGCAGGCAGACGAGCTCGCCGTCGCCCACTTCGAGCGAAAAGTCACGCACGGCAAAGGTGGTTCCGAACAGCTTCGAAACACTCTCGATTGCCAGATGTGCCATTCTCAAGCCTTTCCTTAAGCAGATGCGCCACGCCTCACGCGCCAAAACCTCTCGCGAAGGCACCGGTGCCGACGACGCGGCGCGCAAACATCAGCGCAATGAAGGACGGCACCCACAGCATGACGGAGAGCACGGCGCCGTATTGCACGACGATCTGATTGTTGATGAAGCTGATCATCAACACCGGCATAGTGCGGATTTCAGGCGCGCCGATCAGCCAGGCGCCTTCGGTTTCGTAAAAGGTGCCGACGAAGGTCAGAAGCAGCGCGGCGGATATGGTCGGCGCGGCCTGCGGCAGGGTGATCGACCAGAAGACGCGCAGCGGCGCAGCACCGGCATCGCGCGCCGCCTCTTCCATGCGTCGGTCGACATTCTGAAAGGCCGCGACCGGAATCCAAATCATCAACATCAGCGTGCCAACCAGCTGGATCAGCACGACGCCCCAGAAGGTGCTGATCAGGCCGAGCTGCAGGAAGATGCCGGCAATGGCGACGAGCAGGCCGAATTTCGGAAAGGCATGTGACGCCAGGAACGAGAGGAACAGGATGTTCCTGCCGGGAAAGCGCATGCGTGCAAAGGCATAAGCTGCGGGAAGGCAGATGATGGCAGACAGAAAGGTGACGGTCGTCGTCAGCCGCATGCTGAGGAGGAGAGCCTCCCAGACATCGGAACGCGCCAGCGTCTGGCCCCAAAAGCGCAGGCCGAATTGTTGCGGGATCACCGAGGGATAGCGCCAGACCTCGGTGAAGGCCCATGTTCCCACGACGAGAAGTGGCAGTGCGATGAACAGCGTCAACAGGCAGGCAAAGAGCAGGCCGATCCAGTCGACGCGAAGGCTGGTGCCCGCTCTGCCGACACTCATGGCCGTGCCTCGCGGTTGCGCGCGATCGATCTGATATAAAAGATGCCGAAGACCAGGCAAAAACCGAAGGTGATGACGGCTTGGGTCATGGCATCAAGCGGATCGTTCATATCGGCGAAGGTGCGCTGCATGAACGGCCCCATCATTTCAGGCGATGCAGGGCCGAGCACGTAGGGAAGGGTGAAGGCGGAGAAGATGCCGAGCACGGCGAAGGAGGCGGTCACCAGCAACGAATTGCCCATGCGCGGCAGGATGATCGAGATGAAGACCCGCAGCGGCCTTGCGCCGACATCGCGGGCAGCCTCGATGGCGCTGTTCGAAATGGAGGAGAGCCCGGCCGTCAGCATCAGCACCGTCAGCGGAAGATTGTCCCAGACCAGACCGATGACCGGTCCCCATGGCGTCAGATAGGGCGTGCGCAGTTTTGGTAGGCCGACGGAATTCAGCAGCAGGTCGACGGCGCCGTTCGGCCCGATGGTCCTGATCAGCGCATAGGCGAGGATGATCGACGGCACGAACATCGGGAAGATCGCCAGGCCCTGCACGTAAGCCGCAAGGCGTCCCTGCGAGAAGCGGAGGTAAAGTGCGATCGGAAGCCCGATCGCCAGAAGCAGGACGCCGCAGACGGCGGTGGTCCAGAGCGTCACCCCGAGATTGGCGAGGCTATAGCCATCGGTGAAGAAGAAGAAGTAGGAGGCGAACGAAAAGCCCGTCGCCCCGTTAGGCCCTCGGACGAAGATCGTGCCGACGACCGCCGAAAGAATAGGAAAGATGATCAACCATGCAAGCAGGAACACCGGCAGGGCGACGAGGAGGAGCCCGATTGCGCTCCCCCTGTTGATGGACCTGTGACGACGCCAAGCCGCCGGGGCAGTATCGGCGAACATCAGGTGCGGCTGATGTTGGGGGCGACGTTGCGATACCAGCCGTCATTGATCGCCTTTTCCCAATCGCCGCCTGGGAAGGTCGGGATCGTCGAGGGGATGACGTCGGCATATTTCTTGCGCAGATCATCGGAAATGTGGTCCCAGGAAACGGCCGGGAAGCCGCCGATCTGAGTGATTATCGATTCCTGCATTTTCTTGGTGAGCATGAAGGCGGCAAGCTTCAGGGCCGCATCCTTGTTGGCGCCGTTCGAGAACACGGTGATGCTGGAGAAGCCGCCGCAAAGAGCGAGATCGCCGAGCTGCACGAGACCGGTCGTATCCGGCAGCACGCCCTGCGCGATCGCCTGCAGCACCTGGTCCGACCAGACCGGCACCATGGTGACGACGCCTTGGGCGAGCAGTTGAATCGACTGCGTATTGCCGGCGGTGTAGGCGCCCTTGTCGTAGAGCGAGGGAGCGAGGTCGTTGAGGATCTTCCAGGCCGGCGTCAGGGCCTCACCGGCAAAATCGGCGGTGAAATTGTCGATCTTGAATTTCTTCGGATCGCGGCCGTTGACCTCATGGATGGCCCGGCGGACGAAGTTGCCGCCCGAACCACCCTTGTCGGGACGGTTGTAGATGAACTGGCCCGGATTGGCCTTGATCCATGTGGTGAGCTGCTCCCAGCTCTTCGGCGCATTCTTCGGATCGAGCTTGGTGGTGTCATAGGCGAGTAGGACCTGCGAGCCGCGATAGGGAAGGGAATAGGGAGTGTCGAGGGCGAGCGGGTTGAGGTGGCCGTAGCCTTCGATGTTCTCGGCTGAGAATTTGACCCAAAGGCCGGCGTCGATACCGCCGGACGGCAGACGCGGATCGAACTGTTCGAACAGGTCCGCCTGCGGATCGGTCTTCGTCTTCAGCGCTGCAAGCGCACGGTCGGCGATGGCGCGCAGGCCGTTATTGTCGCCGGCATCCGTCACCTTCAGGACGACGCCGGGATGGGCCTTTTCGAAGGCCGGACGGATGATGTTGTTCCAGAGGTCGACGATATTGGCATCCGAACCGCTGTAGAGGTCGATCGTGCCGGCCGCGGCCGCTGCGAAACGCGGAAGAGCCAGAAGACCGGCCGCGGCCGACGATGTGATCAGAAATTCACGCCTGTTCATAACCCGTCTCCATCAGTGTCGAGGCTCAGCCTCCGCAGGATTGTCCACGACTTTGCTAGCGCCGGCGCGTAACATCGGCATGACAGGGCGGCCCTGTTCGAAGGGAAATTGCACAGCTGTGCTGATTTCCGCCGTATGGAAATCGGCGGTGGGAGACACTATCTCTCGGGAAAACAAGGAGACATCCAATGACCGAAGAACGTGCAGTGCTCGCCGGCGGCTGCTTCTGGGGCATGCAGGACCTCATCCGCCGCTATAAGGGCGTGATTTCGACCCGCGTCGGCTATACCGGCGGCGATGTGCCGAATGCCACTTACCGCAACCACGGGACCCATGCCGAGGCGATCGAGATCATCTTCGACCCCGCACGGATCAGCTACCGCGAAATCCTCGAATTCTTCTTCCAGATCCACGATCCGACCACGCGCAACCGCCAGGGCAACGACGTCGGAACGAGCTATCGCTCGGCGATCTTCTACGTCAGCCCGGAGCAGGAGCGCGTCGCCAGGGATACGATCGCCGATGTCGACGCATCCGGCCTGTGGCCCGGCAAGGTCGTCACCGAAGTCGTGCCGGCCAGCGATTTCTGGGAGGCCGAACCCGAACACCAGGATTATCTGGAACGCATCCCGAATGGCTATACCTGCCACTTCGTCCGGCCCGGCTGGAAGCTGCCGGCTCGCCAGAAGATCGCCTGATACCGCTCATGGATGCCGGAAGCGACTCCGGCATTCTCACCGATGAGGGACGCCACCGGGCGAAGCGGAGTCAGTGTCATGGCGTGGGATCGTGCCGATTTTTACGACGCAGAATTGGCGCGGCATAATCGGCACCTTCGGGACGCTGCCGATGTCGGTGTGGCTGACCGAGTGCTCGATATCGGCTGCGGCGCGGGGCAGACGACGCGCGAGGCCGCCCGCGCCGCACTGCAAGGAGAAGTGGTCGGGGTGGATACTTCCGCAGAAATGCTGGAAGTCGCAAGGCGACGGAGCGCTGCGGAGGGTTTGCGAAATGTGGTGTTCGAGCAGGCAGACGCGCAATTCCACGCCTTTCCGGCTGCCAGTTTCGACCTCTGCATCAGCCGGTTTGGCGTAATGTTTTTTGCCGATTCGGCCGCAGCCTTTGCCAATATCAGTCGGGCGATGCGCCCGGGGGCGCGCCTTGTGTGGATGGTGTGGCAGAGCCGGGAGCGTAACGAGTGGTCTGGCGCGATCCGGCAAGCTCTGGCGCCGGGAACTGCGGTTTCGGCAGGTGGTCCCAATCCGTTTTCGCTTGGCGCTCCTCCGATTGCGAAGGACCTTTTGAGCGCCGCAGGTTTTAATTCGATCGACTTCGCCGACGTGCGAGAGCCGGTCTTCTATGGACCAGACGTCGATGCGGCGTCTGACGCGCTCGCCGGTCTTTATCTTTTGAAGAACGCACTCGCACATACCGATGAACCGCCCGGCAAACCGCTGCAGCGTCTGCGCGATTTGCTCGAGGCGCATATGACGCCGGAGGGCGTGTTTTTCGACTCCCGCGCCTGGATCATCACAGCTCGCCGCGCGGCGGGATAGTACGCAGGCCTCGGCGCGTCTCAATAGCGTGATGAGTAATCGAGGCCGCCGTCGATCCGGGCCGGGCGCCCATCCAGGAAAAGCTCGCCGATGCGCGGCGCCGAGCGGGCGACGACCTTGCCGCGGCGGATCACCGCCAGCCGGTTCGGCTTCAGCCTCAGCGCTTCCAGCGTATCTCTCGCCTGAAGGATGACGAGGTCGGCGTTGCATCCCTTCTCCAGGCCGTAACCTGAAAGGCCCATCGTCTTCGCCGAATTGACGGTCAATGCGTCGAAGATTTTCTTCTTGTCGTCGATGCCGGCCATCTGCGCGACATGGATCGCCATGTGGCCAACCTCCAGCATGTCGCCGGATCCCATCGAATACCACGGGTCCATGACGCAATCGTGCCCGAAGGAGACGTTGAGCCCGGCATCCATCAGCTCACGCACGCGGGTCATGCCGCGGCGTTTCGGATAGGTATCGTGCCGGCCCTGCAGCATGATGTTGATCAGCGGATTGGGGATGACGTTGATCTCGGCTTCCGCCATTAGCGGAATGAGCTTCGAGATATAATAATTGTCCATCGAATGCATCGAGGTCAGATGCGAGCCTGCGACACGTCCCTGCAGGCCGAAGCGGATGGTTTCGGCTGCCAGCGTTTCGATATGGCGCGACAGCGGATCGTCGGTCTCGTCGCAGTGCATGTCGATCGGCAGACCGCGATCGGCGGCGATGCGGCAGAGCGCCTCGACCGAGGCTGTCCCTTCGCCCATCGTCCGTTCGAAGTGCGGAATGCCGCCGACGATGTCGACTCCCATGTCGAGAGCCCGGTTGAGCGCATCGATCGCGCCCGGGGAACGGTAATAACCGTCCTGCGGGAAGGCGACCAGTTGAAGATCGATATAGGGCGCCACCCTTTCGCGGACCTCGATCATCGCCTCGACCGTCACCAGCCTGGGATCGCTGGTATCGACATGGCTGCGGATGAAGAGCAGGCCTTGCGTCACCGCCAGATCGCAATAGCGCAGCGCACGGTCCACCAGCTCTTCCCTCGTCACGATCGGGCGCAGTTCGCCCCACAGCGCGATGCCTTCGAGCAGGGTGCCGGAGACGTTCGTGCGCGGCAGGCCGAGCGACAGGGTGGCGTCCATATGAAAATGCGGATCGACGAAAGGCGGGCTGACCAGCCTGCCGGTTGCATCGATTTCTTCGCCCGCCTGCGCCTGGAGATTGCGCTCGACGGCGATGATCCTGCCACCCCCGATGCCGATGTCGATGCTGGTGTGGCCATCGGGGAGATTTGCGTTTCTGACGATCAGATCGAACATCGGAGCCTCGTTGGATGTGGACGGTCTCAGCGCTCGCCACGGCGATAGGGCTGCATCAGCGCCTGCGGAACGCGGGCGCGGCGGGCCAAAGAATATAGGGCGTCATCAGGAAGAGCCGATTAGGCACGAGCCCGCCCAGTACGGTTTGCAGCCGAAGCGTGAATAAGGCACGCCTTCGGAGAAGACATATTCGATGACGCCGTCCTTGGCGGTGTCCTGGAGGGCTTTGTGCAGACAGGAGTTCCAGGACGCATGGAGGCCGGCAACTTTCAGGGGCGCAGCCGCCCTTGCGAGCGGGACGAGCCGCTGACGCCAAGCGCAATGCCCGACACGACCACTACCCAGCGTGAAATCAGCATGTCTTTGATCATTGATTGCTCCCCTTTTTTACCATCTGGTTTAAAAATCATAGTAGCGCCCAAAAAGGTGTCAAGCATCGAACCAGCTTAAAAATCAGGCTGATGGCCGCTGCGATTGGTCTGACGGAACGAGGGATTGGCGCGACGAGATTGGCAGGATATGCATTGGAGCATTGGGTCGGGGAAATGAAAATGGGTGAAGAAGAGGACGCCTCGCGGCGACCGATCGCGAGCCGGTCGTCGTCTTGGGCGATCGGCTTGAGCGCATGGCTGGCGCGCAGCGGCGTGACGCCGAACAGCATTCGTCACCTGCATTACACGCATGACGAGACTTGCCCGCTCACTGGAGAGACTATGATCGCGCTCATCCGTCGTCTTCTCGTGCTGTTCGTCCGTATCATGGTCGGCGCCCGAAGCGAATGGCGGGGCTGCACCCCCGATCCGACCCGCCGCATTTATTTCGCCAATCACAACAGCCATGTCGATACCGTCGCCGTCATGGCCGCCCTGCCGTGGCAAGTGCGCCGGCTGACCCATCCGGTCGCGGCGCGCGATTATTGGGGAACCAACGCCTTTCTCCGTTTCATCGCGGAAAAAGGCCTGCGTGCTGTCTTGATAGACCGCAAGCCTCTGCCCGACAGTAATCCGCTGGCGCCGGTCGAGCGCCTGCTGGAGGAGGGGCGCTCGGTCCTGATCTTTCCCGAAGGAACGAGAACCTCCAGCGACGAGATCGCTCCGTTCCGCAGCGGCATCTATCGCCTTGCTTGCCGTTTTCCCGATGTCGACCTCGTGCCGATTCATCTCGACAACCTTCAGCGCATCCTGCCGAAGGGAAGCATGCTGATCGTCCCGATAACCTGCACGGCGCGGTTCGGCAAGCCGCTGCGCGTCGAAGCGGGCGAGGAAAAGGGCGCGTTCCTGGCCCGCGCCCGCGCCGCGGTCATCGAGCTCGCCGACGGAGGCCTCGTCGCATGACCAGCTATTTCTCCATCGTGCTGGCCGCGATCCTCGGCCTGCTGGCCGTCGCGTCGGCCATCGGCTTCGTTCTTCAACGGCGCGCGACCGAGCCCGGGTCCGTCGCCACCGTCCACAACCTCAATGCCCGTATCCGCTCATGGTGGATCATGGTCGGGGTCTTCGGCGGCGCGATCCTGCTCGGCGATACGGCGACGGTCATTCTATTCGCATTCCTGTCATTCATGGCGCTTCGCGAATTCTGGACGCTGACACCGTCGCGTCGCGGCGATCACCTGGCGCTCTTCCTGTCCTTTTTCGTGGTCCTGCCGCTTCACTACGTGTTGCTCGGAACGGCGTGGTACGGGCTCTTTTCGATCTTCATCCCCGTCTATGCCTTCCTGATCCTGCCGGCGGTGGCCACCCTGACGGGGGACGTCAACGAATTTCTGGCGCGCAGCGCCAGAGTGCAATGGGGCTTGATGCTGACGGTCTATTCGATCAGCCACGCCCCCGCGCTCCTTATGCTGCAGACCGGCACACCCTCCGCGCTTCTTCTCGTCTATCTCGTCGTCGTGGTGCAGCTCAGCGACGTTTTCCAGTATGTCTGGGGCAAGCTCCTGGGAAAGCACCGCTTCTCGCCGAACATCAGCCCGTCGAAGACGCTGGAAGGTCTCTTCGGCGGCGGCGCATCGGCGATCCTTCTGGGAACGCTGCTCTATCGCCTGACGCCGTTCTCGCCTCTGCAGGCGGCGGCCGTGAGCACGGTCCTCGTCGTCGCGGGCTTCTTCGGCGGCTTCGTGCTCTCGGCGATCAAACGCGACCTCAACGCCAAGGACTGGGGCTATGTTATCGAGGGCCATGGCGGCGTGCTCGACCGCATGGATTCCATCACCTTCTCAGCGCCGCTGTTCTTCCACATCGTCCGCTATTGGTTCACGACATAGGCATGGTCATGTTAAGACCGGTCGAGATCTTCCAGACTCGCGAACAGTCGGCGCTGAACATCCCGCTGCTGGCTATTGATAGCTGACATCAGCATGGCCATCGTTTCCCGCAGCCCGTGCAGCTCGTCCACCAGCTCCATGACGATATCAACGCCGGCTTCGTTGACGCCCATATTCCCCATCAGGTCCAGGATGAGCCTCGCGCGGGCGACGTCGGCGTCGCGAAACCGTCGCTGTCCACTCGACGTCTCCGGGATCAGCCAGCCCTGTTCGACCCAGAAATCGAGCTGGACGACATCGATTTTCAAGCAAAGACGGAATTCGAGATCATCCATGATCAGGCCTCCATGTTCTTCCTCGGATCGTATGGATGTGCGGCCGCCCATTCCTGCACCAGGGACGTCAGCCGGTCGTCGGGGCGATCGGGCAATACGATCTTCAGCGAGACGTAGACGTCACCGTGCCCGCCGCCGCGTTTCGGAACGCCCTTGCCCTTGAGGCGCAGAACCTTGCCGGTGTTGGAATGCGGCGGCAGCGTGAGACTGACAGGTCCGGACGGCGTCGGTGCGCGAATCTTGCCTCCGAGCACCGCTTCGCTGAGCGAAATCGGCAGCTCCAGGCGGATGTCGTCGCCGTCACGCGTGAAGAAGCGATGCGGCCGCACCCGGATTTCGATCAGCGCATCGCCCGCCGGTCCGCCCCCGATGCCCGGCTCACCCTTGCCGCGCAGCCGCAAGGTCTGGCCGTCGCGGGTTCCCGGCGGGATCTGCACCTCGAGCGCGGGGCCATTGGGAAACTTGACCTCTGTTTTGGCGCCGTTGACTGCCTCGAGGAAATCGACCTCCATGGAGAAACGCCGGTCCTGGCCATGGCTGCGCGCTCGGCCACCGCCGGTCCGGCGCGAAAAGAAGCTCGCAAAGATATCATCGGCGTCGCCGAAATCGGCGAACCCGGCGCTGTTGTGATAGGGATCGTTGGGACCGCTTGCCGAGGCATAATCGCGATAATAGTTGCGCTGGGCCCGCTCGGCGCCCGACATATCGATCTCGCCGCGGTCGAAGCGGCCGCGCTTTTCCTCATCACTCAAAATCTCGTAGGCGGTCGAAATTTCCTTGAACCTTTCTTCGGCGTGTTTGTCGCCGGGGTTGAGATCGGGGTGAAGCTTCTTGGCGAGCTTGCGGAACGCGCTCTGAATATCCTTCTGCGTGGCATCCCGCTTCACGCCCAGAAGCTCATAGGGATCCTGGCTCATGCATCTCTCCGGTCGGGCAGTGAATACTGCTGGTTGGGTTGGGATTGATATAGGTTGCCTGGCCGCCGCAGGGGAGGGGGTGGTCAAACGTCAAAAGCCCGTCGTGCCATGAACGGCGGAGGCTCGCCAGATCAGAGCGAAGCGACGTCTTCTGTTTGAGCAGCAGAGTCTTCATCGGCATGATCGAGGCGCCGGTCGATGAGAACCGAGCACCCGGCATGGCGCACGACCTTCTCGACGATCGAGGGGAAGACATAATCGGTGATATCAGGGATGACACCAGGATGGCTCTCTCCCTTGCGGCCGACACGAGCAGCGAGGCGGCAACGCCGATGCGAACCTCGATCATCGCCGGAATGTCCAGCTCCCTTGCACAGCGACGCAAGTTTCCGTTCGGCGTCGATAATGGCAGCCGCCTCGAATTCCTCGGGGATGTCGGTCAGGTGGTGGCGCGGGATATTTTCGATGACGTGCATGACGACGATCGTTCCGCCTTCGTCCACCAGCGCCGCAGCCCGGCGCAGCAGATGCTTGGCCGTCTGTCTCGAGTCCATGCCGATGCCGCAGACGATCGTGCGATACATGGGCGCGATGGTGAGCCATAGCTCATCCCCGCTGCCGACGCCCCATATTGGAGGCGCCGGCAGTTGGCGTGCGCCGGTCCAAGCAGCGCCTAAACCTTCGCAAAAGCCTCGACCTGCGCGCGGATTGCGAGCTCGGTCGGCAACCGCTCCATCGAACTTGCGCCGTAGAAACCGTTGCAACCCTTGCAGCGAGCGAGCACGTAGGCCGCATCCGCGGGCATGGCAATCGGCCCTCCATGGCAGAGGACGATCACATCGTCGCGCACAGACCTCGCAGCATCCGCCCATGCGTTGATCTTCTCCACACATCCGTCGAGCGTCAGCGCCGTTTCGGCACCGATCGCGCCTCCTGTGGTCAGCCCGAGATGGCAGACCACAATGTCGGCACCGGCTTTGGTCATGGCAATCGCGTCGTCGCTGCTGAAGACGTAAGGGGTGGTCAGCATGTCCTTGGCGTGAGCCCGGGCTATGATGTTGATCTCCAGATCGAAGCCCATGCCGGTCTCTTCGAGGTTAGCGCGGAAGGTGCCGTCGATCAGCCCGACGGTCGGGAAATTCTGGATGCCGGCAAAACCCATCGCCTTCAGCTCGTCGAGGAAGTGATCGGGCAGCATGAAAGGAT
Organism: Rhizobium sp. TAL182; assembly: GCF_002117725.1. Classification (NCBI taxonomy): domain Bacteria; kingdom Pseudomonadati; phylum Pseudomonadota; class Alphaproteobacteria; order Hyphomicrobiales; family Rhizobiaceae; genus Rhizobium; species Rhizobium sp. TAL182. Next base: position 103,676 of record NZ_CP021025.1, on the reverse strand, counting down.
CGGTGCCGTTGACGCCGGCGAGCACCGGCGTATGGCGCACGACCGGCAGGACCTCGCGGCCCATCTCCTTGACGATCTCATTGGCATTACCATAGGCCAGCAGGCCGGCCAGCGAGCCGCGCCCGGCCATGCGGTAACGGCCGGAATTGTAGATCACGATCAGGTCGATGGCACCGGCCTCCTCGCTCTTGGCGGAAAGGCCGGTGCCGGCGCCGCCGCCAATGATCGGCCGGCCCTCGGCGATCTTGCGGCGAAGCTTCGTCAATATTTCGTTTCTGTCGATACGGGTCAAAACTCTCTCCTCAGGCGTGGATCTCGTGGAAGCTGGCGACGAGCGCCGCAGCGAATTCCGGGCTGTTGATATGGGCATCGATCTCGACGAGGCGCCTGTTCGGCGCATCGCGCCAACCGGTGCGGATGGCGGAAAACAGCGCCGCGTCGGCTTCGGGATCGTGGAACGGCTGACCGGCGGCGTCGATTGCCGAAACGCCCTGAAGCGGCAGCAGGAAACGGACCGGCCCCTGCATCCGGTTGAGCCGGTCGACGATAAAGGCGCCTATACAGTTGTTTTCTTCCGGCGTGGTGCGCATCAGGGTCACTTGCGCATTGTGGACGTGGAGCCTGCGGTCGCGGAAAGCCGCGGGTACGGTTTCCCGCGCTCCAAAATTCACCATGTCGACGGCGCCGACCGAGCCGACATAGGGCAGGCCGGTGCGGATGATGGCGCCGAAGCGATCCTCGGTCGCCGGAAAGACGCCGCCGACTAGGAGATCGGGAACCTCCGTCGTCGTCACATCGATCACGCCCTGCACCAGGCCGGAATCGGCAAGCTTCTCCATCGATTGACCGCCGACGCCAGTCGCATGAAAGACGTAGATTTCATGCGTCTCGCCGAGCATCTCGCGAACCTGGGTGACGCAAGAGGTGGTGACGCCGAACATGGTCATGCCGACGCCCGGCCGGTCGTCCGTCGAGGCGGGAATGGGGTTGCGGGCCATGCCGGCCGCTGCATTGGCCGCATTGCCGATCACCTTGCGCGAGATCGCGTTCAGGCCGGCGAGGTCGACGACCGAATACATCATGGTGAGGTCGTTCGGTCCGACATAGGGCGCCACATTGCCTGAAGCGACCGTCGATACCATCAGTTTCGGCAGGCCGATGGGGAGCGCCCGCATCGCCTCCGTGACAAGCGCCGTGTTGCCGGTTCCGCCGAGGCCGAGCACCGCACCGATGTCGTCACGCGATTTCAGATACGCCGTCAGGGCCTTGGCCATGGCCGAGACCGCCGTTCCGCGGTCCGTCTGCCCGAGCACGGCCGGGGCGCCCTCAGGATGAAATTCGGCGACATCGCGTGCCCGGATATCGGCGCCCGCGCCGTCCCCGAGCGTACCGACATTAACCAGTACGGCATCGACTCCAGCCGAAAGGACCACCTCCTTGGCGTAGCGCAGTTCCGCTTCCTTGGTGTCGCAAGTGCCGACGACATAGACCTTTCCCACTGGTTGTCCTCCTATTTTTGATCCGTTTCCACTTATTTTCGATAAAGTTCCTGTTTTTGTATTTTCCATATTGTATATTCTTTTGCATATTGCATACTTAAATCACGAACGCCAGACGGAAATGGAGACCATGAACGCACCGCGCCACCTCACCCTTCGCGAGCGGATCTACGAGGAAATCGTTCGCCTGATCGTCTCCGGCGAACTGCCGAGCGGCGTCTCGATCGAGGAAAAAGAATTGACGGAACGCCTGCAGGTCAGCCGCACGCCGTTTCGCGAGGCGATCGGCACGCTGGCCAAGGAAGGACTGATCGAGATCAAGCCCTATCGCGGCTTCTTCGTGCGCAGCTTCACACCGAAGGAGATCGACGACCTCTACAATCTGCGCAAGACACTCGAATGTTTTGCAGTCGAGCTCGCCGTTCCCGAGATGAGCGATCGGCATATCGCGAACTTCGAGCGTATCCTGGATGAGGCGGTGGCGGCACTGCGCCGCGGCGACATGGCGACCTACGGTATCCGCGACAAGGAATTCCACGAGACCATCGCCGAACTTTCGGGCAGCACACCGTTGATCGAAACGCTGGCGCGGCTGGCACTGCAGATCCAGATCTGCCGCTCGATCGCCAATGAGAGCCGCGATCTCGCCGAGCGGGCGGCCGAGGAGCGCGATCAGATCCTGCAGGCTTTCAGGTCGCGCGACGTTGCCCGCGCCAAGGCGCTGATGCACGCGCATATCAGCGACGTCCAGCAGGCGGTCATGGCGCGCTTTCAGAAGGAAAATCTGGCGACTTGACGGATGAAATGAAGGAGGGAGGTCTCCTTTCAACAGGCGAAAAACGTGGCCGAGGAGCGGCCGGGAGGAGGGAACAATGCTGAAATTTCTTGCCCGTGGTACGGCACTGGCGGCGATGATCGCCGCAAGTTCGCTGGCGCATGCGGAGACCTTGAAGATGTGGGGTCCCGAACAGATCACCGAACCGCTGGTCGCGCAGCTCTGGAACGGCATCAAGGCCGATTTCGAAAAGGCCAATCCTGGTGTAGCGGTTGAATTCATGCCGCCGACCGGCACGATCAGCAACGGCGCGGTGCAGGCGGCAATCCAGTCGGATGCCGGCCCGGACGTCATCCTTACCAATTCCGGGATCGGCCGCGTCAGCGTCGTCAAGAATGCCAAGCAAGTCATACCGCTCACCGAGCAATATGAAAAGCGCGGCTGGAAGAATGAGATCTACCCCTGGCTTTACACTGAACTGAAAGGACAGTTCGGCGGCGAAATCTACGAAGTTCCGGATGGGCTCGATGCTCTCGGTATCTGGTATCACAAGGATCTTTTCGCGCAGGCGGGCTGGAAGATCCCGGCGACCTGGGCCGAGTTCGAAACGTTAATGAAATCGATCGAGCAAACCGGGCTGCAGCCGATCGCCATCGGCCCGCGCACGCCGGGCAGCGCCGGCCATCTCTTCGGCAATCTGCTGCAGTCGGCGAGCGGCAAGGAAGTGATCGGCAAGGCGCTGCGCCGCGAGATCGCCTTCAACGATCCTTCGGTGGCCGCCGGCGCCGTCCGGCTGCAGAAGCTGGTCGAGGCGGGCTATATCAAGAAGGAAATGGCGGGTCTCGACCTCGACGGCGCTTCGCGCCTCTGGTTCAACAAGCGCGCCGCCATGTTCGTTGCCGGCCCCTGGTTCACCGCCAACGCCCGCAAGGCCGGCTATGACCTCGCCAATGCCGGTTATGCGCCAATGCCTTCCGACATCAAGGGGGCTGATATCCCGACGGGCGGCGTCGGCTGGAGCTGGCTGGTGCCCGTTAACTCCAAGCAGCCGGAGCTTGCGATGAAGTGGATCGACTTCATGCTGTCGGATGCGGTGATGAAGAAACGCGCGCAGGATCCGGCAAGCACGATGATCTATCCGCGCGAAATCCCCGGCGTCGAGCCGCCGACGCCTGTTCTCAAAGACATCTTCGCGGCTGCCGCCAGCGGCGTCGGCTACAATCCGAGCGTCTATCTGCCCGGGCCGGTGCTCGACACTTATTTCCAGGTCATCCAGGGCCTCATCTCCGGCCAGATCGGCGGCGAGGACGGCATGAAGCAGATCCAGGCGAAGATGGCAGAGGCGAAATAGTGGCCATTCCAGAAACGCCGGGAAGCAAGGCCGTGGCTCCTCTCAGCACTGCACCTGCTATGGCGAGACATACGGGCGGCGACTCCGCCCGTATGTCCAAACGCCGGACGGCAGGCTCCGCGTCGCCCAACGGCGATGCCGGCACCGCATTCTGGCTGATGGCGCCGGCGCTCGCGCTCTATGCCGTCTTCACGCTGCTGCCGATCGCTGCCACCTTCTGGCTGAGCTTCAACAGTTCCGCCGGCTTCAACACTTCAGCGAGATTCGTCGGCGTCGACAACTACGCCAAGGCTGCGCAGGATCCGATCGTCTGGAAGAGCCTCGGCCATACCTTCATCTGGCTCGCCTACCATGTCGTGATGGCAGGCGGGCTCGGCCTTCTGCTGGCGCTTGCGGTCAGCAGGCTCAAGGTCACGCAGGTCTTCTTCCGCACCGCTTTCTTCCTGCCGCATCTGGTCTCGCTTGCAGTCGTCGGTGTCATCTGGGCCAATATTTACGATCCGTTTTTTGGCCTGCTGAATACGGCGCTGACGCGGATCGGACTCGGCGCCTTCACCCAAGGCTGGCTTTCCGATCCCGCGCTGGTGCTGTTCTCCGTCAACGTCGCAAGCTCGTGGCAGGGGTTCGGCCTTTACATGCTGCTCTTCATCGCCGGCCTGCAGAATATCGACCACTCGCTTTACGATGCAGCCGAAGTGGATGGCGCCAACACTTTCCAAAAGATGATTTATGTGACGCTGCCGGGGCTTCGCGAGGTCATGACCTTCGTCGTGTCGCTGGCGATGATCAACGGCCTGAAGGGCTTCGCCACGGTCTTCGTCATGACCAACGGCGGGCCGTTCTACCAGAGCGAGTTGATCACGACCTATATCTACCGGCTTGCCTTCCAGTCCCAGGATCACGGGCTTGCCGCGGTGCTCTGCATCCTGCTCAGCCTGCTGGCGATCGTGATCACCATCGTCTTCAACCGCTGGCGCGCGAGGCTTTCCCAATGAGCGTGCGCAATCGCGAATGGCTTGTGGTGCTGGCGCTGACGCCGGTCTTGATCCTGATCCTCGCCCCTTTCGTCTGGCTGGTAATTTCGAGCTTCAAGACAGAGGCCGAGATCGGCCAGGCAGATCCCTTCACCTGGCCCGCCGACCTGATGTGGCGGAATTATCTGGACGCCTGGCAAATCGGCGGCTTCGGCGAGCTCGTAGGCAACAGCCTCATCAACCTCATCGGCGTCGTCCTTCTGTCGCTCGTCACCTGCGCGCCGGCTGGCTATGCGCTTGCCAAGATCCGTTTTCCCGGCCGGGAATGGCTGTTCTACGCCTTCATCCTCGGCCTCACCGTGCCGGTCCAGGCGATCGTCATTCCGCTCTATCAGGTGCTCTTCGGGCTGAACCTTGTCAATACGCTTGCTGGCATCGTGCTGGTCCAGGTCAGCAACGGCATTCCCTTCGGCATTTTCCTGATGCGGAGCTTCTTCATCGGCGTGCCGGACGATCTGATCGAAGCCGCCAAGATTGACGGCGCCTCGCATTTTCAGATCCTCACCAAGGTGTTTCTGCCGATCTCGACGCCGGCGGTGCAGGCGCTCGTTATCATCAGCGCGCTCTCCACCTGGAACGACTTTTTCTTGCCGCTGATCGTGCTGATCAGCCCCGAAGTGCAGACGCTGCCGCTCGGGCTGGTGCGTTTCGCCAGCACCTATGCTTCCGACTACCGCCTGGTCTTTTCGGGAACAGTCATTTCGTTCCTGCCGATCATTCTCCTCTACATCCTGATGCAGCGCCGTTTCACCGAGGGGCTGACGCAGGGAGCAATCAAGGGCTGACCATGTCGCATCATGTCCAGCGGGAAATCCGCTACAATTTCGAATTCGATCACCGCATCAAGGCCTGCTTCATCGGCGCCGGCGGCCATGCCTATCGCAATGTCTATCCGGCGCTGCGCTATGCGCCAGTCGAACTCGCCGCGATCTGCGATCTCGATCTCGGCCGTGCCGAGAAATTCGCCAAGCTTTTCGGCGCCGGCAAAGCCTATACCGACCATCGCGAGATGCTCATGCGGGAAAAGCCGGACCTGGTCTTTCTCGTCACCGCCTATCATCCCGACGGCCGCGTGCAGGCGACAGATCTGGCGCTTGACGCCCTTGCCTCAGGCGGGCATGTCTGGATGGAAAAGCCGACGGCTGCGAGCCTGGAGGATATCGAAAAGCTGCAGGCGGCAAGTGCGGCGGCCGGCCGCATGGTGATGACCGGTCTCAAGAAGACCTTTTTCCCGACGATTGAGAAGCTTAAGGACCTGATCGGCTCGCCCGGTTTCGGCAGGCTGACCTCGATCAACGTCCGTTATCCGCAGAGCCTGCCGAGGCGAGAAGACCGCGCCGATCTCGTCAAGATGCAGAGCTTCCTCGATCACATCTACCATCCGGGCGCGATCCTCAATTTCCTCGGCGGCGAGATCGAACGTGCTAGCTATGAATGGGAAACGCTGACTGGCGCGAGCGTCACCAGCCTGCGCTTTCGCTCCGGCGCGATCGGGACGCTGCATCTGGCGGCCGGCCAATCCGGCGGCAGCATCTTCGAGCGGGTCGAGATCATCGGTGAAGGCGCCAACGCCATCGTCGAAAACGGCAGCCGACTGATCTATTTCCGCAAAGCCGACCTGCCGTCCTACGGCCGTGCCGCAAGCTTCATCCAGCCGGACGAGAATGCGGCGCTGTTCTATGAGCCCGAACATTCGCTCGGCCAGCTCTACAACAACAACCTCTTCTATCTCGGCTACGTGCCCGAAATCCTGCACCTGACCGACGCTATCCTTGGCGGCACGCAGATAACAAGGGGCACGCTCGAAATCGCCTGCGAGATCATGAAGCTCTTCGAATTCTACAGACGCACGGATGCCGGCGTCACTTCCAATCTCTGACCGGAGGCACAGTCTTGAGCGAGACCGACATCATCTTCAGGAAAGCCGGCGGCGAATTCATGCCAACCAGCTGGGGCGAACTCAACTGGAAGATTACCGGCGACGGCACGCCCGGCGCCGAGATGACCTTCGGCACCTGCCGCATCAATCCCGGCGAGCGCAACCAGTTGCACTCGCATCCCGATTGCGAGGAGATCCTTTACGTCATTTCAGGCAGTTGCGAGCACAAGCTCGGCGACGCCGTTTACCGGCTCGAAGCCGGTGATGCGATCCGCATTCCCCGAAATGTCAGGCACTGGGCGCGGGCGCTCGGCAGCGAACCGCTCTTCGCCCTGATCATGTTCTCCTCCGGCACCAGGACGGCCATCAATCATGAAGGCGAGGGCGCAGCCTGAACCTGCCGTTTTGCTCGACTTTGCCGAGGCTCTGACGATTGCGTGAAGCCGCTCCGATAGCTGTGACAAATCCCCATCGCCTCTGCTATGTCAGGAAAAATGCGGCGACCCAACCGGCGTCGCGCTCTGTCTGATCAATGCCAGGAGTTTAAAAGATGAGCGGTACCTCCGACTATATCCCCCCGAAGGTCTGGACCTGGAACAAGGCAAATGGTGGCCAATTCGCCAACATCAACCGCCCGATAGCAGGACCGACACATGAGAAGGAGCTTCCGATCGGCCGCCACCCGCTGCAGCTTTATTCGCTCGGCACGCCGAACGGCCAGAAGGTCACGATCATGCTCGAGGAACTGCTGGCCCTTGGCCATAGCGGTGCTGAGTACGACGCCTGGCTGATCAAGATCGGCGAGGGCGACCAGTTCGGCAGCGGCTTTGTCGCCGTCAATCCCAACTCCAAGATCCCGGCGCTGATGGACCGCAGCGGCCCGAAGCCGATCCGCGTCTTCGAGTCCGGCGCCATCCTCACCTATCTCGCCGAGAAATTCGGCGCTTTCTTGCCGACCGAGCCGAGTGAGCGCGCTGAATGCCTGTCATGGCTTTTCTGGCAGATGGGAAGCGCGCCCTATCTCGGCGGCGGCTTCGGCCATTTCTACGCCTATGCGCCTGTCAAGATCGAATATGCGATCGACCGGTTCGCGATGGAAGTGAAGCGTCAACTCGACGTGCTCGATCGCCGTCTTGCCGAAAGCGAATATGTGGCAGGCAGCCAATACACGATCGCCGATATTGCCATCTGGCCCTGGTATGGTGGCCTGGTGAAGGGCTGGACCTACGGGGCGGCCGAGTTCCTGCAGGTCGAGGACTACAAGAACGTGCTGCGCTGGGCCGACGCCATCCACAGCCGGCCGGCGGTTCAACGCGGCCGGATGGTCAACCGTCTCTCCGGCGAACCCTCGACGCAATTGCACGAGCGCCACGACGCCAGCGACTTCGAGACCAGGACGCAGGACAAGCTGGCGGCTGCCGCCGAATAAACAAGCCTGACATCAGGCGGTCAGATCAAAGGCCGGTGATCGGCCTTCGATCTAAAGCGCGTCGCGTTAAACTTGATTCATGCGACGCGCTTAGCTCTTTGCTTCCATGCATGTCCTTACCCCGGAACCGCTGAACACTTCCGGGCGATATGCAGCGGCCTATCGGCGGACCAGCCATTTCTTGGCGACCCGGCAAGCCATTGTATAGGCCGGGTCAAAGACGTTGCCGACATCGTAACGCACCACCTGACCCAGCAGATGGCTTGCCGCTGTCCTGTCGAGCCCGTAATCCGAGGCCAGCCAGTTCAACATTTCGCTCGTCGCATGCTGAAGCGCTTGATCGAGGGGCCGGGCATTGCCGATGGTGAAAATGTCTTCAGTAGTTTCTCCGCGTGGCCAGACCAGCCCGGCCTTCTTTTCCACCGTCAGCCGCACCGTGACTTCGAAAGTGGTCTCGACGCCGGTGCCGACGATCTCGCCATCTCCTTGCACGGCATGGCAGTCGCCCAAAAAGAAAAGGGCGCCCGGCGCTGATACGGGCAATCGTACGGCCGTGCCCGGACCAAACAGGCGATAATCCATGTTACCGCCATATTCGCCGCTGGTCGCCGTCGAGATTGCCTGGCCAAGGCTGGGCGCAACGCCGAAACAGCCGATCATCGGCGCAAGAGGCAGAACGAAATTATCGAGTCCGGAGACCGGCTCGGACAATCGGACCGTCAATGCTTCGCGGTCGATGGCCCAGATCGCCATATCGCGCGGCGGCAGGTCGCGAACCGTTTCAGGATCGATGACATTGGCCGCGACAATGCTGCGCGTAAATCCAGTGTCCCTCGTCGGAATCATGCTGATGATCTCGACCTTCAGCGCATCTCCGGGCTCCGCGCCCTCTACTAAGATCGGGCCGTTCATCGGGTTGGGACCGGATGTCCGCCGGATGCCGTCCTTGTCATAGCCAATGGCGTCGAGCGTCTCCGTGACCACAGTATCGCCGTCAGCGATATGCAAGGCGGGCGGAAGAGAGCCGATGACATTGTGAAAGGTCGTCGGAATGAAGCGGTGAGTGGTCATGAGAATACGGCTCTCGCTTTTTTCAGATACCATCAGGCCACGGCTGGGCTGCCAGGCTGAGAGTCGAGACTAGATCAGAGATGATCTGGGAAGCCAATATCCCTGCATCGCTCGTGTAGCCCTGCGTCGATTTCGCGATCGTGCCCCGACGTCTCCTGTCGCGAGACGGTCGGCCGATCCGCTCAGGAGCGTTATGGCCGATCTTGCCTTTCATTCTCCGGATGCTATATGTAGGTAAGTACCTACGTCGGAGGTGGATTATGAGCGTGACACATCTTTCCAGCCGCGAACTCAATCACGACGTGAGCAGGGCAAAGAAGGCGGCGCAACATGGTCCGGTCATCATCACGGATCGTGGGAAGCCATCCCACGTGTTGATGACCTATGACGAATTCGAGCGGCTAATCGGCAAGCCCCGCAGTCTCGTCGATGCTCTCTCAATGCCTGGCCTTTCGGATATCGACTTCGACCCGTCTCGTGTTGAGATCGCCCCCCGAGGAGTCGATCTATCTTGAAATATCTGCTGGATACCAATGTTGTTTCCGAGCTGCGCAAGGTCGGAGACGGCAAGGCCGATGCCAATGTGGTCGCATGGGCTGGAGCGCAAGATGCAACAGGCCTATGTATCTCCGCCATGACGATCCTGGAATTGGAACGTGGAATACTCGGCGTGCAGCGCCGCGATGCAGCGCAGGGCGCTCGTCTGCGTGCGTGGCTGGAAAATCAGGTTCGACCGGCATTCGCCGACCGTATCCTGCCGATCGACGATGCGGTCGCGACGCGCTGCGCGCATCTGCATGTTCCAGACCGGCGCAATGAAGCCGATGCCTTGATTGCCGCGACTGCCCTGATTCACGGCCTGACCGTCGTTACCCGCAATGTCCGGGATTTCGAAGGCGCAGGCGTTATCGTGCTGGATCCGTGGCAAGATTGATCTCCCTGCCGAAACGCAGAGACAATGCTACGGCCAGGGCTGCTCCTTACTGGGGACGCCGCCAGTTTGCCCTCACCAGGAGCGTCGCGTCATGGTGGCGCGGCGTTTCTTTGCGACCTGTCACGGCAGTTGATGTATGGTCACGTTCGGAACAACGTCTCGCGCGATCTCGCAGAGATGCCAATGGTGGGTCAGGTAGATAACCTGTCCGACCTTTGCCATTTCGCCGAGCAGGCGGAAAACCTCTTCGGAGCGGGGATTGTCGAAGCTCTCCATGATGTCGTCGGCGACGAAGGGTACGGGCCGGCGAAACGCTGCGAATTCCTCGTAACCCGCCAGCCGAAGCGCGAGGTAGAGCTGGAACTGAGTGCCGGTCGACATCGCATCCGCAAGCTTCGAACCACCGTCGCGCGACACGCCGATCAATATCTCCTTGTCCCGGTCGGGCTGGGTCGTCAGGCCGGAATAATTGCCGCCGGTGATCAGGCGAAAGGCCTCCGATGCGCGGTTCATCATCGAACTGCGATGTTTTTCCCGATAGATATGCAGCGCCTGTTCGGCCGCGAGCGTGCCGGCGCGCAGCGTCAGGTGCCGCACTGCCAGTTCCTCGATTTCAAGGAAAATGGTTCGGCGCTTGGCCTCGATCCGGGCCACGGCGTCGTCTCCGCCGACGGCCTCGAGCTTCTGCCGCGCCAGCGACACGTCGGAATAGAGAAGCTTCGCACGCTCGGTAAGATCCTCGATCCGGGCGCCAAGCTCCATGGCGTCGCGCTCGACCGCAGCGGCGTCGACACCGTCGAGGCGCTGTTCCGCCTCGGAAAAACTCGCAGCACGCAATGCCTCGGTGATCTGGTGGCGTAAGGTGGCCGCCCGCTCTTCCAGCCGGTCCCGCTCTCGGGACTGGTTCAGGAATGTTTCGACCGAAGCAAGCGAGTCTGCGGCGAAATAGCCGGTCAATTCGTTCTTGCGGGCATTGTGAACGGCCAGTTCCTCCTCCAGCGCACGCCGTTTTTCCAATTGTTTGTCGAGATCTGCCTGCCGGTCTGCCCGAAGCTGCGCCGCATGCCGCGCCGCCTCATGACGTTCCACGAGCGCGTTTGCGGAGGCGAGCGTATCCACCGCCGGCTGGCTAAGGCCGCAGTCTATGAGAAGACCGGCGATATGCTCGCGGAATTGCTGCTGGTCGCGCTCCATCGCGGCAACACGACTTGCGAGGTCATCCCTCTCCTTCAGGATGGAGGGCAGTGTAGCGAGCGCATTCAGCATTGCGCGGACGGCGGCCATCGAACCGGCCTTGTCGGCAAACCAAGTTCGCGACAGCGCCTCCGCCCATTCCCGCTCCCAGGCCGCCATGGCGGCTTCCGCCTCCTGCCGGTCGCGCTCGCGTTCCCTGAAATCGCGATTGAGATCGTCGAGCGCCTTCTCATGCGCCTGCCGCGCCGCTTGTTCCGCTTTGCCGGTGGCAAGCATATTGTTCGCAGTCTGCATCAGCTCGGCGACCGATAATTGGTCGACGCCATCATGACCGGCATCCGCAAGGCTCGCCGCAAGCGTCGCGACGTGCCCCTCCAGTTCGAGGCGAAGCGCGTCCGCCGCGCCTTCGGCCTGCTGCAGATCGTTCCAGGCGGAAAGCGCCGCGGCTCGCTTGGCGCTCCATGCCTCGAGTGCGGCAATACGCGCCGCGGCTTCGGCACAATAGTCGATTGCACCCGGCAGCAGACCGCCGAGGCGCTCGCAGAGCGCCTCATGTTCGGCGCGCGCTTCGGCAAGCAGTTCCCTTTGCCGTTCGATCGCCGCTGTCGTTGCCGCTTCCGTCTGGCGGAGTTGGCGCAGTTCGGCCAGTTCCTGAGCGCGGGACAGCCGGCCGGCGGACAACATGTCGTCTTGTCGCATCCGCTCCTCGAATGTCTGAGCTGTGGCGGCATTCAGATTGGCGAGATGCACCTGCCAGGCGGCATCGCGTTCATCGCGTAGCCGCGCGGCTTGGCCATCGTCTATCGAACCGTCAGTGGCGATGGCCACGATCCGGGCTTTGGTCAGCGCCTGTTCCGTACCGAGATCCCGCAGCCGTGCCTGATGATCCTCGATCCGCTTGTCGATAGAGGTCGCCTGGCCGCGCCAGACCTCGATCTGCCGTGGCTCCGCCGCAGCCGTGCGTTCTAGGGCGACGGCATCACCGGTCCAAGGTGCAAGCTGTGCGAATTGCTTCTCCTGTATTCGCTTCGCCTGGACAAGTGTGCGTTCCTCCATGGTCAGCCGCATCGAGAGATCAGACCCCGTCAGCAGGTTCAGGGCGATCTCGATGCGGCCGAGACGCGTGGGATCGAGGTGGCCGGCCGCATCTTGCGAGCCGCCTTCCTGGTTCGATCTTTCGAGATTCTCTTGTGCTCGCACCAGTTCGCGGCCCGCCGCGGCCAGTTTGGCCTCGACGCCGGAGCGCCGTTCGATGAGATCGCGGACGACGCCGATCAGCGAAGCGGGCAGCAGCAGTGCCTCGGGCGCCGTGTGGCCGGGCTGTTCGAGATCGGCCAACAACCGAACCAACATGCCTTCCTGTTCGGCGAGCGCTAACCGGCGTTTCGGCAGATCGCTCTCCGCCGCGAGACAGCGCGCCCGCCCCTGATCCAGCAGGTCCATATGCGCAGCGACTGCCAGCCCCTTTTCGTCGATGGTGATCGCCTCGATCTGATCGGCAAGCTGGCGGAGCGTGCGGTCGGCGGCCTCGACAAGCGCCTGCAGCCGCGTCTCGTCGCGGGAAAGCTGCGGCAGGAGCGCATACCATTCGGAGGGCGGCCGCGGCAGATCGGCCATGCCGGCTGTATCTGCGATCAGCCGCCGGAGCTCCAGCGCCGCAGGCAAGGCGCCGAGAAGGCGCGTCAGCTCCTGATGCCGCGACTTGGTCTCGGCCAGTTCCCGTGTGGTCGTGCTATAGGCGCGCTCGGCCTGCTCATGGGTCGATTTCAGGCCCGCATAGGCCGAGGCCAGCGTGTCGATGGCATTGCGCTCGGCCTTGAGCGCTTCGAGCGAGCGCTTGAGTTCCGCCAGCCTGGTGCTCGACGACCGCTTCTTATAGATCGCGTTGGCTTCGTCGGCCGCGGTCACCAGCGAACGGCTGAGCCCTGCCAGACCCGAGCTGGCCGAGAACAGCAATTCGCCGAGTTCGCCCTTGCTTTGTATGATGGCGTTGCCGCCTTCCTTGAGCGACTGATCATCGAGCGAGAACATGGTGCGATAGGCCTCGCGACCGACGCCGCCAAGCGCGCCGGCCAGGAGCGCCTCGTTCACAGCTTGTCCCCGATCGTCGACAAGGCTGCCGGTCCGCAGCTTGAGCCGCGCCAGCTCGTATTCCGAGCCACCAAATTCCAGCCGCGCACCGACCTTCATCGTATTGTAGGGATGCAGGAAATTATAGGTGCTGCGCTCACCAATGCCGTAGAGCAGATCAAGATAGGCGGCGAAGGTGGTCGATTTGCCCGCTTCGTTCAGGCCATAAACGATGTGCAAGTCCGGCGAACCTTGACGGGCCGTGCCGAAATCGATGGAGTGATCGGTGAACTTGCCATAACGGGTGAGGTCGAGGCGGCGCAGGCGCATCAGCTCTCTCCCCGATCCACCGCCTTCATTCGGGCAGCGATGTCCTCGGCGCCATCGGCGAGAAGGCTGTTGATGAAGCGTTCAAAACCCTCCTCGTTCTGGCCGGCAAATGCCCGGCTCTCGGGCGGCAGGTCGGCGAGCAGGTCCCGGACCATCTCCCTGACATCGTCGCGAAACCCGCTGCGGGCGATGACCTCGTCCCGCATCAGCGCGCCGAGTTCGACGACGGGATCGGCGGCGGGCGCGTCTGCGGGGATCGAGGGCGCTTCGAAGGCGAGTTCCAGCTTCTCGATCCAGGTGCGGCCGATCACGTCGCTGCGCCGCTCGGCTTCCGCCTGCATGAGGTCAACATCGCGCCGCAGCTGCCAGGAGAGCGGCGTGCGGCCGGAAAGCCTGAGGCGTGCGACAAGATGCGGCGAAGCCGTGCGGTCGCGCTGCGCCATCAGCGCCGTCTCGACCACTGTGGCCGCCTCACGCCAATCATCGACATCCGTGAGGTCGACATTGACGCGCTCGAACTGCGCGATGCTGGTGCGCCGCTCCTCGACCGTCACGGTCCGGTTGTCCGCCACGGTCACCAGCGACACGGTCTTGACCCCCGCTTCATTGATGTCGCGGCCCTGCGGCATGCCGGGCATGATGACCGTCGCCGTGCCGGGATAATGGCTGCGCTGGTGGAGATGCCCGAGCGCCCAGTAATCGAAACCCGAGGTATGCAGGTCGAGCACGCTGCAGGGCGCATAGACATCATGTCCGGCCGATCCGGCCAGGCTCGTATGCATGATGCCGATGTTGACGGCATCCGCTACCGGCGGCTTGAATTTCGGCAGCAACGGGTCCGGGGCCTGCGGTTTCGCAAAGCTCAGGCCGTGGATCGCGACCGACAAGCTGCCCTTCGTGGCCTCCACGATCTCGGCATGGCCGCCGAAGATCTTCACCGTATCGGGCATCACCAGTTCCCTGGCGATCTTCGACATCGCATCATGATTGCCCCGGATCTTGAAGACTGAGATGCCCGCTCGGTGCAGGCGTTCGAGCTCGCCTGCCAGGAAGCGCGCCGTCTTCATCGACGTCTGCTCGCCGTCATAGAGATCACCGGCGATGACAAGCGCATCGACCCGCTCTTCAAGGCAAAGATCGACGATCGCGACCAGCGCTTGCCGGCTGGCGTCACTCACGAGGTCGGCCAGCTCTGCGTTGCGAAGCGCGAGAGAGCGCAGGGGAGAGTCGAGGTGGAGATCGGCGGTGTGGACGAAACGATAGGCCATGAATGCAAGAATGGTGTTGCGATAGAGTGATCCAACAGGCGCCGGAGATAAGCGTACGATCGTTATCGCCCGGCAGTAAAACATCGGAATATGCCACGAACATTCAGAGCATGGCGGCGGCGTCCTGGCGAGTAAAATGGGTCGGCGAAACCGGCCCATCCACAGTCAATGCTGCTCGATCGGGGCAGGCACGGCAGCAATCGCAGCATGAGGTATTTCGAATGCAAGCTCATGATTGCTGCTTTCGGTATCGCGGCGGCAAATTTCCTGTCGATAAAACTTTAGGTTCCGCTGTGGCAATATTTTCAACCCGAATGTCTATCGTCGCAACTTGCGGAAGAAAATGAGCCGGACGATCTTCGCGGAATGTGCAGCGGTTTTTGACTCCCGGCAGGAAAATGCACGCAAACATGAGGGGAGTGAAAGCCCTTGGCTGTCACAGACGAGTTAACCCGATCAGAATTCTGTGGCACCGCGGATCTTGATACCAATGGCGCCTTGCGCCCGGCCAGTTGGGAAAACGAGGTAAAGAACCATTTTGTCTTCCTGGACGAGCTTCGGGGGATAGCGGCGCTGTCAGTGGTTCTCCTACATGCTAACCAGGCTTTTGCCTTCGGCCTTCATTTTCACGCCTATCTGGCGGTGGATTTCTTCTTTTGTCTCAGTGGCTTCGTTCTCGCACACGGATATGACGCAAAGCTGAAGTCGGGCATGTTGCGAAACAGGACATTCCTCCTCAAACGCACAATACGACTTTATCCCATGATCGCGGTCGGTGTCGCTTTAGGCGTTCTCGCGGCGCAATTTACCTACGCCTCGATTCTTTCCGGTCTTGACGTCTCGATTCTTGCACTCGGCGCATTGCTTCTTTTGCCGCTCGGACTTTTGGTGGGACAAGAGGCGTTCGCGATCAACAACCCCCTCTGGTCTATCTGTTTTGAAATAGTCGCAGGCGTGGCCTACGGCTCAGTCGCCCGACGGAGAATTCGTCTTTGGCATGAGATAGCGGCTCTCGCCCTATTGGCCGCAGCGCTTTTCGCCGTCGTCTCGATCGAGGGTACCGTCGGACCGGTCGGATTTGGCAGCTGGCGAACGTTCTTCGAGGGATTGGTCAGGGTCGGCTTTTCGTTCCTTGCCGGTGTGCTGATCTTCCGCTGGGATATAAGCAACCGTATCAGGGCGGTACCGCCTCAGGTCCCGCTTTTCCTCCTGATCGCGGTTCTGTTTTGCCCCTTTGCCGTCGCCAGAGACATCTTCGACTTCGTCTGCATCGCTATCATATTTCCGATCGTGCTCGTGCTGGCCGTAGCGGTTTCCTCCCATGAGAAACGGCCATTCGCCGCATATCTTGGCCAGATATCTTATCCTCTCTACATCGTCCATCAGCCAATAATGCAACTCGGCGCTCAGCTCCAAATCTCCACCGGCGAGGTGATCCCACGGCCGATCACCGCCGGCCTCGCACTCCTGACTGCCATAGCTGTTGCGCATCTCTTGTACACTCGCTTCGATACACCCGTGCGCGTCTATTTAGGCCGCAAGCTGCTCAGACCAGCTTGACGGCGTCGTTTTTTGCGACGGCGGCAACCCCCGTGCTAGGGATTGGGCGATGGAAACGCATCGGGTCGTGGCTTGACACGAAGGCCGCTCCGGTCTTTGATGCCGAACATTCACCAGGGGTGTCCCGGCAAGGGGCTGAGATTCTGCTGAACAATATGGCTTTGCCTGTTGTGGCGCAGTGACCCGTTGAACCTGATCCAGTTCATACTGGCGTAGGGACGGTGCGGACGCGGCGGCTGTTGGGCGAATCTCGCTTTGTCGCGCAAAGCGTCTTTCCATCATTCCAACACTGGAACTGGGTCTCCAAACGTCAAACCTTGGAGCCTCATCCATGAATATTGTTGCACCCCAGCTTACTCCCGTCGTCACCACCGGCCCGCTTCCGGCCTCGACCAAGATCGTCAAACCCGGAACGCTCTATCCGGATCTGCGCGTGCCGATGCGCGAAATCAGCCTTCACCCGACCTCCGGCGAGCCGCCGGTCACGGTCTATGATTCCTCCGGCCCCTATACCGATCCGGCCCATGTGGTTTCCATCGACGCCGGTCTGCCGCGTTTGCGCGAGGCCTGGGTCAGGGCGCGCGGCGACGTCGAAACTTATGAAGGCCGGGTGGTGAAGCCTGAAGACAATGGTTTTGCCACGGGCGAACGGCTGACGCCGGAATTTCCCATTCGCAACACGCCGCTAAAGGCAAAGGCCGGCCGCGCCGTCACCCAACTCGCCTATGCGCGTGCCGGCATTATCACCCCGGAAATGGAATTTATCGCGATCCGCGAAAACCTCGGCCGGCAGGCCGCGAAGGAGGCGCTCGCCCGCGACGGCGCGAGCTTCGGCGCGCATGTTCCGGATTTCGTGACGCCCGAATTCGTGCGCCGGGAAGTCGCCGAGGGCAGGGCGATCATCCCGGCCAATATCAACCACCCCGAATCCGAACCGATGATCATCGGCCGGAATTTCCTAGTGAAGATCAACGCCAATATCGGCAATTCGGCCGTCACCTCGTCGATGGCGGAAGAGGTGGAAAAGATGGTCTGGGCGATCCGCTGGGGCGCCGACACAGTCATGGACCTTTCCACCGGTCGCAACATTCACAACATCCGCGAATGGATCATTCGCAACTCGCCGGTTCCGATTGGAACCGTGCCGCTTTACCAGGCGCTCGAGAAGGTCAACGGCATTGCCGAAGATCTGACCTGGGAAGTCTATCGGGATACGCTGATCGAGCAGGCCGAGCAGGGCGTCGACTATTTCACCATCCATGCCGGCGTGCGGCTGGCCTATATTCCGCTCACTGTCAATCGCGTCACCGGCATCGTCTCACGCGGCGGCTCGATCATGGCCAAGTGGTGTTTGCATCACCACAAGGAGAGTTTCCTCTACGAGCATTTCGAGGAAATCTGCGACATCTGCCGTGCCTATGACGTCTCCTTCTCGCTCGGCGACGGTTTGCGGCCGGGGTCGATCGCGGATGCCAATGACGCAGCGCAATTTGCCGAGCTCGAAACCCTCGGCGAACTGACGAAGATTGCCTGGGCCAGGGATTGCCAGGTGATGATCGAAGGCCCCGGCCATGTGCCGATGCACAAGATCAAAGAGAATATGGACAAGCAGCTCAAGGTCTGCGGCGAGGCTCCCTTCTATACGCTCGGTCCACTGACGACCGACATCGCGCCGGGCTATGATCACATCACCTCCGGCATCGGCGCCGCGATGATCGGCTGGTTCGGCACGGCGATGCTCTGCTACGTCACGCCGAAGGAGCATCTGGGGCTGCCCGACCGCAGCGATGTCAAGACCGGCGTCATCACCTACAAGATCGCCGCCCATGCCGCCGATCTTGCCAAGGGCCATCCGGCCGCCCGCATCCGCGACGACGCGCTGTCGCGGGCGCGCTTCGAATTCCGTTGGGAGGATCAGTTCAACCTCTCCCTCGACCCGGATACGGCGCGTTCCTTCCACGACGAGACCCTCCCGAAGGAGGCGCACAAGGTGGCGCATTTCTGTTCGATGTGCGGCCCGAAATTCTGCTCCATGCGAATTTCCCACGACATTCGCGCCGAAGCCCAGAAAGAGGGATTGGAAGCCATGGCGGCCAAGTACCGCGATGGCGGCGATCTCTACATGCCGGTCGCAGAGGTCGCGAAAACGCCCGTCGGAGAATGACCATGCGCGTTCTCGTCAAGGGGGCCGGCGTTGCCGGCCTCACCGTGGCCTGGCAGCTCTATCGCCACGGCTTCCGCGTCACTCTTGCGGAGCTGGCCGACAAGGTCGGCGCTGGTGCCTCCGGCTTTGCCGGCGGCATGCTGGCGCCGTGGTGCGAGCGGGAAAGCGCAGAAGAGCCGGTGCTGACGCTCGGTCGCCTTGCCGCGGACTGGTGGGAAGCGGCACTGCCGGGCCATGTCCATCGCCGGGGAACGCTTGTTGTGGCGGGCGGGCGCGATACCGGCGAACTCGAGCGCTTTTCCCGCCGGACAAGCGGATGGGAATGGCTGGACGAGGCGGCAATCGCAGCCCTCGAACCGGATCTCGCCGGCCGCTTCCGCAGGGCGCTGTTCTTCCGGCAGGAAGCGCATCTCGATCCGCGGCAGGCGCTCGCGGCATTGGCCGCAGGACTTGAGGACGCCCGAATGCGACTGACGTTGGGCGTCGTCGGCGAAGCGGAGGTTGATCATGACCGGGTGGTCGACTGCACCGGTGCCGCACAGATCGGCCGGCTGCCTGGATTGCGCGGCGTTCGAGGTGAGATGCTCTGCGTCGAAACAAGCGAGCTCAGTCTCTCCCGCCCCGTCCGCCTGCTGCATCCGCGCCACCCGATCTACATCGTGCCGCGGGACGAAAACCGCTTCATGATCGGAGCGACGATGATCGAAAGCGACGATGGCGGCCCGATTACCGCCCGTTCGCTGATGGAGTTGCTGAATGCCGCCTATGCGATGCATCCTGCCTTCGGCGAGGCACGGGTGACGGAAACCGGCGCAGGCGTGCGGCCCGCTTATCCTGACAATCTGCCGCGCGTGACACAGGAGGGACGCACTCTCCATGTCAACGGCCTCTACCGCCACGGCTTTCTGCTTGCGCCGGCCATGGCCGGCGAGGTGGCGCGGCGTCTTCTCACCGACCAAGGACAACCGGAAAGGAGGCCCTCATGACCTTCATCATCAATGGCGAGGAACAGGAGGTCGCCGCCGCGACGCTGGCAGACCTGCTTCTCACTCTGGACTACGAAGGCGGCTGGATCGCAACTGCGGTCAACGGCGAGTTGGTGCACCGCGAGGACCGCGCCGATTTCAGGCTCGGCGAAGGCGACCGCATCGAAATTCTCTCACCCATGCAAGGAGGCTAAGATGCTGAAACTATACGATGTTGAAGTCGGCTCAAGGCTGCTGCTTGGCACCGCACGCTATCCGTCTCCCGCCGTCCTTGCAGAGGCAGCGAGACGCTCCAAAACCGAGATCGTCACCGTCTCGCTGCGGCGCGAGGCCGCCGGCGGCAAGGCGGGCGGCGCCTTCTTCGAGCTGATTCGCGAGCTTGGCGTGCGCGTGCTGCCGAATACGGCCGGATGCCACAGCGTGCAGGAGGCGGTGCTGACAGCGAAGATGGCGCGCGACGTTTTCCGCACCGACTGGATCAAGCTTGAGGTGATCGGTCATCAGGATACGCTGCAGCCCGATGTCTTCGGACTTGTCGAGGCGGCTCGCATCCTGTCGGGCGAAGGCTTTCAGGTCTTCCCCTATACGACCGACGATCTTGTCGTCGCCGAAAAACTGCTGGATGCCGGCTGCCGCGTTCTGATGCCGTGGTGCGCGCCGATCGGCTCCGCCATGGGACCGGTGAACCCGATGGCGCTGCGGGCATTCCGAGCACATTTTCCGGATGTGCCGCTCATCGTCGATGCCGGCATCGGCCGCCCGTCTCACGCCGCCGCTGTCATGGAATACGGCTATGATGCCGTTCTTCTCAACACCGCCGTTGCCGGCGCTGGTGATCCCGCCGCCATGGCCGAGGCCTTCGCGCTTGCCATCGATGCCGGCCGCATTGCGCATGGCGCCGTGCCGTTGGAGCCGCGCGACATGGCCGTCCCATCCACTCCCGTCATCGGCAAGGCAGTCTTCTCATGAGGCTAGACCCCTTCTATCTCATCGTCGACAGCGCCGAATGGGTCGAGCGTCTCGTGCCACTCGGCGTCAAACTCGTCCAGCTGCGCATCAAGGATTGTCCGAACTCCGTGCTTCGCGAGGAGATCCGGCGTGCGAAAGCCACCTGCGCGGCAGCGGCCTGCCAATTGATCATCAACGATTACTGGAAGCTGGCGATCGACGAGGGATGCGATTTCATTCATCTCGGGCAGGAAGACCTGATCGCGGCCGATCTGGCTGCCATTCGCCGCGCCGGCCTGAAGCTCGGCCTTTCCACGCACGACATATCGGAGCTGGAGACGGCGCTGGCGGCCGAGCCGGATTACGTTGCACTCGGACCGGTCTGGCCGACGATTCTCAAACAGATGAAATGGGCGCCGCAAGGCATTGAACGTCTTTCGGACTGGCGGCGGCGCGTCGGCGCGATACCGCTCGTCGCCATTGGCGGGATCACCGCCGAACGCGCGCAGTTGGTGCTGGAAAAAGGCGCCGATAGTGCTGCTGTGGTCACCGATATCACCCGCAACGCGGATCCCGAGGCCCGCACGCGACAGTGGCTTGCCGCGACCGCGCCGTGGCGGCCCGCGAATGAGGTATGAAGGGTTGATCTTGCCGACAGCGCGGAAACCTTTGATGCTGCCGGGCAGGGTATTGTTACATGCTCAACTACACCGGAAATTCGACTTTTCGATTGCGTAGTTCACTTGTGAGGGGGAACGCCGGTTCGGATCTGTTCAACAGCCAGACGTCGAATGGCGAGTCTCAGGTTCTACTCCCTCCAAGAGAAGAGCAATTTTCAATCTTGCCAGCCTGTCGGTTCAGCATTCAGCCATGGCGAAAATGGCTGCGGTACCTGCGCACCTCTATTTCAGTTGCTTCAAAAGTTTTATAAGCTCGGGCGTTTTCGGCAGCGATAAAATGATCCCCCGTATCAAGACCAGAGAATCTTCACTTCTTCCCGGAGCTGGCTTCTTCGAGCGACTGCTCGAGGCAGGCTTTGCCGGCGACATCGAGACCAGCGCCGCCTCGCGCACCGTGCTTTCGACGGATAACTCGATCTACCAGATCGAGCCGGCGGGGATCCTCTTTCCCAAGGATATCGAGGACATGAAGGCCTTGATGCGGGTCCTCTCCGAAGACCCGTTCCGCGGCCTGCGCGTCGTCGCGCGCGGCGGCGGCACCGGCACCAATGGCCAGTCGCTGACGGACGGCCTCGTCGTCGACTGCTCACGGCATATGGACCGGGTTCTGGAGATCGATCCGGTGCGGCGGGTCGCCCGCGTCGAAGCCGGCGTCGTCAAGGACCAGCTCAACCGCGCCCTTGAGGATCATGGCCTGTTCTTCGCTCCGGAACTTTCGACCTCCAATCGGGCGACGATCGGCGGCATGGTCTCGACCGATGCCTGCGGCCAGGGCTCCTGCCTCTACGGCAAGACGAGCAACCATGTGCTCGGCCTCAGGATGGTCCTGACCGATGCGACGGACTGGTGGTCGCGTCCCCTCGACGACGTGTCTCTCGCCGAGATCAAGTCACGCGGCGACCGCGTCGGCGAAATCCACCGGACGGTCGACAGGATCGCGCGCGACGAGCGCGCGCGCATCGAGGAAATCTTTCCGCGCCTCAACCGCTACATGACGGGCTACGACCTTGCGCATATCCGTCGCGACGACGGACGCTTCGATCTCAATGCGATCATCTGCGGCTCGGAAGGCACGCTGGCGATGATCGCCGAGATCGAGCTCAACCTTCTGCCGATCCCCAAATATGCGGCGCTGGTCAATATCCGCTACGACGACTTCAACACCGCTCTCGAAGACGCAAGGTCGCTGACCGCGCTGAACGTCGCCTCGGTGGAAACGATCGACGAGAAGGTGCTTGGCCTTGCCAAGGGTGACATCGTGTGGAGCGGCATCGCGCGGTTTTTCCCGGATGACCAGCGCGGTCCGGCCAACGGCATCAATATCGCCGAGGTGTTGGCCGACGACCCGGTCGAGTTGGAACAGAAGCTCATGGCGGTGACGTCGGCGCTGGCCCGCGCCGATGTCGTCCGCAATATCGGCCTTACGATCGCCCGGGAGAAGGCGGACGTCGAGGCGATATGGGCGATGCGCAAGCGCGCCGTCGGGCTTCTCGGCAATGTCGAAGGCCCGGTGCGCCCGGTGGCTTTCGTCGAGGACACCGCCGTCCCTCCTGACAATCTCGCCGCCTATATCCGAGAATTCCGCGCTCTCCTCGATGCGGCCGGCGTCTCCTACGGCATGTTCGGGCATGTGGATGCGGGCGTGCTTCATGTGCGGCCGGCCCTCGACCTGACGCGGGACGACCATGTGCCGCTCATCCGGGAAATCACCGACGCGGTGGTGGCGCTCACCCGCAAGCATGGCGGCGTTCTCTGGGGCGAGCACGGCAAGGGTGTGCGTTCAGAATATGTGCCGGAATTCTTCGGCGATCTCTATCCGAGCCTCCAGCAGATCAAGAAGACGTTCGATCCGGAGAACCGCCTCAATCCGGGCAAGATCGCCACGCCCGACGATGGCGCGCTGATGAAGATCGACGAGATTCCCTTGCGGGGAAGCGTCGACCGCATCATCGGCAACGAGATCCGCGCGGTCTTCGACAATGCAGCCTATTGCAACGGCAACGGCGCCTGTTTCGATTTCGACGAGACCAGCCCGATGTGCCCGTCCTACAAGGCAACCCGCAACCGGGTTTACTCGCCGAAGGGGCGCGCCGCCCTGATGCGGGAATGGCTGCGGCTCCTCGTCGAGCAGGGTGTCGATCCCCGTGAGGAAGCGGTTCGGCTCCGCAATTCGAACAAGGTGATCGGGCTTGTCAGGCGGGCGTTCAACTCGCTGAACCCGGCCAATCGGACCGATTTTTCGCACGAAGTGCGGGCAGCTATGGATACGTGCCTCGCCTGCAAGGCCTGCGCTGGTCAATGTCCTGTCAAGGTGAGCGTCCCCGCGTTCCGCTCGAAGTTCCTGAACCTCTATTACGGCCGCTACCTCAGGCCGCTGAAAGATCCGCTGGTGGCCGGCATTGAGGCCACTCTGCCGCTGATGGCGCGGATCCGTCCTCTCTACAATCTCCTTGCCGGAACGGCTGCCGGCCGCGCGGCGATGAAGCTCGTCGGCTTGACCGCGCTGCCGAAGATGCCGCCGGCGTCACCGCTGGCTGGCCTCGGGGTTCCGACCGCCGACGCGGAGCAGATCATGAAGATGTCTCCCGAGGCGCGCGGCCGCACCGTCGTCTTCATTCCCGACGCCTTCACTGCGCATTTCGATCCCAAAGTGGTCGTCGCCGCCGTCGAGGTCGCCCGCAAGCTCGGGCTGTCGCCGTTCATCGCGCCGCCGCTCACCAACGGAAAAGCGCTGCATGTCCACGGCTACCTCGACCGTTTCGAAAAGGCGGCCGTCGCGACCTTGCGCTCCCTGAATCGTTTGGCGACAATCGGCGTGCCGCTTGTCGGGCTGGACCCATCCATGACCCTCGCCTATCGCAGCGAGTACATGACCTTGCCGAAAGGACTATCCCACGCAACCGTGCTGCTGCCGCAGGAATGGCTGGCCGCAAACGGCAAGGACCTGGCGGAGGCGGTCAGGCGGCAGGCCGTGGCGACGGTCCGGCTTCTGCCGCACTGTACCGAACGCACCAATATTCCCTCGGCGGTTGCGCAGTGGAAAGCGGTCTTCGGCACCCTCGGCATCGACCTGCAGGTGGCCGATGCGGGTTGCTGCGGCATGGCGGGAACGTTTGGCCACGAAGCCCGCAACAGAGAGATTTCCGAAACGCTCTATGCGATGAGCTGGGCAGAACAGATCGCCGCCGGCGAGGACGGGACCGTCGTCATGGCGACCGGCTATTCCTGCCGGTCGCAGGTCAAGGAAATAGACCGCAGGACGATCCCCCATCCTCTAGAAGTCATCCGGGATCTGTTAAGCTGAAAACCCGGGCGCAAGGCAGGTGGCGAGACGCTGACGTCGCTGAAGGTCGGCGGCAGGGTGACCGCCAGCCAGGGGCCGGCGTTTTCGTCAGCGAAAAGGATGCCAGGACCCTGAATTTCGAGATCAGCCGGGTCGAAGACATCCGTTCCGCCATGCAGATCCTCGAACTGCGCCTGGGTGTCGAAATTCAGGCCGCAGCGCTCGCCGCAACCCGGCGCACGCCCGAGGCGCAACCCGCATTTCCCGAGTTTTCTGGAAGCGTGATGGAGAGCATCAACTTCGAACTGGTGCTCAGGCACCGTCAGTCGTTACGCGCCGATCAGGGATATCTGAAGAGGATCAAAAAGGAGCATGCGGCAATGGTTCCTTTCGCGCGCGGCCACAGCTGCTATTGCGAATAGCCCACCACAGAAGCAAGTTCCATAATTCCGCTTACGCCAGATTCGGCTGTAGGCGGGGTACATTCTATTTCCAACCGCGACGCGCCGGGCCGCCCTTTTGGCGCTCACGCGAGCAGCCAGTTTTCGGCACGCAAGCCCTCGCAACTGAAAAAGTCCACACATTATTCGTCGCTCAGAGCTCAGGGAACGAAATCCGGGCGATCAGGTTAGTCCAAAGGAAAAGCGGGCTTTCGAGCCCTGGCGATGAGGTGAACCCGAGGAGCAGGTTGTGAATGTTGTAAGTTTTCCGCGCCAGCGCCACGATGATCCCGATCGCGCTTTCGTCAGCACCGATGCAGATGAGCGACGGCTCTATAGATTTGCCCTGCAGTACGAGATGGATGGCAAGAGCTGGGCGACCGACATCTGGGCCTATTCATCCAAAGACGCCGAAGATCGCGTCGCTGCGATGCGGCGATCGCTGACGATGTGCGGTCAGCTCTATGCCGAGGTGGAGGCCGACGCTCCGACGCCGCTCTGAGCACATGCGACGCGGCTGAGAAGCCCAGCCTATTGCCTCGTCTCCCGTCACCGGCTGTCAACAGCCCCGCTCGTCACTTTGCCGACTCGCCTGGAACAGTTTGTTTCTCGAAGAGTTTGGATCGCAAAATATCTGCCGGGGATCCCCCTACGACAATATCGGGAGGCAAAAATGTCAGCGCGATCGAAACATCCGCCAACTATCGGTGAGAGCACGCCTGCGGCTGGCGGCTGGGCGGCGGCGAGATCTCTTGGAGAAATTCTTCTCCGCGAACACGTCCCCCGATCGGGGCCGTCGCTGCTTTCCCATCACAACAAACCAGACGGTTACATGTGCGTCAGTTGTGCCTGGGCCAAGCCTGCAAAACCGCATGCGATGGAATTTTGCGAAAGCGGCGCAAAGGCGACCGCCTGGGAGGTCACTTCCCGCCGCGCCGACCGCGCCTTCTTCGCCGCCCATACATTGCATGAGCTGGAGCAGTGGAGCGATCACGATCTCGAAGAACAAGGTCGCCTGACCCATCCGATGCGGTGGAACCGCTCGACCGACAAATACGAGCCGGTAGACTGGAACGATGCATTCGCAGAAATCGGCGAGGCGCTGCGGTCAATTCCTCCGCGTGAGGTCGATTTCTACACCTCCGGGCGCGCCTCCCTCGAGACCTCCTACATGTATCAGCTTTTTGCCCGCATCTTCGGCAGCAACAACTTGCCCGATTCTTCCAACATGTGTCACGAAAGCTCCTCGGTCGGTCTGCCGGAAAGCATCGGAGCCTCCGTCGGCACGGCAATCCTGTCCGATTTCCAGAACTGCGATTGCATTTTCTATATGGCGCAGAACGTCGCCACCTCCTCCCCGCGAATGCTGCATGACCTTCAGGACGCCGTCGACCGGGGCGTGAAAATCGTCACCTTCAATCTGTTGCGCGAACCGGGCCTTGAACGTTTCATCAACCCGCAAATGCCGAGCCAGATGCTGACCGGTCGGTCGACGCCGATTTCGTCGGAATATTACCAGGTGAAGAACGGAGGCGACATCGCGGCCCTCTTCGGGGTCTGCAAAGCCTTGATCGAAGCCGACGATGCGATGAAGGCAATGGGCATGAGCAAGGTTTCAGGCTCCGATGCCGTGCCCCATAAACCGGATAATGCCGCGGCGGTGGCGTTCGCCGCTTCCATTGCCGCCGCCGACAAAAAGCATGTTCTCGACCACGATTTCATCAACACGCATACGTCGGGTTTCGAGGAATTCGCCGAAGCCGCCCGCCGATATGACTGGGCCGAGCTGGAACGTGTTTCCGGCTTGACCCGCGAACAGATGATTCAGGCAGCCCGCACCTACGCCCATTCGGAGGCGGTGCTGATGATCTACGGCATGGGTCTCACCCAGCATGTGATGGGTGTCCAGAACGTTCATATGGTCGCCAACCTCGCGCTGTTGCGCGGCAATATCGGCAAGCCCGGCGCCAATATCTGCGCCGTGCGTGGCCACTCGAACGTGCAGGGCCAGCGCACGGTCGGGATAACGGAAAAGCCGGACCTCGTGCCGCTCGATAAGCTGAAGGAGCTCTACCGGTTCGAACCGCCACAATGGGAAGGACGCTCGACCGTCGACACCTGCAAGGCGATCATGGAGGGCGAAGCCAAGGCCTTCGTCAGCCTCGGTGGCAATTTCTTGCGCGCCGTCCCGGAAACGGAAGCGATGGAGGAGGCCTGGCGCAAACTCCGCCTGACCGTACAGATCGCGACGAAGCTCAATCGCAGCCACGTCATCCATGGCGAAATCGCCTATCTCCTTCCCTGTCTCGGCCGTATCGAGATCGATGAACAGGCAAGCGGTCCGCAAGCCGTTTCCATCGAAAGTTCTGTGGCTCATTTCCATGGCTCGCGTGGGAAGGCGAAACCCGCGAGCGAGGAGCTTCTGTCGGAGCCCGCCATCATCGCCGGCATTGCCAAGGCGACGCTGGCGAATGGCCGAGTCCCCTGGGACGAATGGGTCGGCGATTATTCGAAGATCCGCGATGCGATCGAAGCGACCTATCCCGAGACATTCAGGGATTTCAACAAACGCATGTTTCAGCCGGGCGGCATTCCGAGACCGGTGCCGGCCAGGGAACGCAAATGGACGACGCCCAACCAGAAAGCCAATTTCATCACGCCGCCGCGGCTCTTCCCCGAACTCGACATCGGTCCGGGCGCCACTGAGGTTCTCAACCTCGCCACGCTACGCTCCAACGACCAGTTCAACACGACCATCTACGGTTACGGCGATCGCTATCGCGGCGTGAAGGGGACGCGAAAGGTGGTCTTCATGAACGAAGAGGATATTGGCAGACTGGGCTTCAAAGAAGGCGATTTCGTCGATCTGACGACCGCCATCGACATCGCCACAACGCGCCGCGTCACCGGCTTCAAGGTTGCTCCGCACCCAATTCCGGCCGGGTGCTGTGCGGCCTATTACCCTGAGGCGAACCCGCTCTTTCCGCTGTCGCACCACGACGCCAAGGCCAAGACCCCCTCTTACAAGATGTTGCCGGTGCGGCTCAGTCTTTCGGCCCTGTCGTCGCGGTCCTGATCTAGGTCCCGGCAATGCGCGAAAGCAAGCACGTCCCCTGGTCGGCGGGAGTATCGCTTCTCACGATGGCAGCCGTCTGGGCCGCCATCGCCTGGGCAAGCCGTCTACGCTTGCGTCGCGCCCATCCCGCCGTCGCGTCCGGTCCCGATCGGTTCCCTTTGCTTGCCGATAGCGCCGTCAAGAAGGAAGGCATCTGGTTGGTCTCGATAGTGCTGCTCGGTATGTTGATGATCGGAGCCGCGATCGGCTGGGCAAGACATCCAAGGCAGTATCGCGCCGATCCGCCGCTCACATCATCTCTCGATCAGTTCCGGCTGATGCCGGACAGGATCGGCGGCACACCACCCGACGTCTATTTCGCGCTTGGCAAGCCCTATGAGACGACCGCTTATGATCTGAGCCAGGGCAAGCGCCTTTATTCCTGGTTCGGCTGCCCTACTTGCCATGGAGACGGACGAGGCGGGACCGGCCCTTCGTTTCTTGACGGCTGGTGGTTTTATGGCTCGGAAATGGTATCGGTCGTGGCATCCATACGCGACGGACGGCCTCACGGCATGCCTGCCTTCGCGAACAGAATGACGAGCGACCAGATCTGGCAGCTCGCCGGTTATGTCAGGACGATCGGCGCCTATTCCGCCCCCTATACCGCGCCGAGCCGCAACGACGACAAGCATACGAGACCGGCCGAGAACCGCGCGCCGGCCGCAACTCTTTTCGAGGAAGGGCCGGTGGGCGTCCGCTCCGATCGAGGTGTCCGGCCTTGAAGATCGCCGCGGCATGCACCCTGTTTTTGTCAGGCTGCGCTGGGACGCAATCGGCGCTGAATGCGGACGGACCTGCCGCTTCGGAACTCAAGAGCCTGATATTCCTGTTCGTCGCCGTCTGCGGCGTCGTCTTCGTGCTTGTCATGAGCGTCATGGCATGGGCGCTGGTTGGCAGGAAAAACCAGGCCCCCGGCGAACCACAGACTGAGCGTTCCATGGGCAGGGTCGTTAGCGGCGCGATCGTTATGACTTTCCTGGTCGTAAGCTTCCTGACCATCACCAGCTTTTACGCAACCAATGGCGTCGACCGCGGCCGGGACAATCCGCCGACCATCGCCGTTCGCGGGCAGCAGTGGTGGTGGCAGTTTACCTATCTCGATGCGGATCCCGCCAGGACATTCCAGACCGCCAACGAGCTGCATATCCCGGTGGGAACCGATGTCCGGCTGCGTCTGGAAGCGACTGATGTCATTCATTCCTTCTGGGTGCCCAACCTGACGGGAAAGCAGGATCTGGTCCCCGGCCGCGACAACCGGCTGACGCTGCATGCCAGCAAAGCCGGCATCTATCGTGGCCAATGCGCCGAATTCTGCGGCCTGCAGCACAGCCACATGGCGCTGTTGGTGATCGCCGAGGAGCCGGAGGACTATGCCAGATGGCTGGAGTCGCAGAGAAAGACGGCAGCCGCGCCGGCCGATGGTGATGCCGCGTCGGGAAGGCTGGTCTTCATGAGCAAGCCTTGCGCCGCCTGTCACGCCATCCGCGGCACCGAGGCATCGGGCACCTCCGGACCTGACCTCACCCATGTCGGCAGCCGCAGCATGATTGCCGCGGGGCGGCTGGAGAATACGCGGGGATCGGTTGCGGCATGGATTGCCGACCCGCAAACGCTGAAGCCCGGCAACAACATGCCGTTGGTCCCCCTCACCGGCGAAGAGCTGCGGCAAGTGAGCGCCTACATGAGTGGTCTGCGATGACCGGCGGCGGCAGAACCCCTTCCCCCGCCGATCTGGCTGCCGGCAGTGAAGAAGCGGAAGCCTTCCTCAGGCGCACATGGTCGACGCCTTCCGGATTGCTGGCAGCGCTCTCCACGGTCGATCACAAGATCATCGGTCGGCGCTATATCGCGACAGCCTTTGTCTTTCTCATCCTCGGCGGCGTGCTGGCGCTGGTGATGCGCATCCAGCTCGCCTTCCCCGAGGCCCGCTTCATCAGCGCCGACCGGTACAATCAGATCTTCACCGTGCACGGCAGCAACATGATGTTCCTGTTTGCGGTGCCGGTCATGGAGGCGATGGCGGTCTATCTGGTTCCTCTGATGGTCGGAACCCGCAACATCGCCTTTCCCAGGCTGAATGCCTTCTCCTACTGGATCTACCTCGCGGGCGGGCTGCTGCTCTGGATCTCTCTCGCCCTCGATACCGCCCCCGATGTCGGCTGGTTTTCCTACGTGCCTCTGGCCGGCCCGCAATATGGCGTGGGGAAACGGGCAGACCTCTGGGCGCAGATGATCACCTTCACCGAGGTCTCCGCCCTCGCCGTTGCCGTCGAAATCGTCGTGACGGTCTTCAAACTGCGGGCGCCCGGCATGTCGCTCGACCGGATCCCCGTCTTCGTCTGGTCGATGCTGGTCACCGCCTTTCTCGTCATCCTGGCCATGCCGGCGATCATGTTCGCCAGCTCGTCGCTCATTCTCGACCGGCTGGTCGGCACCCAGTTCTATAATCCGGCAGAAGGGGGCGATGTCCTTCTCTGGCAGCACCTGTTCTGGTTCTTCGGTCATCCCGAGGTCTACATCATCTTCCTGCCGGCGGTCGGCATCGTCTCCGCCATGATCTCCACCTTCACGCGGCGTCCTGTCTTCGGCTATATGCCGCTGGTGCTGGCGATGATCGCCACCGGAATTCTCTCCTTCGGCCTGTGGGTGCACCACATGTTCGTGGCCGGCCTGCCGCGGCTGGGGAGCAGCTTTTTCACCGCCTCGAGCATGGCAATCGCCATTCCCGCCGGAACCCAGATCTTTTGCTGGCTGGCAACGCTGTGGGATGGCCGTCCGGTCTTCAAGACACCGCTGCTTTTCGTCATCGGCTTTCTCATCACCTTCGTCATCGGCGGCCTGACCGGCGTCATGGTGGCGTCGGTGCCGCTCGATACCCAGGTCCACGACACCTATTTCGTCGTCGCCCATTTCCACTATGTGCTGATCGGCGGCTCCGTCTTCCCGCTGATCGGCGCGATCTATTACTGGTTCCCAAAGATGACCGGCCGGATGATGAGCGAAAGGCTCGGCCGGTGGGCCTTCGGCCTGATCTTCACCGGCTTCCACCTGACTTTCTTCCCGATGCACATCCTGGGCCTCCAGGGCATGCCGCGGCGCGTCTACACCTATCCGCCCGAGCTGCCCTGGGCCGGCTTGAACCTGTTCGTCAGCCTTAGCGCCTTTATCCTGGCCGCCGGCTTCCTCGTCTTCTTCATCGATGCCCTGCGCAGCTTCCGCCATGGCCCACCGGCCGGCCCCAATCCCTGGAATGCGTCAACACTGGAGTGGGCCATACCCTCGCCCCCTCCCCCTTATAATTTTCGGCATATTCCCGTGGTCGAAACGCGCGAACCGCTCTGGATGTCGGGCGAGACGTTGCCGGTGGCGACGGGACTTCGGCTCGATCGGCGGGAACTGATCGTCAGCAGCGTCACATCAGGCGAGCCGGAGGCGCGGGAGGCCTCGCCAGCCGATTCCATCTGGCCATTTCTGGCGGCCATTGCCACCAGCATCATGCTGATCGGCTCGATCTTCAGCCCGTGGGCGGTCGTCTGGGGAGCCGTTCCGGTGGCGATCACCCTGACAGGATGGTTCTGGCCGAAGCAAACGCCGGAGGACGAGTCATGAAGGAGCGCGTGGTCACCGATCTGTCGAAGCTTCCCCTGCACGGCTTGGGCAGCGCGAGCCTGACGTTCTGGGGAACCAGCGCCTTCATGCTGATTGAAGGCATGGGATTCGCTTTGGCGATCGTCGTTTACTTCTATCTCATGAGCCTGGCGCCGCATTGGCCGATCGGAGCCCCTGCCCCGGATCTCCTTCCCGGCACGATCCTGACCCTGCTGCTTCTCGTCAGCATCGTGCCGAATATGCTCGTCGCGCGGTGGGCGAAGCAGAGGGATCTCCGCAAGGTGCGCGCGGGACTAATCATCATGGCGCTTCTCGGAGCGGCGCCCCTCATACCTCGCGCCTACGAATTTCCTGCTCTTCACATAGGCTGGGACGACGACGCCTACGGATCGATCGTCTGGACGATGCTCGGCCTGCACGCGACCCACATCATCACCGATCTCGTCGATACCGTCGTTCTCGCCTGCCTGATGTTTTCGAAGCATGGCGACAATGCGCGGCGCTACGGCGATGTTGAAGACAACGCGATCTACTGGAACTTTGTCGTCCTCGCCTGGCTTCCCCTCTACGGATGCATCTATTGGGTGCCGCGGCTATGAGAACAGCAACGACAATCGCATTTCTTCTTATGGCGACACCGGGATTGGCACATGAAGCCCATGCCCATTCGAGTTCCTTTCCATGGACGGCCGATGCCTGGATAATCGCGCCGCTCGCAGTCTGCGCAGCCCTCTATGCAAGCGGAAGCCTTCGCTTCATGTCGCGATCATCCGCAGGCCGGCGCGTCTTCGCGCACCGGCTTTTGGCCTATTGGGCCGGCTGGCTGGTGCTTGCCGGCGCACTGATCTCTCCCCTGCATTGGCTGGGAGAGCAGCTTTTCACCGTCCATATGATCGAACATGAACTGGTCATGGCAATCGCCGCGCCGCTCATCGTATTGGCACGCCCATCGGCGGTGCTGCTCTGGGGCCTGCCAAGGATCGTCAGGCGCCGGGCGGGACAGGTGCTTGCCTCGAGCATGGTCCGCAGGACCTGGACGTTGCTGAGCAACGGCACTGTCGCGACGCTGCTGCACGGGGCGGCAATCTGGGCATGGCATACGCCCGTCCTGTTCGACGCCGCGATCGAAAGCACGCCGCTCCACCGTCTGCAGCATCTTTCCTTTTTCCTGAGTGCCATCCTGTTCTGGTGGTCCGTCATCTGGAAGACGAACAGGGGGCTGGCGGCCTGGCATCTTTTCCTGACGATGCTCCATATGAGCATTCTCGGGGCCCTCATCGCCCTGTCACCGAACGTGCTCTACGCCGTGCAGACCCGATCGTCCGGGGCTTGGGGGCTGTCGCCGCTCGAAGACCAGCAGATGGCAGGCCTGGTAATGTGGGTTCCTGCCGGCCTCGTCTACGCCACTGTTGCGCTGGCGCTGACGGCTCTGTGGATCAGGGATTCCGGAAAAGGAGGCGCAGATGGAACACGTATCGTCGCCCTATAATTCCCTTCGCTCCGCCTTTGTGATCGCCGCCTGCCTGGTGAGCCTGACGGCGGCATTGACTTTGACCGACGTCTACCGGCAGCGCTCCGAAAGGCAAGCTGTTGCCGTCGCCATGACGAAAGGCGATCCGGCGCGGGCGCCGGCGATTTTTCGCCGATATGGCTGCGCCGGATGTCACACCATTCCCGGCATCGAGGGCGCCGACGGCAAGGTCGGGGGCGATCTTTCCGATCTGCGCGAGCGGGTCTACATTGCCGGCGTGCTCAATAATTCCGCCGACAACCTCATCGGGTGGATTGTCGCGCCGCAGGGCCATTCGCCAAGAACGGCGATGCCGGCCACCGGAATTTCCGAACAGGAAGCCCGCGATCTCGCAGCCTATCTCTATGCTCGTTAAGAAATTTGGGTTTCCGATCAACCCGCCTTTAAAGTTACTCGGACCATCACGGCGCCAGTATCCAAACGTTGATAATAAGCGCATGATCATGCTTGGGTGCATGCCCTCCGGAAGTCTGCAGTTCCAAGATGTGACATGCATCAAAACAAAAACTAAAGCGCGTGGCATGAAGAAATTTGCTCGACGCGCTTTAGAGGAGATCCGGATGGATCGCGCGATTGTGAAGAAGCATTTAGAGCAGGCGCAAGAACATGTCACCGCGGGAGGACTGCACGTCGCTCGGCAGCGCGAGATCGTCGCTGAGCTGATCAACCGCGGCGCCGACGTGACGGAAGCGATACGGCTTTTGACCAATTTCGAGGAGTCGCAGGACATGCATGTGGCGCACCTTGAGAGGCTTAAGGCAGAGCTGCTAGAATGCGACGAGAAGCAACAGGCCGGCGGATCCGAAGATAGTTCGACCCCGTGACGGGCGAGAGTCTTACGCCGTCCTTTTAGCTACGCCCACCGACCCCGAAAACAGCTGCGACACGGCCGTCAGCTTATAGCTTGACACGGTTCAAGGGCTTTGTCTCAGCTCTCCCGGAGAGATCCATCAGCCAAAATCTGTCCTCTCGAACGACCAAGCATCGACGCCTTATCCTTCAGCCGTTTGCTTCGTCCTCGAGCAGGTTGCTGACGGAAATGGGAATTGCGATCGAGCAACTGATTCCGTCCTCTCCAAGTGTGTAGGAGGTTTTCGCATCAAGCTGGTAGGGCAGCGCCCGCTCGATCAATTCTCGGCCTTGGCCGCCCCCTTGCGGTCCGGAATCTTCGGGCGGCATCTTCACCCCGTTCTCCCGCCAGTCGACATGCAGCCATGGCTTGCCCCCGTCGCCGGGTTGTTCGAGGCGCCACGTGATCGACAGTTGCGCTTGGGGTTGGCTAAGCGCCCCATATTTGACGGCATTGGTGGCCAACTCATGCATTGCCAAAGCCATTGTCTGCACGGTGGTCGAGCGAAGCCTGACGCCTTCCGCGCCATCCAGGGTGATCCGGTCCATCTGGCCGTCCAGCACGCCGTGGGCCGCCAGTTCGGAACGGATTAGCTGATCGAATGTGATGCGGTCTCCCTCCTGCAGACGTGACAGGAGGCCCTGCACCCGTGCCAGCACATCCAGGCGGTTACGGAATCTTTCGTGGAAATCCGCCAGGTCGACGCTGGTACGCATGGTCTTATCAGCCATCGAGCGGACAACGGCCATGAGGTTGCGCGTGCGGTGCTGAAGCTCGGCAACGAGTACCTTCATACGGTCGGCAGAGGCCTTTTCATCGGTGATGTCGCGGCCGATACCACCGATCTGCTGGACATTTCCGTCTTCTCCTAAGAGCGGGAAGTCGGCGTTGCGCAACCAGCGGATTTCGTGGTCCGAGGCCCGCCTGATGCGGTATTCGAATTCTACCCGCTCACCGTTCCGCACACGGCGAATCTCGGAAAGCGCCTGTTCCCGGTCTTCGGGAATGATCAGTTCGGCCCAGCTGCGGAAATTATTGCCGGTCATCGCCTGCTCCCGGTCGACACCATAGATGGTCTCGAAGGCCGGCGTCAGATAGACCCATTGCAGCGTCTCTGCGTCTCGGATCCACAAAACGTCGGAAGAGGCTTCGCCGAACAGGCGGAACTGCTCCTCCCCCTGCCGCACAGCTGCTTGCGCCTGTTTTCTCGCCGAGATGTCGATGCAGAATTCGGCGATCGTACCATCCCCAAGATCACGACCGGCAAACAACATCCAGCGGCGCGTGCCGTCGGCGAGGAAAAACTCCTTCTCATATGGCCCGATCTTGCCGGTCTCCTTCAAAGCCTCCATCTGGGCTTCGGTCTCGGCGAGATGCTCCTCCGGAGTCAGCCGACGCCAGTGCAGTTCGCCGCGTTCCATCTGCGAGCGGCTGTAGCCGGACATCTTCAGGAAAACCTCGTTGGCGTCGAATATGACGCCGTCCCGATGAAGAAAAATCACGCCGACCGCGTCCGTCTCCAAGACGCGCTGCAGGCGCTCCTCGCTCCGTCGAAGCGCCACCTCCGCCTCGTAAGTGGCGGTCAGATCGGTGAAGGTGACGACAGCACCGCTGATATAGTTGTCGACACTGCGGTAAGGCAGGGCGCGTGCAGCATAATGCCGGTTATTAACGGGATCGCTGACTTTCCGATCAACAGGCACCAACGTTCTGAGGACAAGGCGAACATCGTCCAGCAGCTCCGGATAAGCGACGCGGGAGACGACGTGGTCCAGCGGCCGCCCGACATCGGTTTCGAGCAGATGGAATATTTCGGTCGCCGCCGGCGTGAAGCTCCTGACTCGCAGATCGTTGTCGAGGAACACCGTGGCGATCTGCGTCGCTTCGAGAAGGTTCTTCAAGTCGGAATTCGTACGATCGAGTTCGGTAACGCGATGGGCAAGCTCGCCGTTGACGGTCTGCAGCTCCTCGTTCACCGACTGCAATTCTTCCTTCGAGGTTTCCATCTCCTCGTTGGCCGACTGCAGCTCTTCATTGATCGACTGATATTCCTCGTTCGAAGATTTGAGCTCCTCATTTGTCGATTCGAGCTCCTCGATCGTTGCCTGAAGACGGTCACGGGTGACGCGCAGATCGGTCTCCAGACGCTGGACATGCTCTTCGCTCGTCAGCCTCCCTCCGTCAGGAGCCGCCCCTTCGGCCACTTGCCCGGCATCCTGAAAAAGCACGATCAGCGAGGTGACATCGCCGCTTCCGAGGGGTTCGACAATGATGTTGACGGCGTAGGTGCGATCGTCCTGGCGCAGCAGCACCCTTGGAACTTCGACCTTGACCGCCTCCGTCGTGGCACGCTGCAAGGCGGATCGCATGTCAAGCCGCAGATCTCGGTGGGCAAGGCTGAGGAGATTGAGCGTCGCGGTCCCCGAAGCCGGTTCGAGGTACCGGCCCGTGCGTCCCGAAAAGTGCAGCACGTCGTAATGTGAATCGACGACGACATAGGCCGGCGCGAATCGCTCTGCGACGACCTCTGCCTGCCGGCTGATCGTGGCCGACAGCCGGCCGGTCTGCAGCATCGGCGCCGGCGCCGAAAGCGCATGGTCGGGGCTGCGAGGACGTGAACTGAGCGGGAAGTCCGGAATAATGCGGGCCGCCGTCTCCAGCCTTCGAAACAGCCGGTTCTTTCGGTCGACAGGCGCGAAAAGCTTGGCGTGGCGGGTGACGTTTTCCGATGAACCCAGAAACAGGATACCACTCGGCCTGAGGGCGAAGTGAAAGATCGGGATAACCCGGTTCTGCAGCTCGCTGTCGAGATAGATCAGCAGGTTCCTGCACGAGAGGATGTCGATGCGGGAGAATGGCGCATCCTTGACGATGTTGTGCGGCGAGAAGATGCACATTTCCCGCAACTCCTTGACGACGCAATAGGTGTCGCCCTCACGCACGAACCATCGGGCAAGCCGGTCCGGCTTGAGCTGGGAGGTTATCGCTGCGGAATACCGCCCGGCACGCGCAATCCCGAGCGCGCGGGCATCGAGATCTGTCGCGAAGATCTGCACGTCCGGAGGATAATCCATGGTCGCCATATGCTCGCGCAGCAGCATCGCGATCGAATAGGCTTCTTCCCCGGTGGCGCAGCCCAGCACCCAGACGCGCAGCTGGTCACCCGGTTCCTTGCCCTCGAACAGCCTCGGAATTTCGCGCTCCAGCGCTTCGAACTCGGCGGGATCTCTGAAAAACTGGGTAACGCCGATCAGCAGGTCCTGAAAGAGGTTTTGAACTTCGTCGCGGCTGGCGCGCAGCCGCTCGATATAGCTATCGATATCGCCGATTTGCAGCACCTGCATACGCCGCTGAACGCGCCGCGTGAAGGTGCCGCGCTTGTATCCGTGGAAGTCATGGCTGGTGACATTACGAAGAACCGTGGCAATCTGGGTGATCTGCGCCTCGATGGCGCTCGATGGCTCCTCATCCAGGCCCGCGTCTTCCTCCTCGACGACATTGCCGGCATAGAGCGCAATGTGGGCTGCGATACCCCTCGCCGGCAGTCGCAAGTCAGCGATTGCCAGCACTCCTCCCTCCTCAGCAGATTGATCGTCGCCGTCGTCTATCTCCGTGATCGACAGACCGCCAAATTTCTTGGTTGCCGCCACCCCGGCGATGCCATCATTGTCGAGACCCGCCAGGACCACAGCGATCGCGCGTTCATGGGCATGTTCTGCCAGCGAGATCAACATCGTGTCGACCGTTCCACGATGGCCGACGGGTTCCGAGGCAGGCCGAATGCGGATATGACCATCCTCGACGGTCATCATATCGTCGGAACCGCCGACGTAGATATGGTTTGGAAGGATGCACTCTCCGTCCACCGCGACCGTCACCGCCAGTCGTTGCTGCTGTGCCAGCATTTCGAGGACGGCAGCTGCAGTGAGCCCCTCCTCCTGGCGCACCGCCACGAGATAGGATGCGCCGAGGCCGGCGCCGATGTCGGAGAATACCTGCTCGAGCGAACGGAGCGAGCGAGCGCATACCGCTATGCCGACGATCACGATAGGCTGTTCGTGCTGATCTCGCTCAGCCGCGCCTGTCTGTTCCTCCATGTCTTCCCGTTCGTCGTACGCCATCGTCGATCCATGCCTCTGCCGCGGACGATTCTAAACCCTCCGCACGGCAGAAAGATACAACTTTATCAGATGTCCTGGAACGGCGACGCGCGACCGTGGCGCAGCGAGCTCAGAGCGGCGTCACGCAGGGTCGTGGAATATTGCCGATACTCCGCCGCCCTTGCCTCGTAGAGTTCGGCAACGGCATTGCGGCCGGTGGCGCGAGCGTCGCGTGCCATCCGTTCCACGAGCGTCAGCCGCTCCTCCATGATGCGCATGGCGATTCTGATCGCCTCATCAAGCTCGTCGATATGCGAAGCAAGGACGTCGGCGGTATAGGCGTGGCCGATCTGGCACCGAAATCGCAACGGCCGCGAACCGCGAACCTCGGAAAGCACGCCATGGCAATCGGGGCAGGTCAGGGCGCTTGGAGACGCGATCTTGCGAAGTGCCGCACTGCCAAGCCGGTCGCCAGCGGCGATTTCGACCTCCAGCCGCAGATCGTCGGATGGCACATCAGGAACCGGTCCGGCCTCGCTTCCGGCGATTTTGACAAGAAGCCCGCCGAGCTCGGCTGCCGAGGCCACATGATCGACCTCCACTGCTTCCAACGCGGCTAAGGGCATTTGATCCGCCTCCGCATCAAGCGGGTGTTGCACCACGGTCGTCCCGCCATGGGACTTGATCGCATGCAGCCCCGCCGCTCCGTCATTGAGCATCCCCGTCAGGACGAGCCCCACTGCTCGTGGACCAAACGACAGGGCAGCAGATCGAAACATCGGGTCAATCGACGGACGGACCATGTTCTCGCGCGGACCCGCTCCGAACTTGATCGTTTCACCCATGAGGAGAAGGTGGCGGTCGGGTGCGGCGACATAGATGTGGCCTCGCTCGATCGGCTGCCCGTCGACCGCCTGCCTCACGGGCAGGTTGGAACTATCGGCAAGAATCTCAGGCAGCAGGCTGGGAGAGTTTGCAGGAATATGGGTGCTGACGAAAATGCTTGCCGGAAGGTCGGAGGGCAAATCGGCAAAGAGGGTCTTGAGGACAGCTCTGCTCCCCGCCGACCCGCCGATCGCAATAATATCCTTGGTAACGCTGGAAGACATGGTCTTGCCCTTTCATGTCACCCCAACAGTCGGTGCCCCATATGGTTCCCTTGCGCGTGAGTGCAAACGGAATCAGTCCGCCGGGTACCGGCTCGAGGCGGCGGAGCTGCGGCTGGCGGCCAGGAGATGCCGGCGAGCCAAGTGCACGTCAGCACCTGCAAGACAGCTCTACCGCCAGGCGATCAATCAAGCCGTTTCAAACCATCGGTCGCACCGAAGAGCGCAACGGCGATCTTTTCGAGTTCGGTCGGTTTTTCGCACAAGGCAAAACCATTATACTTTGTCGGAACGAAGGATGGGTCGTAGCCGGTGGCAAAGACGAAGTTGATTTGTCGCGCCTCCAGTTCATCGGCCACAGCAAACACCAGCTCGTCACCCAGGTGAACGTCAAGGATCGCCGCGTCGACGTCTTCCCCGGCGATCAGGTCGAGCGCGCGACGAATATTTGCAGTGGGGCCTACGACGATTGCCCCGAGATTTTCCAATTTCCGACGCGTCTCGTCGGCAACAAAATACTCGTCTTCGACAACCAGAATACGCTTTCCCGAGAAAAGTCTGGCTTGATTGATTTTTTCCACCGGGCGCCTTTCCAACGAGCACGATGCGTCGATTCAAACTGTTACAAAGTCCTTTGCGCGTCCGAACGATTGCGGACGACTAAAGTTGCGCTCTTTTTCGACGGGATCCCGTCCGTGACGAAGTTCAGCAATTTTCGTCATAGCGATTTATGCGCGACTACCTCTCCCCGGAATTTTGGGGGCTGTAAAAGTGAGGCCGTAATTGGTTATGAACTCTTC
The DNA here is from genome assembly GCF_002117725.1 of Rhizobium sp. TAL182. Lineage (NCBI taxonomy): Bacteria > Pseudomonadati > Pseudomonadota > Alphaproteobacteria > Hyphomicrobiales > Rhizobiaceae > Rhizobium > Rhizobium sp. TAL182. The sequence goes on along the minus strand of NZ_CP021025.1, from coordinate 63,667 downwards.
TAACATTCTCGGTGCCCCTCAGTGAAAATCCCATCAACCGCTCGTATTCCGCCTCCGGAATGCCGTAGGAGCCATTGGCCTTGAGAATGAGGCCCTCGCGATCGACGACGATCACCTTGCCTCGTACCGACCTGATGAGCTTTTCACCCTCCAGGATGGGAAGCGCGCCAGTAACTCCGGAACGCCGGACGCCGAGCATGGAAGACATGTGCTCGTGGGTGAGAAGCAGCACCTGGCTTTCCGATCGATCATCAAGCATGAGCAGCAAACGGGCCAGTCTCTGTTCGATGGAATATCGGCTGTTGGCCAGGGCCGTATAACCCATCTGAATTGCGAGCGTCCTTGAAAACGCCGATGAAAGCGAGCGCAGTTGCGGTGCCCTCTGCGTCAGACGAAGGAAGCTGTCGATGTCGATGCGCTGCGCGGCTCCTTCGGTCTGCACCACCAGATTGTAGGGAGTGCGCCAATCGCCCTCCAACAGCCCGGTGCCCGTTACGCCTTCACGCCCGATAAGGCCCACCTCTACCTGTGAGCGATCCAGAGACGAGGCGATCAGCGAGACCGTCCCGCTTTCAATGAAAGAAACTGTCGTGATCTCTCCAAACTGCTGCTCAAGAATCTCTCCTTGAATCAGCCGAACCGGCTTGAGAAGCGGCCGGATAAGATCATTTTCACGCTGGGAAAGAGCGGAAAGAACGAGATTCTTCTGGCCGCCTGGTGCTTTCGCCGTCGAAGTTCGGCAATCGGAAAGGGCAGCGTAAATCGCGCTCGTGTCCAGCGGCTTTTCCACGAAAATCCGATCCGCAAAGCGGGGAGGCACAACGTCGCGGCTGTAGCCGGTTGCGAAGAAGAAGGGGATATTGCGCTTCGCCAGCGCATCGGCGACAGGGAACACCATCGTGCCACCGAGATTGATATCCAGAATGGCAGCTTCAACTTGGGAATCTTCAATATATTGCAACGCTCGTTCGACGCTCGGTGCGGGCCCGACAATCTTGATTCCGGTTGCTGTCAGCTTCGATGCGAGTTCGCTGGCGAGAGCGTAATCGTCCTCGACGACCAAGACAGCTTTTTGCGCGAGTTCGTCAAAAGCCGTATTCATGACGATCTGCCTCCCACATTATATCTGTTCAGCTGAAAACGTTCCCGCCATTGCCCTGTTCCGCCGGTGTCCAATCGGATGGCGTTGCATCATCGATAGCTTCGAGCGCCGCGTCCTCGCCTTCTTCAAGATCTGCTGCCGGATAATTCCGGTTTCTGGCGGAGTCTGCAACCCGTCGCGCGCTTATGGACGATACGCATCAAGGATGCGGCGTCGGTCGCGGCGGCAGCGACTTCAGATATCGGGCGACGGCCAGCCGGTCGGCCTCCGGGAGTTCCGCCGTATTCTCGACCACATCCACCATGGACCAGCCGACATAGCCGTGGTCGGGCGTCCTGCCGCTGTAAAGCATTTCGACGACATCCTGCTGCGACCACGAGCCGATGCCTGTCGGCGTGATGTTAGGGCTGAAGCCGACACCTTCCGAACTCACTCCGCCGGCGAACCGCGTTTTCGGCTTTACCGCGCCGAAGATGTTGCGGGATGAGTGGCACTCGGCGCAATGGCCGAGTGTCTCCACGAGATAGGCGCCGCGATCATGTACCGGATCGCCGTTCCGCGCTCCTTCCGATCTGCCTTCGTGGAAGAACAGGAGCTTCCAGAAACCGACGAACCGGCGGATGCGAAACAGCGGAGAAATCTCATGCGGTTGCGGGCGCTCCGGCACCGGCGAAAGCGTATGCAGAAAGGCGTAGAGATCTCTGATATCGTCGAGCATCATGCCGGTGTAGCTGGCATAGGGGAATGCGGGATAGTAATGTTGACCTGACGGAGAAACGCCTGAGATCAGGGCATTGGCGAGATCGGCGACCGACCACGATCCGATACCGGCCTTCGGGTCGGGCGAGATATTGGGAACTCTGAAGGTTCCGTAGTGTGAGGCCAGCGCAAGGTCGCCTCCCAGCCTGAAGCGGTCCGGCTGACCGGGGGAAGCATGGCAGGAGGCACATCCGCCTGCGGCAAAGACCAGTCTGCCGCGCCCGGCATCTCCCGGCGTCAGCGTCGGATCGCCGGCCGCAAAACGTGGATGCGGTCTCGTCAGCAGCCAGGTCGAGAGTAAGACAAGGAGGACCGCAGCGACAGCGGTCGAAAACAATCGGGCACCTCTAAGCATTCTGAACCCGCTAGAGCAATTCCAGAAAAAGTGTGAAACGGTTTTCCCAGGCAAAGCGCGAAGCGCTATAAAAGCCGGCATTGCAGCTGATATCGAGAACGCTGCGTCCTTGCAGATCCTTCGGCACGACATGCTTGAAGCCTTCCCATTTGAACGCCGGATAGTCGCCGAGAAAATGATCCGGCGCGGTTTCGATCTCTCCGAACCGCATATTCTGAAACCAGGGGGCCTAATTCGTTGATACGCTGTTGCAAAGCCAGGTTCATCATCGCGTTCATCCGCTTCTCGGTCAGTTGTCCAAGGGGGCAGCCTGCGAGGCAGCCGCGGCGCGATGACGGCGAGGCGCAGCGACGCGTTTGCGGGGACGATCATCCAAATTGGCGGCAAACCAGTCGATCGTATATCTGAGCCCCTCGGTAAGGGGCACTGTCGGCTGCCAATCGAGAAGTTCTGTCGCGCGAGAAATATCGGGCCGGCGGCGTTGAGGATCATCCTTCGGCAAAGGTCGGTAGGCAACAGCCGTTCGCACCGGCACCATCGAACGGATCATCTGCGCGAGCTCGTTGATGGTGAACTCCCCGGGATTGCCGAGGTTGACGGGAACACCAGGGTTCGGCCGCACATCCATCAGCGCCATAAGGCCGCCGACAAGATCGGTGACGTAGCAGAAGGACCGGGTCTGCATGCCGCTTCCGTAGATGGTGAGCGGATTCCCCGAGAGTGCCTGCACGATCAGGTTGGAGACGATCCGGCCGTCATTGGCCTGCATTCGCGGCCCATAGGTGTTGAAGATGCGGGCGACCCGCACGTCGACGCGGCCGGCACGCAGCATATCGAAGCAAAGAGCTTCGGCGGCGCGCTTTCCCTCGTCATAGCAGGCGCGCGGCCCGGTGCAGCTGACGTTGCCGCGATAGTCTTCCTTTTGCGGATGCTCGGCGGGATCGCCATAGACCTCGCTCGTCGAGGCCTGGAGAAAGGCGGCCCGGTGCCGCTCGGCAAGCGCCAGCAGATTGCCCGTACCGGCGACGCACGTCATCATCGTGTGAACGGGATCCGCCTGGTATTGCGGCGGGGACGCGGCGCACGCGAGATTATAGATCTGGTCGAGCGGTTCGCCGATTTCAATGAATTTGCAGATATCCTGTTCGATGAGCCGGAAGCCCGGATGGTTCATCAACGGCCTGACATTGTCCGGCGAGCCGGTAATATAGCTGTCGACGCAAATGACGGTGTCGCCACGGCCGAGCAGAGCATCGCAGAGATGCGAGCCGACAAAGCCGGCGCCTCCTGCCACCAGAATAGTCTTGCCTTTTCCGCGACGATTGACTTGAAGCATCGATACTCTCCTTCACGCTGAGATACGGTCGAAAGCTGGCTTGGCGGGCAGGTCGGAAAGAGCCCTGACGAGCTCACCGGCACGTGCGGCACCGGTATGACTGCTCATCACCAGCTTTCTCGCTGCGGCGGCGACCGCCAGACGGTCGCTGTCGGGAAGCTCCGTCAGCAGCGCCACGACATCCTCCGGCGCGCGCGCAATGAACAAAGCCTTGCCGTCCGGCAGCAGCTCATCGAGGCCCTGCCAGAAGTCACTGACAATGGGCGCCCCACAGGCAGCAGCCTCGAACAGCCGCACGCTGGGAGACCAGCCGGCGGCGATCATATCGCCGCGGGTCACGTTCAGCGTGAACCGCTGCCGACTGTAAAAGCTTGCGTGATCGGCAGGCGGCAGATGCTCGATGCGCTCGACATTGGCCGGCCATTCGATCTCGGCTGGATATTGCGGCCCGGCGACCACGAAGCGCATCGACGGCAGGCGGCGCGCCGGCTCCAGCAGAAGGCGCTCCAGCGTCGGCTGCCGGTCGGGGCTGTAGGTTCCGAGATAGCCGAAATCCCAGCGATGGGACTCGCCCGTCCGGACATACCGGCTCTCGTCGACCGAGCAGTAGAGCGCGATGGCTCTGCGGGCACCGTATCTCTGTTCGAGCCGGGTCAACACCTCGCCTCCGGAGAAGGAAAAATAAGCGTCGAACAAAGGAATCTGCCTTAGCGCCAGATATTCCTGATCGGCCCGATCGAGCTTCGCCAGCGTGACTGGCGTATCGATGTCATAGAAGCACAGGCGTTTCGGCTCCAGCGCCTCGAGCCTGTCGATGAGCTGCACACCGTGGGGAACGTAGGATCCGACGATGACGGCATCGGCTCTGCGGAGCCTTTCGCCGTGACGCTCGATCATTGTGCCGATATCGGAATAATAGGCGAGTTCGCAGAAGTCAGGCGAAGGGAGATCCCGGTGGCTGGCATACCACGGCACGTCCCGCTCCAGGAACAGCACCTTATGGCCGGCCCGCCGAAGGCCTTTGATCAGGGCGCGGTAGGTCGTGGCATGGCCATTCCCCCAGGAAGAGGAAAGGGAAAGCCCGAGGAGGACGATGTCGAGCGATCTCGTCATTCGGCCGCCTCCCGTCCGCCGAGCCGTGCGCGAAAAATCTCGTCTACCGCTTCGGCGCGATTGCTATAGGTGTGTTCGGCCAGGACGCGCCGGCGCGCCTTTTCTCCGATTTCCCGTGCGGCTTGGCGGGACAAACCATCGAGCAAGGCAGCCACGTCCTGTCCGTCGCGCGCGACCAGGACCTCCTCGCCGGACTTCAGAAAGACATCGATGCCTTCCCAGTAATCGGTGATAAGGCAAGCCCCGGCACCGGCCGCCTCGAAGACCCGTGTCGCGGGAGAAAAGCCATTCTCCGCCATACTGGCGCGCGATATGTTGAGGACCGCCATCGGCGTCACATTGAAGGCGTTGTGATCGCGTGTCGGGACATGGCCGATATAACGGACATTTGACGAGATCGGCTTGTCCTGCCAGCCGGATCCGCCAAGCAGGAACGTCCGGTTCGGCAGGCGCGACGCCGGCTCCAGGAAGAAATGCTCGACCCTCGCCTCGCGGTCCGGCAGGCGATTGCCAAGGAACCCGAGATCGGCGGCGAAGCGGTAGTCCTGCGGCACCGGATGATGCGTTTGCGGGTCCAGCGCATTGTAGATCGGCACACATTCGGCCGCTCCGACGGAACGGTATGCGTTCACGACGGGGTCGCCGCCGCCATAGGTCAGCACGAGATCAAGCCGGGCGAGCGCATGGCGCAATGGGTGATCGGGGTTGGCCTTGAGCTCGGTGAGCGTCGCCGGCGCATCGACATCCCAGAAGATCTTCAGCGCGTGCGGGCGTGCGTGACGCAGCACCTCTTCCAGCAATCGATCGTCCTCGAAACCGACGCCGCTTGCCTTGACGACAATATCGGCCGCGGCCGCCTCGCTTGTGACGGTTTTGAGGGCATCGATCGTCCCTTCATAGACAACGACCCTGCACCAGTCCGGCGGATCCATGTCGCGGTTCTTCTGCCGATCATAGACATCGGGTTCGTAGAAGGTAATGTCGTAACCTTTCTCCGCCAGAGCGCGCAGCAAGCCGCGATAATAGGTGGCGGCGCCGTTCCAATAGGCGGAGACGAGACTCGATCCGTAAAAGGCGATCTTCATTCGGCAGCCTCCCTGGATTGCAGGTTTGCGGTGACCCTATGCGTGCCGCAGCGCGCCAGGACGGCGAAAAGCTCGTCGACGCGGTGGCGGCAGGTGTGACGGGCCTTGATCGTTTCAAGGCCGGCGGCGGCAAGGCTCGCCGCCAGATCGGCATCGGAGAGGACATCGCGCAGGCTTTTCTTCATCCCCTCGCCGTCACCGACGAGCAAATAGTCGCGGCCAGCTTCGAAGAGATGTTCGACATCGTTCCACGGCGCCGAGATCAACGGTATTCCGCAGGCGAGCGCCTCGAAGACACGGATGGTCGGAATACCCGGCAGATGTTCGACATAGGGTCGGCGCGGAATGTGGACGGTGACCCTGCGGCGGGCGAAGGCCGCAGGAACGTCGGCATTGGCGATCCAGCCGCCATAGGCGATGCCGACTTTTCGAAGTTCGTCCAGTGCATGAGCGGGATAGCGAACGCCGCGGACGACCGTATTCAAGGCGAGATCTGTCGCGGGACGGATCAGGAATTCGCCGATTTCGGCCGACCGTTCATCGTCGCCCCAGTTGCCGATCCAGATGAGGTCTCCAGTTTTCTCGATGTCCGGCAGCGGCCGAAACAGGGCGTCGTCAGCCGCCTCGTGCCAGGTAAAGACCGACTTTCCCCAGCCGGCTCGGAGATAACGTTCACGCAAGGTCTGCCCGAAGGCCAGCACACCATCATAATCGTCAAGCGCCAGCCCCGCGATATCGCCTTCAGCGGAGACGGCGCGATGATGCGTATCGTGGAAAAGCAGGGTGAAGGTCGCGCCATCGCGCCGGATGCGGCCGAGCCTCTCGACCAATTGCGGCTCCGTCCACTCGTGGACGATAACGACGTCGGCATCGGCAAGCGCTGCTTCGTGGTCGAACTCGACACCATAGGTCCGCGAACGGTGCTGCGGAAATGCCTGGTGAAATGCCTCGACCGCGGCCGCCCCCTGGTCCCTCAGCAGATTGGCCCGGCTCCAGGCATGGTGCGGCTCCAGCGCCAGCGTCTCATGACCGCGCCGCTGGAGATCGCGCATGACGCCGCGAAGAAAATGAGCATTGCCGTGATTCCAGTCGGAGACCAGTGAATGGGTGTAGAAAACGAACTTCATGATTACTCCGCTGCTGTTGAAAAATCGCGGGCGCACATGCCGGAATAGATCGAGCACATCGCCTCTGCCTGAGCCTCGACGCTGAAGGCGGCGGACCTGGCACGCGCTTTTCGTCCGAACGCAGCGCGCAGCTGCGGATCGTCGGCAAGAGTATTGAAAGCATCGGCGAAGGCATCGGGGCGATGTGGATCGGCAAAAAGAGCAGCCCCGTCCCATATCTCGCGATAGGTTGGGATATCAGAAAGCACCAAGGCCGCGCCCGACCGCGCCGCCTCGAGAGCGGCAAGACCGAACGGCTCGTAGAGCGAAGGCGAGGCCACGACGGCCGCCCGCCGTGTCAAGGCGCTCATCCGCTCATGCGAAAGCTCGCCTCGGTAATCGGCATGGCGAAATCGCATGGTCTGGCCGTTAGGGCCGACGGTCGCGCCGGCCGCCGCCACCGTCCAGCGCGTCATAGCTGCAGCCTTATCCAGCACCGCGCCGTTCTTGCCCTCGTCCCACCAGCGCCCGGCTGCAAGAACAAAGTCCTGCTTGGGTTCGTCGGAAGCCTCAAGGGCGCTGGCGTTGTGAACGACCTGGAGATTTCCGATTGCTCCATAGGCCGCTTCCATCGCTTTCGCATGGCCGTGGCTTGGCGCGATCACTGCGTCCGCGCATGCAAAGCCCTCCTGGTTCAGCCGGTACTGCCATTGCCAGTCCTTTGGCACTTCACGTCCGCGAACGGCGGCAAACCATGTGACGACACAGGAATGGCAAACCACCGCAATCGGCAGGTTTGTTTCCATGCCCGCCGCCTGCGACGGCAGATTGAGATGCAGTAGATCGGCCTGTTCCCGGCGCGCGAGAGCGGCGATCAGCCCCGGAACTTCGGCAACTGCCTCTTCATTCTCGACCGTCCAGTCGAGCGGCGCATCCAGCCAGACGAGCTTGCCGACCCGGCCGGCCTCGGCGATCTTGTCGTCTGCCGGGAAAAGCCCCAGTCCGGCAAAGACAACCTCGATGTTGTTCGATTTCAGGGCTGCGCCCAAGTCCATAGCGTAGCGCCAGACGCCGCCGATAGCGTCAACCGTCATCAGCACGCGGCGGTGCCCCTTGCTTCGTTCATGTTCGCTCATGCCGATGCCTTCCGCTTTTCTCTGCGGAGCTGCCGGCCGCCGAAACGATGGGCGATCAGCCATTCGGCGAGGTGCCGCAAACCATGACGCCATCCGATTCCGGCCTGCCAGCCGGTTTCCTGTTCAAGTCTCGTCGTGTCGGCCACGAAATAGAGCTGATCGCCGGCGCGCCATGGGCCAAAGCTGGTTTCGACAGGCCGGCCCGCAAGCACTTCGATCTCGCGCAGCACCGCGAGCACGCTGACGGCGTTGCGCGGCCCGCCGCCGAGGTTGAATGCTTTGCCGCTGACCCGCTCGATATTGGAAAGCAGCAGCCGATAGGCAGCAACGGCATCATCGACATGCAGAATATCGCGCACCTGCTTGCCGTCGCCGTAGATGGAAATGGGTTCGCCGCCGAGCGCACGGATCAGGAAATGCGCCACCCAGCCCTGGTCCTCGGTGCCGAACTGGCGCGGTCCATAAATGCAGCTCATCCGCAGGACGGCGGCAGGGATGCCGTAGGATTTCGCGTAGTCGAGAATATACTGATCGGCGACACCCTTCGAACATCCATATGGCGTACAGAAATCGAGCGGCCGATCCTCGCCGATCCCTTGCCTCCTGATGGTCTCGTCTTCGGGAAGATAACGATCATCGAGTTCGATCATGCCGAGATCGCCGAGAGCACCATAAACCTTGTTGGTGCTGGCGAAGATGACCGGAGCCCGTTTGCCTGCCCTGCGCACCGATTCCAGCACATTAAGCGTTCCGCGCGCGTTCGTTTCGAAATCTTCCAGCGGGTCGACGAGGCTGGTGGTCACCGCCGTCTGCGCAGCATAATGGAAGACGGCCTTGGCATCCCTGAAGGCTGCTTCGATGCCCAGCAGATCGCGAACGTCGGCGAGGACCGGATGCACCCGCCCGCCATGCCGCTCCTTCAGCCAGGAGAGATTCTGATCGACTCCCGATCGTGCGAGATTGTCGAGAATGACGACGTCCTCGCCGTCGCTGAGCAGGCGGTCGGCGAGATTGCAGCCGACAAACCCGCTGCCGCCGGTTACGATGATCGGCGCGGCGCCGGAGGTGATATTGGGAGCGGCAAGGGCCGCGACCTCCTCCAGCCTCTCGACACCTCCTTCCGTGAGAAGGCGGGCAAGAAGCTTCGGTTTATTGTCGTGGCTGACAGCGCCAAGATGATAATGCCTGGGATCGAACCACAGGCCTTCCTGAACCGGAACATCCGGCGGCACGTCGCGCCATGAATACCAGTACATGCGATCGGCCGGCACGTTCAGCGCTCTGATGAAGCGCCGCGCCTGTTCGATCTCGTCATTGCGCCAGGTGGAGTAGCCGGTTTCGGTGATCCATATTTCTGCATCGGCATTAAAACGATCGATAATCCCACGCATCTCTCCGAGATGCATGTCCCAGCCGCCCCAGCTTGCCTCCTCGCTGTCCCAGGTTCCAGGGAAACCGTGGAAGCCGACGGCGTCGACGACGCCGAGCACGCCGCGCGTGCCCATCAGATTGAGCCAATAGGGATCGAAGGGGCACGGACCGCCCAGCACCGGTTTGTAGCCCCTCTGCTTCGCCCAGTAGGCGGCGCCCCCGACCATTTCGCAGAAAAGCAGAAAGTCGCCGTCGTGGCGCCAATCCCAGTCAAGCAGGTTGTTCGGCTCGTTCCAGAGTTCGATATGACTGATATAACGACCATAGCGCGTCAGGATATGATCGACGAAGTCGGCATAGGATTTGAGATTGACCGGCGCGCCAGAAGACCTGCCCGTCCGGGAGAGGGAAGGCGGCGTGTAGTGTATACAGGGTAGAAGATCGATTTCACTGCCGACACGCGGGATCAGCCAATCGAACCATTGCTGGCCGCCGGGCGCCAGATATTCCGCCCAGGAAAGATGCGTACGGAGATAGCTGGCTCCGCTTCTCAGCATATCCGGCAGCGCGGCCTCAGCCCGCTCATATTCTCCGGGCCGGAACCATTCGACGAAACCGAATTGCCTCGTCTCCTGATCGGATGCTCGAGCACCGGCCTTGTTCATGAAACCAGCCCCCGCTCTTCCAGTTGCCGCTTCATTTCGACGGCACGGTCGACCGCCCCGGTCTGACGCACCCATTCGGCGAAGGGAGCGAGGGCATTTTCGAGACGATATTTCGGTTCGAAGCCGAGCAGTTCGCGCGCCTTGGAAATGTCGGCGAAGCAATTGCGGATGTCCCCCGAACGCGCCTTGTTCATGATGTCGGGGCCGATCTCGGGCACACCCATGGCATCGGCGAGAAGCGTCGCGACATCGGCAATCGAATAGGCCTGGCCGCTGCCGATGTTGATCACGTGACCGGCTGCCGCGGGTTTTTCCAGAGCCAGGCGGAAGGCTGTCGCCACATCGCGGACGTGGACGAAATCGCGCCGCTGCCTGCCATCCTCGAAGATCATCGGCGGCTGGCCGTTGGCGAGGCGCGAACCGAAATTGGCGAGCACGCCGGTATAGGGATTGGAAAGCGCCTGACCAACGCCGAAAACGTTGAAGAGACGCAGCGCGACGGCATCTAGCCCGTAGGCTTCGCCGAAAATCAAAACCTGCCTCTCCTGGGCGTATTTCGTCAAAGCGTAGATGGACGCAAGATCGACCGGCTTCTCCTCGTCGGTGGCGACCGGTGTCAGCGGCTGATTGTCCTGGTCGAGCGGATCCCAGCGGCCCTGCTTGACATGCTGCATGCGCCGCCTGACATAGCCGAGCCGCTTTCCATCCGCCGTCCGATAGAGCCCCTCTCCATAGACACTCATCGATGAGGCGACGACGATCGTCTTGACGGGAAGGCCGATCATGGCTTCCAGGAGCACCGCGGTGCCGAGGTCGTTGCAGCCGACATAGCGGGCAATTTCGTACATCGACTGTCCGACGCCGACTTCGGCAGCGAGATGAATGACGCCGTTCACACCGGCAAGCGCCGCGCGCACAGCGTCCTTGTCCCTGACATCGCCTTGAATGATCTCGGCTCCATCGGGCACGCTGACTTCGGCATCGCCATGCACCTGGTCGATCAGCGCATCGAGAATGCGCACGTCATAGCCATTGTTCAGAAGTTCTTCAGCAACGTGGCGACCAATGAAGCCGCATCCTCCAGTTATCAAAATCGTCATTATGAGATCCGTCCGGTTGAATAATTAGCTTCGGAGATAGGCGCCGAACCGAACGCGAATGGAAAAGTTCCTTCTTCAATGACATCTTTATTGACTTCATCATCTATGCTTCTTTGACCTCTACCGGAACTCTTCGGGAGGCCTTTTGTTCTAGGGATGCCCACATTGGAGGACATCTTATGGATATTGCGGCGAGACAGAAGACCGGGCTCATGCGGGCTGCCATCGTCACCAGCCCCGGACATATCTCGGTGGAGACCCGCCCCTTGCCGAAACCCGGTCCGGGCCAGGTCAGGGTGAAACTGGAAGGATGCGGCGTCTGCGCCTCGAACCTCACGCCCTGGGCCGGACCGGACTGGATGACGTTCCCCACCGAGGCTGGCGGGTTAGGCCATGAGGGCTGGGGTATTGTCGACGCGATCGGCCCCGATGTCACGGGGATTCGGATGGGAGAGCGGGTCGCCGCTCTTTCCTACCATGCCTACGCCACGCACGACATTGCCGATGCCTCGATGGTCGCATCACTGCCGAAGGAGTTGGATGGCAAGCCCTTTCCGGGCGAACCGCTCGGCTGCGCCATGAATATCTTCGACCGCAGCAACATCGAAGGCGGTCAGACCGTCGCCATCGTCGGCATCGGATTCTTGGGCGCCCTTCTCACCCGGCTTGCCGCGGCAGCCGGCGCAAGGGTGATCGCCATCTCGCGCCGGCCCTATTCCCTTGAGGTGGCGAGAGAGATGGGAGCGGCCGAGATCATTCCGATGGATGATCATTGGCGCATCATCGAGCGCGTCAAAACACTTACGGGCGGAAAATTCTGCGATTGCGTCATCGAAGCCGTCGGCAAACAATGGCCGCTCGACCTGGCGGGCGAGCTTACGAAGGAACGGGGGCGACTGATCATCGCCGGTTATCACCAGGATGGCGCCCGCCAGATCAACATGCAGCTTTGGAACTGGCGCGGGCTCGACGTCATCAACGCTCACGAGCGCGAGCCGGCCGTCTATATCAAAGGCATTCGCGACGCCATAGAAGCCGTGCGCCACGGTCGGATCGATCCGCAGCCGCTCTACACGCATATCTATCCGCTGGAGAGGCTGGACGACGCCCTCAACACGACGCGCGACCGGCCGGACGGTTTTCTCAAGGCTCTGGTGCAATATTCATGAAGGCGTGGATCTCCGGAGAACATGCGGTGACCATCAAACGGCCGAAGCTCGGCTTTCTCGGCGTCGGATGGATCGGCCGGCATAGGATGAAAGCGATCCTCGACAGCGGCGCGGCCGAGGCCGCCGCTATCGCCGATCCTTCCGCGGACATGGCGCGGGAGGCCGCGGCACTCGCCCCCAATGCCGGGATCGTTTCCGATCTCGACGCGTTGCTTGACCTGGAACTCGATGGAATCGTCATCGCAACGCCGAGCGCCGCACATGCCGAACAGTCCATCCGCGCCCTCGGGGCAGGCTTTGCCGTCTTCTGCCAGAAGCCGCTTGGCCGAACGGCATCCGAGGTCAGGGCCGTCGTCGATGCTTCCAGAACCGCCGACAGGCTGCTTGGCGTCGATCTTTCCTATCGACACACGCAAGGCATGCAGCAGATCCGGCAGCTCATCCGTTCGAACGCTCTTGGAAAGATCTTTGCGGCCGATCTGACCTTTCATAATGCTTATGGCCCCGACAAGCCCTGGTTCTACGACAAGAACCAGTCCGGCGGCGGCTGCGTCATCGATCTCGGTGTTCACCTCGTCGACCTCGCCTTATGGTGCCTCGATTTTCCTTCCGTCACCAACGTCACGAGCGCCTTGAGAGCGGGCGGGAAACGGCTTGAAAACAAAGGTCAGGTCGAGGATTTTGCGGCCGCAACGCTGACGCTTGCCGGCGGCGAAATCATCCGACTGACATGCTCCTGGCGCCTCAACGCCGGCTGTGACGCCGAGATCGGCGCCGATTTCTTCGGGACCGAGGGAGGCGCCTCCTTCAGGAATGTCGATGGCTCATTCTACGATTTTACGGCCGTCAGGATGTCCGGCACTTCGAGCGAAACTCTGGCCCTCCCTCCCGACGACTGGGGCGGACGGGCTGCCGTGGATTGGGCAAGAAAGCTCGCCAGAGGCCAGCGTTACGATCCCGCGTGCGAGAATGTCATTGCGGTCGCGGAGGCGATCGACGGCATCTATGGCGCCGGCATGTGATTGATCAGGAGCCCTTGATGAGCCCGTAGAGAACAATTGTCGCATAAAGCGTGAATGCGACAACGGCGACCGTGCCGATCAGGATCAGGGCTATTCTGCCGGCATTGAGCCTGGTGCGCTTGCCTACGGAAGAGGACGATGGCCGCTGAACAGGATCTCTATCCCCCTCGCTCATCGTGTCTGCTCCGTCGTCGCCGCAGGTGATTTCTCGTCCGGTTCGCCGGGATGTCTCATCCATGTGAATGCGAGTGCGACAAGGCAGGCGATCAGGAAGATGGTGACGACGAATATCATCATACGCCGCGGCGGTTTGGAATTATCGTGGCTCATTCCTGAAGGGTTGGGGCCGCCTTTCCTCACCTCGCTCATGGAGAACCCCTTTGCGGAAGCTCGGTCTCTTCATCGAGCTTCTCCTTGAGTTCGTCGAGCCGATCGCGCAGCAGCGATGCTTTCATACGCCTTGCTTCCGCATCCGGCACCTCAACCATCCGGCCGCTATCGTCGGGAATGCCGGGGCCGCTTTCAGCAATGGTCTCGTTTCTGGGCCTGTCGTTGGTGCCGGTCGATATTTTCGCTCGCTTGTCCATGACATCCTCCGTTCAGATCTCGGGAAAGTTTCTGCGATGCTTGTTATGGTCCAAACGACGCGCCGGTAGCGAAGTTCCGAATGATTCGAGAGCTTTCGTCGGCCCCTGCCATTACTGCAGCTTCATCGCCCGGACAGGCGCGGCGGAACATAGAAGCCATCCAAGTGTTGCTTTTCCTATCAATGCTGGGATCGACGATGACCGCTCGAAGTGCCGAAAGAGGCAAAAACAACAATACGCTCATGAAAGTGAAGGCGGTTCCGGAACTCATCGATCCAGACGCCGAACCGTTCGTGACCCAGGCGGTCCGAGAACTCGTCGGATCGCAGATCCCGTTTCTGGTCGCCGGCACCTATGCTGTCTGCGCCTATACGGGTATTTCGCGCCAGACGAAGGATTTCGACATATTTTGCAAAGCGGGCGACTACGCGCGCATTCTCGGCCACTTCAAGGCAAAGGGTTACACGGTCGAAGTCGAAGACGAGCGCTGGCTCGGAAAGGTCTTCAAGGGCAACCATTTCTTCGACGTCATCTTTGCCTCCTCCAACGGAACGATGCCGGTCGGCGACGACTGGTTCGAGGATGCGCGCAGGGTCAAGATGTGCGGCCACACGGTCAGGATTGTCAGCCCGACCGAACTGATCTGGTCGAAATGCTTCGTCCAGCTGCGCCACCGCTATGATGGTGCCGATATCGCGCACGTCATCTTGAAGTCACATGACTCCATCGATTGGCGCAAGCTGCTGGCTTATCTGGAAGTCCACTGGGAAGTCCTCCTCATCCATCTTCTCAATTTCAGGTGGATCTACCCGACCGAGCGAGACAAGATTCCGCAATGGCTGCTGGAGGAGCTGCTGGACCGGCTCAAGGCGCAGCAGGACCTGCCGCTGCCGCAAATGAAAATATGCCGCGGCCGGATGTATTCCCGCATCGATTTCGAAATCGACGTGAGGGAGTGGGGTTTTGCCGATGTCGGCGGCGAAGGTGAATTGCGAGGAGATTAGGAGAAACCCAATGGATGATCAGCGAAAGAGCGTGAGAATTGCAGCGGTGGCCGATCTTCATGTGACGGAAGACGGCGCCAAGTCCTACAAGGATCTGTTCGCGGAGATTTCCTCAGTGGCCGACGTTCTCGTCATTGCCGGCGACCTGACCGATCTCGGCAAGCCGAGGGAAGCCGAACTGCTTGCGAGCGATCTGCGCCATTGCACGGTGCCGACCGTCGCCGTCCTCGGCAACCATGATCACGAGAGCGGCCAGGTCGATGACGTCTGCCGGGTCCTGACCGATGCCGGCGTGAAACTGCTCAACGGCCAGGCGGCCGAAGTCGCCGGAGTCGGTTTCGTCGGCGTCAAGGGCTTTGCCGGCGGCTTCGGGCGACACATGCTCGGCTCGTTCGGCGAGGCGGCGATCAAGGCGATGGTCGCCGAAAGCGTCGAGGAGTCGATGCGCCTGGAAAACGCGATGCGCCAAGTCCGCTCCGATCGTTCCCTTGTCGTGCTGCACTACGCGCCGATTGCCGAAACAGTGGTGGGCGAACCCCTGGAAATCTATCCGTTTCTCGGCTCTTCACGGCTGGCCGAAACGATCGACCGATTCCGCGTCAATGCGGTCGTACACGGTCATGCCCACCGGGGATCCTATGAGGGCCGTACGCCGGGCGGCGCCCCCGTCTACAATGTCGCCGCCCATATCGAGAAGCCCACCGGCAAGACTTACGCGTTGCTCGATCTCTGACCGGCCCGAGTATCACGACTATTTGTTGGTGCGTCCACGATGGCGTGGATCTACACCGCCCTGGGGCGTCGTATCGTTGGCTGTATCGCCTTCGACTGTGTTTTCGGCCTGCATCACTTCGTCGTCCGGCGGCGAGACGATGCCACGCGAACGGCTGATGCCCGGGTCGTCCGAAAGGTCGATATCGCTAGGCTTGGTGGTCTTGGCATGTTTGGGGGAGGTCATGAATTTCTCCTTGAAACGTTGCAGCCCTTCCGGAGTGAACTCACTGCATAGCCCCTGGTTCCCCTGAAGCAGCTCATGAGCGGCGACCATGAAAGCCCTGCATCGCCGGGAACATTTCTCCGAAGCTGAGGTTGAAGCGCCGTCGGCGACCGGCGAGGAGAACCGCTGGAAGACGGTCCGACCCTCTACAAGACATTTCGCGACAAGCAGGACGGATGTTCTCAAACCTTAAGGAGAAATATGATGGCTCCTGATGAATCAGGCAAAGGCCTGGCCGTCGTCACCGGCGCCTCCACCGGCATTGGCTACGAACTGGCGAAGTGTGCGGCCCGGGACGGTTATGATCTCATCGTTGTCGCCGACGAGGAGCGGATCAACCAGGCAGCCGCAGATCTCAAGGCGTTCGGCACGTCAGTCGATGCTGTCGAAGCCGACCTTTCGACGCTTGAAGGCGTCGACCGGCTGACCGAGCGCATCACCGCCAGCGGCCGTTCGGTCGATCTGTTGATGGCCAATGCCGGCCGCGGCATCGGCGAAGGTTTCCTCGATCAGAATTTCAACGAGGCGCGCAAGGTCGTCGATACCAACATCACCGGAACGATCTATCTCATTCATCAGATCGGCAATCAGATGCGCAGCCGCGGCCAAGGCCGCATTCTGCTGACAGGCTCGATCGCCGGTTTCATGCCGGGTTCCTACCAGGCCGTCTATAACGCCACCAAGGCCTTCATCAACAGCTTCTCCTTCGCCTTGCGCGAGGAGTTGAAGGAGTCCGGTGTCACCGTCAGCTGCCTGATGCCAGGGGCGACGGAAACCGAGTTCTTCAAGCGCGCCAGTCTTCTGGATACGGCGATCGGTCAGTCGAAGAAGGACGACGCTGGCGAGGTCGCGCGCATCGGCTATGACGCGATGATGGACGGCGAAGGCGATGTTGTGAGCGGTTGGAAGAACAAGCTCCAGGCAGCCGTTGCCAATGTCACGCCGGCAAGCGTGCTCGACCATCAGCATTCGAAAGCGGCAAAACCTGGTTCGGGCACAAAATAGCGGGCGCTGCCGTCATCACGGCAGCGAGCAGAAGGCAATGAGGTCGAGCGCTCAGTCGCGCTCGACGAATTTGTTGAAGCGGCTCGTCTTTCCGTCCTTGGTCTGGTTCTGGTAGAGAAAGGCGAGCTTGTTTTCGTCGAAGATCTTGAAGAATTCGTCCCAGTCGATCTCGTCGAATTCCTCTTCCTTTTCGCCGAAATCGATCCGGAGAACGCCGCCCTTGCCGCGGGTCCGGATAGCCGCCGGCCTGCCGTCCCTTTCCTCCACCCATTTGCGGATTTTCTTATGATCCGTCGTTGTCTCAGAACTGCTCATTGAAGCTTCCTTTCACATGATATCGCAAGCGCTTACAGGAGCGGTTGTCGTTGCTTCCAGTCGCGATACGGGGCGAGCAACCGGCCGGGATAGCGCCGTTCGATCTCGCTTTCGGCCAAAGCGATCCGGGCAAGAACCTCCTCTGCTGCGCCGCCCTTGGTGGTCTCGCTCGCTTTTTCCAGATCATTCATGATCACGAACAATTCGTCGTCCGTCATCACCTCAAGACGAGAGACGAAATCTTCAACCGGTTCGCTGGTAAGTGGATTGGTGGACACTGGCGCCTCTTTGCTGATGCCTGTCCAACTTCGCTTCTTATACTAAGTTCCACCGACAGGCCGGGCAAAAGAGCGATTACCCCGCCTCCTGCTCTTCCCGATATAATCGCCAGGGAACCGTTGCGACCGTCAGACGAGGCCCGCCGAGCTTGACCAGTTTTGCCCTGAGCCGCCCTGCCCTGTTCATATGCAGCAGCTTCTGCCACCACTTGTCTTTAACCGTTTCGGGGATGAGAACCGCCACCCGCCGTTCCGGACTATCGGCATCGAGCTTTTCGATCAGTCGCAGGAGCGGTTCATGCAGTTGCCGATAAGGCGCGGGAATGAACATGAGTCTGGGCGGCTTCAGTCCGTGCGCAGCGATCGGTTCTTCCACCTCGGCACGCCATTCCTCGCGAAGCGCGTTTTCACGTTCATCCCGCTCCGGTCCGCCGAGACGGATCAAATGGACGGCGACCACATCAGGCGAAATCGTCAAGGCAAACTTGATGGCGCGTTCGCTTAATCTGTTCCACGTCTCGGTGACCACGATGACGGTCGGCGGCTCGACGTCTTCGACGGTGATCGGACCGGGCTTGCGCAATTCGCGCTGAAGCGATCGGTAGTAGTTTTTGATCGACTTCAGAATGGCGATCGTCAGCGGCACGGTAATCAATGTGATCCACGCGCCTTCGGCAAATTTTGCGGTCAGGATGATGACGAGCGCAACGCCGGTCGCTGCCGCACCGACGGCGTTCATCGTCAGTTTTGCCGCGTATCCTCTGGATTGGCGGCGCCAGTGCACGGTCATGCCTGCCTGAGAAATCGTGAATGTCGAGAATGCGCCGATTGCAAAGAGCGGGATCAGATGGTCGGTGATCCCTCCGAAGGCGATCAGAAGCAGTGCGGCGAAGCCGGAAAGGAAGAGGATGCCGGCGGTAAACACCAGCCGGCGCCCCGGCTGAGCGAAGGCCTTAGGGAGGTAGCCGTCGGCAGCGACCATCTGGCAGAGACGCGGAAAACCGACAAAGCTGGTATTGGCCGAGAGGCAAAGGACGCTGAGAAGGCTTGCCATTGCGATATAGTAGAAGGCGCCACGGCCGGCGACGGCGGCAATCAACTGCGACAGCACGCTCTGGTATCCTTCCTTCGTCTGATCCATTGCGCCGATATCGAAGACGGTGGCGATGGTTGCGATGCCGCCGAGCAACAAAGTGAGAATGACGACGATAATCGTGAGGGTGATGTAGGCGTTGCGCATGACCGGTTGCCGAAACGAACCCATCCCGTTGGAAACGGCTTCAACCCCGGTCATCGCCGTGCAACCGCTGGCAAATGCATGCATGAGAATCCATATCGTCGCGCCTTGTGCTGCCAGACCGAGCGGAGGCGGCAGGACGACGGGTGCAGGTTTCTCCGCCAGAACGATCCCGGCTAGCCCATAGCCGATGGCGCCCAGGAAGCAGATGATGAAGAGGTAGGTCGGCAATGCGAATAGCCAGCCGGCCTCTCCCGTTCCTCGTAAATTGGCCAGCATAACGAGGAGGACGATGCCAAGGCAGAGGGGCAGAATGTAGGGGTGAAGGCTCGGTACCACCGAGACGAGTGCCCCAACCCCTGCCGAAACGCCGACCGCGACATTCAGGACGTAATCGATCATCAACGCCGCGGCGGCAAGCAGGCTCGGATATTCTCCGAGATTCTCCTTCGCCACCACATAGGCGCCGCCATTCGTCGGGTAAGCGGCGAGCGTCTGCCGGTAGGAGAAATAGAGGATCCCCAGCAGAGCGACGATACAGAAGATCACCGGGCCGATATAGACAACGCCGAGCGCGCCGAGTGGAATGAGGATGGTGAGCGCTGCCTCCGGCCCGTAGGATGATGAGCCGAGGCCATCCAGCCCCATGGCGGGCACGGCTTCTATCCAACCGATCTTCTTGTCTTCGTGCTCGCGATTGGCGAGACGCCGACCGAACAGGAGGGTGCTGAGGTTCAATTTCTATTCCTTATCCGGGGGCTGGGGCGATAACCAACAACCAGCGGCCGCTCGGGTTCCCGGAGCCAAGGGCATAGAAAGACCTAGGCAGCTGGCCCGTCCCCTTGCCGATCGCATCCGCTCAGAAATTGCGAACTCACGAATTGTGCGGAACAATCGGCCTTGCGTGCAGTATTGTGCTCGACCATCTACGACGCGCGCCTGATATCAGCCGTGCTGACGGGCGCTGCGATCCGGTTGAACCCGCAAGCCATGGCCGCAAACGAGCCCTACCAAGGACATGGCCGCATTGCCGGGGAACAACCACCTGCTTTCAGCTGTTCTCCCCGAGACTGGAGGTGACCCATGGATATGACCCGCATCCGAGACCACATGGTGGAACATCATGTCATGCGTCGCGGCATTCGCGATCGAGGCGTCACCAGGGCGATGCGGATGGTGCCGCGCGAAAAATTCGTCGATCCTGGTTTCGAGGAATTCGCCTATGAGGATGCGCCGTTATCGATCGGCGAGGGGCAGACAATTTCGCAGCCGTACATCGTCGCACTGATGATCGAAAAAGCCGATCTCGACGCTGGCGACAAGGTTCTGGAGGTCGGAACCGGTTCCGGCTACGCCTCGGCCCTCATCAGCCGGATCGCAAAACACGTCTATTCCATTGAACGGCATGAAAGGCTGGCGCTTCAGGCTCGGGAGCGATTCGAGAAGCTCGGATACCGCAACATCGACGTCCGAGTGGGCGACGGCAGCAAGGGCTGGGCCAAAGCCGCTCCCTTCGATGCCATTATCGTTTCGGCGGGCGCACCCGAAGTGCCGGCCGCCTTGAAGGAGCAGCTGGATCTTGGTGGGCGGCTCGTTATCCCGGTCGGCCGAGGTGACGAGCAGCGCCTGAAACGCATCACGCGCACCGGTGCAACCACCTTCGAGGAGGAGGATCTCGGCGGCGTCTTCTTCGTGCCCCTGATCGGCGAGGATGCCTGGACTGCCGCACATCCGATGTACACGGCGGCAGCCTCGTCATCGCGCATGGAGGAAACGCCTTACGAACTCATCGCGGCCGTGGCGGAAGAATTTCCCTCGGTCGACGACCGGAGCTTTGCCGCCCTTTTCGATCGATTTGGCGAAAGCCGCATCGTTCTGCTTGGTGAATCCACCCATGGCACGGCCGAGTTCTACGAGGCGCGCGCTGCCATCAGCCGTCACCTGATCGAACATCACGGGTTTAATATGGTGGCGGTCGAAGCGGATTGGCCGGACGCCGCGGCGATCGACCGCTGGATAAACGGCCAGCCGTCGAAAGGCGATCAGCCGTTCAGCCGTTTTCCCAAGTGGATGTGGCGGAACCTGGAATTTTCGCGATTCCTCGGCTGGCTGAAGGGGGATAACGAGCGTCGCAAGGCTTTACACGCCGATCCGGTCCGGTTCTACGGCCTGGATCTCTACAACATGTCGGGATCGATCCGCTCCGTCCTCGACTATCTCGAAAATGTCAGCCCGGAAACCGCCGAGATTGCCAGGGAACGCTACGGCTGCCTCAGTCCTTGGCAGAGCGATCCGGCGACTTATGGCCGGGCCGTGCTTACCGATGCCTATAGGTCATGCGAGGAGGCGGTGCTGAAGCAATGCACGGAGCTGCTGGCGCGATCCCTGGATGATGCCGCCTCAGACGGTCATGACTTTCTGAACGCCGCCCAGTCGGCGCGGTTGCTTGCCGCAGCCGAGCGGTATTACCGGATCATGTATTACGGCGGTTCTCAAGCCTGGAATCTCCGCGACACCTACATGGCCGATACCGTCGAGCACCTCCTCGATTTCCACGGTCCGACGGCAAAGATCATCATATGGGCGCACAACTCGCATGTCGGCGATGCCCGCTATACCGATATGGCAGCCGCCCGCGACGAACTGAACCTTGGCCAGCTGTGCCGGCAGCGTTTCGATGGAATGACCAGCCTCATTGGACTGGGAACGCATTCCGGCGAGGTGATTGCGGCAAACGACTGGGATGGACAGGCCGAGAAGAAGCGAGTCAATCCGTCCCTGCCGCAAAGCTATGAGCGTCTCTGTCACGATTCCGGAAAGCCGCGATTTCTCCTCGACCTCGCGGCCGATGAGGAATTGCATGCAAGCCTCGTCGACCAGCGGCTTCAGCGCTTCATCGGCGTCATCTACCGGCCGGAAACGGAACGGCTGAGCCATTACATGTCGACATCGCTGTCGCGGCAATATGATGCATTTCTCTGGTTCGATGAAACCCGGGCGCTTTCACCGCTCATGGCACCGGAGTCCGGTACATCGGATCCAGAAACTTTTCCCTTTGGGCTCTAAAGCCCCGGCCGCTGTCGAACGAACAGCGATCATCAACAACGCGATAAGGCGGGAACTCTGCGCCTGTCCGCAAGTTTGGCGATCACCAACCCAGGAGATCCTTATGAAACGCTTTGTTATCGCTTCGCTTGCCCTCTCGCTTGCTGTCCCGGCCTTCGCGCAATCGGCTGCCGAAAAAAGCGGGGTCAATTCCCTGATCGGTGTGCCGCCGAAAACGGAAGATTTCGTCAAGGAAGCAGCCGCAAGCGACATGTTCGAAATCGCCTCCAGCAAGCTTGCGACCGAGCGTGGAGACGATGCGACGAAGGCCTTCGCGCAGCAGATGCTCACCGACCACCAGAAGACCAGCGAGGAACTCAAGGCGCTGGTTTCCGGCGGCAAGATCAAGGCGACGCTTCCGAGCGCCATGACGTCTGATCAGCAAAGCATGCTCGACAAGCTGAACGGCCTGCAAGGAGCCGATTTCAACAAGCAATATCACTCCAACCAGGAATCTGCCCATGAGGACGCGGTCGATCTCTTCAAGCGCTATGGCGACGAAGGGGACAATCCCGAACTGAAGGCATGGGCGGCAAGCACGCGCCCCGCTCTGGAACATCATCTGCAGATGGCCAAAGAGCTCAACAAGTAAGCGGCAAGACCGCATGGTCAAGGTGATCATGAGGCCCGCCGGGAGGCAAGAATGATCGATGAGGAGACAAGAAGAACCCGCGCCTACCGGATTTGGGAGAGCGAGGGACGCCCGGAAGGTCAGGACCTCGCACATTGGTATCGTGCGGGTGACGATACGGTCGAGCCGGCCGAGGATGGTCGGGAATATATGCGATATTCCCGTGGCACGGCGCCGGCAGGGTCGCTGATCATTAAACTTTATCGATCGGGCGACCAGATCCGGGGATATGTCCGCAAGGTCGCGGAGACCGACCTGGATGACACGGTCTATCCCGGCGAGGAAATGGAGCCCGAGGCGGCATTCAAACTGGCGGAGTCCCATAGAGACAATAGCGGCCAGCCCGTCTTCGTCGAACTTGTCGAGGACGTCGAATGGGATCCGTCATGGGGCCGCCTCGGGTATCAAATCCACAGCTGAAGCAGACCGCACCGGTTGGCCCGGCGCCGAAACTGCGGCTTGATCCGGAGTAGATCCGCTTCCAGCGCATCCCACACGATCCCAGGAGAACAGCATCCATGGCGAAAACTGTCGGCGATTTTCTTGTGGCACGGCTTGGCGAATGGGGGGTGCGGCGTCTGTTTGGCTATCCTGGCGACGGCATCAACGGCGTCTTCGGGGCGCTCCATCGCGCATCCGACAAGATGGAGTTCATCCAGGCGCGACACGAGGAAATGGCGGCTTTCATGGCAGCCGCCTATGCGAAGTTCTCAGGCGAACTCGGCGTCTGCATTGCAACCTCGGGACCTGGTGCCACCCATCTGATCACCGGTCTTTACGACGCTCGCATGGACCACCAGCCGGTTCTCGCCATCGTCGGCCAACAGGCGCGCCATGCCCTCGGCGGACATTACCAGCAGGAGCTCGACCTTGCCGCCCTCTTCAAGGACGTCGCGGGCGATTTCGTGCAGCAGGCTTCCGCTCCGGCGCAGGTGCGCCATCTGATCGACCGCGCGGTTCGCATCGCGCTCGCAAACCGGACGGTGACAGCGATCATTCTGCCGAACGATCTGCAGGAAATGCCCTATGAGGAGCCAGCGCGAAAGCATGGAACCGTGCATTCGGGACCGGGTTACCACCCGCCGCGGGTCTTTCCGCATGGAGACGATCTTCAGGCTGCGGCCGATATTCTGAACGCGGGAAAGAAAGTGGCGATCCTCGTCGGCGCCGGCGCGCTCAACGCCACGGACGAGGTCATTGCCGTTGCGGACCGCCTGCAGGCGGGCGCTGCCAAAGCCCTGCTCGGCAAGGCCGCGCTGCCGGATGACCTGCCATGGGTGACGGGTTCGATCGGCCTGCTCGGGACAGAGCCCTCATGGAACCTCATGCGCGACTGCGACACCCTGTTGATGATTGGTTCCGGTTTTCCCTACTCCGAATTCCTGCCGGAAGAAGGCCGGGCGCGCGGCGTGCAGATCGACATCAATCCCGACATGCTGTCGCTGCGCTATCCGATGGAGCTCAACTTGACCGGTGATGCGGCCGAAACGCTCAGCGCGCTGCTGCCTCTCTTGTGGGAAAATCCTGATACCAGCTGGCGGCAAACGATCGAGAAAGACGTCGCCTCCTGGTGGAAGACCCTGGACGAGCGCGCCCATGTCGACGCCAATCCGGTCAATCCGCAGCGCGTCGTCACCGAACTTTCGCCGCGGCTGCCGGCAAACGCCGTCGTCACCAGCGATTCCGGCTCCTGCGCAAACTGGTATGCCCGGGACCTGAAGATGCGCCGCGGCATGAAGGCATCGCTTTCCGGTGGCCTGGCTTCGATGGGAGCTGCCGTCCCTTACGCGATCGCCGCCAAATTCGCTCATTCCGATCGCCCCGTCGTCGGCCTGGTCGGCGACGGCGCCATGCAGATGAATAATCTCGCCGAGATGATCACCGTTGCCAAATACTGGAAGAGCTGGGCCGATCCGACTTTCGTCATCTGCGTCTTCAACAACCAGGATCTGAACCAGGTGACGTGGGAGCAGCGAGTGATGGAGGGCGATCCCAAATTCAACGCGTCTCAATCTATTCCCGACATAGCCTATCACAAGTTCGCCGATCTCATCGGATTGCGCGGCATTTTCGTCGACCAGCCGGATAGGCTCGGCGCCGCATGGGAAGCAGCCCTGACCGCCGGTTGCCCCGTCATCCTCGAGGTGAAGACCGACCCGGAAGTGCCGCCGCTGCCGCCGCACATCACCTTCGAGCAGATGCGAAATCTCACCTCGGCCTTAATGACGGGGGATCCGCATCAGGAGGGTGTCATTGCCGGTACTTTCCGCCAGCTCTTTGCCGGCATTCTTTTGCGGCGATAACCTCATTACCGCTTCAAAATATCACTAAAGCGGCTCGGACTGGGGAATGACATCTGATGCCCGTATGCGGCTCGGCGACAAGGTTCAAAAGGACAGGTCGAGCACCCTGCCTTCGAACAGCCGGTCCCGGGAGCCTTCGAGATGTGCCTTCATCAGCCGTTGCGCATCATCAGCCCGGCCATCGGCGATCGCCTTGTAGATGGCGTTGTGCTCCTCATAGACCTGTTCCAGCCCCTGGCGGGGACCGAGCAAGGAAAGACCATGAAGGTGCATGCCGACGGCGATATGCGCTTTCAGGGCATCGATCGAGGCCGTGTAATAGTGATTGTTGGCTGCCTCCGTCACCGCGCGATGGAAGATGAAATCGGCGTCGGTGCGGTGCAGCTGATGGCTGGTCGCTTCGCGCAGATCAGCAAGGGCGCTGGCGATCTTCTGGATCGCCTGCTCATTGCGGCGTTTGGCGGCGAAATAGGCCGCGGCTGGCTCGATGGTCAGACGAAACTCGTAGCAGCGCTGAATATCGGCAATCGTCTTGACCGGCGAATAGGCAAGCTGCGTTGTCGGCGATCCATGCGCACTGACGAAGGTGCCGGCCCCCTGTCGGGCATAGACCATGCCCTGATCACGCAGGCGCGCCAGCGCATCGCGGACGATCGGCCGGGAAACACCCAGCATCGAGGCAAGTTCATGTTCGCCGGGAAGGCGTGAATCCGGCGGATAATTTCCGCCACGAATCCGCTCGAGCAACTGGTCGAAGACACGATCCACCAGCTTGACGGCCTTGCCGCGTTCGGGCTTGCCCGGCGGGCCGGTTTCCGCGTTCAAAGATTCGCCATTCGCTTCAACCACGTCATTCTCCCCGACGGTATCTTACTAGAGCATGATGCCGAAAAGTGTGAGCGGTTTTCGGACGACATCATGCTCTCACTCCAGAATTTAGAACAGGACGATTTAGGCTGGTTGGCCTAAATCGTCCTGTTCTATGCCGCCTGATTCCGAAGAACCAGCTTTAGCAGACTATCGGGCTTGCCGAAGCCCCCCGACTTGACGGCGCACCGAAAACGCCGGCCATCGGCGGCCGTGACATCGAACCAGGGAATGCCAGCCTCGATCTCGCCCTTGGGCGCCAAAACCCTCACGCCCAATGTGCGGAAAACGGCAAGAGCCGTATCGCCACCGCCGACCATCAGCATATCAGGCCTCGTGTCGTCGATGACGGCCTTAACGCCTGCCGCAAAGTTGCGGGCGACGAGCCCCGCATCGGCTGCCATATCGCCTGTGCAACGCAACAGCACCGGCAGCGCCAGGCCCTCTCCACATTCGATCTCGCCCATTGGCGCGTCCACCACCATGCGCAAGGCGCCCGTGCTTTCAAGCCGGTTCATCTGAGCGGCAGTGATCGGATCGCGCGAGCCGAAGGCAAACAGGGTCCGCGGGCTCGCTGCAAATTCCCTCCCGATCGATTGACCTGCCTCGCCGAGGTGGCGCGCAAGTGCGGCGCCGAGACCCCGGGCGCCGACTGCAAGGGTCGTCTGCCAGTCATGCCCCTCGGCGATCTGGTCAAGATCGGCATCGTCCTCGGCATCGGCAACGACAACGACAACGCGGTCCGCGCCGGTTTTGAACAGCTCAGCGATCGGCAGCGGCCGGTTGACGCCGCGGCCGACGACACAGCCTCGGTAGGTCAACCGCTCCTGATCGGGAATGGCGGGCGCGACGAGGATGGTCTTGAGGTCGAAGACCTTCGCCAGCGCCATGCTTTCCGCCGCGACATTGCCTTTCAGCCGGGAATCGATCTTCTTCATGACGACCGCAGGCTTCTCGTCACGAAAGACCGCCGCCGCCGAGTGTACTCTTTCGGCGGCTTCGCGCTCGTCCAGTGCGCGGGAGGCGGTGTTGATGACGACGACATCGCAGCCGGTGGCGACCGCCTCCTGCGCCGCCTCTATATCGATGGCGACGGCCACCGAAAGGCCGGCTTCGACGAAGGGTGTGCCGGTATCGAGCGCACCGGTCAGATCGTCGGCAATGATCGCAGCCTTCAGGATCATGCGATTTGCTCCGTATTGACGGCGTGGCACGCAACGAGATGACCGGGCCTGGCTTCCTTCCAGGCGGGGACGACCTTGCTGCAGACATCCATGGCGATCGGGCAGCGCGTGTGGAAACGGCAGCCGGACGGCGGGTTCAGCGGGCTCGGCACGTCGCCCTGCAGGATCTGGCGCTGGCGGGTGCGCTCCAGTTCCGGATCGGTCTCCGGAACGGCCGACAGCAGCGCCTTTGTATAGGGATGCAGCGGATTGTCGAAGAGCTCCTCGCGGGTGGCGAGTTCGGCCAGCCGCCCGAGATACATGACGCCGACGCGGGTGCTGATGTGGCGCACGACGGCAAGATCATGGGCGATGAAGAGGTATGTCAGCCCGTATTTTTCCTGCAGATCGAGCAGCAGGTTGATGATCTGCGCCTGGATCGATACGTCGAGTGCCGAGATCGCCTCGTCGCAGACGATGAATTTCGGCTGGCAGGCAAGCGCGCGGGCAATGACGACGCGCTGGCGCTGGCCGCCGGAAAGTTCGTGCGGATAGCGCTGGGCAAAGCGTGTGGGCAAGCCGACATCGGTGAGCAGCGTCGCTACCCTCTCCTTCAGCTCAGCCTTGGTGCAGAGCTTATGAAAGAGCATCGGCTCGCCGATCGCTTCGCCCACGGTCATGCGCGGGTTGAGCGTCGAATAGGGATCCTGGAAGACGATCTGGAGGTCGCGGCGGAAGGGCCGCATCTGCTTCTCGTCGAGCGTCGCGAGGTCCTGACCCTTGTAGACGACCCTGCCGCTGGTCGCCTTGTAGAGGTTAAGGATGGTGAAACCGGTCGTCGATTTGCCGCAGCCGGATTCGCCGACGAGGCTCAGCGTCTCGCCTTCCATGATGTCGAGGTCGACATTGTCGAGCGCATAGACGGTCGCCGAGCGCTCGCCGAAGGCGCCAAGCTTGACGTGGAAATGCTTGACCAGGTTTTCGACCTTGAGCAGCGGTTGAGCAGCCATCACGCGGCCTCCTGCATTCTCTGGACGACGAAACAAGCGGCGCGATGGCTGCTGCTGCCGCTCAAAGGTTCGAGCCGCGGCACCTGCTCGTGACAGATCGCCTCGACGAGCGGGCAGCGCGGCGCAAAGGGGCAGCCCTTCGGCCGGCGGCCGGGCTCCGGCGGCGTGCCGCCGATCGAGCTCAGCCGGCTTGCCGGCGGATCCGACAGTTTCGGGATAGAGGAGAGCAGGCCGCGCGTATAGGGATGGCTGGGACGAGCATAGAGCTCGTCCACCGGCGCATCCTCGACGACCGTGCCGGCGTAGAGCACGGCGACGCGATCGACAAGACCGGCAATCAGCGCCAGATCATGGGTGATCCAGACGACGGACATGCCGAGCTTGGCTCTGAGATCCTTCACCAGATCGACGATCTGGGCCTGGATGGTGACGTCGAGCGCCGTCGTCGGCTCGTCGGCGATCAGGAGCTTCGGATTGCAGGCGAGGCCGATGGCGATCATTACCCGCTGGCGCATGCCGCCTGATAGTTCGTGCGGAAAGGCCTGCAGGCGCTCTTCGGGACCAGGAATACCGACCAGACGTAGAAGCTCGACAGCGCGGGCGCGGGCTTCCGCCTTCTTCATCTTGCGATGATAGATCAGCGGCTCGCAGATCTGGTCGCCGACGCGCATGACGGGATTGAGCGAGGTCATCGGGTCCTGGAAGACGAAGCCGATATCGCCGCCGCGCACCTTGCGCAGCTCGCTGTTCGACATCGTCTGCAGGTCGCGGCCGTCGAAGGTGGCCGTTCCCTTGGCGACCTTGATCTTGTTCGGCAGGAGCCGCATCAGGCTCAGCATGGTGAGGCTCTTGCCGCAACCGGATTCGCCGACGACGCCAAGGGTCTCGCCCTTGTCGACATGGAGATCGATGCCGTCGACGACGACGGCCGGCCCATTGCGGCCGTCGATCTCGACAGTGAGGCCCCTGACATCGAGCAGGCGTTCTCTGTTTTGCGTGTCCATCATTTGCTGCCCCGCGGATTGAGCGCGTCGTTGAGGCCGTCGCCGAGGAAGCTGAAGGCAACCGAGGCAAGGCCGAGCACGGCCGCCGGAGCGGCGAGAAGATGCGGATAATGCTGCCAGACGCGAAGACCGTCCGAGATCATGTTGCCCCAGCTCGGCGTCGGCGGATTGACCCCGACCCCGAGGAAGCTGAAGGCGCTTTCCAGCACCATCGCCGTGCCGAGACCGGCGCTGACCGAGACGATCAGCGGCCCAAGCGCATTCGGCACGACATAGCGCTTGATGATGACCCAGTTCGACAGGCCGAGCGCCTGGGCCGCGGTGATATAGGGCCGGCTGCGGATCGACAACACCTGGGCGCGCACCAGACGGGCGTAGGGCGGCCAGGAGATCAGTGCCATCGACCCGAAGACGAGGATGAAATCCACCCAGATCGTCTGGCGGTAGAAGGGATTGAGGGTCTCGAGGTAGCGCGCCTCCATCCACCGGGTGATCGGCGATTTCAGCGACGCGTTGATGACGACGACGAGCAGCAGGTTGGGAACCGACATCGTCACGTCGGTCAGCCACATGATGGCGCGGTCGAAGGGATTGCCGAAGAAACCTGCGACCGCGCCGAGCGTGAGGCCGATCAGCACGGCGAAGAAGGTGACGATGACGGCGACGAGGAACGCGGTCCGCGTGCCGAAGACGACGCGGCTGAAGACATCGCGGCCGAGGTCGTCGGTTCCGAACAGATGGCTCATCGACGGCAGCGCGTTGCGGGCGTTGAGATCCTGGCTGAGATAATCATAGGGCGTAAGATAAGGCCCGAGGATCGCCGTGAAGGCAAGGATCAGGACGACGATGAGGCCGAAGACGGCGAGCTTGTTGCGCCGCAGCCGATGCCAGGCGTCGCGCCACAGGCTGACCGGCGGCTCCTCGATGGTTTCGGGGGTGGAAAGAGGGATTGCGGACATGGTCAGCGGCTCCTTCTTGAATCATTGGCGCGCGGATCGAGCAACGGATAGAGCACGTCCACCAGGAGGTTCGACACCATCACCAGGAACGATCCGATCAGCGTGATTGCCAGAATGACGGGATAATCGGAATTGATCAGCGCCTGCACCGTCAGCCGGCCGAGGCCCGGCAGGCCGAACACCAGCTCGACGAAGATCGCCCCGTTGACGATGGTGATCATGATCAGGCCGAGCTGCGTCACGACAGGCGTCAGCACCGGCCGCAGAATATGGCGCAGCGCCACGATGATCTCCGGCACACCCTTGGCGCGCGCCGTGCGGACGAAATCCTCCGACAGCACCTCGATGACGGCGGCGCGCGTCTGGCGCACGATCAGCGCAATCGGCTGGAAGGAAAGCACGAGCAGCGGCAGCAGGATGCGGACATCGAAGACGCCGCCCCAGCCATAAGGCACGCTCGTGCCCGGCAAAAGCACGATGAGGCCGACCATCAGCAGCGGACCGGCGACATAAGCGGGAATCGCCCAGAGGAAGAGCGCCGAGCCCAGAATGGCATAGTCGAGGCGCGAATTCTGGTTCAGCGCGGCGATCATGCCGAGCGGGATCGCGACGACAGCCGTCAGGATGATGGCGCAGAGGGCAAGCTGGAACGAGACCGGGGCGGCAGCCGAGACCATCGCCCAGACGGCGCGGCCCGAGGTCAGCGAATTGCCGAACTGGCCGTGCAGCAGGTTCCAGATGTAAAGGCCGAACTGTTCGATGAAGGGCCTGTTGAGCCCCGCACTTTCGCGGATGGCCTCGATGCGCTGCGGATTATAGGCGACGTCGCCCGGCGCGCGCAGGAAGATGAGCTTGATCGGATCGCCGGCGCCGTAGAAAGCCAGCGCGTAGACGGCCAGCATCACCACGAGAACGGACGGAATCCAGATGGCGAACCGGGTTAGCACGTAGCGCAGCAAGGCCACCTCCCACCTGTTGTCGATGCGGTCCACCCCTGAAGCCAGATCGCACTCTTCGTCTTGAAACTTGCGCGAAGGCCTTGCAGCCTTCGCGCGCTTATTGCCAGGAACGATAATTCCCAATCAGCCGATGGAGATGTTCCAGGGTTCGGCGATCTGCCAGTCGAGGTTCTTCTCCATGCCCTTGACCTCCTTGGTGGCCCAGCGCGACATCGCCTGAGAATACCATGGAATGAAGGCCCAATCCTCGCGGAACGCCTTCTGGGCTTGCTGGGCGAGAGCAACGCGCTGCGGATCGTCCGCAGCCTTGGTCGCCGCTTCGGCAAGGGCGCTGTCGACCTTGTCGTTCTTGTATCCGCCGAGCTTGTTCTGCGCGTTCGACGAGGTCGAGGCGATGCTGCCCGCCAGATAGGAAACGGCGTCGGGAACACGGGTGCCGACGTCGTCGCGGAAGATCTGGACCGAGTTCTGATCCGGACCGGCATAGGCGTCCTGCTGCGGCTTCATGTCGACGGCCGTAATACCGAGGTTCTGGCGCCACTGCTCGGCGATGAACTGGGCGGCCGCCTGAATGGCCGGCGCCGAGATGCCGACGAAGAGGAGCTTCGGCAGGCGCTCGGGCCCGCCATAGCTCGATTCGGCAAGCAGCTTCTTGGCGGCTGCCGGATCATAGGGAAAAGGCTCGAAGCCGGAATTGTCGGCGCCGGGCACCGAGTTGAGGATCTGGTCGGCCTTCTTGTGGGGGCCATCCGGATAGGACGCCTTGAACAGGCCGTCGCGATCGACCGCCATGATCAGCGCCTGGCGGACCTTCGGATCGTCCATCGGCGCGCGGGAAGTGTTGAACCAGAAGTGCTGGCTGGTCGGGATCAGCGGGCCGGCCGAGAATTCCGGGCCGAGATCCTGAATGATCGTCGAGGTGACGAGCTCGGTATGGGCGTTGAACTCGCCCGACTTGATCAGCGATGTCGCAGTGACATTGTCCTCGATCGAGGTGATGTCGATGCGGGCAAGCTTGGGGTTCGGCCCGAAGAATTTCTCATTCGGCTCGAAGGTGATCTTGCCGGCATCGATATCGATGCTCGTCAGCTTGAACGGGCCGGAGAAAACTGGCTTGTTCTCCGGCTTGTACCAGTCGATGATTTCCTCGCCGTCGCTGCCGCGCGACTGCGACGCCTTGGTGATCGGTGCGATGTGATTTGCGAGACGCATGAAGAAGATCGGATCGGCGGCGGCGAGCGTCACGACGACCGTCCCCTCGTCGGGCGTCGCGACACCGGTCAGCTCATTGCCCGAGCCGGCGGCGATTTCGGCGTAACCCTTGACCTTGCTCAGCACCTGGTCGGCGCGCTGGCTCTTGGTGTTCGGCATCGAGGCGACTTCCCACGATCCCTTGACGTCGGCCGAGGTGATCTTGCTGCCGTCGGAGAAGACGGCCTTCGGGTCGATCTTGAAGGTCCAGACGGTATTGTCGGCCGATTCCCAGCTGGTGAAGACGTAGGGCTTGATATTGCCCTGACTGTCGAAATACATCGGAGAAGCCCACCAGATCGAGTTCCAGCGGAAGGTTCTGCCGCCGCCACGCAGCGGCGACCAGTCCTGGTCGAAAGCCGGATGCGCGACTTTCAGGACTTGGCCTTCGTCCGCCAGCACGATGCGGGCATTCATCCCGAAGACGGTAAGGCCGACGCCGGCGGCGAGGCCGAGTTTCAACGCATTGCGACGTGATAGATTGGTTTTGTCAGATTGATCAAAAGACATGCATTCCTCCCACGATTAATTCGGCAGCACTCTCCCTGCACCCTCCCAGGCGCAGCATAATCCCTGTCATATCGTTCCCTCGTTATTGTAAATATGTCAACAAAAAAACGCGATTTTAATCCGTCGAAAATTATATGATAAAAATAACGCTGTAATTACAGCTAGATAATATTCCGCCTCCGGAGTCACTCATTTTGTCTTCTTGACAAAAGCACCGCGATGGAAAAGTTCTTTGCATTCCATCGCCACAGACAAATGACAATCGCATGTGCTGTCGGACGGTTCGACGGATCGGCAAGACAAGGCGCGCCGAAGGGAGGCCGGAATGAGCCATCACAGGATTACAGGCGTTTTCAGCGCGGCCGCAACGCCGCTGACCGCAAACAATACGCCGGATCTCGGCCTTTTCACCGATCATTGCCGACGGCTGCTGGCCGAGGGATGTCATGGCGTGGCCCTGCTCGGCACGACGGGTGAGGCCAATTCCTTTTCCGGAGGCGAGCGGCGCGCCATTCTGGAAGCGGCGCTGGAGGCCGGCGTTCCTGCCGACAAGCTGCTGCCGGGAACGGGCGTCGTCGCCATTCCGGAGACCGTCGAACTGACCCGGCACGCCCTGTCGCTCGGCGTCACCAAGGTGGTGATGCTGCCGCCCTTCTACTACAAGGGCGTCTCAGACGACGGCCTCTTTGCCGCCTATTCGCAGGTGCTGGAGAAAGTCGCCGACACGCGGCTACAGGTCATCCTCTATCATATTCCGCAGGTCTCGGGTGTGCCGCTCTCCATTCCGCTGATCGGCCGGCTGATTGCCGCCTTCCCGGAAACCGTCGTCGGCATCAAGGAATCTGCGGGCGATTTCAATAACATGCAGGCCATTATCGCTGCCTATCCCGGCTTTTCCGTCCTGGCGGGCGCCGATCCCCTGCTGCTGCCGCTCTTGAAGGCCGGCGGCGCGGGCTGCATCACGGCCACCTCCAATCTCGTGGCCAGTTCGCTGCGCACGGTCTACGACCATGTCCATGACGAGAGGCGCACCGGCGAAATCGAGGCGGCGCAGGTGCGCATCAACGCCTACCGCACACTATCCAACTCCTACGTCCAGATCCCGACCATCAAGGCGATGGTCGGACTGAAGACAGGCAATCCCGCCTGGAAGCGCACCCGCGCACCGTTGATGCCGCTCGGCGAAGCTGATTATGCCGCACTCGCCGAGAGCTACGCCAAGCTGCCCTGAGGAGACCCCCGCCATGCGCTCTACCGGCCTACCCCCCGAAGCCGTTCCAGCCCTGATGACCGGGGCCATCACCCCTCACCCCGCTGTCGAGGGTCGCGCGGACGCCTATCTGCCCTCGCCGTGCATCCAGAACCATGCAGCCAATCTCGCCTTCCTGCCCGACGGCACGCTGAGCTGCGTCTGGTTCGGCGGCACGATGGAGGGCATGGGCGACATTTCGATTTACATGTCGCGGCTGGCGCCGGGCGCCGACCGCTGGTCGGAACCGGAAAAGATGAGCGACGATCCGGAAAAATCCGAGCAGAACCCTTTGATTTTCAATGCGCCTGACCGAAAGACATGGCTGCTTTTTACCTCGCAGACCTCGGGCAATCAGGATGGTTCCGTTGTCAAATGCCGGATCTCCGATGACGGTGGCCGGACGTTCGGCACGGTTCGTATCCTCTGCGACAGCCCCGGCACCTTCGTTCGCCAGCCGATCGTCGTGAACGACAGAGGCGAATGGCTGCTGCCGATCTTCCGCTGTGTCGGCCTCGACGGCCGGCGCTGGAGCGGCGACGCCGATACGGCAGCGGTACTGATCTCGCGCGATGGCGGCGCGAGCTGGCAGATGAACGACGTTCCCGACAGCATCGGCGCCGTGCACATGAACATCCTCCCGCTCGGCGGCGACGAGATGATCGCCTTCTACCGCAACCGTTTCGCCGAGACCGTTCTTTCCAGCCGGTCGAACGACGGCGGCAGGACGTGGAGCGCTCCCGAGCCCACGGGCCTGCCGAACAACAATTCCTCGATCCAGGCCACGGTCCTGGATGATGGAGCGATTGCAATGGTTTACAATCATTCGAATGCAGCCATGTCGGATGCGCGGCGCCAGTCTCTCTATGACGAAATCGAAGGCGACGGGGCTGGAGAAACGGCCGCCGTCGTTGCCGTTATCGGCCGCAAGGCGGTCTGGGGTGTGCCGCGTGCGCCACTGAGCCTTGCGATATCGCGGGATGGCGGCGAGAGCTTTCCGCATCGCATGGATCTCGATACCGGCGACGGCTTCTGCCTCAGTAACAATTCCAAGGATTCGCTGAACCGCGAATTCTCCTATCCGTCGATCGTTCAGGGCGGCGACGGTACACTCCATATCGCCTACACATACTATCGGCGGGCCATCAAATATGTGCGCCTCGCCCCGCAATCCTTGCCGTAAGCGAAGCGGCGACCGAGCAATTGTAAATCT
The DNA here is from genome assembly GCF_002117725.1 of Rhizobium sp. TAL182. Classification (NCBI taxonomy): domain Bacteria; kingdom Pseudomonadati; phylum Pseudomonadota; class Alphaproteobacteria; order Hyphomicrobiales; family Rhizobiaceae; genus Rhizobium; species Rhizobium sp. TAL182. The sequence continues at coordinate 28,701 of NZ_CP021025.1, read as the reverse complement.
GCGTCCGAAGAAGGAGAAGGACGCGGGTTTCAATGGCTTCGGCCGGCCGAACGTCTTGAGCTTGATAACAAGTTCGGCTGGCTCCTCGAACATACGACAGGCAGGTTCGGCCTGCGTGGGCTATTGGAGTTCAGCGAGGGAGATCCGATAACTCCCAGATTTGTCTAATGTTTATATGTATTCTCTCCGCGTGAGAGCTTCAACCTTCCGATATCATGCGACAAAATTTTCAGCTCTCGGGAATGCCGACTTGACATTGACATTACAACTTTACATTAAAGAAGACGACACTGTTGCCGCAAGATCCGCAGGGAGGACTGGTTCATGGCCAGCTTGGGTTCGCCAATCACGATAGTTCGGCCGCATTTGATCGAGTTCGGCATCGGCACAGCGGGAAAGCTCGGCAGATGGGCTGCCGAAAAAAACTACAGGCGCACGCTCGTGATCTCGGATGCGTTCAACGCTTCGCGCATCGATGTGCTGGAACTGAAGGGCGAGGTCACGGTGTTTTCCGAGGTGACACCTGAGCCGGATACGGCCAATCTCGACAACGTATTGGCAGTGGCCAACGCGGCCGATGCCGAGTTGATCGTCGGCTTCGGCGGCGGCAGCGCCATGGATCTGGCAAAGCTCGCCGCCGTTCTTGCCGGCTCGACGCAGACGCTGCACGAGGTCGTCGGTCCGAACAAGGTCAACGGCCCGCGCAAAGTCGGGCTCGCCCAGGTGCCGACGACTTCCGGCACCGGCAGCGAGGCCGGCATCCGCGCGCTCGTCACCGATCCCAAGACGATGGCCAAGCTCGCCGTTGAAAGCTTGCATATGCTGGCCGACATCGCCGTCGTCGATCCGGCGCTGACCTTCAGCGTGCCGGCGCGCACCACCGCCGCAACCGGCGTCGACGCCATGGCCCATTGCGTCGAGGCCTTCACCAACCGCAAAGCCCATCCGATGGTCGACATCTATGCGATCGAGGGAACGCGGCTCGTCGGCAGGTATCTTGCCCGTGCCGTCAAGGACGGCAACGACGCGGAGGCGCGCGCCGGTCTCGCGCTCGCCTCGCTTTACGGCGGCTTCTGTCTCGGCCCGGTCAATACCGCCGGCGGCCATGCTCTCGCCTACCCTCTGGGCACGCGCTGGCACGTGGCGCACGGTGCCGCGAATGCTCTGATCTTCCCGCATGTTCTCGCCTTCAACACGCCGGCAGCCGCGGAGAAGACGAAAGCGGTAATGGCGGCGCTCGGCTACGAAACCGCGGAAAATATCGCCTCCGTCTTCGATGCGGCTTACGCTTTCTGCGCCGAACTCGGCATCGAAATGAAGCTCTCCGGTCTGGGCGTGCCGGAAAGCGATCTTGACGCGATGGCCGACGACGCCTTTGCCATTCGCCGACTGCTCGACAACAATCCGCGCGATCTCACCCGCGCCGACATTCGCTCAATTTACGCGGCCGCCTTTTAAAGCATGGTGCCGAAAAGTGTGGGCAGTTTTCGGACGACATCATGCTTCGGACCTAAGCAACGGTTTCAGAAGGAACTCGATTGATGGACAGGAATGCGAAAGTCGCCGTGACACTCGGTGATCCCGCCGGCGTCGGCCCCGAAGTGATCGTCAAGGCCTTGGCGGCGCTTCCAAGCGAAGAGCGTCGCGATTTCGTCATCGTGGGCAATGTGGAAGCGCTAGAGCGGGCCGATCGCGTTACCGGCTCGGGCCTGAAATTCGGACCCGCCGAGGTCGCCGGCGGCGACAGGATCGCGGTAGACGAGGTCTCGCTCGGCGCCGCCCTGCCCGAAATCGGCAAGATCAGCCCGGTCGCCGGCGATGCATCGGTGCGCTACATCACCCGCGCCGTCGATCTCGCCATGTCCGGACAAGCCGATGTCATCGTCACCGCCCCGATCAACAAGGAAGCGATGAACCTTGCCGGCCATCACCATGACGGCCATACCGGGCTTCTCGCACACCTCACAGGCTCGAAGAGCTCCTTCATGCTGCTTGCTTCCGAGCGGCTGAACACCATCCATGTCTCGACCCATATCTCGCTGAAGGGCGCGATCGAACGCGCCAAGACCGAGCGGGTGCTCGCCACCATCGAAGCCGGCCACAGGCATTTCCTGCGCCTCGGCAAGAAGGCGCGCATTGCGGTCGCCGGCCTCAATCCGCATTGCGGCGAAAATGGCCTGTTCGGCACCGAGGACATGGAATTCCTGGCGCCGGCCGTCGAGCAGGCGCAGGCTAGGGGTATAGACGTTGTTGGCCCGATCTCCGCCGATACGGTCTTCGCCCGGGCCTATAACGGCGCCTTTGATCTGGTCATTGCCCAGTATCACGATCAGGGCCATATCCCGATCAAGCTCGTCGCCTTCGAGACGGCCGTCAACGTCTCGCTCGGCCTGCCGATCGACCGCGTCTCGGTCGATCACGGCACCGCCTTCGACATCGCCGGCACCGGCAAGGCCAATCACGTCAATATGCTCTCGGCAATCGCCTATGCGAGACTCATGGCCCGCTCGCCGCGGCAGAGGACATAATTACAAGATCCTGAGCTGCGCAGATGCAGGACAGCGTCGTCATGCTCTGCCTTTGGTGCCAGCGGATTGCCGCAGACGCGCGATATCGCTATCTTGCAGAAAGGCACGAACAGCAAAGGAGGTTGCCTATGTCATCGCGGGACGCCTAATCCAGCACTATCAAGACTTCTGCCTTTCCAAAGGCATCGATTTCACACGCATTGAATCCGTACGGCCGCACGACGATACAACGCTCTTCTGCAGCGCTGGAATGCAGCAGTACAAATCTCTCTTCTCCGATCCTTCCTATCGTGGAACCGTCGCAAACAGCCAGGCTTGCCTGCGCATGGGCGACCTCGATGAGATCGGCGACGGGACTCATCTTCTCCACTTCACCATGCTCGGCCTTTTCTCCTTCAGAGAAATGACAGTCGGCGATGCCATCGACTTCTGGCTTGCGTTTCTGGGAACGCTGGGCTTCACGCCGGATCACGTAACGATCCATCCGGACTGCCTTCTCGAATGGACGCCGCTCTATGGCGGGCGCGTGCCCGTCGTTCCAGATCGGGAATGCATTTGGAGCGATGGCAGCATCACCGGATACTGCACCGAGTTCTACAAGGATGGCGTCGAGATTGGAAACATCGTCAATCCGCTCGGAAGCTGCATAGACGTCGGCTTCGGCGCGGAGCGTCTCGACATGATCGTCAACGGCACGCCGCAAAGCGATGCGCTTGAGACATTGCGCGAGACGGTCATGACGATCGTGGAGAGCGGTTATCGGCCGGGCAACAAGGAGCAGGGATATGTTCTGCGCAAATTGCTCCGCCGCATCCATAAAATGGGCGGCGCGCTCGACCATCCCTTTTTCAAGGACGAGGTCGAACGCCAGACGCGGCTCCGCGCTAAATATCTGCGCCTGCGTGACCGCTATTCCGCCATGAGTGCGGATTGGTGGTTTGACACCCATGGCATTGATCTCGCCGACGTTCAGGAGACCATGGGCGAATAACAAGGATAGGGCCGCCTGACAGGCGATGACAGGCGGCCTTGCCATACGCCGAACGCCCTCTGGGCACATGCCTGCGTCAGACAGTCCAAACCCGATCCGGCGCTATCCCGCCGCTGTGTCCGAAATCATGCGCGACACGGCGTTCTTCCAACCGATGATCTTGGCCTGCCGCTCGCCCTCCTCCATCGAGGGATTGAAGCGGCGGTCGCAGGCCCAGGCCCGCGCGAACTCCCGCCTGCCCGGCCAGATACCGGCTTTCGAGCCGGCGAGCCAGGCGGCGCCCAGCGCCGTCGTCTCGCGGATCGCCGAGCGGTCGACGGGATTTCCCGTGATGTCGGCCAGGCACTGCATCGTCCAATCCGAAGCCGCCATGCCGCCATCGACGCGCAATACCGTTTCCAACTGGTTAGCGCCCCAGTCCTTCTTCATCGCCACCAGCAGATCGAGCGTCTGATAGGCGACGGACTCGAGCACGGCGCGGGCAAATTCCGCCGGGCCGCTGTTGCGCGTCAGGCCGAAGATCGCGCCGCGCGCGCCCGGATCCCAATAGGGCGCGCCGAGGCCGGTGAAGGCCGGAACGATATAGACCTGCTGGCCGGGGTCCGCCTTGGTCGCAAGAACCCCGGCCTCGGAAGCCTGGCTGATGATGCCGAGGCCGTCGCGCAGCCATTGTACGGCGGCACCCGCAATGAAGATGGAGCCTTCCAACGCATAGGTCGTCTCGCCGTCGAGCCGGCAGGCAATGGTCGTCAGCATGCGGTTGGAGGAGGAAACACGGTCCCGGCCGGTGTTCAGCAGAGCGAAGCAGCCGGTGCCATAGGTGGATTTCATCATGCCGGGGTCAAAGCAGGCATTGCCTACGGCCGCCGCCTGCTGGTCGCCGGCGACACCGAGGATCGGAAGCGCGGCCCCGAACAGAGCCTCGTCGACTAGGCCGAAATCATCGGCGCATTCCCTGACTTCGGGCAGCATGGCTGAGGGAATGCCGAGAATGCCGAGAAGCTCCTCGTCCCATGCGCCGTCATCGATATTGTAGAGCAGCGTTCGCGACGCGTTGGTCGCATCGGTGGCGTGCACGCGACCATCAGTAAGCTTGTAGATCAGCCAGCTGTCGATCGTGCCGAAGCAGACCTCGCCCGCCTCGGCCTTCTCGCGCAGGCCATCGACATTGTCGAGCAGCCAGCGCAGCTTCGTTCCCGAGAAATAGGGGTCGAGCAGCAGGCCGGTCTTGGCGCTGAACAGCTTCTCATATCCGTCGGCCTTCAAGCTCTCGCACATTTCGGCGGTGCGCCTGTCCTGCCAGACGATCGCGCGGTGAAGCGGCGTGCCGGATTTGCGATCCCAGACGACCGCCGTCTCACGTTGATTGGTGATGCCGATCGCCGCGATCACGTCGGCGTCGATGCCGGCATCGGCGATCGCCTTGCGCACTGTATTAATGACGGACTGCCAGATTTCGGCGGCGTCATGCTCCACCCATCCGGGCTGCGGATAATGTTGGGTGATCTCCGCCTGCGCCGAGCCGGCCATTTTCATGTCGCCATCGAAGATGATGGCGCGTGAAGACGTCGTGCCCTGGTCGATCGAAAGAATATAGCCGCTCATATCCGTCTCCGGCTCGCACGAAACCGCTCAGCCCGCCGCTCAGCGGCAGGACGCCGGGTTTGATGAGAGAAAGATTGTGGGGTGCCACCGGCCTGCTGCCGGTGGCAGGAAATTATGGCCGGAGGCCCCGTCGCCTCCGGCCGGGTCCGCCTTACTTCTTCTGCCAGCTCTTGACGAGTTCGTCGTAGTTGACGGTAAGCGGCTTTTCCTTCTCGTTCTCGATCTTCAGCTGCGGTGCCAGGTTGCCCTTCTTCACCGCATCCGCGTTCCAATAAGCGAGATCATGCTCTTCGGCCAGTTTCGGGCCGATATCGCCCTGGACCTTGGCGCGCTCGAGGCGCTGCATCACCTTTTCCTGCTCGGAGCAAAGCGAGTCCATCGCTTCCTGCGCCGTCTTGGCGCCGGAAGAGGCATCACCGATTGCCTGCCACCACAGCTGCGCGAGCTTCGGATAGTCAGGAACGTTCGTACCGGTCGGCGACCACTGAAGGCGGGCCGGCGAACGGTAGAATTCGACCAGGCCGCCGAGCTTCGGCGCGCGGTCGGTGAAGGACTTATGGTCGAGCGTCGACTGGCGGATGAAGGTGAGGCCCATGTGGCTCTTCTTCACGTCGACAGTCTTGGAAGTGACGAACTGGGCATAGAGCCAGGCCGCCTTGGCGCGATCGACAGGCGTGGACTTCATCAGCGTCCAGGAGCCGGCATCCTGATAGCCGAGCTTCATGCCGTCCTTCCAGTAGACGCCATGCGGGCTCGGGGCAAAACGCCATTTCGGTGTGCCGTCCGCATTGACGACCGGCAGGCCTTCCTTGACGAAGTCGGCCGTGAAGGCCGTGTAGGTGAACATCTGCTGGGCGACTTCACCCTGCGAGGGGACCGGTCCGGATTCGGAGAAGGTCATGCCCTGAGCGGCGGCCGGTGCATAGGCCTTCATCCAGTCCAGATACTTCTGGATGGAATAGACCGCTGCCGGGCCGTTGGTGTCGCCGCCGCGCGCGACGCACGAACCAACCGGACGGGAGTTCTCGTCGACCTTGATACCCCATTCGTCGACCGGCTTGCCGTTCGGAATGCCCTTGTCGCCATTGCCGGCCATCGACAGCCAGGCGTCGGTGAACCGCCAGCCGAGCGACGGATCCTTCTTGCCGTAGTCCATGTGGCCATAGACCTTCTTGCCGTCGATCTCGCGGCCGGTGAAGAACTCGGCAATATCCTCATAAGCCGACCAGTTGACCGGCACGCCGAGATCGTAGCCGTACTTCGCCTTGAAGTCCGCCTTATTCTTCTCGTCGTTGAACCAGTCGTAGCGGAACCAGTAGAGGTTCGCGAACTGCTGGTCCGGCAGTTGGTAGAGCTTGCCATCAGGCGCTGTCGTGAACGACTTGCCGATGAAGTCGTCGACGTCGAGGCCAGGATTGGTGACATCCTTGCCTTCATTGGCCATCCAGTCGGTCAGCGAGCGAGCCTGCTGGTAGCGCCAATGCGTGCCGATCAGGTCCGAGTCGTTGATATAGGCGTCGTAGATGTTTTCGCCCGACTGCATCTGCGTCTGCAGCTTTTCGACCACATCGCCTTCGCCGATGAGGTCATGGGTGATCTTGATGCCCGTGATCGCAGTGAAGGCCGGAGCCAGCACCTTCGATTCATATTCATGCGTGGTGATCGTTTCGGAAACGACCTTGATGTCCATGCCGGCGAAAGGCTTCGCGGCATCGACGAACCACTGCATTTCCTTTTCCTGGTCGGCGCGGGTAAGCGTCGAGAGGTCGCCGACTTCCTTGTCGAGGAACGTCTTGGCCTCGTCCATGCCGGCATAGGCCGATGCTGTCATCGCCAGCAGCAAGCCTGCTGTCGTCGTCAATAAGTGCCGTCGCATAATATCCTCCCAAGGGTTTGCGATTGCAGTCACGTCTCAGGCGGCCAGTACCCCCGGCCATCTGTCTTCTCCTTGCCGTCACACGTAGCGGAACACGCCGATGGCGTAGACTACGGAAATGGCAAGAGCCCACCACAGGTTGGGCCCAGCGAGCCCAAGCCATGCAAGATGAATGAACGCTGCGCCAAGCAGCGAAATGAAAAGCCGGTCGCCGCGCGTCGTCTCGAAACGCAGCACGCCCGTGCGCGGCGTGCCGCCCGGCGAAAAATATTCCCAAACGCTCATGGCGATCAGCAGCGCCAGGATCGTCAGGAAGAACAGCGCCGTCGGCAGCGTCCAGGCCATCCAGGAAAAATTCATGGCTGTCTCCTCCTTAGACGCGGCCCAGGGCAAAGCCCTTGGCGATGTAGTTGCGGACGAAATAGATGACCAGCGCGCCGGGGATGATGGTGAGCACGCCGGCTGCCGCCAGTACGCCCCAGTCCATGCCGGCCGCCGAAACCGTGCGCGTCATGATCGCCGAGATCGGCTTTGCCGCCGTCGTCGTCAGCGTCCGGGCCAGCAGCAGTTCGACCCACGAGAACATGAAGCAGAAGAAGGCGGCGACACCGATCCCGCTCGCAATCAGCGGCATGAAGATCTTCACGAAGAAGCGCGGGAAGGAGTAACCATCGATATAGGCGGTTTCGTCGATCTCCTTCGGCACGCCCGACATGAAACCTTCCAGGATCCACACGGCCAGCGGCACATTGAACAGGCAGTGGGCGAGCGCCACGGCGATGTGGGTATCGATCAGGCCGAAGGCCGAATAGAGCTGGAAGAAGGGCAGTGCGAAGACGGCGGGCGGTGCCATCCGGTTGGTGAGCAGCCAGAAGAACAGATGCTTGTCGCCGAGGAAGCGGTAGCGCGAGAAAGCATAGGCCGCCGGCAGCGCCGCAAGCACCGATATGACAGTGTTCATCACCACGTAGATGATGGAATTGATATAACCGCTATACCAGGACGGATCGGTGAAGATGACGGCGTAGTTCCGGAGCGTCGGGTTTTGCGGCCAAAGCGAGAAGGCGCCGGTGATCTCGGCATTCTCCTTGAAGCTCATGTTGATCAGCCAATAGATCGGCAGGAGCAGAAAGAGGATGTAGAGCGTGGTGACCACCCAGGAGAAATTTCCGGCGGGCTTGTATTTCATTGTCGAACCCATGGATCTCTCCTTTCTCAGGCGTTGGCGTCGCTGCTGGTCATGACCGTGTAGAAGATCCATGACAACAACAGGATGATCAGGAAGTAGATGATCGACATCGCCGCGGCGGGGCCGAGGTCGAATTGGCCAACGGCCATCTTCACGAGATCGATCGACAGGAAGGTCGTCGAGTTGCCGGGGCCGCCGCCGGTGACGACGAAGGGCTCGGTATAAATCATGAAACTGTCCATGAAGCGCAGGAGCACGGCGATCAGCAGCACCCGCTTCATCTTCGGAAGCTGGATGTAGCGGAAGACGGACCAGCGCGAGGCGCCGTCGATCTTGGCGGCCTGATAATAGGCGTCGGGGATCGAGACGAGGCCGGCATAGCAGAGCAGCACGACGAGGCTCGTCCAGTGCCAGACATCCATGATGATAACGGTGACCCAGGCATCGACCGGATCGCGGACGTAGTTGTAGTCGAGGCCGATCGCTTCGAGCGTGTGGCCGAGCAGGCCGATATCGACGCGTCCGAAGACCTGCCAGATGGTGCCGACGACATTCCACGGGATGAGCAGCGGCAGCGCCATCAGAACGAGGCAGACGGGAACGCCGATGCCCTTCTTCGGCATGTTGAGCGCGATGAAGATGCCAAGCGGAATTTCCAGCGCCAGGATGATGAAGGAGAAGAGCAGGTTGCGCTCGAGCGCTTCCCAGAAGCGGTCGGAATGCAGGGTCTGGACGAACCAGTCGGTGCCGGCCCAGAAGAACTCGTTGTTGCCGAACGTGTCCTGGACCGAATAGTTGACGACGGTCATCAGCGGGATGGCGGCCGAAAAAGCGACGAGCAGCAGCACCGGCAGGACAAGAAACCAGGCTTTATTGTTCCACGTCTTCTGCATGGCTCAGGCCTCCCTGCCGACACGCCAGCTGTCGGCGTAAATGCTGATGGCGGACGGATCGAAAGTGACGCGGGCATCCGTGGGAATGTCGGCGTCCTCGTGCACGACGATCGCAATCGGCTGGCCGGCGAAGCGGGCGCGCACTATCTTCTGCCGGCCGATATCCTCGACCTTGGCGATGGTAACCTGCATGCCTTCCCGCCCGAGACGGATGAATTCGGGGCGGATGCCGAGCTCGGTCTTGGAACTGCCTGCGGTCTTCGGCGCGTAATCGAGCGTCAGCACCTCGTCTCCGACCTTGACGGCGCTGCCGTCGATCTGCGCCGGCATGACGTTCATACCAGGTGAGCCGATGAAATAGCCGACGAAGGTGTGGCTCGGCCGCTCGAAGAGCTCGGCCGGCGTGCCGATCTGAACGATCTGGCCGTCATACATGACGACGACCTTCTCGGCGAAGGTCAGCGCCTCGGTCTGGTCGTGGGTGACGTAGACCATGGTGAAGCCGAACTGCTTGTGCAGCCGCTTCAGCTGCGAGCGCAGCACCCATTTCATATGCGGATCGATGACGGTCAGCGGCTCGTCGAACAGGATGGCGTTGACGTCGTTGCGCACCAGGCCGCGGCCGAGCGAGATCTTCTGCTTCTGATCGGCCGTCAGCCCCTGCGCCTTGCGCTTGGCCCAACCGGCAAGGTCGATCATTTCGAGAATGTCGCGGACGCGCCGGTCGACATCGGCTTCCGCCACGCCGCGGTTGCGCAAGGGAAAGGCGAGATTGTCGTAAACGGTCATCGTGTCGTAGATGACCGGAAACTGGAAGACCTGCGCGATGTTGCGGCTCTGAGTCGACAGGTTCGTGACATCCTTGCCGTCGAAGAGGATGCGGCCGTGCGAGGGCTGCAGCAGACCCGAGATGATGTTCAGCAGCGTGGTCTTGCCGCAGCCGGAGGGGCCGAGCAGCGCATAGGCGCCGCCGTCGTTCCACTCGTGGTCGACTTCCTTCAGCGAATAATCCTTCTCCGTCTGCGGATTGGCTCCGTAGGCGTGGCGGATATGGTCGAGCGTAATGCGTGCCATTGTGCTCTCCTATGCCTTTCCGGTCGTTGCGACAGCGCGGCCGGCTGCAGCGATAGCGCGGCCATCGGCGCCGAAGGCCAAGAGGTGGCGCGTGTCGAGGAAGGCCTCGATCTCCATGTCGGGATCGATATCGTGAATCCCATGCGCCAGCATCACCCAGCGCACGCTGTCATAATCCAGGTGAACGAAGCTCTCCGAACCGGTGATCTCCGAAACCAGCGTGCGCGCCTGCAGACGGGCTGCGTCGTCCGTCTGCGGCTTGAAGCCGAGATGGTGCGGGTGAAAAACGACGGTCACCGGCCCGTCCGGCACGGCAGCCAGATGCGGGGGGACCGGAAGGGCTGCCCCGCCCGGACGCGTAAAGACATTGCCGGATTTGGTGACGTCGAGCGTGTTCAGCGGCGGGTCGGCGAAGATGCCGGCGGTGGCGAGGTCGGCGGGCCGGCGGTAAACATCGATGGTCGGCCCGAATTGCGTTACCCGGCCTTCGTTCAATGTCGCCGTATTGCCGCCGAGCAGGAGCGCCTCGGACGGTTCGGTCGTGGCATAGACGAAGATCGCGCCGGATTGGGCGAAGATCTTCGGCAGTTCCTCACGCAGTTCCTCACGCAGCTTGTAATCGAGGTTGGCGAGCGGCTCGTCCATCAGCACGAGGCTGGCATTCTTGACGAGTGCACGCGCCAGAGCGGTGCGCTGCTGCTGGCCGCCGGACAGATTGAGCGGCGTGCGGTCGAGATAGGGCGTCAGCTTCAAAAGCTCGGCCGCCTTGCGCACCTCGCGGTCGATTGTGGCGGCATCCTTGCCCGAGATGCGCATCGGCGAGGCAATGTTCTCGTATACGGTCAGCGCCGGATAATTGATGAACTGCTGGTAGACCATGGCGACGTTGCGCTTCTGCACCGGCATGCCGGTGACATCGGCGCCGTCGAAATGGACGGAGCCGGCGGTCGGACGATCAAGCCCGGCCATCAGCCGCATCAGCGACGTCTTGCCCGACAGCGTCGGCCCGAGCAGGACATTCAGCGTACCCCGCTCAAGGACCAGATCGGTCGGATAGATGTGATAGTCCGCGCCTACCATCTTGGCGGCGTTTCGCAGTTCCAGCATTCCGATTCCCGTGCCTCCACGCAGCGGGGACCACACGCCGCCTTATCCGGCCATCGCCGGTATGGCAGCCATGTACTCCTCCAGTGACTGAGCCTGTTCCTTCGAAAGGCGCAGACCATCCTTTGTTCTCCTCCACAGCACGTCTTCGGCGTGCCGGGCCCATTCATGCTCGACGAGATATTTGACCTCGATCTCGTAGAGATCGCCGCCGAACAGCCGCCCGAGGTCCTCAAGGCCGCGGGCAGCGCCAAGCAGCGTCACAGCCCGCGTGCCGTAGCGGCGCACCAGTCGGCGGGCGTGTGCATCGGCAAGGAACGGATAGCGCCGCTTCAGACCGGCGACCTCCGCTTCGTAGCCACGGACCGGGAAGTCGCCGCCGGGCAGATGGCTTTTGGCCGTCCAAGGAGCACCCTTAACGCCGATCGCGGCGCCGATCTTCTCCAGCGCATGTTCGGAAAGCCGGCGATAGGTGGTGAGCTTGCCGCCGAAGACGTTGAGCAGCGGCGCAGCCCCGCCCTCGCCTTCCAGCTTCAGCACATAATCGCGCGTCGCCTCCTGCGCCTTCGAGGCGCCGTCGTCAAAAAGCGGCCTGACTGCCGAGTAGGTCCAGACGATGTCCTCGGGCCGCACCGGCTCCTTGAAATATTCCGAAGCCGCGTTGCAGAGGTAGACGGTCTCCTCCTCGGAGATCCGGACATCTTTTGGATCGGCGGTGTAGTCGCGGTCGGTGGTGCCGATCAGGGTGAAGTCGCCCTCATAGGGAATAGCGAAGATGATGCGGTTGTCGGGATTCTGGAAGAAATAGGCACGCGGGTCGTCGAACTTCTTCCTGACGACGATATGGCTGCCCTGAACGAGACGGACATGATGAGCCCCGTTCTGGCCGAAGGCGGAACGGATGACATGATCGACCCAGGGACCGGCGGCATTGATCAGCATGCGGGCCTGATGGCTGTCATTGCGGCCAGTGACCGTATCGGTCGTTTCAATGTGCCAGAGTCCATTCTCGCGCCGCGCCGACACCACTTTGGTGCGCGGCATGATCGTCGCCCCTTTGTCGGCAGCGTCGCGGGCGTTCAACACGACCATGCGGGCATCGTCGACCCAGCCGTCGGAATATTCGAACGCCCTTGTGAACAGCGCCTTCAGCGGCTTGCCGGCCGGATCCCTGCGCATGTCGAGCACATCAGTCGCCGGCAGCAGCTTGCGGCCACCGAGGTGATCGTAAAGGAAGAGGCCGAGCCGGATCAGCCAGGCGGGGCGAATGCCGCCCTTATGATAAGGCAATACGAAGCGCAGCGGCCAGATGATGTGCGGCGCCATCGCCCAGAGGATCTCGCGCTCCATCAGCGATTCACGCACCAGGCGGAATTCATAATGCTCGAGATAACGCAGGCCGCCATGGATCAGCTTGGTGGCTCCGGACGAGGTGCCGGAGGCGAAATCGTTCATCTCCGCCAGCGCGACGGAATAGCCGCGCCCGACGGCGTCGCGGGCAATGCCGCAGCCGTTGATGCCGCCCCCGATGACGAATATGTCGTGTATCTCCCGGCCCAATTGCCCCTCCGAGCCCGCTGCTGATTTCGCATCGCACAAAACTCGCGCGATTGCGAAAGTGATGACAGTTAAAACGAAAGGAATGTGAATGTCAAACGAATGTTTGTTCCATTCGCATGACCTAGCGCGATCTGGTGCTCGTTTCGATCAGCTTCACATTGTTTTCGAGGCAGAGATTGCGGATCGACGGCACCGGACAGTGGTCGGTGATGAAGGTATGGACCTGGGAAAGCTGGCCGATCCGAACCGGCGCGGCGCGTTCGAACTTAGTCGAATCGGCAACGAGAATAACGTGGCGGGCATTGGCAATAATCGCCTGAGCGACCTTCACTTCGCGAAAATCATAATCGAGGAGCGCGCCATCGATATCGATTGCCGATGCGCCAATGACGGCATAATCGACCTTGAACTGGCGGATGAAATCGACAGCCGCTTCGCCGACGATGCCGCCATCCGAGCCACGCACGACGCCACCGGCAATCACCACCTCGATTGCCGGAAAGAGACGCAACCTGTTGGCAACATTGATGTTATTGGTGATCACCATCAGCTCGTGGTGATTGGCGAGCGCCTCGCCCACCGCTTCGGTCGTCGTGCCGATGTTGATGAAAAGCGAGGCTCCGCTCGGGATCAGCTCGACTGCCGCCATACCGATCGCCTGCTTCTCCGAAGCGGCGATCTGGCGCCGCGCCTCGTATTTGACATTCTCCGTTCCGCTCGGAAATGTTGCGCCGCCATGGATGCGCGTCAGCACCTGCGCGTCGCAGAGATCGTTCAGATCCTTGCGGATCGTTTGCGGCGTCACCGAAAAGCGGGAGGCGAGCTCCTCGACCAGAACCCTGCCGCTCGATTTCGCAATCGCCACGATTTCAGTTTGTCGGTCGGTCAAGAACATCGGCGCCCCTTTCGCTCTGCTTTCGTTTTTAAAGAAAGCGAACGGCGGCGCAATGCCTATTTGTCAGTCGCCCGGCTTCCGCACTCCGAACGTGGCGGCAGCGCGATGCAGTTATCGCTTCCGCATGACGTTGACCACGAGCACGCCAAGGATCGCCATGACGCCGCCGGCAGCACCCAATGCCGTCGGCGTCTCGCCCAGCCAGACGAACCCGATCAGCGTTGCGACCGGCGGGACGCCGTAGAGAAAATTCGAGGCGCGCGCGGCCGTGAGCCGCTTCAAGGCGATGGCCCAAGTGAGATAGCCGATCGCAGTCGGGAAAATGACGAGATAGGCAACGCCCCAATTGACCTTTGCCGGCGCCTCCGCCAGCGCGCGGATCGTCGATGGGACGGCCGGAAACAGCGGCACGGAGCCGATCAGCAGGATCCAGGCGGTGACGGCAAGCGCCGGCAGGCGAGCGAGCAGCGGCTTCTGCAGAACGCTTGATATCGCCGAGCAGAGCGCTGCGCCGAGGATCAACACAGCGTTCGGATCGAGCTTAAAGCCGCCGTCGGAGGCGACGGCGATCAGCGCCACGCCGCCGAAGGAAACCGCAGTTCCCGCCCAGCCCCAGCGTCCGAAGCGCTCGCCGAGCGCGAATGTGGCAATCAGGGCGGTGAAGACGGGCATGGTATTGATGATGAAGCTCGCCGGCCCCGCCGCCACCGTCTGCTCGCCGGTATTCAGGAGAACCGCATAGGCGGCGATGAAGAGGATGGCAGTGACCGAGAGGCGGACGAAATCACGCTTTTCCGGCATCGGCCGGTAGATGGCGAGGTAGACAAGCGCGAGAACACCGGCCGCCACATAACGCGCCGTTGCCAGTTCGATCGGCGTCAGCGGACCGAGACAGATGCGGATGACCACGAAGGAAGAGGCCCAGAAGAGAATGGTGACGACAATCGCCGCAAATGCGATCAGATCGAAGCCGCCTTGCTCTCTTGCCGAAACCGGTGCGCTTGCCGCCATGCTCATTTTCGCCTCCATCTGTGCGTGCGACAATGGATTAGGCCTTGGACGCATGCTTGAAAAGCACCGCAATCGATGATCAAATGTGCGCATGGTTCACAGCTCGCCAGTGCTCCCACCGCTCGATACGCTCGAGACCTTTGCCCGCGCCGCCCGGCTCGGATCATTTTCGGCCGCGGCCGAGGAAAGCGGAATCACCCATGGCGCCGTATCGCGGCAGGTCTCGCGGCTCGAGCGCTGGATGGGTGTGCGGCTCTTCGCGCGTGAAGCTCGCGGTGTGCGCCTCACCCCGGAGGGCATGCGCTTCTTCGCCCGTGCCGAGGAAGCCCTTTCCCTGCTCGGTAACACCGGCGAGCGCTGGCTGCCACGGCCGAACAAGGCGGTGGTGCGCCTTTCCGTTACCCCGTCCGTCGCCTCTCTATGGTTGTTTCCGCGCCTGGCAAAGCTCGAAGGAAATGAGCTGCATGTCGAATTGACGCTCGAGCACCGCCTGGCGGACTTTGGCGAAGGCACGGATCTTGCCATCCGCTGCGGCAAGGGACCATGGGCCGGCGTGCGCGCCCTGCCGCTCTGGCAGGAGAAATCTTTTCCGATCGCCTCACCGGCGATGGCAGCGCGACTCGGGCAGCGCTCGGATGCGCTTTCGCTGCTCGATCTGCCGATCCTTCACGACTCCAATATCGAGGGCTGGCGTCGCTGGCTCGCGCGTGATGGCGTCGACTATACGCCGCGTGGCCAGGACCGACGCTTCGAGGATTACAATCTGGTTGTCGATGCCTGCGCGCAAGGGCTCGGCATTGCGCTTGCACGGCCGCCGCTGTCGGATGCCGCGCTTGCCGCCGGGCGCGTCGTCGCAGTGTCACAGCGTACCCTCGATTCCCATGTCGCTTTTCACCTGATCCGGCCGGACGATGCATTGAGAAGCCCTGCCATCGAATTCGCCAGCCGCTTTCTGCGCGAAGCCGGCCATGACGAGGCGGCGATCAACGCCTTTATCGCACCTGGCAAGCCGAAAACATAAACAGAAAACGCGCCGCGCACATTCCTCAGCCGTCTGTAGGCGCTTCGGCTATGCGGCTCACTCCACAGGAAACTTTAGGCGCATTTCCTTCGCCAGCTCGAAGCCAGCGCTGCGATAGACTGGTTCCCCCACATCCGAGGCATGGATGACGGCAGTCGTGCAGCCGATGGATTTCAGATAATCAAGGGCCCTGTTCGTCAGCGCCAAAGCAATGCCGCGCCGGCGGAAGGCCTCGGCGACATAGACGGACCAGATGTAACCGTGCAACCGCTGCTCCGGCCGAATGACTTCCGGAAACGGCGATTGGTGCAGCTGGCAAGATACGGAACCGGCGATTTCATCGTCCACAACGGCCAGGAACGAGGCGAGGCGTCGCTCCTCGCGACCACTTCTCAAAAACGACGATATCCGCGCCGCCGCATCCGGCCTGTAATGTTCGGGCGGCGTGCCATAGCTGTCCCAGATTTTCAGGTTGTGGCCGACCAGGATCTCATCCTCGTCGGGCGTTGCAATTCGGATATTCATCGTTTCGTCGCCAGCAAGCCAACCGAATAATCTCGTGACGCCCCCGCCGCGTCGCAGCGAGGGCGACAAACCCGTCAATCCGCCGGGGTCAAGGTCATCGATGCGCTGCCGGCCGCAACGTTCAGGCCGAGCTGGCCGGTCAGGCTAACCGTCTGCAGATGGATTGAACCGGAGGTGCCACCGACCAGGAGGTTGGCGCCGACGCCAGCACCGACCGTCGCCTCTGCGCTGGCGCCGACATAAAGTCCGGCGAGCGACCCGCGATGATAACCAGCCGTAGGTGCAAACACCGCCCAGATCAGGCGACTGCGCGTGGTAAAGCCGAGATCGATACCAAGCTTTCGAATTTCGCCGGTGTAATGATCGAAAAGCTCATTGCCGACAATTGACTGAAAGACGCAATCGGCTTCCTTGGACGAACCGAGCACATAACCCGTGCCGCCGCCGATATCGCAAGTGAGATAACCGATCTTCACGCCGTTGCGCAGGTCCGGCTCTTCATAGGTTCTGGTGACGGGGTCGGCGGCATTGGCCGCCCCCGCGCCGACAAACGTCAACGATACCGCGGCAAACGCCGTCGCAAGAGTTTTTTTCATAAGTCTCTCCTTCTCAAATCGTGACGGGAACACCCGGCTGGCGGCACCGGATATCGGAGGGGACGGCAAAGCAATCCCGAACGGCGCCGTTTTCGCGTCGCGTCTCAAAGCGCGTGGGAATGCGCAAGCGACAGCTCCACGGTTCAGCCCCATTGGGACATTTCGAAGGCATATGCGACCAGCATGCGGTCTTTCACGATCTTGTTAGGAATGGTTGCACGAAAAGCACATTCGCTCGAAGCGAGTCTCCACCGGCCGGTGAGGGCCGTCAAGAAAAACAAAACCCGGTGATAATTATCACCGGGCTTTATACTTGACCAATCTTCACTATACTCTGCGCATGAAGCGCATGACAAGCGAGACGACGAACAACACCAGGAAGATGAAGAACAGAACCTGGGCAATGGAAGCTGAAGCCCCTGCGATGCCGCCAAATCCGAGGACACCGGCAATCAAGGCCACAACGAGAAACACCAGAGCGTAGTAAAGCATCGCAATCTCCTTTTACGTTGCTGCGGAGATAACGGCGACCGCCCGGTTTGGTTCCCTCACTCTCACGGCCTGCGGATGGACCGTCGCATTGGCTTTGTTCAACCGAAATGAAAGACGCCGCTGTACATCCGGTCGCCTTCGGTCGGTTCGGGAGGTTCGGCCGCATCGAGATAGGTCTTGAGCGGCCCGGTCAGCACGAACCAGACACTTGCCCCCAGCATGAAACAGGCGCCCACCGGATCATCGATGCGGGCGATGAATGGAAGGCAGGCGGATGAAAACAGCACGATAATCCGCACCGACCATTCCGCCTCCCGTTTGGCGACGGCGCGCGCCCTCGACGACTTGTATTCCCGGGCGCCATAGGCGCTTCCCCCTGCCTTGACGGCCGAAAGCAATTTTTTGGCTGAAGGCAGGGCCAGCATGACCAGCGCGGCGATGCTGAGCGCGAAAGGTTTGCCCGCCATAACCTGTCCGCTCGCGATAAGGAGAAAGGACAGTACGACGAGATTCCATGTCGGCTCCAGCAGCTCCGGCGACTGCCGCGTACGAATGTGCCACTGCCGCAGCAAGCCTGCCGCGCCGTTCAATAACGGCTGATCGATATGACGATTGATCCAGTCCATGCTGATGTGCCCGCCCCGATTGTTTGAAGAAGGCCCGAACACCACGGAAATGGGTCATCATCGTGGCAGAGCGCCGGCAATGTCGGCTGGCGCTCTTCTTCGCTCACATAAAACCGCCGATAAAGCTCCGGCCATCCAACACTATTTCGGACGGCGCTCTGCTGGTCGTTTCGATTTCGATGGTTTCGACCTGCCGACGAAAAAGTAGCTGTCAGCTGCGCAGGCCAGGCGCCTCATGGCCCGTGCGCGCCACATACTCCGTGTAACCGCCGCCATATTGATGGACGCCCTCCGGCGTCAGCTCCAGCACGCGGTTGGAAAGGGCAGCCAGGAAGTGCCGGTCGTGGGATACAAAGAGCATGGTGCCTTCATATTGCGAGAGCGCCTTGATCAGCATTTCCTTCGTGTCGAGGTCGAGATGGTTGGTCGGCTCGTCGAGCACGAGCAGGTTCGGCGGGTCGAACAGCATCATCGCCATGACCAATCGGGCCTTCTCGCCACCTGACAGCACCCGGCACCTTTTCTCGACATCATCGCCGGAAAAACCGAAACATCCGGCGAGAGCCCGCAAAGGCCCCTGCCCTGCCTGGGGAAACCGATCTTCCAGCGATTGGAAGATCGTGCGCTCGCCATCAAGAATATCCATGGCGTGCTGGGCGAAATAACCCATCTTGACGCTCGCCCCGAGAGCGACACTGCCTTCGTCGGGCGTCGTGGTGCCCGTCACCAGCTTCAGTAATGTCGATTTGCCGGCGCCGTTGATGCCCATGATGCACCAGCGTTCCCGCCGCCGCACCATGAAGTCCAGCCCCTCATAGATGCTTCGGGTGCCATATTTCTTATGGACGTTCTTCAAGCTGATCACGTCCTCGCCCGAGCGCGGGGCTGGCTGGAATTCGAACGCGACCGACTGGCGGCGCTTGGGCGGCTCCACCCGGTCGATCTTCTCCAGCTTCTTCACGCGGCTCTGCACCTGCGAAGCATGCGAAGCGCGCGCCTTGAACCGCTCGATGAACTTGATTTCCTTGGCGAGCATCGCCTGCTGGCGCTCGAACTGGGCCTGCTGCTGCTTTTCATTCTGCGCCCGCTGCTGCTCATAAAATTCATAGTCGCCGGAATAGGAGGTCAGCGAGCCGGCATCGATCTCGAGGATCTTGTTGACGATGCGGTTCATGAACTCGCGGTCATGCGAGGTCATCAGCAGCGCACCCTCATAGCCCTTCAGGAACTCTTCGAGCCATATCAGGCTTTCGAGATCGAGATGGTTGCTCGGTTCGTCGAGCAGCATGACATCGGGGCGCATCAGCAGGATGCGGGCAAGCGCCACACGCATCTTCGAGCCGCCCGACAGCGCGCCGACGTCGCCGTCCATCATCTCCTGGCTGAAGCTCAGGCCCGCAAGTACTTCGCGGGCGCGGCCGTCGAGCGCATAACCGTCCAGCTCCTCGTAACGCGCCTGCACCTCGCCGTAGCGCTCGATGATCTCCTCCATGTCGCCTGCCCTTTCGGGGTCGACCATGGCAGCCTCCAACTCCCGCAGCTCGGCGGCAACGACGCTGACCGGCCCGGCGCCGTTCATCACCTCGGCGACGGCGCTGTGGCCTGACATTTCGCCGACGTCCTGGTTGAAGTAGCCGATGGTGACGCCCTTCTCGCAGGAGACCTGTCCCTCGTCGGGCTGCTCCTCACCGTTGATCATCCGGAAGATCGTCGTCTTGCCGGCGCCGTTCGGGCCGACGAGGCCGATCTTCTCGCCTTTGTTGAGGGCTGCCGAAGCCTCGATAAAGAGGATGCGGTGGCTGAGCTGCTTGCTGATATTTTCGATACGAATCATGATGTGTGCGGGGCCTGAGAAAAGTTACGGCGCCCTTACCACGCAGGGAAACGGCGGGATAGGTCCGTTCCCCTACCCTCTCGATCTCGAAGGCCGCATTGGATAATGTTGTTGGCCTACGCCGATCAAGGAATCCGCACCCATGAGCGTTCGTCCGCCGCAATCCTTCAGACAATCCCAGCAGGATAAAAACGGCTTCAACGTCCTCGAATATGAGTTGATGTCGGAACGCGCCGATGCGCTCGGGCGTCACGGGCTGAAGGTGGAGGCGGCACTCACCGCGCTGAAAGCCTGGACCGGCGAGCATCAAAGCGCAGAGGAACGCGAGAGGCTTGTCAATGACGCCTCCGACGCCGTCTGGGCATTCTTCATTCAGCGGGAGATTTGCGGCTTGCGCAACAACCGCGACGCCATCCAGCGCTACGGCATCCCGAACGAAGTGATCGCGAGACTGGGCGCAATACGGAAATAACGGCTGACGTGCGTCTTCCACCTACAGATAGAAACCGCGGTGCAGGCAGCTATGCTTGTACCGAACCAGCGTGAAAGGAATTGCCATGTCAAGCACAATTCGGATCGGCAATCGGGATATCACCGTCGACATCTCTTCCCTCGGCGCAGAAATGCAGGCGCTGACCACCAATGACGGGCGCTCTTGGTTGTGGACGGGCGACGCGACCTTCTGGACAGGGCGCTCGCCGATCCTGTTTCCGATCGTCGGCAAGGCTCTGGACGACAAAATCGCGATCGACGGCATGGTCTATCCGTTGGCGCAGCACGGTTTTGCCCGGCGCAGCGAATTTGCCCTCGCAGCCTCTACGGCAACAGCCTGCCGGTACGAGCTTGCCGCCTCTGCGGCTACACAGGGGATCTATCCTTTCGACTTTCTGCTGGCCGTGGAACACGCGGTCGAGGGCCGCGCTTTGACCGTCACCGCCGAAGTCAGCAACCGCGACCAGAAGGCGATACCGTTCGGATTCGGCTTCCATCCGGCCTTTGCCTGGCCGCTGCCGGGTGCCTCCGGGCGCGCCCACACCGTCACGCTCGACAATGAGGGTGAGCCGGAGCTTGTGCGGCTGGAGGGCGGCCTCATCAATCCAGCGCCGTTGCCCTCGCCCTTCGATAAAGGCCGGGTGGTGCTGGATCATGCCCTGTTCGACCAGGATGCGATGATCTTCCCCAAAGGCGCGGGCGAAGGGCTGCTCTACGGCGCCGAGGGCGGGCCGACTTTGCGGTTCCATTTCGAAAACCTGCCGAATCTTGCCCTGTGGACGAAGCCGGGGGCGCCCTTCATCTGCGTCGAACCATGGCACGGAACCGCAGCGGAAGCGGGAGGCTCGAGCGAACTGTCGCGGCGGCCGTACACGAACATATTAGCGCCCGGCGCGAGCACGCGCTTCGCCTTTACGGTCGAGATTTCATGACAGTCCGCGCCCTCAATTCGGCGGAGCGCCTAGCGCATGCAGGATGCCGCGCAGTTCAGCAAGGCCGCGCATGCGGCCGATGGCCGGGTAGCCGGGCGTGACTGTTTTGTCGAGATCGTCGAGCATGCGGTGGCCATGGTCCGAGCGGAAGACGATGGTATCCTGAGCACCGCGACGACGGTCTTCGGCGACCAGTTCCCGGAGAACCGCGACCATGTCGACGTCGCCTTCCAGATGCGCGCTTTCATGGAACGTTCGGCCATCGCCCTCTCGCGTCGTTGCGCGCAGATGGGCGAAATAGATCCGTGAGGCGAAACGGCGGGCGATCGCCGGCAAATCGTTATCGGCGCGCACGCCAAGGCTGCCGGTGCAATAGCACATCCCGTTCGCCTTCGATGGCACCGCATCGAAGAGAGCAGCATAATCATCGGCCGTCGAGGCGATGCGCGGCAGGCCGAACAGCGACCGCGGCGGATCATCGGGATGCAGCGTCAGCTTGACGCCGCGTGCTTCGGCCGCTGGCGTCACCGCCTCCAGGAATTCGATCAGGTGCCGGCGCAGCTTTGCGGCATCGATGCCGCTATAGGCGACAAGCTTTTCCCGGAAGGCCGGAATCGTCAGAGGTTCAGTGGTCGAACCCGGCAGAGCCGATGTGATGATGCGGGTGATTTCGGCGATCTCATCCTCCGACATCGCCTCGAAGACGATGCGCGCCCGTTCGCGATCCGCATCGGAATAGTCTCGTGCCGCATCCGGCCGTTCCAAAATGAAAAGATCGAAGGCCGCGAAACGCTCATGATCAAAGCGCATGGCGGTGGCCCCGGTCGGCGTCACGAAATCGAGTTCGGTGCGAGTCCAGTCCACGACGGGCATAAAATTATAGCAGACGATCGGAATGCCGCAGGCGGCTACCGCTTCGAGGCTGGCGATCCACGCCTCGATTTCGGCCTTCGCCTCCCCGCCCCTGCGCTTGACGGCATCCGGGATCGGAATGCTTTCAACGACCGACCAGACGAGCGACGAGCGATCGGCCGGCGTCGTCTCGATCAGCGATTGGCGTTCGCGCACTTCCTTCTCCGTCCAAGCCCGGCCGATCGGCACCTGATGCAGCGACGAGACGATGTTGGTCGCCCCGGTCTGACGGACATCATCCAGCGTCACTGGCGCTTCCGGCCCGAACCATCTCCAACCCTGCCGCATCCTTGTTCCTTTCCTCGCCTTTTCGTTTCGTAGTGATCCTGCCGTCAGCAGAAATAATCGGGGTAACGCGAGCGCAATTCGTCGACGTCGGGAATGACGGCGCTCAAGTGATGGATCATCGCGCCGCGCGCAGCCGCAGCATCATGGGCGGCGAGCGCGTTGCGAATGACGATGTGTTCGCGGACAACGTTGTCCATGCGCCCAAGCGCCGGCAGCGCCAGCCGCCGCGCCCGGTCGATCTGCACCTTGACCGTCTTCAGAAGGGCCCAGATGCCGGGATAACCTGCTATCTCAGCGATCGCCTCATGGAAGGCCTCGTCCTCTTCATGAAAGTTCGAGGCGTTGCCGAGCGCGGCAAGCGAGCGCTGCCGGGAGATGATCGCATCCAGATGGGCAATATCGGCAGCGCTGGCGGTTTCGGCGGCAGCCTCGACGGTCGTACCTTCGAGCGCTTTGCGCACGACCACCGCCTCCGGGATCGACGCGACAGGCACACGCGATACGACCGTGCCCGACTGCGGATAGATGTCGACCAGCCCGCCTTCAGAGAGCCTGAGCAGTGCCTCGCGCACCGGCGTGCGACTCACCGCGAAATCCTCGGCGATCCGCTTTTCCTGCAGCAACAGGCCAGGCGGCATCCTGAGCGAGACGATGTCGGCATAGAGACGTTCGTAGATGGCACCGGCCGTGGTGACGCGTCGCAACCTCGCACCGACTTCCTGAAAAATCGAAACCGCAGGCGCTTGGGCTTCTGAGGACTGCCGCATAATCAAAACCCGCGATCGTGTTCTGGCATACTAGTATATCAGTCGTAACACCCTGCCAAGACCTACGGAGGAATTGGATCACATTTGGAGGTTCGCGGTCGTTTCACCGCGGTTTCGATGCTGTCGAGACTGTTGGTTGGAACTTAGATCAGCCGAATTGGTTGAGATCCAATCAAGGAGGCGCCGATGAAGAACCCGGTACGACGCACAAAAAATGAAGACACGACCGACGACACACGGCTGAAGGAACTCTCCCTCACCGGCGCGCGGAAAGGGAAGATGGCGCGGCAAGCCACACACGAAACCGGCCCGGCGGTGCTCCGTGAGGAGGAGATCCGGAAAAGAGCACATGCGCTGTGGGAGAAGGAAGGCAGGCCGGAGGGCAGGCATCGGGATCACTGGATCCGCGCCGAGCATGAGCTCGATGCGCAATATGGCGAGGCCGACAATCCTCCCAAGCTGGAAGCGCTGCGCGAGGCCTCGCGCCAACATAGCGATGCCTTCCTGGTCAAGACGGATATCGAAGACGCGGACCAACGCGAAGCCTCACCCGGCACACGCGAGCAGAATTAAATTGCGGTCTTGAGCCAATGCAGGAAAGGTCTCCCGACATGGTCGATAAAAAAGACTTGGACGCCGGATTTACCGGCACCCCCGTCGAGCCGCCGGAAGGACTGGCCAAGGTTGTCCAATGGGCGGCCAGCGGGGTGAAACGCGAGGTCCATGCAGTCACGGCCGGGGCTAGAAACCACCCGCACACCGCCAGCGCATTGTTGCTCAGTATTGGTATTCTCGCATTCGGGTTCGGCTATCTCCTCGGCCGGTCAGCGGTGGAAAGCGCGCCGCGCCCATATTGGCGATAGCTGCAGGCCCCAAAAGTGGCGGCGCGCTGGCGCGTCGCTGTCCTACAACGGCCGGCCACTTTGGTTGGAATGGCGAGAGATTCAGATCCTGTGCCTGCAGGCGTTCCCTGATAGCGGGAATGCGCCGCCAGATGACAAAGCTTCTCAATAGGTTCGCACCTCAAACGTGTTTTCTGTTCGGAACAGCTTTACTGTTGCAGCCTGTTGCGACCGTCATCGAGCAGGAGCAATGAGCATCCGAATCTGCTGTTGCCGGAATACGACAGTGAAAAAAGCGCAGGTTCCTCCTGCCTTCACGGCTTGACAGCGGTGACAACGGTCCTTAGCGAGGCTGGAAAGCGACACGTCAGGGCTACCAAAGTGAATTATTTCAGGCAACTCGTGATTGCGGTGCTTCACCCCGGGAACGGGTCAGGAAGCGCGCTTGATCGAACCAATGGCATTGCGGTCTTTCTCTTTGCAATCCTGCCCGGACTTTCGCCTAACTTCAACTCCTTCATCCTCCTCGGGTCGATGGTCTCAGGCCTCTATTGTCTGGCAAGAGCCCGCTTTCCTCTGAACCTGTCGAAGTCCGACCGAGTGGTTGCCATTTGCATGACG
This sequence comes from Rhizobium sp. TAL182, assembly GCF_002117725.1. Lineage (NCBI taxonomy): Bacteria > Pseudomonadati > Pseudomonadota > Alphaproteobacteria > Hyphomicrobiales > Rhizobiaceae > Rhizobium > Rhizobium sp. TAL182. The sequence goes on along the minus strand of NZ_CP021025.1, from coordinate 4,027 downwards.
ATTTACCCGGTGGTGATGATCGTCAGCATATTCGTCAATCCGCCTTTCTCGGAAGAACTGGATTGGATTTTCCGGCTCCTGCCGTTCTTTTCGATCTGGCTGATTTTGCCGCGAATGCGTCAATCTCCCGATGGCCGCCTTATGCCGCTCTTTATCCTCGGCGCGGGTCTCGGCATGATCGTTACTTTTCTTTTCAGCCTGCTTCAGGTCTTGTTCCTGATGCCGAGGGCGGAGGCGGGAACCTCGAACGCGGCGCTGCTGGGCGTTATCGGCGTGCTTTTCGGCGGCGTCGCGCTACTCAATATTCAATCTCCCAAAAGCATGGAGCAAAAGATCGCGATATTGGGATATGCCGCGGGCCTCGGCTGCGCGCTGCTTTCCGGAACACGCTCGGCCTGGCTTGTCATCCCCGTTCAGCTCGTCATCTTTCTCTGGTATTTTCCCAAAAACCGATTTCATGTCAGTCTGCGCAGCCTCGCCATCACCGGATCGGTACTGTTGCTGGCACTTCTCGCCTTGGGCAGCGACCAGGTTGTCTATCGCGTCCGTGAGCTCCAGGACAATCTGTCATCGCTCGAAAGCACCAATGGCGATATCACATCGCTGAGCGCGCGGGTTGCTCTTTACAAGGGTGCCCTATCGGCAATCACCAAGGATCCGTTGACCGGCTATGGCCCGCAAAACCGGATGGCTGCTGTCTTGGCAGAAGTCCCGGAGAGCCTAAGGCAGCAACTGCCCTATTCGCATGTCCATAACGGCTTTCTGACCGCCGGAATTGACGCCGGCCTTGTCGGCATCGCAGCGCTTTCGCTGCTGCTCCTGACGCCCGTGATCGGTGCTTGGAAAAAGGAACCTGGCCCTGGCCGGGATTTAGCCATAGCGCTCGCTCTCTTGCTGACCAGCAGCTACATTATAACCGGCAGCTTCGGCATCATGTTCAACCAAAAAGCTCTGGATCCGATCTTCGCCTATATGGTCGCTCTTATTTGCGCGGACCGGGGCAGCACGCGTTATGCACCTGTCGTTCGAAGCTGATTTCCTGCGGCTGAGGCTAGCGCGTTGACATCTCCATGCGCCGGATTGGTTTCGGCGCCGGTAAACGCAAGATCGGAAACCTCGCCCGTCGAGGAATAGCCGGAAACGAGTTCTGCCAAAGTCGCACGTGCCGCGACCATGTCGTTTCGGTCCAATGACGCATTGAGCGAGTTGAGCTTCTTTGAAAGTTCCGCCCAGGACAGGAAATCCTCGCGCGCCTTCATAATCCGCGGATGTTCAGTTGTCTCGGGGTTATCCCCGATCAACAGTTCTTCATAAAGCTTCTCACCGGGCCTCAGGCCGGTAACGGCAAGCTCGATGTCCCCTTCTGGATTATCAACGTCCCGGACGGTCAATCCGGACAGTTCGACCATCTTGCGGGCGAGATCGGCAATGCGGACGGGCTCGCCCATATCGAGCAGGAAAACATCGCCGCCGTCGGCCATGGCGCCCGCTTGAATGACAAGTTGCGAGGCTTCCGAAATGGTCATGAAGTAGCGGGTTATTTTCGGATGCGTCAGGGTAACCGGGCCGCCGTCCTTGATCTGCTGCCGGAACAGCGGCACGACGGATCCGGAGGAACCGAGGACATTTCCGAAGCGGACCATCGAGAAGTTCGTCCGCAATCTGTCAGCGGTCAGCTCTGCCGCGAGCGCCTGCAGCACCATCTCGGCCAGCCTCTTGCTGGCGCCCATCACATTCGTCGGGCGGACGGCTTTGTCCGTGCTGATCAGCACGAAATTCGAGACGCCGCATTTATTTGCCGCACGTGCGGTGATCAATGTCCCCATGACATTGTTCTTGATGCCTTCCACGGCATTGTGTTCGACGAGAGGCACATGCTTGTAAGCAGCAGCGTGATAAAGCGTCTGAGGCCGCCAGCTTTGCATGATATGTTCCATGCGATCCTGGTCGCGGACGGAACAAAGGATCGGCACGATCTGCAGGCTCTCATGCTTGTAAACTTCGGCCAGCTTCAGCAATTCGGCATGAATATTATAAAGCGCAAACTCGTTCTGATCTATGAGGATGAGGCTCGAAGGCGCGTTGCGCAGAATCTGGCGACATAACTCGCCGCCGATAGAGCCGCCGGCGCCCGTGACCATCACCACCTTGTTGCGCATCGCCTTGTCGAGCAGCTCTTGCCGCGGCGCAACCGCTTCCCTACCCAGCAGGTCTTCGATCTCCAGCTCACGAATATCGGAGACCGCGACTCGTCCCTGAGCCAGCGCCGTGAGATCCGGCAATGTCCGGACGTTCACCCTGGCTTTGCGGATATGCTCGAGAATTTCATTGCGACGCTGTCGCGATGCGGATGGAAGAGCAAGAAGCACGTTGTGCACGCCAAGTGCTTCGGCGAGCACCGGAAGATCCGACGGGTCATAGATCGGCAAACCGCCCATGATGCCGCCCTTAAGGCGCGGATCATCATCGAGGTAGCCGACGACATTGAGTTCGGCGCTGTTCGTCAGAGCGCCGGCGAGTTGCCGTCCGGCATTTCCCGCCCCATAGATCAACACCTTGGCGAGCGTATTCTGGTGAAGAATACGCTGATAGGTATCCCCGAGCCAATAACGGATGCCCAACCGTGACAGGCCGATCGCAATCAGCAGCAGGAAGGGCTGGAGAATGCCGACGGTTCTCGGAACGCCCGGGACGCTGAGTGCCGTAAATATCGTCATGAAGGCGACGCCGTAGATCGCAATTGCTTTTAGAACGGCAATGAAAGCGGCCATGTTGGCATAACGGAAGATCGCCCGATACATGCCCATGACGATGAAGATGGGAAGCGCCATGCACAAGGAAACGAAGACCGGCAACCACTGCACGCCGGTTAGCACCGTCCATTCGTTCAGACGGAAGCAATAAGCCAGCCAGATCGTCAGGACGCAAAGACCGGAATCCACCAGCAAGGCGAGCGCGCGTTTGGCAGCACGCGGCATGGCCAGCAGAGGGGCGACGAGCGCCTGCATCGGCACCAAGAACCATCTCGAGCGTGGCGTCTCAGTGGGGGTATTTTCAGGCATTGCTTCCCAGCGTCTCGCGGATCAATCAGACAACCACCTTCTTGTCATTTTCTACAACGAGCGCAACTGAAATAATCGGAAATCAAAGTCTTCCGCACCGCCTATCTATCAGAAGTAGGTAACTTTAGTGCCTTATTCCCTTACGGCGGACTACCTTGTCGGCCGTCAGAAAGAGGATGCGCATGTCGAAACCGAGGGAGCGCCGCTCAAGATATTCGACATCGAATTTCACCTTCTCCGGAATTGGCAATTCATCACGCCCGTTGATCTGCGCCCATCCGGTCAATCCGGGCAGGAGCTTGTCGACGCCGTGGGCCGTCCGCAATTCGATCAAATCATACTGATTGTAGAGCGCCGGGCGCGGCCCGACGAAACTCATCTTGCCCGCCAAAATGCACCAGAGCTGGGGCAGTTCGTCGAGACTGGATTTGCGCAGAAACGAGCCGATGGGCGTCAGGAACCGTTCGGGGTTTTCGAGAAGATGTGTGGCGACTGTCGGCGTGTCGACGCGCATGCTGCGGAATTTCGGCATCAGGAAGATCTGATTGAAACGCCCGATACGTTTTGACCAGTAGAGGATCGGTCCTGGCGACGTTAGCCGGACACTAAGAGCGACGACAAGGATCGGAACGAGCAGGATGACCGAAGCCATCAAAGCCAGGAAAAAATCCACCGCCCGTTTCAAGCCCATGCCCCGCACTTCTTCCGTTGCCTCTTCAGCGGATTTCCGCCATACGCCATCGCGCCGTATCATCAAAAAGGCGTTTCACGTCAACTCCAACCGCACCGTTTCTCCAGAAAACGCCGTCCGATCGTCGATAGATCCTTCCCTCGCCTTGCCGATCAAAAATCTTGCAACCTCATGATCTCAAAGGCAGAAGATCTTAACGAGAAGTTATCTCTCTGTTTATTTCCGTCACCTTTCGTTAACCATAGATCTGCGCGGACAGATGAGACGATATTTT
>NZ_CP021024.1:4082500-4491639 GCF_002117725.1 Rhizobium sp. TAL182 | reverse complement strand
ATGAGACAGGCAGGACGCTATCTGCCGGAATACAGGGAGACCCGGGCAAAGGCCGGAAGCTTCCTCGATCTCTGCTACACGCCCGATCACGCCGTTGAAGTGACGTTGCAGCCGATCCGCCGCTATGGCTTCGATGCAGCGATCCTGTTTTCCGACATTCTCGTCATTCCCGACGCGATGAAGCGGAATGTTCGTTTCACTGAAGGCCATGGACCGGAGATGGATCCGATCGATGAAGCGGGCATCGGCAGATTGAACGCCAACGACGTTGTCGATTATCTCCGACCGGTTCTGGAAACGGTGCGGCGGTTGCGGCAGGAATTGCCTGAAGAGACGACTCTGCTCGGTTTCTGTGGCGCGCCTTGGACGGTTGCGACCTATATGATCGCTGGCCACGGCACCCCGGATCAGGCCCCTGCCCGTCTCTTCGCCTACAAATATCCCCGCGCCTTCGAGCATCTGCTGATGCTGCTTGCCGACGTTTCGGCCGATTATCTGGTGGCGCAGATCGACGCCGGCGCCGATGCCGTGCAGATCTTCGATTCCTGGGCGGGTGTTCTCGGTGAGAAGGAGTTCGACGCCTTCGCCGTCAAGCCGGTTGCACGGATGATCGCCTCGATCAAAGCGCGGCGGCCGCAGGCGCGCATCATCACCTTCGCCAAGGGTGCGGGCTACCAGCTGAAAACCTATCGTCAGAAGACCGGAGCGGATGCGATCGGTCTCGACTGGTCCGTCCCGTTGGTCTTCGCCGCCGAACTTCAGAAGGACGGTCCGGTTCAGGGCAATCTCGATCCGATGCGCGTCGTTGTCGGCGGCCGGGCGCTGGAAGAGGGTATCGACGATATTCTGCATTATCTCGGCAACGGACCGCTGATCTTCAATCTCGGCCACGGCATCACGCCGCAAGCCGACCCCGAGCATGTGCGTTTGCTGGTCGAGCGCGTGCGGGGGTCACGGATGCCCGAGGCATGACGATGGAAAAACAGACGGATCGCAGAGCCGGCGCTTACGCCCGACGCCGCGCGCATTTTGCGCTCGTCTTCTTCGCGCTGATGGCGGTTGGGCTTTTCGCCTGGAATCCCGACAATCTCTATCTCTGGATCAAGGCGCTTCATATCATCGCGGTCATCTCCTGGATGGCAGGACTGTTCTATATGCCGCGGTTGTTCATCTATCATACCGATGCCGAACCAGGCTCGGTGCAGTCGGAAACCTTCAAGGTGATGGAGCGCCGGCTGCTTCGCATCATCATGACGCCGGCGATGATGCTGACGTGGATCTTCGGTCTTTATCTCGCCTGGTCGGTCTACGGGTTTCAGGGCGGCTGGCTGCATGCAAAGATCGGGCTGGTGGTGCTGCTGACCGCGATCCACATGTTCTTCAGCAACGCCGTGCGCGCGTTCGAGCGGGACGAAAATCGCCGGTCTGCGCGCTACTGGCGGTTCATGAACGAGGCGCCGACAGTGCTGATGATCGCAATCGTGATCCTCGTCGTGGTGAAGCCATTCTGAGGAGAAATCCTCTCTCAGGTTAAATTTGCTTCATTTTAAGCAGCCCCCTTGCGGCGGCGATAACGAGTCGCTATTTTCCGCGCATCTCATCTACGTGGCATGTGTGTAGATTTCAGTCGTCTGCGAGCCCCTTTCGCAGTACCGAATACGACCCAACATCGCCTTTCCCCTTCGAAATTGAAAAGAGTATTGGTCACTTCATGGCTGAAATGAAGCTTCAGGAACTTAAGAGCAAATCCCCGACGGATCTTCTGGCTTTCGCCGAATCGCTCGAGGTCGAGAATGCAAGCACGATGCGCAAGCAGGAGCTGATGTTTGCGATCCTCAAAATGCTTGCCAGCCAGGATGTGGAAATCATCGGCGAAGGGGTCGTCGAGGTGCTGCAGGACGGTTTCGGCTTCCTGCGTTCGGCGAATGCAAACTACCTGCCCGGTCCCGACGACATCTACATCTCGCCGTCGCAGATCCGCCGTTTCTCGTTGAAAACCGGCGACACGGTCGAGGGACCGATCCGCGGGCCGAAGGAAGGCGAGCGTTATTTCGCGCTGCTCAAGGTCAACACCATCAATTTCGACGATCCGGAAAAGATTCGTCACAAAGTTCATTTCGACAACCTGACGCCGCTCTACCCGAACGAGCGCTTCAAAATGGAACTCGAGATCCCGACCTCCAAGGATCTGTCGCCGCGTGTGATAGACTTGGTAGCACCGCTCGGCAAGGGCCAGCGCGGACTGATCGTCGCGCCGCCGCGCACCGGTAAGACCGTGCTTCTCCAGAACATCGCGCATTCGATCACGGCCAACCATCCGGAATGTTATCTCATCGTCCTTCTGATCGACGAGCGTCCCGAGGAAGTGACCGACATGCAGCGCTCGGTTCGCGGCGAGGTTATCTCCTCGACCTTCGACGAGCCGGCGGTGCGTCACGTCCAGGTGGCCGAAATGGTCATCGAAAAAGCAAAGCGTCTGGTCGAGCATGGGCGCGACGTCGTCATCCTGCTCGATTCGATTACACGTCTCGGCCGCGCCTATAACACGGTCGTTCCCTCCTCCGGCAAGGTTCTGACGGGCGGCGTCGACGCCAACGCGCTGCAGCGGCCGAAGCGCTTCTTCGGCGCGGCGCGCAACATCGAGGAAGGCGGTTCTCTGACGATCATCGCTACCGCGCTGATCGATACCGGCAGCCGCATGGACGAAGTCATCTTTGAAGAGTTCAAGGGTACCGGCAACTCCGAGATCGTCCTTGACCGCAAGGTTGCCGACAAGCGCATCTTCCCGGCGATGGATATTCTGAAGTCCGGCACACGCAAGGAGGACCTTCTTGTTCCACGCCAGGATCTGCAGAAGATCTTCGTTCTGCGCCGTATTCTCGCGCCGATGGGCACCACCGATGCGATCGAATTCCTGATCGACAAACTCAAACAGACGAAGAACAATTCGGACTTCTTCGAGTCGATGAACACCTGATCCTTAGCCGGATTCCTCCTATAAGAGCTGGCGCATCGTCTCGATGTCGCCAGCTTTTTGTTTGAGAGAGTCGATTCGGACTCGAACTGAAAAACCGGACGCATGGCCATGTTGAATGATACCATCTATGCGCTTTCGAGCGGTGCTCCGCCCGCAGGTGTTTCGGTCGTCCGCATCAGCGGTCCGCTGACTAAAGATATATTGGTCCGACTGGCGGGATCGGCACCGGCTGCCCGCGCGGCGTCCTACCGAACGATTCGGACTCGTAACAACCAGCCGATCGACAACGGCCTAGTGCTGTTTTTCCCCGGCCCGCACTCCTTTACCGGCGAGGACGTGGCCGAGTTGCAGGTCCACGGCAGTAAGGCCGTGCTGGCAGCATTGTTCTCCGAACTGGGTGATATTCCAGGTGTTCGTATGGCCAACGAGGGCGAGTTTTCGCGGCGGGCCTTCGAAAACGGCAAGCTTGATCTTGTCGAGGTCGAGGGGCTCGCCGACCTGATCGGCGCCGAAACCGAGATGCAGCGCCGTCTCGCCGTCGAGCAGAGTGCCGGCGGTGTCTCGGCAATCTACGATTCGTGGGCGGAACGATTGACTCGGGCTCGGGCCTTAATCGAGGCGGAGCTTGATTTTCCTGACGAAGACGACGTACCAGGATCCGTCTCGGATATGGTCTGGACCGACATGAAGCGGCTTCGCGACGATCTCGGCCTTCATCTCAACGCGGCTTCGGCGGGCGAAATCATCAGGGACGGCTTTAAAGTGGTGATCGCCGGCGCTCCGAATGCCGGAAAATCGAGCCTGCTGAACGCTCTGGCCCGGCGTGACGTCGCAATCGTCACCGACATTGCCGGTACGACCCGTGATGTGCTGCAGGTCGATCTCGATATTGACGGCTTTCTTGTCAAACTCTATGACACCGCCGGTCTGCGCCAGGCGGACGACCGGGTGGAAATGGAGGGCGTGCGGCGCGCGCGTGTTGCGCTTCGTGATGCCGATCTTGCGCTGCTGTTGGTCGACATGAGCAATCCGACGATCCCCGGCGACTTGGAGCAGAATTTGCCCCATGTTATTGTCGGAACGAAGAAGGATCTCGTTGAGACTGGTTCGGATCGCTATGACCTGGAGATTTCGACGCTGACCGGTGACGGTCTGTCGGAGTTGCGCCAGCTGATCGGGCGCAGTGTCGCCGATCGTTTCACTGGCCTGTCTCTGGCCATCCCTAGCCGGCAGAGGCATAAGGATTCGCTGACGAAATGTTTGGCAGCGCTCGACGCGGCGATCTTGGAGATTGACGCAGATCTTGAACTGCGCACCGAGCAGCTTCGGCTTGCGGCTGAATACCTGGGGAGAATTACCGGGCGAGTGGACGTCGAACAGCTGCTCGACGTGATCTTCTCGGAGTTTTGCATCGGCAAGTGATTCACGTGAAACCTTTTCCGGCGGCGCGCCCTCAGGTTCACGAGAAACCCTGCTGTTTTGGAGTTTTGATATGACCGATAGTGGCTATGATGTGATCGTCATCGGCGGCGGCCATGCAGGGACCGAGGCGGCCAGTGCGGCTGCGCGCCTCGGTGCGAAAACTGCGCTCGTTACCCACAGGCGAGACACGATCGGGGTCATGTCCTGCAATCCGGCGATCGGCGGGCTCGGCAAGGGACATCTGGTTCGTGAGATCGACGCGATGGATGGCCTGATGGGCCGCGTTGCCGATGTTGCCGGCATCCAGTTCAGAATGCTGAACCGCAAAAAGGGTGCGGCGGTGCGAGGTCCACGGACCCAGGCAGATCGAAAGCTTTACCGGCTGGCGATGCTCGCCGCAATCGAAGCGACGCCAGGCCTGGACATTTTCGAGGGCGACGCATTCGATCTCGATGTGCTCGATGGCCGGGTCGCTGGCGTCATCATGAAAGACGGCCGACGGCTGCAAGCGCCGGCTGTGGTCTTGACAACCGGCACCTTCCTGCGCGGCCTTATTCATATCGGCTCTGAAAAGACGCCCGCTGGTCGTGTCGGCGAAGCGCCGTCGATCGGCCTGTCCGCCACCTTGGCGCGGTTGGGGCTGCGGCTGGGACGGTTGAAAACCGGAACGCCGGCCCGGCTGGATGGCAAGACGATCGACTGGCAATCCGTCGGCCGACAGGGGGCGGATGAGGAGCTTGTGCCCTTTTCCTTCATGACCGATTCCATCACCACACGGCAGGTTGAATGCGGCGTCACCAGGACCACCGAGGCGACACATCGTATTATTGTCGACAATATCAAGCGCTCAGCGATGTATTCCGGGCAGATCGAAGGCGTCGGGCCGCGTTACTGCCCGTCCATCGAAGACAAGCTGGTGAAGTTCGGAGAGCGCGACGGACATCAGGTCTTTCTTGAACCCGAGGGACTGGATGATGACACGGTTTATCCGAACGGCATTTCAACGTCGCTACCGGCCGAAATTCAAGCCGCGTTTATTAAAACCATTCCAGGCCTCGAATCGGCCAGGATCCTGCAGCCGGGCTATGCCATCGAATATGACCATGTCGATCCAAGAGAGCTTACGCCATCGCTTGAGGTCAAGCGACTGAGGGGTCTATTCCTCGCGGGCCAGATTAATGGCACCACCGGTTATGAGGAGGCAGCGGCCCAGGGACTGGCAGCCGGATTGAATGCCGCCCTACGCAGTTCCGATTCGGAACCGTTCCATTTCAGTCGTACAAGCTCCTATATTGGCGTGATGATCGACGACCTGACGTCGCGTGGCGTTACGGAGCCGTATCGAATGTTTACCTCGCGTGCGGAATACCGCCTGACATTGCGTGCCGACAATGCCGATGTGCGGCTGACACCGCTGGCTATGGAGCTTGGATGTGTGGGCGCCCAGCGCGCCGAGCGATTCACGGCCTATCAGGCCGAGATTGAGATTGGCCGCGCCCAGTTGATGGCGCTGACGGTGACGCCCAATGAGGCGCGACGGGCGGGCTTGAACATCAACCTCGATGGCCAGCGCCGGACGGCCTACGATCTCTTGTCCTATCCGGCCTATGATTTCGCCGCACTTCGACAGGTTTGGCCGGAGGAATTGGGCAGACTCCGACCAAAGGTCGCGGAGGCGTTGGAGATCGAGGCAGGTTACTCGGTCTACCTTGATCGGCAGTCGGCGGCGATCGCCGATCAACAACGCGACGAGGAGCGGCGGATACCGGCTGATTTTAATTATGACGCGCTCTCGGGGCTTTCGAACGAGCTCAAGGCGAAGCTCAGCGCTGCTCGCCCGTTCAACGTTGCCCGGGCGGCGATTGTCGAGGGCATGACCCCCGCAGCCATTGCGCTGCTGCTGGTGCACTTGCGTCGGCAGCAGGGATTCGAACGCCAAAGCGCCTGATACAAGATGTGAGAGTCTTTGAGAATGGAATTTAACGGTTTGCGTGTTTCACGTGAAACACAGGAACGACTTCAACATTTTGCGACGCTGTTTCAAAAGTGGGCCAAAACGATCAACCTGGTGGCGCCCTCGACGCTCGATGCGCTGTGGCGCCGCCATATTGCTGACAGCAGTCAGATTTTTCAGATCTGCCCTCGGCCCGTCACCTGGGTCGATCTCGGCAGTGGCGGCGGCTTTCCGGGTGTGATTACCGCAATCTTTCTGGCAGAGCTGCAAGACGGTTGGGTGCATCTTGTCGAAAGCAACCACAAAAAGGCTGCGTTCTTGCGAACGGCTCTGCGGGAGACGAATGCACGGGGAAGCGTACACGCCAGTCGAATCGAAGACGCCTATGCGGAGATCGGCGATTGCGACGCGATCTCGGCGCGGGCCCTTGCCGATCTTGATGGGTTGATCGGTTATTCAGCGCCTTGGATGCTTGGCAGGGAAGATTGCCGGGGGTTTTTTCACAAAGGCCGGGATTACCTGAGGGAAATCGCCGAAGCCCGTGGTCGGTGGGAATTCGATCTGATAGAACATGAGAGCGCCGTCGAGCAGGAATCCGTGATTTTGGAAGTATCGAATCTCCGGCGCTTGGTTTAACAGATCGGATATTGCAGCAATGGCTGGCGAACGACATCGGATAATAACCATCGCGAATCAGAAAGGTGGCGTTGGCAAGACGACCACTGCAATCAATCTGGCAACGGCGCTCGCCGCTATCGGCGAGCGTGTCCTGATCGTCGATCTGGATCCGCAGGGCAATGCCAGCACCGGCCTCGGTATCGACCGTCGCGATCGCAAGCTCTCCTCCTATGACCTGATGGTCGGTGAACGCGGGATCAGCGACGTGACGCTGGAAACAGCCGTTCCCAACCTCTTCATCGTTCCTTCGACCATGGATCTGCTTGGCATCGAGATGGAAATCTCGCAGCAGAGCGATCGGGTCTTTAAATTACGGAAGGCACTGTCCTCTCCCGAGGCTATGGCATTCTCCTATATTCTTCTCGACTGCCCGCCCTCTTTCAATCTGCTGACGATGAATGCCATGGCGGCCGCCCATTCGGTGCTGGTGCCGCTGCAATGCGAATTTTTTGCGCTGGAGGGGCTCAGCCAGTTGCTCGAGACCGTCAGTCAGGTTCGTCGGACAGTAAATCCGCGGCTGGACATCCAGGGCATCGTCTTGACGATGTTCGATGCGCGCAACAATTTGGCCCAGCAGGTGGTCAATGATGTGCGGACGCATCTCGGGGAAAAGGTTTATCATACGTTAATCCCCCGTAACGTCCGGGTGTCCGAGGCGCCGTCCTACGGCAAGCCCGCTATTCTCTATGATTTGAAATGCGCGGGTAGCCAGGCCTATCTGCAACTGGCCTCCGAGGTCATTCAGCGTGAGCGCCAGAGACTGGCCGCGTAAAATCATTTCCGGGGTATAGGTGAGTGTAGATTATGAATGACGACGTATCGAAAAGACGACTGGGTCGCGGCCTTGCAGCACTGATTGGTGAAATGGATCAGCCTGTTCCGGTCGAAGCTGAACGCACCGTCAGCGCCGACCGGATGATTCCGATCGAATTCGTCAGCCGTAACCCGCGCAATCCCCGTCGTTTCTTCGACGATACCGAACTGCACGATCTTGCGAGTTCCATCCGTCAGCACGGCATCGTTCAGCCGATCGTGGTGCGGACGATGTCGCAAGACAGATATGAAATCATTGCCGGCGAACGGCGTTGGCGGGCAGCTCAGCTCGCCGGCCTGATCGAAATTCCCGTCATTATTCGTGACGTTGACGACAAGACCGCTCTTGAGATTGCGATCGTCGAAAACGTACAGCGAGCGGACCTCAATCCTCTCGAAGAGGCATTAGGTTATGAGCAGCTGATCGCCGAATATGGCTACACCCAAAATGATCTCGGCGAGATCATCGGTAAAAGCCGCAGTCACGTCGCCAACTCGTTGCGTTTGCTGAAACTGCCAGAGCCGGTTCGCGATCTTCTTGCCGCCGGCAGCCTTTCTGCCGGACATGCCCGCGCGCTTGTGTCTACGCCTGACCCGGCAAGCCTTGCCCGCACCATTGTCGCCAAGGGCATGTCGGTGCGTGATGCCGAGAAGTTGGCGCAGAACAATATCAAGGCGCAATCAGAGCCGCAGCAGCCGGCCCTCCGTCGCGATCAGAAGGATTCGGATACGCTGGCGTTGGAGCGAACGCTTTCCGATGCCCTCGGTCTGGAGGTTTCAATCAATCACAGGAACGGCGGCGGCCAGATCAAGATTGCCTATAAGTCGCTGGAACAGCTCGAGGAAATCTGCCGCCTGCTGGAAAGGCGATGATCACGCGGATTTGCGGCCGGATTGAAGGGTGGTGGAGAGAAGTGTTTGCATCGCAACACTGTCTTCCAGCACCTGCCGCCGCCGGCTCTGGAGGATCGCCGCCTGCAGCCGATTGGATTCACGCGCGATGGTTTCCGCCGACCAGTGGCGGAGCGCCTGCTCGATGATCGGCTTGCGGCGAAAATGCAGATGCCGACCCATCGTCTGCATGACTTGAGGCGCCTGCACACGCTTTTCTTCCATTTCAGCGCGCATCATGTCCAGAAGCTGGAATTGCTTCAGGCAGGCCTGCAGCACCAGAAAGATCGCGGTTTTTGAGCTGCTGATCTTTTGCATGGCATGCAGGAAACCGTTGAGGTCACCGCTGAGGATGGCATCGACGGCGTCATCAACGGATATCGCGCTGGCGTCGCCAATTATTTCGGCAACGTGATGTTCCTCCACCGTATTGAGTCCGCTGCAATAGAGGGCGAGCTTCCGCACTTCGTTACGAGAAGCGATGCGATCACCGCCGATCAGTGCGATCAGCGCCTGACGGGCCGCCGGGGTAATGCCAAGCTTCTCCGCCCCGAGTTCAGCGTCGATCAAGCCGTTCAGAGCGCGGCTGTCGTCGGCGTAGGAGGGGATGGTCATGACGGATCGTGCGGCTTCCGCCGTCTTGCGGAGCAGGGATCCTTTTTTCAGATCGCCGGCCTCGACGATCAGGTAAGCGGCTTCGAGCGGCTTTTCGGCCAGCACCGCCAGCGAGTCCACGAGGTATTTTTCGTTGGCTGCACCGCGGATCCAGATGAGTTTCTCGCCGCCGAACAGCCCGATAGACTGAGCCTCGTCAACCAAGCGTCCGGGATCCTTCTGCAGATCGCCGATATCGAGTTTGGTCAGCGAGAAAGGGTCGTCGAGTGCGACGCCGGTCTTGCCGGCGATCTGGCCGGCCCGTTCGGAAACCAGACCCCGATCCGGCCCGTAAATCACGAAAATCCGATAGTTCCCCGCCGATTTCTGCAGGAAAGTCTCGAATTCATGGGACTTGATTTCAGCCACCGCCCCGCCCTCAGCGGCTGAGGGCAGCGGCGAGATCCGCTCCTACGAATTCCGCCGCCTGGTCGGCCGCGCGGTTTTCGGCATCGCGAATCGCCCTTTGCTTGGCGAATTCCTGCTCGGAGAAATCCACCAGAGCCGTCGTCTGGCGACTGCCGGCCTTGATCACGTGACCGTCGGCTACGGCGCTCAGCGTATAGGTGACGGTGACGGTGACGCGACCGGCGCGCGATGTATCGCCGGATTGCCGCAGCAGCGTATCGGCGACACTCGAGGTAGCGCGCATTTGGACGTGATATTGTGGATTTACCGCTTCGCCGGCGCCTCGCGATGCCAGGAAGATCAGGTGATTGCGCACCTGCTGCTCGACGCGACTGGCTGCATCGGAAAAGCCGACCGAGGACAGCTTTTCGACGACACCCGAGTTCTCCGAATAAAGCGGCCGAACCTGGCAGGCCGAAAGAAAGGCCGAGGCAGCAAGGATCATGGCGATGCCGGCATTGCGAGCCAGCCTGCGGGAGATATCAGACGACAATGTTCACAATCCTTTGGGGAACGACGATGATCTTCTTCGGTGCCTGCCCGTTCAGCACGTTCTTCACCGCATCCAGTTCCAGCACGGCGTTGGTGACGGCATTCTGATCTGCATCGCGAGAAATTGTCAATTCAGCGCGCTTCTTGCCGTTGATCTGCACGGGAAGAACGACGTCATTTTCCATGACCAGCGCTTCCATGTAACGCGGCCAGTCCGTGCGGGCGAGCAGCCCGGCATTGCCGAGCGTCGCCCAGCATTCCTCGGCAAGATGCGGCGTCATCGGCGCGACGAGCTGGATCAGGATCTCGGCAGCGTCACGCACGGCGGCGCGATAGGCGATATCGCCTTCACCCGCAGCGACCCTCGTCAGCGGCGCAGCAAGTGCATTGACGAGCTCATAGATGCGGGCGACGGCCTTGTTGAACCAGAGCTTGTCATAGTCGTTCTGAACGGCCTTCAGCGTCTTGTGCGCCGCCTGCGAGACTGCCAGAGCCTCCCCTTCGCTTGCCGGTGCGGGTGTTACGGTCGACAGGCCGCCGGCCGCTTCGGAAATCAGCCGCCACAGGCGCTGGGTGAAACGATGGGCGCCTTCGACGCCGGCTTCCGACCAGATGACGTCGCGTTCCGGCGGCGAATCGGACAGAACGAAGAAGCGGGCGGTATCGGCGCCATAGGAGGCGATGATATCGTCGGGATCGACGACGTTCTTCTTCGATTTCGACATCTTCTCGATCGAGCCGATGGCGACCTCCTCGCCGGTCGTCAGCAGCTGGGCGCGGCGTTTACCGTCGATCTCTTCGATGCGGATATCGGCGGGCGCCACCCATTCCCGGCTGGCGCCGGAGCCGCGGCTGTAGGTCTCATGGACCACCATGCCCTGGGTGAAAAGGCCCTTGAAAGGCTCGGTGGCGGTGACATGGCCGGTCTCGCGCATGGCGCGGGTGAAGAAACGGGAATAGAGCAGATGCAGGATCGCATGCTCAATGCCGCCGATATATTGGTCGACCGGCAGCCAGCGATTAGCCGCCTCAGGATCGGTCGGTTTGGCTTCCCATGGCGCGGTAAAGCGGGTGAAATACCAGCTTGAATCGACGAAGGTGTCCATCGTATCCGTCTCGCGGCGAGCGTCCTTGCCGCAGTTCGGGCAGGCGACGTGACGCCAGGTCGGATGGCGGTCGAGCGGATTGCCGGGCTGGTCGAAGGTGACGTCCTCGGGCAGCTTGACCGGCAGATCCTTCTTCGGCACCGGCACGACGCCGCAGGCGTCGCAATGGATGACCGGGATCGGGCAGCCCCAATAGCGCTGGCGCGAAATGCCCCAGTCGCGCAAGCGGAAATTGATCATCCGCTCGCCCTGAGGCGCATTGCCGAGGGAAGTTGCCGACAGCCGGTCGGCGACGATATTGAAGGCTTCATCCGTCGTCTTGCCGTCGAGGAAACGCGAATTGATCATCACGCCGTCGCCGTCATAGGCGGTGTCGCCAACGGAAAAGCTTGCGGCGTCACCATCCCTCGGCATGACGACCGGCACAACCGGCAGTCCATATTTCCGCGCAAAATCGAGGTCGCGCTGGTCCCCCGACGGGCAGCCGAAGATCGCGCCCGTGCCGTAATCCATCAGCACGAAATTGGCGATGTAGACCGGCAGTTCCCAGGAGGGATCGAGCGGATGCCTGACGCGGATGCCGGTATTCATGCCCTTCTTTTCGGCGGTTTCGAGCGCGGCAAGCGAGGTGCCGGCGCGGCGGCACTCCTCGCAGAAGGCTTCGATCTCAACATTCTTCGCGGCGGCATCCTTGGCCAGCGGATGATCGGCGGCGATCGCCAGGAAGGAGGCGCCGAACAAGGTGTCCGGCCGTGTCGTATAGACCGTGATTTCGGTCTCGCCGGCGGGCGCCGTTTCCGGCACGATCTCCCACCGGACCGTCAGGCCTTCTGAACGGCCGATCCAGTTCTTCTGCATCAGGCGCACTTTTTCCGGCCACTGGTCGAGCGTATCCAGCGCGTCCAGCAGGTCCTGGCTGAAATCGGTGATCTTGAAGAACCATTGAGTCAGCTCGCGCTGTTCGACCAGTGCACCGGAACGCCAGCCGCGGCCGTCGATCACCTGTTCGTTGGCAAGAACAGTATTGTCGACCGGATCCCAGTTCACCTTCGACTGCTTGCGGTAGACCAGGCCCTTTTCCAGGAAGTCCAGGAACAGGTGCTGCTGGTGCTGGTAATAGTCGGCGTCGCAAGTGGCGAATTCGCGGCTCCAGTCCAGCGACAGCCCCATAGCCTTCAGCTGCGCCTTCATCGAAGCGATGTTCTGGTAGGTCCAGGATGCCGGGTGCACGCCGCGCTCCATAGCGGCGTTTTCCGCCGGCATGCCGAAGGCGTCCCAGCCCATCGGATGCAGCACATTATAGCCGCGGGCACGCTTGTAACGGGCAACCACGTCGCCCATGGCGTAATTGCGGACATGGCCCATATGAATGCGCCCCGAGGGATAGGGGAACATTTCGAGGACATAATATTTTTCGCGCGGATCCGAATTGTCGGTCTCGAAGACCTTGTCTTCGTTCCATTTCTGCTGCCAGCGGGGCTCGGCGTCGCGCGGATTATAACGTTCGGTGGCCATGGTATTCAAAATTCCGGAAAATCAGGGGAGTTGGCCGAGACCTTCACCATGAAACCACCGTAGCGTCAAGTTTTGCAGGCGTTGCAAGCGTCCGATCTTCATGCCGCCGAAGCGATTTCACCAGCGCGGGTCTTGGCAAGCACGGAATGGCTGGCTAGTTCATTGCCAATTCTTTTCACGCTGATATGTCGAGGCAGAACGATGGACCTTCAAGAGCGGTTGAATGACGTGCGGTCGCGGGTCGCGGCTGGGGAGCGCCAGGCAGGCCGTCCGGCTGGTTCCGTTCAGCTCGTCGCCGTATCGAAGACGTTCGAGGCGGATGCGATCCGCCCGGCCATCGAGGCGGGGCAGCGGGTGTTCGGTGAGAACCGGGTACAGGAAAGCCAGGGAAAATGGCCTGATCTGAAGGCCGAGTACCCTGATATCGAACTGCACCTGATCGGGCCGCTGCAATCGAACAAGGCGGCGGATGCGGTGGCGCTTTTCGATGTCATCGAGACGGTGGACCGCGAAAAGATCGCCCGTGCTCTTGCCGAAGAGATGAAGCGGCAAGGCAGGACGCCGCGGCTCTACGTCCAGGTCAACACCGGGCTGGAACCGCAGAAGGCCGGCATCGCTCCCGAGGACACGCCTGGTTTCGTTGCCCTCTGCCGCGATGAGCTCAGCCTGGCCATCGATGGGCTGATGTGCATTCCGCCCGCCGGCGAAAACCCGGGGCCGCATTTCGCCCTGCTGGCAAAGCTTGCACTGAAATGCGGCGTCGAAAAACTTTCCATGGGCATGTCGGGCGATTACGAGACGGCGATCGCCTTCGGCGCCACCAGCGTACGGGTGGGATCGGCGATTTTCGGCGCGCGCTAATATCTGCTTTCGTCGGGCTTTCCGTCCTCCCCGGCCCAGCCTAAATTGATATCGAGGCTTGCATGTCCTGGGGAGGAGCAGATGCAAAACGGCTATCGTCAGGTCTATGCGGCCTGGAAACAGGATCCCGAAGGCTTCTGGCGCGAAGCCGCCGCCGATATCGACTGGTTCAAGCCTCCGGAGCGGATCTTTTCACCCCGTGAAGGCGTCTATGGCCGCTGGTTTTCAGAGGCTGAGACCAATACTTGCTACAATTGCCTGGACCGGCATGCCGCGGCTGGACGCGGCGGCGAGATGGCGATCCTCTTCGACAGCGCCATGACCGGCGAGAAACGCCGCTTCACCTATGACGAGGCGCTTGGCGAGGTGAAGGCGATCGCCGCGGCGCTGCTCGAGCTTGGCATCGGCAAAGGCGACCGCGTGATCCTTTATATGCCGATGGTGCCGGAGGCGGTGTTTTCCATGCTCGCCTGCGCTCGCATCGGTGCCGTCCATTCCGTCGTTTTCGGCGGCTTTGCCGCCAGCGAGCTTGCGGCGCGCATCGACGACAGCGGCGCCAAGCTGGTGATCACCGCGAGCTGCGGCCTCGAGCCCGGCCGCACCGTCGCCTATAAGCCGCTGGTCGATCAGGCGATCGAGCTTGCTCGGATGAAGCCGGAGCGCTGCTTGGTGCTGCAGCGGCCGCAGCTTCAGGCAGAACTCGCCGGTGGCCGCGACCAGGATTTCGAGGCGGCGGTGGCGCGCCATCGCGGCGCCGAGGCGGCCTGTGTTCCCGTCAAGTCGACCGATCCGCTCTACATCCTCTACACCTCCGGCACGACAGGCCAGCCGAAGGGCGTGGTGCGCGACAACGGCGGCCATATGGTCGCCCTCAACTGGTCGATGCGCAATATCTACGGGCTGAAGCCGGGCGAGGTCTTTTGGACAGCGTCCGATATCGGCTGGGTCGTTGGTCACTCCTACATCGTTTATGCACCGCTGATCGCAGGCGTGACCACGCTGATCTACGAGGGAAAGCCGGTCGGCACCCCGGATGCCGGCGTCTTCTGGCGGATCGTCTCGGAATATAAGGTGCGTGTGCTTTTTACGGCACCGACCGCATTCCGCGTCATCCGGCGGGAGGATGGCGAGGGCGAACTGCTGCGCCAATATACGATGCCGGATTTCCGGGCACTGTTTCTAGCCGGTGAGAGAGCGGACCCGGAGACGCTGAAATGGGCGGAGCGCATGCTCGGCGTGCCGGTCATCGATCACTGGTGGCAGACGGAGACCGGCTGGCCGATCGCCGCCAATCCGCTCGGTCTTGGCGCCCTCCCCGTCAAGCATGGCTCACCGACATTGCCGATGCCCGGTTATGACATCGCGGTGCTCGACGATGCCGGTCACCCGGTCGAGGCGGGAACGCTTGGCAACATTGTCATCAAGCTGCCCTTGCCGCCGAGTTGCCTGCCGACCCTCTGGAACGCCGACGATCGTTTCCGGTCGGTTTATCTCGATGAATTTCCTGGTTACTACAAGACCGCCGATGCCGGCTATGTCGACGAGGACGGTTATCTCTTCATCATGTCGCGCACTGATGACATCATCAACTGCGCCGGTCATCGGCTTTCGACGGGAGCGATGGAGGAGGTCTGCGCACGCCATCCCGATGTCGCAGAGTGCGCGGTCATCGGCGTGACCGATGTACTGATGGGTCAGGCGCCCTGTGGTTTCCTGGTTCTGAAACGCGATGTTTCCCGTGAAACGGCGGCGATCGAATCAGAGGTCGTGGCGATGATCCGCCAGTCGATCGGCCCGGTCGCGGCCTTCAAAACGGCCATCACCGTTAATCGCCTGCCGAAAACGCGCTCCGGCAAAATCCTGCGCGGAACCATGCAGAAAATCGCTGACGGCATACCCTGGAAAATGCCGGCAACCATCGATGATCCGGCGATCCTGGAAGAGATCGAAGAGGCACTGCGCAAACGGGGTTTTGGCTCCCTGCCGATGTGAAATCAGCGGAAAGGCTGCCGGAAAACCCGCATATTAGTCGGCCTTGAGCAAGATGCTCTACAGGTGGTCAACGCCAATGAAAAACCCCGCCGGTTTCGGCAGGGTTTTTGCATGAGACGGCTGATATCTCAGTACTGGTCGTCCTCGTCTTCGTCCTTCGGGGCCGAGCGCAGCGAGCTCAGCTTGCGGAAGACGGCGTCGGCGTCGATTTCCTTTTCCTCTTCGCGCTCGTAACTCGGGGTCAGGCGCTCGGTTTCCTGCGCCGATTGCAGCGTTGCGCCCAGCTCGGCGGCGGTCGGCAGCGGACGACCCTTGGAAGCCTTTTCCACTTCCATGTCGAGGTCGATCTGGCTGCAGAGGCCGAGCGTGACCGGATCCATCGGCGCCAGGTTGGCGGAGTTCCAGTGGGTGCGCTCGCGAATCTGCTCGATCGTCGATTTCGTCGTGCCGACGAGGCGGGAAATCTGCGCGTCCTTCAACTCCGGATGATTGCGCACGAGCCAGAGAATGGCGTTCGGGCGGTCCTGACGCTTTGAGACCGGCGTATAACGCGGGCCGCGGCGCTTGGATTCCGGCACGCGCACCTTCGGTTCGGAAAGCTTAAGCTTGTGGTTCGGGTTGGCTTCGGCACGGGCGATCTCGTCGCGGGAGAGCTGTCCCGTGGAGATCGGGTCGAGGCCCTTGATGCCCTGCGCCGCTTCGCCGTCGGCAATCGCCTTGACTTCGAGCGGGTGCAGTTTGCAGAACTGCGCGATCTGATCGAAAGACAGCGCCGTGTTGTCGACAAGCCAGATGGCAGTCGCCTTCGGCATGAGCAATGTTTGAGCCATGGATATAGTCCTTCTATCGTCCGCGCCGGTCGCGGTCCGTGGATTGTCACCACAATGTCCGGGAAATATGCCGCTATATAACCGGACTGTCGCAGAATTGCAATTCTTCCGAAATGAAATGACCTTTGTCTAATTGCCGTCGCGATGCGAACTGCTATGAATTGCCGTGATTTGAAGTTCGGGCCCTGTATAGCTCGCGGTCCGTCGCATGTCCCATGAGGAGGAGTTCCATGTCGGAGAAGATCTATCCGGTCACGAAGCCGGTGAAGGCGCGCGCCCTGATCGATAAGGAAAAGTACCTGAAATGGTACGAGGAAAGCATTGAAAATCCGGACAAGTTCTGGGGCAAGCACGGCAAGCGGATCGACTGGTTCAAGCCCTATACCAAGGTCAAGAACACCTCCTTTACCGGCAAGGTCTCGATCAAATGGTTCGAGGACGGGCAGACCAACGTTTCCTATAATTGCATCGACCGCCATCTGAAGACGAACGGCGACCAGGTGGCGATCATCTGGGAAGGCGACAACCCCTATATCGATAAGAAGATCACCTATAACGAGCTCTACGAGCACGTCTGCCGGATGGCGAATGTGTTGAAGAAGCACGGCGTCAAGAAGGGCGATCGCGTCACCATCTATATGCCGATGATCCCCGAGGCGGCTTACGCCATGCTCGCCTGCGCCCGCATCGGCGCGGTGCATTCGGTCGTCTTCGGCGGTTTCTCGCCGGAGGCGCTGGCCGGGCGCATCGTCGACTGTGAATCCACCTTCGTCATCACCTGCGACGAAGGTCTGCGCGGCGGCAAGCCGGTGCCGCTGAAGGACAACACCGATACGGCGATCCACATCGCCGCCCGCCAGCATGTCACTGTCAGCAAGGTGCTGGTCGTGCGCCGCACCGGCGGCAAGACCGGCTGGGCGCCCGGCCGCGACCTCTGGTATCATCAGGAAATCGCCAGCGTGAAACCGGAATGCCCGCCGGTGAAGATGAAGGCGGAAGATCCGCTGTTCATTCTCTATACGTCAGGCTCCACCGGCAAGCCGAAGGGCGTGCTGCACACGACCGGCGGTTACCTCGTCTATGCGGCGATGACGCATGAATATGTCTTCGACTATCATCACGGTGACGTCTACTGGTGCACGGCCGATGTCGGCTGGGTTACCGGCCATTCCTATATCGTCTATGGGCCGCTGGCGAACTGCGCGACGACGCTGATGTTCGAGGGCGTGCCGAATTTCCCGGATCAGGGCCGTTTCTGGGAAGTGATCGACAAGCATAAGGTCAACATCTTCTATACGGCGCCGACGGCAATCCGCTCGCTGATGGGCGCCGGCGACGAATTCGTCACGCGCTCCTCCCGCTCGTCGCTGCGCCTGCTCGGCACGGTCGGCGAGCCGATCAATCCGGAAGCCTGGGAATGGTATTACAATGTCGTCGGCGACAAGCGCTGCCCTGTGATCGATACCTGGTGGCAGACGGAAACCGGCGGCCATATGATCACGCCGCTGCCGGGCGCGACCGATCTGAAGCCGGGTTCGGCGACGGTGCCGTTCTTCGGCGTCAAGCCGCAGCTGGTCGACAATGAGGGCAAGGTGCTGGAAGGGGCCGCCGACGGCAATCTCTGCATCACCGACAGCTGGCCGGGCCAGATGCGCACCGTCTATGGCGATCACGACCGCTTCATCCAGACTTATTTCTCCACCTACAAGGGCAAGTATTTCACCGGCGACGGCTGCCGGCGCGACGAAGACGGCTATTACTGGATCACCGGCCGTGTCGACGACGTACTCAACGTCTCCGGCCACCGGCTCGGAACGGCGGAGGTGGAGTCCGCCCTCGTCTCGCATAATCTGGTGTCGGAGGCCGCGGTCGTCGGCTACCCGCACTCGATCAAGGGTCAGGGCATCTATTGCTACGTGACGCTGATGGCCGGCCACGAAGGCACCGACACGCTTCGCCAGGAACTGGTGAAACATGTGCGTACCGAAATCGGACCGATCGCCGCGCCGGACAAGATCCAGTTCGCGCCCGGCCTGCCGAAAACCCGCTCCGGCAAGATCATGCGCCGCATCCTGCGCAAGATCGCCGAAGACGATTTCGGCGCTCTGGGAGACACTTCGACGCTTGCCGATCCGGCTGTCGTCGACGATCTGATCGCCAACCGGCAGAACAAGGTGACCGCCTGATATAAAGAGCCGCTCCGGCCATCCGAGTCCCGGGGCGGCTCACTTTGTTTTGGCTGGCTGAATTTGGATGGCCCGCACGAGGCCCGGATTCGGGCCGAACAATCCTTGCTTAAAAATCGATTGCCCGGCCGTTGATCTCGTAATCACCGAAGCGGGCGGGCTCGGCTCCGCCGCGGCCGCCGATCTCAGCTGGAAGCTCCAGCGGCTTCTGGTTCTTCCGTCGTTCCTCAGCCTCGGCGAGCGCACGTTGGGCCGCCGGGGACAGCACTTTGCGCGGCGGCTCCGATTCCTCCACCGTCGGCGTTTGGCTATTGTCGTTATCGGCTTCCTGCATGACCTTCTCCTGCCGGAAATATTGAAAATGGCGGGTGAATAACCAAATCATAATGCGCGGTCGCCGGGAATGAAAGCTTGTGACGCCGAAATCGGAGTTGGAGATTCGCAATGAACCTCGTTCGCACTGCCATGTTGCTTGCCTTCATGACGGCGCTTTTCATGTTCGTCGGCTTTCTGATCGGCGGTCGGGGCGGCATGATGATCGCCTTTCTCATTGCCGCCGGCATGAATTTCTTCTCCTATTGGAACTCCGATCGCATGGTGCTTGCGGCCTATCGCGCGCATGAGATCGATGAGCGCAATGCGCCGGAATTCTTTGCGATCGTGCGCGATCTCGCCCGCAATGCCGGCCTGCCGATGCCGAAGGTCTATCTCTACGACAGCCCGCAGCCGAATGCCTTCGCCACCGGCCGCAATCCCGAAAATGCCGCCGTCGCCGCCTCGACCGGCCTTCTCGCTGCCTTGTCTCCCGAGGAGGTCGCCGGCGTGATGGCGCATGAGCTCGCCCATATTCAGAACCGCGACACGTTGACCATGACAATCACGGCAACGCTTGCCGGCGCGATCTCGATGCTCGGCAACTTCGCATTCTTCTTCGGCGGAAACCGCGACAACAACAATAATCCTCTCGGTTTCATCGGCGTTCTCGTCGCGATGATCGTCGCACCGCTCGCCGCCATGCTGGTGCAGATGGCGATCAGCCGCACGCGTGAATATTCGGCCGACCGGCGCGGCGCCGAAATCTGCGGCAATCCGCTCTGGCTCGCCTCCGCACTTGGAAAGATCGCCCGTGGCGCGGCCCATGTGCCGAACGAGGATGCCGAGCGCAATCCGGCGACGGCGCATATGTTCATCATCAATCCGCTTTCCGGCGAGCGCATGGACAATCTGTTTTCGACGCATCCAGACACGGAAAACCGCATTGCCGCGCTGCAGGAGATGGCGCAAAGCGGCATGAATGTCTCGACGGGACCGGTGCGTGCTGCTAATCCGTCGCGCAAATCGCGCTCTGTTCCGAATACGGGTCGCGGTGGTTCGCAACCGCCAAAAGGTCCGTGGTCTTGAATTCAGACGGCACGAAAAAGCCATTCCGGAAACAGAAACCTTCCGCCGGTCGATCGGCGCCAGCCAAGCCCGGCCTGCAGGCCCGGGCGGCGGCCGCAAAAATTCTGGCTGCCGTCGTCGACCGCAAGCTGCCGCTCGACGGCGCTCTCGATCATGAACATGGCAATCCGGCCTATAAGGCGCTTGGTGAAAGCGATCGCGCCCTTGTCCGCGCCATTCTGAACACGACGCTGCGCCATCTGCCGCGCATCGACGCCGCAATTGCCTTGCTGCTGGAATCGCCGCTGCCGGAGGGTGCGCGGGCCTTGCACCATGTTCTGGCAATCGCGGCTGCGCAGATCCTCTATCTCGACGTGCCGGATCATTCGGCCGTCGATCTTGCCGTCGAGCAGGCCAACCTCGATCCACGCAATCGCCGCTTCGCCAAGCTGGTCAACGCGGTCCTGCGCCGGCTCGGCCGCGAAAAGGACGAGGTGCTGGAGGAGATCGGCAAGGTTCCGCCGATGCCGGGCTGGTTCCTCACACGGCTGGAGAGGGCCTATGGCCGCGACGCGGCGCTGGCGATCTCGCGATCACAGCTCGAACCTGCTGCGATCGATTTGACCGTCAAATCCGACGCCGAAGCCTGGGCGAAGAAGCTGAACGGCGTTACCCTGCCGACGGGCGGAGTCCGGCTTGCCGCCTTTGACGGCGGAATTCCTTCACTGGAGGGCTTCGACGACGGTGCCTGGTGGGTGCAGGATGCGGCGGCAAGCATTCCGGCCAGGCTTTTCGGTGATCTCTCGGGCAAACGTGCAGCCGATCTCTGTGCGGCACCCGGCGGCAAGACAGCGCAGCTCATCCTCGCCGGCGGCGCGGTGACCGCCCTCGATCAGTCGGAAAGCCGGCTAAGACGGCTGCGGTCGAATCTCGACCGGCTTGGCCTGAAGGCGGAAACGGTCGCGGCAGACCTGACGACGTTCAAGCCGGCAGAAGGTTTCGATGCGATCCTGCTCGACGCCCCCTGCTCTTCCACCGGCACGACGCGCCGGCACCCCGACGTGCTGTGGACCAAGGGGCCGGATGATATCGCGAGGCTGGCGGCGCTGCAGGAGCGGCTGCTGCTTCATGCGCTGACTTTGCTGAAGCCCGGCGGCACGCTGGTGTTTTCGAACTGCTCGCTCGATCCCGCCGAAGGCGAGGAGGTCGTTGCCCGCGTTCTTTCCGATACGGACGCAATCGAGCGCGTGCCGATCAGCGCCGGCGACTGGCCCGGTCTCGAAGCGGCGATCACGCCGCTCGGCGAATTCCGTACGCTTCCGACCATGCTGAAGATGCCCGAAGGCATCGCCTCCGGCCTCGATGGCTTCTACGCGGCGGTGCTGCGGCGAGCGGTCTGATTGAGCTCAAACGCGTCGCCAAATCCGCACCCCTGCGAGGGCAGCACGTCCGTCATTCTTTGCGAAACTCCGGAATGTCCTCGAATGACATGCACTAATTTTCGTATATTCGAATTTTGTCACGAATTAATTCATTGTGGGCGATGAAATCGGCTGCTTTTCACCTATTCTTAACTACGAGGGTCAATAGACAATAGAATATGCAGTCCGGTCGGCGTTTTGCGAGCATGTATGTTCGGGAAGCTTGGCGGCGCGCCTTGCGCCGCGTCGCATTGCTGCGCCTGAAGCTCATTCGCCATTCGATCAAACCGCCCGAGCGTCTGATCGTCGCTCCGACCGATCTTCGCGGCATCGATTCGCATGTGGCCGACGAAATTCTCAATGGACGTTTCCTTCTGGCCGGGCGCATGCTGGAAACGAACGGCAAATCGCCCTTCATCTTCACCCTGCCCTCGCGGCCTTTTGCGACGCGCCTGCACAGCTTCGGTTGGCTGCGGCACATGCGGGCGCACAAGACGGAACGCAGCGCGGCTGCTGCCCGCGCCATCGTCGACAGCTGGCTTTCCATCCATGCCGGCCGTATGGAAGGAATTGCCTGGGAGACCGACGTCACCGCTCAGCGCGTCATCGCCTGGCTGTCGCATTCGCCTGTTGTGCTGCAGAATGCCGACCGCGGCTTCTATCGCCGTTTCATGAAGTCGCTGGCTTTCCAGGTCAGGTTCCTGCATCGCATGGCGCCCTATACGCTCGGCGGCCTGGAGCTGTTCCGGCTGCGCATCGCGCTCGCCATGGCCTCCGTCGCCATGCCGGCCCGCGCCTCCACGCTTCGAAGAGCGGCGCAGGCGCTCGACCGTCAGTTCGATAGCCAGATTCTGCCGGACGGCGGCCATATCTCGCGCAACCCGCGCATCGGCCTGGAACTGCTGCTCGACCTGCTGCCGCTGCGGCAGACTTACGTCAATCTCGGCCATGACCTGCCGCAGAAGCTGATCTCCGGCATCGACCGCATGTATCCGGCTTTGCGGTTCTTCCGGCATCAGGACGGGGACCTGGCGCTTTTCAACGGCGCAACCTCCACGCTCGCCAATGAGCTGATGTCGGTGCTCAGATATGACGAGACCGCCGGCCAGCCATTCAAGGCTTTGCCGCAGTCGCGCTATCAGCGGCTTTCCGGGGGCAAGACGGTTATCATCGCCGATACCGGCACGCCGCCTTCGGGCGGCGCAGTGCGGACCGCGCATGCCGGCAGCCTTTCCTTCGAAATGTCGTCCGGCCGCCATCGCTTCATCGTCAATTCCGGCTCGCCGAAATTCGCCGGACACCGCTATGTGCAGATGGCGCGCACGACCGCGGCGCATTCGACCGTCATCCTCAACGACACCTCATCCAGCCGTTTTTCACACTCGCCTTTCCTCAATCACGCGATCACCGAACCGGTGAAAACCGTCACTGTCGAACGTTTGGAAACGGAGGATGGGCGCGACAGTATCAAGCTCAGCCATGACGGTTATCTCAGGACGTTCGGCGTGCTCCACGAGCGTGAGCTGACGCTCAATGCCGCAGGTTCGATGGTGACAGGTCACGACCGGCTCATCCGGCGTGAAGGATATGAAAGTGACGAGGCCCTGAAGGCCGTCGCCCGTTTTCATATTCATCCGTCCATCGTTCTGCAGCAGAGCGATGGAGAATCCGTGCTGCTGACGGCGCCGGACGGCGAAAGCTGGCTGTTTTCCGCGCCCGGCAACGAAGTGCTGATTTCCGAAGACATCTTCTTTGCCGACAGCTCCGGCATTTGCGGCTCTGACCAGATCGAGATCGATTTCGATCTGGCCGAGAAGACGGAGATCCGCTGGTTCCTCTCCCGTAAGGCTTAGACGGGAACGCCGGCTCGCCAAATTCGAATCCGGGACTAAATCGAAAGGCAGAGCATCAGCGCTGTTTGCGTGGCGTCAAAGCTGTGCTAACGCGGCGACAGCAAGAAAACGTCCCTAAGGCAGGATGTCGTCCGAAAGCCGCTCACACTTTTCGGCCTCATGCTCTAGCGGACATCTCCCGAAGCCCGAACGGAGAAGGTTCATGGCCGTCATTTCCAAAAAGATCCCCGCCCCGGACAAGGTCGAAATCAAGACCGCGCTCCTCTCCGTGTTCGACAAGACCGGCATCGTCGAGCTCGCCCGGGCATTGTCCGAAAGAGGCGTGCGTCTGCTGTCGACCGGCGGCACCTATAAGGCGATCGCCGCTGCCGGTTTCGCCGTCACCGATGTCTCCGAGATCACCGGCTTTCCCGAGATCATGGACGGGCGCGTCAAGACGCTGCATCCGACGGTGCATGGCGGCCTGCTGGCGATCCGCGACGATAGCGAGCATCAGGAGGCGATGAAAAAGCACGGCATCGAGGGCATCGATCTTGCCGTCATCAACCTCTACCCTTTCGAAGAGGTGCGCGCGGCCGACGGCGATTATCCGACAACCGTCGAAAATATCGACATCGGCGGTCCGGCGATGATCCGTGCATCGGCCAAGAACCATGCCTATGTGACCATCCTGACCGATCCCGAGGATTATGCCGAGTTCAAGGAGCAGCTTTCGGCGGATGACGGCAAGACCGCCTATGCCTTCCGCCAGCGCATGGCGGCCAAGGCCTATGCCCGTACCGCGGCCTATGATGCCATGATTTCCAACTGGTTTGCCGAAGCGCTGGCGATCGACACGCCGCGCCACCGCGTCATCGGCGGCGTGCTGAAGGAAGAGATGCGCTACGGCGAAAATCCGCACCAGAAGGCCGCCTTCTACGCCACGGGCGAGAAGCGCCCGGGTGTTTCGACGGCCGTGCTGCTGCAGGGCAAGCAGCTCTCCTATAACAATATCAACGACACCGATGCCGCCTACGAACTCGTCGCCGAATTCCTGCCGGAAAAGGCGCCCGCCTGCGCGATCATCAAACATGCCAATCCCTGCGGCGTCGCCACCGGCTCGAGCCTCCTGGAAGCCTATCAGCGGGCGCTCGCCTGTGATTCGGTTTCCGCCTTCGGCGGTATTATCGCCCTCAACCGGATATTGGACGCCGAAACGGCCGAGGAGATCGTCAAGCTCTTCACCGAGGTGATCATTGCGCCCGACGTTACGGAGGAGGCCAAGGCGATCGTCGCTCGCAAGCCGAACCTGCGGCTGCTGTCGGCCGGTGGCCTGCCCGATCCGCGCGCCCCGGGACTGACGGCAAAGACCGTTTCCGGCGGTTTGCTCGTCCAGAACCGCGACAACGGCATGGTCGAGGATCTGGAGCTCAAGGTCGTCACCAAGCGCGTGCCGACGGCGCAGGAGCTTGATGATATGAAGTTTGCCTTCAAGGTCGGCAAACATGTCAAATCGAACGCCGTGGTCTATGCCAAGGACGGCCAGACGGCCGGAATCGGCGCCGGCCAGATGAGCCGGGTGGATTCCGCCCGCATCGCGGCGCTGAAGGCCGAAGAGGCCGCCAAGGCACTCGGTCTCCCGGCGCCGATGACGCAGGGCTCGGCGGTTGCTTCCGAAGCCTTCCTGCCATTTGCCGATGGCCTTCTGTCGATGATCGCCGCAGGGGCGACAGCGGTTATCCAGCCGGGCGGTTCGATGCGAGACCAGGAGGTCATCGACGCCGCCAACGAACACGGCGTCGCGATGGTCTTCACCGGCATGCGCCACTTCCGGCACTGACGGGTGCCGGAGAATTGTCAGGCGCGATCGGCCGGATAGGGCGTGCGGATCAGCAGCACCAGCCCGCTGGCGAGGAAGAGGATCAGCGTCGCCATTCCGAGCCGCGGTGAGCCGCTCAGATAGGTCACCAGCGAGAAAAGCAGCGTCGCCATGAAACTCGTGGCACGCCCCGAAAGCGCGTAGATGCCGAAATAGCGGCCGGCTTCCTCGAGGCTGACGCTACGCGCGAGATAGGAGCGCGACGAGGCCTGCACCGGCCCGAAGGCAAGCCCGATCAGCAGGCCATAGAGGATATAGGCCTTTTCCGCGGCGGTGCCGAAGAGGCCGCCGGAATCGGCGGTCGGCAGCGGTATCAGGCCAAACAGGGTGTAACCCGGCCCGGTCGAGATGATGCCGATGGTGGCCAGAAGCAGCATGGTGAGGCTGATGACGACGGTTACCTTGGAACCGACGCCCTTGTCGATCCGGCCGGCGATCAGGCAGCCGAAGATCGCGACGACGTTCAGGATGATGCCGTAGAGGCCGATCTCGATCGTCGCCCAGCCGAACATGCCGGCGGCGAAAACGCCGCCGAGGATCAACAGGCCGTTGACGCCGTCCTGATAGATCATTCGGGCGATGAGGAATTTCAGGATGCCGCGGCGTTCCTTGAGTTCGCCGAGCGTGTTTCTCAGGTCCCGCAGGCCGGCGCGGATTGCGGTGCCGAAGGGCAGGCCTCTGCCGACGTCGGGTGTGAAGAAGAACATCGGCAGGATGAAAATCAGGTACCAGACGGCCGAGATCGGCCCGGTGATGCGTGCGTCCTGACCGGTCTTGGGATCGAGGCCGAAAAGCGGATCGAGGCCGAGAACCGTCTTGCCGCTTTCCGGGCTTGCCGCCAGAAGCGTGACGACCGCAATCAGCACGATCATGCCGCCGAGGTAACCGAGCCCCCAGGCGGTGTTGGAGAGCTTGCCCACCTCATGCTTGCCGACAAGCCGCGGCATCATCGAATCGTTGAAGACGATCGAAAACTCGGCTGAAACCGAGGCGAGGATCATGAAGATCACCGGATAGAGGATCGGCGAACCGGGGGCTGCAAACCACAGGCAGAAGAGGCTGACGATCTTGATGATCGCGAAGAAGCCGATCCAGGGTTTGCGCGCGCCGGACTGGTCGGCGATCGAGCCGAGAACGGGCGAGAGCAGGGCAATGATTACGGACGAGATCGTCGCCATGTTGCTCCATGTCGTCTGCGCCGACACCGGGTCATCGGTTAGGCGGGAGACGAAATAGGGCCCGAAGATAAAGGTGGTGACCACCGTGAAGAAAGGCTGGGCCGCCCAATCGAAGAACATCCACCCCCAGATGCCCTTCTCCGTGGCTTTCGGCGGCTGCGTTCCTGTCCAGTCTATGCGATTCAACATCCGCTCCTTTTTCGCGGACTGTCTCACCTCGCCCGGTCGCGCGCAAGATCGGTCAGGATGCCTGCGGCAACAGTGATGCGCGCAAGATTGGGATCGCCGCTGTCGCTGAGGCTCGAAAGCTCCTCGACGATGCGGTTGATGCGGACGCGATCCTGCGCATGCCACGCCTGGACGGGCAGCTTCTCCTTGCCGTGATCGGAAAGCGCCGAGATGACGATGTCGCGCCGGGCGCTGGCGATCTGGTCGATGCTGCGGGCAAGCGCCAGATTTTCGTAATGGTCGGAGGTGAGAATCCGGCCGCCGGCCGCCAGCAGCCGGGCGATCCGAAAGGTTTTCGATACCGCAAAATAATTTTCGGCGGCGCGCACCAGCGGCTCGCCGGTGCGCTCGGCAATCTGCATGATCTCCGGCACCAGCGCGAAGCTCTGGAGGTTGGCGATTTCGGCCGCCAGCTTTTCGGGCACGCCGGCCTCGGCATATTCCGCCTGGCGTGCGGCAGCATCGCCGGCGGCCTGTTCGGCGAAGGCAGGCCTCAACTTCTTCAGGGCAGCCTGAAGCCGGCTAATCACCTCTGCCATATCGGCTTTGGTCATTGCGGTTTTCAACAGCAGGCGCGTGAGAACGACAAAACTGTGGCTGATTTCCTCGTAAATGCGGTTCTGCACTTCGCCGAATATCTTGCCGTCGAGCGCATCGGTCTCGGCCCAGAGCCTGGGGAGGTCGAAACCGTCGCGCGCGACGATCGCGGCGCGTACGACCTCCGGCGCCGAAGCCGCCGTCGCGTCCATCATCGCGACGGTAAAGCTCGGCCCACCGCGGTTGATCGCTTCATTGGCAAGCACGGTCGCGATGATTTCGCGCCGCAGCCGATGGCCTGATATATCGCCGGCGTTCGACTTCTGCATTTTGACGGGGAAGTAATTCGACAGCGTCGTGGCAAAATAAGGGTCGTCGGGCAGGTCGCTCGCGGCGAGCGCATCGAAGAGCACGATCTTGGCGTAGGACAGCAACACGCCGATTTCCGGCCGCGTCAGCGGCTTGCCGGCCGTGTAACGTTCGGCCAGCGTCTGGTCATCCGGCAAGGTCTCGACCTTGCGGTTCAGCTGGCCGGCGGCTTCGAGCACGCTCATGAAGCGGGCGAGTTCCAGGCCGTTTGCCGTGCCCTTGCGTTCGATGAGCGAGATCGCCAGCGACTGGAGATAATTGTTGCGCAGGACCAGGGCCGCCACTTCGGCGGTCATCGACGACAGAAGCTGGTCGCGTTTTGCCCGCGTCAGCCGCCCGTCATGCATGGCGGCCGCCAGCGCGATCTTGATGTTGACCTCGACGTCCGAGGTGTTGACGCCGGCCGAATTGTCGATGGCGTCGGAGTTGCAGCGCCCGCCCTTGAGGCCATAGGCGATGCGGCCCTTCTGGGTGACGCCGAGGTTGGCGCCTTCGCCGATCACCTTGGCGCCCACCTCCGCCGCGGTGATGCGGATCGGGTCATTGGCGCGGTCGCCGACTTCGGTATCGGTTTCGGACGCCGCCTTCACATAGGTGCCGATGCCGCCGAACCAGAGCAGGTCGACCGGGCTCTTCAGGATCGCCGTCATGATCTCGAAGGGCGTGGCCACGGCTTTGTCGATGCCGATCGCGCTCACCGCTTCCGGCGTCAGCGTCACCGATTTCGCCGAGCGCGAAATGATCATCGCGCCCTTCGAAAGGACGTTTTTATCGAAGTCCTGCCAGCTTGAGCGCGGCAGATTGAAGAGGCGCTGCCGCTCGGCCAGCGTCTTTTCCATATCGGGATCGGGGTCGATGATGATGTCGCGGTGATCGAAGGCGGCGATCAGCCGGATCTTCGGAGAGAGCAGCATGCCGTTGCCGAAGACGTCGCCCGACATGTCGCCGACGCCCGCGACGGTAAAAGGTGTCGTCTGGATGTCGATGTCCATTTCGCGGAAATGGCGTTTCACGGTTTCCCAGGCGCCACGGGCGGTGATGCCCATCTTCTTGTGATCATAGCCGGCCGAGCCGCCGGAGGCGAAGGCGTCGTCCAGCCAGAAGCCGGCCTCCTGCGCCAGAGCATTGGCGGTGTCGGAGAAGGTCGCTGTGCCCTTGTCGGCGGCGACGACGAAATAGGGGTCGTCACCATCGAGCCTGATCGTATCCGTCGGCGGCACGATCTCGGCGCCGGAGATGTTATCGGTAATAGAAAGCAGCGTGCGGATATAGGTTTTGTAAGCCTCGCGGCCGGCATTGAAGATCTCGTCGCGGCTGCCGCCCACCGGCAGCCTTTTCGGATAAAAACCGCCCTTGGCGCCGACCGGCACGATGACGGCGTTTTTCACCTGTTGCGCCTTGACCAGGCCGAGCACCTCGGTGCGATAATCCTCGGCGCGGTCCGACCAGCGCAGGCCGCCGCGCGCCACCTTGCCGAAGCGCAGGTGCACACCTTCGACCTCGACGCCGTAGACGAACATCTCGCGGAAGGGTTTCGGTTGCGGCAGCCCGTCGACCAGGTGCGGATCGAGCTTGAAGGCCAGCATGGCTTTCGGCGACCCGTCCGGGTTCTTCTGGAAATAGTTGGTGCGCAGCGTCGCGTCGACGATGTTGACGTAGCGGCGCAGGATACGGTCGTCGTCCAGGCTCGGCACGTTGGCAAGATCGGCCTCGATCGCCTGGTGCAGGTCGGCGATCTTCTTGACGCGGGCTTTGTCGGAAAGCTTTGGATCGAGCGTGTCGTGGAACAGCCGGAAGATCGCCGCGGCCACGCCAGGATATTTGTCGAGCGTCGTTGCGATGTAATCCTGCGAATAGGCGATGCCGGCCTGGCGGAGATAACGGGCATAGGCGCGCAACACATTGGCTTCGCGCGCCGAGAGCCCGGCCGAAAGGATCAGCCGGTTGAAGCTGTCATTGTCGATCGTGCCGGCGAAGGCGGCGACGAAGGCTTCCTCGAGGGCGGCACCATACCGGTGCAGATCGATTTCGCCGCCGGTGCGGGTCTCGAGCTCCATGTCGTGCAGCACGACGAGTTGGGTTGCGCCATCGGCGACCTGCACCCCGATGTCGAAGGTGCGTTCGCTGACGACATTGAAGCCGAGGTTCTCGAGAAGCGGCACGCGGCGCGACAAGGCCAGCTGACCGCCGGCATGGAAGATTTTCAGCGAGAGGATACCACCCTGTTCTTCCTGGCGATGATAAAACTGGATGCGGAGCGGCTCGCCGGCGGCGCAGGCGCCGATATCGGCAAGGTCGGCCACGGTTTCTTCAGGGGTGAAAGAATCCTGGAAGGCCTGATCGACCGATAGCCTCGGCGACTTTGGTCCGGCGAGCACTTCGAAACGGTCGTCCCAGCGGGCGGTGATTTCGCGGATCGTCTGCTCGAGCCTTGCCTGCGGAATGCGCGGCGTCTTGCCGCCGGAACGGCCGATGATGAAGTGCACGCGCGCGACGCCGCCTTCGGGAAAAGCCGGGTAATAGGCGGAGACACGGCCGTCATAGACCGTCTTCAGATAGGTGCCGATCCGCTCGCGCACGATCGAGTCATATTCCTCACGCGGAACATAGACGATCACCGAGACGAAGCGGTCGAAATGGTCGATGCGCGGCAGGACGCGCACGCGCGGCCGGTCGGCGAGATCGTTGATCTGCTCGGCAAAGCTTGCAAGCAGCGTCGTGTCGATCTGGAAAAGGTCGTCGCGCGGGTAGGATTCCAGCGTGTTGTCGAGCATGCGGCCGGAATGGCTCATCGGGTCGAAGCCGAAATGCTCCTTCACCTTTTCGATCTTCGACCGCAGCAGCGGGATTTCGGAGGCGAGCGAGGTATAGGCCGTCGAGGTGAAAAGACCGACGATGCGGAGTTCCCCGGTCACGTTGCCCTCGGCGTCGAAACGTTTGACGCCGACATAATCCATATAGGCGCGGCGATGGACGATCGATTTTACATTCGCCTTGGTGACGATCAGGAAGTCGGGGCCGTCGAGGAAGGCAAGGATCTCCGGCGTGGTGGTCACGGCGTCCTTGCCGGTGCGCAGCACGAGAACGTCTGGGTTGGAGAGGATGCCGAGGCCGGCGCCCTTGTCGCGCTCGACCTTGGCGTCGGCGCCCTTGCCCGAATAAATATATTCACGCATGCCGAGGAAGGTGAAATTCTCGTCGCGCAGCCAGGTCAGGAAGGCCACCGCCTCGGCATGTTCGGCCTTCCTGCGGCCGGCGCCATTGGCCGAAAGCTCGGCGATCACCCCATCGAGCTTGGCAAGCATCGGTTTCCAATCGGAAACCGACAGGCGGACCTGTTCGAGCACGGTCTGGACGCGTTTGACGAGATCGGCTGCCTGGGTGGTGTTCAACGGGGCAATATGGAGCTGGATATGGCTGACGCGCGCGGCGGGATCGCTCGGGTGGTCGGCGGAATAGAGTGCGGGGGCTTTGCCCTTTTCCATGACGAGGATGGGATGCACCGCCATGAACAGATCGCGGTAGGTGCTCGTCACTTCGCCCATGACCGATTCATAAAGGAAAGGCATGTTCCGGTCAGTCACCGACAGCACCGAAACGGCGGTGCCGCCAGGCGTCACCTCGGCAATTGTGTCGATGCTGACGCGGGGCGCCTTGCCGTTCCAGGCGGCAAGTTCCTTTGCCGAATGCACGGCAGAACGTGCCAGCATGTCGGGCGTATAGAGTTCCAGATCGTCATTGCTCGCCCGGCCGAAGAGAATTTCCGGATCGAGATGCGCCTCGCTCATCGCCTTGGCGATCTTGCGCGCCGTTTCGATCTGCTTCTCCCGTTTCGGATTGTTTCTGGCAGCCATGAATCGCCTCCCCGCAATGGACTGATTTTTCGCAAGCTAGCAGAAGATTTCTCGAAAAAATCCCTAAAAGAGAGGCCTCAGGCATTGTTTTGATGCTTTTTTGCCGGCGGAAATGGGAAATTGGCAGAGATTTTTTCGCTTTCGAGGCCAAAACGCATTGGCAAGGCCTCTCTTCCGGCTTTGCTTTCGCGGCACATTTCCATGCTCACGTGAAGAATGGTTGACAGCCCGGCGTCAAAAAGATCATCAAACGCCATCATCATTCGGACCTCGATTTCATGTCGGAAAATGCAGCGGGCGCAGTCATCGTTATTTCCAGCCATGTCGTGCGTGGCTCTGTTGGCAACCGGGCGGCGGTGTTTGCGCTGGAGACGCTCGGCCATCCGGTCTGGGCACTGCCGACCATCGTCCTGCCGTGGCATCCCGGCCATGGCCGTTCGACGCGGCTGACATTTGCGGAAGCCGATTTCGACGCGGCGATCGACGACCTGATCCGTGCGCCCTGGATCGGTGAAGTCAGGGCGGTGCTTTCGGGCTATTTCGGCAATGCTGCCCAGGCACGATCGGTCGGTCGGCTGATCGCTGCGCTCCGGCAAAACAATCCCGAACTGCTTTATGTCTGTGATCCGGTGATGGGCGATCTCGGCGGCCTCTACGTGCCGGAAGCGACGGCCGAGGCCATTCGTGATCATCTCATTCCGCTGGCCTCGCTCGCAACGCCGAACCGGTACGAGCTCGCCTGGCTGTCGGGAGCAGCGCTCGATGACAACAGCGCAATCATGGAGGCGGCGCTGGCGCTCGGGCCGTCGCGCATGCTCGTCACCTCGGCGGTGCCGATGATGGCGGGTGGCACCGGCAACCTCTACCTTTCCGGCCGTCACGCGCTTCTTGCCGAGCACCGCGTCGTCGACAATCCGCCGAATGGTCTCGGTGACCTGCTGGCCGCCGTTTTTCTGTCGCGCCTGCTGTCCGGCCTCGAGGATGAAAAGGCGTTGCAGCTTGCCACCGCCAGCGTGTTCGAAGTGCTTGCGCGTGCGGTCAAGCGCGGCAGCAACGAGTTGATGCTGGCCAGCGATGCGTCCAGCCTGTCGTCGCCGATGGCCATGGTGCAGATGCGCCGGCTCGTACACCCGGCGCAGCGGCGGAAAAATTGACGCATTTGTCAATGTGCGCATTTTGCGGTGCAGCAGTTGATCTTGTCTTCCGCCCGCGCTAATCCAGAGGCATGCAGCGTTTTCCAAACACCCTTCTGAACGGTTATCGCAACTTTATGAACGGGCGTTATGCCGACGCCCGCGACAGGTATCGGCAACTTGCCGAAAACGGCCAGAATCCGAGCACGCTGGTCATTGCCTGTTCGGACTCGCGTGCGGCTCCCGAGCTGATCTTCGATGCCGGCCCGGGCGAGCTTTTCGTCATCCGCAACGTTGCCAATATGGTGCCGCCCTACGAGCCGGACGGTCATTTCCATTCGACATCGGCCGCTCTTGAATTTGCGGTGCAGGCGCTGAAGGTTTCGGACATCGTGGTGATGGGCCATGGCCGCTGCGGCGGCATTCGGGCGGCACTCGATCCGAATGCCGAGCCGTTATCGCCCGGCGATTTCATCGGCCGGTGGATGTCGCTGGTCAAACCCGCAGCCGAGCAGATCCAGAGCAATGACGTGATGACGGAGGCCGAGCGGCAGACGGCGCTGGAGCGTGTCTCTATACGCAATTCGCTCAACAATCTCAGAACCTTCCCGGAAATAAAGGCGCTCGAGGACGCAGGAAAAATGCACCTTCATGGCGCCTGGTTCGATATCTCGACCGGCGAGCTCTGGGTCATGGACGCCGAAACACGCGATTTCATCCGTCCCGAAATCTAGGAGCGTACCGGTTTATCACTTTTTTAAGGATTGCTGTTAAGCTTCTAATCGGCTGCACATGACCGGCATTTGACCACGTAGCGATTGGCAATGAAGTTTGAAACCATCAAAAAGGTTATCCTGGCCGCCATCCTGCTGCCCTTCGTCTTCATGCTCATTGAAGGCGTCTTCGTCCTTCGAACTTCGATCCTGCAATATAGAGATCTCGAGAAAGACCGGCAGTTCGCCGACGTACTTGCGCGTGGCGGTTCGATCGCGGCCACGGAAATCCTGAGCGAAATCGATGCCACTCGCCGCCATCTCGCGCATCCCAGCAGGGGGACTGCTGTCGACATGCAGCAAAGCCGACTGACGCTGGATCGAGAACGCCGCGCTTTCTATGCCAGCTTGCCGCCTCGCGATACGCTCGATCAAGGGCTTGCAGGTGAATTGTCGGCCCTCAGCCTTGCCTATAGCCGCATCGTCGCCGCGCGAAGCGCCGTCGATCAGGGCCGTTATTCCGGCAGCAATCCCGGTTCCATCTACTGGTATGCGGCTCTCAAGCAGCTTGCGGTCGTCGACGCACTTTCACCGCTGATCAGCGACCCGGTGCTGCTTGAAAAATCCAACCAGCTGATGGGCATCCTGCTGACCTACTACGGCGAAAGATTGATTACCGGAATCGGCACTCGTTATCTCAATCAAGATGTTTCTGCCAGATTTCCGATCGAATTGTTCATTCAAGGCAAGACCATGCTCGGTGCCGGCATGGATCACATGGTCTTCCATTCGACCGCGCCGATCGTGCGCGACATCGTTGCCTATCTCGGTCGCGGCGACCAACTGAAGGCGAATGCGATCACCGATGCCATTCTCGCCGGGTCGCGGCCGTCGCGCGCAATGGGCGACGCCTGGGCGGCCGCACAGCGCGAACGCATGGCTTTCCTTCAGCAAAAGATGGTCGAGGCTGCGAGTGATATTCACGAGACCGGCGAGCAGTTTTCCACGCTCTCGCACATACACCTGATACAGATTCTGGCGCTGTGCGCAGGCCTGTTGATTCTCGCAACGCTGGTGATGATGCTGGCGGCAAGAGGACTTCGGCTGATCGACAAGCTCGCTCGGGACCGGGAGACGCTAGTGGGTGAGTTGCGCAACGCTGCTCAAACCGATCTTCTGACGGGGCTCTACAACAGGCGCGGCTTCGAGGTCGCCGCCTCCGCGCTCCTTACGCAGGCCGAGCACGGCTCGCACTGGATTTCCGTCGTCCTCTTCGATCTCGATCATTTCAAGAAGATCAACGATATTCACGGCACGATGCCGGCGATGCCGTGCTGCGGCACGTCGCCGGCGTCGCGCGCCAGAATTTTCGTTCCTTCGATCTCTTGGTGCGGCATGGCGGCGAGGAGTTCCTGGCGCTTTTGCCGGATTCGACGCCCGACGAGGCCGCCATCGTCGCCGAGCGCGTGCGACAGGCGATCGAGGCGGCGGAAATCCCTCTTGCGAGCGGCGATCTCCTCAAGGTCACGGCGAGCTTCGGATGCGCCGGCCGGGCAAACGACGCCGCCAACCGGAATTTCGAGGATCTGGTCAAACGCGCCGATCTGGCGCTCTACGCCGCCAAGGCTTCCGGCCGCAATTGCGTGGTGTCGGGGCCGGTGGTGCCGGCTCCGCCGCAGGAGGAACGACGCAAGACGGCATCGGGCGGCGGTTTTGATTCCCGCATATGAAAAACGCCGCCTTCGCAGCGGCGTTCCCAGAGCTTTTCCGGGTTAGACCGGAAAAGCTCGGTATCATTGTCAATGAAGGCTTATCTGCCGCCGTCGATCTGCTGGCCGATATAGGCGATCGCCTGCTGATAGACGGTGGCGGCGTTCCAGCCCTGGATCGCAGCGAAATTTGGCTCTCCCGGCTGATAGCCGGCGCCGGCACGCCAGCCGTGGCCCTTGAGGAAATTTGCGGTCGAGGCCAGCGCATCGGCGCGGGAGCCGACCATGTCGACCCGGCCGTCGCCATCGCCGTCGGCGCCGAAGCGCACGACGTTGCGCGGCAGAAACTGCGTCTGGCCGATTTCACCATGGGCGGCACCCTTGGCCTGCGGGCTCAGATAACCCTCGGAGACCAGCTGGAGCGCAGCATAGAGCTGATCGGTGAAATAGTCGGAACGACGGCAGTCATAGGCAAGGGTCGACACAGCCGAGAGCGTATGCTGGTTGCCCATATAGCTGCCAAAACCGGTCTCCATGCCCCAGATTGCGATCAGCGGACCGGCGGGAACGCCGAAGCGGCGTTCGATCGAGGCAAAAAGGGCCTGGTTGGCCGCTTTCATCGACCGACCGCGGGAAATGACGGCGGCACCGCCGCGCTTCTGCATGAAGGCGTCGAAGGAGAGCTTGAAGCTTTTCTGGCCGCGGTCGGCGGCGATCGTCGGCTTGTTGTAATTGACGTTGGCGAAGGCGCGGCTGAGCACCGATTGGCTGACGCCGTTGGCAGCTGCCGTCTGCTTGAAATCGGCGACCCAGGCGTCGAAGCCGGCGCTAGTATTGCCACATTGCGGTCCTTGCGCGAACGCCGGTACCGCTTGGAGGACGCCCATTGCCGCAGCGGCCGCCAGAAACAACTTTGTCATGCGCATTGAGAAACCCCGCTCTCGATCTGCATAGTTTTTAAGCGGGCAAGAGAATGCCAGCCACTCGCGATTTTGTCACGATCATCGTTTAGCGAGCGCTTATACAGTCGTATTTGCCCCGGAAAAAGCCCCGCTCAACGGGCAGGGCTTTAACATCTTACGGTTTACAAATGGTATCAGGCTGCCTGCTTGCGCGGCTTGACCAGGCCGCGATTGACGAGCAGCTCGGCGATCTGGATGGCGTTCAGCGCCGCGCCCTTGCGCAGATTGTCGGAAACAACCCACATATTGAGGCCGTTTTCTACGGTGGCGTCCTCGCGAATGCGCGAGATGTAGGTCGCATCTTCGCCGGCGGATTCATAAGGCGTGATGTAGCCGCCGTTCTCGCGCTTGTCGATGACAAGGCAGCCCGGGGCATCGCGCAAGATATCGCGAGCCTGATCGGCGGTGATCTCGTTTTCGAATTCGATGTTGACCGATTCCGAATGACCGATGAAGACGGGCACACGGACCGCCGTGCAGGTCACCTTGATCTTCGGATCGAGCATCTTCTTCGTCTCGGCCAGCACCTTCCATTCTTCCTTGGTGTAGCCGTCTTCCATGAAGCTATCGATGTGCGGGATGACGTTGAAGGCGATGCGCTTGGTGAACTTCTTGTTCTCGATCGGATCGGCAACGAAGACCGCGCGCGTCTGGTTGAAGAGCTCGTCCATGCCGTCCTTGCCGGCGCCGGAGACCGACTGATAGGTGGAGACGACGACGCGCTTGATCTTGGCGAAGTCGTGCAGCGGCTTCAGCGCCACCACCAGCTGTGCGGTCGAGCAATTCGGATTGGCAATGATGTTGCGCTTGGTGAACTGCGTGACGGCGTCCGGGTTCACTTCCGGCACGATCAGCGGCACGTCGGCGTCATAGCGCCAGGCCGAGGAATTGTCGATGACGACGCAGCCCTGCTGGCCGATCTTGGGCGAGAACTTCTTGGAGACCTCGCCGCCGGCCGACATCAGGCAGATGTCGGTATCGGAGAAATCGTAATTCTCCAGATTGGAAACCTTCAGCGTCCGGTCGCCGTAGGACACTTCGGTGCCCTGCGAACGTGCCGAGGCGAGCGCCACGACCTCATCGGCGGGGAAGCCGCGTTCGGAGAGGATGTTGAGCATCTCCCGGCCAACATTTCCGGTCGCTCCCGCAACTGCTACTTTAAAACCCATTTCTCAAGCTCTCTTTCTCTTCTCTCCTCTTGTCCGGTGAGGGGAAAGGCGCGACGGACGCGTCTTCCTGTCCCCAGCCGAGCCGGGGAGAGAGCGGCAGGCCAGAGACGTCAGACGGTTTTCGTCGTCGTTTTGGCCTTGGTTTTGGAAGAAACCGGAACGGCAATATCCACCCCGGCAACCCGTGCCCGGTCATCGCGTGCGGCAATGGCGTGTTCGTCGCGAACCATGGAGATTCCTTTTCCGCTGTTGCTCTTAGAAGGTTTTCCACAGGAGTCAAGGTTTTTGCGTGAGCAGACAGCAGGTCAAAAGGGGCGGCCGCAAGCCCGGACGTTTTGTCATGCCGCTGTCATGCCCGGGAGATATCCCAGCCCGGTTGTCAATGTCTGCAACGAAAACGGGGGTTTTCCATGCGTATGCTTCTCGCCGCCTTTGCGGCCACCACCATCCTCGCGGGCGCCGCTCAGGCGACGACAGTCTATCCGCTTGATCGCGCGACGATCCTTGCCGGCTCCCCATTCGATTTCAAGGTCGAGCTCAACAAGCAGATCAAGCCGGAAGATGTGAAGGTCACGGTCAACGGTAAGGATTACAAGACTGTCCTTGGGGGCGAAGCGCAGTTCATCGAGCTGGAAAAAGGCAAGGAAGACAAGGCCCTCGGTTCCGCTCTTCTGCTCCGCGGCTTGAAGATCTCGGAACCCGGCGCCTACAAGATCGAGGTCTCCGCCGGCGACGAGACGAAATCGGTCACCTGGGACGTTTACGAAACCGCCGCTCAGCCGAAGGCCAAGAACATTATCTTCCTGCTCGGCGACGGCCTTTCCGTCGCGCATCGCACCGCCGCCCGCATCATGTCCAAGGGCATGACCGAGGGCAAAGCGAACGGCCGCCTGAATATGGACGATCTCGATCATATGGCTTTTATCGGCACGTCAGCGACGAATGCCATTGCCACGGACTCGGCCAACACCATGTCGGCCTTCATGACTGGGCACAAGACGGCCGTCAACGCGCTCGGCGTCTATGCGGACCGGACACCGGCCGCACTCGACGACCCGCGCGTCGAAACCTTTGGCGAGGCCGTTCGCCGCACGACCAAGAAGTCGATCGGCATTGTCGCGACGTCCGAGATCGAGGATGCGACGCCAGCTGCGGTCGTTTCCCATACCCGCAGCCGCAACGAAAAGGCCGACATCGTCGGCATGCTGCTCGAGGTGAAGCCGGAAGTCATCCTTGGCGGCGGCTCGGCCTATTTCCTCGGCAAGGAAGTCGCCGGCTCCAAGCGGAAGGACAATCAGGATTACATCAAGCTGTTCCAGGATGCCGGCTACAAGCTTGCGACCGACAAGAACGAGTTGGCCGCCAATGCGTCGGCTGAAGGCAACCTGCTCGGCCTTTTCCACACCGGCAATATGGACGTCACGCTCGATCGCGAGTTCCTGAAGAAGGGCACCGTCGACAAATTCCCGAACCAGCCGGGTCTCGTCGAGATGACCAAGGTTGCGCTCGACCGCCTCTCGAAGAATGCTGACGGCTTCTTCCTGATGGTCGAAGGCTCCTCGATCGACAAGATGTCCCATCCGCTGGATTGGGACCGTGCGGTTATCGACACCATCGAATTCGACAAGGCGATCGGCGTTGCCCGCGAATTCCAGAAGGCCCATCCGGACACTCTGATCGTCGTCACCGGCGACCACACGCACGGCGTATCGATCATCGGCACTGTCGACGACGAGAAGCCCGGCACGGAAATGCGCGAAAAGGTCGGCACCTACGCCGAGGCCGGCTTCCCGAACTACAAGGATGAAAATGGCGACGGTTATCCCGACAAGATCGACGTCAGCCGCCGCCTGTTCCTGAGCGCCAACAACGGCCCCGATCACTACGAGACCTTCCGTCCGAAGCTCGACGGTCCTTTCGTTCCGGCCGTCCAGAACGAGAAGAAGGAGTATGTCGCCAACGAACAGTATAAGGATGTTCCCGGCGCCGTCTTCGTACAGGGCAATCTTCCGAAGAGCAGCGAGAGCGGCGTTCATGCCGTCGATGACGTCGTCCTGCAGTCGGCGGGTCCGGGTGCCGAAGGCTTCCATGGTTACATGGAACAGAGCGACGTCTATCGCGTGCTCGCCGACACCTTCGCTCTCGGCGCCAAGCAGACGAACTGATTTTAAGCCGATCTTGCAGGGCCGTTGCCGGCCTTGCCTCTTTTGCCGATCATGGTCCCGGCCGTTCAGCGGCCGGGATCTGCTTCCTGGAGGTCGCCATGGACATATTCTCTTCGCTGCATCTCAGCCGCCGCCGGCTGATCGGCGCCGCTGTTGCGCTTCCCTTTACCGCCTCCGTCGTTCGCGCTGCCGATCCTTCGCTCTCCTTCGGCGAGCTCTATGGTAAGTTCGGCGTGCTCGGCCTCGAATTCTCCGACAAGGTGAAGCGCGTTGCCGGCCAGGAAATCAGCATGAAGGGCTTCATGGCGCCGCCGCTGAAGGCCGAGGCGCAGTTCTTTGTACTCACCGAAGTGCCGATGTCGCTCTGCCCCTTCTGCTCTTCGGATGCGGACTGGCCCGACAATATCGTCGTGGTTTATCTCTCGGAAAAACAGACCTTCGTGCAGCCGCGCCAGACAATCGAAGTGCGCGGCACGCTGGAATACGGCTCCTGGACGGATCCGGAAACCGGCTTCGTCAGCCTGCTGCGGATCCGCCAAGCCGAATATTTCGCTGTTTGAACCGACATGCTCGCACTCGATATCGAAAACCTTGACGTTACCTTTCCGGGCCTCTCCTCGCCGGCGCTGGCGATCGGCCGCCTGTCGATCGTGGCCGGCAGCAGGGTCGCGATTACAGGAGCATCAGGCTCCGGCAAGAGCACCTTCGTCAATGTCGTCACCGGTCTGGAGCGGACGCGGCAGGGCCAGATCCGCTGGAACGGTGAGGATATCGCCGCTTTTTCGGAAAGCCGGCGCGACCGGTTCCGCGCCGTCAATATCGGCCTGGTCATGCAGGAATTCCATCTTTTCCCCGGCCTGTCGGCACTCGAGAACGTGCTTCTGCCTGCCCGGCTTGCCGGCGCCGCGACGGCCGCCGTCATCGAGCGGGCGCATGTGCTTTTGAACACCGTCAACCTGTCCCGGCCCGGCCAGAAGATCGAGACCATGTCGCGCGGCGAGATGCAG
Source organism: Rhizobium sp. TAL182 (assembly GCF_002117725.1). NCBI lineage: Bacteria > Pseudomonadati > Pseudomonadota > Alphaproteobacteria > Hyphomicrobiales > Rhizobiaceae > Rhizobium > Rhizobium sp. TAL182. The sequence goes on along the minus strand of NZ_CP021024.1, from coordinate 4,451,324 downwards.
CGCGTGGCGATCGCCCGGGCGCTGCTGCGCAAGCCCGGTGTCATCATTGCCGATGAGCCGACCGCGAGCCTTGACGCCGAAAGCGGTGAGGCCGTCGGCGATCTCCTCCTCGAGCTTGCCAATGCCGAAGGCAGCACGCTGATCGTCGTTTCCCACGACCAGCGGCTCGCCGGCCGTCTCGACCGGCGCATCACGCTCAGTTCCGGCCGGATCAGCGAGGATGCCATTGCCGTTGCGGGGGAGGCTGCATGATCCGCTTCATTTGCGCCGATCTTCGCCGCCTGTGGGCGGGATCGCTGGTTGTCGTGCTGTTGGTGGCGCTTGCGACCGCGCTCGGCGTCTCCTTGGTCCTGCAGGAGCGGGCGCTTCGCCTCGGCAGTGCCCGCGCCGCCGATAAGTTCGACCTCGTCATCGGCGCCGGCGGCAGCGAGACGCAACTCGTGCTCTCCTCCGTCTTCCTGCAGCCCTCGCCCCTGCCGTTGATGCCGGGCGAGGTGCTGGCGAGACTTGCCGCCGACCCCCGAGTCGACTGGGCGGCGCCGATCGGCTTCGGCGATTCCTTCTCCGGCTACCCGATCGTCGGCACGACGGCAAAAATGTCGAACAAGCTGTCCGGTGACTTTGCCGAAGGCAAGGCTTTCACGCACGAAGGAGAGGCAGTGATCGGCTCCGCGGTCAGGCTTTCGCTCGGCGATGAAATCAAGCCGATGCATGGTTCGGCGGAAGAAGGGGGCGAAACCCATACCGAACTCGCCTATCATGTCGTCGGCCGCCTGCAGCCGACGGATACTGCCTGGGACCGGGCGATTCTCGTTCCCATTCAGGCGGTCTGGCACATTCACGGGCTGGACGCCGAGGAGCATGCGGAAGGCGCCGAGGAGGGCGGACACGATCGTGATCATGCCGGCGCCGATCATGACGCGCATGATCATCATGGGAAGCTCGATCCGGAAGCCGTGCTGAAAGAGACCTGGGCCGCAGATGCTCCAGGCCTTCCGGCTATCCTCGTCAAACCGAAAACGATCGCCGATGCCTATAAGCTTCGACAGGACTATCGCAACGGCAATACCATCGCCGTCTTCCCCGGCGAGGTCCTGACCAATCTTTACGCCACGCTCGGCGACGCCAAGCAGATCCTTGTCGCGGTCGCTTCCGGCGCGCAAGCTCTCGTCGCGGCCTCGCTGGTGCTGGTCACGGTCATCCATATCGGCCAGCGCCGTCGTCAGATCGGCGCGCTCAGAGCCTTCGGAGCCCCGCGCGGCGCGATCTTCGGAATCGTCTTCCTGGAATTCTTCTTCCTGGTGGCGGTCGGCATAGCACTTGGATTTGCACTCGGTTTCGCCGCGGCGCTGACCTTGTCCGGCATGCTCTCCCAGACCAGCGGCATCGCCATGCCGGTTGGCTTCGCCCGGGAAGATGCCGGGCTTATGGGAGTGTTGCTTGCCTTTGCCGGCGTTCTCGCCGCGTTGCCGGCGGTGCTTGCCTACCGGCAATCGCCGGCGCAGGCGCTGAGGGCGTAGCAGGTTCCCTTTCGCAAACCGGCCGAAACCGTCCCGCCGCCAATGTCATCCCGGGCAGGAGGGCTGAGCAACGCCCCGATGCGCGTGACGGAACGCGGCCTCGTTAGACTAAAGTCATAATCCCAAAGCATCTCTCTTTGCGGCCTGTCTTTTCTGGCACACTCTCGTCAGGCGTGTCGCGGCCAGGGGTATGCTTTGAGGAGAGTAGGCTGCGCGCGTTGCTTATCACTCTGTGGAGGACAGACAATGGCAAATGTCGCAAGCATCGACGGCGCGAAGGCCGGTCCGATGACGGGCGAAGAGAAGAAGGTCATCTTCGCCTCTTCGCTCGGCACCGTTTTCGAATGGTATGATTTCTATCTCTACGGCTCGCTCGCCACCTATATCGGCGCGACCTACTTCACCCAATATCCCGAGGCAACGCGCAATATCTTTACGCTGCTCGCCTTTGCCGCCGGCTTTCTGGTGCGTCCGTTCGGCGCCCTGGTGTTCGGCCGTCTCGGCGATCTCGTCGGCCGCAAATATACCTTCCTGGTGACGATCCTGATCATGGGCATGTCGACCTTCCTCGTCGGTATCCTGCCGGGTGCCGCCAGCATCGGCATCGCCGCCCCGATCATTCTGATCGGGTTGCGTCTGCTGCAGGGTCTGGCGCTCGGCGGCGAATATGGCGGTGCGGCGACCTATGTCGCCGAACATGCGCCGAACGGCCGTCGCGGCTATTTCACCTCATGGATTCAGACGACGGCAACGCTCGGCCTGTTCCTGTCGCTGATCGTCATCATTCTCGTTCAGTCGCTGATGGCTCCGGCTCAATTCGCCGCCTGGGGCTGGCGTATACCGTTCCTGGTCTCGGTCGTCCTGCTCGGCATTTCGGTCTGGATTCGCCTGAAGATGAATGAATCGCCGGCATTCCAGCGCATGAAGGCGGAAGGCAAGGGCTCCAAGGCGCCGCTGACCGAAGCTTTCGGGCAGTGGAAGAACGCCAAGATCGCACTCATCGCGCTTCTCGGCGCCACCATGGGCCAGGCGGTCGTCTGGTATGGCGGCCAGTTCTATGCGCTGTTCTTCCTGCAGAACGTGCTGAAGGTCGACCTCTTCTCGGCCAATGTCATGGTCGCTGTTGCGCTCTTCCTCGGCACGCCATTCTTCGTCATCTTCGGCGGCCTTTCCGACAAGATCGGCCGCAAGCCGATCATCATGGCGGGCCTTCTCATCGCGGCGGTGACCTATAATCCGCTGTTCAAGGCGATGACCTGGACGGCAAACCCGGCACTTGCCGAAGCGCAGGCCTCGATCCGTGCAACAGTTACGGCCGATCCGGCGGACTGCAAGTTCCAGTTCAACCCGACGGGCACGGCGAAGTTCACCAGCTCCTGCGACGTGGCGACGGCGTTCCTGACCAAGAACTCGGTGCCTTATGACGTCGTGCCCGGCCCCGCCGGACAGCCGGCGACGGTGAAGGTCGGTAACGCGACGGTCCCGAGCTTCGACGCCGCTGCCGCCGGCGACAAGGCGAAGGGCATGACCGCCGCTTTTGAAAAGGGCGTCAACATTGCTCTTCACGATGCCGGCTACCCGCTGAAGCGCGGCGTCGCCAAGGTGCCGGATGCCAAGCTCGATGCCTTTATCGCCGCCAATCCGGAACTTGCGCTCAATGCCGAGGCCGTACGCACCGGCGAGAAGGAAACCATGCCGGCAGCCAAGCTGGTCGAAGGCAAGCTGCTGACGGCGGACGAAGCCAATGGCGTCACCGATATGGCGGTCTACAACATCGCCAATGGCGGCACCTTCGCCATGGTCGCCGACCCGAATCGCGTCAACTGGATCGGCACGATCGCCATCCTGTTCGTCCTCGTGATCTATGTGACGATGGTCTATGGCCCGATCGCGGCACTTCTGGTCGAGCTCTTCCCGACCCGCATCCGCTACACCGGCATGTCGCTGCCCTATCACATCGGCAACGGCTGGTTCGGCGGCCTGCTGCCGGCGACGGCCTTCGCGATGAGCGCTGCCGCAGGCGATATCTATTACGGCCTCTGGTATCCGATCGTCTTTGCGGCGATCACCCTTGTCATCGGCGTGATCTTCCTGCCGGAAACGAAGAACAGGGATATCCACGCATTGGATTGATGACGCGTTCGCGTCTGACATGCTCGAGAAAACGGCCCGGCGCTCACAAGACGCCGGGCTTTTTCACGTCGGGGAACAGGCGCTTGGCGAGCGGCCAGCCATCCGGCGCCAGTTTGAAGAGCAGGCCGCAGCGGGCAAAGACGATTGCCGTCAGTAGCGAGAACCAGCCGCCGAGTGCGAGGCCGGCGATAACGTCGCTTGGATAGTGCGCACCGACCATGACGCGCGTCATGGCAAGCCAGATGGCGCAGGCGATGAAGAGAATGCGGTAGCGCGGAAACAGAAGCGCAAAAGCGGCAAAGAAGGCGCCGACCGTGGTGGAATGGCCGGACGGAAAGCTTTCGAAAGCGGCATGGCCCGAAAAGGGTGTGAAAGAAAACATGCCGTAATCGTGGAAATGGTCGGGACGCGCCCTTCCAATCGCCCGTTTCAGGAGATTGGCGAGAAGTCCGGAGAAGACGACCGTGGTGAAGAGATAGGCGCCGATCCAGCTGACATAAAGTGCCTGCGCCTTGGAGCGCGCGCTCTTCAAAAGCTTGTAACCCGCCCTGCCCTGAAAGAAGAGCAGAATGCTGATGCAGATCAGCCAGGCAGAATCGCCGAAGCCGGTCAGCAGCTGGCCGAGCTGCTTCACCGCCGCAGGGCGTTCGCTGGCGCCGACCGGGGCATCGAAGAGCAGCATGGAAAGAGCCACGGCATTGATGGTGACGAAGAGGCAGGCCTGCCAGCGCAAGGGCGGCATGCCAACGCTGCCGCGGCGCCAGCGCCTATCAAGGGAAGCCCAAAATGCCCGCATCCTGTCGTCCGTTCGATTTTGCCGGGTTAAAATTCGGCGCAAAAATACACGAGATTGTGGCTGAGAATAGTCCGTTTCGGATATTTCGGCCGACCCGGCTGCGGCTGCTCGGCCTCACATGAAAAAGCCCTCCGCATGCGTGATGCGAAGGGCGGGAAACTGTTTCACGTGAAATATATCAGACGGAAAGCGCCTTGAACTCGGCGAGGATCGCATCGCCCATCTCGGCGGTGCCGACTTGCCTTGCGCCATCGGCCATGATGTCGCCGGTGCGGATGCCCTTGTCGAGCACGTTGGCGATCGCCTTTTCCAGATCGTCGGCTTCCTTCACCAGGTTGAAGGAGTAACGCAGGCACATGGCGAAGGAGGCGATCATGGCGATTGGATTGGCAATGCCCTTGCCGGCGATGTCGGGGGCCGAACCGTGCACCGGCTCGTAGAGCGCCTTGCGCTTGCCGGTTTTACCATCCGGCGCGCCGAGCGAAGCCGAGGGCAGCATGCCGAGTGAACCGGTCAACATGGCGGCGACGTCGGAAAGCATGTCGCCGAAAAGATTGTCGGTGACGATGACGTCGAACTGCTTGGGCTGTCGCACGAGCTGCATGCCGCCGGCATCGGCCAGCATATGTTCGAGCTGAACGTCGGAATATTTCGCCTTATGCGTTTCGGTCACGACCTGGTTCCACAGCACGCCCGACTTCATGACGTTGCGCTTTTCCATGGAGCAGACGCGGTTCTGCCTTGTGCGGGCCATTTCGAAAGCGACGCCGGCGATGCGTTCGATCTCGTAGGTATCGTAGACCTGCGTGTCGATGCCGCGCTTCTGGCCGTTGCCGAGGTCGATGATCTCCTTCGGTTCGCCGAAATAGACGCCGCCCGTCAACTCGCGAATGATCAGGATATCGAGGCCTTCGACCAGTTCCGGCTTCAGCGACGAGGCTGAGGCCAGGGCCGGATAGCAGATGGCGGGGCGCAGGTTGGCGAAGAGCTGCAGGTCCTTGCGCAGGCGGAGCAGGCCGGCTTCCGGGCGCACCTCATAAGGCACGCTATCCCATTTCGGGCCGCCGACGGCGCCGAACAGAACGGCGTCGGCGGCAAGCGCCTTCTGCATGTCGGCTTCCGAGATCGCCGCGCCATGGGCATCATAGGCGGAGCCGCCGACAAGGCCTTCGTCGGTGACGAAACCGGCATTCATCGCCTCGTTCATATAGGCGATGATCTTGCGGACCTCGCCCATGGCCTCGGGACCGATGCCGTCACCCGGCAGCAGGAAAAGATTGCGCGCTGTCATGGAGCCCTCCTGGAAAAACAAGCTGCGGCTTCTTAGACCCCGGAAATGGGCATTTCAAGCGAGAGAACGGGTGAATCGGTACGCTTCGCTCTCTCAGCGCCGACGGTTGCTCCGACGCCTTCAACTGGAATAGAACGGTGGGCTCCAGCATTTATTTCCGGAATGTTTCCATGCCTTCAGCGCCTCTTCATCTCGACACGCCTCTGGCTCGAACAGCGCCTGATTACAGCGCCAGCGGCAAGCCGCTCTGGCTGAAGCTCGATGCACTGCAGCCCTCCGGCAGCTTCAAGCTGCGCGGCGTCGGCCGGCTTTGCCGGCACGAGGTGGACAATGGCGCGCGCGAGATCTTCTGTGCTTCCGGCGGCAATGCCGGTATTGCCGCGGCCTATGCCGGCCGGGCGCTCGGCGTGCCGGTCACGATCGTCGTGCCGGAGACGACGGCGGCCGATGTCCGGCAGACGATTGCCGCAACCGGCGCCAATGTCCTCGTGCACGGAGTTGTTTTCGACGAAGCCAATGCCCACGCGGTCGAACTCGCCCGCAGCCGCAAGGCAAGTTATGTGCATCCTTTCGACCATCCGCTTCTGTGGGATGGCCATGCGACGCTGATCGACGAAGTGGTGGCGAAGGGTGCAAAATTTGACTGTGTCGTCACCAGCGTCGGCGGCGGCGGGCTGCTTGCCGGCATTGTCGAGGGGCTGAAGCGAAACGGGCTGCCCGACGTGCCTGTGATTGCCGTCGAAACCGAAGGGGCAGCTTCGCTGCATGAGAGCCTCAAGGCAAATGAGCGCATCGCCCTGCCCGCAATCACCTCGATCGCCACATCGCTCGGCGCGCGGCAGGTGGCCCCGCATGTCTTCGACCTGCCGAAACGGCATCCGATCGAAAGCGTTCTCGTCAGCGACGCCGACGCCGTTGCCGCCTGTCTGAAATTTGCCGATGCGCAGCGCATCCTAGTCGAGCCGGCCTGCGGTGCTGCCCTTGCCGTTGCCGATGTGCATGCCGGGCTGCTTGCCCGCTTCGACAATCCGCTGATCGAAGTCTGCGGCGGCATCGGCGTGTCGCTGGAAAAGCTGAGGCTCTGGAAAGAGAAATTTCTCTGAGCTGCGGCAGTTACAGCGTCCTTTGCGCGCGTGAGATGCGCGCCGCTATAAAGAAAAAGCCGGGCGAAAGCCCGGCTTGATCGATCGGCAGTTCGTCAGGGTTAAGCGGCCCAGGGATGCGAAGCGGCGTTCTTCTTTTCGAATTCGTCGATCGCCTTGCCCTTTTCCAGGGTCAGGCCGATATCGTCGAGGCCGTTCAGCAGGCAGTGGCGCTTGAACTCGTCGAGATCGAACTTGATCGAGCCGCCATCGGGGCCGGTGATCTCGAGGTTCTCAAGATCGACGGTCAGGATGGCGTTGGAGCCGCGCGAGGCGTCGTCCATCAGCTTATCGAGATCTTCTTGGCTCACCTTGATCGGCAGGATGCCGTTCTTGAAGCAGTTGTTGTAGAAAATGTCGGCGAAGCTCGTCGAGATCACGCAGCGGATGCCGAAATCGAGCAGCGCCCAGGGAGCGTGTTCGCGCGAGGAGCCGCAGCCGAAATTGTCGCCGGCGACCAGGATCTTGGCATCGCGGTAGGCCGGCTTGTTCAGCACGAAATCGGGATTTTCGGAGCCGTCTTCATTGTAGCGGGCTTCGGCGAAAAGGCCCTTGCCGAGACCGGTGCGCTTGATGGTCTTCAGATAGTCCTTCGGAATGATCATGTCGGTGTCGATGTTGACGACCGGCAGGGGGGCTGCAACGCCCGTGAGCTTCACGAATTTATCCATGACCCATGCTCCATTTCAGCAAATGTACTTTCCTGAATGTGCATCTAGTCCAGTTTTTTGCCGAAATGAAGGAGAATCTTTCTAAAGCGTACCGCGATCTTTCAGATTCGCTTGCTACGCTTTAGGTCTGGTCTGCCGCATGTCGTTCTCGCAAAACCGCTGCACACTTTTGCGCGACATGCTTTCAAATGGTGGCCACGCGGCGTTTCGCGTGGCCTGGCAACGGTACGCGCCGCGTTATTTGGCGGGCGCGTTCAAACCCCAGAGGACGCCGAACGGGTCGCGAAGCTGGCCGTAACGGTCACCCCAGAACATCAGTTCGACCGGCATGACGACTTCGGCGCCGGCGGCCACGGCACGATCCCACCAGAAATCGATATCGTCGATGACAAGCTGGATGGCGAAGCCTTCATGACCTTTGAAGGGATGGCCGTATTCGGGATAGGCATCCGCCAGCATGAGGGAGCTGCCATTGATATAGAGATGAATATGCATCGTCCGGCCGCTTTCATCGACCGGCACCCTGTGGGCCTCTTCGGCACCGAAGGCCTTCTTGTAGAATTCCGCGGCCTTCACCGCGCCATCGACGGTCAGATAGGGCAGCAGGCCATTCTTCACCGGCGGCAACTTGGCCGGCTTGTTTTCCGTCGTATCCATGCTCGTCCTCCATCGTTTTTGAGCGCCGGCAGAATGCCCGGCTGCTTCAAAGACGTATCATGGAAGCATGATGCGACAGTGTCGGCGATTTTTTTGAAAGCAGGCCTCAGAGATCGATGATCGTGCCGCGACCGTCGTTCCAGATGCGCATCTCCGGCTTGCCGTTGTTTGCCTTGGCGCGCACCGGAGCAGGCTTCATCTTCATCGAAAGCGCGCGTCCGACCATGAGCACGGTCAGGATGCCGCCGACGGCAAGCGTCACCGAGAAGGTGAGAAGCAGCATGGCGACAAAAAAGGTGGCGCCGGCCAGCATGAAGAAGATGGAGCGAATGTTCTGCATGGGTTTGAGACCTTTCTACAGAAAGGAATGTGGTCCTTCCTTTTCCTCTCTGCAAGGCAAGCATGGCTTTTTGTTGTCTTGCCGGGCTTTGCGAAGCTTGGCACTAATGGCTGATGAAGCAAACTACACCTCTGCGTTCCTCAAGTCTGCGCCGCTCGGTGCTGAGTGTCCCGGCCATCAATCTCCGGGCGCTCGAAAAGAGCCGTTCCCTTGATTGTGATGCGGTTATTTTTGATCTGGAGGATTCCGTCGCGCCCGAGAACAAGGGTCAGGCGCGGGAAAATCTGCGGGCTTTTTTTGCCGGGCCGCCGCTTGCGGGCAAGGAAAGGATCATCCGCATCAATTCTCTGTCATCCGCATTCGGGGCGGCGGATCTCGATCTGGTCAAAGCGCTTTTGCCCGACGCCGTTCTCCTGCCGAAAGTGGATGGCCCCCAGGATGTCACCGACATCGGCGATCTGCTTGCCGATGCGAATGCGCCGGAGGAGCTGCGCATCTGGGCCATGATCGAGACGCCGCGTGGCGTGCTGAATGTCGGGGCGATCGCCGAAGCCGGCTGCATACCGGGGGCGCGGCTCGATTGCGTCGTCGTCGGCCTCAATGATCTGCGCAAGGAAACCGGCGTCCTGCCGCAGCCGGGGCGAAGCTTTCTCGTGCCTTGGCTGATGCAGATCATTCTGGCGGTCAAGGCCTATGGGCTCGATGCGCTCGACAGCGTCTTCAACGATTTCCGGGATGGCGAAGGTTTCGACGTCGAATGCGGGCAGGGACGCGCCATCGGTTTTGCCGGCAAGATGCTGATCCACCCCGCGCAGATTGCGGCCGCCAACCGGCATTTCGGCCCGAGCGCGGAGGAGATTGCCGAGGCGCAGGCAATCATATCAGCCTTTGCTGATCCGGCGGCCAGGGGCCTCAACGTCATCAATGCGAACGGGCGGATGATCGAGCGGCTGCATCTTGTCCAGGCCGAAGCTCTGGTTCATAAAGCGCGTCTGATTTCTGCAAGAAAGCACGCCTGATGAAACTCTACCGCTTCCTGACCGGCCCCGACGACGCTTCCTTCTGCCACAAGGTTACCGCCGCCCTCAACAAGGGCTGGTCGCTGGAGGGTTCGCCGACCTATGCCTTCAATGCCGCAACCGGCGCGATGCAGTGCGGACAGGCCGTCGTCAAGACTGTCGAAGGCAAGGATTATGATCCGGAGATGAAGCTCTCCGAGCAATAGGACCTTCTGCCGAACGCACGGTTTCAGCGCTCGGCAGCTTCCTCGGCGCTGGCCTCGATCCGCTCCATATCCTCGTCGCTCAGCCCGAAATGGTGGCCGATCTCGTGGATCAGGACGTGAGTGATAATATCGCCGAGCGTCTCGTCGTTCTCGGCCCAATAATCGAGGATGGGGCGGCGGTAGAGACGGATGCGGTTCGGCATCTCGCCGGTTTCCACGGTGAAACGTTCGGAAATTCCCCTGCCCTCGAAAAGGCCGAGCAGATCGAAAGGGGTTTCCAGCGCCATGTCCTCGAAAACGTCGTCATCGGGGAAATCCTCGATCTCGATCGTGAGATTGGTCGTTAGCTGGCGGAATTCATCCGGTAGATGGCTGTAAGCCTCCATGGCCAGCGACTCGAAGGTGCTGATCGTCGGCGCATGGCGGTCCTGCCAATCATCGCTCTGGTCTATGCGGGCCATGAATATTCCTTCCTTTGCGGGCCCATATAGAACCTTTGCCGCCGATTTTCGAGTGCGGAATCAAAGGCAGGAATAAATTCATAGAAAATGGTTGTTGACTCTTCTTCAGCTCTCTGGAATCCATAAGAACATAACAGGAACAAGACGGATGGAGTAAACGCCATGGCGCAGAACGCCCTGGCGCGCGAGCGGCTTTTTGCGCTCCGCGAAACCATTGCCAAGCTGGAAGGAAAGCCTGCGCCTGCGCTTGCGGCAGCGGAGCGGGAAGCCCTGGCTTCGGGTGAGGCCGGGCGGCAGGATGCGGAACGGAATGGGCGCGCACAGCGCCTGCCGTTTGGCGTGACATCGCTCGACGAAGCGATGGAAGGCGGGCTGCCGCTCGATGCGATAACGGAAATCCGTTCGACGCTTTTCCGGGATGCGGGAGCTGCCAGTGGGTTCGCCCTTGCGGCCGCAGCGCTGCTACAGCGAGTGGAGGAGGCGAGCGATTGTTCGCCAATACTCTGGATCGGCGATACGATCTCGACGATGGAAGCCGGTCTTCCCTATGCAGTGGGTCTGCAGGATTTCGGCCTGCGGCCCGAGTGTTTCCTGCAGGCTTTGCCGCGCAAGCTCGACGAGGCGCTCTGGCTTGCGGAAACCGCGGTGGAAAGCGGCGCCTTTTCGGTGGTCATCCTGGAGATCAGGGGCAATCCTGCGCATTTCGGCCTGACCGAGAGCCGGCGGCTCGGTCTTCGCGCCAAGGCGGCCGGCCGGCCCCTCTTCCTGCTTCGGCAGGCCGGAGAGGAGGAGGCGAGCAGCGCCGCCTTCCGGCTGCTTGCCGAACCCGCGCCCTCCGGCATGCGGGCTCTGCCGGATGGATCGAGACTTGCCGGCAGTATCGGCAATCCGGTTTTTCATCTCAGCCTGGAGAAGAGCCGCAACCCGGCTCCGCTCTCCCTTCTTCTGGAGTGGAACCCCCATGAACGTCAGTTTTTCCCCATCGACAAGCCAAGGCGCGCTCTTACTCCAGACGAACGGTCAGCGCATCCTGGCGCTCAGCTTTCCGCATCTTTCGACGGACAGGATCGCCCGCAGAAAATGGGGTCTTTCCTGGCGTTCGAGAGGGCGTCCTGAGGCTGCGCCGATCGTCTGCGCCGGAAAGTACGAAAATGCCATGCGGCTGACGGCGCTGGACGAGGCCGCGGAGGCGCTTGGCCTGAAGAAGGGTCAGGGTGTCGCGGAAGCGCGCGCCATGCATCCGAAACTCGATATCGTTGAGGAGGATTCGGCCGCCGATGCGCGGCTGCTCGAAGCCATCGCCGACTGGTGCGACCGCTATACGCCGCTGGTGGCGATCGACGGACGGGACGGGCTGTTTCTCGACATTAGCGGCTGTGCCCATCTTTTCGGCGGCGAGAGAGCGTTGCTGAAGGATATTCTCCTCAGGCTTTTCCATATGGGGCTCGACGTCCAGGGTTCGATCTCCTCTTCCCCCGGCCTTTCCTCGGCCATCGCTCGTTTCGGCAATGGCGGCGTCATCGAAGACGAGGAAATGGAGGATGTGCTGGCGCCGCTGCCGGTCGCCGCGCTTCGATTGAACGAAGACACCGTGGCATCGCTGAAGAAGCTCGGGCTGAAATATATCGGCGATGTCATGAATGCGCCGCGGGCGCCGTTGACCCGCCGTTTTGGAGCGAGCCTGCTTTTGCGGCTCGATCAGGCGCTCGGACATGACGAGGAACCGGTTTCGCCGCGCCTGCCGGTTGCGAGCCTTTCGGCCGAGCGGCGGCTGGCCGAGCCGATCGGCACCGAAGAGGATATTCTTGCCCTTGCCGGCCAGATCGCCGTGTCGCTGAAACCCTCCCTGGAAGCTCGCGGCGCCGGTGGCCGCGTCTTCGAACTCGTGCTGTTTCGGGTCGATGGCCGGGTTTTCCGGATTTCGGTCGGCGCTTCACGGCCGCTCAGAGAGCCGAAGCGGATCGCGGATCTTTTTTCCCAGCGTCTGCAGGCAATTCATGATGATCTCGATGCCGGATATGGTTTCGAGATCCTGCGGTTGAATGTCGTGCGCCATGAGCCCTTCGAAGGCACACAGGGTGACTTCGACGGCGGCCGGCAAAGAGAGGTCTCGCTTGCAGCTTTCGTCGACCGCGTCGCGGCCCGCCTTGGCGCGGACTGTCTCCAAAGCTTTCAGCTCCGCGAAAGCCACGTGCCGGAGCGTGCCGCTATTGCAAGCCCGTTCATGGAAAGTTTTCCGGCGCATCGCAGGAGCGAGGGATGCCGTCTTTCCCCAGCTCGCAGCGAGCGGCCCCTGAGGCTTTTTGCCAGACCGGAACCGGTGGAGGCCTTGCTTGCCGAAGTTCCGGAAGGGCCGCCGCAAAGTTTCCGGTGGCGCCGTATGCAGCATCAGGTTCTGCGCAGCGAAGGCCCGGAACGGCTTGCCATGGAGTGGTGGATCGATGGCGCCGACGCCAAAACGCGTGACTATTTCCGTGTCGAGGATAATGCCGGGCATCGTTTCTGGATTTATCGCGAAGGCTTTTACGGTGAAGAGCCGCCGCCGCGCTGGTTCATGCACGGGATTTTCGCATGAGTGCGGCACCTGCATTTTTCGAGATCGGCGCCCGCACCAATTTCTCCTTTCTGGAGGGTGCTTCGAAGCCCGAGGAAATGGTGGTGCAGGCCGCTGCGCTGAAACTTTCCGGTCTTGGAATCGCCGACCGGAATTCGGTAGCCGGCGTCGTTCGGGCGCATGCGCAGGCGCAGGAGATCGAAGAGAAATTCAGAAGAAGGCACGAGAAGAACCTCGACGGCAGAGAGGAAGAGAAGGTTCTCGATCCGATCCGGATTCAGCCGGGCGCCCGTCTCGTTTTTTCGGACGGAACGCCTGATATCCTTGCTTATCCTGAGAACAGGCAAGGGTGGGCGCATCTCTGCCGTTTGCTGAGTGCGGGAAATTTGAGAGCGGAGAAGGGATCCTGCCTGCTTTACGAGGCGGATATCATGGAATGGGGAGACAAGATGATGCTTGCCCTCGTTCCCGGCCAGGCGGCTGCCATCGAGCCTGTCGCCCAGCAGGAATTGGAAGCCTGTCTCGCCCGGTTCCGGAACCGTTTCGGCAAGGCGTTTCACGTGGCGCTGGCGCCTGCCTATGATGGCCGCGACAGGCAGGTTTTCGCGGCACTTTCCGTGATCGCCGCCCGCCACCGCATTCCTGTCATCGCGACCAACCAGCCGCTCTATCACCATACGGATCGCCGCCCCCTTTCCGATATCGTCATCTCGATCCGGGAGCATGTGCCGATCGCCGAGGCAGGATTTCTTCTTGCTCCGAATGCCGAGCGTTATCTCAAGGACCCACGTGAAATGGCCCGGCTGTTTCGCGACTATCCGGAGGCGATTGCCAATACCGGGACATTTTTCGGCAGGCTTTCGTTTTCGCTCGATGAGCTGAAACACAATTACCCGTCGGAAAACGATCCCGGCGAGACGCCTTATGAAACCCTCGAGCGTCTGACGAAGGAGGGCGCTGTGAAGCGCTATCCGGATGGCGTTCCTGCTCAAATCCAGACCCAGATCGACTATGAACTCAATCTCATCCGGGAGAAGAAATACGAGCCCTATTTCCTGACGGTCCACAAGCTTATCCAGCATGCACGTTATGAATTGAAGATCCTGTGCCAGGGCCGCGGTTCTGCAGCCAACTCGGTCATCTGCTATTGCCTCGAGATCACGGAAGTCGATCCGACCAAAAGCACGTTGCTTTTCGACCGCTTCATCTCGATGGATCGTGACGAGCCGCCTGACATCGATGTGGATTTCGAGCACGACCGACGCGAAGACGTCATCCAGCACATCTACAGAAAATATACCAAGGAGCATGCCGGGCTGACGGCCGGTGTCACCACCTATCGCACCCGTTCCGCCGGCCGCGAGGTCTCCAAGGCCTTCGGGCTTTCGGAGGACGTCCAAGCGGCGATCAGCAGCCTGGTCTGGGGCTGGTCGGAGGATAATCTGTCGGAGCGGGATGCCAAGGCGGCGGGGCTCGATATTTCGGACCCGGTGACATTAAACGTTCTGCGCTATGCGTCCGAGCTCCTCGGATTTCCGCGTCACCTGACCCAGCATGTCGGCGGCTTCGTCATCACCCGGGACCGGCTCGATGAAGTCGTGCCGATCATGAAGACGGCGATGCCGGATCGCTACATGATCGAATGGGACAAGGACGATCTCGACAATGTCAAGATCCTGAAGGTCGATGTTCTGGCGCTCGGAATGCTGACCTGTCTCAGGAAAGCTTTCTCGCTGCTCGAACTGCATTACGACGTGAAGAAAACCCTTGCCGATCTCGGCAATAGGGAACACGGAGACGAGGGCGTACCGGTTTATGACATGATGTGCCGGGCCGACACGCTGGGCGTCTTTCAGATCGAAAGCAGGGCGCAGATGAGCATGCTGCCCCGGCTGAAGCCGCGACGATTCTACGATCTCGTGATCGAAGTGGCGATCGTCCGTCCGGGACCAATTCAGGGCAATATGGTCCATCCCTACCTGACGCGACGGGAGCAGTCGCATTCTCCCGGTTTCAAGATCGACTATCCGAAAGACGAGATGATCCCGATCCTCAAGCGGACGCTTGGCGTCCCGCTGTTTCAGGAACAGGCGATGCAGATCGCGATTACGGCGGCGGGATTCTCGCCTGCCAAGGCCGACCGCCTGCGCCGCTCGATGGCGACCTTCAAGCGGTTGGGAAAGGTCAACGCGTTCAAGGATGATCTGATCAATGGCATGACCAGCAGAGGCTATCCGAGGGATTTCGCCGAACGCTGCTTCAGCCAGATCGAAGGCTTCGGCGAATATGGCTTTCCGGAAAGCCATGCGGCTTCCTTCGCCCTGCTGGTCTATGCCTCGTCCTGGATCAAGGCCTATTATCCCGACGTCTTTTGCGCTGCCATGCTCAATTCGCAGCCGATGGGCTTTTACGCGCCGGCGCAGCTTGTTCGTGATGCCAGGGAACACGGGGTCGAGGTCCGACCCGTCGACATCAACAGATCCAATTGGGATTGCCATCTCGAAGAGGCGGTATTCGACAGAACTGCCGTCGATAGGCGGCATGCCGATATGCGAGCCATCATCAAGGCAAAGCGAGCCGTTCGCCTCGGCTTTCGGCAGGTCAAGGGTCTGTCCGAGAAAGCGCTGGAGAGCCTTCTCGCCAACAGGGGCGATGGTTATGGCTCGGTTCGTGATCTCTGGCTGCGGTCCGGTCTCGACAAAGCCGATATCGAAAGGCTGGCGGATGCCGATGCCTTCGGCTCGATCGGCCTGTCGAGACGTGAGGCGCTTTGGGCTGCAAGGGCATTGGATACGAAATACGCTCCTGAAAAATTGCCTCTGTTCGATCGGGTGAACCATATCGATCTGCAGGTCGAACCGAAGACCAGTCTGCCTGATATGCCGCCGGGCGAGCAGGTGATCGAGGACTATCGTTATCTGTCATTGTCGCTGAAGGCGCATCCGGTGTCTTTCCTGCGGGAGGAATTCCGAAAGATGGGCATCACGCGCAATGTCGATCTCCTGACGGTGCCGAACGGAAAGAGGGTGACTATCGCCGGTCTGGTGCTGGTGCGCCAGCGCCCGGGTTCGGCCAAGGGCGTAATCTTCATGACGCTGGAGGATGAGACCGGCGTTGCCAACGCTATTGTCTGGAGCAAGATATTCGACAAATACCGGGCGGTCGTCATGGGCGCCCGGCTCGTGAAAATCCGAGGCAGGCTGCAAAGCCATAGCGGCGTAATCCATACGGTCGTCGAGCATATCGAGGATATGACGCCGGCACTTGGCATCCTACAACGCGAGGCCCGACGCTTCGGCGCCTGCGAGCGCGCCGACGAGGTGCTGAGGCCAGGGGTCGATCCACGACAGAGAAGGCTTGCGAATGCGCAGGAAAGTGTGGAATTGGAAAGGCAGGCGGGTGCCGCGGACCGCCATGCCGGTGCGGCGGAAACCGCCGGGGTCATGCCGCGCGGGCGGAACTTTCATTGAGCAGTCGGATCGACCGGGGCATGCCTCATCGTGCGATCGCCGCACAGTTTCAGTCAATCTGCAACAGGCCGCGCCCATCGCTTCCAATCGATGCCGTCGGATTCGAATTTTTTCTTGACAGCCGCCATCTTCTTTAGCAGAAAACACGATAGTCAGTGTCATGTTTGGAAATGAAGACGTGCTTGTCTGCAGCTGCAATTACATAACCGACAAGGAAATCCGGGAGGTTATCATCAACCTTCTCGACGAAGATTGTTGGCAGCTTATCGTGCCTGCGAAGGTCTATCATGCGATGGAAAAGCGAGGCCGTTGCTGCGGCTGCTTCCCAAATGTGGTCGACATCATTATCCGTACAACCGAGGATTATCACGCCCGCCGCCACTCGACGGAAGCTGAAATATTTGATTTCATGTCGCGCTTGAAGCAATTCCATGAGGAAAACAGGAGAGCGGACATTGAAAGGCGACAAAAAGGTCATCGAGCGGCTTAACGAGGCACTGTTCCTCGAACTCGGGGCGGTCAACCAATATTGGGTTCACTATCGTCTTCTCGAGGATTGGGGCTACACCAAGCTCGCCAAGAAGGAACGCGCCGAATCCATCGAAGAGATGCATCATGCCGACCGGCTCGTCGCCCGCATCATCTTCCTCGAAGGCCATCCCAATTTGCAGACTCTGGCCCCTCTGCGCATCGGCCAGAACGTCAAGGAGGTCCTCGAAGCCGATCTCGCCGGCGAGTACGACGCCCGCACGGCCTACAAGAAGTCGCGCGATATCTGTTATGACGCCGGCGATTACGTCTCGATGAAGCTGTTCGAAGAGCTGCTGGCCGATGAAGAAGGCCATATCGACTTCCTCGAAACGCAGCTCGATCTGCTCGAAAAAATCGGTGAAAGCAAATACGGCCAGCTCAACGCCGATTCCGCTGACGAAGCCGAATAAGCTCCTATTGGATGTCGGCCGCTTCAGAGCGGCCGGCACTCCTGCGCTCGCCGCGCACAAAACGGAAGCATCCCGGCATGATCAGCCTTCCGATTGCAACGCCGCCAGATGCTGGAACTCGGCGATCACCTGGTCGTAGACAGCGCGTTTGAAAGGAACGATCAGGCCTGGCAGTGCCTGCATCGGCTTCCATTCCCAGGCATCGAATTCGGGATCGTGGCCGCCGGGCGGCGGATTGATGGCGATCTCGCTCTCGTCGCCCTCGAAGCGGAAGGCGAACCAGCGTTGCGTCTGGCCGCGAAACTTCCCTTTCAGCCCGATGCCGATCAGCGCCGGCGGCAGATCGTAATTGATCCAATTGCTTGCTTCGGCGAGCAGCGTCACCGTGCTGATGCCGGTTTCCTCATAGAGCTCGCGATAGGCGGCGTCCAACGGATCCTCGCCCTTGTCGATGCCTCCCTGTGGCATCTGCCAGAGCTGCGGCGAGCCGTCATATTCGGAATTGCCGTCAGGGATACGCCGGCCGGCCCAGACCAGGCCATCGCGGTTCAGGATCATCACGCCGACGCATGGGCGATAGGGCAGATCCTCGGCTTTCACGGTCGCCTGGCTCATCTTCTTCTCCGTTGAGGACATCATCTCAGGGGTTTCTGGGGTCGTTGGAAAGCGACGCGACGCCGACGATCTCGATGCCGCGCATCGAAGCCTCTTCGCTCCACTTGGCAATGGCGTCGACGCTTTCGTCAAAAGCCGAGGCGATGCCGATCGCCTGGCCGTTCTTGCGAGCGATGCGTTCGAGCTCGTCGAGTTTCTTCAGGATGGCGTTGACGTCAAGCTGGCCGTCGAGCTGCAGATCGGCAAAGGCATAGGGCAGTTCGGTCCCCTTGGCGACATCAGCCGTTTTCGACTGCGCCGACGTCCCGTCATCGAGGAAGAGCAGGCCACGCTTGCCGATATCGCGCATCACGGGTTCCATGGCGGCAGGGTCGGAAAGGAAACGGCCGCCGAGATAGTTCATGATGCCGGTGTAGTTGGTGATCTCGCCCATCGCCTTGTGCAGGTTCTCGATGTTGCGGGCGACCGGCTTGGAGGTGAGCAGGGTCTCCGGTCCTGGATCGTTGGCCGGATAATCAAAGGGTTCCAGCGGCACCTGCAGGAGGATTTCATGGCCGCCGCGGCGAGCCTCCTGCATCCAGCGCTGGAGGCTGTTGCCGCTTGCGGCAAAGGCCAGCGTGATCTCCTCGGGCAATTCGGCGATGGCGCGCTGCGTTCCCGTCTGGCTGAGCCCAAGGCCGCTGACGACAATGGCAACGCGCACACCGCGGGCGCCGGACGAGGGACGGGCATACTGATCCATCGGCCGTCGGCCGTCGGGGCCGACGATCGGCAGCCTGCCATAGGCCGAATCCTCAAGCAGTGTCTCGTTCGGCAGCGCCGCCATGCGCGGATCCTGGCCGATCTGCATGGCATCGACCAATACCGGCCCGCTGCCGTCGCGGGGACGGGGGCTGTACTTGGTAACGATGGAGCCGTCACCGGTGACCATCTGCTCGACATTGGCGCCCGAACGCGGTTCGGCGCGCGGTATGCCATCCGCCGCCTGGCCGGCCGGCGTCTGTGCCGGTTGAGACGTGCTGGAAGAGGGCGCTGCCGCTTGCTCGGTTGTCGGCGGTTTTTTGCGTTCGAGCCCGTCGCCGCGAAACGCCGTATAGAGAGAGAAGCCGCCTATCGCGAAAAGGCACAGACTGGCGGCGATGCGGCCAAGGCGCAGCACTCCCGGCCGCCGGCTGCCGGTTTTGCGGTTGCGCCCCAAAGGCGCATGCAGGTCCGTTCCCAATTTTCTCGCCCGCTCCAAACCGGGAAACAGCAGAAAGGGTCAAGGCCGGGCGAGTGCCCGGCCTTGCAATGATCGATTACTTGGCGACGACGGCCTTGTCCGGGTTCGGCGGAAAGGCCGGATCGGTCTTCTTGCCGCGCAGAAGGTCGAGCGCGTAGTTCAGCTGAACGTCGTCCTTCGGGTCCGGCGGCACATAGGCAACGGAGCCCGAACCTTCGTCGGTTTCGCTCTGGCCCTTGATGTGGCCGCGCAGGCTGGATTCACCTTCGGTCACCATCTTGCCCTGAAGTTCCTCCGGCAGCGGCTCCTCGACCTTGATGTCGGGGGTGATGCCGGTGCCCTGGATCGAGCGGCCCGACGGCGTGTAATAGAGCGCCGTAGTCAGGCGCAGCGCGCCGTTTTCGCCGAGCGGGATGATCGTCTGGACGGAACCCTTGCCGAAGGAGCGGGTGCCGAGAACGGTGGCACGGCGCAGATCCTGAAGGGCGCCGGCGACAATTTCCGATGCGGACGCCGAACCGCCGTTGATCAGCACGATGACCGGCTTGCCATCGGTCAGATCGCCCGGACCGGCATTGAATCGGCGGGTTTCATCGGGATTGCGGCCGCGGGTCGAAACGACCTCGCCACGCTGCAGCAGCGCGTCGGAGACGTTGATCGCCTGGTCGAGCAGACCGCCCGGGTTGAGGCGCAGGTCAAGGACGTAACCCTTCAGCTTGTCGGCCGGAACGGTGTCCTTGATCTTCTTGATCGCCTTCTCCATGTCGGGATAGGTCTTTTCGGTGAAGGAGATGATGCGGAGGTAACCGACATCGTCCTCGACGCGCGACTTGACGGCCTGGACGGCGACCACATCACGGACGATCGTCAGTTCGATCGGCTTGTCGGCGCCCTTGCGGATCAGCGTCAGCTTGATCGGCGTGTTGACGGCGCCGCGCATCTTCTCGACGGCGTCTTCCAGCTTCAGGCCGCGAACGGACTGGCCGTCGATCTCGGAGATGTAGTCGCCGGCGAGAACGCCGGCCTTGGCGGCGGGCGTGTCATCGATCGGGGTGATGACCTTGACGAGCTCGTCTTCCATCGTGACTTCGATGCCGAGACCGCCGAACTCACCCTTCGTCTGGGTGCGCATGTCTTCGGCGTCCTTCGCATTCATGTAGCTCGAATGCGGATCGAGCGAGGACAGCATGCCGTTGATGGCATTCTCGATCAGCTTGTCTTCGGCCGGCGGCGTGACGTACTGCGCACGCACGCGTTCGAAGACGTCGCCAAATACCGAGAGTTCCTTGTATGTCGAGGATCCGGCTGCTTCTGCCGGCACACCTGCCGAGTAAATGACGCTCATCGCGGTCGCACCCATCAATGCGCCGACCAGAACAAGAGAAGCCCTACGAATCATTGCGTGCCTTTCCAGTGTCCTTGGCGGTCCACCACGGTCGGGAATCGACCGGTTTACCGTCTTTTCGAAATTCAATGTAAAGCGTTGGCCGGTCCGTTTCCAGCGCCAATGCAGTTGCGCTCGCCACTCTTTTCGCTCCCATCACGGCGAGCGGTTCGCCGGAGAAAACGAATTTTCCCTGACGGGTATTGATCGCATCCATTCCCGAGAGAACCAGGTGATATCCGTCGCCCGCGTCGAGAATGATCATCTGACCGTAACTGCGGAAAGCGCCGGCAAAAACCACCAGGCCATCGGCAGGCGCCGTCACCACTGTCTCCGGATTGGTGGCGACCGTCATTCCCATGGCTTCATGCCCGGTGCCATCGGCATCGCCGAACTGGCGCAGGATATCGCCGGCCACCGGCAGTTCCAATTTCGCCCTCAATTCTGCGAAGGGATATGCGGGCGCAATGCGGTTTTTATCGGGCACGCCGCTCTCGGCCAGCGCCTTCGCCTGAGCCCGCTGCTCGTCGGTCAAGAGCTTGCGGTTTTCCTCGGCCTGGCGGGCGGCGGCGGCCGCTTCGCGTACCGAGGCGATCTCGGATTCCATCGAGGCGACGAGGCCTTCGAGGCTGGTCGCCTTGCCCGCGAGTTCCTGCGAGCGTTTCCTTTCGGCCTCCAGTTCGGCGGCGTTGCTGCGGCTGAGCTTATCGTTTTCGGCAAGCAGCAGGTCCATGCGCCGCTCTTCCTCGATGCTATCGGTCATCGTCGCCGTAAGCTGCGTCTTCTCGGCGGCGCTTGCCGTCTGCAGCGCAGCCAGGCTTGCGAGATCGGCGGCGAGCTTGTCGGTTTCCTTGCGGATACCGGGCACGACGGCGCCGAGCAGTATGGCGCTGCGCACGGAAGCAAGCGCGTCGTCGGGCGTGACGAGCAAAGCCGGCGGCGGATTGCGGCCCATGCGCTGGAGTGCCGCCAGCACCTCGGCTAGCAGGCCGCGGCGCTCATGCAGGGAACGGCGAATGCCATCCTGCTTGACGCCGAGATCGGCAAGCTTCTTCTCGCTCTCGAGAATCTGCTTTTCCAGGCCTTTGCGGCGGGCGGCGGAATCGATCAGCGCCTGGCGAATGCTCTGCGTGCTCTTTTCCAGATTGCTGATGCTTTGCTGGAGTTCGCTCACCTTGTCCGAGGACAGGCTGATGGTCTTCGAGAGGGTTTGGAGTTCGGCGCGGGTCTGATCGCGTTTGGCGGCAAGTTCGGCGGCCGGATCGGGCGGCGGCGCCTCGGCGGGCGGCGGGTCTGAAGATTGCGCCGCTTCCGGGGCGGCATCCTGGGCCCGGACCGAAAACGGGCTTGTCGAGACGAGTATGACCGCAACACCCAAACCGGCCGCAAGTGCCGGCAGAATCATGCGGTGTCGCCTGGTTGAAATCGTCGTCATGCGTGTCCGGGCACTCTCTCAAATCGCGCGGAGACTAAGCTGATTTGGCACGCTTTGCCAGAAAGTTTGCAGGAGAAAGCCTGCCTGCGCAAAACACGGCTGCGTGACAATGCGACGCATCGCCAAAGCCATGGACCGAGCCGGAATGGTCAGACGCGGTGATAGGGGTGGCCGGACAAGATGGTGACGGCGCGGTAGAGCTGCTCGGCGATCAGCGTGCGCACAAGTTGGTGCGGCCAGGTCATTTTGCCGAGGCACAGTGTGGCGTCGGCCCGGTCGTAAAGGGCGGGATCGAGGCCGTCGGCTCCGCCGATCGCAATCGTCAGCTCGCGTTTTCCCTGGTCACGATAGGTGCCGAGCAGGTTTGCGAAGGCTTCGCTGTCGAGCGCCTTGCCGCGTTCATCGAGAAGAATGAGAACACTGCCCTCGGCTAGCGATTTCAAAAGCATCGCCGCCTCTTCGCGCTTGCGGGTCTCCGCATTGGAGGCCCGGCTTTCGCCGACTTCGGCAACACGGGTGAATTCGAGACCGACAGCAGAGCCGGCCTTGGCGAAACGATCGAGGTAACGGGCCACAAGATCCTTTTCGGGGCCGGACTTCAGCCGTCCCACCGCAAAAAGGCCAATTCGCATTTCCCCGCTCCTGCTCGTGACGGCATTTCAGGCGCACGATGCACCGCAGCCGGCTTCTTATCTTCCCGGCCAGTCAAATGCCGCATCTCAGACGCCGGACGATGCCAGTTCGCCTGTCAGTGCCGTGTTTCTTCATCCATATCCGGAGCCGCCCACATCTTTTCGATGTTGTAGAACTCGCGGATTTCGGGGCGGAACACATGCACGATGATGTCACCGGTGTCGATCAGGATCCAGTCGCCGCCTTCCTGACCTTCGACGCGGGCTGAACCGAAGCCTTCGTCCTTGAGATCGGTGAGCAGGTGATCCGAGATCGCCAGGACATGCCTGTTCGAGCGACCGGAGACGACGATCATATAGTCTCCAAGCGCCGATTTTCCGGCAATGTCGATGGTGACGATATCTTCAGCTTTGGAGTCCTCAAGGCTGGTGAGGACGGCTTCTAAGGCGCGGGCAGCGGCATCGGCGCCACGTTCCGCACTCTTCGGGACAACGGCGAGCGTTTTTCCCTTGGCGTGTACTGTTGTCAGTTTTTTCCCTTTCCTGGAATGACAAACCATGCACAACACGAGATCCGATCACGACCGGATCATGGTTAAGATAGGCATCAAACCACTAATGTTTCAAGACGTGCTAAGGTACAGAGCGGCCGAAAATCCGATCTGGCGCCCGAATTGAAGAATATTGCCGCCCAGGCTGCTTGTGCGGTCGGTGTACAGTTTCCGTATCGCGGCGTAAAGTGCCGCAAATTCCTCGATTTTTCGATTCGATGACCGATCCAGCCGCAAAAGCACCTGTTCCCGTCCTGCGAATCAGCTTCCCGAATGAGCACCGCCTCGGTCACGGCAAGATGGAACTGCTGGAGCATATCCGCGCGACCGGATCGATCTCGGCGGCCGGACGGGCGATGGACATGTCCTATCGCCGAGCCTGGCTGCTCGTCAGCGAGATGAACCGGATGTTCTCAGAACAGGTGGTGGAGCCGCAACGCGGCGGACAGAAGGGCGGCGGTGCGGCATTGACGCCATTCGGCGAAGAATTGCTCGCGCGTTTTCGCCGGATGGAAAAGACGGTGCGGGAGAGCCTTGCCGAGGATCTCGCCTGGCTCGAAGCCAAGCGAAATCTGCCGCCTGGCGAGCGCGGCTGATCAGCCTTCCAGGGCAACGGTCTTGATGATGGCGAAGACGGTCTTGCCTGGCCGAAGATTAAGGCGCTCGCAGGAGAGTGCGGTGATACGCGAAAGAATGGCGTCGCCGGCGCAATCGATCCGGATTTCGACCGTTCCGTCCTCGCCCGACGATATCGCTTCGATCCTGCCTTCGAGAATGTTTAGCGCGCTGAGGCCCTCGGGCCTGGCGGTCGCCAGCATGACGTCGCGCGACGGGATGCGGATGCGCACTGGTCTGCCGGGCGTAAGCACTGCGCTCGGAATATGCAGTTGAGAGGATTTCAGAGTGACGGTCGACAAGCGGTGACGCGCATCGAAGCTTTCGACGGTGCCTTCGAGCAGCGCGCCGGCCTCTTTCCGGTCGGCGGCCGCAGACGGGCGGCTCAATATGTCGACGGCCGGGCCGGTCGCTTGCACCTTGCCGTCGTGCATGACGACGACCTGGTTTGCCAGCCGCGCCACCTCGGCAATCGCATGGCTGACATAGACGATCGGGATTTCGGTCTCATCGCGCAACCGCTCGAGATAGGGCAGGATCTCGGCCTTGCGCGCCTCGTCGAGGGCGGCAAGCGGCTCGTCCATCAAAAGCAGCCGGGGCGAGGAGAGAAGGGCGCGGCCGATCGCGACCCGCTGCTTTTCGCCGCCGGAAAGTTTTGCCGGGCTGCGTTCCAGCAGCGGCTCGATGCCGAGCAGGTCGATGATATGATCGAAATTCTCGCGGCGCGCCGCCTTTGGGGCAAACCAGCGGCCGTAGGTAAGATTGGCGCGGACGCTCAAATGCGGAAACAGCCGTGCCTCCTGAAAGACATAACCGAAACGGCGGCGGTGTTTCGGGACGACGATGCCAGCTGTCGTTTCGGTGAGGCGCTCGCCGTCAAGCACGACGCGACCTTCATCCGGCCGGGCGAGACCGGCGATGATGCGGATCAGTGAGGTCTTGCCGGAGCCGGAGCGGCCGAACAATGCAGTCACACCGCCTTCGGAGGTGAAGGCGGCGTCGAGCGAAAAGGCGCCGAGTCTCTGTTTTGCCTGGACGATCAGGGTCATTCCGGATCGATCCTTCGGCCGGCGAGACGCGCGAGCAATTCGGAGGCGAGCACGGCAGCCATGGAAATGACGATGGCGACCAGCGTCAGCCGCAGCGCGCCGGCATCGCCGCCCGGCACCTGGGTAAAGGTGTAGATCGCGGACGACAAGGTCTGGGTCTCGCCGGGAATATTGGAGACGAAGGTGATTGTCGCGCCGAATTCCCCCATCGCCTTGGCGAAGGAGAGGATCATGCCGGCGATGATGCCGGGCAGAGTAAGCGGCAGGGTGATCGTCAGGAAAATCCAGACAGGGCCGGCGCCGAGCGTTCCGGCCGCCTCCTCCAGCTTGCGGTCGACTGCCTCGATCGACAGGCGGATGCTGCGAACCATCAGCGGAAAGGCCATGACGGCGCAGGCAAGTGCGGCGCCCGTCCAGCGGAAGGAGAAGACGATGCCGAAATGCTGGTCGAGCAGGCTGCCGATCGGACCGCGGCGGCCGAAGAGGATGAGAAGAAGAAAACCGGTGACGACGGGAGGCAGGATCAACGGCAAGTGAACGATGCCGTTCAGCACCGACTTGCCCCAGAAGCGGCCGCGGGCCAAGAGCAGGGCAACGAGGATGCCGAAGGGCAGGCTCGCCAGCATCGCGACGATCGAGACGCGCAGGCTGAGCAGGATCGCCGTCCATTCTTCGTTGCTCAGGCCGAATATGTTCAACTGCGATTGTCTCCCTTGAAAATCCGGCATCACCCGACGCCTGCCCCTCATCCGCCTGCCGGCACCGCCGGGGGGAGAGCCACGGGTCTCGACCCGTCCTTCGGACCCCGCTCGCGGGGCGAAGGGGGGTCGCCGCAACCTCTCCGTCCCTCACTAACGTCTCGCAGGGCACGTCCCCTCTCCCCGCGAGCGGGGAGAGAGTTGGGGTGAGGGGCAACCATCCGCACGAAGTGGGCAGCCAAAATAGTAGGTCAGCAGCCTTGACGCTAAGCTGTCGCCCCTGATTCCGCAATCGTCTCAGCTTCTCAATCACTTCAGGATAGTGAAGCCCTGCGCCGTGAAGAAAGCGGCTGCCTTGTCCGATTTCAGGAAATCGAGATAGGCTGCTGCATCCGGGTTCTTGCTGTCGGCAAGAATTGCCACCGGATAGATGATCGGTGGGTGGGAGTCGGCCGGGAAGGTGCCGACGATCGCGACACCCTTATCGGCCGCCGCGTCGGTCTGGTAGACGATGCCGTAAGGCGCTTCGCCGCGGGAGACCAGGGCGAGGGCGGCGCGCACGCTTTCGGCGCCGGCGACCTTGCTTTCGACCGATGTCCAGACGCCGAGTTTTTCCAGTGCGGCCATGCCGTATTTGCCTGCGGGAACCGATTTCGGCTCACCCATGGCAAGCCTGCCGTCACCGAGCAAATCGGCGAGATTGAAACCCTGTTTGATCTCTACTGGCTTTGCCTTGTCCTTTTCGGCCACGAGTACGATTCGGTTTCCGAGCAGGTCCGAACGGGTGCCGGCTTTGATCAGCTTCTTCTCGGCGAGATAATCCATCCAATCGCCATCGGCCGAAATGAAGATATCGGCCGGGGCGGCGTTTTCAATCTGCTTGGCAAGCGCCCCGCTCGCCGCATAGGAGGCGACGGTTTCCTTGCCGCTCTCCCTGGTCCAGGCGGCATTGGCGGCGTCGAGCGCATTCTTGAGGCTCGCCGCGGCGAAGACGGTCAGTTTTTCGGCGGCTGCGGCCGGCGCCGGCAGCGCTGCCGCGCCTAACCAGAGAGCCGCGATCGCGGCGGTTGCCAGGTTCATCCATCGGCCGCGGTTCTGCATGCATTCACTCACCAGGATTCGAAATATTTTAAGGAATATAACGACTCTCACGGTTTGGCTAGGGATGTATCCAAGAAAATATAACCGTATCGATGGACAATCGGCCTTAGCTTTTCGTGCATTGCTTTCTGAGAAGAAGATGGGCTGCAATGAGCTGCGGATCGCGATCGGTCCGCCAGAGGACCGCAGAGGCAAAGACGCTGTTTTCAGGGCTTGCCGATTAAAACGGCAGCGTTCCAGC
Organism: Rhizobium sp. TAL182; assembly: GCF_002117725.1. Lineage (NCBI taxonomy): Bacteria > Pseudomonadati > Pseudomonadota > Alphaproteobacteria > Hyphomicrobiales > Rhizobiaceae > Rhizobium > Rhizobium sp. TAL182. Next base: position 4,424,580 of record NZ_CP021024.1, on the reverse strand, counting down.
GCTCGCAGCCGCAGTATTGCATGGTCCGCATTGCTGCATTGCACAAAATGATATTCATCTTCCCGCAGAATATGGTACAACACATCCATCGAAACGGCTTTCTCCTCCTCCCATAGCCGTTCGACAGGATCGGCAACACTCCTCCTCCCAGTTGTCGATCGAGTTTATAAGCCCGACGGATCTCCTCCCCCGTCGGGCTTTCTCGTTTCCGGATTTCCTTGAAAATCAGCTATCCGACCGCGCCCGGCAATGCGCCGTTGCGGATGGCCGTCGAGCTCAGGCCGGAGCGTGGCCCGTGGATGAAGGTCCAGGCCGGCGCTCGCTTCTTCCAGAGAACACGCGCGTCGTCTTCGTCGATGCGGGCGAAATCGAAGGTCCTCGTCATTTTCGAAGAGAGGTAGGAGAGCGTGGCGCCAGGCCGGTCGATCACCGCGATCGGAAAGGTGCGAGCGATCTCCTGCCATTTCTGCCATTTGTGGAAGGTCTGCAGGCTGTCGGCGCCCATGATCCAGATGAAATGCACATGCGGATTGCGCGCCCTGACGCGGGCGAGCGTATTGGCGGTGTAGCTGATGCCGAGCGCCTGCTCGAAAGCGGTGACCTTGATGCGCGGATCGGCGGCGACACGCTCGCTTTCGGCAATGCGCTCGGCAAGCGGCGCGAGAAGATTGCGGCTTTTCAGCGGGTTGCCGGGAGTCACCATCCACCAGAGCTGGTCGAGACCGAGCCGCTTGATGGCAATTTCGGCGACGAGCGCATGGCCCTCATGCGGCGGATTGAACGACCCGCCGAACAGGCCGACGACCATGCCGCGCTCGCTGTGCGGCATGCGGAGATAACGTCGGTCCAGCTTTTCCGTCGTCACGTCAGGGTCGGGTCTGTCCGGCACCGCGCACCCGGTATTTGAAGGATGTCAGTTGTTCGACACCGACGGGGCCACGGGCGTGCATCTTGCCGGTGGCGATGCCGATTTCCGCGCCCATGCCGAACTCGCCGCCGTCGGCGAACTGGGTCGAGGCGTTGTGTAGCAGGATCGCCGAATCGACTTCGGTGAAGAAACGCGCGACCACGCCGGGGTCTTCGGCAATGACGGCCTCGGTATGGTTGGACGAATATTTCTGGATATGGGCGATGGCGCCCGATATGCCGTCGACCACGGCGACCGAGATGATCGCGTCGAGATATTCGGTCGACCAGTCCTCTTCCGTCGCGGGCTTGAGGCCGGGCGCAACCTTCAGCACTGCCGCCGAAGCGCGGATCTCGCAGCCGGCATCGGTCAGCACCTCGAGCAGTGGCGTCAGATGCGTGCCAATTGCCGCACCATCGACGAGCAGCGTCTCGGCCGCGCCGCAGATGCCGGTGCGGCGCATCTTGGCGTTGACGACGATCTTCTTCGCCATCTCGAGATCGGCGGAGGCATCGATATAGATGTGGCACAGGCCTTCGAGATGCGCGAACACCGGCACCCGGGCCTCGTTTTGCACGCGGGCTACCAGGCTCTTGCCGCCGCGCGGCACGATGACGTCGATTGCACCCTCGAGGCCGCGCAGCATGGCGCCGACGGCGGCGCGGTCGGTGACCGGAACGAGCTGGATCGCATGCTCGGGAAGTCCCGCCGCCTTCAGGCCTTCGACCATGCAGGCATGGATAGCCTGTGATGAACGGCGCGAATCCGAGCCGCAGCGCAGGATGACCGCATTGCCCGCCTTGAGGCAGAGCGCGCCGGCATCGGCGGTGACGTTCGGCCGGCTTTCGAAAATGACGCCGATGACGCCGAGCGGCGTGCGGACGCGCTCGATCTTCAGGCCGTTCGGCCGGTCCCAGGCGGCGATGACTTCGCCGACCGGATCGGCAAGGGCGGCGATGGCGCGGATTCCCTCGGCCATCTCGGCAATGCGCTTGTCGTTCAGCGTCAAGCGGTCGACGAAGGAGGCAAGCGTTTCGCTGCCTTCGATGTCCTTCAGGTCCTTGGCGTTTTCGGCGAGGATATGCGCCTTGTTCGCCAGGATCGCGTCGGCCATGGCGTTCAGGGCCTTATTCTTCGCCTCGGTGGAGGCAAAGCCCAACGGCCGCGCGGCAGCCTTCGCCTTGCGGCCGATGTCGTTCATCAGCGCATCAATGTCAGGGCCCGGCGCAACGGTATCAAGCATAGCTCGCGTCCTTCTTTTGCCTTTCCGATTTCGACCGGATCTGCGCGTTCATCACCATATCGTCGCGATGAACCATGGCGGCGCGCCCGGCATAACCGAGAATGGCCGCGATCTCGGCCGACTTGCGGCCGGCGATGCGGCGGGCGTCCTCGGCATCGTAGCTCACCAGGCCGCGGGCGATCTCGCGGCCGGCAGGGCCGATGATCGCCACGGTGTCGCCGCGGCTGAAGAGGCCGGAAATGCTGCGCACGCCGGCGGGAAGCAGGCTCTTGCCGGCGCCGAGCGCCGTGACAGCGCCCTCATCGACGTGCAGTTCGCCTGCCGGCTGCAATTGTCCGGCGATCCAGGTCTTGCGGGCCGTGACGGGCGTTCCGGAGGGGGCGAACCAAGAGGAACGGGCGCCGTTTTCGATTGCCGAGAGCGGGCTGTCGGTCTTGCCCGAGGCGATGACCATGGCGCAGCCAGAGGTGGTCGCGATCTTGCCGGCATCGATCTTGGTGCGCATGCCGCCGCGCGAAAGCTCGGAGGCGGCGCCGCCGGCCATCGCCTCGATCTCCGGAGTGATTTCGGCAATCGTCTCCAGGAAGGCTGCGTTCGGATCGAGATGCGGCGGCGCGGTATAGAGGCCGTCGATATCGGAAAGAAGGATGAGCAGGTCGGCGCCGGTCATCGTCGCCACACGGGCGGCGAGGCGGTCGTTGTCGCCGTAGCGGATTTCACTGGTGGCGACCGTATCGTTCTCGTTGATGATCGGTACGGCGCCGATCTTCAGAAGCTGATTGATGGTGGCGCGCGCATTGAGATAGCGGCGGCGCTCTTCCGTGTCGCCAAGCGTCAGCAGGATCTGGCCGGCAACGATCTCGTCGCGCGACAGGCTCTCCGACCAGGCTCGCGCCAACGCGATCTGACCGACGGCGGCCGCGGCCTGGCTTTCCTCGAGCTTCAGCGCGCCGGAAGGCAGGTCGAGCACCGAGCGGCCGAGCGCGATCGCGCCCGAGGAAACGACGAGCACATCGATCCCCTTGGCCTTCAGGCCTGATATATCGGCGCACATGGCATCGAGCCAGGCCTTCTTCAGCCCGGCCTTCCGGTCGACCAGCAGGGCGGAGCCGATCTTGATGACGATGCGGCGGTAGCGGCCGAGCGGCTTACGGCTGGTCATCGGCCCCATCCTCGTCGTTGCCGTCTTCACTGACGACCATGTCGCGATGCCGGAGTTTCGGCGCCTTGGCCGGCTTCTCCTCGGCATTGTTCTCGACGATGATGTCGCGCAGTGCACGCAGAACCTCGGTCATACCCCTGCCGGTAACGGCCGAGATCTGGAAGGGGGTCTTGCCGCAGGCTTTCGCCAATTCCTTCGTCTTCTTCTTCAGTTCGGCCTCGTCGAGCACGTCGATCTGCGACAGCGCCACGATTTCGGCCTTGTCGGTCAGCTCATTGCCATAGGCTTCGAGTTCGTGTTTGACCGTCTTATAGGCCTTGCCGACCTTTTCTTCCTGGGCGGAGACGAGGTGAAGCAGCACGCGGGTGCGCTCGACATGGCCGAGGAAACGGTCGCCGATCCCGACACCTTCATGGGCGCCTTCGATCAGGCCTGGAATGTCGGCAAGAATGAACTCCCGCTCGTCGATGGTGGCGACGCCGAGATTGGGATGCAGCGTGGTGAAGGGGTAATTGGCGATCTTCGGCCGGGCGCGGGTAACCGCTGCCAGGAAGGTCGATTTGCCGGCATTGGGCAGGCCGACAAGGCCGGCATCGGCAATCAGTTTCAGCCGCAGCCAGATGGTTTTTTCCTCGCCGGGCAGGCCGGGATTGGCCCAATCCGGCGCCTGATTGACCGAGGTCTTGAAATGGGCGTTGCCGAAGCCGCCATTGCCGCCATGTGCGAGGCAGTAACGCTGGCCTTCCTCAGTCAGGTCGCAGATCATCGTTTCCCGGTCTTCCTCGAAGATCTGCGTTCCCACCGGGACCCTCAACGTCACGTCGCCGCCGTTGGCGCCGGTGCGGTTGCGGCCCATGCCATGGGTGCCGATCGTCGCCTTGAAATGCTGCTGGTAGCGGAAATCGATCAGCGTGTTGAGGCCGTTGACGGCCTCGACCCAGACGTCGCCGCCGCGTCCGCCGTCGCCGCCATCCGGGCCGCCGAACTCGATGAATTTCTCGCGCCGGAAGGAAACGCTGCCCGCGCCGCCATCTCCGGATCGGATATAGACCTTTGCTTCGTCGAGAAATTTCATTTTACTTCCAGTATCCGGTGGCAGTTGGACGGCCCGTCTTGGCCCATTCGATATAGGCGGTTCCGACGGAGGTCAAAGATTATCGTGAATTTCGTGAGCTATAACATACAGTACGGCTTCGGTCTCGACGGCCGATACGATCTCAAGCGGATTGCCCGGAGCCTCGAAGGCGCCGATATTATCGCACTGCAGGAGGTGACCCGCGGCTTTTCCCGCAACGGTTTTGCCGACATGGTGGCTGACATTGCTGCCTTCTTTCCCGACCATTTCTGGGTGTATGGGCCGGCCTGTGACATCCATATCAACGGGGGCGAAGGCGGGCTGCAGCCGGTGCGCGGCACGCGTTTTCAGTTCGGCAATATGGTGCTGTCGCGCTGGCCGATCCTGTCGACGCGGACGCTGCTTCTGCCACGCAGCCGGACGATCGCCAAGATCAACCTGCAGCGCGGCGCAACGGAGGCGCTGGTCGCCGCTCCCGGCGGGGCAGTCCGCGTCTATTCCGTCCATCTCGACCATGTCTCCGCCGACGAGCGCATTCGCCAGCTGCAATTTTTGAACGCCCAGGTCAAAGCCTTCATGCAAGAAGGCGGGTCGTTGACAGGGGGCGCCGAATTCGAACTGCCGGAGCCGCCGCTGCCGGAGGATTATGTCATCATGGGTGATTTCAACATGGAGCCGGAATCGCCGGAATATTGCGCGCTTGCCGGTGCCGGTGGCGGATATTATGGCCGCGTGACGAGGATCGGCACGCCGGTTGACGCCTTTGCGGCGCTTCAGGCCTATCGCCCGGAGAGCTACAGCTGGATGGATCCTGAGGATCACGGCAAACGCATGCATCTCGATTACTGTTTCGTCAGTTGCGGCCTGGAGGGCCGGTTGAAATCCGCCCGGATCGATACGCAATCCGTCGGGTCCGATCATTTTCCGGTGTGGGTCGAGATCGGAGACTAATGGAGGCGCCGCCGGTGCGGCGGCGCCTCCTGTTTGACTAAGCAACCTTCCGCGGCTGCAGCGCGCCCGGCTGCAGCACGGTTTCGATGTGCGACACCATGGTGTTGCGGGCGAAACAATAGATTTCGCCGCAACCCGTCATGCGGAACCCGAGCTTCTCCTGCAGCCGCAGCGAAGCCGGGTTGTCGGCGAAGACACCGGAATGAACAGGCGTCTCCGGCATGCGGCGCGAGAAGCGCTCGATGATCGCCGCAACCGCCTCGCTCATATAGCCGCGCCGCCAGTAGTAGCGGTTCAGCCAATAGCCGAGGTGCCAGCGGCCGTGGCGCAGCTCGATCGAGACGGTGCCGATATGGACATCGTCCTTGCCAGTGATCGCCAGCGACCAGTCCGGCAGCGTGCCTGACGTGACCGGCATCAGCCAGTCCAGCGCGTCCTGCCGGTCGAACGGCGCGGGGACGCGGGAGAGCATGCGCGTCACCGCGAAATCGGAGAGCGATTCCGCGATGGCAGGCGCATCGCTCAGCCGGTGGGGGCGGAGCGTCAGACGGGCAGTCGGAATGACCGGCGCGGGTCCGGGCATCATCGGCCTGGTGTCCGGCCTTTGCAGTGCCGACGTGCTCATGCGATGTTCCCCCAGCTTCGGAGCGACATCCAGGTCTTGCGGTCGAGCCTGTACCATTCCACAGGCACGTTGCTGCCGAGCGCCAGCGAGGCGGCCAGCCCCGATCCCTGGAACTGGAAGCCACACTTCTGGATGACGCGCCGCGAGGCGACGTTCATCACCCGGCAGCGGGCGTCGATCTGGTCTACGTCCTGCCGCGTCCGGAACACCATGTCGACGAGGGCATGGCAGGCCTCGGTGGTGTAGCCCTGGTTCCAATAGGGCTCACCCAGCCAGTAACCGATCTCGACGGTCTTGCCGTCGCTATGCGGTTCCACGCCGCAGCACCCCATGAAGGCGCCGTTTTCGGCTTTGGTGATGGCATAGACGCACTTGCCAATCTCGCCATTTCGCGAACGCCAAACAAAGTCGGCGGCATCATTGGCGGTATAGGGGTGCGGCATACGCGATACCATGGTGGCGACTTTGGCGTTGTTGGCGAGATGGGCAAGGGCGTCGATGTCTTCTTCGTGGGGCGCGCGCATGACGAGCCGTTCCGATAACAAGACAGGGCAATCGGTCCTTAACCGTTCCGGCCTCAGCCGTTCCTTGGAAGACCGCTGGTCTTCCCGGGAAGACCGTGATTGGTCCACCCTTATCAATTCGCCTTGCATGTTCAGTCCTCCTGTTTGGACAAAGAAAAAGGGGAGATGGCGCCCCATCTCCCCTGTTTTCTGGACTGAACCTGGTACGGTCAGCCGGGTCGATGAGACGCCGGCTGTTTTTGAGCGCTACCGGCTTATTCCGCTGCTTCCGCTTTCGGCATGACAGACACGTAGACGCGACCGTTGGCCTTCGTTCGGTAGTCCACATTGCCGGCGGTAAGTGCAAAGATCGTGTGATCCTTGCCGAGGCCGACGTTGGAACCGGGATGCCACTGCGTACCGCGCTGACGCACGATGATGTTGCCTGCGATGACGGCTTCGCCGCCGAACTTCTTCACGCCAAGGCGCTTGGATTCGGAATCGCGACCGTTGCGCGAGGAACCGCCAGCTTTTTTATGTGCCATTGGAGTTCTCCTTTAAACCTGAAACCCGTTGATCTTACTTGGCAGCCACGATGTCCGTGATGCGGACGACCGTGTGATGCTGGCGATGGCCGCGCGAACGCTTCGAATTCTGACGACGGCGCTTCTTGAAGGCGATGACCTTCTTGCCGCGGGTCTGGTCGACGACTTCCGCCTTGACGGAGGCGCCGGCTACGAAGGGCGCACCGATCGCCGCGTCGGCGCCTTCGCCGATCACGAGCACTTCGGTGAATTCAATGGAGTCGCCAGCGGATGCTTCAAGCTTCTCGATGGTCAGCACGTCGTTGGCTGCCACACGGTACTGCTTACCGCCGGTCTTGATGACTGCGAACATTTTTTATCCTTTCATGTTCGTTCCGGCGCTCCCCGCCATTCGAGCAGGTGGCCGTCTTTTTATCAGTCGAAGTTAAGCAGGGATTTCAGGGAGCTAGCCCGGAATTCTGGTCTGCCGGTGAAACCCCGCGCGAGCGCGAGGCGGGCAAGGGGCGGACTACTCCACTCCTATTGCGGATGCGGGATACGCGAGTGACGGAAAGGTGTCAAGGCAAAAGGATGGAAAAGCTTGAGATTTCGGCTTGCCAACCTGTCATCTGCCCGTTATGAGAACGCCCGCGCCGAACAAGCGCCGACCAAGACCGCGGAGAGGTGGCAGAGTGGTCGAATGCACCGCACTCGAAATGCGGCATACCTGCAAGGGTATCGTGGGTTCAAATCCCACCCTCTCCGCCATGGCCTTCAGCTCCCTACCGAAGGCAAAGGTAATAACACGTCTCCGTTATGCAGCGCGCCAATTCAGAGCGCATCCCGCATCGCTGCGCCTGGGCGCTGGTGCTCTTGTTCCAAAGCCGCGAGACCCGTGAGGAGGAAATCTATGAATTCCTGTACATGCGGCTTATCCAGCGATGCTCGGTTCACCTTCAAATAATATCCGCGGTCGACCCGAAGCGGGCTGTCGAACAACGGGCAGAGTGCGCCTTCATCCATCAGCGTCCTCACGAGATGATGCCAGCCCAGCACGATTCCCTCTCCTTTGACGGCGGCGTTCACGAGAAGCGGGTAATTGTTGCTGACCACGGCCGGCAACAGGTGCGGTACCCCAAGGCCGCTTGCCTGGAACCAATCGTCCCAGGTGACCGGATGCCAGCCGATGGCATCGGACGTCCAGTGCTTGCGGTGCAGATCCAGCAAATCCGCGCGTTCCAGGCTTTGCGCATCCGGAAACGCCCGTGGCGTTCGAGATAATCGGGGCTGCAGACCGGCTGGACGATATCCGGAAAGAGATAATAGAGATTCTCCCCAACCTCGCAGCGTTCGTTTCCACAAATGAGAGAAAGATCGACCTCATCAAAGTTCCGCAGCGTGTCGTCTTCGTCCGAGGCCAAAAGCACGAACCTGACATCCGGCCGATCGGAGCGGAATCGGTCCACGAGGGGCTTCAGCCAGCAGGCGATCGCCGCATTGGTGCCGGAACAGGTGATGACGGGAGGGTCGGAGGGAGCGTTGATATTGTTGATCCCGTCGCAAATGATGTCGAGCCCGCCACTGACCGCAGTCAGGAGCCGTTGACCATCGGATGTCAGTTCGAGGCTGTTGTGCTTTCGGATGAACAGGGTGACGCCCAGCGATTTTTCGAGGCCGCGGATCTTCTGGCTGATGGCGGCCTGGGTGACGTTGAGCTCGTTTCCGGCAAGGGTAAAGCTCAAATGCTTCGCGCCGACTTCGAAAGTGGCGAACGAACCGAGCGAGGGGAGGTAACGGCGTTTGAGCAGCATGCGATAACATCATCGTCCGAGGGATCACCGACACAGGGTCGCACGTCTTTCAGATGCACAAAAGACCAGTCACACAAAGGGCTGAAGCGCGCCGCATGGTTCAAATCCGGTGCGACGCGCTTTGGCAGGTCGTTATCGCAAAACCGCTGCACAGTTTTGCGCGACATGCCTTTAGTGCGAAAAGCCGGCGGCGGTTTCGCTAAGGCTCTTCCCCTTCGTCTCCGGAGCCCACAATTGTGACACCAGAGCGCCGCTGAACACGACCGCCGCAGCAACCAGCATCGTGGTCGAAACGCCGAATTTCTCGACCCCGATCGGCAACAGGAAGGTGCCCAGACCGGCGCCGATCCGGCTGACGGCGGCGGCAAAGCCGGTGCCGACCCCGCGGACTTCGGTGGGGAACACCTCGCCGGGATAGATGCTCGTCAGCGTCCCGTTCATCGCATTCAGGAACGAGAAGACGAGGAAGAGACCCAGCACGACGGCCGACGGCGCGCCCGACCACAGACCGATCACCAGGAAGACGACCGTGGTGATCCACTGTGGCGGCACCGTGAACAGACGCCGGCCGGCCTTGTCGATCAACGCCACCGTGACGGCGACCCCGGCCACCGCAACCATCGACAGTCCGACGCCACCGGCAAGCCCGCCATTGAGGCCATATTGCTCCAACACGCTGTCTGCAAAAGTGGCGATCGCAAAATACGGCAGAACGTTGCAGAACCAGAACCACGAAACGAAGGCCGTCATCCGCCAATATTTCACGGAGAATAGGTCGGCGAATCGGCCTTGGCGCACCTCCGCGCTCTCGATGTCCGCCATCTCCTCGGCGCTCTCCAGATATTTGCGGGCGATCGTGCGCGCCTCATCCTTGCGACCCTTGCTCCACAACCAGCGCGGCGATTCAGGCAGGCCAATCCGGGCGAAGAACAGGATGACCGAGATAAAGGTACTTGTTCCGATAATGATCCGCCACGGCATCGGCTCCGGCAGGTTCAAGACGTAACCCACCGTGTAACCGATCATGAATCCGCCGTACCAGGCAAGGATCGTGACGCCCATCAGCCTTCCCCGCAGCCGGGCAGGCGCAAATTCCGACATCAGCGGCCAGCCGACGGAATACTCGGCGCCGATCGCGATGCCCATCAGCAGCCGCACTGCGAACAGCATCGTCACCGAGTCGATGAAGAATTGCATCGCCGACGCGAGCACGAACAGTCCCATGTCGATCATGAACAGCGGCTTGCGGCCGAATTTGTCGCCGGCCCACCCGCCGAGCGGCGAGCCGATCAGGATCCCGAACAGCGCAGCCGAGGCGATGAGGCCCATATCGATCGTCGTCATTCCCATTTCGGCCTTCATGACAGCCGTCACCGGGCCGATGACCCCGAGAATGTAGCCGTCGAGCAGCATTCCGCCGGTGAGAACGGCAATCATCCTGATCATGAAGCGTCGTTTGAACGCAGCGGTCGTCTCTTCCCTGACAATTGGACCTGAAATAACCGCTTCCGTCTCCAGTGACATAGCTGCCTCCCTTGGTTAGCGAAAAAATTCTTCCTGTTCCTGCGGCATGTGGCGGGGCGGGGTGCCGCATCCGGCCCGCCCCGCATTCGTCGGGAGGCGTCTCCTGCACGTGCCGGTTTGACGCGCATGGAAAGTCCATGGCCAACGCCTGCGTCAAAGCGCGCGACGCGCGTGGCTTTGCGAAAAGCCAGTATTGGCAGACGATGGCAGGCGCGAGGGAACGGCTGACGGCCATGCCCACCGCAATGTGCTGTGTGATCATTTGACGCTCCTCCCGAGCGGCACAACTCCTGGACGACAGGGTCGGGCACATTGCATCTTGCGTATTCGAGGCCGAATTCGGCAAACGAGGATCTTCATCGGCGCGGCATAAGGCCCGCCTTATCCTGTCGGATGCTTCGAAGGCTGCCGGCTCCGCCGGTTTCAACTGCGCTGAGAAGGGAGGTACGATGGCGATGTCGGAAAAGATGCGAAGTCAGTCGCTTGCGATGCGCCCGCACTTGGTGTCAGATGACGAGCGAATACCGGAGACGGCACCGGGCCTCCAAAGGCGAGGATCTGCCGGCGCCGCCATCACTTCCTGATTGCTCCCAAATCAACCGAGGTTTCCCATGCGTATCGCCGTCGGTGGCATTCATATTGAATGCAGCACATACAATCCCGTTCTGAACGAAGAGAGGGATTTTCGGGTGTTGCGCGGCGAGGGGTTGTTGGAATCGCCCTACTTTGCTTTCCTCAGAGATTATGATGCGGAATTCCTGCCGACGATCCATGCCCGCGCCATTGCCGGCGGACCGGTTTCGCGTGCCACCTATGAGGCGTTCAAGAGCGAATTCCTCGAACGGCTGAAGCCGCTACTGCCGCTCGACGGGCTCTATCTTGCCATGCACGGCGCCCTGTATGTGGACGGCATGGAGGATGCCGAGGGCGACTGGATCTGCGCGGCCCGCGCTTTGGTCGGCGAGGATTGCACGGTTTCGGCAAGCTACGACCTGCACGGCAATGTCACCCAGCGCATCATCGATGCGCTCGACATCTACTCGACCTATCGCACGGCGCCGCATATCGATGTCGAGGAGACGATGCGCCGCTCGGTCTCCATGCTAGTAGAGAGCCTGAAAACGGGCGTTAAGCCGGTCGTTCTCTGGGCGCCGATCCCGGTCGTGCTGCCCGGCGAACGCACCAGCACCGTCGATGAACCCGCGAAGAGCCTCTATGCGATGCTGCCCGAGATCGATGCGATGGCCGGCGTCTGGGATGCATCGCTGATGGTCGGCTACGTCTGGGCTGACGAACCGCGCGCCACCGCTGCCGCGATCATGACCGGCACAGACCGCGCCGTGCTCGAGCGTGAGGCCAAACGCCTCGCCCAGGCCTATTGGGGTGCGCGCGAGGATTTCGTTTTCGGTTGCGAGACGGGCTCTGTCGAAGAATGCGTCGCCAAGGCAATCGCCAGTCCGACTGCTCCCGTCGTGCTCGCCGAATCCGGCGACAACCCGACCGGCGGCGGCGTCGGGGACCGGGCCGATGTCCTGGCCGAATTGATCGCCAAAGATGCTGACGGCGTCGTCTTTGCCGGTATCGCCGACAAGGCGGCGACCGAAGCCTGTTATGCCGCGGGGGTCGGTGCGGAGCTTGTCTTGAGCGTCGGCGCCTCGCTCGATACCAAGGGCAGCAGGCCGGTCAACGCGCGCTTCACCGTCAAGTTCCTGTATGAGGCCCCCGACCTCGCCGATCGACAGGCGGTCGTTTCGATCGGCGGCATCGAACTCGTGCTCTCGGCCAAACGGCGGCCCTACCACAATATCGCCGACTTCAGCCGGCTCGGGCTCGACCCGCATGCGGCCAAGATCATCGTCGTCAAATCGGGCTATCTCTCGCCGGAACTGGCGCCGATCGCCAATCCCAACCTGATGGCGCTGTCGGAGGGCGTGGTTGATCAGTTCGTCGAGCGTCTGCCGCGGCTGCGCAAGCAGCATCCGACCTATCCGTTCGACAAGGATTTTGCCTTCGAGCCGCAGGTCTTCCTCTCCGCGCGCTCGCCACAGGCTTGAGTCCCAGCGATCCGAACGGGAGATGATTTCCCAAGGAGGATGTTCGGCATGACCGGATTTACCACCCGACCTGAAATTCTCGGCACTTTCGGCGTCGTCACCTCGACGCACTGGATCGGCTCTGCGGTCGGCATGAGCATTCTCGAAAAGGGTGGCAACGCTTTCGATGCGGCGGTGGCGACCGGCTTCGTGCTGCAGCTCGTCGAGCCGCATCTCTGTGGCCCCGGCGGCGACCTGCCGGCGGTGATCTATTCGAAGAAGAAGGACAAGGTCGAGGTCATCTCAGCCCAGGGGTCAGCACCCGCCGGCGCAACGATCGAACACTATACCGGGGAAGGCCTGACGCGAGGAACCGCTGACCTATGATTATCACGGCTGGACCATCGCCAAAACAGGGCCCTGGGGTCAGGGGCCGGTCTTCCTGCAGACCCTGTCGATTCTGAAGGGGTTCGACCTCGCCGCGATGAGACCGAATGGCGCCGATTTCGTTCATACCGTCGTCGAGGCGATGAAGCTCGCCTTTGCCGACCGCGAAGTCTATTACGGCGACCCGAATTTTTCGGAGGTTCCCGTCGCGCATCTGCTGTCGGAGAATTACGCTGCCGAACGCCGCAAACTGGTCGGCGCGGATGCCTCCTTCGATCTTCGCCCCGGCATCATTCCGGGTTTCGAAGCGCAGTATGATCTGACGACGAAGATGCTCTGCGTCAATTCGCAGACCGGCGCCGTCTACGAGCCGACCATGGCGCATCTATCCGAAAAGCGCGGCGACACCGTGCATATCGACGTGATCGACCGTGACGGCAACATGGTCTCCGTCACGCCGTCCGGCGGCTGGCTGCAGTCTTCGCCAACCGTGCCCGGCCTCGGCTTCTGCCTCAATTCCCGCGCGCAGATGTTCTGGCTGAAGCCTGGCCTGCCAACATCGCTTGCTCCGGGAAAACGGCCGCGCACGACGTTGACGCCGTCCCTCGGCCTCTATGAAGCCGCCCGACCCTTGCCTTTGGCACGCCGGGCGGCGACCAGCAGGAGCAGTGGCAGCTTTCCTTCTTCCTGCGCCATATCCATCACCAGCTGAACCTGCAGGCGGCGATCGATCAACCGCTCTTTCATACCGCTCATTTTCCGAGCTCCTTCTATCCGCGCAGCCGCGAACCCGGCAGCCTGATAGCGGAAGAGAATTTCGGTCGGGATGTGCTCGAGGCGCTCGCCCGAAAGGGCCACAAGCTGACGATCACCGATCCTTGGACGATCGGCCGGCTGACGGCCGCACGACGCGATGCCGACGGGCTGATGCGCGCCGCAGCCACCCCGCGCCTCATGCAGGCCTATGCTGTCGGACGATAATGGGCTGCTTTCCAGAGCGCCCCCGTAGGCAACAAGTATTGCCTGACATAGACTGTGCCGGTGCGGTGCGCGGCGGTGCTTTTGCTGCACCGCTTATATGACTTATGCTAGATATTAATTCACCGATAATTGTTAACGACCGACCGCCTCCGTTTGTGTTCTCTTATCCCTGCGAATCAAAAAGGTTTGATTTGCTCGGGGACGACCACCATGTTCAAGCATGGGTCGATGCAACAGTTGGGTAGGAGCCTATGCTGCAACGGATCGAAGACATTGATGCAGCCCTCATCGACAGGTTGCAGCATTCGGCTTTCAAGTACTTCCTGAAATATTCCAATCCCGAAAATGGCCTGGTGGCCGATACCTCGATCGCCGGCGTGCCGGCGAGCATCGCGGCCGTCGGCTTCGCCCTTTCCTCCTACCCCGTTGCCGTCGAGCGGTGCTGGATCAGCCGCAAGGAAGCGGCCGAGCGCACGGTCAATACACTGCGTTTCTTCGCCGAGGCGCGCCAGGGCGACGAGCGCCATGCGACCGGCCATCGCGGTTTCTTCTACCATTTTCTCCACATGGATAGCGGCAATCGTGCATGGAACAGCGAGCTTTCGACCATCGACACGGCGCTGCTCATCGCCGGCGTGCTGACCTCAGCGCAATATTTCAATCGCGAAGACGAGACCGAGGCTGAAATCCGTGAGCTCGCGACCTTCATCTACGAACGCGTCGATTGGCGCTGGGCGCTGAACAAGGGCGACACGATTTCCATGGGCTGGAAGCCTTCGTCGGGCTTCCTGCGCTGGCGTTATCACGGTTTCGACGAGGCGATCATTCTTTATGCGCTGGCACTCGCCTCGCCGACGCATCCCGTGCCGCAGTCGAGTTACGACGCCTTCACATCGAGCTATTCCTGGATGACGTTCGGCGACCAGCCGTATCTCTATGCCGGCCCGCTTTTCATTCATCTCTTCTCGCATGCCTGGATCGATTTCCGCAGCATCCAGGACAAACCGATGATGGAACGCAACTGGGACTATTTCCGCAACACCCAGGTCGTCATTAACATGCAGCGCGACTACGCCGAGCGCAATCCCGGCGGTTTCGTCGGTTACAACAGGAATGTCTGGGGCTTTACCGCCTGCGACGGTCCACCGCCGACGCGGCGCATGCGTGGCGGCCGGCAGCCGAAGGTTCTGGGTTATGCCGCCCGCGGCGCCCCGCTCGGACCCGATGACGGCACGATCGCACCCTGGGCCGCACTCGCCTGCCTGCCCTATGACCGGCAGGCGGCTCTCGACGGCACCAAGGCGCTTTTGACCACCTATCCGAACCTGCTGCTGGAAGGCGGCTTTCCCGGCGGCTTCAATCCGACCGTGCAGACCAAACGTCCGGAGGGCTGGGTGGACGACCGCACCGTCGGCATCGACCAGGGCCTTGTCGTCATGACCATCGAAAACGAGCGTTCCGACTTCATCTGGAAGCTGATGCGGCAATCGCCGGTCATCCGCCTCGGACTTGAGCGCGCCGGCTTTACCGGCGGCTGGCTCGAGGGCATTGAGCCGCAAGAGCTGGTGCGCCGGGTCGGTTAGCCCGCGTGCCCGATAGGACGCGCAGGCTCTATTGTTCAGCGCTCGAAGACGTGCGCCTTGCCTGATATATCCAGGCGAACGAGATCGCCTCGCGAAGGAAGGGCGACGCTCGAGGTCTTGATCCGGATCGGCGGCAGGGCAACGCCGTCGAGCGAAACGGCGACGGTGCAGACCGCGCCGCCGAATTCCACCTCGACAACCCGTCCGCCGTAGTCGCGATCGCTTTCATCGGCAACGACGCGGATCTGCTCGGGCCGCAGCATGATTTCCGCCTTGCCCTGACGGCTGCCTTCGACGGCGACATGGCCGAGGGCGCAGTCGGCAAGGCCGTTCCTTATAATGGCCGGAAGCAGCACGGCATCGCCGAGGAACAGCGCCGTCTCGCGATCCCTGGGATGCAGATACAGGGTTTGCGGTGATCCCGCCTGGATCAGTCGCCCTTCCCTGAGAACCGCGACCTGATCGGCAAAACTCAGTGCCTCTTCCTGATCGTGCGTTACGAGAACGGCGGTAATGCCGGCCGCCTGCAGGACACGCGCGACAGCCTTGCGCATGTTTTCCCGCAAGCCGGTGTCGAGCGCCGAGAAAGGTTCGTCGAGCAGCATCAGCCGCGGCTTGCGGCCGAGCGCGCGGGCGAGCGCCACGCGCTGCTGTTGGCCCCCGGAAAGCTGATGCGGGCGCCGCGCCAGCATGCCGCGGTCGAGCTCGACCATATCGAGCAGTTCGGCGATGCGCTGGTCACGATCGGCAGCACCCCGTTCGAAGCCGAAGCCGATATTCTCAGCCACGCTCAAGTGCGGGAACAGCGCGCCATCCTGGGAGACGATGCCGATGCCCCGTTTGTGAGCCGGCACCGCCGCCGGGCCATCGGCCAGCACGTCGCCATCCAATGTCACCCTGCCGGCATCGGCTTGCTCGAAGCCCGCGATGATGCGCAGCAGCGTCGTCTTGCCCGAGCCGGACGGCCCGATGACGGCGGTGCGGCTGCCGGCCTGGACATCGAGCGAAATATCCTTCAGCGCCTGGACGGGCCCGTAGCGCTTGCTGATGTTTTCGATCGTAAGCAGCGTCATTGGCCGGCGGTCCGTTTCGATTGCGTATAAAGCGTCAGGGTGAGCGGTAGCGACAGCACGACCATCATGAAGGCGTAAGGGGCGGCCGAGACATAATCGATCTCGCTCGTCAGCGACCAGAATTTCGTCGCCAGCGTATCGACGCCGTTTGGCGAGAGCATCAGCGTCGCCGTGAGTTCGTTAGTAATGCCAAGTGCGGTCAAGGCGATGCTGGCAGCGGCGCCCGGTGCGGCAAGCCGCATGGTGATCTGCCGCACCGCCTGACCCGGGGTGCGGCCGAGGCCCATCGCGGCGCGCTCCAGCTCCACTGGCGCCTGAGCGATGCTGGCGCGTAAGCCGACCATGGCACGGGGCAGGAAAAGCATCACATAGGCGACGAGCAGCGTTGCGAAGGTCTGATAGAGCGGCAGCACGAGACGCACGGTGATCGTCACCAGCGCCAGCGCCACGACGACGCCGGGCAGCGAGCCGACATAATAGTGGCAGGCTTCGAGCACGCGCTGGAAACGGCCGGGCGCGCGCACGGAGAGCCAGGCCATGGGGGCTGCGGCAATCGTCGCCAGCACGCCGCCGGCAAGAGCAAGCGCCATCGTCTGCAGGAAGGCACTGCCGACCTCGATGCGCCAGATCTCGCTGCCGCCGAGATAGAGCCAGCGGCCGAGTGTCATCAACGGCACGCCGAGCGTCAGCACCGCCAGGACGACAGGCAGCAAGATGGCCGGCACCACGAACCAGCCGAGACGCCGGCGATCGGCCGGACGCGGCGAGCCAGGGCCGACGCGGGCATAACGTTCGTTGCCGCGCAGCAGCACTTCGAGGCCGAGCAGGAAAAGACAGCAGGCAACGAGCACGCCGCCGAGCATGTTGGAGGCCGGGCTGTTGTAGGAGGATTGGAACTGGTCGACGATCGCGGTTGCGAAAGTATCGAACCGAATCATGACAAACAGGCCGTATTCCGACAGCAGATGCAGCGCAATCAGCAGCGAGCCGCCGCAAATGGCAAACCTCAACTGCGGCAGCACGGTGCGGAAGAAGACGCGCCAGGGGTCGAGGCCAAGGGAGGCGGCGGCATCCTCGATGGCCGGATCGAGACGGCGTAGCGCTGCGGCAACCGGCAGATAAAGGAATGGATAGTAGGCGATGATAGAAACGAAGACGCCGCTCTGCAGGCCGCGCATGCCGGGAATGAGGCTGACCCAGGCATAGCTGTGCACGAAGGCCGGCACCGCGAGCGGCGCGATCGCCAGCCAGGCCCAGAGCCTCGCGAACGGGATATCCGTTCGTTCGGTCAGCCAGGCAAGCGTCACGGCCAGGGCGATCGACAGTGGAATGGTGGCCGATTCCAGGAGAACCGTATTGATGAGGAGTTCGCCGACACGTGGCCGGAAGACGAGCGTTTTCACCGTTTCCCAGCCGACATCGTAAGTGATCCAGCCGATGAAGCCGAGCGGCACGAGACTGAAGATCGCGATGACGGTCGCGAGAAGCATCACGGGCGCGTGCGGCATGCGCCGGCGCGGCAATAGCATTCGCGGAGCCTTCGGCGCGACCGGCGCCTGATTGCCGGCTACGAAAAATCTGTTGTCCTGCAGCAAGGCCGGTGCCTTCATACGCTGAAAAAGGAAGGCAACCGTCTTGGAAAGACAGTTGCCCGATCCCGTCATGCCCTAAGGTTTTCTTGAGCCAAAAGCAATAGTTTTGGCTGCTGCAAGCCTGCGGCAGAAAGCCCGAAGCCTCTCCCGCGTAAGTGCTACGATACGTAGAAAGCCTAAATCAGACCTGCCGCCGTCATCAATTCCACGACCTTCTTGCTGTCCAGCGTCGAAGCTTCGACCTTCGGCGCATTGAGATCGGCAAGCGGAACGAGCTTGTCGTTGGAAGGAGCGTCCTTGCCGACGGCATATTCATAGGACGTGCCGTTCTTCAGGACCGCCTGGCCTGCTTTGCTGGTGACGAATTTCAGGAAAGCCTGCGCTTCCTTCATGTGCTGCGTGGACTTCAGGACGCCGCCGCCCGAAACGCTGACGAAAGCGCCTGGATCCTGGTTCTTGAAGTAATGCATGCCGACATTCTTGCTGTTCTCGCCGGTCTTCGCCTGATCGCCGAACCAGTAGTAGTGATAGATGACCGCGCCTTCGACTTCACCAGCATTGACGGCCTTCATCGCGACGCTGTTACCCTTGTACGGCGTCGCGTTGTCCTTGAGGCCCTTCAGCCATGCCTTGGTGGCGTCTTCGCCCTTCAGTTGCAGCAGGGCGGCGACGATCGCCTGGAAGTCGGCGCCGGCTGGCGCTGCACCCCAGCGGCCCTTCCAGGCGGGATCGGCGAGGTCGAGAAGCGACTTCGGCAGCTTGTCTTCGCTGAGCTTCGTTTTGTCATAGGCAAAGACCGTCGTGCGGGCGGCAATGCCGGTCCACATGCCGTCGGCAGGACGATACTGCTCCGGAACCTGATCCAGTGTTTCCTTTTCGACCGGGGCGAAGAGGCCGGCGCCGTCGACCAGCGTCATGGCCGGCGAATTCTCGGTCAGGAAAACATCGGCGGGGGATGCGTCGCCTTCCTGAATGATCTGGTTGGCGAACTGCATGTCGCTGCCCTGGCGCATGGTGACCTTGATGCCGGTCTCCTTGGTGAAGGCATCGATCCATTCGCGGCCCAGGCTTTCGTGCTGCGCATTGTAGACGACGAGACCTTCATCCTGGGCATTGGCGCCGCCTGCGAGCACCGTGGCGGAGAGAAGCGACGCGGCGAGCGTCAGCACATGGGAAAAACGGTTAAAAGCAATAGTCATGATGGCCTCCATGGCGATGTCACCCAGACGGGATAAGAGGCGTATATTTTTCTTGACTGGCTATTTCAAGTTTCGTCGCCGAGAAAAAAGCATCACGATATCTTGACCCGATAATTCAGATCGCCAGGAATAAACTCGATGGTGCCAAAAAGGCGACGCTCTGCCAGCGTCGCCCTCGTTTGCTGACAAAGTCTGCTCCGTCGTGCTCGGCCTTGTGCCGAGCATCTAGCCACCGCAGTTTCTTTTCAGAAAATCGTCTATTTTCAGATGTTAATTGCCGTCGCAGATCCTCGGCACAAGGCCGAGGATGACGTCGCGGTTTTTGAGTGGTTTGTCAGCAGCCAAAAGGCGCTGCTCTGCCAGCGTCGCCTTTCCAGCGATTTTGCTCATTCGACGTCGAACTTGACGCCTTGCGCGAGCGGCAGTGTGCTGCCGTAATTGATCGTGTTGGTGGCGCGGCGCATATAGGCCTTCCAGGCATCGGAGCCGGACTCGCGTCCGCCGCCGGTCTCTTTTTCGCCGCCGAATGCGCCGCCGATTTCGGCGCCCGAAGGCCCGAGGTTGACGTTGGCGATGCCGCAATCCGATCCGCGCGCCGAGACGAAGGTTTCCGCCTCGCGCATGTCGTTGGTGAAGATCGACGACGACAATCCCTGCGGCACGGCATTGTGCAGCGCCAACACCGCGTCGAAATCGCTGTATTTCATGACGTAGAGAATGGGCGCGAAGGTCTCGTTCTCGACCGGGCCGGTCTGATCCGGCATTTCGACGAGCGCGGGGCGAACGTAGAAGGCATCGGCCGAACCATTGTCGACGCGTTCGCCGCCGATCACCTTGCCGCCGGCCGATTTGGCCTCGCCAAGCGCTGCCTGCATCTTCTCGAAAGCCTGGCCATCGATCAGCGGTCCCACCAGCGTTCCGGCCTCCAGCGGATTGCCGATGGTGACCGAGCCATAGGCCTTCTGCAGGCGCGGTACGAGCTGGTCGTAGACGCTTTCATGGACGAAGAGACGGCGCAGTGTCGTGCAGCGCTGGCCGGCCGTGCCCATGGCGGAGAAGGCGACGCCACGCAGCGTCAGGTCCAGATCGGCGCTCGGGCAGACGATGGCGGCATTGTTGCCGCCGAGTTCGAGAATGGCGCGGGCAAAACGCTGCGACAAGCGCGGGCCGACGGCGCGGCCCATGGCGGTCGAGCCCGTGGCGGAAACGAGCGGGATCTTCGGGTGGTCGACCAGCACCTCGCCGACTTCGCGGCCGCCGATGATCAGGGTCGACAGATTGGCTGGCGCCTTGCCGCCCTCGGCGACGAAGCGCTTCAGGGCCTTTTCGAACAGCGCCTGCACCGCAAGGGCGGTCAACGGCGTCTTTTCCGAAGGCTTCCAGACGGTGGAGTTGCCGCAGACCATCGCCAGCGCCGCATTCCAAGACCAGACGGCGACCGGGAAGTTGAAGGCGGAAATGATGCCGATCGCGCCGAGCGGGTGCCAGCTTTCCATCATCCGGTGTTCGGAGCGTTCGGTGGCGATCGTCAGGCCATAGAGCTGGCGCGACAGGCCGACGGCGAAATCGCAGATGTCGATCATCTCCTGAACCTCGCCGAGGCCTTCGGAGGTGATCTTGCCGACTTCGATCGAGACGAGGCGGCCGAGCGCCGTCTTGGCGCTGCGCAGCTCCTCGCCGAGCAGGCGGATCAGTTCGCCGCGCTTTGGCGCCGGCACGGAACGCCATTCGAGGAACGCCTTGTGCGCCTCTTCGATCGCCGCTTTCGTTTCGGAAGCGGAATGTTCTCTGAGCCTGCCGATTTCCTTGCCGGTGACGGGCGAGGAGACAGACAGCGTGCCGCCCTGATAGCGGCCGGCATCGACGCCGAGTTCGGCGAGCAGCTTGGCGGTTTCGGTGGCGAGATCGAGGACGGCGATGGTCATTGTCGTGTTTCCAATCTTATTGTTCTCAGAAGCGCTTGTCGGTTCTCAGAAGCGGGCATCGGCGAAATGGGCGACCTGAGCGCCGGCTTCGTACCATAGTTCCTTGAGCGCACGGAAGCTCGGCTCGGTGGGTGACGTCAGCGGCAGCGGCAGATCGGCCTCGGCAAGCCGGCCGAGAATATGCTCGGCCAACGTGCGGCCGAAGACCGTGCCGGGGGCTATGCCGCGGCCATTATAGCCCGAAAAGCCGATGACGTTCGGGGCGAATTTGTGGAAGCGCGGCAGCGCATTGTCGGTCATTCCGATCTGGCCATACCATTCGCATTCGAATTCGACATCGCCGAAAATGGGAAAGAGCCGCTTCAGCGCACGTTTGGCCCAGCCCTTATGTACGGCAAGGCCGGTATTGCGCAGCGCGCCGACGCTGCCGAAAACGAGGCGTCCAGCCTGATCCATGCGGAAGGAGGAGAGAATATCCTTGGTGTCCCATGCGCCTTCCCGCCCCGGCAGGATCGACTGACGCAGATTGTGGCCGAGCGGCACGGTGGCGAAATTGAAATAGGGCAGATAGACCTGCTCGTTGCGCACCTGCTCGAAGGGGCCGGTGCTGTAGGCATCGGTCGCGACGATGATCCAGTCCGCGCTGACTTCGCCGCTTTCCGTCTTCACGGTCCAGCGGCTACCGCGACGCTCGGTTGCGATGACGGGGCTCGATGTATGGATGGCGACGCCCGCGTTGACGGCGGCATGAGCGAGGCCGCGCGCATAGGCAAGCGGCTGCAGCGTTCCGGCGCGCAGATCGAGCAGTGAGCAGGCATAGGCCTCGCTGCCGGTGCGCTTGGCCGTTTCAGCCGCATCGAGCAGCACGACGGGCGCGCCGCGGGCAGACCATTGCGCCGCACGCTCCTCGATCTCCTTCAGCCCGTCGGCGCCGACGGCGCAGTGCAGCGTGCCGTTACGCTCGAGTTCGCAGGCGATCCCATGTTTGTCGATCAATTCCATGACGAGCTTCGGCGCGTTGCCGAGCAATTCGAGCAGGCGTTCACCATGGACGGGGCCGAGCACGCCGGGCAGGTCGTTGGGCATCACCCACATGCCGGCATTGATCAGGCCAACATTGCGCCCAGCACCGCCGAAGCCGATCTCCTTCGCCTCCAGCAGCACCACCTTCGACCCGGCTTCGGCTAGATGCAGGCCGGAGGACAGGCCGGTATAGCCGCCGCCGACGATGACGACGTCTGCCGACACCGCGCCTTGGAGAGGCGAGGTCGCCGGCGGTTCGCCGGCGGTCTTTTCCCAGAGGCCGTGGGAGCGCGGATCATTCAGCATGGCATAGTCCGACCGGATTGAA
Organism: Rhizobium sp. TAL182; assembly: GCF_002117725.1. NCBI lineage: Bacteria > Pseudomonadati > Pseudomonadota > Alphaproteobacteria > Hyphomicrobiales > Rhizobiaceae > Rhizobium > Rhizobium sp. TAL182. Next base: position 4,402,131 of record NZ_CP021024.1, on the reverse strand, counting down.
ACCGGACTACTCTAGCGCATAAGAACAGGTGTTGAAGCGGCGATTTCACGCAACGGTCCTCAGTTGCAGGCCCGCGACCCCCAGCGCCTCCATCGCGGCCTCCAGCGATGCGGCCTGCCGTTCCGCATAAAGCGCCAGTTCGTCCTGAACGGTTGCTCCAAGTGCGGTCTCGAAGGCATCGCGGTTCGAGCGCGTCGCATAATTCTGCTGCTGGTCGGTGCCGAGATTCGACTGGAAAATGCCGGCCGCGCTGACGGGCAGGAAGTCTTCGTAGACGATCGGCGCAAAGGCGAGGTAGCCCTTGGCAACAAGCGCTTCGGCATCGCGCGGCAGTGTCCCGGCGACCGCGGCGGCGATGCCCGCCGGCGTGGCGGAATAACGGAAGAAGGCGAGATCCTGCCTGCGCAGCTCATCCCAGCTGTCCGGCAGCGCCTTGAAGCGCTCGGCCAGTTCCTGGTCATAGGCGCCGGCCTTGGCGCCGCCGGCGCCGACCTGCACTTCGCCGCGAACCGAGGCAAGCAGCCGGTCGTAGAGCGACCGGCCCTTGGCCGTCAACGCCACGCCGCGCTGCTCGATCTCGCCGAAGCGGGCGGTGTGCGTGCCTTGGACCGCACCTTCGTCACCTGAGAAGACGATCGCCTCCTCCAGCGCCTTGAAGCTCGTCTGCCGCAGCAGGATGTCGCACTGCCGGCGCGGCGGCCCTTCGATGACGGCTTTCGGGGTAATGCCGCGTTCCGGCATGCGGGCCTGCACCGCATCGATATCGAGCGTGCGCGGCGTCAAGTGGTTGATGTGCGGGCCCTTGAAGCTGACGACGTCGGCGATCAGCCGATGGGCATCGTGCAGGCGCTTGTAGATTTCGGCGTTGACGGTGGCTTCGCCGTGCCAGCGAAAGGTTTCGACCGCCTCGGCAACGAATTCGCTCGCTTCCGCTTCCGTGAGACCGCCATTCTGCTCATGACGCTCGATCAGCGCGATGGCGCGCGGCGTATAGATGCGTCGCGCTGCCAGAATGGCTTCGGCTTCCCCGCGCAGGCTTTCATCCTCGATCAGTTCCAGGCGCAGCAGCGAGGTGAAGACGCGGAACGGATTGATGTTCAGCGCCGCCTCGTCGATCGGCCGGAAGCAGGTGGAATGAACCGGCACGCCGGCAACCGAAAGATCGTAATAACCGACCGCCTGCATGCCCATGACGGCAAACAGCCGGCGGATGGTGAAAAGCTCTTCCGCCGTTCCGAGGCGGATGGCGCCGTGGCGCTCGATATCGATGCGCTCCAGTTCGCCGGCGTTGGCGAGGCGTTCGCGCAGAGCGGGATCCTTTTCGAGGCAGCCGGCATTCACATCCGCCACCAGTTCGATCAGCGTGCCGTATTGCGGCACCTCCGTCCGATACATCTGCGACATCGCCTCGGTGAAAAGCGATCGGATATGGTCTGTGGAAACGAAGGCGTGCGGCATTTTGGAAAAACTCCGGCTCATTCCGTTTTTGCAGGATGAAACTCTTTACAATCACGGGAAACCCGAAAATATCGACATTTCGGAAATAGCTCATTCTGAAACGGAATGATCATGCTCGCTTCAAGACGTTTTCTGCCGTCGATTTCACATCTCGCCGCCTTCGAGGCGGTCGCCCGCACCGGCAGCGTGACGGCGGCGGCGCGCGAACTCGATCTGACGCAGAGCGCCGTCAGCCGCCAGGTCAGCGCACTGGAGGAGCAGCTTGGCGTCGAGCTCTTCCTGCGCGAACGCCAGACCATGCGGCTGACGCTCGCCGGCGACGGCTATGCCCGCGAGATTCGCGAGGCGCTGCGGCGCATCTCGAGCGCTTCCTTGAACCTGCGCGCCAATCCGCATGGCGGCACGCTCAATCTCGCCATCCTGCCGACCTTCGGCACGCGCTGGCTGGCGCCACGCCTGGGCCGCTTTCTTAGCACCAATCCCGGTGTGACCATCAATCTGGCGACCCGGCTTTCGCCCTTCGACTTCCGGCTCGATTCGATCGACGCCGCGATCCATTTCGGCCACGCGCACTGGCCCGGCGCGGAACTGACCTTGCTGATGTCGGAACGCACGGTGCCGGCCTGCAGTCCCGATTTCCTGAAGCAGCACAGGATTTCGCGCCCAGAGGATCTGCTTGCCGTTCCGCTTCTGCATCTGACGACGCGCCCCGATGCCTGGGAACAATGGTTCGCCGGCAATGGCGTTTCCTTCGAAAGCGTTCACGGCATGCTCTTCGATCAGTTCGCCACCGCAGCGCAAGCGGCGATCGCCGGTCTCGGTGTCGCCCTGTTGCCGACATTCCTGATGCAGGAAGAACTCAGGCGCGGCGATCTCGTTGCCGCCGTCGACCGGGAGATGGAGAGCCGGGAGCGCTATTATCTTGCCTGTCCCAGCGAGCGCGCCGATTATGCCCCGCTCGCCGCCTTTCGCGACTGGATCGTCGCGGAAGCGACGGCCGGAGCGACCACGTGAGGAACGGCTTGCATCCGCATGGCGCTTTCGACCATTATGCGGGTCAAACAACGTTGCAGGAAATTTCCATGAAGCCGATCTTCGTCCAGCTCCAATGCGCCCCCGGCAAGACCTATGAGGTCGCCGACGCCATCTACCAGACCGAGCTGGTCTCGGAGCTCTATTCCACAAGCGGCGATTACGACCTGCTGTTGAAGGTCTATATCGAGGAAGGCCAGGATATCGGCAAGTTCATCAACGACAATATCGCCAATATTCCAGGCATCGTCCGGTCGCTGACGACGCTCACCTTCAAAGCCTTCTGAACTCCCGTCAGACACGATTAACCCTGTTGCGAAGAATCGCTTCCGCAGGACGTTGCTGAACCCACGCCTTAACGCCTGAGATATCTGGTCGTTGCTATAAATCCGCGCCAACACGAGTTTGGCACGCGCAGCGATAGGTGGAAAATGGCGATCGTCGAGGCAGATAGTGGGCGCGAGAATCCGCAGCCGCAAACGGTTCCGCTGATCGTCCATGTCGTGCGCCAGTTCCTGCCCAATCGCGGCGGCCTGGAAGACGTCGTCGCCAATCTCAGCCGCCAGACCCTCCGGCGTGGCTATCGTGTCCGCGTCGTTACGCTGAACTCGCTGTTCACCGCGCCTGAAGATAAGCTGCCGGCTTGCGAGAATATCGACGGCATCGAGGTGGTGCGCATCCCGTGGTCCGGCAGCAGTCGCTATCCGTTGGCGCCGCAGGTTTTTCGTCATCTCGGCGACGCCGATCTCGTGCACGTCCATGCCATCGACTTCTTCTTCGATGCGCTCGCCTGGGGCCGGCTGCTGCACGGCAAGCCGATGATCGTCACCACCCATGGCGGTTTCTTCCACACCCGGAAATACGCGGCGATCAAGAAGATATGGTTCCGCACGCTGACCCGCGCCTCGGCGAGGGCCTATCGCCGCGTGGTCTGCTGCAGCGCCTCCGATCTCAAGCAGTTTTCCGAGATCGTGCCGGACAGCGTGCTGATCGAGAATGGCGCCGATATCGGCAAGTTCGCCGACACCGCCTCACGCCTGTCAAGGCGCCGCGTCGTCACCATCGGTCGATTTTCGGTGAACAAGCGGCTGGACCACCTGCTCGACGCGATGGCCGTTCTGAAGAGCCGCGATTCGGAATGGCATCTCGATATTGTCGGGGCCGAATCCGACCGGAATCGGGTGGATATCGAAGGCAAGATCGAAAGCCGGGACCTGACCGGCCGCGTCACCCTGCATGTGTCGCCAGACAATGATACTATCCGCCGCATCATCACCGCAGCCTCGCTCTTCGCCTCCGCCTCGGAATATGAAGGTTTCGGCCTGGTCGCGCTGGAGGCGATGAGCGCCGGCCTGCTGCCGGTGCTGAACGCCAACGATGCCTTTCAAACACTCGCCGACCGACATGCCGTCATCAGGCTTGCCGATTTCACCAGTCCGGAAACTGCCGCGACGGCCATGGAATCGGCTTATGCCGACCTTGCGTGCCGACCGCACGCCCTTCGCTCGGAGCTCCTTGACGCTGCGCGCGGCTATTCCTGGGATATCGTCGCCGGGCGTTACATCGATCTCTACAGATCGCTTGATATCGCCACTGCGGAAAGCCTCTGATCCTGCCTAATCGAACACCCGCTTACGCTCTCGCCAGGCGAATGATCTCGTCGAGGACGAATTTGCGCGATTGCGGCGGCGTCAGATTGTGGTCCGCATCCGGCAGCATGAGCAGCCGCACGTTCGGGTAGCGGGAGAGCCTGGCGCCGCGCGGGCCGAAATGGAAATAGACATGATCGAGACCGACGTCGCCTTCGCTGTAGATCAGCGTCAGCGGCACCTTGCGCCTGCCGAACAGCGCGAAGGACTGTCGGACCTCGCGGGCGATATGGCGCCGGTCGGGAAGCAGTTCGAGCAGCGGCGCGACGAAGGGCGACAGTCGCCGGCCGCCGGCGATGACGATATTGCGCAGCGCCGACACCACGTCCACCTGACCGCGCAGCAGCCGCTTCAGCGTGTCGAGCCGCGCCAGGCGCTGACCGTAATCGTCGAGGCTGCGGGGAACGGAGACGACATGCTCGCGGCGCACCGGCACCTTCGGATCCCAGTAATAGACGAAGGGATTGATCGAGACGACCGCCTTCAGCCGCTCGTCGGCGACGCCGGCGCGGAAGGCGACATAGCCGCCGCTGCAGCGGCCAGCGACCATGACGGGGCCGGCAACGACGCTTTCGAGCAGATCGAGCGCGGCGATCGCATCGTCGGTCTGCGTCATCGAATAAAGCACCTGCTCCGGCGCATCCGGCCGCGGCGGGCTGTCGCCGACATTGGCGGAATCGAAGCGCAGCGACACGACACCGTGGCGGGCGAGTTCGCGCGCCATGTCTACCGTCGTCCGCCCCCAGCCGGCATGCCGGTCATAGGCGGTCGACAGGAAGAGCACGGCATTGCCCTTGATCTCGCCGAGCGGCCGGCTGACGACACCGACCAGATGATCGTGACTTCCGAAACGCACCGGCGTTTCCAAGAAGCCTTCGCCGGCAAGCGGCGTGGTTTCGATCGCTGCCGGCGAATGAGCGGCGGATGTCTCCGCCGTCGCCGTCTTCAGCCAATCCGTCAGAAACTCGACGACATCAATGGGTGTTTTGGCGAAGAGCGGATTGGTGACGAGCTCGTCATAGCCGTCGAACACTTTCTGCTCGACAATGGCGCCAAGCGCCTGCAGCGCATCGGCAAAGCCGGTATCTTCGGCCCTGACCGGACGTTCGAGGATCAGGTAGCGGGACGCTGCCAGCCCCTGCGGCGCGGCAATGTTGAGCTTGCCGAGCTCGGCGGCGATCTGTTCCGGCATGACAAGCCCGGCGATCTGCACCTTTGCAGCCTGCACGTGCTGCTGGCCGAGGCCGAGATCGGCGTCGATGATCTTCGACCACATGTTGAGTTCACGCATATAGGCGCGGCCGCTCAGCACCGGTGCCAGCATGACGAGGCTGTCGACGCCCTCGATCGAGGAGCCGATGCGCTGGGCAAGGGTTGCGCCAAGACCTTGGCCGATCAGGATGATGCGGTCGCAGCCGGTCAGCGATTTCAGCTTGGCGGCCGCCGCGCGGATCGAGTTTTCCCAGGTTTCCAGCCTTGCCGGCAGCGCACCGAAATCGAGCGCATCGCCGGTGCCAAGGTAATCGAAGCGCAGGCTGGGTACGCCGATATCGGAGAAATGTTCGGCCGCGACGCGGAAGAACTTGCGGCTGCACATTTCCTCGAAGCCCCATGGGCTGACGAAGAGCACCGCGGCCGAGCGTTTCCCGGCTTCAGGACTTTCAGGCATGAACAGCCCGATCGTGCCGTCGAAGACCACGGGCAGGGCGGCGCTGCGGCCGGCACCTTCGGCCGGTTCGAGCGAAAGTTCGCCGGGCGCGACCTTGGCGCGGTCGGGATCGCCGGGGCGCCCTGGCGCAATGAAGTCGATCACGCGGCCGACCGGCCGCCGCAGCGCCGACGGCATCTTTTCGACAATGGAGCGCATGACCTCGACATCCTCGACGGGCACCGCGCGCAGCACGCGGAGTGCGGCGAAATGTGCGAGCGTGCCGGCGATGATCGCGAAGATAAGACCGATCGGGCCATGGACGAATTCCAGCACTGAAATCGCCGCGCAGGCGCACAAGACGGAGGCGAGCGTCACCTTCGTCAGGCTTGCGTAGAGGCCCGAAAGCTGGGACCCGAATCCTGTCTGTCTGATCATCATCACCGACATCGCAACGAACACGAGAATGCGCACGATTGCGGCCCCCTCGGCGGCAAGCCTAGGTACGATCAGTAAACAACCCGCTACCATGAGGAGGCCACCTATCACACTGATGTTCAGGCGGGAGCGGGCCTTGTCCATCGACAGCAGATAGAGGCTGAGGATCTGCATAAAGGTGTAGGCGGGAGCGACGAGCGCGAGCAGCGCGACCACCGTGCCGCTGCGGCGGAAGGCTTCCCCGAACACGACGAGCACCAGTTCGCTGGAGATCGCGGCCAGCCCGAGGCTCATCGGCAGCACGATATAGGCCATGCTGCGGGTGACGGCGGCGAAGACCTCGACCGGCAAGGTCGAATCGTCGCTGCTGTGCCGCCGTTCGGAATAATAGGGCAGCAGGCTGCCGGTCATCTGGATCGGCAGTTGCAGCGCGATGTTGGCGATCGACAGGCCGACGGCATAATAGCCGACCATCTCCACAGACCAGAACTGCTGCAGGAAGAGCAGTTCGAGCCGGTTGAGGAAAATGGAATCGATGATGAACTGGATCGACAGGATGATGGAGGAGGAGGCGAGGTACTTGAGTGAAACCCCGCACCAGTCGCGCCGTGCAAGAAGGATCGGCATTGTGGCGAAAAACAGCACGAGCTGGCCGAGCGCATAACCGACGAGAACGCCTTCGACCCCGTAGAGGACGGCGCCGACGGCGACGCCGGCGAGCTGTAGGGTAGAGACGGCGACGGTCAGTTTGAAGAAGCTGCCCAGCCTCTTTTCGCCGATCAGGTAGAATTTGACGAAAGATCCGATCGCCTGGACGAAGAACAGCACGCCAGTGACGAGCGCGACGGAAGGCGCGGTTTTCGCCCAGTGCATCTCCTCGGACGTCAGGAAGAACAGGGCGTAGAGCGCCAGCAGCAGCACCGTCGAAAACATCATGAAGCTGACGAGGATGGCGGCAAAGCCTCTCCGGCGTTCCGCGTCATAGCCCTCCGCCGAAAGCTGCGGCAGGGTCTTCAGCAGCGTGATGCTGGAGCCGAGCTCGGCGATGGAGGCGCCCGTCATCACCAGCCACAGCGAGAAGGCGACGATGCCGTTGGCCTCCGGTCCAAGCAGACGCGCGGTGATGATCGAGGAGACGAAGCCCGTCAGCAGCAGCAGCATGCCTGCCGCCGCGTTCATCACCGAATTTGCGATAATACCCTTCGACATCTGTCCATCCGCAGGATCAGCCTAAAGCGCGTCGCGATCTTTCAGATTCGCTCCTCGCGCTTTAGGTTTTTGTTTTTACGCATGTCGTTATCGCAAAACCGCTGCACACTTTTGCGCAACATGCTTTGCAGCCGCATGCCCGTCATCACTAATGCGAAAATGTTAAAATAGAGCGGAGTGGCGACCTCACCTTAGCTGGCCTGCATCGCCGCCAGCTTCTGGAGCGCCTTCTCATAACTGTTCTCTGCGAGGTAGCGCAGCAGGAACTCCCGTGCCTTCCCGGCCTTCTCTCGTGCTCGCTCGGGCGCACGGAAGATATCGCCGAGATGCGTGGCCGCGATTTCAGGAGAGGGGTCCGCCCAGACCGCGCCCGGCAGCCCCGCAAATTCTGGATGAGAATCGACGACGGGAATGAGGGGAGAGGCGACCAGCCAGCTGTTCTCAGGATCGCAGAAATCTTCCGTGCCCGACCAAGCGGTTGAAATGACCGGGGTGCAATGCATGATCGCCTCGGCTACCGTCAGCCCGAAACCTTCCGAGCGATGCAGCGACAGATAGGCATTGGAAGAGCGGATAAGGCCGTTGATCTCGGCGTTCGAGAGCTTGTCGGTGATGATCCTGATGCGGGGATCGCCGGCGACCGAAGCGATCAGTTCGCGCAAGCTCTCATCCTTGTCGATGTTGCCGCTGGCCTTCATCAACAGGAAGGCGCTCGGGCATTCAGCGCTGAATAGCCTGAAGGCTTCGATGACGGCTTGCGGGTTCTTCCGGTTGATCGAGGAACCGGCGCTGAAGATGAAGCTGACGAGAAAGGCGTCCTTGTCGATGCCGAATTTCTCCCGCATGCCCTCTGCCGCCGGCTTCTCGGTTACGGGATGCGGAACCACGATGACGGGCGCCGCCGTCAGCGGCGCAATCGTCCGCCTGGTGAATTCCGAGGGCACGAAGACGGCATTCATGTAACGCAACCCGTTGCGCCACTCCGCCGGCACGACTTCAAGCTCCCAGGCGAAATAACCGATGTTGAAGGCACGGGTGAATTTGGTGACCCCCATCTTCAGGATGGCGCGCGGCAGCATCGGCGGATTGAGATGCCAGATACGGCTTCCCGGCGGTTCGGTCGAAAGGTGCGACGACGCCCAGCCGGCAAAGGATTTTTCGTCCGGGTGCGTGCTGACGTCTGAGAGGGAAATCGCCCGTCCCACTTGGGAAAGTGCCCCGGCACAGAGCCTTGCCGATTCACCGACACCAACGGGCATCGAGAGATAGCCGACGATTTCGACCGGCTTGCGCGGGTTGAAGGCGAGGCGCGACCGCGGGATCAACTGCTGCAGGATATGGGCGCGTAGATAGCGGTATACCGTTCTCAAATTACGATCTTTCGGTGAGCTTGCATCGTTCCCTGCGAGCCTCAGCCCGTGAGCCCGATGCGGCGCGAACTGCCTAGACTTCTGATTTCGCCCGTCGGCGGAACATCGCTCTCAGTGCCGGACAGCGCGGAGAGCTTCACGCGCCGCACCCGGCCGGGAGCAAGGTGGAACCAGTCGTCGTCGGCCCTGTAGCCTTCGACGTCGATATGCACCGATTGCGCCAGCCGGTCGGTCCTGAGATCGATGACCCAGCTGTCGCCGTCTCTGCCGAGTGACGCCTCGATGCTGGCGTCGTGCAGTGCTTTTCCGCGTCCGCAGGGGAAATGGAAGCTCTCGGCGAGAACGGCGCCATCGGCGAGGGATCGCAGGCGCGCCACACTTGCATCATGCGCCGGCGGGCCGAAACGGAAGGCATAGGTCGTATCGAAGAAGGCGCCGAACAGCGCGGTCGAGGCAAGGCGTTCCGCGCTTCTTGCCGCCAGCTTGAAAGCCATGTTGCCGCTGACGACCTGCTGTTTTCCATCACGCAGGCAGACGACCTCGAGTTCCAGATCGAGGTCGGTGTCCGTCTCGTTGACGACATGCACGTCGAGACCGTTGGTTCCCTCATCGGTGAAGACCGCCTGAACCGGCCGGAAGGCACGTCGCATCGCATACCAGACAGGTTTCGGCTCGCCGGTGGAATCGATCACGCCCCAGCCGGGGCCGGGCAGCAGGTCCTGCAGCGTCCAGACCAGCCCTCCGTTGCAGCCGGAGCCCTTGCGCCGCCATTCGGCGAAGGTCTCTTCGATCACCTCGCCGGTCACGGCACGGGAAAAGTCGAGATAGCGTTCCTGATCTTCGCGGCGCAGCCGGGCCGGGTCGAAATCGTAGAGAAGCTCGAGATAAAAGTCGCGAACATCCTCGAAATCCCACGATGCGCTGCGGTCGCGGGGCACCCGCGCCTTCCACTGCGGGCTATGGACGGCGGGCACGTCGAGATGGCGCTGCAGCGTCCTTTGCTGCGGCACATGCGCAAACGCGAGGCTTTCGGAGGCAAAGCGCACATCGGCGCGGCGGGCATCGGCAATCGGCCGCATATAGGCGCCGACGCCGTAATAATGCGCAATGCCGGCATTGGGCGAAAAGGGCATCGCCCCGCCGTAGGGCGAATTCGGCACATAGGGCACGTCGGGACGCATGCGAGCGGCGATCGCCGGGATGATTTCGTCGGTCACCGGTCCACTCCAGAATTCCATAGGCAGGCCGAGCATTGCCGCCTGCTGATGGATCTCGCTGCCGCCGCAGAGAACGGCAAGGGAAGGCGACGCCTGGACGCCGTACAGGAATTCCTCGATCTCGGCATGCACATGGCCGAGAAAGGCCTTGTCGTTGCGCGGATAGTCGAAATTGGCGAACATGAAATCCTGCCACACGAGCAGGCCGAGTTCGTCGCAGAGCGCAAAGAAATCGGGTGTCTCGTAAACCATGGTGCCGCCGATGCGGATCATGTTCATGCCGGCTTGGCAGGCAAGCTGCAGGAACGGCTCATAATCCGCCCGCCCGCCCGGCAGCCGCGCAATATCGGCGGTCGTCCAGACCGCGCCGCGGCAGAAGACTCGTTCGCCGTTGATAAGGAGTGCGAAGTCTTCGCCATCTGCACCGCGGTCGACGTCGATGCGCCGGAAGCCGGTGCTACCGAGCGAACATTCTTCGCCGTCGGAAACCAGCGTCAGATCATAGAGGCGCGGAGTGCCGTGTGTATGCGGCCACCAGGGCTCGATGTCGGACAGCTTGAGGATAGCCGAGTAATGATTTTCGCCGATCTTCTCGAAGGGCTGTTCCATGCCGCCGCAGCGCAGCAGCATTGCTGGGCCCTCGGCATTGTTATGCAAGGAGACGCTCAGCCGGCCGACGCCGCTCTCTTCCAGGACCGCGCGGATGGAGACATTATCGATCGATATGGTATCGCGTTGCACCAGTGAAATCGGCCGCCACGGCCCGACCGCATGGATATCCGGGCACCAGCCCGGCATATGGCCGAGCAGTGTCGTGCGGAAATTCTTCAGGCCCGCCGGCGTGATCATCTGCGGCCGCCAGCGCGCCCGCGGGCCGGGTTCGGACAGCCGGGGGCCAAGCGCCCGGAAGCAGAGCGCCAGCTCGTCGCCGCCCGAAAGCGTCACCGGGAGCTCATGCGCCGTAAACATGCTTTCGGAAAAGAGGATTTCCTGACCGTTGAGGAAGACATTGCAAATCGTGGCCAGCCCGCCGAAACGCAGGATGGCTTCGCCGGGCTCGGCATCAAAAAGCCGGCACAGGTACCAAGCGTCCTTCATATTCAGCGGTTCGGGATTTTCCCGGTCGAAGAGCCCGGCTTTTTCAAGCGCTGCCGCAACGGTGCCGGGAACGGGTGCAGGAATAAATTGCGCGGAAAGAGGAATATCGTGCGGTACGGCGCAGGCGCCCGGCTCCGTCAGGATCAGGTTCCAGCCTTCGGAAAGCATGCTTTCCCGGGCTCCGATGCTTGCCAAACGCCCCCGCATTGTCTGATCTCCGGCCTCAGATTCGCTCCGCAAGCGATGCCATCATGGAATCCCATGCATCGGCGGCCGGATCAAGGGCTGCCTGCAGCGGCTCGAACTTCCTGCGGGCGACAGCGCGGGCAAGCTGGAACTGCACGGATTTCGCCGCGTCGGAAATGCGCCGGGCATCCTCGGCGGCCGCCGCGAATTCGGTTGAGGACAGCCAGGTCAGATAATCAGCCGCCAGCTCGAAATTGGCGCCCGCCTGACGGAGCGTGTTGAAGGCATATTTGTGGAAGAAACCGAACGGCCGCTCCGCCACCGCTTCCACCTGTTGCGGGAAGACGCGGGCGAAGGCGCGGATCGGGTTTTGGCGGGGGCGCCTGGCGAAGTGAAAACCGGCAAGCCGCCGCGCGGTCGCGCGAAGATGCGCTTCGTCGGCGGGCTTTTCCGGAAGCCGCGCAAATTCCGTATAGGGCAGAAACGGCGGATCGCTTTCCGTCAGCTGCAGCTGGAACAGCCCGTCGAAATCCTCGCCCCCGAGCTGGAAATAGCCTGCATTGTGAAAATATTCGACGCGCTTTGCCGCAACATCAAGCCGGTTGATCGCAACCGTCGTCTTGCCGTGCTCCTGCCGGTAGGCGGTGCCGCGCGTATCCGGCATATAGAAGGAATCCATCTCGATCAGGCAGAGACGACCGCGCGCGGTCTGCACTTCGACATGCCGTTCGACGCGGTCGTAGATCGCAAGCTCGGTCGCGCGGATGCCGTAGAGCGCTTCGAGATCTTCGAGCGGCACTTTGAAGAAGGTGAACTGGTCGCCCTCGAAATCCTGCGCCAGGGTAAAACCCAGCATCGCCTCGGGGGCGACGCCCGATGTCGCCAGCACTTCAATCCAGAGATCGACATAGCAGTTGGTTTCCGGCCATGCACGTTCGCCGGAATGCAGCGCGTGCTGCCGGTAGGTTTCCGGGCTGATTCCCGGGAAGACCGATGTCATCGCCGTCATCAGCCCCACAACGTTTTCCGTACGCTGACCGGCCATTCCTTTACGTCGAGGCCATGGTGGTGGAAGAGGGCGAGCGCGATACGCTCCAGGCCAAAGCCGACGCAGGCGGTATGCGCGACGCTGCCGTCTTCGAGGTTGAGGCCCCACTTCAGACCGAAGGAGTCCTGATGGTAATTGAAGCTCATGCAGGCGGTCGGCTTGGCCACTGAGGTAATCGGGATCAGCAGCTCGAATTTCAGGTTCTGGTCACGCTGATTGTTGACCATCATCTTGCCGGCGCGGCCGAAGAACGGATCGTTGGCAACGTCGATGGTCACGTCGAGGCCGACCTGCTTCATCATCTCGACGCCGCGGTCCATCCAGCGCTGGCGGAAATCGGTGACGTGCTGCTCCGTTCCCATGCAGACATATTCGCGCATGCGGAACAGCTGCTGGCGGGCCGGATCCTTCGACGGTTCATGGCGGAAGCAGTAGGACTGCAGATCGAACAGGCCGCCCGTCTTCGGCAGGTTGCCGCGCTTGGCGACCGTTGGATAAAGCGGGTAGCAGGCGGCTGGCGTCAGCACGATATCGGTCGCTTGCTGATCCTTGGTCCAGTCCTCGCCGACCTCCATGCATTCAAGCAGGCTCATATGATCGAGCTCGCTGCCGCAGAAGCTGTGCACCGTGCCGGCAAGCTGCGGAAAGCTCTTCATGTAACCGCTCTTTTCGAAGAGCGCACGGTTCATGCCGGGCGGGAAACGCATCGCCTCGGCGCCGTCGGCACCGCCGAACCTGTCGATCAGCCGTTCGAAGGCGGTGATCACATCTTCGAACTGGCCGCTGCGGCCATAGAGACCGTCAACGCCGGTATCGATCAGCAGACCGGACTCGAAGAGCCGGTCGAGAAACGAGGTCTGCATATCCATGGCTTTACCCCAGTAGGCTAGTGTCCTGCTTATGGACGAGAAGCATGCTCGACGTGTTGCCGAGGATGCGGTCGTTCGAGATCATGAGCTGTGCGGAATGGGCGTCGCGCAGATGGCGTCCGAGGCTGAAGGGCGTGCCGTTCTTGTAGCCCATGATGCCACAGATCAGCATGGCGTGGTTGACGATCTCCAGGATCGTCTCGGAAGAAGCGATCTTGACATTGTTCATCGCCACGGCAAAACCCATCGACGACAGCCGGTCCGGATCTGATTTGGCGTCTTCATAGGCCTTGAGCCCGGCCACCACATTGGATTTCACCATCTGTAGCAGGTTCGAGACCTCGGCGAGGCGCAGCGCGCCCGGCGGCTGGGCATCGGGGGCCTTGCGGGCAGCGGCGCGGACGAATGTCTGTGCGCGGGCGACCGCGTCGACCGCGATGCCGTACCAGACGCCGCTCCAGAGCAGATGCGAGGAAGCGAGCATGGATTGCGCGGCGATCTCGGCGAAAGGCTTCGGCAGAATTTGCCGAGCCGGCGCTTCGCCTTTGAAGAGGAAACCGTCGGAACAGGTGCCGCGCATGCCGAGCGTGTTCCAGGCATGCGTTTTTTCGAGCGTATACTGGTCCTTGAGGAAGGCCGTCAGCACCTGATCGGAAGAGGCTGCCTGCGGATGGCTGCGCGAAGTGATGAGGATGGCGTCGGCATGCGAGCCGTAGGAAATGACGGTCGCATCCTTTTCGAGGCGGCAGGTATCGCCGTCGACCTCGATCGCACAAATGCTGTTGCGAAGGTTGCCGCCGATGCCACCCTCGGTGGTGGCCGATGCGATCAGCAACTGTTCGGCTGCGATGCGGCGCATGAAGCCGCAATGCCACTCGTTTTCGGCGCCGTGCTCGACGAGGCTAGACAGCTTGATATGGTGCATGGCGAAGACCATGGCGCTTGCGGCACAGGCCTGGCCCAGCATCGAGCACAATTCGGCGATTTCGGTGATCGAGGCCGATTCACCGCCGAGACGGCGCGGCACCTGGATGCCGAGCAGCCTTTCGGCCTTCATCGCATCCACGGCTTCCTGGGGAAAGCGGCCTTCGACGTCGACGGCATCCGCATGTCTCGCCGCAACTTCGGCGACACGGGCGACCCTTGCGACAAGACCGTCCTCTATGATCTTGACGGAGAAGTTCATTAGGCGACCTTCCGACCATCCTGGATGATATCGACCGTCTTGGCGATGGCCGAGATGCTCGCGAAGGATTTGCGGTTCAGCAGATTGTCGGGAAATTCGATGTCGAAGGCCTCTTCGATGCCGAGCATGAGCTGCACCGAGGCAAAGGACGTCAGACCTGCCGCATAAAGATCGGCGTCGTCGGCGATCTGGTCGACCGACGTAGGAAGTTTGCCGAATTTGGCTACGAGGTCGCGGATTGTCTTATTCATCCCATCACTCCAAGATTCTCATGATCCCGAACCGGCGTTCATCGCCTTGTCATGAGCGTTCTTTTAGTGCGGAAAATAGAACATTCCGCTAATTTGTTGGGTTAAAGATGATTGTTCCTCATAGTTAGGATTTTAGCGATCCTTCCGGAGGGGCGCGAATATTTATTTTATATCAACTGGCTAAGATCAATTCGGCGATAATGCTCGACACAGCTTCCGGCGCCGCGAGTACAGAAATGATACGGAAAGCCGCTAAGCCTCGTCACTGGGCGGATAGCAATGCTCGCCGTCGCGGTAATCCGAAACGGAATAACAGCCGTCGCCCGTCGGCCGGATGCTGCTTCCGCTGACGACGGCCTTGCCGTGACCGCCCGGAATATCGAGGATGTAGGTCGGCTGGCAAAGACCGGAAATCCGTCCGCGCAGCGCCGCCACGATCCTCTGCCCCTCCTCGATCGTCAGCCTGAAATGGCTAGTGCCCGGCGCGAGATCGGGATGATGCAGGTAATAAGGTTTGACACGGGTCTCGACGAAAGCCTTCATCAGTTCGGCAAGAATTGCGGGATCGTCGTTGACACCCTTGAGCAGCACCGATTGGCTGACCATGGCGATTCCGGCATCGATAAGGCGCGCGCATGCCGCACGCGCTTCCGCCGTCAATTCTGTGACATGGTTGGCGTGCAGCGCCACATAGACTGTCTTGCCACTCGCTTTCAGCGCGGCGATGAGCGCCGCGTCGATTTTCTCCGGATCGACGACGGGAACGCGCGTGTGGAAACGCACGATCTTCACATGCGAGATATCAGCGAGCGCCTCCATGATCTCGCGGAGCCGGCGCGGCGAAAGCACCAGCGGGTCGCCGCCGGTCAGGATGACCTCCCAGATCTCCTGATGGCTCCTGATGTAATCGAAGGCTGCCTCCATCGCCGCCGCATCGAGCGTGCCGAGGCCCTGCGGCCCGACCATTTCGCGGCGGAAGCAGAAGCGGCAATAGACCGGGCAGACATGCACGGCTTTCAGCAGCACCCGGTCGGGATAACGGTGCACGATGCCTTCGACCGGGCTGTGAGCGTGATCGCCGATCGGATCGGCACGTTCTTCCGGCGCGACGACGAGTTCGGCGGTGTCAGGCACGAATTGCCGGGCGATCGGGTCGTTGGGATGGTTGCGATCGATCAGTGTGGTGATGGCAGGCGTCAGGGCAATTGCGTAACGGGCGGCCACCGCCTCGAGCGCTGCGCGGTCGGCAGGCGCGGCAAGCCCGGCCTTCACCAGATCGTCGACGTTTTTGACCGGTTTGACGGCATTCATCTTCCGTACTCCGCGACCGGCGCCCACAGCACCTGATCGATGCGCGACGCTCCCGTCGCCAGCATCACCAGCCGGTCGAAGCCGAGCGCGATGCCGCTTGCCTCGGGCATCAGCGACAGTGCCGAAAGGAAATCCTCGTCGATCGGATAGATCTCGCCGTAGATACGCGCCTTCTCGGCCATCTCGATCTCGAAGCGCCGCCGCTGTTCGCCTGCGTTGGTGAGCTCGCCGAAACCGTTGGCAAGCTCGACGCCGCAGGCATAGAGCTCGAAACGCTCGGCAACCCGGGGGTCGCGCGCCGAGGGACGCGCAAGTGCGGCCTCAGAGACAGGATATTCGTCGAGAATGGTGATGCGGCCGAAACCGAGATGCGGCTCGATCTTTTCGACCAGCACCCGGCTGAACAGATCGGCCCAGCCGTCGTCTTCGGCGACACGCATGCCGACGCGCTTTAGCTCGGCCGCCAGATGATCGCGATCGGTCGATCCGTCAGCAGCGACGGAAGCGAGAAGATCGATGCCGGCATGACGCTCGAAGGCTTCGGCGACACTGATCCGCTCCGGTCCCGCGAAGGGATCGCTCTCGGCGCCGCGATAGGCGAACACCGGCGTCTTTATCGTTTCTGCCGCCAGCGCCAGGATCCGCACGCAATCCATCATCAGGCTCTCGTAGCTTTCGCCGGCCCGATACCATTCGAGCATGGTGAATTCGGGATGGTGCAACGGCCCGCGTTCGCGGTTGCGGTAGACATGGGCAAAACAGGAGATGCGCTGCTCGCCGGCCGCAAGCAGCTTCTTGCAGGCGAATTCCGGCGAGGTGTGCAGGTAGAACGGCGCCGTCTGACCGTCCGTCGTTATCGCCTGCGTCGCGAAGGCATGCAGATGCGCTTCGTTGCCGGGCGAAACCTGCAGCACCGCCGTATCGACCTCGATGAAATCCTCGCGCGCGAAAAACCCGCGCAATGCCGCCTGAATCGCATTGCGCCCGATCAGGAACGGGCGGCGATCGGCGTGCACGGACGGGGTCCACCAGGGGGACACTTTGGCCGAAAAGTTCATTCCAAGCTTTCTTCGCCGGAGAAGCGGGTATGGGGGTGGCTATTTCCCGGATTTTAGGTTAGTTGCGCCCCCAAAGAAAAACATTTGCGTCTTGGGGCGTCTCGACAGTCCTCTACGACGCCGAAAGCCGAGTTACAAGGAAGTCTTATGGTCAAGGTCATCGCCTCTTCGGTCCGCAAGGGCAACGTTCTCGACGTGGACGGCAAGCTCTACGTCGTTCTCACCGCCCAGAACTTTCATCCGGGCAAGGGCACGCCGGTCACTCAGGTCGACATGCGCCGCATCGTCGACGGCGTGAAGGTCTCCGAGCGCTGGCGCACCACCGAACAGGTCGAACGCGCCTTCGTCGAAGACGTCAACTTCCAGTACCTCTATGAAGATGGCGAAGGCTTCCACTTCATGAACCCGGCGACCTACGACCAGGTGGTCGTCAGCCAGGAAACCATGGGCGACCAGAAGGCTTATCTCCAGGAAGGCATGACCTGCATCCTGTCGATCCACGAAGGCATTCCGCTGGCGCTCGAACTGCCGCGCCACGTCACGCTCGAAATCGTCGAGACGGAACCGGTCGTCAAGGGCCAGACGGCGTCCTCTTCCTACAAGCCGGCCATGCTCTCCAACGGCATCCGCACATCAGTCCCGCCGCATATCGATGCCGGCACCCGCGTCGTCATCGCGACGGAAGACAATTCCTACGTCGAACGCGCCAAGGATTGATCCTGGTTCCCATTTCTGCAGAAGGCCGGTTCTGACCGGCCTTTTTTGTATCCGCCGATGTCAGAGATGCGGGTTGCGCGGCCGGTATTTGTTGACGAGCTTCTGGTTGATCTCGGCCGCCCCCGGCATGTTGGCGCTGAGATAGACCGGCGCATCACCTGATTTCGAAAGCTCCGAGGCGACCTCGGCAAAGATCGCATTGATAACCGTCACCCCCACCGCCGTCGAGACTGGCCCGACCCGAAGCCCTGTGCCTTCGAGGTCGAGAACGGCATCGCCCGGCGGCAGCCCGTTGTCGAGCACAATATCGGCGACCTCGGCGAGCCGCCGGCGGCCATTGGCGATCGCTGCGGAATAGGCGATCGAGGTGATGGCGATCACCTTGGCGCCGATCTCATGCGCATAGTCGGCGGCCTCGATCGGCGCGGCGTTCACGCCGGAATTCGAGGCAATGATAATGACATCGCCCGGCTGCATGCCGTAACGCTCCAGCATCGGCCGCACCAGGCCCTGGGTCCGTTCATAGACCGAGCTGATCACCGCTCCCTCGTGCAGCATGGCCGATCCGACAAGCACCGGCACAGTGAAGGCGAGCCCGCCGGCGCGATAGTGCACTTCTTCCGCCAGCATATGCGAATGGCCGGTCCCGAAGACATAAACGCGCTTGTCGCCGCGGGCTGCATCGAGGATCACCGACGCTGCCTGCGCCATCGCCTCGGCAAGCGCCTGCTTCAACGTCTCCAGCCGACCGATCAGATTGGAGAAATAGGCATCGGTGATATCAGTCATCCTACGTCTCCTTGAGGGTCAGGCCGCTTCGCCGGCAAGCCAGGTGGCGGTAACAGTCAGCGTGTCGGTGAGATGGACGAGATCGGCGCGCGCGCCCGGCGAGAGATGGCCGCGATCGGCAAGCCGGAGGAAACGTGCGGGATAAAGGGTCGCCATGCGCAAGGCCTCGGCGAGCGTTACGTCGAGATAGGTGACGCCGTAACGGATCGTCGAGATCATGTCGACGTCGGAGCCGGCGAGCGTGCCGTCGGACAGCACCAGCTTCGAGCAGAAGCCGCCCCTTTCGCGCCGGACGGTGCGCCCGTTCAGCGTGAACGAATCCTTCTCAGACCCGACGAGCGACATCGCGTCGGTGACAAAGAACAGCTTGCCTTCACCGCGCTTGGCGCGCAGCGCCGTGCGCAAGGCCTTCGGATCGACGTGATGACCGTCGGCGATGATGCCGCACCAGGTGGAGGGATGATCGATCGCGGCGCCGACCAAGCCTGGCGCACGGTGCCCCAGCTGACTCATGGCGTTGAAGAGATGCGTGACGCCGCGCGCTCCGGCATCGAAACGTTCCTCCGCCGCCTCGCTAGAACAATCGGAGTGACCGATGCTGACGGTGACGCCCGCTTCCGCAAGTTCGCACACCTGAGCAACCGTCACCTGCTCGGCGGCAATAGTGACAAGCAGCGTGCCGATCGCCTCACGCGCCCGGATGAAGGCCTTGACGTCGCGGTCCTGGACCGGCCGCATCAATTCGGCCAGATGCGCGCCCTTGCGGGCCGGCGCCAGATGCGGGCCTTCGAGATGCAGGCCGGCAACGCCGCGGTTTTCCTTCACAGCCTCCTTCGCCGCCTCGATGGCGGCGTTGGTTGCCTCCGATGTATCGGTGATCAAGGTCGGCAGCAGCGACGTCGTGCCGTAGGGACGATGCCCGCCGGCAATGATATCCATCGACGCTGGCGACGGCTCATCGTTCAGCATTCGGCCGCCGCCGCCATTGACCTGCGCATCGATGAAGCCGGCCGACAGGACGCCGCCTTCCAGTTTGACCGTCTCGCCATCGGGCAGGTCGTTTCCTACGACGATCGCCTCGACGCGGCCGTCCGCGACAATGAGCGCCTTGTCGTCATGGAAGCGCTCGCCATCGAAGATGCGGGCGCCGACGAAGATCTTGCGGACCATCAGACCGTCTCCGTCACCTTGAGCAGGTTTGCCGGCCGGTCGGGGTCGAAGCCCTTGCGGCGCGTCACCGACTCGATCAGCCGGTAATAGACGAGCAGCGACACCAGGGGATCGATGAGGCCGTTGCCGGTCGTCGGCACCCGAAGATTGATCCCGGAGAGCGGCTGCGTGGAGAAGCCGACGGTGGTGGCGCCGAGCTTCTGCAGGCGCTCCAGGGCCTTGCCGTTATTGGCGAAGGCCGCATCGTCAGGCGCAAAGGCGACGATCGGAAAGCCCGGCTGCACCAGCCGCATCGGGCCATGCATCAGTTCCGCCAATGAAAAGGCCTCGGCGTGCAGACCGGAGGTCTCCTTGGCCTTCAGCGCCGCCTCGAGCGCGATCGCGAAGGCCGGACCGCGGCCGGCGGTATAGAGCGAGGTTGCATGGAACAGCACCTCCTCGGCTGCCGCCGTATCGATGCCGGCCGTCGCCGAAAGCGCCTCCGGCAGTTTTTCCAGCGCTGCCTGCAGGTCGGATGCGCCGCCGATCGCAGCCGTCACGCCGGAAAGGGCGGCGACGGAGGCGATGAAGGATTTCGTCGCCGCCACGCTCTTTTCGGCGCCGGCATTGAGGCCGAGGACGATGTCGGCCTGTTTGGCAAGCGGGCTGTCGGTGACGTTGACGACGGCGATCGTCGTTGCGCCGCCCTTCTTCGCCGCCTCCTGCAAGGCGACGATATCGGGGCTCGCGCCCGACTGCGAAACGGTGAAATGCACGCCGCCGTTCAGGTGGAGGGCAGCACCATAGACGGAAGCGATCGAGGGGCCGACCGATGCGACCGGGACGCCGCAGGTGATCTCGAACAGATATTTGAAGAAGGTAGCAGCGTGGTCCGAGGAGCCGCGCGCCGCCGTCGTCACCACGCTCGGGCGGGAAGATGAAAAGAGCCGGGCGATCTCGGCAAAGACCGGTTTTTCCCTGTCGAGAAGCGTGGCCACCACTTCGGGTGATTGGCCTGCTTCCTGCAGCATCAGCGACTGGTTCTCACTCATGGTCATCTCCAATTCTCAATTCGGCAACGAAGTCATAGGCATCGCCGCGATAATGCGAGCGGGTGTATTCGACGACGCGCTGGTCTTCCAGGCGCGAGACACGTTCAATCAGAAGCGCCGGCGCGCCTGCCTTGACGTTCAGCATCGCAGCATAGGACGCATCGAGCGTGACGGCGGTGAGCCGCTGCAGCGCACGGACCGGCCGGTGCCCATTCGACGCCAGCGCATCGTAGAGCGATCCCTCGCCGCCGGCGTTCTCCCCCAGAAACTTGACCGGCACGACGGCGCGCTCGATTGCCAGCGGCAGCCCATCGGCAAGGCGCAGCCGGTCGAGCCTCAGCACCGGTTCGTCGCCGCCGAGGCCGAGCAGGAAGGATTCCTCCGGCGACGGCGTGTTGACCTCCCGCGACAAGATGCGTGCGGCCGGCAGACGCCCGCGCGAGCGCATGTCGGCGGAGAAGGAGGAAAGCCGCCAGAGCGACTGTTCCATGCGCTCCACCTTGCCGGATACGAAAGTACCGCTTCCATGGCGCGATTCCAGTGCGCCCGCCGCCATCAGGTCGCGATAGGCGGTGCGCACGGTGACGCGGCCGAGCTTGAGAGACTCGGCAAGGTCGCGCTCGCCGGGCAGCGCCGTGCCGGCTTTCAACAAGCCCTCCTGAATGAGGCTGGTCAGCGCTTGCGCCAGCCGCTTGTAGAGCGGCCCGGCCAGCGCTTCGCCGCGCAGGCCGCGTTTATTGAGTTCAGCTACTAGACTGGTTCTATCCATGGACATACTATAGAACCTATATAGAACCAATCGGCAAGCCTGAATCGCAGGACGCAGAAGAAAAAACCCTCTCCGGCAATCCGAAGAGGGTTCATAGCGGTCAAATTTGACAGCGGTGCGTTTCAGAGCATGCGCGCAAAAGTGTGGGGCGGTTTTGCGATAACGCCATGCGTAAAAGCAAAAACCTAAAGCACGAGGAGCGAATCTGAAAGATCGCGACGCGCTTTAGAACGCTCAGCTCTTGGTGAAGATATAATCCGTTTCCTGGCGCAGCACCTCGCCCGGACGCAGGACCGCATTCGGGAAGCCCTCGTGGTTGATCGCATCCGGCCAGATCTGCGTCTCCAGGCAGAAGCCGGCGAACGGGCCGTATTTGCGCCCGCCGAGGCCGGGAGCCCCTGTATTGAGCTTGAAGCCGGCATAGAACTGCACGCCAGGCTCGGTGCTGCGCACTTCCAGCGACACGCCGGAATAGAGGCTGCGGGCGAGTGCCACAGTCCGCTTGGCGGTGCGTTCGCGGGACAAGCAGAAATTATGGTCGTAGAGCACCTGTTCGCTGCCGACGAAACGCTTCATCGGGGCCATCTCACGGAAATCGAATTCGGTGCCGGCAACGGGCCGGATTTCGCCGGTTGGCACTTGCTTCTCGTCGGTCGGCAGATAGTGATCGGCGGCGATCATGATGTCGTGGCCCAGCGCATCGTCGCGGCCGTCGAGATTGAAGTAGGCGTGCTGGCAGACATTGGCGAGCGTCGGCTGATCGCTTGTTGATTCGTAGGTGATCGACAGTTCGCCGTTGCCATGCACCCGGAACGTCGCCTGGATGGTGCAATTGCCGGGATAGCCGGCGCGGCCGTCGGGATCGACGATCTTCATCACCAGGCGGTCGGCCTCATGCTCGACGATCGTCCAGTTGCGCTTGGCGATGTTGTCGCTGCCGCCATGCAGATGTGTGACGCCGTTTTCGTTCGGCTCGAGCTGATAGTCCTTGCCATCGAGCGTGAACCTGCCGCCGCCGACGCGGTTGGCGCAGCGGCCGGGCGTCGCGCCGAAATAGGCCGAATAGAGGGGATAGCTGTCGAAATCCTCGAAGCCGAGTTGAAGCGGCGCCTCATGGCCTGCTAGGCGCAGATCCTGGATGACGGCGCCCCAGGTGATGATCCTGGCCGTCAGCCCGCCGCCCTTGATGACGACGCGATAGACGGTTTCGCCCGCCTTCGTCTGCCCGAAAACTTCCCGCTCCAACTTATCCGACATGATCGACCGTCCGTTCCTTTGCGCGTCCGATAAAGACGCGCGGCGCTATAGGGTTCCGGACCGGAACCTGCCCGCATTTGTTCCAAACCGCAACCGGGCAGGTCAGAAAGAAATGCCGTTCAGAGATCCATGCCGATCTCTTCGACGTCATAGGGCGTCGTCTGGTAAATCTCGTTGATCCAGTTGCCGAACAAGAGATGCGCGTGGCTGCGCCAGCGGTTCTGCGGGGCAAGCGTCGGATCATTATGCGGGAAGTAATTGTGCGGCATCTTGATCGGCACGCCGGCATCGACGTCGCGGAAATACTCGTCGGAAAGCGAGGTGGAATCATATTCGACATGGTTGAACATGTAGAGCCGCCGGCCCCTCTTCTCGTGCACGAGGCAGACGCCCATCTCGCTGGATTCCATTAGGATTTCCAAGCTTGCGGATTTCTCTATGTCTTCGCGGCGCACCTCGGTCCACCGCGACACCGGCACCTCGAAATTGTCGGAAAAGCCGTTCAGATAGATGGAAGCGGGCTTCAGGTTCCGGTGGCGGTAGACGCCAAAGGCCTTTTCCTTCAGCTCATATTTCGGAACGCCGTGGAAGTGATAGATCGCCGCCATCGCGCCCCAGCAGACGTTCATCGTCGAATGGACGTTGGTCTCCGTCCAATTGAAAATCTCCTGCATCTCTGCCCAATAGGTCACGTCCTCATAGGGCAGAAGCTCGATCGGCGCTCCGGTGATGATGAAGCCGTCGAACTTGCGCTGCTTCACCTCTTCCCAGGTCTGGTAGAAGGCGAGCAGGTGATCTTCGGATGTGTTCTTGGCCTTGTGGCCGCCAATGCGGATGAGCGACAACTCCACCTGCAGCGGGGAAGCGCCGACGAGACGGGCCATCTGCAGTTCGGTCTTGATCTTGTTCGGCATCAGGTTGAGCAGGCCGATCTGCAACGGTCTTATATCCTGACGGATCGCCATCGTCTCGGTCATCACCCGCACACCTTCCTGAACCAGGGTTTCGAAAGCGGGCAGCGTATCGGGGATCTTGATGGGCATTTGCGGTCAACTCGATCAAAAATAAAAAACCGGCGGCGAAAAAATCGCTACCGGTCCGCACGCGGCCCTTTAGCGACTTTTTTAACGTGGCTGCAAGCCGGCCGGCCAAATCACCACGGAGTGCCTTAATTAGTCCCAGTTGAGCCGCGAATCAACTCCGAATGCATGCGGGAGCGGCACGTCAAGAATCATCACACTTTAATGACTGATAGAATCTGTTGATAGACCGGTAACGCCACCATGTTAATAATGACAGTATGGGCGGTGTTGGAAAAGCGTGATGGCAGATAAGATCGAAGGGAGGCCGGGCATCCGGAAGCAGGATAGAGTAGGGTATGATTTCAGCCTGACATATCGCCTCGGGGTGATGTTCTCAGCATTCTGGAATTCGCAAGTGCGTGGCAAGGTGCTGTTTCTGGCGACCGTGCTGATCCTCGTCATCCTGGCGACGGCCTATGGCCAGGTCATCCTCAACGAGTGGAACGCCCCCTTCTACGATTCGCTCGAGCGCCGCGACCTCGGCGAGTTCTTCCACCAGCTCGAAATCTTCGCAATGATTGCCGGCACGCTGCTGCTGCTCAACGTGCTGCAGGCCTGGCTGAACCAGATGACGGCGCTCTATATGCGCGAGGGCCTGTCGCGTGATCTCGTCGACCAGTGGCTGAAGCGCAAGCGGGCGCTGCGGCTCGCCTCGAGCGGCCTGATCGGCGTCAATCCGGACCAGCGCCTGCACGAAGATTCCCGTAACCTCGCCGAAAGCACGACGGGACTCGTGCTCGGCCTCTTGCAGTCGACCATCCTTCTGGTGAGCTTCATCGGCGTGCTCTGGGAGCTGTCGAGCGGCTTCATCTTTCGCATCAGCGGCCACAGCTTCTCCATACCGGGCTATATGGTCTGGGCGGCGATTTTCTATGCCGCTTCCGCCTCAGTGCTGAGCCAGGTCGTCGGCCGCAAGCTGGTCAAGCTCAATGCCGACCGGTTCTCGAAGGAGGCCGAGCTGCGTTTCACGCTGATGCATGCCAATGAGAACATGCCGGCCATCACCGTCGCCCGCGGTGAGGAGAACGAGCGCCGGCGCATCAATACCGACATCAGCTCGGTACTGAGGGTCGTCAAGCGGCTCGCCATGGCCAATACCAATCTCACCTGGGTTTCAGCCGGCTACGGCTGGCTGGTGATCGTCATCCCGATCATCGTTGCCGCACCCGCCTATTTTTCCGGCGGCCTCACCCTTGGTCAGCTGATGATGTCGGTCGGCGCCTTCAACCAGGTTAATACGGCGCTGCGCTGGTATGTCGCCAATTTCGGCCCGATCGCCGAATGGCGTGCCACGCTGATGCGCGTCACCGACTTCCGCCAGGCGCTGCTCGACATGGACGAGGACTTTGGCCTGAAGGGCAGCATCGCCTATGAAAACACCGCCGCCGACAGGCTGACGCTGAAGGATGTGGTGATCAATGCCAAGATCGGCGAAGACATCGAGGAATGCGGCGGTTTTCGCCTGCGTGAAACCGATATCGTGATCAAGGCCGGCGAAAAAATCATGATCAACGGCGATCATAGCGTCAACCGCAAGCTGCTGTTTCAGGCCTTGGCCGGGCTCTGGCCGTGCGGCAGCGGCACGATGGGTCTGCCGCCGATCGACGACATGCTGTTCGTTCCGCAGATCGCCTATATTCCGGGCGGCACGCTGCGCGAGGCGCTTGCCTTCCCCGAAAGCCCCGATGCCTACGAGCAGGCTGCTGTCGAGGCGGCCCTTGAAAAGGCTGGCCTGCACTCTCTGATCGCAAGGCTCGATACCCGCGCCCGCTGGGACAAGCTGCTCGGCGGCGATGAACAGAAGGCGATCGGCTTCGCCCGCCTGCTGCTGGTGCGCCCGCGATGGATCATCTTCGACGAAGTGCTCGAGGGCATGGAGCCGGAGTGGCAGGAAACGATGTGCAGCGCGCTGACTTCGATGCCCGAAACCGGCATGATCTATATCGGCCGCTCTGAAACCTATCTGGAGGCGCTGCAGCCGCGGGTGCTGCATCTGCAGGCTCTGCCTTCGAGATCCGAAGAGCCGCAGCAGCAGGTCGCCCAGACCGGCGCCAGCGCCAGTGCCGGCACCGCCGCCGTCACCGCTCCGGCGCTTTAATACGTCCCCTGATCGGCAGGACCCCTGCCTACAGCGTGACGCGAGCAGCTGAGTGCGATAGCCTCAGCCCTCCAGCTCTTCCCGCAGCATTTCGAGCTCCAGCCACTGCTCTTCCATCTTGGTCAGGCCCGCGCGCAGCTTTTCCATCTCGCCTGCAAGCCGGTTGAAGGCAGCGGGGTCGCGCGTGAAGAGATTTGGATCGGCCATGACCAGTTCGCGTTTGGCGATCTCGGCCTCGGCTTTGGCCATCTCCTTCGGCAGATTGTCAAGCGCGAATTTCTGCTTGAAGGAGAGCTTGCCCTTCGAGGCTGCGCCGGAAGCTGTTGTCTCCTGCGTCCTCGGCTTCTCCGCCGCTTTCTCGGCCTTTCTGCGCTCTTCGAGCGCGCCCTTGCGCTGCGCCAACATGTCGGTGTAGCCGCCGGCATATTCGATCCATCGACCGTCGGGCGCATCCGGCACGGCGGGCGCAATCGTCGAGGTTACCGTGCGGTCGAGGAAGTCACGATCGTGGCTGACGAGGATGACGGTGCCGGGAAAGCCGGCGACGATTTCCTGCAGAAGGTCGAGCGTCTCGATATCGAGATCGTTGGTTGGTTCATCGAGGATCAGGAGGTTTGTCGGGCGCGCCAGGATGCGAGCCAGCATCAGCCGTGCGCGCTCGCCGCCGGAGAGGCTCTTGATCGGTGTGCGCGCCTGTTCCGGCTGGAAGAGGAATTCCTTCATATACCCCGTGACATGGCGCTGCTCGCCACTGACAAGCAGGTTTTCGCCGCGCCCGTCGGTCAGGTAGTTTGCAAGCGTATCCTCGGGGTTGAGGTCCTCGCGCTTCTGGTCGAGGGTGGCGATCTCCAGGTTGGTGCCGAGCCTCACCGTGCCGCTATCCGGCGAAAGCTGGCCGGTCAGCATTTTCAGGAGCGTCGTCTTGCCGGCGCCGTTCGGCCCGACGAGACCGATGCAATCGCCGCGATGCACGCGGATCGAGAACGGCGAGACAATGGACCGGTCGCCGAAGCTCTTGGTGATCTTCTCGGCCTCGATCACCAGCTTGCCTGACTCCTGCGCGTCCGAAACCGTCGCCTGCACCGTGCCCTGCGGCCCCTTATGCCCGCGATATTGCGAACGCATCGTCTGCAGCTCGCCGAGGCGGCGCATGTTGCGTTTGCGCCGGGCCGTGACGCCGTAACGCAACCAGTGTTCTTCGCGCTCGATCGCCTTGCCGAGCTTGTGCTGCTCGAGCTCTTCCGCCTCCAGCACCTGGTCGCGCCAGGCTTCGAAATGCGCAAAGCCCCTGTCGAGCCGGCGCGAGGCGCCGCGATCGAGCCAGACGGTTGCCGTCGAGACTTTTTCGAGGAAACGACGGTCGTGGGAAATCAGCACCAGCGCACTGCGGGTCTTCTGCAGCTCGCCTTCCAGCCATTCGATGGTCGGCAGG
Source organism: Rhizobium sp. TAL182 (assembly GCF_002117725.1). NCBI lineage: Bacteria > Pseudomonadati > Pseudomonadota > Alphaproteobacteria > Hyphomicrobiales > Rhizobiaceae > Rhizobium > Rhizobium sp. TAL182. The sequence continues at coordinate 4,374,758 of NZ_CP021024.1, read as the reverse complement.
TCCAGATGGTTGGTCGGCTCGTCGAGCAGGAGAATATCGGGTTCCGGGGCCAACACGCGGGCAAGAGCGGCCCGGCGTGCTTCACCGCCCGAAAGGGTGCTCGGATGTTCTTCGCCGGTCAGGCCGAGATGTGACAGAAGATAGGTGACGCGATAGGGGTCGTCGCCCGGTCCCAGCCCGGCCTCGGCATAGGTCTGAACGGTGCTGAAACTGGCAAAGTCCGGCGCCTGTTCGAGATAGCGCACCGTCGAGGACGGATGACGGAAGACTTCGCCGGACTGCGCCTCGACCAGGCCGGCGGCAATCTTCAGCAGTGTCGATTTTCCTGAGCCGTTGCGGCCGACGAGGCAGATCTTGTCGCCGGGCTCGACCTGCAGCGCTGCACCCGCCAGAAGTGGTGCGCCGCCGAAGCTCAGGAAGATATCGTCGAGTTTCAGGATGGGAGGGGCCAAAAATCAGACTCCGGAAAGATCATAGGGGCGGGCAAGCACGATCGCCCGGCCGCTCTCGAGCGAAAAGCGAACCTTGCCTTCCGCGACATTGGAAATGGTGCGCGATGAGCCGAACGGCAGGTGGAAATCCGTGAGCGGATAACGCGCATTCTCGATCGAAAGTCCGGTCAGCGGACCAAATCCGGGCACGGAAAACAGGCTGCCTTTGGGAAGATCGAGCTCGATCGTGCCGGGAACCAGCGGCACTGCCTCTTCCTTGCCCGAGGTCAGCAGAACGTCGAAACCCTTTTCGGCCAGGCCGACAGCCGACAGCAGATGCTGAAGCGCATGGTCGGAGCGGTCGCCGCCGAGCGCGCCGGCGAGGATCAGCCGCCGCGCCCCACGCGCGATCGCTTCCGACACGGCGATTTCGCCGTCCGTTGCCGCCTTGGCTGCGGGATAGGGCTGCTTCGGCACATCGAGAAAACCCGCTTCGAGATCGGGGGGCGTCGAATCGAAATCGCCGACCCAGAGCTCAGGCATGACACCAAGCGCCATCGCATGCCGCATGCCGCCATCGGCCGCGATGAAGCGGCTGCCGCCGATCGCCTGGCGCAGGCGTTCCGTCAGGCTGAGTTCGCCGCCGAGCAGAATGGTGAAGGTGGATTGGCTCATGGGCATTGCCCTTAGCGCAAACGGGGGGGCGAGGGGAAGGGGCACCGACGGACGGCGCTTTCGCCTCAACCGGGCGTGTCCTTGTCGCGCGACAGAAAGATCGCCTCGTAGCCACCGATGAAACGTTCGAACAGCGTCGCGAAACGCTCTATATCCTCGCGTGGCCAATTGGAGACGATCTCGGAGATGATGGCTATTTTCTGCGCGTGGATCTCGGCAAGCAGCGCCTGGCCAGCGTCGGTGATGACAACGACGATCCGCCGCGCATCAGCCTGTGAGGCCTCGCGCCGCAGCACATTGCGCCCGACCATTTCGGCCACGACCCGGCTGGCGCGCGACGGATCGATGCGCAGCATCTCTGCGATCATGCCGACAGTGACCTCGCCGGGCGGCTCAGCCCGCCGCACGGCGTCCAGCACGTCGAGATGGGAAAGCTCAAGGCCCGGTGCGGCACTCTGGATCGCCAGCCTGCCGATCAGCCGCCGCCCGGTCATCAGACGCATGCGCGCCATGCTCCTGCCAATGCGAGGCAGATTCTCATCGTCCGGCTCGGCCCGACTGTTGGACAGAATCTTCGTCAGTGTCTCATTCATGATGGAACCATAACAGAGCGGAGGTCAAAATTGAATATGCCGGGGTCACTTATGTGTCATTGACAATTACATGCTGATGGCACATAAAATAATTCGAACCCGGAAGTACGCCTCATGGACATGCAACCCGCGCCTGCGCCGCTCGTGACGGATCCTCGTCGCCGGCTTATCCTCTTCTTCTTTCTAATGACCGCCATGTTCATGGCGACGCTTGATAATCAAATCGTCTCCACGGCGCTGCCGACGATCGTCGGTGAGTTCGGCCATCTCGAGCGTTTCGGCTGGATCGGCTCGGCCTACCTGCTGGCGCTCAGCGCCGTCATGCCGCTCTACGGCAAGCTCGGAGATCTCTTCGGCCGCAAATATGTGATGATGACGGCGATCGCAATCTTCACCATCGGCTCCGCGGTCTGCGGCCTCGCCGTCTCGATGAACGCGCTGATCGCCGCCCGTGTGCTGCAGGGCCTCGGCGGTGGCGGCATCATGGTATCGATCTTTGCCGTCAACGCCGATCTTTTCGAGCCGCGCGAGCGGGCGCGCTATCAAAGCTATTCCAGCCTCGTGCTGATGGCTTCAGGCGCGATCGGACCCGTGCTCGGGGGAACGATGAGCGATCTCTTCGGCTGGCGTTCGATCTTCCTCGTCAACGTGCCGATCGGTTTCATCGTGCTCACCGGCCTTGCCTTCATGCTGCCCTACCGCAAGCCGCATCGGCGCCCGAAGATTGATTATGCCGGCGCGCTCCTGATCGCGCTGACGACGACGAGCATCGTGCTTGCCACAGACAGCAGCGAATTGTTCGGCTCGTTGATCTCACCACAGAGCGTGGGGATCGTCGCCTTCGGCGCCGTCTGCGCCGTCGCCTGGGTGTTCGTCGAGCGCCGTGCACCGGAGCCGATCGTTCCCCTGCAGCTCTTCCGCAATTCGACCTTCAGCCTGCTGCTGGTAATATCGGTGATGGGCGGCGCCATCGCCATCGGCATGGTCAACTATCTGGCTCTCTTCCTGCAGACGACGACCGGCCTTTCGCCATCGGCCGCCGGCCTTCTCTTCATTCTGCTGACCGGTGGTCTCGTCTGCGGATCGCTGTCGGCCGGGCGTATCATCTCGATGACCGGCCGCTACAAACCCTTCGCCATCGCAAGCCTCGCCTGCAGCGCCATTGCCTTCGCGCTGATGTCGCAGGTCCATGCGGGAACTCCGATCGCTTTCATCGGCGCGATCATGATGCTGCATGGCATCGGCATCGGCCTTGCGCAGCAGGTCCCCGTCATCGGCGTGCAGAATGCCGCCCCCGCCCGCGACGTCGGCGCCGCGACCGGCTCGGTCACGCTCTCGCGCATGGGCGGTGCCTCGATCGCCATATCAATCTATGGAGCGATCATCGCCTCCGGGCTCGGCAAGGTCGGCGCTCCCATTCCCGGTGTTGCCGATATCGAACAGCTGACGCCGAAGATGATGGCTGCCCTTCCCGAAGCGAGCCGCCAGGCCGTCGCGGATGTCTATGCCGCCGCCTTCTCGCCCCTTTTTATGACTTCCTGCGCCATTGCCCTGATCGGCCTTGCTGCCGCAATGACGCTGAAGCCCGTGCAGCTGCCGCGCACCGGGGAAACGAAGCGACCGCAATCGGCGGCGGCGGAAGCGGCGGAATAGCGGGCGGCTTACGGGAATATTTCACCAGCAGACGTTCCATTATCGCGTAAATAAATTAAAAGTTGCGATTTTCTCGGAGAGCTGCCGTTTTCCAGCCTGTTGCTTCAATCACGCCGTTCTTTTTCCGTGCCGCCGACAAATCTATGCCTGGTGACGGAATTTTCGCCATAATTTCATCCGAGCGAAGGGAACCTCGATGCCTGAGGCTTGCTAAAATGCAACGGCGCCACAATTAAACAGAGTCTCGCTATGCAACCGATGCGTAAATCAGTTACAGCAACGACGTGTATCGGCCTAGCATGCGGCGCGAGATCAGGGGTGCGCACCTGTTGAGTTCCCCTTGCCAAGGCCGGTCCCCATCTGCGGCAAACCGGCAAAACAGCGACATGATGCGGAGAACCAGACTGGACAGCTTGACGACGTGGAAATCGCCCGCGCTTTCCAGTGATGCCATCTCTGCGGCGCGCCGCTTCGCCCGTCGCCTCATGCTGCTTTCAACCGTCGCAATGGCGCTGAACGGGTGTCAGTCGCTGATCGAACAATCCTACCAGCCGAGCATCTCGCCTTCCTCCAATCCCCAGATCGTCGACGAGGTGCAGAAGAACGATCCGCGCGCGGCGATGGGCGCCCGCGAGCATCCGCGTATCGTGGCAAGCTACGGCGGCGAATATAAGGATGCCAGGACCGAGCGCCTCGTCGCCCGCATCGCCGGCGCGCTAACGGCGGTGTCGGAAAATCCGAGCCAGTCCTACCGCATCACCATCCTGAACTCGCCTGCGATCAACGCCTTTGCGCTGCCGGGCGGGTATCTCTACGTCACCCGCGGCCTGCTCGCCCTTGCCAACGACGCCTCGGAAGTCGCCGCTGTGTTGTCGCACGAAATGGGCCACGTGACAGCGAACCACGGTATCGAGCGGCAGAAGCGCGAAGAAGCCGAAGTCATCGCCAGCCGCGTCGTCGCCGAGGTCCTTTCGAGCGACATCGCCGGCAAGCAGGCGCTTGCCCGGGGCAAGCTCAGGCTTGCCGCCTTCTCCCGCCAGCAGGAGCTGCAGGCCGATGTCATCGGCGTGCGCATGCTCGGCGAAGCCGGCTACGACCCCTATGCGGCCGCCCGTTTCCTCGATTCCATGGCGGCCTACAGCCGCTTCATGTCGGTCGACCCGGAAGCCGACCAAAGCCTCGACTTCCTCTCGAGCCATCCGAACTCCGCCCAGCGCATCGAGCTGGCCCGCACCCATGCGCGCGCCTTTGGCCAGGAAGGGACGGTCGGCGACAAGGGCCGCGACTATTATCTCGACGGCATTGACGGCCTGCTCTACGGCGACAGCCCGGAAGAAGGTTACGTACGCGGCCAGACTTTCCTGCATGGCGGCCTCGGCATCCGCTTCGACGTGCCGGTGGACTTCAAGATCGACAATAAGGTCGAAGCCGTGATGGCCACCGGCCCCAACGACATCGCCGTCCGCTTCGATGGCGTCGCCGACAACCAGAACCAGAGCCTCACAAACTACATCTCCAGCGGCTGGGTGACCGGTCTCGACCCATCGACCATTCAGCAGATCACCGTCAATGGTATGGAAGCAGCCACCGCGCGCGCAAGTGCCGACCGCTGGGATTTCGATGTCACCGTCATCCGCAATAATGCGCAGATCTTCCGTTTCCTGACCGCCGTGCCGAAAGGCAGCGACGCCCTCGAACCGACGGCCAATGTTCTGCGCGCCAGTTTCCGGCGCATGACACCGGCCGAAGCTGCCTCGCTGAAGCCGCTGCGCATTCGCGTCGTCACCGTCCGGCCCGGCGAGAACATCTCGACGCTTGCCGCCCGCATGATGGGCACCGACCGCAAGCTCGATCTCTTCAAGCTCATCAATGCCCTGCCGACGGGTGCGGCCGTTTCCCCTGGCGATCGCGTCAAAATCATCGCCGAATAAAAAAAGCCCGGCTTGCGCCGGGCCAGTCGGTGCTGCTGGAGGGTTAAGAAGTTCAAGCGTAGGCCGCCATATGGGGGTCGGCGCTGACCAGTGCGCTGCGAAGCTTTTCCATCGCCCGGCTTTCGATCTGGCGCACGCGCTCCTTGGAAATGCCGAGATCGGCGCCGAGTTCTTCGAGCGTGGCGCCGTCTTCCGCCAGGCGCCGGGCGCTGATGATCTTCATCTCGCGTTCGTTGAGATGTTTCAGCGCCGAGGCGAGCCAGACGCGGCGGCGCTCGCCGTCGATCATATTGGAAACCTGCTCGTCCGGCAGCGGATCGTCGCTGACGAGGAAATCCATCTTCTCCGCACTCTCGGAATCGCCGGAGACGGAAGGCGCCTGCAGCGAAGCGTCGTTGCCTGAGAGCCTGGCATCCATGGTCTGCACATCGGCGAGGCTGACGCCGAGAGCCGCGGCGATTTCCTGATGAATGGATTGCAGCGTCAGCTGCGTATCGCCCCTGGCGAGTTTGGCGCGCAGGCGGCGCAGATTGAAGAATAGCGCCTTCTGCGCCGAACTGGTGCCGCCGCGCACGATGGACCAGTTGCGCAGGATATAATCCTGGATCGACGCCCTGATCCACCAGCTGGCATAGGTCGAAAAGCGCACGTCGCGTTCCGGTTCGAAACGCGCGGCGGCTTCCAGCAGGCCGACATAGCCCTCTTGCACGAGGTCGCTCATCGGCAGGCCGAAATTGCGGAACTTACCGGCCATGGAGATAACCAGGCGCATATGCGCCATGGCAATTTGGTTGCGCGCACCGCGATCGTCGTGATCTTTCCAGCGGGTGGCGAGATCGTGCTCTTCCTGACGGGCGAGATAGGGGGCGGCCATCGCGATTTTGATCATGCGCCGATCTGCAGACATGTTCTTCATTTCGATCTCCCGAAACAGGCCTTCGCCCTCAAAATGAACAATAAAACTCACCTTCCGGAACATCGCTGTCCGGATTGAATGGGGTTCCGAATGCAAAAAGGGCCTCACCCTGGACTTTTCAGGGAAAGGCCCTAGTTCTCATCATGTGCCGCTAAGACGGCTGGGTCGGACCTGTTTCTTCACGTTGCCGAACGGGCAATATTGAAAAGGCATGAGCCGCTCCTCACCGAATATTGACGGAATAGCAGTTCGCCCGACGAGCCAGCGCCCGACGAGCAGTCCGCAATTACGTGTAGTAAACGCGTCAGTCGGGAAAAAGTTCCAATAAAAAACCCGGCGCGAAGGCCGGGTTTTTTCATGGGAGAGACAGGCTTGCCTTAAGCGGCTTCGTCCTGCGAATCGTCTTCTTCGATCGCCTTGCCGCGCTTCGGACCCTTGTTGAGGTTGGTCTCGACGAGGCGGACGGCTTCGGTTTCCGACATCTTGTTGACAGCGGCGATTTCGCGCGCCATGCGATCGAGCGCTGCTTCGTAGAGCTGGCGCTCGGAATAGGACTGCTCGGGCTGGTTTTCTGCACGATAGAGATCACGCACGACTTCAGCGATGGAAATCAGATCGCCGGAATTGATCTTGGCATCATATTCCTGAGCGCGGCGGGACCACATGGTGCGCTTGACGCGCGCCTTGCCCTGCACAACCTTCAACGCACGATCGACGAAATCCGTTTCCGAAAGCTTGCGCATTCCGATGCTCATCGCCTTGGCGACCGGAACCTTCAGGCGCATCTTGTCCTTTTCGAAATCGATAACGAAAAGTTCAAGCTTCATGCCGGCAACTTCTTGCTCTTCGATAGCGGTGATGGTACCGACGCCATGAGCGGGGTAGACGATCGATTCACCGGTCTTGAAGCCGTGACGTGCTGTAGAAGGTTTTTTCTGCTGAGTCGTCATTCTATTCAAAAACTCCCTGTTACGCTTCCGGCGGCGGCCGGAGCCGGGTCAGTCAGGCCCGGTTGAGACGGTTGCATCCGTCGGGTGACTTCACTCTGGTCCCATCAGGCAAAAGCAAGGACTTCTTGCGCGCGATCTGGGGGACCCGGCGCTCAAAGCGTTGATATGTCACGGAAACCGCGTAAGGATTGGTTTTGCTTTCGTGATGGTTTTGGGCATGCGTCATGCCACAAATGGAACAGTAGGCGAAACCTATCACAAAAATATGAGGAAATCAATAATTTGCTTCGTCTGAGTCATGCGGGCAACACAAATCACCCATATGCCAGACGCAGGATTTAAAACGTTTCACCGCATGGCCGCTCAAATCCGGCGGCCGAATCGCGCAACCGTCTTAGTCGCCGGAACCGGGTTTTTCGGAGAAGTATTTCTCGAATTTTCCGGTCTGGCCATCCATTTCCTTGGCCTCCGGCAACGGGTCCTTCTTGACCGTGATATTCGGCCAGATGCTGGCGTACTCGGTATTGATTTTCAGCCATTTGTCGAGGCCCGGCTCGGTATCCGGCTTGATCGCCTCGGCGGGACATTCCGGTTCGCAGACGCCGCAATCGATGCATTCGTCGGGATGGATGACGAGAAAATTCTCGCCTTCATAAAAGCAGTCGACGGGGCAGACTTCCACGCAATCGGTGTATTTGCACTTGATGCAATTGTCGGTCACGACATAGGTCATGAAGAACTCCAGGATTTCATGCGGATGGGGCCGGGCAACCTGGAACGTCGCGCCTATCCCCTTGCCAGGCGAAAAGCGTGGACAGGCTTGGCAGGCAAGCACGCTTCCGGCAAGTTGTCAGTGACCTATCGGCTTTAGCGCCGGATTTCAAGGATAAACGATCTGCAAAAGCCGCCACCGCAGACAGAGTTTTCTAATCCTCGTCCGACATCAGCCTGTCGATTGCACGTCTTTCCTTCTTGGTCGGACGGCCGGTACCGGTCGCACGGGTCGCTTGCTCAAACGGCGTGAGACGTTTTGTCTCATCCGGCGGTGGGGATTGGTCGTCGTAGAGCAGGCGAGCCTCCTCATAAGGACCCCGTCGCTCCCCGGCGAGACGCACGACGAGGACGACGTCGCGCCGCTCCAGCGTCAGTTCGACGCGGTCGCCCGGCTTGACCATCTGGCTCGGGTGACTGCAGCGCTCGCCGTTGATGCGCACGTGCCCCGACTGGACATGGCTCTGGGCCAGCGAGCGCGACTTCACCATGCGCGTGAAGAACAGCCACTTGTCGATGCGCTGGCGCGAACCGCTTGCCGGCTGTGTCTCCCCGCCCATGATTACTTCTTCATCTGTTCCTTGAGAGCTGCGAGCTTGGCGAAGGGCGAATCCGGATCGATCGGCTTCTCCTTGCGCGGCGGCTTGGCCTCGAAGCGCAGCGGCTGGGCGCCGCGATTGTTGTTGCGGTCGTTACGGTCATTGCGATCGTTACGCTCGCCGCGGTCCTTCCGGTCGCCACGATCCTGACGATCACCGCGCGGCTGGTCCTTGCGCTCGCCCCTTGCCTGCTGCGGCCTGCCGCCGTCGCGGCCGCCACCGTCCTTGCCGCGGCCGTGGCGGTTGTCGCGCCCGTCGCCGCCACGGTTGCCCTCGCCGCCTTCACCACCGTTCGGGCGGCGATTGCGCTCGCCGCGCTCCTGGTTCTGGCCGCCCCGGCGTTCGCCATGGCCGCCGCGTGCTTGGCGATGATTGTCATTGCGGCCGCCGAGACGCCACAAAAGAACCGGCTTCGGTTCCGCCGGCTCGCCAGCTTCCCCGGAAGCGGCAACCTCTGTCGAAGCGGCTGCCTCCGTCTCTTCGGCCGCCGCGTTGCCGTCGCTCGCTTCTGTCGCGGGGACGTCGGCCGCCGTCGAAGCTGGCTCGGCTGCGGATGGCTCGGAAGCAGCCTCTTCGGTCGCTCCGTCGGCATCGTCGTGATCGGCTTTTTCCGCCGCTTCTTCCGCGGATGTTTCCGCGGAGGCGGCGGGGGCTGAAGCTGCGTCCTGCGCCGCAAGATGGGCCGACGCCTCTTCCGCCTTCACGGCATCGCCGCGATAGCCGAGGCCCTTGAGGATCTCTTCCATGTCCTCGAGCGTCGCCCCGAGAATCGACAGCATCGCCGTCGTCGTCGTGAAACGGCGACCGTCATAGGCGCCTTCCGGACGATTGCTCTGACCGGGCTTCCATTGCAGCAGCGGACGGATGATATCGGCGAGCCGCTCCAGAATGTCGATGCGCACGGCGCGCTTGCCGAGGAAACGGAAGCCGGCGAGCTTGTAGAACATCCGCTCGAAGCTCGGATCGGTGACCACCGAGGTGCGCCCGGCGGCCAGCACGGGAATGAGATCGCCGTAGCCCGGCTTGTCGAGACCGTCGTTCTTCAACGCCCAGAGCAGCGTGATCAGTTCGGCAGGTGCCGGCTTCAGAAGGGCCGGAACGAAGATATGATAGGCACCGAAACGTACGCCGTAGCGGCGCATGGAGGCGCGAGCCTCCTGATCCAGCGACTTCACCTCCTCGGTGACGTCACGGCGGAAGAGCACGCCGAGATTTTCGACCAGCTGGAAGGCAAGGCCCTTAGCAAGACCCTGCAGGTCTTCGGCGCGCGACAGATCGTCCAGCGGCTTCAATACCGTGCTGATGTGATGATTGACGAAACGTTCGATACGGGCGGCGACGTGATCGCGGGCATTGCCCGTCAACTGCTCGTCGGCAAGCAAAATCACACGCGGACGCATGACGTGGTCGCTGCCGGAAAGCCGCGCCACCGGATCGCCGAGCCAACGGATCAAGCCATCCGAACCGATCGCCAGATCGCTATTGCCCGCGGCATGCAGCCGGGCCGCACGGGCCTCGAACTCGAGCGCGAGCGCCTTCTGCGACGCAGCCTGAACCGCCTTGGCATCCGGTCCATCCGTTCCCGCCACCGGGGTGAAACGGAATCCGCTCAACTGCCCTACATGATGTCCTTCAACGAAGACATCGCCATTCACACTGATTTCAGCTTCCAGCATCGCATTCTCTCTCAGGCGCTTCATGAGCACAGATGTCCTGCGATCAACAAAGCGTTTCGTCAACCTTTCATGTAACGCATCGGACAATCGATCTTCGATTTCCCGCGTCTTTTCCTGCCAATGTGTCGGATCGGCAAGCCAGCCGGGCCGATTCGAAACGTAGGTCCAGGTCCTTATCTGCGCGATTCGCGCCGAAAGCGTGTCAATTTCCCCATCAGTTCGATCCGAGCGATGAACCTGCTCCGCAAGAAACTGCTCATTTACCGTGCCATAGCGCACGAGATCGGAAAAGAGGGTCGAAATAAGATCGGCATGTTGGGCCGGAGTGATACGCCGGTAGTCGGGCAGCGCGCAAGCCTCCCAGAGTTTTTCGACACGGGCTGGCCTGTCGGCGAGGTCCATTACCTCGGGGTAGCGCGAAAGCTGCTCGAGCGCCTGCTGGTCGACCGCCGGCAGCGCCCGCGTCAGCCCGGGCACGCGCGGCCCGGCCTCCAGGCTGGCGCGCAGCGACTGAATCGAGGAGAAGTCCATCTCCGTCGTGCGCCACTGCAGAACCTTGACGTTGTCGAATTCATGTCCCTCGATGCGCTGCACCAGTTCCTCGTCGAAGGGCGAGACCTGTCCGGTGACGCCGAAGGTGCCGTCCCGCACGTGCCGCCCGGCGCGGCCGGCGATCTGGCCGAGTTCGGCCGGATTGAGGTTGCGGAACTGGTAGCCGTCGAATTTCCGGTCCTGGGCGAAGGCGACGTGATCGACGTCGAGGTTGAGGCCCATGCCGATCGCATCGGTCGCCACCAGATATTCGACGTCGCCCGCCTGATAGAGCGCGACCTGCGCATTGCGGGTGCGCGGGCTGAGCGCCCCCAGCACGACCGCCGCGCCGCCGCGCTGCCGGCGGATGAGCTCGGCGATGGCATAGACCTCATCGGCGGAAAAGGCGACGATGGCGGAACGCTGCGGCAGCCGGGTGATCTTCTTCTGCCCGGCGTAAAGGAGATGCGAAAGCCGCGGCCGCTCGACGATCGTAATCCCGGGCAGGATGTGCTGCAGAATCGGCCGCATCGTCCCTGCACCCAGCAGCAGCGTTTCATCACGGCCGCGAAGGTGCAGGATGCGGTCGGTGAAGATATGGCCGCGCTCGAGATCGCCGGCGAGTTGCACCTCGTCGATCGCGACAAAGGCGGCTTTGGTCTCCCGCGGCATCGCCTCGACCGTGCAAACGGAAAAACGCGCATTGGGCGGCGAAATCTTTTCTTCGCCGGTGACCAGCGCCACGTTCTGCAAACCGACCTTCTCCACCACCCGCGTATAGACCTCGCGGGCCAGGAGCCTGAGCGGCAGGCCGATCACGCCGGTCCCGTGTGCGACCATGCGCTCGATGGCATAATGGGTCTTACCGGTATTGGTTGGTCCAAGCACCGCGGTCACACCGCGCCCGCTCAGAATCATCGGCTGCGAAGTCAGAGTCATGGTCCATGCAAGTGAGGCAAGCGCGCCCCGGGAAAAGTTTTGCCCTTTCGATGAGGCACAGAACACATGGACAGCTGCCGCCGCAAACGCAAGGGCAGATTTCAAAATGCGCCGGGGATTGCGACCTTTGCGAGTCGTCCAGGCGGTCCGAATTTCCGATTTGGAACAGCGTGAGAACGAATCAGAGACGAATCGCTGACTCCTGCTGATTCAGCTTTTGTTCACGGCTAAGTATTGATTTTGAATCACTTTTTCCTACTAAATGCTGAATCGCGGGACTCTCTCCTGTTCGCATTTTTGTGGCCCTGCCGGAGGTCTGTCATGCGCTTTCCGTCAAGTGAAAAATCCGCCGAAATTAACCCTTCGATCAAATCCGGAACGAATCGGCGACGAATCGCCGACTGTGCTGTTTTCCCCTTTCGTTCACGGCCATATCTGGTGGCGTCGTGATGGTCCGCCGCTAGATGCGGGGCAGCGGAAAGGTTCTCGTCACGTCGGTGTTAATCTTCCGGCGAGCAAATTCACACAGCGTTAAGCCTGGCCCGCTTGCGCCACTGGACCGATCAAAAACGGAACGAATCACCGACGAATCGAAGACATCCAGGCCTTCCCGCTTTGTTCACCGCAACATATTGTATATAAACGCCTTTTTAACCATACGAGCGATTTGTCGGGGGTGACGGTTCACAAACCATGAATCGCCTTGCGTCCTAATTCACGCGCCCAACCGGGAACAAAAATCGCCAATGCGTGTTTCTTGTCCATCCAGATTGCGGATGAAATGAAGGAAAAACACCATGCTTGGCACGATACTTCTCGTTATCCTCATTCTGCTCTTGATCGGAGCCTTGCCAAATTGGGGTTATAGCCGTGGCTGGGGCTATGGACCTTCCGGCGGTTTGGGGCTAGTTCTCGTCATTATCATTATCCTTGTACTAATGGGCCGCATCTAAAGCCCGACAACCTGGGGAGTTACGACATGATGAAGAAGATTGTTCTCGTTGGCGCGCTCGTAGGCGCTCTCGCATCCTGCACGGCGACCGAGCAGGGCACGGCGATCGGCGCCGGCACCGGTGCGGTCATCGGCGGCGCCGTCACCAACAGCTGGGGTGGTGCCGCTGTCGGCGCCGTTGCCGGCGGCCTGACCGGCGCTCTCATCGGCCAGTCGGTCGAACGCCGCGGCTACTGCATCTATCGCGATCGCTACGGCCGCCGCTACGAGGCTCGTTGCCGCTACTGACCGGCAAACGCATATCGGACTTCCCAACGGGCGCTTCGGCGCCCGTTTTTCTTTGCCGGCGGGTCCGTCAAAGTGACGTTGACGATCGCGAGAGAGGCGAGGAACGTAGGCAGCGCAACATACCCTTTCTCCCTACCGGGGAGAAGGTGCCGGCAGGCGGATGAGGGGGCCACACGGAACATCCCTCCCCCTATGGAAATCCCGGATGGGTAGGTGATTGGAAAGACCGGCGGCGCCGGCCCCCTCACCCGCCCTACGGGCACCTTCTCCACGAGGGGAGAAGAGGGAATCGAGAGGCCACGTGCTATCCCTTCGCCCCGTTTACGGATGTGAAAAGGACGGGCAGAGACCAATGGTTCGGCCCTGTTGGGTTCGGGTAAGGGGGCTAGGTGGCTTTGCTCGGAGGATCTGCTGTCTTAAACGAAGAACTGCCCGCCATTGGCCGTCAGCGTCGAACCGGTGATGAAGCCGGCATCGTCGGAGACGAGGAAGGTGACGCAACGCGCGATTTCTTCCGGTTCGCCGAGCCGGCCGACCGGGATCTGCGGAATGATGCGTTCATTCAGCACTTTCTCCGGCACGGCAAGCACCATTTCCGTTCCGATATAACCGGGGCAGATGGCATTGACGGTGATGTTTTTCGCCGCCCCTTCCTGGGCAAGCGCCTTGGTAAAGCCGAGATCGCCCGCCTTGGCCGCCGAATAGTTCGCCTGGCCCATCTGGCCCTTCTGGCCGTTGATCGAGGAGATATTGACGATGCGGCCGAAGCTGCGGTCGCGCATGCCGCTCCAGACCTGATGCGTCATGTTGAACAGGCCGGTCAGGTTGGTGTTGATCACCTCGTGCCACTGTTGCGGCGTCATCTTGTGGAACATCGCGTCGCGGGTGATGCCGGCATTGTTGACGAGGATTTCGACCGGCCCAATCTCCCGTTCGACCTTGGTGATCCCTTCACCGCAGGCAGCGTAGTCCGAAACATCCCATTTGAATACCGCAACGCCGGTGACGTCGTGGAAGGCATGAGCCTTCTCGTCATTACCGGCATAAGTGGCCGCAACCCTGTAGCCGGCATTTTTCAGCGCCATGGATATCGCCGCGCCGATGCCGCGTGTACCTCCGGTGACCAGAGCCACTCTGCTCATGTTCCGCTCCCCCTCTGTGTTTTCGCCACTCGTGGCGGCATTTCAATCAATGACGGATCGTATGCTATTAAAGTGCTTCAAAGCACATGGCGACGCCCATGCCGCCGCCGATGCAAAGCGTGGCGAGGCCCTTCTTCGCGCCGCGGCGCTTCATCTCGAACAGCAGCGTGTTGAGAATGCGCGCGCCGGAGGCGCCGATCGGATGCCCGATCGCAATCGCCCCGCCATTGACGTTGACGATCGACGGATCCCAGCCGAGATCCTTGCTGACGGCGCAAGCCTGAGCCGCGAAGGCCTCGTTGGCCTCGACGAGATCGAGATCGTTCACAGACCAGCCGGCCTTTTCCAGCGCCTTGCGCGACGCCGGGATTGGGCCGGTGCCCATGATCGAAGGATCGACGCCCGCCGTTGCCCAGGAAACGATGCGGGCAAGCGGCTGAATGCCGCGCCGGGCCGCTTCCGCCTCGCTCATCAGCACGGCGGCGGCAGCGCCGTCGTTGAGACCGGAGGCATTGGCGGCGGTGACCGTGCCATCCTTGTCGAAGGCCGGGCGCAGCTTGCCCATCGCCTCGAGCGTCGCGCCGTGGCGGATATATTCATCGGAATCGACGGTCACGTCGCCCTTACGTGTCTGGATAACGTAGGGAATGATCTCGTCGGTGAAGCGGCCGGCCTTCTGCGCCGCTTCAGCCTTGTTCTGCGAGGCGACGGCGAACTGATCCTGGTCGTCGCGCGACAGCTGCCACTGCCGTGCGACGTTCTCGGCGGTGATGCCCATATGGTAGCCGTGAAAAGCGTCGGTCAGGCCGTCCTTGATCATCGTGTCGACCATCTTCATGTCGCCCATCTTCGTGCCGCTGCGCAAGTGCGCGGCATGCGGCGCCATCGACATGGATTCCTGGCCGCCGGCAACGATGATCCTGGCGTCGCCGGTGGCGATCTGCTGCATGCCGAGCGCGACGGCGCGCAGGCCCGAGCCGCAGAGCTGGTTGACGCCCCAGGCCGTCGTTTCCTTCGGAAGGCCGGCCTTGATCGCCGCCTGACGGGCCGGGTTCTGGCCTTCGCCCGCGGCCAGCACCTGACCGAGGATCACCTCATCCACCTCGCCGGCGTCGACGCCGGCGCGCGCGAGCGCGCTCCTGATGACGGCCGCGCCGAGTTCATGCGCAGGGACCGTTGCGAATGCGCCGTTGAACGAGCCGACGGCTGTCCGACCTGCGCTGGCGATGACGACGGATGAATTGCTCATGGGGAGGCTCCTCGTTTTTCGTCCCACTTACATAAGGGGAAACTGGCAAAGCTTTGAGCACAAGTCAAACGGGAAGACTGGCCGCCACGATTTTTCGGCAGCAGCCGTCAAAGCCGATTCAGCTGATCTGTTAAAGGTTTGCCGCAACGCACAAAGAGATTGTCACCGGCCTTCTTTTGCGTTTACAGTCTGAAGTGGAGGAACATCCAAAAATCAGACGGGGGTTCAGGAGGCTGATATGGCGAAGAACGAGGGTCAGATAGTCATCAA
This sequence comes from Rhizobium sp. TAL182, assembly GCF_002117725.1. Lineage (NCBI taxonomy): Bacteria > Pseudomonadati > Pseudomonadota > Alphaproteobacteria > Hyphomicrobiales > Rhizobiaceae > Rhizobium > Rhizobium sp. TAL182. Next base: position 4,359,192 of record NZ_CP021024.1, on the reverse strand, counting down.
GAAATACGCCAATCGCCGCCTATACAATACAGGCACCAGCACCTACGTGACGCTGGAAGATCTGGCGGAGATGGTGAAGAAGGGCGAAGATTTTACCGTCCAGGACGCAAAAAGCGGGGATGACATCACCCATTCGGTGCTGACCCAGATCATCTTCGAGCAGGAATCGAAAACCGGCAACACACTGCTTCCGATCTCCTTCCTGCGCCAGCTGATCACCTATTACGGTGACCAGATGCAGATGGTCGTGCCGAGCTTCCTCGAACATTCGATGCGCGCCTTCAGCGAACAGCAGTCCCAGATGCGCGAACAGGTAAACCGTGCCTTTGGCGAAACGCCGCTCGGCAAGAACCTGCAATTGCCGATGCAGATGGTCGAGGACCAGGTTCGCCGCAATACCGAGCTGTTTCAGCAGGCAATGCAGATGTTTTCGCCATTCATGGCGCCGCCGGCGGCCAAGGAAAGCCGCAAGGCCGAGGCCAAGGATATCGACGAGCTGAAGGAGCAGCTCCGCGCTCTCCAGAATAAACTCGACAACCTATAGACCGATAGAGACATCCCGCCCGGCGCTTCGGATCGAAACGGCAAAACCGCCGATCACATCAATCAGAGCGATCGTCATCAAAATGAAGAACACTTGCGTCGCAGCGTCCTGGACGAGCAGAAACTCGACCAGGAAGGCGATGAAGACCAGCATCGACAATATGTGGTTGAGCAGGTTGCCGGGCCCGGTTCGCGTTGCTTTCAGGATTTCGAAGAACAACACGATGAGGGCGACGACGATGAAGAGATCGCCGAGCGCCATGCTCCAGATCGCGCCCGAGAGCATCGACAGCACGATGATGTCGTGCTGCAAGGTTGCGATGCCGCCGCCGCCCATCAGGCCGAGCATTGCCAGATTGTAAAGAATAAACGGAATAATCATCAGCGGCATTGCGGCTACCATCGGCAATCTCCTTGCGCAGGAAGAATACTGCCGCAAACCGCTGCCCTACTGCAAGTCGTTGCAAATATTATCTTGCCGAAATGCCAAAGGCCGGCATGAAGCCGGCCTTGAAACTTGCGATCGGATGATCCAGATCGGAAATTACGCGCTTTCCTTCGGCGTCAGAACCTGGCGGCCGCGATACATGCCGGTCTTCAGATCGATATGGTGCGGGCGGCGCAGTTCGCCGGAGTTCTTGTCTTCGACGTAGGTCGGAGCCTTCAGCGCGTCAGCCGAACGGCGCATGCCACGCTTGGACGGGCTCGTTTTTCTCTTCGGTACAGCCATTTTTCTTACTCCACTTGCGGGCAAGACATTCCCACGGCCAGACTGGCGGCCGAAACGGACATGTCGCGATTTCGGAAATTTTGCGCGCTTATACATGCAAGGGGCGGCCTTGACCAGTCCCCATGCATATTTTTTGCGAAGCCGATGATTCGAGCCTCAGACCTCGTCTTCCGCCACGATCCACGGCTCGGCACGGGCGGCCTCTTCCCATTCCCGCCAGGCCGGATGCGCCTTCATCGTCTCCATATAGGTGAGTGTATCTTCCCGGCTGACGAGATCATAGACGTCGAACCGGTTGACCACAGGCGCAAACATCGCATCCGCGCCGCTGAAGGCGCCAAAGAGAAAGGGGCCGCCGGATTTCTGCAGAAGGTCTCGCCAGATCGTCTCAATACGGCCAACATCGGCGTCGACGCCGTCAGGCAATGCGATCCCGCCTTTTGGTCGGCGAATATTCATCGGGCAGGCATTGCGCAGGGCTCGGAAGCCCGAAAGCATTTCCATCGAAACAGAACGAGCGAGCGCCCGTTCGGCACGGTCGCGCGGCCAAAGGCCGGCGTCCGGATAAAGCTCGGCGGTAAATTCGATGATCGCCAGCGATTCCCAGATCTTCAAACCACCATGCTGCAGGACCGGAACCCGGCCGCTCGGCGATATCGCCTTGATATTGGGATTGCCGCCCGCGTCGTCGAAGGGGATCAGGACTTCCTCGAAATCGACGCCGGCGCCCGTCAGCGCCATCCACGGCCGGAACGACCAGGAAGAATAATTCTTATTGGCGATGTAGAGCGTCGGTCTGTCCATAGGCCTCTCCCGTTCAGGCATCGAAATCGAAGATCAACAGTTCGTGGAAATGGTTCATGTCCTCGAACACGCAGAACGCCGGCGGCGCAAGCTCGAAAACAGGGGCCTTGCGGCGGATATCCTCGGCCACCTCGTCGAGCATTGCCTGCCATCGCGGCAAGGCTTCATCCTCCAGCCGCTCGATCACATAGGCGAAGGTGATGTGGAACTTGTAATCCATATGGTTGGGCTGGCGATAGCCGAGAAGATCGGCAAGCGCGTTGCGCCAGGCGCGCATGACCTTGCGGTCCTTCTCCGTCGCTCCGTCGACGAGCAGGCCCGACGGCCGGGCTTCGACGACGGCGACTTTGAAGGGCTCCGCCATCGAGAAACCTTCGAACCGCGCCGCCATGAGTTCGGTCATATCGTCGATCGGCGTCTCGAGAGGGAGGTCTATAGGCCAGCAGTCCTGCCGGCGCCTGGTCTCGATGACGCCCTCGAAAAGCGTCATGTGAAGGCTTGAGATCGGCGTGAAGAGAAATTGCGACGCCTCGGGCATCGCCAGATATTTCTCACGCGCCTCGATCAGCGCCGTCAGCGTTCTTGAACCCTTCTCGGGGTGGCAGACGATGGTGTTGCCGGCTTCAGGCAGGAAGCCGCCGATCTTGCCATAGCGGCTGCCGAGATGGGAGGGTGGGTTTTGATTGTGCGTCTTTGAGTAAAGCAGAAGCTCGGGAGAAAAGGTCGGGGCGGTCATGGGCGACTCGGGGCTCTGGTTGGACTGCATTCGCCCATATGGCAGAACCAAGAATGTCAGATGACGCTCGCTGCTACTAACGACAAAGTCTGATCTCACTCATAGATGCACTTGATGTAGTCGCCCGACCGCTGCGCACGCCTCTCGATGACGCCGGCTAGCCGGCGAAGGCCTCGTCCGGGCTTGCCTGCTTTGCGGTCGATCGGGTTCGGCAGCGAAACGGCAAGCAGCGATGCTTGGCGCCGCGTCAGCTTCGAGGCCGGTACCTTGAAATGATGCTGGGCGGCGGCCTCGATACCGTAAATGCCGGGACCCCATTCGGCGATATTGAGATAGATTTCCATCAGCCGCCGCTTAGACAAGACGAAATCCGTGGTGACGGCGAGCGGAAGCTCCATCGCCTTGCGCACGAAGGAGCGGCTGTTCCAGAGAAAGAGGTTCTTGGCCGTCTGCATCGGGATCGTGCTGCCGCCGCGTGTCGCCTGACCTTTCAGCGTGTCTTCGACCAGCATGCGCATCTCCGCCCAGTCGACGCCGCCATGGAAACAATATTGTCCGTCTTCGGACATCATCACCGATTGCACCAGGACCGGAGAGATCTCGTCAAGCGACACCCATCGGCGATCATAGCCGCGCAGCAGCACCAGATCGCGCAGCATCAGCGTCGAGACGGGATGGATGAAGGGCAGCAGATACAAAAAGATCAGCACGTAGGGAAGGACGACCAGCGCCAGCACGGCAACAACGATGCGCTTCAGCACAGGCCGATTTTCGAACCATCGCCGACGGGCCGGCATGTCGGCGATATCCTCTGTCTCCGGCGCTATATCCAAAATGTCCCCAGTCCACTTCGCTCCCCTGTCGTTCTCATAACGCCTGTGAGCCGCTTATGCCAGAGCACATGCGGAATCTTGCGGTGGCCATCGACAATTCCGTTGCAAGCCCCCGTGCCGCATGCCAAACAGCGCCGATGGACGCGAACCGGGACACTTTCGAGACGAGGCTGAAGAACAACGCCCGCGAGATCGAGGCGCTGCTCCTCGCATTGCTGTCGACGAACGCCCTCTCCGACGAAATCGTCAGGCCCGACACCCTGCGCAGCGCCATGCATTATGCCGTGTTGAACGGCGGCAAGCGGCTGCGCCCCTTCCTGGTCGCCGAAAGTGCCGCTCTTCTCGGCGGCGATGCGCAGGCCGCCCTTCGCATAGGCGCCGCGCTCGAATGCGTGCACTGTTATTCCCTCGTACATGACGATCTGCCGGCCATGGACGACGACGACATGCGCCGCGGCAAACCGACGGTGCACATCAAGTTCGATGAAGCCACTGCGATCCTCGCCGGCGACAGCCTGTTGACCTACGCCTTCGACATTGTCGCAGCACCGGAAACGGCGCTTCCCGATGCCAGCAAGGCATCTCTGGTGCTGGCTCTTGCGCGCGCCGCCGGTCTCGGCGGCATGGCCGGCGGCCAGGCGCTCGATCTGGCGGCGGAAAGACAGGCTCCAGACGAGGCCGGCATTATCCGCCTGCAGGCGATGAAAACGGGCGCGCTGATCCGCTTCGCCTGCGAGGCTGGCGCCATCATCGCGGGAAGCCCGCAGGACGATCGCCGCCGCCTGCGCGCCTTCGGCGAAAAGATCGGCCTTGCCTTCCAGCTCGCCGACGACATTCTCGACCTGACCTCGGATGCCGCAACCATGGGCAAGGCGACCGGCAAGGATGCGGCCCGCGGCAAGGGAACGCTCGTGGCACTGCACGGCATGGAATGGGCCGAGACCGAGCTCCGCCGGCATGTCGCCGACGCCGAGGCGCTGCTGGCTCCCTACGGCGCGCGTGCATCGACCCTCATTGCCGCGGCGCATTTCATCGCCGACCGGAAAAGTTAGATCAGGCTGCCAATATTTCCTTGAGAGCGGACATCAGGCGGGCGCATTCCTCGTCCGTGCCGATGCTGATGCGCAGGAACTCCGAAATGCGCGGCTCGTCGAAGCGCCGGACGAGCACGCCACGTTCCCGCAGCGCGGCTTGAAGTGCCGCGCCCGATCGGCTCTCGTGCCTCGCGAAGATGAAATTCGCCTGGGACGGCAGCACTTGGAAACTCAACGCTTCCAACTGCCGGACAAGGTTTTCCCGGCTGGCGATGATTTTCCGCCGGCATGTCTCGAACCACGCCTCGTCTTTGATCGCCGCCGTCGCGCCGACCTGTGCCAGGCGATCGAGCGGATAGGAATTGAAGCTGTCCTTGACCCGCACCAGCGCCTCGATCAGATCCCGGTGCCCCAGGGCGAAACCGACGCGCAGACCTGCGAATGAACGAGATTTCGACAAGGTTTGGATGACCAGCAGGTTGGGATAGCGAGAAATGAGCGGCACGGCGCTTTGCCCGCCGAAATCGACATAGGCCTCATCGATCACGACGACCACATCGGGATGGGCGGCAAGAAGCGCCTCGATCCCGGCCAGCGGCAGGCTGATACCGGTCGGTGCATTCGGATTGGGGATGATGATTGCCCCGCACGGTCTGTCGTAATCCGACAGCCGGATCCGGAACTGATGGTCGAGAGGTATCTCGATAGCCTCGATGCCATATAGCAGGCTATAGGTGGGATAGAAGCTGTAGGTCACATCGGGATAGAGAAGCGGCAGATCGTGGTTCAGCAGCGCCTGGAACGTATGGGCGAGAACCTCATCGGAGCCGTTGCCGACGAACACTTGTTCGGCCGTCAGCCCGAAACGGGCGGCGATCGCCTCGCGCAACTCGGTGGCGGCGGGATCGGGATAGAGCCGCAGACGATCGTCCGTCGCTTGCCTGATCGCCTCGATCGCCTTTGGGGACGGCCCGTAGGGATTCTCATTGGTGTTGAGCTTGACCAGACCGGGAATGCGCGGCTGCTCGCCCGCGATATAGGGCCGAAGCTTGCTGACGATATCAGACCAATACCGGCTCATTCGAACGCGCGGGCCTTCATTCTGCCGCCGTTCGCTGGCCGAAGCGCTTCTCGATATAATCGACGACAAGCGCCTCGAAATCGGCGGCGATGTTGGGGCCGCGCAGCGTCAGCGCTTTCTTGCCGTCGATGAAAACGGGAGCGGCCGGCGTCTCACCGGTGCCGGGAAGCGAAATGCCGATATCGGCATGTTTGCTTTCGCCCGGCCCGTTGACGATGCAGCCCATGACGGCAACGTTCAGCGCCTCGACGCCTGGATATTTCTCACGCCAGACCGGCATGTTCTTGCGAATGTCGTCCTGAATGTTCTGCGCCAGTTCCTGGAACACCGTCGAGGTCGTGCGTCCGCAGCCGGGACAGGCGGCCACGACCGGCACGAACTGCCGGAAGCCCATAACCTGCAGGATTTCCTGCGCCACCTGGACTTCGCGCGTGCGGTCGCCGTTCGGCTCGGGCGTCAGTGAGACGCGGATCGTATCGCCGATGCCGTGCTGCAGCACGAAGCCCATGGCAGCCGACGAAGCGACGATGCCCTTGCTGCCCATGCCGGCTTCGGTGAGGCCGAGATGCAGCGCATGGTTCGAACGTTCGGCGAGCATGGAATTGACGGCGATCAGGTCCTGCACCTGGCTGACCTTGGCCGACAGAATGATGCGGTTGCGCGGCAAGCCGATTTCCTCGGCAAGGGCGGCCGAAAGCAGCGCCGACTGCACGATCGCCTCCCGCGTCACCTGCCTGGCCGACAGCGGCGAGCCGGCCTCGGCATTCTGATCCATCAGCGCCGTCAAGAGATCCTGATCGAGCGAGCCCCAGTTGACGCCGATGCGCACCGGCTTGTCATAGCGGATCGCCATCTCGATGATCTCGGCGAACTGCTTGTCCTTCTTGTCCTTGAAGCCGACATTGCCGGGATTGATGCGGTATTTCGCCAGCGCTTCGGCACAGGCAGGATGATCGGCAAGCAGCTTGTGGCCGATATAGTGGAAGTCGCCGATCAGCGGCACGTCCATGCCGAGCCGCAGCAGCCGCTCGCGGATCTTCGGCACGGCGGCGGCACTCTCGTCGCGATCGACGGTGATGCGCACCAATTCCGAGCCGGCCCGGTGCAGGGCCGCGACCTGCGCAACGGTCGAATCGATATCGGCCGTGTCGGTATTCGTCATCGATTGCACGACGATCGGCGCGCCGCCGCCAACGATGACGCCGCCGACATCGACGGCGACGGAAGCGCGGCGCGGTTTCGGATCAAAATCGGCGGCTGACAACATGCAGAGTTCTTGCACCCCTAAAAACAGTGCCTTTCAGGTGGATCAAGCCCGGCTGCTTGTCAACCGCTTCCCATATCACTTTTGTTCCGGGGCGGCTCAGTGGCCGCCTCCGGAGACCCCATCGGCATAATGGGCCAGCTTGGAGAACATGAGAACGAACAGCAGCAGCACCGGCAGCGCCATGAAGACGACGGCAAAGCCGATGTGTTCGGCAACGAAGCCGATCACCGACGGCGCGACCAGCATGCCGGAATAACCCATGGTCGTGACGACCGATATGCCGATGCCGGGTTTGAGGCCGGGAATATTACCTGCAGCCGAGAAAGCGATCGGCACCATGTTTGATATGCCGATGCCGCAAAGGGCAAAGCCCAGAATGGCGATTTCAGCGTCCGGCGCAAGGCTCGCAAGCAACATGCCGACGATGGCAAAGAGCGTGCAGATGCGTAGCGTCTTGACGCCCCCGAGGCGATCGCGCACCAGATCGCCGGCAAATCGCATGGTCGCCATCGTCGCCGAAAAGGCAGCAAATCCGAGACCTGAAAGCGCCACCGACGCCCCCATGTCCTGCCGCAGATAGAGCGCGCCCCAATCCAGAACCGCCCCTTCCGGCACCATCGAGAACAGCGCCATCAAGCCGAGCAGCCACGGCAGCGGCACCATCGGCAGCCTCGTCTTCTCCTTTTTGGCATCGGGATGGGGCGGATCTGCAAGGATCATCGGCCATGCCAGAGCGAGGAAGATCGCCGCCAGTACGGTCGCGAGCTGCGCATGACCGAGAACGCCGAGTTTAGCAATCACGATGCCGCCGAGGCCCGAGCCGATCAAGCCGCCGAGGCTCCAGAAAGCATGACAGGACGACATGATGGCGCGGCGCATGGATTTTTCGACGGACACGGCATTGGCGTTCATCGCCACATCCATGGCGCCGATGAAGCCGCCGAACAGGAAGAGCGAGATTGCCGCGGTAATCACATTCGGCGCGAGCGTCAGAGCCAGGAGCAGCGGCAGCACGCAGACGGCGGTTGCCCGAACAACGACGCGCGAGCCATGTCTGGCGATCTGCGCGCCGGCGATCGGCATCATGACCAGCGAGCCGACGCCGAAGACGATGATCATCAGCCCGAGCTCGAACTTGCTCAGCCCGAGACGCTCGGCAAAATCCGGGATCTTCGGCGCCCAGCAGCCGACGACAAAGCCGTTCATGAGAAAGAGCAGGGAAACCGCCGCCCTGCTTCTGGTAATGAAGCCGCTGCGGACCCCCGACGGCGCATTCACATGACTGTCCATTTCTCGGTCTTTCCTCGCTATCGGGCATGGGAGCACCCGTTTTCTAAACTCCGCGACGGCGGCTCAGTTCGTTTTTTCGGCGATAACGGTTCGGCAGCCGCGCTCGCGATAACCCGCAAGAATGGCGGGATCGGCATCGTGCTCGACGACCAGGCACTCGCAATGGGCAACCGGAAGGATGCTGTGGGGTGCAGCCGTACCGAATTTCTCCGAGGTTACCGCCGCCATAATCCTTTTGCTTCTCGATGCCGCAAACCGCTTGAACTCAGCATCCTCGAAACCGAAGGTCGTGATGCCGGCCTCGAGATCGATGCCGCAGGCGCCAAGAATGCAGAGATCGGGCGAAATCTGTTCCATATCCCGCAAGGCCTTGGCGCCGAGCGCGCCGCCCGTCTGCCGGTCCACCATGCCGCCGATCAGGATGACATTGACGGCTGGCTTGTCGATGAGCGCTGCGGCGATCACCGGCGCATTCGTCGCAGCCGTCAGTTCGAGTTCGGCAGGCAGGGCATTGGCAATCGCCAGATTGGTGCTTCCGGCATCGAAAAACACGCAGGAACCGGCAGCGATCTGCTTTGCCGCAGCCCGCGCCAAGGCCTGCTTGCGGTCGGCAGCAAATCCCACGCGCTGCGTCAGGCTTCCATGCGCCGGCGACACCGGCAAGGCGCCGCCATAGACCCGCTCGCAGAGGCCTGCCGCCGCCATCTCGCGCAAGTCGCGCCGCACCGTATCCTCGGAGACGCCGAATTCGAGCGCAAGTTCCGCCGCCAGCACCCGGCCATTCAGCCGCAGCCGCTCGGAAATGACGCCTTGACGCTCTCGCAACAGAAAATCCTGCATGTTCCTACCGGATCAATGGCTGAACTGACATAACCGTGCATAAACATTTATAATCGTGCAGGCAATATGCACGATTACACCTTTTCTGACGCAGTGAAACAAAGCTGCATCATCAGCGAGATTTTGTCCTATTGACCGACTCCAAGGGCAGGAATACCGATTCAGCTGTTCCCGATTCCCGCCGGCGCATCTGCCACATGGTGCATCTCCCGTGAAAAACTCCGTCAGCCTGGGCATCTTGCTCACGAGCTTCGCCTATATGGCGTTCACCTTCCATGATGCGATCATCAAAATCCTGACGGTCAGCATTCCCGTCTGGCAGATCCTGTTTTTCCGCAGCCTTACGATCCTGCTCGGCTGTCTCGCCTATGGCCGCAGCAAGCTCGTTCATCAGACGATGACCTCACCGATCATCAAGCCGATGATTGCCCGCAGCATCCTTCTTCTCTGCGCATGGCTTTCCTATTATTCCGCCGCCAGCCGCCTGCAGCTTGCCGAGGTGACCACACTCTATTACGCAGCTCCCGTCGTCGGCACCCTGCTTGCATGGTTCATTCTGAAGGAGGAGGTCACGCCTGCGCGCTGGCTTGCCGTCGGCGTCGGTTTCGTCGGCGTGCTCATCGCCTGCAACCCAATCGGCCTCGTGATCTCCTGGCCGGTCTATCTAGCGCTGCAGGCAGCCGTCCTCTGGGCCTCCGCCATGGTGCTGCTCCGCAAGACCTCGCTGCACGAGAAGACCAACGTCCAGCTTGCTGTTTCCAACGTCTTTTTTCTTGTCATGACGGGAATTGCCGTTCTCTACACTTGGCGGACGCCTGACATGACGCAGTTGGCGCTTCTCATCGCCACCGGCGTCGTCGCCGGCTGCGCGCAGTTCGCCCTCTTCGAGGGAATGCGCCAAGCGCCGGTATCCGTACTCGCGCCTTTCGAATATACGTCCCTCGTCTGGGCCTTCCTCCTTGGCTATCTGGTCTGGGCCGATATCCCGACGCCGAATGTCGTGCTCGGCGCGGCCATGATCCTCGGTGCCGGGTCCATCATCATCGTCAGCGAAAGACTGCGCCGCCGCGCTCCGGCATGACGGAGGTTTCCGCCAGATTCGCAATTCAAACGACCGCTTGAGAAAAATATTTGCAGTTGCTGCTTTTATTCGCAGTTTTCTACGCTTCCGGCGCCCTAGTTTTCTGCAAAGTATCGCTCATCCGATCGCAACTCCCAAGGATGGATAGAACAATGAACTGGTTGAAAACCGTCGCCGCCGCCGCCCTTATTCAGGCCGCAGCCCTCCTGCCCGCCCATGCCGGCGAAAACCTCGCCGCCATCAAATCGGCCGGCGTCTTCAAGATCGGCACCGAGGGCACCTATGCGCCCTTCACCTATCATGATGAGAGCGGCAAGCTGGTCGGCTTCGACGTCGAGATCGGCGAAGCCATCGCCGCCAAGCTCGGCGTCAAAGCCGAATTCGTCGAAGGCAAGTGGGACGGCTTGATCGCCGGCCTCGACGCCAAGCGCTATGACACCGTCATCAACCAGGTCGGCATTACCGAAGCCCGCAAGCAGAAATACGATTTCTCCGAACCCTATATCGCTTCCAAGGCCGTGCTCATCGTTCGCGAGGGCGACGACAGCATCAAGACCTTCGCCGACCTGAAGGGCAAGAAATCAGCCCAGTCGCTGACCAGCAACTTCGGCAAGATCGCAACGGAATCCGGCGCCGAACTTGTCGGCACCGACGGTTTCGACCAGTCGATCCAGCTCGTGCTCACCAAGCGCGCCGACGCGACGATCAACGACAGCCTGTCCTTCCTAGATTTCAAGAAGCACAAACCGGATGCGCCGGTAAAGATCGCCGCCGAGCAGGAGAACGCCGATTATTCCGGCATCATCATCCGTAAGAACGAGCCTGAGCTTCTCGCGGAAATCAACAAGGCGCTTGCCGACATTAAGGCGGACGGCACTTACAAGAAGATCGCCGACAAATATTTCGGCCAGGACGTTTCCAAGTAAGCTCCATTTGAAAAGAAGTCCCCTCCCCACCCCTCCCCACAAGGGGGAGGGGCTTTAGCGAGGCGCCGCCTCATCTCAAAATAAACGTCTCGACTTGCAGTTCGGTCGCTATTTCGTGAGGGGCGAGAGCTAGATTAAGTCCCTCCCCCTTGTGGGGAGGGGTTGGGGAGGGGTATTCCGAAACACCACGACCCACCGACTGGAAAGAACACCCCTTGGCGCACTGGCTCCAACTGATGGCGGAATCGCTTCCCTCGCTCCTCTGGGCGGGATTGATCTTCACCATTCCGCTGACGCTGCTCTCCTTCACCTTCGGTCTGATCCTCGGCCTGATCACAGCGATCGCCCGTCTTTTCGGTCCGGCGCCCGTCGCGGCGATTGCCCGGTTTTATGTCTGGGTTATTCGCGGCACGCCACTGCTCGTCCAGCTCTTCGTGATCTTTTACGGCCTGCCGAGCATCGGCATTCTGCTCGACGCCTTTCCTGCCGCGCTGATCGGCTTCACCCTGAATATCGGAGCCTACAGCTCAGAGATCATCCGCGCGGTCATCTCCTCCGTGCCGAAGGGCCAGTGGGAAGCGGCCTATTCGATCGGCATGAGCTGGCGTCAGGCGATGAGCCGAACGATCCTGCCGCAGGCAGGCCGCGTCGCCGTGCCGCCTCTGTCGAACACCTTTATCTCGCTGGTCAAGGATACCTCGCTTGCCGCCGCCATCACCGTGCCGGAGCTCTTCCAGGCGGCACAACGCATCGTCGCCACCACCTACGAGCCGCTGATCCTTTATATCGAGGCGGCGCTGATCTATCTGGTCCTCAGCTCCGTCCTCTCGCAGCTGCAGGTGCGGCTGGAACGTCGTTTCGCGCGCTATGGCGGCATGCTGGAGGCAAACGCATGATCGAGCTTTCCAACCTCGAGAAGCGCTTCGGCGATGCCGTCATTCTGAAGGATATCAGCATTCGCATTCCCGAGGGCAGCGTCACCGCGCTCGTCGGGCCGTCCGGTGGTGGCAAGAGCACGTTACTGCGCTGCATCAACCTGCTCGAGATCCCGACATCAGGCGCGATCCGCCTCGGCGAGGAAGAGCTTTCCTTCGCGCCCGGCAAACGCTTGGGCTGGCAGGCGATCCAGAAAATCCGCCGTCAGACCGGCATGGTCTTCCAGAATTTCCAGCTCTTTCCGCATCAGACCGCGATCGAAAACGTTATGGAGGGTCTGGTCACGGTGCTGAAGTGGCCGAAGGAGAAAGCGCGCGAACACGCCATGGAACTGTTGACAAAGGTCGGCATGGCGCACAAGACCGATGCCTGGCCCTCGACCTTATCGGGTGGTCAGCAGCAACGCGTGGCAATCGCCCGGGCGCTTGCGCCGTCGCCGCGGGTGCTTCTCTGCGACGAGCCGACCTCGGCGCTCGATCCGGAACTCTCGGCGGAAGTGGTCGATGTGCTGGGTCAGCTTGCCCGCGAAGGCACGACGATGGTCATGGCCACCCATGATCTCCGGCTCGCCTCGAAAATCGCCAATGACGTGGTCTTCCTGGAGGCTGGAAGCGTGGTGGAAACGGGCAGCGCGAAAGCCATTTTCAGCGCGCCCAAGCGCGAACGCACCAAGCGTTTCATCTCAACGATCAACGCCGCCCATACTTACGATATCTGAAACGTCTCACGTGAATCGTGATTCACGTGAGACGCTTTGCTTCTCGGCGAACTGCGCTCAGGCTGAGGTGACGACAGAACGCGCTGCCTTCAACGCGTTGCCCCACCAGCTGAGCTGATCGAGCTGGTTCTTGGCCGCCTCGTTGAGGTGCGGGTAATCGCCAAGGCTCTTGCCTTCCTTGAGCACGCTCAGATATTCGCTGAAAGCGATGTGCACGCCCGTTTTCACCGAGGCGGCGCCCATTTCCACGAAGATCAGCCTCAGATGTTCGACGGCGCGCGCACCGCCGACGCCGCCGTAACCGACGAAGGCGACCGGCTTCTGGATGAACTCGCCGAGATCGATAGCGTTCTTCAGAACCGCCGTTGGCGCATGATTGTACTCGGCGACGGTGAATATGTAGCCGTCAAATTCGCGCAGCTTCTTCTTCCAGCGCTCGGCGGTGTCGCTTTCCGCCGTGGTGGCGCGCTCTTCGCCAAAGAAATGCATGGGATAGTCGAGAAGATCGAGAACCTCGACTTCCAGATCGGAGCGTTGGCCGACGAGCCCGGCAATCCATTTTGCCGGATGTTCGGCAAAACGGCCAATACGAGTGCTGCCGACAATGACGGCGATCTTCAATTTGCTCATGAAATCGTTTCCTGATTGATCTTGGGAGAGGCAGGCAAGGCAAGTCTACGAAAAAGCCTCCCCGCCGGGCAAGGCGAGGAGGCTATTCGCCTTTCGAAAAAGCCGGCCTTTTAACAGCCTGGCTCTACACAATCGGGTGATCAGCCCGACCTGGCAAGGAGGGCGGACGAAACCTTTCGTGCCGTTCGCTCATCCGCCGTAAACCACCAGCAGGTCCTTCGCATCGATCTGGTCGCCGGCCTTGACCAGCACTTCGGCAATGGTGCCGTCCTTTTCCGCATGGATCGCGGTTTCCATCTTCATCGCCTCGATGGAGACGAGCACGTCACCGGCACTGACGGCTTGGCCCGGCGAGGCGAAGACGCGGCTGATGACGCCGGGCATCGGCGCGCCGACATGGACGGCGTTGCCGATCTCGGCCTTGCGGCGCACGGCCGCCCCGGTCGCCCCATGGGCCCGGTCGGGCACCTTGATGCGGCGCGGCTGGCCGTTGAGCTCGAAGAAGACGGTGACCATGCCCTGGCTGTCGGTGGCGCTCATCGCCTGGTTGACGATGACGAGCGTCTTGCCCTTTTCGATATCGGCAAACAGCTCCTCGCCGTCCGCCAGCCCATAGAAATAGGCCGGCGTCGGCAGCACCGAAACCGGACCGTAGGTATCGGAGGCAAGCGCAAAGTCGGTGAAGACCTTCGGATACATCAGATAGGAAGCGAATTCGAAGTCGCTGACCTCGCGCTCCAGCTTCTTCTCGATGACTTTGCGTTCCGCATCGAGATCGGCTTCCTTGAGCAGCGAGCCGGGGCGCACCTTATAGGGCTTTTCGCCCTTCAATGCTTTCTTCTGCAGCGCTTCCGGCCATCCAGACGGTGGCTGGCCGAGATCGCCCTTCAGCATCGAGACCACCGATTCCGGGAAGGAGACTTCGCGGTCGGGATTGACGACATCGGCGACGGTCAGGTCCTGGGAGACCATCATCAGCGCCATGTCGCCAACGACCTTGGAGGAGGGCGTCACCTTGACGATATCGCCGAACATCTGGTTGGCGTCGGCATAGGCCTGCGCCACCTGGTGCCAGCGGGTTTCCAACCCCAGCGAGCGGGCCTGTTCCTTGAGGTTGGTGAACTGACCGCCCGGCATTTCATGCAGATAGACCTCCGATGCCGGCCCTTTGAGATCGCTTTCGAAGGCGGCATACTGGTTGCGCACCGCTTCCCAATAGAAGGAGATGCGGCGGATCCATTCCGGATCGAGGCCGGGATCGCGCTCGGAGCCGGAGAGCGCCTCGACGATCGAGCCGAGACAGGGCTGCGAGGTATTGCCGGACAGCGCATCCATTGCCGCGTCGACGGCATCGACACCGGCTTCGACGGCGGCAAGAACCGTTGCCGCCGAAATGCCCGAGGTGTCATGCGTGTGGAAATGGATCGGCAGGCCGGTCGCTTCACGCAGCGCCTTGAACAGAACCTTGGCAGCAGCCGGCTTCAGAAGGCCCGCCATATCCTTGACCGCAATGATATGGGCGCCGGCCTTCTCAAGCTCGACGGCAAGGTTGGTGTAATATTTCAGGTCGTATTTCGGGCGGGCGGAATTGAGGATATCGCCGGTATAGCAGATCGCCGCCTCGCAGAGCTTGTTCTCCTCGGCAATGGCATCCATCGACACCCGCATATTCTCGACCCAGTTCAGGCAGTCGAAGACGCGGAAGAGATCGATGCCGCCCTTGGCCGCCTGGCGGACGAAGTATTTGACGACATTGTCGGGATAGTTGGTGTAGCCCACACCATTGGCGCCGCGCAGCAGCATCTGCAGGAGCAGGTTCGGCGCCCCCTCGCGGATCAGCGCCAGGCGCTCCCACGGATCTTCTGTGAGGAATCGCATCGAGACGTCGAAGGTGGCGCCGCCCCAGCATTCGAGCGACAAGAGGTTCGGCAGCGCATGCGCATAGGTGCCGGCGATCCTGGCGATGTCATAGGTGCGCATGCGGGTGGCGAGCAGCGACTGGTGGCCGTCGCGCATCGTGGTGTCGGTCAGAAGCACCCGCTTCTCGTTGCGCATCCATTCGCCGAATTTCTGCGGGCCGAGCGTGTCGAGCAGCTGCTTCGTGCCGTCCTTCACCCCGTTGCCATTGGCATAGGGCACCACCGGCCTGGCAGCATTTTCCAACGGCTTCGGCCTGTCCTTGGCCTCGGGATGGCCGTTGACGGTGACGTCGGCGAGATAGGTCAGCAGCTTCGTCGCGCGGTCCTGGCGCTTGACCTGCTGGAAGAGCTCCGGCGTCGTGTCGATGAAGCGGGTCGTGTAGCTGTTGTCGCGGAATTTCGGGTGGCCGATGATCGCTTCGAGGAAGGTCAGGTTGGTGGCGACCCCGCGGATGCGGAATTCGCGCAGCGCCCGGTCCATGCGGGAAATGGCTTCCAGCGGGTTCGGCGCCCAGGCCGTGACCTTGACGAGCAGCGGATCGTAATAGCGGGTGATGATGGCGCCGGAATAAGAGGTGCCGCCGTCAAGCCGGATACCGAAGCCGGAGGCCGAACGATAGGCGGTGATGCGGCCGTAATCCGGAATGAAATTATGCTCCGGATCTTCCGTCGTCACGCGGCACTGCAGGGCGTGACCGTTGAGACGGATGTTTTCCTGCTTCGGCACGCCCGATTCCGGCGTGCCGATGGCAAAGCCGTCAAGAATATGGATCTGCGCCTTGACGATATCGATGCCGGTGACGACTTCGGTCACCGTGTGCTCGACCTGGATGCGCGGATTGACCTCGATGAAGTAGAATTTGCCGGTATCGGCATCCATCAGATATTCGACGGTGCCCGCACCGATGTAGTTCGTCGCTTGGGCGATTTTCAGCGAATAGCCGGCAAGCTCCTGGCGCTGCGCTTCGGTGAGATAGGGTGCGGGCGCCCGCTCGACGACCTTCTGGTTGCGGCGCTGAACGGAACAGTCGCGCTCGAAGAGATGCACGACATTGCCGTGGGTGTCGCCGAGGATCTGGCTTTCGACGTGGCGGGCGCGCTCGACGAGCTTTTCGAGATAGACCTCATCCTTGCCGAAGGCGGCCATCGCCTCGCGCTTGGCTTCCGTCACTTCCTTGGCAAGATCGGCCTCGGAACGGATGACGCGCATGCCGCGACCGCCGCCGCCCCAGGAGGCCTTCAGCATGACAGGGTAGCCGATTTCGGCCGCCATCCTGGCGACTTCCTTCATATCGTCCGGCAGCGGTTCGGTCGCCGGCACGACCGGGACGCCGACCGAGATCGCCAAGTTGCGCGCTGCGACCTTGTTGCCGAGCTGGCGCATCGTATCGGCTTTCGGACCGATGAAGATGATGCCGGCCTTGTTGCAAGCATCGACGAATTCCGGGCTTTCCGACAAGAGTCCGTAGCCCGGATGGATGGCGTCGGCACCGGAAAGCTTGGCGACACGGATCACCTCGTCGATCGACAGATAACTTTCGATCGGCCCGAGATCGCGGGCAAGATGCGGACCGCGGCCGACCTGATAGCTCTCGTCCGCCTTGAAACGGTGCAGCGCCAGCTTGTCCTCCTCCGCCCAGATCGCCACCGTTTTTATTCCAAGCTCGTTGGCCGCGCGGAAGACGCGAATGGCTATTTCGGAGCGGTTGGCAACGAGTATCTTGGATATGGGCAAAACGGTCTCCTCCGTCGTTCAGACACGGGCATGCTGCACCCGCGAAGAAAATTCTTAACTTCTTGTCACGGGAAGTTCAATTTCTCTTGCGACTGCGAAATGCACTTTCTCGCCATGCCAGGGGCGTCGGCCGACAGTATGCGGCGATTTCAGCGAGATGGATAGAAAAAGCCTAGCTTATCAGACCGTGGCGGAAGGCGAGCGCCACTGCCTGCTGCCTGTTCTTTGCCTTTAGCTTGGCCTGCAGACCGTTCATGTACCAGTCGACGGTATGGTTTGAGATCTTCAGCATTTTGCTGATCTCCATCGACGTCATGCCTTCGGCAAGATAGTGGAGGATTTCCATCTCGCGCCGCGTCAGCGGCGTCTCGGTCGGCAGCATCGTTTCCAGCGCCTCGGCCTCGCCTTTCAGGTCAAGCAATCGCCAGAAGGTCTTGCGCGCCACGGCCTCGAGCAGCGCGATTTCCACCGGCGACAAGTCGATCGGCTTGCCGCCGAGGCTGAGACTGCCGAGAATGCCGTTGCGCCCATGAATCGGAAAGAGATAGCCGTCCTCCAATCCGTGGCCGAAGGCATCGACCATCATCTGCTCCATGCGGCGCTGATGCGCATCACCGTCGAAGGCTGCCATGCTCTCCCGCCAGCGGAAAGGCCGTTGCGCATGCGCGAGATAACGCACCATCGGATCGATCCGGACATATTTTTTTGCGGCATATATCTGTAGCCATTGTTCCGGCCAGCGGCCGGCAAGCGGCGCAGCGCGCAGTTCGATCTTCTGTTGCGCCGGGTTTTGCTGCAAATGTCGCAGCAGACCGTAATACTGGAAACCGGAACCGTGGAGGACCTGCTCGAGTTCGGTGACGACGGCGTCCGGATTTGGGCACTCTTCCAGAATGACAAGCAATTGAATTAAAGAATTAATATTCACAAATAGCGCCCTTTGCCCGCACCTGATGCCCGCATCGAGGCCGTTGGCGGCTGTTCAGATTGGTCGCGTAACGGTCTTCTTCAAAAAATGCAGTCTCTAATTTAATGCTGCGCTAAACATTGATTAAAATGCAAGCGCAAATTGTCTCCAGATATAATCATGGCGGAATTCGGGCGCCAGACCCCGCGCCAAAAAATCTGAGGAGCCCGAGAGCGCCCCTCTGTTCTATCCTATTGAGGCGGCTTCAAATTCGTCGCAGCTGTGATCGTGCAATCAAGTTCGCCATTTGGCGGGCTGCATTGCGAATACTCCGTTAATCGCCGGTTCAGGTAGCCTTTTGTAGCATCCCATCATTCCCGTTTTCGCAGATGCACAAGAGGTTAGACGTGTCGCTATTCAAGGTCTATGCAAGAGCTCTGCGCTATCTTGGCGCTTACAAGCTCCGCGTATCCCTGGTCGTTATCGCCAACATTGTTCTGGCGACCATCAGCATTGCGGAACCGATCCTGTTCGGTCGCATCATCGATGCGATATCGGGCAAGGGCGAAGTCAAACCCATCCTCTTCATGTGGGCTGGTTTCGCCGTGTTCAATACTGTCGCCTTCGTTCTGGTATCCCGCGAGGCCGATCGGCTTGCTCATGGCCGGCGGGCAACGCTGCTGACGGAAGCCTTCGGCCGCATCATTTCCATGCCGCTTGCCTGGCACCATCAGCGCGGCACCTCCAACGCGCTGCATACGCTGCTGCGTGCCTGCGAGACGCTGTTCGGCCTCTGGCTTGAGTTCATGCGCAACCACCTGTCGACGGTCATTGCGCTGTCCCTGCTGGTGCCGACGGCAATGTCGATGGACTTGCGCCTCTCCGCCGTGCTGATCGTGCTTGGCATCGCCTATTGGCTGATCGGCCGCGTGGTCATGAGCCGCACCAAGGATGGCCAGGCTTCGGTCGAAAACCACTACCATACCGTCTTCTCGCATGTCAGCGATTCGATCAGCAACGTCTCCGTTCTGCATAGCTACAACCGCATCGAAGCGGAAACCAAGGCGTTGAAATCCTTCGCCAACCGGCTGCTCGAAGCGCAGTATCCGGTGCTCGACTGGTGGGCGCTCGCCAGCGCGCTGAACCGCATGGCCTCGACCATCGCGATGATGGTGGTTCTGATCATCGGCACGATGCTTGTCCAGTCCGGCGAGCTGCGCATCGGTGACGTCATTGCCTTCATCGGCTTTGCCAACCTGCTGATCGCCCGTCTCGACCTGATGCGCCAATTCGCGACGCAGATCTTCGAGGCCCGCTCCAAGCTCGAGGATTTCTACACGCTCGAAGACTCGGTGCGCGATCGTGAAGAGCCGGCCGGCAACAGCGAGATCAAGAACGTCAAGGGTGCGGTCGAATTCCGCGACGTCTCCTTCGGCTTCGGCAACAGCTCGCAGGGCCTGCACAATGTCTCCTTCTCGGTGAAGGCTGGCCAGACAGTCGCCATCGTCGGTCCGACCGGCGCCGGCAAGACGACGCTGGTCAACCTGCTGCAGCGCGTCTATGACCCGCAGGGCGGCCAGATTCTCGTCGACGGCACCGATATCACCAAGGTGACCCGGAAGTCGCTGCGTCGCCATATCGCTACCGTCTTCCAGGATGCGGGCCTGCTGAATCGCTCAATCAGCGACAATATCCGCCTCGGCCGCGAAGGTGCGAGCGAGGAGGACATGCGCCGTGCGGCCGAAGCCGCCGCCGCCGCCGACTTCATCGAGACCCGTGAGGATCGTTACGATACTCATGTCGGCGAACGCGGCAACAAGCTGTCCGGTGGTGAACGTCAGCGCATCGCGATTGCCCGCGCCATCCTCAAAGACGCGCCGATCCTGGTGCTCGACGAGG
This sequence comes from Rhizobium sp. TAL182, assembly GCF_002117725.1. Classification (NCBI taxonomy): domain Bacteria; kingdom Pseudomonadati; phylum Pseudomonadota; class Alphaproteobacteria; order Hyphomicrobiales; family Rhizobiaceae; genus Rhizobium; species Rhizobium sp. TAL182. The sequence continues at coordinate 4,339,283 of NZ_CP021024.1, read as the reverse complement.
CAACTTCGGCGCTCGACGTCGAGACCGAAGCCCGCGTGAAGGCAGCGATCGACAATCTGCGGCAGAACCGCACCACCTTCATTATCGCCCACCGCCTCTCGACGGTCCGCGAAGCCGATATGGTGCTCTTCCTTGATGATGGACGCGTCGTCGAGCAGGGTGGCTTCGATGAGCTCAGCCACAGCAACGGCCGCTTCGCCGCGCTGCTGCGCGCCAGCGGCATCCTGACCGACGAAGAAGTCCGCAAGGCCCACACCACCGAAGCCGCCTGAGCGCTTGGAGTTACAGAATAAGGCCGGAAGGGCAGACGCTCTTCCGGCCTTTTGTTTGGCGATGTTTATACGCCACGCTTTAGGACTTTGCTTCCCCCAAAACCGCTGCCGACGATATGCATTAGCCACATGGCTGTAAGTCATAACTGATTGATCCGCCCGCTGTTCTTCCCTAACCTCTTGCTGTGCCTAAGCACAGGAGAAAAACCCATGAAGGTCCTACGCATCGTCGCCAATGTCCAGGCGCCCGATATCATGGCCGCCAAACGCTTCTATCAGGATATTCTCGGGCTTGATCTGATGATGGATCTCGGCTGGATCGTCACGTTCGGCGCGAATACTTCCATGAAGGTTCAGCTCAGTGTCGCCAGCCAAGGCGGCTCCGGGACTCCGGTGCCCGATCTCTCCATCGAGGTGGATGATCTCGATGCTGCTTTCGAGGCGATGTCTGCTGCCGGCGTTCCGATCGAATACGGGCCGGCCGACGAGCCCTGGGGCGTCAGGCGCTTCTACGTGCGCGATCCTTTCGACCGGCTGGTGAATATTCTCGTTCATAAAAGTTGAGCCGGCGGCATTACAGCGCGGCGCGCCTTTTCAGACGCGCGAAAGGCGCTGCAATGCCGTGCTTTTCGATGCCGATTTCGGGCGCCCGCTAAGCCCGCCGCTCTTCAATCAGACCGGGGATTCCTATTTCCGATTGGTCCGGCGATAGGTATTCGCCGCTCCGCCGACTCGCACAGGCACAGGGATGGCGGCAATCTCCGTCACGAGCTTGTGCTTGATCTTGCCCAGCTGGCGCTTGTGCTCGAGATAGTAGGCATAGGCGAATTGCGTCGCGATGCCCACGATCACGAAGAGCGGGCCAACCAGCGGATCCTTGTTGGTGATATAAAGCACGACCTGGCCGATCATGGCGAGAATCGTGCCGGCGACGAAGATGTTCAGCGAATGACGGCCGAGGATCGTCAGCGGGTGTCCGGCGGGGCGCCGCAGGATGCGCGAGAACGCTGGGATGCTGATGATGAGATAGGTCAGCGCCAGCACATGCAGCAGCCGCGGCAGCGACAGGAAAGTCTTGTCGAAACCAGTGATGACGGTGGGCAGGCCGAGCGCCGCCAGCGAATTGCCGAAAATCCACAGATGGCCGGTGACCCAGACGAAGGATAGCAGGACATAGAAGGCGGCAGCCGCAAGCAGCAGCGGATGCCGCGGGATCGTGCCGCCGCGCTTGATATGCAGGATCGAAACAATTCCAATCGAAAATAGGAACTGCCAGGAGAGCGGATTGAGGAACCAATAGCCCTCTATCAGCAAATTGTGCGGCGCCACCTCGTAAATGCCGGCCAGCAGCCAGACCGTGCCGGAAACGGCGAGCGCCAGAAGCGGGCTTCGCTCGTTGAGGAGCAGGATGATCGGCACCATCAGCAACAATGCGCCATACATCGGCAGGATATTGTTGTAGCCGATCTGGTGACCGAGCAGCAGCAGCGCCGGAACGCCTTCCTTCAGGTTCATCAGAACCGCCAGGATATTGATCTCGACCAGCAGCCCCGGCCGGTGGAACAGCCACGCACCACAAATGAAGAGCGCCAGCGTCATGAAGGTGGTGATCATATGCGCAAGGTAGAGCGTGAAGGCGCGCCGTGCTGCCTTGATCGCCGTCTTGATGCGGCCGCCCGGCTTGAAGCGGGAACCGTAGGCGAGGCCGACGGCGATGCCGGAGATCAGGACGAAAGCCTCGGCGGCATCGGAAAAACCGAAATTCTTCGTCGTCACATATTCGAAGATCTGTCCGGGAACATGATTGATGAAAATCATGATCAGAGCCAGGCCACGCAGCACGTCAAGCCTTGTATCGCGCCCCGTCGCAGCAGCGGATGAGGAACTGCGCTCGGTGCCGATGGCCTCGGTCAGCGTGCTTGCCATATGGTTTCTCCTGTTATCCGATTTTGCAAACGCGACGGCGGCCAAAAGGGTTCCCTTTTGGCCGCCGCGAATCGCCGTGTTCTTCAGCGTGGAGAACGCTGTTATCCGAGCGGATATCCCTCTTCGGGATCGGTGACTTCGCTGCCGTTGATCGACAGAGTGTAGCCGCTGGCATTGGACGCTTTTGAGACCGAAATGCGGTATTTGACGCCGCCCCGCTCCACCTCCGCCGCAAAACCGTCCCATTCCGACGGGAGCGACGGACGCACATGGAGCCGGCCATCCTTCAGCCGGATACCGAGGATGCCCTCCACCGCGGCCCGGTAAAGCCAGCCGGCCGATCCGGTATACCAGGTCCAGCCGCCGCGCGACGTATAAGGCTCATGCCCATAGACATCGGCTGCCACGACATAGGGTTCGACCCGGTATTGTTCGGCCGAAGCCTTGTCGAGCGCATGCGTGATCGGATTGAGGATCTGGAAGCAGCGCAGCGCGTCGTCGCCCCGCTTCAGCTCCGCGAGCGCCATCACAACCCAGGTCGCGGCATGGGTATATTGCCCGCCGTTTTCACGCACGCCCGGCGGATAGGCCTTGATATAACCGGGATCCCTGGCGGAATTGACGAAAGGCGGCGTGAACAGCCGGATGATGCGCGCCTCCTCGTCGACCAGTTGGTCGAGCACGGCATCCATCGCCTTTCCGGCACGAGCCGGGTCGCCTTCGCCGGACAGAACGCTCCAGGATTGTGCGATGGAGTCGATCCGGCATTCCGGGCTCTCCTTGGAGCCGAGCAGCGCGCCGTCGTCGAATGTGCCGCGGCGATAGTAGCTGCCGTCCCACGCCGCGGTTTCGAGCGCCTTCTTCAATTCGGCGAGATGGGCCGACCAGCGCTCCGCTCGGGCCGTATCGCCCCGTTCTTCGGCATAGGGAATGAAGGCGCGCAATGCACCCGCCAGGAACCAGCCGAGCCAGACGCTGGTGCCGCGCCCGCCGATGCCGACGCGGTTCATGCCGTCGTTCCAGTCGCCGCCGAGGAACAGCGGCAGACCATTCGCGCCCTTGCGGGCGATGGCGAGATCGAGCGCCAGGGCCGCATGTTCGTAGACACTCGCCTTGTCCTCCGAAATCTCCGGCTTGTAGAACGAGTCGTGCTGACCTTCGAGAAGAGCGGGGCCTTCCAGGAAGGCAAGCTCCTCGTCGAGCACGCTCTTGTCGCCGGTGACGCTGCAATAATGCTGGATCGCGTAGCTCAGCCACACGACGTCATCCGAAATCAAGGTGCGAACGCCCGCACCCGTTCCCGGCAGCCACCAATGCTGAACGTCGCCTTCGCGGAACTGCCGCGAGGCGGCATTCAGAATCTGCCGCCGGGCGATCGAGGGTTCGTGCATCAGGAAGGCCAGCGTATCCTGCAACTGGTCGCGGAAACCGAAGGCGCCGCTTGCCTGATAGAAGGCGGTGCGGGCCATGATGCGGCAGCCGAGGCTCTGATAGGGCAGCCAGGTGTTGACGAGATTGTTCATCCCGCGATCCGGCGTCGAGATCTGCAGTCGGCTGGTGAAATCGTGCCAGAAGGCGCGGTTCGCCTCGACCGCATCCTCGAACGAAGACTTGCTTATATCGGCGATCAGGGCGCGCGCTTCTTCTTCCGTCGGCGTATCGCCGAGGAAGAAGGTGACGTCGCGCTCCTCGCCGGCCCCGAGTTCGATGTCGATCGCCAGAGCCGCAGCCGGATCGCCATCCAGTTCGGTGATGCCCGAAAGCGGAGCTGCGGAGGTGACGGCCTGAGGCATCTGGATCGTGCCCGCCTTGCCGATGAATTCGCGCCGGCTAGCCGAGAAGCTTGAAAACGTCTCGCTCGCCGCGAAGAAGGCGGTTCGGTTGGAAAAATCGATGCTGTAGGGATTGGTGGCAAACAGCGCCCCCGTCTCCTCGTCATGCCTCGATAGAATGAAGGGCGCCGTGCGTCCCGAATTGTTGCCAAGAACCCATTCGACGTAACCGTAGAGACGCAGCTTACGGTCGGTCGAACCGGTGTTGCGCAGGCGCAGGCGCTGCAGTTTCACCGGCTTCTCGCGGTCGATCGTCTGCGTCAGCTCGAGCGCAATTTCGTGCTGAACGGTGGAGAAGACCGAATAGCCGAGCCCGTGGCGGGCTTCGAAACGAATGTCCGGCCGACGCGAAAGCGCTGCGAACGGCGTCATGACAGCGCCGCTTTCGAGATCGGCCAGATAGAAGGCCTCGCCCGATCGGTTGACCACCGCATCGTTCGACCAGGACGTCAGCTGATAATCGCGCGAATTGACGCTCCAGGTGAAACCTGCGCCTTCGGCCGACACGTGGAAGCCGAACCTGTCGTTGGAGATGACATTGATCCAAGGCTGCGGCGTCGCATGACCTCCGGGCAAGCGAATGACATATTCGCGGCCGTCGCGGGTAAAGCCGCCAATGCCGTTCCAGAAGTCGAGGTCGCCTTCCTCCTCGATGGCAACGGCGGGCACCACGGGCGGCGGCACCGGTGCAATGCGCTTGACCGGTACCCTGTTGCGCTCGACGCGCTCCATCTCCTGCAGTTCGTCCTTCGACGGCGCAAAGAGGGCGACGGCGCGGTTGATCTGGTCGACCACCTTGCCGTTCTTCGCATGCAGGGTGACGCGGGAAGCCGCGATCAATGCCTTGTAAGTGTTCTCCTCCATCAAGTCCTTGCGAACCGCGAAAATATGCTGGCGCAAGCCGTCGGCCTGGCCCATACGGCGTACGTTCTCGCACATGGCGTCGAGCGCGTGTTGCATGTCCTGCGCATAGGAAGAGGCGCGTTCGTTCATGATAACGAGATCGGCGGTGACGCCCCGCGAGCGCAGATATTCCTGCGCCAGCAGTGCCTCGCGGGCGATATCGAGATCCATGTCGTCGTTGACGCGCAACGTGAAGATCGGGAAGTCGCCGGAGATCGCCAGCGGCCAGAGCGCCGATTGCGATTGCAGGCCGGCCTCGACCGTCGCCTCATCCTTGCGCAGCTGCATGTCGGGATAGACGAGGTAGCGCCCGAGATGCTGGAAGGCGGCCGCCTGCTGGGAGGTGACGCCGACATGGCGCATCTGCACCTGCGTGCGCGTCCAGGCCTGGACGAGCTCATGGTTGAAGGCGTCGGGATGACGGTAGCGATTGACCGCCTTGTCGACCTCGTCGCGGCTTGGCGCGGCGATCGTCCAGAAGAACACGCTGACCTTCTTGCCGGCCGGCACCCGCACCGTGCGGCGCAGCGACATTACGGGATCGAGCGTGAAACCGTCGCTGCCGGAAAGCGTGGCACCCGGATCGAAGGCCGCTGCATCGGCGAGGCTGCGGCCGCGACCAATGAACTTGCGCCGGTCGGTTTCGAATTCGGTGTGACGGGTGTCGCCGGCATTGTCGACGATCAGATGCGCGATGCTGATGTTCGGCTCGTTCGGGTCACGCTTGTTGCGTTCGGCGCGGATGACGTCGCCGCGCTTGCCGATCTCGGTCTTGACGAACATGCGGGCGAATGCCGGATGCGCATTGTCGGTATCGTCAGAGGTGATCACCGGTTCGAGATAGGACGTGACTTCGATGAAACGATCTTCCGTGCCCATGTTGAGCAGGGTGACGCGACGGGCTTCCGCATCGTGCTCTGTGGCGATGATGCACTCCACCTCGCTCGTCAGATCTCCGACCGTCTTGATGAACTGCGCCTTCTCGTCGGCGAATTCGACCTTGATCTTTTCGCCCTCGACACCCTTCGGCTCCGCTGTCGCCGACCACCATTCGTTGGTGGCGGTATCGCGCAGGAAGATGAAGGTGCCCCAGCGGTCTTCGGTCGGATCGGCCTTCCAGCGGGAAACGGAAAGACCGTTCCAGCGGGAATAACCGGCGCCCGTCGCCGTCAGCATCATGGAATAATGGCCGTTCGACAGGAACACGAGCTCGCGGTCGCGCGAAAGGGGATCGCTGATCTTCCTGATTTCCGGCCGCATGAGATCCTCCTGGATGCTGGCCGGCGTATCGGATTCATGCTTGCCGCTCATGACGGGAATGTCGCGCGGCGCCTTTTCCTGCAGCAGAAGCTCCGCCGCCTCGATCACCGGATCGGAGTGGAAAAGTTCGCGCAGATGGCCGTTGAAGGCGACGTTGGCGACGGCCGCGATCGACATGCCGTGATGGTGGGCATAATAATTGTAAACCACCGCGCATTTCTTGCCTTCCGGCACGCGCGTCGGTGTGAAATCGACCGCGTCGTGGAAGCCGAACTTGCCGAGCGCGCCGACCTTGCGCAATCTCTGCAGGTTTTCCAGTGCGCCCGGCGGGTCGTACTGGCTGGCCAGCAGCGATGCATAGGGGGCGATGACGGCATTGTGGCCGAGGCCGCGCTTGAGACCGAGCGTCGGCACGCCGAAATTCGTGTACTGGTAATTGAGGTTATGGTCGCGGGCATTGAAGGCCGCTTCCGAAATGCCCCACGGGATACCGAGCTTGCGGGCATAATTCATCTGCTCGACGACGACCAGATTGTTCGTCTGGTTGAGAATACCTCCGCCACGCTCCTGCATGACGAGCGGCGGCATCAGATATTCGAACATCGAGCCGGACCAGGAGACCAGCGCGCCGCGTGAACCCACAGGCACGACCTGGCGGCCGAGACGGTACCAGTGTTCCGTCGGCAGATCGCCCTTGGCGATGCCGAAGAGGCTGGTCAGGCGGCATTCCGAGGCGAGAAGGTCGTAGCAGGCCTGGTCGAGCTCGCCGCTTTCGACGCGGTAGCCGATCGACAGCAGGCGCCGTTCCGGCCGGAACAGGAAGCCGAAATCCATCGAAAAGGCGAGATCGCGGGCCTTGTCGCGCAACGCCACCAGGCGCGGCCTGAGCGCATCGACCTTGGAAAGATCGAAGGTGCTGTCTGATATATGCGCCTCGCAGACCTTCACGAGGGATGCCGCCCATTGGGTGACTTCCTCGCTCTGCTTCGACTTGACCTCATGGTCGAGATTGGCGGCGAGCTTCTCGATGTCGCGTGCGAGAACGGCAAGGTTTATGATGCGGATCGAGGCGAATTCGTGCTCGCGCTTGACGGCGGCAAGCGCATTCTGGAAGCCGACGATGCGCTCTTCCAGGCGCCGGCGCAGCGGGCGCACGGTCTTGCGGTCGTCGGGCAGGTCCGCCAGCACTTCGCCGAGGATGCCGGCCGTGTCGCCGACACCGTCGAGATTGCCCTGCATGTGGGCCGACGGCGCCTCGGCCCAGTTGCGGCAGGCCGAAGAAATGGCGATCAGATGGCCGGCGAGATTGCCGCTGTCGACGGCTGAGACGTATCGCGGCCCGAGCGTCTGCAGCGTATCGGTGTGATACCAGTTGAACAGATGGCCGCGGAATTTCTCCATCTTGTCGATCGTCGCGATCGTCTGCTCCAGGCGTTCGAGTGTCTCCTCAAAGGAGAACCAGCCGAAATGCCGGCCGGAAACGACGGAGAGCAGGTAGACGCCGATATTGGTCGGCGAAGTGCGCGCCGCGACGATGACATGCGGCGTTTCCTGGATATTGTCCGGCGGCAGATAATTCTGCTCGGGGGTGGTGAAGGTCTCGAAATAACGCCAGGTGCGCCGGGCGATCTTGCGCAGCTCGCTCGAGACGGAATCGGCGACCTCGAGCCGGTCCTCGGTCTCGGCCGACTGGCTGACATACCATGCGACGACAGGCGAGAGGATCCATAAGAGCGCGAAGGGGATGCCGACGAGGAAGGCGTTGCCGCCGGGAAGGGCTGCGAAACCGAGCGCCAGCAGCGCCAATACCGGCGCATGCCACATCTGCTTGTAATAAGAGGCGAGGGTGCCCTGCCCGCCGGCCTGGACGCTGGCGGCGGTCCGCCACTGCAGCATCAGCTTGCGGCTGACGAGCAGCCGGTAGAGCGAACGGCCGATCGCATCCGCCATCATCGCCACCGAATCGGCGATGAAGACGATTCGCAAGGCGACCTGCGCATTGGCGGCGGTAATATCCGACCAGACCGTATAGAGATGGGCGCGGGCGACGATATCGCTGGTGCGCGGGATGATGCCGTTGATGAGCGACAGCGTCGGCGCCACGAACAGGCAGAAGATCAAGAGAATCTGCCAGACGAGCGCGCCGAGCGGACCCATGAAATACCAGCCGAGAACAGAGGCGAAGAACCAGGCGATCGGGGTCAGCGAACGGCGCAGATTGTCGAACATCTTCCAGCGGCCAAGCGCGGTCACGCCATATTTCGGATTGAACATATAGGGCAGGAGCTGCCAGTCGCCGCGCGCCCAGCGATGCTGGCGCGAGGTCTCCACCTCGTAACGGATCGGGAAATCCTCGACCAGTTCGAGATCGGTGACGAGCGCACAGCGCGCCATCGAGCCTTCGAGAAGGTCGTGGCTGAGCACCGAGTTCTCCTCGATGCGGCCCTTCAGCGAGGCTTCGAAAGCATCGACATGATAGAGACCTTTGCCGGTGAAGGTGCCTTCGCCGGCCAGATCCTGGTAGACGTCGGACACGGTGAAGACATAGGGGTCGAGACCGCGATTGATCGAGAAGACGCGCTGGAAGACCGAGGCATCCTTGCCCGTCGTCAGCGACGGCGTGACACGCGGCTGCAGCACGCCGTAGCCGTTTTCGACGCGTCCGGTCTTCGGATTGATGACCGGGCGGTTGATCGGATGATAGAGCTTGCCGACGAGCTTGGTGACGGCATCGCGCATCAGGCGTGTGTCGGCATCGAGTGTCATGACATATTGCACATTGGCCGGAACGGTGTTGGCGCCGGGCAGATAGGTCGTGTCGCGGTCGCCGCGCAGCAGCATGTTCAGCTCATGCAGCTTGCCGCGCTTGCGCTCCCAGCCCATCCACACACCTTCCGAGGGATTGTAGAGGCGGCGGCGATGCAGCAGGTAGAAACGCGTCTTGCCGTCATAGGCATAGCGGGCGGAAAGATTGGCGATCTCGCGTCTTGCATAATCGAGAACCTCGAGATCGGCAGGCGTTTCCTCGGCATCGCTGTCGGGCCAATCGCTGAGCATCGCGAAATAGATCTCTCCACGCGGATTGGCGAGATAATGAACTTCGAGATTGCGCACCTGATCGTCGACGCTGTCGCGGTTCGAGATCAGGCAGGGCACGACGAGCAGTGTGCGCGCATCCTCCGGAATGCCTTCCTTGAACTCGTAGCCGACGAGGCGGGCCGGGGTGACGAAGAAGGACAGCAGGGTATTAAAGAGACCCGTTGCGCCCTCCGAGGCCGGCAATGAGAACATGATCAGCAGGATTGCGATTTCGATGGCGCCCATTCCGGCACTTGCCATGAACCTGCCGACGATCGCCATGGCGATGATCGTCAGCAGCATGACGGGCAGCGCGATCGACAGCCAGTTGAACCGGCGCACGGCGCGCACGAAGTGCTGGGTGATCGTCGGGCGATAATTCGCCCGCGCCTCGAGCTTCGGGCGTTGCGCGCCGGACAGGAAACCGCCGACATTCGGCTCATGCTGCTGCGGCTCGTCGGAGGCCTTGGCGGCCTCCGTCATGTCGAGCGCCAGCTGGGCGATTTGCATTTCGGTCAGCGGCGAGCGCTTGGCCAGTTTCTCGATCTGCTTGCGGTATTTGTTGCGCGAGCCGGAATCGAGGATGCCGTAATCCGAATGCTCCCAGAGCAGCTTGTCGACATGGCTGACCTGCTCGACCCAGACCGACCATTCGGTATCGTCGATCTCGCGCAGGCTGCGGATGATGTTGCCCATCGTCACGTTGCCGGAAGAGAGACGGCTGTGTTCGGCGGTCGTCGCCTCTTCGGTATTGCGACCGAGCTCTTCCAGGCGTTCATCGAGCCAGGTGATTGCCAGGCTCGACGTCTGTGAGCCGTCACGCAGGCGATAGAGGAACTGCGTCGAGAAGGTATTGTCTTCGGCAAACGGTTCCAGCGTCTTCAGATAGGCGGCAGCCTTGGCCGGATCGGTCAGGCGCACCAATTCGTCGGCCGCTTCGTTGGCGCGGCGGCGCAGGCGGCGGCTGGTTTCGACACGGCTCGAAATGCGGCGAAGGTTTTCCACCAGCACATAGCGCACCAGCGAGGGCAGGGCCCAGAGTTCACCGATCCTCAGCGTCTCGCTGGTCTGGAAGCCGTCGACCAGCGCCGTCAGGCTTTCCTGCGAGATCGTGCTGTGGGTATGGGCAACGTAGAGCCAGGCAAGTACCAGCGTGCGCGGAATGTCGACGCCGCCGACACGCATGGTCGGCAATTCGCGGTAGAAGCGGCGGGGAAAGTCGCGCCGTACCTCCTGGATCGCCTCTTCGACGATGTAGTGATTGTCCAGCAGCCATTCCGCCGCCGGCGTGATCGTCTCTCCGGCCTCGACGTCGGTTGCCGTGGTGCGGTAGACGCGCAGAATTTCCTTCTCGTTTTCCTTGTGGCGCGCGAAGAAATCAAAGGCGGCGAAAGCCGGCAGCTTGTCGACGCCGTTGACCGCAACGGCTTCGCCCATCGCCTTAATGTCCTCGATGGAAAGATAGGTCGAGCGGATCGAATCATTGTGATCGATCTGCTTCGTATCGGAGTCGCGCGGAAGGCTCGGAGAAAGATTGGCAATAGACATGGGTTCGGTTCTGGATCCAAACAAAGTTATGGCTGTTTTGCTCAGCCTTTTGCACTGCTTATCATGACTGCTACATGAACGGGGCCCGATTCTTCGAAGATCGATGAGACCGGAGTGAATGACGTCTGCGCCAAGCGATGTAACCGGGCGTAGCCTTGGTCCAGCGCGAAGGTCGATCAATACCCTCTCCGCAAAACCATGGCGAAAAGTTGGACACTCTCGCGATAATTCAAGTCAAGAGTCGTGAGCCGAACGAGCCCCGGGCTTGCGGCACAAGGCTGAGCGCCGAGCATGTCGCCACCTTGTGGACTGGCAGGAGCTTTTCGATAAGAGGAAGGTTCGCCAGATCATCGTCTGGCCGCGCTTTGATCGGGCTTGCCCAAGCGCGGAAACGCGCCGCATGGATTGCGCACGCAGCCCCGGCACGTGCCGAGGCCTATCATCTGCTAACTATCCGAGGACGCCGCAGACCATTGCCACCACGAACAGGAATGCCGCGGCGAAGATCGTCCCATGGAGCACCGTCTGAAGCCTGTGGCGCGTCGCGTGCGGCTTCTTGGTGGCTACCGAACCATAGTGGTTCACGTGAGTATGCGAAATACCCAGCTCTGCCATGTGTCGCCTCCGTTGTTCTCGTGCGGCCGGTTGTGCGGCTCGCTGTTATATTTCTTATTCCCTATCAGGTAGGTAGAGATAAATTTCCGTCCAGAGCGAGCGGAAGAGAAAATTCAACCGCTCTTTAGCAGAGCGTACGCCATGCCCAGATCAATGAGCGCTCGATGGCGTTCTCGTTCTGCTGCAGATCGGAGGTCTCGGTCCCGATCAGGCGCCGGTCCTGTTCCGCCGGCATGGAGACCGTAATCTGTTCCTTGCGATCAGCCCTCACCGGAGGATCGAGATAGCCCATGGTCATCCCACCGAGAAAGAACATGCCTCGACCTCCATCGATCACGAAAGCTAACAATCGTTAACAGGATCATGACAGAAGCGGGGCGGCTGTCAATAGTCTAGTCGAATGGTCGTCTTTTAAGGGAACATTATCCTTAACGCCGCCGCCGGCCTTTTCTTTTCAATGGCCTGAAATGATTGCCTTTCAGGCTTTGACGAAACCCTTGCTCGCGATCATCAAATTTTTCGTGTAATCCTCCTGGATCGCGCCCCGTGCCAGTTCTTCCGAGCTCAACCGCTCGACGACGGCGCCGTTGCGCATCACCGCGAGCCTTTCGCACATGTGGGTGATGACGCCGAGGTCATGGCTCACCATGACGAAGGTAAGCTTGCGGTCGCGGCGGATCTGTTCGAGCAGGTTCAGCACCTCCGCCTGCACCGAGGCGTCGAGCGCCGACGTCGGCTCGTCGAGCAGCAGGATCGACGGTTGCACGATCAGCGCCCTAGCGATCGCCACACGCTGTCGCTGACCACCGGAAAGCTGATGCGGGTAGCGGAAACGGAAACCATTGCCGAGGCCGACCTCGTCGAGCGCGCGGGCAATACGCTTGTCCCTATCGGTAACGGCATGGATCGCAAGCGGCTCGAGCAGCAGCCGGTCGATCGTCTGGCGCGGATGCAGTGAGCCATAGGGATCCTGGAAGACCATCTGCACGCGGCGATAGAAGGCTTTGCTGCGCTTTGAACCTTTCAGCTCTTCGCCGTCGATGCGGATCGCACCGCCGCTGATCGGCGCGAGTCCGGCAACGGCGCGCAGCAAGGTCGATTTGCCCGACCCGGATTCACCGACGAGGCCGAAGGATTCACCGCGCTGGACGCTGATGCTGACATCCTTCAGCGCATGAAAATCATCGTAGACGACACTGAGATTGTCGACATGGAGGGCTGCGCTCATGCCGCCCACTCCGGCTTGCGGTCGAGCACCGGCAGTGGATGGCGGTTCGCGCCGATTTCCGGCATGCAGTTCAGCAGTCCCCGCGTATAGGGATGCTCAGCATGTTTGAGATCGGCGGCCGCGAGCTCTTCGACGATCTTGCCGGCATACATGACGATGACGCGATCGCAGAAGGAGGAAACCAGCCTCAGATCATGGGAAACGAAGATCAGCCCCATGCCGCGTTCGGAGACCAGCCTGTCCATGATCCGAAGCACATCGAGCTGCACCGTTACGTCGAGCGCCGAAGTGGGCTCGTCGGCAATCAACAGTTCAGGCCCGGCAATCAGCATCATGGCGATCATGGCGCGCTGTCCCATGCCGCCCGAAACCTCGTGCGGGTGCAGGTCGAAGACCCGTTGGGGATCGCGGATCTGCACCGCTTCCAGCATGGCGAGCGCCCGTTCGCGCGCTTCCGCTTTGCCGATCTTCTCATGGGTGCGCAGCGTTTCGCAGATCTGCCGTCCGATCGTCATGACGGGGTCGAGCGAATATTTCGGATCCTGCAGGATCATGGCGATGCGCTTGCCGCGCAACCTGCGCCTTTCGCCGGCGGATGCCTTGAGGAGATCGATGCCGCTGAAATCGAGCCTGTCGGCCGTGACGATGGCGTGTTTCGGCGTCAGCCCCATGATCGCCCGGCCAGTCTGCGACTTGCCGGAGCCGGATTCGCCGACGATGCCGAGCCTTTCCCTGCCGAGCGTGAAGGAGACGCCGCGCACGGCCTCGATCAGGCCGGTGCGGGTGGGATAGCTGACCTTGAGCTTGTCGACCGTCAGAAGTGTCGTCATTGGCCGCTCTCCTTCGGATCGAGCGCGTCGCGCAGGCCGTCGCCCAAGAGGTTGAAGCCTAGGCTGACGATGAGGATGGCTATGCCGGGCATGGCCGCGACCCACCACTGATCGAGGATGAAGCGCCGTCCAGAGGCGATCATCGCGCCCCATTCCGGCAGCGGTGGCTGTGCGCCGAGACCCAGAAAGCCGAGGCCGGCCGCCGTCAGGATGATGCCGGCCATATCGAGCGTCACGCGCACGATCAGCGAGGAAATGCAGAGCGGCATGACATGACGCACGATGATGCGGAACGGCGAGGCGCCCATTAGCTTTACCGCCGAGATATAGTCGGAACGCCGGACCGTTAGCGTCTCGGCCCGAGCGATGCGGGCATAGGGCGGCCAGGAGGTGATGGCGATGGCGATGACCGCGTTCTGGATGCCGGGGCCGAGAGCGGCAACGAAGGCGAGCGCCAATACCAGCTTCGGAAAGGCAAGGAAGATATCGGTGATGCGCATCAGCGTCGCATCCACCCAGCCGCCGGCATAACCCGAGACCGTGCCGACGATCAGCCCGATCGGTGCGGAGATGATGGCGACGAGCACCACGACGAACAGAGTCAAACGCGATCCGTAGATCAACCGCGAATAGATGTCGCGGCCCTGATCGTCCGTGCCGAGCAGGTAGCCGGCCGTTCCCGGCGGCAGCAGGCGGGCATTGCGGAGATCGCCGACGACGGGGTTGTGCGTGGCGAGGAGATCCGCGAAAGCGGCGACGAGGAGCAGGGCGATGATGATCAGCAGGCCAACGACGGCGAGCCTGTTGGCCGTGAACTGCCGCCAGGTGACGTAAGCGCGGCCGAGGCGGGCCTGCCTGCGCGATTGCGGCCGATCGGAAAGCAGCCATTCGCGGCGGCTCATCGCAGGAGAAGGGCTGGCAGGAGCCGTCATCGATTTCGCGTCCTCGGATCGAGCGTCCGGTAGAGAAGATCGGACAGAAGGTTGATGCCGATGAAGATCGTCCCGATGACGATCGTGCCGCCGAGCACGGCGTTCATATCGGCGTTCTGCAGCGAATTGGTGATGTAGAGCCCGATGCCCGGCCAGGAAAAGACGGTCTCGGTCAGCACCGATCCTTCGAGCAGGCCGGCATAGGAAAGCGCGATGACGGTGACCAGCGGCACGGCGGCATTGCGCAGCGCGTGACCCCAGATCACCCGCGTTTCCGAAAGCCCCTTGGCGCGCGCGGCCACGATATATTCCTGCGAAAGCTCGTTCAGCATGAAGCTGCGGGTCATGCGGCTGATATAGGCGAGCGAGAAATAGCCGAGCAGCGAAGCGGGCAGGATGATGTGGCGGAAGACATCGTAGAAGACATCCCATTGCCCCTGCCAGGCGCTATCCAGAAGATAAAAGCCGGTGATCGGCGTGAACGTATATTCGAAGACGATGTCGATGCGGCCGGGGAAGGCCACCCAGCGCAGCTGCGCATAGAAGATGACGAGCGAAATCAGCGCCAGCCAGAATATCGGCACGGAGTAACCGACTAGGCCGATGACGCGCACGACCTGGTCGGCGATGCTGCCGCGGCGCACGGCAGCAAGAACCCCGAGCGGCACGCCGACGCAGGCGCCGATCAGCGTTCCCAACGTCGCGAGCTCGATCGTCGCCGGCATGACCCGGCGGATGTCGACCATGACAGGATTGGTGGTCAGCACCGAGTCGCCGAAATCGCCGGACAGGATGCCTTTGATATAGATGTAGAACTGCTGATAAAGCGGCAGGTTGAAACCCATCTCCTGGCGCACCCGCTCAACGACGTGGGTAGGAGCGCGGTCGCCGAGGATGGCAAGCACGGGATCGATCGGCACGACGCGGCCGATGAAGAAGGTGACGGCCAGCAGGCCGAGATAAGTGGTGACGGCGGCGAACAGGAACCGTCCCAAAGCCTTCGCGAAGGCGCCAGCACGGCCCTTGCGGGGCCGCGCCTCCCGTGTGGTTTCGATGGTGCTCACGCCGTTAATCCCGCCGGATTATTCCTTGGCGATCGGGCCGACGAAGTTGGTGTCGAAGCTCGGCCCCAGCTTGAAGTCCTTCAGGTTCTTCCGATACCCGGCGACCTCGGTCTGCTGAAAGATGATGACGAAGGGGCTGTTGGCAAGGAACTTCTTCTGGACGTCCTGATACATTGCCGCACGCTTGGCATTGTCACGTTCGAGAAGTGCGGCCTTGGCTATCTTATCGAGTTCCGGCGTCTCCCAGGTGTTGCGCCACGCGAGCGTCTTCACCGTGCCGGCATCGGAATTGTCCGGATTGCTGGTGAAGGTATCGGCGTTGGAATTCGGGTCGAAATAATCGGAGCCCCACTGGCCGATATACATGTCATGGGTACGGGCGCGGTATTTGGTCAGCGTCTGCTTGCCGTCGCCGGGGATGATTTCCAGCTTTACGCCGGCCTGCGCCAGCGTCTGCTGCATGGATTCGGCAATACCTGTCACCGGCTGCGTATTGCGCACGTCCATCGTCACCGAGAAGCCGTCCGGAACGCCAGCCTTGGCAAGCAGCTCCTTGGCCTTGGCGACGTCGAGCTTGTACGGGTTCTCGTCGAGCGCGCCGAGTTGGCCCTTCGGCAGGAAGGTCTGGTGGATCTCGCCGATCCCCTTGATCAAGGTCGCACCGATCGCATCATAGTCGACCAGATATTTGAAGGCTTCCTGGACCTCGGGTTTCTTCAGGTTCTCGTTCTTGTTGTTCAGGCTGACGTAGTAGATCGTGCCCTTCGGTGCGCTTGTCGTTGCGAGATCGGCATTCTTGGACACGGCGTCGATATCGCCGGGCTCGAGATTGCGGGCGATGTCGATATCGCCGGCCTCCAGCGCCAGCCGCTGGGCCGAACTTTCCTTCATGTAGCGGTAGATGACGCGGTTGAGCTTGGCCTTGTCGCCGTAATAGTTGTCGTTGCGCTCGAGCACAACGACTTCGTTGGCCCGCCATTCGCGCAGCTTATAAGCGCCGGAGCCGGCATAGCCGGTTTTCAACCATTCGTTGCCGAAATCATTGTCGTATTTGTGCTCGGCATCCGGCGTCACCGCCTTCACATGTTCCATCACCAACTTCTTGTCGACGACGGAAGCGACGGTCGCCGTCAGGCAGTTGAGCACGAAGCTCGGCGCATAGGCCTTGTCGACGGTGAAGACGAAGGTGTTGGCATCAGTCGCCTTGGCCTTTTCGGTGACATTGTCGCCGGTCAGGCCGAACTGGGTGAGGATGAACGCCGGGCTCTTGTCGAGCTTGACGGCGCGTTCGAAGGACCAGGCGACGTCTTCGGCGGTGATCGGATTACCGGAGGCGAATTTCATACCGGGTTTCAGCTTGAACGTATAGGTGAGACCGTCATCCGAGACGCTCCAGCTCTCGGCAAGATCACCCTTCACCTTGGATGTATCGGCAAGATCGAGGCGGACGAGCAGGCTGTAGCTGTTGCTGGTAATCTCCGCCGTCGAAAGCTCGAAGGCTTCGCCGGGATCCATGGTGATGATGTCGTCGATGGCCAAACCCTCGACAAGCGTGTCTTTGGGCGTTTCGGCAAAGGCGGCGGGTGCCGTCATCATCAGGAGCGAAAGGGCGGCTCCTGCGGAAAGCAGGCGGAAATTGCGGCTGAGCTTGGTGATCATCATGGTCTGTTCCCCTGTTCTTGATTGATTACGAAGTGTTTTGTCGGTCATATCCCATTAAAACTATTGTCCGTTTTCAGAGCGTCCAGAGGCACGTGGCACTTTAGGCGCGGTCCTCCCGCCAAGCTTGCGCCAGAATACGAAGCCAATTTTCACGGGCAAGTTTCGTCAGGTCGGCTTCACCATATCCAACCTCCCGGAGAGCGGCAATCAGCTTCTGATTGCCGGCCGCATCGCCGATTTCCTCAGGAATGGTGGCGCCGTCGAAGTCCGATCCGAGCGCCACACAGTCGATGCCGATGCGGTTCACCAGATAGTCGATGTGGCGGATCATGTCGGCAAGCGGCGTATCGCTGTCCGAACGGCCGTCGTCACGCAGCATGGCCGTCGCATAATTGATCCCGACGAGCCCCCGGCTTTCGCGGATCGCGTCGAGCTGCCTATCCGTGAGGTTGCGCGCGACCGGCGTCAGCGCATGCGCATTGGAATGGCTGGCGACCAGCGGCTGGTCCGTCGTCTTCGCTACGTCCCAGAAGCCTTTTTCGGTGATATGGGCAACGTCGATCAGGATACCGAGGCGATTGCACTCCCGCACCAGCTCGAAACCGGCCTCGGTCAGGCCGGGCGCCGTATCCGGCGACATCGGGAAGGCGAAGGGCACGCCGTGACCGAAGACGTTGTGCCGGCTCCAGACCGGGCCAAGCGATCGCAGTCCCGCTGCATAGAATACTTCGAGAGCCGAAAGATCCGGGCCGATCGCTTCGCAGCCTTCCATATGCATGACGGCGGCAAAGATGCCGTCCTCCATGGCGGCGCGGATGTCCTTCACCGTTCGGCATAGCCGCCAGGCGCCTGCCTGGTCGAGCCGCAGCGCGATCGCCGCCATTTCGGTGGCGATGGCGAGGGACGGCAGCGGATCGAGAGCGGCCGCCATCGGTGTGATGTAGCAGCCATCGGCATCCGGATCGGCGAAGACAAGATCGCCCGAAGGAATGTAGATGGCGCAGAGGCCGCCGGAAAGACCGCCCTCTTTCGCCCGGCGCGCATCGATATGGCCGGTCGTCGTGCCCTCTGCGAATTCCGCGATCGGGTTGCTGCCGTCTTTTGAATGGGTCCAGAGTCGAAGGAGAACGTCGTTGTGGCCGTCAAATACGAATTGCATCTGTCTTCCTGCGCTGCCCGAACGGGCCAATAAGCGGCAGAATAGAAAAGATGACGAAATTCGCCACCTCTTTTTTCGGTGATCTGCATCGTGGAGCATCATCAAAAAGGAAACGGGGGCCGAAGCCCCCGCAAAATTATCAAATCACATGGCCGTCGTCAGTGCTTGCGGCGCTTCTTCTGTCTGTAGACGTCGATGACGACGGCCGCGACGATGATGAAGCCTTTGACGATCTCCTGGTAATAGGCGTCGATCCTGAGGAAGGTGAAGCCCGAGGTCATGACGCCGAGAATGATGGTACCGATGACGGTGCCGGTGATGCGCCCGACGCCGCCGGTGAGCGAGGTGCCGCCGATGACGGTCGCAGCGATCGCGTCCAACTCATATCCGACACCCATGCTTGCCTGCGCGGTTTCCGCGCGTGCCGCCGTGACGATGCCGGCGAGACCAGCGAGCAATCCAGCAATCACATAGACTTTGACGAGGTGCGCTTCGATGTTGATACCGGAAACGCGGGCGGCCTGGGGGTTCGCGCCGATGGCGTAGGTGAACTTGCCATAGCGGGTGTAGCGCAGCGCGATATGGAAGATCAGTGCAACGACGAGGAAGACGACAACCGGCCACGCCTTCGTTCCAATGAAATGAAACTGCTCGGTGATGCCGGAAACCGGCTGTCCCTTCGTATACCACTTGGCAACACCCCTGGCGGAAACGAACATGCCAAGCGTTGCAATGAACGGCGGGATCTTCGTATAGGCGATGAGCGCGCCGTTCGCCAGACCTGCCGCCGCTCCGATCAGCAGACCGATCATGATGGGCACGAGCGCCGGAAGATCGGTCAGCGAAGGGAAGACGGCCCGCCCCCAGGTGGAGGACTGAGCGAAACTTGTTGCGATCATTGCCGTCATGCCGACGACCGAGCCCGATGATAGATCGATGCCGCCTGTTATGATGACCTGCGTGACGCCGACGGCGATGATGCCGATGACGGAGACCTGCAGGATCATGATTGTCAGGCGCTGCGAATTCATCAGGAAGCTTTGGCCGATGAACATCCAGCCAAGCGCTTCATAGATGAGCGCGATGCCGACAAGCACCAGGAAGATGCTGAGTTCCGGCGGCATACGCCGCCGTCTCTGCCGGGTTGCGAGCGGGGCCGTACCCTCTGCTGCCTTGGTACTCATATCAAACCTCCCTTAGGCGATCGCAAGCTGCGCATTACCGCGCAGCCAACTCCATCACCTTGATCTGCGTTGCTTCATCGCGATTGAGGAAACCGGTCACCAGGCCCTCATGCATGACCATGATGCGGTCGCTCATGCCGAGAACCTCGGGCATTTCGGATGAGATCATGATAACTGCCACGCCGTTTCGCGCCATTTCCGTGACCAGCCGATGGATCTCCGCCTTGGCACCGACATCGATGCCGCGCGTCGGCTCATCGAGGATCAGGATCTTCGGATGGGTGAGCAGCCAGCGCCCGATCAGCACTTTCTGCTGATTGCCGCCCGAAAGGTTTTCCACCCGCTCGTAAAGATTGGGGGTTTTCACGCGCAGCCTTTTTGCCATGTCTTCGCAGGTTGCCTCGAGTGCGCCCTGCTGCACGAAACCACCCTTGACAAATTTGTCCTGCAGGACGGCGATCTGCATGTTTTCCAGAATATCCAGGATCAACAGGCAGCCGGTGTCTTTGCGGTCCTCCGTCAGGAATGCCATCTGGTGACGGATGGCCTCGGTCGGCGAGGAAATCGTCACCGGCTTGCCGAACAGTTCGATCGTCCCGGAGCTTGCCGGTGTCACGCCGAACAGCGTTTCGGCGACATTCGACCGTCCGGAGCCGACAAGACCTGCCACACCGAGAATCTCGCCGGCCCTGACCTCGAAGGAAACATTGCGGAAGACGCCTTTGAGACAGAGGTCCTTGACGGAGAGCACGACCTCGCCGATCGGCACCTCTTCCTTCGGAAACATCTGGGTGATCTCGCGCCCGACCATCATGCGGATGATGTCGTCGCGGGTGACGTCGGTCGAGGCATGCGTGCCGATATATCGGCCATCGCGGAACACGGAAAACTCGTCGGCGATCTCGAAAAGCTCGTTCATCTTATGGGTGATGTAGACGATGCCGATGCCCTGGGACCTGAGATCGCGGATGATACGGAAAAGATGCTCGACCTCGCGCTCCGTCAGGGCCGAAGTGGGTTCGTCCATGATGAGGACATCGGAATTATAGGAAACCGCCTTGGCGATCTCGACCATCTGCCGGTTGGCGACCGAGAGGTGCCGGACTTCGATATCGGGATCGATATCAATATTGAGCCGCGCAAACAGCTCCTCGGTCATGCTGTGCATTACCCCATGGTCAATGAAACCGAAGCGGTTCTTCGGTTCGCGGCGGATCCAGATATTTTCGGCAACCGTCATGAACGGCATCAGGTTCAGTTCCTGATGGATCATGGCGATACCGTTCTCCAGCGCATCGAGCGGAGATTTCAGCTGGATCTCGACCCCTTTGAGGCGAATATCGCCCTTATCAGGCGTATAGATGCCGGCGAGAATCTTCATCAATGTCGATTTGCCGGCGCCGTTTTCGCCCATCAACGCATGCACGGAGGCGCGCTTCAGCCGGAACTGCACGTCATCGAGGGCGACGACACCGGGAAATTCCTTGCGAACGCCCTCGGCGCTCAGCAGATATTCCGCATTCGGAACTGCGCCGCTCGCACGCACGGCGGCCATGGTTGTCGGGCTGACGGCCATATCATCTCCTCCGGATACGGACAGGCGGAAAGGATGCGGGCAGAGCCCGCATCCTGTTGGCACTCGTCTCAGTTCTTGGTGACGAAGTCCTTGACGTTTTCAGGCGTGACGAGCTGGAAGGGAATGTACACCTTCTTCTCGGTCTTTTCGCCCTTGGCGATCTTGAGCGCCGTGTCGAGAGCGCCCTTGCCCTGGCCGGCCGCGTCCTGGAAGACGGTGACGTCGAGATCGCCGGCCTGCATGGCGGCAAGCGCGTCCTGGGTGGCGTCGACGCCACCGATAACGACCTTGCTCATATCCTTGCCGGCTGCCTTCAGTGCCTGGATGGCGCCGATCGCCATTTCGTCGTTGTTGGAGATCACCGCGTCGAACTCGATGCCGCTGGAGAGCCAGTTGGTCATCAGGTCGGCGCCCTGGGTGCGGTCCCAGTTGGCCGTCTGCTCTTCGACGATCTCAAGGCCCTTGCATTCATCGGTCTTGACGACGTCATGGACGTCCTGGGTGCGCATGCGGGCAGCTTGGTTGGAAAGCTCGCCCATGATGACGACGGCCTTGCCCTTGCCGCCGAGAATACGGCAGATTTCCTTGGTTTCCAGCGTGCCGGATTCCTGCTCGTTGGAAGCGACGAAGGCCTGCTTTTCCGGAAGCGTGTCGACGTTGACCGGCTGGCGGTTGACGTAAACCAGCGGAATGCCGGCATCGGCGGCAAGCTTGGACATCGCCGTCGTCGCATCGGTATCGACAGGGTTGACGATGATTGCATCGACCTTGGAGGCGATGAAATTCTGGATCTGGCTCTGCTGCTTGGAAACGTCGTTCTGCGCGTCTTCGACCTGCAGCGTCACGCCGGAAAGCGTCTTTGCATAATCGGTCATGCCGTTGCGCAGAACGGTCAGGAAGTTGTCGTCGAACTTCGCCATCGACACGCCAACCGTTTCCGCGTGGGCGGCCGTCGACATGACGAGCGCCATCGCAGTGCCCAGGATAAACTTTTTCATTTTTACTTCCTCCACAAAGCGGTGCCCGGCTGCACCCTCCTCACGCCGGAGCTCCAGGCATCTGCCCTGAAGCCGCAATTTGCTGCGCCGCCTCTCCCGCGACGTTCCGAAAACGGAACAAACAAACCGTAAAATTTGTTATGCGGAATATTCATTCCATTTTCTGGGAGCGACGTCAAGTCTCTCTTTAGCGGCACTCGGGATATTGATGGGGCAATGCAAGGGAATTGCGCGTGGCACACGCGTTCGACGGCATTGCGCACGAAGTGGGCAGCCTCCATCTATGGAATGGTCGAAGACAGGCTCACCGCCGCAGGCCCTTCGACATCCACCGCGGCCGCCCATTGAAGATTTTGGAGACAGGACTGATGTCCATTTCGATCTATCGCCTTACCGTTCCGATGTTCCAGCGCGGCCTCGCCAGCCTGACGACCTATCTCGACAAGGCTGAAGCCTATGCGAAGGAAAAGAATATCGATCCCGCCATACTCGTCTCCGCCCGGCTTGCGCCCGACATGCTGCCGCTCGCCGGCCAATATCAGCGGGCCAGCGACAGCGCCAAGTTCACGCTCGCTCGTCTGACCGCAACCGACGCGCCGAAGTTCGACGATAACGAGACGACGATCGAGCAGTTGCGTGAGCGCCTGGCAAAGACCGACGCCTATCTCGCCACTTTCTCGGCGCAAGCGCTGGAGGGCGCGGAAAGCCGCCAGATCACTCTGCCGGGCAAGAGCGGCATCGTGCTGCAGGGTGACGAATATATCACCACCTTCGCCCTGCCGAACTTCTACTTTCACGTCGCCACCGCCCACGCCATCCTGCGCAACCAGGGCGCACCGATCGGTAAGCGCGACTATCTCGGTTGATTCAAGGCAAAAGCGCACAGCGGTTTTGCTGGGAATTGACCAATAGAGAGCATTGCCGTCATTCGAAGAAGACGGAAATGCTCTACCGGGGTCGGTGCGTCACCGGCCCTTTTTCCGTCAGCTCGGTATAGGCAAGCGTCTGGTCGAGATGCCGCGCTCTCAGCGAGAGCAACTTCTCGGCATATTCAAGTCGGATCGCTGCATAGGCCGGATCCGCCGCGACATCGTCGAGCTCCATCGGATCGTCGCTGAGATCGAAGAGCAGCGGCGGCAGTGCGGCAAAGTGCACATATTTGAACCGATCGTCGCGAATCACGGCGAGATTGCACTGATTCGGCCGCAGCCCGAAATGCCGTTCCGCCTCACCTTTGGCAATGTCGCGGAAATCAAATTCCCAGAATATCGCGTCGCGCCAGACTTCCGCGCGCTCGCCCCTGATGAACGGCATCAGCGACCGGCCGTCGAGCCCGTGCTTTGGCTCGATGCCGAGCCTTTCGCAAAGCGTGGGAAAAATATCCGCAGCGCTGGTGAAATCGTCAACGATCCTGCCGGCCGCAGCGTTTGCGGGATCGCGGATTATCAGCGGGATATGGTAGCTGCCATCGAAGAAGCCACCCTTGCCGAGCGTCCAGTGATCTCCCGCCATCTCGGCATGGTCCGAGGTGAAGACGACGAGCGTATTCTCCCAGGCGCCCGCATCCTTCAGCGCCTGCCAGATCCGGCCGAGCTGCGCATCGACCTCTGAGATCATCCCGTAATAAATCGCTCGGATCGCCGCGAAGTCCATGCTGCTCCAGGCGCTGAGCGGTCCTTGCGTCCCGGGAATGAAGCTGCCCTTGTCGGAGAGCGGCATGGCGTAGGCGAGATAGGGATGAGCTTCCTGTTCTGCTTCGGGGTTTTCCGCACGCGCAAAGGCCGGCCCGTCATCCGGTTTGTGCATTCGGTTGAACGGCGCGGGCACGGAAAATGGCGGGTGCGGACGCAAGAAGGAGACATGCGCAAACCACGGCCGGTCCTGTTCGCCCATCCAGCGAATGAACTCGCCGGCCAGGAATGCGGTCTGGGTCACATCGCTGGAATAGGCTGGCGCAGCATCGGAAATTTCGCCGGCTTGCGCACCGATGGGGAT
Source organism: Rhizobium sp. TAL182 (assembly GCF_002117725.1). Lineage (NCBI taxonomy): Bacteria > Pseudomonadati > Pseudomonadota > Alphaproteobacteria > Hyphomicrobiales > Rhizobiaceae > Rhizobium > Rhizobium sp. TAL182. The sequence continues at coordinate 4,315,221 of NZ_CP021024.1, read as the reverse complement.
ATGGATGTCGCGGCTGACGGCGTTCAAATGGCCACGTGACCTGAGCCATGAGAGCCATTGCCGCTCATGCTCGGGCAGGAGTTGGCGAGCGGTAAAACCCGGCAACACGCCTTCATAGGTGGTCAGATGCGGGTCGGCCGCATCCATGCCGCGCGGATCGGGCGCCGTGTCGGTATAGCCGAACAGCGTCGGGTCGTATCCCGCCCGCCGGGCCGCCAGAGCCAGATTGTCGAAGCGCGCGTCGAGCGGCGAACCATTGCGGCAGACGCGGTGATTCATCTGATAAAGGCCGGTATAGAGCGTGGCCCGGGCCGGCGAGCAGGGGGCCGCCCCGGCATAATGCTGCCGGAAGAGCGTGCCTTCGCGTGCCAGCGCATCGATTTCAGGTGTTTTCACACAAGCATGACCGACCGCCGATAGGCAGTCGCCACGCCATTGGTCCGCGGTGATCAGCAGAATATTGGGCCGGCGGAGCTGCTCAAGGCGTTTCGGCTCAATGCTGCTTGGCTCAATGCTGGTTGGATTTTGCATGCCAGTTCCAGGCGGAACTTATGATCTCGGACAGATCGTACTGCGGCACCCAGCCGAGCACGTCGCGCGCCTTGTCGTTGTTGGCGACCAGCGTATGCGAATCCCCTTCGCGCCGGCCGATATATTCGACCGGGAAAGGCCGGTTCGATACGTCCTCGATCGCCCCGAGCAATTCCCTGACCGTCGTGCCCGTGCCGGTGCCGAGGTTGAGCGCGACGGAATCGCCGCCCTTCAGCAGATATTCGACGGCGCGCACATGCGCGTCGGCAAGATCCAGCACATGGATGTAGTCGCGCACACAGGTGCCGTCGCGCGTCTCGTAGTCGCTGCCGAACACCTTGAAACCCTGGCGACGGCCGAGGGCGGCGTCGATTGCCAAAGGAATTGCATGCGTTTCCGGCTGGTGCCATTCGCCGATCCGCCCTTCGAAATCAGCGCCGGCCGCATTGAAATAACGCAACACCACCGAGCGCAGGCCCTTGTACTGGTCGTAGTCGGCAAGCGCCTGTTCGACGATATATTTCGTCCGCCCGTAGGGATTGATCGGCACCTGGCGGTGCGTCTCGTCGAGCGGTACGCTCTGCGGCAGGCCATAGGTGGCGCAGGTGGAGGAGAAGACGAAGGCGTTGATGCCGGCGGCCTGCGCTGCCGAAAGCAGCGTCAAAGTGCCGATCACATTATTTTCATAGAAGGAAACCGGATCCTTGACCGATTCGCCGACTTCGATCAGCGCCGCGAAATGCAGGATGGCCGCCGGCTTGTGCTTGGCCAGCACCTCGTCCAGCCGGGCACGATCGCGAATGTCGCCCTCTTCCGCCGGCCCCCATTTGACGAACTCGCGATGGCCGTTTGAAAAATTATCGAAGACGACGGGCCTATAGCCCTTGTTCGCCAGGTCGAGGCACGTATGCGAGCCGATATAACCGGCGCCGCCGACCACAAGAACCGTTTCACCTGCCATGCACCACCCTTAATCATCAGTGAGAGATGGAAGAAACCTAGACGAGATAGACGTCAATAAAAAGAAGGAACTGCGATCGGCACGAGCGGACAATACGTCAAATGCCGAAACCGGCGGGTTTGCGATTTGGCCGAAACGGAAGTCGATCAATTATTCGCGTGATTTGCACGACCGCCCGATTTAAGCGGCTTGTATCATCGGGCGATGATCAACGATCCGCAGCAATCAGCCAGGGAGAACGGGAATGAGGAAGGCATTGATCGTCTGGGGCGGCTGGCAGGGCCACGAGCCGGAACAATGCGCCCATATCGTCGCCGATCTCCTGCGCGAGGACGATTTTGCGGTGGAGGTGACCGGCGATCTCGGCATATTCGGATCTCCGAGCCTGGCCAAGGCGGATCTGCTGGTGCCCATCATCACCGGCGGAACGCTGGAAAAGCCCCATGCCAGCGCCCTGGTCGAGGCCGTGCGCGGAGGTCTCGGGCTTGCCGGCCATCACGGCGCGCTCGCCACCTCCTTCAAGGAAAGCGCGCCGTTCCGCTACGTCTCCGGCGTTACCTGGGTCGCTCATCCCGGCAACATCATCGACTTCCGCGTCGCTATTACCCGCCAGGACGATCCGATCATGGAGGGCATTCCCGACTTCGACTACCATTCGGAGCAATATTACCTGCATTACGATCCCACGGTCGAAATCCTGGCGACCACCACCTTCACCGGCGCCTACGATCCGGCGGCGCGCAATGTGGTGATGCCCGTCGTCTTCAAACGCCATTTCGGCGCTGGCCGCATCTTCTATTCCGCTCTCGGCCATGTCGCCGCCGAGTTCGACCATCCCTATATGCCGCTCATCCTGCGGCGCGGCCTCGGCTGGGCTGCCCGCCAATAGTATCAGGACGACACATTGCCACCTCCGGGCGGGGTGACTGCTTCAATCTGACAGGAAAAGGTTTTAACGCGCCGCTTTCAGCTGCAGGTCGTTCTCGGCGGCGGGGACCGGCCGGTCATAGACCCGCATCAGCCGCCCGGCCGCCTTCAGCTTTTCCATAAGGTCGTTTCCGTCGGGCGAGGCTTTGGTCAATTCCAGCTGCTCGAATTCCTTGAGCGCCTGCATCCAGTGGCTTTCACCGCGGCCTTCCGGCCTGCCTTCGGATTCCCACAGCGAATAAGCGCGCTGGCTGACCCAGGCGTCCCTATTGTGACTCATAACAAACCCCAGCGGAAAAATTGCAGGCAAATATCGATAGGTTCAAGGTTGCCAAAACCGGCTTTAGGAGTGGTTACGAGGGAGCGTTATTTTTTGGCTAACGGGCAACACCGCTTCGAAGGCATGGCACCTCGCGTCGCGCCTGCGGCCGTCTGTGCATCCATCGCAAGAAGGTCAACATCTCAGTCGTCACGACCGGTCAGAGGCTCGGCTTCACGCAGCTCGACGGCCGCATTTGGCTTGTAAGCTTCTTGCGCCACGATCTTGGATATATCGATTCGGAACAGGGCACTGCAGACCAGCGACAACCCATTCGGCACGAGCTTGTACCTATGCCCTAGGACAAACTGTTACCTGTGTCTCGGGATAGACCAAGAGAGAAACTGGAGCGGGCGAAGGGATTCGAACCCTCGACCCCAACCTTGGCAAGGTTGTGCTCTACCCCTGAGCTACACCCGCTCAATCCGCATCGGTCCGGGGTAGTCGTTGGACCGTGGGCGCCGCCTCGTGGCGACGGGCGCTATATGGCCTAACGGATTTTCAATTGCAACAGGGAAATGACGGAGAAGCGAAGAAAAATTGCGATGTTCGCACAAGCGGCGCGGAAAGGCCGCAAAACGGGGGCAGAGCGTCGGTTGCGAAGATTGCCAAACATTGTGGACGGACTTAATCAGGACGCCTCGACTTTTCCCTTACACGCCGATGGATCGTCCAATGCCCGAAAATTCCCCCAAGACAAGAGAAGAATTGTTCGCCTTCCTCGACGGGCTCGGCATCGCCCATAAGACAGTGGATCATGCGCCTGTTTTCACCGTGGCCGAATCGGTTGCGCTGCGCGATGAAATCCCCGGCGGCCACACCAAGAATCTGTTCATCAAGGACAAGAAGGACCGGTATTTTCTGCTGACGGTGGAGGAGAATGCCGAGGTCGACCTCAAGCAGGTTCACACCATCATCGGCGGGTCCGGCCGGGTCTCCTTCGGCAGGGCAGAGAAGCTGATGGAATATCTCGGTGTCATTCCGGGGGCGGTCACCGCCTTCGGCGCGATCAACGATCGCGAAGCAAAGGTCACCTTCGTGCTCGATGCCGATCTGATGGAAGAGAAGATCGTCAACTGCCATCCGCTCACAAACGATGCGACGACATCGATTGCGAGCGGCGACCTCATTCGTTTCATGGAAGCGACCGGACATAAGCCGCTTGTCTTGAAAGTGACGTCCTGACATACGATTTTAGCGCTACAATGATGCCGGCAGGATCGGCGCGGCGGGAGATACCTATGAGCGGCAGCAACAACCCCTATAACGGTTCCTTCGGAAATCAGATGTCGGCAACGGCAAGCTTCGGCGCTCAGCCGGAAGCGGCGGCTGCGACCGGCAGCTACATCACCGACACGACGACTGCGAATTTCGGCAAGGACGTTATCGAGGCGTCGCGCAATCAGCCGGTGCTGGTTGATTTCTGGGCGCCCTGGTGCGGTCCCTGCAAGCAACTGACGCCAGTCCTGGAGAAGGTGGTCAACGAGGCCAAGGGCCGCGTTCGGCTGGTCAAGATGAACATCGACGACCATCCCTCGATTGCCGGCCAGCTCGGCATCCAGTCGATTCCTGCCGTCATTGCCTTCGTCAACGGCCGTCCGGCAGATGGCTTCATGGGCGCGGTACCGGAAAGTCAGATCACTCAGTTCATCGACCGTATCGCCGGGCCTGCCGGTGCCGATGAGGCGGCCGAAATCGAAGCCGTGCTGACTGAGGCGGCGGAGCTGCTCGCTGCCGGCAACATCAACGAGGCCGCGCAGCTCTACGGCGCCGTCATGCAGGCCGATCCCGAGAATGCCAAGGCGCTTGCCGGAATGGCCGAATGCATGATCGCCGCAAACCAGCATCAGCGAGCGCGCGAAACGCTGACTGATCTGCCGGAGGAGCTTGCGAAGGACGCCGGCATTAAGGCGGTGCTGAAGAAGCTCGATCAGATCGAGGAGGCGCGCAAGCTCGGCGATCCCGTGGCGCTCGAGCGGGAGCTGGCGACCAATCCCGATCATCACGAGGCGCGGCTGAAGCTCGCCAAGATCCTCAATGTCGAAGGCCGGCGGGAGGAAGCCGCCGAACATCTGCTTCTCATCATGCGCAAGGATCGCACCTTCGACGATGACGGCGCCCGCCGGCAACTGCTGCAGTTCTTCGAGGTCTGGGGTTTCAAGGATCCGGCAACGGTTGCCGCCCGGCGCAAGCTTTCGGCGATGCTGTTCTCTTAAGATGAATATTCGCCCTTGCGTTTTTGGGCGGGGGCACCACATTCTCGTCAGGACGGGCATGCCCGTCTGCCAGAATGCGGGACGGTTTCATGCAAGTCGGTAATGCCAGATACCTGAAGCCGGGCGATCTGCCTGATGCGATCGCTGTCTTCCCCCTGACCGGGGCCCTCCTCCTGCCCGCCGGGCAGCTTCCCCTCAACATCTTCGAGCCGCGTTATCTGGCGATGCTGGATGCAGCACTTGCCGGAAACCGGCTGATCGGCATGGTCCAGCCGGCACTCGGCGAACATGAGGACAAGGGCGGCGAGCACAATCTTGCCGCCGTCGGCTGCCTCGGTCGCATCACCTCCTTTGCCGAGACCGGCGACGGACGCTATATCGTGTCGCTGACCGGCGTCTGCCGCTTCCGGCTCCTGGAGGAGAAGGTGACCAGCGATCCCTTCCGCACCTTCCGCATCGCACCCTTCATTGCCGATCTCTCGGCTGAGAACGAGGAGGAGGCGGTCGACCGCATGGCGCTGCTGACCGCCTTCAAGGCCTATCTCGATGCCAATAAGCTGGAGGCCGACTGGGAGAGCGTCGAGCGGGCCAGCAACCTGACGCTCGTCAATTCACTCGCCATGATGTCGCCGTTCGGGCCGGCTGAAAAGCAGGCGCTCCTGGAGGCGCCGGACCTGAAGACACGGGCCGAGACGCTGATCGCCATTACCGAAATCGTGCTGGCGCGGGTCTTCGGTGACTCCGATACGGTTCTGCAGTAGACTGCGGCCATGGACGAAAAACTGAGCCGCGTCGATCCGAAACTGCTGGAGCTCCTGGTCTGTCCGCTCTCCAAGGGCCGGCTTTCCTATGATCGCGAACATAATGAGCTCGTCTCGGAAAAGGCGCAGCTTGCCTATCCGATCCGCGACGGCATTCCGATCATGCTGGTGTCCGAGGCCCGCCGCCTCGACGAATAGCCTCGCCGAATTTGGCTAAATCGTCTGGCCGGCCAGCAGCCGCGGATTATCCTTTGCCGCTGTTCCGGCCGCCTGGCTGATGAAGAAGGATTTGAGGCGCGGCAGCCGGTCGACGATGCCGAGACCGACATCGCGAGCGATACGGATCGGCATTGCGTCGTTAGAGAAAAGCCGATTCAGCACGTCGGTCGTCACTCCCATACGGAAGGTGTCGAAGCGCCGCCAGGTCTGGTAACTCTCGAGGATGTTGATCGAGCCGATGTCGAGGCCGAGGCGGTCGGCCTCGACGATCGTTTCGGCGAGCGCCGCCACGTCCTTGAAGCCGAGATTGAGGCCCTGTCCCGAAATCGGGTGGATACCGTGCGCGGCGTCGCCGGCCAGCGCCAGACGCGGAGCGACAAAGGAGCGGGCAAGCGTCAGGCCGAGCGGAAAGGCGCGTTTGTCGCCGATGACCTTCAGCGCTCCGAGCTTATGGCCGAAGCGGCGTTCCAGTTCCTCCTCGAAGATCAGATCGTCGGCGGCAACCAGCCTGTCGGCATCATGCGTGCGTTCCGTCCAGACGAGCGAGGAGCGGTTGTTCCGGAGCGGCAGGATGGCGAAGGGGCCGGCCGGCAGGAAATGCTCCTCGGCACAGCCGTCATGCGGCCGCTCATGTTCGACGGTCGCGACAATGCCGGACTGGCCGTAGTCCCAGGTGACGGTCCTGATACCGGCGAGATCGCGCAGTCTCGAGCGCACGCCGTCGCAGGCAACCACCAGCCGGGATTCCAGGGTGCTGCCGTCCGAAAGCGTGACGCCGGCATGGCTGTCGTGGGTTTTGAGTTCGGTCGCGCTCAGTCCGTGGCGTATGTCGATACCGAGCCGTTCGCAGGCGCCGCGAAGCGCTGCGACCATGGCGACATTCGGAATCATGTGAGCGAAAGGCCGGCCTTCGGCCACCTCGCCGTCGAAGGTCAGGAAAACCGGGCGGACCGGATCGGAGGTTCGGGAATCGGTCACGATCATCTTGGTGATCGGCTGAGCTTCCGGCTCGATCTCGGTCCAGATGCCGAAGATTTCGAGCATCTTTGCGGCGGCAGCGATGACGGCGGAAGCGCGCTCATCGTTTTTCCAGACATGCTCGGGTGCGGCTTCGACCACCGAGACTTTCAGATGCGGTGCTGCCTGCTTGACCGCAACGGCAGCGGAAAGGCCGACATAGCCCCCGCCCACAACCAGCATATCCAGCATCACGCCGCTCCCGTACCTTGTGCCTCAGATGTGATCTATATAGATCATCGCAACTTCACTTCCTACCGCCGGGAGACATACAAAATGACGCGCGAAACAAACGGACCGTCGGCGATGGAGAGGCTGCTTGCGACGCTCGATCTGGAGCCGATCGAGGTCGATATCTTCCGCGGCCGCAGTCCGCAGGCCGGCTGGCAGCGGGTCTTCGGCGGCCAAGTGATCGGCCAGGCGCTGATGGCGGCGCAACGCACCATTGAGGCCGAGCGCTTCGTGCACTCGCTACACGCTTATTTCATGCGCCCCGGCGATCCCTCGGTGCCGATCATCTACCAGGTGGAGCGCATCCGCGACGGATCGAGCTTCAACACTCGGCGCGTCGTCGCGATCCAGCACGGCAAGGCGATCTTCGCGCTGTCGGCTTCTTTCCAGGTGGAGGAAGCGGGCTTCGACCACCAGATCGCCATGCCCGAGGTGGCGATGCCCGAAGAACTACTCGGCGAACAGCAGATCAAGGAGCAATATCTCGCGCATGCGCCGGATGCGATCCGGAAATACTGGGAGCGCGAGCGGCCGATCGAGATCCGCCCCGTCTCGTTGACCCATTATTTTTCCGACAGGAAGCTCGACCCCCGGCAGGACGTCTGGGTGCGCGCCACCGGTCCGGTTCCCGATGACCGGCTCTATCAGGCTGCGGTGCTTGCCTATCTCTCAGACATGACACTGCTCGATACATCGCTTTATGCCCACGGAACGTCCATCTTCGACCAGAGCCTGCAGGTGGCAAGTCTCGATCACTCCATGTGGTTCCACCGGCCCTGCAAACTCGACGACTGGCTGCTCTATACGCAGGACAGCCCCTCGGCGTCGGGCGCCAGGGGATTAACCCGCGGGAGCCTGTTCACGCGAACGGGTGTGCTGATCGCATCCGTCGCGCAAGAAGGATTGATTCGGAAAAAGGCAAATGAATAAATAACAGGCATATTTACAAATTTGCGCATTATTTGTGCGCTTATTGCTCGGTCAATTGCCTGTTTATTGGCGCTCCTAATTATAACATTTATTTTTCAATAGGTTAACTTCGGCTTCGAATCTGGCACGTCCTTTGAATGTATATCGCCGGTCGCTGTTCAGGAACGTCAGCGGCAAGGAGAGTCGGCTCCGCGCCGAGGATAACGAAGGATGGGAAACCAGATGAAAATTGTGATGGCTATAATCAAGCCGTTCAAACTCGATGAGGTCCGCGAAGCCCTTACGGCGATCGGCATTCAGGGCCTGACCGTAACCGAAGTGAAGGGCTACGGGCGCCAGAAGGGACATACCGAAATCTATCGCGGCACCGAATATGCCGTCAGCTTCCTGCCGAAGCTCAAGATCGAAATCGCGGTTGCATCCGAACTTGTCGACAGGGCGGTCGAAGCCATCGCGGCGTCGGCCAAGACCGGCCAAATCGGTGACGGCAAGATTTTCGTCTATTCGATCGACCATGCCGTGCGCATCCGTACGGGCGAAACCGATTCAGAAGCGCTGTAAGAACGGCAGATCAAGGAGCTTTTTCCAATGTCAATCTCGAAGTTTTCTTCCACCTTTGCGCGCGTCGGCGCAGCATCGGCCGCGCTTCTTGCGCCGGCCGTCGCTTTTGCGCAGGAGACTGCTGCGCCAGCCGCTGCCGCCGCTGCTCCTGCCTTCACCATGGACAAGGGTGACAATACCTGGATGCTCGTCTCCTCGGCGCTCGTCCTTCTGATGACCATCCCCGGCCTTGCCCTTTTCTACGGCGGTCTCGTGCGCGCCAAAAACATGCTCTCCGTGCTGATGCAGGTCTTCATGATCACGGCTGTCGTGTCGCTGATCTGGGTGACCTACGGCTATTCGCTCGCCTTTACCGACGGCGGCTCGCTGAACAGCTTCATCGGCGGCTTCTCCAAGGCCTTCCTTGCCGGCGTCAACACATCGTCGCTCGCCGAAACCTTCTCGAAGGGCGTCGCCATTCCGGAATACACATTCATCGTCTTCCAGATGACTTTCGCCTGCATCACGCCCGGCCTGATCGTCGGCGCCTTCGCCGAACGCGTCAAGTTCTCGGCAGTCATGCTCTTCGTCGTGCTGTGGGTCACCTTCATCTATTTCCCGATGGCGCACATGGTCTGGTTCTGGGGCGGCCCGAGCTCCTACAGCGCACCGGCCGGCCTGATCTTCTCTTACGGCGCAATCGATTTTGCCGGCGGCACGGTCGTTCACATCAATGCCGGTATCGCCGGCCTTGTCGGCGCCATCATGCTCGGCAAGCGCACGGGCTATAAGAAGGAAATCATGGCTCCGCATTCGATGACGCTGACCATGGTCGGTGCCTCGCTGCTCTGGGTCGGCTGGTTCGGCTTCAACGCCGGCTCCAACCTCGAAGCCAATGGCTACGCATCGCTTGCGATGATCAACACCTTCGTCGCGACGGCTGCCGCTGCCGTGTCCTGGTGCATCGTCGAAAGCCTCGCCCGCGGCAAGGCCTCGATGCTCGGCGGCGCTTCCGGCGCTGTCGCCGGTCTCGTCGCCATCACCCCGGCCGCCGGTTTTGCCGGTCCGATGGGCTCGATCGTTCTCGGCCTCGTCGTCTCGCCGATCTGCTACTTCTTCGTCGATGTCGTGAAGAACAAGTTCAACTATGACGACAGCCTGGACGTCTTCGGCGTCCATTGCGTCGGCGGCATCATCGGCGCTCTCGGCACCGGCATCCTCGTCAACCCGGCGCTGGGCGGTGCAGGCATCGTCGACTATTCGACGGCTGATTTCGCCGCCACCTATGCCGGCACGGCAACCCAGGTCCTGAACCAGGCGAAGGGCGTTCTCACGACCCTCCTGTGGTCGGGCATCGGTTCGGCGATCCTCTACAAGATCGTCGACGTCGTCATCGGCCTGCGCGTGAGCGTCGAAGCCGAGCGCGAAGGTCTCGACCTTTCGACCCACGGCGAAGCCGCCTACCACGCCTCCTGATCATAAAGTTTGCGGCGCCCGCAGACGGGCGCCGCTTCACGGCCCGTCGCGGCCTATCTAACCATAAGCCGCATTTGGCCCGGACCTTCCAAGGTTCGGGCTTTTTTCTTTTCTGGGGTTGGATGCGCCTCCCGGCAGGCATGGTTAACATCGCTTTAACCCCGTTCTGGTTAGGTAGAGCGGACGCATTTTGGCATGGCGAAGCTTCGGTGATTCGCATGCCCCCAGGCAGTGGACGGGTTAGACACATGGCAAGAAGCACGTCGCCGGCGATGGATGGCCGTCCGGATCGGTTCTCCTTCTCGGCATTCATGCTGCGGCAGATCCAGGCGCTCATCGGCTTTGCGATCTTTCTGCTGCTGGCGTTCTGCGTCGCGGCACTGGCGACCTGGAACGTCGCCGATCCGAGCTATTCCTACGCCACCGCCAACCTGCCGACGAATATCCTCGGCTACAGCGGCGCTGCCTTTGCCGATATCGTCATGCAGTTCCTCGGGCTTGCCAGCGTCGTGTCGATGCTGCCGATCGTCGCCTGGGCGCTGACGATGATCTCGGGCCGCAGCTTCAACCGCATTCCCGCCCGCATCGGCGCCTGGCTTGCCGGTTCGATTCTGTCTTCCGCCGTCATCGGCTGTTTTCCGCCGCCGCTCACCTGGCCGATCCCGAACGGTATCGGCGGCGTCGTCGGCGACATGATCCTGCGCTTTCCCGCACTCTTCGTCGGCGCTTATCCCACCGGCACCTTCGCCATGGCCGTTGGCTGCATTTTTGCTGTGCCGACCGCGTGGATGATGCTCTTCGCGTCAGGCCTCGTCGGCCGCAGTGACGCCGATGACGAAATCGAGGACGATTACGTCGAGACAACAAGCAAGGCGCGGGTGGTCGGAGACGAAGACGAGGACGAGGACGAATCGCGCTGGGTTGCGCTCAGCGGGGCCATGACGCATGCCTGGTTCATGAGCCAGGGCCGGCTGCGCCGGCTCTTCGGCATGGGACCGCGCCAACGACGCCAGGGCGATTTCGAATCGCCTTATGATTTCAACGACGATGAATTCGGCACGCTGAACGAACCGGTCCGCGCCAAAGCGCCGGCCGTCCGCGGCGAGCGCCTGGAGCCATCGATGGAGCCGTCAATGGCGGCAAGGGCGGCTTCGCCGCGGCGCGTCGTCGCTGCGCCGTCGCTTTCCATCGATGACGAGGATGAGAACGACGATCCGCCTTTCGATGCCGACATGCCGCCGCGTCCGGCCGACATTCTGCCCGACGACGATGATGACGACTGGATGATCCGTGCGCCGGCAAAAGCCACCGCCAAGCCGGAGCCTCGCGTTGTCCCGGCGATCACGCGTCCGAAGCCCGGTGCCCGTGTCGAGCGGGAAGCGCAGGGCTCGTTCATTCGTCCCGAGGGTTTCCAGCTTCCCTCGATGCACTTGCTCGCCGAGCCACGGAACGTGGTGCGCGATTCAACACTGTCGGCCGATGCGTTGGAGCAGAATGCCCGCATGCTCGAGGGTGTGCTGGAGGATTTCGGCGTCAAGGGTGAAATCATTCATGTCCGCCCGGGCCCCGTCGTCACGCTGTACGAACTGGAGCCGGCGCCCGGCATCAAATCGTCGCGCGTCATCGGCCTGGCCGACGATATCGCCCGCTCGATGAGCGCCATCGCCGCCCGCGTCGCCGTGGTGCCGGGCCGCAATGCGATCGGTATCGAACTGCCGAACCAAACGCGCGAGACCGTCTTTCTTCGCGAATTGATCGCGTCGCGGGATTTCGACGGCAGCAAGGCCAAGCTCGCAATGGCGCTCGGCAAGACGATCGGCGGCGAAGCCGTCATCGCCGACCTCGCCAAGATGCCGCACCTGCTTGTTGCCGGCACCACCGGTTCGGGCAAATCGGTCGCCATCAATACGATGATCCTGTCGCTGCTCTACCGCATGACGCCGGAACAGTGCCGGCTGATCATGATCGACCCGAAGATGCTCGAGCTCTCGGTGTATGACGGCATTCCGCATCTGCTTTCGCCTGTTGTCACCGATCCGAAGAAGGCCGTCGTCGCGCTCAAATGGACCGTGCGCGAGATGGAAGAGCGCTACAAGAAGATGTCGAAGATCGGCGTCCGCAACATCGACGGCTTCAACACGCGCGTCGAACAGGCGCTGTCGAAGGGCGAAGTGATCTCGCGCACGGTGCAGACCGGCTTCGACCGCCACACCGGCGAAGCCATGTACGAGACCGAGGAATTCGACCTCAAGCCGATGCCCTATATTGTCGTCATCATCGACGAGATGGCCGATCTGATGATGGTCGCCGGCAAGGACATCGAAGGCGCGGTGCAACGCCTGGCGCAAATGGCGCGTGCGGCCGGCATCCACGTGATCATGGCGACCCAGCGTCCGTCGGTCGACGTCATCACCGGCACGATCAAGGCGAACTTCCCGACCCGCATCTCCTTCCAGGTCACCTCGAAGATCGACAGCCGCACCATTCTCGGCGAACAGGGCGCCGAACAGCTGCTCGGCATGGGCGACATGCTCTACATGGCGGGCGGCGGGCGCATCCAGCGCGTTCACGGCCCGTTCGTTTCGGATGTCGAGGTGGAAGAGATCGTCTCCTACCTGAAGACGCAGGGCTCGCCGCAATATCTCGATGCGATCACCGCCGATGACGACGAGGATGGCGATTATGGCGGCGGCGGTCCGGCCGGCACGTCGAACCTTTCGGATTCGGAAGATCCCTATGATCAGGCCGTCGCCATCGTGCTGCGCGACGGCAAGGCTTCGACCTCTTACGTCCAACGCCGGCTTGGTATCGGATATAATAGAGCCGCCTCGCTGATCGAGCGCATGGAGAAGGAAGGCATCATCGGGCCGGCCAACCATGCCGGCAAACGAGAAATCCTCGTGCCGACCGAGGGCGACATCCTCGACCGCTGAGAGGAGCGCCATATATTTCTGATGTGGCCGCTTTGGCGGAAACACGGTGGCATCAACGCCGTTGCTTTTCGCGCGCCGATCGCAACGCCTTGAAGACGCCGCCTTTGAGCGGCATGCAGATCGCATAAAGGAGATTTAGATGCGTAACTCCGATTCCTTCCTCTCCGGCCTGGCGATGAAGCGCCGCGATCTTCTCGGCGCTTTCGCCGTCGCTGCGATGGCGAGTGCCGTCCCCTTGAGCGCCATCGCACAGGCTGCAGCGCCCGCTTCCGGCACGGCGCAGGCAATCGCCGATCATTTTTCTGGCGTCACGACGATGCAGGGCGAATTCGTCCAGTTCGGTCCGCGCGGCGAACAGACCGGCGGCAAGTTCTTCATCCAGCGTCCCGGCAAGCTGCGTTTCAACTACGACGATCCGTCGCCGATGCGGGTAATTGCCGACGGCAAGAATGTCGCCATCGGCAATATGAAGCTCAAGACGTGGGATCTCTATCCGCTCTCGAAGACTCCGCTCAGCCTGCTCCTGGCGCAGCATATCGACCTTTCGGCCGGCATGGTGAAGGGCGTGAAGGAGGAGTCGGACCTGACGACGATCGCGCTCGGCAACAATACGGTGTTCGGAAACTCGACGATCACCATGATGTTCGATCCGAAGACCTATGATCTGCGCCAGTGGACGATCACCGACAACCAGGGCAAGGATACGTCGGTGATGATCTTCAACGTCAAGACGGGTGTGCAGTTCGACGACCGCGTCTTCCGGGTGCCCTATGAGAGCATTCCGGGCACGGCAGCCTCACGCGACTGAGTGGGTTTTCGGTTGATCGCCTGAGGCTTTTGCACGCTCCCGGTTTCCTCCTGTCCGCCTTTGTTCTAAAGCCCTTTCATGAAAGTGGGAAAGGGCAGGGGCATGGGCTTTTCGATCACCACCTGGAACATCAACTCGGTGCGGCTGCGCATGCCGATCGTCGAGCAACTCGTTCTCAAACACAGGCCTGACATTCTCTGCCTGCAGGAAACAAAGGTGCCGAACGAGCTCTTTCCGGCAGCACCTTTGCGGGCGATGGGCTACGATCACATCATCATCCATGGCCAGAAGGGTTATCACGGGGTCGCAATCGCCTCGCGCATTCCGCTGACGGAGGATCACCGACATGATTATTGCGGCGTCGGCGATGCCCGTCACATATCGGCGGTGTTCGAGCGCGGCAACCGCCGTGTCCGGCTGCACAATTTCTACGTCCCTGCCGGCGGCGACGAGCCCGACCGCATGATCAATCCGAAATTCGGCCACAAGCTCGACTTCATCGAGGAGATGAAGCTCCTGAAAGCCAATGGCGAGGCCAACACCTCCGCCATCCTGGTCGGCGACCTCAACATCGCACCGCTGGAGCACGATGTCTGGTCGCACAAGCAACTGCTGAAAATCGTCAGCCATACGCCCGTCGAAACCGACGGGCTGCTCGAGGTGATGAAGCGCGGCGGCTGGCTCGATCTCATGCGCCAGCACGTGCCGGCCAGCGAGAAGCTTTATACCTGGTGGAGCTACCGGGCCAAGGACTGGGAGGCTGCCGATCGCGGCCGCCGGCTCGACCATATCTGGTCGTCATCGGATCTCGGGCCGCATCTCCAGCGGATCGAGATCCTGAAAGAGGCGCGCGGCTGGGACCGGCCGTCTGACCATGTGCCGGTAACGGCGCATTTCGATTTCTGACGGCAATCAGCTGAAGCGGTGAAATTGGCTTGCCGCCTTGGCTGCAAGCTCGGCGAGGTTGTCGCGGATGCGGTTTTCGATCAGACGGGCCGCATCGGGATATTCCTCGAGCAGCCGATGGAAGAGGGCGCGGGTGATGCGGATGATGCTGGTGTCCTCGCGCGCGATCGCGGTGAACTTGCGCTCCACCAAGGTGACCAGCGCCAGCTCCGAAATCAGTGTTCCCGGTCCGGCGACAGCCTCCGCCCGCTGCATGCCGTCGCTGCTCGTCGTGCTGAGTTCCAGGCTGCCGCTCAAGACGACGTAGGCGCTCTCGGCCGGCGAGCCTTGGCGGAACAGCATCTGGCCGGCGGCGATCATGCGCCGGTCGGCGCCGAAGGCGATTAGCCTCAGCTGGTCCTCGCTCATGTCCTTGAACAGCGGAAGCCGGGAAAGCAGATGAATGTCGTCAGTCAGCGCCATGCCGGCTTTTCGCCTTAGAGCAATTCCAGCAAAAGTGCCTGGCGGTTTTGCCAGGCAAAGCGTGAAACGCTTTTGCCGGGAACTGGGTGAAAACAAAGAGACAAAACATCTCCGCGATTCGGAAAAACGGAAATGCTCTAGGGTATGATCTTGTAGCCGCCGTTTTCCGTCACCAGAATTTCGGCGTTGGAGGGATCCCGTTCGATCTTCTGGCGCAGCCGGTAGACATGGGTTTCCAGCGTGTGCGTCGTTACACCAGAATTATAACCCCAGACCTCCTCGAGAAGCACGTCGCGGGTGACGACCTTCTGTTCGGCGCGATAGAGATAGCGGATGATCGCCGCTTCCTTCTCCGTCAGGCGGATCTTCTGGCCATTGTCGGTGGTGAGCAGCTTCTGGCTCGGCTTGAAGAGGTATGGGCCGACGGTGAAAGTCGCATCTTCGCTCTGCTCGTGCTGGCGCAATTGCACGCGGATGCGCGCCAGCAGTACGGCGAAGCGGAAGGGCTTGGTGACGTAGTCGTTGGCCCCAGCTTCGAGGCCAAGGATCGTGTCCGAATCGGTATCGTGGCCGGTCAGCATGATGATCGGCGCCTTGAAGCCGCCCTTGCGCAGGAGCTTCACCGCTTCGCGGCCGTCCATGTCGGGCAGGCCGACATCCATGATCAAGAGGTCGACCGGCGTCGAACGGGCGGTCGCAACACCTTTGCCGGCGTTGGCTTCCTGAAGAACCGTGAATTCCTCATAAAGCGACAATTGCTCCGTCAGGGTCTGACGAAGGTCCTCGTCGTCATCCACCAGAAGAATGGTGCGTGCGGTCATGCCGTTGCGTCCTCAAAGTTACGTCCCCTAGTCCTACGCCAAATTGCAGCTTTGGCAAGGATCGGCCGGCGGGGCTGTTGCCGCGCAGGTTTTCATATGATTTCAATCAAGGCCTCAGGCAATGCAAGACATGCGAGAAAAATGGAAAAAGCAAGGCGGAGCCGGGGCATGCGGCCATCGACGATCGTGGTGCGCCCCGCGCCAGGGCGCAAGAGCCGCGCCATCGTCCGATTCGGAGCAATCACCGTCCCTGCCGCGATCGGTCGTTCGGGCCGTACCATCCTCAAACGCGAGGGCGACGGCGCCACGCCGATCGCCGCGATGCGGCTGATTTCCGGTTTCCGGTGCGGTGAACGGAACGGTCGACTCACCACTTCGCTTCCCATTCGCCGCATCCGCGCAGACATGCTCTGGTGCGACCAGCCCGGCAACGCCAACTACAACCGTCTCGTGCGGGCGCCATTCAGCGCAGGTCATGAGGAGATGCGGCGCAGCGACGGCCTCTACGATATCTGCCTTGTCATGGACTGGAACATTTCCTCGCGGGCGCGCCATCGCGGTTCGGCGATCTTCTTCCATCTCATCAGACCGGGCTACGAGCCGACGGCCGGCTGCGTGGCTGTAAGCCTGCGTGACATGCGCCGCCTTCTGCCCCACCTTCGGAAGGGAACGATTGTCCGGGTCCTCTGATTGTCTTCAGGATGCCGCCGCCTATATGGTTCCGGTGACCGGACGCTCCGGCTGAAATGCGTTCCGGGACGTCCGCAAGTGCGGGCGCAATCCATGCCTCGTCCAATTCTTCAAACTCCCGGAGATATATTGTGACCGCTGAACCCATCATCACTTTCCATGACGGACATTCCATTCCCCAGGTCGGTCTCGGCGTCTGGCAGACGCCGCAGGAGATTGCCGCCCCGACGGTGCGCACCGCAATCGCCGCCGGCTATCGGCATATCGATACGGCTTCGGGTTACGACAATGAAGAGGGCGTCGGCGAAGGCATCCGCTCCTCCGGCCTCGCCCGCAAGGATATCTTCGTCACCACCAAGCTCAGGAATACCGACCAGGGCTACGACAATGCGTTGCGCGCTTTCGACGGCAGCCTCAAGAAGCTCGGCTCCGACTATGTCGACCTCTATCTCATTCACTGGCCGTCGCCGCATCGCGGCCTCTACACCGAGACCTGGAAGGCATTCGTGCGCATCCGCGAAGAGGGCCGCGCCCGCTCGATCGGCGTGTCGAATTTCTATCCCGAACATCTCGAGCGCATCATCGGCGAGACCGGCGTCGTTCCGGTCATCAATCAGATCGAGCTGCACCCCGACTTCCAGCAGAGAGCGGCGCGGGAGGCGCACAAGAAACTTGATATCGCCACCGAATCCTGGAGCCCGCTCGGCCAGGGCAAATTCCTCTCGAACAAGGTTATCGGCGAGATCGCCAACAAGCATCGGAAGACGCCGGCCCAGGTCATCATCCGCTGGCATATCGATACCGGCCTCGTCGTCATCCCGAAATCGGTCACGCCGTCGCGCATCGAAGAGAACTTCCAGGTGTTCGATTTCAAGCTCGATGCCGACGACATGGCGGCGATCGCCAAGCTCGACACTGCCGGCGCCCGCATGGGGCCGGATCCGATGACGGCGGCTTTCTGATCGCCGATTGCGCGAATACCGTCGATCGGCTGTCGCACTCCAATATAGAAACCGCCCGATGCGCTGAGACGCATCGGGCGGCTTTATCTTTCATTCCGCCGGAAGGGTCAGTTCCATTCGCGGATATCGACGAAATGTCCGGCGATCGCGGCGGCGGCGGCCATGGTCGGCGAGACGAGATGCGTGCGGCCCTTGAAGCCCTGACGGCCTTCGAAATTGCGGTTCGAGGTCGAGGCGCAACGCTCGCCCGGCTTCAGGCGGTCGTCGTTCATGGCAAGGCACATGGAGCAGCCCGGCTCACGCCAGTCAAAACCTGCGGCCTTGAAGATCTTGTCGAGGCCTTCGGCTTCCGCCTGTTCCTTGACGAGGCCGGAACCTGGAACGATCATGGCGTTGACGGTCGAGGCGACGGTCTTGCCCTCGACGACCTTGGCGGCGGCGCGCAGGTCTTCGATGCGGCCGTTGGTGCACGAGCCGATGAAGACGCGGTCGACAGCAATGTCGGTCATCTTCGTGCCCGGCTTCAGGCCCATATAGTCAAGCGCACGCCACTTGGAGGCACGCTTCGTTTCGTCCTGGATTTCATCCGGATTCGGCACGATGCCCTGGACGGAGACGACGTCCTCAGGCGAGGAGCCCCAGGAGACGATCGGCGGCAGTTCGGCGGCGTTCAGCTTGACGACGCGGTCGAAATGCGCGCCTTCGTCGGATTTCAGCGTCTGCCAATATGCGATCGCCTGTTCCAGCGCTTCGCCCTTCGGCGCGCGCGGCTTGCCCTTGATATATTCGAAGGTGATTTCGTCAGGGGCAATGAGGCCGGCGCGGGCGCCGCCTTCGATCGACATGTTGCAGATCGTCATGCGGCCTTCCATCGACAGCGAACGGATCGCTTCGCCGGCATATTCGATGACGTAGCCGGTGCCGCCTGCGGTGCCGATCTCGCCGATGATGGCCAGAACGATATCCTTGGCGGTGACGCCTGCCGGCAGCTGGCCGTCGACCTGCACCAGCATGTTCTTGGCCTTTTTCTGGATCAGCGTCTGAGTGGCGAGAACGTGCTCGACTTCAGACGTGCCGATGCCGTGGGCGAGAGAGCCGAAGGCGCCATGGGTGGAGGTGTGGCTGTCGCCGCAGACGATCGTCATGCCCGGCAGGGTGAAGCCCTGCTCCGGCCCGATGATGTGAACGATGCCCTGGCGCTTATCGTTTTCCGAATAATATTCGACGTTGAACTCGGCGGCATTCTTGGCGAGCTGCTCGACCTGGATGCGGCTTTCCTCGTTCTTGATGCCGAGATGGCGATCGGCCGAGGTTGGAACGTTGTGGTCGACGACGGCAAGCGTCTTTTCCGGGGCGCGGACCTTGCGGCCGGACATGCGCAGGCCTTCGAAGGCCTGCGGCGAGGTGACTTCGTGGACCAGATGGCGGTCGATGTAGAGAAGACAGGTTCCGTCGGCCTGTTCGTCGACCAGATGGTCGTCCCAGATCTTGTCGTAGAGGGTACGCGGTGCGCTCATGGCGGTAAGTCCGTTTTTGAAAGCTTTGGAAAATCGGAAAAAAGCGGATCGGGCTCCGCCGGCCGTCATTCGATCAACGAAGTCGGCTGTTGAGCGCACCGGAGACGCATGCGAAAAACCGCGCCGGCAGGCGATAGTGGTCCTGCAGCACGAAAATATGCGCACCAGTGCATCTGAACTTGGATTCCATGGCGGTGGATATAGCGATTTTTGATCGAAACGGCAATTCGAATCGTGAGGCGCGTCCTTTCTGCATCCGAATGGACGCGGGCGCTTAGCGCCGCGGCATCTGCTTCATCTTCTTCTCGATCCGCCGCAGCGCCAGCGACAGGCCGATCGTCAGGATCAGATAGATATAGGTGACGATCGAATAGGTCTCGAAGAAGCGGAAGGAGCCGGAGGCATAGACCTTGCCCATCTGCGTGATGTCGGCGACACCGAGGACGGAGACGAGGGATGAATCCTTCACCATCGAGACGAAATCGTTGGAGAGCGGCGGGAGGATGACCCGGATCGCCTGCGGGAAGACGACGAGCCGGAAGCGGCGGTAGCGCGACAGGCCGAGCGACTTTGCCGCCTCGATTTGACCGATATCGACGGACTGGAAACCGGCGCGGAAGATCTCGGCAATGAAGGAGGAATAGCCGATCATCAACGCGATGACGGCCCGCCACATCAGCGACAGGTCGCGCACCAGGATCGGTTCCGTAACGCCTGATTTCACCAGGGGTGTGATCATGAAGTTATAGGCCGTGACGAAACCGGGCGCACCGACGAAGGCGACGTAGAAGAGCAGCACCAGCATCGGGATGCCGCGGATGATCTCGATATAGAAGCGGGCGATCTGGCGCAGCACGACGCT
The DNA here is from genome assembly GCF_002117725.1 of Rhizobium sp. TAL182. Classification (NCBI taxonomy): domain Bacteria; kingdom Pseudomonadati; phylum Pseudomonadota; class Alphaproteobacteria; order Hyphomicrobiales; family Rhizobiaceae; genus Rhizobium; species Rhizobium sp. TAL182. The sequence goes on along the minus strand of NZ_CP021024.1, from coordinate 4,295,132 downwards.
GTCCGCCAGGCCGAGCAGCGCGATGCCGAGACCGAGCACCGTTGCCAAGGCAAAGGCGACGAGCGTCACGAACACGGTGACGCCGACGCCGTTGACCACGGTGCGGAAGACCTGGGTGTAAATGTCGTTTGTGATGATGACGACGGCGAGAACGATGCCGATCAAGAGAAGGACGGCCAGCCACCAGGGACGGTCGTCCTTCTCATGTCGCGGGGATGGTTGTGGAGCCATCTGCGATCTCTCGAGGGATTATTCGCCCATCTTGTAGTCGAGAAACCACTTCTTGTTCAGCGCCTCGAAGGTGCCGTCAGCCTTCAGCGCTGCGATGGCGGCATTGACGGGGGCGACGAGATCGGAGCCTTTCGGGAAGATGAAGCCGAAATCCTCGGTGCCGAGCGGTTCGCCAACCACCTTCAGGGCGCCGTTCGCGGAATCGACATAACCCTTAGCGGCGACGCTGTCGGTGAGGACGAGATCGACATCGCCTGTTTTCAGGGCCTGCACGGTTGCGCCGAAGGTCTCGAAGAGCTTGATGCGCGGGTTCTGTTCGTTGCCGTCGAGGATTTCATAGACGGCGGTGTAGAAAGGCGAGGTGCCGGGCTGGGCGCCAATCAGGCCGTCGTTGAAGGCGGCAAAGCTCTTGGCGTCGGTGAAGCGCTTCTCGTCGCCGCGCACCAGCATGAATTGCTGCGAGCGCATATAGGGATCGGAGAAGTCGACCTTCTGCTTGCGATCGTCCTTGATGGTGATCCCGGTCATGCCGATGTTGTACTGACCGTCGGAAACCGCCTGGATCATCGCGTCCCAGCTGGTGTTCTGATATTCGAGCTTGAAGTTCAGCCGCTTGGCGATCTCGTTCATCGCATCATATTCCCAGCCAACCGCCTTGCCGGATTTCGGGTCGACGAACTGCAGCGGCGGATAGGCATTCTCGGTGACGACGACGACGCTCTTGCCACCGAGATCCGGCAGTTCGGCAGCCGATACGGCCATGGGCGAAAGCGCAAGAGCGGCGAAGCTTGCGAGAACGGTGCGACGAAACAGCATAGAACGGCTCCAAAATTGAACGGCAAAAATTGTCACGGATGACCTGCCGAAGGCAAGGCTGCCGGCTGCACGGTCGCGTAAAAAATAGAAAAGGCGATCCGAAGACCGCCTTTCCACAAATAGAATTTTGCGCAGATCTTATTCTGCGGCCTTCTCGGCTTCGGCTGCAGCAGCTGCTTCGGCCGCGGCCTTGGCTTCCGCAGCTTCTGCTGCTGCCTTTTCGGCGGCGAGCGCCTGGGCGGCTGCAACCTTCTCGGCTTCGATACGGGCCTTTTCCTCGGCGACAGCAGCGCGCTCGGCGTCGTTGAGCTTGCGGGCGCGAACGCCGGTGTCTTCAACGATACGAGCCGACTTGCCGCGACGGTCGCGGAGGTAATAGAGCTTGGCGCGACGGACCTTACCGCGGCGAACAACGTCGACGCTTTCGATCATCGGCGAGTAGACCGGGAATACGCGCTCGACGCCTTCGCCGTAGGAGATCTTGCGAACCGTGAAGTTTTCCTGCAGGCCACCACCGGAGCGGGCGATGCAGACGCCTTCATAGGCCTGGACGCGCGTACGGTTGCCTTCCGTGACCTTCACGTTGACGCGGACGGTGTCGCCCGGGGAGAATTCGGGGAGGGTGCGCTTGGCTTCGATCTTAGCGGCCTGTTCGGCCTCGAGCTGCTGGATGATGTTCATCGTCTTAACCTTTGGTTCTTCTGAAACAGCCAGAGCGCTCATACTGTCCTTCGGTCGATGCCTCTGGAGTTTGCCCTTACGGGCGGGAGCGGATTCGCCATTCTTTGTTTGCTGGCAGACGGGGCTAGCCCCATTTCCGCGTGCGCCAATACACGAAAGGCTGGGGCTTGTCATCCCTCGCACGACATTTTTGTGAAAACGCCGGCGAAATCAGCCGTTTTTCTCTGTTTTAGCGCTATCGAGCAGGTCCGGCCGCCGTTCCTGCGTCAGCCGCACCGCTTCCTGGTGGCGCCATTTCTCGATGGCTCCGTGGTTGCCGGACGTCAAGACGGAGGGAATTTCCCGGCCTTCCCACTCTTGTGGCCGGGTATAATGGGGATGTTCCAGCAACCCGCCCTCGAAGCTTTCGTGCAGGCCGGAAAGATCGTTGCCCATCACGCCGGGCAGGATGCGGATGATCGCATCAAGCAGGATCAGCGCCGCCGGCTCGCCGCCCGACAGCACGTAATCGCCGATCGAGACTTCTTCCAGTCCGCGCGCCTCGATCACCCGCTGGTCGACGCCCTCGAAGCGACCGCAGACGATGATGACGCCGTCACCCGCCGCAAGCTCACGCACGCGCTGCTGCGTCAGCGGCCGGCCGCGCGGGCTCATCAGCAGGCGCGGCCGGGGATCATTTTCACCGGCACTGTCGATCGCGCGGGCGAGAACGTCAGCCTTCAGCACCATGCCGGCGCCGCCGCCGGCAGGCGTGTCGTCGACAGTGCGGTGTCTGTCGGTGGCGAAATCGCGAATCTGCACCAGATCCAGTGACCATTGCCCACGCTCCATCGCCTTGCCGGCGAGCGAGAAGCCAAGATGCCCCGGAAACATTTCCGGATAAAGTGTCAGTACGCGCGCCCGGAAAGCCATTACTTCTTCTTTTTCGGCTTGTCCGCGGTGAACTGCGAAAGCTCGGGGTCGTCGACCAGTCCCGCCGCCAGCGGATCGATCAGCAGCGTACCGGCTTCGAGATCGATTTCCAGCACAGAGGCTTCCGAGAAGGGAATGAGAACGGGGCGCTTGCCCGGGCCCTTGAGCTCCAGGAGATCGCCAGCGCCGAAATCGAAGACGCCGGTGACCGTTCCGTAGCTGACGCCCTTGTCATCAAGCGCTTCGAGCCCTTCGAGATCGGCATAGTAGAACTCATCGTCCTCGAGCTCCTCGTCCGGCAGATTGTCGCGCTCGATATAGAGTTCAAGTCCGTTCAGCGCTTCGGCGGCGTTGCGGTCGTTGATGCCGCGGAAACGGACGACGACGACATTCTTCATCTCGCGGATTTCGAGGATTTCGAAGCTGCGTCCGTCCATGCTGTGCAAAAGGCCGTAATCGCCGAGCGCGCTGGGATCGGCCGTGTAGGCCTTGGCGCGCACCTCGCCCCTGAGACCCTGCGCGCCACCGATCGTCGCCATCAAAACCGGGTTTTCAAGCTTTGTCATGGGTTCCTTCACGTGAAGCCGAAAGACAGGTTTCTCATAAACGAAGTGCGGGCGATTGGAAACGAAAACGGGCGGCATGTCGCCATGCCGCCCGCTCGAGAAGGGAATGTCCCGATTATTCCGCGGCGTCGGCAGCAGCTGCTGCAGCGTCGGCGATCTTCTGGGCCTTTTCGGCGGCGCGTTCCTGGGCGCGCTTGCCGGGCTTTGCCTTGATCGGGTTGTTCTTGGCTTCGCGCTTGGCAACGCCGGCTTCATCGAGGAAGCGCAGAACGCGGTCGGTCGGCTGGGCGCCGTTGTCGATCCAGTGCTTGATGCGCTCGGCGTTCAGCTGAACGCGCTTCTCGTCATCCTTGGCGAGCATCGGGTTCCAGGAGCCGAGGTTTTCGAGGAAGCGGCCGTCACGCGGGCTGCGCGCATCAGCGAGCACGACGTGGTAGTACGGACGCTTCTTGGAGCCACCGCGGGCGAGACGAATTTTCAGTGCCATGTTCTTTACTCCTTAGGCTTTTCTTGACCGCTTCGTAGGGCGGTGTGGTTATCGGGCTGCGGCGCTCTGTTCAGCGTGGTCCGCAGCGATCTGCTCATGATGCCGGATGACTTCCTTGATGACGAAGTTCAGGAACTTCTCGGCGAAATCCGGATCCAGATTGGCGGCCTTCGCCAGCTGGCGAAGGCGTTCTATCTGGTATTCCTCGCGCGCCGGATCGGCCGGCGGCAGATTGTATTTGGCCTTCAGCACGCCGACTTCTTTGGTGCAGCGGAAGCGTTCGGCCAGCATGTGCACGAGAGCGGCATCGATATTGTCGATCGACTGACGATAGCTCGCGAGCTGGGCTTTGACGTTTGGATCAATCATGGGGCAAGCGATCCTTTCACTTCTTCTTCGGCAAGCCGGGCAAGCCCGGGAAACCACCGCCAAGGCCCGGCAGCTTGGCGCCGCCGAGGCCCGGCAAACCACCCGGCAGACCGCCGAGACCGGGCATACCCCCGCCCGGTTTTCCCAAACCCGCCGCTTCCGCCTGCTTCTGCAGGGCTTCGAGCTGACGGGGATCGATATTCGAGAGATCGGGCATGCCGCCCATGCCGCCGCCGCCAAGCCCCATCTTGCCGGCAAGGCCGCCCATCATCTGCTTCATCAGGCCGCCTTTGCCCTTGCCGCCCATCATCTTCATCATGTCCGCCATCTGGCGGTGCATCTTCAGAAGCTTGTTGATGGCGGCGGCATCGGTGCCGGAGCCGGCGGCGATGCGCTTCTTGCGCGAATGCTTGAGCAGGTCGGGATTGGCGCGCTCGGCCTTGGTCATCGATTGGATGATGGCGATCTGGCGGCCGAAAAGCTTGTCGTCGAGGCCGGCTGCGGCCATTTTGTCCTTCATGCCGGCCATGCCGGGCATCATGCCCATGATGCCGCCCATGCCGCCCATCTTCTGCATCTGGCGCAGCTGATCGGCGAGGTCGTCGAGGTCGAACTTGCCCTTGGCCATCTTGGCGGCCATGGCGGCCGCCTTTTCGGCGTCGATATTCTCCGCGGCGCGCTCGACGAGCGAAACGATATCGCCCATGCCGAGAATGCGGTCGGCAATGCGGCGGGGATGGAACTCCTCGAGCTCGCTCATCTTCTCGCCGACGCCGATCAGCTTGATCGGCTTGCCGGTGACGGCGCGCATCGAAAGGGCAGCACCGCCGCGGCCGTCGCCGTCCATGCGGGTCAGCACCAAGCCGGTGATGCCGACGCGTTCGTCAAAATTGCGGGCGAGGTTGACGGCGTCCTGGCCGGTGAGGCTGTCGGCGACCAGCAGGATTTCATGCGGGTTCGAGCGCTTCTTGATGTCGGCCATCTCGACCATCAAGGGCTCGTCGATATGGGTGCGGCCGGCGGTGTCGAGGATGACGATGTCATGGCCGCCGAGCTTGGCCGCCTGCACGGCGCGGGCGGCGATATCGGTCGGCGACTGGCCTGCAATGATCGGCAGCGTGTCGATATTGGCCTGCGCGCCGAGCTGGCGAAGCTGCTCTTGCGCGGCCGGACGGCGCGTGTCGAGCGACGCCATCAGCACCTTTTTCTTCTCGCGCGTCGACAGACGATTGGCGATCTTGGCTGACGTCGTCGTCTTGCCCGAGCCCTGAAGGCCGACCATCATGACGACGACGGGGGCGGCCGCATGCAGGTCGATGCCCACACCTTCGCCGCCCAGCATCTCGATCAGTTCGTCATGGACGATCTTGACGACCATCTGGCCGGGCTTGATCGACTTCAGGATCTCGGCGCCGACGGCTTTTTCACGCACGCGGTCGGTGAAGGAACGCACGACGTCGAGCGCGACGTCGGCCTCCAGCAGCGCGCGGCGAACCTCGCGCAGCGCTGCGGAAACATCGGCTTCCGAAAGCGCGCCACGGCCTGTCAGTCCATTCAGAATGGATCCAAGACGGTCCTGGAGGTTTTCAAACATCGGCTCTTCCTTGATACGTTTCGGGCGGGTTGATCTGCCCGGAAACGTCGTGCTTTTCCTTGACGAAAACAAGACGCAAAGCCAAAAAGCACCCGAGGGCGCATCGCGCTGTCGGGTGTTGACCTCCGGGATCTCGAAGTCCCGGTCGGCGGCTCGGAGTCATCTGGCTCGTCGCGGATTGGGCGCGATAAACAGGAAAGCGGCGGGAAAGTCAAGGCGAATGCGGGCGGATGACCGCACAGCGGGCTTTTCGGAAGCGGTGCCACATGGGGCAAGCGGCTAAATTGCCGCTCACAATCCAATTCGCCATTCAGGCCAGTTGCAAAATATTCTGCTTGTGATTCTACTTTCTACTTAAGTGCGTCCTGTAAAATGATTCGTGAATATCCTTGATGCCGGATGATCCGGCGGAGATATCGAATGATCAATGCTGATATTGAAAGTTGGGCGCTGGCACGGGCCCATCATATTGTTCTCAACGAAGGCCTTAGTCTTGCAAAAGCGGCACAGGATCTGGATCGCAAACGATCCCGCTCGCTGGTCTACGAGCTGAGGAAGGTCATCACCGCCGCTATCGTCGAGGCGCATGCGGCGTCCTTCGAAGCCGACGGCGGGCAGCGGTAGAAGACGGACCGCCCGGAGGCTCAGTCGGCCGCAAGGCCTGCATGGCACTCACCCACTGGTAATTCCTTCGCGTTTCCGCCATATACAGCGGAAAGACGGACGGAATGACATCATGAGCGCAACGGTCGAATTCGCGAGGATGAACGGGCTTGGCAACAAGATCCTGGTCGTCGACATGCGCGGACGGCCTGATAAGGTGACGCCCGCAGCGGCGGTCGCGCTCAATGCCGATCCGCAGACCGAGTTCGACCAGATCATGGCGATCCATGATCCGAAGGCTGAAGGCACCGGCGCGTTCATCGATATCCTGAACTCCGATGGCTCGAAGGCGCAGGCTTGCGGCAACGGCACCCGCTGTGTCGTACAGGCGCTTGCCGCCGAGACCGGTCGGAAGGCCTTCACCTTCCAGACGGTCGCCGGCATCCTCAATGCTGTCGAGCACGAGGACGGGACGATCTCCGTCGACATGGGCAAGCCGGTGTTCGATTGGGACAGGATCCCGCTTTCGGAAGAATTCCACGATACCGGCCGCATCGAGCTGCAGATCGGCCCGATCGACAATCCGGTGTTGCATTCGCCTTCGGCCATGTCGATGGGCAACCCGCATGCGATCTTCTGGGTGGACAGGGACGTGATGTCCTATGATCTCGCCCGCTTCGGGCCGCTGCTGGAAAACCATCCGATGTTTCCCGAGCGCGCCAACATCACGCTGGCGCAGGTGACCTCGCCGACATCGATGACGACGCGCACCTGGGAGCGCGGCGCGGGACTGACGCTTGCCTGCGGTTCGGCCGCCTGTTCGGCTGCCGTCAGCGCAGCGCGCACCGGCCGCACCGGCCGCAAAGTGACGATCAATGTGGCAAGCGCCAAGCCGCCGGCCACACTTTCGATCGAATGGCGCGAGCGCGACGATCACGTCGTCATGACCGGTCCGGCCGAGTGGGAGTGGTCGGGCAGGCTCGATCCTGCGACCGGCCTGTGGTCGCGCGATGCGGACCGGGGAGCCGAGGCGCAGTGAGCGGCATCGAGGTCATTACCTTCGGCTGCCGCCTCAACACATATGAATCCGAAGTGATGAAGGCGCAGGCCGAGAAGGCCGGGCTCAACAACGCCATACTGGTCAATACCTGCGCCGTGACCGGCGAGGCCGTGCGCCAGGCCCGCCAGGCCATCCGCCGGGCGCGGCGCGACAATCCGCATGCCCGCATCATCGTCACCGGCTGTGCCGCGCAGACGGAAAAACAGACCTTCGCCGAGATGGCGGAGGTCGATGCTGTGCTCGGCAATGAGGAGAAGCTTTCGAGCGCCTCCTATCGCAGCCTGCCGGATTTCGGCGTTTCGGCCGAAGAGAAGTTACGCGTCAACGATATCATGAGCGTCAAGGCGACGGCGCCGCAGATGGTCAGGCACATCGACGGGCATGTGCGCGCCTTCATCCAGGTGCAGAACGGCTGCGACCACCGCTGCACCTTCTGCATCATTCCCTATGGCCGCGGCAATTCCCGCTCCGTGCCGATGGGAGCCGTCGTCGACCAGGCCCGCAGGCTGGCCGACAGCGGTTATCGCGAGATCGTGTTGACCGGGGTCGACGCCACCAGCTATGGCGGCGACCTGCCGGGCGCGCCGACCCTCGGGCTTCTCGCCAAGACGCTCTTGAAGCAGATTCCGGATATCCGCCGCCTCAGGCTTTCCTCGATCGACAGCATCGAGGCCGACGCCCATCTGATGGACCTGATCGCCGACGAGCCGCGCTTCATGCCGCATCTGCATCTGTCGCTGCAGCATGGCGACGACATGATCCTGAAGCGGATGAAGCGCCGACATTCGCGCGCCGATGCGCTGCGTTTCATCGAGGAGGCGCGCCGTCTTCGCCCCGAAATGAGCTTCGGCGCCGATATGATCGCCGGTTTCCCGACGGAAACGGAAGAGATGTTCGCCAGTGCCGTGCGGCTCGCCGAAGAGGCTGAAATCGCCCATCTGCATGTCTTTCCCTACAGCCCGCGTCCCGGCACGCCGGCCGCCCGCATGCCGCAGCTCGACCGGTCGCTGGTCAAGGATCGCGCCGCAAGGCTGCGCGCCACTGGACATAGGCTCCATCAATCCCATCTCGACGGCATGGTCGGAACCCGGCAATGGCTGCTCGTCGAAAACAACGGCCTGGCCCATACGGAAAACTTCACGCTGGTCGCAGCCGCCGGCCTTCGTCCCGGCGAACTTGTGCCGGCGACGATCACCGGCCACAATGGCAAGCATCTCGACATGCAATTGACGGCCGCAGCGGCCTGACTTTCACGGAATCCCCATGGCGCTCAGTTTCATCAAAAAGGTCTTCACCTTCGGCAAGCCGGCTGAAGAGCCCGTGCCCCAGGCGGTCGACAAGGAGCTGGAGCGGCGTTCGCGCGCCGAAGATCTGCCTGTCGCCGATGATCCGGTGCTGCCCGAGGAAATGGATACGGCCGGCGGACCGGCGGCGGATATCGGCGAGGGCGTGACGGTAGAGCATGTCGCGGCAGAGGATACGGAACCACAAAATCTGCCCGCCCCGGACCAGTTGAGCGAAATGGGCGTCGTGCCACTTTCATTGCTGGAGGCAGAGGCTGCCGCGGAGGCGGAAGCCCAGCCGATTGCGGGCAGCGCTACGGAAACACCCCCCTCTGTCCCTTCGGGACATCTCCCCCACAAGGGGGGAGATCATTTTGAGCCTGATGCACCGGCTTTGATCGAAAGGACCGGGGAAGTCGCAGAAGCGCCTGTAGAGGAAATTCAACCTGAGATCGATGAGGTACCGGGCGCCTCTATTCAGCCGATCTCCCCCCTTGTGGGGGAGATGCCCGGCAGGGCAGAGGGGGGTATCACGCCCACCGGGCCTTCCGAGACGACTGCGGAACAGCCGAAGCTGGAATCTCCCGTTCTTCCCAAAGGCTTCGCCACCGGCCCGGCAATCGTCGAACCGCAGCCCATTGCCCCGCAGCCGAAACTCAGCTGGTTCCAGCGGCTGCGCAACGGTCTGGCGCGCACCTCCTCGCAGCTGACCGGTCAGATCACCGCGCTCTTTACCAAGCGCAAGCTCGACGACGAGACGCTGCAGGATCTCGAAGACTTGCTGATCCAGGCCGATCTCGGCGTCGAAACCGCGCTGCGCGTCACCGATACCCTGGCTTCCGAGCGCTACGGCAAGGACGTCACCGGCGAGGATGTCAGCAGGATCATGGCGTCCGAAATCGCCAAGGTTTTGAAACCGGTCGCCAAGCCGCTGCAGCTCGATCTCTCGCACAAGCCGCATGTCATCCTCGTCGTCGGCGTCAACGGCACCGGCAAGACGACGACGATCGGCAAGCTAGCGGCGAAGCTTTCGGGCGCCGGGCTGAAGGTCATGGTGGCTGCCGGCGATACGTTCCGCGCGGCGGCGATCGAGCAGCTGAAGATCTGGGCCGAGCGGACCAATTCCGAATTCGTTGGCACCAAGATCGGCGCCGACGCCGCCGGCCTTGCCTATGATGCCTTCGAGCAGGCGAAGGCCAAGAAGTGCGACGTGCTGATCGTCGACACGGCCGGCCGCCTGCAGAACAAGGCCGAGCTGATGGCCGAGCTCGAGAAGATCGTGCGCGTTCTCGGCAAGCTCGATCCCGATGCGCCGCACACCGTGCTGCAGACGCTCGACGCGACGACGGGACAGAATGCGCTGAGCCAGGTCGAGATCTTCCGCAATGTCGCCGGCGTCAACGGCCTGATCATGACCAAGCTCGACGGCACGGCGCGTGGCGGCATCCTGGTGGCCATTTCCGCCAAGCACAAGCTGCCGGTCTATTTCATCGGTGTGGGCGAAGGCGTCGACGATCTGGAGCCGTTCGAGGCCGAGGATTTCGCGCACGCCATTGCCGGACTTCCCCAATGATGCCACAGATATGCCGCCGAAAGCCTGCAGGGCATGACGGGAACAGGTTTTCAGGAACAGCAGGTTTGACGAACGCATGACCACCGAAAGCGATATCACCCCGAGCGCGGCCGACCGGCATCATCCGCTGTTGAAGCTGGCGCTGGAGCTCGGGCCGCTGTTGATTTTCTTCTTTGCCAATCTGCGCGGCCAGTGGCTGGTGGAGCGGTTTCCTGCTCTTTCGGAACTTGGCGGTCCGCTGTTCGTCGCAACCGGGCTCTTCATGGCGGCGACGGTGTTTTCGCTGATCGTTTCGAAGATCGTGCTCGGCCATCTGCCGATCATGCCCTTCGTTTCCGGCATCGTCGTCGTTATCTTCGGCTCGCTGTCGATCTGGCTGCAGAACGAGACCTTCATCAAGATGAAGCCGACCATCGTCAACACGCTGTTCGGCGTCGCGCTGCTCGGCGGGCTCGCCTTCGGCCGGTCGCTGCTCGGCTACGTCTTCAACGCCGCTTTCCAACTCGATGCCGAAGGCTGGCGCAAGCTCACCATCCGCTGGGGCATCTTCTTTCTGTTCCTGGCCGTGCTGAACGAAGTCGTCTGGCGCAATTTTTCCGACGATACCTGGGTCGCCTTCAAAGTTTGGGGCACGATGCCGATCACCATCATCTTCACGCTGGCGCAGATGCCGCTGGTGCTGAAACACAGTATCAACCTGGAAACGGACGGCGAGAAGTGAGTGCCGCAGACGCCGAATATCGTGTCAGACGCCAGAATTTCTGGTTCGTCGCCTGCGTTGCGGTGCTGGTCGCGCAGATCGTCACCGAATATTTGATGGGCCGCGTGCCGATCTGCGCCTGCGGTTATGTCAAACTGTGGGAAGGCGGGGTCAATACCAGCGGCAATTCGCAGCATTTGTCCGACTGGTACACGCCGTCACATATCATCCACGGCTTCCTGTTTTACGGCCTCGGATATCTCATCCTACGCCGCAAGCCGCTGGCGGCAAGGCTGCTCCTAGCGCTGGTGATCGAATCCGGCTGGGAGCTGCTGGAGAATTCACCTCTCATCATCGATCGTTACCGCACGGCGACGATCGCGCTCGATTATTACGGCGACAGCATCCTGAATTCGGCGATGGACACCGTTTTCATGTGCGTTGGCTTCTTCTTTGCATCGCGGGCGCCGGTGGCGCTGACGGTGGCGATCGCCATCTTCTTCGAGATTTTCACCGGCTATGTGATCCGCGATAATCTGACGCTCAACGTGCTGATGCTGATCTGGCCGGTGGAGGCGATCAAGGTCTGGCAGGGTGGGGTTTAGGCCCACGTCGTTGCAAAAGACCCCTCATCCGGAATAATGCTTACGAAGCCGGTTTCGCCAGCGCCTTTTCCATCGCCGGAAACAGCCCTTCCTTCAGGCTGATATCGTCGAAGGGGCCGACGCGTTTGTAGAGGATCGTGCCGTCGGGGGCGACCAGATAGCTTTCCGGAATTCCGTAGACGCCCCAGTCGATCGCCGCCTTGCCGTTCGGGTCGACGCCGATCGCCCGGTAGGGATTTCCCAGTTCGCCGAGGAAACGCAGGGCGTTGTCGTTCTTGTCCTTGTAGTTGATGGCGACGATGTTTAGCCGACCGTCCTTCGCCAGTTCCTTCAAGATCGGGTGTTCGTCCCGGCAGGGGATGCACCAGGAGGCAAAGACGTTGACCAGGGTCAGCTTGCCTTTGATAGCCGCATCGGTGAGCGCCGGCAGATTTGCGCCGTCGAGCGGCGGAAGGTTCAGCGCCGGCGCCTTGGTGCCGATCAGGGCCGACGGGATTTCGGCGATGTTCTTGCCATGGAAATCCTGGTCATAGAGCATCTTTGCGGCCGTCGCGGCAATGGCGCCGAAGACGAACAGCGGCAGAAGCGCCAGGGCGTAGCGGCTAAGTCCGCTCGGCTTGCCGGGCTTGATTTCGGGTGTTTCGCTCATTCGCCGTCCCTCGCGGGCGCCGAGCGGCGGCGAATGCCCGCGGCTTCCAGGGCTGCGAGCTCACGCCGGCGCGCCCGGCCGTCGGCCCAGGTCCAGAGCGTGACCGCAACAGTCACGAGCGCCGCAAAGCCGTAGGAGGCGTAGACGTAGAAGGCATGCGTCATGATCTACTCCTCCCGGCTCGCCATCCGGGCGGCGAGACGGCGCTGCGCGGCGATCCGGCGGCGCCAGATCTCGTTCCTCATCGCCATGATGTGCAGGGTGAAGAAGAGCAGGGTGAAGGCGATCGCCATGACGAGCAGCGGGCGCAGGAATTCCGGATCGATCGCCGGACCGCCGATCCTGAGCACGCTCGCCGACTGGTGCAGCGTGTTCCACCATTCGACGGAGAACTTGATGATCGGAATGTTGACGAAGCCGACAAGGATGAGCACGGCTGAGACCCGCGCTGCCCTCGACGGATCGTCGATGGCGCGGCTCAGCGCAATCAGGCCGAGATACATCAGAAAGAGCACGAAGACCGAGGTCAGGCGCGCGTCCCACACCCACCAGGTACCCCACATCGGCTTGCCCCAGAGCGAGCCGGTGACCAGCGCGAGCAAGGTGAAGGCGGCGCCGAGCGGGGCTGCGGCCTTGGCGGAGACGTCGGCCAGCGGGTGGCGCCAGACGAGCGTGCCGATCGCCGAGAGGCTCATGATCGTGTAGCACATCATCGAAAGCCAGGCGGCAGGCACGTGGATATACATGATCCGAACGGTCTCGCCCTGCTGGTAATCGCCTTCGGTCGAGAAGCTGAGATAGAGGCCGGCCGCGAAACACAGCGCGGTGATGCAAGCCAGCCAAGGAATGACGCGGGCCGCCAGCGCCAGAAATCGCGTCGGATTGGCGAGATCGATGAATTTACGGATGGCAAGGCTTATGTCGTTCATGGCCGCTTCCTTATCCCTATCCGGCTGTTCCCGCAATCGAGTGACATTCAATCCGACGTGTTTCGCAGCGCGAGCGCAGCGGCGGCCGGGCCGATCACGGCAAAGAACAGCGTCAGCGCAGTCAGGATGAGGAAGGGCGGCAGGAAAGGGGCGGGATCCTCGACCGCGGCATAGGTGGCGCTGACGCCGAAGATCAGTACAGGGATGGTCAGCGGCAGGACCAGGATCGAAACCAGCAGGCCGCCGCGGGGCAGGGCGACGGCAACGGCAGCGCCGACGGCGCCAATGAAGGTAATGGCCGGCGAGCCGACAAGGAACGTCAGCATGGTCGCGCCGATCGCTGCCTCGTCCATATTCATGAAGAGGCCGAGCAGCGGCGAGGCGATCACCAGCGGCAGGCTGGTGGCGGCCCAATGGGCGAAACATTTCACCAGCACGGTCAGGACAAGCGGTGTTTCCTGCATCAGCATCAGGTCGAGCGATCCGTCGTCGCGCTCGGCCTGGAACAAGCGGTCGAGGCCGAGAAGGGCGGCAAGCAGCGCGCCGATCCAGACGATGGCTGGGCCGATGCGCGAAAGCAGCTTGAGATCCGGCCCGACGCCGAAGGGGATGACGGCGACGACGGTCAGGAAGAACAGCACGCCGATCAGCGCACCGCCGCCGGCGCGGATGGAAAGTTTCAGGTCGCGGAGGAAGAGGGCAGTCATCCCCACACTCCCTGATCCACGCCGGCAAAGCCCGTCATTTTCAATTCCTGCATATTCTTCAATCCCAGCGGCTGATGTGTCGCCGCCAGAAGAATGCCACCCTTTGCCAGATGCGCTTCGATCAATCCGGCGAACAGCCGGTCGGCGCTGGCATCGAGCGCCGCTGTGGGCTCGTCGAGGATCCAGACGGGGCGGTGGGCGACGAGCAGCTTGGCGAAGGCGAATCGGCGCTGCTGGCCGGCGGAGAGATAACCGAAGGGAAGGTGGGTTATTCCCGAAAGGCCGACGGCTTCGGCTGCCTCCTCAAGGGATAGGCCGGCAGGTGCTTTCGTTTCGTCGAGAAAGGCGCGCCAGAAATCGAGGTTCTCTGCAACCGTAAGTTCATTCTTCATTGCGTTTCGATGGCCGAGGTAGTGGCTGACCTCGCCGGGATGCCGGCCTTCCCGGCTGCCGTCGCCATGAAAGACGACAGTGCCTTTTTCCGGCCGCAGGAGGCCGGCAACAACACGCAGCAAAGTGGACTTTCCGGATCCATTTCTCCCCGTCAGCACAAGCGCCTCGCCGGCCGCCAAGTGAAAGGAAAGATTAACGAAAATCAGATCGTCACCGCGCCTTGCGGCCAGATTTTCGGCGGTGAGATGCATGCATCGGTTCTTTCTTCGTTTCGGCTTCCGGATGGGTCAAAAAATGTCCGATTTTGCTCGTTTCCGGGTATGGCAAGTTTTTAGGAAATTATCTATAAGACCTGCAACCACGCCAGCGGTCGGCGTGAATTTCATCCTTGCGCCGAACTTGGAGCATCTGCTCCACGTGCGGACAGCGGAAATGGCCGTACCCGCATCCTGATGTGCATTAAGTGCATAGGCGTTCGCACGACTGTGTTGGCTATCAGAACGGGGTCTCTCGTGTCTAAATCTCTTGACAGTTTCAATTGTCGTTCCACGCTTTCCGTTGGTGGAAAGGACTATGTCTATTACAGCCTGCCCAAGGCTGAGGCAAACGGTCTGGCCGGCGTATCGAAGCTTCCCTATTCGATGAAGGTGCTGCTCGAAAACCTGCTGCGCTTCGAGGATGGCCAGTCGGTCACCAAGGAGCACATCCTGGCCGTTGCCGCGTGGCTGAACAACAAGGGTGCGGTCGAAAACGAAATCGCCTATCGCCCGGCGCGCGTTCTGATGCAGGACTTCACCGGCGTTCCCGCCGTCGTCGACCTGGCCGCGATGCGCGACGCGATGGTGTCGCTCGGTGGCGATCCCGAAAAGATCAACCCGCTCGTTCCCGTCGACCTCGTCATCGACCACTCCGTCATCGTCGACGAATTCGGCACGCCGCAGGCTTTCGCCAAGAATGTCGAGCTGGAATATCAGCGCAACGGCGAACGCTACCGCTTCCTGAAGTGGGGCCAGCAGGCCTTCAAGAACTTCCGCGTCGTTCCTCCGGGCACCGGCATCTGTCACCAGGTCAATCTCGAATATCTCGGCCAGACCGTCTGGACCAAGGAAGAGGACGGCGAGACGATCGCTTATCCCGACACCTGCGTCGGCACCGACAGCCATACGACGATGATCAACGGTCTCGGCGTTCTCGGCTGGGGCGTGGGCGGTATCGAGGCGGAAGCGGCCATGCTCGGCCAGCCGGTTTCGATGCTTCTGCCCGAAGTTATCGGCTTCAAGCTGACCGGCAAACTCAAGGAAGGTGTCACCGCGACCGACCTCGTTCTGACGGTCGTGCAGATGCTGCGCAAGAAGGGCGTCGTTTCCAAGTTCGTCGAATTCTTCGGCCCCGGCATGGACAACATGCCGCTCGCCGACCGTGCGACCATCGGCAATATGGGTCCGGAATATGGCGCGACCTGCGGCTTCTTCCCGGTCGACGGCGAAACCATCAACTACCTCACCATGTCCGGCCGCACGCATGACCGGATCGCCCTCGTCGAAGCCTATTCCAAGGCCCAGGGCATGTGGCGCGACGGCGATGGTTCCGATCTCGTCTTCACCGACACCCTGGAACTCGACCTCGGCGATGTCGTCCCGTCGATGGCCGGCCCGAAGCGTCCGGAAGGCCGCATCGCGCTCGAAAATATCGCTTCCGGCTTCGCCGGCTCGATGGATGCCGACTACAAGAAGCCCGGACAGCTCAATAACCGCTATGCGGTCGAAGGCACCGATTTTGATCTCGGCCATGGTGACGTCGCGATTGCCGCCATCACCTCCTGCACCAACACCTCCAACCCGTCGGTGCTGATCGCTGCCGGCCTTCTCGCCCGCAACGCCGTCGCCAAGGGCCTGAAGACCAAGCCGTGGGTCAAGACCTCGCTGGCGCCGGGATCGCAGGTCGTCGGCGAATATCTCGCCAAGTCAGGCCTGCAGGCCGATCTCGACAAGCTCGGTTTCAACCTCGTCGGCTTCGGCTGCACGACCTGCATCGGCAATTCCGGTCCGCTGCCGGCGCCGATCTCGAAGACGATCAACGACAAGGGACTGATCGTATCGGGCGTGCTCTCGGGCAACCGTAACTTCGAGGGCCGTATCTCGCCCGATGTCCAGGCGAACTACCTCGCTTCGCCGCCGCTCGTCGTCGCTTACGCGCTTGCCGGCACGGTCCAGAAGGATCTGACCAAGGAGCCGATCGGCGAAGACCAGAACGGCAAACCGGTCTACCTCAAGGATATCTGGCCGACCGCGCACGAGGTGCAGGAGTTCATCCAGAAGTACGTGACCCGCGAGCTCTACGAAAGCAAATATGCCGACGTCTTCAAGGGCGACGTCAACTGGCAGGCCGTTCAGGTCCCGCCGGGCCAGACTTATGCCTGGGACGACAATTCGACCTATGTCCAGAACCCGCCCTACTTCGTCGGCATGGGCAAGAAGGGCACCGGCGTTGCCGACATCAAGGGCGCGCGCGTCCTGGGCCTATTCGGCGACAAGATCACCACCGACCACATCTCGCCGGCCGGTTCGATCAAGGCGGCTTCGCCGGCAGGCGCCTACCTCATCGGCCACGACGTTGCAGTTGCCGACTTCAACCAGTACGGCACACGCCGCGGCAACCATGAAGTGATGATGCGCGGCACCTTCGCCAATATCCGCATCCGCAACCACATGCTCGGCCCGAACGGCAAGGAAGGTGGTTACACCATCCACTACCCGTCGAAGGAAGAGACTTCGATCTACGACGCCGCCATGCAGTACAAGACCGAAGGCGTGCCGCTCGTCATCTTCGCCGGTGTCGAATACGGCAACGGCTCGTCGCGCGACTGGGCTGCTAAGGGTACCAACCTGCTCGGCGTCAAGGCGGTGATCGCCCAGTCCTTCGAGCGCATCCATCGCTCGAACCTGGTCGGCATGGGCGTCATCCCCTTTGTCTTCGAGGAGGGCACGACCTGGCAGAGCCTCGGCCTCAAGGGCGACGAACTCGTCACCATCGAGGGCCTGGACAAGATCAAGCCGCGCGAGCGGAAGATCGCCAAGATCACCTATAGCGACGGCACCGTTAAGGACGTTCCGCTGCTGTCGCGCGTCGATACGCTCGACGAGGTGATCTACCTCAACAATGGCGGCATCTTGCAGACGGTGCTGCGCGATCTCGCTGCCTGATTTTCGGAGTATGATGCCGAAAAACTGTGAGCGGTTTTCGGACGACATCATGTTCTTCTTCTTTGATGTAGATCCGGATTCAGATTTTAGGCCGGGCCGGCCTAAAATCATCCGGGTCTAGGAGAGTTGATTGATAATGGCCGCCGGAGAGCAATTTCCGGCGGCTTTTCTTTGCGGCGACAGTCTTTGCCGGAGGCTCACGATGATTTGTTTCAGCTGCGTTCCGGCCGAGCTGTGGTCTCACCCGTTCGTGATTTTTCGTTTGGACCGGGAAGGATTATTCGTACTCTGATATCTCAGAGCCTTCGGTTCCAAAACGCCGGCGCTGAAAAAGAGGTGCAGGTGAATGTCCCCCCGTTTCTTGATTTCGCTGATCGCCGGCATTGCTTTTGCAGGCTCGCTGCATGCCGAAGACGGCAAGCCCAGAGGCGTCGTCGAGCTTTTCACGTCGCAGGGCTGCTCCTCCTGTCCTCCCGCTGATGCCGCCTTCCGCAAGCTGGTGAACCAGGGCGACGTCATCGCGCTCGCCTATCATGTCGATTACTGGAATTATCTCGGCTGGGCCGATACGCTGAGCTCCAAGGAAAATACCGAGCGGCAGTACGGCTACGCCAGGACGATGGGCCGCAGCAACGTCTATACGCCGCAGGCGATCGTCAACGGGCGCGGCCATTTGGCCGGCGCCGATCTCACCGGTATCAACAGCAAGATCGACACATACAGCATCGAAGGCAACGGGCTGACCGTTCCCATCAGCGCGGCGATGCGCGGCGACGAGCTGGAGATCAAGATCGGCGAAGGACAGGGCAAGGCCAATGTCGTGATGGTCTATTTCGACAAGGAAAAGACGATCGACGTCGAAAAAGGCGAAAACAGCGGCAAGAAGATCTCCTATCTGCACAGCGTCACCAATGTCGAAACCGTCGGCATGTGGGACGGCAGGGCGACCAGTCTGACGCTGCCGGCGAGCGTCCTGCAGCGACCGCAGCTCGAGGGCTGCGCGATTCTGCTGCAGTCGGCGACGGCCGACGGCGATCCGGCAGCGATTCTCGGCGCAACCGTGGTGATGGCGGGAAAAAATATCTGATATTTCGCCCGATGACGGGTGAAATGCCGGGCGGCCCGGCCGAGCGTATTCGGGGCTGGGGTTAAGGTCGATACGCTCCGCCGGGCCCTTTGGCGCGCTGGCGCCAAACCGGGATGCATAAATCCCCTGCAAATGAGGCGCTGTTTTGACTGAAATGCGGCACAGGGGAGAAAGCATTGCTTGGTCCCCAACGAAGGTGCCTGGACGTGCGGCGCTGCGGTACGGCCAAATGTGAGGGGCCGCACTCTTGCAATTTGCGGCGGCTCGGGCAAACTGTCACTCTCCTGTCACAAGCGGAGGCCTTGGAGACCTGATGACAGATCAGCCGGATTTGCGACACGGCGAAAGCCGCTCCGTCGACAATAGTTCCTCGGTCGTCGTCGATCTCAGGGAGTACAAACAAAGCAAGGATCCGCTTCCGGTGACCTTCCACCGGCGTGAGCTGGACGCGATCCTCTGGATCTACGGCCGCATGGTCGGCGAGGGGGAATGGCGCGATTACGCCATCGACCATCTGAAGGACAGAGCAGTCTTTTCCGTCTTCAAGCGCTCCGGCGAGATGCCGCTCTTCCGGATCGAAAAGAGCCCGAAGCTTGCCGCCAAGCAGGGCGCCTATTCTGTCATCAACGTCAACGGCATGATCCTGAAGCGCGGGCACGAGCTGAATCAGGTCCTCAAGGTGTTCGACAAAGCATTGAAACTCGTCGATAAATAATTCTCATCAGCCCGCAAACAACGAACCGGGATAGGTGGAGGGATCCGGATCGGTCGTCATGCCCTCGCCGAGGCTGCGCTGCATGAGCATCGTGTCCAGCCAGCGGCCGTGCTTGTAGCCGGTGCCCTTCATCAGTCCGACCTCCACAAAACCTGCCTTCAGATGAAGCGCAATCGAGGCCGGGCTCGCGCCGCCGATGACGGCTACCATCTGACGAAAGCCAAGCGCGGTGCAGCGGTCGATCAGCTCGACCATCAGTGCCTTGCCGATGCCACGGCCGCGGGCTTCGGGTGCCAGGTAGATCGAATTCTCCACCATCCAGCGATAGGCGGGGCGGGTGCGGAAGGCCGACGCATAAGCGTAGCCCAGGAGTTTCCCGACAGCATCGGTTGCGGCGACATAGGGATATTGCTGGCTGACGATCGCGGAAAAACGCTGGGCCATTTCGGCCTCGGAGGGCGGCGCAATCTCGTAGCTTGCAACGCCATTCAAGACCGAGTCACGATAGATCTCCGTAATGGCGGGGATGTCGGCTTGGGAGGCGTCGCGCAGGAGGAAGGACATCGGGCGGCAGGTCCATCGGAAGAGCAGGCTCCTCTAAAACCACCCCTGCGAAACCGGCGCAACAAAAAAGGCGGCCGAAGCCGCCTTTTCGATCTCAATGCGCCTGTTATCTGCGGTTGCCCATGAACTGCAGCAGGAACATGAAGAGGTTGAGGAAGTCGAGATAGAGCGTCAGTGCGCCCATGATCGCCTTGCGACCGGCGACAGCGACGTCATCGGCTTCGAAGTAGAGTTCCTTGATCCTCTGCGTGTCGTAGGCGGTGAGGCCTGCGAAGATCAGCACGCCGATCACCGAGATCGCGAACTGCAGCGCGGATGAAGCCAGGAAGATGTTGACGAGCGAGGCGATGATCAGGCCGAAGAGACCCATGATCAGGAACGAGCCCATCGCCGACAGGTCACGCTTCGCCGTATAGCCGTAAAGCGACAGCGCGCCGAAGGAGGCGGCGGTGACGAAGAAGGTCTGAACGACGCTCTGGCCCGTATAGACCAGGAAGATCGACGAGAGCGACAGCCCTACCAGGGCGGCGTAGATCCAGAAGGTGGTCTGGGCGGCGGACACGCTCATCTGATGAATGCGGAAGCTCAGGAAGAAGACGACCGCAAGGGGGGCAAGTATCACGACCCAGCGCAACGGCGACTGGAACAGAAGCGCGCCAAACTGGGTGAGCTGGCCGTCCTGGACCGCGAAGTTGAATCCGAGATATGCGGCCACGCCGGTGATCGCCAGGCCCAGCGCCATCAGGTTGTAGACCTTGAGCATATAGGCGCGCAGGCCTTGATCAATCATCTCGCCGGTCTGGACGCGGCTTTGATAGTTACGAAGATCAGCCATAGTTTCCTCTTACAAGCTCCGAAGGAGATACGGTGTCGGGGTTCTCGACCCGGGCGCCGCTGCGGAGCTCCAGCATGCCTGCAGACAATATGAGGCCTTCGCTCTTTGCAAACAAGGGGCTTGCAAAGGCGCGGCCGGTTAAATCGCCGTAAGGTGAAGGCTTTGGGGCGGCGCCAGAGCGGTTCAGCTTTTCAAGGAAACGCAGAACCGCTCTAACCTTTTGGATATATGGAATCCCGCAAAAGCGCTTCGCGCTTTGCCTGGGAAAACCGCTTCGCACTTTTCTGGAATTGCTCTCAAAGCTCGCGCAGCACAGGCGCGGCCTTCTGCCCGAGGATGCGCCAGGTGCCGACGAGGCCGATGCCGACGGTCAGAACGAGTGCCGTCACCAGCGTCAGTCCTGCCACATCAGGCAGGAAGGCAGAGGGCAGTCGCATGATGCGCGCGACGATGAACCAGGCGGCAATACCGCCGGCAAAGAGTGCGAAGATCGCGGTTGCCAGTCCGAGGATCAGATATTCGTAGCTGAAGGCACGAATCAGCATGGCGCGCGTGGCGCCGAGCGTCTTCAGCACCACCGCGTCGTGGGTGCGGGCCCTGTTGCCGGCGGCGAGCGCCCCGGCAAGAACAAGAATCGAGGCGATGAGCGCCACCGATGCGGCGGCTCGGATCGCGGTCGCAAGCTGGGCGACGAGCTGGTTGACGATATCGATCGCGTCCTTGACGCGCACGCTGGTGATCGTCGGATAGGTATTGGTGACGGATTTCAGAATTGCCGCATCTTCGGCCGGCGTCGAGGAGGGATCGGTCAGCGTCGCCAGCCAGGCATGCGGGGCGCCGCGGAAGGTGTTCGGCGAGAAGACCATGACGAAATTGATCGACAGCGATTCCCACTGAACACGGCGCAGATTGGCGATCTTGGCCGTGATATTGCGCCCCAGCACGTTGACGGTGACGCTATCGCCGATCTTCAGGCCGAGTTCATGCGCCTCTTCGGAGGAGAAGGAGACCAGCGGCTCGCCGTTGTAATCCTTGTCCCACCAGCTGCCTTCGGTGAGCGCGGCATTTTCCGGCAGCGTGTCGGCGTAGGTGATGCCGCGGTCGCCGTTCAGCACCCAGCGGCCGGCGGCCGGCACGTTCATCTTGGTGACGTCCTCGCCGTTGAAGGCGATGATCCGGCCGCGCAGCATCGGCACCTCCATCAGCTTGCCCTTCGGCGCCTGCGCCTGGACAAGATTGCGGAAGGTGTCGACCTCGGCACTCTGGATATCGACGAAGAAGAAGTTGGGTGCACCCTCGTTCATGCGGCCGGTCAGCTGCTGGCGCAGGTTGCCGTCGATCAAGGTCAGGGTCACCAGCAATGCCAGGCCGAGGCCGAGCGAGAGCACCACTGATGGCGTCAGCGCGCCCGGGCGGTGGATGTTGCCGATCGCGAGCCTCAGCGCCGGCGAGTGAACGCGCGGGCTGCGGCGCGCGAGCCAGGCAATCAACGCGGCGACGAGGCGCAGGACAACAAAGGCAAAGACGATTGCGCCGACGAAGACGACGGCGATGAAGCGATCATAGGCGGTGAGGATGGCAAGGCCGGCAAGGGCTGCCATGAAAAGGGCGGCAAGCAGGATATAGGGCCAGGACGGCAGACGGCGGGCCTCGAAGCCCTGCTCGCGGAAGAGTGCGGTCGCGGGCACTTCGCGGGCATGGCCGAGCGGCAAAATGGCGAAGGCGAGCGTCGTCAGGATGCCGAAGAGCGTCGCAAGCAGCAGCGCGCCGGGATAGAGGGTCGGCGCGGTTGAGACCGGCAGGAATTGCGCCAGGAACTGCGCCGCAAAGATCGGCGACAGGGCGCCGATGACGAGGCCGATCATGATTCCGCCAAGGGCGATGATGGCGATCTGAAAGAGATAGATCAGAACGACGACGGCGGCCGGAGCGCCGAGGCATTTGAAGGTGGCGATGGTGGTGCGCTTGGAATCGAGGAAAGCGCGTACGGCATTGGCGACACCGACGCCACCGACGATCAGCGCAGTCAGGCCGACCAGCGTCAGGAATTGCGAGAAACGGGTGATGTTCTCGGTGAGCGAGGGTGCTGCGCGGTCGCTGGTGCGGATCGACCAACCGGCGGAGGGAAACTCCTTGGAGGCGCGCGCCTGGATGCCCGAGATCGCGTGCTTGTCTTCCAATCGGATCTTGTAGGCGTGTTCGACCAGGCTTCCGGTCTGGATCAGCCCCGAGGCTTCGAGCGCCTGTCGGCTGACGAGCAGACGCGGCGCAAAACCGAAGCCTTCCGACAGCGCGTCCGGCTCGGTTTTGACAGTGCCGGTAATGCTGAGCTTGACATTGCCGAGCAGCAATTCGTCGCCGACCGCAAGGCCAAGCCGATCGAGAAGCAGCGGGGCGGCGACCGCGCCATAGGTGCCGCCTTGGTCGGAGAGCAGGGCTGTAAGCGGATAGTCCGGTTCGGCGACGAACCTGCCGTAGAGCGGATAGGCGTCGTCGATGGCCTTGACCTCGACCAGCGCCTGGTCGGAACCGTCGGGCTTGCGGGCCATCGAGCGCAGGCCCGTTGAAACCGAAACGGTTCCCAGTCCCTGAAGGAAGCTCATTTCCTGAGGTGTCGCCTGGCGATTGTTGAGTTCGAAGCGGACGTCGCCGGCCAGCAACTCCTGCCCCTGCGAGGCGATCGTGTCGGTGATCGACTGCGAAACGGAATTGACGGCGGCGATCGCACCGGTGCCGAGCGCGATGCAAGCCAAAAAGATGTAGAAGCCACGAACGCCGCCCCGCAGCTCGCGGAGCGCCAGGCGAAAAGCGAGCGCGACGCGTGGCGTGACCATGCTCATGCGATTGCCGCCTCGCTGCGGCGGGCGGCGCTGTCGCCCTCGATCCTGCCGGAACGGACGCGGATCTGGCGCGAGCAGCGGTTTGCCAGGGAGACGTCGTGGGTGACGAGAAGCAGGGTCATGCCGCGTTCGGCCTGCTTGGCGAAGAGAAGATCGGCGATCTGTCGGCCCGTTTCGGTATCGAGATTGCCTGTGGGCTCGTCGGCAATCAGCAAGGCGGGCGAGGGAGCGAGCGCTCTGGCAATCGCCACGCGCTGTTGCTCGCCGCCGGAAAGCTGGCCGGGATAGTGGTTCAGCCGTTCGCCGAGACCGACCGAACTCAGTTCGCGATGGGCGATTTCGAAGGCGTTGCTGATATTGGCGAGCTCCAGCGGCACCGCGACGTTTTCTAGCGCCGTCATGTTGGCGATCAGATGGAAGGACTGGAAGACGATGCCGATGTTGCGGCCGCGGAAATCGGCGACCTCATCCTCACTCAGGGCGTGGAGCGGCGTGTCATTGATATTGATTTCGCCACTGTCGAGCTTTTCCAGTCCGGCAAGCACCATCAGCAGAGTGGATTTGCCGGAGCCGGAAGGGCCGACGATGCCGACGGATTCGCCGGCGGCGATATCGAGATCGATGCCCTTCAGAACATGGACGGAGGCGGCCGCACTGCCAAGGGTGAGATCGGCGCCCTTCAACTCGATGATGGTTTTTGCCAACAGAAATCGCCCTATATTAATCTCTAACGCAATGGCCGCATAACGGCACCTCGCCAATCTA
This sequence comes from Rhizobium sp. TAL182, assembly GCF_002117725.1. Lineage (NCBI taxonomy): Bacteria > Pseudomonadati > Pseudomonadota > Alphaproteobacteria > Hyphomicrobiales > Rhizobiaceae > Rhizobium > Rhizobium sp. TAL182. The sequence continues at coordinate 4,270,965 of NZ_CP021024.1, read as the reverse complement.
GGGAAGCCAGAATGAGATTTAAAGTTGCCGCGCTTCAATTCACCGTCATCGCGGTGTCGCTGATCTTTGCCGTGGGCGCAAATGCGCGGACGATCAACCTCGTCGGGCTCGGGGACAGCCTGATGGCGGGTTATCAGCTGCCGCCCGGCGAGGGCTTTCCGGAAAAGCTGCAGGCGGCGTTGAAGGCCAAGGGGCTCGACGTTTCCATTGCCAATGCCGGGGTCTCGGGCGACACCACGACAGGTGGGCTTGCCAGGGTCGACTGGTCCGTCCCCGACGGCACCGATGGCGTTATCCTCGAGCTTGGCGCCAATGATGCGCTGCGCGGTATTCCGCCGGAAGAAAGCGAGAAAAACCTCGACCAGATGATCGCCCGGCTCAAGGCGCGCGGCATAGCGGTGCTGCTTGTCGGCATGATGGCGCCGCCGAACATGGGAGCGGATTATGCGGCGCGCTTCAATCCGATTTATCGGAAACTTTCCGACAAATATGGAGTTCGACTTTACGCCTTCTTCCTCGACGGGGTTGCGCTCGATGCGGGGCTGAAGCTCGATGACGGCATGCATCCGAACGCGAGAGGTGTCGACGTCATGGTCGAGAAAATGGAAGCTGATGTCACAAATTTCATCGATACGATTTCTTCTGTGAAGAATTAGGGGCTTGCACGGCCATTGATTGCGTGATTCCGTGTAAGCACCTGCAAAAGATTCGGGGAGTGCTCGTTATGCCGAGACTGTTTACCGCCCTCGAAATTCCGCGCAATGCGGCAATGAGCCTTTCATTGCTGCGCGGTGGCCTCCCCGGAGCACGATGGATCGATGTGGAGAATTACCACATCACGCTGCGCTTCATCGGCGATGTCGACGGCCGTACGGCCGATGAAATCGTTGAACGCCTCGACCGGATCGATCGGCCGGAATTTCAGTTCCGGCTCGAAGGCATCGGGTCCTTCGGCTCGAAGAAGCCGCATTCGGTCTGGGCAGGCGTTTCTCACTCGCCTGAGATGTACGCCCTGCAGGGCGAGATCGAACGGATCTGTCAGCGCATCGGCCTGCCCCCGGATCCGCGCAAGTTCACGCCGCACGTGACGCTGGCCCGGCTGAAATCCTCGCGGCTCGACGATGTGGTGCAATACCTGAGTGGGCGCGGCAACTTCCACACCGCGACCTTCACGGCGCCGCGCTTCGTGCTGCTTTCATCGCGCGAATCGGTCGGCGGCGGGCCCTATCTCACCGAGGAAGTGTTCCCGCTGCACGAAGTACGTTCGGCGACCAGCGTTTCGAGCAGGCTGCTGCAGCCGGTCAAGAGCCTGGTATAGAGCAGCTCGAAACCTTCCGGACCGCCATAATAGGGGTCGGCAATGTCCTCCCCCGTTCCCAGCGCGATATCGCCGAACAGCTGGATATTCGCCTCGGGAGAGGCGATCCTGTTGAGTTCCGCCACGTTGTCGCGGTCCATGGCGACGATCAGATCGACACTGACGAAATCGATCGAACGGATGCGCCGGGCACGTTGCCCTGCTATGTCGATGCCATGGCGGCGGGCAACAGCGATCGAACGACGGTCGGGCGGTTCACCTTCATGCCAGCCGCCGGTGCCGGCGGAATCGATCGTGAAACGATCTGTCAGCCTCGCCTGGTTAACAAGGTGGGTAAAAATTCCCTCCGCGAGCGGAGAACGGCATATATTGCCCATGCAAACGAAAAGGATGCTGATGTGCTTCATCGGTAGCCTGCTGACGGATGAGAGGACCGTGGCATGAAACAGGAAAGACTGGAACGGGCAGCGGCCGAGGAACGACTGGCCGAGCTTTCAGGCTGGGCGCTCAATGATGCGGCCTCTTCGATCTCGAAATCGTTCAAGTTTTCAAATTTCATCGAGGCCTTCGGCTTCATGACACAGGCAGCGATTACGGCCGAGAAACTCAACCACCATCCCGAATGGTTCAACGTCTATTCCCGGGTGGATGTGACGCTGAACACGCATGATGCCGGCGGGCTGACGGAACTGGATTTCAAGCTCGCCCGGGCGATGGACAAGGCGGCAGCACGCGGTGCCGTTTGAAGATTGAAAGCCGAAACGCCGTCACCATATGTTCGCATGGACGAAAGGATGTCAGGGATGGACGAGGTCAAATTCGGGGAAATCCTGCTGCCGGGCGACGAGGACACCCAGAGCCGGCGGGAGAAAACCGTACGGCAGAAATTCTGGCCGACCTTCCGGCGGGCCGTGCGGCAAATTCCCTTCTCGCGCGACGTCGTCGCCGGTTTCTACTGTGCGCTCGATCCGCAGACGCCGACCAAGGTGCGTGGCGTGCTGCTTGCAGCGCTCGCCTATTTCGTCATGCCGGTCGACATGATCCCGGATATTTTCGCCGTCATCGGCTTTTCTGACGACATCGCCGTGCTTTCCGCCGCCTTCGCCATGGTGCGCGGTCATATCCGGCCGAGCCATTACGACGCGGCGGACCGCGTGCTTGCCGACCGGCCCGTGAACACGATGAAAACGATTTGAAGGCCACGGCGCGGTTCACCTGAGTTCCTGCTCCAGCATCTTGCGAAGCTTTCCAAACGCAAGCCGAATACGTGATTTCACCGTGCCGAGCGGCAGCCCGGTCGCTTCGGCGATCTCAGAATGCGATTGGCCGAGGAAGAAGGCGGCACGCAGCATGTCGCGCTGTTCTTCGGGCAGCTGTGCGACCGCGGCGCGCAGCTTGGCGTCGCGATCGCCACTGGCGATGATTTCATCGGCGCCGATCTCGGCCGATGGCAGCAGGGTCGGGTCGGTTTCGTCGAAAGGACGGGTGCCGGTGCGGCGCCGCAGATCGATGCGGCGGTTGCGGGCGATGCGAAAAAGCCAGGTCGACAGAGAAGATCGCGTCGCATCGTAGAGATAGGCCTTGTGCCAGAGCACGATCATGATCTCCTGCACCAGCTCTTCGGCCTCGCCTGATGTCATCTTCTGGCGCATCAGCCAGCTCTTCAGTCGCGGCGCGAAATAGTCGAACAGGATGGAAAAGGCCTGCTGGTCGCGATCATCTGCGACAGCCTTTGCGAGGGCAGCGAAACGCCGTTTTTCCCAGGCATCCATGTTATCTCACCAGCCCCCCGCGGCGAAAATTTCGTCCCGGATTTCCAAAGTCTTAATGAGGTACAGCGGATTTTTGAAAGGTCAAACTCTTGCCTGAATCTTTGTGTCTTAAGTTCAGCCGAACGGCCAGCCGGTGCCATCGGCGCACCGGCATCGCAGCCGATTTCGGCAAGGGGCAAAAGTGGTAGTCGAGCTGAAATGACACAGGCACATACAAATCGCAGCTATTGTTGACCATTTGGTAACCTGAATTAAGTCAAAATAAAGCAGATCGTGATTATGCGGCGCCCGCTATGATCGCTTCGGGCCTTGAATCGCAAGAACCGGCAGGAATCCATGTTTGTAAGAAGTATCGTATCCGCCCTCGCCCTCACCCTGACAATGGCCGGAGTGGCGGCAGCGCAGCAGGCCGCGCCGACCCGCATTCAGCAGTTCCAGGCTTGGGGCGCCTATTCCTATAAGTCGGGCAACAGCACTGTGTGCTACGTGCTATCCGTTCCAACGGCAAAGCAGCCGGCAAGCGTCGACCACGGCGACAATTTTTTCATCGTTTCGCAGCGTCCGGGCCAGAACATCTCCTACGAGCCGCAGGCGATGATGGGCTACACGGTGAAAGAAAATTCAAAGATCAACGTCGTCATCGACAACAAGACCTTCGTGATGTTCACCAAGGACAAGGCCGGCTGGGTCGAGAATGCTGCCCAGGAGCCGGCCCTTGTCGCGGCGATGAAGACCGGCCACTCGATGACCGTGAATGCCGTTTCGCGCAAAGGCACCGGCACGTCCTACAGCTATTCGCTCTCGGGCATCTCGGCAGCGCTGAAGCAGATCGAAAGCTGCAAGTAGGCGGGACTTCAGTCACAAAGTTTCAAGAGCCGGCCTTGTGCCGGCTCTTGCCATTTCCATCTATAGTGACGCGCGGGCAAAATGATGCTAAAGGCCGCGCAAACAGCGGACAGATCGCGATATCAGTCGCCGTCCGCCATCAATTTCTGCCAATGTGCCGTCATGCCTCCGCAAGTCTTCCGGATCAAATCCTGAAGTCCGCGGCTTGCGGAACGGTTACGTGTTTGAATTCGAGGTCAGAAGCCTATGTCCGTCATGGATGCGATCGTCGTCAACAAACCTCAGGCCGCGCGCCCCTCTTCCGGCGCCGAGAAGCTGTCGTTGATCGGGCTCTCCCGCGAGGAAATGGCGGCGGCGCTCCGGGAAAAAGGTGTACCCGAAAAGCAGATCAAGATGCGCGTCTCGCAGCTCTGGAACTGGATCTATGTGCGCGGCGTCTCCGATTTCGACCATATGACCAATGTGGCCAAGGACATGCGTGAGATGCTGAAGACGCATTTCACCATTGCGCGTCCGGAAATCGTCGAGGAGCAGGTCTCGAACGACGGCACGCGCAAATGGCTGCTGCGTTTTCCCGCGCGAGGCGCAGGCCGCCCGGTCGAGATCGAGGCCGTCTACATTCCGGAAGAGGGCCGCGGCACGCTCTGCATCTCAAGCCAGGTCGGCTGCACCCTGACCTGCTCCTTCTGTCACACCGGGACACAGCGGCTGGTGCGCAACCTGACGGCGGAGGAAATCCTGTCGCAGCTGCTGCTCGCTCGCGACCGGCTCGGCGATTTTCCGGATCGTGAAGCGCCACAAGGCACGATCATGCCTGCAGAGGGCCGCAAGGTCAGCAATATCGTCATGATGGGCATGGGCGAGCCGCTCTATAATTTCGACAGCGTCAAGCAGGCGCTGCTGATCGCCACGGATGGCGACGGCCTGTCGCTGTCCAAGCGACGCGTGACGCTTTCCACCTCCGGTGTCGTGCCGGAGATCTTCCGCACCGGCGAGGAGATCGGCGTCATGCTGGCGATCTCGCTGCATGCGGTGCGAGACGACCTGCGCGACATCCTCGTGCCGATCAACAAGAAGTACCCGCTGAAGGAGCTGATCGACGCCTGCAAGGCCTATCCGGGCCTTTCCAATGCGCGGCGCATCACCTTCGAATATGTGATGCTGAAGGATGTCAACGACAGCCTCGAAGACGCGAAAGGTTTGATCAAGCTCCTGAAGGGCGTGCCGGCGAAGATCAACCTCATTCCGTTCAATCCGTGGCCCGGCACCAATTATCAGTGTTCGGATTGGGAGCAGATCGAGAAATTCGCCGATTTCATCAATTCGGCCGGTTACGCCTCGCCGATCCGCACCCCGCGCGGCCGCGACATCCTTGCCGCCTGCGGCCAGCTGAAATCGGAATCCGAACGCATGCGCAAGACAGAGCGCCTGGCCTTCGAGGCAATGATGATCGCCAATCACGGCGCCGACGACTGATCAGCAAGTTTGATCCCCGCTGCAATTCTCCTGCATTGATTTAAGCATGCGCTTTTCCTAATAGTGCCGCCAAAATCATTCAGGAGGACATCCATGCGCCCGATTCTGCTCGCTCTTGCCGCCACTTTGGCGCTTTCCCTGCCCGCCAAGGCCGATGATGTGACCGTTGCCGTGACGGCAATCGTCGAGCATCCCGCGCTCGATGCCGCCCGCAAGGGCGTTCTCGACGTGCTGACGGCGGCCGGCTACAAGGAAGGCGAGAACCTGAAATTCGTGTTCGAATCGGCGCAGGGCAATCCGGCGACGGCGGCCCAGATTGCCCGTCAGTTCGCCGGTGATGAGCCCAATGTCATCGTGCCGATCTCCACGCCCTCGGCCCAGGCCGTCGTGTCGGCGACGCGCGATATTCCGGTCGTCTTCACGGCCGTATCCGATCCGCTCGGCGCCCAGCTCGTCAAGAACATGGATAAGCCCGGCGGCAATGTCACCGGCCTTTCCGACATGTCTCCCGTCGGCGAGCATCTGGCGCTGATCAAGGAAATCGTACCGAAGGCCAAAACAATTGGTTACCTTTACAATTCTGGTGAGGCGAATTCCGTTTCGCTGCTCGCAGTGTTGAAGGCCGAAGCCGAGAAGGCCGGCTTGACGGTCGTGGAATCGGCGGCCACCAAGTCCGCCGAGGTTCAGGGTGCGGCGCGCGCCCTCGTCGGTCGCGCCGATGCGATTTATGTTCCGACCGACAACACCATCATCTCCGCGCTCGAAGGTGCCGTCGCGGTTGCCGAAGAAAGCAAGCTGCCGCTCTTCACCGCCGATACGGATTCGGTATCGCGCGGTTCGATCGCCGCCCTCGGCTTCAACTATTACGATGTCGGCAAGCAGACGGGCGAGATCGTCGTTCGTGTGCTGAAGGGCGAGAACCCGGGCGATATCGCAGTCAAGACCGCTGCCGGCAGCGATCTGGTGGTCAACAAGGCTGCCGCGGCCAAGATGGGCGTCACCCTGCCCGAGAGCGTGCTTTCGCGCGCCAACAAAGTCATCGAGTAAGTGCTCATCTTTACATCAACCGTTCACATTCAGCCGCTCCCGTTTGCACGGGGGCGGCTGAAGTATTAAAAGGCTGCGGTTTCGCGACGGGCGGAACGGAAACAAAAAGGGGCTGAAAGCCTTGAGCCAAATCGCATTCTGGGGGGCCGTCGAGCTCGGCCTGGTCTATTCCTTCGTCGCCCTCGGCGTCTATCTCGCCTTCCGCGTCCTCGATTTTCCCGACCTGACGGTGGACGGTTCCTTTCCGCTCGGCGCCGCAGTGACAGCCGTTCTGATCATTGCCGGCGTCAATGCCTGGCTTGCGGCTTTGATCGCGATGGCGGCAGGGGCGGGCGCGGGCATGGTGACGGCGCTGCTCAATGTGCGCTTCAAGATCCTCAACCTGCTTGCCTCGATCCTGACGATGATCGCGCTGTTTTCCGTCAATCTTCGAGTGATGGGCAAACCCAATGTCGCACTCATCAATGCCGATACGATGATCAGCCCGTTCTTCGGTCATGGCCTGCGTGATTTCTACGTGCGGCCGCTCTTCGTCGGCGTTCTCGTCGTCGTCGCGCTGATTCTGGTCTGGCGTTTTCTGGAAAGCGATGCCGGGCTTGCGATGCGCGCGACCGGCGCCAATGCGCGCATGGCCCGCGCCCAGGGCGTCGACACCAGCCGGCAGATCTATCTCGGCATGGCGATTTCGAACGCGCTGGTGGCCTTCGGTGGCGCCTTGTTTGCCCAGACCAACGGCTTTGCCGACGTCACTTCGGGCGTCGGCACGATCGTCGTCGGTCTTGCCGCCGTCATCATCGGCGAGACGCTGCTCGGACGCCGGGGTCTGCTAATCGCGCTCGTCGGCTGCGTGCTCGGCTCGATCCTCTACCGCATCGCCATCCAGCTGGCGCTGTCGAGCGACGTTATCGGCCTGCAGGCCTCCGACCTCAATTTCGTGACGGCAGTGCTGGTGACCTTCGCACTCATTCTTCCCCGTCTTCGCCGAGGTGCCGCATCGTGATCAGCGTCAGGGATATCAAGGTCGTCTTCGGACGCGGCACGCCGCTGCAGAAGCAGGCGCTGAACGGCGTCAGTCTGACCATCGAACAAGGCTCCTTCGTCACCGTCATCGGCTCCAATGGCGCCGGCAAATCGACGCTGCTCGGCGTGCTCGCCGGCGATGTCATCCCGAGCGAAGGACAGGTTCTGATCGGCAAGAGCGATGTGACGCGCAAATCGACGGCGGCGCGCGCCGGCCTGGTGGCGCGCGTCTTCCAGGATCCGCTGACGGGCAGCTGCGGCTCGTTGTCGATCGAAGAGAATCTTGCTCTGGCCGCCCGGCGCGGTGAAAAGCGCGGCCTTGTGCCCGCGCTCGGCGGCAAGCGCCGCGACTATTTCAAGGAGCGGATCGCCGAGCTCAATCTCGGGCTGGAAAACCGGCTGAAGGATCGCATGGATCTGCTTTCGGGCGGGCAGCGGCAGGCCGTGTCGCTCGTCATGGCCACTCTTGCCGGCTCGGAAGTGCTGCTGCTCGACGAACATACGGCAGCGCTCGATCCCGGCATGGCCGAGTTCGTGATGAACCTCACGCAGAAGATCGTTGCCGAGCGCAAGCTGACGACGATGATGGTCACACATTCCATGCGCCAAGCGCTGGATTACGGCCACCGCACGATCATGCTGCATGGCGGCGAGATCGTTCTCGACGTGGCGGGTGACAGCAGGAAGGACCTGCAGGTCGAAGATCTGATCGCCATGTTCCGCAAGATGCGCGGCCAGACGCTCGATGACGATGCTTTGCTGATTGGCTGAACCAACAACGTGCCGATCGGATAAACCGACAGCGTGCTGATCGGCTGAGCCGACCGCGACCTATCGAGCCTGGGTGAGCAGGATTTTGGCGGCGAAGATCGAGAAGACGCTGGCGAAGGTGTAATCCATGCCGCGCAGAACCTTCTTGTTGTTCTGCAGCCAGGATGCCAGCCAATCGGCGGCAAGGACGACGGCGGCATTGACGGGCATACCGATCAGGATGAAGCAAAAGCCGAGAAACAGCAGTTTCTGCGTGACGGCGGGATCGCCGGCGCTGACGAATTGCGGCAGGAAGGTCATGAAGAAGATGATGACCTTGGGATTCAGGAGATTGACCCAGAAGCCGGATGAGATGTTGGCAAGCGCGGTGCCCTTCTGCGTCTCGATCTTGGCGACGATGAGCTTCGAGCCGAAGCGGATGGCCTGCACTGCGAGCCAGAACAGATAGGCCGCGCCGCCGGTCTTCAGGATCAGAAAAGCCGTCGGTGAGGCGGTGATCAGCGCCGAGATGCCGAAGGCGACCAGCATGGTGTGGACGACGATGCCGAGGCTGGTGCCGACGACGACGAAGAGGGCAGACTTCTTGCCTTGGGCCAGCGCGCGGCTGATCGACAACGTCATGTCAGGGCCGGGCGTCGCGGCAAGGAGGAGCGTCGCGGCGGCAAAGGCCAGAAGTGTTGGAAGGCTGGGCACGAAATCCATGGCACTCTCTGCAAGCCGGATAAACCTGACGATCTCTAAACCGGCTTTCAGAAAATTACCAGTCAAACCTCCTGATGTCGCCGATCACTTCTGCGCCAGGAAGGCCTTGAACTTGTCGGCATAATCCTTGTGCCAGCGCGACAGCGGCGGGCGGTTCTCGATGATGTCGCCGGCGGCCCAGGCCATGCGGCGTTCATCGACCGGGCGGGGTACGTCATTGTCCGGGCAGAGGATATAGAAATCGCCGCGTTCCAGGCTTTCGACCATGAAGTCGACCGTCTGTTCCGGTGTCCAGGCGCCGGCCGGCTTTTCCGCGCGGTCGCCCTTGGTGAGACCGGTGAAGACGAAGCCGGGGATCAGCAGATGCGCGGAGATCTTCGCGTCTTTGGTGTTGCGAAGCTCATGCTCGAGCGCTTCGGTAAAGACTTTCACGCCAGCCTTGGAGATGTTGTAGGCGGGGTTGCCCGGCGGCGTGGTGATGCCCTGCTTCGAGCCGGTATTGATGATCAGGCCAGGCTCGCCGTGGGACAGCATTTTCGGCCCGAAGACGCGCGTGCCGTTGACGACGCCCATCAGGTTGACGGCGAAGATATGATCCCAATTCGCCTGCGCACTGAAGATCGAAGTCTCCGGACCGATCCCGGCATTGTTCATCAGCACATGCACACGGCCGAAACGCTGGAGCACGGCGCGTTCGAGCGCCTCCAAGGAGTCCCTACTGGCGACGTCGGTCTCGACCGCCATGACATCTTCTTCGCCGGCAATGGCCTTGAGTTCGTCGGCGGCAGCGGCCAGCCGATCGCCGCCGAGATCGGCGATGACGACACTCATGCCGCGTCCGGCGAAATATTTCGCCGCCGCAAGGCCGATGCCGGAGGCACCGCCGGTGACGACGGCAACATTGGATTTTTTGAAAATGTCTTGAATATTCGTCACGGGGAGCCCCTCCTCGATCATTGCTAGGCTGTTGGCGAATATGGGCTCCGCTTTTGCACTGTCAAACGCTATCGGCGCCGGCGGTGTCGCACTTGCCCTTGCGTCACGCGCCAATCTCGCTAAAAGTGCCGCGACACCGGGTTTTCGCCGGCCTTTATGCAACGGACCTCATCATCATGGCATCATACAAAGACGTGAAGAAAGTCGTGCTCGCTTATTCCGGCGGCCTCGACACCTCGATCATCCTGAAGTGGCTGCAGACGGAACTCGGCGCCGAAGTCGTCACCTTCACCGCCGATCTCGGCCAGGGCGAGGAGCTGGAGCCGGCGCGCAAAAAGGCCGAAATGCTGGGCATCAAGGAGATCTATATCGAGGACGTCCGCGAGGAATTCGTGCGCGACTTCGTCTTTCCGATGTTCCGCGCCAATGCCGTCTACGAGGGCGTCTACCTGCTGGGCACCTCGATCGCCCGTCCGCTGATCTCAAAGCATCTGATCGATATCGCCCGCAAGACCGGCGCCGATGCGATCGCCCACGGCGCGACCGGCAAGGGCAACGACCAAGTTCGCTTCGAGCTCTCCGCCTATGCCCTGAACCCCGACATCAAGATCATCGCGCCGTGGCGCGATTGGGCGTTCAAGAGCCGCACCGAGCTGTTGGCCTTTGCTGAACAGCATCAGATCCCGGTCGCCAAGGACAAGAAGGGTGAGGCTCCGTTCTCCGTCGACGCCAACCTTCTGCATTCCTCTTCCGAGGGCAAGGTTCTCGAGGACCCTGCCCAGGAGGCGCCGGAATATGTGCATATGCGCACGATCTCCCCGGAAGCAGCGCCCGACAAGGCGACGACAATCAAGGTCGGCTTCCGCAAGGGCGATGCCGTGTCGATCAACGGCGTCGAGATGTCGCCGGCGACGCTGCTCGCGACGCTCAACACCTACGGCCGCGACAACGGCATCGGCCGTCTCGATCTCGTCGAGAACCGCTTCGTCGGCATGAAGTCGCGTGGCGTTTACGAGACGCCCGGCGGCACGATCCTGCTCTCGGCGCATCGCGCCATTGAATCGGTCACGCTCGACCGAGGTGCCGCCCATCTTAAGGATGAGATCATGCCGCGTTACGCCGAGCTGATCTATTACGGCTTCTGGTTCTCGCCGGAGCGCGAGATGCTGCAGGCGCTGATCGACAAGAGCCAGGAGCATGTCGAAGGCGAAGTGACGCTGAAGCTCTACAAGGGCAACGTCATGGTCATCGGCCGCGAAAGCGAAAAGTCGCTCTATTCCGACAAGCTCGTCACTTTCGAGGACGACCAGGGCGCCTACGATCAGAAGGACGCGGCCGGCTTCATCAAACTCAACGCGCTGCGCCTGCGCACGCTCGGTAAGCGCAACCTCGCGAAGTAGTCGCGGAATTCGTCTTCGGACGGACATCAGCCCGCCGGCATTGCCGCGCGGGCTTTTTTTATGGAATGCGTGGCAAGCGCGCCGATCTCTCTCGGGGCATTCAAGATGACCGGATTGCGCCAACAACGGTCATCAATCGTCGCTGTTCGCGCGCCATCGCCTGCGTCTGGGTCTTGCCGATACCCCTCTCCGCGAAGGGTCAACAACCCCAGTTGACATGATCGTAAAATGGTGTCACTACAAGAGACATTAATACATCATGAGAGACATAATGTCCCAACAGTCGCCCACACGAAAGTACAGCTCTCCCTTGCGGGAGTCGCAGGCCCAGGAAACACGGGAGCGCATCCTGCGCGCCACCTCAGACCTTCTCAACGGCAATGCGTTCGCGGACATTTCCATGGACGATGTCGCGCGGTCTGCCGGGGTGGAGAGGCGAACCGTGTTCCGACATTTCGCAACGAAGGAAGCGCTGTTCGACGCGTTCTGGGTCCACATTAACCAAAGCATGAATGCGGCGACCCTTCCGACGACCCTGGAGGAGCTTCTTCGCTCGCCCCTCGACGCCTTTCCGCAGTTCGACAAGAACGAAGGTATCATTCGCGCCAGCCTTCATACGCCAACGGGTCACGCCATGCGGATGCGGACGGTCAAGGCACGGCGCACCGCGTTCCGAACGTGCCTTGAAGAGGCCAATCTGGATGTAAATTCCAAGAGCGCCCGCAAGGTCGAGGCGCTCTTCCACCTTCTCTACAGCGCCAGCGCCTGGGAAACGCTTAAGGACTACGGCGGATTGACGGGGAAGGACGCGGGACAGGTCGCGTCCTGGGCGATGCAGGCGCTGTTGAAGGCGGCCGAGACCGACGAGAACTAATCACACACATGCCGGCGAGGGCCGGCTTAACGATGGAGACGATGATGGATCAAGCATTCAAGACACGAGACACTGCGGACGCCCTTTGGGTCATTCGCGACAAGGTGCAGTTCATGGGCGAAGTGCCGGAGAAGGGCTTGTCGATCCTGGAGGTGACCGTGCCCCCCGGTTCCGGTACGCCGCCGCACAAGCACGAATCCGTGGAGATATTCCGGGTCCTGAGCGGCGAGATTACCTTCACGGTGTTCGACAGCGTACCTCCCTCGCAAATGGTCGCGCGGCCCGGCGACGTTCTCACCCTGCGCTCCTTCCAGCCGCACAATTATGCCAATACCGGAAGCCTCCCCGCGCAGATGATCGCCGTCGTGGAAAACTCGATGAGCCACTTCTTCCGCGACGTCGGCCAGAGCGAAGTTCCGCCAGATGGCCCTCCTTCGGCCGAGGAAATCGGCGCGGTATTGGCGGCGTGCCAGAGGCATGGAATTGAGGTCCTAGGCAGCTGATGGTGGCCGGGTGACGGCGACATCCGTCGCCCTCCCAACCGACCACGACCCGTTGCGGAAGCGCCCTGGACGCGGCGGCAGGCTCGAGCCCGGCCGACGCCAACCGGAAGGTGATGACGATATGCAGATTGCGATTGGAGCGGTTCAGCTTTTTACGGACGCGCAGAACGGCTCCGACCTTTTCATGGCCGTGCCATCGCCTTGACGGATGCCTGCCATCGCTTAGTCTGCTCCGGTCATTCTTCGGAGCATTTTCATGACGCAGTCCCTGCTTTTCGGCGCTTTCCTGGCGGCGTTGTTCTACGTGCTCATACCAGGCCCCGCCTTTCTGCAACTGCTCGGCATCGGCGCCGGGCAGGGGCGCAAGGCCGGCGCCTTGTTCATGATGGGGCATCTGGTCGGAGATCTCATCTGGTCGTCGCTGGCGCTGATTGCGATCGTCGGCGCCAAGACAATCGGGACCTTCGTCTTCGATCTGCTCGGGCTCGCCTGCGGCTTCTACCTCGCCTGGATCGGCTGGGGCGCCATCAATGCCAAGCCGAAAGCGGATGGGCAGGCGCTTGTCGTGATCGAGCGGCCGTTCCGGCGTGGCCTGATTTTCGGGGTCACCAATCCGAAGGGATACCCGGTGGCGCTTGCCACCTTCACGGCGCTGGTCGCGGGCTCGGCCGGTGCACTCGATTTCGAGGCGCTGCCGGTGCTTCTCGTTGTGTCCTTTCTGGGGTTCGTGACCGCCGACATCATCCTGATCGGCGTCATCGGCGCGGGTGCGGTGCGGCGCTTCTATCGCGCACATGAGCGGCTGATCGTGCGCTCGTCCGGCGTGCTGTTCATGGGCTTTGCCGCACAGGCGCTATGGCACGCAACGCCAGGCCTCATCGGTTGGCGCAAGGCCTGACTTAGAACCGGATGTATCATCCTGTTCTAAACTGGATAATGAGAGCATGATGTCGTCCGAAAAATCGCTCAGACTTTTCGGCATCATGCTTTGATCAGCCATCCAGAAAGTTGACGATTGATTTCAGCGTCTGAACCTCATGAGGATCGCCGATCGACATGGCGACCTGCAGTTGGTTTTTATAATAATCGAGGAAATTGAAACTCGTGCCGTCGGTGACGCTGGAGAGATCGATGATATTGCCCAGCGGATCGATCGCATGCATCGGCAACGGTTCGGAGATCGCGGCGTAAGTGTGCTGATCGATCAGACCGCTATCGAAGCTTTGGCGGGCGTAGTTGCGCAGTTCGCCAGGGCTGACGGCGGTGAAATCCGGCCCCTCGTCGAGATTATCTTCGATGTGAAACGAAACCGGGGCCGGAGCCTTGGTCTCGATTTGAATATCGGCAGTCTTCGAATTTCTTGCGTTATTAGGGTTGTTTTTAAATAGCAAACTCTGAGAAGACCGCAGGGAAAAAATTTCCATGGCGCATGTCCCCTGGCAGGAAGATCACCGGGAAACTAGCGCCTGTGCCTGATTCGCGTCAATCGTTAACAAACGGTTAATTTTCAACTGTCAAATCTTGTCCACCGGCATTGGTTGATGTGCGTCAGATCGCCGAACGAGGCAAAAGGCCCCTTGCCACGACATACCAATTCCGTGATGGCTCTCCTATATTGACCATCCGTTCGCATACCGAAAGGAATTCTCCGATGGCTTCTCCCCATGATTTCAATCCGGCGCTCGTCAACTGGGACGCTCTCCACGGCCTGCCGCGGTTCGATGCCATCGATGACGGCGATTTTTCCGCCGCTTTCGACGCCGCACTCGCCGCGCATGAACAGGAGATCGACGAGATTGCCGGAAACAGCGATGCGCCGACCTTCGACAATACTGTGGTGGCGCTGGAGATTGCCGGCGATGCGCTCTCGCGCGTTTCGGCGCTGTTCTGGAACAAGGCGGGCGCACATACCAACGAGGTCATCCAGGCGCTGGAGCGGGAGATTTCGCCGAAGATGTCACGGCACTATTCAAAGATCGGGATGAACGCCGCGCTCTTTGCCCGCATCGACACGCTTTGGGAGAACCGTGAGAACCTCGGCCTGACGCTGGAGCAGACGCGGGTGCTGGAGCGGCATTGGAAGGGTTTTGTCAAATCCGGCGCCAAGCTCGAAAAACCCGAGCAGGAGAAACTTGCGGCGATCAATGAAAAACTCGCGGGCCTCGGAACACAGTTCGGTCAGAACGTGCTGGCCGATGAGAAGGCCTGGGCGCTCATTCTTTCCGAGGGCGCGGAACTCGACGGGCTGCCGGAATTCCTGCGCGACGCGATGGCGGCGGCGGCGCGCGAACGCGGTGAGGAGAGCAAATATGCGGTGACGCTGTCGCGCTCGATCATCGAGCCGTTCCTGACCTTTTCGGAGCGCCGGGATCTGCGCGAACAGGCTTTCAATGCGTGGGTGGCGCGCGGGGCAAACGGCGGGGAAACCGACAACCGCGCCGTCATCAAGGAAACGCTGGCGCTGCGCCATCAGGTGGCCAAGCTGCTCGGCTACGGCAATTTCGCCGAGCTGAAACTCGACAACACGATGGCGAAGACGGCAGATGCGGTGAACGGCCTGTTGAAAGCCGTCTGGGCGCGGGCGGTGAAACGCGCCGGCGAGGAAGAGGTCGACATCGCGACGCTGATCGCCGAGGAGGGCCGGAATCATGAGGTGATGCCCTGGGACTGGCGCCACTACGCCGAAAAGATCCGAGCCCGGAAGTTCGATTTTTCCGAGGCCGAGCTCAAGCCTTATCTGCAGCTCGAAAAAATCATCGACGCCTGCTTCGACGTGGCGGGCCGGCTGTTCGGCATCCGCGCGGTCGAGAAGAAGGGTGTCGCGGCCTATCACCCCGACGTCAGGGTGTTCGAAATCAGGGATCGGGACGACAGGCTGGTCGCCCTCTTCCTCGGCGACTATTTCGCCCGGAGCTCGAAACGCTCAGGCGCCTGGATGAGCTCGCTGCAATCGCAGCACAAGCTGCAACTGAAGAACGGCCGCCGCGGCGAGTTGCCGATCATCTACAATGTCTGCAATTTCGCCAAACCTGCCGAAGGCAAGCCGGCGCTGCTGTCGCTCGACGACGCCCGCACGCTGTTCCATGAATTCGGCCATGCGCTGCACGGCATGCTTTCAAACGTCACCTATCCCTCGGTCTCCGGCACCGGCGTCTCGCGCGATTTCGTCGAGCTGCCCTCGCAGCTGTACGAGCATTGGCTGACGGTCCCCGCCATCCTCAAGGAATATGCCGTGCATTTCGAGACGGGCGAGCCGATGCCGCAGGTGCTGCTCGACAAGGTGCTGGCGGCCCGCACCTTCAATGCCGGCTTCAATACGGTCGAGTTCACCTCGTCGGCGCTTGTCGACATGGCGTTTCATACGCGACAGGCCGTCGACGACCCGATGGCGGTGCAGGCGGAGGTGCTGGCCGAGATCGGCATGCCGAAATCGATCGTCATGCGCCACGCCACACCGCACTTCCAGCACGTCTTCTCCGGCGGCTATTCGGCCGGCTATTATTCCTACATGTGGTCCGAGGTGCTTGACGCCGATGCCTTTGCCGCCTTCGAGGAGACGGGCGACGCCTTCAACGGCGAGATGGCGAAAAAGCTCAAGGAAAATATCTATTCCACCGGCGGCTCGGTCGATCCGGAGGATGCCTATAAGGGCTTCCGCGGCAAGCTGCCGAGGCCGGATGCGATGCTCGTCAAGAAGGGACTTGCGACCTTCGAGGAATTGACAGGCAGCGACGCTTAAGACAGTTTGATGACATCAAGCAAAGCGGCATGGTGAAAGCCATGCCGCAGCTTTCGCGCGCGACCCCCTTTCGCAATCGCGAAAAAAACGGTAAGAGCGCGCCAAACGTAAATGGCGCGTCCACTTGGCGTAGCGCCCCAGCCTCAGAGATTATGACATATGGCACTTCGCAACATCGCGATCATCGCGCACGTTGACCATGGCAAGACCACTCTCGTTGACGAGCTCCTGAAACAGTCCGGCTCGTTCCGCGAGAACCAGCGCGTCATGGAACGCGTGATGGACTCCAACGACATCGAAAAAGAGCGCGGCATCACCATTCTCGCCAAGGCGACCTCGATCGAGTGGAAGGATACCCGCATCAACATCGTCGACACGCCCGGCCACGCCGACTTCGGCGGTGAAGTCGAGCGTATCCTGTCGATGGTGGACGGCGCGATTGTTCTCGTGGACGCCGCCGAAGGCCCGATGCCGCAGACCAAGTTCGTCGTCGGCAAGGCCCTCAAGGTCGGCCTGCGCCCGATCGTCGCCATCAACAAGATCGACCGTCCCGACGCCCGCGCCGACGAAGTGGTCAACGAAGTGTTCGACCTTTTCGCCGCGCTCGATGCGACCGACGAGCAGCTCGACTTCCCGATCCTCTACGGTTCCGGCCGCGCCGGCTGGATGAACTACGATCCGGCAGGCCCGACCGACGAAGGCCTGGCGCCGCTGCTCGACCTCGTCGTCAAGCACGTGCCCGAGCCGAAGGTCGAGGAAGGTCCGTTCCGCATGATCGGCACGATCCTCGAGGCCAACAACTTCCTCGGCCGCATCATCACCGGCCGTATCGCTTCCGGTTCGATCAAGCCGAACCAGGCCGTCAAGGTTCTCGGCCAGGACGGCAAGCTGATCGAACAGGGCCGCATTTCCAAGATCCTCGCCTTCCGCGGCATCGAGCGCCAGCCGATCGAAGAGGCGCATGCGGGCGACATCGTCGCGATCGCCGGCCTCTCCAAGGGCACCGTCGCCGATACATTCTGTGATCCGTCGGTCACGGAAGCCCTGAAGGCGCAGCCGATCGACCCGCCGACGGTCACCATGTCCTTCATCGTCAACGACTCGCCGCTGGCCGGCACTGAAGGCGACAAGGTCACCAGCCGCGTCATCCGCGATCGCCTGTTCAAGGAGGCCGAAGGCAACGTTGCGCTCAAGATCGAAGAAAGCGCCGACAAGGATAGTTTCTTTGTCTCCGGCCGTGGCGAACTTCAGCTCGCCGTTCTGATCGAAAACATGCGCCGCGAAGGCTTTGAGCTTGCCGTTTCGCGTCCGCGCGTCGTCATGCACAAGGATGAGAGCGGCCAGCTGCTTGAGCCGATCGAAGAAGTTCTCATCGACGTCGACGAAGAGCATTCCGGTGTCGTCGTTCAGAAGATGTCGGAACGCAAGGCCGAAATGGTCGAGCTTCGTCCGTCGGGCGGCAATCGCGTCCGTCTGGTGTTCTATGCGCCCACTCGCGGCCTGATCGGCTACCAGTCGGAACTGCTGACGGATACGCGCGGCACGGCGATCATGAACCGCCTGTTCCACAGCTACCAGCCCTACAAGGGTGAGATCGGCGGCCGCGTCAACGGCGTGCTGCTCGCCAACGAAGCCGGTGAAGCCGTGGCCTACGCCCTGTTCAACCTGGAAGACCGCGGCCCGATGATCATCGACGCCGGCGAAAAGGTCTATATGGGCATGATCATCGGCATCCATACGCGCGATAACGACCTTGAGGTTAACGTGCTGAAGGGCAAGAAGCTGACCAACATCCGCGCCGCCGGCAAGGACGAAGCCGTCAAGCTGACCCCGCCGATCCGTATGACCCTGGAGCGCGCGCTCTCCTGGATCCAGGAAGACGAACTGGTCGAGGTCACGCCGAAGTCCATTCGCCTGCGCAAGATGTATCTCGACGCCAACGACCGCAAGCGGTTCGAAAAGACCAAGGCGGCCCTCTAAGAGCTCAGTCGTTACCGCTTTCAAACCCCGGCCTTCGAGCCGGGGTTTTTTATTGTGCGCTGCGCTGATTCCGACTTGTGACAATCGTTAAAAAAGCGTTAAATTTTGTCCGTCGTCCACATATCAAGTCTGTGGGCAATCGATCACGATGCGCTCGCCGCATATGGTTAATTGCCCGCGGCAGGACCAGAGTAAGCGTTATGAAGACGTTGTCGATCGATGTCCGGCGGGCCGAACCGCACGATGCCCGAGCCATTTCGGAGACGCACAGGCTCGCCTGGCAACACACCTATGCGGGCATCATTCCGCATCGCGCGCTGACGCAGATGATCGAGCGGCGCGGCGAAAACTGGTGGCGCAAGGCAACACGCGGACCCGCGACATTGCTGGTTCTCGATGTCGCGGGGACGGTCGCCGGCTATGCGACGCTCGGTCTCAATCGTGCCCGCGCCCTGCCGCAGGAAGGCGAAATCTACGAGCTTTATCTTCGCCCCGAATATCAGGGCATCGGTCTCGGCCACATGCTGTTCGGCGAGGCGCGCCGGCTGTTGAAGTCGCTCGGCTGCAACGGGCTGGTCGTCTGGTGCCTTGAAGAAAACGAGGCCGCCAGCCGCTTCTACCGCCATCACGGCGGGACCGATTTCTGCGAAGGCATGGAAAATTTCGACCACAAGCAGTTGAAGAAGATCGGTTTCATCTGGAACTGATCGGCCTGCTCGAGCGTCGCACGCCTCTCCTCTAAAGATTTTGCGGCATCACGCCGGTGTCATCACGCATCGGTGATCTGCCGTGTTGCGTTGCGAGATGAAACTGATTATCTGGCTTCGAGCAATTCAACCCCGCGGGAGTATCCTATGCGCATCGACGCCATTTCAATCGGTAACAATCCACCTGAAGACGTCAACGTTATCGTCGAGGTTCCTGTTGGCGGTCATCCGATCAAGTATGAAATGGACAAGGAGGCCGGCACGCTGGTCGTCGATCGTTTCCTCTACACGCCGATGACCTATCCGGGCAATTACGGTTTCGTACCGCACACGCTGTCTGAAGATGGCGACCCGATCGACGTGCTGATCGCCAGCACCCGGCCGCTGGTTCCGGGCTGCGTCATCAACGTCCGTCCAATCGGCGTCCTGAAGATGGAAGACAATTCCGGCAAGGACGAGAAGATCATCGCCGTGCCGTCGCCGAAGCTGACGCTGCGCTATGAGAAGGTGAAGAACTTTACCGATCTTCCGGAGATCACGCTGAAGCAGATCGAGCATTTCTTCGAACACTACAAGGATCTGGAGCCCGGCAAGTGGGTGAAGATCTTCGGCTGGGGCGATTCCAAGGAAGCCGGCCAGCTCATCATCGAAGCTGTCGAGCGGGCCAAGAAGGCGAAGGGCTGACCCCTCAGCCTAATAGCGCTTCGAGCTTTTTTACCAAATCCTCCGGGTCGCCCTCGATCCGGAGGATTTTTTTGCGCGCCGTCTCGCCGGAGACGAGGCTGATGCTGGATTTCGGAATGCGCAGCGACCGGGCGATCAGCAGGATCAGCGCCTTGTTGGCCTTGCCCTTCTCGGGCACTGATGTGACGCGCGCCTTCAACAGGGTCTCGCCGTCGCCATCCTCCTCGATGCCATCGATCGCGTCACGCCCGCCATTCGGCGTCAACCGAACGGCCAGGCGCAAGTGATCGCCGGAAAATCTCCAGGGAGGGCTCAAGCGACCAGCGGGTATAGCGTGGTCCAAAGGAAGGTACGCAGGAAGAAGATGATCACCAGCAGGATGATCGGCGAAATATCGATGCCGCCGAGATTCGGCAGCAGACGGCGGATCGGCTTCAGCGCGGGTTCGGTGACATTGTAGAGGAACATGCCGACCGAATTGACGAACTGGTTGCTGGAATTGATGACGTTAAACGCATAGAGCCAGGAGAAAACGGCACTGGCAATCAGTATCCAGGTGTAAATATTCAAAACCAAATCAATGGTTTGAAACAAGGCAAACATCGTCGTCTCCAATTGGTTGTTGACAGACATGTAGACATTGGCGACTAAACGGGCAAGTGCCGTGTCGAAACGCATGGCAGATCATGTTTAACGGGCGGCCTCGCAGCCATTCCGGCGCCCGCTTCCTCGGACAAGGCCCATGTCGTTTTCGCCCACCGGAGACCGTTTCGCCGCGTTTCGGCATTCGTCCTACACGCGCTTCTTCTTCGCGCGCTTTCTGCTTTCCTTCTCGCAGCAGATCGTCAGCGTCGCCGTCGGCTGGCAGATGTACGACCAGACCGGCAAGGCGATCTATCTCGGCCTGATCGGTCTCGTGCAGTTCCTGCCGTCGCTGCTGCTCATCCTCGTCACCGGTTCGGTCGCCGATCGGCACAATCGCCGGGCCATCGCCGCTCTTTGCTCTCTGGTAAGCGCGCTCTGCACGCTGGCGCTGCTGATCATGACGGCGACGGAGACCTTCGCGCCCTGGCCGGTCTTTGCGGTGCTCCTTATTTTCGGGATCGAGCGTGCCTTCATGTCGCCGGCAGTGCAGTCTCTCGCACCCAATCTCGTGCCCGAGCACGCCCTTTCCAATGCGATCGCCTGGAATTCATCGTCCTGGCAGCTAGCGGCGATCACCGGGCCTGTTATCGGCGGCCTGCTCTACGGGGTCAGCGCGACCACCGCCTATACGGTGGCGGTCATCTTTTCCATCCTCGGGGCGGCTCTTCTCTTCATGATCCCGAAGCCGGAACAGAAGACGACGGGTGAGGCCAAGAGCTGGGCGATGATTCTCGGCGGCTTCAGTTTCATCCGTGCGGAAAAAGTGGTGCTCGGCGCGATCTCGCTCGATCTCTTCGCCGTTCTGCTCGGCGGCGCCACTGCGCTGATGCCGATCTTCGCCCGCGATATTCTGACGCTTGGCCCCTGGGGCCTTGGATTGCTGCGCGCAGCACCGGGCCTTGGGGCTATCGTCATGGCGATCTTCCTCGCCGCCTACCCGCTGAAACACCGCGCCGGCCTCTACATGTTCATCGGCGTTGCCCTGTTCGGTGTCGGCACCATCATCTTCGGCGCCTCGACCAATACCGAAATTTCGATCGCGGCCCTTGCGCTGATGGGCGCGGCCGATATGGTGTCGGTCTATGTGCGCGAGAGCCTGATCGCGCTCTGGACGCCGGATCAGCTCCGCGGCCGGGTCAATGCGGTCAACATGGTCTTTGTCGGCGCTTCGAACGAACTTGGAGAGTTCAGGGCGGGCACGATGGCATCGGTCTTCGGTGCTGTGCCGGCAGTCATCATCGGCGGGATCGGAACTCTGGCGGTTGCGGCGATCTGGGCTTCCAGTTTCCCGAAGCTGCGCCGGATCGACACGCTCGACGCGCCCGCCTGACCGCTAAACGGGATTATGCGTGCAGAGTAATAGACGGTGTCGCCTTCGCCGACTTTCCCTCAAAGACGAGATCGAGGAATTCTGTCAGCCAGGCTCTCAGCGGCGCGTCGAACAGCATGCGGCCTTCGAGGTGTTCGCGGCCCTGCTGGGCGTTCGGCAGAATGAAGCGGTGCGCGCCGTGCACGACCCAGCGATGCATCATCACCCGGGTGAGCTCGGCATGGAACTGCAGGCCCCAGGCGTTGCCGTCGTAATGGAAGGCCTGGTTCGGGTAGGCATCGCCTTCGGCGAGCAGATCGGCGCCGTGTGGCAGCTCGAAACCTTCGCGGTGAAAATGATAGACCATCTTCGGCCAGTGCATCAGCAGGCGGCCCTTCTCGGTCGGGTGCAGCGGGTACCAGCCGATCTCCGTCGAGCCGTCGGCATTCGGCTGCACCTTGCCGCCGAGATGACGCACCAGCATCTGGGCACCGAGGCAGATGCCGAGAAAAGGGCGTTTTTCCCGTAGCGGGACCTCGATCCAGTCGATCTCCTTCTTGATGAAGTCATCCGGATCGTTGGCGCTCATCGGTCCGCCGAAGACGACGGCGCCGGCATGATCTGCGAGCGTCGCCGGAAGCGGATCGCCGAGGACCGGGCGACGGATGTCGAGGCAGTAGCCTTTTTCGACCAGCAATTGCCCGACACGGCCGGCACTGGACCGCTCCTGATGCAGGACGATAAGGATCGGTCGCCGGTCGCGGTCCGGATTTTGCTCAGTCGGCATCATCTTGCGCAACCTGGATATCCGTGACCCTGGCGGCCGCCTCCTGCCGCTTCTGGATGCGTTCGCGTGAGGAGACCCCGAGCAGATCGGCGATACGCCAGATGACATGGTCTTCCATCTCGCTGCGCTCGCCATCGGCGTAAACGATGTCCCAGAGAATGCCGATCAGCTCCAGCCGTTGCTCGGTATCGAGATGGCGTTTCAGGTCGGCGGTGAAGCGATAGTAGTCGACGGCGGAGCTTTCGGCTTCGAGGCCGGCGGCCATCAAAGCATCGAGCTGCTTGCTGTCGAGCGAATACTGCTCCTTCAAGAGCTTGCGCAGCCGCTTCTTTTCACTGGCCTTGATCTGACCGTCGGCCTCCATGACCTGCATGCACAGCGCTGCCACTGCGATGCGCGGGTCATCGGGAGCAAAGCCTTTCTTCGGGCGGTCGGCGGTGAGCTTCTGAAAGAATGCCTGAAAGCGTTCGAACATGCGGTTTTCGTTCCATTTCAGAAAAGGCGAAGCCGGGTCTTGGGTTCCGGTTCCGCCCTGGAATCGCGAACGCCGGGATCGTCCGGCAGTCCGCCAAAGAAAGGCTTTGCTTCGTTCGGTACCGGCGCTTTGTCGCCGGCGGCCGGTTCGACGGGTTTCGGCTTTGCCGGCGCCGGCGCGGGGCGCACGGCCTCGGCGATCGTCGCGGCGCGCTCCAGCTCAATGATGCGGTGATCGTTGACCGGGCTTTCCGGCTTGACGTCACGCAGCGGCGGCAGGGTCTTCAGGGCGTTTTCGATCGAGGCGGGCGCCGACCCGTCTTCAAGCGGCCCCTCGATCTGACCGAAGGGCGCCTTCCATTCGAAGGCGTCGAGACGACCCGTGACCGGCGACACCGGCAGCCATTTGTCGGAGACGAAACCATCCGCCACCCAGGCGGGATCGCGCGGGGCTTTCAGTGCCTGGGCCAGCCAGTGGCGCACGCGGCCCTGGTCGCCGGACTCGGCTTCCTCGATGTCGGCGAGCAGCAGGAAGGCGGCTTCACGCGGCTCAATACGCGCCGCCGCTTCCGCCTTGGCGCGCGCCTTGGCGAATTCCTGCGCGTCGAGCGCCGCCTGGGCGACGATGAGAAGAGATTCGACATTGTTCGGGCGCATCGTTTCCAGCCGCTCGGCGCGCTTCAGCCGGTCGAGCTTGGAATCGCCGCTGCGGGCTCTGACATAGGTCTGGCCAATCTCGGGATGAGGCGCCGATTTCCACACCTGTTCGAGGATCGAAGCGGCCTTGCGCAGACCGCCTTCGCGGAACAGTGCCTTTGCGGCAATGAGAGCGGCCGGAACGAAATCGGCGGCGAACTTCAGCGCCTGCAGGGCGTCGTCGCGGGCGCCGGCCGGGTTGCCTTCCAGCTTCTCGGCGGCGCGTGCCGTCAGGAGCACGGCGTGCAGGCGGTTGGCCTCGGGTTTTTCGACGACGCGGGCGGCCTTCTGTTGCTCGAGCAGACGGATCGCATCGTCCCAACGGCCGGCTTGGCTGCGATATTCGAGAGTCGCCTGGGCGGCCCAGGGCAGATAAGGGGCATTGTCGGCGGCCTTTTCGGCATATTGGCGGGCGGCCTCGTTGGCTCCGAGGCGGCGGGCTTCGAGATAGAGGCCGCGCAGGCCAAGCTCCCGTGTTTCCGGGTCATTGGCCATGGCCTCGAATTTGGCGCGCGCTTCGTCATGGCGGCCTTCGATCAGCGCGGCCTGAGCCTCGAGCAGGTTGATTAGCGGCTCCTGATCGGCGCGGATGAGGCCGCGCGAGCGAGCGGCCATCTTGCGGGCAAGTAATGCATTGCCTGCGCCGGCGGCGATCAGGCCGGTCGACAGCGCCTGATAGCCGCGGTCGCGCTTGCGGGCACGGAAATAGCGGGTCACCGAATGCGGCGAAGTCCAGACCAGGCGAACGAACCACCAGGCGATCATCACGGCGGCGATGAGGGCGATGATCGCGCTGACGGCGACGATCAGCTTGGTCTGGTAGATCTGGCCCTCCCAGATCAGCGAGATGTCGCCGGGACGATCGGCGAACCAGGAGAAGCCGTAGGCGAGAGCCAACACGAAGAGGGCGAAGACGACAAGACGGATCAGCATGGTCTTATCCTTCCTTGCCTGTGCCGGAAACCGCTTTCGACAGCGCCCCGCCAACCAGCTCCTCGACACGGATGCGCGCCTCCAGAGACTGTTTGAAGGCGGCGGACGCCTGCTTGCCGGGGGCCGGTAGAGCGTTCCATTCGGCGGAAGCGCCGGGCAGATCGCCGTTCTTCACCTTGTCCTCCAGGCGGGCGGCGATCGCTTCGACGCTCTCACCTTCGATATTGCCGACCGGACGGACCTTGACCAGCGATTTCGCGCTCGCCATCAGCCGGTCCGACCAGCTCTGGTTCGGGTCCGGCTGGTTGACGGTTTCGACGATTGTGGTCGCAACGTCGGGAACCTGGCGCATCAGTTCGGCGCGCGAGGGAACGCCTGTCTCGGCAAAGCCACGCAGGTCGGTGACGGCAGGATCGTCGGGCGCGACGCCGGCGAAGGTGTCGAGTTCGGCCAGGAACGGCCCGCCACGATCGATCGCTGCCTTCAGGGCGGCTGCCGCGATCGCCCGCGCGACGGCAACATCCTCGCGCGGCTCGTTGAGTTTCTTTTCGGCCTCGGCGAGGCGCTTGTCGATATCGGCGGCGCTGCTCGTCTGCTGGTCGGAGGACTGCGCAAGTGTCGAGCGCAACTGGTCGACCTGACTGCTCAGCTCTGCAATCTTCTGGTTGAGCGCCTCGACATTTGCAGGATCGGCCGACGGCGCCGCCGCGGGGTTCTTCGCAGCCGTTTCCAACGCGGCGACCCGCGTCTCAAGCGCGCCGTCGCCCGCGCCTGCGGGATTGGCGGCAAGGTTGGCGACGGTCTGTTTCAAGCCGTCGATCTCGCCGGAGAGATCGGCGATCTCGGGCGAGGAGGTCTCAGGTGCGGAGGAACCGGGGAGGTAACCGGCATATTGAATGACGCCTGCACCAAGCAGCGCCACGAGGCCGCCGAAAATGCCGGCGGCGATAAGACCGGAGGTGCTGGCGCCCCGCGGAGCGGGCTGTTCGGCAGGGGGCGTGGAGGACGGTTCGGCGGCTGCCGGCGTCTCCTCTTCCTCCTCCGGCTCCGATTCGGGCTTGTTTTCAGGTTCAGGCTGCGACGCCGCTTCGGTTTCGGGCGGCGGACCGAGATCCGCAGGGGGGCTATCGGCGTCGCCGGAATCATTGTTCACCGGCTTTTCGGTATCGGCTTCGGAGGCGAAGTCCTGCGCATCGAGGTCGATCGTGACCGGCTCATCGGCGCTCTTCGAATGGCGTGGCGGGTTTCCCGATACCATGAGGTCCTCTTTATCCTGCATTGCAACGAAACTAGACAGTGATGCCAATTAAGGGAAGAGGTTAGATCAAATTTGGGCGGCTAAAGCATTCAAAGCAGCGACAAAAGACTTTGCTCATCCGGCATGGACGAAATCGCCACGGTTTTTTTCAGGGACATCGGAATGGCCTGCGCCACTGCTTCGCTCAGGCAGAGAAGGCGGATTTCGCGGTGTTCCGACAGGGCTGATCGCAGCTCCGCCAAGTGAAAAAAATCTTCCACCGTCTGCCGGGAATAGAAGAGAACGGCGTCAGGGCGGCCGCCGGAAAAGAGAGCTTCGATCTCAGTCGGGCTCGGAGCAACCGGCGTCATGCGATAGCATTCGGCGACCGAAAAGCAGATCCCGAGTTGGCGCAATCTTGTTTCGAACGTTTCGGCGCGCGGCATGCCGGCGAGGTAGAGTAACTCTTCTGTTGTCTGTGCGGCGACGAGATCGGCGAGATCGCGGCCGTTGCCTGCGGACGCGGCGACCGAGCGGAAACCGAGACGGCGCGCCTCTTGCGCGGTCATCTCGCCGACCGCAAACAGCGGACGGAGAAGATGCGGACGAAGTTTCTCGCCGAGCGCGGACACGACCCTGACGGCTTCGGCGCTGGTCACCGCGATCGCGCCGCTGGTGGCTTCGAGTGCGCCTGCAGCTGCGGCACTGTCGTGCCGTGGCCGGCGCAGCGGCAGCAGCAGCGGCTCGTGGCCCATATCGCGCAGACGTTGTGCTGTTCTTGTCGCTGAATGCGCGGGGCGGGTGACGAGCACACGCATGGCCGCTTCAGTGCCAGTCGTCGAAGAAGGTACTGCCGGCTCTTGCGCGCACGTCCTGGCCGGCGCGGGTGCCGAGTGCGGCCGCATCGCGGCGGTGGCCGTCGGTCGTCACCGCATGCTGGCTGCGGCCGTCGGGCGTGAGGATCAGGCCGGAGAATCGAATCAGGTCGCCCTCGCAGACGGCATAGCCGGCGATCGGTGTGCGGCAGGAGCCGTCGAGAGCAGCGAGGAAGGCGCGCTCGCAAGAGACGGAGTCGAAGGTCGTGGCATCGTTGACCGCCGCCAGCAGGTCATCGATTTTTGTGTCGCCGACGCGGCTTTCGATGCAGATCGCCCCCTGCGCCGGCGCCGGCGGGAAGGTGTCGGGGTCGAGGACATCGGTGATCACCTCGACCTTGCCGAGGCGTTTCAGGCCGGCCAGCGCCAGCAGGGTCGCGTCAACCTGACCCTCATCGAGCTTGCGCAGGCGGGTTTCGACCGAGCCGCGGAAGGTGATGACGTTGATGTCGGGCCGCATGCGGCGGATCAGCGCCTGGCGGCGCAGCGACGAAGAGCCGACGGTGGCGCCATGCGGCAGGTCAATGAGCTTGCGCGCGGTGCGGCCGACGACGGCGTCGCGGATATCCTCGCGCGGCAGATAGGCAGACAGGTGAAGGCCGTCCGGCAGATGCGTCGGAATGTCCTTGGCGGAGTGCACGGCAAAATCCAGCTCGCCTGACACAAGCTTCTGTTCGAGCTCCTCGGTGAAGAGACCCTTGCCGCCGATCTCGGCCAGCGACCGATCGGTGATGCGGTCGCCCCTGGTGGTCAGCACGACGATCTCGAACATCTCTTCAGGCAGGTTGTGCGCCGCCATCAGCCTGTCGCGGGCCTCATGCGCCTGGGCAAGCGCCAGCGGGCTGCCCCGCGTGCCGATCCGGAAAGGTTTTGTTTGCATCCGCTCTGTTCCGTTGTTACCGGAATTCTCGTAAACGGGTTTCCGTTCCATCGCAATGAATGAACAGGCCACATGGTTCCCTTTCTGCGCATCCTCGGCATCGAAACAAGCTGCGACGAGACCGCCGCAGCCGTCGTCGAGCGCGATGCGGAGGGGCATTGCAACGTCCTGTCGGATGTCGTGCTTTCCCAGCTCGATGAGCACAGCGCCTATGGCGGCGTGGTGCCGGAGATCGCCGCGCGCGCCCATGTCGAGGCGCTGGACGAGCTGATCGAGCAGGCGTTGAAGCGCGCCAATGTGTCGCTTGATGATGTCGACGCCATCGCCGCCACTTCAGGGCCGGGCCTGATCGGCGGACTGCTTGTGGGATTGATGACCGGCAAGGCGATCGCCAGGGGCGCCGGCAAACCGCTCTACGCGGTCAACCATCTCGAGGGCCATGCGCTGACGGCGCGGCTGACCGACGGGCTCTCCTTTCCCTATCTGGTGCTGCTGGTCTCCGGCGGCCATACCCAGCTGATCCTGGTGCGCGGTGTCGGACAGTATGAACGTTGGGGCACGACGATCGACGATGCGCTCGGCGAAGCTTTCGACAAGACGGCAAAGCTGCTCGGCCTGCCTTATCCCGGCGGTCCGGCGGTGGAGCGGATGGCGCGCGACGGCAATGCCGATCGCTTCGATTTTCCGCGCCCGCTCGTCGGCGAGGCGCGGCTCGATTTCTCCTTTTCCGGTCTGAAGACGGCGGTGCGACAGGCGGCGCAGGATATCGCGCCGCTCAGCGATCAGGACGTGGCTGATATTTGCGCCTCGTTCCAGCGGGCGGTTTCGCGCACGCTGAAGGACCGCATCGGCCGCGGCCTGCAGCGGTTCAAGAGGGAGTTCCCGACGACCGGCGAGAAGCCGGCGCTGGTCGTTGCGGGGGGTGTCGCCGCCAATCTCGAACTGCGCGCGACGCTGCAGGCGCTCTGCGACAAGAACGGCTTCCGCTTCATTGCGCCGCCGCTCAGCCTCTGCACCGACAATGCCGTGATGATCGCCTGGGCGGGGCTCGAGCGCATGGCGACGGGCGTAGCGCCTGATACACTCGACGTGCAGCCGCGTTCGCGCTGGCCGCTCGATGCCAATGCCGAAACGCTGATCGGCTTTGGCAAGAGAGGAGCCAAGGCATGAGCGAAAAGATCGTCGTCATCGGATCGGGCGCTTTCGGGACGGCACTTGCCGCCGTCATCGCCCTTGCCGGCCGCAGCGCCGTGACGCTCGTCGGACGCAAGCCATCGCTGATGGCCGATCTGAAGAGCGAACGGCTGCATGATGCCGTGCTGCCCGGCATTGTCCTGCCGGAATCGCTCGAATTCTCCGCCGAGGCGGAGGCGGTCGCCGACGCCTCGATCGTGCTTTTTGCGATGCCCTCGCAGGCGCAGGCCGATGCGGCGCGGCAATATGGTCCCTATATGTCGAAGGATGCCGTTGTCGTCACCTGCGCCAAGGGCATCGAGCGGACGACGGGCAATCTTTTGACCGACATGCTGGAGCGGGAACTGCCGGACCATCCGGTTGCGGTTCTCTCCGGTCCGGGATTTGCCGCCGATATCGCCAAAGGACTGCCGACGGCGATGGCGATCGCGGCTGATGACATGGAGACGGCCGAGCGGCTCGCTCAGGCGATCTCCGGGCGGACCTTCCGACTCTATGCCTCCACCGATCGCATCGGCGTGCAGCTCGGCGGCGCGCTCAAGAATGTACTGGCGATCGCCTGCGGCATCGTCGAAGGCCGCGGCATCGGTGAATCCGCCCGTGCGGCGTTGATTGCCCGTGGTCTCGCGGAAATGTCGCGTTTCATCGTGGCCAAAGGCGGTCAGGCCGATACGGTGCGCGGACTTTCCGGTCTCGGCGATCTGGTGCTGACGGCGACGAGCCATCAATCGCGGAACCTGCGTTTCGGCATTGCGCTCGGGCGCGGCGAAAAGACCGATCCCGCGCACGGCGCGCTGGTGGAGGGTGCGTTTGCCGCTTCCGTCGCCTCCCGGCTTGCCGCGGAGCTTTCGATCAGCATGCCGATCACCGATGCCGTTTCCGCCATCATCGACGGCAGGCTCGATATATCGGACGCCATCGAGCAGTTGATGACGCGTCCAATCACCACCGAATAGGAGAATAGACATGCTTTTCGCCCTGCTCTGCAAGGACAAGCCGGGACATCTGAACGTCCGCATAGAAACGCGGCCGACGCATCTTGCCTATCTCGACAAGCTCAATGCCGAAGGCAAGCTCTCCATGGCCGGCCCTTTCCTTGACGACGAGGGCAAAGCCTGCGGCAGTCTGGTGCTTGTCAAGGCGGAGACGGCACAAGAGGCAAAGGCGCTCGCCGATGCCGATCCTTACGCCATGGCCGGTTTGTTCGAAAGCGTCGATATCAAGCCCTTCAACTGGGTCTTCAACAAGCCGGAGGCGTGAGCATGGCGCATTGGCTCTATAAATCCGAACCTGCCTCCTGGTCCTGGGAGCAGCAAAAGGCCGCAGGCGAAAAGGGCACGGAATGGACCGGCGTGCGCAACTATCTGGCGCGCAACAACATGCGGGCGATGCAGATCGGCGACAAAGGGTTCTTCTACCATTCTAATGACGGGCTGGAGATCGTCGGCATCGTCGAAGTCGCAGCGCTGTCGCATCCCGACTCCACCGCCAAGGGCGACCCGAAGTGGGATTGCGTCGATATCCGCGCCGTCATGGACATGCCGAAGCCGGTGACGTTGAAGGACGTCAAGGCGAACCCGAAGCTCGCCAAGATGTCGCTCGTCACCTCCATGCGCCTTTCCGTGCAGCCGGTGACCGATGACGAATGGGCCGAAGTCTGCCGCATGGGCGGGCTCGACAATCCGCCGCGTTGAAAACCGATCCGGAAGCCTTCATCCGCGCCAATACCAGTCTGATGGCGCCGCCACATGTGCCGGAGATTTCGCTGCATCTTGCCAGCGAGGCGCATGAGCTCTGGCTGAAGACGGAGGAGGAGCTGGAAGCGATCGGCCTGCCGCCGCCTTTCTGGGCTTTTGCCTGGGCGGGCGGGCAGGGACTGGCGCGCTACATCCTCGATCACCCGGAGATGGTGCGCGGCAAGCGTGTGCTGGATTTTGCCAGCGGCTCCGGCCTCGTCGGCATTGCCGCGATGATGGCCGGTGCGCGTGAGGTGACGGCCGCCGATATCGATCCCTGGGCGGAGACGGCGATCCGGCTGAACGCCAAGGCCAACGGCATTCTTCTCGGATTTACCGGCGCCGACCTGATCGGACAGGATATCGACGCCGATATCGTGCTTGCCGGCGACGTCTTCTATGACCGTGCCTTCGCCGAAGCGCTCGTTCCCTGGCTGACGAGGCTGACGGGGCAAGGCATATTGGTTCTGGTCGGCGATCCCGGGAGAAGCTATCTGCCACGGGAACAACTGGAATTCTGTGCGGCCTATCAGGTACCGGTGACGCGGGCGCTTGAGGACAGCGAAATCAAGAAGACGACGGTCTGGCGCTTCGGCTTAAGATCTTAAGGCCGGATCACGCAGACATTGGCCTCGTAGCTGCAGGGATCGTCCTGGACGGCGACGTCGATGACCTTCGCTTTTGGCGCCTGGGGCGCGAGCCGTGCGGCCGGATAATACCCGTAGCCACTGCCGCCGACATAAGTCCCGCCATCGATGTGATAGGCATAGGAGCCGGCATAAGTGTCGCCGCTGTCGGCACCCGGCGGCTGGGGCGCGAAGATGACCAGGCTGCTGCGGGCGACACGATTTGTCGCGGGGGACGAAAACTGTTTCAGGAACGGCATCCGCCCCCTGTCGTGTCGGCGAATATAGGCATTGTCGAAACGGATGCCGCGATCGCGCCAGCCGAGACGTTGTCCGAGAAGCAAGCCGTTGTGCAAGGCGTGGCGGTGGCCAAGGAAACGATGATCGCCGAAGCGATGATCGAAACGGCGCTCGCCGGCGGCGGCAGGCAAGGCGACAAGCGCGGCGAGCGCAAGCAGGGCGACTGCAGACAGACTGCGAAACATGGATGCCAGCCTCCGGAATTCCCGATCGTTAACAAATCGTTAATGCCCAGATTGCGCCAAAAGCCGTGGCTTGTCCATGCGGCTGGGAAGAACGGCATAAATATTGAGCCGAAAAGACCAGTTTCGTGGGCGCGGTTCAGCTTTTCGCCGAAGCGCAGAACCGCTCTAACCTTTTGTTCTTACGCAATTCCGGGCGGAAAATCTCTTCGCAGCTTTTCTGGAATTGCTCCCGCCCGCAAACTTCGCGGTAACCCGAATCGATTAAATTAAAAGCTGACAGCGATTGTGCTTGTCGTCGGGCTTTCCGGTGAGTAAACGTCGCAATTGATGCAACGCACACAGAGAATTTTGTCATTCGTGTGGTTGACTGAGCATGCTCCGAAATCCGGGAGCGCATAGAAGCCGCCGCGAGGTTCTGATGGCGAACGTGACAAATAACCGGCCCCTGTCGCCGCATTTGCAAGTCTATAAACTTATTCCCACCATGGTCATGTCGATCGTCCACCGCATCACCGGTGGTGCGCTCTACGTCGGCACGCTGCTCGTCGCCTGGTGGCTGATTGCGGTGGCAAGTGGCCAGAGCTCTTACGACTGGGCCAACTGGGTGCTCGGCAGCCTTCTCGGCAAGCTCGTACTGCTCGGCTACACCTGGGCACTGCTGCACCACATGCTCGGCGGTTTCCGCCACCTCATGTGGGACCTCGGCCACGGCTTCGAGAAGGAAGTCTCGACCAAGCTCGCCATCGCCAACGTCATCGGATCGCTCTGTCTGACCGTGCTGGTCTGGGCGATCGGCTTCCTCATTCGCTTCTGAAGGTCCTCTCATGGATATGCGCACCCCCCTCGGCAAGGTTCGCGGGCTCGGCTCCGCCAAGGAAGGCACAAGTCACTTCTGGCGTCAGCGGCTGACCGCCGTCTCCAATATTCCGTTGATCCTCTTCTTCGTCATCTTCATGATCACCTATGCCGGCGCGCCCTATGCGGATGTGGTTCGCGCCCTGTCGAACCCCTTTGTCGCCGTGGTCATGGGATTGATGGTGATCTCGGGCGTCATCCATATGAAGCTCGGCATGCAGGTGATCATCGAGGATTATGTGCATGCCGAATTCGGCAAGATCGCTCTGCTGATGCTGAACACGTTCTTTGCGATCGTGATCGCCAGCCTCTGTCTCTTCGCCATTCTGAAAATCGCATTCGTAGGATAAGCTCGACATGGCACCGACTTCACCCGCCCAGAACGGCAAGGCCTACAAATATGTCGACCACTCCTATGACGTGATCGTCGTCGGCGCCGGCGGCGCGGGCTTGCGCGCGACGCTCGGCATGGCCGAGCAGGGTTTCCGCACCGCCTGCATCACCAAGGTGTTCCCGACCCGCTCGCATACGGTTGCGGCCCAGGGCGGCATCGCCGCCTCGCTGCGCAACATGACGCCGGACAGCTGGCAGTGGCATCTCTATGACACCGTCAAGGGTTCCGACTGGCTCGGCGACGTTGACGCCATGCAGTATCTCACCATGGAAGCGCCGAAGGCGGTCTATGAGCTCGAGCATTACGGCGTGCCGTTCTCGCGCAACGAGGAGGGCAAGATCTACCAGCGCCCGTTCGGCGGCCACATGCAGAATTACGGCGAGGGTCCGCCGGTGCAGCGCACCTGCGCCGTTGCCGACCGTACCGGCCATGCCATCCTGCATACGCTCTACGGCCAGTCACTGCGCAACAACGCCGAATTCTTCATCGAATATTTCGCGCTCGATCTGATCATGTCTGAGGACGGCAGCCGCTGCACCGGTGTCGTCGCCTGGTGCCTCGATGACGGTACGATCCATCGCTTCGCTGCAAAGATGGTGGTGCTGGCGACCGGCGGCTACGGCCGCGCCTATTTCTCGGCCACCTCGGCCCATACCTGCACCGGTGACGGCGGCGGCATGGTGGCACGCGCCGGCCTGCCGCTTCAGGACATGGAATTCGTGCAGTTCCACCCGACCGGCATCTACGGTTCGGGCTGTCTGATCACCGAAGGTGCGCGCGGCGAAGGCGGTTACCTCGTCAACTCCGAGGGTGAGCGCTTCATGGAGCGTTATGCACCTTCGGCCAAGGATCTTGCCTCGCGCGATGTCGTCTCGCGCTGCATGACGCTGGAGATCCGCGAAGGCCGCGGCGTCGGCAGGAACAAGGACCACATCTTCCTGCATCTCGACCATCTCGATCCGGCGGTTCTGCATGAGCGCCTGCCGGGGATTTCCGAGAGCGCCAAGATTTTTGCTGGCGTCGACGTCACGCGCGAACCGATCCCGGTTCTGCCGACCGTGCATTACAATATGGGCGGCATTCCCACCAATTACTGGGGCGAAGTGCTGAACGCCGACGCCGCCAATCCGGAGCGGATCATCCCCGGCCTGATGGCTGTGGGTGAAGCCGGCTGTGCCTCCGTGCACGGCGCCAACCGCCTCGGCTCCAACTCGCTGATCGACCTCGTGGTCTTCGGCCGCGCCGCCGCGATCCGCGCCGGCGAGGTGATCGACCGCGCGGAGCCGATCCCGCATCTCAACGTGGCCGCCTGCGACAAGATCATGGACCGCTTCGACGGCCTGCGTCACGCCAGCGGCGGCACGCCGACGGCTGTGCTGCGCGAGAAGATGCAGCGCGCTATGCAGGAAGACGCCGCCGTCTTCCGCACGCAGGAATCGCTGGAATCCGGTTGCCAGCGTATTTCGGCGATCTGGGGCGAAATGAAGGACATCAAGGTCACCGACCGGTCGATGGTCTGGAACTCCGATCTCGTGGAAACGCTCGAGCTGCAGAACCTGATGGCAAACGCCATCACGACGATCTACGGCGCCGAGGCCCGCAAGGAGAGCCGCGGTTCGCACGCCCGCGAGGATTACACCGAGGGCGCATTCTCCGGCCGCGACGACGTCAACTGGCGCAAGCATACGCTCGCCTGGGTGAGCGAGGCAGGTGAGGTGAAACTCGACTACCGGCCTGTTCACACCGAGCTGATCGCCGAAGGCATCGATCCGCACAAGATCGAGCCGAAGGCGCGCGTCTACTGATATCAAGAGGAACCTGGCATGGTTGAACTCGCTCTCCCCAAAAATTCCCAGATGCGCGAAGGCAAGGTCTGGCCGAAGCCGGCCGGTGCGACCAACACGCGCGAATTCCGCGTCTACCGCTGGAGCCCGGACGACGGCCAGAATCCGTCGATCGACACCTTCTACATCGATGTCGACGATTGCGGCCCGATGGTGCTCGACGGTTTGCTCTACATCAAGAACAAGATCGACCCGACGCTGACGCTGCGCCGCTCCTGTCGCGAAGGGATCTGCGGTTCCTGCGCGATGAACATCGACGGCACCAACACGCTTGCCTGCACCAAGGGCCTCGACGATATCACGGGCGCGGTGAAGATCTATCCGCTGCCGCATCTGCCTGTCGTCAAGGATCTGGTGCCCGATCTCAGCAACTTCTACGCCCAGCATCGCTCAATCGAGCCCTGGCTGAAGACGGTGTCGCCGACGCCGGCCAAGGAATGGAAGCAAAGCCATGAGGACCGGCAGAAGCTCGACGGTCTTTATGAATGCATCCTCTGCGCCTGCTGCTCGACCTCCTGTCCGAGCTACTGGTGGAACGGCGACCGTTATCTCGGTCCGGCCGTTCTGCTGCAGGCCTATCGCTGGCTGATCGATTCCAGAGACGAGGCGACGGGCGAACGTCTCGACAACCTCGAGGATCCATTCCGCCTCTACCGCTGCCACACGATCATGAACTGCGCGCAGACTTGCCCGAAGGGCCTCAACCCGGCCAAGGCAATCGCCGAAATCAAGAAGATGATGGTCGAGCGCCGGGTCTGATTGGTATGCATGCCACTCGACTGGACGGCTTCGATCCCGGAGCCGTCGCGGAAATCACGCATCCGTTTGGCGATCGAAAGCGGCAACCGCGCCTGGCGCTTTCCGTCTCCCGATCATCATGGTGCCGGGAAGGTTGCGGCAAATTATGTCGGGCTTATGCGGCAACATTTTCAAGACCGCGGCGAAGCCGGTGTGGCTATTCCTGCGCAGTTCGTTCGAGCACTATTCCGAGACATTGCGGAAGTTTGGCAGAAATCCTGGCAGAGATGAGCGTGCGCAACACCTTGCTGACAAATTCTATGTGCAGGAAGTTTTGCGGCAGGGCAGTTGAACTGTATCGTTTTTCGGTTAGGTGTTGTCACGGGCAATTTCTGCAACCCGACTTGATTAACCAAAGCGAATTACGATAATCGAACTTGTCTCACGCCCGTTCTTTGCGGCGATAGCCGAATTCAGGAGTATGATGATGCAGTTGCGATATGCGATGACAGGTCTGGTGGTGGCTCTCGCGCTAGCCGGTTGTCAGCGTACGGCATATGATTACAGCTCCAACTCGAACGCCGGGCCGGCGCCGTTGACGGCGCAGCCTGTCCCCTCCGTCCAGGGCGGCCAGCTTCCGCCGCCGACCGGCAGCTCGCAGTTTCCGGCCGCGCCGACGGCGACGGCACCGATGCCTGGGGCACAGTCCGGCGCCATGGCTGCGAATGCGCTCGACGTCACCAAGGAATCGATGGTCGGAAGCTGGCGCGTCAACGGCAGCTGTGACATGTTCCTGACGCTCACCAATCTCGGCAGCGGCTCGCGTGGCGGCACGCGCGGCTGCGTCGGCGAGCTGACGGCGATGGGCTCCTGGGAGGTCGCGGGCAAGCAGGTGCTGCTCAAGGATCGTTCGGGCAACCAGATCGGCAGTGTCTACAAGACGGCCGACAATCGCTTCCAGGGCCAGACGAATACCGGTCAGCCGATCAGCCTCAGCCGGTAATTAACCGGCGCGGTAATCAAACCGGCGCGGTAAACGATCCGGCGGCGCCCCACCGATGACCGACAGGCGGACATGCCCTTATGCAGCCAATGCCAGATTATGCGCTCAGCGTCTGCGAACAGCTTAAATCGCTGACGCTTTCCGGTGCTTTGCAGGTCGATTCCGCCCAGATGGATGTGGCCAAAAGCCTGGATCGGGTGCTCGCTGGATTGAAACAGCAACGACCGGCGGCGAAATCGAGCGCGCTGGGCTGGCTGTTCGCCTCGAAGAAGAAAGCCGCAGGCGGCATCAAGGGGCTCTATATCCACGGCAGTGTCGGACGCGGCAAGACGATGCTGATGGACATGTTCTTCTCGATGGCGCCGTGCAAGAAGAAGCGCCGGGCGCATTTCCACGAATTCATGGCGGATGTGCACAATCGCATCGCC
The DNA here is from genome assembly GCF_002117725.1 of Rhizobium sp. TAL182. Taxonomy (NCBI): domain Bacteria; kingdom Pseudomonadati; phylum Pseudomonadota; class Alphaproteobacteria; order Hyphomicrobiales; family Rhizobiaceae; genus Rhizobium; species Rhizobium sp. TAL182. The sequence goes on along the minus strand of NZ_CP021024.1, from coordinate 4,234,051 downwards.
GCCCACCGGCAGAAGCTCAAGAACGGTGAGACGAAGCAGGCCGATCCGATGCCGCCGGTGGCCGCAGCGCTTTACGAGGAAGCGGAATTGCTCTGCTTCGATGAGTTCACCGTCACCGACATTGCCGATGCAATGATCCTGTCGCGGCTGTTTTCCGAGCTCTTTTCGCGGGGATGCGTGCTGATCGCGACCTCGAATGTCGAACCGGACAATCTCTACAAGGATGGGCTCAATCGCGGCCTGTTCCTGCCCTTCCTCGCTCTGCTGAAACAGCATGTCGATGTCGTCACCCTGGATTCGCCGACCGATTACCGGATGGAGAAGCTGAACAGCCAGCCGGTCTATCTCGTTCCGATCAACGAACATAACGACATGGCGATGGAGGCATCCTGGACGCAGGCGCTGCATGGGCGCAAGGCGCAGCCGCTCGACATCCCGATGAAGGGGCGATCCATCCACGTGCCGCTTGCCGCCGACCGGATGGCCCGGTTCTCCTTCGCCGATCTTTGCGAGAAGCCGCATGGAGCGGCCGATTTCCTGGCCATCGCCGAACGCTTCGATATGGTCTTCCTCGATCACGTTCCCTTGCTCGGGCCGGAGAAGCGGAACCAGATCAAGCGTTTCATCATTCTGGTCGATACGCTCTACGATCATGCCGTGCGGCTTTACATATCCGCGGCGGCATTGCCGGAGAACCTGCTCGTCCATCGGCGGGGCACCGAGGGCTTTGAATTCGATCGCACGGCCTCGCGCCTGTTTGAGATGCGGAGCGCGGAATATCTTGCGCTGCACCATGAGAAACGCGCCGCAGAGTAACGATGCAGTGACAAAATGTCTTACGTTTACGTAAGAATTTTACTATCTAAACGATTGAAAATGCTGCATCAAAATTAATGGATTGCCATTTTTAGCCTTTGGGTCTATGCGGGTGCGTCATTGGGCGGTGCCTTCAAGCGTCGTTCGACGAATTTGATCGCAAAGGAAACAGCGAAATGGCGCGTAACAAGATCGCACTCATTGGTTCTGGCATGATTGGTGGCACGCTGGCGCATCTCGCCGGCCTGAAGGAGCTGGGCGACATCGTCCTCTTCGACATCGCCGACGGCATCCCCCAGGGCAAGGGCCTCGACATCGCACAGTCCTCTCCGGTCGAAGGCTTCGACGCCAATCTGACCGGCGCCAGCGACTATTCGGCGATCGAAGGCGCCGACGTCTGCATCGTCACCGCCGGCGTCCCGCGCAAGCCGGGCATGAGCCGCGACGACCTTCTCGGCATCAACCTCAAGGTCATGGAGCAGGTCGGCGCCGGTATCAAGAAGTATGCCCCGAACGCCTTCGTCATCTGCATCACCAATCCGCTCGACGCCATGGTCTGGGCGCTGCAGAAGTTTTCCGGCCTTCCGGCCAACAAGGTCGTCGGCATGGCCGGCGTTCTCGACTCCTCGCGCTTCCGTCTCTTCCTCGCCAAGGAATTCAACGTCTCCGTTCAGGACGTGACGGCCTTCGTACTCGGTGGCCACGGCGACACGATGGTGCCGCTCGCCCGCTACTCGACGGTCGGCGGCATTCCGCTCACCGACCTCGTCACCATGGGCTGGGTCACCAAGGAGCGCCTCGAAGAGATCATCCAGCGCACCCGTGACGGCGGCGCCGAGATCGTCGGCCTGCTGAAGACCGGTTCGGCCTATTATGCGCCGGCTGCCTCGGCGATCGAAATGGCCGAATCCTACCTCAAGGACAAGAAGCGCGTCCTGCCTTGCGCGGCCCATCTGACCGGCCAGTACGGCGTCAAGGATATGTATGTCGGCGTTCCCACCGTCATCGGCGCCGGCGGCGTCGAGCGCGTCATCGAGATCGACCTCAACAAGTCCGAGAAGGAAGCCTTCGACAAGTCGGTCGGCGCCGTCGCCGGTCTTTGCGAAGCCTGCATCAACATCGCGCCTGCCCTGAAGTAATCGGCGCTGAAGTAATCGAAACAGGGATAGACCCATGAACATTCATGAATATCAGGCCAAGGCTCTGCTGAAGGGCTATGGCGCACCGGTTGCCGAGGGTGTGGCAATTCTCAAGGTTGAAGAGGCCGAGGCGGCCGCCAAGTCGCTTCCCGGCCCGCTTTACGTGGTCAAGAGCCAGATCCATGCGGGCGGCCGCGGCAAGGGCAAGTTCAAGGAACTGTCGCCGGAAGCCAAAGGCGGCGTACGTCTCGCCAAGTCGATCGAAGACGTCGTTGCCAACGTCAAGGAGATGCTCGGCAACACGCTGGTGACTGCGCAGACCGGCGTAGCCGGCAAGCAGGTCAATCGCCTTTATATCGAAGACGGCGCCGACATCGAACGCGAACTCTACTGCTCGCTGCTGGTCGACCGCTCGGTCGGTAAGGTCGCCTTCGTCGTCTCCACCGAAGGCGGCATGGACATCGAAGCTGTCGCCCACGATACGCCCGAGAAGATCCAGACCATCGCCATCGATCCAGAAGCCGGCGTGACGGCTGCCGACGTCGCCAAGATCTCCGCCGCTCTCAAGCTCGAAGGCGCTGCCGCAGAAGACGCCAAGTCGCTCTTCCCGCTGCTCTACAAGGCCTTCAACGAGAAGGACATGTCCCTTCTCGAAATCAACCCGCTGATCGTCATGAAGAATGGCCATCTGCGCGTCCTCGACGCCAAGATGTCGTTCGACGGCAATGCGCTCTTCCGTCACGACGACGTCCGGGCGCTGCGCGACGAGACCGAAGAAGACGCCAAGGAAATCGAGGCTTCCAAGTGGGACCTCGCCTATGTTGCGCTCGACGGCAATATCGGCTGCATGGTCAACGGCGCGGGCCTCGCCATGGCGACGATGGACATCATCAAGCTCTACGGCAAGGAGCCGGCCAACTTCTGCGACGTCGGCGGCGGCGCCGGCAAGGAGAAGGTCGCTGCGGCGTTCAAGATCATCACCGCAGACCCCAAGGTCGAAGGCATTCTCGTCAACATCTTCGGCGGCATCATGAAGTGCGACGTCATCGCCGAGGGCGTCATTGCCGCGGTCAAGGAAGTCGGCCTCAAGGTTCCGCTCGTCGTGCGCCTTGAAGGCACCAATGTCGAGCTCGGCAAGAAGATCCTGAACGAGTCGGGTCTCGCGATCACGGCGGCTGACGACTTGGACGATGCGGCCAAGAAGATCGTCGCGGCGATCAACGGCTAATTTTGAGGGATCGGAAAGAATGTCTATTCTCGTCAATAAAGACACCAAGGTCCTCGTTCAGGGTCTGACCGGCAAAACCGGCACGTTCCACACCGAACAGGCGCTCGCTTACTACGGCACCCAGATGGTCGGCGGTATCCACCCGAAGAAGGGCGGCGAAACCTGGACCGGCGCGAAGGGCGAAAGCCTGCCGATCTTCGCGACCGTCGCCGAAGGCAAGGAAAAGACCGGCGCCAACGCATCGGTCATCTACGTTCCGCCGGCCGGCGCTGCCGACGCGATCATCGAAGCGATCGACGCCGAGATCCCGTTCATCACCTGCATCACCGAAGGCATCCCGGTCATGGACATGGTGCGCGTCAAGGCTCGCCTCGACCGCTCCAAGTCGCGACTGCTTGGGCCGAACTGCCCGGGCATCATGACGCCGGAAGAGTGCAAGATCGGCATCATGCCGGGCTCGATCTTCCGCAAGGGCTCAGTCGGCATCGTGTCCCGCTCGGGCACGCTGACCTATGAAGCCGTCTTCCAGACCTCCAACGAAGGTCTCGGCCAGACGACGGCCGTCGGCATCGGCGGCGACCCGGTCAAGGGCACCGAGTTCATCGACGTGCTCGAGATGTTCCTGGCCGACGAAGCCACGACCTCGATCATCATGATCGGCGAAATCGGCGGCTCTGCTGAAGAAGACGCGGCTCAGTTCCTCAAGGACGAAGCCAAGAAGGGCCGCAAGAAGCCGATGGCCGGCTTCATCGCCGGCCGTACGGCGCCGAAGGGCCGTACCATGGGCCATGCCGGCGCCGTGGTATCAGGCGGCAAGGGTGACGCGGAATCGAAGATCGCGGCGATGGAATCGGCAGGCATCAAGGTGTCGCCGTCTCCGGCCCGGTTGGGCAAGACGCTGGTTGAAGTCCTGAAGGGCTGAAGCCACCTATAGACCGGGCGGAGGAACGGCATCTGCGCCTTCCGCCCGGTTCGCAAACGAGACCGGCAGATGCGCCGCGGACAGGCGGCGATCGAATGCGGCAGCCGGCGATGAGCCGGCAAAATCATCAAGTCAGGAGGCGGGCCGAAGCGTCCGCATATCACCATGGCACGGCAAGAAGCCAACGAGCAGTTTCAGATCACCTCGTTTCTGGATGGCGCCAACGCGGCCTATATCGAGCAGCTCTATGCGCGCTACGAAGAGGATCCGGCGTCGGTCGACGATCAATGGCGCACCTTCTTCAAGGCGCTGGAAGACGATCCTGCCGATGTGAAGAAGGCGGCCAAGGGAGCATCCTGGCGCAGGAAGAACTGGCCGCTGGCACCTCGCGGCGATCTGGTGTCGGCGCTCGACGGCGACTGGGGCATCGTCGAAAAGGCGATCGAGACGAAGGTGAAGGCCAAGGCCGAAGCCGAGGGCAAGCCTGCCGACAGCACCGACGTGCTGCAGGCGACGCGCGATTCCGTCCGCGCCATCATGATGATCCGCGCCTACCGCATGCGCGGCCACCTGCATGCCAAGCTCGATCCGCTCGGAATCGCCGCCGCCGTCGACGATTATCGCGAGCTGTCGCCTGAGAATTACGGCTTCACATCAGCCGATTACGACCGCAAGATCTTCATCGACAACGTGCTCGGCCTGGAATATGCGACCATCCCCGAGATGATCGAGATCCTCGAGCGCACCTATTGCTCGACACTCGGCGTCGAATTCATGCATATTTCCAACCCGGAAGAGAAAGCCTGGATCCAGGAGCGCATCGAAGGCCCCGACAAGGGCGTGGCCTTCACCGCTGAAGGCAAGAAGGCGATCCTTGCCAAGCTCGTCGAAGCCGAAGGCTACGAACAGTTCCTCGACGTCAAGTTCAAGGGCACCAAGCGCTTCGGCCTCGACGGCGGCGAATCGCTGATCCCGGCTCTGGAGCAGATCCTGAAGCGCGGCGGTCATCTCGGCCTGAAGGAAGCCGTGTTCGGCATGGCCCATCGCGGCCGCCTCAACGTGCTCTCGCAGGTCATGGGCAAGCCGCACCGCGCCATCTTCCACGAATTCAAGGGCGGTTCCTACGCACCCGATGAAGTCGAAGGCTCCGGTGACGTCAAGTATCATCTCGGTGCATCCTCCGACCGCGAATTCGACGGCAACAAGGTACACGTGTCGCTGACGGCAAACCCGTCGCATCTCGAAATCGTCGATCCCGTCGTCATGGGCAAGGCGCGCGCCAAGCAGGACATGAGCGCTACGGTGTGGGAAGGCGACATCATTCCGCTTTCCGAACGCTCCAAGGTTCTGCCGCTGCTGATCCACGGCGATGCGGCTTTCGCCGGTCAGGGCGTCATTGCCGAAATCCTCGGTCTTTCCGGTCTGCGCGGCCACCGTGTTGCCGGCACCATGCACGTTATCATCAACAATCAGATCGGTTTCACGACGAACCCGGCCTTTTCGCGCTCGTCGCCCTATCCGTCCGATGTCGCCAAGATGATCGAAGCGCCGATCCTGCACGTCAACGGTGACGATCCGGAAGCGGTCGTCTACGCAGCCAAGATCGCGACCGAATTCCGCATGAAGTTCCACAAGCCTGTGGTGCTCGACATGTTCTGCTATCGCCGCTACGGCCACAATGAAGGCGATGAGCCGTCCTTCACGCAGCCGAAGATGTACAAGGTCATTCGCGGCCACAAGACCGTGCTGCAGCTTTATGCGGCGCGCCTCGTCGCCGAGGGACTGCTCACCGAAGGCGAAGTCGAGAAGATGAAGGCCGACTGGCGCGCGCATCTCGAGCAGGAGTTCGACGCCGGCCAGAGCTATAAGCCTAATAAGGCCGATTGGCTGGATGGCGAGTGGTCGGGCCTGCGCACGGCCGACAATGCCGACGAACAGCGCCGCGGCAAGACCGCGGTGCCGATGAAGACGCTGAAGGAGATCGGCCGCAAGCTCTCGGAAATCCCGGCGGGCTTCAACGCGCACCGCACGATCCAGCGTTTCATGGAAAACCGGGCCAACATGATCGCCACCGGCGAGGGCCTCGACTGGGCGATGGCCGAAGCGCTCGCTTTCGGCGCGCTTTGCCTCGAAGGCCACAAGATCCGCCTGTCCGGTCAGGATTGCGAACGCGGCACCTTCTCGCAACGCCATTCGGTTCTCTATGATCAGGAAACCGAGGAACGCTACATTCCGCTCGCCAATCTTTCGCCGACGCAGGCCCGCTACGAAGTCATCAACTCGATGCTTTCGGAAGAGGCCGTGCTCGGCTTCGAATACGGCTACTCGCTCGCCCGCCCGAATGCGCTGACGCTCTGGGAAGCGCAGTTCGGCGATTTCGCCAACGGCGCGCAGGTGGTCTTCGACCAATTCATCTCGTCGGGCGAACGCAAGTGGCTGCGCATGTCCGGCCTCGTCTGCCTGCTGCCGCACGGCTATGAAGGCCAGGGCCCGGAGCACTCCTCAGCTCGTCTGGAACGCTTCCTGCAGCTCTGCGCGGAAGACAACATGCAGGTCGCCAACGTCACGACGCCGGCGAACTACTTCCACATCCTGCGCCGGCAGCTGAAGCGCGACTTCCGCAAGCCGCTGATCCTGATGACTCCGAAATCGCTGCTTCGCCACAAGCGGGCAGTCTCGACGCTTGCGGAACTCGCCGGCGAATCGGCTTTCCATCGCCTGCTCTGGGACGATGCCGAAGTGATCAAGGACGGCCCGATCAAGCTGCAGAAGGACAATAAGATCCGCCGTGTCGTCATGTGCTCCGGCAAGGTTTATTACGATCTTCTCGAAGAGCGTGAAAAGCGCGGTATCGACGACATCTACCTGCTGCGCGTCGAACAGCTTTATCCTTTCCCGGCTAAGGCCCTCATCAACGAGCTGTCGCGCTTCCGCAACGCCGAGATGGTCTGGTGCCAGGAGGAGCCGAAGAACATGGGCGCATGGTCGTTCATCGACCCGTTCCTCGAGTGGGTGCTCGCCCATATCGACGCGAAGTACCAGCGCGTCCGCTATACCGGCCGCCCGGCCGCCGCCTCGCCGGCGACGGGCCTGATGTCGAAGCATCTGTCGCAGCTCGCCGCATTCCTCGAGGATGCATTGGGCGGCTAAATCAAAGGGGCGCGCAATGGCTTATTTCTTTTTAAGACTGCTGCCGCCGCGCCCCACTTTTCCGCATGACGGAACGGGGGAGGAAATGGCGGCGATGAAACGCCATGTCGAATATTGGCATCGGCAGGCCCTTGCGGGATCGGCCATTGTCGTCGGTCCCGTGTTCGAGGGTGCAGGCGCCTTCGGCATGGCAGTCGTCGAAGTGGAGGATCAGCCGGCGGCGCAAGCTCTTGCCGACGGCGATCCGATCATCGCGTCCGGTCTCGGGTTCCGTTTCGATATTTTGCCGATGCCCTCGGTCATTTTGCGGCCGCCCGCCGTCTGAAACGCATAAACGAAAACACACGAAATCAGGATTTGAACAATGGCCACAGAAATCCGCGTTCCAACTCTCGGTGAATCCGTCAGCGAGGCAACCGTCGGCACCTGGTTCAAGAAGGTCGGCGACGCCATCAAGGCCGACGAGCCGATTCTGGAGCTTGAAACCGACAAGGTGACCATCGAAGTTCCGGCGCCCGTCTCCGGCACGCTGTCGGAAATCGTCGCCGCCGCCGGCGAGACCGTCGGCCTCGGTGCGCTGCTCGGCCAGATCGCCGAAGGTGCTGGTGCTGCTGCGTCGGCTGCTGCCGCACCGGCTGCCGTTCCCGCCCAGCCGGCCCCGGCTGCCGCGGCCCAGCCGGCTGCTGCTGCCGCTGCATCCTCGTCGAGCGCTTCCGTCTCCACCATGCCGCCGGCACCGGCGGCTGCGAAGATGCTGGCTGAAAGCAATCTTTCCGCCGATCAGATCGACGGCAGCGGCAAACGTGGCCAGGTGCTGAAGGGCGATGTCATTGCCGCCGTCGCCAAGGGCATTTCCGCTCCGGCGGCCGTACCCGCAGCGGCGCCGGTTGCAGCGCGTGGCCCGTCGACGGTCGAGGATGCCTCGCGCGAAGAGCGCGTGAAGATGACGCGCCTGCGCCAGACGATCGCCAAGCGCCTCAAGGACGCGCAGAACACCGCCGCCATGCTCACCACCTATAACGAGGTGGACATGAAGGCGGTCATGGACCTGCGCAACAAGTACAAGGACATTTTCGAGAAGAAGCACGGCGTCAAGCTCGGCTTCATGGGCTTCTTCACCAAGGCAGTAACGCATGCGCTGAAGGAATTGCCGGCGGTCAATGCCGAGATCGACGGCACCGACGTCATCTACAAGAACTACTGCCATGTCGGCATGGCCGTTGGCACCGACAAGGGCCTCGTCGTTCCTGTCATCCGCGATGCCGACCAGATGTCGATCGCCGAAATCGAGAAGGACCTCGGCCGTCTTGCCAAGGCAGCCCGTGACGGCTCGCTCTCCATGGCCGACATGCAGGGGGGCACCTTCACCATTACCAATGGTGGTGTTTACGGCTCGCTGATGTCCTCGCCGATCCTCAACGCGCCGCAGTCCGGCATTCTCGGCATGCACAAGATCCAGGAACGGCCGGTTGCGATCGGCGGCCAGGTGGTCATCCGCCCGATGATGTATCTGGCGCTTTCCTACGATCACCGCATCGTCGACGGCAAGGAAGCAGTCACTTTCCTCGTGCGCGTCAAGGAAAGCCTCGAAGATCCGGAACGTCTGGTTCTCGATCTCTAAGGGAGCATTTCGATGCGGAACCGGATCATGCGAGCGGCGCGCCTTCTTCTTTGCGCTGCCGCCGCGCATGCCCCGGTCTCCGCGTCGGCTGCCGGCTGGGATGTCGGCAGGGCCAGCAGCAATTTCGAACTGGTGGCGCTTGATGATGCCGAACTCTCCAGCCGGTCGATCGACGTGGTCCATATGGGCGATGTCGAGCTGACGTCGGGGCGCATCGTCGCGGCCGATCCGCTTGCTCAGCCGGATCGTCCGGCGCTGGCAAGAACAGTTGCGCCGGGCGACTATTCGGTGACGCTCTACCGGGCCTTCGGGCGCATCGCGGCGGCGAGCATGCGGTTGGCCGAGGGCAAACCCGATCATTGGGAGTTAGCCGTCCTTCCCGGGCAGGACCCGGCGACGCTGAAAGATGACGAGATCTTCGGCTATCCTGTCGATGCCGGCGTTGGCTGTTACATGGACGCCGATACGCTGGCGCTGATCGACGAGCGGCAAGCGCAGGTCCAGGCGCAGAAGCCGGATGCCGACATCAACTATTACGACGACGTGCTGGCTTCGGAGCTCGATGCCAACAAGAACCACTATGCGCTGCACCGGCCGATTGCCGGCAAGAAGGGCAATGTCGCCGTGTTCTGGAGCGGCTGGGGCGACGGTGTCTATCCTGTCTTCTGGGGCCTCGACAAGGACGGCCGTCCATTGGTGCTGTTGACGGATTTTGGTGTGATCGAGAAGGCCGACGGACGGCGAGAGCCGAAGGTGCAATGAGCGGGACGATCGGGATCATGGCAGGGCGGAGAGGTGCAGCTGCGATTGCAGCTGCCGCGGTTTTCGCTATTCCAGTTGTTGCGTTCGCTGCCGACTGCAAACAAGAGCACGCCGTTTACGTCGACCGTGACGGCGCCTATGAACTGCGTTTTACACCGCTGAATTCTCCCTCGGCTGCCGCCAGCAACCAGTTCAAGGTCAATGCGCTCGAGACATCCGTCGTCATGGAAGGCTACGTGATGCCGTCGGAAGATCCGGTGCGGGCGATCGGCATCCTGATGTTCAATTGCCCGGAGGGGGACGCAACCGGCGCCGACCTCGATGCCTGCACCGTCTGGCAGGGCGCCGTCTACGGTATGAATGCCAAGGGCGAGATGGACAATCTGCAGCCGGAGGGTGCGGCGGCGGCCGAAAAGCTCGTGCTTCCGGGCCTTGGTCCCGCCATTCGTGAATCGAGCGCCTGGGGCGAGGGCAAGGCTTCGGTGGCGCCCTGGGACGTGATGACTTTCAAGGAGTGTGCGACATGAGTGATGCACCTGTTGTTCTCGTGACCGGCGGTAGCCGGGGCATTGGCGCCGCGGTCTGCCGGCTCGCCGCGCGCCAGGGCTGGCGCGTCGCCGTGAATTATGCCTCCAGCCGACAGGCGGCGGAAGCTGTCGTTGCGACGATCACTGAGGCCGGCGGCGAGGCCATGGCGATCCAGGGCGATGTCGGCACGGCTGCCGATATTGCAGCCATGTTTGCCGCGGTCGATCGCCATTTCGGCCGGCTCGATGGGCTGGTCAACAATGCCGGCATTGTCGACTACCCGCAGCGGGTCGACGAAATGTCGATGGAGCGGATCGAAAGGATGCTGCGCGTCAATGTGACCGGCTCCATCCTGTGCGCGGGAGAGGCCGTTCGCCGGATGTCGAGCCGTCATAATGGGCGGGGCGGCGCGATCGTCAACGTTTCGTCGATGGCGGCAATCCTCGGCTCGGCGACACAGTATGTCGATTATGCGGCCTCGAAGGCGGCGATCGATACCTTCACCATCGGGCTTGCGCGTGAGGTCGCGGCGGAGGGTATTCGTGTGAATGCCGTCAGACCCGGTATCATCGAAACCGATCTGCATGCTTCCGGCGGACTGCCGGACCGGGCGCGCGAAATGGCGCCGTCGGTGCCGATGCAGCGTCCGGGCACCGCCGAGGAGGTGGCGGACGCTATCCTCTATCTTCTTTCTCCTTCCGCCTCCTATGTCACGGGCGCGATCCTCAATGTGAGCGGCGGCCGCTAGAGGGACGGGGCAAAAAGCAGCATGCAGTATATTCTCGAATTCCTCGGCCTGATGGCCGTCTTCTCGATCTTCCTCGTCGTGTCGGGCGCCGATTTCGCCGCCATCATCACCGGCCTCGGCATGGGCTGGTTTGCCGGCGTCTCCAAATTCTTCACGGTCAAGACGATCCGTGACCGCTTCATTGCCAATGGCAAATGGTTCAACCGCATCACCGGAGCGGCACTCGTCGCCTTCGGCTTCCGCCTCGCGCTATCGCGCGCCGCCGACTAAACGAAAAATTCAAAGGGAAAAGAAGCAATGTCTTATGATGTGATCATTATCGGAACCGGCCCGGGCGGCTATGTCTGCGCCGTCAAGGCAGCCCAACTCGGCCTCAAGGTCGCCGTTGTCGAAAAGCGCGCCACCTATGGCGGCACCTGCCTGAACGTCGGCTGCATCCCGTCGAAGGCGCTGCTGCATGCCTCCGAAATGTTCCATCAGGCCGGTCACGGCATGAGCGCGCTCGGCATCGACATCCCGGCGCCGACGCTCAACCTTGGCAATATGATGGCGCACAAGGATGCGACGGTGAAGGCGAATGTCGACGGCGTCGCCTTCCTCTTCAAGAAGAACAAGATCGATGCCTTCCAGGGCACCGGCAAGATCGTCTCGGCCGGCAAGGTTGCCGTCACCACCGAGGACGGCCAGATGCAGGAGATCGAAGGCAAGAACATCGTCATCGCCACCGGTTCGGATGTCGCCGGCATTCCCGGCGTGCAGGTCGAGATCGATGAAAGGACCATCATCTCGTCCACCGGCGGCATCGCGCTGGACAAGGTGCCGGAAACGCTGATCGTCGTCGGCGGCGGCGTCATCGGCCTCGAACTCGGTTCGGTCTGGTCGCGCCTCGGCGCCAAGGTCACCGTCGTGGAATATCTCGACACCATCCTCGGCGGCATGGACGGCGAAGTCTCCAAACAGTTCCAGCGCATGCTTGCCAAGCAGGGCATCGATTTCCATCTCGGCGCCAAGGTCACCGGCGTCGAAAAGGGTGAGAAGGGCGCCAAGGTCACCTTCGAGCCGGTCAAGGGCGGCGACGCCGTGACGCTCGACGCCGACGTCGTGCTGATCGCCACCGGCCGCAAGCCTTATACGGCAGGTCTCGGCCTCGAAGAGGCCGGTGTTGCGCTCGACAATCGCGGCCGTGTCGAGATCGACGGTCACTTCAAGACCAATGTCGCCGGCATCTATGCGATCGGCGATGTGGTCAAGGGCCCGATGCTGGCGCACAAGGCGGAAGACGAGGGTGTGGCGCTGGCCGAAATCCTCGCCGGACAGCATGGCCATGTGAATTACGATGTGATTCCGAGTGTCGTCTATACGCAGCCCGAGATCGCCTCGGTCGGCAAGACCGAGGAAGAGCTGAAGGCGGCGGGTATCGCCTACAAGGTCGGCAAGTTCCCGTTCACGGCGAACGGCCGCGCCCGCGCGATGCTGGCGACCGACGGCTTCGTCAAGATCCTCGCCGACAAGGACACCGACCGCGTGCTCGGCGGCCATATCGTCGGTTTCGGCGCCGGCGAGATGATCCACGAGATTGCCGTGCTGATGGAGTTCGGCGGTTCGTCGGAAGATCTCGGCCGCAGCTGCCACGCGCATCCGACGATGTCGGAAGCGGTCAAGGAAGCTGCGCTCGCGACCTTCTTCAAGCCGATCCACATGTAATCTTACATCTTCGTAATGAAGCGTTCAGCCGCTTGCCGCGAGGCAGGCGGCTGTTTTAATTTTGGCGCATCGCAGACATCGGCATGTAACGAAGGTTAGAAAATGCAAAAGCCGTCCACCAAGGGTTACAGCCTTACCCAGCGCTTGCTTCATTGGACGGTGGCGCTTTTGATCTTCTTCAATCTGCTGTTTCCTGACGGCATGAACATCTGGCATCGGCTCATGCGCAGAGGCGAGGTGCCGACGCCGGAGCAGATTGCGTCGGCCAACATCCATGCCTACGTCGGCATCGCCATCCTGCTGCTCGCTGCCGTCAGGCTCGGACTGCGCTTCGTCAACGGCGTGCCGGCCGAGGCGGCGGAGGAGCCGGCGATCTTCCGTCTTGCGGCGAAGCTTGCGCATGCCGGTCTCTACATCCTGATCTTCGCCATGCCGCTTACGGGCATCGCCGGCTATTATTTTGGCGTCAATCCCGCGGGGTCGTTGCACGCGGATATCCTGAAGATCATTCTCTGGGCGCTGATTGCGGCCCATGTCGCGGGCGCGCTCGCCCATCAGTTCTATTGGAAAAGCAATGTGCTGCGCCGCATGACGCTCGGCTGAGCGCCATCTGACGTATAAAAACTGAGGTTGTCAGTCTCGAGGAGCTGCCATTGCGGCTGATTATTCCGGGGGCATGCTTCAGTTTACGGCCGTCACCGTAAAACCCTGCTTGCGCAGCAGTTCGATGACGCCGCCCTGGCCGGGCAGGTGCAGGGCGCCGACGGCCATGAAAACATTGCCGCCGTCGAGAATGGGAGTGGCGCGCTCGGCCATCACCTTGTTGCGATCGAGGATGACGCGCTGTTCGAAGGCGGCGTAGTCACCGGCCTGTTCTTCATTCGTCGGCGTCACCGTCTTCAGCATCGGCATGGTCATGCCGATATCGCCGGAGAGGTAGAGATCGGTCATCGTTTCGACGACGTCGCTCATCTTGTCGCCGAGTTCCAGCGTCTCGATCAGCGACTTCATATGGAATTCCACCGGCAGGTCGGCCATGGCCTGGATCTGTTCGGCAAGGGTCTCCAGCCCCTTGACCTGCTTGCCCTGAGCAACGGCGTCGGTGGCGATCTTCTGGTCGAGGAACTGCACGCCTCTGGCCTTGCGGGCGAGTTCGCAGGCCGGAAGGGCGACGGCGCTGGAGATCATCCATGGCCGCATGCGGGAGACGGCGCTGAGCGGGATGCCGCGCTGCTTGAGGCCGGCTTCCAGGCGCTTGTAGTCCTCGACAGAGAGCAGCTTATCGATCGTCGTGCCGTCGGTGAACATTGTCAGTTCCGGCCGTGCGAGCAGGGCGGCCGTCGCCTTGCGCTCATCGAGGATCTCGTCGGATTCGATGATGATCGTATTGGCTGCGTCGTGGGCGGCCTGGGCGCGCGGCGGCAGGGCAAGCACACGGGGATCGGTCACATGCATGCTGCCGAGCAGCCATGAAGGGGCAAGTCCAGGCTTCTCGATCTTCCAGAAGATGCCCTTGCCGTTCGGCGTTGCCTCGGCTTCCTTGACCGCCTCGGCGTATCGCGCGGGGTCGCTCTGCTGTAAGTCGACCATCAGATTGCGGCCGGTGCAGGCTGTGTCTTCGGCCGCCGCCGGCCTTGCGGCGAGGAGGGCGACAAACAGAGCCGCAACAAGCAGCACGTGGAAGGCTGCAATCAGCCAGAGCAGCAGATTGCCGGGTGCTGCGAGGAAAAAAGCCCGGCGGCTGATTGAAGTCGTCATCCTGGTATTCCCCACATGCCCTATCGCTTCTGCTCTACGCTCGGCTTGCGCATAATCCTTTAAGAGAATGCGTTAACGAAAACTTAGCGCATCGCTTCAGGCGGATTCATGGGCGCTGAGCTTGTCGACAAAAGGAGATGCCGTCGTCACAAGCGCTGCGCATTTTGGACGAGATGCGTCAAGCGCGCGGATGGGCTCGATCATACACCTCAAGCAGCCGCGATGCATCGACGCCGGTATAAACCTGCGTTGTCGAAAGGCTGGCGTGGCCGAGCAGTTCCTGGATGGTGCGCAGATCGCCACCGCCGGCAAGCAGATGGGTGGCGAAGGAGTGGCGGAGTGCATGCGGCGTCGCCGTCTCCGGCAGGCCGAAGGCGCCGCGCAGCTTCTGCATGGCCCGCTGGATGATCGCCGCCTGCAGCTTGCCGCCGCGGGCGCCGCGAAACAGCGGCTCACCGCTTTCGAGATCATATGGGCAGAGCGCGCGATATTTCTCGACGGCGTCGAACACTACGGGCAGCAGCGGCACCAGCCGTGTCTTGTTGCCTTTGCCGGTGATGCGCAGCGTCGTCGCGCCCTTCGGCAGGTCGGCGGGAACGAGACCCAGCGCTTCGGAAATGCGCAGGCCACAGCCGTAGAGCAGGGTCATAACAGCCGCATCGCGCGCGGCAATCCAGGGTTCATCATGCAGCTGGGCTCCATCGCTGACGATGGTGATCGCCTGCGTGTCCGAGAGCGGTTTGGGCAGCGACTTCGGCTGTTTCGGCGAACGGATCGCACCGGCGCCGGCGGCATTGACCAGGCCCTTCTTTTCCAGGTGACGCAACAGCGAACGAAGGCCGGCGAGATTGCGGCCGAGCGAACGGGCGCCGGAGCCTTGCCTGCGCCGAGCAGCCAGGAAGGCGCGGAAATCGGCGGGGCGCAATTCCCTGATATCGCCGAGCGTTGCCGGGCCGGCGAGATGACCTGTCAGGAAGGTCAGAAACTGGCGGGTGTCGCGCTCATAAGCATCGAGCGTATGCTCGGAAAGACGGCGTTCACGAGCGAGGTTTTCGAGCCACGCAGCGCGTTCCGCCATCAGGCGCGGGTCGGCGATTACAAGCAGTTCATTCACATTGCTGGCCTTGAATTTGCCTTCAAGTCCGCCAATTTGAAGCAGGAACGGTTATGGAATTGCTAATGCCGGCCAAGCCTTTGTCATCCTTCGATCATATTGTACTGCGATAGCTTACAGCCCATAGACAGGATCTTTCATGGCACGGCGCGATTCCATGACGGCTTTCGGACAACTCGCGGAAGCGATCGCTCTCGTTTCACAGGGAAAGCCCGGTCACATCGTCGACACGCTGATTGCCGAACGCGGCCAGAGGATCGTGAAACATCCGCTCTGGCCGGTCATGCGACCGTTCCTCTACACGCTTCTGCGCTACAACAAGGCGATCGAATTCGCCAATGCGGTTGCCAAGATGTCAGGGTTCCAGTCGTTCGAATATCTGAGCGACGTGCTGAAGCTCGACATCGGCGTCGCTAACGGCGAACGCATTCCTGATAGCGGCGGCTTCATCCTCGTCAGCAATCACCCCACGGGCATTGCCGACGGGGTTGCCGTATTCGACCTCCTGAAAACGCGCCGGCCTGATATGATGTTCTTTGCCAATCGCGATGCGATCCGCGTCAACCCGCGTTTCGCCGAGATGGTCATCCCCGTCGAATGGCGGGAGGAGCACAAGAGCAAGCTCAAGGCGCGCGAGACGCTGCAATTGACGAACCACGCTGTGCGGGAAGGCAAGGCGACGGTGCTCTTTCCATCGGGCCGCATCGCCTATTGGGCCAATGGCCGGCTCAACGAACGCCCATGGAAAACGTCGGCGGTCGGGCTGGCGCGCAAATACAATCTGCCGATCCTCCCCGTCCACATGACGGCGCGCAATTCCGGCCTTTTTTATTGGCTGGCGAAGTGGTCGACGGAGCTTCGCGACATGACGGTTTTCCACGAACTCTTGAACAAGCGCGGCGACCGCTTCGATTTCGTGATCGGCAATCTCATTCCCGCCGAACATCTGGACGGCGATGCCAACGAGGTGACGAAGGCGCTGGAGAAACATACGGTCCACGACATGGCCCGCGATGGGGACGCGACATTCGTGCCGGTCGGCGGGCCGGCTGCGGCGATGCCGCGCGAGATGTCGGTTCTGGCCATCTAGAGCCGTGACGATCGATATTCGCATTTTCCATGATGGGTTGCCGGAGGCGATGGTGGGGCTTGCGCACGAAGCCCGACAGGAGGGCCATCTCCATATCGGCCGGCTTATCGATGAGTGGGCAGCTGGCGACATCCGCTTCGCGCGTGACGGCGAAAGGCTGCTCGGCGCCTTTGCGGACGAAGCACTCGTTGGTGTCGGTGGCATGACGATCGAACCCGCCCTGCCGGAAACGCTGCGGATGCGGCGTTTCTACGTTCGCCCCGCTATGCGCAGTCGCGGCGTCGGGCGGATGCTTGCGCTCACCCTTCTGGATCACGCGCGGCGCTTCTGCCGTTGTGTCACCGTGCATGCGGGAAACGACGGTGCGGCGAAATTTTGCGAGTCGCTTGAATTTCGTCCCCGTCACCAGGATTGTTATACCCATGTTCTCGATCTGCGCGGTTGAGGCGAGATCGCACACCATCATGCGCCGATCTCCTTGAGGCGGACCGCCTGGCGGGCCAAAAGCCGCTCGACATCGGCAATGTCGAGCGCCGACAGCCTGGCGCCCGGCTTGCGCAGGGTGGCGGACTTGATGACGCCGCGCTTGGCAAGCACGTATTTGCGGCAGGCAAGACCGATGCCCTGCTGCTGTTCATAGCGGGCGAGCGGCAGATAGGCATCGAAGATTTCGTGGGCGCGCTCGGGATTGCCGGCGCTATAGGCTTCGACCACGCCGACCATCATCTCGGGATAACAGAAGCCGGTCATGGCGCCATCGGCGCCGCGACCCATCTCCTCCGGCAGGAAAAGCCCGCCATTGCCGCAGAGGATGGAGATGCGCCGCATGCCGCCCTTGTCGCCGGCTGCGCGAAGCGCGGTGATTTTCGACAGGCCCGGCCAATCCTCATGTTTGAGCATGACGCAATTGGGCACTTCTCTGACAATGCGCTCGATGACCGCGGGTGCGATCGTCACGTTGGTGGTAAGCGGATAGTCCTGCAGCACGAAAGGCGTATCACCCAGGGTATCACCAACCGACTGGTAAAAGGCGAAGACCTGATCGTCGGTCCTGATGGTCCAAGGCGGCGCAACCATGACGCCGGCGGCACCTTCGCCCATAACGGCCTCGGCGAGCTCGCGCATCGGAGCAAGCCCGGGCGCCGACACGCCGACGACCACCGGAAGGCGCCCGTCGAGGCGCTTCAGTACACGCTCGACCACGATCCGTGATTCCTCGGAGGTCAGCTTCGGGGCCTCGCCGAGCTGGCCGAGCACCGTCAGGCCGGTGACGCCGGCGCCTTCATAGAAATCGACCATGCTGTCGATGCTTTCGAGATCGAGAGCGCCGTCATCGGCAAGGGGAGTTACGGCGATAACGTAGACGCCTTTGGCATTCTCGGTCAGTCTGGCCATTCATGCTCTCCGATTCAGCTATCGAACAAATCTTCTGGCATCTAGGCGGCCAATTGTTTGCTCCGCAACCTTTTCTCAAGGCGCGGTCCATCTTGGCGAGTCTTCGTTATCAACGTTGTCGCCCGACGAACCATCGCGTCTTTGCGGTTCCAATTCCATCGATTTGCGGGCATGGTCTCGCGCGATGAGCATAGATTCGTCCGATCTCTTTGGCGCGATTTTCGAAGCACCGCCCGCGAACCGAACGGTTCCGGTGCTGGTGCCGATGCCGGCGCCGAAACCCTATTCCTACTCGGTGCCGGAGGGCATGGCGGTCGAGCCCGGCTCTGTCGTGCAGGTGCCGCTCGGGCCGCGGCAGGTGATCGGTGTCGTCTGGGACGGCGGCGAAGATGGCGTCGATCCGAAGAAGCTTCGGCCGATCAGCCATGTCTTCGATTGCCCGCCGCTTTCCAAGGAGATGCGGGATTTCATCGATTGGGTGGCGAGCTACACGCTCTCCCCGCCCGGCCTCGTCGCGCGCATGGCGCTCAGGGCGCCGAACGCCTTCGAGCCGGAGCCGATGGTGGAGGGGCTGAAATTCGTCGGCGGCGAACCCGAGCGGATGACACCGGCACGTGCGCGCGTGCTCGCGGCCGCTTCCGACGGCCTCTCCTGGACGCGCAGCGGTCTGGCGCATGCGGCCGGCGTTTCGACGAGCGTCGTCGATGGGCTGATCACGCTCGGCATTTTCGAAACGGTGTTCCTGCCGCCGCCGCCCGTTGTGGCGATGGCGGATCCCGACTTTGCCGCTGCGCGCCTGGAAGGGCCGCAGAAAGAGGCGGCCGCGGAGATCATCTCCGACGTCCGCAGGGGCGAATTTTCAGTGTCGCTGATCGACGGGGTGACCGGCTCCGGCAAAACGGAAGTCTATTTCGAGGCGATCGCCGAGACGCTGAAACGTGGCAAGCAGGTGCTGATTCTGCTGCCGGAGATCGCGCTGACGGCCAGTTTCCTCGAGCGTTTTCAGGATCGCTTCGGGGCAAAGCCCGCCGAATGGCATTCCGATCTCGCCCCGCGCATGCGTGAAAAGGTCTGGCGCCAGGCGGTGACCGGCGAGGTACGGGTCGTCGCCGGCGCCCGCTCGGCGCTTTTCCTGCCTTTCGAGGACCTCGGCCTCATCATCGTCGACGAGGAGCATGATCCGGCCTACAAGCAGGAGGATCGCGTCTTCTATAATGCTCGCGACATGGCCGTCGTGCGCGGCCGCATCGGCGATTTTCCCGTCATCCTGGTCTCTGCGACACCGTCGGTCGAAAGCCAGGTCAACGGGCAGAGCGGCCGCTACAGCACCGTTCACCTGCCCACGCGTTTCGGCGACGCGGCGCTGCCGGACCTGCATCTCATCGATATGCGCAGGCACGCGCCGGAGCGGGGTGGCTTCCTGTCGCCGCTGCTGATCCGGGCGATCGGCAAGACCGTGGAGAGGCGCCAGCAGGCGCTGCTCTTTCTCAATCGGCGTGGTTATGCGCCGCTGACGCTCTGCCGGGTCTGCGGTCACCGCTTCCAATGCCCGCAATGTTCCAGCTGGTTGGTCGAGCATCGCTTCCGCAAGCAGCTGCAGTGCCATCAATGCGGCCATGCCGAGCGCACGCCGGAAGCATGCCCGGAGTGCGGCACGCTCGACCATCTGGTCGCCTGCGGGCCAGGCGTCGAGCGCATCGCCGAAGAGGTGGAGCGGCATTTCCCCGAGGCGCGGACGATCGTTCTCTCCTCGGACATGATGGGCGGGGTGAAGCGGCTGCGGCTGGAGCTTGATGCAATCGCCAAGGGTGAGGCCGATATCGTCATCGGCACACAGCTCGTCGCCAAGGGGCATAATTTTCCGCTGATGACGCTGGTCGGTATCGTCGATGCCGACCTCGGCCTTGCCAATGGCGATCCGCGTGCGGCCGAGCGCACCTTTCAGCTTCTGTCGCAGGTGACGGGGCGCGCCGGGCGCACCGGCCTCAAGAGCCACGGGCTGCTGCAGACCTACCAGCCGCAGCATCCGGTCATGCAGGCCATCGTTTCCGGCGATTCGGATGCCTTTTATGAACGCGAAATTACCGAGCGCGAACGCGCGGCATTGCCGCCCTTCGGTCGGCTCGCCTCGATCATCGTTTCGGCCGAAACGCGCCATGACGCGGAGAACCATGCGCGCGGCATGCGCAACGCAGCCCCCCAGGTCTCCGGCATCTCAGTGCTCGGCCCGGCGGAAGCGCCGCTTGCGCTGGTGCGCGGCCGCCACCGCTTCCGCCTCTTGGTCCACGGACGGCGCAACTCCGACATGCAGGGATTTCTGCGGGCGATGCTGTCGCAGTCACCGAAGGAGCGCGGATCAGTACAGGTTCAGCTCGACATCGATCCGCAGAGTTTTCTCTAATGCGCCATTTCCTCCTTTTCCGGCTCATGCCATAAAACACCGATTCTTTCCGGGTGATTTGAGGCTGATGCATGGAATTCTATTTTCCAACCGAACTCGGCGAGCAGCTCGCCTTCTGTTCTGCCGGGTTCACGGCGCTGGCTGGCTTCATCATGATGTTTGCGCCGGGCCATGCTTTCCGTCTTCTCGGCTTGCAGGCGCAGGAGGGGCGGTCTGAAGGATATGGCGAGGGACGCTCGATGGGCGGTTTCTATCTCGGCTTCGGCCTCGCGGCGATCAT
The DNA here is from genome assembly GCF_002117725.1 of Rhizobium sp. TAL182. NCBI lineage: Bacteria > Pseudomonadati > Pseudomonadota > Alphaproteobacteria > Hyphomicrobiales > Rhizobiaceae > Rhizobium > Rhizobium sp. TAL182. Next base: position 4,213,395 of record NZ_CP021024.1, on the reverse strand, counting down.
GCTTGCCCAGACAACGATCTACATGGCATTCGGCGCCTCCTTTGCGATGGCTGCCTTTGCGCGGCTCATCTCGATCCTGTCCGATAAGGGGAGCAATCTGGTCAACTATTTACTTCTGGTTGTGCAAGTCGTGCTGGCTGCGCTGCCGCTGCTCTATGCTTTCGGCTTCGTTCAAACGTGAATTTCACCGCCGGCGGGCCGCCTTTGCGGCCTGTCCGCAAGCCTTTGCGCAATTTTGCGAACAGAAATTCATGCGAAAGGCGTATTCGGACGTTACGCGTGTTGCGAGTCCGAACATCCTATGTTAGACGGACCCCGAATTTCGGAAGAAGCAAGAGGCTTCTCTTGTGATTTCTGGGGGAAATCAAAACGAATTCAAGATCATAGGTTCGGCGCCCGCCGAGAGCCGGATTTTGGATTGAAATCAGGGAAATTTGTGCCAGTGGCAGACACGTCCCAGCTTACTTCTGGTGTTGCCGAGCGCTATGCCTCGTCGCTTTTCGAGTTGGCGCTCGAACAGGGCGCCGTCGACAGCGTAACCGCCGATCTCGACCGTTTCCAGGCGATGCTGGATGAAAGCGCCGAATTGAAGCGCTTCGTCGCGAGCCCGGTTTTCTCCGCCGAGGATCAGCTGAAGGCGATCGTCGCCATCAGCGAGAGGGCCGGCATCAGCGGCTTCTTCGCCAATTTCCTGAAGGTCGTGGCGCGCAACCGCCGCCTGTTTGCCCTGCCGGGCATGATCAAGGCCTTCCGCGTCATCGCCGCGAATCACCGCGGTGAAATCTCCGCCGAGGTCACCTCGGCCCATGCTCTGACCGCAGAGCAGGAAAATGAATTGAAGGCGGCGCTGAAGGGCGTCACCGGCAAAGACGTGGCGATTGCCGTCACGGTTGATCCGTCAATTCTTGGTGGTCTGATCGTCAGGGTCGGGTCCCGTCAGATTGATACGTCTCTTCGTACCAAACTCTCTACCCTTAAGCTTGCATTGAAAGAGGTCGGCTGATGGATATCCGCGCCGCGGAAATTTCCGCAATTCTCAAAGACCAGATCAAAAATTTCGGCAAAGAGGCGGAAGTCTCGGAAGTCGGCCAGGTTCTCTCCGTCGGTGACGGTATTGCTCGCGTTTACGGTCTGGACAACGTCCAGGCCGGTGAAATGGTCGAGTTCCCGGGCGGCATCCGCGGCATGGCTCTGAACCTTGAATCCGACAACGTCGGTGTCGTTATTTTCGGCTCCGACCGTGACATCAAGGAAGGCGACACCGTCAAGCGGACCGGCGCCATCGTCGACGTTCCGGTTGGTCCGGAACTGCTCGGCCGCGTCGTCGACGCGCTCGGCAACCCGATCGACGGCAAGGGCCCGATCAATGCGACCCGCCGTTCGCGCGTCGACGTCAAGGCTCCCGGCATTATTCCGCGCAAGTCGGTTCATGAGCCGATGTCGACCGGCCTCAAGGCCATCGACGCCCTCATCCCGGTCGGCCGCGGCCAGCGCGAGCTCGTCATCGGCGACCGCCAGACCGGCAAGACCGCCATCCTTCTCGATGCCTTCCTCAACCAGAAGGCCATTCACGACAACGGTCCGGAAGGCGAGAAGCTTTACTGCGTCTACGTCGCCGTCGGCCAGAAGCGCTCCACCGTTGCCCAGTTCGTCAAGGTTCTCGAAGAGCGCGGCGCACTGAAGTATTCCATCATCATTGCCGCGACGGCATCCGACCCGGCGCCGATGCAGTTCCTCGCTCCATTTGCCGGCTGCGCCATGGGCGAATATTTCCGCGACAACGGCATGCACGCGCTGATCGGTTACGACGACCTGTCGAAGCAGGCCGTATCCTATCGCCAGATGTCGCTGCTGCTGCGCCGTCCGCCGGGCCGCGAAGCCTATCCGGGCGACGTTTTCTACCTGCATTCGCGCCTGCTCGAGCGCGCTGCAAAGATGAACGACGACAAGGGCGCCGGTTCGCTGACCGCCCTGCCGGTCATCGAAACGCAGGGCAACGACGTGTCGGCCTTCATTCCGACCAACGTGATCTCGATCACCGACGGCCAGATCTTCCTCGAAACCGACCTGTTCTATCAGGGTATCCGTCCGGCCGTTAACGTCGGTCTCTCGGTTTCCCGCGTCGGCTCGTCGGCACAGATCAAGGCGATGAAGCAGGTCGCCGGCTCGATCAAGGGCGAGCTTGCCCAGTATCGTGAAATGGCCGCCTTCGCCCAGTTCGGTTCGGACCTCGACGCTGCAACGCAGCGCCTCTTGAACCGCGGCGCACGCCTGACCGAACTCCTGAAGCAGCCGCAGTTCTCGCCGCTGAAGACGGAAGAGCAGGTCGCCGTGATCTTCGCCGGCGTCAACGGCTACCTCGACAAGCTGCCGGTCGCTCAGGTCGGCAAGTTCGAACAGGGCCTGTTGTCCTATCTGCGTTCGGAAGGCTCCGCCATCCTCGATGCGATCCGCACCGAAAAGGCTATCAGCGATGACACGAAGGGCAAGCTCGTTGCTGCTCTCGACAGCTTCGCCAAGTCTTTCCAGTAATCGGGCCCTAAGTTAGGACGGATCACGGATGCCTTCACTCAAGGATCTGAAAAACCGGATCGCCTCCGTCAAGGCGACGCAGAAGATCACCAAGGCGATGAAAATGGTCGCCGCGGCGAAGCTTCGGCGTGCGCAGGAGGCGGCCGAGGCCGCCCGGCCTTATTCGCAACGCATGGGTGCGGTTCTGGCGAACATCGCCAAGGCCGTCACCGATGCGGATGGCGCGCCGGCGCTGATGACCGGCAGCGGCCAGGACAAGGTCCATCTTCTGGTGGTCTGCACGGCCGAACGCGGTCTCTGCGGCGGCTTCAATTCGCAGATTGCCCGCTTTGCGCGTGACCATGTCCGCAAGCTGCTGGCCGAGGGCAAGACGGTGAAGATCTTCACCGTCGGCAAGAAGGGTTACGACATCCTTCGCCGCGAATTTGCGCCGCTGATCATCGAGCGCAAGGAACTCCGCGAAGTCAAGAAGATCGGTTTCGAAAACGCCGACCAGATCGGCAAGCGCATCATCGAGATGTTTGCCGCCGGTGAGTTCGACGTCTGCACGCTGTTCTACTCCGAGTTCAAGTCGGTGATCAGCCAGGTTCCGACCGCGCAGCAGCTGATCCCGGCCAAGGCTCCGGAAGCCGTCGCCGAAGATGCCGCCCATGCCGGCGCCGTCTACGAATACGAGCCGGATCCGGCGTCGATCCTCGGCGATCTGATCCCGCGCAACATCTCCGTCCAAATCTTCCGCGCGCTCCTCGAGAACGTCGCAGGCGAGATGGGCGCCAAAATGAGCGCCATGGACAATGCGACGCGCAATGCCGGTGAGATGATCAACAAGCTGACGCTGAGCTACAACCGTCAGCGTCAGGCTCAGATCACCAAGGAACTGATTGAAATCATTTCGGGCGCGGAAGCGCTCTGAGTTAGGAAAAGAGGGTAAGAAAATGGCTGAGGCAGCTACCCGCTCTGTCGGCAAAGTCACCCAGGTTATCGGCGCCGTCGTCGACGTTGCTTTCGAAGGCGAACTGCCGGCGATCTTGAACGCGCTTGAAACCGACAACAACGGCAATCGCCTGGTTCTCGAAGTCGCTCAGCATCTGGGCGAAAACGAAGTCCGCACGATCGCGATGGACTCGAGCGAAGGTCTCGTTCGCGGCCAGCAGGTCATCGATACCGGCGCTCCGATCTCGGTTCCGGTCGGCGATGAAACGCTCGGCCGTATCATGAACGTCATCGGCGAGCCGGTCGACGAAGCAGGCCCGCTGAACACCGCTCACAAGCGTGCCATCCACCAGGACGCTCCTGCCTATGTCGAGCAGTCCACGGAAGCGCAGATCCTCGTCACCGGCATCAAGGTCGTCGACCTTCTCGCTCCTTATGCAAAGGGCGGCAAGATCGGCCTGTTCGGCGGCGCCGGCGTCGGCAAGACCGTTCTCATCATGGAACTGATCAACAACGTCGCCAAGGCGCATGGTGGCTACTCGGTTTTCGCAGGCGTGGGTGAACGTACCCGCGAAGGCAACGACCTTTATCACGAAATGATCGAATCGGGCGTCAACAAGCATGGCGGCGGCGAAGGCTCCAAGGCTGCGCTCGTTTACGGCCAGATGAACGAACCGCCGGGCGCCCGCGCTCGCGTGGCTCTGACCGGCCTGACCGTCGCAGAACATTTCCGCGACCAGGGCCAGGACGTTCTGTTCTTCGTCGACAACATCTTCCGCTTCACGCAGGCTGGTTCCGAAGTGTCGGCTCTGCTCGGCCGTATTCCTTCGGCCGTGGGTTATCAGCCGACCCTCGCAACAGACATGGGCCAGATGCAGGAGCGCATCACCACGACGACGACCGGCTCGATCACCTCGGTCCAGGCCATTTACGTTCCGGCCGACGACTTGACCGACCCGGCGCCGGCAACCTCGTTCGCCCACTTGGACGCAACGACCGTTCTGTCGCGCTCGATCGCCGAAAAGGGCATCTATCCGGCCGTCGACCCGCTCGACTCTACCTCGCGCATGCTCGACCCGATGGTCGTCGGCGAAGAGCACTACGAAGTGGCCCGTAAGGTTCAGTCGACGCTGCAGCGCTACAAGGCCCTGCAGGACATCATCGCCATCCTCGGCATGGACGAACTGTCGGAAGAAGACAAGCTCGCCGTCGCCCGCGCCCGCAAGATCGAGCGCTTCCTGTCGCAGCCGTTCTTCGTCGCAGAAGTCTTCACCGGTTCGCCGGGCAAGCTGGTTGCCCTCGAAGACACGATCAAGGGCTTCAAGGGTCTCGTCAACGGCGAATACGACAATCTGCCTGAAGCCGCGTTCTATATGGTCGGTTCGATGGACGAAGCTATCGAGAAGGCCAAGAAGCTCGCTGCCGCTTGATGAGCGACGCTCAGGACGAGATATTCTGCTGCGACTCCCTCAAAGGAGTCGTGGCAGAACTTCCGGAACCGGCCGCGCCAACTGTCTATCGTGCCGATAACGGCGTGCTGATGATGGTTGTAGGACTGGTTCAGACCCAGGAGGGCCTCGGATATCTCGACCAGGCGATACTGCACTGCCCGTTCTGCGGGACAAATTTGCAAGATGCAAAAGCCATAGCCGAGAAGGTAAGTCACTGATGGCTGACAATTTCAACTTTGAGCTCGTTTCGCCGGAGCGTCTGCTGCTGTCGGAGATGGTGACGGAGGTGGTCGTTCCCGCGACCGAGGGCGAGATGACCGTCATGGCGAACCACGCGCCGACAATGACGACGATCAAGCCGGGCGTGGTGAGCGTGCGTTCGGCGTCCGGCAAGAAGCAGGACTATGTGGTGTTCGGCGGTTTTGCCGATATTCTGCCGACGGGCTGCACGCTGCTGGCCGAATCCGCCGTTCCGGTCGAGGAACTCCATAAGGACGAGCTGACCCGCCGCATCGAGGCTGCCCGCAAGGAGCTCGAACATGCCGAGCTGCATGAGCACAAGTCGAGGCTCGAGCACTTCATCATGGAACTGACGCATCTTCGTGGCATCGTCCAGGATTGATCATACCGACAGCATCAATGAAAGGCGGCCTCGAAGGCCGCTTTTTTGTTTTGCGGTCTTCGAGCGAAGGTCGAAGCGCCATCATCGAGAGCTTGAAAGAAAGAGTGGGCGTTCAAAGCCGCTTTTGCCCGGCTTATAACAGAGGCCACATTTGCAGCGCCGTCCGCCCCCAAGGCGCGCAAAAAGGCGCTGCGGCTCTTAATAAACCCATAGTGTTTTCTGATTTGGGTCGATGTGCTGAAGCACGTCGCGGTCTTCAGATTCGCCTCTCGCGCTCTAGCGCTTTGTTTTGTGCATACCGTTTTCATGGCCGCATATCTTTGCGCGCCATGCTTTGAACCGCGTAGACTCTCACTAGAAGCCGGTGCCGCCGCGCAGCTCGATGACCAGCGTCTTCAACAGAATTTTCAGGTCGAGCCGCAGGCTGAAATTCCTGACATAATAGATATCGCAGGCGATGCGGGCCCGGGCTTGCAACGGGCGCGCCGTCGGTCCGCGCCAGCCGCGTGTCTGCGCGAGGCCGGTGATGCCGGGGCGCATGATGTGGCGATGGTGGTAGTTCGGCACCAATTCTTCGTAGAGCCTGCCGGCCGCGCGCATGTTGATGGCATGACAGCGCGGACCGACCAGGGACATGTCGCCCCTGAGGACGTTTAGAAGCTGCGGCAGCTCATCAATGTTGGTCCTGCGGAGCAGAGCGCCGATGCCGGTCACCCGCCTGTCGCCCTTGACGGTTTGCTGGATGCCGCTGGGATCGCAAGCGTCGGTGTGCATCGAGCGGAACTTGAAGACGGTGATCTTCCGGCCGTTCAGGCCCCAACGGATCTGACGGAAGAATACGGGGCCGCCATCGTCGAGTTTGATGAAAAGAGCGATTGCCAGGAAAAGCGGCGCCAGCACGAGGAGAGCGCTGGCCGAGATGACGATGTCGATCAGCCGCTTTACGGCCAATCGCAGAGCCGCCTTCCCTTCGACACCGGAAAAGCTGTCCGGCTGGCGAATGTTGGAGTTCGCTACAACCAGGGTCCGGATTTTGTTCTGACGCTGAGACGAATCGAAGCGTGAACTTATCTTCGAAGTAAAAGCATTCATTACTCAAAGCCCAGAAGTTTAGATGCGATACTGAACAGCGGGGAGACAGATACATGCTTACGTATGGTTTGTCATCGTTATAAATAAGAAATCGGTAAGCATAAAGACGCCAAAAATGGGAGTATTTCGCGTTAACCCTAATGCCTCTAGTTGAGTGGTATTCGAAATTATACTTTTAAAGGAGTAGCCCGATCAGGCGGCGCGATGTCAGGCGGTTACCCAAGTCGATTGCCGGTCGTTCCAACAGATAATAACTGAGGCTTGCCACCAGAAAAACCAGCGCCGCCGTCAGTGTGCAAGATTGCAGCCAGCCGGTGACCACATTCTCCGAGGTGGCCCCGAACGAGCCGGGGGCGAGTCTCTGGATCAATGTCAGGATGATCTCCTGCCAGATGTAAATGCCGAAAGAGATCTTGGCGACGTAGCGGATAGGAGCGTTATCAAGCAGCCTGCCCAGACCCTGCGAATGGCTGAGTGAAATGAGCGCTGTTGCGACGGCCAGTGGGAAGACCGGAAATCCATAAGGGATGTCAAGCCAGCCGTAACCTTCGGCCGAGCCACCGGGGGATGTGAGGAGGCGGTAACCGGCAATCGCAAGGGCCAGGAGTGCCGCGGCATCGAACCAGGGGGAGCGTCTTGCGGGCAACATCACTTCGATGCCGGCGGCAAGCGCGCCGAGCGCGAAGACGGCAAAGAAGCCGATCGGATTATAGTTAGGCATCCATTCCTTCGCCCCGCCCTGCAGGCCATATGCCCAGCCACGACCGATATCGTCGAGCGCAAAGAGCCTCAGGATCACCAGATGGGCAAGAAGGACGACGGCACCGACGCCGAGCCAGGCGGCGCGGGCGAAGAACGGACGTCGCCGCAGCAGCGGCAAGCGAAACAGCAGGAAAAAGCCGACCGGCAGGAGCACATAGCTGGTCACCTCGAAGGGAATGGACCAGAGCGGCCCATCGGCTTCGACGGGAAAAAACGTGCGCCAATGCCACTGGCTCATGAACAGTAGTCCCGAGACGTAGCGGACGACGAGTTCCGGCGTCGGCGGCAGGGCAAGCAGCGTCAGGCTGAGGACGAAGCTGACGCTGGCGGCGAACCAGAAGCCCGGAGCGATGCGTGCCAACCTGCGGATGGCGTAGTGCCCAAGGTTCGGCATGGCGCCGCCGGCGTCGAGAGCGTGCCAGAAGGGGCGGGCAAGCAGAAAGCCGCTAAGCACGAAAAAGATGGCGACCCCGAAATTGCCGAAGCGGAGGACGTTTGCCGTCGCCGCCATTTCATCCGGAACTCTGCGCATATCCAGCCGGAGCGCGAGATGATGCGCGAGCACCAACAAGCAGGCCATCGCGCGCAGAAAGTCTGCTCCGACGAGTCTGTCCTGTGCTCGCATGTCGTTCCCCGCCCTGCCCGATTCGGCTTAAACCGCCCCAGGCTCAAAGCATTGCCGCGGAAAGCCGCTTCGGCAAGGCCCGGGCCGGATCAGCCGAGGAACTCGTTGGTGTAATAGGTGGAAAAGTCCGGCTTCTCTTTGAGCGCGACGCCATTCGCATCCACCAGGATCTCGTTCTCGATCAGGAAGCCGCCGATGGCATCGGCCTTTGCCGGGTCAAGCGTGCCGATCACGCCGGCCTCGGATCTCAGGAAATGGCCTTCGATCAACGCTTTCTGAGATGCTTTTACCAGTTCCGCGTTCATCAGCGCGCCGTTACTTCCTGATATCAGCAGGTCGCAGGCTTCGTCGGGATGGTCGATGGAGTAGACATAGCCTTGACGTGTGGCCTGGATGAAGGCGCGCGCGTGTTCTCGACTGGCCGAGAGATAGGCGTCGCTGGAAACGATGACCGTCGTCTGCTCGTCGGGAATGCCGTAATCGGAATAATGGAAGCGGCTGATCTTCCGATTCTCCAGCTCGGCGGCGATGCCCTCCCAGGTGTAGATCTCCAGCGTGAAGTCAATCGAGCCATTGTCCAGTGCCTCATAGGCGGAGGTGCCGAGGGTGACGGTCTTGACGTCGCCTTTGCCGCCGTCATTGCGGATCATCGCCGAGACCAGCGCGCTCTCCCAGGTGCCGCCGAAGCCGCCATAGGTCTTGCCGTCGAGATCTCTAGGGCTCTTGATGTCGTCGCGTCCGCCCTTGAAAATCAGGCGCGCGGTTTCCGTCTGGACGATGCCATAGACCATCTTCACGTCACCGCCGCCAGCCCGCTGCGTTAGGGCCTCGATCTCGCTGCTGATGCCGAAATCGGCGACCCCGTTCGACACCAGCGTGCCGGCGCTGGTGTCGGTAAAGGGTAGAATTTCGACATCGAGGCCGGCGGCCGCATAGAAGCCTTTCGCCTTGGCGACATAGATGCCGATATGGTTGGTGTTGGGCGTCCAGTCGAGCGCGATGCGAACCTTTGCGGGCGCCGGTTGGGCGAAGGCGGCGCGGCCGGCGAGGCTTGTTGCGATGGTGGCAAGGATCGTCTGGCGACGGGTGAGAAGCGGCATGGTGACCTCCTCAGGTCTTGAGAGCATGATGCCGAAAAGTGTGAGCGTTTTCGGACGACATCATGCCCTAACTCTTTAAATTGGAACAGGATTCAGATTTCAGGCCGACCGGCCTAAAATCATCCTGTTCCAGCGGATGAAGCAGGGTTTGCAGGATTTCAGTCTCGATTGCCTGAGCTGCGGGTGAACCGAGATCGGCGATGCTTCTCGGGCTGGGCAGGGGGACACGGAATTCGCGGATGATGCGGGCCGGGCGGGCAGACAGCACGTAGATCCGATCGGAGAGGAAAACGGCCTCGCGGACATCGTGCGTGATTAGCAGCGCCGTCCAGCGATGTTCGGTCCACATGCCCTGCAGCCACTCCTGGATCTGTGTGCGGGTCAGCGCATCGAGCGCGCCGAAGGGCTCGTCGAGCAGCAGCATGTCCTGCTTCTGGATGACGGTGCGCAGCAGTGCCGCACGCTGGCGCATGCCGCCGGAAAGAGAAGAGGGGTAGTGATGCTCGAAGCCGGCAAGGCCGAACCGCTCGAAGAGGGGCGCGACAGCGGCGCGGGCCGCCCGACGAGTCATGCCTTTCACTTCAAGGCCGAGCGCGGCATTATCGATGATTCGGCGCCACGGCATCAGCGCATCGCGTTGCGGCATGAAGGCAAAGGAATGCGGCGTCTGTTCCAGCGCTGCACCGTTGAAAAGCATGGCGCCGGAATCAGGCCGCAGCGCCTGTGTCAGCAGTCTCAGCACAGTCGATTTTCCGGAGCCGGATGGGCCGACGATCGAAACGAACTCGCCGTTTGCGACGGTGAGTGAAATGTCGCTCAGAACCTTCATGCCGTCGAAGGATTTCGAGATGTTGCGCAGCTCAAGCATCTGACCGGTCATCGGCGCCGCTCCTGGGATGGCTGCCAGGGCATGACGAAACGCTGGATAACCAGCGTCAGCGCGAAGAGGCAGAGCGTCAAGAGAGCGCTGATGATCACGGCGGCGAGCACGAGATCGGGACGGAAATTGTTCTTGGCGTTGAGGATATAGATGCCGAGGCCGCTTGCAGCGCCGGCATATTCGGCAAAGATCGCGCCGACGACGGCATAGGTGATCGAGATCCTGAGACCCGCGAAGAAAAAGGGCAAAGAGGAGGGAAGGCGCGCCAGGCGGAAAATGCGCCAGCGGCTCGCCTTCATCGAGTTCAGCAATTCGGCAATATCGCGGTCGGTTGCCTCATAACCCTGAAGCAGGGCAACGAGCAGCGGGAAAAAGGTGACGAGGGCCACCAGCAATATCTTCGGCAAAAGGCCGAAACCGAACCAGAGAACGACGAGGGGTGCAATCGCCACCAGCGGCAAAGTCTGACTGGCAATGAAGATCGGCAGCAGTGCCCGGCGCATGAAGGGCATGAAATCCATCAGGATCGAAGAGGCGAAGGCGAAGGCGAGCGACAGAGCGAAACCGCCGAGTGTGGCGCCGAGCGTCGGCCAGGTGTTTGATATCAGCCCCTCTCGGTTCAGCCAGCCCTGGACAAGGATACGCGAAGGCGCCGGCAGAATGGACGGTTTGATGCCGGAAAGATCGACATAGAGTTCCCATGCCGCCAGAAAGGCAAAGCCTGCGAGCAAGGCGGGCATTGCCCGGTACACGGCGAGACAGAGCGTCGCAAGACGCGAATCCGATGGGCGTGGCGATGTCATCGGCGCTCGATTTCAGGCTTTCGTCGGGCCGTTGGCGCAAACCTGTCGAGGGCATCGGTCTCGATGCGCAGCCTGCCGCAATTCGGGGCGATTGCCTTGACGGCATCGATAGGGATGCCGGCGGAATGGCCGGACGTCGGGTAGAGTGACACTTGCGCGCCGGAATGCATTTGGACCTCGCTCCGCTGGCATTACCCAGATCAGCTTAGAAGGGTCCGGAAGCTTGCGCCTCGCATCTCAGCCCCGGCGACACGGAGCTCCCCTGTTATTTCGGCGAAAACTATCATCGGGGTTTTCTTGCCGCAACCGCAAAATTGCAAAGCAGTCCGGCCGGTCGGGATGGGGCGCAAAAGAAAAAACACCCGGACAGAGGTCCTGTCCGGGTGTTTCCGAGGTTCCGTACCTGCCGGGAACGGAACCCGAGCGCTCGCCTCTCGGGGGCTATATCGGCTGGAGCGATCGATACGGGGGCGGACGAGCGCCGATGCCCTCGTTCCAGCTTTTATCGACCGGATGATCTCACTGCCGCTCCTTCCTGCGCCTCGCGCTTTACGGGCGGGGGAGCAGGGGTTATAAAACCTCAACTAATATTGAGGTCAATAGGCGATGAATAGGATTTCTGCAACGCCGCTCGGCAGGCTTCTGACGGTCGGTGAAGTGGCGCAACGCAGCGGTCTTGCCGTCTCGGCGCTGCATTTCTATGAGGTCAAGGGGCTGATCTCGAGTATCCGCACGCGCGGCAACCAGCGGCGCTACGGACGCGATGTGCTTCGCCGGCTCGGCATCATCAAGGTGGCGCAACGTGTCGGCATTCCGCTTTCGGAAATCCAGACGGCATTTGCCTCCCTGCCGCAGGGACGCACGCCGACGGTTGCCGACTGGCAGACGCTGTCGGCGCGCTGGAAGGATGAGCTCGACACGCGAATCAGACAGCTGAGCCTGCTGCGAGACCGTCTGACCGGCTGCATCGGCTGCGGCTGCCTGTCGATCGAAAGCTGTCCGTTGCGCAATCCCTTCGATCGGCTCGGCGAGGAAGGGCCGGGCCCGCGGCTGCTGGAGAGCGAAAACGAAGTGTGAGCTTTCGAGGAAGAGCGCTAGCCTCTCGCGGAAAGATGATGCCGCCTTTCTTTCGGCCGGCGCGCTCATATGTTAAGGGCGAATGGCGCAACAGGCGGCTTTGTCCGCGAGGAGGACGGCTTCGTGTTCCATCCGAGACTATTCGAGAATCGCAATGTCATCGTGACCGGCGCCGGGCGGGGCATCGGCCTCGAAGTGGCCCGGCAGTTCCTGGACTGCCGCGCGAAGGTGATCGTCCATACCGGACGCAAACCGGGGCGCGAGCTGCCGGATTTTCTGCTGACGGCTGAATCCGAAAGACGGGCGCTGCTGCTGCACGCCGATTTCACCGCCGCTGGCGGCGCTGCGCAATTTGCCGAAAATGCGCTTGCCTTTTTCGACAAGGTGCATGTGCTCGTCAATAACGCCGGCACCATGCTCGGCCGTTTTCCGGCTGCCACACTGACCGACGCAGATTATGAGGCGATCGTGCGTTTGAACCAGACGTCGGTGGTGGCGCTGACGCGTGCGCTGCTGCCGGCATTAAAGGCGGCGGAAGGCGCTGCCATCGTCAACACCGTTTCAATTTCCGCGCTGACCGGCGGCAGTCCCGGTTCTTCGATCTATTCCGCTTCGAAAGCTTTCGTTTCCACCTATTCCAAGGCGCTTGCCCGCGAGCTCGCGCCGGATAGCATCCGCGTCAATTGTGTCTCGCCCGGAACGATCGAGACGGATTTCCATGAGCGCTATTCCTCCCGCGAAAAGCTGGAGCAGACGAGAAAGTCTATTCCCTTGCAGCGGCTGGGCACGGCGGAGGACTGCGCTCCGGCCTATCTGTTCCTGGCGGCACCCTCCCTCTCCGGATACATTACCGGCCAGGTCATCGAGATCAATGGCGGCCAGCTTATCTGCTGATTTGGTTAGACCTTTTTTGACATTTCATCACTTTTGGCAAATTCGCGTGTGCGAATATGCTATTGTGCTGATCTGCCTTTTCGCTTCCCTTCCGAGATGTCGAATGCCATTGCCCAAGCCCGAGCCGGGAATGTCCGGTCAGGAACTGCACAAACTCGCTGGAAACGCTCGTGAGGCGAGCGATCTGCTGAAGGCACTGGCGCACCAGACCCGACTTCTGATTCTTTGCATACTCGCGAGTGAGGAGCGGACGGTCGGTGAAATCGAAAACATCCTCGGCATTCAGCAGGCAATGGTCTCGCAGCAGCTCGCACGTTTAAGGCTTGAAGGCCTCGTCAATACGCGCCGTCAGGGTAGGCTGGTCTATTACCGTATCGGCAATACAAGCGTGCTTGCCTTCCTTGAATCGTTGTTCGATCTTTTTCCGGCTGCTGAAAACAATTAGTACCGCCCTTGCGGAGCACGGTTGCTGCGTCGAAGATAGGCTGATCCGGATGATTTCGCGCCGGATCGGGAGACCGGATGATCGACAAGCTGGAATTTTTCATCGCCCTTGCCAACGAAAAGCATTTCGGCCGCGCCGCGGAGGAGTGCGGGATTTCCCAGCCGACACTTTCGGCCGCCATCCGGCAGCTTGAAGACCAGCTTGGCGTCATGCTGGTGCAGCGCGGCTCGCGGTTTCAGGGGCTGACGCCGGAGGGGCAGCGGGTGCTTGAATGGGCGCGGCGCATCGTCGGCGATGCTCGCACCATGCGGGAAGAGATGCGCGCCGCCCGCCGCGGTCTTTCCGGCCACATCCGCCTCGCTGCCATTCCGACCGCGCTCGCCATGCTTTCGCGCATCACCACGCCCTTTCAGGAACGACATCCGGGAGTGACCTTCTCGATCGTCTCGCGGAACTCGCTGCAGGTGCTGAGCATGCTCGAAAATCTCGAGATCGATGCCGGTATCACCTATCTTGAAAATGAGCCGCTCGGACGTGTCACCAGTGTTCCCCTCTACGCCGAGCGCTATCACCTGATCACGGCTGCGGGCAGCCCGCTGTCCGATCGCGACAACGTGACCTGGAAGGAGGTCGGCGATCTTCGGCTTTGTCTATTGACCGCCGACATGCAGAACCGACGCATCATCAACCGGCACCTGACGGAAGCGGGCGCGACCGTACATCCAACTCTCGAATCCAACTCGATGATCGTGCTGTTCTCGCATGTCAGAACTGGGCGCTGGGCAAGCATCATGCCGCGCAACGTCGCGAAATCATTTGGATTCCCAATAGAAATCCGCATGATTCCGATCGTTGAACCGGAGGCCCACCATCTGGTCGGCCTCGTCGCGCCCTATCGCGAACCCTTCACGCCGCTCGTTTCGGCCTTGCTGCATGAAGCGCGCGTGCTCGTGCGGGATGAAGAGCTCTGATAGAGAAAACCTATCAATCCACGAGATAGCTTTATTGATCGTCGCCGGCTTCCCTGAGATGCTGCATGAGGGGATGGCCTCATGCCGGTGGAGAGCGCCATTCCGCAACGAGCAAGCGGCTGGGAGGGCTGCCTCATGACCATTCATATCGCCGAAGGCGATATCGCAGCGCGCACGCGTTCCATTGTCGCCGACCTTCGCTCCCTTGAAGGGCCGCTGCTTCCCATTCTTCATCAAGTTCAGCAGGAATTCGGCTATGTGCCGCAGCAAGCCCTGCCCGTGATCGCGGAGGAACTGAACCTTTCGCGCGCCGAGGTGCATGGCGTGATGACCTTTTATCACGATTATCGCGACCACCCCGCCGGGCGGCATGTGCTGAAGCTCTGTCGCGCCGAGGCCTGTCAGTCGATGGGTGGCGACGCGCTGGCTGAGCGCATCAAGGCGCTGCTCGGCATCGATTTTCACCAGACGACGCTCGACGGCAGCGTGACGCTGGAGGCAGTCTACTGCCTCGGGCTCTGCGCCTGCGCGCCGTCGGCAATGCTCGACGGCGAGGTGTATGGCCGGCTCGACGATCAGATGGCGGCGGAACTCGTTGCGGAGGCGCGCCGATGACAGTCAAGATATATGTTCCGCGCGATGCCGCTGCGCTGGCGCTCGGGGCCGAAAAGGTGGCAAAGGCGATTGCCCAGGAGATCGTCGCCCGCGGCCTCGATGCCGAGATCGTGCGCAACGGCTCGCGCGGAATGTTCTGGCTGGAGCCGCTGGTCGAGGTCGAGCTTGCCGGCAAGCGCATCGGCTACGGACCGGTGAAGGCAAAGGATGTGTCCGGTCTTTTCGACGCCGGGATCGTCAACGGCGGCGATCATCCCCTCTGTCTCGGGGAGGTTGAAGACCTCCCGTTCTTGAAGGAACAGACCCGCTTGACCTTCGCCCGCTGCGGCGTCATCGATCCGCTCTCGCTTTCGGATTACGAGGCGCATGGCGGCCTTGCCGGCCTTCGCCGCGCCGTGGCGATGGCGCCCGCTGAAATCGTCAAGGAAGTCACCGATTCCGGCCTGCGCGGTCGCGGCGGTGCCGGCTTTCCCACGGGCATCAAGTGGAAGACCGTTCTCGATGCTAGCGGCGAACGCAAATATATCGTCTGCAACGCCGATGAGGGGGACAGCGGCACCTTTGCTGACCGGATGATCATGGAGGGCGATCCCTTCGTGCTGATCGAAGGCATGGCAATATCAGGACTTGCGACCGGCGCCACGAAGGGCTTCGTCTACACCCGTTCGGAATATCCGCATGCAATCGCTGCGATGAGCGAGGCCGTCGGCATCGCGCGGCAGGCCGGGATCCTCGGCCCGTCGGTGCTTGGCTCGGGCCGCGCGTTCGATATTGAGGTGCGTACCGGCGCCGGCGCCTATGTCTGCGGTGAAGAAACGGCTCTCTTGAACAGTCTCGAAGGCAAGCGCGGCATCGTGCGCGCCAAGCCGCCGCTGCCGGCGCATAAGGGTCTGTTCGACTGTCCGACCGTCATCAACAATGTGATCTCACTGGCTTCGGTGCCTGTCATCATGGAAAAGGGCGCCGCCTTCTACCGCGATTTCGGCATGGGCCGCTCGCGCGGCACCATTCCGCTGCAGATCGCCGGCAATGTCAGATATGGCGGTCTCTACGAAACAGCCTTCGGTCTTTCGCTCGGCGAGATCGTCGACAGGATCGGTGGCGGCACGAGGACCGGCCGGCCGGTCAAGGCCGTGCAGGTCGGCGGACCACTCGGCGCCTATTTCCCGCGGGCGCTGTTCGATACGCCTTTCGACTACGAATCCTTTGCCGCCAAGGACGGACTCATCGGCCACGCCGGCATTGTCGTCTTCGACGACACGGCCGACATGCTGAAGCAGGCGCGTTTCGCCATGGAATTCTGTGCTGTCGAAAGCTGCGGCAAGTGCACGCCCTGCCGCATCGGTTCGACGCGCGGCGTCGAGACGGTTGACAAGATCGCTCGCGGCATCGAGCCGGAGGAGAACCGAATATTGCTTGGCGATCTCTGCAATACCATGAAATTCGGGTCGCTCTGCGCGCTTGGCGGCTTCACGCCCTATCCCGTGATGAGCGCCATGACGCATTTCCCGGAAGATTTTGTGCCGGCACCGGTCGTGGAGGCTGCCGAGTGATGATCTTCCAAGCTGCAGCCGCATGCCGTGACCTGCGCAATCCCATTTCCCTACAGGAGGCCGACCATGTCTCTCATCCATGAAATCGACTACGGCACTCCCGCTTCGAAATCCGAAACCATGGTGACGCTCACCATTGATGGGCAACAGATCAGCGTGCCGGAAGGCACCTCCATCATGCGCGCCTCAATGGAAGCCGGCATCGAGGTGCCGAAGCTCTGCGCCACCGACATGGTTGATGCCTTCGGCTCTTGCCGGCTCTGTCTCGTCGAGATCGAGGGCCGCCCTGGCACGCCGGCCTCCTGCACGACGCCGGTGGCGGCAAACATGGTGGTGCACACGCAGACGGGACGATTGAAGGATATCCGCCGCGGCGTGATGGAGCTCTACATTTCCGATCATCCGCTCGACTGTCTCACCTGTGCTGCCAATGGCGATTGCCAGTTGCAGGACATGGCAGGCGCTGTCGGCCTGCGTGACGTGCGCTACGGCTATGAGGGCGACAATCACGTCAAGGCGCGCAGCAACGGCGACATCAATCTGAAATGGATGCCGAAGGACGAGTCCAATCCCTATTTCACCTATGATCCCTCCAAATGCATCGTCTGTTCGCTTTGCGTGCGCGCCTGCGAGGAAGTGCAGGGCACTTTTGCGCTGACGATCGAGGGGCGCGGTTTCGGCTCCCGCGTGTCACCCGGCATGCATGAGAATTTCATGGATTCCGAATGCGTTTCCTGCGGCGCCTGTGTCCAGGCCTGTCCGACGGCGACGCTGACGGAGAAATCGGTGATCGAGATCGGCCAGCCGGAGCATTCGGCCGTCACCACCTGCGCCTATTGCGGCGTCGGCTGCTCCTTCAAGGCGGAGATGCGCGGCGAGGAACTGGTGCGCATGGTGCCGTGGAAGGAGGGACAGGCCAATCGCGGCCATTCCTGCGTCAAGGGCCGCTTCGCCTACGGTTATTCCACTCACAAGGACCGCATCCTCAACCCGATGATCCGCGAAAAGGTCAGTGATCCCTGGCGGGAGGTGAGCTGGGACGAGGCCTTCGCCCATGTGGCGTCGGAGTTCCGCCGCATCCAATATCAATATGGCCGCGACGCGATCGGCGGCATCACCTCCTCGCGCTGCACCAATGAGGAAACCTATCTGGTGCAGAAGCTGGTCCGCGCCGGTTTCGGCAACAACAATGTCGATACCTGCGCCCGCGTCTGCCATTCGCCGACCGGCTACGGTCTCGGCCAGACATTTGGGACCTCGGCCGGAACGCAGAATTTCGACAGCGTCGAACAATCCGATGTCGTTGTCATCATCGGCGCCAACCCGACGGACGGTCATCCGGTGTTCGGCTCGCGGCTGAAGAAGCGACTGCGCCAGGGGGCGAAGCTCATCGTCATCGATCCGCGCCGCACCGATATCGTCCGGTCACCCCATGTCGAGGCTTCCTACCACCTGCCGCTGAAGCCGGGCACCAATGTCGCGGTGATGACGGCGCTGGCGCATGTGATCGTCACCGAAGGGCTCTATGACGAGACCTTCATCCGCGAGCGTTGCGACTGGTCGGAATTCGAGGACTGGGCTGCCTTCGTCGCCGAACCGGCGCACAGCCCCGAACAGACCGAGATCTTCACCGGCGTGCCGGCGGCGGATCTGCGCGGCGCGGCGAGGCTCTATGCCAAGGGCGGCAACGGCGCGATCTATTACGGTCTCGGCGTTACCGAACACAGCCAGGGTTCGACCACGGTCATCGCGATCGCCAATCTGGCAATGGCGACCGGCAATATCGGCCGTCCCGGCGTCGGCGTAAATCCGCTGCGCGGCCAGAACAATGTGCAGGGCTCCTGCGACATGGGTTCCTTCCCGCACGAGCTGCCCGGCTACCGGCATATTTCCGACGATGCGACGCGTGATATCTTCGAAAAGCTCTGGGGCGTGAAGCTTAGCGACGAGCCGGGCCTTCGCATTCCGAATATGCTCGATGCGGCGGTCGACGGCTCGTTCAAAGGGCTTTACGTCCAGGGCGAGGACATCCTGCAATCCGATCCGGATACGAAACATGTCGCGGCCGGGCTTGCGGCGATGGAATGCGTCGTCGTGCAGGACCTGTTCCTCAACGAAACCGCCAACTACGCCCATGTCTTCCTGCCGGGCTCGACCTTCCTCGAGAAGGACGGCACATTCACCAATGCCGAGCGGCGCATCAACCGTGTGCGCAAGTTGATGACGCCACGCAATGGCTATGGTGACTGGGAGGTGACGCAGAAACTTGCCCAGACCATGGGGCTCGACTGGAATTATGCCCATCCGTCGGAGATCATGGACGAGATTGCCGCGACGACGCCGAGTTTCGCGCTTGTTTCCTACGATTACCTCGAAAAGATGGGTTCGGTGCAGTGGCCCTGCAACGAGAAGAACCCGCTCGGTTCGCCGATCATGCATGTCAACGGTTTCGTCCGCGGCAAGGGCAAGTTCATCCGCACCGAATATGTGGCGACCGACGAGCGCACCGGCCCGCGCTTCCCGCTGCTGCTCACCACCGGCCGCATCCTCAGCCAGTATAATGTCGGAGCGCAGACGCGGCGGACCGAGAATGTCGTCTGGCACGCGGAAGACCGGCTGGAGATTCATCCGCACGACGCCGAACAGCGCGGTGTGCGTGACGGCGACTGGGTGAAGCTCATGAGCCGCTCCGGCGACACGACGCTCCGAGCGTTGATCACCGATCGTGTTGCGCCGGGCGTCGTCTATACGACCTTCCATCATCCCAATACGCAGGCGAACGTCATCACCACCGATTTCTCCGACTGGGCGACCAACTGCCCGGAATATAAGGTGACGGCGGTGCAGGTCTCGCCGTCGAACGGGCCGAGCGACTGGCAGCTCGAATATGACGAGCAGGCACGGCAATCGCGCCGCATCGCCGGCAAGCTCGAAGCGGCGGAGTGACAATGCCGGGGCGATTTGGCGTTTTCGGCGAGATCCTTCCTTCTCCCCTCGAGGAGAAGAGGAGGCGTCTGCGATGACTTTCCCCACCACCGCCCGTGCTCCCGAAACCGCCCGCCGCAACGGCGTCATGCACAGCGGTTCGCGCATCGTGCCTGAGGAAGTGCCGATCGCCTTTTCCTATGGCGGCAGTTCGCATTCAGTAATGATGGCGACACCCGCGGATCTTGAGGATTTCGCGGTCGGTTTCAGCCTGACCGAAGGGATTATCGCCAGGCCGGCGGAGATATCCGCCATCGAGATCGTCGCGGGCGGGCAGGGCATCGACGTGCAGGTCAGCCTTGCCGACGATGTCGCCGATCGGCTGCGGGCGCGCCGCCGCAGCATGGCCGGACCGGTCGGCTGTGGGCTCTGCGGCATCGAATCGATCGAACAGGCGGTGCGGCCGGTGCCCGATGTCTCGACATCGCCGTTGGCGCTGTCTCATGCGGATATCGTTCGGGCTGTTTCGCTTCTGAACGAGGCGCAGCCGCTGCATCGGGAGACGCGGGCCGTACATGGCGCTGGATTCTACCTTCCCGGCAGCGGGCTGATTGCGGTTCGCGAAGATGTCGGCCGCCATAACGCTCTGGACAAACTCTGCGGCGCCGTCATCCGCGCCGGCGAAAGCGGCGGAAACGGCGCGGTCGTCGTCACCAGCCGGCTGTCGGTCGAGATGGTGCAGAAGGCGGCGATCCTCGGCAGCCCCGCGCTCATCGCCATTTCAGCGCCGACGGCCCTTGCTATCCGCACGGCCGAAGCGGCCGGCATGACGCTCGTCGCGCTGGTGCGCGGCGAAGATTTCGAGATTTTCACACACCCGCACCGCATCTCGCCCGGAAGTATCGCCGATGTCGCATGATACCAAAACCAAGCTTGTCTATATGGCAAATCAGATCGCCACCTTTTTCAAAAGCCAGCCGCAAAATGAGGCCGCGCAAGGCGTCGCCACGCACATCAATAAATTCTGGGAGCCGCGCATGCGGCGGCAATTGTTTGAAATTCTCGATAAAGAGGAGAACGGTCTGGATGCACTGGTGCTTCAGGCCGCTCCCATGATCCGCAAGCCGGAGGCGGAGGCAAACCAGGTCCGGTAATTCAAAGTGGCGTCTGGGGAGGGGAGGCAGCAGCAAACTGCCTGCCCATGCGCCACTGCATACGTCGAAATATAATCGATTTAAAAATACGAAGTTCGACGTGTTGCAGCGTCCTTTGCGCGCCTGAAAATGGGCGACGCTACAATCACAGCAAGGTCTGAAACAGGGAGGAGTTGTTCATGACTGCAGCGAGAACACGTACTGACGGAGCGTTGGCGGGCTCAGGCCTGCTTGATCGCGAAAGGATTATCGCAAGGCCCGGTTTCAACAGGTGGCTGGTGCCGCGGCCGCACTTGCCATCCATCTCTGCATCGGCATGGCCTATGGTTTCAGCGTGTTCTGGCTGCCGCTTTCCAAGTCGCTCGGGATCACGGCCTCGACCGCCTGCCCCGATCTGACCCTCGCCTCGGCGCTCTTCACCACCACCTGCGACTGGCGCGTTGCCGATCTCGGCTGGATCTACACGCTGTTCTTCGTTCTGCTCGGCTCGTCGGCCGCCATCTGGGGCGGTTGGCTGGAGCGGGCCGGCCCGCGTAAGGCGGGCGTCGTTTCCGCCTGCTGCTGGTGCGGCGGCATCGTGCTTGCCGCCGTCGGCGTCCTTACCCATCAGCTCTGGTTGATGTGGCTCGGTGCCGGCGTCATCGGCGGCATTGGTCTCGGCCTCGGCTATATCTCGCCGGTCTCGACGCTGATCAAGTGGTTTCCCGACCGGCGCGGCATGGCAACCGGCATGGCGATCATGGGCTTCGGCGGCGGCGCAATGATCGGCGCTCCGCTTGCCAACCTGCTGATGAACACCTTCAAGACCGATACATCGGTCGGCGTCTGGCAGACTTTCATCGTCATCGCGGCGATCTATTTCGTCTTCATGATGGGCGGCGCCTTCGGCTATCGCATCCCGCCGGCCGGCTGGCGGCCGGAAGGCTGGACGCCGCCCGCGGCCAAGAGCACGATGATCACCACCAGACACGTGCATCTGCGCGACGCCCACAAGACCAAGCAGTTTTGGCTGATCTGGGCCGTGCTCTGCCTCAATGTTTCGGCCGGAATCGGCGTTCTCGGCATGGCCTCGCCGATGCTGCAGGAAATCTTCGCCGGCTCGCTGATCGGTCTGCCTGATGTCGGCTTCGCTCAACTCGATGCCGGGCAGAAGGCATCGATCGCCACGATCGCTGCCGGATTTGCCGGTTTGCTGTCGCTCTTCAATATCGGCGGACGGTTCTTCTGGGCGTCATTGTCCGACAAGATCGGCCGGAAGAACACCTATTATTGCTTCTTCCTCATCGGCATTGCGCTTTATGCGCTGGCGCCCACCTTCGCCGGCATGGGCAACAAGGCGCTGTTCGTTCTTTCCTTCGGCATCATCCTGTCGATGTATGGCGGCGGCTTCTCCACCATCCCGGCCTACCTTGCCGATATCTTCGGCACGCAGTTCGTCGGCGCCATTCACGGCCGGCTGCTGACTGCCTGGGCAACGGCGGGGATCGTCGGCCCCGTCGTGGTCAATTATATCCGCGAGGCTCAGATCGCCGCCGGCGTTGCCCCTGGTCCGGCCCTCTATACCGGCACCATGTATATCCTTGCCGGCATGCTGGCGCTCGGTCTCATCGCCAATGCGCTGGTCAGGCCGCTTCCGGACAAGTGGTTCATGAGGGATGACGAGGTCGCGGCGCTGCAGGCGAAGTCTGCGGCCGTCAATGCCGGGCCGACCGGCTCCTTCGGCATCGGCACCGGCGGGCTGGACGCCAAGGCGATGCTGGCCTGGGCCGTCGTCGGCATTCCGCTGCTCTGGGGTGTCTGGGTTACGCTGAAGGCGACTTTCGCCCTCTTCGGGTGAGCGGTCGAATTGCGCCGCCCGGTTTCCGCGGCGGCGCGCTCTATCGCAGCTTGCGCGACGATTTCCTCAAACGGTTGACCGGTCCCGCCGACGAGACCGACCGCTGTAGGCCTAAATTACCTATGACGAACAATAAAAAACCGCCGAGAACGGCGGTTTTTCGATATCCAATTGTTCTGGCAGATCAGGCAGCCAGTTCATCCGTCTCGTTTTCCTTGAACATCTTGGCGAGGTTCAGGAAGCAGATCATGCCGTTTTCCGAAGCGATGATGCCCTCGCAGAAAGCGCGGTCGAAGGAGGCGGTCACCTCGGGCACCGGCTGGACCTGGCTGGACGAGATGGTGAGAATATCCGAGACGCGGTCGACGAGCATGCCGATGACCATGCTGTGAACTTCAGCGACCACGATGGCGCTGCGTTCGTTGGCAACGGTGCTCTTCATGCCGAGCTTATAGGCGAGATCGATGATCGGGATGACCGAACCGCGCAGGTTCATGACGCCGATGACATCGGCCGGCGAATGCGGGATCGGGGTCGAAGGCGCCCAGCCGCGGATTTCGCGAATGGTCGTGGTCTTGACGCAAAATTCCTGATCATGCAGGCGGAAGGCAATGATCTCGAGCGTATCGCCGCTGAAGCTAGTGGAATTGATCGTGGCCATTAGAATTCTTCCCAACTGTCGTAAGCCAAAGCAGAAGCGGGTGCGCCACCATTGGCGCCGACGAGCTTTGCCTTCACACCACGCGATGACTTTGCATTTGGCAAAGCATCGTTACGGTTAGCGACGACATTAACGGAAGAGTGTTGCCCAAATCTAAATCGGGAACGGGAGTGTGAAGCTTTTCCGCCTCGATCTACTTCAACCGATCGTCTTTTCGATCTGCGAGACGGCCCAATCGACCTGCTCCCTCGTTATAACAAGTGGCGGAGCAAGGCGAATCGTGTGGTCATGGGTGTCCTTGGCGAGAAGGCCTCGCTCCTTCAGTGCATGGCAATATTGCCGCGCGCCGCCGGCTTCGGGCTCCAGCTCGATCGCCATCATCAGGCCGCGACCGCGCACCTCCCTGACGATGTTGGAGCGGATCGACCTCAAGCCTTCGATGAAATAATCGCCCATTGCGGCGGCATTCTCGATCATGCCTTCGTCGACGAGCACCTTGAGGGCCGTGCGCGCCACCGCGCAGGCGAGCGGATTGCCGCCGAAGGTCGAGCCGTGCTGGCCGGGCTTCAGCACGCCCAGCACCTCGGAATTCGAAAGGACGGCGGATACGGGATAGAAGCCGCCGGAAAGCGCCTTGCCGATCAGCGTCACATCGGCCTCGATGCCTTCGTGCTCCTCGGCCAGCAGCTTGCCGGTGCGGCCGAGGCCGGTCTGGATCTCATCGAGGATCAGAGTGACGTTGTTATCAGTGCAGAGTTCCCGGATACGGGTAAAGTAACCGGCCGGCGGGATGATGACGCCGGCTTCGCCCTGAATCGGCTCGATGAGGGCCGCAACGGTATTGCCGTTGATCGCGGCCTCGAATGCCTCGGCATCGCCGAAGGGAATGATGCGGAAGCCCGGCGTGTAGGGGCCGAAGCCGGTGCGGGCGTCGGGATCTGTGGAGAAACTGATGATGCTCAGCGTGCGGCCATGGAAATTGTCGGCGCAGACGATGATCTCCGCCTTGCCTTCAGGCACGCCCTTGACCTCGTATCCCCATTTGCGCACAGCCTTGATGGCGGTCTCCACCGCCTCGGCGCCGGAATTCATCGGCAGGATCTTGTGCGAGCCCGTCAGTGCGGCAAGCTCCTCGTAGAGATGGGCGAGCTGATCATTGCGGAAAGCGCGGGATGTCAGCGTCAGCCTGCCCGCCTGTTCGACCATGGCGGCGAGAATCTTCGGGTGGCAATGGCCCTGGTTGACCGCAGAATAGGCCGAGAGGCAATCGAGATAACGATTGCCGTCGGTATCCCAGACATACACGCCTTCGCCACGCGTCAGCACCACGTCGAGCGGCTTATAGTTGTTGGCGCCGAGCCGCTGTTCCGTTGCGATCAGTTTTTCCGAAGTGTTCATGGCGCTTCTCCCTCAGCCTTGTCTATGCGGCACGTGTCGGACGATCGAAGATGCGGCGGCCGAACAGGCTTGCCGTCAGTTCCACCAGGATGCGAGCGCTCTTGCCGCGATCGTCGAGAAACGGATTGAGCTCGACGAGATCGAGCGACGAGACGAGGCCGCTGTCCGAAAGCATTTCCATGACAAGATGCGCCTCGCGAAAGGTCGCGCCGCCAGGCACCGTCGTGCCGACGCCTGGGGCGATGTCGGGATCGAGGAAATCGAGATCGAGGCTGACATGCAGCAGCCCGTTGGCCTTGGCGACGACAGCGAGAATCTCCCGCATGATCGCGCCGATGCCCTGCTCGTCGATCGCGCGCATGTCGAAGACATTGACGCCGTGTTCATGGATTTCCTCGCGCTCGCGCGCATCGACCGAACGGATGCCGACCTGGAAGACATTCTTCGGGTCGACGAAGGGCCGGTCCTTCGGGAGGATTTCGGCGAACTCCGCCTCGCCGCAGAAAAAGGCAACGGGCATGCCGTGAATATTGCCGGAGGGCGACGTGGCCGGAGAGTTGAAATCGGCATGGGCATCGAGCCAGAGCACGAAGAGCGGGCGCTCCTTGCTGGCGGCATAACGCGCCATACCGGAGACGCTGCCCATCGACAGGCTGTGATCGCCGCCGAGAATCAGCGGAAAGCGGCCAGCGGCGGCGACGTCATAGACGCTGCTTTCCAATGCGCGCGTAAAGGCGCCGACGATCCTCAGATTATGGGCTTTCGGATGATTCGGCAGATCCATCGCGGGCACGATGGAGAGATCGCCGATATCGGCGACGTCGTGGCCGAGATCGATCAGTGTCTGGTCGACGCCGGCAATCCGCAGCGCTGCGGGGCCCATGGCGGCGCCTCTGCGGCCGGAGCCTTCTTCCAAGGGTGCGCCGATGAGGGTGACAGATCGCGATTGCGCGTTCATTCGAGGGCTCCGTGTTGAGGCCTGTTTCGGCCGATAGTGGGATAAAGGGCTGGCGGCAAAAAGATGGAAAAGTGCCAGAAATGGACTATGATTGCGCAGATTGATAAAGCTATTTTGGCAAAGTGTTCGACGTGGACGATCTCGATACGGAACTTCTGAGTGCGCTTCGCCACAATGCTCGCATCTCCGTCTCCTCGCTCGCGGCAATGACCGGTGCATCGCGGGCAACGGTCGCCGCCCGAATCGACCGGCTGGTCGCCAGCGGCACCATCGTCGGCTTCACCATCCGTACCAGTCACGAGACGCGATCCGCCGGCGTGCGCGCCATCGTCATGATCGAGGTGCTCGGCAAGCTCGCCGACCGGGTAGCCGATCAGCTCAGGGGCCTGCCACAAGTGCGTGCGCTTCACAGCACCAACGGCAAATGGGATTTCGTTGCCGAGCTGGAGGACCGCGATCTCGCCGCCTTTGACGAGACGCTGCGTCGAATAAGATTGATCAACGGCATCAATTCGACCGAGACCAATATTCTTCTCAAAACGAGCAAGACAGGTTTCTAGGGCATGATCTGCGGAACTAGCCCCTCATCCGCCGGCCGGCACCTCCGCTCCAACCTCGACGTTGCATTTGGCACGTCCCCCTCGCCCCGCAAGCGGGGAGAGGGTTAGGGTGAGTGGCAGACCTCAGGTCCGAACCGAACCGCCGTCCGCTGCGTTCTGCTCCTGATTTAGCCGGCTTAATATTCCCGCTCGTAAACGACGCCTGCTTCGCCGGCACCATTCCCGCCAGCGGCTCCTCGCAATTTGACGCCGCGGCCGACATCGAGATTGATGATTGCCTTGGCGCCGGCCGAGCCGCCCTGCTGCAGTTCGAAATAGGTACGGTCGTTGAGGTAGCGGCCGACGCTGACACTCGTCTGGCCCTTCTCGTCGGTGCTGACGTCGAAATCGTCGACGCCGAGCTGGTTGCGCAGGCCCTCGAAGAGCGAGGTGGAGCGGTTGCCGGCCAGCTGGCTGACGGCGTCCGCGAGCTGGGCGATCTGCACCGGCGAGAGCTTCGACATCGACTGGCCGAAGATCAACTGCGCCAGCACTTCGTCCTGCGGCAGCTGGGGCGAGGAGGAAAAGGTGATCGAGGGATCGGTGGCAAGGCCTGAGACATCGACCGTCAGGGTCGTCGTGCCGGAGGTAGAGGTCGCTTCCATGTCGAGCGCCGGCGTCAGGTCGCCGGCAAAGGTGATCCTGCTCTTGTCGGAGAAGTTCAGACGGCGGTTGAGAATGGTCAGCCGGCCGCGGCGCATGGTAAAGCCGCCGGTGACGATGGGTGCTGCCGCCGTTCCGCGGATGGTCACGAGACCTCCGAGCTCGGCATCGATGCCGCGGCCGCGCGCGAAGATCTGGGAGGGCGCATCGATTTGGAGGTCGAGCGTGATAACGGAGGACTTCTCGCCCGGCTTTCGCTCGCCGTCATCGCGCAGCTGCGCCAGCACCGCTCGCGGTGCATTCTTATGCCGGATGTCGATTTCGCGGAGCGAGGTCGGCAATCTCTCCGGGACGGTGATCGAGGTCTTGTCCAGCCGGAGCTTGCCGCTCAGCGTCGCGCTCATGATCGGCCCGCGCAGGCCCACCGTTCCGTTGACAGTCGAGACAACAAGCGTTCCGTCGACATAGACGGCCTTGTCGAGCTTGATCGAAATGTCGGCGGGAAATCCGCCGGCCGGCTGGATGCCGATGGTGCCGCTTGCCGAAATCGTGCCGCCGCCGCCAAGATTGCCGCTGAGGCGCGAGATGACGGCCTGGTTGCCGTTGAAGGTGACGGTGGCTGCGAGATTGTTGACGGC
Organism: Rhizobium sp. TAL182; assembly: GCF_002117725.1. Taxonomy (NCBI): domain Bacteria; kingdom Pseudomonadati; phylum Pseudomonadota; class Alphaproteobacteria; order Hyphomicrobiales; family Rhizobiaceae; genus Rhizobium; species Rhizobium sp. TAL182. The sequence goes on along the minus strand of NZ_CP021024.1, from coordinate 4,186,267 downwards.
AAGATTGCGCCTGACGTCGACGAGCTTGGCGGCTGATGTCGAGACAGTGCCGTTGATGACGGGTGCCGCGGCCGTTCCGCCAATCTTAAGATCGACGCTGGCGACGCCGTCGGCGACAAAGCCCTGCTGTGCGAGCGGGGCGCCAAGCACGGCGAAGGGAACATTGCCGTTGAAGCGCATGTCGACGGCGCGGTTGCCTGACATCACGACGCTACCGCCGCCTTTCAGCGACATGCCGGCATCGCCGGCAAGGTTGGTGTCGACTGTCAGCCTGTTATCGGCAAGCTTGCCGGATGCCCCGATGCTGAATGGCGAAAGACCGGCGCCTTTCGTCTGGCTCGTCGCGGCATTCTTCCAATCGACCTTGAAATCGACGGCGGGCGAGGACAGCGCGCCCGTCGCCTTGGCCGTCGCCGTGATCGTGCCTTCGGCTCCGATGCCCGGAACAAAGCCGTTGGCGATGGCGGCCGGAACATTGGCAGCGTTCGCGGTGACGTCGATCGATCGGATCGTAGTGCCTGCAATGGAAAGATTGCCGGCGGCTTTCAGCGAAATGCCGCCACTGCCGCTGAGGTCGGCATCGAAATCCAGTCGGTCGCCGGAATATTTTCCCGTCGCCGCCAAAGCAAGGCGGGAGAGGCCGGCGGCCTTGGTGTGGCTGGTCGCGGCATCTTTCCAGTTCAGCTTGAAATCGACGATCGGGTCTGCCGGCGTTCCAGATGTCTGGGCGCTCGCCGACAGAGTGCCTTCGGCACCGAGGCCGGGAACAAAGGCATTGGCGATATTTGCCGGCAGCGCCGGAATATCGGCATTGATCGAAAGGTCGCGTATGGCCGTTCCCGCGATCGTCACGCCACCCACCGCCTTGGCCAACATGCCGTCCTTGCCGGCAAGGCTGGCATCGAAGTCGACCCTGCCATCGGCGAACTTGCCGGAGGCCACGGCACTCAGGCCCGACAAGCCGCTGCTCCTGGTCTGGGCGGTGGCGGCGTTCTTCCAATCGAGCTTGAAATCGACGGCGGGCTTGGGCAGCGGTCCTGAGGCGGATGCCGTTCCCGATACCGTGCCCTCCGCGGCAAGGCCGGCAACGAAGCCGTTGGCAAGGCTCGCGGGTAGATTGGCAAGATCGGCTTTGACGTCAATGTTGCGGATCGAAGTGCCCGATATCGCCACATTGCCCGCGGCATTCAGCGACAGGGCGTCCTTGCCGCCGAGATTGGCGTTGAAGTCGAGCTTGTTGTCGGCGAGGTGTCCCGATGCGGCAAGCGCGAGGCCGGAAAGATGCGCGCTTCTGGTGTGACTGGTCGCGGCGTCCGCCCAGTCGAGCTTGAAATCTGCCTTGGGTGCAGCGGGTGTTCCGGCTGCCGAAAGCGTGGCGGATATCACGCCGCCGGCCGCCAGATCGGGGACGAAGGCATTGGCGAGGGCGGCGGGGAGTTTGACGATTTCGGCATCGACCTTCACGCTGTCGATTGCCGCACCGGCGAGAGCGACATTGCCCATGGCCTTCAATGAGAGACCTTGGTCGCCACCGGCCGCCGCGTTGAAATCGAGCTTGTTATCGGCAAATTTCCCCGATGCGGTAACGGCGAGAGCGGCAAGGCCGGCACGCTTCGTGTGGCTGGTCGCAGCGTCTTTCCAATTGAGGTCGAAATTGGCGGTGGGGGCCGAAAGCAAGCCCGCAGCCGAGACCCTCCCCGAGACCGTGCCTTCGGCGGCGAGATCGGCGACGAAGCTGTTTGCCAGGCTTGCCGGAACATTTGACAGCGTCGCATCGGCCGCGACGGTGCCGATCGTCGTGCCGGTAACGGCGACATTGCCGTTCGCCTTCAGCGAGAGGCTGTCTGCGCCGGCAACTGCGACGTCGAAATCAAGCTTGTTGTCGGCGAACTTTCCGGACGCGGTGAGGCCAAGACCGGCAAGGCCGGCCCGTTTCGTGTGGCTCGCCGCGGCGTTTTGCCAATGGAGATCGAAATCGGCGGCCGGGGCTGCAAGCGACCCGCTGGCCGCGACGGTTCCGGAGATTGCGCCTTCCGCTGCGAGATCGGGAACGAAGCCGTTGGCAATCGCTGCGGGGATATTGTCCAGTGTTGCGCCGACCTTGATGTTACCGATCGTCGTCCCGGCGATATCCACGTTGCCGTTTGCCCTGAGCGAGAGTCTGTCGGCGCCGATGGCTGCGGCATCGAAATCGAGCTTGTTGTCCGCGAATTTGCCGGACGCAGTCACATCAAGAGCCGCGAGGCCGGCGCGCTTGGTGTGGCGCGTCGCAGCGCTTTTCCAGGCGAGGTCGAAATTGGCGATTGGGGCCTTAAGGGAACCGGCGGCGGTCACCTTTCCCGTGATCGTGCCTTCGGCGGCGAGATCGGAAGCAAAACCATTGGCGACCTGCGCCGGCAGGTTGAGGATATCGGCGTCGATATCGAGCACCGGCGCCGTCGGATCAGCGAGAGCGACGTTGCCGCGGGCCTTGAGTAACAGGCTGTCGGCACCGGCGATTGTCGTGTCGAAATCGAGCTTCTTCTCGGCAAATTTGCCGTTGGCGTTGATGCCGAGCGGTGCCAGGCCCGCGCCCTTAAGCTGCCCGGTCGTCGCATCCTTCCAGTCGAGTTTGAAATCGGCGATGGGTGCTGCCGGCGTTCCCGTCACGGCAATCGTTCCCGAGATTGTGCCGCCGGCCGAAAGGTTCGGCACGAAACCATTGGCCAGCGCTGCCGGCAGTTGGTGGATGTCGGCATTCAGCTTCAGCGTCTCGCCGGCGGAACCGGTGACGCTCACCGAACCGGTGCCTGTTTTCAGCGTCAGTCCGTCCAGACTGGCGGTGCCGCCGCCGATCGTGACCTCAGTCGGTGCGGCAAGCTCGACCGGGATGTTGCGGGGGCTGGCCGAGAAGCGGTCAAGATTTACCGCGATCGTGCCGCCTGATGCCTGGATATTGCCGGCGGCCAGCACCGGGTTGCCGTCATAGGCAGCGTTGAGATCGAAATCGGTTCGGTTCTGCTGCTTGGTGAAATCGAGCGAAAGGCCGGCGAGCCTGTTTTCTCCGGCAGCCAGCTCTTCGGCGCGGATCGTGCCGTTTGCCGCAAGGGCGCTGAGATCGCTGACCGTGAGGTCGATATCCGGCTTGATGATCGCCAGCGTATCGCGGCGGATCGAGGCACCTGATGCAACGAGCTTGAGCGCGATCTTGCCGCCGTCGCTCTCGATGCCGAGCGAACCCTTGAGATCTCCTTCGGCTTTCTGGCCGCCGAGCGCAGCCAGCAAGCCGAGCTTGGGGAAATCGAAGGTCAATGCGCCCGAGGGCGTCAGGGAGGGCGAAAGCTCCAGCTTGCCGGTCAGCCGGTTGCCGCCGACATCGGCGGTCAGTGCGGGAATGCTCGTCCTGCCGTTCTCAGAACGGATGTCACCGTTGATTCCGATCGGCTGTCCGTCGATCGTGCCGGTGGCCGCAAACTTCCCCTGCGGCGCCTTGGCATCGGCGACGCCCGACAGATCGATATTGAGGTCGGCGAGCGCGCGATCAGCCATCTCAAGGCTGGGAGCCTTGATATTGGCTGTCACGGAGATCGCCGGCAGTTCGCCTCCGATCCTCAGCGCGTAACCGGCGCCGCCGCTCGCGCCCGTCATCAGCTTGCCGATATCGGGCAGCCGACCTGAAAGATCGGCGTTCAACATCGAACCGTCGAACGCGACGTTGCCGGCGGCTTCAAGCGTGCCGGATTTCAGGACGAGATTGGACAGCGCGAATTTCGACGGGATCGTGCCGGTCACCTGGCTTTCGAGCGAGATCGGCTGATCGAACCTGCTCGTCGCCGCGGCCGGCAGGGCCGCTGGTTCGACGCTCAGCTTGACATTGCCGGTCAGCGCGCGGTCTGCCAGCCGATAGGAACCATTGAGGCTGCCGTTGATATTGGCGCTTTCGACGGTGGTGCCGTTGAAGCCAATGTCGCCCGACGAAATTTGGAGCGGCGAGGCGATCGTGATAGGGCCCTGAACTGCGCGATTGAGGTTCGGTTCGGCAAAGGTTGCGTCCCCGGCCACGAGGCGCAGCTGAACGCTGCCGGAACGGGCGGCAAGATTGAAGGCATCGCTCTTTGCCGTCAGCTTGACGTTGCCGATATCGGCCTGCGGCAGGGTGGCGCTGTCGAGCGAGCCGCTGAGGCTCAGTCGGGCGCTCTGCGCATCGCCCGTCAGAGCCAGGTTGAGGCCTGAAATCAGGAAGCGCGCTTCGCCTTCGGCGAGCGGCCAGCGGAAATCGACGGGGCCGGATGTGCCGAGCAGATTGGCGTTCAGGCTGTTGTTGCCGGCCGGATCAAGCGCGCCCGATGCGGCGATGACGACGCTGCCGGTGGCGATATTGCCGGTCTGGATATCGATCTTGCCGTGGTCGTCGAAGGTGGCGGCAAGATCGATATTGGTCTGGCCGGCGAAAAGCGGCCGGAATGCTGCGGGAAGAAGCGAGCTCAGGTCACCGCCACCCTTGAGATCGAGATGATGCAGCCTGTCTGCGCCAATCGCATGCCGGCCCTCGATTGCAGCGCGCTGCTGCCCGTCGAGCGCAGCCTGTATCTTGCCTGTCCAGTCGGATATCGGTCCCTGGCCGTCGAGGTCGATGTTGACCGCAGGATTGCCAGGCAGGCCGAGGAAGCCCGCCAACAGCCCACCCTTCGGCTCGGCAAGCTGCGCCTTCAGCCGCAGCCGGTTTTCGGCCGGCGCGTAGGCGATATCGGCAGTAAGGCGCGCATCCGGAACCGCGTGGCGGCTGACATTGACCATCGCTTCGCCGCCGTCGCCATTTGCCGAAAGGCTGCCTTCGGCGGCGAGCGCGAAAGCCCGCCCGGCAAAAGCTTCGGCCAGTTTGATATCGGGCAAGGCCACATGGTCGACATCGATCTTGACCGGAAGAGTGAAGCCGCCGGAGTTTTCGGCGCTGGGCCGCGAGGGCAGGGTGCGCACCGGCTTGCGCAGCACGTTGATCGTGTCGATCTGGAAACGCTTGGCGTGGAATGTTCCCGTCAACAGCGCCAGCGGGTTCCAATCGATCGCCACACCGTGGATTTCCGCAAAAACGCCCCTCGTGTCGGATAGGGAGATTTCGGTGGCGCGAAGCCCGCCGGTCAAAAGCCCTTCCGGTTCGCGCACCTCGATCGTCATATCGCGGTTGGAAAGGGTGGAGGCGATCTTTTCGGTGACGATGCGGGCGCCAAAGGAGGTGAAGCCGAAGATCGCAAGCGCCGCGACAGCGAGAATCAAGATGGCGCCGACGGCATAACCGGTGACCCGCACGATCCAGTTGACGATTTTTGCCAGCGTTTGCATCGGCGCGAACTACCCCGTTTTCATGCGGCCCATCGATTGGAACAAACCGGAATCGCAACCCTAGAAGGATTGGCCGATGCCGGCATAAATTCCATAATCTGTGCCATCTTCGTACTTGTTCAGCGGCACGGCAAAATCAAGCCGCAGCGGCCCGAAAGGTGTGGCATATCGTATTCCCGCGCCGGCGCCGGCGCGGATATCGGAAAAACCCGGGAAGGTGCTGTCCGATACGGTGCCGACATCGATGAAGGGCACGAGGCCGATCGTATCGGTGATCTTGAAGCGGGCCTCCAGCGACCCGGTCACATAGGAACGGCCGCCGGTGGCATCGCCATTGTCGTTGTAAGGCGAAATTTCCTGATAACTGTATCCGCGCACCGAGCCGCCGCCGCCGGCGAAAAAGCGCTGCGTGGCAGGAATGTCCTCGATTCCGCCGCCGCCGATCAGCACGCCGGCGGCGACCTTGCCGGCAAGCACGAGGCGATCCTCGGCGCCGAACGGCAGATAGCCGGAAATCGAGCCTTCGAACGCCGCATAGGGTGTGGCGTTGAAGACCTCGTAGCCGGGCTTTGCCGAGACTGTCGCGCGATAGCCTTCGGTCGGATTGAACTTGTCGTCGCGTGCGTCACGATCATACTGAAGCGGCAGGGCGATGGTCAGATAGTCATTGGTGCCGAAGGCGTCGTCATCGCGCTCCCAGCTGACTTCGCCGCTCGCCGAAACCGTGTCCTTCTCGGTCAATTCATAGGAAAGCCCGAGCGAGGCGGTGACGAGCGTCGCATTATAGGCGTCCGGATTCTGGGTCTTGGCGACGATACCGGCCTTCAGCGTGGCGGCCGGGAAGAAGGCGCCGGGCTTGGTGAAGAGGATGCCGGCGGAATAGTCGAGGCTGCCGACATCGGTGGCTTCGCCGAGCCGCGAGACCGAGCCTTCGATCCTCAGTGTCTCGGCCTCGCCGAACAGGTTGCGGTGGCCCCAATAGCCCTGGATGCCGAGGCCGTCGGTGGTGGAATATTGCGCGCCGACGCCGAAATAACGCCTCTTGCCTTCGGACACCTCGATCGTCATCGGCAGCGTACCATCAGGCGACAGCACATCGCCCTCATGAATGGTGACGCTCGAAAAGACGCCGAGGGCGCGAAGCCGCTCGCCGGCCTTCTTCAGCCTTTCCGGCGAATAGGCATCCCCTTTGTTCAGCCGGGAATAACGCTGGATGAAACCTGGCCGCACGGTTTTTTCGCCGGTGACCCCGACATCGCCGATCGGGGCGACAGGCCCACCTTCGGCAGCAAGCACGATGTCGACCGTGTCGCTCCTGTGATCGGCGACGACCTTGCGTTCGGTCAATTTAGCGAAGGGCCGACCTTCGCTTTTCAACTGTTCGACAATCTTGTCGCCGGCCTTGATGATGGCGAGCGAGCCGGCCTCGGCGCCGGGGGCAAGGTCGTAATCGGCGGGATTGCGGTCCGCGGCGTCGCCGCCGAACTGCACCTCTTTGACCCTGAAAACGGGTCCGGGGGTTATATTGACGGTGACGGGGACCGGCCCGGAGCGGTCGAATGTCGGATTGGGCGGCAGCTCGTCGATATCCTTGCCGTCGATGGTGATCGTCACCACGCCGCCGTAACGGGCTTTTTCATACAAGGTGGCGATCAGCCGCTCGCGGTCGTCACGCGCCTTGACGACGATGCCGAGATCGCCGGAGACGGGCTGTTTCTGGTCGCTGACGAGGCGGGAGCTGTTTTCGAGCGCTTCCCTGAGATCGGGATCGGCGGTGTCGGCCTTGAGCTCGACGTGATAGCGCACCGGATCGGGCACCTGTTCGCTCTCGTCCTCCTCCTTGCCGAAGATGGTGATGCCGAAAAGCTTGAAGGCGTAAGCATCGCCGATCAGGACCGGTGAGAAAGCAGCTGCCGCTGCGACCACCATCATGGTGCCTGTTCGCCGATACGCAAAACCTGTTTTCGGACTTGTCCCTCTAATCCGCATCCGCTGCTTTTGGTTACGCCTACATGAAGCTTCGTTGCCCAGCCGTGAACAGCTTAGCGGCAAAATCGCGCAGGGTGTACCATTTTAAATTGCCCATGCGCTAATTCAGCACAAAAAATCCCGGATGTGTGTCCGGGATTTCCTGTTTTTGCGTTTTGCCAGCGCTCTCAGCGCGGGCAAGCGTCGATGTAACGGCGGCCATAGCGGTCGCGATAGTAGCACTGGCCGGGCTGTTCCGCGACGCTGCCGATCAGGGCGCCCGACACGCCGCCGATGGCGGCGCCGACCGCCGCGCCACGAACGTTGCCGGTGACTGCACCGCCAATGACTGCGCCGGATGCAGCACCGATGCCGGCGCCCTGCTGGGTCGGTGTGCAGCTTGCGACCGACAGGCCGATCAATGCGAGTATGACAGCTTTTTTCATCTCTTTTCTCCTGGGTTGTCGCCCAATGGGCATAGGCCGTCCCTATTGTTTTTTTGGCACGCTAGCTCGAAAACTATGTCGGAAGAAAGGGTTGTCCACTCTTGTCCGGATTTTTTTGCATTGAAGGGGTGTTGCGGGTGTTGCGGATTTTGCGCCTATGTCGGGCGCTTTTGCCGCATGGCCCCGTTGATTGTGGCGCGCGTATTTTTTTGTCTGGAATCATTCAAAAAACTGGGCCTTTTGCCGCAGTTGATGTTAAACCAAAGGGTAAGCATTGACGCGCGGACGTCCCATCGGCAAGAACGGCCGCGTGATACTGGAGCATATGATGGATTTCGAAGCATTTTTCAAAAACGAGCTGGACGGGCTTCATGCCGAGGGCCGCTACCGCGTTTTTGCCGATCTCGAACGTCACCGCGGCAACTTCCCGCGGGCGACGCGCCATACGGCCGATGGCGAGAAGGAAGTCACGGTCTGGTGCTCCAACGACTATCTCGGCATGGGCCAGAACCCGAAAGTGATCGAGGCGATGAAGACCGCCATCGACCACTGTGGCGCGGGTGCGGGAGGCACCCGGAATATTTCTGGCACCAACCATTACCACGTCCTGCTCGAGCGTGAGCTTGCCGATCTGCACGGCAAGGAATCGGCACTGATCTTCACCTCAGGCTATGTCTCCAACTGGGCCGCACTCGGCACGCTCGGTGCCAAAATCCCCGGCCTGATCATCTTCTCCGATGCGCTCAACCATGCCTCAATGATCGAGGGCATCCGGCATGCCAAATGCGACAAGGTGATCTGGAAACACAATGACGTCGCCGATCTCGAAGCCAAGCTTGCCGCCGCCGATCCGAAGGCGCCGAAGCTGATCGCCTTCGAGAGCGTCTATTCGATGGACGGCGACATCGCCCCGATCAAGGAGATCTGCGACCTGGCCGACCAATACGGCGCGATGACCTATCTCGACGAGGTGCATGCGGTCGGCATGTACGGCCCGCGCGGCGGCGGCATTGCCGAGCGCGAGGGGCTGATGGAGCGGCTGACGGTGATCGAGGGCACGCTCGGCAAGGCCTTCGGGGTGATGGGCGGTTATATCGCTGCGTCGACGGCACTGTGCGATTTCATCCGCTCGTTTGCCTCCGGCTTCATCTTCACCACGGCGCTGCCGCCCGCATTGGCAGCCGGCGCCGTCGCCTCGATCCAGCATCTGAAGGTCAGCCAGTTCGAGCGCGCCCGCCATCAGGACCGGGTGCGCAAATTGCGCTCGCTGCTCGATCAGCGCGGCATTCCGCATATGCACAATCCCAGCCATATCGTGCCGGTGATGGTCGGCGATGCAGCCAAGTGCAAGTGGATCTCCGACCTCTTGCTCGACAATTGCGGTGTCTATGTCCAGCCGATCAACTATCCCACCGTGCCGAAGAAGACCGAGCGGCTGCGCATCACCCCGACACCGCTGCATTCCGACGCCGATATCGCCCATCTCGTCGAAGCCCTGCATTCGCTCTGGTCGCGTTGCGCGCTAGCAAGGCACGTCGCCTGATCTTTCAACGATCGCCTGGGTTCTAACCTCGCGAATCAGAACCTCCATCGGAGGTTCTGACGGCGATTGTTTGTTCCGCATTCATCAGCTGGATAAGATTATCTAGCCTTTGCCCTGTCGCTCTATCGATGAATGACGCATTGCAGTCCGGTCTCGTGGATTCGCATCGGCCTTTTCCATGCCTTCCTTCCTTCAATTCACGCTTGTTGTTCCATCTGTCGAATTGCATGAGAAAACCTTTTCTCACTTGACAGAGAGATTGGTAAAAGCTTTTCTCAAGCCAATTCAGAAGGAGGAAGGCCTGAACATATCGGGAGGAAAAAGAGGCAGGATCACCATCCATGAGGTCGCGTCGGCTGCCGGCGTGAGCATCTCGACGGCGTCGAAGGCTCTCAACGACACCGGCCGGATGGGAGCGGAAACCCGCGAGCGCGTGAAGCGGATTGCCGGCGAAATCGGATATCGGCCGAATGCGCTGGCAAGAGGTCTTCTCAGCAAGCGCAGCTTCACCATCGGGCTGCTGACGAACGACACTTACGGCCGTTTCACGCTGCCGGTGATGGCGGGTATTTCGGACGCGCTCGTCGATCATGGGGTCTCGGTTTTCCTGTGCGCCATCGAAGATGATCCGGCGCTCGCCCAGATCCATGTCGATGCGATGCTGGACAAGCAGGTCGACGGTATCATCGCAACCGGCAAGCGGCTGGACAGGCGTCTGCCTGTCGACTTGTCGAATTTGCATGTGCCTGTCGTCTACGCCTTCACCGAGGGGACGCAGAACAGCGTTACCTTCCGTTCGGACGACGAACAGGGTGCGAGGCTGGCGGTCGAATGGCTCGCGACGATCGGGCGGCGGCGGATTGCGCATATTACGGGGCCGGAAGACTTCTTTTCGGTGCGGGAGCGGGCCGGGGCCTATCATCAGGTGGCGGGCCACCGCGAGCCGGTGCTCTATGGCGTCTGGTCGGAAAGCTGGGGCCATGAGGCGGTGGAACAGCTTTGGAAGAGACCGGGGGAAAAGCCGGATGCGCTCTTCTGCGGCAACGACCAGATCGCCCGTGGCGCGGTGGATGCGCTGCGTGAGCGCGGCGTCAAGGTGCCGCAGGATGTTTCGGTAATCGGCTTCGACAATTGGGAGATTGTTGCGGCCCAGACGCGGCCGCCACTGACGACGGTGGATATGGAGCTGAAGGAGCTCGGGCGGCAGGCCGGTTTGACGGTGCTGGCGCTTGCGGAAGGACGGCCCGTCGAGCCGGGAGTGAGGAAATTGCCCTGCCGGCTCGTCATCCGGCGGTCATGCGGGGGTAGGACTCCTCCGGAATGAGACTAAGGGAATGAGAATCAGGGAAATGAGCAAAGGCGCGAGTAGATGCGCCATATTGGGAGGAGTGTCATGATCAAGCGTCTATTGGCGGCGACCGGCATCGCTACTTTGTGCCTGGTGTCGGCTGCATCGGCTGCCGAAAACGTCGAAATGTGGGTCCGGTCGGGGATCGGCGACGCGTTCAAGAAGGTCGTCGAGGCTTATAATTCCAGTCATGAGAACAAGGTCGTGATGACCGAAGTGCCGTTCTCCGAGCTGGTGCAGAAATATGCGACGGCAATCGCCGGCGGACAGGCGCCGGATGCCCTGTCGATGGACCTCATCTACAATCCCGCCTTTGCCGCGGCCGGCCAGCTGGAAGACCTGACGGACTGGGCGAAGTCGCTGCCCTATTTCAACTCGCTGTCGCCGTCGCATGTCCGCCTCGGCACCTATCAGGACAAGATCTACGGCCTGCCGCTCTCTGTGGAAACATCGGTTTTCGCCTGGAACAAGGATCTCTACAAGAAGGCCGGCCTCGACCCGGAAAGGGCGCCGGCCAACTGGGACGAAATCACCGCCAATGCCGAGAAGATCCGGGCTCTCGGTGACGATACCTACGGCTTCTATTTCTCCGGCGGCGGCTGCGGCGGCTGCATGATCTTCACCTTCACCCCGCTCGTCTGGGGTGCGGGCGCCGACATCCTGTCGGCCGACAGCAAGAAAGCGACGCTCGATACGCCTCAGATGCGCAAGGCCGTCGACATCTACCGCAACATGGTCACGAAGGACCTCGTGCCGGCGGGTGCGGCCAGCGACAACGGTACGAACTTCCTGACCTTCACCAATGGCAAGATCGGCCAGCAGAGCCTCGGCGCCTTTGCCATCGGTACGCTGGTGACCCAGCATCCTGAGATCAATTTCGGCGTGACCCTCATTCCCGGCGTCGACGGCAAACCGTCGTCCTTTGCCGGCGGCGACAATTTCGTCATCACCAAGGGAACGAAGAAGATCGACGCCGTGAAGGAATTTCTCGAATACATCTATTCGATGGACGGCCAGAAGATCATGGCGAAATATGGCAGCCTGCCGACACGCGGCGACATTGCCGATAAGGTGCTCGAAGGTCTCGACCCGCGCATGCAGGTCGGTCTGAAGGCAATCAGTGTCGCCAAGACGCCCTATACGCTGCAATTCAACGACCTGATCAACAGCGCCAACGGTCCCTGGGCAAGCTTCACCAATGCGGCGATCTTCGGCGACGATGTCGACGGGGCGTTCTCCAGCGCCCAGTCGGAAATGCAGTCGATCATCGATAGCGGCCAATAATTCTCCCAAGGCCGCGGCCGGGGAGCGGTGGCAGCTTCCCGGCCAACTTCAATTGACAGATGCGGAGCGTTTGATGACCGGTTCCGGTTCAGAGACTCTATTGCCTCGGCGCAGGCGGCGGCGCAGATCCAACTGGCGCGGCCTTGCCTATATCGCGCCGGCCATGGCGCTGGTCATCGTCTTCTTCATCATGCCGGTTCTCTTCACGGGGTGGATGAGCCTGCATAACTGGCCGTTGATGGGGGCGTCGCGCTGGATCGGCTTCAACAATTATTTCCGAATGGTCAACGACACTCGCTTCATGGCGGCACTGAATTTCACCGCCTATTACACCGTGATCGTCACCATTGCGATCTTTGCCGTCGCCTTTCCGCTGGCAATCTTCGTCGAGAAGGAACGGCAGTTCGTCAGCGCCTACCGCACGATCATCTTCCTGCCTGTCGTGGTCGGCCTTGCCACCGCCTCGCTGCTCTGGGTCTGGCTTGCCAATGTCGATAGCGGCTTCATCGGCCCAGCCTTGAAGGCGCTCGGTCTTCTGGAAAAGAGCCCCAATCTGCTTGCGACCTTCGACACGGCCTTTCTGACTGTTGTGGTGATGGTCGTCTGGAAGATCGCCGGCTTCACCATGATCATTCTGCTGACCGGGCTTCAGGCCATTCCGTCCGAGCTGACGGAGGCGGCCCGCATCGACGGCGCCGGCCGCTGGCAGCGTTTCCGGCATCTGACGCTGCCGCTGATGCGTAAGACGATCGCGCTGGCGCTGATCGTCTCGGTCACCGGCTCGATTCTTGCCTTCGACCAGTTTTACATCATGACGGCGGGCGGACCGCAGAACAAGATGATCTCGGTGGTCTATTACGTCTTCAACCAGTCCTTCGTCTCCTTCAATCTCGGTTATGGCGCAGCGCTTTCGATCGCCCTTCTCGCCATCCTGGTTGCCATCAGCATCGTCCAGCTCTGGCTGCTTCGCGTCGGGGAGGAGCGTCCATGACGACGTCAAGGCAACGCCGCGCCCGCAAGGCCATCCGCACGAAGTCGGCCTATCATCTCACCGGCATCGCCATTTCGATCTTCTTTCTGGCGCCCTTCGCGATCACGCTGCTCGCCTCCTTCCGGCCGGGTGCCGAAGCCAGCCTGCCGCCCTTGCCGCCGTGGCCGACATCCGGGGTCAGCTTCGATGCCTATGCGCTGCTCGATACGTTCGGCGCCGGCATCTGGCAGCACATGATCAATTCGCTGTTGGTGTCGGTCGCCACCGTGGTGCTGACTGTTCTGGTCAGCCTGCTCGCGGGCTATGGCTTCTCGCGTTATCGCTTCCCGATGAAGAATGCGCTCTTCGTGCTGATCATCGCCACGCTGATGATTCCGTTCCAGTCGATCCTGACGCCGCTCTTCATCATCCTGGCAAAACTCGGCCTCAACAATTCGCTGCTCGGGCTGACGCTCGTCTATGTGACGCTGCAGCTGCCTTTCTCCGTTTTCATGATGCGCAATGCCTTCGACGCCGTGCCGAAGGAAATCGAAGAGGCCGCGCGCATCGACGGCGCGCGCGATCTGAGGCTCCTGGCGCGGGTTCTCCTGCCGCTGGTGCTTCCCGGTGTTGCGACGGTGGCGATCTTTGCGTTCCTCAATGCCTGGAACGAGTTTCTCGCCGCGCTTGTGCTGCTCTCGAGCAATGAGAAATACACCCTGCCGGTGCTGATGACGGCAGTTCGCGCCGGGCGGCTCGGCGCCATCAACTGGGGAGCGGTGCAGGCCGGTGTCGTCGTCATGACGATCCCCTGCCTGATCGTCTTCCTGCTCCTGCAACGCTACTACATGCGCGGGCTGATGGCCGGCGCGGTGAAATGATCCCAAGAAGGTAGAGCCCATGACCAAGTCAAGCAACGACCGCCAGTTTCGCCCCGTCGCCGTTCCCGATGTCGAGCTCGGCGGGTTCTGGGGCAAATGGCAGGATGCCGTCTGCAATTCGACCGCCGAGACCCTGCTCGACCGCTGCGTCGAAGCCGGCATGCTCAAGGCGATCGACGTCAGTCAGCCGAGCCCCGGCGTCGTCATTCCCATTCAGCCGTGGGGCGGGACGACGCAGATGTTCTGGGATTCCGATCTCGGCAAGTCGATCGAGACCATCGCCTATTCGCTTTATCGCCGGCCGAACCCGAAGCTGGAGGCTCGGGCCGATGAGATCATCGACATGTATGAGCGGATGCAGGATAAGGACGGTTATCTGAACGCCTGGTTCCAGCGCGTCGAGCCATCCCGCCGCTGGACCAACCTGCGGGACCATCACGAGCTCTATTGCGCCGGCCACCTGATGGAAGCCGCGGTCGCCTATTATCAGGCGACCGGCAAGCGCAAGCTGCTCGACATCATGTGCCGCTTCGCCGACTACATGATCAAGGTTTTCGGCCATGGAGAGGGTCAAATACCAGGCTATTGCGGCCATGAGGAAGTCGAGCTGGCACTGGTCAAGCTCGCTCGCGTGACCGGCGAGAAGAAATATCTCGACCTCTCGAAATTCTTCATCGATGAGCGCGGCACCGAGCCGCACTTCTTCACGGCCGAAGCGGCTCGCGACGGCCGGAGCGCTGCCGACTTCCATCAGAAGACCTATGAATATGGTCAGGCGCACTTGCCGGTACGAGAACAGACGAAGGTCGTCGGCCATGCCGTGCGCGCCATGTACCTCTATTCCGGCATGGCCGACATCGCCACCGAATACAAGGACGACAGCCTGACGGCAGCTCTGGAAACGCTCTGGGACGATCTGACGACCAAGCAGATGTACATCACCGGCGGCATCGGCCCGGCCGCGTCCAACGAAGGTTTCACCGACTATTACGACCTGCCCAATGATACGGCCTATGCGGAAACCTGCGCCTCTGTCGGTCTGGTCTTCTGGGCAAGCCGCATGCTCGGGCGCAGGCCGGACCGGCGTTACGCCGACATCATGGAGCAGGCCCTTTATAACGGCGCGCTGCCCGGCCTTTCCACAGACGGCAAGACCTTCTTCTATGACAATCCGCTCGAAAGTGCGGGCAAGCACCACCGCTGGAAATGGCACCATTGCCCCTGTTGCCCACCGAACATCGCCCGGCTGGTGACGTCGATTGGCTCATACATGTATGCGGTTGCCGATGATGAGATCGCCGTACATCTCTATGGCGAAAGCACCGCCCGGCTGAAGCTTGCCAACGGCGCCGAGGTGGAGTTGGAACAGGCCACCAACTATCCGTGGGACGGCGCCGTCGCCTTCACGGCCAAGCTGGCAAAGCCGGCCCGGTTTGCACTGTCGCTGCGCATTCCGGATTGGGCGGAGGGCGCAACCCTCAGCGTCAACGGGGCGATGCTCGACCTCGATGCTCATGTCCGCGACGGATATGCGAGGATCGACCGCGAATGGGCGGACGGTGATAAGGTGGCCCTCTACCTGCCGCTGGCGCTTCGCCCGCAATATGCCAATCCGAAAGTGCGCCAGGATGCCGGCCGCGTCGCCTTGATGCGCGGTCCGCTCGTCTATTGCGTGGAAACAACGGACAATGGCAAAGATCTCAACGCCATCGTTCTGCCCCGCGAACTCCCGGCCGCCGAAACCGTCGTGCTGAAGGACCTCAATGATGCCGTCGCCCTCGATCTCAAGGTCGAGCGTGAGGAAACATCGAATTGGGGCAATTCGCTCTACCGCAAGGCGCCGGCCGAAAGGCGGGTCGCCACCGCACGCTTTGTGCCCTATCATCTCTGGGACAACCGCGCGCCCGGAGAGATGCTCGTCTGGGTCCAGGCGGACAAGTAGGTCGTTTGGGGATGACGAACGGTATGGGTAACAAGAGCGTCGTCCTTCAGGACGTGCGAAAAAGCTATGGCAATCTGCAGGTGGTCCATGGCATCGACCTGACGATCGAGGAGGGCGATTTCGTCGTCTTCGTCGGTCCGTCCGGCTGCGGAAAATCGACGCTGCTTCGGATGATCGCGGGTCTTGAGGACGTGACCGATGGGGAGATCGAGATCAAGGGACGTGTTGTCACCGATCTCGATCCGTCCGAGCGCGGCATCGCCATGGTCTTCCAATCCTACGCGCTCTATCCGCATATGAGCGTGCGCGACAACCTGGCCTTCGGACTGAAGATGGCGCGTACGAATGGTGCGGAGATCGAGACGCGCGTCAAGGCCGCCTCGGCGATCCTGAAGATCGACCATCTGCTCGACCGGCGGCCCGGGCAGCTTTCCGGCGGCCAGCGCCAGCGTGTGGCGATCGGCCGGGCGATCGTGCGCGAGCCCGATGTTTTCCTGTTCGACGAACCGCTCTCCAATCTCGATGCAGAGCTGCGCGTTTCCATGCGCATCGAGATCGCCCGCCTTCATCGCGAGCTCGGCAACACGATGATCTATGTCACCCATGATCAGACCGAGGCGATGACGCTCGCCGACAAGATCGTCGTGCTGCGTGACGGTCGCGTCGAGCAGGCCGGAACACCGCGCGAAATCTACGAGAATCCTTCGAATACATTCGTGGCGGGCTTCATCGGCTCGCCGAGGATGAATCTCCTGAATGCTCGATGGGGCGAAGACGGTCTGGTCGACGTTGCCGGCGGGCGCGTCGAAAGTGGCCTGTTGCCGAAAGACAGGCCGGCCGGTGCGGCCGTGACGCTCGGTCTGCGGCCGGAGCATCTGAAGGTGGCCCCGGAGCTCACAGGCAGCATGACGGCAAGGGTCGATTTTTCGGAATATCTCGGCGGAACGCAGTATCTCTACTGCCAGCTCTGCGATGGCCAGTCGCTCACCGTCGAGCACCGGTCACCGACCAGCATTGCTGCCGGGGAAGAGGTCAGCCTGCAGTTCGAGCCGTCGAATTGCCGATTGTTTGACGAAGGCGGCAATCGGCTGCGATAATCGCCGCCCGAACCCTCACCCGACAAGATCGAGTTTCATCAGCGCCGACGCGCGCTGCCGGGCCTGCCTGTCGGCGTTGAAGACATCGTCCATGCCGGCAGCCGGCGGCAGGCCGGCCAGATCATCCATGACCCTCTCGGTGACCTCGGCCATGGCGAGGAAGGACAGGCGCCCTTCGATGAAGGCCTCCAGCGCCACTTCCTTGGCGCCGTTCAGCACCGCGCCCTGAACGCCGCCGCGCGTCATCGCAAGGCGCGCCAGCCGCAGGGCGGGGAACCGCACCTGATCCGGCGCTTCGAAATCCAGTCTCGCGAGCCTTGCGAAATCCAGCCGCTCGACCGGCAGGTTCGGCCGGCGCGGAAAGGACAGCGCGTACCCGATGGCGGTGCGCATGTCAGGTGCGCCGAGCTGCGCCAGCACCGAACCGTCGGTATAGCCGACCATGGAATGAATGATCGACTGCGGATGGAAGATCACCTCGATCTGCTCGGGCCTCAATCCGAAAAGGTGGCGGGCTTCGATCATCTCCAGCGCCTTGTTGAACATCGAGGCGCTGTCGATCGAGATCTTCAAGCCCATCGACCAGTTCGGATGGGCGCGCGCGGTTTCCACCGTCACATCGGCCATCTCCTTCAACGAGGCGGTGCGGAAAGGGCCGCCCGAGGCGGTCAGGACAACACGCTCGACGGCATGGCGCTGGTTTTCTTCCAGCACCTGGAAAATCGCATTGTGCTCGCTGTCGACGGGAAGCAGCCTGCCGCCGCCGGCGCGGATCGCCCCGATGAAGAGATCGCCGGCCGACACCAGACATTCCTTGTTGGCAAGGGCGATATCGGCGCCACGGCGTGCAGCGGCCAGTGTCGGCGCCAGACCCGCGGTGCCGACGATTGCCGCCATCACCCAGTCGGCTTCGCGGTCAGCTGCCTCCATGAGGCCGGATTTCCCCGACGCGACCGCGATGCCGCTGCCGGAAAGTTCGCTTTTCAGCGCTTCATAATGCCGGTCGTTTGCCGTCACCGCCAGCCGCGCGCCGAAGGATCTGGCCTGCCGGGCGAGCAGCTCGACATTGCCGTTGCCTGTCAGAACGGAAATTTCGAAGTTCTCCCGCCCGCCCAGATGTTCAACAACATTGAGGGTATTGCGGCCGATCGACCCGGTGGAGCCGAAGATGCTGAGGCGCCGCGGCGCGGTTTTGCCGGTCATCATTTGGAGTTTCGCGAAAAATGTCTCTCGTAGGCTCAGGCTCTACTAGGGTTTGGAGGGTGCGGCAAGTGTGCGGTGCAGCAGATATCGGCCCTGCAGGGGTTTACAGAGCGGCGGCTGGATGTGATCCTTAGGACATTCCTGAAGGGGATGTGATTCCCCTGCGGCCTCTCGCAGGCACATGGGCAATCGGGGCGCTGTGGCGGCCATTGAAAAACGGGCACTTGGCTGCCCTCGGCTTTTTCGGCCAACATTAAATCGAGGATGACATCGGGATGAACGGCTTGGCCGTGCTGCCCGTCCACGTTCTCTGCGGGCACTTTGGTGCGGTATCGTGCCATTCGATGAGCCGGCACGTGTCAGGTCAAAGCGATCGGATCACATGACGATATTCAGAATAATCATCCTTCTTTTCGCCATCCTGTCTTCGCTGAGCGCGGCTGCAAAGGCGGACGACCTGCTGATCTGGTCGCCTGCCAAGGTTTCGGATCGGTCGTACAAGGCGACGATGGGTTTTCGTCTGCCGGCGGAATGGGAGACGAGCGCCGGCGCCGACCTCGCATTGGCAGCGACAAAAGGCGGTGCGCCGCTGCCCGATTCCGAACAGGCCATGCTCTGGGGCAGGATCAGCAAGACGAGTGTTACGCCGGCAGGCCAAGCGCAGCAGGGCGCCAGGGTCAGCGTCGACACGCTGCGCGGCAGCGGCGCGCTGACGCTCAGCCGCTCGCGCAGCTGGATCCTGTCGGATTCGCTCGACATGCAATCGAGCCGCTCCGTCAGCGTCCGTTACGATCCGGTCGATGCCAGGGAGACTTCGGTGACGGCGTTGCAGGCGCTGAAATTGATCCATCCCTGGACGGGAACCTCGCTTTCGGCAGGCGCAGGCGTCAGCAATGCCAGCGGCGACTTCTCGAGCACGGTGGCGGTCAACCAGGCCATCCTGCCGAACCTCAACCTCGATGCCTCGGTCAGCAATCCGTTCTCGCCCGATGAGGCCGGCAGCGTCAATCTTCGCTATCGCGTGCAGTGGTAGCGGTACGAAACCAAACGAGGCTGGTGGCGTTTCTTCTTCAGGTTTTTCGGAGGAATGGAATATGGTTTTCAAAGAGCCGACATTTCACGGGCTTGCGCCCGAAATGGAAGCGGAGATCGCCAATCGCGCATCTCTCGAGGCCGCCGTCGCCAATGCATTGGCAATTGCCGGCGGCATCGATGCGTCGGATGTGGAAGTGACGATGGAGGAAGATCAGGTCGTGTTGACAGGCACTGTTGGTACGGTCGGGGAGATCGAACGGGCAACCGCCGTCGCCAGGGCGGTGGAAGGCGTGACCGCGGTGCAGAACCGAATCCTGCTCAGCGGGTCTGCTAGGGGCGACCCGCATTGATATTATCGAAACTCGCTTGCGATCGCCGGTCTTGCCGGCCGCACGCTGTTACGCCGGTGCTCGGCTGATCAACCTGCGAAGCGCTCGACGAGGAAGGATGAACCTTCCAGGCGATCGGTCTTCGCTGCGGTCACCGGCCCCTGCGGCTGATAGGCGATGGCAAGCAGCAGAGCGCTGACGGCGACATAGGCGATTGCCAAAAGAGTCATCTTGATACGCATGATGCGTTCTCCCATTTTCGCGATAAACGCGGCCGATGTCGCGAAGTTCCTGATGGCGAAATCAGAGGAAAGGCCCGACCAGGGGAGGAGCGGCCGGGCTTTTCGTGCATAGACACTGCCTTATCGGCAGATCCGGGTCTCCTTGATGATCGTATGGCCGTGACGGCGGATTCTTTCCGTCTTGGTGAAGCAATCATCGGAGACGCGGCGCATCATGTGGTGGCGATAATAGGGGCCTTCCGAATCGCTATAATAAGGACGTGGGTTATCCGTGGTGATCGTCACGCTGGCCGCCTGGGACGGCATGGCGGAAAGGACGGACGCTGCAGCGAGCGTGCAAGCAAGGATAAACTGTTTCATGACGAACCTCTCTTTCTCAGTTGCTCACGGGAGCGACTTGTTGGTCATAGTCTCAACTCGTCGGAAGCGCCGCCGGTTCAATCACATAGCGTTACCGATTGTATCGAAGGCAGAAACCTTTGCGGCCGCGGATCGTTAGCGCAGATGCACAGCCGGAGGCCTCGATCGTGGGACAGATTGCAAGGATCATCGCCATTGTCGCCGGACTTGCCGGCGGCACGGTGTTTTCGCAAGCGCCTGAATTTGCGCAGCAATATCGCCAGCGGATCGGCGGCGCGATCGATGAGCTGCGTGTCATCGTCGAGGACTTCAACCGCCAAGCCGCCCAGCATCAGCTCGACCGCGAGCAGGCGCTGAACGCCTATGCCCAATCTTCCGACGATTTCCTGCGCGACCGCGGCGTCTCGATGCAGAGCACGATCGCGCGTTACGAAGAACTGCAGTCGCAGCAACTGAAACTCGGCACCGCCGCCCCCGTCGCCAAGCCCTTCCTGCTGCTGAGGAATGCGGATGATGTGGTTTTCGCCAATACCTGGCGCGACTTCGTGCCCGGGGTGCCGATGAGCTTTGCCGGCCTCGTCTGGGGCGCCATCGGTTTTGTCGGCGGATCGGTTGTGGCGGCGCTGCTGGGATTGGGGGCACGACGCGTTGGACGCCGACGAGCCTATCGTCAGGTGCCGTGAGCATATACGGGAGTCAGGCGCCGCCCTGCTGCCCATCTTTAAGACGAGATCAGTCATTCCACTCCTCCCGCAGCATGCGAGGAAGCAGACGACTTAAAGCAAGCGGCCGCTGCACGACGCCCTGCCTAGCTCAATGAAGAACGGCGATGGCCGTTACGCCAGCTTCGTCCGCGGCGCGAATAATCGCCGCCCTCAGTTGCTCAGATTTAGCGTTACCCTTCACGACGTCCAGGCAGATTTCAATCGCAGCAAGGAACTCCTTTCCGTCGTCGTAAGGGAACTCGTTCATCAGCGCGTGGGCGGCCCCCACGGCCGTCCTGACGGAAAAAAGCCGTTCCGGGTTGTTAAAGAGAAGGATGACGGGATCGAATTCGATCGAAGTGCCCCATTCCATTACACAATACTCCTGATGGGATGGCATATTGTTAACGGTGCAAGGGGCGTGCCACTGCGCGCGACGGTTTACGCAAAAGCTGGCATGGCATCGAAAGGCAATGAATTGGCACCTCGAAAGAGGGCACAATGCATCGTGAACGGGGATGCTCACAGCCGAGCTCGACATCATCTTTGAAGGTATAAGCCGGAGAAATCCGATGTCAGCCACGTATCGAGCCGCTTGCCGCTGCCTCGTTTGAATCCCTGGAAATCAACGGAAGCAGCTGCAAAACGATTGCGACATGCGGCGGCAACATTTCGATGTAGATTGTTTGATAGTGGTGATCCCGGCGCGATTCGAACGCGCGACCCCCAGATTAGGAATCTGATGCTCTATCCTGCTGAGCTACGGGACCACTTGCACGCCATGCATACAAAAGGCTTGGCGCGAAGCCAAGCCTTAATTCTTGTCAAAGGCCGAGGCGTTGTTCGGCGAGGCGGACCCAGTAGGAGATGCCGTGGGCGATGGCTTCGTCGTTGAAGTCGTAGGCCGGGTTGTGCAGGCCGGCGCTGTCGCCGTTGCCGATGAAGATGAAGGCGCCGGGGCGGGCGTTGAGCATGTAGGAAAAGTCCTCGCCGCCCATCATCGGATCGATTTCGGCATTGACGTTGGCCTCGCCGGCAATGGCGCTGGCGACGGCCACCGCATGCTCGGTTTCGTCGGGATGGTTGACGGTGACGGGGTAGTTGCGGTTGAAGCTGATTTCGGCCTCGGCGCCATGGGCTGCGACCATGCCCTCGATGATCTGCCGGAAGCGCGTCTCGGCGAGCGTGCGCACCTCGCTGTCGAGGGTGCGCACGGTGCCGGCGAAGGTCGCGTCATTGGGGATGACGTTATGGGCGAAACCGGCATTGAACTTCGTCACCGAAACGACGACAGAGCTGATCGGATCGGCGGTGCGCGAGGCGATCATCTGCAGATTGCCGACGATCTGGGCGGCGATGGCGATCGGGTCGATCGTCCGGTGCGGCTGGGCGGCGTGGCCGCCGCGGCCCTTGATGGTGACGGTGAATTCGTCGGTCGCCGCCATGATGGCGCCCTTGCGGATCGCGAACTGTCCGACGGGCAGGCCCGGCAGGTTGTGCATGCCGTAGACCTCTTCGATGCCGAAGCGCTCCATCATGCCATCCTTGACCATCAGATTGCCGCCGCCGCCGCCTTCTTCGGCGGGCTGGAAGATGACGGCGACATTGCCGTTGAAATTGCGGGTTTCGGCGAGATATTTCGCGGCGCCGAGCAGCATGGCGGTATGGCCGTCATGGCCGCAGGCATGCATCTTGCCGGGTGTCTTCGAAGCCCAGGGCTTGCCGGTGACTTCGGTCAGCGGCAGGGCATCCATGTCGGCCCGCAGGCCGATCGTGCGGCGGCCTTCGCCCTTGCCCTTGATCAGGCCGACGACGCCGGTGCGGCCGATGCCGGTGACGATCTCGTCGACCCCGAATTCCTTGAGTTTTTCAGTGACGAAAGCGGCCGTGTTTTCCACCGCGAAAAGAAGCTCGGGCCGGGCATGGATATGGCGGCGCCATTCGGCGACTTCGTCCTGCAATTCGGCGGCTCTGTTCAAAATCGGCATATTGGCTTTCCTGTTATCAAATCCCGACAATCGTTCGTCGCTTCAATGGGCGTGAGGCCCATGCAAATTACTTCGTCAATGACCTTTGCCATGTCATAGCCATATAGGCTAGATAGATGAAGGTTGCGAGATTTTCCGGACATCTGAAGGACGAACCGTGTCGACGAGCCACTTCCGTTTGTTTGCCGCCATGCGGCCGTTTCGTTTCATGATTGCCGCGACTGCCGCTTTTGTCGCCTCCGTTTCGCTCGTTCAGGCCAATCCACATATTCTCGTCGACGTGCAGACAGGCCGCGTCCTCGAACACGAAGAAGCCTTCCGCAAGTGGTATCCGGCCTCGCTCACCAAGCTGATGACCGTCTATACCGTCTTCGATGCGATCCGCGCCGGTCAGATCAGCCTCGATACGCCCATCGTCATGAGCAAACGCGCCGCCGCACAGCCAGCCGCCAAGATGTATTTCAAACCGGGCCAGAAGCTGACGCTCGACAGTGCGTTGAAGATCCTGATGGTGAAATCGGCCAACGATATCGCGGTTGCGGTCGCAGAAGCCGTCGGCGGTACGCAGGAAGGTTTCGTGACTCGGATGAACGGCGAGGCGCTGAAGCTCGGCATGACGGATTCGCATTTCGTCAATCCGAACGGCCTGCCCGGCAAAGGCCAATACACCACGGCGCGTGACCTGGCGGTGCTGACGGTGGCGTTGCGCCGCGATTTTCCGCAATATGCTGCCTATTTCGCGCTCGAGGGCTTCACCACTGGCCAGCAGAACGTGCCGAACCTCAACATGCTGATCGGCCGTTTCGCCGGCGCCGACGGCATGAAGACGGGTTTTATCTGCGCCTCGGGCTTCAACCAGATCGGTTCGGCGACGCGCAACGGCCGTACGCTTGTTTCCGTCGTGCTCGGCACGGACAGTCTCGCGGCGCGCGCCGATGCGACGGCGAACCTGTTGCAGAAGGGCTTTACGACGCAGTTTCCCGGAAACGAGACGCTCGGTTCGCTGAAGCCCTACGGGCCGGGACAAGACCAGGTGACCGACATTACCGCTGATATCTGCAGCGCCAAGGGCGCCAAGGTGCGCAGCGAAACGCGAGACGAGGTCGGCCGCATGAAGGTGCACTCGCCCTATATTCTGGAAATGGACCACGACCCGCAATTCGTCTTCGCCGGCCTCATTCCGGGGCAGGACCCGCAGCCGCCTCAGCAGCCGGAAAAGGTGGCGACCGGCGATACGGCTGGCGGCATCGCCAACGTCCCGGTGCCGCTGCCGCGCCCGACCGCGTTTTAAGACAAGATGGGCTTCTAAGGTAAGGCAGATATGAGCGCGTTCAACGACAGGATTCCGGTCACCATCCTGACCGGCTTTCTCGGCGCCGGCAAATCGACGCTGCTGAACCGCATCCTCAAAGACCCTG
The DNA here is from genome assembly GCF_002117725.1 of Rhizobium sp. TAL182. Taxonomy (NCBI): domain Bacteria; kingdom Pseudomonadati; phylum Pseudomonadota; class Alphaproteobacteria; order Hyphomicrobiales; family Rhizobiaceae; genus Rhizobium; species Rhizobium sp. TAL182. The sequence continues at coordinate 4,162,190 of NZ_CP021024.1, read as the reverse complement.
ACATGAAGGATGCGGCTGTCATCATCAACGAATTCGGTGATGTCGGCATCGACCATCTGCTGGTCGAAAGTTCCGGCGATTCGATCATCGAGTTATCCGACGGCTGCCTCTGCTGCACGGTGCGCGGCGAACTTGTGGATACGCTGGCGAACCTGATGGACGCCGTGCAGACGGGTCGCGTCAAGCCGGTGAAGCGCGTCGTGATCGAAACGACCGGCCTTGCCGATCCGGCGCCCGTCATGCAGGCGATCATGGGCAATCCCGTCATCGCCACGAATTTCGAACTCGACGGTGTCGTGACGGTCGTCGACGCAGTCAACGGGCTGCAGACGCTCGACAATCACGAGGAAGCGCGCAAGCAGGCGGCCGTTGCCGACCGGCTGATCGTCTCGAAGACATCGATGGCAGGCGCAACGGCCGGGCTGGAACAGCGCTTGCGGGCGCTCAATCCACGCGCGGCGATGATGGATGCCGACGGCATGGACGCCGGCAGCGCCGCGGTGCTGGTGAACGGGCTCTACGATCCGGCGACGAAGATCGCCGATGTCGGCCGCTGGCTGCAGGACGAGGATGCGCATGAGGCGCATCACCACAATCACGGCCACGATCATGATCACAATGGCGCTCACCATCACCATGGCCACCGCCATGATCACAGCCATGCGGGTCAGGATCCGCACGACGTCAATCGTCACGATGCCTCGATCCGGTCTTTCTCCATCGTCGAAGAGAAGCCGATCGATCCGATGGCGCTCGAAATGTTCATCGATCTCCTGCGCTCGGCCCATGGCGAGAAGCTGCTGCGGATGAAGGCGATCGTTTCGGTCTCCGATCGGCCGGAACGGCCGTTGGTGCTGCACGGCGTCCAGAGCATCTTCCATCCGCCGGTGCGGCTACCGGCGTGGCCGGATCCGCAAGACCGGCGCACGCGCATGGTGCTGATCACCAAGGACCTGCCCGAGGCCTTCGTGAAGGATCTCTTTGACGCCTTCCTCGGCAAGCCGCGGATCGATACACCGGATCGTCAGGCGCTGTCCGATAACCCTCTCGCCATTCCGGGTTTGCGCATCTAAAGGCGCGCCGCATCGTGCTATCCGAAAATCGAGTCCGATTTTCTGGCCGATGCGCTGGCGACATGTTTTACCGCTTGCGGATCAGGAAGCGATGACCGCTCTCGGTCTTTTCCGTCTCGACCAGTTCGTGGCCGTCCTCATTGCAGAAATGCGGCATGTCGATCACCGCCATCGGATCGCTGGTGTCGACGAGGATGAGCGTGCCGCTTGCCATGGCGGCAAGCTTCCGGCGTGTCTTCATCACGGGAAGTGGGCATTTCAAGCCGCGAAGATCGTAGAGAACGGGGTTCAAGCCGTTCAGTTCCGCGCCCAGAACTTCCAGAACGGCTTCTTTGCCGCGGCTTCTGCCGTCTCCTGTGGTTCCGGCGCGGGCGCGGTATAGGCGAGCGGATTCTGCATCGGCACCGGCACGACCGCAGGCGTCGCGGCGGCGACGGTCGTTGCCTGCGGCTGGGCCGGCGTTGCGGGTGTGGCGCCGGCTGCGGAGTTGGCGGTGAGGCTCTGCGTCGTGCGCTTGGCCATCAGGTCTTCCAGTTCGGCGACCTTGACCATGCGGCCGGCTTCGAGCGAGGTGCCGGTCGGCGCGAAGGCGAGTTCGCGGCCCTTGCGCGTCTTGGCGACGACGGCTTTGCGCTCGGCTTCGGACGGGTCGTACCAGGCCATGCCGTCATATTTGCTCATCGCCTTGGCGTAGTCGGCGTCATAGGTCTTGCCATAGGAGGCCAGGGCTGCCGCCAGTGCCGGCGGCGTCGACATGGCAGGGCATTTGCCGGCGGCATTGAAGGCGCCGCCATCGGTTGCCTGCTGGTTGAAGACATATTTCTTCTCGCAGACGTTCACCTCGGGCGGGCGCTTCGTCACTTCGAAATTGTCGTAACCGACCTTCAGCATCTTCCAGAAGTCGTTGTTCGGGTCGAGCCGATGCTTGACCATGTTTTCCGCCGTCATGCGGAACGGGAAGGCTTGCAGTTGCACCGTCGACTGGCCGCCCTTGAAAGCGTCGCGGGCAAAGGCGTAGATCTCCAGCACCTGCTGGTCGGTCATCGAATAGCAGCCGGAGGACGAGCAGGCGCCGTGGATCATCAGATCGGAGCCGGTGCGGCCGTTCACCGCGTCGTAGCGGTTCGGGAACCCGGTGTTGATCGCCAGATAATATTTCGAATTGGGATTCAGGTTGGCGCGCGTCAGCTCGTAGAAGCCTTCCGGCGCCTGCCGATCGCCGGTCTTGACCTTCGGACCGAGGCGGCCGGACCAGGCGCAGATCTTGTAATCGGCGATCTTGTCGAAGCGGTTGTCGGTCTTCGCTTTCCATATCTCCATTGCACCTTCTTCCTTGAAGATGCGGATCATGATGGGCGAATTGCGGTCCATGCCCTTGGCGGCCATGGCGTTGAGGATATGGGGAGGGAGCGGCTGCTCGACCTTGTTCTTGACCTTGGAGAGATCGACCTGCGCCACTTCCAACGTGTCATTGCAGCCGGTCAGAGCCAGCGCCATGAGGGAAACATAGGCAAAATGACGTATGCGCATCCAAATTAGCCCATAAAGATAGTGCGACCCGGTCCGCCTATGGAGTTCGGGCACTGGAAGGAATCATAGGCGGTTTATACTTTATAAAACCTTACCAGCCTATGACGTGCCCCGAACATCCCCGCAAGCGCGAATGTTACAGATAATATCAATGTGGCCAAGATTTGGCCCCAATCGCTGAAAAGCGCAACTTGTCTTAGAGGTTGCGGCCCATATTGAGGAATTTCTGACGCCGCTCGTTGCGCAGCTGTTCGCCGGAACGCGATGCCATTTCGCCGAGCGCATTGGCGATTACATCGCCGGTTGCGGCTATCACACTGTCGGGGTCGCGATGGGCGCCGCCGAGCGGCTCGGAAATGATGCCGTCGATGACGCCGAGCGATTTCAGGTCTTCGGCGGTGATCTTCATGTTGGTCGCCGCTTCCCGGGCGCGGGTCGAATCGCGCCAGAGGATGGAGGCCGCCCCTTCCGGCGAAATGACGCTGTAGATTGAATGCTCGAGCATATAGACCCTGTTGCCGGTGGCAATTGCGATCGCGCCGCCCGAGCCGCCTTCGCCAATGACGACGGAAACCAGGGGAACCTTGACGCCGAGGCACATTTCTGTCGAACGGGCGATCGCCTCGGCCTGGCCGCGCTCTTCGGCGCCGACGCCGGGATAGGCGCCGGCCGTATCCACCAGCGAAATGACAGGCAGGCCGAAACGGTCGGCCATCTCGAGGATGCGGATCGCCTTGCGGTAGCCTTCCGGGCGGGGGCTGCCGAAATTGTGTTTCAGGCGGGACTTGGTGTCGTTGCCCTTTTCCTGGCCGATGACGGCGACGGGCTGACCGCGAAAGCGGGCAAGCCCCGCCTGGATCGCAGCGTCCTCGGAAAACTTGCGGTCGCCGGCAAGCGGCGTGAATTCCTGGAACAGCGTCTTGGCGTAATCGACGAAATGCGGGCGCTGTGGATGGCGGGCAACCTGCGTCTTCTGCCAGGCATTGAGCTTGGAATAGATTTCGACGATCGCTTCGCGGACGCGAACCTCCAGCCTGCCGATCTCATCGGTGGTGTCGATGCTCTCGTCTTCCGATGCGAGCTTCTTCAGCTCGATGATCTTGCCTTCGAGGTCGGAGATCGGCTTTTCGAAGTCGAGATAATTGTGCATGAGGTGCGTTTCCGTTCCTTGTGCCCGGGGCGTTTTCCTGGCTCCGCCCCTTGTCGCCGGTCCTATTCGTGCTTTTTCGCCCGTTTGGCAAGGGGGTGATGCGTCTGGACGAGCTGCTGCAGCCTCTCTTCGAGCACATGCGTGTAGATCTGTGTGGTCGAAATGTCCGAATGGCCGAGGAGTTCCTGCACGACGCGCAGATCGGCGCCGTTGGCGAGCAGATGGCTGGCAAAGGCGTGGCGCATGACATGCGGCGAGATCAGCGACGGCGCCAGGCCGGCGCGGATCGCCAGGTTTTTAAGGTCGCGTGCGAAAACCTGGCGTGGCAGATATCCCTCCTTGGAAGCGGCGGGAAACAGCCAAGGGCTTTCCTGCGGCTCCTTCGCTGCGGCGGTTTCGGCGGCCAGCAGCCGCCCATACGACTTCAGGGCCGCGATCGCCGAGTGCGACAGCGGCACCAGCCGCTCCTTGTTGCCCTTGCCGCGGATCATCAGGAAGCGCCCCTCCTGGTCGAGCACGCGGGCGGGAAGCGAGACGAGTTCGCTGACGCGCATGCCGGTGGCATAAAGCAGTTCCAGCAGCGCCAGCATGCGCAGGCGCTGCAACTGGCCCGGAGCCGGATCGTCGGCCTCGGTCTGCGCTTGGGACAGCAGGCGGCCGACCTCCTCGACCCCCATCGTCTTCGGCAGCGGACGCCCCTTCTTCGGCGCGTCGAGAACGCCTGTGGGGTCGTCGGTGCGCAGGCCCTCGGCATAGAGGAACTTGTAGAATTGCCGCATGGCGGCAAGCCGGCGTGCCTGCGAGGAGGGCTTGAAGCCCTGGCGCGCCAGCGAGGCGAGATAGGCGGCCAGGTCGGTGGAGGCGGCTTCGGTCAACCTTATGCGGCGGCCGTTCAGGAAAGCGCTGACATCGTCGAGGTCGCGCTGGTAGGATTGCAGGGTGTTGGCGGCAGCCCCACGTTCGGCGCTCATCATTTCCAGGAAGGATTCCACGTGGACGCGGCTTAGATCCATCTCACTCACTTCCCGGTCGTGTCGATCGTGCCCGTCGCCGGCGGGTTGACCCGCTCGGAGGGAATACGGATCGTCACGTCGCGCTGCTGCGGCTCGACGAAGGTCACGAGCGCCCACATCGCTCCGTAAACCGTCCCGGCGAGGATCGCGCAGAAGAACAGGAAACGGAACAGGGTCGGCATCCGGCAACTCCTTCATGCTCTGCTTCTGTTATAAGAAGCGTATTCGCAAGTGCAAGAAGCGCCATTCAAGCCATGATTCCCTTGTCCGCGACTTGACGCTCCACCTGCATTTGTCGATACGGTTTGCAAACAAAGTGTGAATGGACCGATGAGTGAACCACTGCTGACCGTTGCTGACAGCCTGAAAGACAGAGCTCGCGCTGCGCTCGGTTCACGCAATCTGGTCCTCGTCGGTCTGATGGGCGCCGGGAAATCCTCCGTCGGGCGTATCGTCGCCAGCCAACTCGGCATTCCCTTCATCGACAGCGATCATGAAATCGAGCGGGTGTCGCGCATGACGATCGCCGAACTTTTCGCAGCCTATGGCGAGGAAGAGTTCCGGGCGTTGGAAACGCGGGTGATGAAACGGCTCCTCAAGAGCGGACCACGTGTCGTCTCCACCGGCGGCGGCGCCTTCATCAACGACCGCACGCGCAGGCATATCAAGAAGGGCGGCCTTTCGATCTGGCTGAAGGCGGACCTCGACGTGCTTTGGGAGCGGGTCAACAAGCGTGACACGCGGCCACTGCTCAAGACCGAAAATCCGAAGCAGACCCTCGAAAGCCTGATGAACGCGCGTTACCCGATCTATGCGCAGGCCGACCTCACCGTACTCTCGCGTGATGTGCGCAAGGAAATCATGGCAGACGAGGTGCTGAAGGCCGTGGCCGAACAGAAAGAAAGTGCAGCATCATGAATGCGATAAGCTCCACCTCATCAGTCCAGACGGTGCATGTGCCGCTCGGCGAGCGCGCCTACGACATCCTGATCGGGCCGGGGCTGATTGCGCGGGCCGGCGCCGAGATCGTCTCGCGTCTCAAGGGCCGCAAGGCGGCCATCATCACCGACGAAAATGTCGCGCCGCTCTATCTCGAGACCCTCGCCGCGAGCCTGAATGCGGCAGGCATCGTCTCGGCCGAGGTCGTGCTGCCGGCCGGCGAAAAGACGAAGAGCTTCGAACATCTCATTGATGTCTGCGACAAGGTGCTCGAAGCCCGGGTCGAACGCAACGACTGCGTGATCGCGCTCGGCGGCGGCGTCATCGGTGACCTTTCCGGCTTTGCGGCCGGCATCGTCCGCCGCGGCGTACGCTTCGTGCAGGTGCCGACTTCGCTGCTGGCGCAGGTCGATTCCTCTGTCGGCGGAAAGACCGGCATCAATTCCCCCCGCCATGGCAAGAATCTGATCGGCGTCTTCCATCAGCCGGATCTGGTCCTGGCCGATACGGATGTGCTGAATACACTGAGCGAGCGGGAATTCCGCGCCGGCTACGCCGAAGTCGCAAAGTATGGGCTGATCGACAAACCGGATTTCTTTGCCTGGCTGGAAGCGAACTGGAAGTCGGTGTTTACGGGCGGCTCCGCCCGCATAGAGGCCATCGCTGCCAGCTGCCAGGCGAAAGCCGATGTCGTCGTTGCCGACGAACGTGAGACCGGCCAGCGGGCGCTGCTCAATCTCGGCCACACGTTCGGCCATGCGCTGGAAGCGGCGACCGCCTATGACAGCCGCCGCCTGGTGCACGGCGAGGGTGTTGCGATCGGCATGGTGCTGGCGCATGAATTCTCCGCCCGGATGAACCTTGCAAGCCCCGACGATGCGCGGCGCGTCGAGCGGCACCTGCGGGAGGTCGGCCTGCCGACCCGCATGTCCGAGATTTCGGGCGAGCTGCCGCCGGCCGAGGTGCTGATGGAGGCGATCGCACAGGACAAGAAGGTGAAAAGCGGCAAGCTCACCTTCATCCTGACGCGCGGTATCGGCCAGTCCTTCGTCGCCAACGATGTTCCGGCATCCGAAGTGCTCAGCTTTCTCCGGGAAAAACATCCTTGACGACGATCGAAGGCGTTCTGACATTTGTCGCGGCCTATTGGCCGGAGATCCTTTCGATCGCGGCGCTCGTGCTGACGTCCGCCTTCTTTTCCGGCACGGAGACTGCGCTCACCGCCGTTTCGCGCAGCCGCATTCATACGCTTGAGGTCAACGGCGATGAACGCGCCGGCCTCGTCCGGCAGCTGATCGAACGGCGCGACCGGCTGATCGGTACGCTGCTGATCGGCAACAATCTTGCCAACATCCTCTCCTCCTCGATCGCCACCAGCCTCTTCCTTGGGCTGTTCGGCGGTTCGGGCGTGGCGCTGGCGACACTCGCCATGACCATCATTCTCGTCATCTTCGCGGAAGTGCTGCCGAAGAGCTGGGCGATCTCGGCGCCGGAACGCTTCGCGCTTGCCGTCGCACTTCCCACCAGACTGTTCGTCGCCGTCGTCGGCCCGGTGTCTTCCTTCGTCAATGCGGTTGTGCGGCAGATCCTGGCGCTGTTCGGCATCAATCTTTCGCGGGAAGTATCGATGCTGACGGCGCATGAGGAGCTGCGCGGCGCCGTCGATCTGCTGCACCGCGAGGGTTCGGTGGTGAAGGCCGACCGCGACCGCCTCGGCGGCGTGCTCGATCTCGGCGAGCTGGAACTCTCCGACATCATGGTCCATCGCACCAAGATGCGGGCGATCAACGCGGACGATCCGCCGGAAGCGGTGGTGCGCGCCATTCTTGAAAGTCCCTATACGCGCATGCCGCTGTGGCGCGGCACGATCGACAACATCATCGGCGTCGTCCACGCCAAGGATCTGTTGCGGGCGCTTGCCGAACCGCACATGGAGCCGCAGAATCTCGATATCGTGAAAATCGCGCAGAAACCGTGGTTCGTGCCGGACAGCACCAATCTCGAGGACCAGCTCAACGCCTTCCTGCGGCGCAAGCAGCATTTCGCCGTCGTCGTCGACGAATATGGCGAGGTGCAGGGCATCGTCACGCTGGAGGATATTCTCGAGGAAATCGTCGGCGACATTTCCGACGAGCACGATATCGAGATGCAGGGCGTGCGTCAGGAGGCGGACGGCTCGGTGGTCGTCGATGGCAGTGTGCCGATCCGCGATCTCAACCGCGCGCTCGACTGGAACCTGCCCGACGAGGAGGCGACGACCATCGCCGGGCTCGTCATCCATGAATCGATGACCATCCCGGAAGAGCGTCAGGCCTTTACCTTCTACGGCAAGCGTTTCGTCGTCATGAAGCGGGAGAAGAACCGCATCACCAAGCTGCGCATCCGCCCCGCGCAGGAAGACGATGCGAAACCGGTGTGATCCGTTGGATTGCCCGCATCCTATACCCATATAGGCTGCTGTGCCTCTACCAGCGGGTCGGTTCGCCGGGTGCGGCGGGTTCGACGGCCAGCGCATGCAGGCCGGCATCAAGCTCCGGTTTCAACAGGTCGGTGATCGCCCGGTGGCGCGCCAGGCGGGAGAGGCCGGTAAATTTTGCCGAAACAATCCTCACCCGCATGTGGGTTTCGCCGGTGCCTGTGATGTCAGGCTGGTGGCCGGCATGCAGATGGCTTTCGTCGACGACGCTCAGGCGTTCGGGCGCGAAGGCTTCGACAAGTTTTTCTTCGATGCGGGTCCGCAGGGTCATCATCCGGTCTTGCTGCTTGGCGAAAAGGGTTCCCACCAAGCCAGCAACATTCCCATTTGTCAATTCTTGTTGTCGCCTCGCGACAGCCTCATAATTAGCGCCGCCATGAGACTTGATTCCAAATATTTCGATCGCATCCGCACACGCCGCAAACGCGAGCAGGAGGCAGAGCAGGCACCGCCTACCTGCCAGTGGGACGGCTGCGACAAAAAAGGCTCGCATCGCGCTCCCGTGGGACGCAATGCGGAAGGCCAGTTCTTTTTGTTCTGCTTCGAGCACGTCAAGGAATACAACAAGGGCTATAATTATTTCTCCGGGCTTTCGGACGGCGAGATCGCGCGCTACCAGAAAGAGGCGATCACCGGCCATCGTCCGACATGGACCGTCGGCGTCAACAAGTCGGCCAAGGATAGTCCGCTGCATTCCGAGGTGCGCTCCGGCGCCTATACACGGGTTCGCGATCCCTTCGGCTTCGTCAAGGAAGGCGGCAGGGGCAGCGGCCCGCGCTTTCCCCAGACACGCAAGCTGAAATCGCTCGAAAGCAAAGCCTTCGACACGATGGGCCTCAACGCCAATGCGACGTCGGCAGAGATCAAGAGCCGCTACAAGGAACTGGTCAAGAAGCACCATCCGGATGCCAATGGCGGCGACCGCGGCTCGGAAGAGCGTTTCCGCGCCGTCATCCAAGCCTATCAATTGTTGAAGCAGAACGGTTTTTGTTAATTCCCGTCCTTGCTCTTGGGCTTCAATCGGGTATGGTCCAAATCGGCTGAGGCCGCAGGCAAACGCGGCTCCTATCTGCGTGTTTTCCCGACATCGCCTCGGCCGACCTTCCGGACGCGGCGTTTCTTGTCCGGGACTCTTTCAAGAATGCTCGCACGCGGTCATTATCCCGCCGAGGTTTCGTTTCAGTCCCGGAGAAGTATCGCCGACGTTCCGACCTGGACGGGCGCGGAATAAAATCGCGGCGTCACGGTTGCGACATGGCCTGAGACAGTTTGGCCGGGTGGCTTCACCCGCCTTGGAGACATGATGAGCAAGATCGACCTCGATATTTCAGAACTGCCCGATACCACCGTTTCGGTCCGCGAGACCTTCGGCATCGACTCCGACATCCGCGTTCCCGCCTACAGCAAGGGCGACGCCTATGTGCCGGATCTCGATCCCGACTACCTGTTCGACCGCGAGACGACGCTCGCCATTCTCGCAGGCTTCGCGCATAACCGTCGCGTGATGATCTCCGGCTATCACGGCACGGGCAAATCCTCGCATATCGAGCAGGTGGCGGCGCGCATCAATTGGCCCTGCGTGCGCATCAACCTCGACAGCCATGTCAGCCGTATCGATCTCGTCGGCAAGGACGCGATCGTCGTCAAGGACGGGCTGCAGGTCACCGAATTCAAGGACGGCATCCTGCCCTGGGCCTATCAGCACAATGTCGCGCTCGTCTTCGATGAATATGATGCCGGCCGTCCCGACGTGATGTTCGTCATCCAGCGGGTGTTGGAATCGTCCGGCCGCCTGACGCTGCTCGATCAGAGCCGCGTTATCCGGCCGCACCCGGCCTTCCGCCTGTTTGCCACCGCCAATACGATCGGCCTCGGTGACACCACGGGCCTCTATCACGGCACGCAGCAGATCAACCAGGCGCAGATGGACCGCTGGTCGATCGTGACGACGCTGAACTACTTGCCGCATGATCACGAAGTGAACATCGTCGCCGCCAAGGTGAAGAGCTTCGGCAAGGACAGGGAAGGGCGCGAGATCGTCTCGAAAATGGTCCGCGTCGCCGATCTGACACGCGCCGCCTTCATGAACGGCGATCTTTCGACTGTCATGAGCCCGCGCACTGTTATTACCTGGGCCGAGAATGCAGAAATCTTCGGCGACCTCGCCTTTGCCTTCCGCGTCACCTTCCTCAACAAGTGCGACGAGCTGGAGCGCCCGCTGGTCGCGGAGCACTATCAGCGCGCCTTCGGCGTCGAGCTGAAGGAAAGTGCTGCCAACATCGTCCTCGGAGCCTGAGGCCCGACCGATCATGGCAGCTCGCGGTGACAATTCGAAAGCAAAACCCGGCGCGCCGGTCGACGTCGAGCCGTTGCGCCGGGCGATATCCGGTTGCGTCCGCTCGATCGCCGGCGACGGCGATGTCGAGGTGACCTTCGCCAATGAACGGCCTGGAATGACCGGCGAGCGCATCCGTCTGCCGGAGCTTTCCAAACGGCCGACGGCGCATGAGCTGGCGGTCACCCGCGGGCTCGGTGATTCCATGGCGTTGCGCCTGGCCTGCCATGACGAGAAGATGCATACGACGATGGCGCCGCAGGGCTCGGACGCCCGGGCGATCTTCGATGCGGTCGAGCAGGCGCGTGTCGAATCGATCGGGACACTGCGCATGGAGGGCGTGGCGGCGAACCTGCGCTCCATGACGGAAGAGAAATATTCCAAGGCGAATTTCACCGGCATCGAGCGCCAGGAAGACGCGCCGATCGGCGAAGCCGTCGCCATGATGGTGCGCGAGAAGCTGACCGGCCAACGCCCGCCGGCCTCGGCCGGCAAGGTGCTCGATCTCTGGCGCGGTTTCATCGAAGACAAGGCGGGGGCTGAACTCGGCAACCTGTCGGGCGCGATCAACGACCAGCAGGCCTTCGCCAAGGTCGTCCGCAACATGCTGTCGGCCATGGAAATGGCCGAGGAATACGGCGACGACGACAGCGAAGCCGACAATGACGATCAGTCGGAGCAGGAAGACCAGCCGAGCGGCGATGAGCAGGACCAGGACGAGGTCGACGAGGATGCCGGCACCGATGCCGCGCCCGTGGAGGACAGTGAAGTCTCCGACGAGCAGATGGAGGACGGCGAGACTGAAGGCGCCGAAATCTCCGACGACGACATGATGGAAGAGGGTGAGGACGATTCGGAAACGCCGGGCGAGACCCGCCGTCCGAACACGCCTTTTGCCGATTTCAACGAGAAGGTCGATTATCACGTCTATACCGAAGAGTTCGACGAGATCATCACCGCCGAGGAGCTCTGCGATGCCGCCGAGCTGGAGCGCCTGCGTGCCTTTCTCGACAAGCAGCTGGCGCATCTGCAGGGCGCAGTCGGGCGTCTCGCAAACCGGCTGCAGCGCCGCCTGATGGCGCAGCAGAACCGCTCCTGGGATTTCGATCTGGAAGAGGGCTATCTCGATACGGCCCGGCTGCAGCGCATCATCATCGATCCGATGCAGCCGCTCTCCTTCAAGATGGAGCGCGACACACAGTTCCGCGACACGGTCGTCACCCTGCTCATCGACAATTCCGGCTCCATGCGCGGCCGGCCGATCACGGTTGCCGCCACTTGCGCCGATATTCTTGCCCGCACGCTGGAACGCTGCGGCGTCAAGGTCGAGATTCTCGGCTTTACGACCAAGGCCTGGAAGGGCGGGCAGGCGCGTGAGACCTGGCTTGCCGGCGGCAAGCCGCAGACGCCGGGTCGTCTCAACGACCTGCGTCACATCATCTACAAATCGGCCGACGCGCCGTGGCGGCGCGCACGCGCCAATCTCGGGTTGATGATGCGCGAAGGCCTGCTCAAGGAAAATATCGACGGCGAGGCGCTGATCTGGGCGCATAACCGCCTGCTCGCCCGCCGCGAGCAGCGCCGCATTCTGATGATGATCTCGGACGGCGCGCCGGTCGACGATTCGACGCTGTCGGTCAATCCGGGCAATTATCTCGAGCGGCATCTGCGCGCCGTCATCGAGCAGATCGAGACGCGCTCGCCTGTCGAATTGCTGGCGATCGGCATCGGTCACGACGTGACGCGCTACTATCGCCGCGCCGTGACGATCGTCGATGCGGACGAGTTGGCCGGGGCGATGACCGAACAGCTTGCCTCACTCTTCGAAGATCAATCCGCCCAGCCGCGCGGCGGCCGGTTACGCCGTGCCGGCTGACGCTCCTGGAAGGAAACACGTGGAATGATGGTCAAGCGCCTCTGCCGTGCGGCATCGGTCTTGCTCTGCCTGGCAGGGGGCGCTTCCGCGGCGATGGCCGGCGACGAAATACCCGTCATTGGCCGACAAATTAGCGATTTCAGGATCGGATCGTCGGAGACGACGTTCGGATCGCTGGAATTTCTCGGCGGGCTGGAGATGGTTTCCAGCCGCGCGCTGTTCGGCTCGCTTTCCTCCATCCGTTTCCGGCAGGACCAGAAACACTTCATCGTCGTCCTCGACACCGGCCAGTGGCTGACCGGCAGCATCGAGCGCGATGCCAAGGGCAGGCTTTCGGGCCTTTCTCAGGTCGAGATCACCCCGATGAAGAACCGCGCCGGCCGCAGTCTCGAGGGCAAGGGCTATATGGATGCCGAGGGCCTGGCGCTCGACGGCGACCGCATTCTGGTCTCTTTCGAGCAGAACCATCGCGTCGATGCCTATCCCGATCCCGGCTTTGCCGCATCGCGCGCGATCGCGACCCTGCCGATCCTCATCCCACGCAAGATGCTGAGCGACAATCGCGGTATCGAAACCATAGCCGTGGCGCCCGCCTCCAGTCCATTGAAGAGCGGCGTGGTCATCGTCTCCGAGCGCGGTCTCGACAGCGAGGGCAACCGGATGGCGGCTATTCTCAGCGGCCCGCTGAAAGGGCTGTTCTCGATCAAACGCGACGGCAGCTTCGACGTGACCGACGGTGCCTTCCTGCCGGACGGCGACCTGCTGCTCCTGGAGCGGCGGTTCAATATGGCTGAAGGCATAGGCATGCGCCTTCGGCGCATCAAAGGCGCCGATATCCGGCCGGGGGCGATCGTCGACGGCGAATTGCTGATCGAGGGCAATTTCAACTCGCAGATCGACAATATGGAAGGGCTTGACGTGTTCCAGTCCTCCGACGGCACGGTCCATGTCATTATGGTGTCGGACGACAACCACTCGATCCTGCAGCGCAATCTGATGCTGGAATTCCGGCTCGCCGATCGCCACGTGCTCAGCGCGGCGTCGGATTGACGTCACATGCCTCGGCTATCCCATTGTCGCATCGAGAGCAGCTTTCGGAGGGACAGTCATGGTGCATATTCATATCATGGGTGCCTCCGGTTCCGGTACGACATCGCTCGGCTATACGCTTGCCGAACGGCTTGATATCGCTCATCTCGATACCGACGATTTCTTTTGGCTGCCGACCGACCCGCCATTCACGACCCCGCGGGACGCCGACGAACGCATACGGCTGCTTCTTGCCGAGGCGGCACGGCATGACGGCTGGATCCTCTCCGGATCGGCGCTGAAATGGGCGAGGCAGGTCGAGCCGTTCTATGATCTGATCGTGTTCCTCAGGATCGAGCCGGAGCTGCGGATGGCGCGGATCCGTGCGCGCGAGATCGCCCGCTACGGAGACAGGATCGGGCCTGGGGGCGATATGGAAATCAAAAGCGGGGAATTCATGGAATGGGCGGCAAGTTACGACACGGCCGGTCCGGAACGCCGCAGTCTTGCGGCGCATGAGCAATGGTTGGAAACGCAGACGGCCCCGGTCCTGCGGCTCGATTCGTCACGAGAGATCGATGATCTGGTTGCAGAGGTTTTGCTGCATCCGGCCATCGCCGCCGGCGCGGTCCGACAGCGTCGTTGAAAGGCTTTAGCTGACGCGTGCGGGCTGCATCGGCCGCAGCACGTTCATGAGCGCGCCATAGGGCAGCAGCATGACGAGGCCGACGATCATCTTGACGGCGAAATCGCCGATCGCCCAGGAAATCCAGCGCGGGGCCTCGGCGGCAAAGATGCCGAGGACAGGAGCTGCTTCGAGCGCAAAGGGCTCGTTCGGGCCGAGGAAGACGAAAAATGCGGCAAAGGACAGCGAGAAGAACATCACCGTGTCGAGCGCCGAGCCGATCAGCGAGCCGATGAGCGGCGCGCGCCACCAAGCCTGGCGGCGAAGGCGGTTGAAGACGGCGATATCGAGCAGCTGGCCGGCGAGATAGGCCGAGCCGGAGGCGATGGCGATGCGCGGCACCGAGGTGAAGAAGGACAGCGTCACGCCGACGACGAAGCCGGCAAAAACAACCTTGCGGGCTGCCTGCGGGCCGAACTGGCGGTTGGTCAGATCGGTAATCAGGAAGGCGACCGGATAGGAGAAGGCGCCCCAGGTCAGGATGTCGGCCAGGTTGACGCCGCCGACTTCAACGTTCAGCGGAAACTGGACCAGGAAGTTGGAGGCGACGACGACAAGCGTCATCAGTGCGACATAGGCAATGGTGTAGCGCGTCTTCAGCATTTTTTTATCCTGGGTGATGCCACCAGTTGGAGTGCTCTGGCAAAGCAAAAGGCTTGTCCGGTGTTATCCGTTCAAGCCTTTCGAAGCCGTATGAAAGAAGGGCAGAAGCTTACGCAGCAGCGGCTTCGGCAGTCTTCTTGACGATCTGACGGCGCAGCAGGCGCGCGCGCATCGACAGTTCGTTTTCGCTTGCCTTGATCAGGAAGGCATCGAGGCCGCCACGATGTTCGACGGAGCGAAGAGCCGCAGCCGAAACGCGAAGACGATAACGCTGGTTGAGAGCGTCGGAGATCAGCGTTACCTGGCACAGGTTCGGCAGGAACCGGCGCTTGGTCTTGTTGTTGGCATGGCTGACATTGTTACCAGTCAGGACGGCCTTGCCGGTCAATTCGCACACGCGGGACATGGAACACCTATTCTTGTTTTTCTCGGGCCATCGAATTGACATCCCCGGCAAAACCGGGCGCGCAATCCAACAGGCATGATTGGAAAGTTGCGGTTCTATAGTCAGAGAGGCTGCGCGCGTCAAGCCAAACCTTGGCCTTTCCCGCAATTCTGTCAAAAAGCTGCTGTTTTCTTCCCTTTGCGGCAGGAGTATAGAGCGCTCGGCAGGGCTGCCGGCGCGCGGCAAGACAAGGCTTCACTCATGGCTCACTCGGGCAGACGCATTTTCATTTCGGCTATCGCCGCACTCCTTGCCATACCGGCATCGGCGGCCGAAATCCAGCATCAGACAGTATACCGGGTGACGCTTGCCGGCCTGCCGATCGCGCGCGCGGCGTTTCTGACGCAGATCGAGGATGATCACTCTTACAAGATCGCGGGCGATATCAAATCCGCCGGCCTTGCCGATCTCATCAAGACAATCTCGGCAAAGACCAGCGTCACCGGCGTCGTCCGTAATGACCGGCTGCAGGCGCTGAAATATTCGCTCTATTACAAGAGCGGCAAGAAGGCCCGCGTCTACGAGGTCAGTTACCGCAACGGCAACATCATCTCGGCGACGACGACACCGCCGCCGAAGCGCCCGAAGAACTGGATCGACGTCACCCCGGGCGACATGCGTTCGGTGCTCGATCCGATCTCCGGCCTTGTTTTCACCGGGGATACCAAGGTCTGTGCACAGACGCTGCCGATCTTCGACGGCGAGACGCGCATGGATCTGGTGCTTTCGCCGAAAGGCGACGAGGATTTTTCGACCGACGGCTTCAAGGGCAAGGCGGTCGTCTGCGGCGTGCGTTTCGTGCCGCGCTCCGGCTACAAAAAGGGCCGCAAGGACATCGACTATCTCAGCAAGAGCGACCGCATGGAAATCTGGTTTGCCAAGTCGGAGGCGGCCAATGTATACGCTCCGGTCTATGTGCGCATTCCCACAGAATATGGAATGGTGACGATCACCGCCGTCAAATATGGCAGCGTCGGCTGACGGAGCTTTCGCCTCCGTGAAGGGGGACAGGTGAAGCTTCGTGCGACGGTAGTCGGTTTTACAGCTATTCTGATGTGGTCGTTCCTGGCACTATTGACGGCCGGCTCCGGCAAGATGCCGCCCTTCCAGCTTTCGGCCGTCTGCTTTGCGATCGGCAGCATTCCGGGTCTCGTCATGCTTGTCCTCAACCCGGCGCGGCTGGGGCTGCTGAAGCAGCCTGCCCGGGTCTGGATCACCGGTATTGCGGGTCTCTTCGGCTATCACTTCCTCTATTTTACCGCGCTCAGGAGTGCGCCTGCGGTGGAGGCAGGGCTGATCTCCTATCTCTGGCCGCTTCTGATCGTCGTTGGCTCGGCGCTGCTGCCGGGAGAGCGGTTGCGCTGGTATCACGTGGCGGGCGCGCTTGCGGGGCTTTGCGGAACCTTCCTGATTGTCGGCCGCAATGGCATCGATTTCGATGGAGCTTACGCAGTCGGTTATGGCGCTGCCTTCCTCTGCGCCTTCACATGGTCGGGCTATTCCCTGCTGACACGGCGTTTCGAGGCTGTCTCCACAGATGTCGTCACCGGCTTCTGCCTTGCGACCTCCATCCTGTCCTTCTTCAGCCATCTCGGCCTGGAGGCGACTGTCTGGCCGGAAACCGGCGTCGAATGGGTGGCCGTCGTCGGGCTCGGCCTCTTCCCGGTCGGGGCGGCCTTCTATGCCTGGGATTACGGCGTCAAGAATGGCGATATCCAGATTCTCGGCGCAGCAAGTTATGCCGCGCCGCTGCTTTCGACGCTCATCTTGACGCTGTTCGGATTTGCCGAGCCGAGCTGGCGCATTGCTCTCGCCTGCCTGCTCGTCACCGGTGGAGCGGTGCTCGCCGCCCAGGACATGTTCCGCCGCAAAAGCCAGGTACAGCCCGCGGCCGCAGAGTAAGTCTCAGCCGCCGGGTTTCCAATCCGCCGGCGCCATCTCGAAGCTCGAAAATTCGAAACCGGGCGAGACAGTGCAGCCGACCAGGGTGAAATCGCCGAGCGGCTCGGCCGATTGCCACCAATTGGCGGGAATGATTGCCTGCGGCCGCTCGCCGGCAGGAAGGTTGGTTCCGAGCGTCAGTGTCTCGCTTGCCATCCCGTCCTGCGAGCGGTGCAGCGCCAGCGGCGCACCGGCATAATAATGCCAGACCTCGGCCGCGTCATGGACCCGATGCCAGTGCGAACGCTGTCCCTTTGTCAGCAGATAATAGATCGCCGTCGAATGACCGCGCGCTCCACCCGCCGTGTCGCGGAATGTCTGCACGTACCAGCCGCCTTCGGGATGCGGCTGCATGCCGAGCTCGCGAATGATCCCTTCAGGCGACATCAAAAGTTGTCCTTGCGCTTGCGGATCTCGGCAAAGACCTCCTCATTCGTCTTGCCTTCCATGAGCAGATTGCGGCGGATCGCGGGATCGGCGGCACGCAGAAACGGATTGGTTTCCTTTTCCAGTCCGAGCGTCGTCGGGATGGTGAATTTGCCTTCGGCGCGCAGGGCTTCGATTTCGGCGGCGCGGCTCTTCAGGCGCTCATTGTCGGGATCGACAGTCAGTGCGAAGCGGGCGTTAGACAATGTATATTCGTGGCCGAAATAGACGGCGGTCTCGTCCGGCAGCACGGCAAGCTTCTGCAGGGAATGCCACATGTCGGCGGCGGGGCGTTCGAACAGGCGGCCGCAACCGAGCGCAAACAGCGTGTCGGCGGCAAAAAGCAGCTTATCGTCGACGAAGTGATAGCAGATGTGACCGGCGGTGTGACCGGGAGTCTCAATGACCTTGACCGTGTGATCGCCGAAAAGGAAGCTGTCGCCATCGGCCATCGTCCGGTCGAGACCAGGAATGGCGATGGCCTCGTTGATCGGACCGATGATCTCGCAGCCGAACTGCTCCTTCAGCGCCAGGTTGGCGGCGACGTGATCGGTGTGGTGATGCGTGGTGAAGATGTGGGTAATCTTCCAGCCGCGCCGTGTTGCCGCTTCCAGGATCGGCGCCTCCTCCGGCGCATCGATCGCCGCGGTAAATGCTGTCTCGGGGTCGTGCACGAGCACGCCGAAATTGTCGGTGCGGCAGAGAAAAATGTCTAATTCCAAAGGTTTCATCTTCAAACAATCCCTTGTCCCACGACTCTCGCGGGAATGTAGAGAGTCCGGCCTTGAAGTCCAACCACCCGCTGATAACATTTATCGCAATGCACGCCGATATCGTCGACCTACGTCAGTTCTATCACTCCGACCTCGGGCGTCTTGCCGAGCAGTCGATCGCCATGGCGCTTTCGTCGCTCTGGGTGCGCCTGCCGCAGGAGCGTCTCGTCGGGCTCGGTTACGCCGTGCCTTTCCTCGATCGCTTCCAGGCGGATACCGAACGCACCTTCGCCTTCATGCCGGCTGGACAGGGCGCGGTGAACTGGCCGATGGGCTCGCTGTCGTCGACGACGCTTATCTTCGATGAGGAACTGCCGCTGCCGGATTCCTCGATCGACCGGGTGCTGATGGTGCATTCACTCGAGTTCGCGGAAAGCCCGCGCGAGACGCTGAAGGAGCTCTGGCGGGTGCTGGCGCCGGGCGGGCGGCTTGTTATCGTGGTGCCGAACCGGCGCGGAGTCTGGGCCCGCATGGAACACACCCCCTTCGGTTCGGGCCGGCCCTATTCCCGGGGCCAGCTGACGCATTTGCTGCGCGAGACCAACTTCACGCCGGGTGCGACCGCCGAAGCGCTGTTCTTTCCGCCCTCGAAGCTCAGGACCATCCTGCGCCTTCGCCGCGCCTTCGAGCGGATCGGCCGCACCTTATGGCCGGCGTTTTCGGGTGTCATCATCGTCGAGGCGCAGAAGCGGCTCTATCAGGGGTTGCCGGTCGCCGCCCGTGCCTCCCGCCGCGTCTTCGTGCCCGTTCTCGCGCCGCACGGCGTACCGACAACACGCAACAGCTGAATATCATAATGATATTCTCCTTCTGCTTGTGTCACGCCCATGCCTCTCGACAACAATCACATTCCGCTTTAATGCCACTTGGTCATTTTCCGGAAAATCCAAGGTCGACCCATGAGCGTTGAGATGAGCAAGCCCGTTCCGCGTCCCGGTATTCTCGATATCGCATCCTATGTGCCGGGCAAGGAACACGCGCCGGGTGTTGCCCGCGTCTACAAGCTTTCCTCCAACGAAACGCCGCTCGGCGCCAGCCCGAAGGCGATCGCCGCCGTCAAGGCAGCTGCCGACAATCTGGGACGTTATCCCGACGGGCAGGCAATTGAACTGCGCGAGGCGATCGCCGCCGTGCAAGGCCTCAATCCGGCAAACATCCTCTGCGGCAATGGTTCCGACGAGCTGCTCGGCCTGCTTTGCCATGTCTATCTTGGCGCCGGCGACGAAGGCATCATCACCGAGCATGGCTTCCTGGTCTACAAGATCCAGATCATGGGCACGGGTGCCACGCCCGTCGTCGTCAAGGAGAAGGACTATACCGTCGACGTCGATGCGATCCTGGCAGCGGTGACGGAAAGGACGAAGATCGTCTTCATCGCCAATCCAGGCAACCCCACCGGTACATATGTTCCGGTCAGCGAAATCCGCCGTCTGCAGGCCGGCCTGCCGAAACACGTCGTGCTTGTGCTCGATGCGGCTTATGCCGAATATGTGCGCCGCAACGATTATGAAGCCGGCATCGAGGTTGTATCGTTCAGTTCCAACGTGGTGATGACCCGCACTTTTTCGAAGGCCTACGGTCTTGCGGCTCTGCGCGTGGGCTGGATGTATGCGCCCGCGGAGATCGTCGACGCCGTGAACCGTGTCCGCGCTCCGTTCAACCTGAATGCGGCCGCGATTGCCGCCGGTGCCGCGGCCATCCGCGACCAGGCCTTCGTCCAGCAGGCCGTCTCTTTCAACCAGATGTGGGTGGAGACGCTCACCGAGGCCCTCGAAGCGATCGGGCTGAAAGTGACGCCCTCCGTCGCCAATTTTGTGCTCATTCATTTTCCTGACGTCGACGGCAGGCGCGCGGCCGATGCCGACGAGCTCCTGACGAGCCGCGGCTACATCCTGCGCGCCGTGCGCAGCTACGGCTTTTCCAATGCGCTGCGGATGAGCATCGGTCCTGAAGAGGCCAATCGCGGCGTCATCGCCACGCTGCGTGAGTTCATGGGACGGCAGGCATGAGCGTGCTGTTCGATCGCATCGCGCTGATCGGCATCGGGCTGATCGGCTCTTCGCTTGCTCACGATATCCGGCGGCTCGGGCTTACCAAAGAGATCGTCGTCGCAACGCGCAGTGCCGATACGCTGAAGCGCGCCGAAGAGCTCGGCCTCGGCGACCGTTATACGACCTCTTCGGCCGATGCTGTTCGAGATGCCGACCTCATCATCGTTTCGGTTCCGGTCGGCGCTTCGGAAAGCGTGGCGAAGGAAATCGCCGGCAGCCTGAAGCCGGGGGCAATCGTCACCGATGTTGGTTCCACCAAAGCATCGGTGATCGCGCAAATGCAGCCGCATATGCCCGACCACGTGCATTTCATCCCCGGTCATCCGCTGGCCGGCACGGAAAAATCCGGCCCGGATGCCGGTTTCCCCGGCCTCTTCGAAGGTCGCTGGTGCATCTTCACGCCCGTTCCGGGAACCGACGAGACGGCGCTGAAGCGGCTGCGCAGCTTCTGGGAAGCGCTCGGATCCAAGGTCGACGAGATGGATGCGGAGCATCACGACAAGGTGCTCGCGATCGTTTCGCACCTGCCGCATATCATTGCCTACAACATCGTCGGCACCGCCGACGATCTGGAGACGGTGACGGAGTCCGAGGTCATCAAATATTCGGCCTCCGGCTTTCGCGATTTCACCCGACTTGCCGCTTCCGACCCGACGATGTGGCGCGACGTCTGCCTGCACAATCGCGATGCGATCCTCGAAATGCTGGCGCGCTTCTCAGAAGATCTCGCTTATCTGCAGCGCGCGATCCGCTGGGGTGAAGGCGACAAGATTTTCGAACTCTTCACCCGCACGCGCGCCATCCGTCGCTCGATTATCCAGGCTGGCCAGGATGTTGACGCGCCCGATTTCGGCCGCCCCCACCCGCTTGATAAGAAGTAGACTCTCGCGATGGTGGAGGTGGCGAGCGCAAGTCAGGCGGATATCGACTGGCTGGCTCGCGAGGATGCCGGTGCCGGCAAGGCGTGGGTATCGCGATGCGTGGCGCTTGGCGAATACCTGATTGCCAGGGAGTCCGGCGAGATCGTCGGCTTCCTGCGCTTCTCCCGCTTCTGGGGCAGGGTTCCCTATATGGAGATGATCCGCGTTCTGCCCGGCAATCGCCGGTCGGGCGTCGGCACCGCACTGTTTCTCGCCTGGGAAGCGGCCATGCGTGGCGAGGGCGCCCGGCTGCTGATGACGTCGAGCGAATGCGACGAGAGCCGGCCGCAGGACTGGCATCGCCGCAACGGATTTACCGAAACGGGCGCGATCGAGTTGCTTGGCCTGCAATCGGTGCCTGAGGTGTTCTTCACCAAACGGATTGATTAGATCGGCGGGATCTGACCGAGCGGAATGAAGCCGCTGACGGTGGCATTGCCGCGGTCGACGACGAGATCGACCGAGACCTTGTCTCTGCCGCCGGCCAGCGCCTTCAACATCTTCGTCGCCGTGTTGACGGTCGAGGCAATATCCGGGAAGGCCTGTTTCAGGCTGTCGCCCCAGGGGCCGAGTCGTTCGATTTCCAGCTTGAATTTTCCGGAGAGGAAGCCTTGCTCGTCGAAGGAAAAGGGGCCGGTGAGCGTCATCACCTTACCGTCGCCGATGTCGGCGACGATGCGACGCAGTTCGCCGGCAGAACCATTGAGGCCGTTCGGGTCGCTGCCGTCAATCAGGCCGGCTTTGCCGGCGATCGTGAGATCGATACTGGCGGAGAGTTTCGGGAAGAGTTGCGGCCAGTCCTTGATCGCGGTGTTCGCATCCTGCACCGAGATTGCGCCGTCGAGATCGGCGCCGTTCTGGCGCAGGTGAATTTCGGTGCGAGCCGCATCGAAGCTGATGGTCTGACCGGTATAGGAGGAGACTGCCGTCGCCTTAAGACCCTCGATGACGGTGGAGCTGTGATCAACGCCCTGCAGCTTGGTCGTCAGGCTCGCCTGCAGATTCGTCCACTGAGCCGAAACCGAAAGGCCGTTTGTGGTGCGGATTTCGGCCGGCGAATCGAGCTCCCAGACGATATGGCTCGGCGCATAGACCTGCGCGGCGGAGCGCAATGCGCCGAAGGTGGCGGAGACGCCGTTGACATTGTCGTCGACATCGACCTTGGAGCAAAACAGACCGATGCGGAAGGGATAGCCGCGGAATTCGATATCGGAGCATTCGCCGGTGACGCCTGCCTGATCGCGCGGCGCGATTGCTTTCAACACCGTCGTTTTCAAAGCCGATGCGGCATAGAACCAGCCGCCGGTATAAAGGGCGATCACCAGGAGGATGCCTCCGCCCAGCAACCAAAATTTCTTGCTGTTGCCGGTTTGGCTGCTGCCGGATCGGCTTGACGCTGCCATGATGTTCTCCAATGGTGAATCGCAAAGTGATTCCGGTCTGGCGTGCGATATGGACGAATTTTGGGTGTTTGGCTACGGCTCGCTTATGTGGAATCCGGGCTTCGAGTTCCTGGAGCGGGCAGAAGCTCTGGTGCATGGTTACCGGCGTTCGCTGTGCGTCCGATCCTTCGTTCATCGCGGCACGCGCGACAATCCGGGCCTGGTTCTCGGCCTCGACAGGGGTGGAGCATGCCGCGGCATGGCGTTCCGTATTTCGGCGCACAAATGGGACGAGGTGATCGAATATCTCCGTGCCCGCGAACTCGTCACCAATGTCTATCTGGAGCGCCGGGTTCGGCTGCAGTTTGCCGGCGGTCGCCGAACGGAAGCGGTTACCTACATCGCTGATCGCGACCACGAGCAATATGCCGGTACGCTCGATGCGCTTGCGGCCGCGCGGGTTGTGAACGAGGCCAGAGGACAGTCAGGCCCGAACGATACCTATGTCTTCAACACGCTTGCGCACCTGAAACAGATGGGCATTCGCGACCCATGGCTGGAGCAGGTCGGCAACGAGGTGGAGCGGCTGCGGGCCGGCTGATCAGGCCGTCGCCGCCGTCACTTTGCGCAACTCGGTCAGCCGAGCGACCGCTGTTGGCGGCAACGGCAGATGCGGATTACGGTCGACGGTGTCGATGAGGAGCTCGTCGCTTGCCCGTTCCGTGACCTCGATCAGATGAGCGAAGAAGGCATCGGGATCCATTCCCGGCATGATCGGCGGCAGGATCCTGACCTTGAAATGGCCGGGATAACGGCGGACGCTCCGCCGCGGCCAGAAGAGGCCGGGATGCATCGCAACCGGCACGACGGGAATGCCAAGATCGCGGTACATGCGGGCGATGCCGTATTTATAGACCGGCTCCGCCCCCGGCGGGCGGCGGGTGCCCTCAGGATAGATGATCAGCTGACGGCCGGTCGAAAGCTCTTCCTTGGTGCGTTTCAGCACTTCTACCATCACCTTGCCGCGGGCGCCGCGGTCGACCGGGATCATGCGCTGCTTCTTCGCATACCAGCCAAAGAGCGGAATCCACATCAGCTCGCGCTTCAGGATGTAGACCGGATCCTTGAGATTGGGCAGCAGCGCATAGGTGTCCCAGAAGGACTGGTGCTTCGGCGCCAGGATAAAACTGCCCTCAGGCAGGTTCTCCAGCCCCTCGATCTCGAAGGTCGTGCCGACGATCATGCGCATCAGCCAATGATTGGAGCGCGCCCAATTCTTCGGAATCGCATAGGCCGTCAGCCGCGGCACCACGAAATAATAGGGCGAGAGCACGATCATCCGGATGATGAGATTGGCGTAGAAGATCGTGTTGAAGAGGACGGAACGCAGGGCGATCATAAAATTATCCCGAGGCAGGCTCATGCGACCGGCCTACACGATATTGCCGGTCATAAAAAGCGTTTGATGCGGCCTCGATGCAAAAGCTCAGTCTGCGGCGGATACGCTTGCCGAGCGCAGTCCGGTGTGACGGCCGAAGCCGGTGATATTTCGGGCGCCTGTTAACAGCACCTTTGCATATTCGGCGAGCATGACGCGCATCGCGTTCGGGTCGGTAAACCAGTTGCGGGTCTTCAAATCCGAATTGACCACCGGATAGGGGATGAACTCGATGTCCGGATCGACATAGGAGAGTTCTGCGAGGCTGCGCGGCATGTGATAATTGTTGGTGACGACGAGAACGCTTCTGTATCCCCTGGCGTGGATCCAGTTGGAGGTTTCCTCGGCGTTGCCGATCGTATCTATTGCGTCATGGCCGATATCGACGCAGCAGGAGAAAAGATCGGCCGGGCCTTGCGTCATCTTGCGAATCTGCGCCGGCGTCGTCGTCGGGTGGACACCGGAGATCAGCAGTCGTTTGCCCGCCCCCTTCTGCAGCAGTTCCACGGCCTGGTCGATGCGCTGGTAGCCACCGGTCAGCACGACGATCGCGTCTGCCTTGGGCTCGACCGGTGGCTTGAGCGTGGTTACGGAATCGGCAAACCGCAGGAAGCCGCCGAACACCAGGGCGATTGCCAGAACGCAGCCAAAGCCGCCCCAGCGCAGCAGGCGGCGGATCGGACCGCGCCGCGGCGGCAGGCCCGCCGGACGATCAAGCTCCGGGTCCTGCCGAATCGGATTGCGTGTCGTATCGCCCATGGTCATGAATCGTGATTATACGCTGATTGCGGCGCGGAACAGACGCTTTCACGATAAAACGGCATGGCACGATCAACTTGCGATGCCGTCGGTGCGTGTCGGGTCCGAACGCAATGTATCGATTTCATAGATCGTCCGCATGACGGTCAGCCGCGCCGTGACGGTCGTCAAGAGCGCGATGACGATCATCGTCGCGAAGATGCCGGCATAACCGAGTACGCCGACG
The DNA here is from genome assembly GCF_002117725.1 of Rhizobium sp. TAL182. Taxonomy (NCBI): domain Bacteria; kingdom Pseudomonadati; phylum Pseudomonadota; class Alphaproteobacteria; order Hyphomicrobiales; family Rhizobiaceae; genus Rhizobium; species Rhizobium sp. TAL182. The sequence goes on along the minus strand of NZ_CP021024.1, from coordinate 4,137,120 downwards.
GAGAAGGTGCCGAATAGCGCCGTCGCCTGATCCGTCTCCGGCGTGGCCAGCGTGCGGCTCTGCCAGAAGCCGGCGGTGGCGAAGAAAAGAGCCGCAAGCGCGCTGCCGATCGCCGAGCCCTTGAGGCTGATCTTCAGAAAATGCTTCTGAAATTCAGTAGCGACGAAGGAGCTCTCGGCACCGACGAAATGCAGCACTTCGACGATGTGGCGGTTGCCCGACAGCGCGCCGCGCGTGGCGAAGACGACGGTCAGCACCATGGCCGAGAAAACCAGGAGCAGGACGCCGGTGCCGATCAGCACCGTCGTATGCGCCATGGAGACCAGCCGGTCGACCCAGGTGCGGTGATCGTCAAGGCTCGCCTGCGGGATGCTGTCCTTCAGGAGGCCCCGCATCGCATCGAAATCCGGCGGATTGTTTTCGTCGATGGTGATGACGACGAGACGGGGAACAGGCAGATCCTTGAGATCAAGACCAGGCCCGAGCCAGGGTTCGAGCAACCGGGCGGTGGCTGCCTCGTCGACGATCTGGCCGCTCTTGGTGCCGACGAAGGTCAGCGCCAGGTCGCGTGCCTGCGTCAGCGCCTTTTCCATATCGAGATTGTCGTCCGGCTTGATCTGGATGGTGATCTCGCGGGAGATCTGGCTCTCCCAGCTTGCCGCCGTCGAACGCACCATGCTGACGCCGCCGAGCGTCAGGCAGGCGAGAAAGGCCATGATCGATATGACCACCACCAGGGCATTGCCCTGGATATTGGAGGGCGGCAGGATCGGCGCGGTCGGGCGCACACGCATTTCCGGGCGCTTCTGCTGGGCGGCAGGCTGGGCCGACGCCTTCTCTCGGTTCCTGGACGGGGGCTCAGTCATAGATATCGAGATGCCCCTCCGAGAGGATCATACGGCGGGCTTCCACCTGTTCCATCAACGTCAGGTCATGGGTGGCGATCACGACCGCCGTACCAAGCCGATTGAGTTCGAGGAAAAGATTGAGCAGGCGCCTCGCCATCGGCGGGTCGACATTGCCCGTCGGCTCGTCAGCCAGCAGGACTTCCGGCCGGTCCATCAGCGCCCGGGCGATGGCGGCGCGCTGCTTCTCCCCGCCGGAGAGGACCGGCGGCAGCACGTTGATGCGTTCGCCGAGCCCGACCCATTTCAAGAGTTCCAGAACATCGGTTTTGTAGGAGCTTTCCTCCTTGCCGCGCACCCGCAAGGGCAAAGCGACGTTTTCATAGGTCGTGAGATGGTCGAGCAGGCGGAAATCCTGGAAGACGATGCCGACGCGCCGGCGCAGCAGCGGCAGTTCCGGCCGGGGAATTTCGGAAATGTCGCGCCCGAACATGCGGATCAGGCCACGTGTCGGCTGCAGCGACATGAAGAGCAGCCGCAGCAGCGAGGTTTTGCCGGCACCGGATGGGCCCGTCAGGAACTGAAAGGATTTCTTCGGAATGTCGAAGGTCAGGTCCCGGAGGATTTCCGGGCCCATGCCATAGCGCAAACCGACATTCTCGAAGTGGATCAACGGGCAGCTCAGTCTGTTCTTGGTTTCACCGCGCGACTTGTTAACCAACACCGTTAACAGCCGGTAAATTTTGCCGGAAAGACGCCCGTTTGATGGCAATCTTTGCGAAGCATTAACCATTAAAATTTACGACTGAGCAGGATTCGTTTCAATGCCAAGATTTCTTGCGGCAGCGAAACCATGTGGACATCTGCGAGGCAGCCACCATGGAAGCATCCTCCTTCAGCCGCCGGACACCGGGCCAGGCCTATGATTTCCTGCCGCCCGAACCCGCGCGCCGCCAGTATCGTTCGACACGTCCTGCCGATATTTCCGACGCCGAATTCGTGACGGTCGGCAAAACCCGGCCGAAGGACTTCAGCTCCAGGATCCATAACGACAACAGCAGGCGCATGGCGGCAGCGCGCGCCGCACGGCCGCCGTTCCTGCTGGCGATGACTGCTTCCGCTCTGCGAAGGGCGGAATCCTGGCTGCAGCGGGCGTCGCTGCGCAGCTTCGCGGTGCTGGTACTGGCGCTTGCCGTGCTCGTTTTCGGGCTCGCAGGCGGCTTTTCCGGCCTTTCCGCCGCGGGCGCCTCCTCCGGAGCGCCGCTGCATTTCACCCATGTCACCGTGACGCCGCGTGATGCGAACGGCATGCGTGTGCTCGTCGTCAACGGCATCATCGAAAACGAAAGCGGCACGACGCAGACGGTGCATCCGATCCGCGCCGATCTGGTGGCAGACGAACGGCTGACGGCAAGCGTCGTCATTGATCCGCCCGCCGACGTCATCTATGACGGCCAAAGCCGTGGTTTTTCGGCGCGAGTCCAGCACGCCGGCGGAAAATTGCCGGAGGTTCGGCTTTCCTTCCTGCCGTAGAAATAACCGGATTCGTGATGGCTTTCCGCCACAGGGCGGGCCAATCCCGTTGATTTCATGAACGGCGAGGCTGTTTCAGGCGCGCATATGTGCTAACGGCTTACCCTTCTTTTTATGGAGCAAGCCCTTATGCCTGTCGTGCGCGGAAAAAACATCGAGCCGCTCTTCACCGCCGAGCAGATCGCGGAGCGCAATCATGCGATGGCGCGGGAGATCGCCAACGGCCCGACCAAGGACCTGCTCGTTATTGCCGTGCTCAAGGGCTCCTTCATCTTCGCCGCCGACCTGATCCGCGCCCTGCACGACACCGGGCTTGCTCCCGAGGTCGAGTTCATCACGCTGTCGAGCTACGGCACCGGCACGGTTTCCCAGGGGGTGCGCATCGTCAAGGATATCGACAGCGACGTGCATGGCCGAGACGTCCTCCTGATCGACGATATTCTCGAGTCCGGCCGGACGCTGCTCTTTGCCAAGGAGCTGCTCTTCGAACGTGGCGCGCGCAACGTGACGATCGCCGTGCTGCTCGACAAGCGGGTCAAGCGCAAGGAAAAGCTGGAGGCCGATTATGTCGGCTTCGAATGTCCCGATTACTTCGTCGTCGGTTACGGCATGGACGTTGCCTATGCGTTTCGCGAACTCCCCTTCGTCGGCGTGGTGACCGGCGACGCCTGACGGAATGCGGGCGTCGCGTCATTGCCGCGTGAAGACGGGTTGTTAACCATCTCGTCCATCGCTTCGCCATCTTTACCGATCGAAAAGGAAAGTCTGGTGATTTCCGTCGCGGGGCTGAAGACGGAGCAATGCACATATGGCAAGAATTCTGATTACGGAAGACGAGGATTCCCTGCGGTCTTTCGTAGCCCGGGCCTTGCGGCTCGACGGTCATGAGACCGATGAGGCGGCCGACGGCGCCGAGGGGCTGGAGAAGCTGAAGGACGGGGTCTACGATCTGCTGCTGTCGGATATCCGCATGCCCGTGATGGACGGCATCGAACTCGCCCATCAGGCGAAAGACGCCTTCCCTGCTTTGAAGATCCTGCTGATGACCGGTTATGCCGAGCAGCGCGAGCGCGCCGACGATCTTGCAGAAAAAATCATCGACGTCGTCGCCAAGCCATTTGCGCTTCCCGATATACGCAAGGCTGTCGCCCGGGCACTCGTCGCTTAAAGCGCGCGGCTATCTTTGACGGCGGTATGAGGCTTACTGGATGTCCAGAAGCCGTTCGAGGTACCGCCGTTCCATTTCCTGTGGCGGATTGTTGCCGAGCTTCTCGCGGATCGCATCGAGAATTTCGCGTGCGCGCTGAACGTCGATTTCGTCAGGCACCTTCACGCCATCGTCCTCGATATAGCCGTTGGTCATGCGTGGCCGTCCCAACGGATCCCGGCCGTTCTGATCGCCCTGGCCGACCTGGCCGTTCGGGCCCTGTCCCTGCTGGCCCCGTTGCGCCTGCATCATCTGGTTCATCATGTCGCGGGCACCCTGGCGAAGGGCTTCCAGGGCACGGCCCTGGCTCTCGACGGCCGTGTCGCCGCGGCCCTGGCCGAGCTCGCGGCCGGCGCCGTCCATCTCGCGTTGGGCCTGGCCGAAGCCCGGGCCGGGCTTCATGCCCATTTCGCCGAGTTTCTTCTGCAATTCTCCGAGCTGCTTGCCGAGGGCATCCTGCTGGGCGCGTAACTGTTTCAGTGCTTCCCTGAGCTGCTCGGCGGTCATCTGGTCGGAAGGTTGCTGGCCCTTACCTTGCTGGCTCTGGCCTTGCTGCCCTTGCTGCTGATCCTGCGGCTCGCCATTCTCTCCCGGCATCATCTCGTCGAGCAGTGGATCGTTTTCGCCCATATCGGATTCGCCACGCTGCATACGGTCCTTGAGCTGCTGATCGAGGCGGAAGGTTTCTTCCATCAGCTTCTGCTGATCGCGCAGGATCTCGCCGAGCTTGTCGATCTGCTTGCGGGCTTCGCTGTTTTCCTGACCCTGCTGGCCCCGCTGCGGCCGGCCAGCCTGCAGGTTGTTCATCATGCGCTGCAATTCCGACAGCATCTGCTGTGCCGCGTCGCGGTTGCCCGAGCGGGCGAGATTCTCGATCTGGTCCATCATCCGTTCCAGATCCTGCTGGCGCAGGATGTTCTGCGCATTCTGGTTCGGCTGCATCGTCGGGGCGTTCTGCATGCGTTCGGCAAGCTCCGTCAGATAGTCCTGCATCGCCTTGCGCAGCTCATCCATCAGCTTCTTGATCTCTTCGTCGGGCGCGTTGCGGTCCAATGCGTCGGCAAGCTTCTGCTGGGCTTCACGCAGCTTGCGCTCGGCAAGCGAAAGATCGCCGTCCTCCATGCCGAGCGCAATCTCCCAGAGATACTGGGCCGTATCCTTCAGCGCCTCCTCGCCCTTTGCCAGCTTCATGCGGGCCAAGGCCGATTCCAGCAGCAGGTAGTTGGTGAGCTTGGGGATGGTCTCCTCGGGACGGATGGTCAGCGCCTCGTTCAGCGCGATCGCCTGCGGCATCTTACGGGTATCGAGCGCGAAAACCTGCCGTTCCTCGGCGACGGCTGCGGCAAGCGGCTCGTTGAAGGGCCGCGACGGCAGCGTCATTTCGTAGGGCGGGCTGCGGCCGGTCTGGCCGGCGGCATCCTTGGCGACGAGGGTAATACGCACCGGCTTGCCGGCAAGCGGATGTTCGGTCAGAGTCCGGCTGGTCACGCCCTTGGCGTCGCGGGCGTTGCGGCGGGGAATATCCAGCCGGTACTCCGGCAGTGGATAGAGCGGCGTCGCCGCCGGATCGTTTTCCAGAGGAACGATCTCCGCATGGGCCTCCTGGACACCATAGTCGTCCTTGACGGTGAAGCCGATTTCCAGCGCGCCGTTGACGCTTGCCTTCGGCATGCCGTCAAAGGCGATTTCAGGCGCCTTGTCGGGCAGCACGTCGAAGCTCCAGCGGCGACCGTTGACCTCGAGCGCGCCATTTTCCTCAAGCTTCATCACATGCGTCTGTGCGATGAGGGCATTGTTGGCAGGCGCGCCGGCCGTCGGCTGCTCGCCGGCAGGTGCGCTTGCCTGCTGCGGCCTTGTGTCGGTCTGTACGGCGATATCCCGCGCCTCGCCGTTCGCCTTGCGGAACACGACCTTTTCGGCCGTCTTTCCGCCGCTGACGCGCACGGTGAGACCGGAAAACTGCGGAATGCCGATCGGCGCCTGTTCGCTGCCGTCGGCGGTCAGGTAAACCGGCGCGCGACCGGTATAAGAGGGCGGCGTCACCCAGGCGTCGATACGCACCGCCGGATCGACCGCCACCTGCTCGGGCGCTGACTGCAATGCGTCACTGACCGAGCCGCCGTTGAGCGACAGCGAATAGCCAAAAGCGGTGACGAGCAGCAGAGCAGGGATGGCGCGCAGGGCGAAGCGGTCATGTGCGGCGATATCAGGCTGCGGCATGCCGGCATCGAGTGCTGCGATCTTTTCGGCCATGCGCACTTGGTGCTCACGCCAAAGTGCCCGCGAAAAGGGCGTGTTGTAGGCGGGCTCGTCTTCCTGGACCGAAACTGGCTGGTGCGGCAGGCCATTGCGCTCTTCCAGCATGCGATCGGCTTCAGCGGTTTTCGGCCAGCGCAGATGGCGGAAGGGGACAAGCGAGACGAGGAACGCCGCGGCAAAGGCGATCAGCAGCAAGATGCGCAGCCAGTCCGGCACGTTGCGGAAGATGCCGAACCAGGAGGCCGAGAGATAAATGGCGACGATGCAGAGGACCGGCATCAGCAGCGGCAGCAGTTGCTCGAAGAAGAGCACGGTGCGCGCCAGCAGGCGTTTTGTCGTTACCAGCCGGGCAAGCGAGGGGCGGAGCGCGAATGCACCCTTCCTCTGCCTCGAGGGGCTTGTCATCGGTCCGGTCTCCGCGATCTGGCGTTCTGGTACAGAAGGCGCTTCCGGCGATTGCGGGGCAATACGCTCATGAACGAAAGGATAACACTCTTTGTGGCGAAGGCGAGGGCGAACGGGCAGGAATACCGCCTTTTCACGTTTATTCGCCGAAAAGTGATGTTGCTGCTAAAGCGCGTCGTGGTCTTTCAGATTCGCTTCTTGCGCTTTAACTCTTTGTTTTACGCCTGTCGTTATCGAAAAACCGCTTCACACTTTTGCGCGACATGCTCTAGTCGAGCCAGGCCGGAACGGAATCGAGGCTGATCAGCTCGGCATAGGTCCTGCGCGGGCGAATCACATGAAAATCGCTGCCCTTGACCAGAACCTCGGGCACCAGCAGACGGCTGTTATAGGTGCCGGCCTGGACGGCGCCATAGGCGCCGGCAGTGCTGACGGCCATCAGATCGCCGGGCTTCGGCATCGCCATTTCGCGGTCGAGCGCCAGATAATCGCCGGTCTCGCAAACGGGGCCGACCACATCGGCGCGGATGCGCGGCGCGTTTGCCGCCGAAATCGTCACCGGACGGATTTCGTGATAGGCCTCGTAGAGCGTCGGGCGAATGAGGTCGTTCATCGCACCGTCGACGATGACGAAAGTCTTCTCGCCGCCGTCCTTCACATAAAGAACTTCGGTGACGAGAATGCCGGCATTGCCGACGATCAGGCGACCGGGTTCGGTGACGATCTTGCAGTTCAGACCGCGCAGCTGGTTCTTGACGATCGCCGCATAGGCATCGGGCAGCGGCGGCGGATTGTTGTCATCCTTATAGGGAACGCCGAGGCCACCGCCGATATCGACGTGATGGATGGCGTGGCCGTCGGCACGCAACGTGGCGACGAGATCGCGCAGCAGCTTGAAGGCGTCGTCGAAGGGCTGCAGCTCGGTGATCTGGCTGCCGATATGCATGTCAATGCCGGTGACATCGATCCCCGGCAGCTTGGCGGCATGGGCATAGATGGCGCGGGCGCGATCCCAGGAAATGCCGAACTTATTTTCCTTCTTGCCAGTCGAGATCTTCGCATGCGTCTTGGCATCGACATCCGGATTGATGCGGAAGGAGACCGGTGCTCTCTTGCCGGCGTTGACGGCGCGCTGGTTGAGGATCTCGAGCTCAGGCTCAGATTCGACATTGAAGCAGTAGATGCCGGCCTCTAGCGCGAAATCCATCTCCTGCGGCGTCTTGCCGACGCCCGAAAACATGGTGCGGTTCGCCGGAATGCCGGCAGCAAGCGCACGGCGCAGTTCGCCTTCCGAGACGACGTCGATGCCGGCGCCGAGGCGTCCCAAGGTCTTCAGCACGGCTTGGTTCGAGTTCGCCTTCATCGCGTAGCAGACCATCGAGTCGACATCGGCGAAGGCTTCGGAGAAGACGCGATAGTGGCGCTCCAGCGTTGCGGTGGAATAGACATAGAACGGCGTACCGACCGCCTTGGCGATCTCGGGAACGGGGACGTTCTCGGCGTAAAGGATGCCGTCGCGGTAATCGAAATGGTTCACGGGGCGCGCGCCTTAAAGGAGAGGGTCAAGAAGGAAGGGCTTATCGACGGTGCCGGGCTGTTTCGTCGGCTTGGAAACGTCGCCTTCCTTCGTCGCCGCAGCACTCGGCGGATCGAGATCGCCCTTGCGTCCGCATCCGGCAACGGCAAGGCCGATGACGGCGAGCACCGCCGTCAGGCGGATGAGGTGCGGCAAGCTCTTCTGCATGGATATCCTCTTGTGCGGCGTATGGCTGATATCATTCATATCGAACGACGGGATCTTCATAGCGAAGTTTATCCGCCTTGTGCACCCTGATTGTTGGACGGCATTTCCGCGCTTTGCAGGAAGGGGGAGACGGCTTTCACCCGCCCGATCTCTCTCAATTGCGGGCGCGCCAGAAGGCGATCTGCTTGCGCACTTCAGAGGGCGCCGTGCCGCCGAAGCTCTTGCGGCTGGCGACCGAGGCTTCCACCGTCAACACGTCATAGACCTTGTCGGTGATTGCGGAATGAATCGCCTGCAGGTCGGAGAGCGGCAGCTCGGCAAGATCGCAGCCCTTGCTTTCGGCGAGCGCCACGGCGCGGCCGGTGACGTGATGGGCGTCCCGGAAGGGCAGGCCCGCTTCGCGCACCAGCCAGTCGGCAAGATCGGTCGCCGTCGAAAAGCCGGAGCCGGCCGCCGCCTTCATGCGCGCTGTGTTGACGGTCATGTCGCGTACCATGCCGGTCATGGCGGCGATCGCCAGCTCCAGGCTCTCGGCTGCGTCGAAGACCTGCTCCTTGTCTTCCTGCATGTCCTTGGAATAGGCGAGCGGCAGGCCCTTCATGATCGTCAGCAAGGCGATCAGCGAGCCGTTGATACGGCCGGTCTTGGCGCGCACCAGTTCGGCGGCATCGGGGTTCTTCTTCTGCGGCATGATCGAGGAGCCGGTCGAGAAGGCGTCGGATAGACGCACGAAACCGAATTGCGGCGTCGACCAGATGACGATCTCTTCCGCGAGGCGCGACAGATGCATGCCCGTAATCGCGGCGATCGCCAGGAACTCGATGGCGAAGTCGCGGTCGGAGACCGTATCGATGGAATTGCGGGTGGGCTCGCGGAAACCCAGTGCCTTGGCCGTCATGTGGCGGTCGATCGGATAGCCGGTGCCGGCCAGCGCAGCCGCGCCGATCGGGCTTTCGTCCAGATGTTCGATCGCGTGGCGCACGCGCGAACGGTCGCGGCCGAACATTTCGACATAGGCCATGCAGTGATGGCCGAAGGTGACGGGCTGGGCAGTCTGCAGATGGGTGAAGCCCGGCATGACGCTTTCGGCATGTTCCTCGGCGCGGTCGAGGAAGGCGGCAATCAGGCCGGTCAGCATCTTCTCGGTCTTCTCAAGCTCTTCCTTCACCCAGAGGCGGAAGTCGAGCGCCACCTGGTCGTTGCGCGAGCGGGCGGTGTGCAGGCGGCCGGCGGCCGGTCCGATCAGCGTTGCCAGGCGCGCTTCGATGTTCATATGGATGTCTTCGAGCCGGCGCGAGAATTCGAAATTGCCGCTTTCGATTTCTGACAGGATCGTGTTTAGCCCGTGAACGATCTTGTCCTTATCGTCCGATGAAATGATGCCCTGATGGGCGAGCATGGTCGCATGGGCGACGGAACCACGGATATCCTGGGCGAATAGCTTCTTGTCGAAACCGATCGAGGCATTTATCTCCTCCATGATCGCGTCCGGGCCGGAAGCGAAACGCCCGCCCCACATCTGGTTGGAGGATTTGGTGTCCGTGTTGCTCTCGGCCATAAGATGCCCGTCCTGGAGAATGAAATGACGACGAAAAAACCCTTCGGCCTGCCGTCCGGAAAACTGATCGCAATCGCCGCCGTCGCAGGTGTCGTTGCAGGTGCGGCAGCGGTATACGTGAAGGAGACGGGCATTGGCAATGGCATCGGCAGCAGCGCTTCGGCCGAATGCCCGTTGGCAAAGGGGCGCGCCGCCAATCTGACGCCGCTCATGAAGGGTCAGGTCGCCGCCATGGTTGCCGCCAACGAGCCGCGCAAACTGACCACTGTGTCCTTCAACGGACCGGATGGCAAACCGCTGACGCTCGATCATTTCGCCGGCAAGACCGTGCTGCTCAATCTCTGGGCGACATGGTGCGTGCCCTGCCGCGAGGAGATGCCGGCACTGAACGCTCTGGAAAAGGAGATGGGCAGCGACAAGTTCCAGGTCGTGCCGGTCAATATCGACACTGGCGACGATGAAAAGCCGAAGACTTTCCTTGCCGAGACCGGTGTCGATGCGCTGCAGCTTTACCGCGACAATACAATCGGCGTCTTCAATAGCCTGAAGAAGGAAGGTCTCGCTTTCGGCCTGCCGGTGACGCTGTTGCTCGACGACAAGGGCTGCCTGATTTCCGCCATGAACGGGCCTGCCGCCTGGGACAGCGAAGATGCAAAGGCGCTGATCAAGGGCGCAATCGAGTCGTGAGGATATCGCTCAGTCCCCATCGCCTCTTATGAGGAAGACGCCTGCGAGTCCGATCAGGACGCAACATTGCAGCAGGAACATGGGTGTTTCGGTCGACATGGCATTCCTCCCGTTCCCGGTAAGGAAAGCATTTCGCGGGCGTGCGGTCCATTCGCCCTTTCTGATGATGTCTGCTTACCGCGTCGGGACGGGCACTTCGCCACGATAATCGTAGAAGCCGCGGCCGGATTTGCGTCCGAGCCAACCGGCTTCGACATATTTCACCAGCAGCGGGCAGGGGCGATACTTGGAGTCCGCCAGGCCGTCATGCAGCACCTGCATGATCGACAGGCAGGTGTCGAGGCCGATGAAATCGGCAAGCTGCAGCGGCCCCATCGGATGGTTGGCGCCGAGCTTCATCGCCGTATCGATGGCGTCGACGGTGCCGACACCTTCGTAGAGCGTATAGATCGCCTCGTTGATCATCGGCAAGAGGATGCGGTTGACGATGAAGGCCGGGAAGTCCTCGGCGACGGTGACGGTCTTCTCCAGCGAGCCGACGAACTCCTTGGCGGCGGTGAAGGTCTTCTCATCGGTTGCAATGCCGCGCACCAGCTCGACCAGCTTCATCACCGGCACCGGGTTCATGAAGTGTATGCCCATGAAGCGCTCGGCGCGGTCGGTGGCGGCGGCAAGACGGGTGATGGAAAGCGAAGAGGTGTTGGTGGCCAGCAGCGCTTCCGGCTTCATCACCGGACAAACCTGGCTATAAATCTTGCGCTTGACGCTTTCGTCCTCGGTGGCCGCCTCGATGACGAGATCGGACGGGGCGAGATCGTTGACATCGGCGGAGCCTGATATGCGCGACAAGGTCGCCTTGCGCTCCTCGTCGGTCATCTTGCCGTTCGTCACCAGGCGGGCGAGATTGCCGTTGATGGTGGCGAGGCCGGATTCGATGCGGTCCTGCGAGAGATCGTAGATATGAACCCTGTAACCTGCGGCGGCCGAAACATGCGCGATGCCGCAGCCCATCTGGCCGGCACCGATAATACCAATATTCTTCAACACCGCATTCATCTCCAAACCCCCGCTCGGCAGTCGCCCCCGCGGTGCCGTATTATATTAGCAATACTGCCGGACGAAAGATCGCCCGGCAGTAAGTAGTAGACCGATAAAAGACAATTTTCCAGTCATTCGCAAGTGCGAAAGAAAGGCATTTGCCTCGCTCAGAGCGCCTTTTCCAGTTCCGGCAGTGCGTCGAAGAGATCGGCGACCAGACCATAGTCGGCAACCTGGAAGATCGGCGCCTCCTCGTCCTTGTTGATGGCGACGATCACCTTGGAGTCCTTCATGCCGGCCAGATGCTGGATGGCGCCGGAGATGCCGCAGGCGATATAGAGATCGGGCGCCACCACCTTGCCGGTCTGGCCGACCTGCCAGTCGTTCGGGGCATAACCGGCATCGACGGCGGCGCGCGATGCGCCGACGGCGGCACCGAGCTTGTCGGCAACCGGCAGGATGACCTCTTTGAACTTCTCGGCCGAGCCGAGCGCCCGGCCGCCGGAGATGATGACCTTCGCCGAGGTCAGTTCCGGACGTTCCGAGGCCGACAGCGCATCGGAGACGAAACGCGACAGGCCCGGATCGGAGACGGCCGGGATCGCCTCGACCGTTGCCGAACCGCCTTCAGCTGCCGAGGCGAAGGAGGCGGTGCGCACGGTGATCACCTTTTTGGCGTCGCTTGCCTGCACCGTCTGGATGGCATTGCCGGCATAGATTGGTCGCTTGAAGGTATCGGGGCTGACGACCTCGATGATCTCCGAGATCTGGGCGACATCGAGCAGGGCGGCGACCCGCGGCAGCACCGTCTTGCCGACCGAGGTGGCGGCCGAGACGATCGTGTCGTAGGAGCCGGCGAGCGAGACGATCAGGTCGGCCAGCGGCTCGGCGAGATTGTTGGCAAGCGCGTCGCTTTCGGCGAGCAGCACCTTGGTCACACCGGAAAGTTTTGCCGCCGCATCGGCCGCCGCTCTGGCAGCCTTGCCGGCAACCAGCACATGCACGTCGGCGCCGATCTGGCTTGCTGCCGTCAGTGCCTTGGCGGTCTGGTCGGAAAGGTGATTGCCGTCATGGTCGGCCAGAAGAAGAATGCTCATGATAGTTGCTCCTGTTCTTGCCCGTTACAGCACGCCGGCTTCGTTCTTCAGCCGGTCGATGAGTTCGGCGACCGACTTGACCTTGACGCCGGCCTTGCGGCCGGACGGCTCCTCGGTCTTCAGCACCTTCAGCCGCGGCGTCGTGGAGACGCCGAAATCGGCAGGAGCCTTCTTGTCGAGCGGCTTCTTCTTCGCCTTCATGATGTTCGGCAGCGAGGCATAACGCGGCTCGTTCAGGCGCAAATCGGTGGTCACGACCGCCGGCAGCTTGATCTCGATCGTCTGCAGGCCGCCATCGACCTCGCGGGTGACCGTCGCCTTGCCGTCGCCGATCTCGATCTTCGAGGCGAAGGTCGCCTGGGCCGAACCCAGCAGTGCCGCCAGCATCTGGCCGGTCTGATTGGAATCGTCGTCGATCGCCTGCTTGCCGACGATAACAAGACCCGGCTGTTCGGCATCGGCGACCGCCTTGAGGATCTTGGCGACGGCGAGCGGCTCGACCTGATCGTCGGTCTCGACCAGGATCGCCCGGTCGGCGCCCATGGCGAGCGCGGTGCGCAGCGTCTCCTCGGCCTTGGCCGGGCCGATCGACACCACCACCACTTCTTCCGCCTTGCCGGCCTCCTTCAGCCGCAGCGCCTCTTCCACCGAGATCTCGTCGAACGGGTTCATCGACATCTTCACGTTGGCAAGCTCGACACCCGCGCCATCCGGCTTAACCCGGATCTTCACGTTGTAGTCGACAACCCGCTTGACGGGCACGAGAATCTTCATGGGGGCCTTCCTTCAAGAGAAACTGGTTTCACGAGTTTTTTGGAAAATGCGCGCTCAGGCGCCGCTTCGATTGTCGAATGGCGACATGGATACGCGTTTTTCCTCCAAATACAACGCTTGCATGACGCCGGCGGGGAATCGCCGCGGCAATATATGGACGTTTACGTACACGTCAACATATTGATCAGCGCCGGCCTCGGCCCCAGGGAAGACGCTGCTCGTTGCGGCCGCCCGTGGCGGCCGCAACGGCGCCGGCTTCATCCCTTACGGCGCGGGGCGTTACGATTTCCCGGTCGAAGAGCGGCACGCCCGGACGGCGCAGGACGAGGATCAGCAGGGCACCGACAAGGATGCCGCCGACATGGGCGCCCCAGGAAACATCGCCATCCGGCGCAATCGCCAGCATGAAGAATTGCTGTCCGATCCACAAAAGCAGCGGCACGAAGGCCGGCAAGGGCAAGGGCACACGCAGGAACACCAGTACCCAGACCCTGACGCGCGGATGCAGCATGACATAGGCGGCAACGACGCCGGAGATCGCCCCGGAAGCGCCGACCAGCGGCGCCTCCGACGTCGTCGTCAGCAGACCATGGCAAAGGGCGCCGGCAGCCGCGCAGAGGAGGTAGAAAAGCAGGAAACGCATATGCCCCATCGCATCCTCGACATTGTCGCCGAAAACCCAGAGGAAGACCATGTTGGAGGCCAGATGCCAGAAACCCGCATGGACGAAGGCATAGGTGAGATAGGTCAGCGGCTCCGGCACGATTTCCAGTCCCTGTGCCAATTGCGCGTGGCCGAAGGCGATCGCCGGAATAAAGCCGAGACCAACCGTCGTCGCCTGGGCAGCCAGTTCGCTCTCCAGACTGGTGAAGAGCCAGACCGCGACATTCAGGATGATCAAGGCGAGGGTCACCCACTGGACCTTGATATGCTTCAGCGTATTGGCATCGTGAAGTGGTATGAACATAAGGCCCCCCGGCGATCGTGATCGCGGCAAACCTATCTGTTTTTTCCCGGAACCCAAAGCACATCCGCACGACCCTGGTCATTTGCATGACGGGCCGCGACGAAGAGGAAATCAGAGAGCCGATTGATATATTTCATCGCGGTTTCGCCGACGATCTCCCCGTCCGTGCGCGCAAGCGTGACCATCAGGCGCTCGGCGCGGCGCGCGATCGTGCGGGCCAGATGCAGATGGGCGGCAGCCGGGCTGCCGCCCGGCAGGATGAAGGATTTCAGCGGATCCAGATCGGCGTTCAGCCGGTCGATATCGCATTCGATCCGCTCGACCTGCGTCTCGACGATCCGCAACGGCTCGTAGACCGGGGGCTCGCCGGTGTCGGGAGTGGCGAGATCGGCGCCGAGGTCGAAGAGATCATTCTGGATCGACATCAGCATCGCGTCGAGCTCGGGCAAGCCTGTCGTGTGAAGCCGCGCCAAGCCGATCGCGGAATTGGCCTCATCGATCGTGCCGTAGGCGGCGACGCGCAGGTCATCCTTCCTTCGGCGCCGGCCAGCGGCCAGTCCAGTCGTGCCGTCGTCGCCGGTTTTCGTGTAAATCTTGTTGAGCTTCACCATGCCGCACCGCCTGTCAGGGGGAGGGCGGCCGCCTCCGCCCAACCTCCGTGCTCGGGCTTGACCCGAGCATCCACACCGCATCCGTCGGCGGTTAGGAGGATGGGTCCTCGGGTCAAGCCCGAGGACGACGGAAGGTGGGGTTGGCCTTTTCGCCAAACCGGCCCCGGCATACTGACGCACACCGCGTCAGGGTGCTTCCTCGAGCCAGCGCTTGCCTCACCTCCCTCATTCCTGTGCTCGTCACAGGAATCCAGTGCGCCCAAGTCCTTGGGCGCGGGAGACTTCTTCAATGGCAGGCTATGGTCATTCACGGCGCGAACTCGCCGTGGCTTCATTCCTGTGACGAGCACAGGAATGAGGGAGGATATGTTTGCGTGCATCATTAAAATCCCCGCTCCATGGTCCCTCAGCTCGGACGGCCGCCGCCGGTGATCCAGAGTGTGATCATAATCAGGACGACGGCGATTGCCTGCAACAGAACACGAAGCTGCATCAGCTTGTTGGAAAGGTTGGCATCACCGCCCTTCATCATGTTGAAGAGGCCGCGGATCAGCACGAGGGCGACGAGGCCCATGACGATGATTGCAAGAATATAGGTGGCCGTGGACATGGTATTCAACTTTCTCGATCAATCGGTCCAGCGCATCAGATTGTAGAAGAGGTCCGCCGGAAGCAGCCGCTTCAGGAGCATGCCCTGTTTAGCCGGAGTCGTTACAGGATAATGTGGCCTTGGTCTTTTCGAGTTCAATGCGTGTTTCAATGCCGAGTAGACCGCGTCCGGACCAAGTTTGTGGCGGTTGACCGGCCCGGAGCCGTCAAGCCTCGCCAACTGTCTGGCATAATCGGCTGCGTGCGGCGAATTCTCGAGATCGATATTTTCCTTGATCTTTGCGAGCGCGTTGGCGGTGAAACGCGTGGCGATCGGCCCGGGCTCGATCAGGCTCACATGGATGCCGCTGCCGTAGAGTTCCATGCGCAGGGTGATGCTGAGGCCCTCGAGGGCAAATTTCGAGGCAGTATAGGCACCGCGATAGCGATAGGGAACCAGGCCGAGAATGGAGGAGCATTGCACGATCCGTCCGCGACCATGTTCGCGCATCGACGGAATGAGCTGCCGCGTCAATTCGTGCCAGCCGAAGAAGTTCGCTTCGAACTGCGCGCGCAACGCCGCCGTCGACAGATCCTCGACCGCGCCAGGCTGGCCATAAGCACCGTTGTTGAAGAGCGCGTCGATGCGGCCGCCGCTGCGATCGAGGACCGCGGCTACCAGGTCGGAGATGGTGTCGGCTCTGGCATAGTCCATCACGAAAACTTCGATGCCGTCGGTTTCCAGCGCCGGCAGATCATCGGCTTTGCGCACCGTCGCAAAGACACGCCAGCCATCGGTTTTCAGCGCTCGGGCGCAGTAAGCGCCGATGCCGGAGGAACAGCCGGTGACGACGATTGTGCGCTGTTCCGCCATGGAATGATTCCTGTACAAAATGGGACTCGTTTCCCATATTCGACCAGAGGATACAATCTGGAAGCCGGGGACGGAATGCGGAAGGTGCTGCGCACGAGCTACGACGTGGTCTATGACGCGATCTGTCACATGGTCGAGGACGATGGCTTTGCAATGGCGAGCCACGTGGCGCTGTCGAGCCTGCTTGCGGTTTTCCCGTTCCTGATCTTCGGCACGGCGCTTGCAAGCTTCCTCGGCGCCGATCAGTTTTCCTCCACCGCCATTCACCTGATCTTCGACACCTGGCCGGAAGCGATCGCCAAGCCGCTCGCCGACCAGGTGCTCCAGGTCCTGACCATTCAGCGCGGCGGGCTGCTGACGATCTCGGTGCTGGCGGCGGCCTATTTCGCTTCGAACGGCGTCGAAGCGCTGCGCATCTCGCTCAACCGTGCCTATCGGGTGCAGGAAACGCGGCCGTGGTATTTCACCCGCCTCGCCAGCCTCGGCTATGTGCTGATTGCCGTCATCATCTTCGCGGCGATCAGCATCCTGCTGGTGGCGGTGCCATTGGCTCTCGACTATGCCCGGAAGTGGCTTCCGCTGTTTGCCGATACGCTCGACGTCGTCTTCAGCTGGCGCATCTACGGCACGCTTGTCGTGCTCACCGTCGGCCTGCTGGTCATGCATCTGTGGCTGCCGGCCGGCAAGCGGCGGGTGTTCGACGTCATTCCCGGCGTGCTGCTGACGCTGCTTCTGTGGCTGGCCGGTGCGTTGGTCTTTGCCTATTATCTCGCGACCTTCGCCAATTATACCGCAACCTATGCCGGTCTCGCCTCGGTGATGATCGTGCTGATCTTCCTCTACATGGTCGGCGTCATCTTCATCATCGGCGCAGAGATCAACGCGGCGCTGATCAAGTTCCGCGTCTTCCGGATGTTCTCGCACACACTTTCGATCGTCGGCAGGGAGCGTGTCAAACGGCGGTCAGAGCCCGACGAGGCGGCGAATATCGGCCCCTGACATGCCCTGGGCACGCAATTCGGCAAGGCCGCTGTCACCTTCGCTTTTCGAAAGCTTGCGGCCATCGGTATCGAGAATGAGACGATGGTGGTGATAGAGGGGCTGCGGCAGGCCGAGCAGCACCTGCAGCAGCCGGTGCACCGATGTAGCGTGGAAGAGGTCGAGCCCGCGTACGACATGAGTGACGCCCTGCAGCGCATCGTCGACGACCACCGAAAGATGATAGCTCGAGGGGGCATCCGAGCGAGACAGGATGACGTCGCCCCAGACGTCGGGTTCGGCGGCGATCTCGCCTGTCCTGCCGTCGCCGGTTTCGGTCCAGAACAGCAGTTCGCCGATCAGGTCGAGCGCCTTGCGCATATCGAGCCGCCAGGCATGTTTTTTGCCCGAAGAAAGAATATCCCGCCATTCGGCCTCGGACCGCTCGCGATCAATCGGCGGATAATGCGGCGTGCCATCGGGGTCGCGCGGCCAGGACTGGCCCGTTACCTCGTAGGCGGAGACACACGCCTTCACCTCGCCGCGTGTCAAGAAGGCCGGGTAGACCAGGCCGCGCTCGATCAATGCGTGGAGCGCCGCCTGATATTCCGGGAAATGTTCCGACTGGCGCCGCACCGGGCTTTCCCAGTCGATAGCAAGCCAGTCGAGATCCCTCAGGATGCCGGCCTCGAATCTGGGGGTGCAGCGCGTCTGATCGATATCCTCGATGCGCAGCAGAAGGCGGCCATTTTCGGCTTCGGCCATGTCGCGGTTCAAAAAGGCCGACAGCGCATGGCCGAGATGCAGCGATCCGTTGGGACTCGGCGCAAAACGAAAGACAGGTTTTTGACGCTCGCTCGTGGTCATGCTTTCTTCTGCCACGGATTCAAGTTTCGAACCACTGGGAGGACGCGTGCAGATCATCCGCAACGACGATGACGTCAGGCTGGGACTCGACGCGCTGCTTGTCCTCGATCCGCGGCTTGCACCGATTGCAGCGGATGCAGGGCCTGTTCCCCTACGGCTGCGCGAACCCGGTTTTGCCGGCCTTGCCCATATCATCGTCTCGCAAATGGTTTCGCGCGCCAGCGCCGAGGCGATCTGGCGGCGCATGCTGGCGGCGGACGGGCAGCTGACCGCCGAAAGTTACGCGCTGCTTGCGCCTGATGCTTGGCGGGAATTCGGCCTGTCGCGCGCCAAGGCCGATACGCTGTCACGGGTTGCTGAGGCCGTTGCCTCCGGCCGCCTCGATCTTTCCGGACTCTGCCTGAAGCCGCCGGACGAAGCGCTTGGCGAACTCACCGCCTTGAAGGGCGTCGGTCCATGGACGGCGGAGGTCTATCTGATGTTCTGCGGCGGCCACGCCGATGTCTTTCCGGCTGGCGATGTGGCGCTGCAGAATGCCGTCGGCGCTGCGCTTGGACTTGCGGCGCGGCCGCAAACAAAGGCGCTTGCCAAGCTTTCGGAGATCTGGTCGCCATGGCGCTCCGTGGCGGCGCGGCTTTTCTGGGCCTATTACGCCACGAAAATGCGGCACGACATGTTGCCGATGGGCTGATCGGCAACACTCTTCAAATTGCCTTTATCCTCTGAATTTATTCGACTTCACAATCCTGTAACAACCGGCCTAATATACAGGTGCAGATGCCGAATCGATCAGGAGAGTCCCTTGACGATTGCAGTCTCCCCGCAGGCCCTGCCGGCGCTCGTCCTGAACGCCGACTACCGGCCGCTGAGTTATTATCCCTTGTCGCTCTGGTCCTGGCAGGACGCGATCAAGGCGGTCTTCCTCGACCGTGTGAACATCATCGCGGAATATGAACACTCGGTCTCCTCACCGAGCTTTTCAATGCGGCTTCCGAGTGTCGTGTGCCTGAAGACTTACGTTCAGCCATCGCGCAATCCGGCTTTCACCCGGTTCAACGTCTTCCTGCGCGACCGGTTCGAGTGCCAGTATTGCGGCTCTCATGACGACCTGACTTTCGACCACGTCATCCCGCGTGCCCATGGCGGCGAGACGACCTGGGAGAATGTCGTGGCAGCCTGCTCGCCCTGCAATCTGCGCAAGGGCAGCAAGCTTCCGAAGCAGGCGGGCATGTTCCCGGCGCAGAAGCCCTATCAGCCGACGGTGCAGGATCTGCACAATAACGGCCGGCTGTTTCCGCCCAACTATCTGCATGAAAGCTGGCTCGACTATCTCTACTGGGATACCGAACTGCAGCCCTGATAGGCTCGCCTCACGCAGATTTGCGGACGCCGACGAAGGCGAAAGCTGCGAGCAGAATGCCGGCGATCACGTTCCAGCCTGCAAAAGAGAGGCCAAGCACCCTGAGCGCCGCATCGGTGCAGGATGGGCCTTTGATCGTATTGAGCTCAGTGAGCAGATCGCCGGCATTGCTCGTC
Source organism: Rhizobium sp. TAL182 (assembly GCF_002117725.1). Lineage (NCBI taxonomy): Bacteria > Pseudomonadati > Pseudomonadota > Alphaproteobacteria > Hyphomicrobiales > Rhizobiaceae > Rhizobium > Rhizobium sp. TAL182. The sequence goes on along the minus strand of NZ_CP021024.1, from coordinate 4,117,552 downwards.
ATGCTGTTTGCAGTCGTCGAGCAGGTCGCCGGCCCCGGCCAGAAATGCCATTCCACGCCAGCGTGATAGACGCCCATGCCGGCCGTCACCAGCATCAGGATGCCGGCAGCAAGCAGCATTGCGCGGGAAATCCAGTTCGGCAGACCGGCAAGCTCGCAGATGGCAGCGAGAATGGCGATCGGGATGGCATAATAATAGGGCTGGCGCTGCAGCAGGCAGAGTGCGCAGGGAATATAGCCGCCGATATACTGGAAGCCGAGCGCGGCACCGACCACCGCCGCCATGCCGATAGCGAGCAATATGGAATAGGTAAAGCCGGGGCGGGCGAGCGGCGAGGAAACAGTCATGGCGGAACTCCGCAAAATAGGCCTAGTGAGCGAAAGAGCGGTAGCCGACATATAGCACGATCACCGCACCAGCACCGATGCCTACGATCTGGCCGAGGCGCTTTTCGATGAAATGCCGGATCGGCTCGCCGTAGCGGCGCAGCAGCCAAGCGAGGAACAGGAAACGCGCGCCGCGCGCAACAATCGCCGAAACGATGAAAAGACCGAGATTGACGTGGATGACGCCGGACAGGATGGTCACGACCTTGATCGGCGGCAGATGCGCGATACCCGAAGTGACGAGCAGCAGCAGGATCCACTCGTAGCTGACATAGGCCTTCATCTGCTCAAAGGCATCGAGCTTGCCGTAGAATTCGAGAACCGGTCGCGCCACCGTCTCATAGGCGTAAAAGCCGAGCGCCCAGCCGGCGATGCCGCCGAGCACGGAGGCGACGGTCGCAATCAGCGCATAGCGGTAGGAGCGTTCCGGCTTGGCAAGCGCCATCGGCAGAAACAGCACATCGGCGGGGACGAGAAAGACGGAGCTTTCGACGAAGGCGATGACGGCGAGCCAGACTTCGGCCGATTTGCGCGAGGCCAGAGACATGGTCCAGTCGTAAAGTCTGCGAAGCATTCCATTCCTTTCCTATTGCGGTGCAAAAAGCTTTAGGGGTCGTATGCGGCGCTGTAAATGCTCGCCTGTGTCCTTCGTGCCACCGCCGTCTAAAAATTTTGTGATGCAGAGGCGTCGCCGCCTCTCCCAAGATTTCATGGGATTGCGAATCGGCCATTCTGCGGCAAGGTTTACGTGGTCGACGTGCAGGGTGGCATGAGAATGTTCAAAGTGATCGAAGGCGGCCTTGGGCGGGCCGTGCAAATAAATGACCGGGCCGAAGCGAGCCCGGGACCGAGCAGGGAAGACGTGCGCCAGGAAGCGAATCGGCGGCTCAAGGAAAGCGGTTATCACCCGTCCCGCATCCGGGAATTTGCCACCGGCGTGCCGATGCTGGCCTCCCTGAAATACCTGTCGCTGCAGATCGATTTCGCAGCCGAGACCTTGTCGCGGCTCGACCCGATTCCGGGCGATTTCCGCTCCGATGGCTATTGGCCGGCGGGTTGAGACGAGCGCCGCGCCCTCAGGACAGATCCATCGACTTTTCCCATTGCTGGCGCAGGACGTTCATTTCGGTGCGCTTCTGCGCCATTTCGCTGACGATGGCGCGCAAGTTGGGATGATGCGACATGAACATGTTGAAATCGCGCCGCTCGAGCACCTCGAACTGACAGAAGTCGACGGCGATGACGTCTGCCGTGCGCCTTCCGCCGCTCAGCAACGCCATTTCCCCGAAGAAGGCGCCCGGTTCCAGGCGAATCGCGCCGCTGGCGAGACGCACTTCGACCGCACCTGAGGAGATGAAATACATGCTGTCGCCGCGATCGCCGCGACGGATGACACGTTCGCCTGGTGGAGCCGACTTCGCCTTGAAGAGCAGCAGCAGCTCTTCCTGCGCATCCTCCCCGACCTGAGAGAACAGCGGAAACGTTTCGATCAGCTGCTGCATCTTCAGCTGATGCTGGCGTTCGCGTTCTTCGCCGAGCGCCCTGATCTTTTCCAGTTCTTTGCCGAGCGTCTTCTGCCTCTTTCTGCCGAAACTTTCGAAGAGGGAGGGCCATTGCGCATGGATATGTTTCTTCAGGCCCTCGGTTGCGACGATCACGATCGGGTTGAGGGTGATCGACAGGATCGCTGCGGCAAGGATCAGATCCTGGCCTTCATGCGGCAGAAGCCCGAGCGAGACGCCGAGGCCGGCGAGGATGAAGGAAAATTCACCGATCTGGGCAAGGCCGCCGGCCAAGGTCAGCCCCATGCCGATCGGATATCTGAGCAGCATGACGATGGCGAAGGTAATGACAGCCTTGCCGAGAATGACGAGGGCCAGGGCGCCGATCACGGCCAGCGGCTGGCGAACCAGGATCGAGGGGTCGAAGAGCATGCCGACCGAGACGAAGAACAGCACGGAGAAGGCGTTCTGCAAGGGCAGCGAATCGGCCGCTGCTCTGTGGCTGAGCTGGGATTCGCTCATGACGACGCCGGCGAAAAAGGCGCCGAGTGCAAAGGAGACGCCGAAAATCGCCGCCGAGCCGAAAGCGATGCCGAGCGCGATCGCCAGCACCGTCAGCGTGAAGAGTTCGCGCGAGCCGGTGCGGGCGATCATCGTCAGCAGCCAGGGCACGATACGGGGGCCGAGGAAGATCGCCATGGCGGCGAAGGCCAGCACCTTGAACAAGGTCAGTCCGATCGTCAGCACCAGCGGCAGCTCACCGAGGCCGTGATTGGTATCGACGGCGTGGCCACCGAGAAGCTCTGCCAGCGCCGGCAGCAGCACCAGGGCCAGCACCATCACCAGATCCTCGACGATCAGCCAGCCGACGGCGACGCGCCCGCTCGGCGCATTGACGAGATTGCGTTCCTCCAGCGCCTTCAGGAGCACGACCGTACTCGCCACCGAGAGGCTGAGCCCGAAGACGACGCCGGCGCCGAGGCTCCAGCCCCAGAGCATGCAGAGGCCGATGCCCAGCAGCGTGGCCAGGATAATTCGGCCGATCGCGCCCGGCACCGCGATCCCGCGTACGGCAAGCAGGTCGGATGCGGAAAAATGCAGGCCGACGCCGAACATCAGCAGGATGACGCCCATTTCGGCAAGCTGACCGGCAAGGGCGGTATCGGCGACGAAGCCTGGCGTGAGCGGCCCGATCAGGATACCGGCCATCAGATAGCCGACGAGCGGCGGCAGCCGCAGCCGGTCGGCGCCATAACCGAGGACCGCCGCGAAAACAAAACTGACGGCGACCGTCGCAATGAGTCCCACTTCCTGATGCACGTCTGCCCTCGCCTGATGGTAACGGCCGCCACCTTGGACGAAGCGCAAGCAAAATTAAATAGTTGATTTGCGTTTTGCGGCTGCTCTGGGAGGTGTCGGCTTGGTCGCGAACAATAAATTCCACGTTTATTCGAGAATGACAGGGTTGCCGCTGATGTCGGAACCACTTCCCTTTTGCTTCGTTGGCCCTTTAGACAAGGAGAAACGACATGAGAAAGATCATTCTGAACTGTGCCGTGACGGCCCTTGCCGCCTGCTCGTTTGCAGCGCCTGTCCTCGCCGACAGCGTTTATGTCAGGGAGCGTTCCTATGACGATGACTATCGTTACGAGCGAGTGCGGCCCGGCATCACCATCAGCGAGCGCGGCGTGACCTTCGGCGTGCGCGAACGCGAGCATCGTCGCTATCGACATGATGGCTGCGATGTCAGGAGCGTCACCCGTCAGACCGATGAAGGCGAAGTGACCAGGACGGTCAGGCGCTGCTATTGACAAAAATTCGCGACAAAGACGAAGCCCGGCTCCCGCAAGCCGGGTTTTCGCCTTTCGCGTGGCACGCAGGCGCAATGCGGTGGTGGAAGTGATCAGGCGGTGTTATGAGCACCCTTTCGTTCGAAGCGCATTTTCGGCGCACAGAACCCGCACAGGAATTTTTCAGTATGATTGAGCTTACCCCATCCCAGATTGTTGCACTCAAGCTCGCCAAGGCCGGAGATCTCTATCCTCAGCCGGCGAATAAATGGACGCATCAGAACGCGACGGTGACCTACGCAAAGACCGACCGCTGGAAAGAGCGGCCGCAGAAGGTGAAATCGGTCACGGCTAAGACGCTGGGCGAGTTGAAAGAGCCGGGCTTCCTCGAGCGGCGTCACCTCGACGATGACGCATCAAAAGATGTCTACGGCATCACGATGGCCGGCAAGATGTGGCTGCTGAAGAACAAGTAGTTTCGGGCAGATGTGAATTCGTTCCGTGTTTCCGCGTCAGCTTGATGATGCGGAGGCGCGACACGATTGTATTCGGGATAATGGCGCCGCTAAGCGGAGCATCATCGAACCAGTCCGCCTTCGCTTAGCTGCTCTCTTCGGCTCGCCGAGCCGAAGCTCATAGAGCGGAGGCTGGTGCCCCATGCCGGGGTCGAACCAGCACTTCTTTCGAAACTCGATTTTGAGTCGAGCGCGTCTACCAATTCCGCCAATGGGGCAACGGATACGGACGGGCGGCTGTCTAACATGCGAGAACCCGCGCGCGCAAGACGGGCCGGCGAAGTTATCGCATGAAGCGTTGGAGGATCCGGCCTGGTTTCGAGGCCGGATCCTTTTTCATATCAGTGGACGGCGGCAGGTGCCGGGTTGGTCAGGCCGGACTTCTTCAGCGTGATCGCCAGGATCGAAGCTAAGAGGCAGAAAGCGCCGGCGACGAAGAAGGCGGGCAGGTAGCTCGACAGCTCCGTGCGCGACAGGCCGGCGCCATAGGCGGCGGTGGCGGCGCCCAGCTGATGGCCGGCAAAGACCCAGCCGAAGACGAGGCCGGCCTTTTCGCGGCCGAAGCGGTCGGCGGCAATCTTGACGGTTGGCGGCACGGTGGCGATCCAGTCGAGACCGTAGAAGATCGCGAAGATCGAGAGGCCGTAAAAGCTGAAATCGCTGAAGGGCAGATAGAGCAGCGAGAGACCGCGCAGGCCGTAATACCAGAACAGCAGCCAACGATTGTCGAAGCGATCGGAGAGCCAGCCGGAGCCGATGGTGCCGAAGAAATCGAAGATGCCCATGACGGCAAGCACGCTGGCGGCTGCCACCGGCACGATCCCGAAATCGCCGCACAGGGTGACGAAATGCGTCTGGATCAGGCCGTTGGTGCTAAGGCCGCAGATGAAGAAGGTGGCAAACAGGATCCAGAAAGTCGAGGTCGTCGAGATTTCGCGGAGCGTGGTGATCGGCGTCATCAGCGCAGCGCCGAGCGTCGTGCGGGCCGGCGCAGGCGCGACATGGGCTTCTCCCAGCGACGGCAGGTTCACGTCAGAGGGACGGTCACGCATGAAGAGAAGGACGAGAAGCGCGGCAAGCATGATCATGGCGCAGACGAAGAACACGGTGGCCCGCCAGCCGTAACGTTCGGTGAGTTCCGCCATCAGCGGCAGGAAGACGAGTTGGCCGGTTGCCGAGCTCGCCGAGAGCATACCGACGACAAGGCCGCGGTGCTTGACGAACCAGCGCGTCGAAACCGTTGCCGCCAGCACCATAGCTGTCAGGCCGGTGCCGAAGCCGACGACGATGCCCCACAGGGCCAGCAGATGCCAAAGCTTGGTCATGAACAGCGAACCGATGAAGCCTGAGCCGATCAGCGCCAGTGCAAAGACGATGACCTTTCGCACGCCGAAATAATTCATGAAGGCGGCGGCGAACGGGCCCATGAAACCGAAAAGGAGCAAGCGAATCGCCAGTGCGGAGGAAATCTGCGCCGTTTCCCAGCCGAACTCGTCCTGGAGCGGCTTGATGAGGACGCCGGGGGCGCCCATGGCGCCTGCCGTCACCAGCATGGTCAGGAAGGTCGCGGCAACGACGACCCAACCGTAATGAATGTTGCGCCGCGCAAGGGAGGAGGCAAGAACTGCTGAAACCATGAGGGGATTCCATTCGAATTCAGGTGGGGAAGACAGAGCCGCTTTACATGATGGCCATCATATTTGTTGCTTATTGATGATAGACATCATATATTTTGTCAAGCGACGATTTCTGGAGATGAAGATGCGGGTCAGCCGCGAAAAATTTGTCGAGAACCGCGAGAGGATTCTCGATGTTGCCGGCGTGCTCTTTCGCGAGAACGGTTTCGATGGCGTCGGCGTTGCCGATATCATGAAAGCGGCGGGGCTGACGCATGGCGGCTTCTACGGCCACTTCAGTTCGAAGGACGAACTGGCGCTTGAGGTCAGCCGCAAGCTGATCGACAAGGTCGAGACGCGCTGGAGGGAACATATTGCCGAGTCACCCGACCGGCCGCTGCAGGCACTTCTCGACCATTATATTCATTGGCGCACGGTTGACGATCCGGGCGGCAGCTGTGTTTTCGCGACCTTGATTCAGGAGGTGAGCCGCAGCCGCGGCGCGATGCGCGCGGTCTTCAGCGACGGTCTGTCCGTATTGGTCGACACACTTGCCGATATCGTTGCCGGCGAGACCGAGGAGGAGCGTCGCGCCAATGCAGCGACGACGCTCTCATCGATGATGGGGGCCGTCATTCTTGCCCGCGCCGTCGAGGACAGGGCGCTTGCCGAGCAGTTTCTGGTGACGATGCGCCGGCAGCTCGATCCCGCCAACCGGACATAATCCGAGCCCGGAAGCCGAGGGTCCGACCCTCCCCACGCCAGTCTGCCCATCGAGATGCCAACGGCTATTTGAAGCCGGCGATGGCGTGCGGGATGTAGGGCGCTTCGAGTTCCGCGATTTCCTCGGCGGTGAGTTTGACCGATAGCGAGGCGACGGCATCCGCCAAGTGGTTCGGCTTGGAAGCGCCGATGATCGGGGCGGTCACCACACTCTTCTGCAGGATCCAGGCCGTGGCTATCTGGGCGCGGGAGATGCCGCGGGCTCTAGCGATTTCGGCCACGGCATCGACGATCTTGCGGTCGGCATCGATGGACTGCGTGTAGAGCGTCTTGCCGAATTCGTCGGTTTCGCTGCGCGCCGTCGTCTCGTCCCAGTCGCGGGTCAGGCGGCCGCGGGCCAGCGGGCTCCAGGGAATGACGGCGATCTTCTGGTCTTCGCAGAAGGGCAGCATTTCGCGCTCTTCCTCGCGGTAAAGCAGGTTCAGGTGGTTCTGCATACTGACGAACTCGGTCCAGCCGTTCAGCCGGGAGACATAAAGGGCCTTGGCGAATTGCCAGGCATACATCGACGAGGCGCCGATATAACGCGCCTTGCCCGATTTGACGACGTCATGCAGCGCTTCCAGCGTTTCCTCGATCGGCGTCGTATAGTCGAAACGATGGATCTGGTAGAGGTCGACATAGTCGGTGCCGAGGCGGCGCAGGCTATTGTCGATCTCGTCGAAGATCGCTTTGCGCGACAGACCGGCGCCGTTCGGGCCCGGCCGCATGCGGTTGAACACCTTGGTCGCCAATACGATGTCCTCGCGCTTGGCGAAGTCTTTGATGGCACGGCCGACGATCTCCTCCGAGGAGCCGTTGGAATAGGTGTTGGCGGTGTCGAGGAAATTGATGCCGAGGTCGATCGCCTGCTTGATCATCGTCCGGCTTTCCTCTTCCCGCAGGCTCCAGGCATGATTGCCGCGGCCGGGATCACCGAAGGTCATGCAGCCGAGGCAGATTTTCGAGACTTCGAGACCGGTCTTTCCAAATTTGACGTATTCCATGAAACGACTCCAGAATTGAGATAACCCCGCACGGCGTTTCATGATCTAGTGCGAAGCCGCCAACGTCGCAGGGGGCTGAATGAGAAATCTGCGGGCGGCAAGTACAATGGTGCGTGATGGGGCCGCCGTTTTGTCTGCGGCTTGCGTATCCGCGCCGCAAGGTGTTAGCTGCTGCAGCATTTCACCGGAATTCGACTATGCGACTGCCGTCCTTCGATCGTTATGGCGATCTCTACCGTGATTTTTCCTGGCGGATTCCGGAGGATTTCAATATCGGCCGCGCCGTCAGCGACGAATGGGCGGTGCGAGATCCGGAGCGTGTCTGTCTGGAGCATTTCAGCCCGGACGGCGACCATCTTTCACTGACCTATGGTGAACTTTCCGCGGCCTCATCGATGTTCGCCAATGCGCTGGCATCGCTCGGCATCAAGCGCGGTGATCGCGTCGCTCTGCTGATGCCCCAGTCCTTCGAGACCGTGATTGCGCACGTCGCGATCTATAAAATGGGTGTGATCGCCCTGCCGCTGGCGTTGCTGTTCGGCATCGAGGCGCTTGAATATCGGCTCAGAATCTCAGGCGCGGCGGCAATCATCACCAATGATTTCGGCCTCGATCGTGTCCGGCAAATTCGCGATCGGCTGCCGGAGCTGCGACATGTGATCAGTGTCAGCGAGGCTGCCGACGCCCTCTCCTTTGCCGATCTGACCGCCTCGCATGCGCCGGTCTTCGAGGGAGAGAAGACAACGCCCGACGATCCGGCGCTGATGATCTTCACCTCGGGCACGACGGGGCCGCCCAAGGGCGCATTGCATGGCCACCGTGTTCTGCCCGGGCATATCCCCGGCATGCAGTTCGCCCATGAAGGGTTTCCCAAGGCGGGCGACAAGGTCTGGACCCCGTCCGACTGGGCTTGGGCCGGCGGTCTGCTCAATGCGTTGCTGCCGAGCCTTCTGCTCGGCATTCCCGTCGTCTCGTCGCCGGCGCAGAAATTCGACGCCGACGCGGCCTATCGGATCATGGCGAAGATGAAGGTGCGCAATGCCTTCATCCCGCCGACGGCGCTGCGGCTGATGCGATCGGTTTCCGATCCGCGCTCGAAATATGATCTGGTGCTGCGCACGATCGGCTCGGCGGGAGAAGCGCTCGGCCGCGAGACCTATGACTGGGCGCGGCGCACGCTCGGCGTCACCGTTAACGAATTCTACGGCCAGACGGAGTGCAATTTCGTGCTGTCGTCGAGTGCCGCCTTTGGTGTCACCAAGGCCGGCGCCATCGGACGCGCGGTGCCGGGACATCGCGTCGCGATCGTCAGCGAGGCCGGCGACGAGCTGCCGGCGGGCGAATCCGGTCAGATCGCCATCGCCAGTCCCGATCCCGTCATGTTCCTCGGCTATTGGAACGATGCGGCGGCGACCGAGCGAAAATTTCTCCACGGCTGGCTGCTTACCGGCGACATCGGCCGGCAGGACGAAGACGGCTACGTCACCTTCGAAGGCCGCGACGACGACGTCATCACCTCGTCCGGATATCGCATCGGTCCGGCCGAGATCGAGGATTGCCTGATCGGCCATCCCGCCGTGCAGCTTGCCGCGGCCGTCGGCAAACCCGATGCGGTGCGCACCGAGATCGTCAAGGCCTATATCGTGTTGTCACCCGGTCATTCGCCGAGCGAGGCGCTGGCCGCCGAAATCAGGGAATGGGTGAAGATGCGGCTTTCGATGCACGAATATCCGCGCGAGGTGGAATTCGTCGAGTCATTGCCGTTGACCACAACCGGCAAGGTCATCCGCCGGCTGCTGCGCGAGAAAGCTGCGGCTGAAGGCTAAGCTCCCGGAAATGCTTTAGCCCCGGCCGGCGAGCGACATGATCTTCTCGCGCAACATCTTCGCCATGTTACGCGTGCTGCGATACATGTGGAGCTGGGCGGCGGCCTGGCGCATGTCGCGGTCGCCGTTCTGGGTCAGGCCGATGACCAAAGTTCCCATCTCCTCGCGCTCCTGCCAGAAGCGGCTCATGATCGGATGATCGGAGACGGCGCAGGAATCCGAGCGCACGATGTTGGCGTCATCAAGGTGCCATTCCGTGAGTTCGCTCATCAAGAGCTTGCCCGGCGAATAGCGGGCATAGTTCTCGTCATAGGCGGTCTTCCAGGTATAAGCTTCGCCGCCCATCATCAACACCACGATGGCGGCGATCGCTTTGCCGTTAAGATCGATCGTATGAATGCGCACGGCGTCGACGGCGGCAAGGTTCGACACGGCCTCACGCGCGAAGGCAGTATGATAGCGATCGGTGACGAGAGCGCTTCGCCGTTTGCCCTTCCAGCCGCCGGCCTCCATCGCCAGGAATTCCTCGAAGCGGACGTGGACGTCGCGCGGCTGGCGGGCGACGGCGTAGACGGCCGTTCCCTGTTCCTCCAGCAGGCGCCACTGGCGGCGCATCTCACGCATGTGTGACGAGGATATGGTTTTGCCGAGATAGGCGGGCGCCTCTTCCTCACTCTGCAGCATCGGGCGCAGATAGGGATTGGTCACGGTGAGCGGAAGGTTGCGGCTGAGCGCCACGGCCTTGAGCATGCGCACGAAAATGCCGTTCAATCTCAGATCCGGCAAGACCAGTGTGCTCGGCAGGCTGAGATCGGGAACGGTCAGTCCTTCGAAGAAATTGTCGAGGGTTTCGGCCGCATCTTCGCTGTCGACGAGCGGTGTGCCGAGCGGGCCGAAGCTGTTCGACCAGCCGCGGATGATCGAGGGACCGACGGCAAAACCCGGTCTGTCGACCGAAAACGGCAGGAGGAAGCGCATGCGGCTGCGGCCGGCGCCGTGATCGCGGATGAGGGCGAAATTGACCTGCCGGTCCTCGATCCGCGGCATGGCCGGCGCAAGGAAGCGGCCGGAGAAAAAGACGTTCGGTTCCATCGCCCGGTTGGACAGGAAGTCGAGCTCATCCTGAAGTTCGTAGCCGAGCTTGCCGGGATAGAGGCAGAGCTCGCGCCCCGGCCGGCCAATCTCGGCGCGGGCCTCGGCCTGCGGCGCTTCGAAATGCAGCGCCGCGAGCTCATGGATCATGCGGTTGCTGATGCTGTCGGTGCTTTCGGTGACGGGGGGCAGGCGCACCATCTATCGAACTCTCATTTCTGGCGTTGCGGCGGAGGGGCTGGCGAAGGCGAAGAGGGCGATGCCGAGCGTGCGGCGCACGGCGACATGCAGGAGGATAGCTTCGACCGCCATGGCCGAGGCTGTGGCGACAGCGGTGCCTTCGATGCCGTAATCCGGGATCAAAGCAAGGTTGAGGCCGACATTGGCAGCCAATGCGCCGGCATAGAGCGCCACACAGAGGTTCTGCTTGCCCGCCATCATCAGCAGTGTTTCAGCCGGGCCGACCAGTGACTTGGCAAGGATGCCGGCGAGCAGGATCGCCATGACAAGATAACCTGACGTGAAGGCGCCGCCGAACAGCGACAGCAGCAGATGGCCAGCCGCGAGCACGGCGAGGCCGACCCCGAGCGCCGGCCAGAAGGTCCAGCGGGCGGCGTCGGCGGCGGCCGCCGCCAGCTGAGCGTGGTCGCCTTCGGCGATGATCGAGGAAAAGCGCGGGCCGGAAGCGGCCTTGACCGAGAAATTGATGAAATGCACCAGCGCCATGGTCTTGGCGGCGGCGAAATAGATGGCGACGTCGTGCGGTTCAAGGAAAATGCCGACGACGATGACATCGGAATTGGTGAGCAGGAAACTCACGCCCTCGATCAGGAAGATCGGGAAGGCGACACCGAGCCAGGCGAGGAAATCGATTTTGCGCGGACCTTCGTCATAGTGCCGGCGAAGGCGATAGAGTGTCGCGCCGTACTGGCCCAACGCGGTGACGAAGGTGGCGGCAAGTGCTGCCTGCATGGCGGTGACGGCCGTATGCTGTGCACCCATTGCAATGGCGATCAGCATGAAGGCGATGATGAGAATCGGCCGGACGATATAGACCGGGCTCAGCGCCATCACCGGCCAATGGTTCGCCCGCGACGTGCCTTCCAGAATATCGCCGAGCGCGATCATCGGCATGGCAAGCAGGCCGAGGAAGATCGGGACGAGATAATAGGTCTCGATCCTATCGCCGAAGAAATGCAGCCCGATCATGCCGGCGACGAGCATTACTGTGCCGGAAAGCATCGCGAAAATGCGTGCCGTGCCGGTCAGGCCGCGGATTTCGTCGAAGGCGCCTGCCGCCTTGTACTGCGGCAGAAAGCGGACGATCGCGGTGTGGAAGCCAAGGCAGGAGAGATCGCCGAAGACGACGATCAGCACCCAGACGAAAACGAAGATGCCATATTCATATTCGCCCATCAGCCGTGCGAGCACGATCTGCGAGATAAAGGCAAGCGCGGCGCTGAGGATGCGGATCGAGAAGGCCGTCAGCGCCATCCGCCGGGCGGCGGCTTTTTCGCCGCCTTCGGTGAGCATGGCGGCAAGCATGCGCAGCGTACGGCCGCCGATCGGGCGCAGGCCCGCGGGCAGCAGTTTCTCCGCTGTTTCTATGACCGCCATGATGAACACGCAAAACTCTGAGGTCAGGCAAATCGTCCCCGAAGTCTTGACAGAACAGGGTTAAGAAACGGTTCCGGATCGGGCTGCCATTCGGTGGTGAAGGCCAGGTTTTTTGTGCTGCCGCAGAAAAGAAAATGCCGCCCGGAGGCGGCATTTTCCAGCTTTTCGCGATTTTCCTCAGACCTGCTCGAAGGCACCGTGGCAATGCTTGTATTTCTTGCCGGAACCGCAAGGGCAAGCCTCGTTGCGCCCGACCTTGCCCCAGGTGGCGGGGTCGTCCGGATTCCGGTTCTCAGGCGAGACGATGACTTCGGAAGCCTGGTAGATCGGCGCGAAATCGTCCTCGCCGGTCGTCGGATCGAGATGATGGGCCTGCATCAGCGGCGGTTCCGGCTCAGCAGCCGCCTGCTGCACCAGCTCGACGCGCATCAGCTGGGCGGTGACGGCCTCGCGCAGATTGTTGAGGAGGCCGGTGAAGAGTTCGAAGGCTTCGGACTTATATTCCTGCAGCGGATCGCGCTGGGCATAGCCGCGGAAACCGATGACGGAGCGCAGATGGTCGAGGTTGACGATATGCTCGCGCCAGAGATGGTCGAGCGTCTGCATGACGATCGAGCGTTCGACGTAATGCATGATGTCGTCGCCGAAGCGCTCGGCCTTTTCGGTAAAGGCGGTGTTGGCGGCCTGCGTCAGGCGCTCGCGAATGTCGTCTTCGCCGATGCCTTCTTCCTTGAACCATTCTTCGATCGGCAGATCGAGGTTCAGGATATTGGCAACGCCGGTCTTCAGGCCGACCGCATCCCATTGTTCGGCATAGGCGCGCTCGGGGATATGCTTTTCGACCAGATCCTCGATCACTTCGCGGCGCATATCGGAGACGGTCTCGGAAATATTGGCCGATTCCATCAGTTCGAGACGCTGCTCGAAAATCACCTTGCGCTGATCGTTGAGGACGTCGTCATACTTCAGCAGATTCTTGCGGATATCGAAGTTGCGGGCTTCGACCTTCTTCTGCGCGCGCTCGAGAGCCTTGTTGATCCATGGATGGACGATCGCCTCGCCCTCCTTGAGGCCGAGCTTGGTCAGCATGCTGTCCATGCGGTCGGAACCGAAGATGCGCATCAGATCGTCCTGAAGCGAAAGGTAGAATTTCGAGCGGCCGGGGTCGCCCTGACGGCCGGAACGGCCGCGCAGCTGGTTGTCGATGCGCCGGCTCTCGTGGCGTTCGGTGGCGATGACGTAGAGACCGCCGGCGGCGAGCGCCTTCTGCTTAAGCTCCTTGATCTCCTCGACGATCGCCTGGATCCTGGCGTCGCGCTCCGGACCGGCCTCGAGTTCGCCGAGTTCGCGCTCGATGCGCATATCCAGGTTGCCGCCGAGCTGAATGTCGGTGCCGCGGCCGGCCATGTTGGTGGCGATCGTGACGGCGCCCGGCACGCCGGCCTGGGCAACGATATAGGCTTCCTGCTCGTGGTAGCGGGCGTTCAGCACCTGGAAATCGTTGAAGCCCTGCTTGCGCATGCGCTCGGCGAGCAGTTCCGACTTCTCGATCGAGGTGGTGCCGACGAGCACCGGCTGACCTCGCTTGTGAGCGTCGAGGATCTCCTCGATGATCGCCTTGAACTTCTCGTCGAAGGTCCGATAGACCTCGTCGTCCTCGTCGAGACGCTTGATCGGCAGGTTGGTCGGGACTTCGATGACATCGAGATTGTAGATATTGCCGAATTCTTCCGCTTCCGTCTGCGCCGTGCCGGTCATGCCGGCGAGCTTGTCGTACATGCGGAAGTAGTTCTGGAAGGTGATCGACGCCAGCGTCTGGTTCTCCGGCTGGATCTGCACCTTTTCCTTGGCTTCGAGCGCCTGGTGCTGGCCTTCCGAATAACGGCGGCCCGGCATCATGCGGCCGGTGAATTCATCGATGATGACGACTTCGTCGTTGCGGACGATATAGTCCTTGTCGCGCTGGAAGAGTTTGTGGGCCTTCAGCGCATTGTTGATGTGGTGGACGATCGCGACGTTCTCGATGTCGTAGAGCGCGTTACCCTTCAAGAGGCCGGCCTGACGCAGCAGGTTTTCCAGCTTCTCGGTGCCCTCTTCGGAGAAGTTGGCGGAACGCTGCTTCTCGTCGATCTCGTAATCGCTGGGTGCGAGCAGCGGAATGAAGGCGTCGATCGTATTGTAGAGTTCCGAGCGATCATCGAGCGGACCGGAGATGATCAGCGGCGTGCGCGCTTCGTCGACGAGGATCGAATCCACTTCGTCGACGATCGCGAAATTGTGGCCGCGCTGGACCATCTGATTCTTCTCGTACTTCATGTTATCGCGCAGATAATCGAAGCCGAGCTCGTTGTTGGTGGCATAGGTGATGTCGCAGGCATAGGCCGCGCGGCGCTCCTCGTCGGAGAGGCCATGGACGATGACGCCTGTGGTCATGCCGAGGAAGCCGTAGACGCGGCCCATGGTCGCCGCATCGCGCTGGGCAAGATAGTCGTTGACGGTGACGACGTGCACGCCCTTGCCGGAAAGCGCGTTCAGATAGACCGGCAGGGTGGCGACGAGAGTCTTGCCTTCGCCGGTCTTCATCTCGGCGATCGCATTCGAATGCAGGATCATGCCGCCGATCAGCTGTACGTCAAATGGTCGCAGGCCGAGAACGCGGCGCGACGCCTCGCGCACCACGGCAAAGGCGGGAATCAGAATGTCGTCGAGCGTCTTGCCTTCGGCGAGAAGGGCGCGGAATTCGGCGGTCTTTGCCGCGAGCTGCTCGTCCGTCAGCGCCTTCGTCTTCTCTTCGATGGAGTTGATCGCGGCGACGTTCGGCTGGTAGGACCGCACGCGGCGATCATTGGACGACCCAAATAACTTGCGGGCTATACCGCCAAAGCTGACCATGTGACTGGTCCTTTCTCAATATTCATCCGCGACGTTTCTTGTCCGCGGCCCAGCCGAAAATCAGGCGCACGCCTTGAAACGCCCGGAAACTGTTCTGGACGCGAGGTTGCGTGACAGATAAGAGGGGGGTCGAATGATGTCAACGGATTTGGCGGATACAGAAAGGCCACAATCCGGTGTTGATGGCTATTTTGAGCTGGAACAGGCGATGCTGAAGCCGGCGATGTAACTGTGAAGGGTTATTTGATGTTGAGCACCAATAAATTCGCCGTGCTGGCGTTTGCAACTTTCGTTGCATTCCAGGCTCCGGCCCGTGCAGAGGACGCCGTCGTCGCCAAGGTCGGCAATCTGGAGATCCACCAGTCTGAGCTCGATCTCGCCGTCGCCAACCTCGATCCGCAGCTGGCGCAGCTTCCCGACGACCAGAAGAAGGTCGCAGCCCTGTCCGCCGCCATCGATGTGAAGCTGCTAGCGGCCGGCGCGACGACGGAGAAGCTCGACCAGACTGACGAGTTCAAGAAGCGCATGCAGTACCTCACCGACCGCGAGCTTCACAATGCTTATTTCAAGAAGCACGTCGTCGACACCGTGACACCCGACGAAATCAAGGCTCGTTACGACAAGGAAGTCGCCGCGCTGCCGAAGCAGGAGGAAGTCCACGCCCGCCACATCCTGGTCAAGACCGAGGACGAAGCCAAGGACATCATCAAGCAGCTCGACGCCGGCAAGGATTTCGCCGAACTCGCCAAGGAAAAATCCACTGATCCGAACAAGTCGGAAGGCGGCGATCTCGGCTATTTCTCGCGCGGCCGTATGGTGAAGGAATTCGAGGACGCGGCCTTCGCACTCGAGAAGGGCACCTATTCGAAAACGCCCGTCAAGACCGATTTCGGCTATCATGTCATCAAGGTCGAGGACAAGCGCGACGCTCCGCCGCCGCCTTTCGACCAGGTGCAGGACCAGGTTCGTCAGCTCGTCATGCGCGACAAGTATCTTGCCCTCCTCAACCAAGCCAAATCGTCTGCCAAGGTCGAGATCTCGGACGAGACGCTGCGCAAGGGTTACGACGAGGCCAACAAGCAGCCGGAGCCGGGCAGCGAGCCCGCCCAGCCGGCGCCGAAGCAGTAATATTCGCATCAGGGCCCGGTTCTTCCGGGCCCTTCCTTATCGTTGTTGTCGCATTTCCGGACGGCGAGCCGGTTCTTTCAGTCGCCGGGAAATGCTCATTGGCAGGTTTGATCATGTCCGGTTCCGTTTCGCCGCTCGCCCCGAAATCCTTCGTTCCGATGCCTTCGCTGCGCGGCGTGCGCATGGCGACGGCTTCGGCCGGCATCAAGTACAAGAACCGCACCGACGTGCTGATGATGGTCTTCGATAAGCCGGCATCGGTCGCGGGCGTCTTCACCCGTTCCAAATGCCCCTCCGCGCCAGTCGATTTCTGCCGTGCGAACCTGCCGCACGGCACTGCGCGCGCCGTCGTCGTCAATTCCGGCAACGCCAATGCCTTTACCGGCAAGAAGGGCCGCCAGGCGACCGCCCTGACGGCAAAGTCGGCTGCTGCGGCCGTCGGCTGCGGCGAAAACGAGATCTATCTGGCATCGACCGGCGTCATCGGCGAGCCGCTCGACGCCACCAAATTCTCAGGCGTCCTTGACAGGATGCAGGCCGAGGCGACCGGCGATTTCTGGTTCGAAGCCGCCAAGGCGATCATGACGACCGATACCTATCCGAAGGTTTCAACCCGCAGCGCCGAGATCGGCGGCGTGGCCGTGACGATCAACGGCATTGCCAAAGGCGCCGGCATGATCGCGCCCGACATGGCGACCATGCTCTCCTTCGTCGTTACCGATGCCGACATCGCGTCGGAAGCGCTGCAGGCGCTTCTGTCCGACGGCGTCGGGCCGACCTTCAATTCCATGACCGTCGACAGCGACACGTCCACTTCCGATACGCTGATGCTGTTTGCGACGGGGGCTGCGGCCGAGGACGGCCAGGCCCGCATCGAACGCGCCGACGATCCGCGCCTTGCCGCCTTCCGCGCCGCGCTCAACGAAGTGCTGAAGGACCTGTCGCTGCAGGTTGTGCGCGACGGCGAAGGCGCCACCAAGATGCTCGAAATCACCGTGACGGGCGCCGAGAGCGATGCCGCCGCCAAGCGCATTGCGCTGTCGATCGCCAATTCGCCGCTGGTCAAGACAGCGGCCGCCGGCGAAGACGCCAATTGGGGCCGTATCGTCATGGCGGTCGGCAAATCCGGCGAGATGGCCGACCGCGACCGGCTCGCCATCTGGTTCGGGGACATCAGGGTCGCCGTCAACGGCGAACGTGACCCGGATTATTCCGAGGCAGCCGCGTCAAACGTGATGAAAGCGCAGGATATCCCCGTCAAAGTCGATATCGGCCTCGGCACTGGGTCGGCGACCGTCTGGACCTGCGACCTCACCAAGGAATATGTTGCGATCAATGGCGACTATCGGAGCTGATCGTCTATTGGTGCAGGCATCCATATCTTCAACGAATCTGCCATTGGTCCGCAGGCTGGAGGCCGTCGGCTTTCGCGCCTGGCCGGCGGCGTCCGTGCAATATGACGGCAGCTGGCAGGTGCGGCTGACGGCGGGCCACCCGTCCAACCGGCTGAATTCCATCGTGCCGCTCGACCCCTCGGACCATCGCGATGTCGAGATCCGTCTGGAAAAGGCGAGCCGGAAGTTCGAGGCCTATGGCCGCGCCGCCGTGGTCCGTCAGACGCCGCTCGCCTCGCCGGTGCTGATCGACCTTCTCGGCGCCCGGAACTGGACACGGTTCGACGAGACCATGGTGATGACCTGCGATCTCGCCGAGGCCGAGCTGCCGGATACGCTCGATCATCTGCCGACCCATGATGTCGGCCGTTTCGTCGATGCCAACCTGGCGGTCGACAGGGCCCCGCTGAGCCTGAAGCCGGCGCTTGCCGAAATCATTTCGGCGATCAAGCCGCCGTCGGGTCTGTTCATGATCGAGAATGCCGTGGAGGGACCGCTCGCGACCGTGCTCTGCGTTCAGGACAACGATCTTGCCGGCATCATGTCGCTTTCAGTCTGCGAAACGCGGCGGCGTGAGGGGCTCGGCACCGAAATCCTGACCTCGGCGCTGCGCTGGGCGCGCATGCGCAGCGCCCGCTCGGCTTGGCTGCAGGTCAGGCTTTCCAATCGCCCGGCCATCGCGCTCTACGAGCGCCTCGGTTTTCGCGATGCCTATCATTATTGCTATTGGCAACGAGGTCCCCGATGAGCGAGGCAGGCCGAAAAATATTGCTGGTCGCCGCCTGTGCGCTGATCGATGCCGATGGGCGTATCCTATTGGCACAGCGTCCCGAGGGAAAGTCGCTGGCCGGGCTTTGGGAGTTTCCCGGAGGGAAAGTCGAGCCCGGCGAGACTCCGGAGGAGACGCTGGTGCGTGAGCTCGAGGAAGAGCTTGGTGTCAAGACCAAGATCGCCTGCCTGGCGCCGCTCACCTTTGCCAGCCATTCCTACGAGACGTTCCACTTGTTGATGCCGCTCTATATCTGCCGGCGCTATGAGGGGATTGCCCAAGGCCTTGAGGGGCAGGCTTTGAAATGGGTGCGTGCGCAGGCGCTGCGCGACTACCCCATGCCGCCCGCCGACGAGCCGCTTATCCCGATGCTGCAGGATTTACTTTAAGCGCGTCCCGACATGTATTAGCATCGGCTGATTTTTATTGTGCCGCGGCGTTTTCGGCTGTGGATATTAATGGATCGTTTAACACCTTCTGCCAAAGATCGGCCTCAATCAAGCATCTGGCGTGCGTGTATTAAAAGGCTTGACGTCATGGACGACGATTTCTGGAAAGCTGTCCGGGAAAAGGAACGGGCTTCGTCTGCCTCGCGCAGGACGGGTGCGCTCAATATCGCCCTTCTGTTCGGCACGGCGGTGGTCGCGTTGACGTTGATTCTGACGCCTATGCTTACGGATTCCTCGAAGAAAAGTGTCTTTGCGAGTGCACCGGTCGATTTCGATACGATCACGACCGGATCGATTCCGAAGAACGAAAGCGGCAAGCACTATACCATTCGTCGTAGCGTCCTTCAGGACACGCCCGGCTCAGTCTGCGTCGTCCAAGGCTACGGCGTCGGCGCCGGTTGCTGAAGCGGACGCTTGGGATGGCCATCGCTCGGTGGCTGTGGAATTGATCGTTGCAGGCGGTTCACGCAGAAGGTTGGGGTAATGCGTCTTTGGAAAGCATTTCTTGCAGATGACAACGGCGCAACGGCGGTCGAATACGGCCTGATCGCCGCCATCATTTGCACAGCGCTTGTCTCCGGTCTCGGCATCTTTAGCGGCAGCCTGCAGAACGTCTTCAACGTGGTCAGCAACAACATCACCGTCAATTGACGAAGCTGCGGACGATCACTGCCTGAGCTTGTGTTCGTCCACTTTCAGCGCGTCGGCAAGGCGTGCTTTGGCCGAGCCCGGCTGGAGCGGCTTCTGCTGGCTCTCGTGCGGAGCCCACCCGGAGACATAGATGATCGAGAATGTCGCGCGAATGCGTCCGTCGGAATCGGAATAGCGTTCGGCGTAGATCTCTGCGGCACGCAGGAAGAAGGCGCGCGTCAGCGGCATGCGACTGCGGGCTGCAAGCGGATTGCTCATGCCCATCGCCCTGAGATCACGCATCAGCGGGAAGAGCGAGTCATATCGGACCGTATAGTTCTCAGCGTCGATCACCGGAAGGGTGAAGCCGGCGCGCTGCATCAGACTGCCGATATCGCGCACATCGGCGAAAGGGATGACGCGCGGGCTTGCGCCGCCCGTCATCTCGACCTCGGCTGCCAAAAGCACGTCGCGCAGTTCCTGCAGCGTGCCGGCGCCGGGAATGGCCGCCAGGAAAAGGCCGTCCGGCTTCAGGGCACGACGAATCTGGATGAAAACGCCGGGCGTATCGTTGGTCAGATGAAGGCTGAGCGGCGCGAGGATAAGATTGACCGATTGCGGCGCAAGCGGCACGTCCTCGAGCGTCGCCTCGACAAAAGTTTCGCCTGGGCCCGCATAGGTCTTCTCGCTCTCGACGCGGATCATCGTGCCGATCTTGCCCGTCGCCATTGCCGCGCGGGCGGCTGCACCGGTCGTGCCATGCAATTCAACGGCGGTTTCGAAGCGCCGCTCGACGACATCAAGTCTCTCGGCCATTTCCTCGGCCGCGATGTCGAGCAGGAAAGTGGCTTTCGGGTCCTTGTTAACAAGCGCGCGATGGCGATGTGCGGCGATCAGGGCTCTGTCGAAGATCGTTTCCATGGGGATGTCCATAGTCCCGGCTCGCTGCAGCGGCAAGGCGATTTTCCTTTCGAAGAGAACAGGCTAGTCTCGCCCTCATGAAACGGATCCATTCCGAATGGCCGGCAGACTTGCTCCGGGCGCATCTCCTGCGACCGTTTTCGGCGCTTGCCGATTTTCTCTATCCGCCCGCCTGTTCCGTCTGCGGCATTTCGACCGGCGGCCATCGCGGACTGTGTGCGAAATGCTGGTCCGGCATCCGCTTCATCGAGCGGCCCTATTGCGAAGTGCTCGGTATTCCCTTCTCGCATGATCTCGGCGCCGGCATCCTCAGCGCCGAGGCGATCGCCAATCCGCCGCCTTTCGACCGGTTGCGGTCAGCGGCGACGCACGACCATGCCGTCCGAGATCTCGTTCACGGGTTGAAATATCGCGATCGCACCGATCTGGCGCCGATGATGGCCGGCTGGATGCTGCGTGCCTCCGACGGCGCGGTGGAAAGCTGCGATGCGCTGATCCCGGTGCCGTTGCACCGCACCCGCATGCTGTCCCGTAAGTTCAACCAGGCTGCCGAACTTGCCCGCCATATCGCGAGCCTATCGGGCAAACCGCTGCTTGCTGCAACGCTCATCCGCGTCAAGCGCACCAGTCAGCAGGTCGGCCTCGGCGCCAAGGCGCGCGAGGACAATGTCAGAGGTGCTTTCGCGATTGCCAAAGGCTGCGAGAACGACGTTTTCGGCAAGCGTATTGTGCTTGTCGACGATGTCTACACAACAGGCGCGACAGTCGCCGCCGCCAGCCGGACGCTGCGGAAGGCGGGTGCGGCCGAGATAACGGTTTTAACCTTTGCAAGGGCCCTTTCCGAGCCTATATGACAGAAAATACCCGGCATCCGTCTGGAGATATCATGGTACCCGTCACCATCTATACACGGCAGTTCTGCGGCTATTGCAGCCGCGCCAAGTCCCTTCTCGAACAAAAAGGCGTCGACTATATCGAGCACGACGCGACCTATTCGCCGGATCTTCGCCAGGAGATGGTCGGCAAGGCGAATGGGCGCGCGACCTTCCCGCAGATCTTCATCGGCGCCGAACATGTCGGCGGTTGTGACGACCTCTTCGCGCTCGATCGCGCCGGCAAGCTCGATCCGATGCTGGCGGCCTGAAGGAAGACCCGATGAGCTTCAAGGCCGCCGCCGTTCAGATGTGCTCCGGGGTCGACCCGGCAAAGAACGCCACCGCCATGGCGCGGCTGGTGCGCGAGGCGGCCGCCAAAGGCGCCACCTATGTGCAGACGCCTGAAATGACCGGTATGCTGCAGCGTGACCGCGCGGCGGCACGCGCCGTGCTTACCGATGAGGCGCGCGATATCATCGTCAAGACGGGGTCCGAGCTTGCCAGGGAACTCGGCATCCACATGCATGTCGGCTCGACGGCGATCGCGCTTGCCGACGGCAAGATCGCCAATCGTGGTTTCCTCTTCGGTCCTGACGGGCGGATCCTCAATCGCTACGACAAGATCCATATGTTCGACGTTGATCTCGACAATGGTGAGAGCTGGCGCGAAAGCGCGTTCTATACGGCCGGCTCGGAAGCCCGCGTTCTGTCGCTGCCCTTTGCGGAAATGGGTTTTGCGATCTGCTACGATGTTCGCTTCCCCGCACTTTTCCGCGCTCAGGCCGTTGCCGGCGCCGAGGTAATGACGGTTCCTGCCGTGTTTACCAAGCAAACCGGTGAGGCGCATTGGGAAATCCTGCTGAGAGCGCGCGCGATCGAGAACGGCGTTTTCGTCGTTGCCGCGGCGCAGGCCGGCCGGCACGAGGACGGGCGCGAGACCTTCGGTCACTCGATGATCATCGACCCCTGGGGCACGGTGCTGGCTTCGGCCGGCGCAACGGGCGAGGCGGTCATCGTCGCCGAGATCGATCCCGGTGCGGTCAAGGCCGCCCATGACAAGATCCCGAACCTCAGGAACGGTCGGGAATTCTCGGTTGAGAAGATCGCGGGGGCAGTCGCAGGAGGCGTCGCCGCTTGATCCGCTATTCCCTCACCTGCGACAATGCCCATGAATTCGAAGGCTGGTTTTCAGAAAGCGCCGATTTCGACCGTCAGGTCGCGAGCGGGTCTCTGACCTGCCCGGTTTGCCATTCCGCCGCCATATCCAAGCTCCTGATGGCGCCTTCGGTGTCGACTGCGCGCAAGAAGGACGAGAGGCAGACGCTGGCGATGGACGCCATGCGCCGGGAGGCCCTGCAAAAGCTGAAAGAGGCGGTCGCGGCCGTCAAAGCCAATTCCGAGGATGTGGGCACGAAGTTCCCTGAGGAAGCCCGCAAGATCCATTATGGCGAGGCGGATGCTCGCGGCATCATCGGCCAGGCGACGGTCGACGAGGCCCAGGCGCTGGTGGAGGAAGGCATCGAGATCGCCGCCATTCCGGTACTGCCGGAAGACGTGAATTGAGATGCATTCAGTTCACCTGGCCCCTCTTGAAAGTTGGCGGAAGGCGCCGCAGACATTTAGCCGACTAATTGTCTGCGGGAACTATGCGGGCCGCTTTGCCAGCAACAAGTAGTTCACGTCCATATCCTTGGACAGGTTCCACTGGTTGGACAGCGGATTGAAGAAGACGCCGGTGCGGTCGGTAATCTCAAGGCCGCTTGCCGTGAGCGGCTTTTCCAGCTCTTCCGGGCGCACCAGCTTTTCATACTGATGGGTGCCGCGCGGCAGCCAGCGCAGGATGTTTTCAGCGGCGAAGATGGCAAGGGCCGCCGCCTTCATCGTGCGGTTGATCGTGGCGATGAAGATCAGGCCGCCGGGGCGAACCATCTTTGCGCAGGTCGTCATGAAGAACTCGACGTCGGCGACGTGTTCGACCACTTCCATGTTCAAGACGATATCGAAAGTCTCGCCGGCGTCGGCAAGTTCCTCGGCGGTGACCGCGCGATAGTCGACCGCAACGCCTGAGGCCTTCGCATGGGTCGAGGCGATGCCGATATTCTTCTCGGAGGGGTCCGCGCCGACGACAGAGGCGCCCATGCGGGCGACGGGTTCGGACAGGAGACCGCCGCCGCAGCCGATATCGAGCACGCGCAGGCCTTCGAGCGGGCGGGCGCTTTTCGGATCACGGCCGAAATTCTCACAGGCCTTGTCTCTTATATAGGCGAGACGGACGGGGTTGAATTTGTGCAGTGGCTTGAACTTGCCGGTCGGGCTCCACCATTCCGCCGCCATCGCCGAGAAGCGGTCCACTTCGCCCTGGTCGATCGTGCTCCTGGCGCCTTCCGTCATCGTCTTCTCCTTGCGTTCGTGACAAGTGAAGTCGGACGATCGGCGACATAAGTCAAGGGCGGAGGTTATCGAGGAGCGACGGGCGTGCAGACGCTCGGCAATTGCTTTATATCGTGCGCTTGCCTCCCCCCGCCAAACTCGCTAAGAGACCCCGCAACTTGGGGCCTTCAGGGCCTGGGCTTTTAGAGCGGTTCCAGAAAGTAGGAGCCCGGCTCTTTCGCCAAGCCGTTCGCCCCAGAGCTTTCGTGATGCCGGGTCGGGTTTCCGCTTCCCGGCGCCAGTCGTGGTAGAGGCATATGGCACGCATCGTAATGAAATTCGGCGGCACGTCCGTCGCTGACCTGGACCGCATCAAGAACGTTGCCCGCCACGTCAAACGCGAAGTCGATGCCGGTCACGAGGTCGCGGTGGTGGTCTCGGCGATGTCCGGCAAGACCAATGAGCTGGTCGGCTGGGTGCAGGGCACGCCGAAGGTCATCGGCGCCAATTCGCCGTTTTACGATGCGCGGGAATATGATGCGGTCGTCGCCTCCGGTGAGCAGGTGACCTCGGGGCTGCTGGCGATCGCATTGCAGGCGATGGATATCAATGCGCGGTCCTGGCAGGGATGGCAGATTCCGATCCGCACGGACAACGCACATGGCGCAGCCCGGATTCTGGAGATCGACGGTTCCGACATCGTCAAGCGGATGGGCGAGGGGCAGGTCGCCGTCATCGCCGGCTTCCAGGGGTTGGGACCGGACAACCGCATCGCCACTCTGGGACGCGGCGGGTCGGACACGTCGGCCGTCGCCATTGCCGCGGCTGTCAAAGCGGATCGCTGCGATATCTATACCGATGTCGACGGTGTCTATACGACCGATCCGCGCATCGTGCCGCAGGCGCGCAGGCTGAAGAAGATCGCCTTCGAGGAAATGCTTGAGATGGCCTCGCTCGGCGCCAAGGTGCTGCAGGTGCGCTCGGTCGAGCTTGCCATGGTGCACAAGGTGCGTACCTTCGTGCGCTCGTCTTTCGAAGATCCCGATGCTCCGGGCATGGGCGATCTGTTGAACCCGCCCGGAACGCTGATTTGTGACGAGGATGAAATCGTGGAACAGGAAGTAGTCACCGGCATCGCCTATGCCAAGGATGAGGCTCAGATCTCGCTTCGCCGTCTTGCCGACCGGCCGGGCGTTTCCGCCGCGATCTTCGGACCGCTTGCCGAATCCCATATCAATGTCGACATGATCGTCCAGAATATCTCCGAGGACGGATCGAAGACCGATATGACCTTCACCGTGCCGTCGGGCGATGTCGAGAAGGCGATCAAGGTGCTCGGCGACCATAAGGAGAAGATCGGCTACGACGTCGTGCAAAACGAATCGGGGCTGGTGAAAGTCTCGGTCATCGGCATCGGCATGCGCAGCCATGCCGGCGTGGCAGCGACCGCGTTTCGTGCACTTGCCGAAAAAGGCATCAACATCAAGGCGATCACCACCTCCGAGATCAAGATTTCCATCCTGATTGACGGTCCCTATGCAGAACTCGCTGTCAGGACTTTGCATTCCTGCTACGGTCTGGATAAGAATTGATTCCCAGCGGGCGGCCTGCCCCTTCAGGTTGAGGAGACGAAGGCAGGCCGGCCGGGACAGAGTGCGTTGTTTCGGGAGCTTGAGACGCCATGAGAGACCTTTCCGGCGGTCCGCGCGTGCTGCTCAGGCGGCTGCGCGAGTTGATGGCAGAGCCGCTGGAGCCGCAGGATCGTCTTGACCGAATCGTCCGACAGATTGCCAGCAACATGGTGGCGGAAGTCTGCTCCGTCTATGTGCTGCGCGCCGACGGTGTGCTCGAACTCTACGCGACCGAAGGTCTCAACCGCGAGGCGGTGCACCTGGCGCAGCTGAAGATGGGGCAGGGCCTAGTCGGCACGATCGCCGCCTCGGCGCAGCCGCTCAACCTTTCCGACGCGCAGTCGCATCCGGCCTTCCGCTACCTGCCGGAGACGGGCGAAGAAATCTACCATTCCTTCCTCGGTGTGCCGATCCTCAGGACCGGGCGCTCGCTTGGCGTTCTCGTCGTCCAGAACAAGGCGAGCCGCAACTATCGCGAGGAGGAGGTGGAAGCACTCGAAACGACGGCGATGGTGCTTGCCGAGATGATCGCCACCGGCGAGCTCAAGAAGATCACCAAACCGGGCCTCGAACTCGACCTGACGCGTTCGGTGACGATTGACGGCGACACCTATAATGACGGCATCGGCCTTGGCTATGTCGTCTTGCACGAGCCGCGCATCGTCGTCACCAACCTGCTGAACGAGGATGCCGAGAAGGAAATCCGCCGGCTGGCGGAGGCCATGGGGTCGCTCAGGATCTCGATCGACGACATGCTGTCGCGCCGCGACGTCTCGATGGAAGGCGAACATCGCGAGGTGCTCGAAACCTATCGCATGTTCGCGCATGACCAGGGCTGGGTGCGCAAGCTCGAGGAAGCGATCCGCAACGGCCTGACGGCGGAAGCGGCGGTCGAAAAGGTGCAGAGCGACACCAAGGCGCGGATGATGCGGTTGACCGACCCTTATCTGCGCGAACGCATGCACGATTTCGAGGACCTGGCGAACCGGCTGCTCAGGCAGTTGACGGGTTATACCGGGCGCACGACCGCCGAGGGTTTTCCCAATGACGCGATCATCCTGGCGCGGGCCATGGGGGCGGCCGAGCTGCTCGATTATCCCCGTGCCAACGTGCGCGGGCTGGTGCTGGAAGAGGGAGCGGTGACGAGCCATGTGGTGATCGTCGCCCGCGCCATGGGCATTCCCGTCATCGGCCAGGCGGCGGGTGTTGTGGCGCTCGCCGAGAATGGCGATGCCGTGATCATCGACGCCGACGAAGGGCATGTGCATCTCCGGCCGATGGCCGATCATCGGCGCTCCTACGAGGAAAAAGTGCGCTTCCGCGCGAGGCGGCAGGAGCAGTTCCGGGCGTTGCGCGCGATCGAGCCGGTCACCAAAGACGGCCAGCGGATCTCGCTTATGATGAATGCCGGCCTGCTGGTCGACCTGCCGCAGCTCTCGGAATCGGGTGCGGAGGGCATCGGTCTCTTCCGCACCGAGCTGCAGTTCATGATTGCCTCGACCATGCCGAAGGCGGAAGAGCAGGAGCAGTTCTACCGCAATGTGATCAAACAGGCGGCAGGCCGCGTCGTCACCTTCCGCACGCTCGATATCGGCGGCGACAAGGTGGTGCCCTATTTCCGAGGCCATGAGGAGGAAAATCCCGCACTCGGCTGGCGCGCGATCCGGCTGTCGCTCGACCGTCCGGGATTGTTGCGCACCCAGCTGCGCGCCATGCTGAAGGCGTCCGCCGGCACCGAGCTGAAGCTGATGGTGCCGATGGTGACTGAGGTTTCCGAGCTGAAGATGGTGCGCGAACTCCTGCAGAAAGAAGTGCAGCATCTGTCGCGCTTCGGGCATGGACTGCCGCGCAAGCTGCAATTCGGAGCGATGCTGGAGGTGCCTGCGCTGCTCTGGCAGCTCGACGAACTGATGGAGGCGGTCGATTTCGTCTCGGTCGGTTCCAACGACCTTTTCCAGTTTGCTATGGCGGTCGATCGCGGCAATGCGCGGGTGTCCGATCGCTTCGACCCCCTCGGAAAACCGTTTTTGCGGATCCTCCGTGATATCGTGCGCGGGGCGGATCGGAACACGACGCCGGTGACGCTTTGCGGCGAGCTTGCCGGCAAGCCGCTTTCGGCAATGGCGCTGCTCGGCATCGGCTTTCGGTCGATCTCGATGTCGCCGGCCTCGATTGGTCCGGTAAAGGCGATGCTGCTCGGGCTTGATGTCGGAGCGCTGGCGAAGGTGATGGACGAAGTGCTGGACGATCATCGCAGCACGGTGCCGATGCGCGAGGTGCTTGCCCGCTTCGCCGAGAGCCACAATATTCCCCTTTAGAGAAATATAAGAAGAATCGGAGTGAAGGGTGGCGAAGCTTCCCGTTGAAAAAATGCGCGAGCTGGAACGCCGTTTCGGCGAGATCGAAGCGCGCATGTCGGCTGGCCCGGCCGCCGATGTCTATGTGAAGCTTGCATCCGAATATTCCGAGCTGCAGCCCGTCGTGACGAAGATCCGCGCCTATGAGAAGGCTGTCGCCGAGCTCGCCGATCTCGAAACGCTGCTCGAGGACAAATCGGTCGATCGCGAGATGCGCGATCTTGCCGAGCTCGAACTGCCCGAAGTGAAAGGGCGGATCGAGGCGCTGGAGCAGGAAATGCAGATCCTGCTTCTGCCGAAGGACGCAGCCGACGAAAAGAGCGCGATCCTGGAAATCCGCGCCGGCACCGGCGGCTCGGAAGCTGCCCTTTTTGCCGGCGATCTTTTCCGGATGTACGAGCGTTTCGCGTCGGAAAAGGGCTGGAAGGTAGAGGTGCTCTCGGCAAGCGAGGGTGAAGCCGGCGGCTACAAGGAAATCATCGCGACGATCACAGGCCGGGGGGTGTTCGCCAAGTTGAAGTTCGAATCCGGCGTGCACCGTGTGCAGCGCGTGCCGGAGACCGAAGCAGGCGGGCGCATCCATACTTCGGCCGCGACGGTGGCGGTGCTGCCGGAAGCCGAGGAGATCGACATCGACATTCGGCCGGAAGACATCCGCATCGATACGATGCGCTCTTCGGGCGCCGGAGGTCAGCACGTCAATACGACGGACTCGGCGGTGCGCATCACCCATCTGCCGACCGGCATCGTCGTCACCAGCTCGGAAAAATCACAGCATCAGAACCGCGCCAAGGCGATGCAGGTCTTGCGTTCCAGGCTTTACGATGCCGAGCGGCAGCGGGCCGATAGTGAGCGCTCGGCCGATCGCAAGAGCCAGGTCGGCTCCGGCGATCGTTCGGAACGCATCCGTACCTATAATTTCCCCCAGGGTCGCATAACGGACCATCGCATCAATCTGACGCTTTACAAGCTCGACCGGATGATGGAAGGCGAGATCGAAGAGGTCGTCGACGCACTGATGGCCGATTATCAAGCAAGCCAGCTGGCGCAGCTCGGCGAACAGCAATGAGCGCTACGGTCGCCGATATGCTTGCCGAAGCGCGCCGTCGTTTCACAGAGGCAGGCATTGTCGATCCGGTGACCGATGCGCGGCTGCTTGTCGCAGGCATTTTGAAACTGTCGTCAACGGAGCTTTTGACGCGGTCGGCCGAGAGGCTCTCTTCAGATCAGGCGGAGGCGATTTCGAGGGCCTTGGAGCGGCGTCTCGGCCATGAGCCGGTGCATCGTATTCTGGGCGAGCGGGAATTCTACGGCCTGCCGCTTGGCTTGTCGGCGGAAACTCTGGAGCCGCGTCCGGATACGGAAATCCTGGTCGATACGGTGCTTCCCTATTTGAAGGACCTTGCAAAGGCGCAACGCCATCTCCATATTCTTGATATCGGAACCGGGAGTGGGGCGATATGCCTCGCGCTCTTGAGTGAATGTCCCGAGGCGTCAGGTATCGGCAGCGACATATCGGCTGATGCACTTAGGACGGCGAAGTCAAATGCAGAAAGAAACGGGTTGCAGGATCGTTTTCAGGCCGTGCAGTCGAAATGGTTCGAGAACATCCAGGGCTCCTTTCACGCGATTGTCTCAAATCCGCCCTATATTGCCTCCAATGTCATTCACGATCTCGCTCCCGAAGTGACGAAATTTGATCCGGTTGCAGCGCTGGATGGCGGCCCGGATGGGCTTGACGCTTACAAAGCCATAGCCAAGGATGCGGCAAGGTTCATGAGGCCCAACGGGGTTCTCGGACTGGAAATCGGCTACGATCAGCGAAACGATGTGACGGCGATCTTCGAAGCGAAAGGCTTCAAGTGCCTCAAATCCGTGAAAGATTATGGTCAGAACGACAGGGCGCTTGTTTTCGCGCTTGCGTAAAAGGCGGTAACTGCGGCATCGGACGGGACATTATTGCTATTGCGAAGAAAAGGCTTGGATTTCCCAGGGAAGCAATATAGGTTGCGGACACGTGTTGGGCAGATAGGAATGAACGAGATTCGTTCGGCACTTGGTTTGCCTCGGGGGTCCGCTCTTTTAAACGAGAGTTTCAACGGTTGAACACGACCCAACGCGTGAATCAGTCAAACTGACTTGAGAACCAAGCGGCAGGTCGGCGCAAAGGCGCAGTATGCTCGCGGCACAAAGGTCCTGACCCGGTTTTCCGGTCATGGCGGTTGGTGCCATGTATCCATCACAAACAGAGAATTCAGGTGAACGATCTATGAGGCCAGGACAGCAAAACAAGCGCGGTCGAGGGCGTGGTAACAACAATAACAATGGCGGCGGCGGAAATAACAATAACAACAATTTCAACCGCAAGGGCGGTAACCCGCTGACCCGGAGCTATGACAGCTCCGGTCCCGATGTTAAGATTCGCGGTACTGCACAGCATATCGCCGAGAAATATGCGCAACTTGCCCGTGATGCCCAGAGCTCTGGCGACCGCGTGATAGCCGAGAATTATCTTCAGCACGCCGAACATTACAATCGGATCATTGCCAGCGCTCAGGCGCAGATGCAAGAGCGGTTCCAGCGCGACGATCGCAGCGACTACAATGACCGCGACGCGGCGGATCGCGACAGCGACGACATCGATACCAGCGACAATGATGGCGACGATGTCGTCGTCGTCCAGCCGCCGCAGAGCAGGCAGCATCAGCCGCAGGCACAACCAAAGTCCGCGCCGGCACCCGTTGCGGCGCCTGCCCCGGCACCCCAACCCGAAATCATCGACGGAACCGGCCCGCAGCCGGAGATCGAAGGCATTCCTGCCGAGGTCGCCATGGACGAGGAAGGGTCTGCCGGCCAGTCACGCGAACGCCAGCCCCGTCGTCGTAGCCCCGGCAATCGTCCCCGTCGCCCGCGCCGCGGCGCAGACGGCGATGCAGCCTCCGAGGGCGAGGGTGCTTCCGCCGACGCGCCGGTTCTGGCGGATGCCGCATCGGATTAAGGGATCTGGCCGCTCCTTTCGGGGAGAGCCGGGTGCTCATGCCATCTGTTCGAATTTCCTTGAAAATCCCCGGCCTCGTGCCGGGGATTTTCGTCTTATGGGCTCTTTAAACTCCCGAAACAGCGTACCATATTCTCCTCGACTGCTTCGCCCAAATCCCAGATGGGCCAAGCGCGGCCTGCCTTTTCAGGGGGTCGATCTCAATCATCGGTCTGCGCCTCGTAAGGGCAGGGCGATCAATGGAGGTAGAATATGAATATCGAGAAATATTCCGAGCGGGTGCGCGGTTTCATTCAGTCGGCCCAAACCTATGCGCTGGCGCAGGGGCATCAGCAATTTTCACCCGAACATGTGCTCAAAGTTCTGCTCGATGACGATCAGGGCATGGCGGCGTCGCTGATCGAGCGTGCCGGCGGCGATGCCAAGGCTGCTCGCCTTGCCAATGACGCGGCTCTTGCCAAGTTGCCGAAGATATCGGGCGGCAACGGCAACATCTACCTGGCGCAACCGCTCGCCAAGGTGCTTTCGACCGCCGAAGAGGTGGCCAAGAAAGCCGGCGACAGTTTTGTTACGGTCGAACGTCTGCTGCAGGCGCTGGCGATCGAATCCTCGGCTTCGACCTATTCGACGCTGAAGAATGCGGGCGTGACAGCCCAAGGTCTCAACCAGGTCATCAACGATATCCGCAAGGGCCGGACCGCGGATTCCGCCAGCGCCGAGCAGGGCTTCGATTCACTCAAGAAATTCGCCCGCGACCTCACTGGCGAAGCCCGCGAGGGCAAGCTCGATCCGGTGATCGGCCGCGACGATGAGATCCGCCGCACCATCCAGGTCCTGTCGCGCCGCACCAAGAACAATCCGGTGCTGATCGGCGAGCCGGGCGTTGGCAAGACGGCGATCGTCGAAGGTCTGGCTCTGCGCATCGTCAACGGCGACGTGCCGGAATCGCTGAAGGACAAGAAGCTGATGGCGCTCGACATGGGCGCGCTGATTGCCGGCGCGAAATATCGCGGCGAATTCGAAGAGCGGCTGAAAGCGGTCCTCAATGAAGTTCAGGCGGAAAACGGCGAGATCATCCTATTCATCGACGAGATGCACACGCTGGTCGGCGCCGGCAAGGCGGACGGGGCGATGGATGCCTCCAACCTTCTAAAGCCTGCGCTTGCCCGCGGCGAGCTGCATTGCGTCGGCGCAACCACGCTCGACGAATATCGTAAACATGTCGAGAAGGATCCGGCGCTTGCCCGCCGTTTCCAGCCTGTCGTCGTCGACGAACCGACGGTCGAAGATACGATCTCGATCCTGCGCGGACTCAAGGAAAAATACGAGCAGCATCACAAGGTTCGCATCGCCGATGCGGCGCTGGTCGCCGCCGCGACGCTGTCCAACCGCTATATCACGGATCGCTTCCTGCCCGATAAGGCCATCGATCTGATGGATGAGGCGGCGGCGCGACTGCGCATGCAGGTGGATTCCAAGCCGGAAGAGCTCGATGAACTCGACCGCCGGATCATTCAGATGAAGATCGAGCGTGAGGCGCTGAAGAAGGAGACCGACGTTGCTTCCGCCGACCGGCTGAAGCGACTGGAGACCGAACTCACCGCGCTTGAAGAGGAGGCCGATGCGCTGACGGCCCGCTGGCAGGCGGAAAAGCAGAAGCTCGGCCTTGCCGCCGATCTCAAGAAGCAGCTCGACGACGCCCGCAACGAACTGGCGATTGCCCAGCGCAAGGGTGAATTCCAGCGCGCCGGCGAGCTCACCTACGGCGTCATTCCGGATCTCGAAAAGCAGCTGGTCGAAGCCGAGAAGCAGGATGGTGAACGCGGCGCGATGGTGCAGGAGGTGGTCAGCCCCGACAATATCGCCCATGTCGTTTCCCGCTGGACCGGCATCCCGGTCGACAAGATGCTGGAAGGCGAACGCGACAAGTTGCTTCGGATGGAAGACGAGCTGGCGAAATCGGTGATCGGCCAGGGCGATGCGGTTCAGGCCGTGTCGCGCGCCGTCCGCCGCGCCCGCGCCGGCCTGCAAGATCCGAACCGGCCGATCGGCTCGTTCATCTTCCTCGGCCCGACCGGCGTCGGCAAGACCGAACTTACCAAGGCGCTCGCCCGCTTCCTCTTCGACGACGAAACGGCCATGGTGCGCATGGACATGTCGGAATACATGGAGAAACACTCCGTCGCCCGGTTGATCGGCGCGCCTCCCGGCTATGTTGGTTATGACGAAGGCGGGGCGTTGACGGAAGCCGTGCGCCGCCGGCCATATCAGGTCGTGTTGTTCGATGAGATCGAGAAGGCGCATCCCGACGTCTTCAACATCCTGCTGCAGGTGCTGGACGACGGACGGTTGACGGACGGTCAGGGCCGGACGGTCGACTTCCGTAATACGATGATCATCATGACCTCGAACCTCGGAGCCGAATATCTGACGCAGCTCAGGGACGGCGATGACAGCGATACGGTTCGCGAGCAGGTGATGGACGTCGTGCGTGGGCATTTCCGGCCGGAGTTCCTGAACCGCATCGATGAGATCATCCTCTTCCACCGCCTGAAACGCGAGGAGATGGGCGCGATTGTCGATATCCAGCTGAAGCGGCTGGTGGCTCTGCTGTCCGAACGCAAGATTGTTATCGATCTCGACGAGGAAGCTCGCCATTGGCTGGCGAACAAGGGGTATGATCCGGTTTACGGCGCAAGGCCGCTGAAGCGGGTGATCCAGAAATTCGTGCAGGACCCGTTGGCCGAGCAGATCCTGTCGGGCCAGGTGCCGGACGGATCGACTGTCAAGGTGACGAATGGTTCGGACCGGCTGCAGTTCAGCACGCGGCAGACGGTGAGCGCAGCGGCATAATTTGGTTTGTCGAGAAATGAGAAATGGCGGCTTCAGCCGCCATTTCTCGTTTAGAGACTACTTGCTCGCCACCTGATCCGGCGTCTGGTTGTTCAGCAGCGTATCGATACGCTTTCGCTCGTCCTCGAATTTCGCCAGCGCCTCGCCCTGCAGCGATTTGCCGCCCGGCAGACGGATGCGCAGCGGATCGACCTTGGTGCCGTTGACGATCAGCTCGTAATGCAGATGCGGGCCGGTGGATTCACCCGTCGTGCCGACCCAGCCGATCACCTGGCCCTGACGTATTTTCGCGCCGGGAACGACGCCTTTGGCAATGGCGCTCTGGTGATTATAGGAGGATTCATAGCCATTGGCATGGCGGATGATCGTCTGATTGCCGTAGCCGCCGGAATCCCAGCCGGCTTTTTCGACTGTGCCATTGCCGGAGGCGATAATCGCGGTGCCACGCGGCGCCGCCCAATCGACGCCGGTATGCATTCGCGCGAAACCGAGGATCGGATGGCGGCGCATGCCGAAGCCCGACTTGAAAATGCCGTTCGGAACCGGGTTGCGCAGCAGGAACTGACGGATGCTCTTGCCGTTCTCGTCGAAATAATCGACCGTGCCGTCGTCGGGATCCTGGAAGCGATAGAAGCGCGTCTGCGTATCGCCGAAACGAGCATTGACGTAGAGCAGTTCGGAATCCTCGGTCGCCTGGCCGGTGCTGTCGGCGACGGAGAAGAAGGCCTCCAGCTTATCGGTCGATCTCAGCTGCGCCTGGAAATCGACATTGCTTGCGAGCAGCTTGATGATCAGCGCGGTCATATCCTTGGTCATGCCATAGGAAAGGGCGGCACGATAGATGCCGTCATAGACGCGCGGCAGGTTCTGGCCGGGCGGCGGAGCGAAGGTATTGTCATCGAAAGCGGTGGCGATGGCATCCAGCATCGGCG
The DNA here is from genome assembly GCF_002117725.1 of Rhizobium sp. TAL182. Lineage (NCBI taxonomy): Bacteria > Pseudomonadati > Pseudomonadota > Alphaproteobacteria > Hyphomicrobiales > Rhizobiaceae > Rhizobium > Rhizobium sp. TAL182. The sequence goes on along the minus strand of NZ_CP021024.1, from coordinate 4,083,240 downwards.
GCTCGCTGCCGGACACGTATTTGCCCTTGTCGTCGAGGGCTACGGTGACGAGATGGCGCGTGCCGCGGTAGACGCTGGCCCGGATGATCTTTGCCTGTTCGCCCTTCTGGATGATGCCGATGCGCAGCACGTCACCCTTTTCGAGATCGCTGGCGCCGAGTTGCTGCGAGATATAGTTGGCAATGCCATCGGCATATTGCTGTGGGTAGCCTGAATCCGTAAGCGCCTTGGCGATCGGTGTATCGGCGCGCACCGGAAGAATGTCGTCGGCGAATTCTTCGGTCTGCGGCGTGATCGATTCCGGCGCAGAAACCGTCATGTTCTGCTCGAGCACGCGGGCTGACAGGCCGGCGGTCAGATCGACATCGGCTTCCTCATTGGAGAAACGACGTGGATCGACGTAGTAGAGGGCTGCGAGCTGCGTATTGCCGTCGGTCAGCACGGAGCCGTTGGAACGGACGTTCTCCTCGACCTCCTCGAGCGACAGGCCGGAGGCCATTTTCATACTGGTCTTGGCGGTCGGGAAGGGAACGGTCTTCAGACTGACCTCGGATTCAACGTCGGAGCCGTAGAGTACGCCGGTGCGGCTCTGCGGGGCGGGCTGCGGTTCGTCGGCGGAAAATATCGCCAGAGGATCGAAATCGGGGTAGTCCTCGGTCGCCACATGGTTGGCGGCCAGCGTCATCTTCACATGCGCGAACGGCTGGCGGCGCACGACCTCCTTTTCGCCGTCATGGACG